>CAWILC010000006.1:0-247651 GCA_963836865.1 Pirellulaceae bacterium | reverse complement strand
CAAGACGATGCTGGCCAAACGGATGCCGACGATCCTGCCGCCGCTGTCCGCGCCGAATCGATCGAGACGACGCGGATCTACAGCGCGCTCGGGCAATTGCCGGCCGGTCAGCCGCTGATGGCACGACGTCCGTTTCGCAGTCCGCACCATACCATCAGCGACGCCGGTTTGGTCGGTGGCGGCAGTCCTCCGTCGCCCGGCGAGATCAGCAAGGCGCACAACGGGATCCTGTTTTTGGACGAACTTCCCGAGTTCAATCGCAAGACGCTGGAAGTCATGCGTCAACCGCTCGAAGACGGCGTCGTCACGATCAGCCGCGCGCTCCGCTCGACCACTTTCCCCGCGGACTTCATGCTGATCGCGGCCGCGAATCCGTGTCCGTGCGGTTACCGCAGTGATCCACGGAGGGCCTGCAATTGCACGCCGCCGCAGATCGAACGGTACACCGGCAAGATCTCGGGACCGCTGCTCGATCGGATCGACATTCACATCGAAGTGCCCGCGGTCCCCTTTGAAGAACTCTCCGGTGCAAGCGGTGGTGGCACGACCAGCGAACAGATGCGGACCGACGTCGTCCGGTCACGCGGTCCGCAACTGGAACGGTTTGGCAGTGGTCCGGTTCGTTACAACGCGCAGATGACCAGTCGCCAAGTTCGTAAGTTCTGCGAAGTCGATCGGACTTGCCTATCGATGCTGCGACACAGCGTCGAAGAGCTCGGCCTTTCCGCTCGCGCGCACGACAAAATCTTACGCATCGCGCGAACGATCGCCGACCTCGATGGCGAAAACAAGATCGGCGAAATGCACCTGGCCGAAGCGATCGGATACCGGAACCTGGACACGCAAATGTGGACGTGAAAAAATAACGCCCGACGCGGAATCGCCCGACGCGGAATCGCCGGACTTTGGCAAGATCGCCGGCGGGTGACCCCGCGGGACTACCGCAAAGGTCGACGGATCAAAATGGGCATTGCCGCGAACACCCAGTCAGCCTGGATCGGCGATGAAGCCTAAATCTTCTTCAGCGACTAGATCTTTTTCAGCGCCTGAACCACGTCTTCGGCGGTGCTTCGGCCGGCGTGGGAATCGCTGACCATCTTCCAGACAATCTTGCCATCGCCGTCGATGACGTAAGTGGCGGGATACGCCGTTTCGCGGGGCGCGTTCCAACGCAAGCCCCAGGCGTCGACCATCTTCATGTCGGGGTCCCGGACCAAGACCAAGGGACTCGGCAGCGTTCGTTGACCCATGAATTCTTCCGCATGTTCGTCCAGCGACGATGCCTGGCCGGGATAGATGAAGATCACGCGTGATGCATTTGCCGCGATCGTCTTGGCTCGGTTGATCATCGCGCCGACTTGCTTGCTGCACAGCGGGCATTGGTAACCCGGGTAGCCTCGCAGAACGACCACGACGACGGGTCCTTTGACGTACTGGTCGCTCAACCGAATCGTTTCGTCCGTTTTGCCGACGACCGGTAGTTCGAAGTCGATCGCGGTGGCACCCACTGCGGGGGACGACGCCGCGGGTTCGGCGGCGAACAACGATGTTTGACTGGCCGTGCTGGCGATCAGCGTCAAAGCGAAGATCAGTGCGGTCGCGTGGATCGTCATGCGTTTTTCTTTCGTAGGAATTGAATGCTTTGCGAAATGCTTTCCAGCGGAGCGGGCGACTGGTCTTGTTCGACGTGACATTGATCCACGCCGATCAGTTTGGCCAACTTCATCACTTCGACCATATCGATCGTGCCGTCGCCGAGTTCTTCAAACGCATCGACGGGCACTTTGCCCTCGTCCGTGATGACACCGACCCCAGGCCTTAAATCTTTCAAGTGAACTTGCGAGATGCGTCCGGCTAGCCGTTTCATCATCTCGATTGGATCCTTGCCACCGAGCTTGACCCAAAAGACGTCCAATTCAAAATCCATCACCTTTGGATCGAAGCGTTCGATGAAGATGTCGAAGGCCGTTTCTGATCCGCCATCGAACTGCTGGAACTCGAACGAATGATTGTGGTAACACATCTGCATTCCCGCCGCGCGAGTCTTCGTGGCGGCTTCGTTTGCGGCATCAGCGATTCGCTTGCATTTGTCCGCGGTGTCACGCTGGTCGCGTGCGATATAGCCGAACACGACGTACCGCAGGCCGATCCGTTCGGCGATTTCGATCGTGCGATCGACGCTGGTGACGCTGTCACCTGTGGGATTGGTGATGGCATTGAAGTCCATGAATGCGCTATGCACGGACATGCCTTTCTCTCGTGCGATCGACGCGATTTGCACCGCTTCGTCGTCGATGGACATCAGTTCGACTTGTCGGTAGCCGGCCGTCGCGATCGCGTCGAGCGTCGCCGTCTTGTCGGCGGACATCTGATTGCGAACGGTATACAACTGCAACCCGATCCGGTTCAGGTACGGCAGTGGCGAAGTCGAATCGTTGGCCAGCAGCGTCAACGGGCGAGCCAACCAAGTGGCCAAGCCGGTCACGGCGGCGGATCGAATGGCGTTTCGGCGAGTCAGAAAAATCGGAGAGGGACAGATCATTGGAGTGGCAGGTTTCATCAGGTTCGTTTCTCGCGTTGGCGTCGGCTGTATCGTTCCAGGATTTTGCGTTCAGCGGGCGTCAGACTCGCTTCGCCTTGCTCGTGGATTTTAGCCAGGATCTGATCGGCGTCCTTGGCTTCTTTTTCAATTTTGCGATCGGGGTCGTGAATTTTCAGCTTCATCCGCCGCGATCGTTGCCGCATCCGGGCCGGCCAATCGGTGATTGTCTCGCTGGCCAGCCAATGAAGGTTCCATCGCTGGCGGTGATACAGGGCCGCAAATGCGGCTCCGGCAAGGTGGACGGTGAAAGCTGTGTTTCCGCCCGAACCGATGCCGCTGACCATCCCGAGCGCCCCCAGGGTGTCACTAGCGACGTAAACGACGGCCACGATCCAAGCTTTGATCGGCAAGACGCCCATCAGGTAGATCTGTTGATGCGGATAGTAGAATGCAAACAAGATCACCGTCGCGACGACCGCACCGCTGGCACCGATCGTGGTCGCGCCCACGCCGAATGCTTGCAACGAGATCAAGTTGGTGATCGCCGCAACGATGCCGCCGACGATGATCGCGACCAGGTAGAAGCGAAGGAACTCCATCCGGCCGATTCGCTGTTCGATGATGCGGCCAAAGAAAAAAAGCCCCAGCATGTTGAACGCGATATGAAAGATGTTATCCGGTGCGTGCAAGAATCCGTACGTTATAAACTGCCACCACAGCCAGGGCTTGTACAGCGTGTCGGGTCCGACGGCCAGCCAGTCAACGATCGGATGAACTTTCACCAGGCCGGATCCGCCGCCGGGCAAGTCCATCGTGACGTTCTTGGTGAACAAAATCTCGATCAAGAAGATCGCCGCCGTCACGACAATCAACGTGATCGTGATGCTGCGTGGGTTCTCGATCCGGTCCCAGGCGGTTCGTTCGTCGCGGCCGTAGTCGCGGTCGTAAAGCCCCATCGAAACCCTGTGATGAAGGAATGCAGAAGAATAGTCAGTCTGAATCGTACCCCCATCCCGCCAGCCGCGCGTAGCGGGCACGGAAGCACCGGCAAGTCAAACGAGGCGGAGCAAATCGCACTACGCCGCGGCCGCGTCCGGTGTCTTCGCCTCGATCTTGTCGCGAACCGCTTCGACGGCGCGGCGGAGTTGCGGATCGATGAGGGTGCTGGTCTGGATCGTGGCCTTCGGTTCGGTTAGGCCGTTCCCCTTTTCAAGCGAAGGCACGTTTTCAAGCGAAGGCACGCTGACCAGCGGTATCGCCATCGCGGGATAGGCCGCCTCGGTCCATCGTTTGGACACTTTCAAAAGGCTTTCCTCGTCCAATTCGACCATGAATCCCTTGTCGGGGGTGACGCCCCATTCGTCATCGTCGCTGGCATCGGCACCGCGGTGGATGTTCGCGCCACTGGGCCGATAGTATCGGGCAACGGTCAATCGAAGGGCGCTGCGTCCAAACTGCAACGGCAGAATATTTTGGACGGTGCCTTTGCCGTAGCTGCGAGTTCCCACGACGACGGCGCGTTCGTTGTCTTGCAAACAAGCCGACAAAATTTCGCTGGCGCTGGCCGAGTTGCCATCGATCAGCACCGCCATCGGCTTGGACGGATCGACCAGAGTTCCCGGCTGAGCATCAAATTCCGATTCGATCACGCCGCCCCGCATCCGCGTCGACACGATGTTTCCCCCGTTCAAAAACATATCGCTGATCTCGGCGGCGGCATGCAACAATCCGCCGCCGTTGCCGCGTAGGTCCAGCACGATGCCGCGAAAGTTGTTGTTCAATGTCGCAAGCGCTTGCGTCATCTCGGCGGTTGATTTTTCGCCAAAGCTAGTCAGCCGGATGTACGCGATCGTCGGATCTTCCTTCAAGCGATAGACCCACTGATCGTCCGCGTCGCGGTAGTCACCGACGACCGATTCGAGCTCGATCCTGGCGCGAGTGACCGTCAGCACGTGTTCTTCCCACAACACGTCCGCGGTTTCAGTGTTTTCAGTTTCGCCTTCGGTGTCATTCACCGAGCCGCCATTCACCGAGTCGCCATTCAGTTTTCGCCGCACGGTAACGTCGGCCGAAGTTCCGACGGGGCCGCGAAGCCGATTGCTGACGTCGGGCAACGGCATCTTGGAAACGTCTTCGCCGTCGACTTTGATGATCAAGTCGCCCGGCAAGAAACCTGCCGCCAACGCGGGCGATCCGACCAGCGGCGTCTTGACCTGTACCGGACCATCCTCGGCAGACGCTTCCACGAAAATACCGATGCCGGCAAACTCTTGATTGATCGTGTCTTGAAAACTGACGTATGCCGCCCCGGGAATGTACTCGCTGTTTTCGTCCAACGTCGACGTCATGCCCTGCATCGCACTGATCAGCAATTGATCGCTGTCAACTGCATCGACATAGAACGCATCGATCATGTTCAACGCATCGCCCACGATCATTGCCGGCCGAACCCGCCGATGCGTCACGTAACACAGCGAGCAGATCGCAGCGGTCACGATGATCAGGTTGATATTGCGAGGTGCCATGACGGATCAAACTCTTCAGTACAAAGGCGAAATGGGATCGGGCAACGATCAACGGGGGTACCACCAGAGATTAGTGTAGGGCGTCAAACCGCCGCGAAGTAGGGATGTGGCTGCGGGTGCAGCTACGGTGGCGTCCTCTCCCGTGATGGGGCCTTTTTTGCGATGGTTCATTACAGACCACATTGGCAGCCTTTCGGCTCGCCCGCCTTCCGTGCGGTCCCAAGCGTGAAGTCGCTTCTCAACGAACGCGACCGTTTCGCGTCAGGTTCTCGTGTGTGGACGGATTTTTGGGGACGGGATTCTAGGGATGCGGGATCTTGGGGACGGGCATCGCGTGGCTCACCCGGAACCAGCGTCAGCGGAGTCGCCGACTCGCCAGCGACGTTCCGCAAGCAAAGCGGCATCACGTTTGCATTGTTCGCTCATCCAGCGGGTGATTCACCCGCGATTTGCAGCCTCGCTGATCGACAATCTGATCGCTGCCGCAATTTCGATCCACCCTATCAGGATTTCATGATGAGCGCCACCACGACCGATACGACTCTCAAACCACTGCAACCCGGCGACTTAAAGCACTTGGCCGCTGTCACGGCGGATCCATGTGTTTCCATCCTGATGCGTACCCACCGCACCGGTCGCGAGGTCCAGCAAGGGCCGATCCGACTGAAAAATTTGCTGAAGGAAGCCGGCGACAAATTGAAGGCTGCCGGTCACGACGATCGCATCCTTGATGGCGTTGCTTCCAAATCAAACGAGAGCGATTTTTGGCAACACCAGGGCAACGGGCTGGCGATTTATTTGACGCCCGACGAGTGCCGCATGTATCGGCTCAATCGCAGCGTTGATGAAAAGGTGTTTGTCGGCGAATCGTTCTTCATCCAGCCTCTGGTCCAAGAAGTCAATGACGCCGGCGAGTACTTTGCGCTCTCGCTGTCTTGGGATGAGGCCAGCCTGTTTCGTGGCGGCGGGGAATCGCTGCAGCTTGTTGAGACCGGCACACTTCCGGCCAAGTTCGATGACTTGGTTCTGCCACGCGATCCCGAGGAGAGCTTGCAGAATACAAGTCACCGAAGCGTTGGTAACACCGCCGGGACATCAACAGCAATGTTTCATGGACAAGGCGAAGGAGAAGACAAGATCGAAGCCGATCGCGATCAATACCTTTCTCTTGTCGGCGACGACGTCGCCGCCGCGGTTTATAACACCGGCTTGCCGCTCGTCGTCGTCGCCACCAGCGAAGTCACCGGGCATTTTGAGGCAACAACGAAGGTTCAAGTCGACGCACAGGTCATGGGAAGCCCCGCTGAATGGTCGGCGGACGAACTCCGCGAACACGCGGCCAAGGCCGTTGCATCGCATCTATCGGCGGATCGCGGCGGCTTCCGTGAACGATTCGGCACCTCTCTGGCCAATGACAAGGCGTCCCACGATCTCGATGAAGTCTTGAAGGCGGCGAAGTCAGGAAAGGTCGACTCACTGATGGTTTGCATGCACGACCAACACAGTGAAAAAACGAATCAAGCCGTCATTGAAACCCTGCGCGGTGGTGGCGACGTCATGCAATGCACTTCCGGCTCGATGCCTGGCGGCGATGCCGTAGTTGCTGCAATTTTCCGTTTCTGAACATCGCGTTCCCATCAACGACGAAAGCCATTCCCATGAAAAACCTACGCATTATCACTGTGATCGTTTGGTCGATCGTTCTAAACAACGCAGCCTATGCCCAGGATCCGTCGCAGGTGCCCGATGGGGACCCGTCGCGAATAAGCGACTGGGCATTGGCGGGGATCATTTGGAGCGACGCCAGCTTGGCGGCCAAGTTGACCAAAGAAGCAGCGAAGAATGCGGAATCACCTGAACAAATCGCAAGGTTCAACCGCCTTTCGCAGCAATCTTCAGAAACCCTGCAAGCCATGGAAGCATTTGGGTGGAAGCAGGTACGGGCAGGTGTCGGTAATAGCAACAAAATCAACAACACCAACAATGCCAGCAATACCAGCGACACGAGCGAGGGCTTGCCGGACCCCGAACAAGTTGGTGCGGCGTTGGCAGAGTCGATGGGATTGAACAATAACGATGCAGAATCAACGGACCGCAGCGACGTAGCGACTCGGCCAACGCGCGCCGAACGAATGCCAAATCAGAAACCAGCGGAGCCGGTCCTGGACCGAAGTATCAAGCGTTTCGACACTGAAACGCCACTCGGCCGCGATGACCCTGGTTTGGATGACGAGCGTACAGGTGAAGGAGTAACGCTTGACGTCGATCACTATCGCGTCGACGACTACATCGACGAGACGCCCAACGAAGCACGCAATCGTGCCGACGCCATCGAAGATGGTGTAGAAGGCGCGATCGCCGCCGCCGCAGGCCGACTTGGGATGGGGACGCGAACTGCTGGCCGAATCAGCTATCGCGAAACGCAAACGCGATCGGCCACCATGCCGTACTCGCGAGATTCGATTTACGACGCGGACGACTATGATCCAGATGTGGATTACGATGTTGATAATCCCCTCGGCATGTACGCGACGAATCCCCAAAGCGTCAATCGTGGTGATCGCGATGACGACATCAATCGACAAAATCCTGCCAAAGTCGTTGATGGTGAGGATGAGATGATTGCGGCGATGGCACGTCAGGCCAAAGTTGGAAGTGCGAGTGGCGTTTCTTCCCCGCGAAGTCCCGCGAGCGTCACGGCTCGGTCATCACGCACCAATCTCGACCGCTACACGAGCAAGCGATCCCAGCACGCCCAGGACGCCAACTGGGTGCAATTTCACTTGGATGCAAATCAAGCGGTGTGGCAACGGTTCACGACTCAAGAAAATCTGATGCTGCGAGCCAATGATGCAGTGTTAAAGCTGCGAGCCAATATCAGCGTCGCGATGGATGCGACTGACAATCAGCAATTGCAAAACATGCTTCGGCAGTTTCAATAAGCATTGTGTGCGATAACATCGAATGCGGCAAACAGCGGATCAACCATGGACTAACGGCGGTACCCGAACGCTGCTCACTTTCAATTGGCGGCACCAACACCGCGTATCTGAACGCAGGGATCGCCGACGGCATGCAGGTTGTTCATCTAAAAATCCTATTCTTAATTGGGCGATTCGCGCTCTGTCCCCCGAAATTCACAGACAGGATTATCGCAAGCGACGGCGCGGCAGATGATAGCTGAGCATGCTTCGATCGCACTCAAGGCAACAATGGCGAGGTGAAGCTTCGTAGAGCACGATAATTCATCTTTCTGCTTTGCAGATCGTGGACTCAAGGCGAGCTTCCAGGCTTAAGATTCATAAGAATCGCAGTAGTTCCCGATGAACAGTAGCTTTGAGGATTCGGAACTTGGTTGATCGGTTGCGAGGTCGTTCGTTCTTGAATCGGGGTCGCTGTGGTGGGTGCCTATTCAGCCTGATGGGCCTGTCCAGCTCGAAAGCGAAAACGCCTCGAAGCAGCACCGCAGGGGATGCCAGTACGCTTGCCGATTGTTGGAAATTGTCGCTCCGCTCTCCGAGCTGATAGCGATGCCCTACGCCATCAGCTCGGAGAGCTGAGCAACCTTATCTTCCTCGTCCCGCTGAACGATCGCTTCGACGGCGATGGGAATGACGACTTGACTTTCAAGAGATGAAGGCCGATGCTCGGCCGCTTACCGCCTCGCCATTCGTCGTGTTATCTTCCTTCGCCCGGTCGATCCGTGTTTGGACTTCGGCTTTGTCCCCCGCCTTTTTCTCCAGCACTTCGTGTTCTTCCTTGCATCGCGGTTCTAGCCGCAAGTCAATCAGCATGGGAAAGTGGTCGGAGCCGACATAGGTCAAGCGTTCAACGCGACTGACCGTGAAATCCGAAGAGTGGAAGATGTGATCGAGTGGGAAGCGAAGGTACCAGTGGTTTGCGTGAAAAGTGTTGAAGAAACCGCGGCCGCGGCGAGGGTCCAGCATGCCGCTAGTCCGCAGAAACAGCCGCGTCGTCGCTGACCAAGCAACATCATTTAGATCGCCGCCAATGATGGTGGGCCGATCCTCGTCGATCAATTCGTCACCCCACAAAGTCAATTCCGCGTCGCGAGCGGTCGCATCATTGCTATGCCAGGGTTCGGGTGGGCGGGGATGAACGGCGATCACCCGAACGGACTGTCCATCATCGAGTTGAACCTGAGCATCGATCGAGGGAATGTCATCTTCCACTAAGTGCCGAACGTGGTACGAAGTGATTGGAAACCGCGACAACATCATCATTCCATACCAATTGTCCTGTGGCTCGATGATTCGATAGGGATACCGCTCCATCAACGATTCAACTGCACTGATCCAAGCCTCATTCACTTCCAACGCGACTAGGATATCGGGACGGGATTCCATCATCTGCTCAGTCCACATCTCGTAACGGTCATTCTCCATTTCAACGTTGGAGACGACCATGCGGATCGTTGCCGGATCATCAATGCGTGACCGCTTGTCGGCCAGGCTGGTCGATTTCGCTTGTTTGGGATAGATCGGTGTGTATGGAATGATTCGGAAGCCGTGCCAGAAGGTCAATCCGACTGCGGGTCCGTAAAAGGCCCAATTCGGCAAAACGCCTTCGTCGTCCGTCAGCCATTTCGCAAGGATCGCGAGACCGGCGCAGAGCCACCCGATCACGACAACCTGCACTCTTGGGAAGTCCCAGCCTCGAATGATCCAGTGCGGGCGTGAGCTAAGACTCAGCAGCGAACCAACGACCAAGCAGGCTAGCGGCATGAACAAAATGATGTCGATAGCAGTTTGCATGGTCATTCCTTCGATGTTGATGCCTGGGGCCAAGTGACTCCGTTGCCAGCTTGAATTTCTGAGTTGGGACAGCTCAATGGCTATGCAAAGATCACAGGCTATGCAAAGCCCACACCGAAACAGCAGCGTGCCTTCAAGTGAGGCCAGACTTCCAGACTTTAAGACAATCAAATGTCAGATGCCTTTCGACTCGTCAGGCAACGAACACGCTTCGCAATTCGGCCGACTTCCATCTTTTGGCATGGGCATTGCGGCCCACCGCCACGACGACGAGCGAATCCATCGCTCGTATTTTTTTACTCGCACGGGAGTCCACTACCATGCTTCAAGCCATTCGACAGGCGTCGCGAACTATCGTTTGCTCCGCCATTCTGACCCTTTCCGTCGGTGTCACCGCCCAAGCCGAAAATTCTATGCAAACCGGCGATGGTTTGCTGATGCTAAAGGCGGACATGCCCAAAGAAGTTCGGGTCGGAGAACAATTCTCTTACAACGTCGAAGTCATCAATTCGGCGGACAACATCATCTTGCACGATATCAAGCTGAGGCAACGCAAAGCAAAAGGCTTCACCGTTGAATCGGTGTCGATGCGAGGAAAGCAAGATAGCAGCCAAGGCAACGAAGAAAACAACCAGTCCGGAAGCACAGGCAATTCGGCGACTGACAAGTCTGGCGAAGGTCAATCGTCAAATTCAAAAAGCAAGATGTCAATCTCGACGCTTAAGCCTGGCGAGAGCCGCACGTTTGTTGTCAAGGCATCGGCCGATGAAGAAGGCGAACTGCGAAGTTGCCTTGAAATCGCAAGCTACACGCCGGCGATGTGCTTGACCAGTCAAGTCGTAAAGCCGCAGTTGGAACTGACCAAGAACGCTCCGAAAGAATCTAACCGTTGCAACGTGATTGAACTGAGCTACAAGGTCAAAAACAGCGGGAGCGGAGACGTAGGCAAGTTTACAATCACCGATTCGCTCGGTGAGGGGTTGGCAACCATTGAAGGAAACAGCGAGCTGTCGTTCCCGGTCGATGGTTTGGCCGCCGGAGAGACCCGCGAGTTTGTTGCACGCGTCTACGCGAAAAAGCCAGGAAAATTCAGCAGCCGAGCGGTTGCGAAGGCCAGCGATAGCGACTTGAAAAGTCGCAGCAAGGAAACGACGACGAACGTGATTGCAGCCGACCTGACTGCTAACGTCAACGGCCCGTCGCGAGTTTATGGCGATGACTTGGCCAAGTTCACCGCCACGATCACCAACACCGGAAACGTTGCTGCAGAAGCAGTCAACGTGACCGTTCATTTCCCATCGAAAGCCAATATGGCGGACATGGGAGAAGTGTCGATCGAGCAAAGTTCCTCGAATGACTCGTCGACCGGTCGGCAACAAAGTACATCGAGTGAGCCGACGATGGCGGCAAGCAACGCCGCGAGCGGTCAGGATGGCGAAGCGAAAAACGGTCAATCGTCCGGTGATGAATTGCAGATGCAAAACGATTCGTTCGTGATCGATCGCCTTGAAGCCGGTCAGACGGCCGAATTTACTTACGCAATCCGCACCGACAATTTGGACAAGTTGCCAACCAAGGTCGTTGCTCGATACACCTGCACCGTGGATGCGGCCGAAGACCAAGCCAAGTCAACCGCGAAAACGACCGCGATGGCGATGGCGACGGTGAAGATCGTTCGTTTGCCAGCCCTGCAACTTGCGGTGGTCGACGATGAAGACCCGGTCAAGGACGGATCGATGGTCCAGTACACCATTCAAGTTTGGAACGAAGGTGATGCACCGGATCAAAACGTAACGTTAGTCGCAAAGTTGCCCAGCAACTTGAAATTCGATTCTGCCGACGGACCGACCGATGTCACCAACGAAGGGAGCGAGGTTCGCTTCGCCCCGATCAAGTCGATGGAGCCGGGCGATCGTGCCGAGTTCACCGTGACGGCTAAGCCGACCGGAACCGGCAACGCTAGATTTGAAGCCGCATTGACCAGCAAGATGCTGCAACAGGAAGTGATCGGCGAAGAGCCCACGCGTCTGTTTGATTCGTCGAATGAATAGATTCGGCGTCCAAGGTTAGAAAATTGCATGCCTCGCTGGAGCTCTTCCAGCGAGGCTTTTTTCGATGCAGGTTTGAAAGCGGCGAGCCGATGAAGCGTTATGCCTTCCTAGTTCACCTTTTGACTGCCTCAGGCATCGTGCCGGCGGCGCTGGCCATGCGTGAAATCGGGCAGCCCGATTGCGATCCGCGAGTGGTGTTCTTATACCTCCTGCTGACAACTTTGATCGACGCCGTGGACGGTCCGCTTGCTCGACGCCTCGACGTCAAGGTGAACTCGCCCCGCATCGACGGTCGGACGATCGATGACTTATTAGACTATCTAACGTTCGCGTTCATTCCGCTGATGTTAATTTGGCGGATGGACTGGATGCCGCTGGGGTTGGGTTTCACAGTGGTCTTCGCGATGGCGGCCAGCCTGCTCGGGTTTGCACATTGTCAGGCGAAGGATGAGGCCCGCGGAGTGTTTCGAGGGTTTCCGTCTTATTGGAATTTGTACGCGATCTACGCGGGTGCCTTCAGCGTTCAATGGTCCCCGTGGGTGACGGCAATCTCCTTATGGATCTTGACGGCACTGACGGTCAGTCCGGTCTGGGTGATCTACCCGAACCTTGCACCACCGCCCTGGAAGAAACCGATCCTTGTTGGTGGAATACTGTGGACACTTTCGTTGATCGCGATCTTGGCATTGAATTATCCCAGCACCCCCCCGGAGTTGATCCTCTTGTCGCTGTCCTACCCCGTTTTCTACGTTGTCGCGTCTTACCAACACGTGCGAGCATCTGGATAGGTGTGCATACGATCCAAATTAGAAGTCCGGAGGCACGTAAACTCACCGCAGACCAACTCCTGGCACGCTGCTTGCTAGGGAATGGACATCGCTCGGATGAGCATCTTTTTTTCCTTGGAAACACAATGATGTCCGACCTCTTGACCACCTCGTATCGACCCTCATTTGCCACGCGAACATGGTGCGTTTTGAAAGCGTGGGTCCGAGACCCCTCCAACGTGGCGACGATCTGTCCCAGTTCACGATATTTGACGGATCACATTGCGAACCGGACCTGCGTCCATGAGGCCGCCCGCATCATTGAACTTGGCCCCGGTGCAGGTGGGACAACCACGGCGCTACTTGATCGCATGGGAAAAGACTCAAAGCTTCTGGCGATTGAAAAGTCAAAGGCGTTTGCCGATGTCCTGTATCAAATCGATGACCCTCGCTTGAGTGTCGTGATTGCGGACGCATTGGACTTGGTCTCCTTGGTCGTCGAGCAGGATTTTGGCAAGGCTGATGTGGTCGTATCGGGAATCCCGTTCAGTCTTCTACCAGCCCAGGTTGCCCGAGAAATCACCCAGTCAATCTTTGAAGTGTTGCGCCCTGACGGGGTATTCATCGCCTATCAAGTGCGTCCTGACATTCAAAAGTACGCCCGACCGCTGTTCGGACCTGCACAAAGTGAAAATATCGCAATGAACCTTCCACCGCTAAAAGCCTTTGTCTGGCGGAAGGTCGACGACGGCAACTCTGGCAACCCCTTGGTTGCATCAGAGCCGGTTGTCTCATTTGAGGCGTGATCTGAGTCATCCATCGCGCCGGCGTCAGTCACGGTTTTCACTGCAAGTGCCATGACTTTCAACCTTTTGCACCACTCGTACAGCATAAGGTTCCGGCTGGATGCCTTTGCCGTACCGCACCGAATAAACCTGTGTTGCTTCAGCACCAAGCAGGACGATCATCGCCGTGTAGTAGACCCACACCAATAGCACCGCCAGCGAAGCCGCCGCCGATCCGAGTTGTGCGCCAGGTTGGCTGATCGAGAAGTACATTTCCATCGCAAATCTGCCGACCAAGAACAAGACGGTTGTGATCGCTGCACCGATAAACACATCCGACCATTGGACTTTCGCATCCGGCATGAACTTGAAGATGGCGGCGAAGATGACGAATACGACCATCGCTTGAACGCCAAAGTCGGTTGCCGTGACGGCGGTCTCGGACAAGCCGACCATGCTTCCAACGCGGTCACCAACGACCGCAAGGATGGATGAAGCGACCAATGAAACGAGCAGCAAGAAGCCTAACCCGAGAATCATTGCCAACGAGATCACTCGCTTCCAAACCGTGTCCATGATGCCCGTCGTTTCGGGATCGGGCTTGACGCCCCAAACCTGGTTCAGTGCGTCTTGCAGAGCCGCAACCACTCCGGTTGCCCCGGCCAGAATGCCGACAAAGCTTAAGATGGTCTTCCACCATTGGCCTGATGATTGTTGCGTATTATCCAGAATGTTCCCGATTTCCTCCGACGCCGACGCGTTGCCCATCATCTGAGCGACTTGGTTTTCGAGTAGTTTTTCTGCTTGCTCTTCCGCCTCCTTACTGTCGTAGGCGACCGACATTCCAAAGGTCAGTATCGTCATCAACAGATACAAAAGCGGTGGCAGTGCGAACGCGGTATAGTAGGCGAGGGCAGCAGCGAGCGTCGTACAGCGATTCTTCCCGAACTCAGCGAAAACTTGTCGGATGTATTCCATGGTCGGTGTCTCTTGCGGCGAAAGGAAGCTGGCTAGACCAAGCATAGTGAAATGTTTGGCGGCACGCCGTCCACCAAGCAGAATTGATCTTTGGCCACGAACTGTCCAGCGATCTTGGTTGAGGGGAACGCCTATTCGTTGCTAATCCCCTCCAATCGCGGGCGTATATCGCGATGTGCGTTGAAGCGAAAACTAGGGATTCCACCGATCCTCGCTGTCGCTCGTTCGGTTCACCCCCTGGCTCGTATCTGTCGCCACGACGTGGCTAAGCACTCGGTGAACAATAACTGACGTAGCTGATCCCGTCAGGGTTCAGACCGGACTGAACCCTGGCGGGATTAGCTACGGTAAATCCGTCACTTATTGATCACGCGATGCTAAAGCAAGCTGCAATATGCACCTCCAATCGCGACCGCTTTGGTCTTGCTTGCGTCTTCCAGGCTGTCCACGCATTGATCCACGGCCGCTTCTTTGCGATCCGTCTTTGTTTTTCCTTTTCAAGGTGATGGCTTTCGCGGAAGCTCACGCGTTCCGGTGGCGTGCGCCGCAAGTGGTGCGCCATCAGTCGATCAGCGGATGACACGGATCTCACGGTTGCCGGATAACCGTCCTCGACCGGCTTCTTTAGCGAATGCCGCACTTGGCTTCAGGATAGGGCGCTTCAGGATAGGCGCTTCAGGATAGGGTGCTTCGGTATGTGCTTTGCGTATCGAACGTTCACATGGGCAATCATCGAGAGGACGAACAACACGCCGCGATTCGGAAATTGGATTCGTTACCGCCGTTTGACCCGCATCCGGTGGTTCGTGGCGGATGGTTGCAGACCGTTTCAATCAAGATGCTTCGTCCTGACTTTTCACTTGAGAGTTGTCCGAATGCGGTGACGATCTCGGTGCCGGACGATCACACTCCACCCGATAAACTGAGCGGGTTTTACTTTCCGGCTGATGACGCGGGAAAGAAGTCCAAGCCGTTGGTCCTTGTGTTTCACGGCATGGGCGGCAACGCGTTAAGCGGATACATGCGGTCGATGGCGGAGCGTTTGCATGACGCTGGTCATCCGGTGCTGCTGTGGAATCATCGCGGCGCGGGGCGGAGTGCGGAGTCGTGCAAGTATTTTCACCATCCGGGGTTCACCGAAGACATCCGGCGATTGGTCGACTACTTGAGGGACGAACGATCCGAGTGGATTGCTAACGGGATATTCGGGGTCGCGTTCTCTTTGGGGGCTAATTTGCTGTTGAAGTACTTAGCGGAGACGGGTGAAGAATCGGCTCTTGATGTCGGGGTAAGTATCTCGGCACCGATAGACATGGAGGTAACGTCTCGCAACCTTCGAACTGGTTCCAACCGCTTGTTTGATCGTTACTTGCTGAGGAAGCAGAAAACGGAGCTGCTTCGCGATTCGGCGGAGCTATCCGCGGATGAACGGCAAGTGGTCGCGGATGCTGCGTCCGTTTGGGAGCTGGATGACAAGTTCACTGCGAAGCGTTTGGGCTACGACGGAGCGGTCGAGTTCTATCGTGACAACTCAGCCATTCATACCATCGGCCAGATTGCCAAGCCGACGTTGCTACTGCACGCCGAAGACGATCCGGTTGTTGATTCGGATGTTTTTGACGGAGTGGACTGGGGCGTCAACGAACATCTTTTCCCCGCGATGGCTGTGTCGGGTGGGCACACCGGATTTTACTCCCGCGACGGCCAGCGGTGGCACGAGCACGCCGCTGTTGCCTTCCTCAAACGTTTTGCCTGTCAGCAGGACTAGCGAACCAAGCTGCGCGTCAGCTCGTGATATCTTGCATGGCATCAGGCTTCGTGATTGCCATCCGCAACGAAGTCGTGTGAAAAAACCCGTGCCAAAAAACTGCGCCCTTCCGACGTGAGCGAAACACGCGTGATATCGATCAACGCCGTCATGAACACTAGCGGCTAATGAACTTGCAGAATCGACTTAACTCACCGCCGCTTGTTTCGGTTTCGTGCAGGAAAGCGAGATTCGATTCGTCGAATTTCGCGAAGAAGTTTTCCCAGGAAATCGTCGACAGCTCGTCATTACGGTCCCCGTAAGGAAAGTCGATCCGCAGCACGCCGACGCCGTC
Organism: Pirellulaceae bacterium; assembly: GCA_963836865.1. Taxonomy (GTDB): domain Bacteria; phylum Planctomycetota; class Planctomycetia; order Pirellulales; family Pirellulaceae; genus Rubripirellula. The sequence continues at coordinate 231,126 of CAWILC010000006.1, read as the reverse complement.
GTCGGAATCGGCCGTTGATTCGACGGTCGCGGGAACACCTCCCCGTTCCTGCACCCATTGCCGGATCATGTCGTGGTCAGTCGTTGTTGTCGCCATGGTTTCAATTCCTTCGAGCGTGACGTTTGGTGAAGAGGAGGGTTCAATCAGGTTGCCGAATTACCACGCCCGAAAATCAGGCGGATGGGCAAAGCTGAACGACCGATAATGCCCAACGTAAATGCAGTCGGCGTACCAAATGCGTCCGACTTAAGATCAAACCGAAATTTGCAGCGGTTGAGGCATGGCGCCGACCCTGCCGTGGTCGGTGGGCGGGCAATCCGGTCGACGAGCATCCAGGTTGCTCGCAGTGATCGGTTACCAATCATTCTGGCATTACTTTAAAGCACGGATCATGTTGCGATACGCAATCTGTTGGGCGACATGGTGATGCTGCGCAACCACGATTTCCGTGAATCTGAGAAAGCGGACGGAAGCAAAATTTGGCATGCGAGGTGCTTGGTCGGAATGCGCTTCGCTGAATGCACGCAGTCGTCCGACAAGAACACATCAAAAAGCGAATGGAACGAGAATGTTTTGGATCATTGGCTGGATCATTTTTGGAATGCTGGTCGGTCTGATCGCTCGCGGCCTTGTGCCGGGACCGCAGTCGATGGGTTGCTTGCGAACTACGTTGCTGGGCATCGCGGGTTCGTTCGTTGGCGGAGCGATCGGATTTCTGCTGCAAGGTGGCAGCGTCGTGCAGTCGAGCGGTTGGATCGGGTCGGTCGTTGGTGCGGTGATTTTGCTGGCCATCTCCGTGCGGCGAGGCAGATTCATTGAATAGAGGGGCAGATTCGTTGAACAAGAATGTCGAGCGAACGAGGCCTAAGACCCGCAGCCATCAAGATCACTCAGATATCAGGAAAGTGATTGGTTGGTCGCCAAAACGTTGGTTCTGCCGCATTTGATGATTCGATTTGCCAACGATTACTGAGACCCCAAACCGAACCCGAACTCAACTCGCATGAACTTCATCAAGCAGACCTTCGCCGACTTTTCCAACGATCGTTGCACCACGCTTGCCGCGGCGCTCGCGTACTACACCGCGTTTGCGTTGCCGCCGCTCCTGTACTTGCTGCTGACGATTTTGACGTTCGGCTTGTCGGTGATGTATGACAGTGAGGATGCCGAACAGAGGGCTCAGGGCATGCTGGAGAGCCAGGCGTCGCAGATGATCGGAAACGACGCGGCGACCGAAGAGATTTCGACCATCCTGGAAAACAATCAAAACGCCAGCGGCAAATGGTGGAAGACACTGCTTAGTTTCGGCGGCATCATCGTCGGTGCAACGGGCGTCGTGGCGGCACTGCAAGCAGCTTTGAACCAGGTTTGGGAAGTCAAGCCTGATCCCGAAGAGGCCGGTTGGTTAGACATGGCTGGCAAACGACTGCTTTCGTTCGGTATGATTTTGGGTCTCGGCTTCTTGCTGCTCGTGTCATTGGTGGTCTCGTCGATCTTGCAAGGGTTCAGCGAGATGGTTGGCGTATCTGGCACGCTCGGCGGCATCATCAACTTCTCTGTTCAGGCCTTTGTCGTGCTGGTTATGTTCGCCGCCATCTTTAAGTACATGCCCGACGCGATCGTGCAATGGAAAGACGTTTTCGTCGGCGCGTTGATCACGACAGTGCTATTCTTGATCGGCCGCTTCGCCATGCAGGTCTACTTCAGCTACAGCGAACCGGGAGCCCAGTTGGGTGCCGCGGCGGCTTCCTTTGCCGTGTTGCTGGTATGGGTTTACTACACCGCGATCATTGTGTTGCTGGGGGCCGAAGCGACCCAGACGTATGCAAAGCAATACGGCAGCGGCATCCAACCAGAAGGCAACGCCGTCAGGGTTGTCGAGCAAATCAAACGTCCTGGAGACGCGACGACTTAGCATCGGATGAGTGCTTCAATGTCGGAAGTGCCAGGATGCTTGGTCGTATCGGTCGCGTTTAAGTTGTTCGACACGAGCTGAAAACGTTGCTGCGTGATCGCCTACAAACAAATCAATGCTGCCTGCGACGTGAAATGCTTCTCCCATCGCGGTGATGAACCGCTGCGGATCAACTGGCACATTGGTCACGAAGCAGCCATGCGATCTGCCGCGTCGGTATTCGGGCTGCCGGGTGCGCCGGCCAAGCACTCGGATAGCAGTTCCAAATCGAAGTGGTGCAAGATCGTGCCATGATACAAGACATGATGCCGAGCCATTCGCAGGCTGTTGCCCGAGCACTTGCGATCGGCAAACGTCAAGTCGCAGATGCCTTGCAACTGCACCTCTGGCCGAACGGCATCGTCGACCGACGCCTGACTGGCACTTAGCACTCGCGACATCACGTAACGATGCGCGACGTCGATCTTTTGCAGTTCCGTCTGCGTTTCATAGCTCAGCACGACGCTGTACATCAGACAGCCAGGTCCGCCAACCACCGAGGCGCCGCCGCTGCACCGACGCAGGATCGGGATGTCGTGGGCGTCACAGAAGTCGCGGTGGACTTCATATTCGACTCGCGACGATCGGCCCAGCACCACGGTCGGCCGATCGAATTGCCAGAAACGAATCGTCGAACCGAGCTGGCCTTCTTCGGCCGCCATCAACAGAGCTTCATCGATGGCGAGCTGGGTCGATGAGTCGAAATTATCGGGCACGATGGCCCGCTGAATCACACTCACGTCATTCCGCCCGCAACGATTCGAGCAGTGGCATCTTGCCGACGCGGCGAACAGCAACCAATCCCGCGATCATGCCAAACACGATGATGCCCGCGACGATCAACAACGGTCCGACGACCGGCGGACGCAGGCCGCTGAGAAGCGAGTACGGCAAAATCGCGATCATCGCGCAGGCGGCTCCGCAGCCGATGCCCATCAGCAACAGCAACGCGGTCTCGCCTAGCACGATCATGGAAAGTCGTTGACGCGTGAATCCGATCGCTCGCATCACGGCGAGTTCGACACGACGTTCCAAGACGCTGCGAAGCTGCGCGACCGCAAGCCCCACCGTCCCGAGCAGCAACCCGAGCGCGCCGAGGCTTTGGAACGTGTTCAAGTAAGTGTTTTGGACCGCCAGCATGCCCGCCAAAATGGCGTCGGTTTGCGAAACGTCCATGCCTAGATCACCCAGTCGATTCTCCAGCACCGACGCAACGCGGTCGGCCTGATTTTCGGGTGCGTCGATCAGAAACACGCGATAGCCGCTGATATCGGGAAACACCGTTTCAAAATTTTCTTCGCCGATCATCAATCGTCCCTGCAACATCGAATTGGACAATAGACCGACGACTCGGACGTAAATCGGTTTTCCCTCTTCATACTCAAACGATTGCACTTCGCCGATCCCGCCGGTCATCTGCAGACTCCACATCGCGGTGTTCTGGTCAATGACAACCGGAATCGGATCGGACTCGGTTGCGGTGGCGGGCGAGTTCAGCAGCGTCCAAGGCGAATCCGCCGCGTCGTGTTCCGCCGTCGCGACCCAGTCGAATCCGACCAGCGATCCACCGCTGGCTTTTGAGGCTTCGACCATCGCAGGCAATTGACCGGGAACCCCAATCACGGTCGGCTGAGTCGCCCGATACAAGTTATTGCAGCTCGCATCCTGTCCCGGACGAAGCCGCATCGGCAACACCGCGACGTCATCCAACGCATCGCGATCCGGCCCCAATAAATCGGACTGGACCGATTGGCTTGACAAATCGCGATAGAGCGGTGCCGCCGTTTCACCAAACAAGGAAAACCCGCCGGTGCCCTTGTCGGTCGGCTGCAACCGGAACGCTCCGATCGCGATGATCAAGAACGACGCTACCGCCATCAGGCCGATCGTCATCGTGCTTCGCATCGGATGCCGCGATGCGCTTTGCCCGATCATCCGAGACAGCGAATAAGACGTCGCCGTCGTCGCGGCGATCCGGCGTGGCTTGCGGAGTCGATGGAAGATCCACGACAGCGTCGCCATCAGCAACAACATGCCGCCACCGATGAAGCCGCCCGAGGCCGCTTGTCCGCCTGACCGTGTACCCACGACGCCCATGCCGATGGCCGCGACGAACAACACCGCCGCCACGATCGGTAGCTTGCTGCGTCTCGAACGACGATCCACCGTCGTGTCCAGGTCACGGCCCGACAGTAACGTTTGCGCGTCGAACTTTAGCAGCCATCGCGTCGTCACCACCAACGTGATCGCGGCGACAAACCAGCCGATCAATCCGCCGACGATCAAACTTTGCCATCGGTAATGAAACGTCAGAAACGGCACCGTCACCGCCCCGACCCACCACGAACGCAGCGCCCACAGCACCATCATTGCGTAGGCGATCCCGCCGGCAATGCCGACCAACCCGCCGACCGCGGCGATCACCAAGCCTTCGCCCAACGTCGCCAAGCCGACTCGGCGAGGCGTCCATCCGACGGCCATCAACGTGCCGAACTGTTTCATGCGAGCGACCAAGCCCAATCGAAACAACATTGCAATCAAAATCACGGCCGACAGGATCACGAAAAAACTGAGTGCCAAGAACAGTCCGTCAAACGGCGTCGTCCCGCGACTGGCGGCAAGCTGTTGAGACTTTACCGGCCGAATCGCCCAGCCCAGATCGTCGCGAATCGGATCGAGCAACCGTGTGATTCGGTTTTGCAGATCAGCCATCGCGGTTTCACTTTCATCGATCCGAATGCGGAGCCCCGTCGTTTCACCGAAGCGGCTGCCGAACAAGCGTTGTCCATCGGCCAGGGGTAGAAAGGCTTTCGGCGTCAGCCGGTAATTGTTCCAGTAAATGTCGTCTTCGTTGCCGATCGACCGCTCCAACGGGAACGGCAAGTCCCAATCGCTGATCGAATTTTGGTCGGTCACGCCTGGCACGGTTGGCGTCAAACCGGGATCGTTGAATAAAGTCGGCGGCGTGTCGAAGGTTGCTTCCCGGCGTCGGTTATACGGCGTCGCGGGTTCGGTGATGGGAACGATTTGGGTGACAACGGCATCAAAGTAACGTTCAATTTCGCGGCCGTTTTCGACTTCCGGTTCGTAGTACGCGATCCGCAGCGGCGTTCCAACGCTTGCATCTAAACGCTTTGCAGTCCAGTCGTTGATGACAAGCGGGATCGTTTGTCCGCGATCGTTATCGCTTGGCAAAGTGAAGTCCAAGTCGACTCTGCCACCATCGCTTGCACCGGAGAATCGCAACTGGTCGATTGCCGTGATGATGCTGTACGGGACGCTCGCAACCACCTCGCCCGCGTCATCGAGTCGTTCGATCGCATTAGCCAAGTACGTCATCGACTCGATCACGTCGACGGGCGACAGCTGATTGACCAAACGATCCGCTGCGTCCGCGGGCAACATCAATCGATCTGACGTTAGCGACGCGTAACGAAAGATGGTTTCCGCAGGCGAGTCGTCTTCGGTGGCACCGGAAAACGTTTGCTCGATTAACCGCAACGACAAACCGAAGTCGTCCAGGTTCAAGTACAAGTCTTCTTGGCCGATTTCTTTATCGACCAGGATCATGTTGGCTTGGCCATCGCGATCAAGCGTTTCGGCGATCAGGTCACGACTGGCGTAGACGTTTAGCGGTGCGGCTTGACTGGGTGAGACCGCGAAGCGGCCGAGACCGCGATCGGGGATGATGTCCAGCACTTTCATTCGCGGCAATCCTTCGCCACGAATATCGCGGCGACCGAGGGGACTGTCCGCGGGCACGGCCTGTTCGCTGGGCAAACGCAGCGTCACTTCGTCGCCGATGGTTACCCCAAGTTCTGCCGCCGCCGAAGCGTTCAGCACGACGCCGTCTTCGTCGGGCAGCGTCGTCGGTCGCACGCCGCTGGAATCGAGATCCCAGAACGATTGGTCAGAACCAATGATCTGCACGCTTCCGGCGCGTCGAAGATCACCCGTTGACGTCCGGGTCTCGACTGATCCGGTCGGAAAAAATAGGAGCGCCGCCGACGTTGCATCCGGAGCGGTGACAATGCCGGCCGAGTCGAAGAATGCCGCCGGAGCGATCATCGATTCGGTACGGCCGAGCCGTTCGATGGTCAACGCTTTCAGGCTGCCCCGCATCGAATCGCCGACCAACAATGCCCCAACAATCACCGCCGTCGCCGTCGCCACGCCGAGCGCGACGGCGGCACTGATCCGCCACGAATGTCCGATGCCGGCGACAATCATCCGCCAAAGCGATAACGGTCTTGGGTGGAAAGTGGTCGATGCGTTCATTCAAGCGATCAGTGAAAGGTATTGAAGCGAAAATCGCGGAATCGTCGGCGCGACCGCGACAAACGGCAAGCCTATCCCACTTTATCAACGTCGACTACACGTTCACCGCCGGTTCGTCGTGCCGATTGAAACGAGTGAAACGATCGGCGACCGGAGGTTGTCGATGGCACGGGTTGCACGTCGATACCCCTACCGTGCGAATTTGCACTGCAGGACGATGCCCGAATCGGCAACGCTCACAAACGAGAACGCACGGACCCGTGACATTGCTGAAGCCACTTCCCAGTCGACCGCTTACGACGACGTCGCGCCGGTGGTGCTTGGCGGCGATGTTGGCCATGTCCAGCATTGGGTGCGGCACGGCGCGATCGGTGCTGCGTCTGGACACGCCGGGTGACGACATTCGCGCGGCGGAAGGAGCCGTCGACGAAGACTCTGGCACGTTAGTGATCAACGACGATCGGTCCGCGTTCCGTTTGGCATCGACGGGGATCCCTTCCTATGTCGTGTTGCCGCCATCCTTGATGCAAACGTCCGACAGCACATTGGAATGGTTGCCATCGACCAACGGATTTGCCGATCCGTCAATGTTGGAAGCTTCGATGCCGGCGACGATGTCGGCCCCCGCAATCTCGTCTTCGGAAACGCAGGAGGTGAACGCTTCGGCAACGAACGAACCGCGAAACGCGACGTCGAAGCCCGATCGCTTTTGGGATTTGACCGAAGACGAAATGTTGCAAACGGCGCTCGCCAACAGTCCGGTACTTCGTCCGCTGGGAATCCGAGTTCTGCAAAATCCCGCTTCGGTGACCACCGTCTACGATCCGGCGATTTCGGTCAGCGATCCGTTTTTTGGGCCGTCGGCGGCGCTGGCGGAGTTTGACAGTCGGCTGAACGCTCAGGTCAATTCGCAAAACAATGATCGCGTCTTCAACAACGCAACGCTCGGGGGCGATGTTCAAGAGTTGACGCAAGATTACACCGCCGCCAGCGCCGGCTTGCAAAAACGACTGACCAGCGGCGGCGTCGTCTCGCTCAACACGATTCACAATTACGACAACAACAATCGCGTCGGTAACCGTTTCCCGAATTACTGGGAATCGTTCTACGAGGCCGGCATCCGGCAACCGCTACTGCAAGGGGCGGGGCGCGACTTCAACTTGATCGCCGGACCGAACGCGCGGCCGGGCTTCAATTTTTCAAACGGCATTTGGATCGCGCGGCTGAATAACCAAATCACCGACGCCGAGTTTCAAATCGAACTTCGCACCTTCGTTCGCGATCTGTACACGGTCTATTGGAACCTGAAACAACAATACGAAAACTACGAAAGCGTGCAAGCCTCCGAAGCGCTCGCGCATCGCACCTGGCAAAGCGTTCTGGCCAAGGCCGACGCGAAAGTCACCGGCGGTGAAGCGAACAAAGAAGCCCAGGCTCGCGCGCGATACTTGAACTATCGCCGCGAAGTACAAGCGACGCTGGGCGGTCCGCAAGGTTTGTTCGTCGTCGAACGGCAATTGCGTCAGATGATCGGCATGCCCGTCATTGCCGATCGCCTGATCCGTCCGGTCGATCCCGCCGTCGATGCCCGGTTCGTCTTCGACCATGACACGTTGGTGGGAAGTCGCGATGGCCAACCGAACCGAACTGGCGCGTCAATCGCTGCGAGTTCGACAAGAGGAATTGCGTTTGATCGCGGCGAAGAATTTTTTGCTTCCGCAGTTGGACATGATCGGCCGCTACCGGGCACGCGGCTTTGGCGATGACTTGACCGGTGACGCAGGTCGCGATCGGTTCGCGAGCGCCTATCGCGACCTGCTATCGGGCGACCATCAAGAATTCGAGTTCGGGGTCGAGATGGGCGTCGTTGCGGGCCGCCGACAAGCCCGGGCGGGCGTCCGGCATGCGTCGTTGCAGATCCAACGCGAACGCGCGATCTTGGCCGAGCAACAACGAAGCGTTCGGCATCAGATCAGTGACGCCCACGCCGAGGTCGAATCAGCCTATGCGTCGATGGAAACGTCGCTGGCCCAAGTCGAGGCGCAAGCGACTCGCTTGGCCGCCTCGGAAGCATTGTTCATCGCCGACAAATTGCAGATCGAATTTCTGTTGGACGCTCAAGAAGAACTCCTACGCAGCGAGCTGCAACTGTACGCCGACCGCGTCCGTTATGCCCTTTCCCTGGTCGACATCAACACCGCTACCGGAACTCTGCTGGCCGATCTGGGAATCTGCATGCGTTAGCGATAGTCATCCGCACGTGCCCCGATCACTTCGACGCGGGAGACGGACCCGGCAGGATTACCAAGCGACCACGCATGCCAGCCCGCGCCGAACGGTTCGGGTTTTTTAGCGTTGCCCATAAACGGGCTTGCCCCGTGACGGGGTGCAGTTCGGGGGAGACATAGGTCACGGTTCCGTCGAAGGAGACTTCATCTCTCGCAGATCTGTCACCAGCGTTTGCACCGGAGGGAGCAAACCGAACGGCTCGACCGATCAATTCGGAGCCGTGCTTGTTTCCGTCGACGAAACATTCGACGCGAATCGGATCGAGCTTGATCAGCCGAACGACTGGTTTTCCGGCTTCGACCCATTCCCCCGGTTCGACGACGACTTCCGCCACTTGACCCGACACCGGCGCTTCGATGCCGTGTTTGATCAGGCGAGCTTCCGCGATCATTGCGGCGGCAAGTTTTTCGTTCGCGGCGGCGGCGGCGATCTGCAACTCGTGCTCCGCCTGTTCGATTGCCAGTTCGGCTTGGTCGACGACCAGTTGTAACTTCGCAATTTCGGTATCGCTGATCGCGCCGGCGAACCCGCGATTCGCTTCGCGGCTTTGATCCAGTTCGCGGCTGCGCACTTCCAAGGTTCGCTTGGCGTAGCGAGCGTCGATATCGTTCTCGGCTTTCAGTCGCGCGGCCTCGTAAGCACCTTGCGCGGCGTCGCGTTCAGTTCGCACTTGTTCGTCGTCCAGCTGCACCATCGGACGGTTCACTTCAACTTCGTCGCCTTCGGAAACAAACACTTCGGCGACCACACCGGCGATTGGTGACGCCACGAACGTGTTCTGGATCAGCGAAAGCTGGGCGTCTGCGATTTCGATGGACGCGTCATTCGTTTTTGATCGCGGGGTTTTTGATTGAGCCGTTGCCGACCCCATTGGCCAAGTGCAGCAAACCACCGCCAAGACCATTCCGGACAAGCGACTTGAGAGCGACGGTAGGTACGATAGAAACATGGGACGGACAGGAGATGATGGAAAGGAAGCGAGAGACTTGATTGGCAAGCGTTTGCAAAATGACCGTTCGGCCATTACCGTTGGACGATGATCGTTGGACGATGATTGTTGGACCAGGAGGCACTTCATTATGAGCACCAAAGTTCCGTTGGTTTTGGTTTGGACAACCGTCGAATCGACCGAGGAAGCCGACCACTTGGCGAAAACACTCGTGGGCGAATCGCTGGCGGCCTGCGTCCAGGTCGACGGGCCCGTTTCCAGCCATTACCGCTGGGCGGGCGAGATTCAATCTGCGACCGAGTATCGCTTGGCGATCAAGTCGACGATGGATGCTTGGCCGCGATTGAAGCAGCGTCTGGCAAGCCTTCACCCTTATGACCAACCGGAAATCTTGATGTCCGTCATCGATGACGCCAGCGATGGCTACCGCGTTTGGGCGATCGATCAGACCAGTTGATCGATGACTTGATTCGGTCATGGGACCATCACGCGGTTCCACAACGGCGGTCCGATCACGATCAGCCCCACGGCCCCGGCGGCGATCGAAAGGACCAGCACGCCGGCGGCGGCCATGTCCAGCGATCGACCGATCCGCTGGTCGCGTCCGGGATGCAACACGCGAACGAGTTCCTCGATCGCCGAATTGAACAACTCCGCCGCGATCACCGATCCGATGCAAACAATCAAGGCCGTCCATCGCCACGGTTCCAATCGCAACCAAGCGGCGATCGCGACGACGGCGATCGCGATCGGCCCGTGAACCAAGAAGCTGTTTTGCGTTCGAACGCCGATCGCGAAGCCGTTTCCGGCGGCAATAAACTTTTTCTTCCACCCATCGATCGGGCGCCCGGTCATTCCAATCCCTCGACACCCGGCGGCGGGATCAATGCGCCGCCGATTCGGCCCAGTGTTGGTCGCGGCCAGAACCTTGGTTCGATGCCGAACTGGATTCCGACGTTGTCACGGCCGGAGTCCACGTTCAGGCCAACCCGCAACAGTGCCGATTCGCCGATACGAGTCAGCGCGAGCGTTTGCCCGACGTTTCCGGTTTGACCAAAGTCATAAGTCGTACCGCCCGAGGCGATCCATTTTTCATTCAAACGATAATCCAGCGACGTGCGAAGGACGGTGCTGCTGATCGGACCTTCCAGCGACATCAAGCCGATGTAAAAGTCACCGACGCCGGGTCGACTGCTGCGAACGCCCGCGCTGATCGATCGCAGTCCGTCATCAAAGAAGTCGACATATCCATCGCTCAGCAGTGTGACTCGGTCGCCGACGTGGTAGCGCATGTCATAGGTCGCTGGACCTAGCGTTTCGCCAAAGTTGTCACGATCGGCTTCCGGGAAAATCATCAAGTCGACATCGAACTGGAACAGGTCAACGATTCGTTCCGCACCCGGCAATCCGCGTTTGGTTTGCCACCGTTGATGAAGGCCTAAGCGAATCAGTTGCAAGTCGTCGGCGATCGTATCACTGGGACTGGCCACCAAGTTTTGAAAGCCGTGTCGGAACGCGTAGTTCCGAGGATCAAAACGCAGCGGCAACGCGCCGCCATAAATGTCTTGAATGAAGCGACGTCGAAACTGTTCTTGAGCGTTGTCGTCCAACGGATCGTAAAGCGGCAGTTCGTCCAAGTTCGTATCGCTATCCGAATACGAGTACTCGGCCGTCCATTCCAGCTTGTGCGCCAGACCGCGAATGTTTAGCAGACTGCTTTGCACCGTCGGGTCGACATTCCACATCGGAAGCGTCGCGCGGATGCCGCCTTGCCCGACCAACCGGGTCAGCGAATCGCCGTCGGCCGCTTCTCCGAAATGCGATGCCTCGCCCATGACGTTGGGAACAATTTTCAGCGCGCCCAGTTGAATTGGCAAAGCGATTTGTTGACGCGTCGTGGCGACGATGCCCTGGGCGTCGACTTCCCCGGGGATCGGCGAATACTCCGCCGCCTCGGCCGCGTTGACCGGCAAGTCGGCGACGTTCAGCCGTTGATAACCAACGCTATTGTGTTGGTTGTAGGTCAACCGGTCACCCAACAGCGATCCGCCAAGCAGGTAGTGTTCAAGTTCCGGCAACCGCTCCGTTTCAGTATAGAAATCGTTCAGTTGGGCTTCGGCGTTGACATCGAACAGGTTCGCGTCAAGGTATTTTCGCAATCGAATGGCCGTGCGATGATCGACGTCTTGGTCCCACTCGTTTTCGAGGTACTGTTCCAAGAAGTTGCGATCGGAAAGGTATCCCAGTTCGGCGATGAATTCGTAATCGTTGGGCATTTTTTGGCGATGCCTTAGAATCGCTCGCCCACGGAGATCCGTTTCGGGAACCAGTTCGCGACGGTCGGATCCGAGGTTGTCCAGGCCGCTATCGTCGATTCCCCAGGCATCAAAAAAGCCTTGCGTGTCACCGGGGACGCCAAGCAGTCCCGGAAGTCGGTAGTTCAGACTCGTTCCGAGGGCAGGTCCACGTTCGCTGAAGTAGTCGGTCGACAGTTCCCAGTCGACGCCGCGCGGGGCGTCATCGATGCCAAAGAGTTGGAACAGGTCGAAATCTAACTGCACCTGCGTGCCAAAAATGCTGTCGTTACCAACGCTTGCACCGGAGACGAAGTATCCCGGTTGCTGCAGGCTGGTCCCGAACGTCGGCCAATAGAATACTGGCACGCCACCGACGTAGACGAAGTTGTTGCTGCTTTCGACGTACGGCTCGGTCACCGTCCGTTGAATTCCGGTCGCCGGGTCGACCTCGACGCGTCCGCGATCGGTCAGTTGCAACTGTTCGCTTTGCAGCCAGTATCGCGGCACGCCCATGCGGCTGGTCGTGACGGCGGCGTCGAAGGCGCGATAGTTGCCGCGGTTGATGACTTGCAAGACTTCCGATTTCAATCGCACGACGCCGGGATAGTCTGGCACGGTGGTGATCGCTTCGGCGTCCAAGATCATGCCGGCTTCGCGAGAGACGTTGAAGTACATGGAATCGGCATAGATGATCCGTTCCCCTTGGCGAAAGACGATGTCGCCTTCCAAGTACAGCTCTCCCTGCGATTCTGAAAACTGAGACGATCCGTTGAACAGGTTCGAGATCAGCGGCAACCAACCGACGATGCGATCGGCCGAAAGCTCGATCGTTCCCAAGTCAAAAGATTCGCCGCTTGGAAGCTGGGCAGTCACGTCGTTGATCAACACCGTCACGCCGCCGCGAGCGATCACGATGGTCTCGTTCGCCCCGGGACGGTCAATGGTTTTGATGGCGAGCGCCGATGATGCCCCACGGGGCTTCAGTTCGATGGTGCGAGTACCACCGTTGACGGTGAATTCAAATTTACGTGCCGTTCCGCCATCGTCCAGCAAGATCGGCGGCGGGCCGCTTGATGGCGACGATGGAATTGGCAGGGGCAAGTTTCCAGGCGGCAGCAAGTTCGGCTCGGCGAACTGAACTTGCGCGATCGGGTTTCGCGAGGCAACAGCTCTTGCCGGAAGCATCTGCATCAGCGGCGGATCGTCGTCCGGCTTGCCGCGATAATTCGGCGCTTCGACCCGTGGATCGACCAGCGTCTGGACCGACATCGTGACCGGTTCGGAAGATTTTCCGCCGGGCAAAATTGCGCCTTCGACCACCGCGCGGCATTGAATCGATCCAGATGGACCTTCGGCGACCAGCAACAGCGAATCACCCGCGATGCGCCGGCCGTCGTGCTGCAACACGCAGTCACCCCGCAACCACCAAGCTTCGCCCGAATCGGTTCGCCAGTGATGAACGATGTTGCCACTTGCCATCACGGGATCGGGGCTGATCCAGTCGGCGGAACGTCCGGTTTGCGTGCCGGGCAATTGTGCATGGATGGGGAACACCAACACCGCGATCGAAAGCGACAACAACGTCAGCACCAGCGCAGCAGAAACCCCGATCGTTGGCGAGCTTCGCCAAAGTCGGGTGCGTCGTGGTTCAGTCGTGTCGTCTGTGCCGACCAAAAGCGTCGGATCCCTCCAACAACGGGTTGCCAGCGAAATGCTGGTATCGGAGGGAGTGTACGAACTGACTTCCGCCGATCACAACGTCGAAAAGACCGTGAAATCGACTGCTTTAGAAGAAGCACTCCGCTTCGGCGTGCGTGAAACGCTGATTTGTCATCATGAAACTGAACCATCCGCTCATTGCGATGCTGATTGCGAATTCGCGGGATACTTTGCGATCAGCCGAAAGACATCATTCAACCGGTTGCGAATCTGTTGCGACCAGATTGCGTACCCGGCTTCGTTCAAGTGCAGGCGATCGTCGACGAACAGGTCTTCGCGTGGCATGCCGCCGGGGTTGAGGTAATGCTCGGCCGTCGGCACGTGGTAGACCATCGGCGATGACAAGGCGATTTCACGAAGCCGCGAGTTGACTTGGCGAATCGTCTCCCACTGCTGCCATCGCTTCATCGTCGGGGTGACCTCGATCACCAAGACGGGCGCGTCCGGTTGATGCTGGCGAGAAACCGCAATGACGTGACGGACCCAGCGGTCGATCTGGTCGATGGTCGGGTCGTCCGGTTTGCCATCGATGTCGTTGGCCACGAAGACCACCATCGCACGATAGCGATGCGGTTCTATCAAGCGGTCCGCGAACACGGCCACGTCGCTGTACCTGGCGCCTCCATATCCGCGCCGGATCACTTCATAGGGTGCCATGTCGACCGCGATGTCGTTCCACCGACGAATGCTGCTACTTCCGATCATCAGGATCGCGTCGTCGCCGTAAGTTTCGGTCTTGTCCAACTTCTCCAGCGCTGCGATGTCGTCGCTCCAGTTTTCGATCGCGCGGCTGTAAAGCGGTTCGCCGACAATTGATGCGACGGAGTCGGCCGCGTCTTGGCCGTGGACGATAGCGGGCAGCGAATTGAAAAGAATGAACGCAATGAAAATGGAACGCATGATGTTTCTTATCGGAGAGGATGGGGCGTGACAGGATAATCCATCAGCCACGCAGCGGCGACAAAGACTAGCCTGGAAAAAGGGCAGCGAGCCCGAGCGAGTTGACCGTCACCCCGGGACACCACTTAAGCGGCTCGCTTGCCCATCGCGGCGACGAAGCTGGGGACTAGGATCGTGCGGACGTAGAACGTGTCGATTAAAACGCCAAGGCCAAGCGCGAAGCCCAGTTCGACGATCCCACGCAGCGACACGACGTTGCCCGAATCGAACCCGAACCAGCCACCCATCGCCGGCAACCACGCCGACGCGGTCATGCTGAAGAACGTCGCCGCCATCACCAGCCCGCACGCGGTGATGATGCCGCCGGTTCGCGAGACGGCGCGGCGGAGCGCGGCCAACCAGCCCAACCGCTTTTGTTCTTCGACGATCCGCGTGACCAAGTAAACGTTGTAGTCTTGTCCGACCGCGACCAAGATCACGAACAGGAACAGCGGCAGTTTCCAGTCCAGTCCCACGAAGTCGTCGCCGTAGGCGAATCGAAAAAACATCAACGTCAAGCCGAGCGTCGCGTAATAGCTGATCAACACCGTAGCGATCAAATACAAACACAAACCGAACCGGCGGATCACCAGCCACAGGACCGCGAAGACGGCGACGACGACGGCAAACTTGATGCGGCGGTTGTCTTCCAACGTGACGCTGCGAAGGTCAATGATCGAGGGCGTCGTTCCGGCCAACAGGACATCGGCGGCCTCGATCGTGGAACCGCTGGCCATCGTTTGTCCTTCCAAGTACGACTTGATCGCGCTGACGCGGTTGGCCGTTTCGATCGAGAACGGATCGCCGTCGACGACGATGTCCAACCGTGCCAAGCGGTTCTCGAACTCGGGAAGTTCCGAAAAGAAATAACGCTGGGCGACGCGATGATTTCGCAGCGCCCGACGTTTCCAGGCGTCCTTGGTTAGAAACCCCATTTCCCGATCGGGCGGAAAGTCCCCCAGCGGATCATCGACCGTGCGGACCGCCAAGACACCGTCCAAGTCATACAGACTTTTCGCCAGCGTCTTGATCCGCGATTCAAACTCCTTTCGCTCGATCGGTTCGGGCTGAACCACCAAGACGGTCACGGGATTGATTTCGCCGATGTCGAAGTGTTCGGACAAGAGGTCCAAGCCTTGACGGCTATCCGCGGACGCGCTCAGTTGGCTGCTGAAGTCGTACGTCACGGTGTCTTCGCCGCGGAATCCATGCACCGCGGGAATCGCCAGGATGACCAGTCCGATTAACAACGTCGTTCGCGGTTTTCGCGTCAACCAGAGCGCGATCAGCGACCAGATTCCGCTGGACGCCGAGTCGCGCCGCGAATCGCCAAACAGGGACAGGTTTGGCGGAACGGCGGTGTTGATCTTGGACGGCCAGAAGGCGGCTGGTCCGATTGCTCGCAACAGCGCCGGCGTCAACGTCGTGCAAACCAACAGCCCGACCAGCAAACAGATCGCGATGATCGGCCCGGTGTAATGAAACTTTCCGAAGTTGGCGATCCACAGCATGCCCAGCCCCACGACCGTCGTCATGGCGCTGCCGAACAACGCGCCCAGGACACCCGACAGTGACGCTCGACAAGCCACCGGCCAGGGCGCTCTGGCGGCTTCTTCGCGGAGCCGCGAGATCAAAAACAAACAGTAATCCGTGCCCGCGCCGAACAGGATCACGACGATAAAGATGCGACTGGTCGTGAA
The DNA here is from genome assembly GCA_963836865.1 of Pirellulaceae bacterium. Classification (GTDB taxonomy): domain Bacteria; phylum Planctomycetota; class Planctomycetia; order Pirellulales; family Pirellulaceae; genus Rubripirellula. Next base: position 215,001 of record CAWILC010000006.1, on the reverse strand, counting down.
GATTCGCACGTCCAATCCCGGCACCGCGCCGCTGATCGACCACGACGTCAACAGCGACACCAACGACGTCGACACCAACACCGCCACGCCGATCGAGACCATCGGGATCGCGACCAAAAGCGGTGCTCGATACACCGCCGCCAAGATCAACAAGATCATCACGACGGTGATCAGTTCGGTGTACCGGATCGCGTCGCGGGCCGCCATCAAGGTCTCGCCACCGATCGCGGCGGATCCCGTCATCAACAGTTCGATGCCCGGTTCAACACCCAGTTCCACGGCGAGTTTGCTTCGATCGCCGCTGTACCGCATCACGTCGTCGATCAATGCTTTGACCGCTTCGACGGTGGCGATGTTTCCGGTCGCGGCCAGTTCGCTGGAAAGCTGCAGGACCGCCAATCGCACATTGTCACGCGACAGACGCGACCCGATCACGCGGTCATCCCACGACAAGACATCCAACAGCGAATCCCAACCAGCCAGGTCGCGATCCTGGATCGGGACGGCGACTTCGGGCAGGTTCGGCATCAGGATCAACGCGGCCTCGAAGTCTTTGCCGACGGCTTCTTCGGATTGGCCGATCGATTCGAGCAACTTGCCGCGGTCCCAGTACGCGATCGCCATCCGAGGCTGCGTCGGTGTGGGCGGATCATCGGGGACCGAGTCGGCGATCCGCTGGTAAAATTTTTCGTCGACGGCGATTGAGTTCGTGAACGCTTCTTCGGCCAGCGCGATCCAGGGTGCCCACTCCGCGTCGTCGACGATGGGGCCTCCGGTGTAGCCGTTGGTGATGGCGCGTTTCCAACTGACCTCGCCCAACCGGTGATGCAATCGCCGCATCAAATCCCAGCCGACCGCTTGGTCGGATTTGGAAAGCGGTTGATCGCGGCGGCCCAGCACCAGGACGACTTGGCTTCGCGACCGTTCGCTCGGAAACGCTTTGTCCAGCAACCGTCCGCCCGCAACGCTGCTCATCTCGGCCGGCAAGTAATCAAAGTCACCGTCGTAGGCGACATCGTTCCACTTCGGCGCGGACACGCGAAGCCCGACCGCCACGACGACCCAGACCAGCAAGATCAACCACCAATGCTTGGTGACCCCGGACGCCCAACGATGCGAAATGGGGCGATGCATCTTGGGGGGGACTCGGCGTGAGGGATCGAAGGAAGTCACAATTTTAGCACACGCGAATTTCCGCAGGCGTGTCCATCGATCGCCCTCCGGTGCGACCAGACGATATGCTAAGCATCGTGTGAACAATAAGCGACGGAGTTTCCGTAGCTGATCCCGCCAGGGTTCAGACCGGACTGAACGCTGGCGGGCTCAGCTACGTCAGAACCTTTCAGCCGATCGACTTTGCGATCGCGTAAATTTCGGCCGCGTCCAGTACTTTGTCGTTGGACGTGAACAACGATTCGATCGCGGCGCGGTGCGTTTTCATTTTCAGTCCACCGACGCCGATCGCGCCGTAGGCGACGCCCGCGCCAAACGGCACCGCCTTATCCGTCACGCCGATGCCCTCGATGCCCGCCGGCGGGACGGCGTTCAAGTCGATCGCGACTTTCAACGACGCTAAACCTTTCAAGGTGGCTTCGTCAATCAATTCGACGCCGGCCGCGCCGCAAGCGATCACGATCGCAGCGCCGGCGACCACGTCGGCGATTTCGGAGGGTGCCTCGGCTTGCCCGCCCGTCAGTGTTCCCGGCAAATCATCGATCGAGGATGAAATTTGCTTGGCAGCTTCGTTTGCTCGATCGAGCGAACGGCTGGTCAGGATCACGTCGGCTCCGTCGCTGGCCAGCAGTTGACCGACGCGGCGGCCGACCGGACCGGTCCCGCCGAGCACGACGGCGCGAGCGCCGGACAAGTGGATGTGACGGGCCGCCGCGACGACGGCCGCGGCTGCGGTCGTGTTGCAACCGCTGGCGTCCATCATCAACGAAACGCGAACGGGGCCGAAGAAGGCTTTCTGACAAGCCTTCAATACTTTTTCGGCAGGCGTCACGTTGCTGCCGCCGACGAAGATCGCGGTGTGTTTCAGTTCGTCGCCGCCTCGCGTGAACATGGCGCCGTGAACGATCGGCGTGACGGTGGCGGCTTCGACGTTTTCATACCGCAGCAAGTGATCAACGCCGGCATCGATTGCGACCACCGAATCGAAAGAGCTAGGCTGTGAATCAGTATCGAGCTGGATCAGGATTTTTTTGTTGGTCATGGTGTCCGGCTTGGTTGTTAGACAGCTTAAATACCGTTTTTTGTTTAACAGTCAGCCGAAGGCGTCCCACGCAGCGATGGAGTACGCCCGCGGCTAATGGTTAAACAATTATTGAGACAAGCTTTGCGAAGGCATAAAAAAACTTTCCGGCGTGAACCGGAAAGCTTCGATAAAATGTGGTTCAGGCGGCCGCGATTAGAAACCCTTGAACGGGTGCGCCGCGGTGTCTTTTTGCGCGATCATTTCGTCGGCGCTGGGCTTGTTGCCCATCGCGTTGACGAGCGATTGCTTGACGGCTTCGTAGTTGTATTGATAGATCTTTTCGTCGTCTTCGGCGGCTGGGTGAATGAACACGCCGCAGACGCAAACCAAGTCTTCGGCTTGGTCCTTGGGGATGATGCCTTCGGCAACCGCATCGGCGACGGCCTTCGCGACAGCCGCTTGCGCCGGGCCGAACATTTGCACGACCTGCTTCATGCCCTTCATCGTGACCTTGGTCACCATGACGGTCGAAGGCTTGACGGCGACGTTGGGTGCCAGGACGGCCATCAAGTTCGTGTGGCCTTCGCTTTGAGTGGCCAGGGCGTTTGCGAACGCGGTTCCGACCGGCCCGTTCTTGCTGCCGATCATCAAATCGATGTGGGCGACTTCGTTGCCATCGCCGACCAGTGCTTCACCTACGTGAAAGTGCATTGTCAAGGTTACCTGTGGAGAGGAAAGTGAGAGGATTCTGCCGGCGGTGGAACCCCACTCGAACACATTGGCGGTGGGTGGCTGGCCTCTGGTCCAAAAACGTAACAAACCCGACCGACGATGCAACCACCCGTCCAACCCCATAACGCCGTGATCCTGATCGGTGCGTCCATTCGTGCCGCGGCCCAATCGGCCAAACGAGCCGGGCTGAACGTCATCGGTGTGGACCTATTCGGCGATCAAGATTGCCGCACGGCGTGCGATCGGTTCGCGTTATTGGATGGATCCGGCGACGCGGCCAGGTTGTTAGACGAGTTCGCGGATGCGGAGCTCGTATGCGTCGGTGGATTCGCCGACCCGGGGTCTCTGTCGCGAACGCTGGGCCGGCACGCTTGCCGACTGGAAAAACCGATCGCGATGCAAGATCGATTGAAACAGCCTAAGTTGCTCCGGGAAATCGCCAGCGCCGGCGGCGTGTCGTTTCCGGACACTTTTTCCCCGAACGATCCAAACATTGATGAAACGTTACCGTTGACGGACGGTCGCTGGATCATCAAACCAAGATCCGGATCGGGCGGCATCGGCGTGTCGTGGCTCGATACGGCAATCGCGAACGTCAGCTCCGATGTCGTGATCCAACGCTACATTTCGGGACGGCGATACGGTGTGACGATGTTGATCGATCGTGATCGCGTGACGCTGCTGGGCGTTTGCCGATCGCTGATTCATCGCCACGGCGGCGAAGATCCGATGCCGTTTCTGTATGCCGGTTCATTTGGTCCGGTTTCGATCGATCAGAATCTAACGGGCTTGGTCACGGACATCGGGTCAGCGATTGCTCAGCGGACGGGCGTGATCGGGCTTTGCAACATCGATTTGATCGTCGACCGGTCGGGTAAGCCATGGTTGTTGGAGATCAATCCGCGGTGGAGTGGTTCCAGCGAAGTAATCGAGCAAAGCATGATTGGCGATGTGGTCAGCCTGCTGGCGATCGGCCGTGATCCGCGGCGGGCTTCCATGTCGGTGATGGACCCGAAGCGGCAAACGTACAAACGAGTGATCTACGCCCCTCGCGAAGCGGAACCGCTAAGATTTCAGTTACAAGCAATTGCACCGGAGCTGAACGATCAAGTCCAGGTCGCCGACATTCCGGCCGACGGAACCGTGATCGAACCGGGTTGGCCCATCTGTTCGGTGCTGGTTCGCGTCGACGCGGACAAAAACCGTGGCGACCTGTTTCGAGTCCTCGGGGTGGTTCGATCGATCCGCAAACGGTTGTTGGGCTCAGTCCTCGCCCCCGATCATTCTTCCTTTTCGGCGGCGAACGATTTGATCCGGTAGAACTCTTGATCGTTGACGTCGTCGGACAGTCGAAGTTGACCGGACGAGTCAAACAGCAGCACTAAGCTGGGTTCGGTCAGATCCTCGGCGATCTTCAATTCGCGACCGCCGTCCAAGTCGACGATGATCGAGTTGCTTTTGAATTCGGGATTGGGCAGCTTTCGGACTTCGAGTGCGATCGGGTCGACGATGTCGCCGAACTCTGCCTTTTGGTTCAAAACGCTGCCCTCGGTGACGGTCATTTCCATCGCCATCTTTGCGCCTTGGTCGGGCAAGAACTGCGAGACGACAAGCTTTGCCGTTGGTGCATCGCGTTGATACTCGACCGAACGTCCCGCCATCGTCAGCGTCGCGGTGGAACCCGGACTGACCTGGCCGGCAAAGACTTCTTCGCTCAGCGGCAACGTTGCCGGTTCGGACGGCGCACTCCATTCGCTCCATCGTTGGAAGTCGCGTTCCTTGGCTTGCTTGGCATCGGCCATCTTGTCCATCACTCGCCGCGCGACGTCGGGTGAAAGCGAACTGGTTTTCGGCTGCATCGCTGCGGCGATGGGGAAGTTCGGGTCGTTGACCGAATAGCGGAGCCGATAAACGTAGGTGCGACCTTGCTTGGGCGCGTTCTTAAAGATGCTGGATCCCGCGAAGTCATAGAACCGCATCAGTTTGTATTCGACAGGATCCTGTTCGACCTTGCCGCGGCTGAACATCATCATGCCGCCGCCCATCATGCTGCCGCCGTAGCCGCCGTATCCACCTCCCATGTCGCTGGTCGTCATCGGTCCCATGCTTCGCATGCCGGGGGCGTTCAGTTTGACGTCTTCATCGCTGCTAAATTTAAAGTCCTCGATCGGAGCGCCGTTTTCAGCTTCGGCTTCCGCCTTCAGCTTTTCGATTTCCGTCTGCGTGGCCATCGGGATTTTGGGATGGGTCGAATACGGGCGATAATCGTCCAGCAAGACCGGCGGGATCCAAGGGGTCAGTTGATCTTCGCGGTAATCTTCGGGGACGATTTCGTCGGCGAAGCCGGCCCAGAAACCGTCCGCCAATTCGGCGTAACGTTTCATGTTCCAAATCTTGGTCCAGTCTTCGTCGGTCAGCTTATCGACGGGCGTGTCGGTCACATCGGCACGTTGAACCTCGAAGTTGAAATAGACCGGCGTGTCACGGCGAGGGTCATACGCATCGGCGTCTTTGAGCGCCAGTTCGTACGCTTCGTAAATTTCGCGGTGGGGCAGAAGCGCCGTGCCGGCGATGAACAGGCCGAGCGCCGGACGCGGATAACGCTTGTCCTCGCCCGCTTTGGGACGCATGCCGAAGTCAAAGTCGGCATCGAACGTTCGCACGGGTGTCGTGGCCACCATCGGTTCGGACGACATCATGTCATTCATCATGCTGTAATCCATGCTGGAGTCCATGCCGTAGTCGCCACCCATCATCGGGTTGGGGCGAGCTTTTTTCTTCCGCCGCTTTGGCTTTTCAACTTTCACGACCGGATCGGCCGGTTCCAAAAGGGCCAGCGGATAATCGCCCGCGGTCAGCGATCCCTTGATCGCGATCGTAGTCAGCACGCCGTGCGTTCGCAGGTCCAGCGGCGGTAACAGGTTCGGATCTTGCCGACGGACGATCGATTGTTCGTTCTGTGATTCCAGCGTCTTTTCCCACTTGTAAGCGCCCGAGTCGACGGCGCTGGCGATCTTCTTGGTCTGACCCAAGATGTCGAACGTGGGGATGCGTTCGGGAATGATTTCTTCGGTGTGATCGTCGTCGATTGCCAGTTTCACCCGGGTCGCTTTTTCGTTCAGCTTGTTGGGTTGCTCTTGTTCCAAGAAGTTTGGCAACTGCAAGCCGCTGTAGATCAGAAACACTGATACGACGACGAACAGCCCGACCAGAAACTTCTCGAAGTGTTGAACGAAGAACTGTTTGATGCGGTCCATGTCCATGGGAATCGTCCGAAATGCGAGAGAGTTGAAAAGCGTTTTTGGAGGCGAGCAAAATCAAACAAGCAAAATCAAGATCAAACCAGCCGAGCCGCTACGGTGCGGCGGTAGCGGGAGCGGTGGTCGCCGCGGTCACTGATGACGGGATCAGTGGTGACGGGGGCGGCACCTGCGGGCGTTCGGTCGCCGGGAACCTGTCCTGCCGGAGCTCGCCCGGCGGGCGGAACGGCGGTGCCGGTTTCGTCGACGCCTTGCGGGACGGGCAGTTCGCCGTTGGCTTCGGTTGCCGCGGGAGCGGGAGCATCTTCGACCAGTTCGTCGACGTTTTCTTTGGTGACTTGTTCCAGTCCCAGCTTCAGCGGGTCCGGCGGGTTGTACATGTAAATCAGGCCATAAACTTCGACGGTCATGTCCAGCGGGAACTCTTGCACCGGCCCAGCCTTGACCGCCGGCGCGCCTCCGTAACCACCCATGCCGCCCATGCCACCCTCGCCGCCGTCCATGCCGTAGTCGCTTCCATAATCGCTGCCACCACCGCTTCCGTATTGACCGCCGGGGCCTTCGCTGCCGCCCCCGCCGGGCGTGTTGGTTTGGGGCAGGATGCGAACTTGTTTGACTTCGACCATCAGCGGCGCGCTTCCGCACGCGGCAAGTAGATCCGAGACCGCACGTTGATCCATCTTTAGCGACATCATCACCGGCACTCGCTTGGCGACCGCCAGCGCGACGTCGCTGGGGCTGTTGCTGGTCAAGGCCGCGCGAAGCGACGCACCTTCGATCGATTCGAGGGCTTCGTTGACGTAGCGGTTGTCGGCGGGGTCGAGCGTTTCAGCCATCATGCCGCTGGAATCCATTTCACCGTATTCGCCACCCATTTCGCCGTAGCCTTCCATCTCCATGCCGCCCATTTCCATGCCGCTCATGCCCATGCCGCCGGCCATGGCCAAGTCACCGGGCTTGGAGATGGTGCCGGAGGTAAATTTGACGGACTTACCGATGCCCAGCCCGGTGATCTCGTGAATCTTGGCTTGATACGGTTGGCGAGCTTCGCCGTTGACGTCGGCAACGATTTGCAGAAGCTGCTTCAGGATCCAGATGTTTTCTTGCGAGTAGTAAACTTCCAGCGTCGAAGGCATCGTGCCCCGCCACGGAAACAAGTCCGAAAGGATCGCCGACTGGCTGGCCTCGGACCACTTCACCAGCGGTCCATCCTTGGCACCGGTAATGTCCACCGGCATGCCGCGGGAGCCCTCCCCTGCGAACCCTCCGTAACCCGCGCCCATGTCTTGACCGTAACCGCCCGCGCCGCCGGCGGCGCTTTCAAACTCGGCGGTCCATTCGGCCTTGGCGATCTTCGCGATATCGGGCAGCACCTTCTTGATGTAACGCTGATACGTTCGCAGCAGCGTCGTTTCTTTTTCTTCCGTTTCGGGTGTTGGGAACGGAACGAAGACTTCGATCGGGATCAGATCGCGAAATTCGTCGACAAAATTCTTCGTCAGTTCGGCTTCCGGCCAAGTCAAAATGTTGCGTTGGCGGTCGTAAAGGGTCTTCCAAGACTGCAACACTTCTTCTTGCCGCTTGGCGATCAAGACGTTCATTTGTTCGTGCGAAAGTTCGTTGGGGTGCTTGAACAATTCGCTTTCGATCGTGCTGACGGTGCTGATCGCGTTTTTTATCTTGGACGTTTGCGACGCCGATTCGGCGGCCAGCTTGGACGTCGTCCAGTACCAAACGCCCAGCGATCCCAGGAACACAACGGCCGAACCGATCCAGAAGCCGTACTTGATCGCGACGGCAAGTTTCTCTTTAAGCTGATCCATGACGGTGCCAGTACGAGACGTGGTTTGGGGGTTTCAAACGGTTTTGGTGGGGACGATAAACGCAGCGATCAGGTAGTGTCCGCGTCCTTATGGTAGCGACGCGACGGATTCGCCGGCGGCGGCCGCGGCGGCTTCTTCTTCGGCGGCCTTGCGAGCCGCTTCCTTGGCTTCCAGGCGTTGACTCAAGACGGTTTCTTGCCAGACGACCTGGAACACAAAGTCCAATCGCCTAACCTCCAACGTCGGCGGTTCGATGACGGCGTCTTTGGGCGGCGGATTGCCGGCGGCCAACTCCATCTGGGCCATCGCGATCGCCTCGGGATCGTAGTCCGGGTTCGGGATCGAGATCAGCGTGTCCTTGTTGTCATCGAGCAGCAGCGGGTACTTCAAACCCCATCTCGGCCAGCGTGAACGTTTCGTAGATTTTCTTGCCCGCCGCATCGACGCCGATCGGCAGATCGACCGTGTTCCGCAAGAACGCCGTCGTCATCAGGTTGCGGACGTGGTTGCTGCCTTCAAAGCCGATCCGTTCGGGACTGTTGTAATAGTGGTAGCACTTCAGTTCGATGACCCAGCCGGGCCCGCTCGGTCCGAGCTCGGACTCGTCGTTCAGCGCCAGTAGCAATGGATCGTCGGCGTTGTTGGTGATCCGCGCCCACGATCGAATTTCTTCGCGGAAACGCTTCGCAAGTTTCTCGTCGTACCACGTCGTCAGATCTTCGTAGTACTTCGTTTCCATTTGCGTGACGTGGATGTCTTTGCGATCCAGGTACGGAAGCTCTTTGGGGCCGAGCACTTTGCCATCTGGGAAGTCGACTCGCGGGATCGTTTGGTTGACGACCTTCAGGACTTCCAACCACTTCAATCGCGTTTCCGAGTTGCCCGAGACTTCCTTGCCCATCTCGTTCAGGTACGTCAGTTTGCTGTCCAGGTCGGCGTCGGTGCTTGTCAGTTCGTCGCTGTACTGTTTCGTCCGCGTGACTTCGGCTTGCGGCTTGCTCCACAAGTCATCGTGCGTCGTCGCCCACGATCGTTCGGTTAGCGCGTAATGGCCGCTCATCCCGATCATCAGCGCCGCCAAACCGGCCAGCGTCCAAGGCTTTTTCGCCCGGATCATTCGCTGGGTCAGAATTTCACGCGGCACCAGGGTCGCGTGGATCTGCGAAACGCCAAGGCCCTGCAGACACAATCCGTAACAAACCGCGAACGTGGGAATGTTGTCGCGGAACGTCGGGATCGACAGCACGTCTTCGCCGCCGAGCCGATTGAATCGGTCCAGCACATGCACGTCGAAGCCCAAGTTCTTGCCCAGGTAGGCCGCCAAGCCGGGCATTTTGACCGTGTTGCCGGTGACGATCAGTTCGGCGATCTCGGCCTTCTTGTCGATGCTGCGGAAGAAACCGATCGACCGTTGGACTTCGGTGACCAAGTCGTTGAAGACCGGCCGCATCGTTTGGAAGATCAGCTTCGGGTCGGTCGCTTCGCGAGCATTCCGCTTGAGATGTTCCGCCTTGGCGAACGTCATCTTCAAGTCTTTGGTCAACTGGCGAGTGAAGTGGTTGCCACCGATCGGCATGCTCCGCTGCCAAATCCGAAAGCCATTGGTCACGATCAAGTCGGACGAGTCGGTGCCGATCGATAGCAGCACGCTGGAGGGCGGCGGATTGTCGGAGTCATAGATGCCGCCGTCGACGCGGTCGTGCATCCGGTCGAACGCGATCATGTTGTAAAGGGCCAGCGGGGCGAGCTGGACTTGGTCGACTTCGACGTTGACGGCCTCGAAGGGAGCCATCTGCCGGTAGGCTTGTTCCCGCTTCATCGCGAACAAGCCGACTTCGCTTTCCAGCGCGTAGCCTTCTTCGACCATGCTGCCGGGCATCATTTGAAAGTCCCAAACGACGTCGGCCAAGTCGAACGGGATCTGTTGACGGGCTTCGTAGCGAACGATGTCGGCGATCTTCTTGACTTCGACCGGCGGCGGCTTGAAGAATTTTGCCAGACCACTTTGGCCGGGGACGCTGATGCAGACCTTCTCGGTGATCGCGTCGTTCCGCTGACAGAAGCTGCATCAATGCGTCGGCGATCAATTCTTCGGCAACCGCTTCGGGTTGACTGAGGATCTTGGGGTACTCGATGAAGTCGAATGCATCGGCCACCGGTTCGCCATCGACCAGCGAACAACGCAGCGCTTTGAGCGCGGTTTGACCGATCTCGATTCCCCAAACGCTGGAACTGCTTCGTGCCATAACTGCTATTTGCCTTGCTTGAAAACCGCGTCAGTGTCGAACAGATGATTGGGTCGGACAGGTGGATCAGGTCGCGACCGCATCGCCGACGGCCGCTACAATTCCGCTTGATGAAAGGTCGCCGGCATGATCCCACCATCGCCATCGCCGGCAGAATTGCAAACGCCAGTTTACAGCGAATCGTGGGAAAGTAGGCCGTTGAGTTGGATTTCAGCCCGAAATGTTGCCGCAGGTCGCCGCTTTGTACCGGATCGGTGTTTGCTGCTGGTTCGGGCTGTTCGTTTCGGAGCCCACGTTGCAGTCCCAAGCCAGGCGATCAAACTGGGGTGGTCGAACTGGTGCGATCGAGCGGACGAGCAATCGCGTCGGATAAAAACAGATGAGATAAGAAAAGTCGGACGCCCGTAGTTTATCGAGGTCCGCTGTCCCAAGTCAAACTTTTAACTTCGATATGCCCGACTTTGACGAGTGTTGTGTTCTGATCCCGGCTTCGACGCTGGAGGATTTTCCCGCCAAACTTCCCGACGCGGACGCGCGCAGCCTGCTGGCCGCCTGGACCGTGCTGTGGCATCCGCGGCTGATCGTCCAAACCGGCAGCACGCCGGTTTGGTATCGCGCCGACGCGCCGCCCAACTCGACCAACAACGACGCCAATCCGCTGGCCCGCCGCATCGTCACCGTACCGACGCCCAGCATCGCGAAATTGCCCGACGATTACACCGGTCGCTGCGCCGCCGATCCGACGTGCCGCTGGATCACGGGGGCATCACGAGCGGAAATGCTGGCGGCGTTGGATCTGCAGCCCTGCGATGAACTGATCGACCAAGTTGGCGATGACGCGACACGGCGAATCGGCGTGGAAGATTTTTACGCGGCCGGGTTCGCGGCGCTGCAGATCCAAATCATGACGCGGCGGCTTCGCTACACCAGCAACTTAGACGAGATCCAGTTGCAAAGCCGCATGATCGCGGCATCAGAAGCTTTCCTTTCCGGCGACGCATCGGTGGCCGCCGAATCGCTTCACGAAGTCTTCGATTCGCTGGCCGAGGAACGCGATCACTATTTCACGTCGGACCCTCACCTGATCGACCTGACGCTGTCGACCGATTCGACAGTCCCGCGGTTGGTCGAAGTCTGGTCCGATCGCTCGTCTGACTTCACTGCTGCTGGCCCGGGCAACCATCCCAGCGATGGCCCGGTCCTGCCGACGCCAATGAACCTGCTGGTCGATCCCGCGGCGACGAAGCGGCTGGCCGCACTGGCGACCACCGACGCGGCCGCCAAAGACCTGGTCGACGCGATGGCTGATCGGCGAATCGGCTGGGCCGGCGGCGGGCCGGACGCAGACGTGATGCCCGACACACGAACGCTGGTTCAATCGCAAGCCGCATTCGCCGATGCGATTGCTGAAACGTCGCGGCATATCGGCGGTTCGCCGCCGGTGTACGGGCGACTGGCCGGGGCGACGCCGTCCGACATGACCGCGACGATCGCGTCGCTAGGGTACGTCGGGATGATCCCGATTGATTTCGCCGGCGGCACCGGTCACGGCGACGAAGCAAAGGTGATGATGCAGGCCGGCGGCGCGGAAATCGAAGCGCTGACCGCCAAGCCGGTCGATGCGTCCAGCGACGCATCGTTCTTGGCCATCGGTGCCAGCCTGGGCGAAGCGATCGACGGCGGCGAGGTCGCCACGGCGCTGTTGGTCCACTGGCCGGGGCAATCCTGTGACAGCTTTGAAGACCTTCGCCGTGTGGCGTCCTGGAGCGTTTCGCTGGGCCGGTTCTGGCGTTTGGATTCGTACTTCGTCGATGGCGAACATCCTTATCACCACGGCAATTCGTCGGTCGCGTCGGGCGACGCGGCCGCGATCTTGGAAGAAGCGGTCGCCACCAAAACAGCCGATCCAATCTCGTCGATCGCGAAGTCGTTCCGCGACGGCATCACGTCCGAACGCGATGCGATGATCGCCGCGATGGCGGGCCTGGCCAGTGGCAGCCTCCAGCGGCACCTCTAGCGCACAAACAAATGCACCGGAGAATTTTGCGGCCGCCGTGGGCATGAAACCGGACGATCGCGGCGATCGCGTGCTGATCATCAATCCGCACGGCGTCGGTGTCCGCCAAGCCGTCACGATGGCCGGGCCGCCGGCCAAGGCCGATCACATTTTTGGCGTGTCAAAGGTGTCCGGCGGCGTTGCCGTTTCGACCGACGTGCCGGCCGGGGGCTTCGTGACGCTGCGTGCCGGCCAGTCCGGTGGCGGGATGCCGAAGTCGTCCGTGCGATCTTGGCTGCGAAACAAATGGCTGGGCAATCCGACGTCGATCGCCGAAAACGGCCGACTGCAAAACGAATTCCTGGACGTCTCGATCCAGTCCGAATCGGGTGGCATCGCGGGCGTGTATAGCGGCGCGGCGCGGGGCAACCGGTTTTCAATGCGATTCGTCGCGGCCGGCATGACGGCGGAAAAGGCGGACTCGAAGATGGTTTGCGACAAAGTCCGCACGACCGAATCGACGCTGGCCCGCGGCGCGATCGAGGTCACCGGGCGAATCACCGATGACGCCGACGAGGTGCTGGCCGCGTTCGTGTTGACGTATTCGCTGGACCGGGGCAGCCGCATCGTTCACGTCGACGGCACGCTGTCGCCGACCGAGGCGGGAACGGCGAAACTTGGCGACGATCCCTGGCGAAGTTACTTTGCCGCTCGCGCTGCGGTCGCCTCCGATGCGTCGATCGGGCGAGTGATGTTGCGCGACAAAATCCATCGCGGCAGCGGTCGCCGATTGGTGGCACCGTTGGGGCTGGTCTTGGACGAGGCCGATCGGCAAACGTTGGTGGCCGGGCAAGGCTTGGCGTTTCACCGCAAGGTCGACGAACGATTTTACGACACGCTGCTTTGCGTCCGCGGTGAATCAAGTCACAGCGTTTCGCTTCGTTACGGATTCGATGTATCGACGCCGGTCGCAACGGCCAAGTCGCTGATCGCCGCTCCGGTGCAATGGATGGTAACGCCATCTGGGCAAGTCGTTACCGGATAAATCGCTACCGGGGGTCGGCTGGATGATTCACGCGTCGCCCAAGGACGTCGCGATCGTGTCGATGGACGTGCGAATCTCGCCGGCCGGTTCGCTGGGTGCGCTCGTCCGCGTCGTGCAGACTCGGCCGAAGGCTTGCAAGACGACGCTGCGATTTTTCCGCGACGTCGCATCGGCGAAACTGGTCGCGGGTAAGATGGACGACGAAGGGCTTTGGGAAGTGCCAACCGAGGCCGAAGCGGCGCGGGTGAAAGTTGCCGGCGATGCCGTCACGGTCTCACTGGCCTCGCACGCCGTGATTGACGTGTGGGTCGTGTTCGTGTCTTAGCCGTCATGTTTGACTTCGTTTAACGCCCAGCCGAAGTCGCCGGCAATGTAGCCTCGACACGCCGTGGCGAGGCCGAACAGCATTGCTGTTCACCAATGCTCCGCCAGGGCCTGGCGGACCTACATGAGGCCGGCGGCTTCGGGTGGGCATTATACGATCGTCTCCGAACCATCAAAGTTTCTTATCATCGACGCCTCAACCAGCCCGTTGCCGTTCCGCGAAGCCGCCGTTCGCAGCGGCTTGGTCGATGCGGCGCGGTACGCTCGCGCGGTCGAGATTGCCGGCACCAACGACGCCGACGGGGTGTCCTCGGTGCTGGTCAAGCACGGCGTGTTGACCCAGTACCAGGCCAACCAGCTTCGCGATGGGCGCACCAAGCTGACGCTCGGCCCCTACCTGATTACCGACTTCATCGGTCAAGGCGGGATGGGCCGCGTCTTCAAAGCCGTCCACCAAGTGATGGGGCGTGAGTGCGCGGTGAAGGTGTTGCCGCGCGAGAAGTCAACGACGGAATCACGCGACAGTTTTCGCCGTGAAATTCGCGTGCAAGCCGGGCTGGATTCGCCCTACGTCGTCCGCGCCTTCGACGCCGGACAAGACGGCAAGGTGCATTACTTGGTCACCGAGTACGTGCCGGGGACGGACCTGCGGCGGTTGGTGCGGAGCCGCGGGCCGCTGCCGATGGGCGAGGCGGCGCTGATCCTGTCGCAGGCCGCACGAGGGTTGCAGTACGCGCACGAACTGGGGCTGATCCACCGCGACATCAAGCCGGGCAACATCCTGGTCACGCCCGACGGTCACGCGAAACTTTCAGACATCGGCTTGGCGGCGTGGAGCATGGGCCTGGCCGATGATCCTCGCGCGGGCAAGATCGTCGGCACGGCGGATTACCTCTCGCCTGAACAGATCCGCGACCCGATGTCCGTCGGCCCGCTGTCGGACATCTATGGACTCGGTTGCACCTTGTACTACATCGTCACGGGCAAGGTTCCGTTTCCCGGCGGCGATTCGCGATCGAAATGCCGCCGTCACTGCGAAGAGACGCCATGGCACCCGCGAAACCTGACGCCGGATCTGTCCGAAGACTTCGTCGACGTGATCGGCGACATGATGGAAAAGGATCCACTGCGACGAATCCAATCGGCCGCCGAGGTGGCCGAGCGATTGGAACCGTGGGCCAGCGGCGCGTCGGCGGTCGTCCACGACTCGGACGATTCGTCGGAATCTCGCCGCGTCTGGACGCCGCCTCCGCCGCCGCACGAGCCGTCACAGATCCGCGAACTGCCCGAGTCGCCGCAAATGTCCGGTTCCGGAATGGCATCCGGATCGGGATTGGCGACGGGCGAATCAGCGGCCGAGCCGGAATTGTCGCTCGGCGGTTTGCCCTCGGAGATTGACTTGGAGGCCGCCCCACGATTTCGCCAAACTCACACGCTAGCGATCGCGCTAACCCTGGCGATCGCGGTCCCAATCAGCCTGATGATCGGCGCGATCATCGGCTTCCTATTCCGCGGCACGCTGTGAAGTAGATCTTGCTCGGCCTAATCCTTTGCCAATCTGGCAAGTTCGGCCAACATCGGATCTTCGATCGCGTGATTGGCTTCCTGGGCCGTCGTTTCGCCTCGCAGCACATGTGCGATCGCGACTTCGGCCAAGCACAGCATGCCGGCGTCGACGGCCATCGTTTCCAATTTCGCCGCCGTCATCCGCTGCGAGATGGCGTGCGACACGGACGCATCGACCGCCATGACTTCGGGCACGCATGCCAGCGAAACGAACCCGGTGCCGAAACACGCATCGCATCCGGCGGGCCCGTACAACGACGGCGTCATGCCGCGTAGCCGTGACCGGATTCGATCGCCGATGTCCAAATCGACGTGGCGTTGATGTCGACGACAGGCTGGACACAACTTGCGGATCAACCGCTGATTGATGACGCCGATCAGCGCGCCAGCCAGGAACTTGGGTTTGGTGTCGTATTGCAACACCGCGTCGATCGCTTCGGCCGTGTTTTTGGCGTGAATCGTCGCCAACACCAATTGACCACTCGCACCGGCACGAACGGCCGTCGATGCCGTTCGTGAATCGCGGATCTCACCAACCATGATCACATCGGGGCTGTGCCGCAGCACGACGGGCAATAGATCGGCAAAGTCCAAGCCGGCCTTCAAGTTGATCTGCGTCTGCATCACCCCTGGAAGCGAGTGTTCGATCGGGTCTTCCAACGTGTGAATCTTTCGCGAGCCGTCGTTCAATTCTTCGATTGCCGAATACAGCGTGCTGCTTTTGCCGCTGCTGACGGGCCCGGATACCAGAATCAATCCGGCCGGTCGATGGATCAGGGACTGGATGGTGGCAAGGTCTTCGTCGTCGTATCCGAGCTGTTCAATGGACCGAGCACCACGAACCGGATCAAACAGTCGAATCGAAACGTCTTGCCCGTAAAGCGTCGGGATCGAACTAAGACGCAAGTCGATTTGATTGCCGCGAGGGGTGACGATGACGCCACGCCCTTCGGCCGGCCGAATCATCTCGCCCGCGTCGGCCCCTGAAAGGACTCGCAGGTGACCCATCAATCGATGACCGTATCCGCGTTGCAGCTTGCAAACGGACTCAATCTTTCCGAGCCTGCGGATGGAAACCAAAACACAATTTTCGGAATCACTGATGAACAGATCGCTGGCGTGTCGTTCGATCGCCCACTCGATCATGTTCGCCGCGTAGACGTCCGGAGGCGAAATTTCGACTTCGCCCTCGAGCGTCCGAAAAGTAACATTGTCTTCGACGGCGTCAAGGTTTTTAGTGGTCATGGTGGGCAAACGTTGCAGGTACATCTTGATGAAAGGCGGTCATGGCGTGCTCATCATGGTAAGCAATCCCCATCCCCCGTTGTCACTCGGCCGAGTTCAATCAAGCATGAGGGGATGAACCAGCCCCGAAAACCAAGCGAAGTTTTGCGAAGCCACTTTGGCTTCGACGATTTTCGCGGTTGCCAAGCCGAGGTGATCGACCGCGTGATGGCCGGCCGGCACGCGATGGTGGTGATGCCGACGGGCATGGGCAAGTCGCTGTGCTATCAGATTCCGGCGCTTTGTTATCCCGCCCCGACGATCGATGCGGATTCGCCAGACGTCGTGCTTGTGCTCTCGCCGCTGATCGCATTGATGCAGGACCAAGTCGACTCGCTGTTGCGCCGCGGCATCGACGCCGCCTTTATCAACTCGTCGCTCGATCGCGTGGCTCGTGAGACCCGTTACCGCGAGGTCGCCGAGGGCCGTTACCGGATTCTTTATGTGACGCCCGAACGGTTTCGCAAAGAGGACTTCTGGGACGTGATCGCCAAACGCAATGTCCGCCTGCTGGCCATCGACGAGGCCCACTGCGTCAGCCAGTGGGGGCACGACTTTCGTCCTGATTACTCTCGCGTCGGCGATATCCGAGCGAGATTGGGCCATCCCACCACGATCGCGCTGACCGCGACGGCGACTGCGGAATGCCGCGCCGACATCTATGAACAACTCGGCATCCAGCCGGATGCCATCAAACTGTTCCACGAAGGCATCGATCGCCCGAACTTGGCGATCGACGTGATGCCGATGCTGGACGAAGAAGAAAAGTTTGCCGCGATCGAAACGTCGCTGGCCGATCCGAACTACGCCGGCGGCAGCGTCATCGTTTACTTCTCGTTGATCAAGACGTTGCTCCGGTGCAGTGATTGGTTACTGACCCGCGGCATCGATCACGTCGCCTATCACGGCGACTTGCCACGCAACCATCGACGACAGATCCAGGACGACTTCATGCACGGCGATGCCGACGTGGTGCTGGCCACGCCCGCGTTCGGGATGGGCGTCGACAAGGACGACGTGCGATTGATCGTTCACGCCGAAACGCCGGGCTCGATCGAATCGTATTACCAGGAAATTGGCCGAGCGGGACGCGACGGTCGGCCGAGTCGTTGCGTGTGGCTTTACGATCAGGCGGACTTGATGACGCAGATGCAGTTCATCGAGTGGTCAAATCCAGACGCGGACTTCTACGGCCGGGTTTACACGCTGCTGAGCGAACATCCGGAATCCTGTCAGGCGTTCGGGTTGGACTGGATGAACGATCGGCTGCAGAAGGTCAGCCGACATGACCATCGGCTGGCCACCGCGATCGCGATGTTGGATCGACAGGGCGTCGTCGCCGGTCCGAGGCCGCCCGAATGCTTTGCAGTGGTCGAGAAGTTGCCGGAATACTTTCGCGATAAAAGCCGGCTGGCCGAAAAGAAACGACGCGATCAGCAGCGACTGTACGCGATGGTCCAACTGGCCGCGGAAACGGGCGACCGGAAAGCGTTCTTGAACCGATACTTCTTGGAATGACGGTTCCGATAGCCGCGTAGCGGGCGGCAGAAGTAGGGTGGGTCAAATCGCGTCAGCGATGCAGACCCACCAAGTACGGCAACATCAAAACAATGGTGGGTCATCGTGGCCTACCGGCACACTTGACCCACCCTACGAATTGCACAAATTCGTTACGCCAAAAGTTGCAGCGGCGATCCCATCGGCACCACCATGGCGTTCGGGTTGGCCGTGCCGGTGCGGTAGTAGTCCGGTGCCCAGCGGTTCAATTCGATCCACATCGCGATCACCGCGATCAGCATGAACAGCATCGCCAGCAGCAACATCACCGTGTAAATGCTCGGCGGTTGCTTGGACTTATCAATCGAGGGTTGTGTCGACACGGTCGTTCTCCTGCATGACGCCTTCGCTGTAATCTTCCAAGATCTCGGCCACGGCGCGATCCGGTTCGGTCCTACGAATCTTCAACTTGCCGATGTAACGGCCGCTGCGGGTGACTTCCAAGAAGTGCCCTTCGCGGAGTCCTTCGTCGTAGCCGATCGAAACGAGTGTCAAACGACGCGGCCGGTCGACTTGCAAGATCTTGCCGTTTCGTTCCGGCGGGGCACCGTCCAGCGGTGCGTTGACGTCGATGCCCTTGGAAGTGACGACTTCTTCAAAGCGAGTGACTTGGGCCAGCAGCTGCGTGTTTCGTTCTTCGAGTTGTTGTTTGAAGCCGCGAAGCTTGTTCATTTGGTCGGTCAGTTCAAGCGTTTGCGTGAACAGTTGGTCGCGGTCTTGTTGTTCGGTTCGGATGGCGGTTCGCAGCACCTCGTTGGCGGCCGTCAGGCTTTCAAGCTCCTCCGCCCGGGTCAGGTCGGTCTGGGTCAGCACTTGAACTTGCGCGGTCAGCTTTTGGACGCTCGCTTCGCTCTGCTGCAAATCGCTTTTGAGTTGGTCGAGCTGCGTTTGCAGGGCGGCCAGCGCGGTTCGGCGAGCGGCCTGTTCGCGGTCGAGTTGCGACTGGGTGCGAGCCTGCGAATCGCGAAGTTGTTCGTTGATGCGGGTGGTCGATTCAATTCTCGACTTCAATCCCGGTTGTCCGTTGACGCCTGTCAGCACCACGTCGCGCCAGTTGCGGTGGGACGCATTGACGGCCAGCGCCAGCACCATGAACACGGCGCTGAGGATCAGGATGAGGGCTGTGAAGGACTTCCCAAGTAGGGTCATGGGTGCTTTCCGTGAACGACGAGATCAATCGGCAAGGATCGACGAAGGAGGAGTCAGTGCGTTGGCTGGCATCGTAAACATTGGGATCGGATGCTTAACCGCCCAGCATGAAAATGCTGCCAGAATTGCCACTTACGACGAAGTATAGTTACGCGGAAAAACGAGTGTCAACGAAATCGGCCGGAAATGGGCGGAACCGGGACCGATCGCCGACGACCCGCACGGAAGGTGCGGTTGTGCGGGATGCGTGGACGATGACCTCGTAGACCTGCGGCTCCGCCCGCAGGACGCTCGCGATCTCCTGCGGGCGGAGCCGCATGTCTAAGAGCTCCGAAACTCGTGCTCGACCGCTCGGATCGAGCTTAGGAACGTGTCCATGTCGGGCGTTCGTTCGTCGACCTTCGGCTGCAGCGCGTGCATGATCGCGCGAGCCAGCCGCGGATCGATCTTCGGACACCGCTCGGTCAGGTCTTTGGGCGGTTCGGTGTCGTGCTGCAGCGCCGCCCGCCCGTTCAGCATCTCGCTCTGCCAGGGGTGCTCGAAACAGCACAGGCAATATGCCGTCACGCCAAACGAAAAAATGTCGACTCGCTTGTCCGTCGGCCGGCGGCGAACGATCTCGGGCGACATGTACAGCGGGGTTCCGGTCCGATTTCCCGACGTCATGAACGGCGGCGTCGCGGGCACGGTCAGGCCGAAGTCGATCAGCCTGACGCCCTTGGTTTCGGGCAAACAGATGAAGTTTCGCGGGCAGATGTCGCGATGAATGAAGCCCTGGTCGTGAACGTACTTCAGCGATTCGGCCATGTCGCGGATCATCATCAACCGGCGATTGCTGACGTGTTGTTCCTGCTTTTGGACGACAATGTTCTGCAAGCTGGGGCCGCCGATGTATTCCATGACGATGACCGGTTCGCCCTTCAGCGAAAGTCCCCATTCGTAGGTCTCGACGACCTTGGGATGCCTCATCTGCATCGCGATCTCGCCCTCGCTGGGCTTGTTCAGGCCCTTGAATCGGGCCTCAAACAGCTCCATCTTTTCGATGTCCAGAACCTTTACGCCGACCATCCGGTCGCCGTGCTCGCGGTCTTTGGCCACGAAAAAGTTCGCCATCGTGCCGGTCACGGCGGTTCGTTCGCGAGCGAATCGTCCAGCCACGTCGATGCGTCCGCGGCTATTTCCGCTGTTCCGCGATCCACCAAAAACGGACTTGAATGAATCCAGCAGGCTCATCGGCGGGGTAGATTTCAGGGGGTCAGGAATCAGAGGTCAGAAAGGCGAGCACGAATCCCGCACTGCCATTCTAGCTTACGCCTGGTCCAGCTTACGCCTGAACCCAATTCCGTCGGACGTCATTTTCCGCAGTAGTCGATCGAGCGAGCGATTTCGCTTTTAAGATGCTTCCGCGTCACGATCCGGTCGACGTAGCCGTGTTCGAGCAAGAATTCACTGGTTTGAAAGCCCTCGGGCAATTCGATTCCGATTGTCGCTTTGATCGTTCGCGGGCCGGCAAACCCGATCAAAGCCTTCGGTTCGGCGAACACCAAATCGCCCAGCGATGCGAAACTGGCTGCGACGCCGCCCATCGTCGGATTGGTCAGAACGCTGATGAAAAGACCACCGGCCTTGTCGTAACGGGCAAGCGCCGCGGAGACCTTCGCCATTTGCATCAGCGACAGGATGCCCTCGTGCATGCGAGCCCCCCCGCCGGAGGCGCTGATGATGATCAGGGGCAGGTTTTCGGATGTCGCGTGTTCGATCAGGCGAGTCAACCGTTCACCAACGACGCTGCCCATGCTGCCCATGATGAAGGCGCTATCGGTGACCGCGAACGCCACCCGGCGGGCTCGGATCATTCCCGTTCCGGTCAGAGCCGCGTCGGTCAATCCGGTCCGTTTTTGTTCGCCGACTAATCGTTCGGCGTAAGGCCGACGATCGGAAAATTCCAGCGGGTCGATCGGCAACAAGTGCTCGTTCATCGGCTCGAACGTGCCTTCGTCCAGAACCTGAGCGATCCGTTCGTGCGCCGAAACGTAGAAGTGATAGTCGCACTTCGGGCAAACGTTCAGCCGCTGGGCGACCTCTTTTTTGTATACCGACGCGGCGCAACCGGGACACTTGACCCACAACCCTTCCGGGACTCCGCGTTTCTTCGGAGGCACCGGTATTTCGCCGGACGGCACCGGTAATTCGCCGGACGGCACCGGTGTTTCGCCGGACGGCACCGGTGTTTCGCCGGACAAAGATGAATCGTCGGACAAAACGGGCGCTTCCTCAGACATCGCGAGACGTGTGGGTTTCAGTTCGACGGTGGACATTCAACTTAAAAATTATTTCTTGCGGTGACGAATTTTGGCTCGCATTCGTCGTTTTTTTCGTCCCACTTTTCGCCGACCTTTTCCCGTTCGCTTAGTACCCACCTAGACATTTCTCCATGGTTTTCGGCCGATAACGGAGCATCCGATCGGCTTCAGATTCAGAAATCCCACGAAAACACAAGTCCACGCGGGCCCCGTAGCGTACCAAATCGCCGCCCCAGGACAAGGCGGAAAGGAAGAGAGGCGATCAGGTGTTAGGCGTCAGGCGTCAGGCGTCAGCGATCAGTCTTCAGTCTTCAGTCTTCAGTCTTCAGTCTTCAGTCTTCAGTCTTCAGGACTAGCAGCTATCCCTGACGCCTGACGCCTGACGCCTGATGCCTGACCTGACGCCTATTTCACGATTCCAGGCTTCGGCATAGCGTTTCGCATCGCCTTCGCGGCTTGTTCCATGAATCCTGGCGTGTCGATCAGGTTCATCACCGCGGGATGGTTTAGTAGCGTCATCGCCATCTCGGCATTGATCGGGCTCCCCGACTCCAACATTTCGGTAACCTTCGGGTCGGATTGAAGTTCGGTCACCAACCGTTGCACCTCCGGTTTCTGGCGAAGCTGAACGATTTCCGGGGCGTCGATCAGCGACTTCATCTTGACCGGATCGGCCAGCACTTCGGCCGTCTGGTTGAACTGTTCGACTTTGTTCAGCTGCGGAAAATGCGTTAGCGGGTTGTACTTCACCAACACACCGCCGAGGCAGCTCTGCTTTGCCGCCGCCGCCGTCCCCAGGATCAATCGCGAGGCGAGTTGACCGCGAGTGTCGTCGGCGTCACGCGTTTCCGCTCGCGCCGTCTCGATCGGCTCCATCACCAACATGCCGCCGATGAAGAACACCAAGCCCGCGACCGCTTGCACCGCTCCCATGACGAAACCGGTCCGGCGGTTCAGCCGAGCCAATGTGGGGCGATTGCGAAACATCCGTCCCAGGATCATCCACAGCGCGAACATGACGCCCACGCTGATCGCCAAACCGACGATGCCGATCGCCAAAAACCGGTTGGCCAGCCCCGTCGTGCCGAACCACTCGGTGAACCGATACGAGTTTGCCATGCCAATTTCGGGGGCGTACACGATCGCTGCCGTGATCGCCAACAGCGACGCGACCATCGAAAACGCACCGGTTCGATAGCCGGTGAACGCGCCGAAACCGCCGACGCTCAAGATCGCCGCGACGATGTAGTCTCCTTGAACGCCAAAGTAGGTCGCCGGGCCGAAGAACGCCGCGGTCCAGAACAATCGCAACTTCAGCGACATCGTTTCGGACTCGTAAAGCTGATCGGTGATGTCTTGCATGGTCGGTGCCGAAGGAGGAAACGCACGAAAAAAGAAGCCAATGGAACGCGAATGTTCGAAAAGCTAGGTCGCGCGGGCAGTCGACCGCGTCGGCATCCATCGACAAATTGGCCCCGGTTGGGAAGTCGATTGGGATCGTAACGGTTGTCCGGTCGTGCGTTTTTTAGTGGCTGTGGCGATTGGCGTCTTGTACCGATCGTGCCTGCCCAAACGGTTCGTCTTCGTTTTGCCAGTCGCGACGGTCGAACACATCAATGGACAGGATGCACCCACGGATGGATGAGTCTTAGCAATGAAGATCACGCGTATGAATTTGCCGATCACGATTCGGCTCGCCACCGGACTGCTGTTGATCGCGATGGTTGCCGCGCCGACGCGGGCGGACGACGACAAAGACATCACGGCCGATCGGGTCGAGCGGGATCGGGTCGAGCGGGATCGGCTGGACGTGGAGAAAGACGCCGACAACGAAGGCGAGGACGAAGACGACGAGGCATCATGGGAGAGGACGATTCCGACGACGTCGGACTCAACGCACAAAAAAGGGCGCTGCCCGAAGTGGTGGGCGGTCGATTTGTGATGCCGCCGCTGGAGGCCCGGTCGACCCGCACATCCGACGTCGGCAACGGCAAAGTGCCCGACGGATTTCGAAGTCTGGAAGATCGTCCGTTGGTGGCCCTGCCCGAATCGGGATATCAACGCGGCGAGGAAATCTGGAACCCGTCGTTGGCCGATTGGGCCGCCCCGAACACCTGGTCAATGCCGCGGTTCTTCGAGGACAGGATGCTGGAACGTCACGGCCACCAGCGTTTCGGCATCGCCCAACCGCTGGCTTCCGGCGTGCGATTCATCGCCACCGTCCCGATGCTGCCGTACCTGGCCACCATCAGCCCGCCGTGCGAATGCGAGTACACGCTGGGCTACTACCGCCCCGGATCGTGCGCGCCGATGGTCTACCAGCGCCCGCCGTGGGACCGCCGCGCGATCATCGCCGAATCGGCCGCCGTGGCAACGGGATTCATTGTCATCCCGTAAGAAATTGGGGACAAACCAGAGTAGGACAATTGTCCCAATTGTCCCCCGCGTAATGCTGCAGCGACAATTGGGACAATTGTTCTACTCTGGCTTTCGCGGGACTTGCCGCCGGGTTAGAACGTAACGCGGTCTCAAGCGTCATTTGCGGCCGCATTTTCTTTCGCCCCGGTCTACTGCCCGCCATGATGTTTTACGTTCTGACCCTGATCGTCGCCGCCAGTCGTTTTCTTCCGCACCCGCCCAATGTTGCCTGCGTTGGTGCGATCGGACTGTTCGCGGGCTGCTACTTAGCCGGTCGCCGAGCCTACCTGGTCCCGGCTGCGGTGCTGCTGATCAGTGATGTCACCGGCCAAGTCTTGGGCGTTCCCGGCATGGGCTTCTATTCGCCGGTCGCAATGATCGGCGTCTACGGCGGAGCGACGATGGCGGTCGTGATCGGACGCCGGATCCAATCAGGCGGCGGCATCCAAGCCGGACGCGCGGCCGGCGGATCGCTGGCCGCGTCGACGGCGTTCTTCCTGCTCAGCAACCTCGGCGTCTTTCTGTCCGGTTGGTACTCGATGTCGATCGCCGGGCTGATCAGCTGCTATGCCTTCGCGATCCCGTTCTTCGGTTACACGATCGCCGGCGACTTGGTCTTCACCGCGATCCTGTTTGGTGCCTGGCAATTCAGCGGTGCCAGCGTAGGACAATCGTCTCAATTGTCCCCTGGATCGCGCGAAGTTTAGCGTAGGGTGGGTCCAGAAGCGTCAGCGACGCCCGACCCACCGCTTTCGCCAGCACCGGTGGGTGGGTCTGGCGTCGCTGACGCTCCTTGACCCACCCTACGATCGTTGCTCTCGCTCGCCAAGCCCGAAAACCAATCGGCCAGCGATAGCCGGAGCTCGCCACGCTGCTTGTCGATTGATCGGTTCAGCTTCTCGACCAAGCGATCGTCTTGGCGTTTGATGAAACGTTCCAAAAACACTTCTTGCAGGACTTCGCCCCAGGCCTCCGCTGCGTCGCCACCGACGTGGCTGACTCGCTCGACCTCAAATCGCCGCAGCGACAGCGACGCCGACTCGATTCGCGGATCCAGCACCAGATCGGGTGGGATGCGAGCGTAGTCGGCGTACAGGCCGATTGTGGCGGTGCTGCGAAATTGCAATTTCATCACGCCGCTAACCGTGACACTGAACAACTTGACGCCCAAGTTCCATCGCTGCACCCGAGCGGTGAACTTCATCGGCGCGGTCGTCGTCGACTCGATCCGCCATCGGACTTCGCCGGTGGCCGGATCGACGATGGGGCTGACGCGATCGATCACGACGTCGAAACCGCGTTTGGCGGAGGACTCGGGCAGGGAAATTTCGTACTTGACCCAGCGGCCCTGTTGGACGTCTTTCCAACGCCGGTGCGTCTTCAGTTTTCCGTCGTCAAACTTCATCTTGACGCCAGCCCAAATCCGCTTGGTTTCGCCCCAGTCTTTATCGCCGTCGATCGTTCGCGGCATCTGCCGAATCGCTCGGTCGACCAGCCACTCGACCGACGCTTTGGCCTGAGCCGCGTCCATCGCGACGCTGTCCGTCGCGGCGACAGAAGAATTCGTTTGCGCGATCGCCGTCGGATTCATCCACGCAAAAGCGAGCATCACCGCGGCAAAGCAATGGCTCTGCGATAGACGACGGCAGAGTAGACGCCGTCGCGTCCGGTCGCCATCGCCGCACCGGCGTACTGCATCCGTGAATCGCTGGTGAAACAAGCCGACACTCCCGACGGCGAATACGAACTGGACCAACCGACGCCTTCGTAGGTGCCCGGCGAGAACGATCCCGGCGGGTGAGTCTTCAAGCCCATCGACGCCATCGCCTGCGCCCGACGCTCTGCGACGGCCTGCAACGAAGGATCGTATCGCAGGGTGCCGACGCCTTGTCGAGCCCGTTGTGCGTTGAGCTGGGACGGTGGCACGACGCCGTTGGCAAGCGGTGATCCAGCGAATAGGCGTGAAAATATGAACACCGCGGCGGCCGGGTAAAGGGGAGGGGCTGCGGCCCCTGCGCCGATTGAGCGAAACGCAAAGGTTTGGCACGTTTTTCGGCCCGAGCCGGCAAGGACTTAGGAAAGCTGCCGCGGAGCAAGAAAAATTGCGGCGAAAAGAATTTTGGACCGGCATGTAGGTCCGCCACGCCGTGGCAAAGCATTGCATTGGGCAAGCGCCAAACAGCAACGCTGTTGATCAGCGAATGCTCCGCCACGGCGTGGCGAACCTACGCCAGCCCGATCCGGTACGACCACTGCCGTGTCACTCCGTCTCCCTTGGTCGGGACGACGCTTGCGTCTGACAGTTCCCCGTCGATCGCGGTCATTGCCAGCCCCGCGCCCAGCTCGTACTGGCTGCCCAGCGACCGATCGTCCCCACCGCCACGGCAGGCCAGATCGAACTTCAGCGCCGACGTGCCGTCGGCGATCGGTTCGACGCTGATCGACCAATGGCCTCGCCCCGCACCGCCGACGCCAAGGACAACGTCGCGGTCCGCGATCCGCTCGCGCGACAACTGCTGGATCGGCGGCGAGGCTGGCCATGCCGTTTCCCCGTCGCCTTCGACGCTGTGGCCGACTTCGATATCATCGACGAACAACCGCTGCGCGAACCGGTCGGTCCGCCATTGAAACAGAACTTTCAGCCGACCATCGATGCTTGAAAGCGTCACGTCGGCGGGAGCCAAGTCAGCCATCAAACGGTGACCGCCATCGCGTTGAATCCGGCCAGCAGTTTTAGCCCGTCGGCTTGGCTCTTTTCGGGGTGGAACTGAGTCGCAAAAATGTTATCGCGCTGAACCGCCGCGCAAAATTCGCCGCCGTAATCGCAAGTCATCGCGACCACCGACGGATCGGCGGGACGAACGTAATACGAATGCACGAAGTAAAAGTGCGTGCCGTCGTCGACCGCGTCCAACACCGGATTGCTGCTCGGGAGCTTGCCGTGCTTGGTGATCGTGTTCCAACCCATGTGCGGGACCTTGTAAGTCGGCGGCAGATCGAACTTCACGACCTCGCCAGCCAGAATGCCCAGCCCTTCGTGCGTGCCGTGCTCGTACCCTTGGTCGAACAGTAACTGCAGCCCCAAGCAGATGCCCAGGAACGGCCGGCCCGACGCCACGAAGTCACGGATCGGCTGGACCAAATCTCGCCGCCGAATCTCGGCCATCGCATCGCCAAACGCTCCGACCCCGGGCAGCACCAACTTTTCCGCCGCCGCGATCTCGGCCGCATCGCTGGAAATGACCGCGTTGCCACCGATGTGCTCGATGGCTTTTTGGACACTGCGGAGGTTGCCCATCTGGTAGTCGACAACGGTGATCATGGCGGGCACTTGCAAAGGTGATGAACAGACGACCCAAGATTACACGAAATCGGGTCTGAACCAGAGTAGGACCATTGTCCGACTCCGCTTCACGGCCGGGTGACCAAGTAGGCCAGCACACCGACCAGGATCACCGCGACGATCGACAGGCTGGTGATCCAGAAGATCCGCCGCATCGACCGGCCTTGCCGCGTCGCCCCGATTCCGGTCTGGCCGACGACCGCGGGCGTTACGGCCGCTGGTGCTGGGTTGGGTAGTGCATTCTGCGGTCTGACCGGCGCGGGATCCACCGGCGCAGAATTCACCGGCTCGGGCTGCCTCGGAAGATCGTCCGAGATCTCTGCCAGCACCTCATCGGCGGCACGCCACTGAGCCCAACCGTCTCGCCAAATGAGCGCCGTCGCCGCGACGCGTCCCTCGGCGATCCACTGTTGCAGCAAGTTCCCGTCGGCCGGTCCGTACTGGCCGCCGCTGGGCGGACGAACGTACCAGGCCGCGCTCGGGTCCGCGGTGACGACGTCGACGGAACGCGGCGCGGGCGGAGTGGGTTTTGCAGTCGCAGCAGCGGCTTGCGCTGGCATCGGATCCTCCAGCGGCATCGACGTCTCGGCATCTGTCTGCGGAATGCGAAACCGAGTCGCGCACTGCGGACACTTGCCTCGCTTGCCCGCCAGATCTTGTTTGATGTTCAGTGGCTTTCCGCAGGCATGACACGCAAAACGAACACCCATCAGCGAACCGGAAAGAGAAGAGGAACGGGCAGAAAAGTGAAACCGGGGTCCATGATAACTGAACGACGTAGCTCTGCGACTCCGTTCGCAGAGTTCGATCATCCCGCGGACGGAGCCGCGGGTCTACGAGTTGGTTCGATCATCCCGCGGGCGGAGCCGCCGGTCTACGGAAAACGCGGAGCAACCTTGCACAATCTTTCACAAGCTAAACGCACGAAAAAGTTTGACCGGGCCCCCGACGACTCTTACGGTGAAGCGTTGTAACCGCACGATCGATCGGCGTCATCGCTCCGGTGCAATCACTTGTCGCTCTCTTCTTCCTTAAGGTGAACCATGGCGAACGCTCCCACGACCACCGTCCAAACCGCATCGCAAATCATGCGACGAAGCCTCGTCACGTTGTCGCCCGGCGACGATCTTTTCGAGGGCGTATCGCGATTGCTGAAACACGACATCTCGGGCGCTCCCGTCGTCGATGCCGACGGTGCCTACTTGGGCGTGCTGAGCGAGAAGGCGTGCATTCGAGCGCTTACCGGTGTGATCGAAGTTGCCGCCGAGGTGGGACTGCACATCGTTCGCGTTCGCGAGTTCATGACGTCGGAACTGGTCACGTTGTCGCCGACGATGTGCGTTTTCGATGCGATCGATCACCTGCTGTCGCGAAGAATCTCGGGGGCTCCGGTCGTCGATGACGAGGGACGATTCGATGGCGTGTTTTCAGAAAAGACCGCGATGCGAGTGCTTGCCGCGGCAATGCATGATCAACTGCCCGGCACGAACGTCGGTTCGTACATGAACGTCGATCGTGGACGGTTGATCGACGAAAACGAGTTGCTTTTGGCGGTCGCGCAGAAGTTTGAACAAACGCCGTATCGCCGCTTGCCCGTCTTGCGAAACAATCGATTGGTCGGCCAAGTCAGCCGCCGCGATGTGCTGAAAGCCGAACACAAACTTGCCGCCGAAGTCATCAGCCGCGCCAAGTCATCGTCGTCGATCGCGATCACCGACGTCGTGCGATCCGCAAACGCGTCGCCGATCACATGGACACCGCCGCGATGACGGCGTCACCGACCACGGATCTACTAGGCATCACGCAGGCGTTCTTGAACTCGCCCTACCGACGGTTGCCGATCGTCGAACACGGTCGACTGCTGGGCCAGATCAGTCGCCGCGACTTGTTGCAAGCGGCTGCAAACTTCATGACGCCGATCAAACAGCGACGTCGAAACGAACCGCTGTACCTGAGCCAACTGGCCGCGTCCGCGCCGCCGATCGTTTGGCTAGAACAATCTCGGTCGTTCGTCATCATCTCGTCGTCGGCATCAACGACCTGTTGAAGTCTGTCGTTTGATTTCCGCGAAAATCATCCGCGTGGCAAGCTCGGATTCGCCGCCGCCCGGAACTGATTTGCGCCAGTTGATTGATCACGCGGAGCGCGTCGAGCGCCGATACTTGCCCGTCGCCGTTTTGATCGTAGTAAAAGTTCGGCCACGGATCGACACCGCCGGATCGACCAGCAGTCGCGTCGCCGGATCCGAATACCGACGACTGCCCAATTCGTTGATGATGATCAGAGCATCGTTGGCCGTCACGTTGCCGCTGTTGTTGACGTCACCGGGCTGAGCCATGTTCTGCCAACCGCCGCCGATGTTCGGTCAGAATGAAGGTCTGGGCGATCGCGACCTCGTTGAACAATCTCGCCGATCAGAAAACTGGGTTCCCGCATCCGCCAAGCCGATCCATCGGCGAACATGATCGCATCGTCATCGCCACCGTTGATGATGATGCCGTTCTGGTTTCCTTCCGCCGCGATCGCAGCGGGCGAATCGATCACGATCGTTTGCGAGGCCGCATCGGTGACGTCGATCGCCGACACGTTCAACAACATCACGTTGCCGCCCGAGGTCAAATCCAATTCGCCCGAGCCACCGATCCAGCGAAACGTATTGACTCGGTCAGATACCGTCGAACATCAGCCCGCCCGCGGGGATCGCTTCGCCGCCGCTTTGATCGACCGTTAACACGCTGCTGAACTCATCCGAACGAATCAACCATCTGTGACGCTAGCGAATCCGCAACGCGGAACACTTCGAGTGTCACGACGCCGGACGACAAAGTCGGAACCTTGACGTGTCAAGTTGATCTGATTGCCTGTCACCATCACATCGGCATCAACAGCGGCAGCGGCTTCCAAGATCGTGACGCCGAATGCGTCGATTGCCGAATCGGTTTCGCTGAACAGAAACGTTTCGATCATGGTGTCGGTTGCGACCGGAATGGAGAACCGACCGGCCGACTCGATCACCAAGTCTTCCGTGATCGCGATGTCGGCAAGTTCCCAGCGGATCGTCCCGCCGCCGGCAAACGCGCCGGGCGCGAACGTGATTTCGTCGACGCCGGCACTCGTGTTGGCGGCGGCGACGGCTTCCCGCAGACTGACCTGGCCATCGAATTCGTCGACCACATCGGTCGGCGTCGTCACCGCAAACGTCGCCAGCACGCGGCGACCTTCCAGCGACTCGAATTTCAGCAGGCGGCGGGACATGCGAATCACTTTCGGGCGGCGTGGCGGGACCAGGGAAACGGAACAAGCGGTCAGCTCCATTCTAATTCTGGCTCGCGTTAGACGCTCCCTCGGCCGAAATAGATCCCATGATTCCTGCAAATCGATGCGTCCAACTTCGTTTAATGCCCAGCCGGAGGCGCCGCGGCACCACACTGGTGTAGCCCTGACACGCCGTGGCAGGGCCGAACCGCGGAGCGGTTCGCACGTCGGATGCTCCGCCACAGCGTGGCGGACCTACGATTTGCCGCCGACCGCGGCAGGGCATTAAACGAATTCAACGCTGTGCAGCTATGCAACGGCATGCACGGAATTCTCTTCCGCGCTGAGCGGCCTCCCGCGTAGCCAAGCAATCATCGTGACGGCCATTGCACCCAAGTCTGTCGTGAATGTGGTCAGAACATCGCAATCATTTTCGCGAAACACACACTCCCACCTCTGTCCCCGCCCCCGATGGATCGCAACGACGCAGCGTCGGTCCGATTTTGCACCGCACAGACCACCTGGTCCAATGAATGCCACAAAGCCTGCCTTCGTCAATATCTCCAAGAAATTTGAATCGTGTGGCGTATGTTTCGTTGAATCGCCTGGATGCCATACCTTGCACTCAGGCGACAAATCAATCGCACTCATAAAGGAACCTGTTTGCTGAAAATGATGTAACGGCGTCCTTCGACTTTTGTCTAACGCTAAGCCGAAGCCTCTGACCTGTCGTAGACCCGCGGCTCCGCCCGCGGGAATTCTTGCGGGCGGAGCCGCAAGTCTACGAGAGACCGCCGCGTTTACTTCGCCACGATCATTTCCAGCGCCGGACGTTTGGCTCCGTCGTCGAAGAAATCCAACGCCCGGAAGTACCGCTGTTGCTCGGCCGGTGTTTCGGCTGCCAGGATCAACTTGGCCAACAACGCCGGCGTCGCCGACGATCGAGAACGCCAGACGATGTCACGACCAGCCGGTGAATTCCAATCCTCGCCGACCTTTTCCAGCCAGCTTGCCAAACAGGCGTCCCACTTGTCGCTGGCACCGATGCCGAGCGCTTCCAAGTACCAGCGGTCCTTGCCGTCGTGCTGCATCGCCAGCTGCGTCCACAACTCGACCGCGATCGGCGACGCATCGCCTCGCAGCGCGATCGCCAGCTCACGTCGAACTTGTGGCGACGGATCATTGACCATTTGCTTCACGACACGAACGGTCGTGACCGAATCGATTTGACGTGCGGCGCGGATCGCGGTGATACGAAGGTTGGCGTCGGCGTCTTTCAAGCCGGCCTTGATCGCTTGACCGGCCACCGCGGGCGTCTTCGACAACAACCACAAGTAACGAGCTCGAAGTTGCGGCGATGCGACCTTCGCCGCGTCCAAGTAATCGCTAACTTCGGGAGTCGTTTCAGCCCAGAATTTCAACAGCGCTTGACCGGCCAAGAATCGAGTCGACACGTTCGGGCTCGCCAGGGCTTTCTTTGCCCCGTCCATGGTCGAAAAGTCGGGAGCTTCGACGCGGTAGCTTTCGTGACCGGCAACGGTGATGCGGAACAGCCGTCCGCGCTCGATGTCGCCCATGCGGTGACCGCCGACGCCGGGATCGTACCAGTCGGCAACGATCACCGAACCATC
Organism: Pirellulaceae bacterium; assembly: GCA_963836865.1. Lineage (GTDB taxonomy): Bacteria > Planctomycetota > Planctomycetia > Pirellulales > Pirellulaceae > Rubripirellula. Next base: position 182,872 of record CAWILC010000006.1, on the reverse strand, counting down.
CGGTGCGGCGCACACGTCGACCGGACGGAACCACTGGTCGCGAACTCCCTTGACCATGTTTTCGATCGTCGCGGAATAACCCGCACCGTCGTTTTTGACGGGATACGAACGCACCACGTTCGGACCCGGGTCGGTGTGAATGACTTCGTTTTGAAACATCGCCGGCAACAAGTCGCCTTCGTAGAACATGATGCCCGTCGGCGACCCGGCACCGGTTTGCACCAAGTTCGGGATGACGCCGGGATCATTCAGGTGCCAGTGACGTTGACCGGTTTCGGATTCCGAACCGATGCGATCGAGGTACCACTGCTCGCCCGTTTTTTCATCGCGATAGCCGTAGTTGCCGTACTCCATCACATAATTGATTCGCGTACCGCGGTTGCCGTCGTCGTCGTTATCGGATTGCCACATCGTGCCGAACGAATCGACGCAGACTTCCCAGTTGTTGCGGAAGTTCCAACCGAGCGTTTCGACGTTTGATCCGTCCAGGTCACAGCGGAACACCATGCCTTGCTGGTAGGGATTGCGAGTATCGTTGACTTCGTTGCCGGCCAAGTCGACGACCGGCGAACCATCGGCACGCTTGAGCTGTTTGCCTTCGTTACCAAAGTTGAAATACAGCTTGCCATCCGGTCCGGGCATGAACGAGTGGATGCCGTGGTCGTGCTGGACGCCGGACAGTCCGGTGAACAACACGTTCTTTTCATCGGCCACCAAGTCACCATCGGTATCAATGAACGAGAACACGTTTTCGCCCGCCGAAACGATCACGCGGTTGCCCATCACGCACACGCCGTGTGGCGAATCGATGTCCGTGCCTTGATAGAAAACGGTTTGCTTGTCGAGCGTTCCATCGCCATCGGTGTCTTCCATCACCAAGATGCGGTCGCCTTCGACGCGAGGCGTCGCGTCGGGGTTTCGGAAGTGCCGATAGTTGACCGCTTCGCAAACCCAGATGCGTCCGAGGTGGTCGACGTCGATGCTGGTCGGGTTCAGCATCAGCGGTTCGGAGGCGAACAACTGAACCGTCAATCCATCGGCGATGTCAAAGCCGGCGATCGCGTCGTCGGCTTCGCGGCTTGGCGCTTCGCGGTTGTCGGTCACGGCGTCGAAGCGGCGATCATCCGGCTTGGTCAGCAACCGCATGTATTCGATCAAGTTGACCATGTCGTCGACGGTCATGTTCTTTTGCAGGTCCGCCGGCATCAGCGAAACCTCTTGCTTCTTGAGGTCTTCGATGTCTTCGTCCGCGACCGTGACCAGCACCGCGTCGGCGGTCTTGATCGTGACGGCTTCGTCGGATTGGTTGACCAGCAAGCCCGTTACCAATTGTCCGTCGGCGGTCAGCACGGCATAGGTTTCGTAGTTGTGGCTGATGCCGGCGCTGGGGTTCAAAATCGAAACGTACATGTCTTCGCGAGACAGCTTGCTGCCGATCTCGGACAGGTTCGGACCAACTTCTTTTCCTTCTTCGCCGACGACGTGACACTTACTGCACGTCCCGTTGTTGTTAAAGACGACTTTGCCCTTATCGGGGTCGCCGTTCATGCGTGCGAGCTGCGCGACGGGCGGAAACGTCTCGCCTGATTTCGCGGCCGGCGTTTCCAGGCTCGACAGCGACGCGGCTTCCTTGGCGATCTCTTTGGTCCATGAACCCAGCAGAGCGTTGCTGATCTCGAACTTTAGCGATTCAGGAATGTTGTTTTCGCGAGCGAGGACCAGCAGTCGTTGTTGCCCGTGCCAGTTGCGACCGAGCGCGACGGCGGCGGCCGATCGAACGGTGCTGCGTCGAGACTCGTCCAGCATGATCGGCAGCACCATGTCGGCGACCGCGTCTCCGCCGCTGAACCCCATCGGCGAAAGCGTTTGGATCACGACCGTGTCGTCTTCGTTTTCAAGAGCCTCCGCAAGCATGTCGGCGTGACCGGATTCGATCAGCATCGGGACCGCGTCGATGGCCGCCTGGCCGCCGCCGGGCGACTGGATCACGGCCAGCAATGCCGCCGGATCATCGACCTGGCCCAGCTGTTTGGCGATCCTGACGAAGTCGCCGGGGGCGGACGCGGAAAGCCGTTTCAGGTGCCGAGCGATGGCGGCTTCCTGACCAGGAAAATCGCTGGCTTTGGCGTCGGGCAGCCGCAGCAGGGCCTGCACGACGGCGTGGTCGGCAGCGGCACTGATGGACGAATCACCACTGGAGGCGACGGCCGGCGCGGCGGGGTCGGCGGCGATGCAGGGGGCTGAAACAGCGGCAAATAACGACAAAAACAGGGCCGTTCGGCGGTGACTCATGGTCAAGAGATCCTGGTCGACGGGGCGGGTGAATCAAGGGACCGATGATAACCGCAGAAAGCCCGTGACGGCTACCGAAAAGTCTTAAGGACTTCGTTTACCACACGCTGCACGTAGGTCCGCCACGCCGTGGCGGAGCATCCGACCCATCAACAGCAAAGCTGTTCGGCCCCGCCACGGCGTGTCGGGGCTACGTCAGGCCGACAAATCGGCGAACTGCAGTTACTGCACCCACCCAAGCGACTGCAAGAACGCGACCGATTTCTTCATCGTGTCGCGATAATGCGTGCCGTCACCTTTGCTCGCATTGAAAAATCCGTGCGGCTGTCCCGGATAAAGATGCAGTTCGCTGACGACGCCCGCCGCCTTCATATCGGCCTGAAATTTCTCCGCCGTCGCGACCGGGATCAGGTCGTCCTGGGTGCCCAAGAATACGATCGCCGGCGGATCGTCGGCGGTGATGTTGTGCGCCGGTGAGTAGTCCGCGAACGCTTCACCGACTCGCCCGGTTCCCCAACCGCCCGGCCCGTTGTTGTAAACCGGATTGAACAGCAACAACGCCGCGGGCTTTCGCGACACGCCGTCGACGGACGCGTCGTCCATCATGCCCAGGTACGCGGCCAAGTGCCCGCCGGCCGAACCGCCGCCGGCCGCCATCCGGTCGGGATCGATGCCCAACTCGCCGGCATGGCTGCGAAGATAACGAAACGCGTCGGACGCATCGGCGACGCAGATCGACGGCGGATCGTTGTTCGTTTTGTCCAGCAACCGGTACTCGACGCGAAAACAAACCACGCCAAGCTCCGCGAGCTCTTTGCTGTGCTGCGAGAACTGTCCCGGCACGCCGCCGGTCCAACCACCGCCGTGAAAGAACACGACCGCGGGCCGCGAGTCGGTCGCCTGCCATTCGGCCGGCCGAGTCCAGTCGATGCGAAGATCGCGATCACTGCCTTGCCAGTCAACCGTCTTGTAAGAAAACGATTCGCCTTCGTCGGCGTTGACGTCGGCATGGATTGTGATCGCGAACAGGAGAACAAATGCGACCGAAAATCGGAAAGGGAATGTCATCGCAGAAACCTAACAAGAAAAGAAGACTTCGTTCAACGCCTAGCCGAAGGCGATGGCACCCCGTAGACCTGCGGCCCCGCCCGCAGGAAATTCTTGCGGGCGGAGCCGCAAGTCTACGCGGAATTTCTTGCGGGCGGAGTCGCAAGTCTACGAGATCACTGCCAGCAGGTCGCCTGCTTCGACTTGCGTTCCGGGCTGCGTTTGGATCGTTTTCACGACTCCGTCGGCCGGGGCGTTGATCGTCGTTTCCATCTTCATCGCTTCCAGCACCATCAGCTTTTGGCCCGCTTTGACTTTGTCGCCCTCCGCCGCCGCGACCGTGATCACCATGCCGGGCATCGATGCGGCGATGTGAGACGGGTTGTTCGGGTCGGCTTTGAGCGCGGCCTTGGTCGTCGGTTCGAGCGACTTGTCGATGATCGTGACTTCACGCGGTTGACCGTTGAGTTCAAAGAACACCGTTCGGTGGCCGCTGGGTGTCGGTTCGCCGGTCGCCAAGTACTTCACAATCAACCGCTTGCCCGGTTCGATGTCGACCGCGATCTCTTCGCCCGGTTCTTGACCGTAGAAGAAGTTCGGCGTCGGCAGCACCGACACGTCGGCGTATTCGTTTTGCGCGGCGGCGAAATCGGCAAACACTTTCGGATACAGCAGACTGGTCACCGCGTCGCGATCATTCTCCGGTGCAAGCGTTAGTGACGCCGCGGTCTTGCGAGCCCCCGCGATGTCGGCGTCGGGCATCGTCGCGCCGGGGCGGTCGGTGATCGCGGGCGTGTCGCCCAAAATCTTGGCCATCACGTCGGCCGGAAAACCGCCGGGCGGTTGTCCCATCCGTCCGCCGATCAAGTCCAGCACGCTGCCGGGGAACGCGAGCGCCTTGTCGGTCGTCATCACATCCTCGGCCGACATTTCGTTGGCGACCAAGAACAACGCCATGTCGCCGACGGCCTTGCTGGTCGGCGTCACCTTGACGATGTCGCCGAACAATCGGTTCACGCCCGCGTAGGCTTTGCAAACGTCGGCCCACTGATCGGACAACCCGAGCGCGCGAGCTTGTTGATACAAGTTCGTGTACTGGCCGCCCGGCATTTCGTGGTCGTAAAGGTCACCGGTCGCGGGCAAGACTTGGCTTTCAAAGGGCAAGTAAAACTCGCGGACGGCTTGCCAGTACGTCGCCAGTTTTGTCAGCGCGTCGGTCGACAAACTCGACTGCCGATCGGTGAACCGCAGGGCTTCGACGAGCGTGTTCAAGTTCACTTGGCTGGTCCCGCCCGACATCGGCGCCAGCGCCGCGTCGGCGATGGGCAGTCCTTCACCGGCCGCCGCCAGAATCGTCGACGCTTGGATGCCGGCGGTGTCATGGGTGTGCAAGTGAATCGGGATACCGATCTCTTGCCGCAGGGCTCGCACCAACGTCACCGCGGCGGCGGGTTTTAACAGTCCGGCCATGTCTTTGATGGCCAACAGGTGGGCGCCCATCCGCTCGAGTTCTTTCGCCAGTTCGACGTAGTACTTCAAGTCGTACTTCGTTCGCCCCGGATTCTGCAGATCGCCGGTGTAGCAGATCGACGCTTCGCAGATGCCTCCTTCGGCGATCACGGCTTCTATCGCGACTTTCATGTTCGCTTGCCAGTTCAGCGCATCGAACACGCGGAACACATCCATGCCCGCTTGGACCGCTTCGCGAACGAACAACCGCACGACGTTGTCGGGATAGTTCGTGTAGCCGACCGCGTTGCTGGCCCGCAGCAACATCTGCGTCAAGATGTTCGGCATCGCTTCACGCAGGTCCGACAACCGCTGCCACGGCGACTCGGACAAGAACCGCATGCTGGTGTCGAACGTTGCCCCGCCCCACATCTCCATCGAAAACAACTCGCTGGCGTGCATCGCATACGCCGGCGCGATCCGCAGCATGTCGAACGTGCGGACTCGCGTGGCCAGTAGCGACTGATGCGCATCCCGCATCGTCGTGTCGGTGATCAGCAATCCCTTTTGCTGGCCGATCCATTTGACCAAGCCCTCGACGCCTTCTTCGCGAAAGATGTCCTTGGTTCCGCGGGGCAGTTTGCTGTTGGGCGCGATCTCGGGCACCGGCGCCGGTTCGCGCCGCGTCGCGACCGGGCGGCCGGCGACCAGCGAGTTGCCGTTGACGATCGTCTCACCCAGGTACGTCAAGATCTTGGTCGCGCGGTCTTGGCGACGGGGCAATTCGAACAGTTCCGGCGTCGTGTCGATCAGCCGCGTGGTCGCTTCGCCGGCCAAGAACGTCGGATGGTTGACCATGCGGATCAGGAACGGAATGTTCGTCTTGACCCCGCGGATGCGAAACTCGTTCAAACAGCGGTCCATCCGCGACGCCGCCGACGCCAGCGTCCCGGCTCGCGCGGTCACCTTCACCAACATCGAATCGTAAAACGGATTGACAACCGCGCCGGAAAACGCCGTTCCCGCGTCCAGCCGAATGCCCAGCCCGGCCGCACTGCGGTAGTGGCTGATCCGGCCGTAATCGGGACGGAACCCACCGGACGGATCTTCGGTCGTGACGCGGCACTGGATCGCGAAGCCGTTGGTGCGAACGTCTTCTTGTTTGGGCAGTCCGGTTTCGGGCGCCGACAACGGGTGCCCCATTGCGATCAGGATCTGGCACTGGACGACGTCGACGCCGGTGACTTCTTCGGTGACCGTGTGTTCGACTTGGATTCGCGGGTTGACTTCGATGAAGAAAAATTGCTGCGCATCGACGTCGTACAAAAACTCGACCGTGCCCGCGTTCTCGTAGCCGACGGCTTGTCCGATTTTGATCGCGGCGTCACAGAGCTGTTGACGGATCTCGGGTGCAAGGTTGGGTGCCGGCGCGATCTCGACGACTTTTTGGTGGCGACGTTGGACGCTGCAGTCGCGTTCGTACAGGTGCATCAAGTTGCCGTGACGGTCGCCCAGCAGTTGGACTTCGATGTGACGGGCACGCTGGATGAACCGTTCAACGAAGACTTCGTCGCTGCCGAACGCGGTCTTGGCTTCGCGCTGGGCGGCTTCCATCGCGGCCGGCAATTCGGCTTCGTTCTGAACGACTCGCATCCCGCGACCGCCGCCGCCTTTCGACGCTTTCAAAATGATGGGATACCCGAGCGAGTTTGCGACCTCAAGGCCTTGCGCGACATCGCGGAGCGCTTCGTTGGTGCCGCCCAGGACGGGAACCCCCGCCGCCTCGGCGAGTGTTCGGGCCGACGTTTTGTCGCCGAGCTTGTTCAGGCTGTTGACGCTGGGGCCGACGAACAGGATGCCGGCGTCCTCGAGTGCTTGCGCGAAGTCCGGGTTCTCGGACAGGAACCCGTAACCCGGGTGAACGGCGTCGACGTCATATTTCTTGCAGATGTCGACGATGGCCGGAATGTTCAGGTAGCACCGAATCGGCTCGCCGGGCTGTCCGATCTGGTACGCCTCGTCGGCCTTGAATCGGTGCAGGGCGTAACGGTCTTCGTGCGAATAGATCGCGACGGTGCGAATGCCCAGTTCGTGTGCGGTGCGAAAAACGCGAGTGGCGATCTCGCTGCGGTTGGCGACGAGCAGTTTTTTGATTGGGCGGATGGACATGGCGTCAGGGTTTCAAAAGAGTAGGACAATTGTCCCAATTGTCCCGAGCGTTGATTGGATGTTGCGGGGGGACAATTGGGACAATTGTCCTACTCTGTTCAGGCACGTTTTTCGGGTGTTCCCAGAGTAGGACAATTGTCCCAATTGTCCCGAGCGTTGATTGGATATTGCGGGGGGGACAATTGAGACAATTGTCCTACTCTGTTCAGGCACGTTTTTCGGGTGTTCCCAGAGTAGGACAATTGTCCCGAGCATTGATTGGTTGTTGTGGGGGGACAATTGGGACAATTGTCCTACTCTGTTCAGTCGCCCTTTTCGGGCACCTTTTCAAGAATGTCCAGCAGCACCGTGTCCGGGTCGACGCCTTCGGCTTGGGCCTCGAAGTTCAACAGCACCCGGTGTCGCATCGCGGGTAGGAAGACTCGGCGGACGTCTTCAAAGCTGACGTTGAAACGACCATCCAGTAGCGCGCGAACTTTGGATGCCAATGCCAGCGTTTGCGCCCACGAGGACTCGCGCCCCAGCGGACGTAGTTGTTTGTCGCGTCGACGCTGTGCGGACCGTCGGGGTGCGTGGCAAGGTTCAGTCGGACGAGGTAATCCTGAACGTGCGGGGCCAGGATGACTTGCCGCACCATCGCTTGCCACTTCAGCAGTTCGCTGCCGTCCATGACTTTGTCGAGTTTGATTTTTTCGCCGCGAGTCGTCCGGTCGACGATGACGTTGAGGTCTTCGCGGCTGCTGTAGCCGACGACCAGTTTGAACAGGAACCGGTCGAGTTGGGCTTCCGGCAGCGGGTAGGTGCCTTCTTGTTCGATCGGGTTTTGCGTCGCCAGCACAAAGAACGGCTTGGACAGCTCGAATCGTTTGCCGCCGGCCGTGACGGTGCCTTCCTGCATCGTTTCCAGCATCGCGGACTGAGTCTTGGGCGTGGCGCGGTTGATTTCGTCGGCCAGCAGAATCTGCGTGAACACGGGGCCTTTCTGGAACTCGAATTTCCGTCGGCCTTCGTCGTCCTCGACGATCATGTTCGTGCCCAGGATGTCGGCGGGCATCAGGTCGGGCGTGAACTGGACGCGGTTAAAATCCAGGTCCAGCACTTCGGCCAGAGTCCGCACCAGCATCGTCTTGCCCAGACCCGGGACGCCTTCGAGCAGGCAGTGACCGCCGCACAGGATGGCGGTCAGCACGCCGTGAACGATGTCGTCGTGTCCGACGATGACGCGGCCGATCATGTCACGAACGGCGGCGTAACGGTCGCGAAAGGCGGCGGCTTCGGCCTGCATGGATTCTACGGAGGTGCTCATCGTCGGCGTGGGTCCTGGGTGGCTAATTGGTCGAGCCCCAGCAGTTTATCCGAAATGGCTGGCGCGAGGTGATCACAGCGTTGGTGCCCGTTAGCCGATGGCGTACTGCCGCAAAAATCGTTTAACAGGCAGCCGAAGGCGTACTACGAGCCCAGAAAGTACGCCTTCGGCTGACTGTTAAACGAAAAATTCAGCGTGGCTCATTCCTGCTGAGCTTCTTCAAAATCGGCTCCATCGCGTCCAGTTCGGTGTAATACATCGCGCTGGCGTCGATGTCGCGTTCGTCCAGGAATGTGATGTGGTCGCGGACGGTTTCATGGCGGCCGATCCAGGGCAACACGATCAGCCAGACCGCGGCGATGGCTGCGGTCGCGATCACCAGTCGTTGCACCGGAGCGGTTTTCATTCGAGGTACTGATCGATTTGGTCTTTGAACACGACGCGGAACATCAGCCATGCCATCGCCAGCGTCAGGACCAGGTTCAGCAGTTGGCCGCACACGTACAGGATCAGCGGCTTGCCGCCTTTGAGGTACGGTGCGAGTTCGCGAAAATTCGTTTGCAACCCGATGCTGACGAACGCCAAACAGAACAGCCAGCCGCGAATCGTTTTCGTCGATCCGCCGATCATCGCGTCGATGATTTCGGGACCGCGATCGAGATTGCTGTACAGGATCGAAAACAGGATCGACGCAGCGACGAACCCGAGCACAAACTTCGGAAAGCGAACCCAGATTTCGCTCGCATCCGGACGGACGCCTGATTCGGTCTTCTCAACACAAGTCACCCAGTAGATCGCGACCCCGAACGCGGTGACGCCGATCAGAATGTTTTGGATCATCTTGACCGTCGCGGCAACTTCGAGCGCTCGGTCGCCCAGCACCGCGCCGGCCGCGGCGACCGCGCCGGTCGCGTCAATCGTGCCGCCCAGCCACGCACCGCCGAGCACTTCGTCCATCCCGACCGCTTTGATGATCGCGGGCAAGACGATCATCATGATGACCGTGAACGACAGCGATAAACCGATCGCTAGCGACAGCTCTTCTTTCTTGGCCTTGCACGCCGCCGCGGTCGCGATCGCCGCCGAGACGCCGCACACGGACATGTCCGCGGCGATGACCATGTTCAACGATTTCGATTCGATCTTCAAAACTTTCTGGCCGAAGATGAACGTGCTGATCAGCACGATCGGCGTGACGACCCAAGCGACGAAGATGCCGGGCAGTCCCAGCACCAACAGCCGGTTCATCAACACTTCCGCGCCCAACAGCACCAACCCCGTCTTGATGTAGAACTCGGTCAGCACCGCCGGGGTCAGCCAAGCCGGCGTGCCGACGGTGTTGCTGATCACCAGCCCGACCAACAGCGCCCAAAGCGCGTACTCGAGGTTGTACGCATTGACGACTTCTTGGCCGGACAAAACGTACGCGAACACGCCGAGCCCAAAGACGGCCGGAAAGGCTTTCAAAAAAGCCACGCCGCTGCGGCTGCGAAACTGCATCGCCCCGGCGAACAGGAAACCAAAGATGCCGAACGCACCGGCGATGCCGGCAATCGTTTTCATCCCGCCGGCGGTGATCGAATCGAGCGGGTTATCGGACCAGGATCCGGGCTTGGACAAGTAGCTTTTCAGCGGGCTGACCGCGTCGCCATCGATCGGCGTGGTGAACCAAACGGCGGCGAAGGCGACGGCCAGGATTAGTCCGCCGACCCAAATCGCCCACCAGTCTTCGGAGGTTTTCATTTCCGCAAACGTGCTGCGGCGAGTCGGGGTGTTCGGCATGGTGGGCATCGATAGAGGATGAATTTCATTTCGCCACGCCGCGAGGCTTCGTAGGTCCGCCACGCCGTGGCGGAGCATAGTGTTGGTCGCGAACAGCTACGCTGTTCGGCCCCGCCACGGCGTGTCGGGGCTACGGTTTTGGCCCCGCCACGGCGTGTCGGGGTTACGTTTAGGCCTTGGCATATCGACGATTATGTCTCAGTACCTCGGCACCGAGTCGTCGATTTCTTTGCTCCATGCGTCGATGCCGCCGGCTAGGTTTTGCACTCGGGTGTAACCGTTGGTAACCAAGAACTTCATCACGTTCATGCTACGGCCGCCGTGGTGGCAGTGGACGATCAGGTGCAAGTTTTTGTGCGGCTCGAGTTCGCCGATCCGGTCTTGGATCTCGCTCATCGGGATCAGCACGCTGCCATCGATCTTGGCAAAGTCGTATTCGTCCTGTTCGCGGACGTCCAGCAACACAAAGTCCGCGCCCGACCGTTTCATCTCGGCGACCGTTTGCACGTCGGTTTCAATCGGCAGTTTCTCGTTCTCGCTCATCGGTTACAGCCTGCAATTCAAGATTGGAGTTTCCAAGATCGCCGTCGCGCCTGCAGATTCCAATTGTTCCATCGTCGCGATCACGTCCTTGCGGCGGACCATCACGCGGACGCTGCACCAATCAGGGTCTTCTAGCGAGTTGACCGTCGGGGAGTTGTAGCCCGGCGTGATCTTTTCGACCGCGGCCAGCTTGCTGCGTGGGACGTTGTATTCCAGCGATGAATAGTCTCGCGCGATCACGACGCCTTGCAGTCGACGCACCACGCGGTCGGCCGTTTCGGTATCAAAGCCGCGGTTGTTTTGGATCAGCACGGTTTCGTACGAATCAATTTCCTCCAAGATCCGAAGTCGGTTGGCCGCCAGCGTGCTGCCGGTTTCGACCAGGTCGACGATCGCGTCGGCGACGCCGAGCTGGATCATGACTTCGACGCTGCCCGAGAGCGACACCAGATGCGCGGCGGCGTTGTGGGCGGCAAGATAAGTCTTCGTGACGCCGGGGAAACTGGTCGCGATGCGTTTCTTGTCCAGGTCCGCCGCGGTCTTGAACGCGGCGTCGTCGGGGACACAGATGGCCAGTCGGCACCTGCCGACGCCAAGCTTCATCCGAACATTGACTTCGCTGGTCGCGTCGGTGTCGATCTTACCGAGCGTTTCTTCGACCAGGTCGCTGCCGGTGATGCCCATGTCGATCGCCCCTTCGGCGCACAACGTCGGGATGTCATCGGTGCGCAGGAAGATGATGTCGATCGGCAAGCCGGACACTCGCGCGAACAGGCCTCGCGATTGACGGCGAAAGTTCAGCCCGGCTTGTTCGAGCAGTTCGCCGGCGATCTCGCTCAGTCGGCCTTTGCTGGGGATGCCGATGCGAAGGTTGCGTGGGGACTCCAAGGGAATCGCTTTCGGGTTAAATGATTGGTGGGTGGGTGGGTTAAGGTTTTCGGCTGGCTTTTTCGACCAGCCCCGAGGTGCCTTCGCGGCGGGCCAATTCGGCGGCGACTTCTTCGATCCCGACGCCTTTCCAAGCCATCAGCACCATCGCGTGATAGATCAGGTCGCCGGCTTCGTAGACGAAGTGTTCGCGTCCGGCCGCGTCGGGTTCGCCGGCCGCCTGGATCATCTCGTCGGCCTCTTCGCGGATCTTGCCGCCGATCGTTTCGGGGCCGCCGTCCATCAGCTTGGTCGTGTACGAACCGGCCGGCCGCGACGTCGCTCGGTCGGCCAACGTGTCCCGCAATCGAATCAGCGGGTCGAGCGGGTGGGTGGACAGGTTGGTGGACATGTTTGTGGACATGGAGGCGTATCCTCGGGCGCGGCGTCGTCGGGTCGATCCAAGATCGTAAACGGGCGGCCGGAGATTGCCAACGCGCTGAACTAGAGTAGGACAATTGTCTTACATTGGTCCTGCCACCCGTTCTTACCCAGTCGGGTGCCGATCCATTACATTGGCGCCCGATCAGTCCATTCATCCGCCAAGGGAGATATTCCGATGCGATCGTTGTTTGCTTTTGCCGCCCTCTTTTCGCTTTCCGTTCTCGGCTCGTTTGCCACTGCCGACGAAGCCGCCACGGCTCAGATGAAGAACGGGGCCAGCACCGTCGACGTGTTCGGGGCCGGCGAACTAAAAGTGCCCGAGAGCTTTCGGCGGATCGAGCCCCAGTCGCCGATCATTGAACACGAGTTTCAAATTACCCAGGGCGAAGGCGGTGACGCTCCGACCGCTCGCGTGACGATGATGGCTGCCGGCGGCGACATCAAAGCGAACATCGATCGTTGGAAAGGCCAATTCGCCGGCGGCAACAAAGAAGCCAACAAGACCGAAACGATGAAGGTCGGCAGCTGGGAAGTTCACTTGGTCGACCTGAACGGTAGCTTCGGCGAAATGATGGGCGGAGGCCCGTTCTCGGGCGGCAAAGTCGTCCAACGCAAAGGCTACGCGATGATCGCCGCGATCCTGGTTGATCCCAATGGCCGCAAGTTCTTCGTCAAGATGATCGGCCCCGAGGACCTCGTCACCGCCAACCGCGAATCGTTCGTCAAGATGATCAAGTCGATCGAGTAAGCTACTCTGCGCAACACCCATTTCCACGTTCCCATCCACGCGTCCGCATGAACATTCAGAGCTTTTTGGAACACCACGGGATCGTCCGCAATCCGTTCGCCGAAGAAGACGCGCAGACGGACCAGGTGTTCAAAGAGCACTGCATTAGCAGCGCCTACCATCCGATTTGGGATAAAGTTTACGGCGATCCCAAAGAACCATCGACGTCGATCATTTTTGGCCCCAAGGGCAGCGGCAAGACGGCGATGCGATTGCAAATCGATCGCCACTTGCAACGGTTCAACCAAGAGAATCCCGATCGACGCGTGTTCGTGATCCGCTACGACGATTTCAATCCGTTCCTAGATCACTTCTGTGAACGGATGAGTCGCCGGACGACGAAGAAGCCCGAAAAAGTGCTCGATCACTGGAAGTTGTGGGATCACATGGACGCGATCCTGTGCCTGGGCGTGACCGATCTTGTCGACCGCATCTTGCGAACCGATAACGACGGCAGCGGCGGCCCCACGATCGATGCCAAGTCGTTGAAGAAACTCGATCGCACGTCCGCGAGAGACCTGTTGTTGCTGTCGACTTGTTACGACCAGTCGACCGCGTCGTCATTCACGTCGCGTTGGAACCAGCTTCGTAAACGGTTGCATTACGGCAATGCGTCGGCGATGTGGCCGATGATCCTTGCGATCGTTGCATTCGTGATTTCGCTGGCGCTGGTCGGCTATTTGTTTTGGCAAGGCGGCGGCGAAACGCCCGAGGGTGAAGCCGCTGGCGTCAGCCCACACTTGCTGTGGCTGATCCCGATCATCACCCTTGTCGGTGGCATTCCGTTTTGGACCAAGTGGACGAAGTCGCAGTTGGCTGCCCTGGGCATCCGCAAGCACATGCGGGTGGGCAAGCGAGAGACCGGTTCGCTGCGGAAGGTGCTAGAGAAGTTTCCATCGAAGGAGCTTGCCAGCCAACCGATGCCTCGTTTTGATCGAACCGACGACCGCTACGAACTGCTGAACAAGTTCCGGGCGATCTTGTCACGGCTGGATTTCAGCGGGGTGGTCGTGCTGATGGATCGTGTCGATGAACCTCACATGACCGGCGGCAAAGCAGAACTGATGCAGCGGTTTGTCTGGCCGATGTTGGACAACAAGCTGCTGAAGCATCCCGGCATTGGTTTTAAAATCTTTTTGCCGCAAGAATTGCATCGCGATGTCGAGCGTGAAAACCGCGAGTTTCACGAACGGGCTCGGCTGGACAAACAAAACGTCATCCCGGCGTTTTCGTGGACCGGCGAAGCGCTCTACGATCTGGCTCGCGCTCGGATGTTGGCGTGCGCCGCGGATGGCCGATCGCCCGAACCAAAGGATCTGTTCGCCGACGATGTTAGCTACGAACGGATGCTGGCCGCGTTTCAATCGTTGCGAGTTCCACGGCACCTGTTTCGGTTGCTGTACCGGGTCCTGGTGGATCATTGCAATCGTCACACCGACGCCCAGCCCGTCTTTAAGATCAAGGGCGAAACGTTCGAGTCGGCGCTGGCGGTGTACAACCGCGAATCGGAACTGACGATCGGGTAAGCGGTCGATTTGACAGCACGATTTCGCGATTCCTCTCTTGTCGCGTCCGTCCGTTTCGGGCTACCACGAAGATTCTCGGACCCGAATTGCACCGCCGGACCAATCGCTCGGATTGGTTTTGGTGCTGGACTTACAAAAGCGTTTTTAATGATGGCTGGACAAGGACGTCTTTGCCAAGCTTCGCCGCCGCGCCGCGTCTTGGCGGCTTGCCTGCGCGGCTGGTTTGCGCCGGTCGCCGCGATTGCCGGCTTGATGTTTGCGTTCGCCGGCCAACCGAGCTGCCGCGCCGATGATCCGTCGGGGATGTCGGTTCAGTATTCGTCCGAGCGGGACAGTTTCGTTGCCGTAGGCGTTCCGATTCCGCACTCGATCACGGTCGTCGGCGCGACGTCGCAGGCGTCGACGAAACTGGTTGCACGGATGAGTCTGTATCACGTCGCCCGCGGCGACACCGTTCAGTCCGAAAGCGTCTCCGTGTCGATCGATTCGAGCGGCAAGAGCGGTGCGATCTCGCTGTCCAAACTGATTCCCAAGGACACCGGCGTGTATGAACTCCGCTGCGCGATTGAACCCGAACCCGGCTACCTTTGGTCGGCCTTCCGACGCCGCGAAACCCCCTTTGTTGACACCAGTCGCACGATCGTGGCGATGCGTGACCCGTCGGCCGTGGCCGCATCGGAAACGTCCAAGCCGTGGGAAACCGTCGACGTGATCCGGCCTTCGCAATCGGCATGGGGGGTCGATCAATGGTTGCCAAAACAGGCAACGCGTTTGATCCCCGATGCGATCGGAATGACGGGCGAATTGACCACGTCCACCGTCGATGGCGAAACGGTTTCATGGATTGATCCGAAGAACGTCTACCAGGCATCGCTGCCGCCGATGCGTCATCATGTGCCGCATAAGATCACCCTGCGATACCCCGCCGCCATGGCAGGCAAATTGCGAGTCGAAGTGGCGGCCGGCGACAACCGCAGCGGGACCCCCGTCATGGTCGACCTGACGCGAGACACTCGCGCGGTCATCGATCCGGCCAACCCCAACCCCGCGACCGGAAAAGCCCAATGGTCCACGCACTCATTCGTCTACTTTCCCAGCGGCAACGACCAAATCTGGCTGACCAACCAAAACGAAACCCAGCGCATCGCGATCGAATCCATTCGCGTCGAAGGCGGACCGGATCGGTTGTCCGATGCGATCGTGACGCCGCCGCTACATCGCCAAGCCGTCTTGTTGGCGACCGACCTGAAGTGGCATCAACGCATGTCCGCCGACTTGGATCGACGTGACGTGATGGCTAAATGCTCGGCACGAACGTCGCAGATGTATCGAACGTGGATGGCGACCGATCGACTGATCGACTACGCGATCGCAGGCGGAATGAACGGCGTTTGCATTTGCGTTCGTGCCGCGGACGGGAATTTGTACGCCGACCCCGCATTGCCGGAGGAATTGGATGCCGATCGATTGCGCATGGTGATGCGTCTGGCCGCTAAGCGGGGCTTGTCGTTTTACGTACTGGATCAATCTTCCGAAGAAAGTCAAACCGATCGTCTCAAAGACTTGATTGGGAACGAGCCCGGTTTCGCGGGCGTCGTTTCGTCGGATGCCAACGGCGTGCTGACGCTGAAGCATTCTTCGAGTGATGGAACTGTCCTGATCGAACGCTTCGTCCACGATCCCGCCGAGCAACTGTCCGTACAGTCCGAGTTCCACCACCGCCTGGCGTCGCTGCCGCGCGAGACCGGTGGCTTGGTGGGCGTGATGATCGGACAGAGCGAGTGGCCGGCCATCTCGACCAAAGCCGAAACGCCTCAGCCGGTCCGTTGGCAACACGACATCGACATCGAAACGTGCCGCCTGATCGATCACTTGGATCCCTCGATCTTGTTGGTCGAGTTGCCGCTCGGAGCCAGGATGCTGACACCGAAACTTCGCGACGTCCTGTCCGCGTTCACCGCCACGCCGATCAGTCAGTCCCACGTGCATGAGATGGCCGACGGTTCGGCCAACACGGTTCGCATGCACGTTTCGCAAGCCGATGGCCACGCGTTTGTTTCGATGTTCAGCCTCGCGCCCTGGGACAGCTTCGTCCAGTTCGATTGCGATGCGGCATGTCGATGGGAAGTCGTCAGCGGCACCGCCGGAATTGAACCGGTCACCGTGGACGCATCGCTTCGCGCGACCGGTTCCAAAGGCGATGCATCGATGTTGGAAACGGATAAAGCGGCGGAGACGGTGCCACGGGAGACGGCACGGGAGACGGTGCCACGCACCAACGTCGCAACCACCGCCGGCAAGAGTACAACGACCACGCCGCCGCTGGCCACCGACAAGCAACGTTATCAAGTTCGCGTTCCGGCGGGCGGGGTCCTGGTGATCAAATCCATCGCCGATCACGATCCGATCGACCGCTGGGTCACGTTGCCGGCAGGGTCCGACGAAGCGATCGCGGCGATCAAGCATCAAATCACTGCGATCGTCCAGCGGATCGGCACGCTCGGAACGCCTCCGTCATTTGACGGATTGGTCAACGGCGGCTTCGAACAATCCGGCGGCATGGGCCTGGTCGGATGGTTGCACGCCCAACACCCGCCGGACTGCGTTCGCGTCGATTCGGACGAAAAGTTCGAGGGTCGACAATCCGTCTTGCTGACCACCGATTCCTCGGTCTCGACACGAACCTGGTTGGTCAGCGAGACGATCACGCCGCCCGCAACGGGTCGGTTGGCCGTTTCGATGTCGTGTCGCGGCGAGCTGAACGAGAGCGCCGATCCGCATCGAATTCGGGTCTCGATCGAGGCCACGCGAGGCGGAACACCTGTTCGTTTCAGCGCGGAAATCGAAATCGCACGAAGCGGTCAATGGCAGCAGAAAGGCATTGTTTTGGAGGCCGACGGGATTGCGGGAGGACAAACCGAGTCGATGCGTCTGACCATCGACAGCCTGTCCGGCGGACGTATCTGGATCGATGACATTCGACTGCACGATCGTTTCCCGACCGCGAAAGAACAAGCCGAATTGCAGAGCCAAGCATTCCTGGCCGTGCAGGGACTGCAACGGAATAACTTGACGCCGTCGGCCCGTCTGCTGCATAACCAGTGGGCCCGATTTCTGCTGAGCGAAGATTCCAACGCCTTTTTCCCGGCGGCGGGCACCCCCCTGAAAACGAAATCCGCCGACGCCAGCAACGACCCGACGATACCGCATGACGACCCCGTGCCCAGTATCACCGAACGGATGCGAAGCTGGCTGCCGAAGCCCATTCGGTTTTAGCTTGGACAGAATTTAGATTCCTTTCCGTCTTGCCGATTGGATTGTGATGCGAACTTGGATTGTAAGATTGACTGCGACGGTGACTGTGGTTTCCGTGGTCGCCGGAGCTTCGTCGTGGTGGGCGCTTCGCCAGTCGCGCCACGTCCCCGAATTTTACGCCCGCGCCGGCACCAACCACGCCACCTCGACCGTCGAAGCGAGCCGACGCTTGCAAGCCGAAGTCGAACAATTGCAAATCGACGCGGCGAGGATCGGGTCCTGGCGTGCCGCGTTCAGCGACGAACAGATCAATGCGTGGCTGATCGAAGAACTGCCGCAAAAACTTCCGCGACTGGCAAAGCTCGGCGCCAGTGAGCCTCGCATCATCATCGAAGACGACCGCGTCTTGGCGGCCGTGCGTTACCAACACGGTCACTTCGACACGATCATCAGTTGCGAGTTGAAAGTCGCGTTGACTGAAGAACCGAATATGTTGGCGTTTCGTGTCACAAACCTTCGCGCCGGCGCGTTGCCGCTGCCGCTGAACAAGTTTCTGACCAGCATCACCAAAGAAGCCGCGCGAGGCGAGATCGATATCCGCTGGGACATGACCGAGTCGGGACCGATCGCGCTGGTGACGGTGCCGAGCGAAGATCCACGTTACGTCGTCAAACCCGTCGTGGTCGAAAACCTGATGCTGTACGACGGCGCGTTGATGCTGGCCGGACACACCGGCACGATGGCTCGCCAAGCCTTCAAGCCGAAAGGTCGCGTGTACCAATTCGTTTCGTACCGACATCGCAATGACGCATCAACGCAGTTGCGTTGATGCGGTGTGGACTAGGGCTGCCGTTTGGCGGTCTGCTGGATCCCATTTTGGTACAGCACCAACGACCGAGCGGGTCCGGTTTCGCCGAGCTGAAACGATAGCTCGGCTTCGACGCTTTTGTAAAACCATCGCGTCGGACTGGTCGGGAAGACCTGCTGCGTCGGCTGGTTGGTGATCCCGACCATCAAGCGTCCTTGATCATCGACGCGAACATCAAAGACAAACGTCGGGGCGAGTTCATAGCGTCCTTCCAGTCGTTTCATCGCGGCCGCATCGACGTCGACTTCGACGTTGCTTCGCGTCTTCGGCGGGGTGACCTTCATGCCGGCCAGCCGCTGTATAAGAAGCTGTGCGACTTGGTCGACTTGATTGGCCACCGACGTGTTCGCCATCACCACAACGCCGCAGTCCAAATCGCGACTAACAAACATCGCGGCGTGGTAGCCGCCCGTTTGCCCGTTGTGCCAACGGGTCGAATTGTCTCTGGCAATCATCCATCCCAATCCCATCGCAAAATTGGCGGCGTCGCCGGCGGCATGTTGTTTCCACGCAAGCTCGATCGATCGGCCGACATCGCCAGCGGGCGGATGAAGCTGTGCGTCCATGAACTTCATCATGTCCGTGGTCGTGCTGTGAATGCCACCGGCACCGGGCAAGTCGGCAAAGCCCCAGCGTGATCCGCCCACGCCGGTGGTCGAGTGAGGCGTTGCCAAGCGAGCGAGTTGTTCTTTCGTCAGTTCGACCACCGTGTCGTCCATGCCCAGTGGTTGACTGATGCGATCACGAAGCAAGGCGTCGTAGGTTGAATCGGACTTTCTTGCCAGCAAGTGCCCCAACCAAGACACGGCGAAGTTGCTGTACTCGGGTTTCGATCCCGGCTTGGAACTCAATGGGTGACGCTGCAAGAACGCGGATGCTTTCGCGGAATCATAAGTCGCGTACGGATCATCGCCGACGACGTTTTCCATGTTGTCGGGCAAGCGAGGCAAGCTCGATCGATGCGTCGAAAGGTCCAACCAAGTGATTGCGTCGCCGTCAAATTTCGGCAGCGGTGTGACGCCGTCGACCTCGGCCGGTTCGTTCAAATTGACTTCGCCGCGGACCGAGGCGCTGGCCAAAAGCAAGCTGGTGAAAACTTTACTGATCGATCCGATTTCGTAGATCGTTCTATCGTCGGGCTGTTTGCCGGAATCATTGATGTCGCCCAAGTGGAAGGTCCACCGCCGATCGCCATCGATGATGCCGACGGAGACCCCGTCAACGATGTCCGAGTCGACCAACGATTGCACGAACGTTTTCGATTCGTCGATCGTTAGCTCCGCGGCGGATAACGATTGAACGATGCCAAGCGACGAAGCCGCGGCCACAAACAGAAACGCAAAGCAACGCAACATTGCAAAAACCTAAAACGAGTTTGGTCAGAGTAGGACAATTGTCCCAATTGTCCCGGGAATCAAATGCATGGGGGACAATTGGGACAATTGTCCTACTCTGGTGCCGTGTGAGTTTTCAGGGAGAGCGTCCAAGCGGCTTCCGCGTCGGGTTGCCACTTGATTGTCAAAAGCTTTTTTGCTTCCTCATCGATTGACAACACCGCCTCAAAACGAGTTTGCAAGTCTTCCACGACCGTGAACGTTCCCGACAAGACTCGTCGCACGCTGCCGCGGTTTTCGCTGCCCTGTTTTCCGACAATGGGGCCTTCGTAATCCAAGTACGCGGTTCGATGCAGCGGGAGCGATTGGCAGGAAATTAAAATATCCCCGCCATCGAATCGGCACACCAGCGACGCCCACGTTCGCAAGCCATCGTCCGTTTGGAACATCCAATCGAAATGCTGTTCGTCGGTGCGATCAAAATCTTGGCCGGGAATGTGATGCAGCACCACAAAACGCAGCGGCGAATCCGCGTCGGTGTCGCTCACGCCGGCGTCGTCAGCCGCTCGACCAACATCGCCTCGAAGGCTTCCTGGTCCTTCCACGACATTGCGCAGCGAACCTTCGGGGCGGCGTCATCGACGTACGTTAGCCCCGCGTCATCGATCGCGATCGGTAGCGTTTCCATGGTTAGATAGTCTTCGCTGTACGCCATGTAGACGGCGACCAAGTCGAACAGCACCGAACTTTTCTTTGTCGGATCGGGTTTGACTTGCAACCAAGGCACGCGAGTCAGCCAAGCTTCGTAGTTGCGGATCAGCGGCTGGACACCGCGGGCGTCGCTGCCGTAGACGGTTTGATACCGTCGGCCGTCCAACACAATGTCGCCGCAAGTGTCCAGCGGCGTGACGCTGCATTGCCAGGCGCGGCAAAGACTTCACGCAGCGCTGATGGGTTGTTTCGTACGTTTGCCTCGGGCACCGCGGGCGGTTGCATGCTGTAGCCGACGTTGATCGCGCCGTGCATGCCGACGAAGCGAGCGTTCTGGCAAATCGTTGGGTCTTTCTTCAATGCTGCCGCAATGTTCGGGACCGCTCCGATGCAAATCAGTGTGACGGGATCTTCGCTGGCGTGAACCGTTTCGATGATCGCATCGACGGCGTCCTGCTTGACCGGGCCGGCGTAGCGATCCAGCTTGTAATTCCCCAGCCAATCTTGTTGATGGCTGACCTGCTCGGGACGTCCTTCGCCGACCGCGATTGCGATGTCGTCGCGTCCGCACTCGGTCAAAAACTTGGCGGTCAGTCGGGCCCGATACGGACCGAGTCCCGCGTCGGTCGCCACCAAACGCACGTCCAATTCGGAGCAATTGATCAGGTACAACAGCGCCCACGTGTCGTCGATGTCGCCGCCGATGTCGGTGTCAAAGATGACCGGAATCTTCTTGCCCTGCTTCAGCAATCCGAACGTGTCTTCATGCGTCGGAAATTTTGACGCGGTACTTTGGGCGAAGGCGGGCGAAGCTATCGAGACCGCGGCCGCGACCTGCAAAGCGGTGCGGCGATTGATCTTGAAGTCGTGCATAAATCATCCGTCTTGTTTTAAGGTTTGATAAAAGCGTCATACCGTTTGCGAAGTTCATCGCTTAGGCCGTCCGCCGTCAGCAGAACGTATCGAGCCCGCTTGTCAGCGTCGTCGATGCGTCCGGTTTGTCGCAACAGTCTAATCGATGCCAGCTTGGCGTCGTGCCAGTCCTGCGAGCCCTGGGGCATCCCGGCGGCCAATCGGTCGTAGAAATCGATTGCCGCAAACACGGCGGAGGGATCGTCGGAGGACGCCAGCAGTTCCGCCGCCACTCGCATGCGGTCGGCCGAGGCGGTGTCCTGGGCCACAAACGTTTCCAACGTCGAAACCGCGCCCGTCACGTTGCCGGTCCAGACTTGACGCATCGCTTTCTGATCGGCCGGACCGTCATCGGGCCAAGCGTCAATCCACCGCGCGATCGCGATCCGTAGCTCGCGGTCACGATGCCCGTCCGCCATCAAACGACGACGGAGCGTTTCGGTTTGAATCGGCGGAAGAGATTCCGGCGATGCGACGGGCCGAATGTTTCGATCGCGGCGCATCGCGAAAGCATCGGCCAGGTACTTCGAGGCTTCCGATTCAGAGCCGGCGTTGAAGACCGATTTCGGCAACTCGTTCAAAGCGTTTGCATCGCAGACGAGCGCCGCGGTGTCGCGACGAAACGTGTCGAGTAATTTAGCAGACGGCAAACGTTGGCACGCCTCCACGAATCGAGAGGACAAGTCCGGCAAGCCGTCGAACTCGGTTTGCGAGAACGCCGCAAGCCACAGGTTTGTCGCGTGACCGATGCGTTCGGTCTGTTCCGGCTTTAGGGTCCGCGTCATCGCGGACGCCGCACCAATCGCATCCTCAGCGGCCAACCGCAACTTGACCAACCAATCCGTCGCGGCTTGGGTGGTGTCGGCATCCGGCCACGTTTGCAAGTGGGTTTCCAAATGCGATTGCGTTTTGGTATCGCCGGGCGACATCACCAAACTTTGCAAGTGGACCGCCGCGGCTCGATCAGCTTCGACGTGTTTCAGTGCCGTTTGACGAAGCACGTTTGCGGCGGCAAGCGTGTTTCCGCTCTCGCGATAAGCCGCCGCCGCTTCGATCGCGTGACCGATCGCTCGCTCGGGGTCACGCTGCGCGTCGGCGGCCGCGGTCAACAACTCGGCTGCGCGAACGACATCGCCACGACGCAGCCGATCGCGTCCTTGCGCGGCAACGATCGCCGCATCGACGGCTTGCGATCGGCCTTCGGCGTTAATGATCGAAAGCATCACCGCTTCGGCTCGTTGCCTTGCGTACGCGCCGTGCTTCGCGGCGATCTGTTCGATCCAAGACGCAACGTCCGACGAATGCGACTGGACTAAATAACGCAGGCGAGTCAAATCCAAATCGATTGTTCGCGGCAACGCGGCTGATCCATAAACGGCGTCCAGACGTTCGCGTGCTAGGCTGCTTTGGCCCGCCGCCATCGCGATGCGAACGCGAAGCGAAACCATCCCGTCGGTCCATGGTCCGTCGATGCGTTTGGATAGCGCGTCAAATGCTTCGGCGGCCGGTCCGGTTTGCCGCGCGATAAGCATGGCTTCGATTCGCAATCGTTCGATTTCGTTCGCGGCGAGTGATCCGGCCGGCAATCGAGTGAGCGTTCGCTGAGCCAACTCGATCACCGCCGATGCGGCCGCGATCCTGTCACTGGCTTTCGATTCGTCAAGCAATTCGGTTTGCAGGAGCGACATCGACACCGCGTCGATCAACGATTGGTGTTCCAGCCGGTGCAGGTCCGATACCAATCCTTCGCGATCGCGTCCGTTTGACGAATCGATCGCGATCCGCTGGTCGGCGACGACGCCGGCGAAGTCGGATGCTTCGGTCGTGACGGCAACCAAACGTTTGGATAGCGATTCGATCTTTGCCGGCGATAGGGGCGATACCGCGGCGGCCGAAACGGCGTGACGGACCGCGGCCAGACGGACCTGTCTCGCTTGTGCTTGCAAGAAAAGCTTTCGCTCGTGATCAGGATGGCTGGACAAAAAATCTTCGACGGGTTTGCCAGCCGCTTCGTCGAAGACCGGCTGAGTCATTTGAAAGGCGACGTCAATTTCGCAACTCGCGATCGCGGCCTTGGCTTCATCGCCGTCAAACCACTCGGGCGACGCCAGCGATCTGGCGTCGTCAAATCGTCCGGCCGCTAACAGTGCGTCGATCAAATCATCAGTCGCATCGTCGCTGCCGCGACCAACCGGATCGGCCGAGCGAGTCAACATCGGCGAGGGGACCAGCAACAAGCAGAGAAGAACGATGAATCGCAAAGTCATTTCGGATCGGCCGCAAACAGGACTCGATCGACGCCGGCCGCGCGAGCCGCATCGTAGACGTGCACGGCCGCGTTCATCGTGACGTCGTCAGCCGGGTCGATGATGACGGGCGGCTGGATGCCAATCGAAATGATTTGCGACAGCCGCTCGCCAGCGGACGCCGCGTCCGCGATCGGTTGACCGTTGAACGTGATCTGCAAGGCACCGTCAGACACGGTCAGGGCAATGACGATTTCGTCGAACGGTTCGACCGGAGGCGTCGAAGTCGATTCGGCCGCCATGCCGGACGGCGGTTCCGCGATGGCGCTGGGCAAGTCGAACTCGGGTAATTCGAACGAGCTGGTCCAAACGAAAAACACCAGCAGCAAGAAGACGACGTCGATCATCGGCGTCATCTTCAGCTCCATCGATTCACGGTGATGTTGGGGGGGGACTTTCATGGTAATTGGTTCACTTGCCCGACTGGTTCACTTGGTCGACTGGTTCACTGGCCCGACTGGTTCACTTTGGCGGTTGGCGAACGGCGATCGCGGCATCGGTCACGCCGGCCAGTGCCGCTTCCCGCAGGACGGGTTCGACGAAGCGGTATTGAACGTTGCCTTCGCATCGGATTCGGATCGCGGCGTCGGTACCGGATCGCTGTTTCAAGTCCGAGAACACGCCGGCCAACGCGGTCGGCGAAACGACATTGCCCCCGACCAGCACGCGAGCGGCACCGTCGATCGTCACCGTCAGCGGCATCTTTTCAGGGTCGCTGGGGTCGAACGTCGACGCGGTCGGCAGGTCGACGGGCAAATGGTTTTCCTGGCGAGCGAGGTGGCTGGAGACCAGAAAGAAGATGATTAGCAGAAACACGACGTCGATCATCGGCGTCATGTTGGCCCCGACGGGCGAGCGGTGAAGGTTCGATTGGGGGACTCGCATGAGCGAAGTTTAGAGCGTGGAGGTTGCAAGGGCGAGCGTGCAGAGTGTTAGGATGGGAGTCATGAAACGAATCGCTTTTTCATTCGCGCTGGCTTGCTTGCTGGTTCGATCCGTTCCAGCGGAAACGAACTTTGTTCGCGTCGACGCCCCGTCATTGCCCAACGCTTACTGGGTCGATGATGCCGTGTCATGCGGGGGACTTCCCGATGGCGATCAGGGATTCGCGGCGCTGGCCAAGATGGGCGTCAAGACCGTGATCAGCGTCGACGGCCAAATGCCCGACGTCGATGGCGCGGCGCGACATGGGCTGGCTTACGTGCATTTGCCG
Source organism: Pirellulaceae bacterium (assembly GCA_963836865.1). GTDB lineage: Bacteria > Planctomycetota > Planctomycetia > Pirellulales > Pirellulaceae > Rubripirellula. The sequence goes on along the minus strand of CAWILC010000006.1, from coordinate 158,061 downwards.
CATGGGTACGACACCGTTCCGCCGCGGCGAATCTTGGAACTGGCCAAAGCCATCGCGGATCTTCCCGGCCCGGTCTACGTTCACTGCCATCATGGCAAGCACCGATCCCCCGCGGCAACCGCGGCAGCCTGCGTGGCAATCGGCCGGATGGATCACGGCGCGGCGAACCGGTTGCTGGTCACGGCGGGAACGGGTGCCCAGTACGTGGGGCTGTATCGCAGCGTCGCCGAAGCAAAACGGGTCGATGCGAGGGCACTAAAAATGCTTGCCGTCGAGTTTGTGCCGATCGCACCGGTCCCCGAATTGGCCGCATCGATGGTGCAGGTCGATCACCTTTTGGACATCTTGAAAGAAGCCGGCGGCAACGACGCTCACGCGGCCGTTTTGCTGCGAGAACAATTCACCGAGATGCTGCGATCGTCCGACGTCACGGCGAGAGGACACAAGTTCACGACCGCGATGCAGCACTCGCTTCGCTTGGCCGAAGCACTGGAAGCCAGCATCCATCGAGCAACCGGTGATGCCAAAATCTTGTCCGCACTGAACCGCGTCGAAACGGATTGCAAAGCTTGCCACCAATCGCACCGCGACAGCAAATAGCAATCAGCTTCGCGGCAGTTCTTCGAGATCGATCTTTGTATTGCAACGAACCGGCGGAGCGGCTCGGCGACTGTCAGACACTTATTGTCCGCTCGGTCCTAAGTGGATCGATGCACTTCGTTTCAGTTTGGGTTTCAGTTGCAGTTTCAGTTTTGGGGGGGGCACCGAGCGACGGGGAACGGACGGACCTGATCAGAGTAGGACAATTGTCCCAATTGTCCCCGCACCTTGGATGCTTTTTGATGCACGAGACAATGGGAACAGTTGTACTACTCTGTTGCAACGCGGCAACACCGTTGCTCCGGTGCATCGACTGGTGATGCGTTTTGGCAACGGGGGAGTTGAAAAGCTGGCGGATTCGCCATCGGCTCGGCGTTTGCTTTTCTGGTCGGACGTGTCCCATCCGCCTTTTGCCGCCGAGCCCGCCATCATGACGCCACCGACCTCCCCGCCGCTCGTTCGTCCGATTCTGATTCTGGTCACCGCGATCGCCGCGGTTTGGTTTTCCGGTCGGGCTTCCGGCGATGAACTGCCACTGGCATACGACGGGCAATCGTTGTTCTATCACCACGACGTTTACGGCAGGTCTTCCTCGGCGTCCGCCGACGCGACCGCGACCGCGACACGCGAACGCGAACGGCGGAGGCAGTTCGCACGTGACGGTGAACGTGCACCCGGCCCCGGTGGCTGGTTATCCGATTCCGCTGATGTCGTACTCCGATGGCAACCACCGGCGTCGATTGTCTCGTTACGATCGCCTTTCTCGTCCCATGTGGTCCCCCCGTTCCACTTGGCCTCACGGGGCGATGGAAAGTCGTCTGCGGACGCCCGTCTTGGTTGACACTGTTTGGGGCGGCCGATAGGCTAAGGACCACGACGAGCAAACGCATTGCCCGGGCCAAATTGGTTCGGGCGATTTTTTTGCTTGGACGCAAAAACAGTGACCCTACCGACCGCCACCGCAACGATCCCCAAGCAGTCATCGGCCATGAATCCTCAAGATATCCTTCGCTACGTCGATTCGCTCCACCGCGAGAAAAACATTGACAAGGAGTTGGTGTTCATGGCGATCGAGTCGGCGTTGCAAACGGCGGCCAAGCGACAATATGGCGAAGAAGCCGACATCACCGTGCAGCTTGATCGCGAGAACGGACGGATGACGGCGGTGCTGGATGGCGAACCGGTCGGCGAAGACCAGATCGGACGCATCGGCGCAAACGGCCAAGCAGGTCATCATCCAGAAGGTCAAGGAAGCCGAACGCGACAGCTTGATGATCGAGTACCGCGAGCAGATCGGTGAGATCGTCAGCGGCATCATCGGGCGAGCCGACGGCGGCGTCGCGACCGTCAACCTTGGCAACGTCGAAGCGATCCTGCCTCGCAGCGAACAGATTCCCGGCGAGAGCTTGCACGCCGGCGAGCGAGTCCGCGCGGTCGTCTTTGAAGTCCGCGCCACCGGCAACCGCGTCCGCGTCGTGCTGTCGCGGACCAGCAAGCAGTTGGTCCAGCGGTTGTTCGAGCAAGAGATCCCCGAGCTGGGCGAAGAGATCATCTCGATCCGTTCGATCAGCCGCGAACCTGGCTACCGATCCAAGGTCGCCGTCAGCAGCGTCGACAGCCAAGTCGACCCGATCGCGGTTTGCGTCGGCTACCGAGGCAGCCGCATCAAGGCGGTCCGCGAAGAATTGGCCGGCGAGCACATCGACGTGATCCGGTACAACGACGACCCGGAAGTGCTGATCCCGAACGCATTGCAACCGGCCGAAGTCGAACAGGTTTTGCTGTGCGACATGATCGGCCGCGCGATCGTGCTGGTCCAAGAAGATCAATTGTCGCTGGCGATCGGTCGCCGAGGTCAAAACGTTCGACTGGCAAGCAAGCTGTGCGGCTGGGATATCGAAATCATGACCGGATCGGAACTGGAAGAACAGATCGAGCGAGCGGTCGGCGGGTTCAGTCAAATTGAAGGCATCACCGAAGAGATCGCTCAGGCGCTGGTCGAACAGGGCTATCTATCGTACGACGACTTGTCGGTGATCGAGCCAGACTTGTTCATGGAAATGAGCGGCTTGACCGAAGAGCAGGTCGACCGAATCGTCGAGGCGGCGGAGCAGATGGGCGAGGAAGCCGAGCAAGCGGCCGCGGAAGAACGACGCAACCGTCGCGAACGCGAACAGATCCAAAAGGAAGCCGAGGCGGCGGGAATCAAAGAACCCGACGCCGCGGCGATCGCCGAAGTCGCGACCGAAGAGGCGGAAGCGACGCCAGACAGTGGGTCGCCAGACGATGCGACTACTGCGACCAACGAGACTCCTGAGCCGGATTCGTCCGAGGAGTCTCATTCCGCCGAAGCCGAAGCCGAGGCTGAAGCGGACGCCGAAGCCGCCGCGGAAGGCTCCAACTCGGCCGAAAAGACTTGACGCTCCCCTGGGACGGCCTCCGAACGTCCGGCGAAGGCCAGAAACGGCCTTGGAAAGTGGAAAAGTTGACCTGTTCCGACGTAAAGTGGGTTTCTAGACCTCTTCGCGGAACCTCTTTTTCGTTATCGTAGGCGAAACGTTGAACCCATCGTGGTTCCGAAGCGTCGTTGTAGGATTCCCACCGCGACCGATTTTTCGGGGCATTTTGCCCCGGTCCGCCGAGTGTTTGGCTGGCGTTTTTGGCTTGATTCATCCGTTTGGATCATGGTCAGATCGTCGGCGTTGCCGGTCGAAGTCGGTTCGCGAGTGATGGAGGCATTCATTTATGTGACTTAATCAATACTTTTGAACCCGGCCCCGCGCAGCCCGTGACTCGGACTGGCACGCCGTTGGTGGATTGGAATTTAGTTTCACCAACAAGCGGCCCGCTCGAACCCACCGGCTGACCCCCGCAATCACGCAACAAAACACACAGCCAAACGCGTGGCGGGTTCCCAATCGAATCGACAGGATTTTCCCCCCGTGCCCGCACGCATTTACGCGCTCGCAAAAGAACTGAATCTCGACAGCAAAGATCTGGTTGACATCGTCAAGAAGGTCGGCATTACCGGCAAGGGTTCCGCCCTGGCCAGCCTGACCGACGAGGAAACCGTCCGCGTTCGCGATCATCTCGCCGGATCGGCCAAGCCGGCCGCGCCGTCGCCCTCGGCCACCGCCACCGCACCGCCGCCGATGGCTGCGGTTCGCGATTCGGTCATTCCGCCCGAACGGAAGCCGATGGCGATCAACGTCGGCCGCAGTCGATCTCGCCCGACGACCGCCAAGAGCGACACGACCGCCAAGAGCGACACGACCGCCAAGAGCGACGTCGCAACCGCCGAAGGTGCGGCCAGCAGCCAAGCGTCGACCCCGGACGCCGGGTCGCCCAAGGCCACCGATTCGGCAGTTGCCGCCGACGCCGCTGCGTCGACCAAGTCGGACGGCTTAAACGGGGGCCCGCCTCGAACAACCGACGGCCCCAAGGGCATCGGCATGGGGGCGCCGCCGGCAGTCGCTGCGGTCGACACCTCGGGAGACAAAAAGCCTGGCTTTGCCAGTCGCATCGCCGAGCGGATGGCCGCGCGGAAGGGCGTTTCCTCGCCGACCGAGCCCGTTTCGCCGATTCGCCGCGAATCGGCTGCTGGCAACACCAAAGTCCGCTCGCTCGACCGTCCCTCGGCCGGTGGCGGCGACAAAAAGAGCGCGGACAACAAAGGCAAGCGACGCGAACCGCGAATCAACGTCAAGATGACGTCGCTTCCCGAAGTCGCCGATGCCGCGACGCCAAAGTCGGTTCCGGGCGAACCCAAGGCCCAAAAGCCCGACGTCAAGCTCAGCCCCGACGCGATCGTCGGTCACCGCCAGGGCATGCGGGCTCCGCTGGAGCAACTTGAAAAGGAAGACGAAGAAAAGAAGCGAGCCGCCAAGCGTGGCGGGCTGTCCGGCTTCACCGGCGAAAAGCCCGGTCGTGCCGGCGCGATCAAGGAAGACGACGACAAGCCTCGCAAGAAAGGCTTGGCCGGCATGGCCAGCCCTCGCGCCGAACGGGTCCGCGGCAAAGGCCGCGCCGAGTATCGATGGATCAGGGCGGTTTCGATCGCGCCCGGGCGTATCGATCCGGTCGCGGATCCAAACGAAAGAACGTCAACACGGCCGCGCCGCGGAAAGACGCCGTCGTGCTGGAATTGCCCGCCACGATCCGATCGTTCAGCGAAGCCGCCGGCGTCTCCGTCGGCAAGGTGCTGGGCACGATCATGCAGATGGGCATCCCCGGCGTGATCAACATCAATTCGCAGTTGGACCTGGAAACGGCGGAAACGATCGCCGCCGAAATGGAACTGACGATTCAGTTGAAAGCGACCGAGACGCTGGAAGATTCGTTGATCTCGGAAATGGAAGACCGCGAAGACGCTGTCGATTCGCTGATCGCGCGGGCGCCGATCGTGACTTTCCTGGGCCACGTCGACCACGGCAAGACCAGCCTGCTGGACTACCTGATCGGCATCAACGTCGTCAAAGGCGAAGCCGGCGGCATCACCCAGCACATCCGTGCTTACACCGTCGACAAGGACGGCCGCATGGTCACCTTTGTCGACACGCCGGGTCACGAAGCCTTCACCGAAATGCGTGCCCGGGGTGCCAACGTCACCGACATCGCGGTCTTGGTCGTCGCGGCCGACGACGGCATCATGCCGCAAACCGCCGAGGCGATTAGCCATGCCAAGGCGGCCGAAGTGCCGATCGTGGTGGCGCTGAACAAAATCGACTTGCAAGGCGTCGACCAAAATCGAATCCTGACTCAGTTGACCGAACACGGCCTGACGCCCAGCGAATGGGGCGGCGAAGTCGAAATCGTACGCACCAGCGCGATCACCGGCGAAGGCATGGACGAACTGCTCGAAACGCTGCTGACGATCGCGGAACTGAACGAGTACTCGGCCAATCCGGATCGCGAAGCCTTGGGGGTTTGTTTGGAGTCCGAACAACAGGGCGATCGCGGCGTGATGGCCAAGCTGGTCGTGCAAAACGGCACGCTGTCGGTCGGCGACGTGATTGTCTGCGGCGGGTCTTATGGCCGAGTCCGCGCGATGTACGACACGCTGACGAACAAGCCGATCACCGAGGCCGGTCCGAGTGTTCCGGTCAACGTGCTGGGCTTCGACGAAGCCCCCGGTGCGGGCGAACGCTTCCACGTGCTGGACGATATCGTCAAGGCGCGCGAGATCGCCGAAACGCGGTCGGATACCAGTTCCCAGCAATCGCTCTCGGGCAACAGCACCAAGATTTCGTTCGATAAGTTCCAAGAGATGCTCGAGGACGGCAGCATCGGCCTGGCATCCGAACGGGCTCGCCTGAACGTTATCATCCGAGCCGACGCGAAGGGATCGCTCGAAGCGATCGAGAAAGAACTCTCGAAGCTCGATCATCCCGAAGTCGAAATCCGAGTGCTGCAAAAGAGCGTCGGCGGCGTGTCGCTGGCCGACGTGACGCTTGCATCGGCGTCCGACGCGGTGATCTGTGCGTTCAATGTCGTTCCCGATGAACGGGCCCGCTCGCTAGCCGATGAACGCGGCGTCGAAATTCGTCGCTACAACATCATCTACAAACTGACCGACGAAATTAAACTGTTGGTCGAAGGTCGACTGAAACCGGAAGAACGCGTGCTGGAACTCGGCCGCGCGGTCGTCAAGCAAGTCTTTACGATCAGCCGCGTCGGCGCGATTGCGGGCTGTTATGTCGTCCAAGGTTCGATCCAGCGGGGATGCCGAATTCGGGTCACCCGCGACGGCCGTGTCATCGGCGAATACAACCTCGATTCGCTCAAACGAATCAAGGAAGACGTCAAGGAAGTCCCTCGTGGCATGGAATGCGGGATCCGCCTTCAAGGCTTCAACGACATCAAACAGGACGACGTTCTGGAAGCGTACCGAATCGAAGAAGTCGCGCGAAAGCTGGACTGATCGATTCGTCGCGAGTCGCTGCTTGCAAGCAACATCGGCGGCCAAAAGATCGGTGGCAAACCGCCCCTGGGACGATGCAACAACAATGTCTCGCCCCCCGCCGATCAGCCTTGCGTCCACGTAGGGTGGGTCAAGAAGCGCCAGCGACGCAAGACCCACCATTCCCCCGTTACCGATTCCCCCCCCCCATTACCGATTCCCGTCGTCAACCCTTTCCATCTCCATCGTCCCTTTAGCCGCCACCGCCCGTGACCACCCGTCGTTTGTTAAAAGCCGCCGAGGCTATCCGAGAAGTCGTCGCGTCGTCGATCTTGACCGAGATGCGTGACCCGCGAGTCCGTGATGTCACGGTCGTCGGCGTCAAAGTCACGCCCGACATGCGTGAAGCAACCGTCTCGGTCAGCGTGATGGGCGATGAAACGGCCCAGAACTTGTCGCTGCGTGGGCTGCAAAACGCGGCCGGATTTCTGCAAAGCAAGATCGCCAATCGAATCGACACGCGGTACACGCCCAGGCTGACGTTCAAGATCGACAAGGGCGTCCAGCACTCGCTTGCCGTCGGCGACATCCTCGCAAAAATTCAACGCGAGAAAGAAGAGGCCGAAGGAATTGCCGCCGAACAGAACTCGGACGAAGACAATCAAAACGAACAAGATCAAAACGAACAAGATCAAAACGAACCAACCCAAGACGATCCGCCGTCGGCACTGTGATGCACCGAAAGGGCAGCCAATCGGTCCCCGAACTGCCCACGATCGATTGCAAATTGCAAATTGAACATTGCAAATTGACAATTCGAGAATGATCGAACAGCCGACGCGCACGGGCACTTTGCAATTTGCATTGTTCAATTTGCGATTTGCAATTATCTCCACCCCCTTAACCAGCGACCCGTATCCAGATGTCAGCCAGCAATCGCGCCGCCCTGATCGGCAAACTGCAAACCGCGCTTAAGAAACACTACAAGCCGCAACCTGCCCAACCGACCCGGCCGCTGCTGGAACATTTGCTGTACGCCTCGTTGCTGCAAGACGCGCCGGCGGAACTAGCCGACGAAGGCATGGCAAAGTGCGAACAAGAGTTCTTTGACTGGAACGAAGTCCGCGTCACGTCGATCACCGAACTGACGCAGGTGCTGGCCCGGTTGCCCGAGGCGGCCAAGGCGGCACAGCGGCTCAAGAGCAACCTGCAAGCGATTTTCGAGGAGTTCTACACGTTTGACTTGGATCATTTGAAAAAAGAGAACCTCGGCAAAGCGGTTGGCAAGTTCGAGAAGATGCCCGGCATGACCCCGTTCGTGCTCAGCTACACGGTCCAGCACGGTCTGGGCGGCCACTCGATCCCGCTCGATTACGCATCGATGGTGATCATGCTGGCGACCGAGATCGCGTCGCAACCTGAAGCCGCGACCGGCAAGGTTCCCGGCTTGGAACGGGCGATCCCGAAAAGCAAAGGCATCGAGTTTTCAAATCTGCTGCACCAGTGCGCCATCGCGCTCAGCAAAAACATGAAGGACAAGACCGCGCGAGCCGTCTTGGATTCGGTCAACAAAGGCTCCAGTCAGCGGCTGGACGAGTGGTTGGCCAGCAAGAAGGCGGCGAAGAAACGGGTCGTCAAACGGAAGACCGAAGAGAAAGCCGCCGCGATCGAAGCGGCCAAGGAAGACGACGCCGAACCGGTGGTGACGTCCAAGAAAAAGCCGGCGGCAAAAAAACCGGCGGAAAAGGTCGCCGAGAAATCTGTCGAACCAAAAGTCGCTGCTGCTCCGCCCGCCGACGCCGCGTCATCGAAGACAAAGACGAAAAAGAAATCGACTTCCGCGGTAAAGTCGGGTTCGGCCTCCGCACCGACGACCGAGGCAAAGCCCGTTTCAAAGTCGAAGCCGAAGGTCGCCGCGAAGGATGCCCCACCGAAGTCGGCGACCGCGAAGCCAGCTTCCAAGAAGAAGTCAACTAAAAAGTCGGTCGTCAAATCAGACGCTTCGACGCCCGCCGAAACGAAGCCTTCGGCCAGCAAGTCGGCTCCAAAGAAAAAAGCTTCGACCAAGAAATCAGACAATCGAAAGCTCGCCAAAAGCAAGCCGCGATAACTTCACCCGTTTCTGTTTCAATAAACTCTGTTTCAATCAATTCTGTTTTGTTCCATAAAGTCGGTTCAATTAGGTAACGGCAAACGTCATGGCAGGACACTCAAAGTGGGCCAACATCCAGCACCGCAAAGGACGCGTGGATGCGGCTCGTGGAAAATTGTGGAGCAAGCTCAGCAAGGCGATCATCGTGGCCGCCAAGTCCGGCGGCGGCGATCCGTCGGCAAATATGCGGCTGCGAAAAGCGATCGATGACGCCAAAGCTGTCAGCATGCCCAAGGACAACATCGACCGCGCGGTCAAACGCGGCACGGGCGAACTGGACGGCAACGACGTCGAGGAATTGACCTACGAAGGCTACGGTCCCGGCGGCGTCGCGGTCATGTGCGAAGTCATGACCGACAATCGCAATCGAACCGGCCCCGAATTGAAATTGATATTCTCGAAGCTCGGCGGCGACCTCGGCAAAACAGGCTGCGTTTCCTACCTGTTCGATCGCAAAGGATTGTTCGTCGTGCCCGGTGACGCCGGCGAAGAACGCATCACCGAGATCGCCCTTGAAAACGGCGGCGACGACGTCGAAGCGACGGGCGACGGAAATTTTCAAGTCACCTGCCCCCTGGAAAACTACCAGGCTTTGGCCGACGCTTTCGAGGCCGCCGAGATCAAGCCTGAGGTCAGCGAGATCGCTCGCATTCCACAAACGATGGTCGATGTCGATGCATCCACCGCAAAGACGGTGCTGCACCTGCTCGGACAACTCGACGACCACGACGACGTCCAGAACGTCAGCACCAATTTGAACATCACCGATGAAATGATGGCCGAGCAGGCATAACATTCGGGCATCCACTTCCTCGTATCGACGCCTTCGTTTAATGCCCAGCCGAACGCGCCGGCACTACTTAAATCACTAGTAACCTCCGATTAGGAATCCAATCATGAGCCACGAAGCCATCATCGCCCAACTGAACGAAATCCTGAAACACGAATGGACCGGCGTCGCACAGTACGCGCAAGCCAGCTTCATCTGCGAAGGCATTTGGCGAGAAGTCTACGCGGAAAAGTTTTTGGGCGACGCGAAAGAATCGTTCGGTCACGCCCAACTTGTCGGCGACAAGATCGTTTCGCTCGGCGGCGTTCCCGTTGCGACGCGGAACGAAATCAAGCAGTCGCGTGACCTGATCGAAGTGCTGAACTTCAGCCTGGAATTCGAGGCCAAGGCGGTCGAGATGTACGGCAAGGCACTCGAGCTGGCCGAAGGTCACCGCTCGTTGGTCGTCTTCCTGGAAGACATCCTTAAAGACGAGCAAGAAGGCGTCGACGAATACAGCAAGCTGCTGCGTGACACGCCCGCAAAGATGGACACCATCGGCGCGACGAAGAAGCTGGGCTAAAGGCCGTTGCCAAAACGTAGCTCTGTCAGGCCCTGACAGAGCATGAGCTATTTTGGAGTTCGGGTCCGCCGGGGCCCGTCGGACCTACGGCGACCCTAACCGACACTTGCCGGTTTGGCTCCGTCGAACCGTAGGATCGCTGGCACTCGCGGCACCGCTCGCGGTGCCGGCTGGGATCGACCGCGTTGCCGTCGACGTCAACGCCATCTTTAGCCCCGGCAATTGCTCGGGTGCAACCGCGACACAGGACTGAGCAAACCAGCCAACGTCGCTGGAAAACGTCTCCTGACGCAGCACCAATCGACTACCCGCACTGTGACTGCCCACACTGTGACTGCCCACACTGTGTTCACATCCGTCGCAGCCACAATCGGACTTCTCGACCGGGCACTGTTGGATCGCGATGACTAATCGATGACGCTGGTCAGCGGTCGGAAAAACGTTCAAAATCGTTTCGTTTTGCACTTCTGAATGCCCTGTCGGCTTGTTGACAATTATTCTCAACAAGCCTCAGTGTACCCAGGCCGCGTCGGCCGTCAACGCGATTTTTTGACCGACTCGGGTTAAGATCAGTCGGGCCCTTTATCTATGGAGAAACGAATGGTTCAAATCATTGCGACGCCCGAACAGGCCGAGCTTCTTCGCAGCGTCAATGAGTCGGTGATCATCGTTGATGCCGCGGGACAACGACTCGGGTCCGTCACACCGGAATTTACGGCGGAAGAGATCACCGAAGCAAGGCAACGGGCAGCGTCCGACGAGCCTCGCCGAACGACGCAGCAGGTGATGGAGCGGCTGCATAGCTCGGACGCGGCGGAATGAGCTACGAAGTCGCTTGGTTGCAGAGCGTCGAGGATCGATTGGCTTTGCTGTGGGAGCAGGCATCCGACCGCGAGGCCGTGATTCGAGCAGCAGCCCAAATTGATGTCCGACTTCATCGTCACGGCGCTGCGGCGGGTGAAGAACTTGCCGAAGCTCTCTTTGCGTTGAACGAAGGTCCGCTACGCGCGTTGTTCACCGTCGAAGGCAGGTCGGTGGAAGTCGTTGCTCTCAAACGGATCTCCGCAGGATAAACATTGACGCATGACCCACTCCAAACCCCTCGATTCCGCTCGCCGCAAAAGCGAAAAGCTTGGTTTTGATCGCGCTACACGAACAGTGTTGATGTGCATGGACCGCAAGACGGCCAAGTGCGCGTCGTCCAAGGACATGACCGCGGCCTGGAAGCATCTTAAAGACGCCTTAAAAGCCGCCAAGCTGCCGCCGGCCAAGGTCGCTCGGATCAAAACCGGCTGCGTCGGCATCTGCCGCGGCGGCCCGCTGATCGCGGTCCTTCCCGACGGCGTCTGGTATGGCGCGTGCTCGCCCGCAATCATCGATCGCATCGTTAGCGAACACCTGATCGGCGGCAAACCGGTCTCCGAACACGTGATCGCCGACCCGAACGGGCTAGTGTTGGATTAGCGTCCGGGAACGCAAGTCGAGCGACTTAGTTTGCATCTGGCAAGCTTTCCGCCAATCGTTCCAGCTCCGCGATGTCGTCCTTGGTCAGTCGCATGTACTGCGTGTTGGAACCGCTAACGTTTTCGTTCGCAAAGTTGTAAACCACACGGACCCGCGCGCCGCCATCCGGCAAGGTGGACGCCGACATGTTACCTGGGGCACTGGGCGGAATCGTCGGCGACTTGGCTTCGGCTAACAGTCGCGTGATGAATTCCGATGTGCTTGCGATCTCGTCGTTGCCCACCATCCAGAACACATAACCGGGTTGCAGTTCCCCGATTTCAAACCGCTCGAAATCATCGCCCCGGTCGACGACCATGGCCCCGCTGACCCGGTAGCCGGCCGATGGATCGTTGTCCGCATCGGCGAACATCATGCGCCAAAACTCGGTGCCCGACAAATCGTAGGCCGCGTCGATCGCCGGCGTCACATCCGTCAACGTCATGCCCAAAACGTCTCGGGAAGTTTGGATCGGCGACGCGAAATTTTTCAGTACGATCGTGGTTTCCAAATTGGACGCATCCGTCGCGACAGCTTCCATCGCTTTTCGATTCGCTGCGACCTCGATCACGCTCACGATTGCCTTGGCATCTTTGACTCCGTCGAAACGAAACTTGCCGCTTGCATCCGTTCGCATGGCCTTGCGCTGCAAGGCTTGATTGACAGCGATCAGGACGTCGGCGACCGGTGCCCCATCGGCGTCTTGAACCACGCCGCCGATTGAAACGCCAGCGTTCATCTCGACCAACAACTCGGTTCGCTCGGCCGGTTTCAGATCTTCCAACTTTGATAGTTCCGTGTCGCTGTAACGATCGTGCGTGAATCCGATCGCCGCGGTTGGGGACTGATAGTCCGGACGCTCGACCAGCATGTCAGTTTCGTAACTGTAAACGGCAAACCGTCCGTCGGCATCGGTTCGCGTCCGCTCGACCCCGTAACATGCGTTGGTCGTGCAAACGGACGAACTAACGTCCGCGCCTGCGATCGGTTTGCCCGACGGATCCACCAACCTGCCAGCGAAGTAAAGCGTCGCGGGAAGGCTGGCATCGAAAGTCGTCGTTTGCCCGGGCTGCAGCGTGACTTCGTTGGGATCGCCGCCGGACATCAACGTGCCAACCAATCGTCGGTGACCCGCATGCAGGATGTCGATCGACGCAGTCGTTTTTGCATCAATACTGGCGACCTCGATCGTGTACTTTCCATCGGCGTCCGTGGTGCCCCACGCTTCCTGATGTTCGTTCAAGTCAACGTCGAAACGCAACTTGGTCGCCGGAACGACCACGCGAACTTTAGCGTCCGCGATCGCCTTGCCGTCGGTGTCAAGGATTTGTCCGGTCAACGTCGAAACGTTTTTAGAAACCGCTTGCTGGGCATGCAGGCGAACGCCGACGGCCAGCGGTAAGCAGACGCACGCCAGTAACACGGCAATGCTTCGGCGCGTCCAAGGCCGGTAACGATGAATTGGCAACATTTGCAGTCTCCGTTGAAAGGATTGAAAAGATTCGTCGTTCGACATCGGCATCGCCAACGGGCAGGGTTGGCAAATCACATCGTTGCGATCTTGCGATCGATGCAACCAATCGGCCGCCGACAACAGGGCCGATGCGTAAGGTCTGCCCGAGTCGGGCAAGCGATGCATGACTTCGGCATCGCAACATTGTTCTTCCAAGCGATGCAGTTCTCGGCGGGCAATCAAGACCAACGGATGCCACCAAAACACGATTCCCGTGATCCACTGCAGCAATCGCACCAAGTGATCCCCGCGTCGCCAGTGAACCAGTTCGTGCGTCAACACGGTTTCGCGTTCGGCGTCCGCGATGCTTCGCCACCATGCAATCGGCAACACGATCGTCGGCGTTCGTCCGACCGGCCAAAGCAATGGAGGGATCGCTCCATCGATCATCCGCACCCCAGGCGGCGCGGCCGAGACACCGATCATGGCTGCCGCACTACGAACCATCGCCATCGTGTCATCGTCGGCCAATTCGGAATTTTTGACCGCGGCGTCAAAGCGATAGATTTGAAGAAGCGATCGCATGAACACGGTCAGCGAACCCACCAGCCAAATGGAAGACAAGACCATCAGCCAAGGCAACCAGCGCCACGAAAATGAAAACGTCGGTTCGCGACGCTCTTCGCCGGGCATGTCGAGCCGCGTTGCAGCAACACGCATGGGTTCCGTCGCTGGCGCGGTGACGAGATTCTTCGTCGACTGCAACACGATTTGAGGTGGCAGGATCGGTTGAACCGCTTCGCGATTCGGTTCGCTTGCGGCATCGCCAAGCAATCCCGTCCCGATCGGCATCACCGGCGGCAGGAACAATTTCAATAGGGCAAGGACCCAGACCGCATGCCACAGCGAGGAATATCGATAGAGCCTGCTTCCCACCCAAGCCGTCAACCCGATCAGCGTCGCCACGATGGCGTTTGAAACAACGAAATCAAGCATCATGGTTGCTTCCTTTCGACCTGTCCCCATCAGCAGTCCAAAGCCGATCGATCAAGTCGCGAAGTTGACGACGCTGACGCTGGTTGAACCCCTTGGTTTGAACCAACGTGGTCACCAACGGAGCAAGTTTTCCGTCGCAGTGCTGGTCGGCGAGCGCTTGCAATTGCTGTTGCAAGTACTGCTGCTCGGTCACCGACGCGAGGTAGCGATGGGGGCGGTCATCGCGACGGCAATCGACGAATCCTTTAGCCGTCATGCGCTGAAGCAACTTCAGAACCGCCGCCGTCTTGGAATCAACGCTGCTGCCGTAAACAGCTTCCGCCAAGTCTCGCACGGTCGCGTGATCGCGTTGCCAGAGTTCGCGTAGCAAACTCATTTCTGCTTGAGTCAAACTTTCCATCGAAGCTCCTTACAGCCTAAAGGCAGACAGTCTGTCTGTCTATCTCTGGTCATTCTTAGAGCGAGGGCGTTTTTTGTCAACCGATAAGTTGAAAATTTGCCACAAGTGGCCAAAGACGCGGCCCAACTCGCTACGCAATTGCCCGCTAGCTACGATGTGCGGTAACTCCAGCCCGCTGGCGCCATCACTCCCTTCTCTGCAAGCTTTTAATCATTCATGCTGCCCAACGATCATCGTTACCGGTTTGGCGGATGGCTGTTTTTGATTTCGCTGTTCATCTTTTTCATCAGCAGCATCTTGTTGTACGGCATTTATGCGTACACGCGGCGGGATGATCCGCAAAGCGAAGTGCCGCTGCCGCTCAGTTTTTTGGTCAGCACCGTTTGCTTGCTGCTGATCAGTTGGCTGGTCCATCTGGCGACGCGTTCGGTTCGTCGTGAACGGCGGGTGCGAACGACGACGCTGCTTGTCGTCAGCGCCGTTTCGGCGACGTTCTTTATGGGCGTGCAGTTCTATGCGATGTCCGAAATGTTGTCCGGTCCGGCGCTCGGCGGTGGAACGTCCAAGGGCGTCGCCGGCATGGTCGCGGTGCTTGCGCTGCTGCACGCACTGCACGTCGCCGGAGGTGTTATCGCGCTGGGCATCGTGTCGGTGCGATCATGGATGGGCAAGTACGATCACGAACGTCATTGGCCGGTCGACTTCGCGGCCCAGTACTGGCATTTCCTGGACGGCGTTTGGATCGTGATGCTGTTTGCGTTTTGGATGACGACGGGCGGCTTCGCGATCTAAGGATTCGTCCACGCCGATTCGTACTCCTTGATCCACTCGGTTTCGGCATCGGTTCCGATCGCTTGAAATACTTCCCAGGCCGGTTTCGCGACGCCGCGCGGGTTCGCTTCGCTGACCAATCCGCGAAGGCCCAGTCGCAGGCCGCCTTCGTGTTTGTGATCGACCGGGCGGTGATAATCAAACGCGATGATCGATGGACACTGGCGCAGAATCTGGAACGTGTACAACAGCGCGGCGGCTTGGTTGCGAAGCTGCCGCGGGTTGTCTTCGGAAGCGTGAAAACCCTGTTCGCTGCAGATCATCGGGCGAACATTTCCATCGGCCATCAACAAAGCGTCGGTGTGCAGGAATCGATCCAGCACTCGCAAGTTTTTGATCGTGATCTTGGGCGTGTCAAATGAATCACTGGCGCTGGCCGGGTCGTCGTTCCACGTGTCGGCTTCCCACAGGCTTTCCGGGTACGGGTGATAAGCCATCGCCCAGGGAAAGTCGCCTTCGACTTGCCCGCTGCGAACGAGCGATTCGACGATCGGTTTGGACCCGTACCAACGCCACCTCGGCACCGCCGCCGGATTCCAATGATGGGTCAGCGAAATGTAGGCCCGCGCGTGCGGGTTCACCGACCGCATCGCCGCATCAACCATTCGCATGCTGCGAAAATAATGATCCAAGAAGACCGGCATCGGCTGCTCGCCCATGTTGGTCCACTGCCAACCTGCGTCGACTTCGTTGTGAACGATCCATTGATCGATGCGACCGTGCGAATTGTCTTCGGTCGCGTATCGATCGGCTAAGAATTGCAGCGTCAACGCATACATTTCCGCGGATGCCTTGGTCGTCAAATTCGGCATCGAATAAGTGCCCGCCGGATCGGCGTTGGGATGCACCAACGGATCATTACCACCGACTCGATTGCCAACAAGAAGAATGCCCGCCAGTTGCAAGCCGGCGTCGTTGCCCATTCGCACGCGGCGATCCAAATCGGCGGCCGAGTTTGCGTTGAAGTAGATCTGTCGGCCGCTCAGGTGCATCGACTGGTAACCGCGATCGGGCGTCAAACGAACGAGATGGTTCAATAGAATGTTGACCGAGCCGTGCTGGAGACCGAGTTCACGGATCTCATCGTCGCGAAGCTCGTCTAAGCACGTCACGCCCTTGGCCGCGTGCAGCGGTTTGGGTGGTGCCAGCGATCGCTGGTCAGCAGGATTCAGAACGTCGACGTATCGCGCCGGTGAAACAGCGTCTCCACCGTGCATGATTTGAAACCGCATTGCTGGCATCCGCAGTTCGGGATTAGCAACGTTGTTGATGCGTGCGACGAACTCGGACTCGGACGAATCGATCGGCCAGGTGACTCGGTCCGGCCCAAGGTCGATCGGCAATGCCGCCGTCTCATGCAGGCCTCGCGCGACGATCCCGAGCGGTTGGCCGATCAATGCGGCGTCGATCGATCCGCGGATGATGGTTTCGCTTTTGGTCTGTTCGACGGCATGGATGGTCGCAGGCCAAGTCGCGGCGTAGTAATCGTGGATCTGTTTGGCGAGCGTTTCCTTTTCGGTGATGATGCGTGCCGCGTTTCGTTTTGCTTCGACTTCCACCGCCGTCGCCGGTCGCAGGCGAACGTTGCGGACTTGCAAACGCACGTTTGATTGCTGCCCGAAATCGATCCGCATAGGCGTTTGACGATGCGGATGGAAGGCCGTTGGTGCGGTTTCGGAAAGGTTGACTTTGTAAGTGGTCCAGCCTTCAGATCGATCCATCGCGGGCAGGTCGAAACGGTTCGCAGCGCTGGCCGGATGGCCGACGAACATCTCCATCGCTCGCACCCCGTCGAAGCACAAGTATTCGATCGACAAGTACCAATCGTGTTCAGAAGTTTTTTCCGACGTCGCCTTTGGCAAATCGAAGACCAAGAAAGGATCGCGTCCGGTCGTCACTAACGAAACGACATCCTGGTCGACTTGACGATCCAAATCGTTGACCGTGCCGTTTCGCCAATCGACGGGATAGCCGGACTCGGCTTTCGCCGACGACGAAAGAACCACGATCGCGATGACGACGACCAGCGTCAGAACGGAACGACCAATGGGATTAAGCATGAACAAATCGCTTCTGGCGGGAGGCACACTCAGCTCGAACGGCCGACGGCGGGACTCCTAGGATGGGAGGGGAACTCGCATCGGACAAGATGCGAAGCAGAAGACCATTTGCAAACTTTCACGACGCCGTTGCACCTTAAACGATAGGTTTCGCCGCACTGCCGCCGATTTGCACTAAACTGGAATCACCCGCCTGAATCCTGCTGGCGAAAACCCACGCCAGAAAAGTTCCTCCCGCCCTGGTCGTTTCGACATGCTTCGCGTCGGTCCCCCGTTACTTCGTTCGTGCTTCATACTGCTTTCCGCAGGTCTGGCTTGCCAGGCGACCGAACCGGCCAATCGCATCGCTGTACTGGATAAGATCAGTTTCGATCGCGACGTCCGGCCCATCTTCACCCAGCACTGTTTGGCGTGCCACGGCGGCGTCAAGCAAGCCGCAGGCGTGTCGTTCATTCATCGCGACACGGCGCTTGAGGTGGTCGAAGCCGGAAATGCGGACGAGTCGATTTTGATGGAGCGAATCGTTTCCGATGATCCGTACGAAGTCATGCCACCGCCCGAACACGGCGCGCCGCTGTCCGAAAGCCAGGTCGAAACGCTGACGCGGTGGATCGACCAGGGTGCTAACTGGTCTCGGCCCTGGGCCTACGAACCACCCGTTGCACCGGAGATTCCCACGGTCTCGGATCCGGAGTGGTGCCGCGAACCGCTCGATCGATTTACATTGCGCGAACTGGACGACAACGCAATCACCCCCGCACCGCAAGCCTCCGCAGAACAATGGTTGCGACGTGCATCGATCGACGCCACCGGTTTACCACCTTCGCCGGAATCTCGCCAAAGGTTTTTGAGTGACGTCGCGAACCGCGGCGATCGAGCCTACGAAGCCGTGGTCGATCGATTGCTATCGGACCCGGCGTACGGCGAACGCTGGTCATCGGTTTGGCTGGACCAAATTCGCTACGCCGATTCCAAGGGACTCGGCATGGATGCAAAACGCAATGTTTGGAAGTTCCGCGACTGGGTCATCGACGCACTCAATCAAGACATGCCGTTTGATGAGTTCACCATCAAGCAGTTGGCCGGCGACTTGTTGCCCGACGCGACGATCTCGGATCGACTGGCGACGGCGGCGAATCGATTGACGCAAACGAACGAAGAAGGCGGCACCGACGACGAAGAATTCCGCGTCGAAGCGGTGCTGGACCGCGTCAGCACCGTTTGGCAAACATGGCAGGGAATCACCTTCGGATGCGTCCAATGTCACGGCCACCCGTACGACCCGATCGAACACGACGAGTTCTACAAGTTCGCCGCGTTCTTCAACAACACCGCCGATTGCGACTTGAACGACGATTGGCCGACCGCCGCGATCCCGCTGGATGCAAACGACAACCAGCGGGCGACGACCCTGGACCAGCAAATTCAATCGCTGCAGCAATCGCTTTGGGATCGAAGATCCGTCGTCCTGGCGGACGATCCGGTGGCGTGGGAATCGATCACGTCGATGCGGGCGAGCGCGAATGAACAAACGAACGTCAAAGTCGTGGACGAATCTGGCGTGGCCGAGTTTGTGACTTACGACACGCTATCGAAAAACACGACGATCACGTTAAACGCGGACTTGCCCGAGTCGCTATCGAATCTTTCGGCCATTCGTTTGACGATCATGCCACGCGACCCAATCGCCGCGATCCGGGATTCCGAATGGGGCTTTGTCCTTTCGCATTTCACGGCAGCGCTTGTCGACGCCGATGGCAACGAAACGCCTATCGAGCTGACGGGGGTGATCGGTGATGAACCCAACCCGGCGATCGATCCAAACTTGAGTCTGGACAAGAAATCGAACAATGGATTTGCGGCTTACACGCGGATTCATCATCCAAGAACCGCCGTCTTCGTTACCGGTTCGACCGTTGACGTTCCCGAGGGATCGACGCTGCGACTTCGATTGACCAGCAACCAATTTATCTTGGCAGCGTTTCCGTTAGTGACGCGTCGTGGCAGGGTCGCCGTGACGGGATCCGGCGAAGTGCACGCAATATTGAACGACCGAACCCTGGCGGCCGACCAGTCTCGTTTGGATCAGTTGCGATCCGAACGCAAATCGATCCCGCACACCGACGTCCCCGTGATGATCGAACGTCCCGCTCACCTCCGTCGTCCGACGCACCTGTTCATCCGCGGGTTGTTCTTGACCAAGGGCAATGAAGTCGCTGCGGGGGTGCCGAAGTCTTTGCCGCCATTACCAAAGAATGCACCGGAGGATCGGTTGGCCATGGCGAAATGGATGGTGTCAGACGTCAATCCGTTGACCGCGCGAGTAACCGTCAATCGAATCTGGGCCAGACTTTTTGGAACCGGAATCGTGGCGACCGAAGAAGACTTTGGCTCCAGCGGCGAACCGCCATCGCATCCGCAGTTGCTCGATCACCTAGCGGTCGATTTCCAATTTTCAGGTCGATGGAGTCAAAAGCGGATGCTGCGAAAGATGCTGCTTTCGAGCACCTATCGTCAGGATTCTCGCCACCGAACGGACATCGAATTGAATGATCCAGCTAACCGGTTGCTCGCCCGCGGCCCACGCTTTCGAATGCCGGCGGAGACCGTTCGCGATGCGGCGCTTTCGGCTTCGGGCTTGTTATCGTCGAACGTCAGCGGTCCGCCGGTGTACCCGCCGATTCCCGCCGGGGTTTGGAAACCGTTCTCCAATGAGAAATGGAAGACGCCCGGCAAGTCCGATCCCGATCGATACCGGCGGTCGATCTACACCTACATGAAACGAAGCTTGCCGTACCCGATGTTCGCCACCTTTGACGCGCCCTCGCGAGAATTCTGTACGCCGCGACGCTTGCGATCGAACACTCCGCTGCAAGCACTGGTGATGATGAACGACGAAACGTTCGTCGAGTGTGCAGACGCGTTGGCCGATCGGATGAGGCTTTCGTCATCCGACTTAGACGAACAATTGACCTATGGGTTCGTGTCCGTGACGTCGCGCGAACCGACGATGAAAGAGCTTGCGGTGCTGCGAGCGGTCGCCGACGAATCGTTGTCGTCGGTCGCCAGCACGCTTTTGAACTTGGACGAAATCACGAGCAAATGATGATGAATCGCACGACCATCGAAGCCGAACTTCGCCACCAAACCCTTCAGCAGACCACTCGCCGGCACTTTGTCCAACAAGCCGCGGCGGGACTCGGAGGCGTCTGGTTGGCGTCCGAATTGGCGTCCCAAACGGGATCGTCCAACGCATCTGCCAGCGGCCTGACGCCGGTCCACGATCCGGCAAATCCGCTCAGCCCGCTATCACCGCCGCTGCCCGCGAAGGTCAAACGAGTGATCTACCTGCACATGGTCGGCGCACGAGTCAGTTGGAACTGTTCGATTACAAGCCCGACCTTGATCGCTTGGACGGCCAAGACTGTCCGCAATCGTTTTTGGAAGGCAAACGGTTCGCCTTCATCAACGGCACGCCCAAAATGCTTGGACACCAGTACCCATTTGCGCAACATGGCCAATCGGGCGCGTGGTTTTCGGACCGCGTTCCAAACTTGGCAACGTGTGCCGACGAATTGTGCTTTATCAAGACGATGCAAACCGATCAGTTCAATCACGGGCCGGCGCAACTGATGGTGATGACCGGCGCAACGACGATGGGGTCGCCGTCGGTAGGTTCATGGGTGACGTGGGGCCTGGGAAGTGAGAATGCCGACCTGCCGGGGTTCATGGTGCTGCTGTCCGGTGGCCGGCAACCGCGAGCGGGCAAGGCGCTTTGGAGTTCCGGTTATCTACCGTCCGTTTACCAGGGCATTCAGTGTCGATCCAAGGGAGACCCGGTTCTAAACGTTTCCAACCCGAAAGGTGTCTCGCGTGAACAACGCCGCGGCATGCTGGATGCGCTCGATGAACTGAACCGGCAATCTTATGAAACGTTCGGCGACCCGGAAACGCTGACTCGGATCGCGCAGTACGAGATGGCGTTTCGGATGCAGGTCGCCGCGCCGGAGGTGATGGACTTGAAAGGCGAAAGCGAAGCCACGCTGGAAGCCTACGGCGCAAAGCCGGGTGAAGAATCATTTGCCAACAACTGCTTGCTGGCCCGCCGTCTGGTTGAAAAGGGCGTGCGTTTTGTTCAGTTGTTCGACTGGGGCTGGGACTCGCACGGGGCCAGTGCTAGCGAATCACTGGACAACGGCTTTCGCAAAAAGTGCGATCAGATGGACCAACCGATCGCGGCGCTGATCAAAGATTTGCGTCAGCGTGGGCTGATGGAAGACACGTTGGTGGTGTGGGGTGGTGAGTTCGGTCGGACGCCGATGCGAGAGAACCGGGGCGGCACCACGATGGAATTGATCGGTCGCGATCACAATCCCGGCGCGTTCACGATGTGGATGGCGGGCGCGGGCGTCAGGCCCGGTATGACGTATGGCGAAACCGATCCGGTGGGCTACGGCGCGGCGGAAAATCCAGTGCATCTGCGCGACTTTCACGCGACGCTGTTGCGATTGTTGGGCTTTGATCCACACGCGATGTCGGTGCCGCTGAAAGGCTTGAACCAAAAGCTGATCGGCGTGAAAGAGGCTCGCATCATCGAAGAGATCATGGCGACGTAATGCCTGCGACGTGATCCTCAGGCGGTGAAGTCGATGTGACCGTCGGCGACCGGAGTAGGCGTTGCGGTTGGCGTTTCGGGTTCCGATTCCGGATCGTCGTCGTGCTTTTCAAACGTGTCCAGCAACTGCCGTCCGTCGCCGCCGCGGTCGCCAGTTTTGCGCCGGCATCGAGCGCCTGCAGTTCGTTCTTACCAGCCGGTTTTTCGGCGGCGACCTGCTTGTCGGTTGCATCGGCGGACAGCTTGTCCGTCTCGCCGCCCTTGGCTGCGGCGTGGGAAGCACCGGCGATACCAGCGATTGCACCGGAGGGAATGATGTTCATTGGAGCGTCCTCGAACGACTGGAAACGAATCTGTAGGGTGGGTCGAGTGTGCCGGTAGGCCACGATGACCCACCACTTCCAGGACGCTTGGTGGGTCTGCATCGCTGACGCGATTTGACCCACCCTACTACTGAGCCATTGCGTCGTCGCGACGATCGACGCATTCGTTGTTACTTCCGAAACCATCCACTCATAAAACCGGCCGACTTCGGTTCTTGTTCGCCGACCGGTGTTCCGCCCAACGCCTCTTCTGCTCGTCCGGGAAACAATCTTTCCAGCGTCTGCCCCACGCCATCGAGCGCACGGCGTTCGATTTCGACGTCATTGATCGGGCCTCGCACGTCGATCGTCATCAATGTGTAGCGGCCACTGCCGAGCGGACGGATCAGCTTGGTGAATGTGTTTTGCGGACTGACGCGAGTATTGAAGGACAGATCGAGTTCCTGTCGCCGGTTCATCGTGCCACCGCCTTGCAGCGAAATCAAATCGCCCCAAAGCTGCATGTCGTTGAACGTGATTGTGTCCCCAAACAACGTGAAGTCCATCTCGCCATCGGTGAACGCGACCTCTTCGCCCGGTGTGACTCGCATCAGATTCATCACTTGCACGATGAACGGCAATTGATAGAGGTTCGCACCGGTGACTTTTGCTTCGCCGTTTCCCTTCAGCAAATCAGTCGTGCCCAGGTTTCCTTGCAGTTGAGTTTTCGCGTTCAGCATTCCGGTCATGTCGTGGTTGCCATAGCCGAAGTCCGCCAGCATGATCGGCACCCGCGCATCCTGGACCGCAACGCCCACGTCGAAGGAGGCCGATGACAAGATGACTTCGCCGTCCAAGTCGATCGAACCGTTGAACAAGTTTCCGCGAATCGATGACGGAAGTGGTGCGGCGGAATTACGATTCGGTGCGGCCCGGCCCGAAACCAGCCCGCCGCTCGCCCGATTGCCCAACAGCATTCGATCATCGTTGATCGAAAACGGGCCGCGGATGCCGGTGATTTGCAAATTGTCAACGTGCATGGAATCGATCCGTACGTCACCGAAAGCCAGCAGGGTGTTGGCGTCGCGTTTTCCTTGCACTGAAATTTCGCCGCGCAGCGAATGCACCGGCCCGACGTCGGCGATGCGATTGCCTTCCAACTGCAATTCCAAATCCCACTCGATGATCGGTTCGGGGTCGGTTTCCGTCGGCAGCGCCAGCACCGTTGTCCCTCGCACATTCACCGGCCCGCGAAGTTGCAGCCGACGCATCGCTTCTCGCATTTGCGACGGCAGGGCCGCGATCAATTCGGCATCCGGGTTCACGCGGCTTCCGCTGTGCAGATTGACGGACAAGACCCAACGACCTTCGGCATTTTCGACGCAGACTCCTTCGGCTGACAACTTCGACGCGTCGTGTCGACCGTTCAGCGATTCGATCCGCACCGTCGAACCGTCGAAGCGGACGACACCGCCGGTGATGTCGACGCGGTAGGGCAGCGATGACGGACGCATGCTTAGGATTCGGTTGGTGACTTGGCCGTGTTCGTTTTGCTTGGCCGTCATGTTCATGCGAATCGGTTCATCGCCTCGCTTTGCGATCGAAACGGACAATTCGTCCAGCACCCCGCTGGGTGAAATGCCTTCCCAGACTTGCTGAGTCGAATACGGTAGCGAGGAACGCAACGATTCATCCATCGGCACATTGATGGCCTGGAAGTTCAGCATCAGTTGCGATGGATCGTCGATCGGTTGGCCGTCTTTGGCGATGCCGCGATCCGAGATTTGATACGTCGTCTGCGGTGGAACTTTGCCAGGCATCCGGTACGCGCCGTCACACAAAATGACGCCCGCGTTCGCGTTGGTGCCGCGAAACCCGGTCAGTTCGACCAAGTCGTTTTCGACTTTCACGTTGCCCGAAACGTTGTACAGCGGGTACGCGAACTTTTCGTACCGCAAGTGTCCGTCAATCACTTGCAAGTCCAACTTGCGAGTCTGTCGACCGGCCGCATCGGTGGCGAACACGCCCATCGACAATCGAATCGATCCCCGCGGACGAAGTGAGCGAACGAACCCTTCCAGGCCCGTCGTCGGTTCACCGCGAGGCGACAGCGAGGCCAGCAACGTGTTGTCGATCGGGATCGGTCCATCGGTCGCGATCACGAAAGACTTTTCACCGGTAATCTCCGGACGAATCGGAAGTCGAAACGCGCACTGCATTCGGTTGCCGCCGATGCGTCCGGAAAGACTGTCCGCGATCACGGTGTCGTCGCGAAGCTTGATCGCGCCGACGACTTGCTCGATCGGATACGGAAACTTTTCATAGCGGACATCAACCCCTTTGCAGTCGATGTCGGCCGCCGTCGTCCAGCGTCCGGACTGATGCACGACCGACGCGGTCACGTCGACGCGTCCGATCGGTCGCAACCGTTCCCACTGGGTTTCGATCGCATCAGGCAGCGACGCCGCCAAGCGATCGTCCAGCATCAATCCTCGCGTTCGTACGTCCAGCGCCGCATCGCACGGCCAAGCATGCCCGTTGATTCGCCCGGTCACCGTCGCAATCGCGTCGCCGAAGGTCGCCTGGGATGCTTCGATCGAGACGCCCGCGGGATCGCACACGATGACGCCGCGAAGTTGCGTCAGGGCCCCCGGCAGACTCGGATGCAAAAATCGTCCGTCGTGAATCGTCGTTCGCAGCTTGTAGTCAACTTCCCCGCCGGCGTCGCGAAAATAGGACAGCGACGTGTCGCCCATCGCGGTCAAGTCTTTGCAGTTGCGAAGGAGGTCGCACCACTCAGCGGGCAAGCGATCGTAAAGCCGACGACTGAAATGCAAGCCGCTGGCGGCCATGCGGACGTCCAACGTCTCGCCCTGCTTCACAACTTTCAACTTCACACTTTCGGCGAACTCGGCCGCCGCTTCAACGGTCACGTCCAAGTCACAGGTCCCATCGGACTGGATTCGGTTGTGCACGACGACTTGGTTCAGTTCCGCATCGATCGGTCGCGCCGCCGGATCATCGCCGAACAATCGAAGATGAACGTTTCGCAAATCCATTCGCGGCGCGGCCGGCCCTAGCACCGGAAGCGGCATCAGCGACGCCAAGCAGACTTGTCCGTCGTCGCGCAGCCAAACGTTGGCGGTGACTCCGTCAATCAACACTCGCCGCGTCACTAGCGGATTGGCTTGATCGAAAAGCTTTTCAGGATGAAGGTCGGCGAGGACGGTCAGACGGTCGATGTGAACCAGGTCACGAGCGCCGAAGTTCAACATCGACGACGATGATTCGCCGATCCGAATGTCCTCGAACGTCAGTCCCCCATCGGCATCAAAGTGTCCGCGGCGAATTGAAATCGAATGACCGACGTAATGACGTTGAAGCTGTTGAAGAAACTTTCGCCGCGCGGTCTCGCCGATCGTTTGCGGGGCTAGCGACCAGATCACGAATGCTGCGGCGATCATCACCAGCGCAGCGACAAACCATCGAGACATGCGTCCCCGTCTTGGTGCCGTTGCCGCTTCCGTGCTGCCAGCCAAACTTGATGCGCCTCTTTGGCGTTCGCTTTGTCGACGCATTCCATCGGCCGACCTCGCCTGGCGATGGTACGCCCGGCTTTAGACGTCAATCCACCCCAAAAACTGCCAAAACCGATACAACCACGGACTTTGCCAGGGCGACGAGAGGGCCGTCGACATTGAAAAAACGCTGATCGAAAGCAGTCCCGACGCCGTCCAGCGAAGCCGGTTCGATTCCGACCATTCATCCAAGATCGGCAAGATCATCGCCCACCACATCGGGGCCATCCACAACAGCCAGCGGAAACACGTGCTGACGCCGCCGTAGTTGCGGTCGATCATCGGCCGTGAAACATAGAAAAACAAACACGCCAGCGTCGAAGTCAAAACCGCGGCCGCGAACCATCGGAACTCGGACGGCCCCGATCGCAACGAAACCGCGAATCCGAACGGCAACATCAGCCAGATCGGTGTGAGCGAAAAGATGCCGTAGTGCCCCAGCGTCATGTGAAACAGGTAAGTCATCCGTGACGGCTCGCCCCGATCGACGCCTCGCCGCCGACCGTCCTGCCAATAGCTGCCGGGGTACTCGTACCAGTCATCCCAGTTTCGCAAGGTCAGCGTATCCGTCCCATCTTCCGACGATTCGGTCACCAACGCGTACTGTCGCTGCCCGACCGTGAACCGCCACCTGCCGGCTTCGTCGGAGGGCGCGTGCTGAATTTCGTCCGAAGCGCGCGTTTGAAATTGCTTCAAAATCTCGGTCGCCTCGGCGATTGCGGCGGAGTTGCCGAGTGGACCGGCGCTGTCCAGCGTGGCGATCACATCGCCGACACCTCGGTGGGCGTACGCCGGACGGATGCTGCCGTGGGCGACGTAGTTGGTGCCAAAAAACCCAATTGCCACGATCGCCATCCCGCCAAGAAACGGGATCAACGATTTGCGTTCGAGCATCACGAACAGCACCGTCCAGAGGGCGGTCATCGACAACGCCGGCAATTCGTTGGCCGCACCGCCGGCCGCCGCGATGCCGGCGAGCCCATATAACCACGACCCGATCCGATGCGAACCGCCGAAATCCGCATCGGCGATCCGTTCGGCGATAAAAAAGTAAATCGCCATCACCACCGCCATCGCGGCGGCGGCCGGCAAGTGGTTATTCAGCGACACCGTGAACGGCAACAGCATCGTGCCGCACGCGATGCCGGCGATGCCAAAAATTTGCGACCATTGAGACTGGCAAAGCTTATCCAACACGTAGCCGACCGAAAATAACAACATCGCCAGCAGCGGTAAATTAACGACCGCCAAGATAATCCGCGGGACGTAGATCGGATGATCGGTCATCGTTAAACCGGTGCTCAGGTGCAACAGTTTGTAAACGCCGGCGACCAGCGTCGGAAACAGCGGCGGCTTGCTGCTGTAAAAATGCTGCACGCCGTCGGCATCGGCATGCCGAACCTTGTCGATCGAATCCCAAGGCCGGCGATGGCGATGGATCGGGTTGACGATCGCGACTTGCCGATCGATCGCGTAGGTGCCGTCTTCGACCAGCGCCGCGATCGTCGCCCAGCGGCTGCGATCGTTGGCGGACAAGAACGCCGTGTCACCGGTCGAGCTGACCACGACGGCGATGCGTCCGGCGGCGACCGCAAGCGTGATGACGATCACGATATTGACGATCGACATCCGCCGAAGTTGAGCTTGGGTTTCTCTTCGCATGCACGCGGTCTAGGGGTTGGTTCTGTGTGGCGAATCGGGAAGCAATCGCTCGGCGATGCTGTACTGGCCCGATCGCTGCGGACTTCGCGAGACGATCAACTCGGCCAACAATCCGGCCAGCAAGCACTGGGCCCCCAGCAGCACCGCCAAGATGCAAAAATAGAAGATCGCTTTTTCGTGCAAGTGAACGTCCGGCATCGTCTCGGACATCCGGCTGACGACCCACATCACCGACAGGTACGACACGCCGGTCGCGCCGGCGCCAAAGCAGATCATGCCCAGCGTTCCGATCAGGTGCAGCGGTCGACCGGAAAACCCCGTCAACAAATAGATGGTCAGCAAATCTAGAAAGCCTTTCAGCAACCGCGACACGCCGTACTTGGATTGACCAAACGGACGGGCGTGATGCGTCACTTCGATTTCGCCGACCGTCCATCCGCGAGCCGCCGCGAGGACCGGCACGAAACGATGACGTTCGCCGTACAACACGACTTCGTCGAAGATTTCGCGGCGGTACGCTTTAAATCCGCAGTTGTGATCGTGCAAGCGAACACCGGTCATCCGGCTGACCAGGCCGTTGAAGACGCGGCTGGGCATCGTCTTGTGCCAGGGATCGTGACGAACTTTTTTCCAACCGCTGACCACGTCCAACCCGCCATCGATCGCGGATAAGAATCTTGGAATCTCTTTCGGGTCATCTTGAAGATCGGCATCCATCGTGATCACGACGTCGCCGTGACAGGCCGCAAAGCCGGCATCGAGCGCGGCCGCCTTGCCAAAGTTGCGGCGAAAACGAATGCCACCGGTCGATGCGTTTCCGTTTGAAAGGGTCTCAATCACCGACCATGAAGAGTCCGTCGAACCGTCGTCGACAAAAACGATCTCGCATCGCACGCCATGTTGATCGCAAGTGGACGCAATCTGGCCGTGCAACGTTTCCAGCGATTCATGTTCGTCCAAGACCGGAATCACGAACGAGATCAATCGCGGCGAAGGTGAACCCGCATGCGGTCTTTGAACGAACGAATCGGCCGGCGATCCGTTGGGCGTGGTCGATGATTTTTCGGCGGCTGAAATGGGACGGACTTCCACGCTTGGGAACGGTCGACCCGCTAAGGTTAATTACTGATGATCCGCTGGTAAATGTCCTGCATCGCATTGGCGACTTGCGGATTGATCGGCTGGTACAAAATGGACATCGATCGGTACGGCGGCGGGTATGAACCGTTCCACTGAATCGACGTCCGTAGTGCTCGATCGGCCAGCGATTGGTCGCCGATTTTTGCCGCGCACAGGGCCAAGTTGTATTGGTCCGACGCATCGCGTCGTCCGCCGACGCATTCCAAGTAAGCCGACACGGCGGCAGGAATGTTGCCGACGGCATGGTTCTTCGCGGCCAGCACGACCGCCAATTCCAGTCGTTGATCCCCGTTTGCCTGGCCCGTTCGAATGGCCTGGACGCACAGATCTTCGACCCGTTGCCAAAGCGCGTTTCGCTTGGCGGGGCTGAGCACTTCTTCGGTCGTTTCGGCGATGCCTTTGTTGACCTGGGCGAGCGTCAACAGCACCCAAACCTCGTCGCCCCACTGATCCGGATACGTTTGCATCAGCGTGTTCAAACGCTGGTCACAGTCGATCAATCCGTTGACGAAGTCCTCGGCATCGCCCGAACTTTCGATCTTGCTTAATACCAAAAACGCACTCGATAGCGCCTCCAGGCGAGCCGATTCGGCTTCGGTAAATGTTTGCAGCGGCGTCGTCAATCGGCGTAGCGTTGGCGTCATGTGAGCGGTCGACGTTTCGTCCACGCTTGCGACCACGTCTGCAACGTCGCCGGCAACATCGCCGCGAATAGATGCATCGGAATGGATGCCGATGCGATGGTTTGTGGTGGCCGCGTGCGCGATCTCGCTGTCCACGCGAGGCATGTGACAGGCGACGCAGTCGTTGTCTTGTTTTTCCATCCTCACGTCGCGGGCAACGCCGCACGATTGGTCATCGTGACACTCGAAACACTTCTCGCGATAGAACGCATCGGTGTCGAATTGGACCGATTCGTGATGCGGGTCGTGGCACGAAATGCAGGCCAACGTTTCCGACTGGGTGTAGCACTTGCTCTGCCACATTTGGTCGAAGTGGCCGACGAAATTCTTCTTCTTCGCTCCGTCGACTTCATAGGACACGCGAGTGTCCGCAAAGTCTTCGCCGGGACGAAAGTCCCAGACGGTTTTCCCCGGTGCCGATACGACCAAGGTGCCTTGCAAGTGACACTGCGCAAATTCCGTCCAGCGCGACGCGGTCGAGTTTGTTCGGGTGGATAATTTTGGAATCGACGATCGCGGCCCGATTGCTCTCCGGTGCATTGGCTAGATACAGCGCCGAATGTTCCGCGCCGGGTCCGTGGCACCGTTCGCAACCGATCGCCAATTCGGCAACACGAGGAAAATTTGTCGCGCCGATCTTGTCGGGATCGACCTCCGCGATCAGCCCGGCGTGGCAAAACATGCACTGCTGGTCGATGACCCGCGTCAGTCCGTTGTGGACATCGTCGTCGTAACCGGGGGCCATGTCGAAATCGTCGACGGCTGAGTAATGAGTGATCGGCGACTGCAACAGGAATCCAGAGTCGTCTCTTAAAAGATACGCCTCGGCAAACGTGCCGCTGCCCATGATCCACTGGACCGGCAGGTCGGCCAGTTTCATTCGCACATCACCGGCCGTCGGGGCCTGCCCGTCGGGGATGAAGTGCAACCATTCTCGGTGATGGACGTGGCCGTCGGCGACATGCACGTCGTAGGTTCGCTTGCTGGCTTGATGAGCGATGACACCGTCGCCGGTGCGGACGACGGGCGGATCGTCTTGACCAGAACTTGAGTTCTCCAGACCATCCGCACTCGCACCTTTCGCACTCACACCTTCCGCTTTCGCAACCTTCGCGGGCACCGCACGCAGCGAACGACTGTGGGAGGTTTGGCGATAGCTTTCCCAGCGATCGGGGTGGCAACTTTTGCAGGCCTGTGAACCTGCGAAACGCGATGGAATTGGACCGGTAAATTCTTCCAACGAACTTCCCAAGTCCGTACGACTGATTGCCGAAGAAATGGTCGCTGAAGGCAAAGTTGCCGAGGAGAAAGTTGCCGAAGACGGGGTCGCCGAGGACGCGGGCGCCGGTCGGCTCATATTCCCAGCCGGCGTCCCGCTCGCTTCCTTCGTCGGTTCGAAGACTTGTTCGACGGATTGTTCGACGGATTGCGTTTCGACATGCGTCTCGTTCTGACATCCGGCGATCGTTAGCAAGCCGACGCAAGCGGTTGCGGAGACCGACCATCGACAAATCGCAGAGATTTTTTGCCCGATTCGCGACCAAGAATAATGCGTTGGCAAGCGTCCGCTCCCGTCGAGAAAAGTGAATCGCTATTAGACCAGACCCGCCGCAATGGTTCAGTGGCTTTGCATAAGTTCCGATCACCTCCCAAGTCGGAAGGGCTTTTGGACCAGAAAAAACCTCGCCCGCGGACTGGCCGAGGGCGAGGTTTCCAATCGTCTTGCGATGGACAGATCATCGGAAAGTCGATGGTGACGCGATCACCTACAGTTCCGCTTCGATCGTTTCGCGAGATGCTCGTGTGCCCAATGCTCCCCACAGCCCGTACGGGCTGCGAGCACCTTGGACCGTGACGCTGCGTGAGCCGCCGCCGCTCCTCCAAACCATCGGTGCAGACGAATTGCCGGCTTCGATCGAATCGGTAATGAACTTGATCGCTCCATCACCCATCAAGATGTGAACCCCACCTTGGTGGCGGCTACTGGCTGACGCGACGATGTCGCTTCCGTCACCCCCTTGAAGACAACCTTCCGTGTTGGGCGGAAGGATCGTGGTAAACGATGTGAACCAGGGACGGCCATCCGCCCAACGAAACCCGCGCCCCTGGCCAGCAAGAGTCAAGTCTGGCACCGTGCAAGTGCCAGTTCCGTCGCACCAAAAACGAGGCCGAAGCGGGTCGATCTCGCCGTTCTGACGACAAATGGTCGGGTTTTCGTAGATGGAATCGGGCGGAAGCGGATCGCCCAGGCGCTGCCGTGGAAACGCGAGCCCGCCGTCCGAATGTCTCGGTCGCCAAGGTCCGTCGCGATCTCGCCCCCCACGACGGTGTTGGACAAGCCGTCCAGAAAGTCACGAAACTTGCTGTTGTCGCGGAACTGGAAAGCGCCGCGAAAACTGGCTTGAATCCGTTCCGACATCCAATTTCGCTCGTCCCAGGATCCGGGAGCTGGATTGTTGAACCATCGCCTGGCACCCTGATTGGAGAAGTGCGACGAATCACCGATGCAAGCCGCGTAATTGGTTCGGCCCATCGCCGGCAAACCGATTCCCGGATCACTCGGGCAACGAAAGCCCGGGGTCTCGGTCGACCAGGGCACGTAGTTGCGCTGCCAAGGAGCCGGTCCGAAGGCAGGCCATTGGCCCGGCGAGGCGATAGTGCCCCCATTGGGCAGTTCGACACTGGGATTGGAAATCTTTTCCCAGGTGGCTTGCTGTTCAATGAACGGCGTCACCCCGATCAACCAGCTAAGTATTTTGCCATTCCACCCGCCACCGGTCATGTTGTTTCCACCGTTGGCGTTACCGATGTCTTCCCTGGACGGGCCGGTCCCGTGCCGGGGCAACTGCTTGTAGGCCGAATGGTAGTTGTGCAGCGCCAAGCCGATCTGCTTGAAATTGTTGCTGCAACTCATTCGGCGGGCGGCTTCACGAGCCGCTTGCACGGCCGGCAATAACAAGCCGACCAAAACTCCGATGATCGCAATCACGACCAACAGTTCGACGAGTGTGAAGCCCGTCTTTCGTTGTCCTCGCTTCATAGGAAGCTCTCCAAAAACTGAAAAGAAAAGGTCCGTGGCAAAACAGCACTTAGAGAAAACCCGAACTTCTCAAAGCCATCCACGTGTCCCCGTTCTAGGGGACATCGGCCAGCGAGTCCAATTTTATGAAACCGCATGTCGCTGTAATGACCTTCAATGAGCCGATCCGCCCCGTAAATCACGGGCGAAAAAAAATATCGTATTTTTCAGTTTTTTGCCGGAACCGACTTGAAACTCGTCGAAATCTGCGAGATTTCGCGAAACCTTTTCCGGCGGCCGGGTTGGCCGCGACCCGAAAAACGACATTTCAAGCTCGTTAGCGAAGCTCGAACGCGACCGATTCGCCTTGCACGATCAACCATTCGCCAGCCGATCGAGTTTCATTTTGTGACCCCGATTCGGCGGGGATCGAGAGCGAGACGGTTTGCCGAGAACCGTCCGGCCAATCCACCAGCGCCTTCACCGTGCTGCCAGCGGTGGTTGCGTCGATGACGGTCGTGGCCGTTGGAATCGCAAACCGGATCAGCGGTTCGCTGCTGCACTGGTACCCGTTGCCGGACATCCGCTGGCCGATCGCGGTCCCGTCGGCGGACGTCACCATGACGGTCGTTCCGATCGCGTCGCGGTCGCAATCGCGGCCAACCAACCGAATCGAAAGCGATCGCTTCATGGGACCGGTTCGATTGATCCACAACCGCGTCGGCTCGGACAAATGCGAGACCACAAAGTCGACGCGTCCGTCTCGATCGACGTCCAAGTTCGCCACCGCGCGGGCCAGTACATCATCGCCAAAGCCGGGACCAATCTGCTTGCCGTCGACCAAACGCCAACGTCCCTCATTCTCCGGTGCAAACAGTTGTAACGGCATCCGAAAGCCGTCGCCTTGGTGCGAAAAGTCATCGACGTTTCCATTGGCAACGATCAACTCGGGACGCCCATCGACGTTCAAATCCGCGAACTGAGTTCCGAACCCCAGCATCGGACGGGTCGCATCCGCCAACCCCGCCGAGACGGTCGCGTCGACAAAAAAACCAGGCGTGATTTGACGGTACAGCGTGTTGTACTCGTTGGTGAAATGGGTCAACGAAAAGTCGATGTCCAAATCGCCGTCGACATCGGCTGCGGCGATCCCCATCGACGCTTGCGGTTGGCTGCGAGAGTCGCTGGCCAGCCCTCGAATGATTGCTTGCTCCTCCCAACGATCAATTGGCTGATCGCCTGGCCGATCGCTAGCGGTCCAAAAGTGGTTCGCGGTCATGTCGTTGGCGACGAAAATGTCCAAGCCCGGCAAGGCATCAAACTGACCGACAACCAAGCCCAATCCACGTCCCGGCGAAGTCGTTTTGAAACGATCGCCGATGGCCGGCGACAACGTCCCGTCGCCGCTTCCCAACCAAACACGATCCGGCTCGGCCGGGAACACTAACGGCTGGCAAGAACGATGACGGCTTCCATCTTTGACGAAACATCGCTGCGTGTAAGGAGATTGCCCGGCGCAATAATTGACTTCGACAAAGTCACCGATGCCGTCGGAATTGACATCCGCCATCGCGATCGATGACGTCCACCGGTTTGACGAACCGCGATCGGTTTCGGTCAAGCATTCCGCCGTGACGTCGGTGAACGTTCCATCGCCATTGTTTCGATACAAACGATTGCCGCCGATGTTTGCGATGATGCAATCGGCGAATCCGTCGGCGTTGTAGTCGCCGACCCCGACGCCTTGCGTGCATCCGACATCGGCCAATCCCGAGACGGCCGAAACGTCGACGAAGTTTCCACCACGATTTCGAAACAAAGAGTTCGCGGTGCTGTTCCGCTTCCCCGGATCACCATCAGCGGCCGTCAAAACCAAATCGCTGTGCCCGTCCAAATCAAAGTCGATCACTCCTGCCCCGCCGACGCTGGATTGCCAGATCCACAATCCGCCTTCGACCGGTTTTCCATCCGGCATGACGCGGCAGACGTGATCGAGACCTCGAACAAACGCTTCGTCGACCAATCGATATTCGTCGATCAGCGACTTCTCTCCGGACATGATCGAACCCCGATCTTGGCGTCCAACGTGGGCGAGACTATCGGTGCGATTGGACACGGACAGCAGCGTCGCGATCGCCTGATCGTTTGCTTCAGGACGCCAGGACAAAAGATCGACCGGAGTGTTTTTCAGCTGCTGTTCGATCGTGAACGACGGGATTTGCCAAGGCGTCGAACCGGTCAACTCGGCGTGCTGTGCCGCGTACCGACTGCGTAAGTCATCGACCGGTTGGCCGAACATCTTGGATGCCTCGCGAAGCCAGCCGATTGCTTCCCAAGGTCGACCGAGCCGCAAGAGTGCATCAGACATCTTGACCGCTTCGGCTTGCGAATTGTTTTTCCAACTGGCAAGCCCATCAATTGTCTCGTTAAGAAAGTTCACCGTCGTCAGTCGATCGGCAACGATCTTCGACGCTTCCATGTTCCCGCTGCTCGCCAGCACTCGCGTCAGCGCCGACAGCGTCTCACCATCGTCTGGCTGGATTGAAATCGACTTCAACAACGCAGCGGTCGCCCGCGGCAGATCTTTTTTCTGCTCGGCCCAAAGTCCCCACGCTGTCCACGCCCGTGATTGATCGAAGTAACTCGCGGGCTTGTCCTGATCGGCAATCCGCGAGAGCATTTCTTCGTCGTGACGCTCGACCGCGGCACGCGTCGCAAGCACCAACGCCGGCACAAAATCCGGATGCGTCCGAAGCACTCGTTCGCAGCGATCGGAAATCGATGCCCAATTCGCCGTGGAGACCTCCGTCATCGCCAATCCGTAATGGGGCCGATGATCGGACGGAACTTTCGCCAGCGCCTGCTTGCACAGTTCCGCCGATGCTTGGCTACGGGATAAGTTCGCGAGCAAACCGAGCTGCGAAACATCGCCCAAACCTCGCTGGACTAACCACTGCAAATGCGGTGTCGCTTTCGCTTGCTGGCCCGTCCACGACAACAACCCGATCAAGTCCTTGCGTGAATCCGCGTGATCAGGATTTTTCGTCACCACCGTTTGCATCTGAGTGACCGCGTCGTAGGGTCGCCCCTGAGCCATGAAGACTTGGGCGACTTTCGTTCGCAACGACGTCAGCATTTCGGAACGCAATGTTCCGGAAGCTTTTGCCGACGCCACCGTCGCGTCGGAATCAGCGTCCGATTCAAGCAGTTCAATCGCATCGCCGTAAGCGGCCAGCGCGGCGTCATAGGCTTGCTGGCTGTTCCGCAAATCACCCAGCAGTCCGTGCAGACGCGGGTCTGTCGGAACGGCCAACATTGCCGACACGACCATCGATTCGGCTGACTTGAATTCACCTCGATCGATCGCGGATTGAATCGCGGACTCGATCGCGGCGGGCGGTGGGGTCGCTGCCGGGCCGGTACGAACGCCAGATGGCGGAACGGCGGTCGGTCGAGTGGCGTTCGATTTCGTTGTCGATTCCGGCTGACAGCCAAGCATCAACAGCGTTGCCAAGACGAAGCAAGTTTTGACTCCCGCGGTTCGACGTTCTGAAACCAAACCTTTGGATTGCGAAAGCAAAATCGCTAGCCAAAACATCAGCAACTTTTTTTGGAAAGAGACACGAAAACGCTGCGAGTGAACAAACCAGCGAGAGGGACCACCCTTGCAGTCTAACGCGACGTCAGATGATGTTCCGGCTATCACCGCGTTGACGGTCTGCGTCTTTTTTAGATGGCATCCCATGCATCACCCGAACCAACGGGACGACCAACCCGGATCGATCCAGCGAATCAAATCGTTGACACGGCATTCCATCGGGTGGATACTCGTCGGTCAGTTGGTCGACCCTCGGTGGTCGGCAAGCGACAGTTTTTGAACGTCATTGACTCTGAACGTCTTTGACAACGAAGACGTCGCCCGTTCTACCGCGATCGTTCGCCTTTGCTTCGATCGTGGCCTTTTCACAATCTTTGATCCCGGAAAAACAAGCGATGAAAACATTTTTCCTGTCCTTCGCCTTGCTGATCGTTCCGTTCGCCATGACTACCGGTTGCAGTGGCGGATCGGAGCCAACGGTCATCACTGCGGATGAGGAGTTCTTGGCGGCTGAACAAGCCGAAATGGATGCTTACGCTGCAGAAATGGACGCCGAGATGGCGAAGGAACCCGCGAACGGCAATTGAGTCGTGCCGTGCGAAGGCTTGGTTGACCGAGTCGCCAACGCAAAGCCGGGCAACCTGGATGGAAGAAAGCTTTCCTCCAGGTTGATCCCGGTTTTTTGGTACTCGCATCGCTGCGAAAATAGTTATCGAGACCAAGCGAGCATCCGGATTAGGATGCTTCCGCTTTTGGACCGTTTGATTTCCGCTTCGCGTTTTTCCGCTTCGCTTTGCCAGGAAGCCCGTCTTTGTTCGCGCCGACGCGATCCGCCCAGGCACTCCAAAGCTTGGAAAGTGCATCGACTTTTGCCGGATGATCGGCTGATAGATCGCGACTTTCGGTGCGGTCGGTCTTCATGTCGTAGAGCTCCCATGGTCCCCGTCCGCCAACCCGAACCAGTTTCCAGTCGCCCTGGCGGACGGCCGCATTGCCCTCGTGTTCCCAAAACAATTCTCGGCTCTTGTTCGAATCGACGGAAAAGATCGGCAACAAGCTTGAACCTTCCATCGCGTGAATGGCTTGCCCGTCGCGAGATTCCGGATACTCGCCTCCCGTGACTTCGACGATGGTCGCCATCACGTCGATCACGTGAGTCGGTTCATTTCGCCAAACGCCTTTTTCCGCAATGCCGTTGGGCCAATGAGCCAGCAAAGGCGTCGCAATGCCTCCCTCGTGGTTGTAGTGCTTGAACTTTCGAAAGGGGGTGTCTTGCAGGTAGGCCCACGACTCACCGCAAAACCAATTGGAATCGGCGGTCGTCGGATCGCCGGTGCTCTTTCCACTCGTTCCACCCTCGGCGCATCCGCCGTTGTCGCTCATGAACAAAATCAGGGTGTTGTCGAAGACGCCGCGCTCCTGCAAGCCGTCAACCAAGGCCCCCACGGACTGGTCCATTCGCCAAACGCATGCCGCGTAAGCCGCCATCAAATGGTCGAAACGGTCCTTTTCCGCCGTCGAGAGGGAGCTCCACTCGGCAACCCCGTCCGGTCGCGCGGCCTTCTGAAAGTCGGCGTCGATCAAGCCGGATGCCACTTGGCGGCGAAGCCTTGCACGCGAAAGCTTGTCCCAGCCGTCCAAAAATTTTCCACGAAACTGTGCAATGTCTTCGGCGGTTGCCTGAAGCGGAAAGTGCGGCGCGTTGTGAGCGAGATAAAGCAGAAACGGCTTCTTCTGCTGCACCGCGTCATCGACAAACTTCAGCCCCCAATCAGAAAACGCATCGGTGGAGTACCAATCGCTCGCCACATTCTTGGTCGGCGTGGCGATGACATTGTCATCCAGCATCAGCGTTCGACCTTTCTTAACTTGAAAGTAAAAGCCGCCGCCTTCGGGCACTCCGTAAAAATGATCGAAACCGCGGGCCAACGGCAACCTGGATTGCATCCCGGACCCGACATGCCACTTTCCCGAGACCGCCGTCAGATACCCCGCACTTTTTGCGACGTCGCCGATCGTGACGCAAGAATCATTCAAAAAACCCTGGTAACCGGGCAGTCCGTAGTCAGCGGTCATGTGACCGATTCCAGCTTGATGCGAGTACAAGCCGGTCAACAATGACGCCCGCGTCGGACAGCATCGCCCGGTATTATAGAACTGCTTGAACTTCAGTCCTCCGGCCGCCAACGCATCCAGATTCGGCGTCGGGATCTCGCCGCCATAGCAACCGAGATCCGAAAACCCCATGTCATCGACCAAGATGACCACGACGTTCGGTCGTTCCGCCGCCGCGGAGACGACGAAACAGGTAAGAAAAACAATCGACATCGAACCGATTGAGCGTTGCCACAAATATTTCAACGTCGAGCATTTCAACATCGGGATTCCTTGATTGCATGCCGCAGAGCTTGGTTTTGGAACACGACCTTCGACCATACCACCCGCACCGCGGCCTGACATCCCGCGGATCGCTTACATGGTGTCTTGATCCACCCAGGCCGCGTCTTGATGCTGGATCAAAAGAATGGACGAATTCGCAGGCAAGTCAGGATAATTCGACTCGGAACCGTCCGGCCAGCGAACATGCACGTCGATCGGATTGTCACTGGACGCGAACCCGAAGCAAGACGTTTTTTGATTGGATGCCAGGTACCCATCGCCCGACGTCACCCAACGGGTTTGAACATGATCGCCGACGCGGACGGTGATTGTTGAACCGACGGCGTCCCGCGATGAAGAAGTGCCGACGAGTCGGACAGCGAGTCGTCGATGCGACGTCGCGGTCTCGTTGATCAATAACGCGACCGGCTCGGTTTGATGAGTCACCACGACATCAAGCAAATGATCTCGGTTGGCGTCGATCAGCCAAAGGGCTCGGCCGCAATGAAGTTCGTCGTGGTAAGTCGAGGTCCCGGCGGGTTGGACGACATCGAACTGAATCGAACCGGTCTGACGGAAAATTTGCAGCGGTTGATAGTAAATCGCTCGGCGGTTGTCTCGCGAGAAGAAGTCGACGTGGCCGTTGGTGACAATCAACTCGTCGTGTCCATCGGCGTCGAAATCAACGGCTTGAGTTCCGAATCCGACCATCGGCATCGTCGGTGCGCCAAGCCGAAAGCGTACGGTCTCGTCTTCCCAAGCGGACGCTCCGGCGGAAACGTAAAGCGAGTTGTACTCGTTGCTGAAATTGGTCACATAGAAGTCTGGACGTTGGTCACTGTCGACATCTAAGATCGCGATCCCCATCGATCCTTGCGGCTGCGATCGATCGTCAGCATCGACGCCGGTCAGCAAAGCTTTTTCGACAGGTTGACCCTTTTTAACAGGTCGGCCGACCGATGATTCATTCGCGCCGACTTCCGACGCATCGAATTGCCACAGATGGTTCGCGGTCATGTCGTTGGCGACGTAGACGGCCATGCCACCGGTGCCGGACCAATCGCCG
The DNA here is from genome assembly GCA_963836865.1 of Pirellulaceae bacterium. Taxonomy (GTDB): domain Bacteria; phylum Planctomycetota; class Planctomycetia; order Pirellulales; family Pirellulaceae; genus Rubripirellula. Next base: position 118,773 of record CAWILC010000006.1, on the reverse strand, counting down.
GCGACGACGCCCAAACCGCGTCCGGCAATCTCGGTGGTAGGCAATTCGTGGCGCAAAAATTCGCCGTTGGATAATTGCTCCATCCAGTAATCCGGTTGTGCCGGAAAGAACGTCGGTGCGCAGGCGTTGCCTGTCTTCGCGTCGCCGCCGCAATCGACCGTCGATGGTTCCAAACCACGGCAATAACACGCCACAAAAATGTCCATGAAGCCGTCGGAGTTCAAGTCCGCAATCGCGCCGCTGGTCGACCAGCGGCCGTGATTCTGCCAACCATCGGTTGCCTTGGAACCGGCGTCGTGTTGGTTAGCTCGTTCGAATCGTTGGCAAGCGACGAACGTCCCATCGCCTTGATTCAGGTACAGATGGTTGCGACCATAATTTAAACAAAGCAGGTCCGCGAATCCGTCGTCGTTGACGTCCCCCACGGACACGCCTTGACCAAATTCGCGATCTTCGATGCCCACGACTGCTTCGATACGATCAAATTGCCCCGCCACGTTGCGAAACAACGCGTTCGGTCGACTGTCGTTTCTACCAGGAACTCCGCCCGCGTCGGCGAATACCAAGTCAGGCCATCCGTCCAAGTCATAGTCAATCGTACCGCCGCCGCACCCTAACGTTTCGTGCAAGCGGATGTTCGCCTGATCGAGATCTTCGGCGGTGCGACCATAGAACTCGAGACCGCGACGCTTCGCTTCGTTCGTCAAAACGATCGGAATTTTGCTGGCAACGAACGGTCGTTTCGTTTGCCGAGCGACGGGGGCATTCGAAAGTTGCGGCAACAATCGGTCGAGCAAATCTTGCGGCTTTCGGATCGGTAGCGTCGATTCCGCCGAGCGAGATTCGGCTAACTGAAATTCGGATAACCGAGATTCGGGCAACCAAGCACTCTGCCAAGGAGTTTGGCGATTGACGTCGCTTAAAATTCGCCGACGTAAAGTTTCGAGTTCCGTTCTGGTCTCTTCCGTGATCGAACCGATCGCCAACCGTCCCGACAAGCTTAGCGTCAACCAAGCTTCCGCTTCCCACTTACGTCCCAACCGCGACAGGGCTTGCGAAATCTCCATCACGTCTTGGGGCGTTTGAGAGCTGCCGTAAAAGAACTGCTGGGTGGCTTGATTCAGTTTGGCAAGTTGCGAGTGACGATCGCGAACCGCCTGCACCACCGAATCGGGCAATCCAAACAGATCGTCGATTCGGCTGTTGAGCTTTCGCATTGCCTCGGGATCGTCCGGATCGATTTCGACAGCGAACCAGTACGCATACGCGGCGAGATCCGACGACGACGAGGACGCCGACGACGAGGACGCCGCCCAATCACCGACGGTCAGCCAATAGTCCGATGACTGCCGAGCCTGGATGGGGCAATCGCGAATCCAAGATTGCAAACGATCGCTCGATTCCGCATCGGCCAAACAGCGTCCAGCGAGCAGCCAAGCGGGAACGAAGCCCGGATGTTGTTCCAAGATCGCATCCAATTCGACACGGCAATCATCGAGTTCGCGATTGTCGAATGCGTGGCGAGCTTTACCGATCAGGGGACGACGATCGGCGGGATATCGATCGACCATTTTTTGCAATGAGTCGGATTCGATCTTCCGTTGGCCGCGGAGCGACAGGATTTGCAACGTTGACGAATCGAACTGACGGGCGATGACCATTTCGCGGGCCAGTCGCCGTGCCTCGGAGTGCTGCTCGGTACCGATCAAGAAATCAGCCAGCATCTTTTTCGATTCTCCATCATCGCCGACTGCCGGCGACAGATCACGGAGAAGTTCGATCGCCCGAAACAATCGCCCGCCAGCAACCATCATTTGAACGGCAAGCGTGATGCGTTGAGCATTCGGCGACATACGAGTCGCTTCTTCGAGCAAATCGAAGGACTCGGTCTCGTTACCGGTCTCGAACGCCGCCCTGGCAAGCTGCACACGAAGGTCGGCATCGTCGGGGCACTGGATCAAGATCGACGATCGCATCTGCCACGCTTGTGACCAATTGCCATTGGCAACAGTGGTGGCGAACTCACTCCGTAGGTCTGCAGCGGCTTGTTCCACCGATGGCCGCGAGCCAGTTGACGGTGGCTGCGTGTTACTCGCTCGGTCGCAACCGATCCACGCCGCCGCAATGATGGACAGCACGCCTAGACGAATGCGATCAGAATATTTCACGGCAACTCACTGTGCCAAAGCCCGCAACCCCAAAGCCCGTGACCTCGAGGCCCATGACCCCAAAGCCCATGACCTCGAGGCAGCCCAGGGCCAACCCCGTGTGGCGTTATTTTTTCTTGGCATCTTTGGGAGGAACGGCGGCGTCCTCGGGCATCTCGACCATGCCGGCGGACGATTGACGCTGCAGCTCTTCGTACTTCTCAAACGTCATGTCGCCGGATTCGCCGACCACGCTCGGCTTGCTTTCACACCCGGAGACACAGAAGATTGCAGATAGGAGGGTCATGGTAATGAGGTACTTCATGCTTCTTTCTCGAAAAAGTCCAAACGCGGGAAATGGGAACTGGGTCTCGCCTGCTGCGTTACCGTGTAGCATTGTAAGGTGCGAATCGAAAGAACACCATTCTTAGGAGCCGTCCGGCTCGGATTTTTCCCTTCGGCTGCTTGGCTTGTCCAAGACCACCGCCCTGGCAACAGCCCCATGTTGACATCAAAACACTTGCTCGTTCTGGGATTTCTGGGGTGCCTTGCCGCGCTGATCGGCTGCCAGGATGCGAGCGTCGCTCCCAAATCAACCGCAATCGACCGCTCCGCCGACGAAGCCTATCACATCGAAGCGGAGAACGATGTCGCCGCAGTCGTTGGCCAAGTCGTCGACCAAGATTCCGTCGAAACCGTACGACCGGTGCCGTTGGAACAGTCGCCATTGGAACAGCCGCCGTTGGAACAGCCTTTGGCGCGTCACAATCCCGGTTTCGTCGGATCGGCCGCGTGCGCAGCTTGTCATCGTGAGCGTTTCGATTCGTTCCAAGAAACCCATCACGCCCGATCGCTGCAGCTTCCGAACTCGTCCCAAGAGGCGGAGTTGGCCAGCTTTGATCATGACAAAAGTGATCGATCGTTTTGCGTTTATCGATCCGGTTCCCAGGTCCGTCACGCGGACTGGATTGTTTTGCCAGGCGATCGTAAGTATCCGCTTAACGATGAACCCATCACGCACGTCATGGGAAGCGGTGCATTCGCCAAGTCTTATCTATTTCGTCACGATGGGTTTTGGTTCCAAGCCCCGATGACGTTCTATCAGAAACCGGCCGAGTACGATTTGTCACCTGGATACGACCGCGTCGAGCATCACGGTTTCACACGACAAATCACCGACGAGTGCCTCGTTTGCCATGCCGGAGGTCGGCGATCCGACGACGCCAATCCGAATCGATTCGAGCTGACCGAAAGGTCGATCGGTTGCGAACGGTGCCATGGCCCCGGCCAAGCCCACTCCGAAGACGCTTCTGCGGCGATCGTCCATCCCGGCAAACTCGACCGTGATCGAATCAACGACCTTTGTGCCCAATGTCACCTGCAGGGTGAAATCCGACTGTTCACCGCCCAGAACAATGGGTGGGACTATCAGCCCGGGCAGCCGTTGGGCCACAATCGAGTCGTCTATCGCTTTGAGGATTCCGAAAAACACGCTGGTTCCGAAAAACAGTCTGGTTCCAAGAAACATGCTGGTTCCAAGAAACAGTCTGGGGCGGAATTCGTCGGTCACGTCGAACAGCTGACCGCGAGTCGGTGTTTTCAGGAGTCCCAAGACATGTCGTGCATCACCTGTCACGACCCCCACCACCAAGAATCCGAGACGGACAAGCTGGTTCGTCATCGCGAACAGTGCTTTCAATGCCATGATGACTCCCACTGTGGCGTCAGCATGCAAATCCGCATGACCGACAATGAAAATGACTGTGCGAGCTGTCACATGCCGAAGTCCGACTCGGTCGTCATCCACGCTGCCGTGTCCAATCACAACATCGCCGTCTATCCAAAAACGCCCACGCAAACGCCTGCCCCCGCCGCGACGCCGATTTTGCCTCAGGCGATTGCACTGCTCGATGACACGTCGCCGGGGACTTGGCAGCGGCGGCTGAATCAGAGTTCGGCGGTCGGATTTCGGTTGCTCAGTGAGGCGAGCGTTGAATACTCCAACGCGAAATCGTTCGCTCGAGCCGCCGACGAATTGTCCGAAGCCATCGACATTGCTGCACGAGAAGTCGACAAAGACGAGTTTGCAGAAATGGAATCTAGCACCGTCGTATCTCTCGAAACGGCTCGATCGGTTCTGGCTCAATTGCTGATAAAAGAGGTCGACTTCGGCCCGCCGATCGATTGGGGCCGCGACGATCCCGAACGGATGAAGCGGGTCATGGGCCTGCTATCGGAAGTGATCCAAAACGTTCCTCCGGAATCGCAGACGGGCCAGTCCGCAATCTCATCCGCGGCGACCGTGTTGTTTGACTTGAAGATGAATGAAAAGTCGATCGCCTACTTTGAACACCTCACCGGCGTCCGCCGCATGGCCGCGGATCACTACAACCTTGGACTCCTTTACGCTCGGATGCGGCGGTTTGCTGAGGCCAAATCCGCTTTGCAGATGGCGATCAAAATCCAGCCTGATTACGTCAGCCCCTACCGATCTTTAGCGATCCTCTTTGCGAACATCGACCGCAACGCCGCTCGTGAATTTGCAGTCGTGGCAACCGAGCTTGACAACCACGCTCGAAAAAAACTGGACAAATGACCCCCTATCGTCGGTCAGGGGGCATCAATGGGGAAGATTTATCCTTCCCATGCAATGTAACATCGCGTATCCTTTCGTTGTGCGAGCGGGTACGTCTCGCTTCTTCTTTTTCCACTGTATCATTGGGATTTTCAAATGAGACATCGTCGTCTTGAAAGACCAGCCTTTACGCTGGTCGAGCTTCTGGTCGTGATTGCGATCATTGGTGTTTTGGTTGGGCTGCTATTACCAGCGGTTCAAGCAGCACGCGAGGCCGCCCGGCGGATGAGTTGCAGCAACAACTTTAAGCAACTCGGCTTGGCAATGCACAATTACCATTCGGCATTTAACAGCCTCCCCCGGCAAGGTGGTGGTACGAAAGTCGAAAACGCCAACAACCATTGGTGGGCCGATCGTAACAATGAGAACAACTGGCGACTGAGTGCGCTGGTTGGCCTGACCCCTTTCATGGAACAACAGGCTCTCTGGGAACAAATTAGCAACCCGATGGTCGCGCGGACCGACCAACAGCTGATCGCGCCCGGTGGCGTGCCAACGGATCCGTGGCCTGCGATGGGCCCGACTCCTGGCCAAGTCCAGTACGTGCCATGGTCGACTCAACTGCCGTCGTTGCGATGCCCGAGTGATCCCGGCAACGGACTACCCGCTCTAGGGCGGACCAACTACGGAATCTCGATGGGCGATGCCCACATTCGTTACATGGACGGGATGTTGACTCGCGAAAACACGGATTCCGCAGGCCGTGGAACGCCGGCCCAACACGCGACCGAATCACGAGCGTCGCTTCGTGGCTTTTTCGTCACTCACGCAACCACTGGCTTCAGAGATATTATCGATGGTTTGTCCAACACCATCGCGATGGGCGAAATCGCGACCGATCTCGGTGACCGCGACAAGCGGACAATGAACCTGAATGCAACTGCATGGGGCGATTGGTGGTCCGTCGTTGGCCCGAACTCACGCCTGTATTGCCAGAACCAAGGCTGGGTTGACCCGCTGCGACCGCAGTTCTGGAGTGATACCGCACCGATTGGTGGAGCCAACGAAGGTCGTGGCTTCCGCTGGGCCGACAGCTTTTACTACACGACGGCGGTCTTCACGATCTTCCCGCCGAACGGTGAAATCTGCGGTCACGGCAATGGTGGCAACACGGCCATGGCAGGAACGTCCAGTCGGCACCAAGGTGGTACTCACGTGCTGCTGGGCGATGGAGCGATCAAATTTATTACCGATTCGATCGAAGCGGGAGGAAGCGGCGCCGGCCAAGTCGTCTGGTGGAACGCAGGCAACGGGATGAACCCAGGTAGCGAGAGTCCGTTCGGGCTCTGGGGCTCGCTCGGGACACGAGGTGCCAAGGAAATCATCGACGTTGAACTGTAGTCGACCCCGGTCTTGACTGGTAAATCACACCAACGCAGCAGGTTTTCGACCTGCTGCGTTTTTTAATGTCCATAGTACGAAGAGGGTGGTATCCCGGGAACAAGGGGCGCTGGACCGAAGCGGCCACGTCGATTGCCCCGTCCAAGACTAACGAACAGAAAACAAAGTCGCTCAGCTCTCCGAGCTGACAGCGTAGACCACCGCTATCAGCTCGGAGAGCTGAACGCCAATCTAAGACTTCTTCGATCGTTGTGTGTACGCTGCTGAACCGGCGATTCCTAGCTAACGCAAAGACGTCGCTTTTCGTGGGGGTGTATATCGCGGTTTGCAATGTGCGTTGAAGCGAAACAGGGATGTCGCTTCGAAAGCCGCGTAAGCGGCGGCAGACAGTAGCCAGGGGTAAGTTTGACGAGCGTCAGCGAGATGGACGCAGCCCCTGGAATGCGTCACCTAATCAATTTCCCCCCCGCATCCGCCCGGCGGCTTCTCCGTCGGGTCGATGCGGGGGGATGGACGTGGGGGTCTCCAAGACCAGGGGTTCCACCGATCCTCGCTAACGCTCGTTCGGTTCACTGCCTGGCTAGTATCTGCCGCCACTACGTGGCTGAAGCAAACTGAAATATGCACCCTTTCGTGGTGCGGCATCTGCTAGCGGTTCACGATGTTCTATCAAAAAGTCGTCATTCCCATCGCCGTCGAAGCGATCGTTCAACAGGACGAGGATAATAAAGTCGCTCAGCTCTCCGAGCTGATAGCGTAGGGCATCGCTATCAGCTCGGAGAGCTGAGCGACAATTTGAGGCCTCTTCGCTTGTTGAATATGCGCTGCTGAGCCGGCGATTCCTCGCTAACGCAAAGACGTCGCTTTTGGTGGGGTCTATATCGCGGTTTGCGATCTGCGTCGAAGCGAAACAGGGATGTCGCTTCGACAGCCGCGTAAGCGGCGGCAGACACTAGCCAGGGGTAAGTTCGACGAGCGTCAGCGAGATGGACGCAGCCCCTGGAATGCGTCACCTAATCAATTCCATCCCCCGCATCGGCCCGGCGGCTTCGCCGCCGGGCCGATGCGGGGGATGGACGTGGGGGGCTCCAAGACCAGGGGTTCCACCGATCCTCGCTAACGCTCGTTCGGTTCACCGCCTGGCTAGTATCTGCCGCCACTACGTGGCTGAAGCAAACTACAATATGCAGCCTTTCGTGGTGCGGCGTTTGCTAGCGGTTCACGACGTTCTATCAAAAAGTCGTCATTCCCATCGCCGTCGACGCGATCATTCTACGGGACGGGGGAAATTAAAGTCGCTCAGCTCTCCGAGCTGATCGCGTCGGGCATCGCTATCCGCTTGGAGAGCTGAGCGACAATTTGAGGCCACTTCGCTTGTTGTGTGTGCGCTGCTGAACCAACGATTCCTAGCTAACGCAAAGACGTCGCATTTCGTGGGGGTGCATATCGTGGTTTGCGATTTGCGTTGAAGCGAAACAGGGATGTCGCTTCGACAGCCGCGCAAGCGGCGGCAGATACTAGCCAGGGGTAAGTTTGACGAGCGTTAGCGAGATGGGCGCAGCCCCTGGAATGCGTCACCTAGTCAATTCCCCCCCCCGCATCGGCCCGGCGGCTTCGCCGCCGCGCCGATGCGGGGGGATGGACGTGGGGGTCTCCAAGACCAGGGGTTCCACCGATCCTCGCTAACGCTCGTTCGGTTCACCGCCTGGCTAGTATCTGCCGCCACTACGTGGCTGAAGCAAACTGCAATATGCAGCCTTTCGTGGTGCGGCGTTTGCTAGCGGTTCGCGATGCTTTGGGTGAATTGGCTTGATCTTGCGTCCCGCCAGATCTGAAGTTTGCTTCCCTGAGGGACCATCACGCGAGGCCAGCTCATCTCCAAGCTCCCATTCGTTCACGCCCGCGAATCCCTGTCCGCAGACCCGCTTATCGACGGCCTGCGAGGTCGGTTCGAGAGGACGGGGGAAATCCAAAGTCGCTCAGCTCTCTTAGCTGATCGCGTCGGGCATCGCTATCAGCTCGGAGAGCTGAGCGACAATTTGAGACTTCTTTGATTGTTGAATGGACGCTGCTGATGCGGCGGCTTTGCGGGCATAAAAAAACCCTCGTCTGACCGAAGTCAGACAAGGGTTTTAAAAATCTGGCAATACCTACTTTCACACTGGTATGCACTATCATCGGCTCGTAAAGCTTGACTGCTGTGTTCGGGATGGGAACAGGTATAACCTTTACGATATGGTCGCCAGAAAGCCATGCCAACGGGTATTTCACCGTTGACATGACGTGTTGTTTGGTAGTTGATATCACCTGATCCGAGGACCAGGCAAAGGAGCGGTTACGTTTTCAAGAAGCTGACCTGAACTTCTAATCTTCACTTCGTTTCTAGTTCAGACCACGAATTCCAACAGTATGAGTGCGGGATATCGATGGCCAAACCTTCGTCCATTAGTACTGGTTAGCTTAATACCTTACGGTACTTACACGTCCAGCCTATCAACCAAGTCGTCTTCTTGGGGACTTTCGTCGCAATGACTTACAAAACCTAATCTTAGAGCGGGCTTCACGCTTAGATGCTTTCAGCGTTTATCCGTTCCGTAGTTAGCTATCCAGCCGTGCCGCTAGCGCGACAACTGGTACACCAGAGCTACGTCCAACTAAATCCTCTCGTACTAAAGTTGAACCTCTTCAAGTTTTGAACGCCCACGGCAGATAGGGACCGACCTGTCTCACGACGGTCTGAACCCAGCTCACGTACCACTTTCATTGGCGAACAGCCAAACCCTTGGGAGCTTCTACACCCCCAGGATGTGATGAGCCGACATCGAGGTGCCAAACCGCATCGCCGCTGTGGACGCTCGGATGCGATAAGCCTGTTATCCCCGGAGTACCTTTTATCTGATGAGCGATAACCCTTCCATTCGGGATTACCGGATCACTAAGGCCGACTTTCGTCCCTGCTCGACTTATGGGTCTCGCAGTCAAGCACACTTATAACTTTACTCTCTACGCCTGATTACCGACCAGGCTGAGTGTACCATTGCACTCCTCCGTTACTCTTTGGGAGGAGACCGCCCCAGTCAAACTGCCCGACTGACACTGTCCTTTGCCCCGCTTCAGGGGATCAAAGTTAGAATTAAAATATGACCAGGCTGGTATTTCAACGTCGGCTCCACCGATACTAGCGTACCGGTCTCGTAGCCTCCCAGCTATCCTACACAAGACATATCTCAACCCAATATCAGCCTACAGTAAAGGTTCACGGGGTCTTTCCGTCTAACCGCGGGTATGTGGCATCTTCACCACAACTACAATTTCACCGGGTTGGTGGTTGAGACAGTGCTCAAATCGTTACGCCTTTCATGCAGGTCGGAACTTACCCGACAAGGAACTTCGCTACCTTAGGACCCTCATAGTTAGGGCCGCCGTTTACTGGGGCTTCGGTCGCGAGCTTCGCCGTGAGGCTAACCCTCTTCCTTAACCTACCAGCACCGGGCAGGCGTCAGTCTCTATACATCCACTTGCGTGTTAGCAGAGACCTGTGTTTTTGATAAACAGTCGTTAGAGCCGATTTTCTGTGGCCTCAAGCAGCGTGAACCGCCCGAGGCGCCCCTTATCGCGAACTTACGGGGCCATTTTGCAGAGTTCCTTAACCACCATTCTCCCGAGCGCCTTAGAATTCTCATCTCGCCTACCTGTGTCAGTTTTAGTACGGTCAGCTGCTTAAGCTAGCGGCTTTTCTTGGACGTCCTTCCAATGACTTCGAGAACTTAAACGCTCTCGAGCTATGTCTTGGCTATAACCGGTAATTTACCCCCGGTCACCTCAACTTTCGCTACGGACATTTCTAGTCGTACCGCTCACTTTCTGGACGCCGTCCCCGCATCGCATACACAGCCGGCGTAGGAATATTGACCTACTATCCATCCCCTACGCTTTTCAGCCTCGGGTAAGGTACCGGCTAACCCTGGGCGGAATTGCCTTCCCCAGGAAACCTTAGGCTTTCGGCGAACAGGATTCTCACCTGTTTTATCGTTACTCATTCCGGCATAATCACCCGATGACCCCGACACCGCTCGTTACCGTACGGCTCGTATCTGATCATCGGCGCTCTCCTACCACTGCAGTAAACTGCAATCCGCTGCTTCGGTGTACCACTTACTCCCGTTCATTATCGGCGCAGAAATGCTCGACTGGTAAGCTGTTACGCACTTTTTAAATGGTGGCTGCTTCTAAGCCAACATCCCAGCTGTCACGGCACTTCAACTTCCTTAGTGACTAAGTGGTCCTTCGGGACCTTAGCAGGCGATCTGGGTTGTTTCCCTCTCGACCCTGGAGCTTATCCCCCAGGGACTGACTGCCGAGGTACGATCACCGGTATTCGGAGTTTGGTTCGGTGGGGTACCCTGGGAAGGGCCCCCATCCGATTCAGTCTCTCTACCCCCGGTAATTAATTTACTCGACGCTATCCCTCAAGATATTTCGGAGAGAACGAGCTATCTCCTGGTTTGATTACACTTTCAGTCCTCCCCACAAGTCATCCCCTCAGTTTTCAACCTAAGTGGGTTCGGTCCTCCACGCAGTTTAACCCGCGCTTCAACCTGCTCATGGGTAGATCACACAGGTTTCGCGTCTGCAGCAAACGACCAACGCCCTATTCAGACTCGGTTTCCCTTGGGCTACGTTCCGTAAGAACTTAACCAAGCCGCTTACCACAACTCGCCGGATCATTATGCAAAAGGCACGCCGTCACCCATTTTCTAGCAAGCTAGACCATAGGGCTCCGACCGCTTGTAGGCACATGGTTTCAGGTTCACATTCCTCCCCTAGCAGGGGTTCTTCTCACCGTTCACTCACGCTACTGGTACGCTATCGGTCGTTGAAGAGTATTTAGCCTTACGGGATGGTCCCCGTCGATTCAGTCTGGGTTTCACGTGACCAGACCTACTCAGGTGCTCCTACCGTGTATGTTTATTTTCGCGTACGGGACTGTCACCCTCTATGGTTCTCCTTTCCAAGAGATTCCACTAACAACACACAATCAGATATTGGAGTCCTACAACCCCGGGAGGGAAACCCTCTCGGTTTGGGCTATTCCGATTTCGCTCGCCGCTACTGACGGAATCGATTTTTCTTTCTCTTCCTCTGGTTACTTAGATGTTTCAGTTCACCAGGTTGTTACTAGCACACCTATGTATTCAGTGTGCAGCAGTCGGGTACCTCGGGATCATTACTTGTTTGTCAGCTCCCCCAAGAATTTCGCAGACTTCCACGCCCTTCATTCTTTCAACGCCAAGACATCCCCCATGTGCCCTTGGTAGATTGGCCATCGAAATCCCGAACTCACCTTGCTGAACCAAGCCCCGGCCGAAACCGGAACAAAGACCAACGCGATGAACTTGGATCTCGCTAGTATCTACTTAACGATATCACATGTGCTTGATGCATCTCTTAGAGAGCAGTCCGTGAAGACCATTCAATGATGCCGCACCAAGCTCGCACAGAATCCTGTTAGAATTCAATGGCCAGCAATTTCTTGCCAGCCGCGCTTCTTAAAGAACATTTTTGCTAGACTACGTGACATGGGCCAAAACCCACCTCGCATAGCATCGCAGTTGCTTCTTTTTTAGATGCCAACTACCAAACAACCAAATTGTCAAAAATCAGTTTCCCGCGTCCGGCTTTTGGCCGGGGAAGCGAGAGTCGCTGCTACTGAAAGCAGCCGGTTGACCTCGTTTACTTCGGGAGGTCAGCCGGTCGTTCTCAGTGGCGGGAGGCGAAAGATACAGCCGGTTTCAGGTGGCGTCAACCGAGTCTTGGCGAAAACTTAAAGAAAGTTTTTCGCGGTCTTCTCGGTCACCTCCTGGCCTTTCGAGCGATTGGCTCGGCGGGCAACTGTCTCTTTCAGCGAGGCGGGGTTTTCGCAAATTCAGGTCTCGGCCGCAAGGACCAAAAGCCAACTTTGTGAAAGTTTCCCTGGCAAACTTTCTGGCAGTGGCTCGCTTGTTGCACGAGCTCACGTTTCCATCTCGTTTGCCGCCTGATTGGACTCGCCGAAGCGAGCACATCCAGGACTTTCTTAAGTGGAGGTAGACGGACTTGAACCGACGACATCCTGCTTGCAAAGCAGGCGCTCTCCCAACTGAGCTATACCCCCTTCAATCAAGCGACAGGATACAGGTTTCAGGAAACAGTAAAAGACCTGTTCGCTGAAACCTGAAACCTGCAACCTGTTTCCTGTTCCATGGGCGTACCAGAACTCGAATCTGGGACCTCGTCGTTATCAGCGACGCGCTCTAACCAACTGAGCTATACGCCCGAACCTTCCGCATCTGTGCTTTTCATGGGCGTGACCCATTGTCGGACCAGAGGCGATCGGAGCGGCAAAGTGTACGGAAACTCGTTTCGCTGTAAAGGGAAGTTGCCCTGCGAAATCGCCGCTTCTTTCCGATTTTTGCCGCCGGACCGCCACCCCAAATTCATCAATCCAATGCAATGGCGAGCCTTCCGTGCCCCGCCGAGTTCGTTTCAATCGGCTGGTTTTCTGCCTGAATCGACATTTTCTTCGACGGAAAGGTTCGCCACAATGAAGGTCGAAGGTCGGTTTCGGCCCTCATCCCTCCCACCCCTCCCGTCCACCTAAGTCAGAGAATCAACCGGATGATGGATCACTTGTTGCCTCACCACCCCCATGCGTCAACGCTCGCGAGCGACGGCGGAACCGAACTTGGCCGAGGCTTTGCCGCACGCTTCCCCCGCCAATTCCAGCGTTTCTGGACGTTTTCGGCCGGATTGACCATCGCGATGATCTGCCTTGCCGGATCGGCATTGGCAGCCACGCCCAGCCCCGAATCGGCGCTCGGGATCAAGCCGATTCACAGCGAAATCGACTACGAGATTCCTTCGCCCGAGAACGTCGACCGCTGCACGGTGACCGACATTGAACGAGAAGGCTGGGTCGGCTGGGAAGTGTTTTCGCCTGACGGCATGATTTTGCGCCGCTTCGCGGACACCAACGGCGACAAAAAAATCGACCTTTGGAGCTACTTCAAGTTCGGCGTCGAGGTTTATCGCGACGTCGACGGCGATTTTAACGGCAAGGCCGACCAGTACCGCTGGCTCGGCACCGGCGGTACCCGCTGGGGCATCGACTCGAACGAGGACAGTCGGATCGACCAGTGGAAACAAATCTCGGCCGAGGAAGCATCCGCCGAAGTCGTCGCGGCCCTTCGCGAGTCCGATCCGGCCCGCTTTGCACGGCTGTTGATCACCGAAAAGGAGCTTCAAACGCTCGGCCTCGGCAAGACAAAGACCGAGCAATTGGCGGCCAAGTCGGATCGTGCGGCCAGCGATTTCTTGGGGTTGGCCAAGCGTCAATCCGCGGTCGGGCCGAAGGCTCGCTGGGTCCAATTTGCGGCTTCGCCGCCCGGAATCGTGCCGGCGGACACCGATGGTTCGACCAAGGACGTGATGGTTTATGAAAACGCCGTGGCGATGTTCGAGCAAGATTCCAAGGCCGGCCAATTGATGGTTGGAACGCTGGTCAAAGTCGGCGATGCTTGGCGATTGGTCGAACTGCCGTCGGTCGGCGGGGACGGCCAAGCGGTCGCACAGACCAACGGCAATTTCTTTACGCCGGGCAGCCTGGCCGGCACGACCCAGGCCACCGGCGGCATGGGCGAGGAAACCCAACGGCTGGTCACGGCCCTGGAATCCGTCGATTCTCGCCTGGCAACCGAATCGGACGAACGGGTGGTCGCCAAACTTCACGCGCAGCGGGCCGACGTGATCGAGGCGCTCGCGAAAAATGCCGAAACGCCGACGATGCGTGAATCCTGGGTCCGCCAGTTGGTCGACACGCTGGGGTTGGCCGTCCAAAGCGGTTCCTATCCTGACGGGATGGATCGACTTCGCAAGATTTCACGGAACTATGGCGATAACAACGAATCGTTGGCCGCGTACGCCGATTACCAAGCAATTCGAGCCGATTATACGATCCGCCAAACGCCGGATGCGGACTTTTCCGAGGTCCAAAAATGGTACCTCGAGGCCCTGACCGGCTTCGTCGATCGGTACCCGCGAACGGCGGAAACGGCCTCCGCGTACCTGGACCTGGCGCTTAGCAAAGAATTCGAGGACAAAGAAAAAGAGGCTCTCGAGTTCTACAAAAAGGTCGCAAACGCTTTCCCCGGCACCGACGCGGGCGAAAAAGCCGCCGGGGCCGCGCGGCGACTGGATTCGGTCGGCCGACGCATCGAATTGGACGGCGACACGATCGACGGGAAGCCGTTTCGACTGGCTGCGCTACGTGGAAAGCCCGTCGTCGTTCATTACTGGGCGACCTGGTGCGAACCGTGCAAGCAGGACACCAAACTGCTTCGCCGATTGCAGGCCAGTTACCAGCGGGCGGGCCTGCAACTGGTCGGCATCAACGTCGACGCGACCCGTGAATCGGCTGCCGGATACCTGAAGGAGAACCCGCTGCCGTGGGTCCAATTGTTCGAGCCTGGCGGTCTGGAATCGAGCCGCTTGGCGAAGATGCTGGGCGTTCAGACCTTGCCCACGATGATGCTGATCGACGCCGACGGCAAGGTCGTCCGCCACAACGTCCGCGCGGCCGAACTGGATGACGAATTGGCCGCGATGATGAAGCGAAAATAGACCTTTTCGCGTCCAAATCGGTTAACGTGAAAGCGACGTCGGCAAATCCAGCCGGCGTCGCTTACGCTTTGCAAGATGTTCATCGTTTGCGACGTGACACGGGCGGCGGCGATCAATCGAACGCTTCCAAATCGAAGCGACCATCGCGGCAGGCCTTCTTTCTGGCGAAACGAACATGTTTTCTGGTGAAACGAACATGGCACGACGGGACGACCTGAAGAAACGACTCAAAGCCGCCGACCGACGCCGGTCTCGCCGTGAATCGTCGCACGCGGTCGATGGGATCGCGGATGACCAATCCTCCGGCACCGCCATTTCCGATTCCGCATCGGGCAGCGGCGCCGACGTGACGGGCCTGTGCGTCGATGCAATCTTGAAGATGAACGGCCGCAAGTCGTTCCGCGACAGCGAAGTCGTTGGCGCGATTCGATCCTGCTTGACCGGCGGAACACCCGGCTCATCGGAGGCGCAACTGTTGAAGCAGCGTCTGACCGCGATCGAATCTCGCGACGATGTCACGACACGTCGGTTTCGCAAAGCCTTGGAAACGCTGCTTCAATCGGCCGCTGACCACCGCGTCGCCGACGATGACACCGCGTTCATGCAGTTCCTGAGCATCATGGCGAGCTAAATCAATCCGACCGCGAGCGATCGCTACGCCTTGGGTTCTTTGCGAAGCTGGATCCATTCGCTGTGGAACGTGCCTTGCATATCGGTTCGCTGGTACGTGTGGGCGCCGAAGTAATCGCGTTGGGCTTGCAGCATGTTGGCCGGCAAGCGTTCCAAGCGATAACCGTCGTAATAGCACAGCGCGGTGCTGAACGCGGGCACCGGGATGCCCATGATCGATGCGACGGCGACGACTTTGCGCCACTTCTCTTGCGAGTTTTCGACGGCGTCTTCAAAGAACTTGTCCAGCAACAAGTTTTCCAAGTTCGCGTCCTTGTCGAACGCTTCCTTGATCCGGTCCAAGAACTTCGCCCGGATGATGCAGCCGCCTCGCCACAGCAGCGCCGCCGCACCGTAATCCAGTCCCCAACCGTGCTCGGCCGATGCCGCTTGCAGTTGCACGAAGCCCTGTGCGTAGCTGACGATCTTTGATGCGTAGAGGGCTTGGCGAACCGCTTCGACAAATTCGGCGCGGTCGCCGACCAGTTGTTTCGCGATCGCTTGCATTTCCGGATTCGACGACGCACTGGGGCCGTTGAGAGACTTCGACGCTCGCGTGCGAGCTTCTTTTTGGGCCGACAATCCTCTCGCGAATACGGCGGTCGTGACCAGGGTGCTGGGCACGCCCAGGTCGAGCGCCAGCTGGCTCATCCATTTGCCGGTGCCCTTCGCGCCGGCGACGTCCAGGATCTTGTCGACCAGGTAGCCGTCGCCACCCTGGTCGTCTTTGACGCTGAAAATGTCACGGCTGATTTCGATCAAGTAGCTTTGCAGGTCGCCGCGATTCCAATCATCGAACACGTCGTAAAGCTCGTCGTTGGACAGTCCGCCGAGTTCACGCAGCAACTGGTACGCTTCGCAGATCAACTGCATGTCGCCGTACTCGATGCCGTTGTGAACCATCTTGACGTAGTTGCCTGCACCGCCGGCACCGAGCCACTCGCAGCACGGAATGTCGTTGTTCGGACCGACCTTGGCGGCGATCGACTGGAACATTTCTTTGATGTGCGGCCACGCGTCGGCCGATCCGCCCGGCATCAGGCTGGGGCCTTTGAGTGCGCCTTCTTCGCCTCCCGAAACGCCGCAACCGACGTACAGCATTCCCTTGGCTTCGACTTCGGCGACGCGACGCTCGGTGTTCAGGTAATACTCGTTGCCGCCGTCGATGATGATGTCGCCGGGTTCGCAGTGGGGCAGCAACTGCTGGATGATGGCGTCGACGGCGGGGCCGGCTTTGACCAGCATCATCAGCCTGCGGGGACGCTTGACGGATTTGACGAATTCCTCGACGGATTCGGTGCCGACGAAATTCTTGCCCTTGGCCCGCCCGCCGATCAGATCGGTGACCTTTGACGTCGTGCGGTTGTAAACGGCGACCTTGTAGCCGCGACTTTCGACGTTCAGGGCCAAGTTCTCGCCCATCACCGCCAAACCAATCAGTCCAAAATCACAGTCGCCGCTCATCGCATCATCCAAAAAGGGTGGGAAGGTTGCCGGATCAATTTCCGGCGGATTTTAATTGGTGGGGGGCGTGGGGACTAGGACGCGACTTCGTAGACCCGCGGCTGCAACTCGTAGCCTCGACACGCCGTGGCGAGGCCGAGCAGCAAAGCGGTTCGCCGGATGCTCCGCCAGGGCCTGGCGGACCTACGAAAAGCCCCTTACGTCCCTCACGACCTGTCCCATCCGGCAAATCTGGCCTGGTTTGCTCGAACCGACTGGTTGTTTTGTTGATCGTCGTTCGCCGGGCGATTATCGTCAGGGTTAAATGCTGTGCAGATTCCGCGCGGTTTCCTATTCCCGGTTCCGGTTCCTCGGCGTTCCCATCCATGACCATGCTCAAACGCACCCTCGCCCTAGTCACCCTCGCGGGACTGATCCTGACCACGCCGACATCCCTCTTTGCCCAAGACGGCGGCGGTGGCGGTGGCGGACAAGATACGATCCTGATCGGACCGCCGATCGCGGGGATCGACGTCGACGCGACCGGGGTCCTGCGAGTCAAACAGTTCGACGGACGGCTGGCGGCCCAGCGGCTGGTTCAGGCTCGCGCGAAATTGGGCCGCGACGATGCCAACGTGATGCGAGTCAGCGAGCTTCGCAAAGTCTCGCTGAACCGTTTGGAATCGGCGATCACCGCCAAGCTTGAAAACGGCGAAGCGATCGATGACGAAATGAAGGCTCTGGCCGGTCTGACCTCCGTTCAATACGTCTTCTACTATCCCGACACCCAAGACATCGTCGTCGCCGGCCCGGCCGAAGGCTTCATCGCTGACCCGACCGACCGCTTCGTCGGCATGCAAACCGGTCGCCCGACGGTGCTGTTGGAAGACCTGGTGACGGCCATGCGTGCGTATGCACCGGGCTCCAAAGCCACGTCGGTGATCAGCGTTTCGATCGACCCGACTCCGGAAGGCTTGCAAGCGATGCAGCGTTTTCTGTCGTCGGTTCGCGGCCGCGTCCAGCCCAGCGATGCGGCTCGATTGGCAAGCGGACTAAAGAACAACCTCGGCCTGCAAACGGTGACGTTTAAAGGCATCCCGACCGACACGCACTTCGCTCGAGTCTTGGTCGAAGCGGACTACCGAATGAAGCTGATCGGCATCGGACTGGAAAGACTGCCCGTCCGTTTGCAAAGCTACGTCGACCGGGCCAGCCCCGCCAGCGTCGCGGCAAACGCGATGGAGCGTTGGTACTTCCAACCCAACTATGACGGCGTCGCGGTCAGCGAAGACGGACTGGCGATGAAGATCAAAGAGCGCGGCGTCCAACTGGTCGGTGCAAACGAACGCGTCGCAGCCGGTGGCCAACGTGTCAAAGGCGGCCGAGTCAACGCGGCCAGCCAAGCGTTCTGTCGCGACTTCACCGACAACTTCAACCTGATCGCGTCGCGAGTACGGATCTACGGCGAGCTGCGTCAACTGATCGACGTCGCGATTGCCGCGGCTTACATCCATGAACAAGATTTTTACGGCCAAGCGAACTGGGACGCCGGCGTGCTGATGGACGAATCGAAGGTTTCCGTGCAAACGTACACGGCCCCCGAACAAGTCGAAACGGCCGTCAATGCGGTCTGGAAAGGCAACACGCTAATGACACCGCTGGGCGGCGGCGTGCAAATGCAACCGCGAATTGCCCTGAACAGCGACCGCATGACGGTCGACACCAGCGGCGAAACGGTGAACACCAAGCAATCCGCCGGCCCGTCGAACCTGACCGACGGCCAATGGTGGTGGGACTGAGAAAAAGGCGTCAGGTTTCAGTTGTCAGGCGTCAGGTTTTAGGCGTCAGGTTTTTGACGTGACTTTTCGTTTAACAGTTAGCCGCAGGCGTACCGGAATCGTGAGGAGTACGCCTGCGGCTGACTGTTAAACGAACCCATCGGTAAAAAAATTTGAGCCGGCCGGCGATGAAGCGATAGAATCAGCTTCACCGCCGGCCGGCTTTTTTTTGCCGCGGCGATTGTCCCTCCATCGCGTTGGCCTGATCCGATGAGCATCCCGCATCGCCGCGTCGCTCCGCCCGACACGCACGGCCGCTTGCAACTGGTCGTCGTCCAAGACCAACTGCAACCTTGCCCGTACTTGCCCGACACGACCGCTCGAATGCCGCTGCGATTGCCGCTGGGCACGGTCACGCCGGAGGCCACCGACGAGTTGCTGGCGCAGGGATTTCGTCGCAGCGGTGATTTCGTCTACCGCACCGAATGTCTCGGCTGCACCGAATGCAAACCGACTCGCATCGACGTTGATACGTTTAAGCTAACGTCATCGATGCGGCGAGTGCTGAACCGCGGCGACCGCGAGTTGACGTGCGAGTGGTCGTTGCCGTCGGTCGATGTTCGGCGAGTGTGGATGTTCAACCAGCATCGCCGCATCCGCGGGCTCGGTCACGACGGCGAAGCGGTCACCGCCGAGTCGTACCGATCGTTCTTGGTCGACACGTGCTGTGACACGCGTGAGCTGGCGATTTATCGAGACGGAGTTTTGGTCGCGATCGCCATTGTTGATTTGGGCCGCACCAGCACGTCGGCGGTCTACACGCACTTTGACCCGACAGTGGGCCGGTACAGTCTGGGCACGTACGCGATCTTGAAAGAAATCGAATTCGCACGCGACACTCAGCGCCGTTACGTTTACCTGGGCATGTACGTCGCCGATAATAATCACCTGAACTACAAATCTCGCTTCGGACCGCAACAGCGGCTGATCGACGAAGTGTGGGAAAGCGTCACGTGAATTCGATATGTGTCCGTCACGCGTCGTGGCGGAGCACCTCACTGAACGTAGGTCCGCCACGCCGTGGCGGAGCATCGCCTTCATCGAACAGCTTTGCTGTTCGGCCCTGCCACGGCGTGTCAGGGCTACGATAAACCTGAGGACTTGAGCCATGATCGTCCGACACCTCTTTCTATTCGCCCTCGCCTTCATCACTCTCTCCGCCGCTCGCGGCCAATCCTTCGCCGGCGGCGAGTTCGGTCCCGCGATTGCCGCGGCCAATGAACTTCCCGCCGATGCCCGTTCTCGGATCCTGGCCCAGATTGCCGGGGCGCAAGTCGCCGCGGGGGCCACGTCATCGGCCGCTGACACGATCAGCAGCATCCCATCGCCGACCGTTCGGCAAGACGCCGTCGCCGGACAAGGCGGTGCGGGCTTCGCCGATTTTACATCCTTGATCCAACTGATCCAAACCACCGTCGTGCCGGACACGTGGGACCTGCTGGGCGGACCGAGTTCGATGTCGGAATACGTCCAAGGCGTCTACGTCGACGCGGCCGGAACGGTGAAGGTCTGCGAAGTCGACGCCCGCGACGACGCGGTCGCGAACTTGAAAGCGTCGTTGTTGCCTTCGTCTTCCGCGACGACTTCCAACAACGGTTGGCGTGCCGCGTCGAATCTCCGGTGCATTAGTTTGCAACGGCTGACGCGAGAGCTCAATCGGCGAAAGATTTCCGGCAGTCCCGTGTCCGAATCGATGGCCTACTTGGCCGGTCTGTCGGAAGTTCAATACGTGTTTTTGGATGACGAATCCGGCGACATCGTCATTGCCGGACCGGTCGGCGGCATCGAAACGGTCGGCGGTGTGCCCCGCGATCGCGTGTCCACTCGCGGTGTCATCCGGCTGGACATGTTGATGACGTGCCTGTCATCGGTCACCTCCGGCAAGCCATTCGGCTGCACGATCGATCCGACGACGGAGGGCCTGCAGCGAACGGCTGCCGTCGCCGCTGACGTTCAAGCCAACCGATTGCCGATTGGTAAAGCTGCCGATGCACTCGTTGCGGCCTTGGGCATGCAACGCGTCGAAGTGTTCGGCACGCCGGGCGATTCGTCGATCGGTTACTTGATGGTCGAGGCCGACCGGCACATGAAAGAACTCGCCCTCGGCGTCCACCCGATGCCCGACGGCGTGATGAACTACTTGGACGCTACATCCGCGATGATCGATGCCGGCGTGCCCAACGATCTGCTGTTGCGGTTGTGGTTCACGGCCAGCCCACGAACCGCTCGCGCGGACAAAGATCGCACGGTCTTTGAGATCGCGGGTTCGCCGATCCGGCTCTCCGGCGAGAACGAACGGGCGATGGAAGATGGGGCGAGAGGAAACCTGACCGCGGACGCTCGCACGCAGGCCTTCGTCGCCGACTTCAATAAAAACTTTCACGCCATCCGAACCAAGTACCCGGTCTACGGATCGCTCGAAGCGATCTACCAAACCGCGTCGATCGCCGAACTGCTGCGACGATTCGCAGACGACGCCGATCACCGATCGATCGTTACCGAACTGGCACTGCAAAGTTCGTCGCTGACGTCGCTGTCGCAAACAACGATGCTGCGAGTGCCTCGGCAAATCGAATCGATCGCCGTGCTGCACCGCATCCAAAACGGCAACAAACGGCATCACATTCTCATCGCCAGCGGCGGCGTCAGCGTCCGGCCGGAAACGACGCTGGCTTCGTCGGTCAACGACTATCCCTCTTTAACGTCGATCCGAAACGTCCCCGCGACCAAACCCGCCGTCGTGCAAAACTGGTGGTGGGACCGGTAAGCGTCCACCAAACGTCGGCAAAGTAGGTAGGTCCGTCACGTCGTGACGGAGCATTGCATTATTCTCAGAATTTCGCGCCCCAAAACTCGGCCACCGCAGCCTCGCTACTAAGCTGGTGCTGCTAGTCCCCCCCCTCCTCCATGGCCGAGGTTCCCGCGATCGTGTTCGATTCGATTCTGCAATTCGCCAGCCACCTGTTCGTCGGTCCGGTCTGGCCCGCGTCGATCCTGGTTTGCCTGCTTGCAATCTACACGCTGCTGGCCCTGATCGGATTGGTTGACCTGGACGTCGACATGCCCGACATCGAAACGCCAGACATCGAAACACTGGACGTCGACACCAACGTCGACCTGGACGCCCTGCAAGGCATCGGTGCCGCAACAGTGCGCTGGACCAATTTCGGCCGCGTGCCCGTCGTAATCTGGGGCGGCATCTTCACACTCGGGTTCTGGATCGTCTCGTACCTGTTGTGGCACCAATTCGACGTCCGACGTTATGAACCGACGCTTCTTGCATCGACGCTGCTTTGCCTTCGCAACCTAGTCATCGCCACCGGCATCGCCAAGGTCTGTACCGAGCCGATGGTCAAACATTTTGTCGCCGCGCCGGCGTACGACCAAACGCGGTTGATCGGCGCGACGTGCGAGATCGTTAGCGTTGAGGCCACGCCCGACTACGGCCAAGCCCGGTTTCGCACCGACGCGGCACCGCTGCTGTTGAACGTTCGCACGGACGGCCCCCACATCGACAAGGGCAAGGAAGTTCGCATCGTCGCATTTGATTCCAAAACTCGCGTCTACCAAGTCACCAACCTTCCATCGGAGGCCTCATCATGAGCCCAGAAATACTAACCGGCATCGTCGTCGTGCTGGCCATCATCGTCTTTGTCGTGATGGCGATCGTGATCACGATCAAGAAGTGTTACATCGTCGTCGGTCCCGACAAAGCGATCGTGCGAACGGGCGGACCGACGATGCGAGTCGCGTCGGCGCAGGGGATGTTCGTCATCCCGCTGTACCACCGCTACGAGTTCATGGACTTGTCGCTGAAAAGTTTTGAGATCGGACGTTCGGGCCGCGAAGGATTGATCTGCAAAGACAACATCCGCGCCGACATCAAAGTCGCGTTCTTCGTCCGCGTCGACAACCGCCCCGAAGCGATGGGCGAAGTCGCCCAGTCGATCGGCGCGAAACGTTGCAGCGAACTCGAAACGCTGCGTGAACTGTTCGACGCCAAGTTCAGCGAAGCTTTGAAAACCGTCGGCAAGCAATTCGACTTCGTCGATCTGTACGATCAACGTGACAAGTTCAAGTCCGAGATCCTTAAAGTGATCGGCACCGACTTGAACGGTTACAACCTGGACGACGCCGCGATCGACTACCTGGAACAGACGCCGATCGAGTTGCTCTCGCCGACGAACATCTTGGACGCCGAAGGCATCAAGAAGATCACCGAGCTGACGTCGAACGAAAAGGTAAAGGAAAATCAGTTCACCCGCGATAAAGAAAAGACGCTCAAGAAACAAGACGTCGAAGCGGAGGAAACGATCCTGGCGCTGGAACGTCAACGCGTCGAAGCGGTCGAGAAACAGAAACGCGAGATCGCCGAAATCTCCGCGCGCGAACGTGCTGCCTCCGCAAAAGTCGAAGAAGAACAGCGACTCGAATCCGAACGGGCTCGCATCACGACCGAAGAAGAATTGGGCATCGCCGAAGAAAACAAGCTGCGGACGATCTTGGTCGCCCAGCGAAACAAGGAAAAGACCGACGCGGTGGAACTGGAACGGGTCAACCGCGACCGTGACTTGGAAATGACCGAGCGTCTGCGTCTGGTCGGCGTCGCCGAGATCGAAAAAGAAAAGGCGATCGAAGTCGAAAAGCGAAACATCCAAGAAGTCATCCGCGAACGCGTCGCGATCGAACGAACGGTCGTCGAAGAACAAGAACGCATCAAAGACACCGAGGACTTTGCCAAGGCGGATCGATTGAAGAAGGTGCAAGTCACCGCGGCCGAAATGAAGGCCGAAGAAGAACTGATCCGAGTGACGAAACTCGCCCAAGCCGAAAAGGATTCGGCAACGATGCTGGCCGAAAAGATCCGCATCGACGCGGAAGCAAAACGCGACGCGGCCGAGAAAGAAACCGCGGCGGCAAAGATGCTGGCCGAAGCCACCACCGCGACCGAAGCGGCCGCGGGACTGGCCGAAGCCAGCGTCATCGAAGCGAAAGCGTCGGCGATGGAAAAGCAAGGATTGGCCGAAGCCAACGTCGAACTGGAAAAGTATCGCAGCGAAGCGATCGGCATCACCGAGAAAGCCGAAGCGATGAAACAACTCGACAGCGTCGGCAAGGATCACGAAGAATTCAAGCTGAAACTGGACAAGGAAATGCAAGTCGAGATCGCGGCGATCAACGCTCAGCGTGGCATCGCGGAAAGCCAAGCCGGCGTGGTCGGCGAAGCCTTGCGTGCGGCACGGATCGACATCGTCGGCGGCGACGGCGAGTTCTTCCAACAGATCACCAGCGCGGTCAAGGGCGGCAAGGCGATCGACCGATTCGTCTACAACAGCAAGGTGGCCACGGACATCAAGGACACTTTCTTCGACGGCAACGCGGATTACTTCCGCGACCAACTCGCCGGCTTGATGAAGCAGTTCAACATGGACACCGACGGCGTCAAAGACCTGTCGATCGCCGCCCTGATCGCCAAGATGATGGGCATGTCAACGACCGACGACGTCCGAACGCAACTGACCAGCTTGCTGAGCCTAGCCGGAACGGCCAACGTCGCCGATCAAAAAGCGGGCCGACTGTTGGACACGGTGGCGACGAAGGCAAAACCGGTCAAGAACGGAAAGGCGTAAAGGACGACATGCTCGCCACCCGCGCAAGCGGCGACCAGTTCACCCAGCCGCGTAGCGGCGAAATAGGAATAGCCAGGGGCGGAAGCCCCTGGAACACCGCAACCCAACCGTTCAATAGCCGCGTAGCGGCGACATAGGAATAGCCAGGGGCGGAAGCCCCTGGACGACGTCCACACCACCCAACCCAGCCGCGTAGCGGCGACATAGCGTCCGAGGGATCAACCATGGCCAACACCTTCACGACACTGAAGTACCACCTGATTTTTAGCACCAAAAACCGTCGGCCCTCAATCCAACCGACGATCGCACCCGAACTTCACAAGTACATCGTCGGCATCATCGCCAACCACAAAGGCCACGCGATCGAAGTCGGCGGCGTCGAAGACCATGTTCACATCTTGACCACCATCCATCCGACCATCGCCGTCGCCGACATGATTCGTTTGATCAAATCGAACTCCTCCAAATGGTTCCACGAAACGCACGGAAAAGATTTCACGTGGCAAACCGGCTATGCCGCGTTCACGGTCAGCCAATCGAATGAAGACGAAGTACGGACTTACATTCAAGGCCAACAAGAACATCACAAACGGGTCACCTTCCGCGACGAGTACCTGTTGTTTTTAAAGCGACACAACATCGAGTTCGATTTGAAATACGTCTTCGACGGAGAGTTCCATGGTTGAAGAACATTTGATCGGGCGTAGCCGCGTAGCGGCGACGATCACCAGCCGCGTAGCGGCGACACAGATTAGCCAGGGGCGGAAGCCCCTGGATTTTCGCCCCCCAATTCGACCCAGCCGCGTAGCGGCGACACAGGTCCGGGCGCTATGTCGCCGCTACGCGGCTGGGAATGTTTTTGGGCGGAAGGTCCAGGGGCTTCCGCCCCTGGCTATTCCTATGCCGCCGCTACGCGGCTATCCACCGCCGCTACGCGGCTACTCATCGCCGCTACGCGGCTACGCGACATCGCCGCCTTCGCGGCGATCAATCTTGTTTGCTACGCGGCTATCGGGACCGCTACGCGGCGATCGGATTAATCCATGACTGACACCCAACTTGCCGCCGGCACTTATGAGGTCCTTCGAAATCGGCTCCGCGACGCCGCGGCCGATCTTCGTTCGCGTCTTGCCAAACTGAATCAATCCCGCGCTGATGTTTTTGGAAATATCGAAACGGCGCTGATCGCGACCGAGCGGGTCACCACCGAACACAACTGCGTGCCGCGCGACATCGTTTCCATCGGCGATCAATTTTTGTTTGGATACAACGTTCAGTTTGGACTCAAGAACGAAATTCACATCGAAGACGTCTTCTCCATCCACCAACTTCGCGATCACCAATTCCACGAAAGCTCGCTCGGCCTGATCGCTGCGCCGAAGTTCCAGTCCGACTTTGCCGACCTTTATCGTTTCTACAAAGACACTCGTTTCACACGCTTCTTTCGTGTCGGGCCGATGTTGCACATGGTCTTTCAAGTCGGCAAGACCACCAAGGACGTCAAGTCGTTCAAGTGGCGGATCACGCCTGATTCGATCGAGTACATCGACAATCGCAGCGACCACGAAGTCCGCGATCCCGACCAGCATGAATTTCGTTGGAAGCGAACGACGCGAGACCAACACCATTACGGCGCGCACCCGCACATCTCGATCGAAGATCGCGTGTTCGTCGAAGCCGTCGGCGGTGACTTGACGGTCAAAGTCGAAAACAACACCGACTCGGGCGAGGGCATTTACGCCGAGCCGGTCGACCACGCCGACCAGACGCTCGACGATGCCGAGATCCACTATGCCGTCGTCGGCAACCTGGTGTTGATGAAGATCCGTCCTTATCAGGAAGATGTCTTTCGTTACCTCGTCTTCAACGGCAAACTAGCTCGCGCGATGCGGCTGGACGAAATCGAACACTCCTGCGTGATGTTACCGGGCGATCACGGGCTGATCTTTCCCGGCGGGTATTACTTGCAAACCGGCGAGTTCAAACGATTCGATCACGGGCTAAGCGACATGCGTTATCAACGCACGATCGCGTCGCCCAACGGCGAAGATTACCTGTACCTGTTCTACAACGTTCAAACCGGCACCTACGTTCAGCTTCGTTACAACCTGATTTCGCAGACCGTCGACACGCCGATGATTTGCAACGGACAGACCTTTTTCGAGCGAGGCGAGATGGTTTGCTTTCGCACGCAGGCCGAACCGCAGAAACATCACGCCATTCAAATTTGGCAAACGCCGTTCACCGACGCCAGCTACGTTCCCGATAACCAAACCGATTCGTTTCTGTTCAAGATCGGCAACAAGGACATTGTTCGCGGCATGGCCGAGTGCAGCGAGTTGCTGCAGCTGATCGACAAAGACGACAACTACGAAGGCCTTTACGTCGATCTGGGTAAGAAAGCGTCCGGCATTCTGGACAGCTATTTCTGGATCGACAAGCCTGAAACCGAAACGCTATCGCAACCGCTGCAAAAAATTCGCGAAGCCGCCGGCGCGGCGGTCGAAGAATACGAAAAAGTTCTGCGCGTCCGACGCGATACCGAGTCACGCACCAAGCAGGTTCGCGGCGACATCGAGACGCTGGTCAAATCGATCGAGCGGGGCCGGTTTGAATCGATCGATGACTACGTTGCATCGCTAGCTTCATTGAGAACGCAGCGTGGTCACGCGCTCGGACTGAAAGAGCTTCGTTACGTCGACGAAACGATCGTCGAAACGCTGACCAAGGAAACGGCGGAGCGTTCCGAACGACTCAGCCGCCGCTGCGTCGACTTTCTGCTGACGCCGGGCTCGCTGGGTCCGTACACGAGCCGCGTTCAAGCTGCCGGCGAACAGGTCGCCGGCGTGACCACGGTGGCCGAAGCGAAGAAGTTGGGCGAGCAAATTGGCGACGCCGGTTCGCAGTTGGAATTGTTAACCGAAACAATCAGCAACCTTCGCATCGAGGACACGACCAAGCGGACCGAGATCATCGATTCGATCGGCAACGTGTTCGCGTCGCTAAACCGCGTCCGCAGCAGCTTGAAGGCCCGCGTCGGTGAACTGACCAGCGTCGAAGGCAAGGCCGAATTCGCATCGCAATTGAAACTGCTGCAGCAAACGGTCTCGGGCTACCTGGACGTGTGCGATTCGCCGACGAAGTGTGACGAGTACCTGACCAAGGTCATGGTCCAGATCGAAGAACTCGAGGGACGTTTCGCCGAGTTTGATGAGTTCGTCGCCGAGCTGACGACACGCCGCGAAGAAGTTTACGCGGCCTTCGAGTCTCGCAAGATTCAGTTGGTCGAAAAGCGGAACCGCCGCGCCGAATCGCTGGCCTCCGCCGCCACGCGAATTTTGAAGGGCATCGATTCACGCGTCAACAAAATGGCGTCGACCGACGAAATCGCTGCGTACTTCGCCGGCGATCTGATGGTCGAAAAGGTTCGCGACATCATTGTGCAACTTGGCGAACTGGACGATGCCGTTCGTGTCGAAGATTTGCAAAGCCGGATGAAGACGATCCGCGAGGACGCGACGCGGCAACTCAAAGATCGGCAAGACCTTTACGAAGATGGTGGCAACACGATTCGGCTTGGCAAACAACGCTTTGCCGTCAACACGCAGCCGCTGGACCTGACCACGGTGCTGCGTGGCGGCGAGATGTGCTTGCACCTGACCGGGACGCAGTTCTTTGAACCGCTGGTCGACGCCGATCTGGAAGCCGCTCGCGATCTTTGGAACCAGGAACTGATCAGCGAGAACGGCGACGTTTATCGCGGCGAGTACTTGGCCGTCGACATGTTTGAAAGCGGCCAAACGGATGTCGCCGAGGCAATGGCCGGACGGTTCGAGGAAGGATACGCCAAGGGTGTTCACGACCACGACGCGGCGGCGATTCTGGAGGCGCTGGTCGAGATGGATCGCGAAATTGGATTGCTGCGGCACTCACCGTCGGTTCGCGCGGCCGCCCAATTGTGGTTCACGAAGATTGTTCCCACGAAAGATCGCACGACGATGGTCGACTGGATCGGCGGCTTTGCGAAACTGGCCAGCGTTTATCCCGATGCGAAGCCGGCCAAAGAATTTCGCGAACGCTTGACGCAAATGGCGACTGAGGGTCAAGCGATCTGGGGACCGCTGTTCGGCGGCCAAGTCACACCGCACCGGATCGCGATGTACCTGTTCGATGAATTGACGCACGCCCCGAAAAAGCCGGTCGTTAGCGGGCGAGCCGCGAAACTGTTCGAGACCTTCGATGCCAAATCACCGGCGAAGTTGGAGAAGGTCAGCGATCCGGCCAAAGCGTTTGTGCTGGCCAGAAATTGGGCCGAGGCGTTTTTGCAGAACATCAGCGAAGACGACGCGGCCGATCCGGCGATCGGGTACTTGGACGAACTCGGTTGGATCGTCGTTTGCGGCGGCATCGGTGCGATGAAGGTCGTCGACGCCTCGGTCGCCCGCACGATCGGTGACGTCGCGGGCAGCCACGGGCGGATCGCGTCTGGATCGATGGCGGTACACTATCACGAGCTGCTCGATCGCGTCCGCGGCTATCGCGACGACGTCGTGCCGCGTTACCGGCAATTGCACCGGAGCAAGAGTCGGCTGGTCGATGCGGCTCGGCGGGACATGCGATTGGAGGAATTCAAGCCTCGCGTGCTGACCTCGTTCGTGCGAAACCGCTTGCTCGACGAAGTTTACTTGCCCCTGATCGGCGACAACTTGGCCAAACAGATGGGCGCGGCGGGCGAAGACAAACGGACCGACCGGATGGGATTGCTGTTGTTGATCTCGCCACCCGGTTACGGCAAGACGACGTTGATGGAGTACGTCGCCAACCGACTGGGCATCGTGTTCATGAAAATCAACGGCCCGGCGATCGGACACGGCGTCACGTCGCTGGACCCGGCCGAGGCACCCAACGCGGCCGCGCGGGAAGAAATTGAACGGTTGAACTTGGCGCTCGAAATGGGCGACAACGTGATGCTGTACTTGGACGACATCCAGCACACCAATCCGGAACTGCTGCAGAAGTTCATTTCGCTGTGCGATGCGACGCGCAAGATCGAAGGGGTTCGCAACGGCAAAACGCGAACGTTCGATCTTCGCGGTCGCCGCGTCGCCGTCGTGATGGCGGGCAACCCGTACACCGAAAGCGGCGATCGGTTCCAAGTCCCCGACATGCTGTCCAACCGGGCCGACGTTTACAACTTGGGCGAGATCATCGGCGAGTCGGCGGAAGCGTTCGAGATGAGTTACTTGGAAAATTGTTTGACCAGCAACCAAGTGCTCGCACCGCTATCGACCGCGCCGCCCGAGGACGCGCGAGCGATCATCAAGGCCGCCGGACGCGATTCGCTGGACGGGATTGAGTTGCAAAGCAACCTATCGATGGATCAGGTTCGCGAGATGTTCGAGGTGATGCGAAAGCTGATCCGGATTCGCGACGTGGTGTTGAAGGTCAACCGAACGTACATCCGTTCGGCCGCGCAGGCCGATTCTTACCGCACCGAACCGCCGTTCAAGCTGCAAGGCAGCTACCGGAACATGAACCGGATGGCGGAAAAGGTCGCCGGCGTGATGAACGATCGTGAATTGCAATCGTTGATCGTCAGCGCGTACGAACAGGACGCTCAAACGCTAACGACGGACAACGAAGCGAACGTGCTAAAGTTCAAAGAACTGATGGGCATTTTGTCGCCGGAGGAACAAGAACGCTGGGACGCGATCAAGTACGCGTACGTCGAATCGGTTCGGATGTCAGGCATGGACGGCGAGGACCAAGCCGGCCAGTTGATGCGTCAACTCGCATCGATGCGGGACGGCCTCGAATCGATCCGGCAAGTGATCAGCAAAGCGATCTCGCTGCGAGACAATGGCGCGGACGAGCGGATGGACAGTCGCGTCGATCTTGTTCGCCAAAGTCTGATGGCGGCGGGCAGCGAGCTATCGCAAACGCTAGCCGCGACGGGCAAGCAACTCGAATTGATCAGCACGCAACAAGCCCTGTCGCCGCCCGATCAGAAGGTCGTCGTCCAGTACAAGGTTCCGCGAGAAATGGCGGAGCTGATCAAGGGCCAGTTCCACTTGATCCAAGAATGGTTACGACCGCTGTTATCCGAATCGATCGACAACGGACGCGATCTCGATCGGCTAGCGAAGCAGCTTGAATCGATGATCGCAAGCTACGCAAAGGTCGACGAATCATTCGACACAACAGAGTAGGACAATTGTCTCAATTGTCCCGTGTGCTGGGGTGACTGGTTGCCGGGGGACAATTGGGACAATTGTCCTACAATCAAATGTCCTACAATGACGCAAACAGCTTGCGGCGGAATGGGTCTAGCGCAGAGTAGGACAATTGTCTCAATTGTCCCGTGTGCTGGGGTGACTGGTTGCCGGGGGACAATTGGGACAATTGTCCTACAATCAAATGTCCTACAATGACGCAAACAGCTTGCGGCGGACTGGGTCTAGCGCAGAGTAGGACAATTGTCTCAATTGTCCCGTGTGCTGGGGTGACTGGTTGCCGGGGGACAATTGGGACAATTGTCCTACAATCAAATGTCCTACAATGACGCAAACAGTTTGCGGCGGACTAGGCCTAGCGTTGACGTTTGCTTGGCGTCGAGCGATCGTTTGCGTTTGGCCGCGGCGACGGTTTCGTCGAAACGTGATCGGCTCAAAAACATGACGGCGGGATGTTCTAGCCCGGCCGCTTCGGCGATCTGTTCCATCACCACTCGCGAGCGGCCTTTGATCCGATTGGTTCGGCAGAGTTCGTGCAACATGCCCAGCGGCGTGTTGACGATCGCAGGACCACGGTTGATGACGTAGTAGATGAGCAGTGCGATCGCTGCGACGGCAACGATGGCGACGACGTAGTACATCGGCGAGATGCTGGCATCGACGGCTTCTTCGCGATACGTGAACGACACGTCCGAAAGGTGCGTTTCAGCGATTAGCGCGAGCGAATGAAAGGGAAGTATTTGCATGGCTGGTTTAAAGTCGAGAAGTACGTTTTACGTTTGCCGAGCGGCGTTTTTCGACGGCGACGACGGCGGCGTCGCGGACGGGGCTTTCCGGCATGCGGATCATTTCTTCCAACAAATCCAACGTTTGAATGCTGCTGGCGTCCGACATCACTTCGGCCGCCCGGATGCGGGCTTCTTGGTGGTCGTCGCGTGAGATTCGGGTGAACGAATCGGAAAGCAAGTCCACGATCGCCAGCGCGTCGGCCATCGCGATCGCCTCCAACCGATGCGACAACACCGGGTGGCGAAGCGCATCGCGAACACGGTCGACCGCGGCATCGTCAATCATCATCACGACCCGTCCGAGTCGACGACGGCTTCGAGGGCGTAAGGTATGAAATTTTTCCAACATCGCATCGGCGTGCAGCGGTTCCAACACCCGGCGGACGCTTCGTCTTGAGCGCCGGTTCGTCGTGTTCCAGCAAGTCAATCAGCTTCGATAACAACTGAGCGTTTTCATCCATCGCAATCGCTTCCTGATCATCATCCGCGATCGGCACAGCCGCTCGCATCCAAAAGTCACTCGTCGGGACTTCGCATTTGTTAAGCGCTAACGACGCTGCGGCGACGCAACCGGGACCGCCGTGCCGAATCACCGATGCGACCAAGTGCATCATTTCCAAATTGTCTTGATTGGCCGCGGCGTAGACCGAGATCATCGCGGCGCGATTTTCGGGCGAAGTTTTTTCGATCAAAACGTCGCCGCCATGACAACTCTTCGGCATGCCCATGTCGCCGAGGTTACGAATCACGTTGCCGGTCGGTTCCTTGCCGACGTATCGCAGCAGCGCATCGCGGAACGCTTCGTCGCTGCGAGTCTGCATGATGGCTAGGATCCGCGGCGGAATTTGTTTGCGTCGGACGAATCCCGCCAGCAATCCGATCGTGCCGGGTTGAGGACTGATCGCTAAGCGACCGCAAATCAGATCCATCGCCTCGCCATTGGCCTCAACGATCGCGCGAAGGTCTGCATCGTTCCAAGTCGAAACGGACAGGAAGGCTTCGATTAAAACCGGATTGCGGTGGTTGGCGAACCGCTTCACCGATTCGACCAAACGAGCGACGATGGGGCCTCGAACAGTGCTACGGGATCGATCTTGGCGAGCGCTGTGTCCGAGAGGTTCGACCAACGCCAACACGGCTTGGGCCGCCTGCACACGAGCGTCGAGACTTCGGGCGGCTTCAGCGATCGCGATCAGATCTTCGGCGACTTCGACGACACTCAACTGCTTGGCTGCGGCGACCGCGTGGTTGACGACATCGACCGGGCCGCGAAGGGATTGCCGGATCGCGTCGACCATCCATGTTTTTCGCGACCGCATGAATTTGATGTCGATCTCGTCCAGTTTGTCCCAATGTTCCAGCAACAGACGCGGTCCGCGCGATTCGACTCGTTGCGTCAACGCGTCGAGCGACGCCAGCCGAACATTGCGATCAGCTTCGTCCAATGCCGCCATCAACACATCAATCGCAGCTTCGTTTGGTGACGAAGCGAGCGTTTGGAAGGTCAGCGTTTGGAAGTTGAGAGGCAAGCCTTGCATGGTCGGTTCAATCGCCGAGGAGCCGTTTCGCGAAATTGGTTTGAGACCGGACGGCAGCGTCCGACCGAAAAAGGTAGCTCCCAAGTCATGTCGATCACGCGACGGAACCGGCGGAATCCCGACCGCAAAGGAATCCTAGCCCGCCCGACCGCGACGATCGCCACCACCCTTTCAAACGGCCGTCTCGGGATGCCGCCCGGCTGCGTGTTTGTGGCTCAGCGGGCTATAGTGTAGGGATCCATCCCGGCCTCAAAACTCCTCCGCCAAGCCCGCTCGACCTGCCATGCGAACCGCTGACACTTTGCTGGACGAATCGTTTTTGGAAGTCCGATCAAAATTGCTGGAAGTCGCCGCGACGCTGGACCGGGTCGACCGTGCCGCCGAAGAAAATGGGCCGCTGTCGGACGCCCAAGCCGAACGCCTGAACCGAGTCAACGACGCCATTCGAATCGTCTTGGACGAAACCCCGGATCGAGCCGAACAGTTGCAACAGCTTTTTTCGAGGCCGTTCGATCCGAATTGGCGATCGTCGATGCAGTTGTAAGTTTGCGATGGCGCATTCCCGCTCGCGATCGCGACTTTGATTCTTTGACACTTTTTTACCGCGTTTGATTTTCGACATGGACTACATCGACCCGCACATTCACATGGTCTCCCGGACGACCGACGACTACGCAACGCTTGCCCGGATGGGCTGCGTCGCGATGAGCGAACCGGCGTTCTGGGCGGGCTTTGATCGAGGCAGTGCGTGTGGGTTCCGAGATTACTTTCGTCAATTAACCGAGGTCGAGCCGAAACGTGCGGCGCAGTTCGGGATCCAGCACTTCACCTGGCTGTGCATCAACGCGAAAGAGGCCGAGAACGTTTCGTTGTCGCGCGAAGTGATCGCGATGATTCCTGAATTTTTGGACGCGGCCAATGTGCTGGGCATCGGCGAAATCGGGCTGAACAAAAACACGAAGAACGAAGCGACCATCTTTCTGGAACATCTGGATCTTGCGGCAAAGTTCAACCAATTGATTCTGATTCATACGCCTCACCTGGAAGACAAGTACCAGGGAACGCGGATGATCCTGGACATGCTTTGCGACGATTCGCGATTGGAACGCTCGCGAGTGTTGGTCGATCACGTCGAAGAACATACGATCGGCGAAGTGCTCGATCGCGGCTTCTGGGCCGGCATGACGTTGTACCCGGTCACCAAATGCACGCCGGCGCGGGCCGTCGACATGATCGAGCGGTTTGGTGGCGATCGTTTGATGGCCAACTCGGCGGGCGACTGGGGACCTAGCAAGCCGACCGCGGTGCCGGATTTGATCTTCGAGATGCGTCGTCGCGGTCACCGCGAATCGCTGATCCGAAAGGTGGTTTATGAAAATCCGATCGAGTTCTTCTCGCAAAGCAAGAACTTCAGCTTTAAACCACGCTCGTCCGACGATGATTCCTCGCCATCGTGACGCTGCCTGTCGTTCATCCTTTACCGAGCGATTTTTCGATCGCCGAAGCGTTTGGCAAATTGGCCGAGCGTCCCGGTTGCCTTTGGCTGGATTCGGCATCGTCCGGTTCGTTTGCCGACATCCTCGCCAACGATTCGCCGATCCGCACCACCGGACGTCACTCGTTTTTGACGTCCGATCCGATCGAACAGATCCTTGCGTCGCCCCGTGACCCCGATCCCTGGCCAACGCTGCAAGCGTGGTGCCGCCGGTTGCCCCGCGAACACCACGCAGCCTTGCCGCCATTTCAAGGCGGCATCGCCGGCCTGATCGGTTACGAATCAGCAACTTGGTTGGACTCGGTTGGTCTTGCACCCGATGATGACTTGCCGGTGCCGGCCATGTCGGTCGGATGGTATGACTGGACGATCGCCGTCGATCACGAAACGAACCAGGCTTGGATCATTTCGCAAGGAGCGTTCGATGATCCGTCGCATCGCATCGAATCAGCCGCCCAAAGGATCCAGCAAGTATTGGACTGGTTGAACGCACCTGCTTCCGATTTTTCGCCACCACCGGCAACGCGAACCATCACGTCAGTTCAGTATCCAACCGATCGCGATGACGTCCGCAGCAACTTTACTCGCGATGGCTTCTGCGATGCCGTGGGCGACATCGTTGATCGCATTCGCAGTGGTGATTCGTTTCAAGTCAACTTGGCACAGCGTCTGTTGCGGGTCGCCGATCGACCATCGCCGCAACTGTACTTGCAACTCCGTGCCGCCAACCCCGCACCAATGGGGGCGTACTACAACGGCGGTGACTTTCAAGTTTGCAGCAGCTCGCCCGAGGGCTTTCTCCGCGTGGTCGATCGCCATGTGCAAACACGTCCGATCAAAGGAACGGTTCGGCGAACCGGACACGACGACGTTGATTTAAAGTTGGCCCAGAAGCTTGCGGCCAGCGAAAAAGACTGGGCCGAGAACGTGATGATCGTCGACCTGATGCGAAACGATTTGTCTCGCGTTTGTGCCGACGATTCTGTCAACGTGATTCAGCTTTGCAAAGTCGAACGTTATCAATTCGTACAGCACTTGGTTTCCATCGTCGAAGGAACGCTGAAGCCTGATGCGACCATCGCCGATCTGCTGATGACTTGCTTTCCC
Organism: Pirellulaceae bacterium; assembly: GCA_963836865.1. Classification (GTDB taxonomy): domain Bacteria; phylum Planctomycetota; class Planctomycetia; order Pirellulales; family Pirellulaceae; genus Rubripirellula. The sequence goes on along the minus strand of CAWILC010000006.1, from coordinate 83,251 downwards.
GGCGGCAGCGTCACTGGCGCGCCCAAGATCGAAGCGATGCGGACGATCGCAGCACTGGAACGACATCCGCGCGGACCGTATTGCGGTTCGATCGGGTACATCGGCTGCGGCGGAACCGCCGACTTCAACATCTTGATCCGAACGATCACGGCGGCCCATGGTCACTGGCAAATCCCCGTCGGTGGCGGCATCACGTCGCGAAGCATCCCCGCGACGGAAGAGTACGAAACGTGGTCCAAGGCCGAAGGGATGCTGCGAGCGATCGCTAGCCGAACGTGACGCTGGCACCGTCGGCGACTTGGAATTCGAACATGCGTTCCAAGCGAGTCAACGCGAAAACATCCCGGACCGACTCCTGCACATTCGACAACACGACGCGGACGCCGTGGCTGCGAGCTTTGCACTTGATGCCGATCAAACCGTTTAGGCCGGCCGATCCAAGTCGATCGATGTGGCGGAAATCGATCACGATCCGATCGAGCGGTTCCTTCGCAGAATCTTTGCACTGGATCAGATCGCACAACTTGGACGAAATCTGGAGCGCCGTTTCCGTCCGGTTGATGTGGTCGGGCGAAAAAGAGATGGTCGTTTGAAAACCATCGTTATCGACGTGGATCAGTTCGTCGCCGCTCATGAAAACTCGCTTGAGGCGTTGTGCTTGACCAGAGGCTTCGTTTCACCCTACCGGCTGGTTGGCAGGAATGCAAATCGAACGATCCGCGATCACGCTCGATCGACCCACGATCCCCTTTAACGGAAGAAACTGCAACGCAAGAGTTTGCGTTTCGGCGGGTCTAATTGCGATTTGATCGCTGGGCCGTCAGAACGGTCAAACGATTTTCGGCAAAGAACTCGCTGATCTGGCCGCTGATGATCCAGTTTTCATCCGCAGGATCGGATCGCAGGGCTTCGATGATGCGTTGCAGATTTAGGTTTTCGGTCAGCACGATTTGCATTGACTTGCCGTCGCCCGATGACGCCTGACCGGCATAGGGTTCGCCGGGTCGGACATCACTGGATCGGACATCACTGGGTCGGACATCACTGGGTCGGGCATCACCGCTCGGCGACGTCGAAACGAATGCGACCTCGCCGAACAGGCGTCTGGCGTCGGCCCCGTCGCTACCACCGGGCAGTGCCGCGGCGGTGGACTTGTCATGAATGTCCGGACCGGTCGCGGCGAGAAAGACCCATCGCCGTCCCATCAGCACGATACGACCGGCGGTGGGCGGGATCTGGCTTCCTTCGCGTAGCAACACAAAACCGGATGCGATCGGCGGAACGCGGTCGTTGCGCGAGGAATCGGTACTGGAAGATTCGCGGCCGTAACGGTCTTCGGCAACCAGCGTCGAGGCGGAAATGGTTGATAGCGTCACGAAGACGATCAACGTTGCTCCGGTCGCCGTCCTTGCTCGTCCGACGGCGAAACGCATCGGGCGGTGGGCCCACCAAAGGATGACAGGGATCAACAACATAACTCACGCGGGGCAAGACGGAATCGACAACGGGAAGAATAAAGCGAGCGACCGAAACGGATCTCGCGCTAACCGTGATGCCGTGGAATGACCAATGCGTGACATCCGATCACCGCACCGACGCAAATCATGGCCAGTCCCAACCATCGCGGCGGTCGGACTCGCTTCATCGGTTTGGGATGCACCGTCATCATGAACGAGGTCATGCCGCTGTTGTCGGCGACGGGCGTGCTTTGGGTGACTCGCGAGAGCGCTCGCGTCGTCGGCTCGTTCAAAACGAACGAGTCGACCATGCGAAACTGAACGCCCAAAAGGATCAACAGAATGCCGGCTAAGAAATAGCGGTTGCGATACATCGACATGGCGACGGAACCTTCCAAGAAAGGTTTTCAAGAGTTGGGGGGGAGGGGGTGCAGGCAGGGAGGTTGCCTACGAAGAAGGATCGACGCGACATCCGGGAAACTGGATGCGATCCTAGAGTTTGACCATCGCAGCGATCATGCCGGTCAAAAGGAAGAAGTTGATCTCACCGCACCCGACGTGTTTGCCGCCAAGCCAGCCGCTGAATCACGGGCCGCAGGATCATTGGCCGCTGAATCATTGGCCGCTGAAAAGGCCGTCGACCAAGCTGGAAACGCTGGAACGGAAACTCGTCAGCGATGCGTCTTCCAGCAGATGCGTCTGGTTGCTCTTCATGATCGCGGCGGCAAGCGGTTTGTGCGCTTGCCAATCGGTAAGCGAATAGCCGCGGGTGTCGACGTAGACGTCCGTCAAGTTGTTGCTGATCTTGGCGACCAAGTACACGCCTTCTTCGCCGCGGACGACGTGATAGTGCATCGCCACATACAACAACACGGCACCGGTGATCATTCCGAAAAAGAATCGTGACATGAGGGAGCGGGGAGCTTGGAGGGGTGGAGCTTGCGGAAAACTTACTGGCGACTGACGACTGCTAACCGACAACTACTCACTGACTGACGATCACACTATCTAGCGCGATCCGGTCGTTCATGTCGTAGGGATGAAATGAGCGTCCGATTTCGTTGGCCAACATGGTCAGGTACAGCTTGCGAAATCGCGCTTCGGACGTTTCGCTGGTATGTTGTCCGGTCGACTGAGGGAAAGTGTATTCGTCCAGCATCTTGTTGTAGACGATGTTCCCCGAGGCCACGTCAACGACCTTGATGGTGACATCCGAACGTCCTTGATAGAGGGTTTGGCCGTCACGAAGTTGCAGGTTGGCGACCTCGACGACCAAAACTTTCTTGGCCGCGACGCCCTTGCCGATCGCGGGAAAGTCCAGCGAGTCGCGGCCGTTGGTGTCACGCCATTGCTCGACCAAGTCCTCGCGGACCAATTCGACGCCCTTCACGTTCTGGCTAAGCACCGCACCGACGCGAGCGGTCAGCTCTCGGGCGGCGACATCGTTGGTGTAAAGACTGCTGTCGGTGATCGTGACGATCGCGACGCTGGTTTTTTCCAGCCCCTCGTATTCCGCCGGGACCAAGTCCATGCCGGCGGCGTGCATCAGCGTGGCGACGCCGATGCATCCGGTCGTGGCCAACGCGCTGATGCCCATCGACGCCAGCGCAATCTTGCGAACCCAACAGCGTCGATTGGAACGAGAAACGGCTTGCGGGGTGGTCGACATCGCGACGGATCCTTCCAGGATGGATGAACGGGGAACGTCCCGGTCATACAAACTTCTTCCAAATCACCGCCACACCGATTTTGGCGGGACTGATCGATCCCCATCCGACGTACCGCCGTGAAACTCGATCAGTCTTGCGACGTCACGACAACATCGTCGAATGCGTTCAGGTCGTCGAACGAGCCGATGCCGACGCGGCCTTTGCCGAACGTCTTGTCGGTGACGGACATGTGAGGTGTTTCCATGTCGTCGAAATAGACCTCGATCTTCCCGCTTTGAAGGTCCCGTGTTAGCCGGACGACGTGCCAATCGTTATCCCATGGCGTCAGCTTTTCGTTCGTCGTCATCGCCAATCGCGGGGCTTCGTTGACGATCATGATTTGACCGCTGTGCGGGTCGGGCTTCGCACCCAGGTGGGCGTAATAGAAATGTTGGTTGTCTTGGTAGCCAAAGAACACACAGCAGTCGCGGTGATTGCCGGTGTCCTTGGTGCTGCGGACGCGGAAGGTGATGTCGAAGCTGCCGACTTCCAGATCTTTCACCAACGCAACGTGACCAGGGCTGCGGGTCGGCGGTTTGTAGTCGCTTTCGCGAGCGGTAATTTCGATCGCCGCGTTGCCGTCGTACTCGGTCATCCGCCAAGTCGCCGGGTCAAGCAACTCCCACCGTTCAGCACCCGAATCGAAGTTCTCGGTGAAGACGACTTCGTCGGCGCGGATTACACCGACGGAAGACAGAACGACCAGGGCAGCGGCGAAGCGGATCATCGAAAGCTCTTTTTGGCGGGGAAACGGATCGCGAAAGCGAGAACCCAGTATAGCCAAAACGAAGTCGTGACACGGCTTCGTCAAAAACGTCTAAACCGCCTTCTTCTTGCGTTGAACTTCGATCTGGTCCAGCGTGTACAACCTGCCCTTCCCGGCACCGGGGCAGACGTCGCAGGTCTCTTTCCAGTCTCGCGGTCGTTTCAAGTTTGAATCCCAAAACGGCCACGTTCGACACTGCGTCGGGCGGGCGGCGTAGACCATGCACTTGCGAGTGTCGGGGTCCAGCAGGATGCAGTCGCCGTCGGGGTATTCGACCAAGCTTTTGTTGGGGCCGATTTGCCGAATGAACCGGTGCTCGAATACGTCCAGGTCCAACTCCATCTCATCGGCCATCGCTTGGATTTCGACTCCATCGACCCAAACGAAACCGGGCGCGCCGCTGCAACAATCGCCACACTGGGTGCATTCAAATGCCAAGCCGTCTTCGTACCAGGGGCCGTCGGTTCGCTTCGGCTTGGCATGACGTTTGTTTCTTCCGCTCATTGGTTTTCATCCGCGATCGCGACAATTTCTTCAATGGCTGATCCCACCGCCTCGACATCCTGGGCCGTTGTCGCGTGCGATCCGCTGACGCGAAGTGTACCCCGCGACTGGCTGCCGATGCAGTCATGAATCAGGGCGGCACAGTGCAGGCCCGAACGGGTCTCGATCCCGAATTCGACATCCAAGATCGACGCCAAATCACTGGGATCAAAGTCATCCGCCACCAAACTGGCGATCGGCAGCGACGGGTCGGGCGGGGCCAGCAGCTTGATGCCGGCGATTCGTCGCAGTCTTTGGTGCATCGATATCGCCATGTGGCGTGACGCGGTTTGCCGAGCCTCAATCGTCTCCGGTGCAAGCGTTTGTAACGCCGCCAGCCAGCCGGCCAGCGCCGGGACGTTCAGGTTGCCCGCTTCCAGCATCGACGGCATCGACGACGGCATCGCCAGCGACTCGGACTGGTTGCCCGTTCCGCCCTGGCACCATGGCGTGATCTGGTCGTGAATTCGTTTGCAGGCGTACAAGAATCCGGTGCCCGACGGACCGCCGCTGGACTTGTGACCAGGCGCTGCCAACAAGTCGATGTGGTCGGCGGCGACGTCGATCGGCAGGACTCCAAATGTTTGCGCGGCGTCACAAAGGAAGATCGCGGGATGATCGGCGATCGCGTTGCCGATTTCACCGATCGGTTGAACCGCGCCGGTCACGTTGCTGGCGTGTGTCACCGCGACCAATCGAGTTTTGTCGGTGACCGCGGCAATGACATCGTCGGCTGACACCGATCCGTCGGCATCCGTCGGCACGATGGTGACTTGAACATGATGATGGGTTTGCCAGTGATGAATTGGACGCAGCACCGAGTTGTGTTCGGCCGCGGTCGTGACGACATGATCGCCGGGGCGGAGCACGCCGTGGATGGCGGCATTGAGCGCCGAAGTTCCACCATCATGAATCGAAATGCAAGCGTCGTCTTCGGCATGAATCATCCCGGCGATCGCGTGACGCGTTTGTGCGACGATCGCGTTGGCCTTTGATGCGGACGCGTAACCGCCGCGTCCGGACGTTGCACCGACGTCGCGTGCGAACCGGTCCATCGCGTCCAGGACGGCGTCGTCTTTGGGCCACGAGGTGGCGGCGTGATCGAGGTAGAGGCGAGGCATAATGTCTGCGGAGTCAGAGTAGGACAATTGTCCCAATTGTCCCCGGTTATAAATGAAAGGGGGACAATTGGGACAATTGTCCTACTCTGGTTTTTCTGGTTCTGGATGCACCCAGTCTTTGGATCCGTCGGCGTACGTTTCGCGTTTCCAAATCGGGACGTCGCGTTTCAGTTCGTTCATGATCCAGGGCAGCGCCGCGAATGTCTCCGGGCGGTGCGGGCTGCTGCATCCGACGACCACGCTGGACTGCTCAATCGGGACTTCGCCCAAACGGTGGACGATGACGACTCGGGTCAGGCCAAACTTATCAATCGCCTCGTTTGCCAAACGTTTCAGTTCCGCGATCGCCATCGGCTGGTTCGCTTCGTAATGCAGCGTTTGCGTGATCGCATCGCCCGTCGTCCGACGAGTCACGCCCAGAAACCAACCGTGCGCACCGGTGTCGGGATCGGCCAGCATCGGTTGCAGCGACGGGAAATCGATCGGGGCGGCGACGAGTTCGATGTGGATTGCGGGTGGGTTCATTGTCTCGCGTGTGAACGGAAGTTTCTGGTTTTTTTAGGGTGGGTCATCGTGGCCTACCGGCACACTCGACCCACCCTACGACTGTCAAATCCGCGACGACCGGCTGGAAGCCTATCCCACGTTTTATCAACCACCGCTGACTGGTGGGATCAACGCGATGACCGCATCGTTGTCGATGATCGATTGGTCGGTCACATAGCGGTTGTCGACGGCCAGTCGGCACGACGGCATCAACGGTGCCAGGCCGGGGACGGCCTTCGACAATTCCGCGAACACGGCGTGGGCTTGGATCGGATCACCGACGTTGATTTCGACATGGTCCGCGCCGGCGATGTCTTTACGCGCGAGCGAACATTTGGACTTTAATTTTTGTCACCGACAGGCCCGGCATTTTGAGTGGAGTTGCGAAGTTCCTTTTCGACTTTTGGCATTCGTCCGTAAGCGTACGCGAGCAGCTTCAGCGGATGCAGGGTGGCTTGGCCGCTGCCGTGTTCGATTTGCATTCGGCACGCACTGCATTCGGATGTCGCCATCGACACTTTGGCCGACCGCATCGCCGAGATCATCGGCCAACCGATCCGCAAGCTGTTGCGATAATTTTTTCGTTGCAGTCCCCACGTGCCGGCCATGCCGGTGCAGCCCGCTTCGATCTTTTCGATGTGCAATTCGGGGATCAGATCCAACAGTTGCGGACAAACCTGATCGGGGTCTAGGACTCGCAAGTGACACGGTTGGTGGTACGCGATCGACACCGGAATGGGTTGAAACTGCAACGACAATCGTTTGCCCTGGTGCAATTCCCAAAGGTAATGACACGCTTCACGCGAATGTTCGGCGACCAAATGAGCGTCTTCGTCGTCCAGTAAGTTCGGGTACTCGTGCTTCAGGCACAGCACCGCGGCCGGCTCGGTCGCGACGATCGTATAGCCCTGGCGGACGGCGTCGGCCAGCAACCGAACGTTTCGACGCGCGATCTTTCGGGCTCCCTTCAAATCGCCCGACGAGATCCTGGCCATGCCGCTGTTGCCCTGTGAGGCAGGCACGTAGATGCCGATGCCATTTTGCTGGAGGATTTCGCCGAGGGCGCGACCGATATCGGGGTCGTGGTAGTTGGCGTATTGGTCAACGAAGTAGACGACTTTCAATCCGCCGTGCGGCAGCGGCTTGGTCCAGCGCCGGTTGGCCGCGTGTCGCAAGAACGTTTCGCGAACGACGCCGGGCAGTTCGCGGGCGGCCGATAAACCGAACAATCGCTCGGCGATCCAGCGAGGAAACCGGCCGCGGATCAATAGGTTCGATAGCCACGGCATGCGAGATGCGATCGCGGCCACCGTGTCGATGCGCCCCATCAGCAAATCGGACACCGGCAATCCGTTGGTGGCGACGTATTGAGCCTTCAGTTCGCCAACGATTTTGGGGATGTCGATCGAGGCGGGGCATTCCAAACGACACTGGTGACAATTGAAGCAAAGGTCCGCGATCTCTTTGGCTCCGTCGCCGGTCAAGTCGTCGACCGAAAGGTTTCCACTCAACACACCTCGCATCAGGTTCGCCTTCGCACGAGGCGACGCTTCCTCCCGCGCGGTCGCGCGGTAGACCGGGCATTGGCGTTCGGCCGGCGACGTCGTTCGGCACCGACCGCATCCGTTACATCCTCGCGCGACGCTGGTGATCATCGCGCCACCGGGCCAGTTCTGAAGGACTTGCAGTTGAGGCACCGAGATGCCCTGGTCGGCGGCCGCCGTCACGATCGGCTGGTCGGCTTCGACGATCACGCGAGCATCGGCGGCGATCTCGATCGTTTGATCGATCGGTCGCAAGTTCTCGTTCGGCTTTTGCAAAATGGCGCCGAACAGCTTGCCGGGGTTCAGTCGATGTTGCGGATCGAACAGCCGTTTGACTTGGCCCATCGCTTGCCACAATTCGCCGAACTGCTTCGGCAACAAATACGATCGGCTGAGTCCCGCCGCGTGTTCGACGCTGACCTGTCCGCCGTGTTTCCAAACGACGTCGGCGACCTGCGTGGAGATCGAGTGCAAACGCTTGCGATCTTCGGCCAGAGACAAGTCCAGGAACGGTCTCAGGTGCAACTGTCCGTGACCAACGTGCGCGAACAGGCTGGCGGTGGCTTTGTTTTGTTTCAACACGTCTTGGATCGCGGTCAGCACGTCCGGCAAATTTTCGCACGGCACCGACACGTCTTCGATGAAGGGAACCGGTGACTGCGACCCTTTGAAGCGATACAACCGCGGGATGACGCGACGCGAAAGCGCCCAGTACAAATCGCGTTCGCTTTGCTGGGTCGTGTCCAGACTGGCAAATGCGGCGTCGTGACCGCTGGACAGACTTTCGCGGATGATGGCCAGCCGGTCGTAAAGGTCGCCGAGCGATTCGCCTTGAATTTCGACCAGCACCATCGCTTCGGCTTCGCGAGGCAGCAGCCTGCCAAACCGCGGGTCGGTTTCTCTTGCAATTTGCAACAACCGCCGGTCCATCAAGTCGCACGCGACCAACCCGTGACGCAGCGCCGACACGGCCGACCGCGCCGCCATGTCCAACCGATGATAGAAACACAACACGACGCCGCGGTGCGTGGCAATTTGTTCCGTGCGAAGCGTCGCATCGACGACGATGCCAAGCGTGCCTTGCGTGCCGACCATGAACTTGGCCAAGTCGACACGTCCGGTTGCGTCAACGATGTCGTCCAATCGGTAGCCGCCGCGGGACTTCGGTGCGGGACCTTGCGCGTCCAGCTTGGATTGAAACTGGTTTTTGATTTCGGCGATGCCGCGGGTCAAACGTCCCACGGTGCCTTCCTCGTCGATCGAATGAACGGACAAGTCCAACAGCTCACCTTCGACCGTGACGACTCGCATCGATTCGATCGTATCGCGTGCCGAACCGCTGCGAAGGTAGTGGCTGCCCGAGGCATTGGTGGCGACGACGCTGCCCATCGTTGTGACGCTGCGAGTGACCGGGTCGGGGCCATACCAACGGCCGTACGGACGCAGCGACCGATTGACCTCGGCCAGCACCGCACCGGACTGGACGGTGACACGGGTGGCATCGGCGGACAGATTGATCCGCCGCATGTAACGAGAAAAATCCAATACCAGCCCGCTGCCGAGCGATTCGCCGGCAACGCCGCTGCCGGAGCCGCGAGGGTGCAGCGAAATGTCATGCTCGGCCGCGTACTGAGCCGTCGCGATGACGTCGGCGGCGGTGCGAGGCCGGACGACGCCGAGCGGTCTGACTTGATAGATGCTGGCGTCGGACGCATACAGCTGGCTCATCAAAGCGTCGCAGTACACGTCGCCTCGCACGATGCCACGTAAGTCGTCTTGTACCCGTTGCCGTTCGATGTCCATAGCGATCCATCATAGCCACGAAGCGACGACGGTCATTAGCCAGTTAGCGGCAACGTCTTGGCTCCTGACGACTTCGTTTTAGTCCACCGCTTCGATCTTTCCGGCTTTCAGACGCAGGAACGAATCCAAGAAGCCTTGCAGTTCGCTGCCGTCCATGACGCTGTTGAAGCTGCCGACGTAGTGACCGGTTCTTGCGTCCTTGACCCGTTGATCGGGATGCAAAAAGTAGTTGCGGATTTGGCTTCCGAAGCCGGTCCGCGCCTGCGTGTTGTACTTGCGAGCTTCTTCGGCTTCGCGGCGTTCTTCCTCGATCCGCGCCATCTTCGCTCGCAGCATCTTCCAGGCCGTTTCCTTGTTCTGGTGCTGGCTGCGTTCGTTCTGGCACTGCACGACGGTGTTGGTCGGAACGTGCGTCAACCGGACCGCGCTGTCGGTCTTGTTGACGTGTTGTCCGCCCGCGCCGCCGGCGCGATAGGTGTCAATACGGACGTCTTTTTCTTCGATATGAATCTCGATCGAATCGTCGACCTCGGGCGAAACGCTGACCGCGGCAAAACTGGTTTGTCGCTTGCCTTCGCTGTTGAACGGACTGATCCGAACGAGCCGGTGGTCGCCTTCTTCGCCTTTCAAAAATCCGTACGCCATCGGGCCGCGGATCGCGACGGTGGCGTTCTTGATGCCGGCCTCGTCGTTTTCTTGGCGGTCCAAAAGTTCAATTTTGAACTCGTGCGCGACCGCCCAAGCCGAATACATCCGCAGCAGCATGTCGGCCCAGTCGTTCGCGTCGGTGCCGCCGTCGCGTGCGTTGATCGACACGATCGCGCCGGCCGAATCGTTCGGGCCGCTCAGCAGCGCCTTGGTTTCTAGATCGTCCAGGATGACTTCCAGCCGCTCGATTTCGCCGGTCACTTCGGCCGCAATCGATTCGTCCTCGTCCGCCATCTGGAACAGCGCGTCCATGTCCTCGACCGCGGAGGTCAATTCGGTCATCGGGCCGACGATGGCTTTGAGAGCCTTCAGCTGCATGACGGTCTTCTGGGCCGATTCGTTATCGTTCCAGAAATCCGGCTCGCCCATTTTCAGTTCGATCGTTTTGACTTCCTGCAATTTGGCAGAGTAGTCAAAGAGAGTCTCCGAGTTGTTTGACTCGCTGGCGGATCTCTTTGCTGCGGTGAACCAGTTCGGCATCCATTCGGGTATTGAACTCGTAAGGTTATAGTGCGGGGCGACATTGGCGGCATCACTCTCCTTTTCGGAGAGTCGGACGCGGGAGCGGCCGGAGAGGGTTCATGTGTCAGGCCCTCCCCGGCCGCTCCCGCGTCCGACCCTCCCGCAAGCGAGAGGGTGATGTCTTAAATAGGTTATACGCGACTCAGGAAATATACATGGCTCGAATCGTTCTCGCGATGAGTGGCGGCGTTGATTCCAGCGTCGCGGCGCACTTGCTGCTGGATGCCGGGCACGACGTGGTCGGCGTTTTCATGCGTCACGGCGAAGAATCCAGCGCCGTTTGCAAAGTCGACGAAACCGTCGCGGTTGCTACTTCGTCGGCCGCTTCATCGTCAACGGGTTCATCGTTGCCCGTGCTGACCGGGATGGCCCAGGGCCGCGCCGATCACAAACAGGGGTGCTGCACCGCGTCGGACGCCGCCGACGCCCGGCGGGTTGCCTCGAAGATGGGCATTCCGTTTTACGCCCTGGACTTGCAGGAAGATTTTCGCCGGATCGTCGATTACTTCGTCGACGATTACTTGTCCGGTCGGACGCCCAACCCGTGCGTGCGGTGCAACCAGTGGATCAAGTTCGGGCGACTGTTCGATTATGCCGACGGCGTCGATGCCGAATTCGTCGCGACGGGGCACTACGCCCGGATGCAGGTCATCGATGGTCAAGCGTCGCTGTGCCGTGGCTTGGATTCCAGCAAGGATCAGTCTTACGCGCTGTTCGGGATTCGGCCCGATCGGCTGGACCGGATGCTGTTGCCGGTCGGCGGGTTCACCAAGACGCGGATCCGCGAGATCGCCGAAGGCCTCGGTTTGGGCGTGGCTCAGAAAAAGGACAGCCAAGAAATTTGCTTCGTCACGCAGGGCCACCACAGCGATTTCGTCCGCGCGAGAGATCCGCTGCGTTCGGCCTCCACCGATGGCGAGATCGTCACGATCGAGGGCAAAGTCGTCGGCACGCATTCTGGCTACGAAGCGTTCACGATCGGCCAGCGAAAGAAGCTGGGCGTGGCGATGGGCGAACCGTATTTCGTCGTTCGCATCGATCCGGAAACGTGCCAGGTCGTGATCGGAACCAAGGAAGCGCTGGCACAAGATCAATTGATCGCGGGCGAGGCGAACTGGTTGGTCGATCCGGCGGACGTGCCGGATCACGTTTCGGTGCAGATTCGCTACAACGGATCGCCCCGTCCGGGCACGATCCGTCTGGACGCGGGCGATCCCCAGCGGTTCGGGATCGTGTTCGATGAACCCGAATTGGCGGTCGCCCCGGGCCAAGCCGCCGTGGTGTACGACGGCGATCGCGTGCTGGGCGGCGGCTGGATTTTGTAGCGAGGGATCGAGATCTGCACGGACGCCCGGCCCACTCGTAGCCCTGACACGCCGTGGCAGGGCCGAACAGCAACGCTGTTCGGCGACAGTGCAGTGCAATGCTCCGCCACGGCGTGGCGAACCTACGTCGCCGACGCCCGCGATCCCAACTTGAGCAATTCTCACTTCCCCCGCCCGATTTGCCGAGACCGATCGACCAAGCGGCACCGTCCCCGCTTCTTAGCCCGAATGAGGAAAAAAGTTTGCCGCGGGTCCGAGCCACGATTACAGTTTGACGGACGGTTCCTCGCACAACCCGATAGGGTCAGATGTCTATGAAAAAGTATTTACTCGGCGTTTGCGCCACCACCTTGATCGCCAGCACGTTTGCAGGCGCGACCGCAAACGCCCAGTCGTCGGTCCTGGCCGAAGTCTATGGCCGCGGCGTTCATGCTCATTACGCCGGCTACTCGGCCGAAGCCTACGAACTGTTTTCGATGGCGATCGACAACGGGCTGGAAGACCCGCGAGCGTATTATTTTCGCGGCATTTCGCTGTTCAATTCCGGTCGCGAACTCGAGGCCGAGGCGGACTGGGAACGGGGCGCAAAGCTGGAGGCAAGTGGGAAAGGCAGCGGATCGGTCGGTGAGGCGCTGCATCGCTTTCAGGGAACCGGCCGATTGAAGTTGGAACAAATTCGCCAGAAAGCTCGCTTGCAATACCTGGCCGAAGCCGCCGCTCGATCGAAGGCGCGTTACGGCGAAATCGAAGCGGCCGAACCGAACGTGCTACGAACGACGCCCCAACCACGGACGATCACGCCGGGCGCGATCGCACCGCCCGCTGCGTCCCGTCCGGCCCCACCGCCGGCTCCACCGGCCGCCAGCGGCAACCCGTTTGGCGATGACAACTTGGGCGATCCGGCACTGGAATCAGACGACGCGTTGGCTGATGCGATGAACGATCCATTCGCCGACGACGCGCCCGCAGCGGCCGATGCCGGTTCCGATGCTCCCGCGTCCGACCCGTTCAGTGGTGACGGCGGCGCGGCATCCGACCCGTTCGGCGCGGATAGCGGTGCGATGGATGATCCCTTCGGCGGCGACCCATTCGGCAACTAGCCCGACGCGATCAACCTCCATAAAAAACGAAGCGGCCGAAGGAAACTTCGGCCGCTTTTCTGTTTGCACATCTTCGCCAGAGTCAGAGCAGGACAATTGTCTCGATTGTTCCTCCATCGACCGATCTAAACACAAACAGGCCGGCAGACTACACTGACCGGCCCCGCGATGCGGCTTGCGGGATCCTTCCCCGTCTTCCCACCCAAAGTGTTTCGATGAAGTTTGTGGTTTGGGGCCTCGTGCTCCTGTTGGTCGTTCTGCACCAAGACGTCTGGAATTGGGACAACGACAAGCTGGTCTTTGGGTTCATCCCGATGACGCTGGCCTATCACGCCTGCATCTCGATCGCGGCCAGTATCGTGTGGTTGATCGCCACGATCGTCGCTTGGCCGAGCTATTTGGAAGACGAAGCAAACTTGGCCGTCGGCGAAGCAATCAAGACGCGTCAGCAACGGGAGGCTCGCTCATGACTCCCGGCATGATCAAGGTTCTCATCATCGGCGTTTACCTGGGCCTGCTGCTTTGCCTAGGCCTATTTTCGTCGCGTTTGTTCAAGGGAACGTCCAAAGACTACATGGTGGCCAGTCATTCGATCGGCCCGTTCTTGCTTTTGATGTCGCTGTTCGGAACGACCATGACCGGCTTCGCTCTGGTCGGGTCGACGGGTGAAGCATTTGCCGAAGGCGTGGGCGTTTACGGATTGCTGGCGTCTTCGTCGGGCATCATTCACTCGCTGTGCTTCTTTGTCCTGGGCGTCAAGCTTTGGTCATGGGGCAAGCGTTACGGTTATACGACTCAGGCCGGTTTCTTTCGCGATCGCCTGGACAGCGACAAGATCGGCTTGGTGCTGTTTCCGATCCTTGTCGGATTGGTCGTGCCGTACCTGTTGGTCGGCGTGATCTCGGCGGGCAAAGCGATCGAAGGTGCCACGCGGGGCGACTTTCCGGCGCTGACCGAATCGGGCGCGATCCCGCCTTGGCTGACCGAGCTTGTCATCTGCGTCGTCGTGCTGGTGTACGTCTTCTTTGGCGGCATGCGAGGCACCGCTTGGGCAAACACGTTCCAGACGATCGTGTTCATGATCTTGGGCGTCGTCGCGTTCTATCTGATCGCGACGGGACTTGCCGAGCGTTCGGTCGCCGAAGGTCGCGCGCACGCGGTCGTCGACGGAGAACGGATCGTTCGGGTCGAACCGCCGACGGGGTTATGGGATTCGCTGCACATCGTTTCACAAGAAATTCCAAAGGCACGGCGTGTCCGCGCGGAAGTCAGCCTGGACGACCAAATCGAATCGGTCGAAGCCCCGCCGCAATTCCGCACCCGCGAGGGCATGGACCCGTGGATGTTCTTCACTTACATGTTGATCCCGTTTTCGGTCGGCATGTTTCCGCACCTGTTCCAGCACTGGTTGACGGCCAAGAACGGCAACGCATTTAAGTTGCCCGTGGTCGCGCACCCGGTCTTCATCTTGATCGTTTGGATTCCCTGCGTGCTGATCGGCGTGTGGGCGACGACGGGTCTGATCAACATTCCGCCGCCGATCGCAAGCGACCCGAATAAAGTGCTCGGCTTCATGGTCAAGTCGCTTTCGGGCGACGTGCTGGGCGGCTTTTTGCTGGCCGGGATTTTGGCCGCGATCATGTCCAGTTTGGACAGCCAGTTCCTTTGCATTGGAACGATGTTCACGACCGACATCGTCGTTCACTACGGCGGCAAGGATCGATTTAGCGACAAGCAAATCGTCACGATCTCGCGTCTGTTCATCATTGCAATCGTTGCGGTGACATATGCATTAAGCCTGACCGAGATCGCGCAGACGCGAGTTTTCCAACTCGGCATCTGGTGCTTCAGCGGGTTCAGCAGCCTATTCCCGCTGGCGTTGTTGGCGGTCTACTGGCGAGGCCTGTCGAAGTGGGGCGCCTACGCCGGCGTCATCACCGCGGCCGTCGTTTGGTTCACCTTGTTCCGCGCATCGGAGTTCGGCAACATCGAAAACTGGTCGGTCGACTTTACGATCGGCGAGCGGACGATTCATACGATGCCGGTCGCGACGATCTTTCTCGCGTCGTTGATCGTGACGGTCGTGGTTTCGCTGATCACGCCGAAACCGCCTCGTGAAACGCTGGCCAAATTCTTTCCCGAAGCGACTCCATGATTTGGGAAGCTTGGTTAACGCTTGGCGTCGCCGGCACCTTGCTGATCACGCTGGCCCTTCGCGTCGCCGCGACGGACCTGCTGGCGATCACTTGCTTGGCGGTGTTGATCGTCGCGCAGGGCATTTCCGGATCGACGGACCTGCCCACGGCCAGTGAAGCCGTCGCGGGATTCGGTAACCAAGGCTTGGTCACGATCGCGCTGCTGTTCGCTGTCGTCGCGGGATTGGAATTTACCGGAGGCACGGAACTGGCGACCGGTTGGTTTCTCAATCGAGCCAAGACACTGACCGGTGCGCAAACCAGGCTGCTGATCCCGGTCGCAACGCTGAGCGGATTTCTGAACAACACACCCGTCGTGGTGGCGCTGATGCCGATCGTCGGCGACTTGGCCAAGCGAGTCGGGTGCAGCAATTCGCGGATGCTGCTGCCGATGTCGTACGCGGCGATCCTGGGCGGCATGTGTACGCTGATGGGCACCAGCACGAACCTGTTGATCGCGGACCTAAACACCAAAGCCATCGCGGCAGGCGCGAACTCCCAGCCGCTAGGCTTTTTCGCCCCGGCCGCCGTCGGCGTCCCGGCAACGATCATCGGCGTCATCTACATGATCTTTGGATCGAAGTGGTTGTTGAGCGACCGTCGCGCCGCGATCAGCGTCAGCGATGACCCGCGGCAATACACCGTCGAAGTCCAAGTCGAAGCGGGCGGGCCGATGTCCGGTCGCACCATCGAGGACGCGGGACTGCGTCACTTGCCGGGACTTTACATCGCCGAGATCCAGCGAGAAGACGGATCGATCGCGGCGGCCAAGCCTCAGGAAAAACTTCGTGACAACGATGTCTTGATCCTGGTCGGAGCGCTCGACAGCGTCGTCGATCTGCGAAAGATGCGTGGGCTGGCGACGCCCGACGATCAAGCCCGAAAGCTGCAAGTGCCGGCGTGGCAGCGAACGCTGGTCGAAGCCGTCGTCAGTTCCCGGTGCGGACTGCTGGGCAAGACCATTCGCCAAGGCAAATTCCGCAGCCACTACAACGCCGCCGTCGTCGCGGTCGCCCGCGGTGACAAACGACTGACCGGAAAACTGGGTGACGTGAAGTTGGAAGTCGGCGACGTGTTGCTATTGGAAGCGTCGCCGTCGTTTCTGCATCGACGCGGCGAGTCACGTGACTTCTTCTTGGTCAGCAAGGTCGATCGTGCGGCCGTTCGTCGTCCGGAAAAAGCCTGGTACGCGATCGCGGTCGTGCTGTTGATGGTCGTCTTTGCGGCCGCGACGCAACAGATTTTGATGGCCTCGCTGGTCGCGGCGATCGCGATGATTGGGCTGCGGTGCTGCACGACCAGCGAAGCCCGCCGCAGCATCGATTGGTCGATCCTGATCGTGATCGGAGCGGCCATCGGCATCGGCGCGGCGATGGACAAAAGCGGAGCCGCCGCGGCGATCGCAAGCACGCTGTTGGGCATGGCGGGCGGCAACAAACTGTTGACGCTGGCGGCGGTCTACTTGGCGACGATGCTGTGTACTGAACTGATCACCAACAACGCCGCGGCGCTGCTGATGTTTCCGATCGCGATGCAAGCGGCAACCGGCTTGGGCGTTGATCCGAGTCCCCTGATCATCGCGGTGATGATCGCGGCGTCGGCCAGTTTTGTGACGCCGTTCGGATATCAAACCAACATGATGGTCTACGGCGTCGGCGGCTACCGAGTGACCGACTACATCAAGTTCGGCTTGCCGCTAAGCATCATCGTGTTCGTCGTCTCGATGATCATCATCCCGATCGCGTTCCCGTTTAAGTTCATCGGAAGCTAATTGCGTTTGGCCGCGACACCTGTTTAGCCGGGCCAGCCGCGTTGCAAGATTTGCTTCATCGCCGCCAGCGTTTCCTTGCTGACGTGATGCTCGATGCCTTCGCTGTCGATCGCGGCCGTTTCGGCACTGACGCCCATCGCGATCAGGAATGACTTGACGACTTCGTGACGCTTTCGCGAAGCGGTCGCCAGTCGTCGTCCCGCCGCGGTCAGTTCGACGGGCTGGTAGGGGCTGGTCGTCACCAATCCATCGCGTTGCAGGCGGGCGACCGTGTTGTTGACCGTTGCGTGCGTGACGGCGAACTTCTGGACCAAGTCCACTGATCGGCAAACGCCGTTGGCCGCGATCGTGTCGGCGATCGCTTCGACGTAGTCTTCGGCGACTTCGCTGGCGTGATCGTCGCGGGTGCGTTTGTGAACTCGTTCTGGCAAAGCTGAATCTCGGCTTGTTTATGGCAAGCGGATCATCCCGGAAGGATCCGCAGCGGGGCAATCTCACGCCACAATTTAACAAAGCGGAATTCGCACAGCACCCCGTTGCGTTTCTGGAGACGCGACCTAGAATTCCGCTTAAAGTTAGCTAAGGCTAACTTGCGTGGAAAAAGTTAGCCCTGGCTAATCACAAGCCTTCGCCACAAACGCCATGACGAATGAAAAACGACGAATATGAAACCACAAAATCTTCCGGCCGTGCCTCGCGTGTTGGGATCGCGTGTCGCCAAGCCCGGGTTCACGCTGGTGGAACTGCTGGTCACGATTTCGATCATCGGCGTTTTGGTCGGCCTGTTGCTGCCCGCCGTTCAATCCGTTCGCGAAGCGTCGCGGCGGATGTCATGCAGCAACAACCTCCGGCAAGTCGGGTTGGCCTCGCACAACTATCACTCCGCGTTCAACCGGTTGCCCGCCGGATACGTCTCGTTTGCGACCAACGACGGCATCGCCCCGGCAAGCGCCATGATGGACGCGGTCACCTGGGATGCCGGTCCGGGCTGGGGATGGGCCGCCGGGCTTCTGCCGTTCGCCGAAGGCACCACGATCACGGACAACTTGCGAATGGACGAACCGATCTGGTCGCCACGAAATGTCGACACGATCGCGGCGACGCCAGCGGTGTTTTTGTGCCCCAGCACGACCGGCGGCGACGATTCGTTCTTGCTGGTCGATGACGCCGGCGATCCGCTATCGATCGGTGGAAACGAAATTCGCGTCGGGCGAAGCCACTACGTCGCCAGCCACGGCCAAGAGAGTTGCTGGGGTGAATGTGGCAGCGTGGCCACCGGCGAGATCTTCACCAACATCTACACCTCCGCGACCGCGATCGTGTCGATCGACGGGGATGCAGGGCGAGTCGCCGACGGTCCGTTCTTTCGCAACTCGAAGACCAAAATTCGCGACGTCACCGATGGGTTGACGCACACGATTTTCTTCGGCGAACACAGTTCCGCGCTCAGCGACAAGACATGGGCCGGTGTCGTGCCGGGCGCGTTCACACACCCGCGATTCACCTCCCCCGAGAACGGTCCGGATGCCGCCGCCACGCTGACGCTTGTCCACGCGGGACCGTCGGGCGGTGAACTGGACATCACCGGAAATCCGATCATTCACCCGGTCAACTTTCCGACCTATCACGTCGGCCAGATGTTTTCGCAGCACCTCGGCGGCGGCCACGTTTGCATGGGCGATGGCTCGGTGCAGTTCATCAGCAACTTCGTCGACCTTTACCTGTGGGCGGAATTGTCCAGCATGGACGAAGGCGAACGCATCGCGTGGGAAAAGCTATGAAGTCCAATCAAGCCTCGCCGTCTGATGCTGCAACCATCAAAGGGGGCATCGCGATTGCAGTAATCGCGTGCGTTGCCATCGCCGCATGGACCTTCTATCGAACGCCGATCGAACTGTCCAAGGATCACTACGCGATGACGCTGGCGCTTTACCGAGTCTGCAACCAGCGCAGCGTGGAAGGACTGGATCAAATCGATGTGCTGCTGGCCGCCGATGCGTCCAGCGCCGGCGGCGAACCGGAAATGGTCATCGCGATCGAGTCCATCATCGCGGCCGCCCGGAAAGACCAATGGCGGCAAGCCGCCGTGGATTGCCGCCGATTGCTTGATGACCAGGTCAAGCGTTAGCTTCGCGGCGGCAAAGTCTTGACCCTACAGATCGTCGTCCGGTGATGACTTGCGGTCGTGGTTGTCATCCTTATCGTCGTCGGCCTGATGGAACAGACGTTGCATCAGATCTTCGATGCTCTCGTCGTCGTCCTGGGCGAAGTTCGGGAAGCCATCCTCTTCCGGACGATCCGAACCGCGTGACGTCCCGTCGTCTTCCAAGTCGACTTTCTTGCCCGCCGCCAGCGCCCGCAGCTTCGGTCCGAACCGGATGACTTCGCGTGAGACGGTCGACAAGATACGTCCGAGTTGATCGTTGCTAACCTCGCCGTCCTCGATCGGCAACGTCATCTCGAAACAGACTTCTTTGGATCCGCTGTAATGACCGACCAGCAAGTTGTCGTTACGCGACAGCACCGTCTCCCAGACCTTCGCCCGGTGGCGAGGCTTGGATTCGTCCAGGTTCAATATCGGCAGGCTGCGAAACAACAAGCACTCGCCGTCCTCCAACAACCGGATCGTAATCACCGTTTGGCTGCCGAACAGCAGCACCCAGGATCCGGCATCCGGTTCATCAATGCGGCGGAAGAACTTCAGGTCGTGCTCTTCAAAGAACTCTTCAATGCGATACGAAGTCACTGCCATCGGGGCGGATCCTGTGAAGGGGGGAGACACGACGGAAACTGAAAACGACGCGGACACGACCGGAATGAGTCCCACAGCAACGCGAAGGTTCGCGCCGCCGAAATCAAAGCCAAAATCAAAGCTGCGATCAAAGGTTGGAAACAAAGCCCGGTTCAAAAGCCCGACTCCATCATAGGCTCAAACGAACCGAAAACCGGGCACTCCGGGACCGTTTATTTCGCCAAACTTACCGCGACCAATTCGTTGTCATTTCTGGCAAACGCGGTTTGATTCGCGTACGCCGGGTGACTCCAAACGACGCTGCGGCCGAAACATTCGCCGGTCGGCTCCAGTACGTGAAAGCGGCCGAGGTCCTCGTATCCCTTTGACGTCATCCGTGAAATTAGCAGATCCCCGGTCTCGCTAAAAATCAAATACCGATCGGTGTCGCCGATGCGAGTGATGAACGCGGTGCCGTGCTTGATGAATCGATCCTCGCCGGGCTTGGTCGCATCGAACGTCGTCCACAACCGGGATCCATCGGTCGCGTCGACGGCGACCAAATTTCCGTCGTTGCAATCGGTGCCGAACAGGATCCCGTCGACGAACAGCGGCGTTGCGTTGGCACTGTAAAGGGCCGCCTTGGGTTCGCCTCGCCAGAGTTCGCTTGCCGTCGGGGCATCGCCGGACAGCTCGATCATCACCGATTCGGTGCGAATGCCGCTGGCGTACATGAAATTGCCATCGACCATCGGGCGAGCGATCGACATCTCGTACGCGGGCGTGACCGGCACGTTCCAGTAAACGCTGCCGGTGACCGGATTCAAACTGGTCACTCCATTTGGATGATACGCAATCAACTGGGCGGTGCCGGCATGCTGGATGATCGATGGGGGACAGTATCCCGCCTTGTCATCGATCGCTTTCCATTTCACTTCGCCGGTCAATTTATCAAACGCGACGATGCCCTGGCCTTTGCCGTCTTCGCCAGATCCGCCGACCATCGTGTAAAGCAAGTCGCCGTCGACCAGCGGATGTGCCGAAAAGCCCCAAATCGGAACTTCGGCGCCGAAGTCATTTTTCAAGCTTCGCTTCCAAACTTCGCCGCCGTCGGAAACACGTAGCGCGTGCAGATCACCTTCGCTACCGAGGATGTAAACGTGGTCGCCATCGACCGTCGGCGTGCAACGCGGGCCGGCCGGGTACGAGATGCTGTAGGGACAATCGTACGCGAATTGCCAAATCGGTTTCCCGGTTTCGGCATCGACCGCGGTCAGCCGTTCTTTGCCTTGCAGATTCGCTCGCTCGCCCGGATTATTGAACGCTTCGCCCTGCGTCCTTTCGTAATCGAACACGAACACGCGGCCATCGGCAACCGCCGGTCCGGCGTACCCACCCGCGATCGGCAATCGCCACTTCACCGGAAGCCCCTCCGCAGGGACCTCGTCGATGATTCCACTTTCGCGGTACACTCCATCCCGATTCGGTCCCATCCAGCCCGGCCAATCGTCGGCATGGCAGTTGGCCGAACCGATTCCACCGATACTGATTCCGCTGATAAAGGAAACGACGGTCGCGAACACGAAGCAGCGGATAAAAGTTGGCATCGAAAAGCTCTTTTGTTTCGTCGAATGGAAATCAGCACGGTGACGGCGGCATTGTAGGCAGAAACAGATATTTAGATGACCACCGAAATACAAAAAACCGATAACGAGCCTGATTCCGCCTTCAAAACGCTGATTTTGATGCGTCATGCGAAGAGCGATTGGGCCGACGCGACACTTTCGGATCACGATCGACCGCTCAATCGTCGCGGGATTGGCGACGCGCCGGCGATGGCTCGGTGGCTTGCCGGCGTCAATCACGTCCCCGACTTGATCCTGTGTTCGTCCGCGGTCCGGACGCGTCAAACGGCAGATGCGATGCGAGAAGTTTGGCGGTCGGCGGATTCACCATTGGAGACTTCGCTGGAAACGTCGCTGAAGACGTCGCTGGACATTGTCGACGACCTGTACCTTTCGACGCCCGGCACGATCTTTGACATCATCGCGCATCGGCCTCGAAACGAAGACACCGTGATGGTGATCGCCCACAACCCAGGCATCAGCCAACTGACCGGTCTGCTGTCCGGCGAAGCGATCGAGATGTCGACCGCGGCGATCGCGATCTTTCGGTTGAAGCTTTCGCGGTGGAGCCGTTTGGCATTGGACGTTGATGCGGTGCGAACCGAGTTCATGTGGCCGAAGGCGCTGTAGTGTTGGTCCGGCTTCAGAATTGTCCTTCGTCACAAGCCTTTGCACCGGAGTCGACATCGTCATGACGCCGACCATCGCTTGGACGATTGCGATTGCGGTGCTGCTGGGGCACTTCGGGGTGATGTTGTCGTCGTACAACCGCATCAACGGATTCGGATGGCCTCGACGAACGATCAAGCGAATCACAAAGATGATGCTGGCCTTCACGCTCGCTTGGCCGGTCATCGCGATCTGGCTATGGTGGACGCCGATCACGCAGTGGTTGTCGGGCAGTCAGACCATCGCTTCGTTACCGATCGGACTTGCCGCTTATTCGTCGGTCTGCTTGCTCGGCATATCCGCTGCTCGGCATTCCGTGGCTGTTGTGGCGGCCGATCTTTGGACTCGAGTGGGTTCGCGTGCGACGCGAGTGCGAGATCGTTCCGGTGCAACGAATGGTGACAAACCAGTTGGCGCTATCGCGGAAGTGCCGCTGGGAAGCGAAGCTGCCGATGAACCAAGTGTTCGAGCTTTCGATCGACAAGATCGAATTGCCAGTCGTGGGCATGCCAAAGGAACTGGACGGATACCGGATCGCGCACCTTTCTGACATTCACTTGACCGGTGACATTCACCCCGACTTTGCCGGGTACGCAATCCAGCGAGCGACCGCGTGGGGGCCGAACTTGATGGCCCTTACCGGTGACATCATCGACAAGCAACCGTGCATCGATTGGCTGGGCAAGATCTTTGCGCCGGCGCGGGCCGATGACGGGTGCTATTTCGTGCTGGGCAATCACGACACCCGAGTCATCGATTCGTGGCAGACTCGCGAGGCGATGGACCGGGCCGGTTGGACGGATTTGGGCAGCCGCGGGTTACCCAAAACGCTCGCCGGCGTTCCTTCGCTGCTGATCGGCAACGAACACCCGTGGTACCAGCGGCCGACGGTCGATGCGGAACCGGCCGAGCCGTTTCGGTTGCTGCTGAGCCACAGTCCGGACCAGTTCGGTTGGGCGCGGCGGCACGGCGTGACGTTGATGCTGGCCGGCCACACGCACGGCGGGCAGGGCCGATTACCGCTGGCCGGACCGCTGCTGGGACCTAGTTTTCACGGGACGCGATACGCCTCCGGCGATTTCTTCCGAACGCCGACGACGATGCACGTGACGCGAGGCCTAGCCGGAACGCACCTGATTCGCTTCCGATGTCGTCCCGAACTATCGCTTCTTACGTTACGATCGGCTTGACCGGTCTGCCGGCAACTTTTCAGCGATTACCATACCGCTGCGGTCATTCCCACGTCCCCGATCCACCATCGTTTTCCCTCCTGTTGAATTGCCCATGAAGGTCACCAAAGCCGTCATCACCGCGGCCGCTCCGAACCAGAACCGCTTGCCGCTGCAACAGTTGGTGGACGGGCACGGCGAAGAAAAAACGGCATTGCAACTGATCATCGAAGAGACCGTCGCGGCGGGCATCGAAGAGGTTTGTGTCGTCATCAAACCGGGCGATCACGCGGCGTTTCAATCGGCCGCCGGGTCGCGTTTGGGTTCGCTGGAATTTGTTCCACAGCCCGAACCGCTTGGTTACGCCGACGCAATCTTGCGAGCGAAATCGTTCGTCGGCGACGATCCGTTTTTGCACCTGGTCGGCGACCACTTGTACGTCAGCAACGAAGCCCGGCCATGCGCCAAACAACTGGTCGACGTCGCGCACGAGTTTGAATGTTGCGTGTCAGCCGTCCAAGCGACTCGCGAAAACAATCTGCCGTACTTTGGCGTCGTCAGCGGTCCGAACGTGCCACGCCGCGAACGGCTTTACGAAATCGAACGGGTGGTCGAAAAGCCGACGCCGACGTTTGCCGAGCAAGAGTTGGTCACGCCCGGCCTTCGTGTCGGACATTATCTCGGTTTCTTTGGCATGCACGTTTTCACCAACGAAGTGATGCCGCTATTGGATCGCTTGGCCAGCGCTTTCGACGCGGCGTCCGCGCCGTCGACGCCGCTGGAGAAAATGCCGACGCTGTCCGACGCCGCCGCGATGTTGCCCTCGCGTGGACGTTACCTCGCCTACGAAGTCGTCGGCTCGCGTTACAACTTGGGGGTCAAGTACGGATTGCTGAAAGCGCAACTCGCGATCGGAATCTCAGGCATCGATCGCGAACAAATTCTGGCCGAGATGGTGGACTTGCTGACCCAACGCGTGCAAGGACAACCGGCGTCGTGAACAAGCCTTCTCATTCGGATCCGCTGATCCAAATCATCCTGTCCGATGACGACGCGACTCGCAACCAATCGCTCGATTCGGTTTGCCGTGACGCTTCCGCAGACGAACTGTTATCGCACTGCGAAGCGCTCGATCAATTTCGGCGCATCGAAGAAAACTTGTATCACCGCGTTCGCGCGTTGTTTTATCTTTCCGCGATCTATCGTTATCACCTGCCGCGTCGGTTATCGCCCAAGCAATCGGGTTTGATTCCGTACGACGGTTATGAACACCTGCTGTCGCGTCGGTTCATCGAAGCGATCGATGTCTTCTTGGCTTCGCAAGCGAGCGATGGTCCCAGCGATGCCGTCGCCAGTGCGCTGGCCCAGTCGTATCATCAGCTCGGCTTCCAAACGCTTGCCGACCAAGTCCGACGCAGCGTGCGCAGCGTCCGCGGCAACCAGTGGATGTTCCGGCTCGGTCACCCCGCCGATCACCCGCTGCGAATTCGACCGGAACTATTAAGCGTCGATCCGTCGTCGGGCACGATGCCGATCTTGAACGAAACGACGGCGGTGCGGATGGACTTTTCGCACAGCGCGTGGAGCGACATTTTTTTCTTAGGGATGGACTTCCCCGAAGGGGCTCGCGTTCTAAATGTTTCGGTCGACTTGGCAGTGCGAGGACGCGACGACTCGCCAAAGCCGCCGATCGAAACCTACTTTCGCGTCATCGACCGGCCCGTCATTCGGCTGACCAGCGTCGACTTGGGCGCGTCCACGGAAGTCGAAACGATCGCCGAGATGTTCGATTTTGCTCGCGACTATTTGGGCTTGTTAAAAGCCGCCGTGATCGCGTCGGGCGTCGTCGCACCGGGACTGGAAGGATGCCGCCAATCGATCGGCGACTTGCTCGCTCGCGTCGTCGGCCCCGGACGCGGCATCGAACTGGTCAGCAAGATCAACGACATCCCGCAAGGGTCTCGTTTGGCCGTGTCGACGAATCTGCTGGGCTCGTTGATTTCGGTCTTGATGCGTGCGACCGGGCAAGTCCAGATCGCTGGCCGGACCGCTGACCGAAGCTGATCGACGATTAGTGGCCGCTCGCGCGATCCTTGGCGAATGGATCGGCGGCAGCGGGGGCGGCTGGCAAGATTCCGGCGGCGTTTGGCCGGGCATCAAGCTGATCCGCGGCGCGGCGGCCGAAGCGGGTGATCCCGAATTCGGAATCTCGCGCGGCCGGTTGATGCCGGTCCATCATGTGTTCGGCGACGACGAGGCCAGCCCGCAAACGCGACAGAAAATCCAAGACAGCTTGGTGCTGGTCCACGGCGGCATGGCGCAAAACGTCGGGCCGATTTTGGAAATGGTGACCGAGCATTACCTGCTGCGCAGCGAACGCGAATGGAAGGCTCGCAGCGAAGCGATGACGATCTTGGACGACGTCACCGATGCGATCCGGAACGGCGACATCCGCCGCGTCGGCAAAGTCACCACCACCAACTTCGAAGGACCGTTGCAAGCGATCATTCCGTGGGCCACCAATCGCTTCACCGATTCGCTGATCGATCAGTGCCGTGAAAAGTACGGCGACAAGTTCTGGGGCTTTTGGATGCTGGGCGGCATGGCCGGCGGCGGGATGGGATTCATCTTCGATCCGGCGATCAAACCCGAAGCCCAAGACTGGCTCGGCGCCGCCATGATCGCGACCAAGCGAAGCTTACAAACGTCGCTTGCCCTTCGCGATGGATCCGGTCGTGTACGACTTTGCGATCAACGACAACGGATCGTTCGCGACGTTGTTGTCCGGCGACGCGGCGGTGATGCCCGATCGCTATTACGCGCTCGTGCTGCCGTCGCTGCTGCGGACACCGATGCGAGACTTGCCGATGGGGCGGCGGATCGAGCTGGAACAAATCGGTCGCAGGTGTGCCGCCAGCGCGGATGATACGACCGCGAAAACGTTGCTGGCCAGCATCCTGCCGCAGGGCGATTCGAACGCCGGATCATCGGGCTCGCTAACCGACGTTCTTGCAGCGTCCGGTTTCGATCGCCAGCAACACGAAACGATTCGCGAAGAACTTCGCGGCGGCCGAATCGGGCTGGCTCAAAACCGTTTGCCCGCCAACACCACGATTCGCGATGTCGGCCCGCAACACGTCACCGACGTTCGCGAAGGCATCGACAAAAAATACGCCGATCTCGGTGCCGCCGCGATCCGCGACGGCCAGATCGCCGTCGTGACGCTGGCCGCCGGCGTCGGCAGTCGCTGGACCGAGGGTGCCGGCGTCTGCAAGGCGCTGCATCCGTTCTATCGCTTCGCCGGACGCCATCGCAGTTTCCTGGAAGTTCACCTGGCCAAGAATCGCAAGACGACTCGGCGACACGGGGGCACGATCCCGCATGTCTTCACGACCAGCCATTTGACCGATGCACCGATTCGCGAATTCTTAAATGCGAACGATCGCTTCGGCTTCGGAGATGACGTTTACGTTTCGACGGGACGCAGCGTCGGCTTGCGGATGATTCCGACGGTTCGCGACTTGCGTTTTCTTTGGGAGGAAACGTCGCAACAGGTCTTGGACGAGCAGCAACAAAAGGTTCGCGAGAGCGTTCGCGGCGCGTTGATCGGCTGGGCGAAATCCGCCGGCGAGTGCAACGACTACACCGACAACTTGCCCAGCCAGTGCATCCACCCGGTCGGGCACTGGTACGAGATTCCGAACCTGCTTCGCAACGGAACGCTGAAGCAATTGATCGACCGACAGTCCAGTCTTCAGTACCTGCTGCTTCACAACATCGACACGCTCGGGGCCAGCGTCGATGCGGGCTTGCTGGGCATGCACATCGATGGCGGGAACACGTTGTCCTTTGAAGTGATCGGTCGCCGGTTGGAAGATCGCGGCGGCGGCTTGGCGTTGGTCGACGGTCGTCCGAGGTTGGTTGAAGGCTTGGCGATGCCGATCGAACAAGCCGAGTTCGCGCTGACGTATTACAACTCGATGACGACGTGGATCAAGATCGACGGCTTGCTGGCCGCCTTCGGATTGACTCGCAACGACTTGGCCGACAAGTCGAAGGTCGATGCCGCCGTCCGCGACATGGCAACGCGATTGCCGACTTACATCACGCTCAAGGACGTGAAGAAACGTTGGGGTCACGCGCAAGAAGACATCTATCCGGTCGCCCAGTTTGAAAAACTTTGGGGCGACATGACGGCGCTGCCGGAAATCGAAAGCCGCTTCTTCGTCACACCGATGCGTCGAGGCCAACAACTGAAATCCCAAGCCCAACTCGACCCGTGGAAACGCGACGGAGGAGCCGACTCCGTCGATTCGTTGTGCGATTGGACGATGGCGAAGTAGCCCCTTTTCTGATCAACCACCAACGAACGTTGGCATCGACGTCAGCAAACCCGCGGCAGGTGCGATCGGTGCCGGCCCTGATAGTCCAGCCTTCGCTGCCGGCATTCGACGACAGCCAAAGAACCCGCGAGTTTGAATCAGCTCGGCCACCTGCGGCGGGACGTGATTCATCCAGTCGGGATCGCCGTTTTGAATTTGCTTCAGCACCTCGCGTGAGAACGTCGACAGGTGGGACGGGTCGTGCGTGTCGAGTTGTTCGATGCAACCTTTGTCGATCAAGTACGTGTACAGGGTTCGCAGTTCATCGGCGATCTGCAAGTTGTCGACCGTCGTCAGTTCGCCCGTTTCGCGATTGAGCAGTGGATAGATGTAAAGCTTCAAATCGTTCTTGAAAAGTCGTCCGAACGATTCCAAGATGCCGCCATCCAGCGTCGTGTAATACTTGTCATCGAACAGTTCGGCCAAGCTGGCCGCACCCATCGTGATGCCGATCTTTCGCTTGCTGTAGCGCGACAGGTAAGCCGCCAAACGGTAGTACTCGAAGTAGTCCGAGATCAACACCGTCATCCCGCAAGCGGCCAACATGTCGACGCGCGCCAAGAAGTCACGCAAGTCGATTTCGCCGTTGGCCTTCAAGTTTCGCATCGTGATCTCGGCCAGCGAAACGACTTCGTTTGCGTCGACACCCTCTTCCAGCACGAACTTCTCTTTCGCTGCATCTAACATGTCGATGTTGACGTTGGTCAGCGGACGGAAGCTGCCGCGTTCAACCAAAATCGGCTTTTTGTAAAGCACTTCAGACGGTTGTAGCACTTCGCCGCTGGCCGAAAACATCGCCGCGTTGCTCAGGCCCAGTTGGACCAATCGCAGACTCATCACGCGGTTGTCGACGTGACGGAACGCGATGCCTTTGAACTCGATCATGTCGATTTCGATGCGTCGCGTCGTCAAATTATCCAGCAGCGATTCGATCAACTGATCGGGTTCGTGGTTCAGGAAGAACGCGCCGTACAATAAGTTCACACCGACGATACCGAGTGCTTCCTGTTGCAGCGAATTTTCGGTGTCCAACATGCGGACGTGAAGGATGATCTCGCTATCTTGATCGCGCGGGTGGGCTTGAAATCGAATGCCCATCCAACCGTGGCAGTCGTTGGTGCCGTGAAAGTTTCGTGCCGAAACGGTATCGGCGAACGCAAAGAACGCCGTCGTGTCACCGCGGCTCTCACGCAGACGTTCCAAGTTCAAACTGTGTTCGCGGTCCAGCATCTGTTCCAGACGTTGACGACAAACGTAGCGATCGCACTGGCCATAGATCGCATCGCTGACGGACATGTCATAAGCGGACATGCTCTTGGCGATCGTCCCGGCGGCACCACCGACGCGAAAGAACCATCGCACGACTTCTTGTCCGGCACCGATCTCGGCGAACGATCCGTAGCGTCGAGCGTCCAAGTTGACGGCCAGTGCTTTGCGTTCCGTGTTGGGTCGTTCCGTGTTGGGTCGTTCCGATGCCATGCCCTAGTCCCCCGAGTAGCCAAGTTTGAATTCAACGAAGGGATATGGATCATGCCGGTGGTGAGGGCAAGCGAAATCTTGCTGGTTGGACGCCCTCGGCAAAGTCTCGATCGGACAACCCGCAGCGGCGGAATGATCGGGCGAATAAAACAGTAGTCCATGCTGAAAAATGGCGTATGCTTCCAGCCTGAGATGTCGACCGACCGCAAGCTGGAAGCATACGCCACCTATCTTTCTGTTGACTCGCTATTTTATATCCGTCGCTCCATTGACATTGGGGTCTGCAATTCGCACAAACTCGCTTGGGTTATCCAATCGAGAAAAGTCAAAACGATCGTCGTTTAAATCTTCATTGACTGAAAACCAATGAAAATGCACGTCGCGAGTCCCCTTCGCATCCTGGAACAACTTTTTGACAGCCGACAGATCCTTCGCTTCTTTGAGGAGGCGCTCGAGGTCAGGGCCAGCGACACTCGTTTGCCGTTCCAAATACTCTCCAAGGATCTCCGCGGGAAGGTGAATTCCGTTGATCAACGTCCACTGGTAGTCTTCCCGATCATTGATATGCGGCTGATCCGAATTATCAAGACGCACCAACTCGGAGATCAACTCGGTACGCTTCGGAAGCAAAGTCGTGACGTCAAACTCGTATCTTGAACCACGCTTTTGTTCGTCGAAGACCGAGAAACGTATGGTTCCGTTCGTGGTCAATCCAAGCGAATTGACGTCCTTCGTCTCTTGTGCCGTCCAATCAAATTGAGATTCGTACCGCCGACCCCAAGGCAAGCTCCTGCCCTGGTTCAATCGAGGGAACATCGTCAATCGCAAGTCAGGAACAAGAAACTCATCGAAAAGCTTCGACAGGTCTTGCAGTTGCTGCGGTTTTTTAATTGGAGAGGAACGGGTTGATGTACGGACAAGGCCATCTTTCACAATAAAACCTACCTGCTCAGTCATTCGATTTGTGTCGTCCGTCATGCTCGATCGCTCGCCAAATCTAGCGTATGCGAAACGCTTCTGCGTCCAATCAAAGACAAAGCGTTCGTGAGTAATTTTCGCAAAGCCACTTCGAGCAGCGGGCTCTTGTGTTGTCTCGGTACGAACGCAAACATCCATTTTCTCCACCGCAGACCAATTCAGCTTGTGAACGCGTAGATATGAATCAAGTTCTTCACGGCCGGGTGTTTGCGAGCAACAAACTGACGCAAAAATGCAAAAGACGAACAACGATCCAAACAACAGCGGAAGAGCACGGAACATTTGGGACCACATCTATTAGTTGCGAGAAAGATTGCGAGAAGTTTCCTTTAGATGCCCGTTGCGTCCGAAGGGCCACTGCTGACCTACCAAGACGTAGGCCATAGCACTTAAGCCATAGCACATAACGAGCCAAATGAATAAATTCGTACTTGCCGCGAGGATTCGACGCCCATATTTCTGGGCATAGCGAGCTATTCGTCGAAAAACAGCAATACGACAGTGGCCGCGATATGCTATTGATCGAAATAGTCGAATGCGGCGGCGTCCGGCATCATCGTGCGCCAACCACGCTGCCACATTAGACTACACTCGCCACACGGGAAACGATCCTGAAAGACCTTTGAAAAATCCCCGTTAGTAAACTTGACGCGGAACAATCAAAAGCAATCTGAGCATCAGACTCAAATGCGATCAATACCCACCGTCGTAGCTATAACAGTAGTTTCCGGTCGCTATCGTATCCAGATAAGGGTCTGAGGAACTCCAGAGGGCGGTGTCACTCGGAGAGCAATAGTCAGTTCCATTCTGAGAAACTGTCCAGCAAAGACTCTGGCAAGGCCTAGTTGCGACGCAATCTTTTTCTGTCCCAGGCATAGTAACCGCGCTTTCGTAGCCTTCGTCAGACCATACCGCAATTCCCACATCGCCGTTGAACTCCACATCTTCCGAGCCGCTAGGGCATTTGTAACCTACAATCGATCCCATGACAACCAAAGGTTCGCATTCCGTCGTGTCACATTGCGACGGCGTGCTAGAGCCCGCCAAGTCGTAGCACGAGATTGATCCATTCTCGTAGCAGGTATCGGCACTCGCCCAGCCTGCCACCAATGCCAAACCCATGAACATTTGCAAACGCATCGCACACCATCCCTTAGTAGTAACCCTGAAACAGAAAACTAGTAGCGAACACGACTCTTCAACGTGCTGTTAAGATTTAACGCCCGGAAATTCCACTTCACCTCGTCCGGGTCTTTTGTTTTTAGCGACTCGATTTGCTTATCCGTCAACTTTCCACGAACTTTTATGAAACCATCGGATACCTTGGTAATGTTCAACGCAATGGGGCTTTCGTGGATTGCAGCATCAACCATCATTGATCGGGTAGGTGCGGGGGAGTCATCCGCCCTCGAAGGGGACGGAACATCAAATTCAATGAATGCGGTAAAGCACCGACTTCCATCGCCGGCGTCCTCCTCAGGCAACAAACGGAGTGTAGTTGGCAATACACGTACGGAATCACGCTTCCTCAATACAACGACGATTTCGGCATGCTTGCTAGTTTTCGTATCAATCACGCCCACTCTTCCAGAAGAATAGCTACGCTCAATCTTCGACGACACTACTTCAAGTCTTAAAGAGACTTTGCCGTTACTGTCTATGAACTTTCCCTCTACCCCACTTAGCTCATCGGGCATTAAAACTTCAAGATTCTCAATCGCCACCGGTTCGGTAACCAGCAGCGGTATCTCGAACGTGCGTTTGTCGACAAGCGCACTTAGCTCTAAAACAGATCGAGGGTCCATAAACTGTAACATTCCTGCGACCTGATATTGTACAAGAACGTAAAGGTTGCGTGGACGCCCGCTCGACTTGCCGTTCAATGAGATCCTCCAATTTGCGTTGGTTTCTCGCATACTACTTGGCACGGGTGCTTTGAAACTCAACTGTATCGAACCGGAGGCCGGCAGAACGGTCGAGTCGACACGAACGTTCAAGCATGAGCAGCTAGGGACAATCTCATCAAATTTCATATCCTCATTTGTCGGGTTGTGAATAGTTAGCGTGACATTGTGTTCGGACCCAAGCGTTAACGCACCGGCGTCTACCACAGCTCGATATTGGCCGCCGAACGATTCGGGTGTTACCGAAAGCTCGATGCTAGACACAATTTCTGCTTTGACAAAAATTGGCGACCAAACCCAGATGCACAAAAACGTTAGCAGACGACGATTGGCTTGCATGAGTCGAGTCCTTGGACGAGGCTGAATCAGATCCAACGAAAGTGTACCGGTGCAGAGGGGGGGGCAAGCAAAAAAGGAAACTTTTCCCTTTTAGCTCAAGTGCCGGTGGCCGCGACGCCCTTGCTGATTGTCGATGTGCGACGGATCGCTTGAAGTCTCTTTTCAATCGGGAGGAAAGCGGGCTCATTTGTCGGAAGGGTGCTTGGGAGGTTTTCAAGGCATGGCTCCAGTGTCCAATGATCGTTTGAACGGGGGGCCATGGATTGGTAAACTGCCGTTGCCGTGAAAAACGGAGTCGAGCTCTGCAGAGGTGCAACTAGACAAGGGATATCGCGGCCGACGGCGCGCCCATGGTGTGACCGGCCCCCAGCGGACTTGCGTCCGCTGAGGGCTCTTTGTCGATCATCATTGGACACTGGAGCCATGGAGTGCCGGGATAAACCGGTTTGGAATCGAGAATGAAAGTTTCTTACGAAGAAGGTCTAGCCAACTACTTCGGCCTCCGGCGGAGGTGCGAGGGCGGTAACGTCCGCGCGCTGAGCGTCCGTGCGGGAGGAAGCGTAGGCCAGCTAATGAGCGCCGAAATCAGAGTTCTCAGGTGCCGACCCTGTCATGGCAGGGGGAAGGCAACATCGGGCACACCGTTAACGGCAAGGCGTGATTCGGACCTGGCGGAGTCGTTGAACCTGTGCATGCGTGGAAAATTCCAAACACGAGAACCGGGAGGTCCCATCGGCCTGTGGTGCAGAGCCCGTTGGGCTAACTGCCACAGCGGACAGCGAACCGCAAGGGTAAGGCTGTCATGAACGCTGACGGGAAGTCTGATGACTGCGTAGTACTGTTGACATCGGCGAACAACGCGGCAACCGCCGCGGCGGAGTCGATCGAGGGAAGGCGGTCGCCAAAGGGGAAGTTGGTCACGACCTGGACGTGCCGGGCTTTGAACCGGGCAACACGTCGCCCTGGGTTGCGGTCGACGCGACTGGTAGCAGCATACCGCTGTGATCGTTTTGCCTTAATGGAGGAGCCGTATGAGTTAAATGCTCGAGTACGGATCTGTGCGGGGGGCGGCCGGCAACGGCCGTCCCTACCGCGATCCTCAAAAAACCTCGATTTTCGGCAACGGGCACGCTTCCTACGGATGAGCCTTATTTCTGCCCAACGTCAAAAGGCTCTTCGCGGATCACTTGGAGAAGGGGAGGATGCGAGCCAGTTTGGTTTGTCAACTCTCCAGTTCCGCAATCCGTTTTTCCAGCGCATCAATGCGTTCGTTGACGGTTTCCAATCGAGCCAGCAGTCCATCGACCGGATTGGAACTGGGTTTCGATGTCGACGCAGGTGCATTCGATTCCGCCGCGGCGGCTTGCTTTTCGATGCGAGCTTCCAGGTACAGGCGTTCCTGGGGCGTGTACAACGTGTGTGCGAACGTTTGGCCTCGGCCCGCCGGCGTGATCGCTTCGATCAAGCCTTGCTCGATCAGCTTTTGCACGACCGCCTCGACCGCGGACAGGTCATCAAACGGGTGCATGCGAGAGGCTCGCGTGCGAAGCTCGCCCAGCGTTTGTGCGCCTCGCAATAGCAGCTCCGTCATCACCGCCGAACCCGGCCCATCGACGCCCAACCAGTCGTACGCGGCGTGGCGGTACTTGATCGCTCGGCCGCTGCCTTGCACCTCGCGAGCCGCACCGGCGGCTTTCAATTCGTCGAGCGCCAAAAGCGCGTCTTCGTCGTCGACGTCCATCTGCGGCGAGCGGTTTGACTTTTGGTTGCAGCCGCTGATCAGCGACGCCAACGTCAACGGATAATTGTCCGGCGTCGTCTTCGCCTTTTCCACCAGCACGCCCAAGATTCGCCGCGCGACCGCGGTCAGCGGCTTCGCAGAGTTTAAGTCACCGCTGCTGTTTTTGTTCTCGTCGCTCATGTTTTCCGCCTTGGTTCCATTTCCATTTTGATCGGCATGCATTTTCGGGTCCGATGCCGCATCACGCAAGCGAGGTTCGTTATCGTAGACGGATCGCTCGAGTCGTCCGAAACCTCACTGTAGCAATCGCGATCATGAAGAAACCAATTTCCATTTCGCAAGTCAGCGTTTTTCTGCTCGCTTCCATTGCGACGTTCTTGAGCACCATGGAGGTGGCAATCGCCGATCGTCCCAACATCGTGATGGCGTTTGCCGATGATTGGGGCAAGTACGCGAGCGCCTACGCATCGCTGGAACCGGATGGACTTCATGACTTGGTGTCGACGCCGAACTTCGACTCGGTCGCAAAAGACGGCGTGCTGTTCACGCGAGCCTTCGTCAGCGCACCGTCCTGCACGCCGTGCCGCAGTTCGTTGTTGTCCGGCCAGCCGTTTTGGCGATGCGAACGGGCGTCAATTTTGCGAGACGCGATCTGGGATTTTTCGATTCCCGCGTATCCGCTGCTGCTGGAAGCGGACGGTTACCGCATCGGACACACCTACAAAGTTTGGGGCCCGGGCGAGCCCGCCAACGCGCCCCACGGCGGCAAGAAAAAATCGTTCAACAAACACGGCGGAAAGTTCAACGGATTCTCGCAAAACGTGATGAAGAGCGCGGATCATGATGCCGCCAAGAAAACGCTTCTAAACGAAGTCCGCATGAACATCCGGTCGTTCTTGGACGCCGACGACGACGGAAAACTGGATGCAGCCGACGATCCGTTTTGTTACTGGTTCGGGCCAACCAACACGCACCGCAAATGGATCGCCGGAAGTGGCAAGAAACTCTGGAAGATCGATCCGGATAAGTTGAAAGGCCGTTTGCCGCCGTACCTGCCCGATGTCCATACGATCCGCGAAGACATGGCGGATTACTTGGGCGAAGTCCAAGCGTTCGATGCGGGCTTGGGCGTCTTGATCGAAGAGCTCAAACGCGTTGGTGCATACGACAACACGTTACTGGTGGTCAGCGGCGACCACGGCGTGCCGGGTGTCTCGCGAGGCAAGTGCAATCTTTACGATGCGGGAACCGCGGTGCCGCTCGCGATCCGGTGGCCCAAAGGAATCAAATCGCCTGGCCGAGTCGTCGACGACTTCGTCTCGCTGCCCGACCTCGCGCCCACGTTCATGGAAGTCGCCAACGTCGAAGCCCCCAAGACGATGATCGCCAGCTCCCTGGTTCCCATTTTCAATAGCGACAAGTCGGGTCAAGTCGACGCGAAGCGTGATGCCGTCTACACCGGACGCGAACGCCACGTCGCGGAGGCACGCACTGGATTCAAACCGTATCCGCATCGCGCGATTCGGACGGACCAGTACCTTTACATCATCAATTTTGAACCCGACCGCTGGCCGATGGGCACCGCACCGGGCTATGGATTGGCGGGGTCGGACGCGCCCGGATCAAAGGTTCCGGCCAGCCTGCCCAGCGAAGAAAAGCTCCGCGAAGATACCCACGTGGCGTTCGCCGACATGGACGCCAGTCCCACCAAAGCGTGGATCGCGCTGCATCAAGCCCAAGACCCCGATGCCTTTGACAAAGCGTTCGGGCAACGCCCGAAGATCGAATTCTACGACATCAAGGCCGACCCGCACTGCATGAACAACTTGGCGAACGATCGCAATTTGGTCGAAGTCGAACGAGGACTCAACTTCCGTCTGATCGACTACCTGACAACAACCGGCGACCCACGGACATCCGACGACGTGATCTTCGAGCGTCAACCTTATTCGGGTGACCCAAAGTTGAACGACCAACCGCGCGGAAAATGAGTCGATCAAGAGGCCGCCTAAAACGCTGATCAGGTCATTGCTTGTATGAAAAAGCATGTTCGCGGCATGATTTTGATCCGGTTGACCTGGAAGCCAACGGCAGAGAGTGCGGCAGCCAGGAAGACTTTTGTTTTTTAAAAAAAACCATTGACTCGCTCGATGCAACCGGTACCATCCCCGAAGTAACCGAAGCAAGGTGCTATCTCGCGTCACTTGCTGCTTGTGGCTAGGTTGCTGGCGATCCGGTGTTGTGTTTCTTGGTGCGTGTTGACCAACGGTCAGGGTACTTACGATGAAGCGTGCATGGGTGGTTCTTCTATTGAGCACGCTCTCTGCGTTCTCGCTTCAAATGGTCGCTTACGGCGAGGAGTTGCCGACGTTCGTCGAGGTTGAAGCGACGATCTATGACAAGGCTGGACTTGTATACCGCGCGGACGTTGACTTGGGCGACCTCCCAAAAGACAAAACAGGGATCGTTCGAGTCAAATTGTACAATCCGTTCGACGAAACGCTTGAAGTGCTTGGCTTCGACAGGGGTTGCGGATGCCTGAAGCCGTCTTTGCAGACCTTCACCCTGCTGGCCAAATGCGAAACGATCATCGACTTCCGGATCGAGACGCGGGCGACAAGTTTAATAAGCCACCTTCTCTACGCCGTCAATTTCGAGCTGAAGGGCCGAGCTCAGCTTTCGTTGGGTTTTAAGTATCGATTGAAAGACTTGCTGGTCATTCCAAACCCCGTTTCATTTGTTGAATTCGAGCCCCAGTCGACAAAACGAACCTTCTCGGTACCCCTTCTTATCACCCCTGCCATCGTTGCCGAAGACGTGATCATCGACGCCAGCGAATCGCTCGGGCATATTGATTTTAAAATTGAAAAGCGGAATTCAAGTTTCTCGCTGACGGGATCGCTTCCGCCGGACGCGATGCGTGAAAACGCCGAATACGTCGGAACGGTATCGCTGACATCCGTTTCTCCGCCCGCTGCGGCCGCGATGAACTTGATCGTTCGTGCGGCAAGTTCGGTGAAAGTCAGCCCCTCCGTTTTGTACTTCACGCAACAAGAACCCTCCACACCTTACACGGCCCGCGCGATGGTGCGTCTGACCGACGCCAGTGGCCCGCAATCGGTCATCGGTTGCTCGATTGACGACAAGCCCATCGAATGCAAATCGAAACACTTGGGCAATGGCATCTATTCAGTCAGCGTTTCGATGCCAGCAAACACGAAATTTGCGCCGCAGCCAGATACGGAACGCAGCTCCGAGCCTCTTCCAAAGCTGCGATTCCAAATTCGTAACCCAACCCAGTCTTGGCAGACCGAAAACCAAATCTCATTCATGAACTAGCTTTGGAAGTTCTCGCAATGTTGACTCAAGTAGCGTGTATCAAGTTCGGGTTCAAACTATCAATTCTTGTCACCGCGACAATCTGCTGTTCGCCGAGTGTGGCGGAAGAGTACATGTCCAGTTCGATTGACGCTTTTACCTCACAGATCGCTGCGATCCAGCAAGGCGACGTATTAATCCGCGTCGAGGAATTCGCTGATCGCGTGGACGATGTGAGTGGCCTCGGTGACTTTGAGGAAACGCTATCGTTGCACCGATATCGCTTTGATCGGAAAGTCGGAAAGCACTGGTACTTTGGTGAAACCATAGTTAAGAAGGGTGCAGTGAAGGTTGCTGGTGAAATGAAAGAAGGAAAAGGGGTGCAGTCGATCGCGGTTATATTCGCGGACAACAAATCTCGGTTTCGATACTTTCCCTATCCGGCGTCACCTCCAGTTGCAGTGGAGGACTGGGAAAGCTTGGCCGCCGAAAGAGAACTTAACCTTTTGGCGTTTTCAAATTTGGCGTTCACCAGCTTCGGGTCCCAATCACCGGAAGTCGGCAGATTGGTGGCGAGTGTCCGAAAAGCCTGCTACCCCGGAAGTTCCTTGCTAAGGGGTACCGATGGCAATATGAAATTCATCTTCAAAATGCCAATGGCTCGTCCGGACCAAGCGTTGACGTACACCGAGTGGACGTGGAATCCGGAACTTCTAGCCCCAGTTCGGCAAGCGTTGATCACAGACTACGTTGCTCGCAAAAACCCGCTGCGATATACCGAATGGGAGGAAAGCTACGACTGGATCACGCACAATGACTTACTGCTTCCAGACACGGTTTGGCACGAAACCCCCTCCGCGTTCAAACAAGGTGATCGTGTCATTGAATACAAAAAATTGATCAACGTGAAGTTCAATTGGTTTTCAGTCAATCAGCCGATCGCTGAAGAATTGTTAAACCAATCGATGGATGATATAGAAGGGCTGCAGTCGTCGATAAAGTTGGATCGTTGTCCAACGCCGCTCGGCAAACAAAAGTGAAGGCACCGAAAGGCGGGACTTCCACCTTCACCGCGCTGGATCCAATGTTCATAGCAGAACAGAAGCGTTGCATCCTTGACAATTGTTCAACAGTACCAGTGGCTAGCGTCTCAAGATCTTGGATGCTCTCGATAGGTTGTGGAACACAAATCTCCGCTAATCGCACACTATTCTTGATGCACTCGATCATGGGAAGTTTACTGGTCGGTTCACTTGCGACCTCGGTTTCATTATTAGTGTTCCATCAGCGAGGATTAGCGTTCCCGCCGCCATCACAAAGCCAGTGAAAGTGAAACGACGTTTCCACGAATCCGTGACCAATAGGAAATCTTTGGTGCTCTCGATAGGTTTTGGAACACTGATCTCCGCTAATCACACACTAATCTTGATGCACTCGATCATGGGAAGTTGACTGGTCGGTTCACTTGCAAACCCGGTTTGTTTATTAGTGTTCCATCAGCGAGGATTAGCGTTCCCGCCGCCATCACAAAGCCTGAGAAAGTGGGACCGACGGGGAAAGTGGAACGGCGTTTCCTCGGGTCTGTCATTCGTATGAAATATTGACAATTCTGAATAGGTTTTGGAACACTGATCTTTACTAATCGCACACTAATCTTGATGCGTTCGATCATGGGAAAATTGACTGGTCGGTTCACTCGCAAACCCGGTTTCCCCATGAGTGTTCCATCAGCGCAGATTAGCGTTCCCGCCGCCGTTACGAATCTTGATAAAGTGGGACCGATGGGAAAAGTGGAATGACGTTTGGTTCGCTGAAACAACCTCCGTCCCTTCTGATGGCTCCATCATTGAAGTTTGTTTCGTGCGTCAGGCCATGCCTGCTCAAGGAAGAGTACAAAGATCAACCGGCAGTTTGCCGAGGCTCTCGACTAAAAATAGGTTTTTATCGAGCATCCCTGGCTTGCTCCAATGATGCTTGAAGTCGATTTCAGCTGGATTATGCTTGCCCCGCTTTGCACCACTCACTCTGGTGGGGAACATTAATCCGTTCAATGTCTCCCAGCTGGTGAAAACAGAGTCATGCGGCATGATTCTGTCCGTCTTTTACTCAATGTGAATCCAGCTGTCACATTGAATCGGGCAACCTTTTTCAAAGGTGATGATGCGTCTGGTCGATGCTTGACTGCCTCCAGTCTCCCGCCAAACAAAAGTCAGCTCCCCCATGACAGCCACCTTGGAAATCGTTTTTCTCAGTACGCTGTGCTTTGTAAAATCGTCCGAGTTGCCGTTCAGTATCTGATCAACACTCGTCACGGAAGCTCGAAATGGGTGAAATATCGGCCGGTAGCCTAAATTGATGGCTCATCCGTCGAAAGCGTGCTTGAGATCCAGGACGCAGGTTGTCGAGCCATCTTTCCAGTGTCCAATGAGCTTTCAGAAAAGGGCCCGTCGGATGAGTCCTAAAAAACGATGTTCGCGGCATGATTTTGATCCGGTCGCCGGGGCTGCCGGGGTAGTCTAAAACGATGGCGTGTGGCGGCCATTTTCGCCGTTCCCTTGCCCCCCGTCCGTGACCACCCGACAAGGAAGTTCCGATGACCGACATCGTCACCGAAACGGCAACCAAACCGCCGGCTAAGCCGTTCGTTCACCTGCATTGCCACAGCCACTATTCGCTGCTGGACGGGGCCGGCGACATCGGGCGGTTGGTCAATCGAGCGGTCGATCACGGCATGAACGCGCTCGCGTTGACCGATCACGGCAATTTGCACGGGGCTCTGGAGTTCTATCGCAAGGCGAAAGCCGCGCAGATCAATCCGATCATCGGTTACGAAGCCTACATCGCGCCGGGATCGCGGTTCGACAAGGGCGGTGCCAGCAGCAGCAAGGACGCCAGCTATCACTTGACGCTGCTGGCCAAGAACCGGACCGGCTACAAGAACCTGATCAAACTGGCCAGCGCCGCGTCGCTGGAAGGATTTTACTTCAAGCCGCGGATCGATAAGGAAATTCTGGAAAAGTACAACGAGGGCATTGTGTGCTTGTCGGGCTGCGTCAGCAGCGAGTTCAGCCGCGCCGTGATGAAGGGCATCGACACCGCCGAGGTCGAAAAGGAAGCTCGCGATGTCGCCGGCTGGTTCCAAAAAGTTTTCGGCCAACGGTACTTCATCGAAATCATGAACAACGGCCTGGACATCCAACGATTGCAGTTGGAAGGGGCCGTCGAGATGTCCAAGCGAATGGGCATTCCCCTGGTCGCGACCAGCGATTGTCACTACGTCAATCAAGAGGACAGCGAAGCCCAAGACATCATGCTGTGCATCAACACCGGACGTTTCCGAACGGACACGTCGCGGATGAAGATGGAGAACGATCAGTTCTTCTTGCGCAGTCCCGATCAAATGTACGAAAGTTTTTCTGGGTTGGAAGACGCTTGCGCGCGTAGCCAGCAGATCGCCGACTCGGTCGACATCGATATCGAACTGGGCAAGTATTATTTTCCCAACTTTGAATGTCCCGACCAGTTGAAGCCGCTGGACTACCTGCGTCAGCTTTGCGTCAAAGGGCTGCTGGAACGGTACGAAGACGATAACGAACGGATCGTCGACGGCAAGCTTTCCGATGAAGTGATGGCGCGGCTGGATCGCGAACTCGACGTCATCGAAAAGCTCGGCTATCCGACTTACTTTTTGATCGTCTGGGACTTCGTCAATCACGCCCGATCGATCGGCATCAGCGCGACCGCGCGGGGCAGCGGCGTCGGCGCGATCGTGTGTTACGCGCTTTACATGTCGCACGTTTGCCCGCTGCGATACGATTTGTTGTTCGAGCGATTTTTGGACGAAAGTCGCACCGAGCCGCCAGATATCGACATCGACTTTGAAAAAGAACGCCGCGTCGAAGTCATCGACTACGTCAAAGAACGATACGGCAATGACATGGTTTGCCAAATCGGAACGTTCGGAACGCTGGCGGCGAAGGCGGCCATCAAGGACGTCGGCCGCGCGCTCGGCGTGCCACTCGGCCGCGTCAACCAGATCACCGAGATGGTGCCGGACGAGCTGAAGATCACGATCAAAAAGGCGCTCGAAAAGAGCGCGGACTTGAAGATGACTTACAACGCCGACGC
Source organism: Pirellulaceae bacterium (assembly GCA_963836865.1). Classification (GTDB taxonomy): domain Bacteria; phylum Planctomycetota; class Planctomycetia; order Pirellulales; family Pirellulaceae; genus Rubripirellula. The sequence continues at coordinate 41,678 of CAWILC010000006.1, read as the reverse complement.
CGAAGTCCGCGAGCTGTTGGACCTGGCGATGAAGATCGAAGGTCTGGCGCGAAACGTCGGCACGCACGCCGCCGCGGTCGTGATCGCGGACAAGCCGCTTTCCGAGTACGTGCCGCTGACGCGGGTGCCGGGCAAGCAAGACGTCATCACGCAGTGGTCGATGAACGACGTCGAAGCGTCGGGTCTGCTAAAGATGGACTTCTTGGGCCTTCGCAACCTGACGATCTTGTCGCGGACGGTGAAGTTGATCGAACAGACGACCGGCAAGACGGTCGACCCGCTGAAATTTCCGCTCGACGATAAAGCGTCGTACGCGCTGCTGCAGCGAGGCGAAACGAAGGGCGTGTTCCAGTTGGAATCCGGCGGCATTCGTGACTTGTTGTGCCGAATGAAACCCGACACGTTCAACGACATCATTGCGACCGCGGCGCTTTATCGACCGGGACCGCTTGAAGGCGGCATGGTCGACGACTACGTCAACATCAAGCACGGGCGTCAGCAGCCCGAGTACAAGCACCCGGTGCTGAAGGAAGTTCTGGAAGAGACCAATTCGATCATGGTCTATCAGGAACAAGTCATGCGGATCTTGAACCGCTTGGGCAAGATCCCGCTGGCAAACGCGTACACCTGCATCAAGGCGATCAGCAAAAAGAAAGAGTCGCTGATCAACCAAAACCACGACGCCTTCATCGTCGGCGCGGTCGAAAACGGCTTGGCCGAAAAAGACGCTGACGACATCTGGAACCTGATCGTCAAGTTCGCGGGCTACGGGTTCAATAAATGCGTTGTTGGCGACACCATCGTCGTCCATGCAGAAACCGGCGAACGAGTGACCGTTGAGGGACTCTTTCGAACGAAACGTTCGTTCGTCGTTCATGCACTTGATGAAAACCAAAAGTTGGTCCACCGAAATGTTAAAGACGTCGTCTGGAACGGAGTGCGGCAGACCTACCGCGTAACGACAAAAACGGGACGGTCGATCGTCGCCACAGATAACCACCCGATGAAAGTGTTTGACGGTTGGAAAAACATCGGTGACTTGAAGATCGGCGAAAAAATTGGTGTCGCCCGTCAGTTGACGAGTTCGCGACACACGCCATGGCAAGATTTTGAGGTGGCAACTTTGGGTTGGCTGATATCCGAAGGGAATCTTTGTCACCCAACATGCTTGTACTTCTATTCCAACAATGAAGTTCAAGTAAACGACTTCGTCTCAGTTGCGTCGTCGTTTCCTGACACAGTCGCTCGCGTTGATCGTCGGCCAGATGGTCGATTTGAAGTCTGTTTGTCGACAGGAAAAGACACCCGGTTGAACATGCTCGATCATGCGGGCGTGGGCACCGCAGTTGCCGCCAAACAGATAGCCGGAGTTCGCTGCGGCGCTTTTCGATGGGCAGAGACGCTCTGTCTAACGCAAAAGAAAGCGACGGAGAAATCAATTCCAGCTGAAGGTCTAAATCTGAATTTTCGACAAACCTGCATTTTACTTGGGCGGTTGTGGGCGGGCGATGGCTACGTGGAAAAACCTGGTCAGCAGTCATACTACGCAACGTCATCCAAACAACTGGCGACCGATGTTCAATACTTACTTCAACGCTTGGGCATCGTTTCGCGAATTACTCGAAAAGTGTTCCGACGCCCCAATGAAGACACGGCAACTGAGTTCATCGGGTTCACCGTCCATCTTGTTGGTCACGAATCTCGCATTCTTTTTTTGTCATCGGTGGGTCCATATGTCGTTGGAAAAGAAGTCGCGGTCCGAGAGGCAGTGGATCGGCTAGGTTCTTGGTCGCAATTGACGACGGGAGATTTGATTCCCACCGAAATACGTCGGCTCGTTGCGGACGAGCGAGTGTCTGCCGGTCTGAAGTGGCGGGACCTCGAAAGCGAAAGTGGGGTTTCGGTGAAGGAATTATGTCGCATCGGCGAAAGTCCGAAACGAGGCTTTCAACGGTCGACGATCAATCGTCTAGCAAAATTTTTCGAGTCTGATGTTCTTTCGCGGCACGCTTGCAGCGATGTGTTTTGGGATGACGTCGTTTCGATTGAACCGGCAGGTGTGGAGGACGTGTATGACCTGACCGTGGAGACGGATCATAATTTTGTTGCCAATGGATTGATCGTCCACAACTCTCACAGCACGGCGTACGCGCTGGTCGCCTATCAGACGGCGTACTTGAAGGCGCACTATCCGGTCGAGTTCATGGCGGCTCTTTTGTCGTCGGACATTTCGGGGCGGAACTTTGTTCGCAAAGACGCGATGGTCGAGCACATGGAAGACTGCGAACGGATGCAGATCGAAGTCGTGCCGCCGAGCGTCAATACCAGCGGCGCGGACTTCACCGTCGAAGGTAAACGCATCTTCTTTGCGATGTCGGCGATCAAGGGTTGCGGCGGCGCGACGGGGATCTCGATCGAGCAGGAACGACTGAACAATGGTCCGTACAAGGACATCTTCGACTTCTGCGAACGCGTCGATCCATCGGACTGTAACAAGAGCGCGATTCTGACGCTGATCAAAGCCGGCGCGATGGACTGTTTCGATGCCAAACGCAGCCAACTTGCCGCGGTGATCGAACGCGCGGTCCAAGCCGGCGCGGCGATTCAAGCAGATAAGAAAACTGGGCAGGCGAGCCTTTTTGGAGCGTTCGATGACGAAGAAGATGATGCTGCGAAGGCCGCCCCGGCACCGATGCCCGAAATGGATGAATGGCCGGATCGTGAGAAACTGATCGCCGAAAAGGAAGTGCTGGGCTTCTACATCGACAGTCATCCGTTGGCCGAGTTTGAGCAGCGGCTTGCCACCTTCCGCACTCACATGACCGACAAGCTGACCGGCGTGAAAGATCGCGCCGAAGTGGTGCTGGGCGGCATGATCAGTTCCGTCAAGATCGCGCACACGAAAAGCCCCAAGCCGGGACAGCCGTCCAAGTACGCCAACTTTGACTTGGAAGACATGAACGGCGCGATCCGCTGCATCCTGTGGCCAAAGGGGTTCGCCGATTGGGGCGACCGAGTGATCCCCGATGCGGTGGTGCTGGCGCGAGGCAAGGTCGACCGCCGCGGCGGCGGGGATGAGGCCAACTTGATCATCGACGAATTGATCCCGTTCAGTGATTTGGAATCGCGTTACACGCATGGAATGCGAATTCGCTTGAACGAGGCCCAACACGACGCCGCCGCGGTGACGCGATTGAAAGAGATCATTCGCGGATACCCCGGCACGCAAGAGTTATTGTTTACGATTCAGTTGACCGATGGCGAAACGGTGCAACTGCGAGCCGACAAGTCTCGCGTCGACATCACGCCGGAACTTCGCGAACGGATCGATGATTACCTGGGTGCCGGGAACTATCGTTTGCTGATGACGAAACCACGGTAACAAGTCTTTTCCGGTTCGCCAAACAGAAGTCAACATCCAGACGTTATGGTGAAATAAGTGTCGCTGCCGGCGACGGACTCCTTTTCCTTTTCACGGTGCCAAGATGAGTGCTTTGACCCGACGTTTTTTTTGCACGCTCGCTTTGACTTGCCTGTCGTTCGGCTTGACGCCCGCGAGCTTGGCTGATGAGGCGGCGAAGATCCGCGTGTTGTTGGTCGATGGACAAAACAACCACAACTGGGTTGAGACGACGCCCGTGATCAAGCGAACGCTGGAAGCGAGCGGTCGCTTCACCGTCGACGTGGCGACCTCGCCGGCCAACGGCCAAAGCATGGACTCGTTCGACCCCGTCTTTTCCGATTACGACGTCGTCGTGTCGAACTACAACGGCGATCCGTGGAGCAAGCGAACGCAGCGTCTGTTTGAAAAGTTTGTCGCCGGTGGCAAGGGCTTCGTCAGCGTGCATGCGGCGGACAATTCGTTTTCCAACTGGGACGCCTACAACCGCATGATCGGGCTCGGCGGTTGGGGCGGACGCGATGAAAAAGACGGTCCTTACGTCCGATGGAAAGAAGATGTCCAGCGTTTCGTTCGCGATCGTTCGCCCGGCAAAGGCGGCGCGCACGGCAAGCGAGTTCCCTTCGCGGTCGTCGTTCGGGATCGCGAACATCCGATCACCAAAGGCTTGCCCGGATCGTTCATGCAGACCACCGACGAGCTTTACGCAAAGCTTCGTGGGCCGGCCGAGAACATGCACGTGCTGGCGACCGGATTCAGCACGACCGAGACCGGCGGTACCGGCGAACATGAACCGCTGCTGATGACAATCCGCTTTGGCGAAGGACGCGTGTTCCATACGACGCTGGGCCACGATGTCGAAGCGATGAAGGGCTTGGCCTTTCAAACGACGCTGCTCCGCGGAACCGAGTGGGCCGCGACGGGTGACGTCACTTTCCCGGCGATCGATGCGGCGACGTTGTCGGATGAGACGGCAAGCATCAACGATGTGATGGCAGCCAATCACGATGCGATGCCTGATCTATCGGCTCGAGATTGGAAGCCGATCATGGCGGCGGAGGGCCTGTCGGGTTGGAGTCAAAAAAATGGAACCGCCACGTTCCGACGCAGCGAAGATGTGATCGTTGGCAAGACCGCCGATGGCAGCCCCAACTCGTTTTTATGCACCGATGCAACTTATCAAGACTTCGAGCTGACCTTTGAGGTCATGGTCGACGCTGGTCTAAACAGTGGCGTACAGATCCGATCGAAGAGCACGCCGGAGTTCAACAACGGACGCGTTCACGGGCCGCAAGTCGAAATCGAGAACGCACCGGGCGAGAGCGGATACATCTACAGCGAGGGAACCGGTCGGGCATGGATATCCACCGATCGCCACGTCAACGATGCGTTCCAAAACGGCCAATGGAATCGTTACCTCGTTCGAGCCGAAGGAGATCGCATCCAAACCTGGATCAACGGCGTTCCGGTCGCCAATGTCATGGATCCCGAATCCAATCACCCTGGCTTCATCGGCTTGCAAGTTCATTCGATCAATAAGGAATCTGGTCCCTTTGAAGTGCGTTGGCGAGATCTACGGATTCGGGAACTTCCGTCGTCCAATTGACCAACTGGTAAGCCCGATTGCGAAAGCCCAGCCGGTGGATCGTGCTGGCTGTTCTGATTGAGGCGATCGCAAAACCTGCTCGATTCGTTTCGTTAAATTGCGTTTTCCCGCTCTTGAGGAAGCGAATTAGCGAAGCCGGACAATCTGACCCACAATCCATTTGCACCGACGCGGCGGATTGCCGATGTCGCTGGTGGACGTGGATAGACAGCCACACGGTGGTGGCTGGGAAAGGCGTCAGGAAACGAGCGGATCGCCGTCGTCGAGAGACGGCGAAAGCGGTGCATCAACCGTTTTCCCCCGCGACCCCCGAACGGACTTGGATGTGCGATCATGCTGGACAAATTTCGTCGCGACGCTTGCCATGCCAGACGCTTGATGCTGGTCGCTATGATCTGCTGCGGTGGTACATCGGCCGGGACATGGGCGCTTGCCGACCAGCCTTCCGCTTCCACCCCGCTAACGCCCCCGCCGGGATACGATTCGGAAAGTGTTCGTCAATTGTTGTTGGAACGATTTCCGTCCCTGGCAACGACGACCGACGCGACACACGGCGCAACTCGCGGGGCAAAGCCGTCGAGCTTCGGCATGGTTCGACAAACGAAGTCTCGGAAGCCTTCGTTCCCGGCTTTGTCGCTAGACGTTCCCACGCCCAACGAACCAAAACGCGTCGAACCAAAACACGCCGAACCAAAATCAGCCATTCGAGTTGAGTCCGAACCGGCACCATCGATACCGGCACCATCGATACCGGCACCATCAATCGCAAGCCCCGAAACCGGCGCTTCGTCAGGGCCATCGCTCAGCCTAAGCGATCCCGTCACGACCGGTGCGGCGCTGGCCAACCCGTCCCCCGAGGCCGCCATTTATGTGCACCGGATTCGTGAGATGGCTCACATGGCAACGCAGCATGCGAAGGAAAGTTTGCAACGCGGAGCGACCCACTCGGCGCGTCGCTATGCGACCGAAGCGTTGCGTTTGGCCGTTGAGATGCAGGACGCAGCGAACGGCGGAAACGAACATACTCGTTCACTGACCACGGCGCTCGACGCGATCCGTGAATCAAAAGACTTTTGCGGACAATACGGCTCGGTCGACGCTCGCGTACTCACGCGAATGGTTGCCGTTCACGAGACGAGCGTCTTGAAAGAGGCCGATCTAAGTACGATGTCATCGCTGCAAGCGACGGAGGCTTACCTGCAGGTTGCAAAAGACGCACTGGTTCAAGCCGCTGGCGGATCCGACGACGCTTGCGATTCGCTGGTGATGCTGGGGGTCGTCGAAAAACGACTGGCCTCGGAAAATGATCCGCACGCGGGTGCGGTTGCAATGACGATGCACCGCGCCGCCGTTGAAATTTCGGATCGCAGTCCGGTCGCGTATCGCGAACTCGGCAACACGTTCATGAGCCAAGGCCTGTATCCACAGGCTGCTTGGTCATTCGAGCAAAGCGTTCGCCTACGTCCGTCGCGTTCGTCCTACCAAAACCTGTTGGAAGCGTCACGAAAAACAGGTGATTCCGAGACATCGCGTCGCTGCGTCGCCGCGCTCGACGACCCGAATCTGCCCAGCGGAATCGCGATCAAGACGCTGACCCCCGATGCATTCGCGGCCAGCTTTCGGCCGGATCCATCATCGATGCCGGTGCGGACGGCGAGTACACCCAAACCGGCTTCCGAGCCCAAACTTGGTTCCGATCCAGAGCCGACGAAAGAGAGCGGTCGCTCGTTCTTGGGGTTCGGTCGTCGATAGGTGGCTCGCGAAACGGATGCGGATTTTTAGTTTTGTTCTTCTTAGAAGCTCCCCCACCTTCCTTCCTGATGGACCGACCCGGTCGAGTCCTGATCCCTAAGAGTTTTCTATGTCTACGGAACACAGACCCATGCTTCGACGTGTCACGCGGGCATGGATCTTGATCGTCAGCTTGTCGACGTTCGGCCTGCTGACCGCGGAAGCCGACGACGTCGTTCCAACGATTCCGATTCCGATTCCGATGCCGATGATCGGCGGTCCCGTCGCCAACCAACACGGTGGTTGCAGCCAATGCCTTCGCTGTGCCGATCGCACGGGCGGATCGATGATCGGTGGCATCGGAATGAAGTTGGGTGTCGGACCATGCACTTGCGAAAAGCAGTGTTGGCAGTGCCCCTACAACGCTCCATTTAGCGTCTTCGGGCCGGGCGAATATGCCGGGCCGCCGCGAACCCAACGCTTGCCCGAGTACCGACTTCGTACCGGCGATACGATCCAGTTCACCTACATGATCGCCGCGCTGACCAGCCAAGGGGCTTACCGTTTGGTGGTGGGCGACGAACTGTTGGTCGAATCGGAAGCCGACGAACAACTCACGCGCGGAACATTGGAGAAGGGCTTGACGATTCAGCCGGACGGGACAATCACGCTTCGATTGATCGGTCAAATTCACGCGGCCGGTCAAACGATCGATCAGCTTCGCGAACTGCTGGACGACAAGTACACCGAGTTCTATCCCGAGCCTTCGATCGACGTCACGCCGGTGACGACCGGTTCGGCCGCTCGTCAGATCCGCGAAGCGATCAGCGGCCTGGGCGGATTCGATCCGCAGCAGATCTTGCAAACGGTAACGCCCGGCGGAGAAATTCGCCTGCCAAAGATCGGCGCGGTTCAGGCGCAAGGCTTGTCGCTGGACGAGTTGAAGCAAGAAATCAACTTGCGTTACGACGCGGCCGTTGGTGGATTAGAAGTCGAACCGGCGCTCGTCGAACAAGCCGCACACAATGTGTTCGTGCTGGGCGAGGTGTTCTTGCCGGGGCGTTACGACATGGAAAACACACCGACGACGGTGCTGGGTGCGATCGCGATGGCCGGTGGTCACCGCGTCGGTGCAAACCTGCGTCAGGTCGTGATCTTCCGTCGCGGCGACAACTGGGAGTTGCTGTCGACGGTGCTGGACCTTCGCGGTGCGATGCTGGGCCGCGAGGCTCATCCGTGCGACGAAATTTGGGTACGTGACGGCGACGTCATCATCCTGCCGTCCAGCCCGATCCGGTTGTTCGACAACTTCGTCAGCCAAGTGTTCACACAGGGTATCTATGGAATCCTGCCGATTAGCGCGAACTACAACTTCGGCGAAAGTTTCAACTAAGGATCGCTTCGGCGACGCGGATACCGCTGTTCATTGCCCCATGAATGCTGGGCGTTTCAAGGTGGTCGCCGCAGATCCAAACGTTTTTTGGTCCACCCCACGAACTCGCGTCGACGGGGCGGACGACCGGATCGAGCGACCGACGAGGCAACCCGTACGGCACTTGGTACGTTGCCAAATGCCGCCAGGTGTCGACCTGGTCTCCATACCAAGTGCGAAGTTGATCGCGGACGGCGGTGTCAACTCGCTTCCATGCATCCGGCTCCGGTGCATCTGCTGGTGACGGAACGGATAGGCTAACCGAGATCAGCGACTTTCCCGCCGGCGCGTACTCGGGGGCTGCCGACGTCATCACCGTTGCCGTTTGCACTGGGCCGTGTTCGTCACCGCAAAGCATCAACAAATTTCGCTTGTCCGGGGACCGATCCGCCGCGTAGTAAAGATTGGTCGTGCGGTTCCATTTTGTGGCGATGGTGTCGATGCCGGTCAGTCGTGCCGCCGCATCGCTCTCGGTCGCGATCACGATCTGCTTGGCCGCGATCGAACTTCCATCGCTCAGGTGCAATCGCTGGTGATCGATCGACGTGACGCTGGATTGCAGACGGATCGAAGCCGCTGGAATCTTCTGCGCCAACTGTTTCGGAATTTCTGCCATGCCACCGGCGGGAACCGACACGTCTCCTTCGGCGAACATGCGGAACACGAACTCGAAAAATCGGCTGGACTGCGACAGCGTTTCGTCCAGGAAAACGCCACCGATGAACGGTCGAAAAAATCCTTCCATCATCGACGACGAAAACCCGGCCGTCTTCAAGTAGTCGACTGTCGGCACGTCTTGCCGCTGATACAGATCGTCCAGCGTGCCGGCGCGAGATTGCCGGCGGACCTTCGCGATGCGAAGTTTGTCGGCGATGGTGCCGACGGGGTTCATCGCGGTCGCGATCGTTTGGCTCGGCCGACGCCACGGGTCGCTTAGGACGTGGAACGATCCGTTTTGGCGGATCAGTGCGCCGGGCTCGAACACGCGCAGCCGCAAGCGATCGTAGTCGAGCATCCGCTTGCAGGCCGGGTACGCCGTCAACAGCACTTGGAACCCGTGGTCCAGCGTGAACCCCTCGACGACGTCGGTGCGAACGCGTCCCCCGACGCGGTCGGTCGCTTCCAGAATCGTGACGTCGCGACCGGCCTCCCTCAGCAAGGCTCCGCAGGACAGGCCTGCCAAACCCGCCCCGACGATGACAATGTCTTGAATGGTTTCGTTTTGCATCGGTGATTTTCAGAGTAGGACCACTTCAAAGCCCGTCACGCCTGCGTGTGCCCGATGGTGGATCAGTTTCATGGCGGCATTGTTCCCCGGCCGCGGCGAGCTGGCAAGGAAGCCCCCGTGACCGTGGTCGAAGCGTCCAAACATGACACGGACCAGACGTGTCATCCGACTCGCGAATAAAAGAGTATCCCCGACGCGAAGAGTTGGGACCCAGAATCAAACACAACCTCACTTACGGATCCCTGTCATGGCCAAGTATTACGTTCAATCCGGTACGCTTCGCACCATCGTCCAAGCCGAATCGGTTCGGAAGGCCGCGCTGTGGGCGATTCATCAAACGATGCAACAGATCCTGCCGATGGAGGACGACGGGGAGGTTTCGCCGGCGACGAAGTCCGAAAAGGCGACCCAGCAGGGCGTGACCGTTCTGTCGACCAAGGTCACCGTCAGCGAACGGGGGTTCGACAACGTCGATGCGTTGTCGCTGGCCACGATCGAGGTCGTCGCGGATTGGAATGAAATGGTCACAACGCTGGACCGCCTGGAACGGATGCTTTATCGGGCTGCATAGCCAGAGTAGGACAATTGTCCCAATTGTCCCCCCGGTCCATGCCGCCCAGTCCATGCCGCCCGGTCCATCCCCCGCCCCCCCACTCACACCCCCCCAGCCCCCCCGCGGGAGGAGCCGCGGGTCTGCGAAGCGACGGCGAAGGGATTATGATGGAACCGTGAAGACGCGTAGGGGCGAGCCGTGAAAATTGCTCGCAAGTTCGTCTTGCCGGCAAATTTCGCCCGCACGTAGAATCCGACCGTCCCGCCCAGATTCCCACCCGTCCGCACTCGGACGTCGCCGACCGCCCGGTCACCCGCGACGTCCACCGATTGGATCGATCGAAAGGATTTCGATTCGGCCCAAATCGTTGTGCTCAAGCGCCCCTCCTCTTACGCCGGAGCGTCACACGATGAGTAGCCCGATCAACTATCGGTCGTTTTCACGTGCGCCACACGTCCACCGACGCTTTCCGACTTGGATCGCAGCCTTTACCCCTGCAATCCTGATGTCAGTTTTGTTGCTTCCCATCAACGCGGCCGAACCGGAACCGGTGGCATCCGTCGAAATCGGCACGTCGCCGGAACTGCCAGTTCGCTCGGAAGACAAACTGGCGAATGATGAACAGGCCACTGGGTCTTCTGAAAACAGGTCTTCTGAAAACGGGTCTTCTGAAAATCTGTTCGCCTCGGAAGACGGCAGCGTTCGAATTCGCAGCGATTTTTCTGGCGGACGGATCAGCCATTGTGATCAAATCGGCGAATCCGAGTTCACGATCACGATCAAGCCCGAAAAGAAACGCATCAACGATAGCGCCTGGTACGCCTTCCGCATCGATGCCGATTCGCCTCGCGATCTAAGGATCCGGTTGAACTATGTCGGCGGCAGTCATCGTTACGACCCCAAGATCAGCCGCGACGGGCGGACGTGGACGGCGGCCCCGGAACTGGTCCAACGTCGCCATCCCGTCGGACGCGAAATCGAATTATTGGTGCCGCACGATGGGCAACCGCTTTGGATCGCCGGACAGGAATTGATCGACGACGTCGAAGTCGTCCGCTGGACCGAATCGCTCGGCGAACAACCGCATGTCCAACGATCCGTCATCGGCAAGTCCGTTCAAGGCCGACCTTTGCATCGGTTGGACATCACCGAATCGGAACGTCCCGATTACGTCTTCATCATCGCGCGGCAGCATCCGCCGGAAGTCTCCGGCGCGATCGGGATGATGCACTTTGTCGACACGATCGCCGGCGACAGTGAACTGAGCCAGTCATTTCGGAAGCGATACAACGCCGTCGTCGTGCCGATGGTCAATCCCGACGGGGTCGCGCACGGAAACTGGCGATGCAACGCCAACGGCGTGGATTTGAATCGCGATTGGTCGCACTTCACCCAGCCGGAGACGATCGCGCTGAAGAAAGAATTGCTGGCCTGTCGCGGCGGCGATGAAAATCGATTGTGTTTGTTCATCGATTTTCACAGCACCTTCGATGACGTCTTCTACACGACGCCGCGAAAGGTGAACCTTCATCCGGCCGGGTTCACGGAGGATTGGATGACCGCAATTCAGGGTCGTTTTCCAAAGTATGGTGTCAACCAAAAGGCCAGCTACAACAACCATCGCTCCAACAGCAAAGCGTGGGTCGCTGGGACGCTGGGCGTGACCGCGATCACGTACGAATTCGGTGACGAAACAAGCCGTGAAACGATCCGTGACGTTGCCACCGGTGCGGCCGAGGAAATGATGCGGTTGTTGGTCAATTTGCCAGAAGCGAAGATCGAAATTGAGCAACCAGCCGAGCACTTGGTGTCGACGGAATCCAGCGAGAAACGCTAGCTGCGCAGATGCTGAAACACTCGGTTGGGATGCTTCGCCACGGCGTGGCGAACCTACGTTTTCAAATGACCGACACTGGTCTGGAAATACTTTGTTCGCCGGGGTTTGGATTCGTCGCTGGCTTTAGCCGCTGATTCCAGGTCGGCCAGGTTGGCCTGGCAATAACGGCAGCCAATCGATTCGAGGTGGAAACGGATGTAGTCGGCGTGTTCGTCGGTAAGGGCCGACAACAGATACTGGCCCATCTGGCCGCGAGTCGGACAGGACAACCGCGATCGTCGCCAGATGCCGCCGATCGAATGCAGCCCCGCGGTTTCACGGCCACGGACTTCGATCAACCGCGATCGAAGCACGGCGTCGGTTCGCAGTTCGTGTTCGATCTGCGACGATCGATTCGCCGGCAAGGCTTCGTCCAAGAACGCGATCAGTTCGGCATCGGTGTAGGACGACATGATGATCTTCGCAGACCCGCGGCTCCGCCCGCGGGCATCTAATCATCAATCCTGCGGGCGGAGCCGCAGGTCTACGAAAACTTGGACAAACACAGCGTGACGTTTTGGCCACCGAAGCCGAAGCTGTTGTTCAGCGCGTACTGCACGTTGGCTTGGCGGGCCACGTTGGGGATGTAATCCAGATCGCAAAGCGGGTCGGGGTTTTCGTAGTTGATCGTGGGCGGCAAGACCGAATCGCGGATCGCCATCAAGCACACGATCATCTCCGTCACGCCGGCCGCCGCGATCAGGTGACCCATCATGCTCTTCGTGCTGCTGACAGGAGTCTTGGCGGCATCGTCGCCAAAAACTTCTTTGCAAGCAAACGTTTCAACCTTGTCGTTGACCGTGGTGCTGGTGCCGTGGGCGTTGACGTAGTCGATGTCCGACGGATTCAGGCCCGCGTCTTTGATCGCCATTCGCATCGCCGCGATGCCGCCGTGACCGTCCGGCGGAATGTCGGTGATGCGGTAGGCATCGGCGGTCGTGCCGTAGCCGGCAACTTCGCCATAGATCGTCGCGCCACGTTTCTTGGCCGATTCGAGTTCTTCCAAGATCACCATCGCGGAGCCTTCGCCGAGCACAAACCCGTCTCGCATTTTGTCGAACGGGCGACTGGCCTTGGTCGGTTCGTCGTTCGATTCCGACAGCGCGGTCAGCAAGTTGAACCCGGTCACGCCGAACGGGTGGATCATGCTGTGCGTGCCGCCGGCCAACATCACATCGGCTTCGCCGCGGCGGATAATCTCGGTGGCTTCGCCGACCGCTTGGCTGCTGGCGGCGCAAGCGGTCAAGCAGTTCAGGTTCGGACCTTGCGCGTTAAACATGGTGGCCAAGTGGGCCGCGGGCATGTTGGGTTCTTGTTCGAGTTCCTTTTCAGGATTCAAAAGCTTCAAGCCCGACGCGATGAACTTGGCCGCGTCGTAATTGCCATCTTCGAGTGCCGCGGCCATCATCTTGCTGAACGTGGCAAAGTCCTGGTTGCCTTCGCCGCTGCCGAGGTAGACGCCGAAGCGGACCGGGTCTTTGATCACGTCCATCACGCCGCTGTCCGCGATCGCTTGCTTGGCGGCGCCGACGGCGAACTTCGTGTGGCGGCCACGTTTGGCCCACAGTTCGGCCGGTTCCCCGGCTTGGGTGATGTCCCAGTTTTTGACTTCGGCGCTGATTCGGGTTGGAAAACCGGTGGCATCGAACAGCGTCGTCGGCGCAACGCCGCTTTTACCTTCTTGCAAGCCCGACCAGACCGTCGCGACGTCGTGGCCCATCGGGTTGATCATGCCGATACCGGTGATGACGACGCGACGACGCATGGGGAAAACTATGGGGTGAGGGAGGATTCAAAAAATTACCCTCCCGGTTGCGGGAGGGTCGGACGCGGTAGCGGCCGGGGAGGGCATCCGGACTAAACCCTCTCCGGCCGCTACCGCGTCCGACTCTCCCAGAGGGAGAGTGATGAAAATGATGCGATGAAGGCTAGAAGCGTTCGTTACAAGTTGTCGTATATCGGGACCGGATTGCCGTCGGCGTCGACGGCGACGTGGAAAAAATTCATCATCCGCAGCATGCCTTCCAGGTCGCCCGGGGCGAACAACGGACCGTCGGTGAATCGGCCCGGTTCCAGGAATGCGAACATCAAATCGATCTCGGCCTGCAACACGTCGCCGCAGTGGCTGGTCCCGGTCACGGTCGCACCGTGGTCTTGGACGCCATCGACTTTGACATGATAGGTCAACTGATCGCCGGTTCGCGCGGGCTGATGAAATTCGGCTCGTCCGACTTTGGCCAGCACCACGCGTTTTTCAAACTTAAAATGTTCCGCGACCAGGATGCCGCCGAGCTGGGCCATGCCTTCGATGATCAATGTCGGCGGCAACATCGCGCAGCCGGGATAATATTTATCGACGACCTCTTCGGCCAGCGTGATATTCTTGATCCCACGCGCGTGCGATCCGCTGACAAATTCGGTAAACCGATCGGCCCAAAACCAACGCATGATTACTCGCCGACTTTGCTGCCGACGTAATTGCACAAGTCGCCGACGGTCAACAGATTGCCGAAGTCTTGGACGCGAGGGTTCTTTTCAAACTTGCTGAGGTCCGCCCAGCTCATCCGACGTTTCAGTTCGGCGATGCCTTCGGGCGTGACCGAGCCGTCCTGGACGTACTGGCTATTGGTCAGAATGTCTTCGGGCGACAATTCTTCACGGGGGATGGTGATGTCGAAGGCCTTTTCGAGCTTGAAAACGATGTCCAAAAAGTCGATCGACTCGGCACCCAAGTCGCCGACCAGGGTGGCTTCGCGAACGACCTCGTCATCATCGACGCCCAATGCGTCGACGAGCGCGGCTTGAACCTTCTCGAAAATCTCTTCTTGCGCCAGTGCCATCGGTGGTCCTTTAACGGGAAATATCGTGGTGGAGGAGAGGGATGTAAAGTCGGATCACGCTGCGAGGTGACCGGATCGGTCGGTGCCGATTGAAGCGAAAGGGTAACGTTAAACCGAAAGGGTAACATCGCCGAACAATTCGCGGAATTGCGTTTCGGCGCGCTTTCGGACGTCTTCATCAGTTTCCAGGCGAGCCGGATCGTTGCTTTTGCAGCGGGCAAGCACCAGCCGGGCGGAAACCGTGACCCGGTCGCCCTTCATCGCGGTTGCCTTGACGGTCACGTTGGTGCCGTCGTCCTTGATCGCCTCGGCCTTGATCGTCAGCGTCTCGCCGGGGGCCAGGAAGTCGCCAAATTTGACCCCGCGGCATTCCCGCAGCAGCACCAAAGACGACGAAAACCCGTCCCCGGTGCGTACCAGCCACACGGCGGCCTGGTGGAGGGCCTCCAACATCATGACGCCGGGCATGACGGGAAAGCGAGGAAAATGGTCCTTCAAGTACTCTTCGTCGGCCCGCAGCGTCCGCGTCGCGGTGATGGACTCGCCGGGCACCAGCGACGTGATTTTGTCGAGTTGGCAGTATTTCATAAGAGCCGATGCGGGCGGGCGGAGACGGTTGGACGAACCCGTAAGATAGAAGCCCGCAAAATTTGGCTCAAGATGGCAACGTAGACCGGCGGCTCCGCCCGCAGGATCCGGCAACCCTGCGGGCGGAGCCGCAGAGTTACGAAGAAAACCCCTACTTCTCGGCCGGTTCCATCTCGAAGCACATGACCTTGCTGCCCTTGGGCGACTTGAACGTCTTGGGCCGTTCGGATCCCGGCAATCCGTACGCTAGCGTCCATTCGGTTTCGTCGTCGTCCTTTTCAATCTTCAAAATGCCCATCGCCATGGCCGGTGGAGCCCCTTCCATCTTGGACGTCATGTCAATTTGGATCGGGTCGGTCGACGTGTTGATCGTATACGAAGCCCGGTACATTTCGTTTTCGTCTTTGTCGTACGTGACGATGTAATTCTTATCGAACATCACGATGTTGCCTTTCAAATCGGCGTCGGTCAGTTCGCGGCCTTGGTTGTAGCCCTCGTCGATCGTCCATCGACCAGACAACGTCTTCACGATGTCGGTGGCCGTCATCGTTCCTTCGCCGGCGAACAACGTCGCTGGCAACATGAACACGGCGGCGGCCAACAGCGGCATCGTCCAAGCGGTGGAACCGATGCCAGCTTGGTGTTCCAGTTTTTGATCAGTCATCGAGCCCGTATCCTTCTTTGAGTGTATGTGGCGGGCGGATCCATTGACTCGGACCAACCCTTCATCATTCTGCCAAAGCAAGTTATGGGCCGATCACTCATTGATGCTGGTCGATGATGCCGAAGTTGCATCGACCGCAGAATTTTCACGGCTTTTGGCGAATACGATCAGCATCAGTCCCGCGATCAGCAGTGCCGCACCGGCCAGACGTGTCGGGGATGCGACCACGCGATCGTTTCCGAGCCACCCGAAGTGATCCAGCAGCACCGCCGCGATCACTTGGCCGGTCATGATTGCCGCGAACCACGGCAGCGAACCGACTTTCGGCACCAGGATCAGCGAACTGGTCACCATGAAGACGCCGATCAAGCCGCCGCCCCATGCCCACCACGGCAGCGATGCCGGCGACGTCATGAACCGAGGCGGAAAGATGCCTGCGGTGATCGCCATGACGATCAAAATCACGGTACCGCTGGCGAACGAGATCAGCGACGCCTGGAACGGGTGCTGCAGGTGGCGGCTGAGGTGTCCATTGACGCTAGGCTGGACGCCGAAGAGTCCACCGGCGATCAATCCGACGATGACGGACAGCGTCAAGAGCCAACCGCCGGAAAACCCCAATAAACCTGAGTTCACTTCTTCTTTCGCTCGCCCAAGTACGGCTGCAGCAGTTCTTGCGTGGCCGGGTCGCCGACGGCAAGCTTGCCGAACCCACGGACGCATCCTTCTTTGACCGCCGCGTCTTGGTGTTCGTCGTAATTGGTGACCAACATCACGGGGACGTCGGCGATCTCGGGATCGGCCTTGATCGCCTTGATGACTTCCATGCCGTCGCTGTAGTCGCGGTCGAGCTTGCGGTTGACGGTGACCAAATCAATGTCGCGGGTGCGCAGGATCTCCAGCGTGTCCTCGGTGCCGTGCGATTGGACGACGGAGGCGCTAAAGTTCGAGGTCACCATTTGGCGAATCGAGTTGAAATCGGGACCGCAATTGCCGCAGTCCAAAAGCGTTTTGGGCATTCGTATCGTTGGTTGAAAGGAAGGAACGTCGGCGAATGAGCTCCGCCAGGCCCTGGCGGAGCACTGCATTCGTCGTAGGTCCGCCAGGCCCTGGCGGAGCACTGCATTCGTCGTAGGTCCGCCAGGCCCTGGCGGAGCACTGCATTCGCGAACAGCTTTGCTGTTCGGCCCCGCCACGGCGTGTCGGGGCTACATGGGCCACGGCGCGATCGGGGCTGCGTTGTGTTTTACTCCGCCACGCCGATCGCGAACAGCTTGTCTTTGGTGCTGATGTAGATCGTCTTGTTGGCGGCCACCGGCGTGCTGTAGACGCTGCTGCCCATGTTGATCTCGTCGATCGGCTCGTTGTTCTCCGCCCCGAATTCAAAGATCGACACGTCGCCGTCTTCATCGCCGATGAACACGCGTCCGTCGGTGATTAGCGGGCTGCCCCAAGACTGGGCCAACATGTCGTAGGTGAAGTGCAACTTCGGCTTGCCGTTGCCGTCGCCCTTGGCGTCCAAGCAATGCACCAGACCGCTAAAGTCGGCGACGTACAAGACGTCGTCCTTGATCGCGCAGGTGCCGACCGAGCGATGCATTTCTTCTTCGAAGTCGATTTCGCCGTCGCCGTTCGCGTCGTCCATGCTGTAGTGCCAAACGACGGCGCGAGTTTGGGTTGTCGACTTCGACTTCGCCGTTCTCCGGTTCAACGGCTTGGATACGGCGATGTTCGATCGGCACCCGCTTGCCGTCCTCCAATTTCATCGCCAGCGTTGCCGACACGTCACCACGCTTGGTCGGATCGATGCACCACAGATGACCTTCGCCTTCGCCGTGTTCGGGGTCTTGGCCGACCGCGATGTAGACTTTGCCCTCGTACGCGACCGGCGTGGCGATGATGTTGTTGCGAGTGCCCTCGCCGCCAAGTTTCCAAACGGTGGTCTTGGGGTTGCAGTCGAATTTCCACAGCAATTCCGGCTTGCCATCGGTGCCGCGATCGGCGCAGAAGCTGTACAGGATGCCGTCGCCGCCGGCGAACAGGGCTTGCGGCACGCCGCCGAGTTCCGCAACCGCGGGACTGGACCATTGACCGTGCAGAATATTTCGACCCGGCGACGAGTCGGTCCAGACGACCTCGCCGGTGTTCTTGTCCATGCAGATGAAGCTGGGTGCGTCGGGGGCGGGCAAGTTGATGTGCGATTCGTCCAAGCCGTTGGACGTGTTGACGAACAACAGGTCGCCGTAGCTGGTGACGCTGCACGCGCACATGTTGTGCTGGCTGACGCCCATTTCCGGACCCATCATGTCGTAAACCCAGATCACGTCGGCGTCACGTTTATCGCTGGTGCCCAGCATCTTTTGAAACTGGATTCGCGGACCGATTTGTTTGACCATCATCGTGCGATCGACGCCGCCGAAATTGCCGGTCGCCTTCCAGACTTTTCCTTCGCTGACGACTTCGATTTTGGCATCGCCCTCGAGCGGTTCGCCGGCATCGGCCAATGCCTTCTTCGCTTCGTCGGACAGGGTGCCCGCTCCGATCGCTTTGAGCGTCGCCGCATGCGCGGCCGCGCCGGGACCGGCGTTCATGATTTCGGCGACGTTGGCCAGTTCGTCTTTGACCGGTCCATCGTCTTCGTCATCGTAAAACCCTTCGGTATCGAGGCAACGAACTTCACCGCGACTGGTCACGAACCACATCCGGTTGCCTTCGACCAATGGTGCACAGCAGATGCCTTGCAGGGGCCAGTCGTGGACGCGGCCGGTGATTAACTTTTCGCTGCTGTGTTGCCACAGAAAATCGCCGGTTTTTTCGTCGAACGCCAACAAGCAGCCCAGGTCGACTTCCGACGGGTAACGTTCGATGTGACCGGCACCGTTGTTCGTGCCAACAAAAACGTGTCCGTCGGCAACGACGGGGTTGCCGTACGTTTGGCTGCCCAGGTTGCTGTACCAGCGAATGTTCTCGGCCTTGGTCTTGTCCCACTCACCGGTGCGACGATCGAACTTGCCGATGTTCCACGATTCGGGCAATCCTTCGACGCCAGGCGTATTGTTGCGAAGCCGCGATCCGCCCCACTGCGGCCAGTCGCCGCCGGTGCTCATGATGTCTTCGGGCGAGGTCGCGTCAGGTTTGACGCTGGATGCCGGGGCGGCGGTCAGCACGACCGCCTTCTCTACCCCTTCGCTCTCCGGTGCAACGGCTGGTGACGACAACGAAGTGTCGTCGCGTCATCGGCGTGTCGACGGCTTCGCCACCGCCGTCGGTCATGTTGCTGTCGACGTCGTCGATCACGTCAGTGGACGTGTCGACATCGATCGGCGGCGGGGTGCAGCCGGGCAGGGTGACCGTCGCGATGCTGCCCAGCAGTGTTGCGAACAACAGCAAGGCCCAAGTCGAGATTTCTTTTTTGAACATGGTGGGGAGTAAAAGAAGGTTGGGGTTGTTTCGTAGCCCTGACACGCCGTGGCAGGGCCGAACAGCAAAGCTGTTCGTTGTTTGTTATCTGTTTCTATGCTCCGCCAGGCCTGGCGAAGCTACGTTTTGCTTACGGTTGGTCCGTGTTCGCGGTCACTTCGATGTTGTCCATGTAGATCTCCGCGACCTTGGCGTTGCCGTACAGACCGGGGCTGGCGGCCAGGTTGGGCGATTCGTCTCGAGCCGTGATTGTCCATTGCTCGGGCTCGGGTTCGTCACGCGGCCAGACTTTGCCACGCAGGACCGCGACGGCCGCCGGCGATTCGCTTTCGATGTCGGCGCGGAACTTCATCCGATACCACGTGTCTTCTTGCCAAGGAAAGTCGATCGTCTCGGCCATGCGAAGCTGCGCCGACCAGGTTCGGATTTGCAGTTGCTGGCTCTCGCCCATCAAGTCCAACACGTACCCGTGAGCGGTCAGGCCGATGTCGGGCAGTTGGTCGCTCATCCGCTTGCCGCGAACGTCCGACGCGATCGTGTACTCGGCCAAGTCGCTCGGACCCATCCACGCGCGGCTGCGAGCACCCTTGGGGATGGTCGTGATCTTGGTCAGTGCGGGTGATCCGTCGACCGGTTTGATGATATGTCGGTAGCGAGCACCGACCCAAGAAAGTGGCGGATCATTCAAGTCGTCGAACGTGAATTTCCAAGGCAACGGCGGAACGATTCGCACGCGAGCTTCACCAGTCACGTCGCCGACCGTGGCCGTGATGACCGCACCGGTGTGGGCGACGTCGGACGGGGCGGAGAAAACGTTGCCCTCGATGCTGCCAGGTCCATCGACCGAAAACGTCACGTCGGGGTTGGCATCGGGCAACGATTGGCCGAGGCGGTTGAAGAATCGTGGCGTCAGCGTCACCGTCTGACCCGGCTGGATTAGCGATTCGGTTGGCGACAGGGCGACCCAGGCGACATCGGGATTTTCCGAAACCGGCGTCTCGGTGCCCATCGAATCGGCCATCGCCGTGTCTTGTTGCGAACCGCTTTCTAAGCCGACGCAGTACAAGCGTCGTCGTGCTGGGAAAGTACAGCCGTCCGTCGGAAACGATCGGCGATCCGGCAAAGCCCGTGTCGTCGACGCGGCCTTTGTTCAGAACCTCGAACCCGTCTTCGGTCGGCTCGACCGTTGCCCAGCGACCGTTCTCGGTCAGCACAAAGATCTTGCCGTCCGCGTGCAGCAGCGCGGCCCGCTGGCGGCTGCCGACGAAGGACTTGCGTTCCACGATCGGCTCGCCCGTTTCAGCGTCGAAGATCCACATTTTGCAGCGGTCGTCGACCAGGTACAGCCGATCGTCGATCAGGACCGGTTCGCTGTAACCCGACACGACCTCGAACTGTTTCCACAGTTCCGTGGCGGTCGTGTCGTCACCGGTGCCAGCGATCTTCAGCGAGACGACCGCGCCCATGACATTGTTGTTGGGACGGACGTTTTCTTCGCTGTGGCTGGCAAAGACTTGGTCGCCCACGACCAGCGGCGTCGCAAAGATGCCTCGCAGGGACAGGTCATAGTGCCAAAGCGGCTTGCCCGTCCGCGGCTGGAATCCCCATATCGCTCCATCGCCGGCACCGACGATCAGTTGCCGCTGGCCGTCGATGGTGACGATGCTGGGGGCGGAATAAGTCGTGTCGTAGGGCAGATCGCGGGTGCCCGTGAACCAGCGGACTTCGCCGGTCAATTTATCCATCGCGATCAAACGGTGGTTCGGTTTCGCTTTCTCGCCCCAGTTGATGATGATGCCGCTGATGATGACCAGGTCTTCGTGGACCACCGGAAAATTGGTCCGCCCGCCGTACGTGGACAGCATTCCGTATTGCTCGTGCAGCGGGATCGACCAGACCGTTTGACCGGTTTCGCCGTTGATGCACTGGAAGATGTCGCACGACCCGAGGGCGTAGACGTTGCCGCTGGCCGGATCGGCGACGACGCTGGACCAACCGATTCGTTCGGCCGGGACATCGGACAGCCAGACGTTGTAGCGGTTCTCCCAAATCGTTTCGCCCGTCGTCGCATCCAAACAGACGACTCGTTCGGCCTCGCGTGGCGTGCCCGCGTCCGCGCGCTGGATCGTGTACAGACGCCCGTTCATCGCGACCGGGGTGCAGGGGCCGCCGATGTCGTCGCGTTTCCAAATCACGTTGCTGCCATCGCCACCGTCGGGATCCCAGTCGTCGGGCAGTCCGCTGGCGTCGGCGGTGCCATCGAATTTGGGCCCACGCCAGTACGGCCAGTCGGCAAGCACCGACGAACCAACCGCAATAAGAAGCACGGGCAACATGACGGCCAACCGAAGCTGGGCGGGAACGCAAATTTTCATGGCAAACGGCTCAGTCAAAATGTTCGTCGGCGGAATCAAAGTTCGGTGTGCATACGATCATCACCGTCATCTCGCCGATCGCACGATGGCGAACGCCGGGCGGAATCAGGATCGCGGTTTTGGGAGCAACCGGGGTGACGACGCCATCGAGTTCGATGGCGGCATCGGGGTCACATTCCAGGACGACGTAAACCTCGGTGTGAAAACGGTGGTAATGGGTCTGGGCTTGGCGAGTGATCTCGGTCAGGTGAAGCGTGCCGGGAAACTCGTCTCGGTCAGCAAACGCTCGGCGTGCGATTCCGCAGGGGCAGGGGGTGGGCGGCAAGGAGGTCAGGTCGACCAGTTCAGCAGGCAGGATGCCAGGGCGGGGCGTCACGGGCGTGTCGTCACGGGTGGGGGGCACTAAAAACGTCGGCATCGAAAGGGGGGGCTTCAAACCGCTGGCGGCGGCGTCCTGCACGCCGATCGCGACGATTCTAACCATGTTATACCGGTTGCAACGGATTCGCCACGCGCGGGACCGTCGGAATGCGAAAGAGTCGCAAAAAACGACGTTTTTGCCCAGCCGTCAAAGTCTTCCAACCATCCCAAAATCCCCTGGAACACTGATTAGAAAGCGAAACCAGGTCGATACCGTTACTGACTCACCGACTCGGACGCTTGGCTTGTGGCCCGGCGGCAACAGTCGGCGAAGGCCCGCCGAAACGGGACTTCGGAAAGGTTCTGATATCGGATGTCAGGACCTTGCGACCGTCTGACCCAGACATAACGAACGCTCGCGAGACCAACGGATCGTCCGCCCCTGCCACCAGCCCCCTGCGGCCGGAGACTTGGGAAAGCGATCGACCGACATCGCAGCAACAAAGCGAAAAGAGACGACCTGTCGGAAAAAGAGGATCTGAACGAAGTCGGCGGGCAGGGTGTCCGCACCCTGCTTCGCTAGTGATCCTTGAAGGAATCCTCGGGTTCGGTCGCCGGCGACTTCGTCCGCCGACCGCACCTGAATCCCCGTCAGGTTCAACCGATCGCAAACTCGTCGTGTTCATGGATGGACCGGCAGCGAACAACACCCCGCAAAAATTTGAGAATAGGGAGACGTGGCTCCAATGAAGCGGACAATCATGACTTTCACCATGGTTCTAGGCTGTACCCTGTGTACGCAGAGCTTTGGTTTTGACCTTCTGGATCGTATGCTCGGACTGAAGTGTGGCGGAGCTGCTAGCAGCTGCTGCGACACCGGGTGCGACGTTCCTTCGTGTGGCGGCTGCGAAGCCGAACCGGCCTGTGGCTGCGAAGCGACGACCGATTGCGGTTGTGCGGCCCCGGCTGCCGACTGTGGTTGCTCGGCCGAACCGGCTTGTGGCTGCGAAGCTCCGGCTTGCGGTTGCGACAACGGCTCGTGCATCGGCAACGGCAAGTTGCTGGCGAAACTTGGTGGCTGCAACAAGGGTTGCGGTTGCTCGGCCGAACCAGCTTGCGGCTGCGAAGCACCGGCTTGCGGTTGCTCGGCTGAACCGGCTTGCGGCTGCTCGGCCGAACCGGCTTGCGGCTGCGAAGCACCGGCTTGCGGCGGCTGTGACAGCGGTTGCGGCTGTGGCATCGGCAAGGGTGGACTGCTGAAGAAGCTGTTCTCCTGCAAGAACGGTTGCGGCGGATGCGACAGCGGTTGCGACATGGGCTGCGAAGCTCCGGCTTGCGGCTGTGCCGCTGAACCGGCTTGCGGCTGCGAAATGTCGTCACCTTGCGGCTGCGAAGTCGCTTCGTGCGACAGCGGTTGCGGTTGCGGCAAGGGCTGCGGCATCGGTAAGGGCGGACTGCTGAAGAAGCTGTTCGGCAACCTTGGCTGCAAGTCGGGTTGTGGCTGCGACAGCGGCTGCGATTCGAGCTGTGGCGGATGCGAACCGGCTTGCGGCGTCGAAATGGCGTCGTCGTGCGGTTGCGGCAGCACCGGAGCGACCTACTCGGCTCCGACCTACGCTCCGGCTCCGACCTACGCACCGGCTCCGAAAATGGAATCGGCACCCATGCCCCCGGCTCCGATCGTGGACCCGAGTGCAAGCGTGACACAAAAGCGACGCGTCATTCAGGCCAGTGCCGTCTTCGTCCGCTGATAAAGCGAAACGAAGATCCACTGAACCACTCAGACGCGATCGCGACAAAACGACCTGCCGGGGGAAACCCTGGCGGGTCGTTTTTTTTTTGGCCTCGTCGGTTTTCAGTTGTCAGTCATAAGTAGCCAGTCGTCAGTCGCCAGTCGTCAGTCGTCAGTCGTCAGTCGTCAGTCGTCAGTCAGTTTTCAGTTTTCAGTTTTCACTGCTGTTCCTCCGCCGCTCTTGACCTCGGCACGCGTGATGGCCTATTGATCACGGCGGTTCTGTTCGTTTCCGCCATGCGTCCCCCGCCATGCCCAAGACATTGTTCTTTTCCGTCGGCGAACCCAGCGGCGACCAGCACGCCGGGCGATTGATCCGCGCGATCAAAAAGACCGCTCCCAATGTTCACGTTCGCGGTTTCGGCGGGCCGGACATGAAAGCGGCCGGCTGTCGCGTCGACTTGAACTTGACCGAACACGCCGTCGTCGGACTGCTGGAAGTCCTGCCCAAACTGCGTCAATTCTTTGCCTTTGCGGACCAAGCCGAAGACGTCTTCCGTGCCGGCGATGTCGATGGCGTCGTCCTGGTCGACTTCCCAGGATTCAACTGGCACATCGCCAAACGAGCTCAAAAGTACGGCATCCCGGTCACGTACTACTGCCCGCCCCAGCTGTGGGCGTGGGGCGGATGGCGGACGCGAAAGATGCGCCGGACGGTCGATCATGTGCTGGCCGTTTTGCCGGTCGAAGAAACGTACTTCACCGCCCACGGCATCCCGTCGACCTACGTCGGTCACCCATTCTTTGACGCCGTCGCCGACGCCCAGCTGGACGACCGGTTGGTCCAGCGTTTGGCCGCGACGGCCGCCGACGGCACGCCCCTGGTCGCGGTCCTGCCGGGATCGCGCAGCCACGAAGTCCACCGGAACTGGCCGATCATGCTGGCGTCGATCCGGCAATTGGCAAAGCAATACCCGGACGCGAAATTTTTGGTCGCCGCTTACCGAGACAAGCAGTGTCTGTGGTGTCGCGATCAATTGAAGGCCCAAGACAAGACGCTGCCCATCGAATTTTTCGTCGGCCGGACCAGCGAAGTGATCGAGGCCTCGCGATGCGCGATGATGGTCAGCGGCAGCGTCTCGCTTGAACTGATGGCTCGTCGAACCCCCGCGGCGGTCACCTACCGCGTCGGACGGTTTTTGTACGCCGTCGGAAAACTGCTGGTCCGATCGCGCAGCCTGACGCTGCCCAACTTGATGGGCGACCGGACCGTCTTTCCCGAACTGGTTTCCGTTGGTGATCCACAGCCCGCGATTGACTTTTTGACCGCGTCGGTGGGTGCGATGATCGGCGACGAGTTCTACTACCAGTCGCTGCGGCGACAACTGGACGATCTGTGCCGCGACCACGCCCGACCGGGCGCGTCGCAGCGAGCGGCGGACTGGATCTGCGAATCGCTGGGCGCGGACGTGAAGCGTCCTGAACTAGGGACGGAAAGCTTCCGCCGTGCGGCCTGAGAATCTTTTTTCTGGTCAAACCAACCGGCCGTTCGCTGCGTAACAAGTCCTCCGCGGGCTGCGTTTCGCTCGCGAAGTTCACGTCTTGCCCCTTTCGATTTCGACGTCGCCGATGCCCTTGGATACCTCCCCCAAAGCCAATCAGTCGGTCGCCAATCAGTCGGTCGCCAACCCGTCGGCAGCCAACCAGTCGGCCGCACGCATGAACGCCGAAGCGGGATACGAGGAAGTCGAACAAGTCACGCCGGTCCGATTCACCGGGTTCATCTGCCTGTTTTTAGGCTTGATCAGTGCGGTCGCATTGCTGGGTCTTCCCGCCTTGGTCGTGCCCGCGGCGGCGGCGGGTCTTTGGCTTGATCGCGATCCGGCCGTTCCGCGGCGAACGCCCGGTCGGCGTGACTCCCGCCAAGATCGGATTGCTGCTGGCGATCTTCTTCGCCACTTGCGGGTACTTCATCCCGTACCTGAAGACCAAGACGCTGGGCGAACAAGCGAAGGTCTACAGCCGACAATACATCGAAGTGATTGCTCGCGATTACGAAACGTTCGCGATGGAATTGAACAAAGACTTTCGCAATCGCTTTAGCGACACGATGCCGCTGGAAGACTACTACCAAAACATCAGTGGAGATGCAGTTCAGTCGATGCAAGAGTTCCAAAACAATGGAGCTCACGAGGCGATCCGGCGAGTCGGGCCAGACGGCGAATGGGTACTCGATCGCCCGGTGCGAATTTTCAAGTCTTACCGGATCGACCGGGCCGAAGTGGTCTGGCGTTCCCGTAAAACCGGACAACTGGTCCAGTTCTTCATGCAGTGCCTGATTGACCCCAACGACGTCGGGCAATGGCACATCGAACACATCCAGGAATACCGCGAGCGACTCGTCGCGGACTCGGTCCTCTAACAGCGCGTCCTCTAACGTCGCATCCTCTAACGTCGCAGTGCATTATCCTGCCGGAATCAGTGGTCCGGTCGCGGTGGGTTCGCCCAGTGACCGCCGACGTTCTGACCGCGGACGACGAAGCCTTTCTTGTGCCAGTCGTACCAAGTCGTCACGTCCGCGGCGGCGTAACGAATCGTCAGCCCGCATCGACGACGGTCCGATAAGTTGGCTTCCGATCCGTGAAGCAACAAGTCCGAGTGCATCGAGAACTGGCCGGCCCGCAGCGCCACGTCGACTTCGCCGTCGCCGTACGAATGTGGATTTTTGACGGCCAAGTCCAACACCGTGTCGGCATCCTGCGACAGGTCGTAATCGATCAAGCCGTGCTCGTGCGATCGCGGGATAAATTTCATGTTCGCGTTTTCAGGATCCGCGTCGTCGATCGCCAACCACACCGTCACGGTCTTAGTCGGACTCAGCGGCCAATAAGTGCTGTCCTGGTGCCATGGCACTCGCTTGCCATCGTGCGGCATCTTGCAGAAAAAATGCGAGCCCCAACAAACCACGTTCGGGCCCAGCAAGTCCGACACCGCGTCGACGATCCGCGGATGCTGGACCAAGTCGTAAATCCGTGCGAAACGCAGATGCGCGGTGTTGATCGAATAACTGGTCCGCCCCAGTTCAATGAACGCAGCCAACACCCCGTCGAAAAACGCGCGGGTCTCGCTGGATTCGGTCGGATCGAGCCCGTCAAACGGCATCAAGTAACCGTCCGCGTTGTACTGGTCGACTTGCCCCGGCGTCAGCGTTTTCAGCTCGCCCGCGACCGACGGCACGAACCCGATCTGACGGGGCAGGTCGGCCAATTGACTCGGGGAAGGATTCGGGATGTCGTCGACGCGAGTGATCATGTTTGGGGTACCGAGGAGGTTTGGTTCGTGGATGGGCTTGATCAGAGAAGTTCGATTGTAAGTCGTTTTCGCACCCTTTGTCGCGGCCGGTGGTACGATGAAGGACCGGTCGTCGGCAAGCGTCCCCCCATTCTATCGCTTCCATGGTCCCGACAATGCCCCCATCGCTGACCCGAAAACTGCTCGCCATCGCCGCCTTCGTAGCGATCGGTCTCGATCGAGGTTTTGCGGCCGATCCCATCGCCGCCGGTCCCATCTCGGCCGGTCCCATCGCCGCCGACACGCCTGCCGTCGCCGCCAACAAGATCGATTCGATGTTGTTGGCATCCATGCAATCGCGAGCGATCCAACCGGCCGCGGTTGCGGGCGACGCCGAATTTCATCGCCGTGCCTGGCTGGACCTCGCCGGCGTCGCGCCTCCGGTTTGGCGAGCTCGGTCGTTCTTAGCCGACGATGATTCTGCAAAACGAAAGAAGCTGATCGGCAGCCTAATCGCCTCCCCCCGCCACGCCGATCACCTGGCGTCGCGTTGGATCGACGTGCTGTTGCCGGCCGATTCGCAAGCCGACTTCGCGCGGCGAGATCAGGTGACGGCGCTGCGAGCGTGGCTTCGTCGTCAGTTCTTGGAAGCCACGCCCTACGACCATTTCGTCGGCAGCTTTTTAACGGCCGGCGGCGCAGCCGATTCGGGCCCCGCGATCTTTTACACCGCCAACGACCTGCAACCCGAGAAACTTGCCGCGGCCACGTCGCGCATTTTCTTGGGCATCCAAATTCAGTGCGCCCAGTGTCATGACCACCCGTTCGATCGCTGGACGCAAGAAGACTTTTGGAGCTACGCGGCTTTCTTTTCTCAATTGAAGTCCTCTGATCCGACCGCCGGCCAGCGATCTTTCTTGGAAGATCGCGTCGGTGGCGAAGTCACGTTGCCCGAAACCGAAACCATTGTGCCGCCTCGCTACCCAGGCGTGTCGTCGCCGCCCGAGCGGGATCCGGCGGGACTTCGCCGACGACAACTGACCATCTGGCTGGCATCGCGGGACAATCCGTTCTTTGCTCGCGCGGCCGTCAATCGCGCTTGGGGACACCTGTTCGGACGCGGATTGGTCGATCCCGTCGATGCGATGGATGCCGATCACAAACCATCGCACCCGAGCGTGCTGGATTATCTGTCCGACCAATTCACCCGGCACCGGTTCGATCTCGGTTGGCTGTACGAAACGCTTGCGACGACCGATGCGTACTCGCGGACCAGCAAGTTTGACGACGGCCCGCGACCGCCGGCCGATGCGTTCGCGGTGATGGCGGTCAAGACGCTATCGGCGGAACAGTTTTATGACAGCTTGCGACAAAACGTTTTTCATCGTACCGGTGACAACGATCCCTTCCGTGAAGCGTTCTTGGCACGCATGCGAGCTCCCAACGCGTCGCCGGTCGACTATCCAAGCGGCGTCGTTCAATCGCTGGCAATGCTGAACGGAACCGAGACGACGCTGGCGACAAGTCAGTATGGCGGAGGCCAACCGAGCGGAGGCCAACCCACCGAAGGCCTGCTGGCCGCCCTCGAAGCGCCCTTCTTTGACGACGGCGATGTCGTCGACACGTTGTTCTTAGCAACGCTGTCACGATTGCCCACTCAGTCGGAACGATCGCGGTTTGATGCGCACTTGCAAAGCGGCCAGTCCGTCACCGACCGTCCCGGCTTGATTGGCGATCTGATTTGGGTGCTGATCAACACTGCCGAATGCACGGTCTGTCCTTGACGTTTTTTCCTGCCGAGTAAATCCAAATGAAACACTCAATGACAATGTCGATGTCGCGTCGCCGATGGTTACAGTCCGCCGCCGGCGCGAGCGCTGGCTTGGTGGGCGCGGGTCAGTCGGGCGGCAGCGGTTGGCTACCGTCGCTGGCCGCGGCGACCAATGCTTCGCCATCGCAAAACCGCCACTGCGTGCTGCTGTGGATGTCGGGTGGGCCGAGCCAGGTCGACACGTTCGACATGAAGCCCAAGCACGGAAACGGCGGAACGATCGCGGAGGTTTCCACCGCAGTTGCCGGCCTCCGCTTCAGCGAACACCTGCCACTGCTTGCAAAACAAGCCGACCAATTGGCGATCCTGCGTGGCATCAGCACCAAAGAGGGCGATCACCAGCGGGGTGCGAAACTGATGCGCACCGGATTCATGGCCGGTTCGCCGGTCAACTATCCGGCCATCGGATGTTCGCTGTCCAAAGCCCTTGGCGAATCGATCGAACCAACCCAAGGCGGACGCCTTCCCGACTACGTGACAATCGCACCGGGCGGACTCGGGCGAGCATCTATCCATCCGGGATTCCTGGGACCAAAGCACGCCGCGACCAGCGTCGAAGCGACCGGCGTGGAAACGCCGGACTCCTTTGCCGAACTCCGCGTCGATTTCCTGAAACGATCCGACCAGATTCCGACTGCCCGCCACGACGCACGCCTGGAACTCTGGCGGTCCATGCAGAACGATTTCATACGATCGCGTGGTACCGAAAACGTCATCGCGCAAGACACCGTTTACAAGTCCGCGATCGCGATGATGAACAGCGATGCCAAGGATGCGTTTGATCTATCCGCGGAACCCGACGCCGTTCGCCAATCGTATGGTCGAGGCCGATTCGGTCAGGGTTGTTTGATGGCGCGACGTTTGATCGAGCGGGGCGTGCCGCTGGTCGAAGTCACGCTCGGTGACGGCATCGGCTGGGATACTCACCAGGACAACTTCGCCGAAGTCGCTCGCCTGTCACGACAACTCGACCAAGGCTGGGCGACCTTGATGTCCGAACTGGCCGACCGAGGACTTCTGGAACGAACAACGATCCTTTGGGCGGGCGAGTTCGGTCGCACGCCGACGATCAATTCGATGGGCGGACGCGATCACTTCCCGCAAGCTTTCACGTGCGTGTTGGCCGGTGGCGGTGTGGCGGGCGGCCAAGCCTACGGCGCGACCAGCGCCGACGGAAGCGAAGTCGTCGACGGCAAGATGGACCAGAAAGATTTACTGGCGACGCTGTGCACGGCGATCGGCGTCAATCCCGCGATCGAAAACATCGCCGAAGGCGGACGCCCGATCGCGATCGCCGAAGGCAACGTCATCGACCAGGTGATTCGATCTTGAACGGCAACGCCTGCGTTCTGTGTTTGACGGTGCTGCTGGGGCTGAACAGTCTGGGTTGTGGCGAAGCAAAGCCCGCTGCAAAACCAGCCGACATGGTTCCCGAATCGGTGAAGATCGCCAA
This sequence comes from Pirellulaceae bacterium, assembly GCA_963836865.1. GTDB lineage: Bacteria > Planctomycetota > Planctomycetia > Pirellulales > Pirellulaceae > Rubripirellula. Next base: position 11,298 of record CAWILC010000006.1, on the reverse strand, counting down.
AGAACAAACGATTGCACCGGAGCCGATCGTTGTCCCGGTACCTGTCGTCGAAACAGTACCTGCCGTCGAGACGGTACCTGTTGTCGAACCCGAGCCCGTCGCCGCCAAACCGTCACTGCCGCCAGCCGACCATCGCATCTGGTTACCGACGACGAAGGGACCATTGATCGTTGACGTCGACCTTCGCATCGGTACTCGGCCAGCGGCCCAAGCGTTTGAGCAGTGGATCGATTCCGTCCTGGTCGACATCGGCGGCGACGAAGATGGCGGTCCGCCTTGGCAAAACTTGATCGACATCGTCGGCGGCGACTCGGATCGCTTCGGGCAGAATCGCGGCACGGACTCCAGCGAAAAAATGGTCCATCGCTTCGACATCAATCGCAACGGCAAGGTCGAACCGGACGAAGCGGCCAAGTACATCTATCAGTCGTCGCCCGCCACGTCCGCTTTTCGCTTGCTTGGCACCGATGCGTATCGATACGCCAACCGCGACGTTTCGCCGTTGTTTCAGTTGATCGACGCGGCCACCGATGGGGTGCTGGATGACGACGATCGAATCGCGGCCGCAACGCGACTTCGTTCGCGATTGGACTCCAACGGCGATGGCAACATCACGATTGCCGAAGTCGCTCTCGCAGCATCGATCGGCGGCGGATCAAGCATGACGGGCAACTCGATGCTGGTCGGTGCCTGGGACCGACGGAAATCACATCGTCGCGGCGACGTGGCGATGGACTTGGATGGCTTCGTCGATTGGTCATCGCTGGCGTACAACGTTCACCCAAGTTCGGTGACAACCGCGTTTGGACTCGACCGACGTTGGATGAGCGAACTCGATGGTGATGACAACGGATCGATCAACGCCGACGAAGCGGAACGTCTGAAAACCATTCGAGCCGACTTGCGAATCGAAGTTCTGTTTCCGGACCCCGCTTCGTCACCAATTGTTGCACCGGAGATTCGGTTGGTCGAAGCGTCGAATCACCTGGCGGATAAAATCGTTCCCTCGTCGGATTTAATTCTGGCTGACGAATCGTTTCAATTGATCTTCCGCGCCGGTTCGATGCCGGACATCAATCAAGCCGAATGCTGGCGGTGGCAAGTCCGCGGCCGCGCCGCCGAAGTGCCCGACGCCTGGCTGGCTTGGTTGGACGGGGATCACGATCGAGTCCTATCGTCGCGAGAACTCTCGCAAGTGGCCGATCGGTTGCCCGAAAACGCATCGTCGGATTCCATTGCCGACACCTTCGTCGTGCATTTCGGCCGGGGCGATCCGGCCTTCGACGAAGCGATGTTTTCGATGCCCCAAGATCTCGGGCCGGGACGCTCGACCGCGTCGACAGTCGACGATCCTCGGCCGTCATGGGCGATCGCGATGGACGCCAACCGCGACGGCGACATTTCGCAAACCGAGTTTCTGGGCACTCTCCAGCAGTTCGGCAACTGGGACACTGATGGAGACTTGTTCATCGACGCGACTGAAATCGAGGCCAATGCTTCGCGATAGAAGCACTCCCGTACACCTTCCAGGCTAAAAAATGATCGAAGGCCGGCCAAATGGGGATGGTATTGGTCGTTTTGCCGCCGATAATGCGGCGACGACGATCGGACCTCATCATACGACTTTCTGGAGAGACGCGGACGTGCGAACGGTTACCTTTGCTTTGCTGCTGATGATCGGTGGCGCGGCGTCTTCGAACCAACCGGCCGCGATGGCCGTCGAGAACATTCGCACCCAGTCGATGCTATTGCCCGGCGATGCCGTCGGCGCGTTTCGCGTGGTCAAGATTGGCGGCGCGGTCGAGGACGGAGTCTCACCAGGTGAAGACCTCTGTTACCGATGCCGATACGGATCACGGCCGATGGTGATGATCTTCGCCCGCCAAAACGGCCCCGGCTTGGTCACGCTTGTCAAACGCTTGGACGCCGCCATCGCTTCGCACCAAGACGGCCACCTTCGCGGATTGCTGACCTTCATCGGCGATGAACCCAGCAACCTAACCGAAGTGGCAACGCAGTGCGTTTCAGAAAGCGAAGTGAAATGGCTGCCGATCACGATCGCGGACGACGCCGCGACCGGACCGGCCAACTATTACATTCCGCCCGGTGCCCCGATCACCATCGTCATCGCCCAAGACTCACAAGTCGTCCAAGCCAGCGTCTTCTCCAACGACGACATCGACACCGACGCGATCATGGACGTTGTCACGGCGATGGTTCCGTAAACTGCTGTTCGAGCCTGACGTTTGCCTGCTCATTGCTCTTGATCGGAACGGCGCAAGAAAGGTGTCGGCTTTACACCATGTCCCGAGCAAAACAGCAGGAACACTAATTTTATCTAATGGACACGAATGACGAAGACCGCCCTCAGATTACTGTTCGATTAGCGTGGATGAGTGGTCAAAAGTCCCGCGACCGAGCGGGTGCTCCGCGTTTTTGGCGTCGTGCCGGGTGTTCAAACGATGCTTCGATGATTCAAGACGGGTGGTTCAAGAAGGGTCACCCAAAGTTTTGGTAGCAGGGTTGCGATCCGCCATGCATCTTGCCTAGGCCGCCGAGCCATCCGCGGTTCAAAAACTAGGCCGGTCTTCCTAAAGCGATCGAACGTGCCGGACACCATGTCCCGAGCAAAAAAGGCTCATCCGTCGGAAGCGTGCCGCCGGAGGTTTTCAAGGCATGGCTCCGGTGTCCAATATCCGTTTGTAACAACGTTTTGCCGACGCTAGCCTGGATTTGTCGGGAGAAACCGAGTCAGACGCTGCAGAGGTGCAACTTGACAAGGGATATCCCGACCGACGGTGCGCCAATGGTGTACCCAGTCCTCGGCGGGCTTCGATTCGTCGGGGACTCTTTTTTGAAACTCATTGGACACCGGAGCCATCCCTGAAAAGACCTTTTCTATCCTTCGGTGCACCCTTCCGTCGGATGAGCCGCAAAAAAGCAGAAACACCAATTTTCTCTAGGTAAATCAAACGGAACAGGCCTGAATGCCGCGTGGTTAAGCCGTTAAGTCGTTCACGCTGCTGACCTTCGGGCGGCGTGCCGGGGACGATTCATGGACTTATATGGCTTGGGTCGGCGTTTGATTTCTCGGGGGTGAACTCTCGGTTTTCGATCGCCGACCGGATGTTCGCTGATGGATTCCAAGAGCGTCCTTTCGAGTTGCTCGATGCGACTACTACCCGCTTGTAACTTTTCTGAAAACGCATTGAGAGACTGAACCGCCCCGGTGTGGCTGAGGTGCTTCGGTGCCGTCGAGTATCTCAGCGACGTTCGTGCAATCAGATCACGAATCAAGTTATACGAAATCATGTGAGCGTAGATCTCTTTGCGAACCATTGAAGGACTCTTGCAACGCAGGTGTTTTATCTGCATATGGGTCTTCAAGCTTCGGATGTACAACTCAACTTGCCATCGCTGAGAGTAGAGGTCGGCAAGGTCTTCGACCGAATACTCCGATGCATCGGAAGTGTTGTCGCTAAGACAATGTAACGAACTCGGAAACCTTTTTGTTTGACCGTGTAGCGAAGGTGCCGAACAAAAATCAAATCATCGAGATCGTCATAGTCTTGCTTTGACATCCACACCGATCGGTAGGTCGGTTTGTGGTAGGCAACGATCTGATCGCAACTGCCTTGTTTGTACCCTTTTCGGAAATCAATCTTGCGTTTGTGATGCGCTCGCATCACCACGTCGTAACCTTCTCGGTAGGCTCGGTGAATATTCGCAAACGTCGCGTAGTATCGATCGGCAAGCAGGATATCGCCGGAAAAGCAGACCGATGATCTTTTGCAGCAAACTATTCTCCCCCGTTTCCTTTCCTCGATAGGGTGCCATCGCTATCTCCAATGCCGCGTCAGTGGCGAGGCAAAACAACATCACGCATCGTACGATCGGAAATCCGCACCCCTTCTTCTGGCCACGTTGCTACGGATACTCTTTCTTGTTATTGATGGTGTCAGGCATCGTCAAAGCGGTGCCGTCAGCAAGTTTGACGTTACGTCCTTTCCATTGCCAATTTGAACCCGCCGTATTTTGGCAACTGCGTCCGCTGCGTCTACAAATCTCGGCGACGACTGATTCTGGCAATCGCTGTCGAGCTTCGCAGTACGCGGTGGTGTTGGTATCTACTTTCGGTTTTGAATGTTCCACTCGCCACGCATTGAAGCGAACCACAGCGTCACGGCACGAATGATCTGGTGAGAGAGTCTGCCCGAGAAACACCCAGAGCGTGACGACGGGACTATAAATTCGATCACGAAAAGAATGCCCGAGATCACGACAGACTTGATTGATCTCGGCGGCCGGCAGATACCGTTCAAAGACGAGTGACTGTTCGGGCTCGGCTTGAAGATTGGCTGCCACTTGGGCTAGGGATCGGTTAGAATTCGACGGCACGGCTGGGCTCCTGTTTTGGTGAACTGGGTTTAGAAGTTCAATCCATCAGAGCGGAGCTTGGTCGTGTTTGTAAGGTTCAGTGGCATAAAAAGTGCTTGATCGGATTTGCTGTCACTGCTCGCAGTGACAGCAAATGGCATCGGAGACTACCCGTAGTACTTAACGGCTTAACCACGCGGCATTCGTCTCTGACCCCTTTGATTTATCTGACCCCTTTGATTTGTCGACTACATTTTGGTGTTCTCCTCACCGCTGGAACTCGGGCTGCCCGGTTTTTGAATGAGCAGTGCCGCGAATGCACGCCATGATTTTGTCAAAACAAAACAGGCAACCGCATCGACCGCAAACAGTCCGAACAATCCTCTCGCTACAACGGATTCGTAGAACAACATCGCTGCAATCGCGACCATCAACATCGCAACATAAACAAGAGCCGTACTCAATTTGGGCGCGATCATTTCAGCCCCCGAATCAGCCACTCGACCATGAATTCCTCACGTGGCATCACGACAGTCACGTTGTACAAATACATCGACAAACAACGTTCTTGTTCAAAGAGGCTCTTCGTTTCCAGAATCCACGGGCCTTTTCCGTGCGTAAGACGCTGTGCTTCCCGTGCAAAGTGTCCCAGCTCGTGCTTAATAGTATTTGGTCTTGCGATTCCTAGAAACGAGTCACTCTCTGTGAGAGCGAATCGTAGTCGGTATCCTGCTTCACCCATTACCTTTAGTAGCCCAGCCGCCCCTCCATCGCGATGAGTCCCAACAACCTCTGCATCGCGAATCAAATCGAAGAATTGACGCCTCGCAGCCTTATCAGACACAAATAGACCACGCACAAAACTACGGTCCTTAACCGTTGCCAATATTTCGGATCGTAGTTGTGTTTGAGCAGCAGGCGCTAGGCGATAGTAATCATCCGTAATTCCAAGAACACCGTATCCTCCCGCATTTGGGGCGTGTCTCTTCTCAGATCATTGTCACTTCTCCGTTCGCATCGGAGATATTAAGAACTAGACCGTCATGCTCAGCAACCACATCTCCATCGAATGGGTCGCGAAAGCCGACTATCCAAAAACTACCTTTTTGCTTTAGTCGATCGGGCAATGTCGACGCATCGACGAAGCTAACACGGTCCACTTCCGTCGCATGCAATCCGTTCAATTTGACATACTGCGACGCAATTTGAATCACCTCGATCTCACCGAGCTTGCTAGTTCCAGTCATGTCAAATTCCTTAAAAGGGATTGCCACCGAGTCGTAAGATGTAGTCAAAAGCGTCGTCTCGCTCTGCTTGCTTGAGCTGACGCCAGTTTCGGAAGCCAACAAAGGGGTCAGAGGCCAGAGCCAACAAAGGGGTCAGGCCTCTTTGATGCCCATCCTCTGTATCAAAGAGGCCTGACCCCTTTGATTTGCTTGACCCCTTTGATTTGCTCTAGTAATTGGGACACAGATTCTGCTACGGAACCTCGGCAACTCGCACTCGCGTAGTTATCGATTTCGACAGCAATGTCCATTATTTCATTATGCTCTCGTCGAGGTGTCAAAAAAACTCTTTGCAAATAATTCAGGAAGACTGATCTACTGCATTGCATAATAAACACCCGCTCCAGCGACGCTCGCTCCACCTGCCGTCAAGGTCGCTTTCACCCAAAAAGGCGTTGTATCTAATCTTTTATGGGCGGGTTTCATCATGACGTAGTACATAGAGTCAGTTGGGAACCCTGTGACTATGCGGTCATCCTTAACTACGGTTTTAATTTTTACATTGCCTACTTGTCTAGGAGCCAACAAAGGGGTCAAGGAGCCAACAAAGGGGTCAGGCCTCTTTGATGCCCATTCTCTGTATTAAAGAGGCCTGACCCCTTTGATTTGTCATCGTCTTGGATCGGGAAACTTTTGTAGCGCTGCTGGTAAACATGGCCCATTCCGCTAGTGTGGTAATGCGAATGATATCGCATCGTGTGTGTGCCTCCGACCCAGCCCATGAACCGGCTCATTTCGCCGTCGACCAACGGACGAAGAACAAGGTGGTAGTGATTGGGCATGAGTTGGAACGAGAAAAGCTCCACCTGATGAATCTGCAACCCTTCGTAAAGAATTCGTTCAAACGCTTTGTAGTCTTCATCTTTGTGGAAGATGGTAGCTCGCAGGTTGCCACGGTTGAGGGCATGGTACAGTCCACCGGCTTCGTCGGCGCGTGGTGGTCGGGGCATCGGACGGCTCTCCGGTTCGTAAAAGCCTCATGCTACACGCTCCCACACCGTCATCAAAGAGGCCTGACCCCTTTGATTTGGCTGACCCCTTTGATTTGGCGATGACCCCTTTGATTTGGCGACCCCTTTGATTTGGCCCAGTCCTCCACTTGCGGCGACAGAGGACTCTGACGGGAGATCCGATAACGATTGAAGCTTACCACCATTAAATCCCACAAGCAGTAATCCTGCAATCGTTGACCACAGAAAAATAAGAAGGAATGAAGCGATAGTGCTTCCGCGTCCGAAAATCTTCCCTACAAGAATGAAATAGAATGTTGCTAATACCAAGTGAACTGTTAACGTGGCGATCAGGTGCGCACTAAAGAAGTACCAAGGCACTCCGATCACCAAAGCGAGCATCGATTCGAGCCTCCATGATTCATTCACGTTAAATTCATTCTTCATTTGGAGCACCGTACAAAAACTCAAATGCATCCCCGAACACTAAGTTGTACGAAACATATCCCGCTACCGGCAATGAAACGAAGCCCCGCCCAATCCCCTCAAGGGCGATATCGTGGTTTCGTCCTCCCCAAAATAGCTCGTCACGGGTCATGGGACGAAGTTCGCGCGTTGTCTTATCGAACAGTTGATTGGGATGAAAGACGCCAGTATCAATCTGGTAAGTACCGGGACCAGGCGTTCTGCGAACTCCGGTCAATATCTGGAATGCGGGCCAAGGGCCTCGCAGCTTGGGTTGGTCGCATCAAAGGGGTCAGGCCTCTTTGATGTTTTGATTCGGAAACCGAACTCGCTTTCTGCCACGCGGACGCATCGTTGACTCAAGATTGAGCCGGCGGGCGATCGACTCGACCCAGCCTTCATCGCCAAGGGGTTCGCCGCGTTGGGCTGATAGACGCACGGCGGCCAGATCCTCTTCCGACAACGGAGCGTTGACCCGCTCGACCCAGCCGGGAAGCCGAGAAAGTGGCCACGGCGACAACAGTGGAGGGTTAGGTTCGGGTTTGCAAAGCCAGCGATAAAGCGAGCTCCACTTCCATTTTTCGGCTCGATCAACCAGCCCTGCGGAGTGCGTTTCGTTCAACGTAGCGGCAGACGACGAAGAAGTGCTCATCGTCTTGGATCGGGAAGCTTTTGTAGCGCTGCTGGTAAACATGGCCCATTCCGCTGGTGTGGTAATGCGAATGATATCGCATCGTGTGTGTGCCTCCGACCCAGCCGATGAACCGGCTCGTTTCGCCGTCGACCAACGGACGAAGAACAAGGTGGTAGTGATTGGGCATGAGTTGGAACGAGAAAAGCTCCACCTGATGAATCTGCAACCCTTCGTAAAGAATTCGTTCAAACGCTTTGTAGTCCTCATCTTTATGGAAGATGGTAGCTCGCAGGTTGCCACGGTTGAGGGCATGGTAAAGTCCACCTGCTTCGTCGGCGCTGGTGGTCGAGGCATTGGACGGCTCTCCGGTTCGTGAAAGCCTTATCCTACACGCTCCCACACCACCATCAAAGAGGCCTGACCCCTTTGATTTCTCCGATGGACCGAGCGGCGAGCGAAGGCGGATCGCGGCAAGCTGCAAGACCGTCGGTTTACCCGCCGCGATGCCTGCGAAGCACTGGGCGTCGGACTGACGGCCACTCGCCGACACCTGGAGCGGCTGTGCCTTGCCGGAAAGGTCAACTCGCATCAAGGACGCTTCGGCCAGCGGTACCGCTACAGCATCGCCCCGGCGGGCTGCTGGCCAAACCGATCAACCGATATTGACCAGCTGACTTCCGCTTCCGAACTGGTCGACCCGGCCGTTTTCGCATTGAAAACGAGAGATTCGCGGCGAAAACCGCCAAACCTGACCCCCGGGGACCAAACCTGACCACCCCACCCCAGCAACCATCGGATCCGCAAAACACTGCGATTTCGAGAAACCTAGCTAATCCCGCTTTGTGATTCCCCGACCACTGCCGATGCAGTGTCGTTACTTCCTCCTTCTTGAGCAACAAGCAACATGACTCGACGTATTCCCCAGCCGATGAAACCCTTCGGCAACTCCACCGACCCGGCCGGCTTTTGGCTGCTTCTTCAGGCCCATCTTTCCTGGCTCGCCGTTCACAACTACTCCGCCGCCACGATTCACAAACGAGGCGTTTACGTTCGATCGTTCGCGCTTTGGTGTCTGGATCGTCACATCGCCTCCGCCATGGAAGTATCGCCGGCGATAATCGAAGCGTTTCAACAGCACCTTTTCGTGTACCGAAAAAAGAACGGTCAGCCGCTGGCCTGGTCGGGACAACACTTGCACCTCAAAGAAATCAAAGCCTTCTTCGGATGGCTGGCAAAGATGCGTCACATTACACATAGTCCGGCGGCGGAGATCGATCTGCCACGCCTGCCAAAGAGCCTGCCCAAAACGATCCTCAGCGTCGGCGAGGTCGAGCGAGTTCTCGGACAGCCTGATGTCAACACGCCGCTGGGCGTGCGTGATCGAGCGATCCTGGAAACGTTCTACAGCACCGGCATCCGCCGCGCCGAACTGTGTTCGCTGCGGGTCCAGGACGTCCAGCACGATCGACGGTCGCTGTTCGTCTGCCAGGGCAAAGGCAAGAAAGATCGTTACGTTCCGGTCGGACATCGGGCGTTGTCGTGGATTGCCCGGTACATCGACCTGGCACGCGACCAGCACTTGTTCTCCGACACCCAGCAGACGCTTTTCGTCACCCACCACGGCGAACCGATCCATCCCGATTCGATGACCGAGTACGTCCGGCGGTACATTCGTTCGGCGGGCATCGACAAGCCTGGATCTTGCCACATCTTCGGCATACAATGGCGACACTAATGCACGAGAACGGAGCAGACTTGGCAACGCTGCAAGTAATTTTGGGGCATGCGAAAGTCGACACGACACAGATCTACGCCAGAACGTCCCTTCGCCGCCTACTGGACATCCACGACCAAACGCACCCGGCCGAGATGGCTCCGGCAAAGAAACGCAAAAAACCGTAGACAGACGGTAGCAGATGAAACTCACAAAGCTTCACAAACTGGACGGCAACTGCCACCCAAGCAAGCGAAGCTGCAGACCCGTAAAGATGGCAAGGGCGATCCGCACTTGCTCCAGAGATCCCATTGGGTATGAGGGGAGTCCGTGGAACACCTACGAAGGACTGGCGTCAAACCCCTTAAATAGAGTTGATCCAAACGGCTTGGAAGTTTACACATGCGAAGAAGTCTGTGAAACAATCACGATTAGTGTTTCCGTTCTCTCATGTCGAGCAATCGCCGGTCTATTTGGAGCCCGTCTTCACAGCGGCTATGTCACGGCCTTCATTAACAACGAGTTTTGCGAATGGCGTTGCGATCGTGCACCAAAACCTACCGGAAATCCAGAGGGGCTGCTTCAGCACAGACTTGACTCCGATGCTGCCACAATTTTAGTTCAGGTTACTGTACTCAAGCAAGAGTAAATTATGGATGGTTGAATTATCAGTTCACAAACTGAAACGTGGGGAACGACAGTCGCATTACTATGGGCTGTTCTTTCGCAGCGATCCAAGGAAAGATTAGTTGGAGCAGTGTAATTCTTTCAGGAATTCTTGCACTTGGCAATCACTGCACTTCTTATTTGGAAGCAACCATTTGGCCACGAGCAATCCAACGAGCTAGAGCGTGAGCGATACGAACCGGATCATGGTCGATCCAGGGCATACCGAATTTTAGCATGAAGCGGGTCTGGGACCTGCGAATCGGTAAATGGTTTGCCACCGAGGGTAACGAAGCTAACGCCACCGCAGAGGCAGAAACGGCTCCTGCCAAAGCACGATCCGCCCTTGCTCCAGAGATCCTATCGGGTTCTTCGGTGGAGAACGCCTATGGAAACTACTTTGGCGTGCAAGGTTCGATCGAAGCGGACATTTTGCGATTGCGGTACCGCTTTTCCCCGTTATAAGCGTTGGAAACGTCTTAAATGTGATCGCGATTGCTTGCTTGCTGTATCCACCATGTAGGAATGCTGCAATAGAGGAGCTAGAGGGCCTCATCGAAGGTGTTCCATGGCCCCCGCAGAATCCTGAGCCAGAGCGAAAGCCCGAGGTCAATATTCCGGGGCCAATCCCACCAACCACCAAATGATTGCGACAAAGGTAAAGATGATGAGTGCCCAGAGGGTCAGGTGTATTGTTGCGATATAGCAGACGGCACATGGGAACTTCCTGATGGATCACCCGGCGTAGGTGGGACCGTCTTCTGGAATTGTGGGTGCAGGGACTCTGACGACTGCTGGGACGACGGAACCATGGATTCTATCAGGCCATATGGAACGAAAAATGGAACTCCGACAGGGTATTAGCCGCTCAACTAAAATAAAAAATGACTGACAGAATACCATCTCCATTGCGTCCCCAGTGTTTAGGCGGCCTGGAAATATTTAAGCCAGCGACAGTAGACGCCGGGGTACTGGCCGGACTAGCAGGGTGTTCCGTCTTCGTTGAATTAAATGCAGCGGGACGAGTCAAGGCATTGCGCATTCAGGTGATCCTAGCATATCCGACGAGCAGGTCGGTAATCTTCGCCAGCTTGCAGATTTAATGACAATTGAACTGCTTCTTCGTCCATCAAGCATTTTAACGGAGTCGGGGCTAGAACGGTTGATAAAGGAAACATGCATCCGGGCACTTCTCGTGGAGGGAAA
>CAWILC010000005.1:0-33526 GCA_963836865.1 Pirellulaceae bacterium | reverse complement strand
TTAAGCCCGGGGTAACGTCGACGACCGTCATCGAGAAGGACGCAGCCCCTGCAATAGCAGCCTCTGGAACATTTATGACTTGGGCCGAATGAACGTTTCAGTTTCGGTTCGATCGACGTCGACGCTATTCAAAGTCACGGCGGAAGGGGCGAAGTTCGATTCGCGGAAGAAGTTTTTCAACCCCGCGATTACTTGGTTGACCCAACCGGTCGCTTGAACTGCCGCGTCGGCGGGACGAACGATCGTGTCGTTGACCGTTTCCGAGTTGGTTCGCTTGCCCACATCGCTCGCCAAAGAAGCTCCCGCCCGAACCACCGCAAACGGCGTTGTCGAACGAATATCAAACAGCGGTGCGTTGACCGTCACCGAATCTTGGAACTGGTTCGAGGTGTTGGTCAGTTTGATCGGTGCTTGCGAAGTCAGCTTGCTCGTGCCGCCCACGGCGATCGCGCCGCCCGGCGATTGGTTCAAGCCACCGGCAATCACTCGTGTCCAAAATCGATCGGCGATGTTTAGCGTGCCCAGAACCAGGTTGCCAATCGTCTGCGTGATCTCGGCGTTATCAGCGGTGATGTTCAGCGGCCCGGTGAACCCGTTCGAGCCACCGCGTAAGTTGACGTCGCCATCCGCGACAAGCGTCGTCGAGCCGCCCACGTTGACTTGGCTGTTTTTCGTCTGACTAACTCCGCCACTGATGGTGGTGACGGAAAGCGTCCCCGGTGTCGACACGCTGCCCAGCGTTAAACCGCCGCTGGCGTCACTGATCGTGATGTCGCTGCCGCTGGCATTCACGGGTCCGACGAAGTCGTTGTTCGGACCACCGAGGTCGATGCCGCCCGTCGAGGTGATCGTCGTCGGTCCACTGACGGTCAAAGTGCCCGAACCGCTTTGCGTGACGTTTCCGTTGGCAGCGACTCGAAGCGTCGATCCGGATTGAACGGTGCCCAATTGAACTCCGCCGAGGGTGCTGTCGAGCTTGATGCTGCCGCCGGATAGGTTCTGTATTGCCAGCGGGCCGGCCCTATGAGTGATGTCGGCCGTTCCGCCAACTTGAACCGTGCCACTGGTCGATTGGTTGAACGTGTTATTGACGTGGAAGTCGTTGTTCACATTCAGCCCGCCGCCGTTTTGCGCGAAGTTCTCGACAGTCACTGTGCGCGCACCGAGGGTGCCGCCGTTTTGCGTCAACGTTCCAGCAACAAACGGTCCCGCGACGTTCAACGTGCCGCCGTCTTGTTTGAAGTTGCCGCCGGTGAACGTGTCCAGCTGTACCGGTCCGGCGACGTTGGTTCCAAACGTCGGCGTCACGCCAAACGGAATGATCACGTTGGCGACGTTGGCGAGATCAGGGATCGCGCCGCCGGACCAGTTGGCCGCGTCGTTCCAATCGCCGGTCGTACCGCCGATCCATGTGACGCTGCCCAGTCGCGTGATCACGCCGGTCGTGTCGTTGGCAAGCGTGATGTTGTAGTTCAATCCGCCGTTGCCATCGTTGATCGCGATCGACGAAGGTGTCAACGTCTTGCCGGTGCCAACGTTCTTATTTTCGTACGTCAACGTGATCGCATCGACGGTGTCGCCAATGACGCCGAGTTGTGTCGTCAAGTCTTGCAGTTGAGCGGTCGTCGCGGCGTAGCCGGTGTTGCCGTCGTACACTTTGGTGACGCTCGGCGCGGTGATGGTCACGTTCTTGGCGGAGATACTCGCCGACGAGGCGGCCTGATCGGCAATGATGTAGTTGCCGACGTCGATGCCGCCGTACACCGTGCCGCCCAGCGTGACAAATCGGTTGATGGCGACGTTTCGACCTGCGAACTGACCCGTCGTCCCTGTTGCAGTCAGGTCATCGCCGACAATCATGCCATTGAAAGTCACACCCGAATGATTGACGGTGGCGTCTGTCGTGCCATCGTAGGCCCGATCGTTGGCGACCAATCCCGAGACCGTGATCGCCTTGGCGGTGATGTTCGCGATCGTCGCTGTTTGGTCGGTGAAAGAGTAATTGCCGACGTCACTTCCGCCGTAGGACGTCCCCGACAGAGTCACCGTCTTGATGGTTCCAACGTTCTTATCCGTAAACGTCCCCACCGTGCCGCTGGCCGATAGAACATCGCCGCTGACGAGGCCGATAAACGTCAGGCCGCTTAAGTCGACGCCCGCGTCGAACGTGCCGTCATAGATTCGATCATTCGCGGTGATGCCGCCGACGATAATCGACTTGGACGTGATGTCGACGGTCGTTGTGGTTTGATCGTTGATCGCGTAGTTGCCCAAATCCGCACCGCCGTAAACCGTCGTGGCGATGGCGGCCGACTTGCCATTTCCGACATGCTTATTGGCAAGCGTTGCAGTCCCGGAGGTGACTCGTAAATCATCGCCGTCAATCATGCCGTTAAAGATTGCTCCGCTGCCATCGAGCGTGATCGCCATGGTGCCGTCATAGATTCGGTTGGTACCGAGGATACCGCCGACCGTGATCGACCTTGGCGTGATGTTGCCCAGCGCGGTGGCTTGGTCGGTGATCGTGTAGTTGCCTCGGTCGGTTCCGTCGAAAGTCAATCCGCTGAGCGTGACGAGTTTTCCCGAACCGACGTTCTTGTCAGCGAAAACCCCCGTGGCGGAAGCGACGTTCAGGTCGTCGCCGCTGATCTGACCAACGAACGACACTCCGCTGGTGTCCAGCGTTGCCACCGTCGTGCGATCGTAAACTTTTGTATCCACCGCGATGCCCGTCAGGCCAATCGCCTTTGGCGTGACGTTGACCGACGAAGTGGTTTGAGTGTCGAAGGTGTAGTTGCCCGCGTCAGCGCCACCGAAAACGGTACCGCCCAACATGATCGACTTGTTCGTTCCGACGTGACGATCGGCCATCGTGCCGACGGTGGCCGACGCGTTCAACGAATCGCCGGCGATCATGCCGGCAAAGTTTATGCCGTTGTGATCAACGTCGACGGTCGTTCCGCCATCGTAGACGCGGTCGATTCCGGTCAAACCGGAAACGACGATCGACTTGCCAGTGATCGATGCGGTGCTGGGGGCGCTGCCGATCGAGAAAGCGTAGTTACTAGCATCTGCACCGGAGAGGGCAAAGCCGGAGTAGTCGACGGACTTGTTCGTGCCCACGTGCTTGTCGCTGAATCCATTGACCGTTCCGGCAGTGACGTTGATCGCGTCGCCGCCGATGATCCCAGCCAGCGTCGGCGTGATGCCGCTGAAGTCCAGCGTCGTGGTGCCGTCGTAAACGCGTGAACCTTGGCCTTGCAAGTCGACGACCAATGCCTTGGGTGCAACGGTGAACGTGCCACCCGTGATCGATCCGACCGCGTATCCGAGTTGACTGCTGCCGACGGTTTGAGTGATGGCGTGGTTGCCGACGACTCGGTTGCCGGTGCTTGATAGTCCGCCGCCGACGTTCAGGCTGTACGCGTTAAAAATCTGGGATACCGTGTCGCCGTTGACGCTCGATAGCGACGCGGTGACCGTTGGTGGCGTGTCGCCATAAGTGATCGATTGGTCGCCGGTGGACATGGTCACGCTGGGACCCTCGCGATAGATCGCGTGCAGGCCGGAACCCAGCGCAAGCGAATAGTTCGTTGCCGCTTCGTCGCTGTTGTAACGGAACCGTCCGCTGCCGCTGCCGATCAAATCGGTCAGCCCGCTGCTGCCTGCGATGCCGCCGGTCATCAGCGTCGCACGTCCACCACTGCCGACCGTGACTGTCGGTGAACCTGACAGGATCAGGTTGCCACCGGTTGCCGTGCCCGCCGCGGTGCCGCGCCCGGCGTTCAGTCGGATCGCCGACGCCGACGTGCTGCTGGTGCTGATGTTTTGCCCGACTGTCAAATCACCGACCAGCGTCGCGAGGTCAACATTTCCCGTCGAGTTGATGCCGGTCGTGGTGCCGACGATGCCAACGGAGACCCCGTTCGCTTCAACTAACGTGACCCCTCCGCCGTCGGATGCGAAGGTTCCGATCGAATTGCTATTGCTGTCCAGCGTCGTCGTGCCGGTGGCGTTGACCAACAGGTTATCGGCGCTGATGAATCCGGATGCACCGTCGGTCACGTTGCCGCCGGAGTGCAGCGAAACTGTGCCTCCGCCCAGCGATGTCAGACCCGCGTTGACGGCGATGCTGCCGCCATGAATTTGGACGTTCCCATCGATCGTTTGGGCGCTGCCGATCGTGACGGCGGCGGTGTTCGTCGATTTGCCGATCGTCAATCCGCCCAGCGGTGTGCCGGTGGCCAGGTTGAACGCGGACGTGTTCAGCGGCGAAGTGAACGAGTTGCCGACGGATTCAATCGTCAGCGTTCCGGGCCCTTGGAAACTGCTGGACGCGGTCGTTGGTGCGTTGTTGCGAAGCACCATCGAACCCGCGCCGATCGTCGTCGCGCCGGTGTAGGTGTGATTGCCCAGCAGCGTGAACTCGCCAACGCCCGCTTTAAACAGCGAACCGGTTCCGGAGATCACTCCGGCGTAGGTCGTCGACATCGCATCGCTGCCGGTGGTCAAGGTGCGGTTGCCCAAGGCGACATTTCCGCCCAAGGTTCCGCCGCCGGACAACGATCCGATCGTCAAGTTCGACAGCAAGCTCAGGTTCGCACCGGCGGTGTTGCCCAACGTCACTCTCGAGAGGCTACCCAGTGCGGCAGCGTTGTTGGTTTGCAACGTGCCGCCCAAGATCGACGTGTTGCCGGCGTAGGTGTTCACGCCTGAAAGATTTAGCGTGCCCGTGTTGCTCTTGGTCAAATTTCCGGTGCCGCTGATGATGCCGCCGTAACTTAGCGTTCTGCCGCTGGCAACGTCGATAGAACCGTGATTGGCACCCAGTGCGATCCCGCGGTTGCTACTGAGCGTCGTGTTGCCGGTCACGATCAGTGTGCCGCCGTCGAGCGTCAAGTGACTCGCCGTCACCGAACCCGGTGCGGTTCCCAGGTTCGCATCCGAGGCGATCGAAAGGCCGCCGCCGTTGATCGTGGTCGCTCCGGTGTAAGTGTTGGTTCCCGATAAAGTCAACGTCCCCGTACCTGATTTGACGAGCGACAAGCCGGAACCCGAAATCGCTCCATCGATTGAACTTGAGCCAGCGACGTTCACATCAAGACGATGATTTCCAGCGATCGTGCTGATTGCGCGATCGCCACCGCTGCTGGTCAGGCCGACGTTGTTACCCAGCGTGATCGCGCTGCCGAAGGTTTGGTTGCCCGAGGTGGTGATATTGCCGCCCAAATTGGCCAGACCGGTCACATTTAGCGAGCCTGCATTGACGATGTTGGCGTTCGTCTGCATCGCACCGTTGACGTTGATCGCGCCGAGCGCTGCCGAGCCGCCGACTGCTCCGTTGAATTGAACTCGGCCGGCCGTGTTGCTGGTTCCGCTGACACCGACGGTGAACCCGTTCCAACTTTCATCGGCGAGGCTGTTCCATGTCAGTTGCGAAAAGGCATTCCCGAAACGGATCGTCCCATGCGGCTCGCCAGAGACGCCGTTCAGGTTGAACGTGCTTCCGTTGGTCGTCCGGCTGAGCGCTCCCGTGCCCCAAAAGCCGGGGCTAGCTCCGTTGAGTCCCGTGAAAGATTGGATCTCAAAGTCCTGATTGAATCCGTAGCCGTTTCCGTTGAGACTGACGACGCTGAAGGCCAAGTTTTCGACCGATTGACTGAACGTCAGCGACTGCGAACCGGCGAACTGAAGCTGGATGATGTCGGACCCCGTCGGACCGTTGGCCACTTTGGCACTGACGTACGGGGATGGTCCAGAGAAGCCGCCACCGTTTTGGCCGGTCCAGTAGTTCGTTCCGCCGTTGGTTTGCGCACCAAAAATGCCTTGCGGGTTCGAGTACGTGACCGTGATGACGTCTGAACCGACGGTGATGGTGCCCGTTGCAATTCTGGTGGTGGGATTGTAGTTGGTCCAATCGACCCAGTAGTACGTGTTGCCCGGGGTGATCGTCGCGTTCAAGTGCCACGGTGACGCAGGGCTACTCGAGTTGACCGTCGATCCAAAAACAATGTTGCTCTGGATGGTCGAAAGATTCGTGTGAGCACCCAAGATGACCGGCGCATTGTAGGTTTGCGTGCCAGCGGTGTTGACGGTTCCACCGTTCAGTCGGATGCCGCCGGCGGTGATGTTTAACGTCGATAGAGCCTTGCTGGTACCCACCCCCGCGTTGAAAGTCACGTTGCCGCTGCCCGCATTGATCGTCAACGGTGCCGGAGCCAAGTTGGTTTCGCGGACGTAACCCATCACGTTGTAGATGCCATCCATGTTGGACGCGTAGTTCGTGCCATCGCTCAGGTCATTCCACAACGCCTGGCTGCCAAAAAACTGGCCCGCCGATTCACCGCCACCGTTTAAGGCACCGTTGGGTTCGCCCGATCCAAAATTACTGTAGGCACCCGGCAGTGCCGATCCACCGCCGCCACCGGACTGAACAAAGAATGTTTCGCCCGCATCGGGGCCGCCCGCATAGACCCAGTTGTAGCTTGACGACGGGTTGGGACGATGAACGCCGATCCATGCGCCGCGGTAAGCACCGTTATTCAGCGTGACGCTGCTGGCGATCGCGTTTTCCAATCGCGACGAGATCGCGACCAAGTAGCTGTCGCCGACCGCCGCTCCGCCGGCCGTGCCGTTTCGCGCGGCGACGCGGGCTTGCGACCACGAACCGGTTCCTGCCGCACCTGTGATGAATTGGTAATTGTTGCCCGAGTTCAATACGCCGTCGAACGTCACGTTGCCGCCGCCGCTATTGATTGTCAATCCGCCAGCGGAACCGAGGATCGTTTCGCCGCTGACTTCGACAGAACCACCGGCGGTCGAGAGCGTCGATCCGGACGTGACAAAAACGTCACCGCCGATTTTGGTCGTCAATCCGCCGAGGTTCGCGGTCCGGTCGGTGCCGAATCGCAGGTTGCCGCCATTGGTGGAGATGTTGTTGCCAAGCACAATGATGCCGCCGCCATCGCCCACGCCGGCGTTGTTGTCGGCATCCAGAGTCACGTTCAACGCGCCAGAATTGCTGGTGATTGCGGCGTTGACGATGATCGAATTGGCTGCGTTCAGACGCAGCGTCGCGGCACCGCCGCTGGTCTTGGTGATCGCCGAGTTGACTTGGATGTCGCCCAGTACGGCGTTGTTGTTATCGACGGTGCCGTTGTTGTTGGCGGTGCTGTTGGGACCGGAGGCGGATTGGGTGTCAATCGTGACGCTGGTCCCGGAATTGAGCGCCGAGTTAATTCGGGCCGCGTTGGTCGCGCCGATGATCCAGTTGTACGGGTCGATCAACCAAAGGCCGCCGTTACCAACGGTTGCACCGGCGTCGACGATCGCTTGGTCGACATCGATGACATGCCCGGACGTTTCGATCTGGCCACCGTCACCGAAGATTTCCCCGGCGCGGGCGATCAACGTGCCGAATGCTTTGGTAACGGAGTTCAAGTTGTGAATGTCGGACCACAACACGATTGTGCCGCCGTCGCCCGACTCGATCGCCGAAGCGTCGATGATCGCGCCGGATTCCATCGTGACGGAGGTGGCTTGGTGCATGTCGGCGCCGCCTTGCCAACCGCCACCGACCAATACCGTTCCGCCGCCATGAGTGCCCGATGCGTCGATCGACGATTCCGCCGTCAGCGTGATCTCATCGGCTTCCAATTGCACATGACCGCCCACGGTGGGATAGGCTTCCAGCCTGTCATCTCCGGTCTTCGACAGGCTGGAAGCCTGTCCGACGGCTGCAATCGTACCGTCGTGCATGATCCGCCCGTTCGGGTTGACCAAGTACACTTCACCGCCGGTCGTTGCGGCTCCGGTCGCCCGAATCGTTCCAGTGTTTTGAATCAGACCCGCCGTCGGGCTGATGCCGCTGGCCAGCGTGTCAAAACTTGGCTGCGAATAGGTCACGCCATTTTCCAACGTCACACGCCCGCCGCCCGACAAGGTGATGTTGCCGCCGACCGACGTGATCGTGCCGTGGTTGGCGATTTCGTTGGCGATCAAATGAGCCCCGCCGGACCCCGTGTGGATCGTGCCCTCGTTGACGATGGCAGCGGTCGAGCCGTGGTTGGCAAACGCGAGCGCACCGCCCGCCATGAAGTCTTGGTTGGCAATGTCGAACGTTGACGCCGTGAAACCGTTGGTGTTCACCATGCCCGATGAACTGACAACGATGCCCGACGGATTGACCAAGTACACGTTGCCGTTGGAGTTGACCGCTCCGGCGATCGTCGACGGCATGTTGGCCGACGTCACGCGGTTCAGGATCGCCGAGTTGGCATCGGGCAGGTTGAAGTTGGCGACGTTGCCCGCACCGACATTGAACGAATCCCAATTGACGATCGCTCGAGAGGTCGTTGCGTTGACGTCCAAAGCGTTGCCGGCTTGCGCAATCGCGGCCTGTCCCGCGACGACGTCCGCTCCCGTCGGCAACTGCGATTGTGCGGTTCCGCAAGATCCCAACACCAGTGATGCCAGGACCGCGCGGCGAAGGTGCCGGCGATGAGCCTTGAAACGGTCCGCTCGATTTTGACGGTCATGGAACATTCGATTGCCCCTCGGGAAGTTGATTCCGCGTATCCGACGGGCGTAAACCTTGCGCATCCGGTGCGCACGATACCCCATGGTGAAGCTTGCGCGATCAAAGATGTCGCAACGGTTGGGGGTCATCAACATGTTGCGAAAAGTCAACGTTCAAGAACGACAGCGCCGGTCGTGCGGGTAACACGATGGAACACAGAAACAACCGGTCGGTCGCATCGCGTGGACCGATGATGACGAGGATCGGCTGATGGATATGAAACGGGGCGCGATGGATCGCGTGGCCTTGCCGTTCGGACTCCTCATTCCATGGATGGAATGTGATGCGACTTAGAGGGGCAACGAAGATTGCGCTGACGCTGCTTGTTTGTCTTCAAGCAGCGTGCTGTTCCAGCCTGCACGCCCAGAACTACGAGCGGTACAAGCCGCTTGATATTCCACGGGTCGACCCGCCCTCAGCGGACCTGCCCGACCCTACGGACCTGCCCAATTCGGTCGAGGACGATCGAGTCTTGGTCGATTCACTCGACGCCGTTGTGATTGTCGACCACAGCGACAAGATCGCGACCGATTCGTCAATCGATTTGCTCGAAGGCATTCATTATCGTTTCGATTGTGAAAATTCGCTGGTCCGACGAGCCGCCATTCGCGGACTGATCACCAATAAACTCGGCCAGCCGATCACGCTCCGCCGCATCAACGAACTGTCCCGCGACATCATCAAGCAGTATCGCGACTGCAAACAACCGATCGTCGACGTGGTCATTCCCGAGCAGCGGATCACGGGCGGGACGCTGCACATCGTCGTCACCGAATCGCGAGTCGGACGCGTCGTGGTGGAACCAGGCTGCTTCTTCAGCGAGTGCGAAGCCGCCCGCTGGATCGAATGCACCCGGCCGGGCAGAAAAGTCTACGAACCGTGGATCGAGAATGACTTGCTATGGATGAACCAAAATTCGTTCTACAGCGTCGGTGTCGACTTTCGAAAAGGCGACCATCCCGGAACCACCGACGTGATCTACTCGATCAAAGATCGTTTTCCGCTGCGGGGCTACGTCGGCGTCGACGACTCGGGCGTCGAAACGTTGAACTTCGGCCGTTTCTTTGCCGGCTTTCAATATGGCAACGCGTTCGGTCGCGGGGGATCGCTGGGGTACCAGTACACCGCCGACGAAAGTTTTTCGCTGCTGCAAGCACACTCCGTCAACTTCAGCCAACCGTTCAATCGTGACTACTCTTTCTTGACGTACGGCAGTTGGGCGGGCGTATCGCCGATGCTGGAGGATGGATTGAACCAAGACGGTGAAAGCTACCAGTTTGGTTCCACACTGACACGCAACCTGATTCGGACTCGTGATCGCAACCGCAGCGTCAACGCCGGTTACGAGTTCAAAGCGACTAACAACAACTTGGAATTCGCGGGAACGGCGATCAGTAATTCGACGGCGGATCTGTTTCAATTGCGATTCGGGTTCAATGATTGGATTCGCCGAAACGTGGACGAATTCCGAGCGTTTCACTTTGACGTATTCACTGGACCTGGCGGTGGAACGACCGCCGCGCACTCGACCAATGCGTTCGAAACGCTGCGTCCGGGAACGTCACCGGACTACGTCTACGCTCGAATGGGCTATGAACGCGCCGACCTGATCGGGCAGTCGTGGCTAATTTCCAGTCGTCTCGTTGGCCAGGCGACTTCGGAACGATTGTTGTTCAGCGAAACGCTGGGGCTGGGGGAAATTTGACAGCCTGCGTGGCACCGATCAACGCGCCTTCAACGCTGACCATGGCTGGATCGCCAACTTTGAATTCGGTCCCAAGTCGTACCGCTGGGGGACCGAGACGGAACCGCGAGCGGTGCGAGCTTATTCGTTCATCGACATGGGCAACGGCTACATCGATCAACCCCAACCGGGCGAAGACGCCAGCACGTTCGCGCTCAGCACGGGCGTCGGAGTTCGACTGCAGATCAGCGATCGCTTGACCGCCCGTTTCGATTATGGCATCGGCATCGTCGATCTGGATGACACCAGTCGCAACGACCGCGCCCACGTCGGGCTGACGTGGATCCCGCGGCGACGATAGCACGCACGCGAAACCATCGATTACTGGTCGTCTCGCAAACGTTTTTAGGGCGAGACGATCACGCGGTTGTCGACGCGGCGAACGCCGGGCTCGAGTCGCATCAGCAGTTCGCTCATCCGGCGATCGCGATCGTTGGTCACCGTGCCGGTCACGACCGCGGTTCCGTCTTGCACATAAACATTGACGTTGTCGACACCCGCACGGTCGGGGGCTCGATACAGATTCAGGTTCGCGCGAGCTTGAATGATCGCGGGTGCCGTCGGCGCGACTTCGATGGCCGAACGCAATCGGGTTCGGATGGCGGGTTCATTATTGGCCGCGCCGGTGCCACCGAAACCGTTTGCACCTCCGAATCCGCCGAAGCCTCCCAGGCCTCCAAATCCGCCGAAGCCACCGGCTCCACCGATGCCGCCGCCGGCCGCGTTCGGCGCAACGCTCAATGCACTGAATCCCGCCCCCGTCGAGCCCGTCGCGCCAATCGTGTCACCTCGCTCGACAGCGGAGAACGCCGTGTCAACATCCAGCGCCGCCCCAGGGACGGGCGCGGTCACTCCGGCGGCCGCCGTTCCGGTCCCCGTGCGCGTGCCGAACCCCTGGCCGATCGCGGTCGAGTTCTCAGTCACGGCCGGTGCGATCAAACAAGCACCAAGAAGGATTGCCTTGCAATGAAAATTCCGTCGCATCATTTCGCTTTCGAGGGAGACTACAATTTGTGACCGCTGCCGCACAGGCGTGCAGTTTAACCCAACCAAGCGGCGGAAGCCTCGTCAAATCGGTGCCAATCGCGTCCCGCCGAGACAATCTGGATTCCGTTTGGCAAGATCGTAGCGGTTTGAACGAATGGGTTTGAGCTGTTCCCCCCCGCCGATCCAATTCCACGGAACCAATTGAAATGTTTCTTCGCTTTCGAGTGCTGCCGATCGTTGTTGCGATCACGGTCGTTTGGTTTTCAACAAATCCATCGTCCGCCGCCGAAAACGATGACGTGGGCTTGCCCGGCGCGCCGCGAATGTTGCCCAGCGACACGCTGGCTTACATCCGCGTCGACGACTCCAACGAACTCCGCGAGGGACTCGCCGACACCTCGCTGGGCAAGATGTTGGCTGATCCGAAGATGCGTCCGTTCGCTAGCGACGTGTATCAAACGTTGTCGGAACTGTTCCGACAGGTCGGCGATCAAGTCGGGTTGACGCTGGACGAAGTGCTCGCGATCCCGACCGGCCAGGTCGCCGTCGCGTTGATGCCGGGCAATCTTTCGGATCAGCAAACCGACGACGTCCAGCAACAGCTTGCCGAGGAAGCGGGCGACGAATCCGAAGACGCGATTCGTCGACGCATCGAACGCAAACGACGCGAACAGAATTCGTTCGCGGGCCTGTTCGTCATCGAAGCGGGCGAAAACCTTGACTCGTTAGGAAACGTTCTGGACGTCGTCGAAGAACGACTGCAACAGTCCGGTTACGTCAAGCGAACCTCGCGAGTCGGCGAGATAGATTTGACTCGTTGGTTGCCGCCGCGTCCGGGTCGACCGGAGATCGAACACTTCACCGATCACGACACGTTGGTGCTGGGGATCGGTCATGACACGGCCGCCAAGGCGCTGGATCATTGTCAGTCCAAAAGCGATGAACCGACGCTTGCCGATCGCGCCGAGTTCACCTCCGCGATTTCTCGCTGCGTCGGCGCAGAAGATTCCCGGCCGCAGATCACCTTCTTCGTCGATCCATATCACATCGTCGAGCGATTGGTCAAACGAGGTGGCGCGGCGGCGTTCGTCTGGCCGATCATCGAAGACTTGGGCCTGGGAAAGATTCGCGGCATCGCGGGAAGCACGTTCCGCGGCGGCGAATTTTTCGAGAGCATCGGTCACCTGCACGTCTTGATCGATCCGCCGCGAGACGGCTTCTTCGGCGTGCTGCGCCCCGAAACCGGCGACACATCGCCGCCGACTTGGGTGCCCGCCGACGTGACCAGTTACACGAGCATCCACTGGGATTTTCCGACGACGTTCGAGAACTTGAACAAGGTGATCGCGAAGTTTCAAGGCGAAGACCCGCTGACTCGCCTGGTCGAAGATCCGATCAAGAAGCGATTGAACGTTTCCGTTCGCGATGACGTGTTGACGTTGCTGACGGGCCGTTATGTGTCGCTCCGGGCGATCCAAAAACCGGTCAAGATCAATAGCGCCGCTCAGGTGCATGCGCTGGAAATTAAGGACGCCGTCAAAGCAAAAGCGCTGATCGCTACGATTCGCGAACGAGTCAATGACATCGAGGTCGCCACGGTCGGCGGCAACGTGGTTTACAAGTCCGCGCGAGCGTCGACTCGCAAGATGCCCGACACGCTGCGTCGGCCGGAACCGAGCCTGATGGTGCTTGGCGATTGGTTGATCTTTTCGGACAGCACCAAGTTGATGGAGCGAGTGTCGCTTGCCGCGGCCGATTCGCTGCCGCGTTTGGTCAACGTGGCTGAGTACGAGTTGGTGTCGGCGGAACTGGGCGGAAAGCTGGACGGAGAGAAACCGTTTCTGGTTTCGTTCTTGCGAGGCAGCGAGTACATCCGGCAAATTTACGAATTGGCCCAGTCGACCGACACGCGAGGCTTTTTGAACCAACGATCCGACAACAATCCGGTCGCCGGCAAGGTGCTGGGCCTGCTGCAGCGAAACGAGCTGCCGCCGTTTGAGGACTTCGAGAAATACTTTGCTCCCAGCGGCACGTTTGCGTACGACGAAGCCAGCGGCATGCACTTCGGATCGTTCACGCTGCGAGCCGACCCGTGAGTGGAGGAATGGGGGCACCTATCGGTTTGTTCGAGTCACGTCAAAGACGCATTTTTTGTAGGGTGGGTCGAGTGTGCCGTTAGGCCACGATGACCCACCATTTCCCAACCGCTTCGTGTACTCGGTGGGTCTGCATCGCTGACGCGATTTGACCCACCCTACAAAAAACCGCGGACGCGGAGAGGCTGTTTGCGTCAGCATACCGCTCAACCTTTCATGCCAATCGCAAACCACGAGATGCACCCGGAAGCATTAAAACCAGAAACCCGAGTTGCCGTCGATCGAGAGTTTGCTAAAATCCCACCCATCAGGCCGGCAAACGGTTCCCGAGAGCAAGCCTGATCGACCGCCTCCGTAGCTCAGTTGGTAGAGCAAGGGACTCTTAATCCCTGGGTCCAAGGTTCGAGTCCTTGCGGGGGTACTGGGTGTTGGTGCTGCGACACCCGCGGACGACACCCGCGAAATTTCATCCGTATAATCTGCCTCCTCAATTTTGGAGTCAGATGATATGTCCAAACAGTCGGCCTCTCCGGCTTCCCCTCTGTTCCTGCACCGGAACGGCCAGTGGGCAAAAAAAATTCACGGTAAGCACCGCTACTTTGGGTGCGATCGAGACCTCGCCCTCACTGCGTGGCTCGCCCAGAAAGACAGCTTGCTCGCGGGCATCGAGCCCACGCCGGTCGTGACATCGCCCACGGTGACCGAGCTTGCGAACCTGTACATGGATCGCTGCCACCGTCGATTGAAATCAAACGATTTGGCCGCGTCTACCGCGATCGAATATGAAACGATTGTCCGCAGGTTGATCGAGTTTGTCGGTCCCAACGCCGAACCGGCGAAGTGGAGCCCGATCGATTTTGCGAGGATCACGGAGCATTTGCACCAACCGATTGCGAGAAAAGTCGGACCTCGCGGCGGGGTCAAAGGACGGTCGGTGAAGCGGCGTTCGTCAACGACTGTTGCGATCAGCATTCGTGCGATCAAAGCATTCCTGAATTGGTGCGAGAAATCCGAACTAATCCCGGCCCACGGTACGGGCCTGACTTCGGCGTTCAAAGCCAAAAGTCGATCAAGAAAATTCGACGAGAAAGCGGCCGACGTGATCTTTCGGCTTCGGATGTTCTTGCGATTCTTGGATCGGCATCATTCAACTTGAAACCGCTGATCTTACTTGGCATCAATGCGGGCATCGGAAACAAGGATCTGTCGCTCTTCAAGTTGGAAAAACTGCCGGCGATGCGAGGCGAAGTCTGGATCGACTACCCGAGAAACAAGACCGAAGCCGAGCGGCGGTTCTGTCTTTGGCCTGAAACCCGAGATTCAATTGCGGAATATCTCGACAAACGTCCTGGACCGGCCGGCACCGCGAATCACTGCATCGCGTTCCTGACCAAACAGGGCAACGCATGGGTGAGAGGCGAAGGCAACGATCGGTCAGACGCGATCGGCCAAGCCTTCAAGAGGGCACGAAACGACGCGGGAATTGGGCGAGGATCGTTTTACGATCTTCGGCGGACATTCCAGACCGTTGCGAACGAGACTGGCGACTTCCAAGCCTCGCGTCTGGTTATGGGGCATAGCGATCAGGCGTCCGACATGACGGCGAGGTACACGCAGCACATCAGCGACGATCGTATCCGCATTGTCATCAGCCACGTTCGGTCTTGGTTGTTCGAGGCGGCCAAGAAGTGAATGACGAAGCCACTTTGCAGCGATTGATGGTTGCCCAAGCGATCAGTGACGCGATCCGCGGGCTTTGTTGGTCACTCAACGAGACACCCAGCGAACGCACCGCTAAGGCGACCGGGGCGGCATCCAACAACCTTCGTGAGCTCCTCGTCAATGCTACGCCGATGTTTTGCGACCGGGGCGATGGCGTCGTTCTGGATTGCGACCGTGAAACGGAATCGGTTTGCTATTTGTTCCAGCCGTTTTGCGACGGCGGGCTATCGTCGATCAAAACCTTCAAGGCCGTTCGGGATGCACGAGCGGGCGATATTGACTGGACTGATGCACGGCGAACGTGTCGCGAATTCTCCCTAGCATTGAGCCGCTTCGAATTGTTCTCGATTTGGTGCCGATCACTTCGTGAGGGATTGACGGTGCAAGCAGCCAAAACGGCGATCATTCGCGAAAGGGACTTGGAACTCGCTGGATGCCGCGAACAAAACGACGCAAGCGATCCAACGGACATCGTCGAAGACCATTCGGCGGCGGTGACGAAGATTTTTCCAGGACAGAAAGACTCGCCATCAGCAACTTTGTGCCGAGTTGTTCACAAACTTCGGGCGGATCACGGTTTGACCGAGTCGAAAACGCGGTGCGTTCTCCGCCACGAACTACGTCATCTACTCCCGACATGTAAGGACGGAACCAGCAAAGCCGAAACGTCGACCGAATATCCGTCGAAGAAAGTTCAGGACAACTGGATCAAGAAGTTCGAACGCTACATGCAGTTACCCAATGGCGTCGTCGACGGTGACTTTCGCGACTGGGAAAACATTCTCGCAAAGATTTCCGCGATGATTTCCAGCGAGCCGAAACACGAAGAAAAGAACGAAGTCGCGGAAATCATTAATGATTTCCGACCGATGCAAATTGACAGCATTTAAAGTCGGCCAGAAAGTTGGGAACGCAATAAGACGTTTTCCAGCCCTAAGGAGGCAATCATGATAGCCAGCCAGAACCAGATGAAAGAGCAGTCCGCTAGCCCGAACGAGATACTCACGACGGGCGACGTGGCCCGCGAAACGGGCTACTCGATTACGAAAGTCCGCAAGCTATGCGAGACCGGAAAACTACACGCAATCGACAGCGGCACGGGCGTTCGCCGTGTTTGGTCGATTCGGCGATCCGATCTTGACGACTTCCTGACGCCTCGCGCCCGTGGTGGCGAATCGATTCCGGTCCGGCATCGATCTGCTTCCGGTCGTAGTCGTCAACGAATTGACGCCAACGTGCCAAAGGTGTTTTGACGCCAACGCCCCCGCCACCACGACCACCGCCGCGCGACCGAGACCCGGAGCCCGTCACCGCCACCATCGCCACTAGAGCGGTGTAGCCGTGCGGGCTTTTTTTGTAGGCAGCGATGGAATGATCGGGCGAAATGATCGGGCAAGGCAATCAGCCCGTAACTAGCAAATGCACCGGAGCGGCCAGAGTCGCCGCAAAGAAACAGAGATGGCCGCCGGCGGACGAGACCGGCGAACCACCCCAAAAGAACCGAGCGACGACGATTGAACAACAAAGTCGCGGTTCTGCCAAATTCCTTCTCAAGCACTAACCCCAATCAGGAAATGACATGGCATCAGTATCTATACGCCCTGGCCAAACGGCAACCCGGAAGCATCCGAAAATCCGCACCGTCGACGGCCAAGTCCACTCCGTCGACGAGGACGGATTGATCGGTCAATCGGGTCGGCTCTGGCCCGTAGGATCGCCGCCGAGCGAGTCCGACATTCAAGCCGCGGCGTCGTGGCTCCAACTGCGGACGCAACAAATCAAGTCGCCGGGCGTCGGCAGCTACGCCGCGAAACACGCCGCCGAAAAGTACATCGGCCGGTACATCCCGAACGGCGCGATCATCGTCGCGGCGTACCGGCTGGGCATCCGGCAGGTGGCCGAATCGATCAACAGTGGCCTTTTCATTTCGTCGCGGGCGTTTGAGCGACTGCCGGAATCGAAGTCACTAGGCGTCTAGCGTTTCGAGTTTTTCTTCTCCGCCGTCGCACAAAAAAACCGCTCGAATGGGACCAACCATCCAGCGGCGTGAGTCGGTTTTATTTTTTTCTGAAGTGGACAACCGACTGTGAATAATTATAGCGAAAACACGCACCAAAAGCCAGCGGGCAAAGACGAGTGGCACCCAAGTTCGGGCAAAGAACCGTGCCCAATTTGCGGCAAGTCTAACGGGTGCAAAATTGCGAACAGTGGCAACGCCGTTCTTTGTTGTCGGATCGAAAGCGGTGCTAAGAAAAATGACGACTGGTGGCTGCATCGACTGACCAACGACTACGTCACCGGCCCTTCAATCGCGAACTACAGCAGGGCTAAGAAAGAGCAACGGCCGGCCCGAACGCTCCCTCTTCCCGGTCACTTCGCCAACTTGCGCACGGCGACAAAAGCCGAAAGCATCTGACCCATTGGTGCGAGAAGTATTGCGTACCGGAGTCGTCATGGCTTTTACTGAACGCGGTGGCGGGACCGGACCGCATCGCGGTTCCCGAAGTCGACCCCGACAAGCATGATCGCGTCGTGACGGTCATGACTCGGCGGGCGGTCGTCAAGTCCGACAAGGGCCCACGATGGCGTAGCTTGTCCGGCGGCAGTCGCGGCGTGACGATCACCGCCGATGTCCATGATCCTGGTTGCGAATTGGTGGTTGTCGTCGAAGGCGCGAGCGATGTTGCGGCATCACATGCGGCCGGGATTGCTGCGTGCAGTCGCCCAGGCAAGCGGGCAGGTGTCGGCAAGTTTGTCGGGGCTCTTCGTGACGTGTCGCTGGACGCGAAGATTGTTTTACTGATCGAGAACGACGAACCGGGCAAAAGCTGGACCGGCACCGTTGAAGAGTTTGATACTTCAATCGACGAAGCCGCGAGCGATAAGGCCCAAGAACTCGCCAACGAATTGCTTCGGCCGATCCATGTATTCAGACCGCCACGCGATGCAGGCGACTTGGTCGATTGGTGGCGGATACTGACCGACGCCAACGGCCACCGAATGAGCGACGAAGAGCGTCATGCAATCGGCGGTGAGATGCGCCGCGCAATGATGGTGACCGGGAAGGAAGTGGTCCCGTCGCCCGAAGTCATGCAGCAATACCGCGATGATGCCGTCGAAACACTCATCGAGAATTCGCTGGCAACGGCCGAAGAGAACCGACAGGATGCCATCGAACGAGGCCACGGCATCGACGCTGACTTTGACCGCGCTGACTCATGCACGTTCTTTAAGTCGTTTCATCGCCGAACCAAGAAGAAGGACGGAACCGATTTTCTGTTCTCGCACCTCTCGTGCAAAAGCTGGAAGTGTCCCCAGTGTCGCCGGCGAAAAATGAAGCCTGATTGGCTCGCTCACATCGCGGGTTGCTTCGGCGACTGCGAATTGATCTACCGCAAAGAGGTCACCGCGATCAACCAAGTCGTCCTCAAAGCCAAGCTGGCGAAGATCAAGAAAAAGACCAGTCGCGATGGCGGTCACTACGTCGCCATCCAACAAAGCGACTTCGTGGCCGTGGTCTATTCGACCGTAAAGCCGCGGTACTCATGCAGCGAATATCGGATCGGATCATTCGGCGGCCACGTCGACGAGTTGCTTTCGATCTTGACCGTCGACATTCAGCAAATTGAAATCTTTGGCGGTAAGCCGATCAGCACATCGCGGGACTGGTCGCGGGGTGAAGAAGCCACTTCGGACGATGCGGAATTCAAAATCGAACGAATCGCGGAGACGGCCCAGGAAGCGTCCCAAATGCTCTGGGTGACTCTGATGACGGCCGAAGACGCCGTGCAAATCTGGGGGCCGTACAGAAAGCGAACGCGGGTCTTGATCGTGAACGCCGAACGGAATTTATCGCGATTCGGAATTCGGCCGACGAAACCGTCGTCGTGATGTCGTCGAAACCGTTGGTCGCAAATTCGGCCGAAGTCACGCCGGAGTCTGCAAAGGATTCGATCTTGGCCGCGATGGATTCGATGATCGCGATCGTCGGCAAAGAAAACTGGAAGCAGGGGTTTGCGTCAACGCCTCGTTGGAATCCCAAGCACTCGAAAAAGTGGCGACCGCTCGGCATCGACCAAAGCCCGTCGGCCGCGAAGAGGATCGCGCAGGCCGTCGGCGCTGGAACCGGTCGACTTGGAGTTTGACGCCGTGAATGCGGTCTGCAGGCCGTCGCGGTTCGATTCCGGGACACGGACGCAACGAAGGAGTGCGAATTCTTATCGCTGCTTGACGAAAACACCGTGAATAGCGGGACCAAACCGCTAAATGTCCGAGATTCCCTAATATACTCTTCCTTACTATTAGGGAATCTCGGACAAATCGACGTTTCGCACGGCGATTTACGGGATATTCGCAACGATGATCCGATGGCATTGATCGGCGTCGGTGCTGGGGAAAAGCGATCCGAGATCCCGTTTTGATGAATTGGAAACCGCGATGGGTCCGGCAAGAAACTTCCCCTTGGTCGACCGAAAACGAAAGGCTTCTTCTTCTTTTCCTTCGTGGCGATTCTTTTTCTTCTTCGCGACGAAACGAAACACGCAAGCAAAAGAAGAAAAGAAAAAGAATTGCACGCTGATTCCTTTTCTTCGCGTCCTTTGCGGGCGATCTATTTTGCGGACGAACTTTTGCGAGGACGACGCGATTCGACTTCCTTCCGCCCGGTCATCGCGAAGCGAACATCGTCTCCGTGCAGTACGCCGGCGTCAGTTTGCGAGGGCGACGTTCGGTCCACGCGGCGACCGGGCATCGCCAGACCTTGCTGGCGTCGGCATCGACCCAACGGTCCCGGTGGCGACTATCCGCCGGGATGCCTTTCAACTGTGCGATCGCCACGTCGGCCGTACTCATCGCGTATCGTTCGGTCTTCAACTGCTGGCCGACGTTCAACAACTTCGGCGGCGATTGCTTTGGCTTTGGTTGAGTTTGGGTTGTCGCTTGCATGTTCGCGGTCGCGGTGGATGTTGAAGCGGCAGAAGCCTTTGGTGCGGGCGGTGCAGCAAGCCTGGACGCCTTGCTGACCGTCATGCGGCCTTGATCGACCGCGGCGACAAGTTCGGGCGTGCCTTTCTTGAGTACAGTGGTTGCGTGATCTACGGTGCGGGCTGAGACGCCGAACGCTTTGCCGGCAAAATCGCTGGCTCGACCTTCAAATGACTCGTGCAAATTTTCACGAGTCATTTTTGACTTACGAAGTCGCTCTTTCTCTTTAACCTGCTTCTCATAAATCTCCCGCGCCCTCGCCGCACACATACCGGCCTGGCTTGGTGTCAAGTGTCGCCTGTGCAAGTTCAGCGACAGCACATGCCGCACCGTCCGCGATGTCTTGGATTGCCAGCATCGCTTCACACAATCGGCCATCGCATCGCCAGGCGTTCCGTGTCATCGCCGCCGTGCATCCGGTGTGGAATCATGCCGCCGATCATGCCGGCGTCGTGAGCGGCGATTCTGGGCCGCGTTGGTCAATCGGTTGATCGATTTGGCGGTGAAGCGAAACTGATACCATCGGAGCTCGCCAGATTGTCGACCCAACTTTAAGACCTCGCCTTTAAGCCGTTGGAACAAAAAATGAACTTCGGAAACATCCTCGCCGCCATCGAAGCCAAGTTCGGAACCGGCATCGATCTTGAACGAGTCCAGTCGCTCTATCACAAAGGCGACCTGAAACCGATGTTGCCCGATGGTTGCTGCTGGGTGGCTGAAATCGACACCGACGAAGCGGTCGAATCCATCGAAGCTAGCTCGATCGCTGATGCTCAAATGCTCTTGCGATTGCCAAACCTCTGCGACGGCGCGATGATCCTTAAACACGCGATCGACGCGGACGACAATCAACGAACGACCGTTTTGATGTTTCCTAATCACGACGCGGCTGAACGACTTACAGAAGCAAGGGACCGACCATGACGAATCTGATTTACAACGGCGTGCAACTTCGCAACTGTGAAACTAAGCGGTTCGATCAACAGATTGAATACGACGAAAGCGGCACCGATGTCATGTACTCAAGGTTCCGGATTCGCGTAACAGCGATTCTGACCAGCTATTCCTATGACGGCATTGGCCGGCTGGATCATCCAAGACAATAAAGCCGTTTGGTGATCGAGATGAACCGTATAACCAGCCGGTGGACGGCTCGCTACCGGAACGGATTCGCGAAGTTCATCGACGACTTAGTCAAGCGGGCAAACTCTTCTACTTCTACATTCCCGGTGCGCCGACGAACGGGAAGACAATGCCGGCTTTATCGCCGCCGGGGCCGGCGGCATCTGATTTGATGTTAATTGCGATCGGCCAGACGACGCCAAAGCCACCGAGTTCAAGCAGTAACGATGCTCCCGAGCCCGTATTGATTCCCGTACACCCGGAGCGTCCCGGCCAGTCGCTAATCGATGCAGCCACCGTTGCTGACGTGGATAACGGGCCGAAGCCAATTCACGTTTCGGTTGATTCGATTCTTGGCGGTCGAAGTATGCAGGTCACGTTTGAAATTGAAGTTTGCCGCAAGCTTTGTGGACGGGCGATCACGGAGGAGAACGACCCGTATCCGCCAACCGAACCGCGGCTGAGATACCGGCCCGACAACTGGAAACGACGGACACGAACGAAGAACAGGCTGAATTAAAGATCAAGCCATCTGAGAAAATTCTGTCAAATCGATGGAAAATCACGGAAACAAAGGATGCAAGCTGGGCCACGACGCGAGTCATGGAGGGCACCATGCGAGTGACCAACAAGTCGATTCTGCCGCACCTGATGCGATACTTGGTTGTTCCGCCGCTGATGCGAGGCTATCAGCGGGTTAGCCAAACGTTTGCTAATGATCCGACTGACCTGGTCTTGAAATACCGTATTGAAGACAAGGAACGCCACGAATCGCCGCCCGCGCCCGCAATTGATTGGTCGGGTCACTTTGCCGAAACCGGATCTAAGCTGGGCACTCATCAAGTGGCGGAGATGAATATCCGTCTTGTCGGCCCTCCCGGTGTCGATAAACAGGCGTTGATCGGAGCGGCTGGCCGTGTAGTCAACGCCCGAATGAGAGGGCTGAAAGCTGTTGAGCAAAGGCCGGACGAGTCGGTAGATGTTCTTGATCCGAATGACCAGTCGGTGAAATTGCTTCACGCTTCCGTTGTCGAGGTCATCGGTGAACCGATTATCGAGATGCGAGTTCAGGTCCAATACGCGGGTGCCGATCGACGATTTTTGGCAATGCGGCTTAAACGAATCGGCGAACGCCTGAACAAAGAGCCGACCGACGTTGATGGTAACGAGCAGGAGCCACCAAACAGTATCGACGGCTACTATCCAGACGAATGGCCGTCGCCGCTCCCGTTCGACAGCGAAACGCCAGCCGGGATTTTTAGTTGCTATTTACAGAATCCGTGCAGTCGCTGGCATTCACCGGTGGCCTATCCCGAAGAATTTGAAACGCCATACACGCCCGACGAATACGATTCCGAAACGTCGCCGGGTCTTCGCCCAAAAATGGTTCTGCGGAGGCAAGCCTATCGCGATTACGACGTTCGCATGGTGACATCGACGCAGCCGTTTCGTGATCCAGACCCTATCGTCGTAGACGACAATCAGTTCAAAGGCGCCGTACACGCTTATTAAGATTCGGTCGAAGTACGTCACCAAAACCGGCCGGGTGCAAATCCCCTTTGCCTACGCCCCGGTCGCTTCCAGCAGTGGTATCGCAGCCGATCAGGAACCACCGCAAGACACTTGCTTGATCGTTCGGTTGCACGGCGGGCAAACGCAACGCATCTTCCGCATGGAAGCCATTCGTGACGGCACGATCCCCCAGGTACCGGAACCAAAAGAATCCATTCTTGATCCGAACGGCATTCGCGAAGAACTGCTCGACTCAAGTGTTGTGCTCGATGCCCCTCGAATCAACGCGGATGGGATTGGCCGGCAGTACCGTGTGGCGGTTGAGTATGTCTATGCCCTCAGCAGGTCGCCGAAAATGAGCGAACGTCTCCCGCATGGCAATCAGCCCGATTGATGCGACCGAAGGTGAGCTTCGTTACATCGAAGGACTCGATTTTTACTCGCCTTCCTTGACCGAGTGGCAAGAGCCTAGTCCAGACCCCGAAGAATGAGAGCGAACATGATCCGTGAAATCATCCGAACACTTCGTCGAACCCCGAAAGATCGCTTTATTTTTCGGTTTGTCGCTGGCGGCGAAACTCGATTCGCTGACCCGGTCGACGCTTCCCTTTTGCTCATCGAGCATCCAGAGTACTTGCCGTCCCACTTGGCAGAGGCCCGAGCCGGCGACTTGGATGCCATTGAAGTTTGCGGCCGTGCGGCTTGCGATGCCTTCGGTTTATCGTTGGTAACATCGAATTCCAAGCACGGCGTTACGCTGGCCGAATGCGTCAAGCTATTGCTGGCGTTTGATCTTTGGCAGGTTGCATTGAGGCACAAACACGATGCGTTTTGTCGACTTGCCATCCTGCACGGTTGTGATATCGGTTCCTTGGATCCAGAACGCTTCTGTGCCTTGTACTTCTCCCGCCATGATTCGCAGGTGAGAATCGCTGAAAATCTTCGCTTGGGGGCTCGCGTCGTCAATGCGGAACTTCCGCTTAGCTGGTTCATCGCAACCCGAGACACGATCGACGAAGCACGGAACGCACACGACCTTCATGTCGCGTCGATCGCATCGGCACGTCAGGGAGCGTCTTGATGAACTCAGCGACGTTCACATTCGACGATGGTATTACATCGCGTTCGGTCGATCCGCTTACCGTCTTGCGTCGGCTTTCGGAATGTCCGCACTACTGCCCCGCGATGATCGACGCGGCCATCAATGCCAACGCTACAGCCATCATGCTGGTCAGTGAATTTGTTCGCTTCGCATTCGGGGTGAAGTTGCTGGCGGAGCATCCGCGTGGACTGACTCGGCTTGATTGCGTTTTGCTTCTTCATCAATTCGAGCGATGGATTGCATCGCTTAGAAAGTCTCAATAGGCGGTACGAACATGTCACTTGGAAACGACGCAGAATCAAGACAGGCAGCGGTTCAACGACTCGAACAAGAAGCGGCCCGAGAACTTGGAATGCAACCAGGGGGCAATCGTACGCTTCGCAAACTTGCGGCCGCAGTTCGACGGCGTTTGCCGCGATCGTCGTCATCCCGCCAAGCCTTGCGACGGGCTTCAAAACAACTGCAACCGCCACCGTTTGCTCGAATAATGCAACGTCGGAAGGCGAACGAATTTCGGCTTCCGAATCTTGACGCGATTGAAGCTGCTCAATTGCCCGCCCGCGAAGTACCGGGAGAAGCCCAATCGATTGCGAAAGTGAAGAGTTCGCTGCCGGCGTTTTATCACCAGCAGATTGGCGGTAAGACGCAGGCGGAATTGCTTGAAATGCGGGACTGGTCACGGGCCCAGGTGCCGGCCGGGTTCACGGTTGCCCAGTGGCGAACCAAAATCCGCGAAGAGCTTCAACAGTGGGCGAAGAACGCGACAAAGCCGGAACAACTTCGCGGCGAGCGGCCTATAGCACCGACAACGCCAAACGTGCCGCCCGCATCACCTTCACTATCGTCGCCGATGTCGCCGGCAGACCGGGCAAAGGCAATCGTTGACGATGTTACAACGCCAAGCGATACCGGGAAGCCAACCCCCGAAGAATCAAAGATTGACTACGATTCGCTGCCTCAATCGGACAGACACCTTTTGACAAAACGGTCGATCGATGTTGTGGCGGATAAGAAAGCGTTTGCCCGGTTTCAAGCAATCCACTTGCGCCACGAACATCCAGACACCGGGAAGCCGATCAATTTTGAATCGGAGCGAACCCAATTCATCGAAGAACAGACCAAGCACGATGCCAAAGCGGTTCAGATGTCCGGTGACAAGGAGAGCGTTGATGTGTCGGAGCCGGAGCCGTCGCGAGCGTCAACGTCGATCGACACCGCTCAGCTAGGGTTGGATGCGATCGGGTTCGCTGGCGATGCCGTCATTCCCGGTCTGGGCGTAGCGGCTGACGGGCTCAATGCAATTGTCAGCGCGTCAAGAATGTTCACCGATCCATCGCGTCGACGTGAACACGCAACCAACGCGGTCATCAGCGGCGTGTCGATGATTCCGTTTGGAGGGGACTTGGCTAAGTTACTCAAAGCGGACGGGGCCGGCAAAACGCTGAGGCGGGCCAGCAAGTTCGCAAATGAAAAAGTGGCGATGCCTCGCGGGAACTCTCTTCCGAATCTGGCATCGCAAAAGCCACTGCCATGGAACACAAATTCAATCAACGATTTCATCGACGCCGCGAAGGAGGGAAAGCCGGTTCACTTGCAAAACGGAAAGCCAAGTCTCGATGAACTGCTGTCCCAAGGAGCGAGCCCCGAAGACGCTACAAGAACGTTTCTTGAGATGCACGGCGGTTTCGACCAGGCGTCCGGCAAGATTGACGTGCAGCGAGCCGCAAAAGCGATGGATGCTATGCAGAAGCAAGCGTCATCGCGTTCGGAGCCGATCGCCAGCGGACCAGTGAACATCGCCGGCGGGGAAGCGGGCGGAAACGTACCGCCAATTCCGCCGACGCGACCGCCGGGCTCCGGTTCCAGTCCAGAAGATCCCAGCCGAGACCCGCGAGACATTGAACGTGAGATCGACGGACAGAAAGAGCTTCGCAATATCAACGAAGATTTTAGGGAGAAACTGACGGATTCTGTGTTGGCACTTGGTGGCTTCGGTGCGGCACTGGTTGCCGGATGGAAGGGCATGGAAAAGGTCATCGCTATCAACCGCGGTTACGTCGACGCAAACCGTTACCTTGCGGATGTCGATGGCGGTGTAGCCGCGTCATATGCACGACACGAACTTGAAGAAACGAAACGAAACATTCGCAAGGCTCGCGAATTGCGAGAAGCGATCGAGCGATCGACCGAAGCCGATTCGAGCTACTCAAGCGTTCGAGATCGATTTGCAACGCCGATCCAAAGCATCGGAATGGATGCTGCATCAACGACCACCCAGTCATTGAGCAACTTGACGGCGGCCAATGACAACCTCAACAACTTCTCTCTGAAATTACAGATTGCCGCGGCCGTGATCGGTAAGTTGAGCGATGGCGTCAACGCAACAACGGGCAAGATTAAAGATGTGAGTGAGTATTTCAGCGTTACGGGTATTCACAATAAATTGGCCGCGTATATGCGAAGCCAAGAAGATGGCTCTGCCGGCAGTTCGCTGAATTGAACGCTCCGCCGTGGACCAATTTCCTAGACGATGTTCGCGACGGAAAGCTTGATGATCGAATGGATTCTGAACCGTTTTTTACGCGGGACTTCTAATTCTCGCCAATTTATCCGTGGCCTAAATCACGAACGGAAATTACATTCGGCGTCCAGGGTTCTTCGATCGTTCCACGCCGCCGGTCGCGTTCAAACGGTCGCCACGATGCTTTGATTTCGTCGCGTCTCTGTAAGATTTCGTCGGGCAGCGGCAAATAGAACGTCGCCTTGGGAAGTCGCATTCCGCGAAGGTCACAACCGACCGTCTTGCAAGCCTTCTTTCGAGTCATGCCCCGGCGATCAACGCTGCGACTTCGCCGATGGCTTGCTGCAAATCATCGGCGGGTCCGCCGAGTTTCTTCATTGTCACAAAAAATTTCCGTCGAGTAACAGCACCACCGCCATCGTGGTAACTGCTACTGACGGAATTGAACAGGCGAAGACGTTATGACGCTTCGCGGCGACTGGATGCCCGTTCGGCCATCGCGGCGACGATCATCGATCGAGTGTGACCGTCACGCCATCGGTACCGCGTGATCGGTCGCCCTCGCTCGTTCTGGTCGCCCGGTCGAAAAAACGCCTCGATGATGCCAAGCCGTTCCAACAGCAAGCAATCCCGGTGAATGGTTCGCTGGTTGTAGTTCCGCCCCAGCAAATCACACACGTCGCCGGCGAGCTCGTCCAAGCGGACGCCACGACGAAGCGGGGCAATCAATTCGGCGACCAGCAACAGCCGTTCGATGGCTGCCCCGCGATCGCCGTCGATGCTGCGATCAATCGGCAACGCTTGGCCGGCATCGGTTGTCGGTCGCTTCGGGGTCGCGATCCGCAACGACTGGGGCGATGGCTTCGGGGATTCCTTCGATTCCTTCACCGGCGAGACGTTCGGGGATGGGGCGTACTGCGATCGCCAGACCGAAAACGCTTCCTCCCGGTCTTTCGCCAAACGCTGCGCCATCCGGCCGTTCCGGTTCTCGGCTTTGACGTACCAGGCCTGTCGGCATTGCCAAAAGAAAGGCCGGTTCATTTGATCGCCTCCCGCACGGCTTCGGCGTCACTGCTCGACGACATCGCGGGCAATTCCGACGACGCCAATACTTGAACGGCATCCCATTCCTGATCCGGCACAAGGTACGGAGACGTGGCGACAGGACACCCACCATCCGCGATGATCGATTTCACCACCGCTAGCGCCGACAGGCGATGGACGTAGCGACCAACTTCGACGCATTTTCCGTCGTCGTCCACGCGGTAGACCGTCCACCAATTTGCATCAAATTCCGGTGCCTCAAAAGTGGCCGGCGATTCGCCGGGACCGACGAAGATAAGAACGTCGTCATCGAGTAGCCCAATGATCATTTCCCAAGCTTCGGCGGGATTGTCGTACCTGATGAACTCTTCGAATCGCTTCCAGTCGGGATCATCGGGAAACCACGGACTGAATCGGTACACGCCCCAAGAACCGGGCTTGCGATCCATTTGCAAATCGCTCCACGGTGCGACATCGTCCTCGTGGTCAAACTCGACGACGTGTTCAATGGTCAAGGTTGCCGACCGGGTCATTCGTGCTGTTGAAGTTTTCATAGTGATTGATCTTTCGTTTTGTTGTTTGAGATTCTGATTCAAGTTTCGCTAGCGTTGTCGTCGCGTTATCGAATCGCCTTCCGCACCGCTTCGGCACCTTGGCTTGGGCGAGAGTGAAGCAGCGAAACCAGTTCGGTGATGCCCTTCGCGGCGGAGTCATCGAGCCCGACAAGATCGTCGAGCAATCGTTGCACGATCCGGCGAGCGCGTCGTTCGCCACCGCTTCCGCCGCGTGACTTGCCACGCTTCGCGATCGTTAGCAAGTGATCCAGCGACTTGAATCGGTCAGTCGGGTTTTCTTGCTCCGACGACATCACAACGCGATCGACATCCCACTCAAAATCAGGGGCAAGGTAAGGCGAAACAGCAACCGGACACCCACCATCCGCGATGATCGATTTCACGGCGGACAGAGCCGACAAGCGATGAACGAAACGGCCGGTCTCGATGCACTGGCCTTGGTCGTCGACCCGGTAAACCGTCCAGCAATTCGGGCTCGAACTTCGGCGATACCAGAACGGCGGGCGATTCGCCGGGACCAACAAAAATCAGAGAGTTGAAGTGGTCGTAATGCTTTTGCATCCTCGCCCAAGCTTCGGCGGGATTGTCATGCCTTCCGTATTCCTCGAACCGTTGCTGCGAACTGTAGGAGGGAATTCCCCAAGGATAGAACTCATACACGCCCCAAGAATCGGGCCTACGGTCCACCGTTAAATTGTCCCACTCGACGCATTCCTGGTCGGGGTACCGCTTGGGGCGATGCTCAAACGTCACGGTGACCAATTCGGGAAGTTCAGTCACCGCGATGCTAGAGGTAGAAGTCGAAGCACTCATCGTTAGATACGCTTTCCGCCGGCGTTGTATTGCCAGCGCATGAAAAAGCCGTTCGGCGCGTTTGAACAGTTGGCAATCACACCAACCCATGCGGGCATCGCTCCCCGGCCTATGCCGGATCAAAACTTCGCGCACGCATGACGCACCGAACGGCTTTGTCATCCTTAATGTCCAGAATTGTGATTGTTGGTTTTGTCATCGACGGCGAAGGAATGCCAAGTCGATCAAGCCAAGAAGGTGTTCAAGCCTTCTTGGCAACCGGACTGCGGGAAACGATACGGGGACGCCTCGCTACGGTCAACAAGAAAATCGTGATACGATTAAGAAGTGCGGAAATTTTGTTCGGGACACTTTTGCGAAGGCTGCAAACATGGATCGCTATCGAGTTTGGTTGTGCGGGGAGAACGACGGCAAGTGGACGCGGGTCGCCAAAGAAGGATCGCTGCAAATCTGCAATCAATGGGTCCGGCAAGCCAACAATCGAGGCATGAAGGGCATCGCGGTTGCTTGGCCGGTCGATGCAGTGATCCAACCAGACGACTTGCAACTTACGCCTGATGGTGCTCGCGAAGGCGGAAGACCGGGAAGAGGAAGCAGCGGCGTAGTTGTGAGAATGTCCACCGGGCGGGGCGATGCCGGCGGGCGAGTTGGGTTTATGCCTGGTTCCCGATGCTCGCTCGCCGGTCGCTCGCTTGGCGGGGTGATGCGACAAGGGGGGGCGTGCCTCGTGTGAGAACCGTCGTGGCACGGTCGACGCTGCGTCCGAAACGCCGAAGGTCGCCGGCAGCGTCACGTGACGTGGTTGCTTCAAACGCTTGTGGCCATTTGTCCATAAGCGTTTTTCCGGGTGCCGTTTTGCCGTGAGCCTGCCTTTCCTTTGCCTGCTTTTTGTAAATTTCCTTTGCCCTTGCCGCGCACATGCTGGCCTGGCTCGGCGTCAAACCTTCGGTGCAACCAATGAACGACGAAACACGAACGATGAACGACGCGAAAACACTTTGCCGCTCGATGCTTGGCTTGCTCGATGCCATCCCGTCATCGGTTCCGTGGCATGTCGTCGCGACCGATCGGCCGGCGTGGCTGTTCATCGCGGATCAACGGCCGGAAGCGTCCACCATCGAGTTGAACGCGGTGGCCGGCCAGTTCGGTGCGATCATCGCGGAAGAGTGTTTCCATTCCCGACGATCCACCGGGCACGCGATCATTGGTGCGATCGTCGAAGTGTCCAGCGACCGGGACGCCGACGAAGCGGTCGAGGAACTTCGCGGGGCGTACGCCATCGCCACGACGGCCGCCAACGATGAACCGGGCGAAACGGGACCGTTCTAAAATACTTTTCAGAAA
Source organism: Pirellulaceae bacterium (assembly GCA_963836865.1). Lineage (GTDB taxonomy): Bacteria > Planctomycetota > Planctomycetia > Pirellulales > Pirellulaceae > Rubripirellula. The sequence goes on along the minus strand of CAWILC010000005.1, from coordinate 3,383 downwards.
ATACCAAAACGGTATTGCAACGGGATACCATTTTGGTAAACTTCGGGAGTTGTCGAAACGAAACTCACTCGGAGCCAAAAGCCATGACCAACGTCACCTACCCGAACGTCTCTTTCTTCCGCGATGGAAACCTGATGCACGCCAACCGTGGCGGTCTGTTCCAGTTCGTCGGATTCGGAACCCCGACCGGCGCGATCGGATCGGCCATCTGTTACGAAACGGTCACGATCATCGACGCCTACGGTCGCCGCCGAACGATGTCGGCCGAATCCTACGGCGGAGCGTTCACCGTGTGTCTGCGAACCGCGAAGGGCGAACGTCAATGGATCGGCATCGCGGACGCGGAAACGGTTGCCGAAACCGCTCTTGAACGACTGGCCCGCTAAGCTGATGCCCAAGAAGAAAACCAAAACGGCGGGCAAGCGTCCGCCGAAGCCGGCCAAAGTCGTCGGCAACCCGAAGCGGATCGACCCGGCGGATTACGGCATCGACTTCGAGGCGTTGCTTGATGCGATCCGGCCGCACCTCGCCGGCATGACGAACGCGGAAATCGGCGAGCGGGCAAACCTTTCGCCGCCGGTCGTTTCGCACTATCTGACGGGCGTAAAGCGGCCATCGCTTGCGGTCCTCGCGGCGCTGGCGTCGGCATCGAGCGGACGTTTAACAGTGACGTACGAACCGCCGAAGCCGAAGCGTTCAAAATCGTGAACGTCAAACCATTCATCGTCGCGAGTCATAAGATTGACAAGCGACAATGCACGTTCCGCCCGGTCATCATCGCCGGCGTTACGTTAGTAGGAAATCTGCCAAATCGTTTTCCAACTTCAAGAACCATGGTGCTACTAAGGAACCAGGCAGATGCGAGACAAACCAGCAGCATTTTTGAACGGTCTTAAACAAGCGGCCGACGCAACCGTCGGACAATCGGGCCGACCATCGCAAGTGGACACGTCGACCATTCCCGAAGTCGCCGAAGCAAAACGTCGAGCCGAAGAGGCGGAAGCGTTGCGAGAATCGGGTGAACGTGAAATCGCGGCGCTGCGGAAGCAAATCAGCGAACGTGCCCGGGCGATCGAAGAGGCCGAACAAGCCGCGAAGGACGCCAAGACGGCCGCCGAGAAAGTGAAGATCATCGCGGCGACCGTCGACCCGGTGACGCTGGACGTTGCGACGGATGCCGCAAACGAATTGCTCGCCGCGATCGACTTCGGAAACTTGCGATCCGCCGAAGGGCTTTCGGCAAACGACGTGTCCGTGCGGATGTGGACCATCATCGACCGGGTACGGTGCCGACTATCAACCAGTGAGGTCGACGACGATGCACGTTCAACCGTTCTCGTTACCGAATCGCTCATCGATGCTTGCGACAAGTACGAGGCCGACTGGCTGGCGTCCAACGGTGCCGATGCCGAATCGATGCCGCTTAGCCTTCGCGATCCGTTGAACTCCAACATCGCCAAAGCACTGGCGGCCGAGTTGCGTCACGTCTTGGCCGGCACGACGCCCTCACCGACGATGGAACGAGTCGGCGACTTGATCGCCCAAAACGTCACGCCGAAGCAAATCGCGATGATGGTCGGGCTTGTGCGTCCGAACGGTGCCGTCGACTTGCCGGCGTTCGGTTACATGATGAACCAAGTACTCGCGAAGTCCGGCTACTACGACGGTGCGGGATTGTGGTTGCATCTTCGACGTGTCGGTGCGATCGACGCCGACGAAGGATGGGCGAAGCGGCAACGCGACGTGGGCAAGTGGCGGTCGATGAACCCCGGCGACCCCGGCACGCCTGACACGAGCGCCAACGGTCGCGTCGGCCGGGCGATCCCGGCGTAGGTTCGCGTTGGTTCGCGTCGGTTGCTGGGCGGATAAAGTGGCAATCGACTAGGTGAACGCGGCCGGCCGCATCTGGTTTGCTGCGCCGCGATGATGAAAAGGACCGGGGCAAAGGGGGAAGTCGATCGACCATCCTTTCCCCGGTCCCGCGAAGCAAACGCCAACCGGCGCAGCATGCCTACCGCTGAATCTCACCGCGGTATCGATGGACGACATCGTTCACGCTCGACATATCCTCCGCGATGCGAAAAAAGACGATCACGGATTCGAGCAGCATCCGAACGTAGAGCATCGATGCCGCGCAGAATGCGAAGAACGTGAACAGCCCGAACGCTTTGCCGATCGCACTTCCGACGAAGCTGAATGCGTCGGCCGTCCAAGATGGTCCTGAACTTCGGCGACTTGGCGGCGACCAACCGGGCAGCGGCGAGAATGAATCGGTGTCGCCACTGGACACGTTCGACGAGACAGAATCGATCAGTGGCGAAATGACGGTCCCGAACAGAACCAGGGCCATCAGCATCAGCATGACCGAAACGAAGATTGCCCATTGGGCGCGGACGATCCAGGGCGTGACGAAGTATCGAAACCGAAAGTCGAAGATCGCGAAGAACGCCACGCCCACGGTGGCCGGCACGATCATCTGTTTTCGTGGCTGGTGACGCGGCACCGCCTCGATGGCGAACTTGTCCGGCTTGTTTGTCGTCGATTGCTCCGCCGGCTGCGGATCGTGAGGCCAACGGGCGGGCGGCTGAACTGTCTTGGGACCGTCATCGATCGGCGGCGGTTCATGCGGCGCGGCCGACGACATCGCCCCGGCAACTTGCCTGATGCGGCTCGCCAAGATCCAGCGGTTTTGCGTGTGCTTCTGGTGCCGAACTTCGGTATCGGCCGCGACGTTCCCCTGCACGGCCGCAAGGATGATTTGGTCGAGCAGGTACGGGCCGTGAACCTCGCCGTCGTTGTGGCGAAGGAACCAGGCAGGTGCGGTCGCGGCAGAAGTCATTGAATCGCCTTGGCAGTAGTGCGATGAAGTGGGTGGGGCACCTTTTTAGCATCCGTGCGGTATGCCGACATCAAGGTCGGATCATCGCATTGACCAGACGTGTCACCCACGCCGGCAACACTCCCTGCGATCGCGAACCAGGGAAGAAACGACGATGCAGCAATTCAGAATCGAAGCGGGGACGCCGGGCGAAGTGTCCAAGGTGAATGATCGCGGCCAGTGGCGACCGTGGACAACCACGAAACAATTGCAATTCGATGAACCGATCAGCCGGACGCGAACGATGGTCGTCTTCCGCGATGGCCGATGGTTGCTTCGGGTCCGAATCATCGACGTGGCGATGTTCAACGGCTATCGGTGGGGAAAGATGAAGTGACTGGTCCGGGGTTCTTTCTGGGAGGTTTGCCCAGGTGTCGCGACACCCGCAAAGATTCTATGATTGTTTTTTACGGTGTTTTTGATGCCTGAAGCCTCTCTTGGAAAGTGAAGAAAATCGAATTTCTCCCGTGTTTTACGATGTTTTTTGCCGAAACTCTTAATCCCT
>CAWILC010000004.1:0-158774 GCA_963836865.1 Pirellulaceae bacterium | reverse complement strand
CCCGAACCCGGTGGCCCGATCATCAGAATGTTGTGACGCCCGGCGGCGGCGAGCGTCATCGCTCGCTTGGCCGATTCTTGGCCGCGGACGTCGCCGAAGTCGACATCGTAGGCACTGAACTGCTCGAACAATTCGTCCAGCCGACTCGGGGCCGGATCGATGTCGATCGCGCCGCTGAAGAACGCGACCGCTTGCGGCAACGTTCCGATCGGGATGACTTCCAGTCCCTCGACGACGGCCGCCTCGCTGGCGTTTTCGGCGGGCACGACGATGCCACGAAGGCGTTTGTTCTTGGCCGCTTCGATCGCAATCGAAAGCGTCCCTTTGACCGGACGGGTGTGCCCTTCGAGCGCCAGTTCACCGATGATCGCGTAATCTTCCAATCGATCGGCCGGCATCTGTCCGCTGCCCGCCAGCACGCCGAGTGCGACCGGCAAGTCGAACGAGGCGGCTTGCTTTGGCAAGTCGCCGGGGGCCAAGTTGATGACGATGCGGTCTTGAGGACGAATGAAACCGCTGTTGACGATCGCCCGTTCGACGCGATGCGTCGATTCCTTGACGGCTGCATCGGGCAACCCCACCAGGATCGTCTTGGGCATCGCGGCAGGCGAGATATCGACCTCGACATCGACGGGCATCGCTTCGATGCCCAGCAGCGTGAACGTCTTCAGTCGTGCCAGCATGTCCTATACCCATTCGGTCAACTTGCGAATTTGTGTCCTGAAAGCGTGACAGCAACCGACACGCGGATCAAGCATGCCGCGGAAAGTCGGGCTGAACCTTTTCGCCCCCGGTGGGCTCGCTTATGCCATCAAACGGCTACAACGAACGCGGCCAACGAACACGCCAAGACGAAAACAGCAAAGGAAATCGGGATGACTGCGGAAACGAATCGTTCGACTTACACGGGACCAGCGATGATCGAAACGGGCGAGGCGACCGCGATCCTGCCGACGCAGTCGACGTCGCCGGTGAAAGTGTTCGGCACCGCCGCGATCCGCGAAACCTTTGATGACCTGTGCTTGCAACAAGCCGTCAACTCACGACTGGCCCCCGGCGTGACGGATTTAATTCTGAATCCCGACGCGCACTGTGGTTACGGTGCTCCGGTGGGCTGCGTGATGGTTTCACCCACGCACATCTATCCCGGACCCGTCGGCGTCGACATCAAGTGTTCGATGAGCCTGGTGCAGTTGGACTTGCCGGCCGAGGCGATCGAGGATCGACGTGTTCGCCGCGAATTGATTTCTGCAATCTGCCGCCGGACGCCAACCGGTGCGGGACGAGGACAACGCAGTGCGCCGCAATCACGCAGTGTCAATCGAACGCTGGGTCAACAGTTGGTCGTCGAAGGCGCAAGCAGCGACGTTTGCACGGCGCTCGGCATCCCACCATCGTGGGCCGATCGATGCGAAGACTCGTTCCACGTCGGCCACGACGACACGGCCGATGCGCTGCGATTGCGATTGGACGTGCTGCTAAATCAACGCGACATGACGAACTTTTCCGACAAGATGCAACAGCTCGGTTCGTACGGCGGCGGCAACCACTTTGGGGAATGCGAAGTCGTCCAAGTCGGTGACGATGATCGTTCCCGCTCGGTCGCCGAGTCGTTCGGTTTGATCGACGGCAACGTCGCGTTCTTGTCGCACTGCGGTTCACGTGGGTTTGGCCACAACTTGGCATCGGGGCAGTTTCGTCGGCTGCAAACGAAGTTTGATCGTTGGGGCATTCCGCTTCCCGGCGGCGATCGCGAATTGGTTTATGCGCCGCTGGGTTCCGACGAAGCGAACGAGTACTTGGACGACATGGCGTTGGGTGCAAACTTCGCGACGGTCAATCACTTGTTGATCAACGCGCTGGTGCTGGAAGCGTTCGCGGAAGTCTTTCCGGGCGTCAGTGGCAACCTGGTCTACTTCATCAGCCACAACATCGCTCGTAAAGAAATTGTCGACAACCGGCCCGCATGGGTGCATCGCAAAGGGGCCACTCGCGCGATTCCGGCGGGACATCACTCGCTGGCCGAGACGCCGTTCGCGGCGACCGGGCATCCGATTCTGTTGCCCGGAAATCCTCGCGACGGTTCGGCGGTGATGGTGGCGGACGAGGGCGCGGCGGCGTCGTGTTACAGTGTCAACCACGGCGCGGGCCGCGTGCTCGGTCGCCGTCATGCCAAGCGGGTGCTCGATCAAACGACGGTGGATAGCGAATTGGATGCGAGCGACATTTTGAGCAACTGTCGCAAGTACCCGATCGACGAAGTGCCGGCGGCGTACAAGGACTTCGACGAAGTGCTGCGTTCGGTGAAGACCGCGGGCCTGGCCAGCGAAGTCGCCCGGCTGAAAGCTCGTTTCGTGATCAAAGACGCCAGCAAAGCGGACGATTGAGCCGGGATGCGAACCGTCTTTTCAAAATCGAAGCTGACATGGAATACTGAAGGCCACCAAGACGCAAAGAAATGCAATGCCACCCAACGATACCGAACGCCCGCATGACTCCGCCGCTCGCCCGATCGTGTTCGAGTCCGGGGTCGATTGGTGGGTCGGTGTTATCGTTGGATTGACGCCCGCGTTTGCGTTAGTGGCGGGCGTTTACGCTTGGTTGATCGGGCAAGCCGACGGGGCCGCGATCTTGTTTGCGTGCGGCGTTGGGTCGACGTTGGTGATGTTGGGGCTGGTGTTTCCGTGCCGTTACACGATTTTGGCCGACACGCTTTCGATTCGCAGCGGCCTGATCGTGTCGCAGATTCCGCTGGCCGAAATTGTCGGGGCCGAGCCGTCGGCGTCGCTGCGGAACGGACCTGCGTTGTCGCTTAAACGGGTCGCGATTCGTACCGAAAAGAAAACGGTCATCCTTTCGCCGCGAGAACGCGAAGAATTTCTGGCGATGCTTGCTCGCCGAATTTCGGCCCATCGTCTTCGGATCAAGGACAGGCGTGGGCAAGAAACGCAACGCGACGCATCGTCCGCCGACGCTTGACTTTGGCAAACTTTCTTCCAAACTCGGGCGGTTCTGATCATTTCGTTCGTGCCCTGATGTGCCGCCATGTCGACTGTGCCTGCCGATTCCGCAACCGCCCCGTTTCAGATGCAGCGGAGCGCGGTGGTCGGCCGATCGCAATTCTTGCCGCGAGCAACGCTGTCGCTACTTTTTCTTGCGACCGCGATGAATCCGATTCAAGCCATCATTCCGGAAGCCGAGGTCACTCGCGGCGCCGACAACTTTGGCGCGGTCACGGCGATCAAACTGGCGATCGCGGCCGCCTCGACAATCATTGGGTTCTGGGGATGGATGCAAGGTGCGGCCGTGCGGTCGCTGTTCGCAACGATGGCGGGCTTCTTGCTGGCGATCTTATCGGCCACGTTCTTGGTCACGTCATTGTTTGCGTTCGCCGACTCCGCCACGATCAGCCGCGCCGCATCGTTGATCTTTTTAGGCTATATCCTGTTCATCGCGGTCGCCGTCACGATCGTCGACTTGAAACAGATTTTGGCCGCGATGGCGTTGGGATCGGTCACCTTCATGCTCGTGACGTGGGCCGTCTATATCACGATGCCATCGATCGGCCACTTCGTCGAATACACCGACTCCGTCAACAGCGTGATGCGGATGGGCGGAACGGCGCACCCCAATGGGATCGCTCGCGAAGCGATGATGGCGATGATCGTATGCGTCTGTTTCTTGTATCGCGGCGATTGGATCGAGACACGACCGATGGTTCGCGTGGTGCTTTGGTCGGTGCTTTTGCTTGGCCTTGCGACGTTGATGCAAACGATGTCTCGAACGGCGATCGTTGCGGGTTCGGCGGCCATGGTCGCGTTGATGTGGGATCGGCTTTGGACTCGCGCCGGCATCCTGGCGGTGATCTCCGGCAGCGCGACCGTGATCGGTGTGCTGTTGATCGGATTGATCAGCTCTCGAGATCAATCTGGTGCCGATCGCATCGCGTCACTGCTGACCAAATCAGGAAGCGTCGATGAGATCACTTCCTTGACCGGCCGAACGGACATCTGGGCCGAAAGCATCGCGCTGATTCGGCAGCGCCCGTGGACCGGATGGGGCCTGGACAGCGCCGCGTCGCTGATGAGCGAGCACGCGATGGGCACGCACAACTTGGTGCTGCACGTCATGTTCTCCGGCGGCATCGTCGCTGCGTTGGTGCTGATCTTGCTGCTGGTCGCCACCGCCATGATCGCGTGGTCGAGTCCGCAGCCGATCTTTCGCGCGATCGCCGCTTACATCTTCGTCTCGGCCATGTTGGAAGATACCCTGGTCGAATCTTTCCCATCGAGCTTGACGTTGCTGTGGCTGGTCCTGTTGCTTTATCCCGCGGCAGAAGCGATTCGCGGTCGCGTATCGGGCACCACGCAATCGTCGATTCGTTGAGTCGCGAAAAGGTTGCGAGCGCCGGCTTCGGTCGCCTATAACCTAGCGGTCGTCGCGAGGATGCGATTCGACTTCCGCCCCGCCATCTCATCGCGAGCCATTCGATGCCCGACCGACGCACCTTCCTTAAGACCGCTGCCGCAGTGACGGCGGCGGCCCCCGCCATCTTTACCGCCAAGCGTTCTGCGGCGCAGGACATCGTGGGTGATGGCGAACACACGTTCAAATGTCAGCACCAGTTTCCGCAACTGCCGGACAAGTATCACTGGCAGATCACCCACAACGTCGCCGTCGATCCCGACAACAATCTTTACGTCATTCACGAAGGCGACGTGAAGCTGACCGATCACCCGGCGATCTTTGTCTTTGATCCCAACGGCAAGTTCATTCGCGCGTTCGGCCACCAATTCCAAGGCGGCGGGCACGGCTTGGAAGTCCGCGTCGAAGGCGGCACGCCGTTCCTGTACGTGACTGGCTACCAAATGATCAAGTCGATCGCCAAGATGACGCTGACCGGCGAAATGATTTGGCAATCCTATGCCCCGATGCAGTCGGGCGTGTATGCCGAAGGCGAAGCCAGCGACCCGCAACAGGTGTGGGGCCAAGATCGTTTCATGCCGACCAATTTTGCGTTCACGCCCGACGGCGGATTCTTGCTGGCCGACGGTTACGGATCGTTCTACATCCACCGCTACGACGCCGACGGCGTTTGGCAATCGTGCTTTGGTGGTCCCGGCGAAGGGGAAGGAACGTTCAAGACACCGCACGGAGTTTGGATCGATGACCGCGACGGCGGCGAAGCGGAAATTGTCGTCGCCGATCGGGCTCACAACACCCTGCAATGTTTCGATCTGGACGGCCAGTACAAAAAGACAGTCCCAGGTTTCGGATTGCCCGCCAATATCGACACCAACGAAACGTTGATGCTGGTCCCCGAACTGGTCGCGCGAGTCTCCTTGCTGGATCGAAACCACAACACCATCGTCACATTGGGCGACGACCGGCAGCGCATCTTGGCGGACAAGGAAGCCAACAAAGGCTTCACCATTCGCGGCGATGAAAGCAAGTGGGAACAAAACAAGTTCGTTCACCCGCACGACGCCTGCTTCGATCGCAATGGCGACATCTACGTGGCGGAATGGGTCGCCACCGGACGCGTGACGAAGCTGACCAAGGCTTGATCAACGGTGACGGCTTATCGCCATCGTCTTCCGCGGGTCAGGATCATTAGCCCCGCGAACGTGAGCGCAATGCCGCATGTCAGCGGCCACGTGACCGGTTCCGAAAACAAGACCACGCCGGCCGTCGCCGCCATCGCGACTTGGCTGGCATTGATCAAGTTGACCGCCACGACCGGCAACGCCTTCAAGGCGTACGACAGCGACACGAACGCTAGAAAATTGAATAAGCCTGCACCCGCCATCGTCGTCCACTGATCGGCCGTCACCATCTCGATTGGACCGATGCCCCCAACGACCAACGTGAACGACCACAACGCGATCGTGCCAACGATGCCACTGATGAACATGGTCAGAGGCGCCGAGACGCCCCCGTTCATCGTCTTACGCATCACGACACCGAACAAAGCGTAGGCACCGCCCGATGCCGCGGCACAAAGTCCGCCGATCCAAACGGGCAGCGTCGATGTTGCTTTGGCGGTCACGACCGGCTCGCTTGAAGTCGGCAGTGACAACACCACAACCGCAATGATCAGCGTCACGATCGCCAGCACCGTTGGCGTCCGCACGGGCTCGTCCAAAATAACGCGTCCCAGTACCGCGCCGCCGATGATCAACACGCCCAACGTGATCGGTACCGATGCAGCCAGTCCGATCACACCCAGTGCAACTTGAAAAGCCGCATTGCCAACGAATTGACCGAACAAAGCGACGCAAATGAATCGCGGGATCATTCGCCCATCGGTCACCAACGTCCGTCCACGCAACAACAGCCACGCCAACACCGGCCCAAGAAACAGCACCGTCGGCGCGGCCTTTACCGCCGATACAAGGAACGGATCGATGTCCACGCAACCACGCAGTGCGATGTTTGCGATCGTGTACAGAACGGCGGATGCGAAACCAAAGATGCCACCGAGGACCAGCCCGCGTCGCCGATGCGTCGCTTCGATTGCCTCGCTTGATTCGTTTGGTTCGGTGTGATCAGTCAGAACTTTCCCGCCCTCGTTAACGCCGCATTGCTTCTTGGAAGCATAGCTATGCAGGCCACGTGTCGGCCAGCGGGTCGGGTTTGGGAGCGTTCAAGATGACTTCCTCGTCCGCCGTGTCGTAGGCATCGATCCAAGTCGTCTTGCCGATCGCATCGTTCTCTGGCGACGACACCACCACGGTCACGTTGTCTTCACCCCCGGCTTCGTTGGCCAAGCGAATCAATTCGTCGCACGCTTCGCAGGATTTTTCAAATTGGTTGACGACCGCGGCGATCTGCGATCCGCTGAGGTACCGATGCAGTCCGTCGCTGCAAAGCACGATCGCGTCGCCTTTGCGAAGATCAACGCGTTTTACTTCCGCGATCAGTTCGCCGTTGGCGCGACCGCCCAGCACGTTCCACAACACGTTGCTCCATTTGCTGGTCGCTTCGTCCTCGGGCTTCATCCCACCTGCCTTGACCATTTGATGGGCCAGCGTGTGGTCGGTGGTGATCTGTTTCGCATCGCCGCCGCGAATCAGATAACAACGGCTGTCGCCGGCATGGACGACGTACAGTCGCGGCCAGATCACGTACGCCATCGTCAGCGTCGTGCCCATGCCACGCTGGTCGGCATGGCGTGCGGATTCCAACAAGATTCGCGAGTGGGCGTCCTTCAACAAGTCTTGCAGGTTGGCGATGAAGTCGGCTTCCTTTTCCTCTTCGCCTTGAAAGTGCCAGTGAATTTGTCCGAGCAGGCGTCGGACCAAGTGTCCGATCGCGATCTTGCTGGCCTGTTCACCGGCGGCGTGCCCGCCCATGCCATCGGCAACCAATAACACCTCGCCCTGAGCGGCACCGAACAGGCGTTCGTTCAGCGGCAGGCTGGTTGCCGAGACTCGCATCGACTTGTTCAGCTGAGCGATCAGAAACTGATCCTGGTTCGTCGGTCGCACCCGACCGCGATCGGTCGCCCCGCACGCGTTGATGGGTTGGTCGCCCAAGAACGTATCCCCGTCATCACGATCGAACTGACTCATGGAAACGCTCCTGGACGGACGTGAAACGGGTTGCCAGATAGTTCCTACGCGGCATCGCCAGCAATCAAACGATCCCAGCAATCAAACGATTTCAGGGACTTCGTATCCCTTTCGATACTGACGTCGCAGGAAGTCGTTCGCGGTGTCGGCGTGATCGCCGGTGAACTGCTCCGTCTTCGAGTCCAGCGTCAGCATCGGGCTGACCTTGATCTGTTCGCTGTCCATCGCGATGCCGTGCGCGCCCAAGTGATCGTTCATTTCGCCCAGCAGCGTTTGCCACTGTTCCAGTTGAACTTGATCGGTCCGATCGGCCGACATGGCGTCCCCGGCGCGGAACGCGATGTTCGCTAGGTTGCACCATCCGGTGCTGTCGTTGCCGACCGCGATCTCGGCGTTAAGCAGTGAACGATCTTGCTTACGAATGGCTTCGATGAAGTTTGCTTGGTGCAGAACATCGCCCAGGCCTTTAAATTCCTTGATCTTCTTTCCTTCGTTGTCATACGCTGCGCCGCGACCGCGCTGGCCCTCGAACCGTCCGCCTTCGCAATACGCAACGTAACCACTCGGCGGTCCCGGCTGGGCGGGACTCTTTTTGCCGTTCGGTTCGGCGGGCAAGTTGGAAAGCCCGATGACGACGGGGATGGTTCCGGTGTCGAAGAAAGCAAAGTGAACGTTCGGCGTTTGTCCCGCGTCTTCTTGGCCGACGCGACCCCCACCACCCATGATTTGTTTTGGCAACGCGACCGAATCTTGGAAGACGTTGTTGCGAAGATCGTCCAAGACGTGGACGCCCCAGTTGCCCATTTCGCCGCTGCCGGTGTTCCAATCCCAGTGCCAGTCGTAGTGCAGTTCATTGCGATAGATCGGTTCGTCGGCGGCCGGGCCAAGCCACAAGTCGTACGCGACGTCTTTGTTGATCTTCAGCGGCGTGTCGCGTTTGCCGATCGGGCCTCGGATGCCGTAACGATTCACTCGCGCGGCTTGGATTTCGCCCAAGCCTTTTTCGCCGTGCAAGAACGCCTTGATCTCGGCCTGCATCGGGTCGGATCGTTGCTGCGTTCCGATCTGGCAGATCTTGTTGTACTTTCGCGCCGCGGCGACGGTTTGACGGCCTTCCCATTGGCTGTGCGATAACGGCTTTTCGACGTACACGTCCTTGCCGGCTTCCATCGCCCAGATCGCGGCCAAGCAATGCCAGTGGTTGCACGTTGCCACAACGATCGCGTCGATGTTGTCCGCCGCGATCAGGTCTCGCATGTCGGTGTACGTGTCGGCCTTCGGAAACTTTTTCTTAGCCGTCGCGACGCGGCCGGCATCGACGTCGCACAGTCCCGCGATGTTCACCCCCGCCGTCTTGGTGAACTGGTCCATCAATTGTCCGGCTCGACTGCCGCAACTGATGAAGCCCAAGTTGATTTCTTCATTCGCGTTGGCGGCCCACACCGATCGCGGAGCCAACGACGACATCACGCCGACCGATGCGGCGGCGGCCAAGAATTGACGACGCGACGCGCCGGCGGGGCGATGTGAAGTCGCGGGGCGCTGTGAATTCGCGTGGAGGGAAGTCGCGGGGAGGGAAGTCGCGGAGAGGGAAACCGAACGGGCGGGCGAGCGAGTGGTCATGGCGGGAGCACCTTCACAAGGTTGAGCGGAGGACGCGGTGATTAAGGCCGCGCATTATCGCCTAAATGAGGGCACACTGTCGACAAGGAACTACTCGTCGGGGCGAGATTTTGACGTCTCCGATCGCAAAAAGGACGCCGAATCGTCGTCGCGAGCCGCAAGAGCTATTTCGATCACGCTCAGCCGAAGCCTCGCGAACTCATTTCGCCGTGGCAAAGCGAGCAAGTACTTCCGCTCCGCCTGCCAAGCAACGACCTGATCGGGCGTGCGTCGACGCAGGTGAAACGGCCCGAGTTGGATGGCGACCTCCGTCCAAGTGTCATCGAGTGTCGGTTCGAAATGGTAGACGGGATCTGGATCTTCGCTCGACCGTTGCAGCACCAGCACCTCGAACGCTCGACGTCCCGGTGTCAGCCATTCGTCAACCAAGTGATAGCCGTGCCGCAATGCCCAGCGGCGAACGACGTCGCTGCGATTGTTCGGCTGCAGAATCAATCGAGGCGGAAGTTTCTGGACTGAATCGGAAAGGATCTGTCGGATCGTTCCGCCGCCCATCCCGCAGATGCTGGCCGACTGAATTTCATCCCGGCCGATCGGTTCAAATCCGGAACCCAATCGGACATCGGCGCTCAATCCGTGCAACGTTCGATGGGAGTTTTGATATGGCAGCCGTTTATTCTCCACGGCGATCCCGAACTCGATTCTTCCGCTGCAAAGCAGCGCCTTAAGCAGATGCCCGTGGTCCGATCCGATGTCGGCGTGCGAACGAGTGCGTATTTGTCCGCAAACGGACTTCAGTCGTTGATCGAGTCGTGGCATGATTTATCCGACCATTCCCCCCTTCAATCGTCAATGCGATCAGCGTGTTGACGCAGGGCGGACTATGACGGGCCGCGGTTGGTCGTTCTAATCATTGCCTTGCTGGCGTCCGCTCTTCCCATTGCCTCCTTGGACAGGATGTTTTCCGTGTCAATGAACCCGAACAACCCATTCGAATCGAACCCGAATGCTCCTGGAAATGCGGGGGCCGTTTATGGCGATCCGCCGCCGAAGAAAAGTTCCGCAAAGTTTTGGCTGCTCGGATGCGGCATTACCGGTGCGCTTGGCCTTTTGATTTGCTGCGGCGGCGGGACGATGATGACGAAGTTCGGCCTGACCGTGCTGGCCGGTGAATTTCAAAAACAACTCGAAGGCAACCCCGTCATCGTCGAACACATCGGCGACATCGAATCGATGGACATGAGCTGGAGCGACACGATCGCGGGGGCCCAAAACGCTGACGGCGGCGCGGAGGAACTAGCCTTTAAAATCCAAGGTACCAAAGGATCCGGCGTCGTCATGGTCCAACAAGACAAAGCCGGCGATGGCACCGGCATGCAATCGGCAACGCTGGTGATGGACGACGGAAGCCGATTTCCGATCGAGCTTGGCCAGGGCGACGGCGATTCGTTTGATATGGACGAAATCTTCGACGAAGGCGAAATCCCAATGGAAGTCGCTGAACCCGCGCTCGAATGACACGTTTCTAACCACCTACCTCTTTGTTCAAGCTTCCCCTTTCTGTTTATTAATCCATGAAAATTGCGACATTTGAAACCACCAAAGGCACCATCCGCGTCGAATTGTTCGATGACAAGACGCCCAAAACGGTCGAGAACTTCGGAAACCCTTTGCAGCAAAAAATACTACGACGGCTTGAAGTTCCACCGCGTCATTGCTGACTTCATGATCCAAGGTGGTTGCCCGCAAGGCACCGGCAGTGGTGGACCGGGTTACAACTTCGAGGATGAATTTCATCCCGAGTTGAAGCACGACAGCGCAGGCATTTTGTCGATGGCCAATGCCGGCCCCAATACCAACGGGTCGCAGTTCTTCATCACGCACGGCCCGACGCCACACTTGAACGGCAAGCACAGCGTGTTCGGCAAAGTCATCGAAGGCCAAGACGTCGTCGATGCGATCAAGCAAGGTGACACGATGACGACCGTCACGGTGACCGAGGAATAAGTTGGCGGCTTGATGGTCAAAGCGAACATGCAGATTCTGCTTCGTTGGACGATCGGAATCTGCATCGGGACACTCATCATCGGTGCAACCTCACCGCTGTTCATTCGCAGCTACGTCCCGCGGCAAGTCAATCGCGGGCATCTGACGCTGGCGTCCGGTCACGACTATCGCTGGCGCAGCGAAGGATACGCGACCACGCGAATCGGTCCACTCGGGATGCCCGGCAAAACTTCGATCGACCTTCAAGGTCCGATGGAACGACGCCCAATAACACAGCGCGCTGCGTTGTGGGGCGACTCCCAAGCCGAAGGCGTCTGCGTCGACGATCGCAGCAAGATCTTTGCGATCGCCCAGCGGCTTTGCGGTGACGCGGGCGAGAACGACTTGCGATTGGACCTGTCGATCTTTCCCTTCGCACAAAGCGGCGAAGACCTGGCCGACTGGTTGCCTCAAATGGGATCGGTCGAACGACAACTCGATCTCGATGTCCACGTGATTCTGATGACCGAGTTGCTGGACTTTCGGCTGGATCGACTGGTCGCGGACCAAGCGACGATCGACACCACGCAAAACTGGATGGCCGAGAACCTGCCGGCATTCGTGATCCAGGCCGCGCGGCATCTGATGACCGACGGAAACGACGAAACGCCAAGGCGGCTGCGATTCGGCATCGGTCCGGTCAATGCCTCGCCCCCCAGCATCGATCGCCCCGCCGGTGCCGCTGAAGTGCCTGCCGCTAAGCTGCCGACCACAGAGCCGTCCACCGACTGGAACGAAGTCGTCTCGGCAATTCGCTCCAAAACGAACCGCCCGATCGTCATCGTGTACTCGCCCGTTTTGCCGCGGATCGTTGGCGGAACCGTGATCGTCGAAGATCCTGATGCGAAGGACGTCGAAGCGTTTCGCGCGGTCGCTCAGCGGTCGGGCATCGTGTTCATCGATGTCCGAGACGACTTTCGCCGGTCGGTATCGCGTGGCGATTGGCCTCACGGATTTCACAACGGCCAGTTCGGTGTCGGCCACTGAACGAAAACGGGAACGCCATCGTCGCACGGCGGTTGGCGGAATCACTGACCACCGTCGCCGGTGAATCGGAACTGGGGAACTAGCGATGCTGTTCACCCAACTGGAGTTCCCGATCTTCTTCGTGGTGGTCCTGCTTGCCGCTTGGATCGCGCGGACACGTTTGACACGAAACGTCGTCTTGCTGGTCGCCAGTTATTACTTCTATGCGTACTGGGACTATCGCTTCTGCGGACTGCTGCTGTTTTCAACGCTCGTCGACTTTGCAATCGGCAAGCCGCATCGCAACGAGCAACGACAATCGCGTTCGCAAGGCGTTGGTGACGACCAGTGTGATCGTCAACTTGGGGCTGCTAGGGTTTTTCAAGTACTTCAACTTCTTTATCGATTCGGCGCACCCGATCTTTGATTCGATCGGCTTCAGCAGCCAAACGCTCGCGATTCTGCTGCCGGTCGGCATCTCCTTCTACACCTTTCAAACGCTCAGCTACACGATCGACATCTATCGACGACGGATTCCGCCGAGCAACAGCCTGCTGGACTTTGCCCTTTACGTCGCGTTCTTTCCGCAATTGGTCGCTGGCCCGATCGTGCGAGCGTCCGAGTTGATGCCGCAATTGCAACGCGTTCCCGCGTTCTCGAAACGGCGATTCTACGGCGGCTTTCAACTTTGCCTGCGTGGTACCGTCAAGAAAGTGCTGCTGGCCGATCGACTCGGCGAAATGGTGGACGTCGTCTACGCCAACCCGGACCTTTACTCCGGTGCAACGATTGGTGTCGCCATTGCCGCTTACACCATTCAGATCTATTACGACTTTTCCGGCTACACCGACATCGCGATCGGGGCGGCAAAGATGTTGGGCTACCGCTTTCCGGCAAATTTTCGGCATCCGTATTTGGCGACCTCGATCGCCAACTTTTGGCATCGTTGGCACATGACGCTTTCGCGTTGGTTACGCGATTACCTTTACATTTCGATCGGTGGCAGTCGTGGTGGATCATGGGCAACCTATCGCAACTTGATGATCACGATGACGCTGGGCGGTTTATGGCACGGGGCGGCGTGGACGTTCGTTCTGTGGGGAGCTTGGCACGGGGCGTGCCTTTGCGTTTCGCGAGCTTGGCCGTTTCGCTTGCCCTCGCCGATCGGTTGGGCGATGACGATGGGCGTCGTGATGGTCGGCTTGGCGATCTTTCGCAGCGAAGACTTGCAGGTCGCTTGGTCGGTGCTGGGCGGCGTCTTGTCTGCCCAATCCGGCATCGGATGGTTTCCGCCGCTCGCCCTGATCGCCCTGGGATGCTCGGCCGCCGAACATATCGTCTGGAAGACAAGGCTGCGACGCGTGATGCGGTTGCCGATCGACGCGTGGTACTCGCCGATCGCGACCACCATGATGATCTGGTCGCTGACGCTCTATGCCCCACGCGGCTTCCGTCCGTTTGTCTACTTCCAGTTTTAAGCAATCCGTGAACCGCAAGTAGCGTCAACAGTAGCGTCAAACTTTCAACTGATGATCCGTCGTGGTCACGCGGCGATACGTCAACAACAACGCCATGATCGACCCGCTGGCGATCGCCGCGGCGATCACGAACATGATCATGATCTGATACTGAACCGCTTGCATCGGCGATGCACCGGCAATCAATTGGCCGGTCATCATGCCGGGGATGCTGACGATGCCGGCGACGGACATTGTGTTCAAGATCGGGATCATCGCCGTCCGCGCCGCGACGGCAAGCGTCTCACGCGTCGCTTCCCAGCGTGACGCGCCCAACGACAACCGCATCTCGATTTCGCCGCGTTTGGACTTCAAGTCACCGACGTAACGATCGATGCCAAGCGAAATTCCGGTCAATGAATTGCCCAGCACCATCCCCAGAAGCGGAATCACGACCTGCGCCGAATACCACGGCGTCGGACGCACGATCAAGCCGATCATCACCGCCGTCACCAACCAACTGCTGGCCCAAACCGATATGATTGTCGTCAAGTGAATCGTCGGAAAGCGATTTTCGATCCGTCCCACCGCCGACACGCCCGCGATCACTGTCATGGCGGCGGCCAGCAACATCACGGGTGAAAAACTGGCCAGTGCGAAGATCTGTTTCAACACCAAGCCCAGCAAGAACAACTGCACCGACATTCGCGTCGCACTGACCGCGATCTGACGTCCCAGCCCCAATCGCAGCGACCACGAAAGTCCACCGTTGATGACCAACAGCATCGCCGCGATCGCGACCTCGGACCAAGAAAGGGCAATGTCATTCATCGCTGATTTTTCCATTGCCGATCGTACAAACGCGGGACGTCATGCGGCGAACTTGCTCGGCGTCGTGGCTGGTCCAAAGATACGAACGACTCGCATCGGCACCGCTCCAAGCGTTGACCAAGTCTTCAAACACGGCCGTTGATTTCGGGTCCAGTGACGCGGTGGGCTCATCGAACAGAAGGACGCTGGGCCGAACCAGAACCGCCCGCACCAACGCAATCAATTGCTGTTCGCCGCCGCTTAGCGTCGCGGCGTCCTGCCGCAACATCGTCTCGTCTCGCTCGAGCGTCTGTAGCATTGCGACCGCTTCGCTTGAATTGAACGATTGATCGGCCGAGGCGAACGAAAACGCCATGGCTAGGTTCTGAAGAACGGTTCCGGCGATCAACGACGGACGCTGTGAAAGATAAACGACCTTGCGGCGATACGCTGGCACCGCATCGCCCTGGATCGTTTGCCCACCGAAGGTGACGTGTCCACCGTCGACCGGATCCAGCATCGCGATCGCACGCAAGAGCGTCGACTTACCACTGCCGCTCGGACCGACCAACGCGATGCGATCGCCCGCGGAAATCGTCAAGTCGATATGATCGAGTAACAAGCGGTCGGCCCCCGGATCGTGACGCGACAGTCCGATGGCTTGCAAACGAGTCGTTGCACCGGAGGTCATTTTGGTTTTAAGCCTTTGGGAGTCGCCGATGCCGATCGAGGATCTTCGGGCCAGTGATGCTTGGGATAACGACGACGCAGTTCTTTGCGAACGTGGGTGTAGGTCTCGTTCCAAAAATTATCCAGGTCTTCGGTGATCTGTTGCGGACGATAATTCGGCCCCAACAGGTGCATTTGAACCCGCACGCGACCACCAGCGACCGTCGGCGTCGTCTGCCAACCGAACAACTCTTGAATGCGGGCTTCGATCTTCGGCTTGCCACCGTCGTAATCGATCGACGCCGAATTTCCGCTCGGCAATATCAGCTTTGCCGGTGCGTGCTGGTCGATCGATTGCTGCTGGGTCCAATCGTATCGCCCCTTCAGATGGTCCAGCCAAGGAGCCGATTTCAACTCCGCGAACGACGTTCGCGAACGGCAAAGCTGTTCCAAGATGTCGCGAACGCCCTGGTCATCCAGCGTCGGCAATTCGAGTTCCGGCATCCACCGCGTCAAAAACTGAACGCGTTCAATGAAAGGAGCGATCGTCCTATCCTTGCTCGGAAAAACCGCCGCCATGTTCTTCGCCGCGTTGTCCGCCAGCATCGCCGCGACTTGCGGACTGGGTTGGCAAGTGATCGGCGATTCGGCCATCATCAAGTCATCGAAGTATCGCCGCCGACGCGCAACGACGGCCTTCGCCGACGGGTTGAAGAACGGTTCGTCGACTTGGGTGATCAAACTCTCGTCCAGCCATGCCGGTTCGATGACCGAGGCAGCGCGAACGGTCGCCTCGGTGCCGCCGGAATCTACATCGACACATAAGAACAGTTCTCCGTGACGGCAGGCCGAACCTCGATCCAGCTTCACGCCGCGTCCACCAACCATGACGCCACGGTCGTCGCCGGGACCACGTCGACGGGCAACGCGATCGGGGTACGCGGCCAGCAGACAGTGCTTGATCGCAATCTCCGGTGCATCGGCTTGTAACGCCGATTTCGCACCGCCCGCCATCCGCTGGATTTGCTCCGCGACTCGTAAGACTTGTTTCGCCGCGGCCTGATTCGCGACCGCTTGTTGGTCGCCTTGCTGGAACAACGTCATCTTTTCGACGCGGTCCCAAACGTCGCATGGCACGACCGTCTGGACGGCCTGGAAGCTCGAACCGCGCAGCGGATCTCGCTCGGTCAGCAGCGCCGCGGCCAGCGATGCCGTTTGCACGACGCCACGACGATCGGCTTCGACCATGAACCGCGACAACCGCGGGTGCAGCGGGTACGCGATCATTTCACGGCCCGTCGCAGTGATGTTTCCCGTTGCATCAACAGCACCGAGTCGGCGTAGCAGACGCTTGGCCGCGTCGACGGATTCGATCGACGGCGGTGTCAGCCAGGGGAACGCCATCACGTCGCGTTCGCCCCAAGAGGCGAGCGTCAGAACGGCGTCGGCCAAGTCGCCCCGCGCGATCTCTGGTGCATCGACTTGTCGCCGACCACGATCGGCGGCTTCCGCCCAAAGCCGTACGCACTGGCCCGGCATCGTGCGTCCCGCGCGGCCGGCACGCTGGTCCGCGGATGCCAGCGAGATTGGTTCCAGCATTAACTTAGGCAATCCGAGTTGCGGATCAAACCGCATCACTCGCGCCAAGCCTGTGTCGATGACGGCGGTGACGCCCGGGATCGTGATCGACGTTTCAGCAACGTTGGTGGCCAGGATGATTTTTCGCGATGTCGATGGTGCGAGTACGACGTCTTGCTGCTTCGGTGCCAATTCGCCGTACAGTTCTAAAATCACCGCATCGCCAGCAATGTTTCGTTGCTCGATCGCTCGCTTCGCCGCACGAATCTCGCCCACGCCGGGCAGGAACACCAACACGTGACCGTCGCCCGCGCGAAGCACGTCCGGAAGCGATGCCGCCACTTGGTCGGCGACACGGTCACTCGCGCTAGCCGGTCGGTAACGGACATCGACGGGATACGACCTGCCTTCGCTGACGATACTTTCCGCGTCCCCCAAAAAATCGGCGATCGGTTGCGGTTGAAGCGTCGCCGACATCACGACCAAGCGAAGTTCTGGACGCAGCGTCGTGCGAATGCGATGGATCATGCCGAGCGCAAGATCGATCTCGAGGCTGCGCTCGTGAAATTCATCCAGCACCACACAGCCGACACCTTCCAGCAGCGGATCGTGATGCAACCGTCGCAGCAGCATGCCCGTCGTCATCGCGATCAGCCGCGTTCGATCGATAAACTTTTTGTCGAAGCGAACGTGATAGCCGACGTCGTCGCCCAGCCGCCCGCCGACAATCGTGGATAGCCTTGCGGCCGCCGATCGCGCCGCCAGCCGTCGTGGCTGGATCAACAACGCCTTGCCACCGACCTGCCTGCTAACGCCCAACACTTCGTCGCCCAACACTTCGTCGCCCAACATTTCGCGGCTCAACATCTCGCAGTTCAAGATCGCCGGCGGCACGCCCGTCGTCTTTCCCGCCCCGGGCGGTGCCTTCAACACCACCGAACGCCCCCGGACGAGCGCCGCCAAGATCGCGGGCAAGCATTCGTTCACCGGCAGGTCGGCGGTCAGGTCGGCGTTCAAGATTCGTGTCCATCCCCCAAGATGTAGCCCTTCGATAGTGTGTGCTTTGACGCCAAGCATGACCAGCGTAGTCATGGCCGGCCGCTGGTTTGCGGCATCCCGTCGCAGATCACCGGTCGGCGGTCGTTCTAGCACGTTATTTGCTCCCGCGGTCAATTCGCGACTCACAAAAGTGGGCAGACCGCTGTCTCTCCTTTACGGACCCAATCGATCGTGATCCAGCGTTTGAAAACTGATCCCCAGCCGATCACGCCGGTCGGAATCTTGTCAAAACAACTTCAAGCACTCGCAGCCGATGCAACGGCCAGGCAGTTTGGCGATGACGAATTTCGTCTGCAACTGCGCGATGCGGCAGAACTAGCAGGTGGACTGGAAGGCTACATCAGCCAGTGCACCACGCCCGCCTCGCCCGCTCTCCAGCAACTCGCTCGGCAGACCGCTCACGAAGATTGGTCTGGTCGATTCGGCGACGGCGACACAACGTTGGAACTGGAATCCGCAATGCTTTCCGGTCACGTCGAAGGACAGTTTTTGCAAACCCTGATCCTGCTTTCCAAAGCCAAGTCGATTTTGGAAATTGGCATGTTTACCGGCTACGCAACAATGGCGATGGCGGAGGCCGCCGGCGAAGACGCTCGCATCGTTGCGTTGGAGATCGATCCTTTCGTTGCGGGCTTCGCTCAATCTCACTTTGATCAATCTCCGATCGGGCAGCGAATCGATGTACGAGTCGGATCGGCGATCGATTCCATGGACGCCTTGATCGAAGAAGGCCGCTCGTTCGATTTCGTCTTCTTGGATGCCGACAAAGGCGGCTACGAAGACTACTTTCGCAAGCTGATCGATTCGCCGCTGCTTTCCACCGATGCGTTGATCTGTGTCGACAACACGATGATGCAAGGAGACGCGTGGGCCTCGCCGCCGCGAACGGCCAATGGCACTGCGATCCACGACTTCAATCGGATGCTTTGCAGCGATGATCGCATCCGGCAAGTGATGATCCCGATGCGCGACGGCATCACGTTGATCCAAAAACGTTCGTCCACTGAAAGTTAAAGGATCACCATGGCCACGGCAACGTTAGCGACCGATCAGGCTCACCACACGGATCGAGCGACGACGAACGCGGAAGTTCAAAAACCATCCTCGTTCGCCATTCTTTTGAAGAGCGGCTTGGCATTGACGCTGCTAACGATCGCCTTGCCGCTGAACTTGGCGATCGTGTTGCCATGCTGGTTGTTCGCGTCAGTTCGTCGCCGATTTCGAGCGAACACGCGTACCGAACAAGCTGCGGAAATACAGCCGGAAATAAGTGGCCAGGACTCTTTTTCCGCGAAGCGGCCCTCCGGGTGCTTTGCGAAGCAGAGTTCTGATTCCTTGTTTGTGCCAAAATCTGTTTTGATCAGCGGCGGGAAAATGACAAAGGCACTGCAGTTGGCTCGATCTTTTCACGCCGCTGGACACCGAGTCGTACTTTGCGAGACGTCGAAATATGCCGTGACCGGACATCGGTTTTCCAATGCCGTCGACAAGTTTTGCGTCGTCGACGAACCCACCTCGCCCAACTATGCGGAAAGCTTGCGAGCGATCGTTCGAGGTGAAAAAATCGACGTTTACGTACCCGTCTGCAGTCCGCTGGCGAGTCGCTATGACTCCGCCGCTGTCGAAACGCTGCAAAGTGACTGCGAGGTCCTGCATCCGCACCCGTCGATCATCGACCAACTGGACAACAAGTATCAGTTTGCGAAAACCGCGGAGTCGTTCGGGCTTCTCGCACCAAAATCTTTCGTGATTACCGACCCGCGGCAGGTCATCGACTTCGATTTTTCAACGCAAACGCGACCGTTCATCCTGAAGAGCATTCCGTACGACGCGATCCGTCGCCTGGACCTGACTAAGTTACCCGGGAGCGACCGCGACGCCATGATTCGATTCGTGCGATCACTTCCCATCAGTCCCGAGAAGCCTTGGGTGATGCAAGAGTTCATTGCGGGCGAAGAGTTCTGCACGCACAGCACCGTCGTCGGCGGACAATTGCGACTGCATTGCTGCTGTCGATCGTCAGCGTTTCAAATCAATTACCAGCACATCGACCAGCCTGACATTGAACGCTGGGTGCAAACGTTCGTGTCCAGATTGAACGTGACCGGACAAGCATCGTTCGACTTCATCCGCGCCGATGACGACGGGCAGATCTATGCGATCGAGTGCAATCCGAGAACGCACTCCGCCATCACGACTTTTTACGACCACGCGGGCGTCGCGGATGCATACCTGCGTCCGAACGATTCGCAGACGGACGCGATCGTGAAGCCTCACCCGAGTGCCAAGCCGACTCATTGGATCTATCACGAACTTGGAAAGCTGGCTTGCAGCCTGACCCGGCCGAAGGAACTCCTATCTCGTATCAAGAGGATCGCGAAGGGCAAGGATGCCATTTTTGACATCAACGATCCGCTGCCTTTTTTAATGGTGCATCACTACCAAATTCCGATGCTACTGATTGACGATCTGCGACACCGAAAAGGTTGGAAGCGAATCGATTTCAACATTGGGAAGCTTGTTCAGTGGGGAGGTGACTGAGATGCCAACGCCCGCTCATCAACGTCGCATCTTGCATTTAGTCGGATCGCCGGAAAACGACTTCTTTGAACAGCTCTCCGTCGCGTACGCTCGTGATGCCATCGAAGCCACTGCGGACCCGAGTCAATACGATTTCGTCATCGCGTACGTCTCGCCCGAGGGATATTGGCAATTTCCAAACACGTTGACAACAGAAGACATCGCGACGGCGAATCAGTTGACGTTTGCGGAGGCGATCCGACTTATCGACGGCCTTTCGATCGACGCCGTCGTGCCACAAATGTTCTGCTCGCGTGGCATGACGTCCTATCGCATCCTGTTTGACTTGTTGGGCGTCCCCGTGATCGGCAACCCCGGGTCGGTGATGGCACTCGCGGCGGATAAAGCGATCACAAAATCCATCGTCGCGTCCGCCGACGTCGCAACGCCGGCGTACCAGTTGTTTCGTTCGAATGATTCAATCGAAAGCTTGTCGCTGCCTTTTCCGGTCGTTGTCAAACCAACGCAAGCCGACAACTCGGTCGGCGTTTCTCTGGTTTCCGATCGCGATCAGTTTTCTGCTGCTGTGAATGTTGCGTTCACGCATGGTGATCAAATTCTGGTTGAACAATACATCGAACTGGGACGCGAAGTTCGTTGCGGGATCTTGGAAGCGGACGGCGATTTGGTCGGGCTGCCGCTTCAGGAGTACCGCGTCGACGCTCGGGTGAATCCGATCCGTGGATACGAAAGCAAGCTTTGCCGCGCGACGGATGGGACCATTGATTTGACCAGCAAGCACAACCCCCAATCATGGATGGTTGACCGGTCCGATCCAATCACCGACTGCGTTTGGCGGGCCGCCAAAGCTGCGCACGTCGCGTTGGGCTGCCGCGACTACAGCCTATTTGATTTTCGCATCGATCCTGCTGGCAAGCCTTGGTTCTTGGAAGCAGGTTTGTACTGCTCGTTTTCGCCGAACAGCATCATCGTTGCGATGGCGGAGGCTGCGGGAATCAGCCTTCGCGATCTCTTCCGTTCGCTTGTGGAACGTAATGTGCGAAATGAGCCCACCGCTTCGCTTCTTGCCACTCTTTAACACTTTGTCGAAGGACATTTTTATGAAAGCGATTCTGTTCGGTTCAATCGGTACGCTGCTGGAGACATCCGAAATTCAGCGTGCCGCCTACAACGACGCATTCAAACAGCACGGACTCGACTGGAATTGGTCGCAGTCCGAATACGCTGACTTGTTAAAGCAAAGCGGTGGTAAGCAGCGGGTTGCTGCCTACGCTGAATCAAGGGGTGAAGATGTCGACGTTGATGGCATTCATCAAACGAAGTCACAACGGTTCCGCGAATTGATGAACGAAGGAAATATGCAACCAC
Source organism: Pirellulaceae bacterium (assembly GCA_963836865.1). GTDB lineage: Bacteria > Planctomycetota > Planctomycetia > Pirellulales > Pirellulaceae > Rubripirellula. The sequence goes on along the minus strand of CAWILC010000004.1, from coordinate 137,083 downwards.
GACAAACCGTGGAGGCTTTGATCACGCGAGCAATCGCCGACGACGTGCGTCTGGCGTTGGTCACCACGACCAGCAACGAAAACGTCATGGCCGTCTTGCAAGTCTTGCCGGGTCCGTGCCGTGACGCTTTTGAAGTGGTGATCTGCCGCGACGATGTCGATAAGGCCAAGCCCGCCGGACAGGCGTATGAGTTGGCATTGCAGCGGTTGAATCTGCGCGGGTCGGAGTGCGTTGCCATCGAAGACAACGTCGATGGCGTCCATGCCGCTTTCCAAGCGAACGTTCAATGTGTCGCGTTCCCGGGTCAAAACACGGCGGAACATGACTTCAGCGAAGCCATCATGGTGACGGACAAGCTGGACTTCAATCAACTCGATTCCATCACCCACGCGATCGTCTAGGTTTCGTTTGATGATCAAACTGGTGAAAGAATTCCATCCTTTCGGCGTTCAAATCGAATTGCCGGACGTGGACGCGGTGGACGAAGCGGCGGCGGAGGATCTGCGTCATTGCATCGCGAAGAACGGGTTCGTTTGCATCCGCTGCTTTCCAGAAGACGACCACGCATTCGTCCGGTTGTTGAAAGGCCTGGGAACATTGACGTTCACGCAGGGCGAAACGCCCGTGCCGGGACATTCAGAACTGAACCTGGTCTCCAACGTGGGGCGATCCGAACCGCCGAACAGCGTTTTCCATAGCGACACCAGCTACGTCCGCCTTCCGCCGTCCTTCACGGCACTGCGAGCGGTCGTGGTCCCGCCGACGAGCGGGGCGACGCTGATCACCAATCAGTATGCCGCATTCGATGACTTGCCCGATGCGGTTCGCGAGCAGTTGTTGCATGCGTCGGTTCGGCACGTCGTATCCGGCCTGGATGCGGCAAACCTGGACGAAACCGAATGTTGGCATCCGCTCTTTCGACGGCATCCATTGACCGGCCGAACGTCCTTGTTCTTGTCGACGCCAAAACGCTGTGTCGAACTCTCTGGATTCGACCGCAAGCCATCCGATGTTGAACATGGGAAGCGAATCATCGGCTTGTTGTATCGGCATAGCCAACGAGAGCGGTTCGTATACGCCCACCGTTGGCGTCCGGGCGACATCCTGATTTGGGACAACCGATGCACCTTGCACCGTGGCGAGCACGAAGGCGTGACGGGCGATCGCATCTTTCATCGTGGCTTGGTGGCCGGCGAGCAGAGCATTGCGGCGACGTCGTCAAGACGGAACGCGGCGATGATGCAGCACAGCACGTCGCAATAGTATTTTATTTTTCTTTCAGACTCTTTTTCAAATGAACGAGACGACGCAGCATGATCCAACTGTCATCCCCCAGTGTTGTTCATCAATTCTTTTCCGCAACCGACCCGGAGTCTTTCATCCACTTGAAGGCGGACGACGTTTGCGCTGCGATCGCTCAGTCTGCGGCCTTCGATTTGTTTGTTCGCTACGTGGTCGAAGACGACGTCTATGCGCCCGAGCTGAATCAACAGTTTCAAGCTCGAGATTGCATCGAAAGTTTGCCGGCGTACCGCATGTTAAGGACGTCGCTGAACATGACGGCGGGCACGTTCTTGACCCAGGTGGGAATTTTGGCTCGATGTTTCGACCCTGATAGCGCCGCCACATGGAGCGACGTTGCGAAGCGACTGAGTCAATCACCGGATCACAGGTCCGAACGAATGATTGACGTCTTTCGCAGCGGCCCGTTTTCGCAGCAGTACGAATCCTTGGAACGAGACTTGATGGTCGATAATCCGCACGCGATCTATCCGACCACGCCCTATCGCGACAGCATCGGCGATGTGGTCGCGAGCGATGACTTTCAACAAGTCGAAGCGGTCATGACATCTCGCACGTCGACGTCCATTCGCATCGTCGAACACGTGCTATCTCATCGTGATCAAACGCTCAGCGACATCTATAGCCCGGTCGGACGCTGCGTCTGCGTCATCGACGCGAACGTGCATCGTCACTACAGCGACGACGTCGAATCGTACTTCCAATACCACGGCATCGACTTGGACTTGCTGGTGTACCGTGCGATGGAGGTGGACAAGGGCATCGGGACCGTGGAACGAATGCTGGGTGATTTCAAACAACTGGGTGTATCACGAAACGAACCGGTGCTTGTCATTGGCGGCGGAGTTCTGTCCGACACCGCTGGATTGGCCTGTTCGTTATATCACCGTGGCACTCCCTACGTGATGTTGTCCACTTCGCTCGTTGCCGGTATCGACGCCGGCCCCTCCCCGCGAACCTGCTGTGACGGCTTTGGGTTCAAAAATCTGTTCGGTGCTTTTCATACGCCGATCTTGTCGATCACCGACCGAACGATGTTTGCGACGCTGCGGACGGGGTGGCTACGGCATGGAATGGCGGAGATCATCAAAATGGCGGTCGTCAAAGACTCGCAACTTTTCGATGATCTGGACGCGGGGGGGCGATCGCTGATCGAAACGCGATTTGGTTCGGTCCACACCGGTCCAACCGATCCGATCCATGACTTTTCGCAACGCATTTTAGGTCGAGCGATCAAGAGCTACGTCGAAGCCGAGTACGGGAATCTGTACGAGACGCACCAGTGTCGACCCCATGCTTACGGACACACGTGGTCGCCCGGTTTTGAAATTCCGGCGGGCTTGTTGCACGGTCACGCCGTGGCAATTGGGATGGGGTTGGGGGCGATGATCAGCCTTCGTCAGGGTTGGATTGATGCCGAAGCGTGCGGTCGCATTCACCGATTGATCATGAAGTTCGACCTCAGTTTGTGGCACGAGATCTTGGACGACCACGAAACCATCTACGTCGCGCAGCAAAAAATGACGGAGAAGCGTGGCGGCAACCTCGCCGCGCCGCTGCCGAAGCACGCGATTGGGCAATGCGGTTATCTGCAAGCAGTGAATCGTCGAGATCTTTCCGAAACGATCGCCGACTACAAGCAACTGTGCCGTTCGTATCCAAGTGGCGGCCGAGGGATCGAACCTTTATGCAGCGACGTCGGGCTTGAATGCGCCTCCGCAATCGGCTGCTCCGACAACGCCGTCACAATGACCTGATCGCAAACGCTTGCGAACACAGTTCGCGGCAACGTCTCGACAAGCTTGCTATCCCGTCGGCGGTAACCAGTATCCTCGACCAGGAACACGTTGTACCGACCTCGGTAAAGGTGTCCGGTTCACTGGTTCCGTTTTGCATGCCGGTTCGCGAAGCCAGAAAGCCAACGCTGCTTTCGCCGCAGCCATGAAAGAGCTGATCCAAAATGATTCGCAAGAATCAGTGGTCGTTCGTCACCATCCAACCGCCGAGCCTCGCGTTGGCCGTCAGTTCGATGCGAATCAGCTCGAGGCAGCGGTCCTGAAGTTCGTAACGGTGGATGGAGTCAGCATGATCTTGGGAACGCTAATCAACTCGAATCGGACACTAATTACATGGTGGCATTTTTCATTAGTGTTCATTAGCGAGGATTAGTGTTCCTCCTACTTATCGTTCTTACGCTGAACCCAAACCATCCGGTCAAGCAGCACCAGGCCTGGGAATTGCCACCAATCGAACCCATCGTCAACAAACATCAACTTTTCCGTGGTCATTGTTCGTGCTGTGGAATCACCACCAAGGAAGTGCTCCCTGGCGGTGCGCCGACGGGTCAGTGCGGACCACGACTGGCTGCGTTTACCGGATTGCACGGTTTCCGAAAGTTGGAGCAATCTCGGAGCGGTCAACTCTGAAGCATTCAATTGACGCTGACTACGCACCACTGATTCCAACAGGCATTGGCTATCTTTGATTGAACCAAGATTCATGTTGTTTAGACCCGGAAGATTTCGTAGTTAGTGCCTGTCCGGAAATTGGAAGGCTGCGTAGACCGCGGCTTTCTTTGAAGAAAAGCTCCCCGAAGATCGAACCCGCAAGCGGGTTCGCGCGTTGGAATTGTTGACTAAAAGCAATTTCAAACGCAAATCTTCGAGGAGTGAACGTGGTCCGAAAGCACTATCAATCGCAGCATCGCTTTGACTGTAGCCCCATCGCACAAGTGGAACTCAACGTCGAGTGCCGAGACGAAATCGTTCCGGTCCTCGCTGGCTTGCAGTTCCTTTGAACCAACAACAAACTGCGACACAAAGCTGTCAAGTTGGTCGCCGCTGATCTCAACGAAGACTCGCGCCGAGATGTCGGCCGATCCGGCATGGACGATTGGCACGTCGTCGTCTTGGCTGCGGTACGCTTGGGATGCAACTTCGATTACGACAAGCTGCAAGACCAAGTCGAGAACCATCGATCGCTGCGAAGCATCATGGGAATCGGCGACTGGGAGGACACCAGTGAAATCACCTTCAGGCGTATTCGCGACACGCTGTGCAAGCTCAAGCCAGAAACGCTCGAGAAGCTTAGCGAAGTTGTTGTCGCTGCCGGACATGAGCTTGCACCCGAGGCAGCCACGTCGGTACGCGCCGACTCATTCGTCATCGAAACCAACATTCACTATCCCACCGAGAGTGGCTTGATCATCGACGGGGTCCGTAAGTTCGTTCCACTGTGCGCTCGCTTGGCGGGTGAATTTGACATCGAAGGTTGGCGTCAATCCGATCATCTAATCAGAAAGATCAAGAAGCTCAAACAGAACATCGGACGCCTTGCCGCGAGCAAGAGTCCTGTCAAGAAAGACGCACTGCAATCGCTCTACAATGATCTGCTAACGCGAACCGAGCAGTTGCTCACGCGAGCCGATGAGCTGGTAAAAACGGTAGAAACCGAGTCATCATCGCCAGCGGCTGTCTCACAAATCGTGGCGAGCGAGCGATGGATCGAACTGACTCGGCAGGTCGTAGGAACCGCTTACCGGCGAGTGATCCTGGGTGAGACCGTCCCCAACAGCGAGAAGCTTTTCAGTCTCTTTGAAACGCATACGCAGTTGTATCGCCGCGGGAAGGCTGGACAGCCTAATCAATACGGACGCTTGGTCTTGGTCTACGAAGACGGGGCAGGATTCATCAGTCACTACCACTTGATGGACCGAACTGCCAAGGATTCCGATGTGGTTGTCGAGCAAACAAGAGTGGCTCAGCGAAAACACTCCGGTCAGATCGAAACCGCGTCGTTCGATCGCGGCTTCCACAGTGACGAAAACGAGCTCGCGTTGCAAGAAATTGTCGATGATGTGTGCGTGTTACCGCGTGCTCCCGGTCAGTACGCCGAGCGATTGAAGAATGGAAGTGTGGAGTTTCATCGGACACGTTTGCGTCACAGCGGCGTGGAATCAGCGATCGGTGCTTTGCAGCGAGGCAACGGCTTGAAGCGTTGTCGTGATCGCAGCGAGATTGGCTTTGAACGCTTGTTTGGACTGGCGATCCTAGGCCGCAACATTCATACGCTAGGGAAGCTGTTGCTGGCGAGGCAACACGCAAGCAGTGCATCGGCGCAGAGCGCTCGCCAAGCGGCATAGCCGACCTCAAGTGAGAGACCGGAGCGATCAGATCCTTGAATGCTACCGGTCTGCGCGGGTCGCGAAATTCGGTACCCAACCGAGCGTTTGTATCAGTCGAACTCGATCAACCCAATCATCTTCACGGCTCTGAACTAGGCCAAGATCCGTTAAATTCCAACACTCGTGGAATTTCCGGACAGACACTAGCTAAAAAAAGCCCCGACCAGCCCGACTGGACGTGCTGCCAGCCGGGCGGTCGAGAATGACTCGCGTTTTACTCTTTAGGAGACGGCAGTTTCGGAGTTTGCAATAACCGCGTTGATGCCAGACGTTTTGGCTCGTCATCGAGCAATTCGATCAGCATCGCTTCGGTGGCATCCACCTCTGTCGAGGTGTAATCACCTCTCCAAAGCAAGAATGCGACCAACACCATCGGCAGGCAGTGCGCGATCAAGATCGCAGCCGACTGAATCGGCATCGCGATGATCGGGTCGGATCGCTGGCGTGATCCCCACGTTCACCGGTCGGCCTCTAGGTCTTTAATCTGTCCTTCGCATTCTTGGTGAAGCTCCATCGGGAAGTCCAACATTCTGCTGAGAGATTCCTTCGATGTTGACACAAATAATGAACTAGCGAACTACGTCAGCCGACTTTCACCCCATTCAGGTTTTCCGACGGTTGACGAGACAAGGAAATTATTGCTGAGCTCAAGGCAAGGCATGAAAGGACGTACAACCGGCTTCACCAGCGGAACGGGAGTTCTTGGCTGCGTGGTCCACCGCTCTCCGATATTCGAATTTGGTTCCGCAATCAAACGAGTGGGTGGCTGGAAGGCCGTAAAGTCGGCGTTGAAATGACCTCGATGACTGGGACACCTACTCCCGTGGCCAGTCAACGATGAAGAGTTGAACAATACCTGGTGGTAACCGGATTTGACGATCGAGGTGGGTCCAACGATGCGGCACGATGCCGCTTTGTCGGACCGGCGGCGTAGTGGTGAGCAGCGGGATCGAGGTCGACCCACCATGCCAGTTCAATTCTGGCCCGGTCCATAACGTCGTGCGCAACGTTTTTAGCCTTGTCGGTACGATCGCTCAACAAGGAGCCTTGCCAACTTTCTTTCAGCAGCCACGATTTCAAGTAAGATCGACGCATCCTGTGTCACGCCGGGATTGATCTTTTCACATGCCTTTTCCGTCGCATCACGAAAGTCCCCTCCCGAGGCAATCACTTCCAACGGCGTGCCTTCGTTGTTGGTCATGACATTAGGTTCACTTTCCGGGCGCCACGGTCGGTCGGGTAATGCCTTCTGATGTTTGTGGCTCTATCCCAAGGTGGTCCAGATGATGAATCATCAAGCGTGATCATCCACACCGCGATCGATCCATTTTTCGAGTATCGCTAAGTCAGTCGCATCGATTCGCCTGGGCGACTCCTTTTTCATTCGTTTAAGGTCATTGATCGAAATGACAGGCACGCGAACGCTGCTTACCTCAAGCAGACAGCACCGCCGATGGCACCCATCAAAATCAAAGTCGTCCACACTTGTTAATAGGTCAATGTCTGCGACCGGGCGACCGAGGTGGTCAACTGCCGCTAATTTGAACAGTACGTTAGGCAGGCTGAGATCGTGGGGCTCTAGCTGAGCGGCCGGAACACCGAACTCGACCAAAGCAGCGGTCACCCGCCTCGTGTTTGTAGCGGACGCGGAAATCCATACGTCCAAGTCGCGTGCTGCTCTTTTTAATCCATGCGCACAGATGGCTTGGCTGCCGACGATCAAGAATTGAGCGTCGTGCTTGAGTAACGTTTTCAAGAACGACGCGTAACCACGATTGCGATCCTCGGGTTGATCTTCCGTCATAGCTTGGCCGCGAGTCATAGTCGTTGGTTATGAAAAGTACAGTTTGGTTGATTTCGAGTATCGGCGAAACGCATGCGGCTGTTGTCATCCTGATGTCGGCTTGTCTCGAGTGTGAAACTACCGCGAACACTCGATGCGAGTTCCACCAAGTTACGGTGAATCTCTCGAGGAAGGGCGACTTGCTGCTTGCGTACTCCCCTGGCAGTCGTCACTGTCTCGACGCGTGAACCATCGCCCATTACCCCGGGCGGCGAAACCACTCTTCGGCACATCAGCGGGAAGCGATCCGATGGCATCACCTACTTCAAAGATCAAGAGTCTTTTTGTCACTCGCAAGAGGGCAACCTTTCGGAATCGAACTTCGGATCGTACAAAACGCCGAAAGCTGCTCGCACAGCAATTGGAGTCGCGAAACTTGATGGCTGGTGATGTTCTAACGTGGGAGTATCACCCTGTATCGCAAAGCGTCAGCATTCGTGGCACCGACCACAACGATCTGATTGACGTGCGTCAGGTTTCAGGACTTATCGAAATCGATTTCCAGACGACCACACAGGCCGGCGATGTTGCATCGGGAACATTGGTGACGAATGTCCAAATGTCACGGCTCCAGCAGTTGCACGTCTTTTCGGGAGACGGCAACGATTACGTCAGCGTTGACTCTTCCCTGAAAACAAGTTCGGGTGAGCCAAACGACTACGGACAGTACACCACGGTCGGCCTGACTGCAGTAATCGACGGCGGCGCTGGCAACGACTCCCTCACCGGTGGAAGTGGCGACGACGTGATCCTTGGCGGTCCGGGAACGGATCAAATCTTTGGGGGTTCGGGCAACGACTTGATCGATGGCGGGTTAGGAAGCGACTCGATTGACGGGCAAGTCGGACAGGACTACCTGCTTGCCGATTCTGATGACATGTCAGTTGTTGGCGGCAATGGGTACTACGACGTTCTTGATTCTCGCCGCGCCCTCACCAGCATTTCGGCATCTGTTGCTGACGGATTCGAGGCGATTCTTTCGCCGGTTGCGGACGCGGAAAATCACGTGATCGTTGCCAGCCATCGATTTGCTCAAGCGATTTTCGTTAGCGGAACTCAAGGCAACGACACGGTCAGCGTTCGCGGTGTCAACAATCAAGTCGTCGTTGACTATTCAAGCGTGGTGGATGGTGGGAACGCGGTATCGGCGACAATCAATACGGGCGTCTCCGCGTTGAACCTCGATCATGTTTACGTCCTTGGTGATGCAGGTGATGACAACCTTCAACTTCAGCCTGGATTGCGGGGGTTAATCGCCAATGAGTTTGATCCCGACGATGAAGAAGACGAACCGACCTATGTAAACTATCGCTTGGTGCCTCTTGGAGCAGTGATCATGGGGGGTGAAGGCGACGATACGATCAACGGATCAGAGACGAACGATTGGTTGTTTGGTGGTGCGGGTGAGGACTCAATCCGCGGACGGTCGGGAAATGACTTGGTGAGCGGTGACCAAGGCATTGATCGTTTGTTCGGCGACGATGGTATTGACACGCTTTCCATTTCGGGCGAAGACGCCTTGATCGAGAAGCGCACCGATGGGTATGACGATCGACATGGCCGCTGGCAATTTTCAGATAGCCTACGGTAGCGAGTTTAATGATACGATCACGGCAATTGGGCTGACCAAACGCGCTGTCATCTATGGTTACGGCGGCAACGATCGATTCTCCAGGTTACGCCCAGTCCTGACGGGCAGCGTATTGAGGTATTCGGCGGCTCTGGGGCTTCTGACGAAGATGTGTTAACGATCGTTGAGCCCATCGGTGAAACAACCACGATCGCAACCGCCGCAAATGGTCGTTTGTTTGCCACAACAACCGGTGGCTTTGGTTCGGTTGTTGCAAGCGATATCGCCACCACCAATGTTGTTCCATCGCCCCAGCCCGAAATCTCTCTTTCGTTCGGTCGAGTACAAACAGGCTTCACGGAGGTGCAGGACGGTGACGTCTACTTAGCACCAAGCATCTATGGTCAGTTTGCAAGGACGTTTGAACCTTTCCATATCACTAACACAGGTGATTCCTCGCTCGTCATCTATGAGGTTTCCGCCGTGGGAGACTTTGGCGTCCGAGTCGACGTGAAAGGTCAATTCGAAGACGATGAGCCCCGGCCTTTGTTCCCCTATGCGATTCAACCAGGCTCACGAATGGCTCTCAGGCTAATCCCGACTTCGCCGATCAACGGCATCGGAGAATCGCAGCTTGTCATTCGATCGGACGACAGCGATGAGGGCGAGTTCGATATGACGGTCCAAGGTCGATTCTTCAACGGGGCGACTGCCGGTGTCGGCTTCCGAAGACCAAGTCATTCGCCAGAGCGTGAGTGAACCCGTGGTGCTCGATCGGTTCAACATTGGACAGGAAGCCGAGGATCTTTTCCAGATCATCAATTTCGGTGCCCGTGAATTGGTGGTCAACGAACTGAGACTGCCTGAGAACGTCACTGCGTATACGGGAAAACGGTTCGATGATGAGGAAGGAGGATTGACACCACGCATTCCATTCACAACTCCTGCGGTTGTTGGCATCGATCGAATACTCGATTTGTCACTGGTCTTCGATACCTCGATAGCAAGGACCATTGCCGGCGAAATTGTTCTTCTAACGAATGACTACGAATCACCGGAACTAGCCATCTCGCTGTTGGCGAACGTCTCGCTGCCAGACCCCATTGAACTGTTTGACGCCACGACCAACGTACAAATTGGAGATCAGTCAACCCAGCAAATCCCACCCGCGGTAGTTGGGGAACGCAATGGTCGCACCTTCAGGATTCACAATCCCGCCGACACACCGCTAGTGATCACCGATCTAGCGATCGACGGTCCTTTTGAAGTATATTTGAAGGGGACTTTTGAAGACGAAGAATCGAATTCATCTCGGCACGTGATCCAGCCTGGACAGTCCCAAACGATGCGAGTCAACGCAGTTCCAACGGAAGTGGGTCCAATAACCGGCAACCTGACGATTCGCTTAGAGAACAACGCGGAAACATTTCAAATGGCTTTGCAATCGTCAGGAACGAATGCGTCAGCACTTGAGGTGACCGATTCGTTTGGCAATCTTGCGCTGCCGCTAACCGTCAATCCGGATGGCCTTAATGTAGGTTCGACCCGTCCCGATGTTCCACTCACCGTGATGTTCTCGCTGACGAACGTCTCAAGCACCTCGCTGTTTCTCGATAAGGCCCCGATCGTAGCCGGTTCGTTCGTCCTTGCTAATGATTTAAGCTCGTTGACTGTCTTGCCTGGGAGCAGTGTTAGTTTCAACGTGAGGATGCTTTCGGACACCGTTGGCATGAAGTTCGGTGACATCATTGTGCAGACACTCAGTAACAACGAGGAACCGAGTCAATCACTACACTTTGCAATTCGTGGCTATGTGTTCAGCAAGGGCAACTTTGAAGATTGATTCAAGGAGAAAAACGCAAAGGGGACGGCGGGTAGATTCGTCAGAGAACAAAAAAGAGGACGGAGAATGAAAAGGGGAAGGGAGTAATAAGTTTCCCCGGCCCCTTCTCCGTGAGCAGCTTACCGATGATGCCGACGGGATCGTACTGGCCGACGCGATGCGGGTCGCCCCGTCTGTTGTGCCCGATGCCATTGCTGGTCTGGAAAACCACCGTGGGTGATCGACCGCTGCCCGCCGGTCTGCTCAATTTCGGCGGTATCTCGCAAACGATCGAGCCGATCACCCGCGAGTTGCAGATCGAAAACACGAACAATCAATCGGTGACCCTTGCCGATCCGATCGTCACCGGTGGCTTTGTTTTGCAAACGGGTCCGATGGCGGGAACCGTTGTTGCGCCAGGGCAAGTGGTGACTTATGTGCTCGCCATGCCAACGAGCAGTATCGGTTATTTTACAGGCAACTTCTCGCTTGGGTTGACTGGTCACTGGCTCCGGCAGTAGTGGATCTGCCTTAACGCTCGACGTGCCGCTTCTCGGCGGTGTGGGACCTTCTGGTGCCGAGGCAATCGTCGTAGACAACGATGAAAACTCGGCTGCAATCCCATTCAATACCACGGGCAACCTCGTCAGCTCCATCGAGTTTTCCCGTCTGGGAATACGTTGATTTTTTTGGAGTCGATGGTGACCACGTATCACTACTCGGGCTTCCCCCACAGTACCGCCGCTCGATTAGGTTTTGCAGATCCCACGGCTAACGCTATCGGGAAGTCGGTGAAGCAATCTGGACGGCAACCAATCTGCCTGATGGCACTTACCAGTCTGGCAAGCTGGCCCAGCGACTCGCTTTGACACTGCCACGGTTAGTTTCGTGGTCCGCGATGGCAATGATCAAACATGCTAGCAAACCAGCAACCCGTCAATCAGGCCATTCGTACTGCTGACCCGGCTGCACCGACTGTACCTGGCGGTCGCTGGATGAGAGTTTTTGACACAGTGACCGTCACCGGCGGAGTCCTCAAGGTGGCGGTTTCCAATGACGTCATCATCTGCCTCAGCCAACAATCTCAAAGTTGCTGTTGATGCCATCCGAATTCAGCAAATCGATGCTCAACCCCGTACCGACTCAGCGAAATCGCTGGCGGTTGTGGTCAATGGTGAAAACACGCTAGCGCCCGGCCAAAGTATTGATCTGGGATACCTGCCAACTGGGATCACTTCAGTCACTCGTACCGCGACGATTACCAACAACGGTTTTGGTCCTGTTATCCTACAGCCATTCGCAACCGACGCTCCCGGCGTCGCGTTTATTGCCAACATCGACCCGGACACGGTTTTGGCTCCGGGCACGTCGCGGGATGTCACATTTGAAGTCACACCTGTAGCCGCCGTAAAGTTCACCGCCGCTTTGCTTGCCACGACCGACTACGACGATTCAGCACTAGGCATCAACATCGTCGGTGCAGGTTCACCGTCCTTTGCCGATACAAACACGATCGATGATGGCGGAACCGGATTCGACTACGACGGTAATTCGACCTCCAGTATTGCCGCAGGTTACGGAGGTTCGGCTCTGCGAATGACTCGCTTCGTCGGCGACAGCGAATCCAATGCGACTTGGACGTTCTCCGGCTTAACCCCAGGTCGCTACCGTGTCTTCGCTAGCCATCCGACACCGAACCCCGCCAGTCCAGACACGTCGCTTTACAACCAAGCGCCGTTTGAGGTTCGTGTCGGTGGCGAAGTGCTCACCTCGGCCACCATCGACCAAACCGTCGCCGCAGATGATTACCTTCACGATGGCACCTACTGGGAAGCCATCGGTGACGAATTTGTCGTCGAATCCAGCGAAGTCGTCGTGCGGCTTCGTGACGGCGAATTGCCGTCTTTGTACCACGTTTACGCCGATGCCGTGATCCTGCAACGCCTACCCTTGGCCGAAGTTGCCGATGTGATCACTGCTCCGGCTGGAGCGCCGTTCGTGGACGTCGATGTTCTCGCCAACGATGCCATTCCCGAAGGTGCGATCCCCGCGATCACAATCATGACGCCGTTCGCTGGCACTCTGATCGAACCCTTAGCCAACGGCAAAGTTCGCGTTCGTCCCGACTCGCCATTGATTGACCAAGTCGCGTTCCAATATCAATACACCCTTGGGTCGTTTACGTCCGGTATCATTGGCGTGGTCGTCAATTTCACGTCCAACGTTCCCATTGCCGCCGCAGACGAGTTCACTGTCTCGCATGGCGTCGACACCACGATCGATCCTCGATTCAACGACGTCCATCCCCAAGGCGACTCGCTCACGATTCATCAAGTCACCGCACCGACCTTCGGAAGCGTAGCAATCGTTGATGGCGTGGTTCACTACACGCCTGACTTTGCACACTACGCCGAAGTCGGACCCCACGAGGCGACATTCGCTTACACGCTCACCGATGGACTCAGCATCTCCGCACCTGCCAGGGTCACGGTGCGCGTTGGCAATACCGCCCCGACGTTCTCCATTGCCAATCGACTGCAAGCGATCGGCGTCAATATTGACACCGCCGTTACTCAAAGCGTTCTCAACGTCTATGACGAAGTCGACGCATTTGATGCTGATGGCGATGCTCTTGAACTTGTCGTTACCGATCTCAATGGAAACCGAATTTCCACGTCGCCGCTTCGGATGGAAAGCGATCCTGACGGGACGGGGCACATCCTCACCTTCGATTCGCGAGGCTCAATTGCCAATGGCGGCGGTTTCGTTGATTCGTTCTATCTTGTAGCGTTGTCCGATGGCATTGCGACGACCGAGTTTACGAAGGTCTGGGTTACCGCTTATCACCACGAACGCTATCAGACCGCACTGAACGATAGCAGCCGTGTCGGTTCAGCAATCGAGTCGCTCGTCCAGTTCCAAACCGCCGGAGCCTTCAATACGCTCGGCGTGCTGCCCCGCAGCGTCTCGCTCGGTGCGGTCGCCAGCGGCCCGAGTCTGTCCAGCCAAGCGGTCACCGGCACGCGGGCGAGCAACGCTTCATCGTCGATCGGCGACGTCGATGTCTCACTACATACCGGATCGGTCACAATATCCCATGGACTGGACCTCAACCTCGGTCCCGCTGGTGATGACTTCGCACTAATCTACAACAGCGAAACGGTCGATCCGCGTCCAGTCGTTCAGGCGACACTCAACTCTTTCGGCGGCGGACCGCTACGTGTCGAATTGACCGTCGATGACACCGGCAACGCGTTGGGCCGGAACATTCCGCTGGTCAGCCAAGCCAACACGACCACCCGCTTCCTGACTGCCTCTGAAGTCGCTGATCTGACCGATACCGACGGCGCCGTTCGCTTGGCAATCCAGCCCGAGGGCGAACTCGACGGCGTGGGTGCCTACGATTACCGCCTGCGGGTCTACTTCACCGACCAAACCGGTCCGATCGACGAACTCAATCCGCCGCCGAGCATCGTAACGTTCGGCGAGATGGTGGTGGCCGAACGCGACGACACCGACGAACCCGCCTTCGCTGGCTTCGGTCGCGGTTGGTCGCTGTCGGGCGTGACCCGGCTTTACACCTCTGCCGGGGCGACCAGTGGTTTACTGACCGACCCGACCAACGATCCCTTCAACTACGCGACGATCGTCACCGCCGACGGTCAGCAGCACCTGTTCGTTGCGGGCATCGACGAAACGCTTGGCGAGCTCGACGGAACCTACCGACCGGTCGAATTGGATCATGGTCCGACCCGCCTGGACCAGTTTGGAACGCTGGCTCGTGATCTGGGCACCGGCGTGTTCACCTACACCGACGCTTCCGGCGTGGTGACAACGTTCGGCAACATTGGAGCGGTGCGACCCGACGGCACCTTCCATCAAGCCGTCGTGCGGATCGAGCCCCTTTCGGGTCCCGATCTGACGTTCGCCTACGACTCCGACGGGCGTATTGCGCAACGATACACAACATTGATGGGGCGGTGACCACGTTTGGGTACACCGGCGGGTTATTGAGCAGCATCGCCACCGCTGGCCGGACGGTCGTGATCGACACGGTTGCCACGATCGACAACGACGTGGTGCCATTTGAGCCGATTCCTGGGTTGACGCCGCCCGATGGGCCGCCGGTGCGTGCCGATCAAGCCTCCGCCGAGCTGCGGGGAATCAGCGAAGACGGTCGGCTGCGAAGTTTCACATACACCGATGGGAAGCTGCATACGGTGACGAACCACGCCGGGGCGAGCGGAAACAATCTGATCACCACGGTTGGCTATGATGCCGCCGGGCTGGCCCAATCGGTCGATTTTGGCGGTTCGTTGTACACCGTCGTCCCGGTCGCCGCGGTCGGCTTGCGACCTGGGACGGCGCTGCTCGCCCCCAGCACCGCGCGGGTGATCGACCCGGCGGGGTTGGTGGGACTGGATGCGGACGGTAACGAAGTCAACCACAACTACGTTCGGGCCACCGAAGTGACTCTCGATGAGCACGGACGGTCGCTCGGTTCAGTAGCGGGAACGTTGACGATCCCGTTCGCCCTCAACCAGCCGTTTGACAACGAACTGTCCCGCCAGAGCGTCCGACGCAACGCTTACGGGGACGTCTACCAAGCGACCGACGCACTGGGCCGCGTGACGACAACGACCTACGATTACTACAACGCCCCTCGCGACCAAGAGGTCTTCGGCAACGTCACCGAAATCTTCCGCGACTATGTCGTCGCAGCGTACGACTACACGTCCGACACGGGATTGGTCCAAACGATGACCGACTCACGCGGTGCAGTCACAACCTACACCTACGTGCCCGGCACCGACTTAGTGATTCAAGTCGATGGACCCGAAGGGATCTCTGAATCGTTCACTTACGACGCATCGGCGCTCCCGCAAACGCACACCGACGCCCGCGGTCTGGTGACCACTTACACCTACGGAGCCAATCGCAACGTCGCCACCGCAACAACCGCAGCCGATCCCGTCACAGGGCAGAGGATGCGGACCCAGTACACTTATGATGCCAACGGTAACCTCGACTTGACGACCGCCAGTTATGACTCCGGCTCTGGTTTTGTCCAACGCTCCGAAACGGACGATGACATTGACGCTTTCGGACGCTTGTTACGCACGGTCATTCGCGATGCGTCGGGTGACAAGCTCAACGAGGTCGCTTATCAGTATCATGACAACAATTTGCTGTACACGGTCACGACGACCTTGTCCGATGATTCGACAGCGTTAGACAATGAAGCGTTCACGCTTTACCAATACAATGGTCGAGGTCAAGTAATCGGACAATTCGTCCGCGACCGCTACGAAGATCTTGACGATGGACTCGTCGGCAGCATGAACGGATCGTTGAATACGGTTTATGACTATTACCCAGATGGCCGATTAGAACAAATAACTAGTCCCGATGGTTCCATCTCTCGCAACTATTTCGACCCGACAACGTTCACGACGTGGACGACTCAAAACTCCGTAGCGTCGAACTTTGGCATAACGACTGACCGCATCACGAAAACGGTCGGCGACGCGGCGGGACGTGTGATTTCAACTGTTGATCTATTGAGTGGAGCGGCATCGACCTACGGTTACGATCGCTTTGACCGCCAGACAAGTTCCGTCAATCAATACGTCACCGAGGAAGGCGGTGACCGCCGCCAGTCGATCACAACGACCGCCTTTGATGCCACCGGAAACGTCGTCGGATCGAAACTATCCGATCTTGCGGGTACGTTCACTGTCTATGATTTGGCCGGACGATCGGTTGCCACGGGAGTCGCTACAGACGGCGGAGAACTGAACTGGACATCCTACAATGTGGCCAGTGACATCATCGCATCAACGGAGTTCCGCCAAATACCAAACAGCAGTGGTGCCTACGATTCTGCAACGTTTTTCACGACGATGACCCATGATGGTTTTGGTCGGATACTGACAGTGACCGATCCCGAATCAGTCACACCAGGCGGATCTCTTGGGGTCACCACTTACGCTTACTCGATCGACAATGGGTCAGCAGATCCCGCGCTGATTGGTTTGGCCAAGACAACAGTGATCGACCGGAATGGAGTGCTTTCCTCGTCGTTTGCTGACGCCATGGGGCGAACCGTTCGCGCGATCGACCCGTCCGGTGCGGTCTCAACGTCCGGCTTTGATATTGGCGGAAGACTGGTTTCCACTCGCTTTGTGGATACCGATCCATCGCGTCAATTGATCGACCGCTCAACATCCAGGTTCTACGACGCGGCGTCACGTATGCGTCGTTCCGACAGCGAGTCCGGGACGCTGCTCGAAACCACTCGCACCAACTACACGCTCGGTGGCGGTCAAACGATCGTCGCCAGCATCGACGTCAATGGTGCCATCTCGTTGGCAACTTATGACAGCGAAAACAACATCGTCCGAATCAACGGTGCCGATCCCGGCAACGGCAATCCGTCGCTCACCGAGTACGCCTACCTGTACAACGCGTCCGCTGGCACAACGCGGACTACGCTCCGAGAGTCTATTAGCGGCAGCGCGACGCGGACTTCCTCGTCGGTCTCAAATGCGTTCGGGACGATGCTGGCCAGCTACGGCGATGACGGCCTGCTAATCGAAGCGAACCGACTTGACCTTGCCGGTCGACCGATCTTGCAAATCGATGCCGATGGCGACGTGACCGCATTGACCTATGACTTGGCCACCGGTCAAGTCATTCGCGAAGTCTCGACCGATGGCGAAACGATTGCGTACGCATTCGATTCTTCCGGAAACATGGTGGCGCTTACCGACGGCTCGGGAAGTGTCACCTACTGGTCACATGACGGACTCGGCCGCATGACCGATGAAGTCACGCTACGCGAACAACTCAACGCCGCAGGCGTACGCATCGGACTCGATGAGGATCGAACGTCCTACGTTTACGATGGATTGACCGTGACGGAAACTCGCCGCGACGGTGTTCAAGTCGCGACGACACAATCACTCGATGGCCTGACAACGTCCGTTGTCAAAACGCTTGTCGGTGGTGCTACGGAATTCCAATCTGTCGCACGCAATTCTGATGGAACGTTGCGAGAAGTTTCCGATGAGAGTGGCTCGTTGTCCTGGACGTATGACTCGCTGGGACGCGTTGATCAGGTGACCCAAACAGTCAACGCTCTGGGTGTCGTTTACACCTCGGTCATCGATTCCGATCACGACGCGTTTGGTCGTATGGATGCGTTCACACTTAGTGTGGGCGGCGCGATTGCGCTGACGCAGGGCTATACGCTCGATGAACTCGGACGGGCAACCACCATCACGCAAAGCGGCGCGAGCGTTGCTGATAAAACTGCGCGGTTCAGCTTCCGCACCGACGGAAGGCTTGAATCGATCCAGCGGGGATTCAGTGTTTCTTCGGCTTCTGATCCGCTCTCGTTCCTCACGGAAAACACGTTCGACGGCGAGAACCGAATCAGCCGTATTGCCCACAACGCACCCGGTCGCATGACCGATCCGATCGCTGCCTACGATTATCGTTACGACGCGCAGCACCGAATCGAATCGATCGACCAAGCGTTCGCATGGTTGGGAAGTGATCGCGACCGCTCCGACAGCTACACGTATGACAACCGCGACCAACTTGACCTGCACCTTGTCAACCTTGACGGCGTGGATCTACCGGCTGCTGCCGAGGGCCAAGCCGATGGTGAGCTGGGCGCTAACTTCACGTTCGACGCTTCGGGTAACCGAATCGGTGACGGCGAAGTGATCGGCACGGGCAACCGACTGCTACGTGACGCCGACTACATTTACGGCTATGATCCCGAAGGACGGCGGACTAGCCGCACCTCGCTCTTTAACAATTCGGTCACATTCTACACCTTTGACGGCGATGGGTATCTCGTCGCGGTCGATCATGGCGACTCATTGGGCAATCCCCTTTGGCGAGTCGAGTACGCGTACGACGGGCTAGATCGCCGCATCGCCCGGCGAGAATGGACCGCAGACGCTGGCGGCACACTGGTCATTACGAGCCAAACCGGCTACATCTGGCGAGACGATCACGTCATCGCGGAAACCAACGCCGCTGGTCAACTGACTCGAACGTACTTCCTCGCCCCTGGCACCGACCAAATCCTATCGGTCGAGGACATCGATCCAGCGACTTCGGTAACGCAAACCTACTGGACGTTCCAAGACCACTTGGGCAGCGTCCGTAGTGTCGCGGCGATCAATCCTGACGATAGCCTCTCGATCGGCCACATCGATTTCGGAGCCTTCGGCGAGTCGGGAACGCCGTACGGCGACTCACCATCGCTACTCGAATCGGTCGGCATCCGCTACGCGGGCCGCGAGATCGACGCAACCACCGGACTCTCCTACAACCGAGCTCGCTACTATGACCCTAATGCGGGCCTGTTCATCAGCGAAGACCCGATTGGGTTTCAAGCGGGTGACCAGAACATCAGTAGGTACACTGAGAACAACCCGATAAATAGAGTTGATCCAACCGGTTTTGCAGGCGATGGTCATCATCTCGTACCGCAATCGCTCTGGACGTACTTTTCCGATACCGTCAAAGACGTTTTCGACGACAACCTAAAAAACCAGACGAATCAGAGATTTGGAGCGCGCATTTGAGATCAATACTACACTTTCCATGACTTTGGAACCTACAACGGTATTTCTCATGATCTGTATAACGATGCCGTAGACAGCGAGTTGGAAAAATTCCTGAGAGAACAGCCGAAAGTCACGACTCGAAGCACAATGAACAAAAAGCAAGCAATTGATTTTTTGGATCGGATTAAAACTAGTGACAATGAGGTTATAAAGCTGTTTAATGCGGCTGTTCAGGCAGAAGTGGATGAAGCCAAAAAAATTGGTGCGGTTGTATACGCGAGGAACGTCGGCGTCCTGGGATCTGACAAGGCCCATGAACTTGCGCGTGAAGCGGCCAGCGAAGCTGGATTAGCAAAGCGTCTTGCACTAACAGAGGCCCGCAAAGCGGCAGGATGGACAGTTAGCCGAGTCGGCGGCACGTGGATACTTAAAAACACTCTGCGAGTCGTCACACCGATAGCAATTGCGGTTTCAGCAAATCGTGGTTATGCAGGCGAAGGCTTTCGTAAAGAACCTGGCATAGTTTCAGCGGCAGTGGAGGTTGGCCGTGACGCGTATTTTGTCGAAGAGGTAAACGGCGCGGTCGAGGGACGATCCGATGGGGAGCCAAGAAAAGTGGCGTTGAGGGCATGATTGATCGTGCAGGAAATCGTTTCGATAAGTACCTTGACCCAAATCAATAATGAATCTCGCGGCTTCTTTACGGAACATAACATGAGTGACGACTCGTACCGGCAACATGCGGTTTCAAGTTCTGGGGTTTACCCAAACGAAGATTTCACTGGGGAATACGTCGAATATTACAAGACCGGACAGCTAAAGTTTAGGGGAACCTTCCATGTTGGACGCATGAGAATTGGACTGCATATGTGTTTCTGGGAAAATGGGATTCTGCAGGAGGTATCCTTTTGGTCGCGCGGGTGGAACGTTGGCACCCTGTTGCGTTTTCGAGAAGACGGGTCGAAATTGACAGAAATGGACTTTGGTGAGGACGGCGGGCAAACGCAGACGTTTATAGAGAAACGATATGGATGTGACAGTAGGTTGATAGCAGTTGATCAATATGAGGGCGGCACTGGCGTATCCAAGTGGTTGGACCCGATAGTTGCAAATGCAATCGCTGAAGCCAAGCGAGATTTAGGCGAGTAACGTCGAGGCGAAGCATTTGACGGGGTGGGGGACACAGGTTGTTTTCGGGTCGGTCACAATCAAGTTTTGCTCAACGATCTTACGGCCCCGTCGCTCCGGTCCATCGTCGAACAATGCTATGTTCCCCCGCAACGCAGGAATAATGTTAGGACTTATATTGATGTGCAATCTATATCAAATTGCGTTTCCCTTCTGCGCAGACGATGAGTGGAGCGCCGCTGATCTAACGGGACGAGTTGTTTTTGCAGAAAAATTTCGGCACGTGAGATTTGCTGGAGACAACTTGCTGATGTGCGCTGGAGGAACTTTAGAAAACCCTGAAACAATTCTCAGGGAATTTTCAGGCCGTTTCGTCGCAAATCTACCAGCCACCTGTTCCTCAAAGTTTTCTAGCGGATTGCTGAGGTGCGATTTTCGACAATCTAACGGCTCACCAATGACGGGATTCGTGAACGGTAGGGGGCAGGTAGTAATAACGCCCAAATATGCAGCGGCGTCTGATTTTAGGGGTGATCGTTGCACAGCTTCTTTGGACGTGCAAGAAAAGGGGAAGGGGGTGATATATCGTGATCGCCAATGGTTTATTGCCCCCTTCCCTTTTTTTGACTTCAAATCCTATCGGTCGAGGACATTGATCCAGCCACTTCGGTAACGCAAACCTACTGGACCTTCCAGGACCACCTGGGCAGCGTGCGTAGCGTCGCACAAATCAACCCCGACGACACGGTCTCAATCGGCCACATCGACTTCGGAGCCTTCGGCGAATCGGGCACCGCTTATGGCGACACACCATCGCTCATCGAATCGGTCGGCATCCGCTACGCGGGCCGCGAAATCGACGCAACCACCGGACTATCATTCAACCGAGCTTGCTATTACGACCCCAATGCGGGCCTTTTCATCAGCGAAGACCCGATTGGCTTTAGCGGCGACAATCAAAACCTAGTTCGATACGTTGAGAACAACGCAGCAAATCTCGTTGATCCTTTCGGCCATGATGCGCAGTTTCCTGTGATCGATGCCGATGGAATAAAATACTCGTTTTGGATGGACGCTCAAGGCTATCGTGGTGGCGATTTCAGTTCGGCCGACTCGATTGCCAAAGAAATTGCTTCGAGTAATGGAAGGGCATATGCCGGACGGAATACGCTGAAGGCCACGTGGCATCATGCCGATTTTAATCCAAAAACCGGTGAATTGTTGATGGAGCTAGTGGACAATGCTCACCATGCTTCGATTCAGCATCATGGCGGTATCAAAAAGATGGCGGATTGGGTCGCAGAAACGTTAAAAAATGGAAATATCGAAAAACTCAATCAAGGCCAGTTCAATGCGGTAACAAATGCGCTGCGGTACTCTGAAACGTCGAAACTTCTTCGTACACGACTTAGTGGCACGGGTATAAGCTGGGTGATGAAGGGAACGTTGGGAGCTCAGCAAATTGTATTAACTCTCGCGGACGGTAGAACCGCAACGCTGCTGCATTCGACTGTAAAGGTTGGACTTCAGACTCATCGATTTGGGTTGCTTCTTCAGGGTGCGGGCAGATTTGGGAATTTGGCTGGAAAGGCTGTGCCAGGGGTTATTGTCTTCTTTGCTGCTGGCAGTACGGCATACGCAGGTGGGGACGCAGGCGATATTGCGATAGCCGTACAACGGGAAATCGCCATGGCGGATCTAGTCGAAGGCGGTTTTAAAATGACGGTTGTGCGCGGAAGCGAAATGGTAGCTGAAAGGTTTTTAAGACCAGATGCCTATCAAGAAAAAAGATTTGGCGATTTGTTGCCAAGGGGGAACCCTGGCGAAGGTGCGATGGACCGACTAAAAGAACTTCAACGTCAAGCCTACGAAAGGGTTGGAAAATAGTGCCTACCTTGCAAACTCAACTTAGAACAAAGATAAACGCTGCAACCACGCACCTAAAGGAATGGGGAATTCAAGAATTCACTGAATCAGCAACCGATGTGTTGATGCTGGCTCAACAATTCAAGGGTGGCGGAGACAATGGCGACTACTTGAAGTCTAAGTTAGGTGGCACCCCTTCCATTCCTGTCCCGTCTGCTTTTCTGGAACGTCTTGCCCCCTCGAGTAAGCTGATTGTGGAACTACATCTTTCAGAACTGCTAGTTGAAGAGTGGCGGGGCTTAGACGGTGAAGTTTTGCTTATATTCTTCGATATAGAAAGTCGCGATCACTTGATCTTTTTCGCGCGGCCTGATTCGACTTTACTTAGTCTTAATGAGGAAAAGAGCAGTTTGTTTGAGCCGTTTGACGAAGTGCCAGCTTCCAGTACGTTTCTTGGCGTATCTGGTCAAAACAACAAGTTTAGTGGTGTATCTCTGGAGACAACAAGCCAACTGATTGATTGCTACGGCACATTCAACGATTTATTGGTTGTGATGAACCAAGAGGCCGAACTTGAAACAAACGGAGACTTTATTTGGGGGCAGTTTGGCGGATACCCAGACTGGAATCAAGATCCGGAATTGGCAGTACGTGAATCGATACTTTTAAAGGATGGTGAAGAATGGCTTATGCTCTTTCAAGCAAATTCCGTAGGCGAAATGCAGTGGTCTGACTGTGGGAGTCTTCAGTTTTTTATCCGTATGAAGGATTACCTAGATCGCAACTTCGGACGGGTAATTTCGAGCGTCAGCTCTGGCTAGTCCATAAACATGGACGAGACCAGACGGGACGGGGGTTGAATCAACAACAATTCGTAAGCGGCCCATCGCCAGCGGACGCTCCGCTACCACGCAAACAACGACGACGACTACCGTCAGCGACGGGATCGGGCAACTCGTTTCTCGCCGCACCAACTCACCCGGCAGCGGCAACCAGAATGTCGATCAACTGCAGAAGTTCGGGTACACTCACGGCGGCAACCGCAGCGTCATCGCAACGCAGACCACGATCGACGGAGGTGACATGCTGGAAACCACCGCGACACTCAACGCCGCCGGGGGACTGCTCGCGGCGACTGACAACAGCGGCGATCGGACCGTGACGAACACCTACCCGCTTTCGCGAAACGACCTCGGCACGGCCGAAGGGGTCGCCAAGACCGCACCACTGAACCTGAGTGTCCCCGGCCTGATCGCCGATGCCGGAACCCGGCTCGGAATCGGTGAAATCTCCGAGATCGGGCGCTCGGTCATCTCCGCTGATGCCGACGGCCAGATCTCGCTGTTCATCACCAACCCGGTCACCGGCGGCACGCTGCTCTCGCGGGCACCGAGCCAACAACGGATCGCCGACGTCGAGTTCATGGGCTACGACTCGGCGGGCAACCTCGTCGAACTGATCGACGCCTCGTCCAACGCCACCGGCTGGACCTATGACGTGCTGTCGCGTCCGACCGCCGAGTTCGTCAAATTGGACACGTTCGATGGCGACGGCCTCCGCACCGGCCAGCGTCAGTTTCAAACCACGTGGCAATACAACGGACTGACCACGACCGCCACCGACCGACTGGGCCGGGTCACGCGGACGACCCTCGATCCGACCAATCTTTCCAGCACGACCGACTGGCTCGATCACTTGTCCGGCCCGGTGATCGAAACCTACGCCCGATCCAACAATGCCGACGGAACCTTGCGATCGACCTCCAACTCTACCGGTCGAATCAGCTTCACCTATGACACGCTCGGTCGCACCGACCTGGTGCTGCAAGACATTACGTTCGCCGGTTCGTCGGTGCCCACGATCGCGTTGGACTACGATCACAACGAACGCAACCAGCGGACGCAAACCGTCTTCCGCCTGGGCGGCGTCGATCAACTGACCGAAAGGTTTTTCTATGACCAAGCCGGACGCATCCGCTCGATCGACCAAACCGGCCCAGCGGTCACCGACACCAGTGCCGCGTTCACCTTCACGCCCGAAGGCCGCATCAGTCAAGTGCAGCGTTCCCTCGGCGGACTCGATGGTGGCGGCAATCTGACGGCTTCCGTTCTCACCACCGATTACGGATACGAAGCGACCGACAACGCCGACCGGTTGCTCCAATCGATCGTGCATACTGCCCCGGCGGGCTGGAACGGGGTGAGTGGTTCGCCGTCAAACGAAGTCGCCGCCTACGAGTTCACCCACGACGACCTGTACCGCGTCAAGAGTCTGACGGCCTATCAATCGTTCCTTGACGGCACCGACGTCGACACTCGCGAACAGGTCGATGGTTATGAGTACGACCGCGATGGGCAACTGATCGCCCATCGCACCGCTGTCGATGGAGTCTACATCGGCGTGAAAGAATTCGATTTCGACGATACCGGCAACCGTATCGACGAGGGCGGCAAAGCGGGACAGCACAACCGGCAAGTGACGCAGGGCGACTATCGCTACGGTTACGACGCCGAAGGCAACCGCACGGTGAAGGTTTTTATCGGTAACCCGGCCAATGCACCGGAGATCGTCAAAACCACTTACGCCTACGATCACGCCAACCGTCCGGTGACGATCCGTCAGTTCGATGCTATCGGCACCTTGCAGCAAGAGATCCACTACGGCTACGACGCGTTGGGTCGCCGGGTCGGACGCAGCGTCGGCGAGCTCGACGACGTGCTGGGCAGCCTGACCGAGTCCGACTACGACGTGTTCGTCTGGGACGGCGATCAAGTGCTGGCCGAACTGACCCG
Source organism: Pirellulaceae bacterium (assembly GCA_963836865.1). Classification (GTDB taxonomy): domain Bacteria; phylum Planctomycetota; class Planctomycetia; order Pirellulales; family Pirellulaceae; genus Rubripirellula. The sequence goes on along the minus strand of CAWILC010000004.1, from coordinate 111,989 downwards.
CGACGACGCATCGGACGCAAACGCCGACACGCTAGCGACGACCTACTTCAATGGCCCCGGCACCGATCAGTTGCTAGCCGTCGAAGACCACACCGGCGAGATCGACGATGTGGTGTGGACGCTAGCGGATCACCTGGGCTCGATCCGCACGTACGTGACCCTGGACGACACCACCAGCCAAGTCACCGGAGCCGAGCAACTGGTGTACGCCGCCTTCGGCGAAGAGCAACTACGCTTCGGCAACGACATCGGTACCGACGAAATCCTAATCGCCCGCTTCACCGGCCGCGAGTACGACGCGGCGGCCGAGTTGTACTACTACCGCAACCGATACTACGACGCGGCCCTGGGCAAGTTCCTAACCGAAGACCCCAGCGGGCTTCGCCGCGGGTGATGCGAACCTGTATCGGTACGTTGGCAACGGGCCGACAAACGCGACTGATCCAAGTGGGTTAGAGGAGGTTTACCTTCTACACGATACGAATCCAGATTCAGCAAGCGCGATTTTGGACAATCGTTTCAATTCTCAACGCGGTTTCATCAGCTTCAAAGATACCGTCACAAAAGATCAGGGAATGAGGGCGTCTCGCCATGCCACTCAAACCGCAAGAATAGCCGTGCAGCTTGAGGTTGGTGAGGCGACCGACATAACGCGGGTGCTAAAAAATGAAATCGCCGATGCAGCGAAAGTTGAGTTGCGCGGCAATATCCCGGGCAAGACTTCAGATCGGCCACGGGCAACAAAGCGTATACGCGTATCAAGTTCGAGCTACTGCATCGCTACATGCAGGCTCAAGAAGGCAACATATTCCGACAGAAAACAGGTGGTCGGTTACCACTACTTTGTCAGAGAGTTAGGAACTGGTGTCTCGGGAAGGGCCGTAGGTGTCGCGGGTTACGATTTTGCCAACCAAGACTTGTCCAGGTCAGCGTTAAGCCGACAGCTCATTCCACGAAACAACCTGAGCTCACGACTCGGGCGAGGCTTGGTGCGTGTGTTGCCATCTGATTCTGCGATAAGCGGTGCAGGAAGTACCGCACCGATGGCCCTGTGGATAGTTGGCTCGGAAGCTCGTTACCATACGATGGGTAGCCACGTCACCGGCGGTGAATACGCGCACGGTGCTTTACTCTCTGAAACGATGCTTAATCCGTTGCTCTACGCTATTGACGTGACATCGTCAGGGATTGTTCCACTCAATAACGGCATGGATGCATATGACCGGGAAGTTCGACACCAGCAAAATGACTTCATTGATTTCACGCTCAATGGAAGACAAACCTTCGGCAGGTCTGCTAGTCCTCGAAGTATTCGCGTTAGCCGAGGATACATGCAATCGCAAGCCGTTAAATTTATGATGAATGGCATGCCCGGTTTAAGTGAGGCTCAGCAGAGACTTTTCATTCAGGAATTGGAAGGCGACAAGGGCGACCGGCGAGCCGACCCCGAGTATCTATACTGGAAGTATCTCCGGTGACTGAAACATCACTCAAATTCGCACGCAGCTTTGCGAACGATCTTCGGGACGCTTTTGAACAGCCCATCACTGAGGTTTGGCTTGGACGCACCACTAACGCCAGAGAAGAACTCGATGTTGCGATTTCGCTGGTTTTTGCCTCGGGCGTGTTTTTAGATCCCGGGTATGTACGCCGACCTGACGCCGCCCGTCGTTGGTCAAGTGAAGGAATTTCGCCTCAGCACAAATGTGAGTAGTGATTCAAATGCAATAAAACTTTTGGGCAAACACATTCAGAATGTCGGCGTTGTAGGATCAGCGATGCAGGTTGTATTTGAACTTTCAACGAATCAACTGTTTTGGTGTGAAACCGGTCATGATGGGCCTGAAATCTGTATCGAGTCGCCAAACGCTTTTACGGAGTACGGATACAAGCTCAACGAGATTACGTGGGCACGTTGAGGTAAACGCTTCGCGTGGGCTCCGGGGGAACGCTTCGCGTGGGGTCAGGGAACGCTTCGCGTGGGGATCGCGGTAGGGACGGCCATCACTGGCCGCCCCCCGCACAGATCCGGGCGAGACCAAACGGGACGGGGGTTGAATCAACAACAATTCGTCCGCCACCACGCAAACGACGACCACCACCACGATCAGCGACGGCATTGGGCAACTCGTTTCTCGCCGCACCAATTCGCCTGGCAGCGGTAATCAGAACATCGATCAGTTGCAGAAGTTCGGGTACACTCACGGCGGCAACCGCAGCGTCATCGCGACGCAGACCACGATCGACGGAGGTGACATGCTGGAAACCACCGCGACACTCAACGTCGCCGGGGGACTGCTCGCGGCAACCGACGACAGCGGCAATCGCACCGTGACGAACACTTATCCGCTCAGCCGCAAAGACCTGGGTACCGTCGAAGGGGTTGCCAAGACCGCGCCGCTGAACCTGAGTGTTCCCGGCTTGATTGCCGATGCCGGAACCCGACTCGGCATCGGTGAAATCTCCGACATCGGACGCTCGGTCATCGCCGCCGATGCCGACGGCCAGGTCTCGCTGTTCATTACCAACCCGGTCACAGGCGGGACGCTGCTCAGTCGGGCTCCCAGCCAAGAGCAAATCGCCAATGTCGAATTGATGGATTATGACTCTGCCGGAAACTTGGTTGAACTGATCGACTCCTCCAATAACGCCACCGGTTGGACCTATGACGTGTTGTCTCGCCCGACCGCCGAGATTGTCCAGCTCGATACCTTTGACAGCGTTGGCATCCGCACCGGCCAACGCCAATACCAAAGCACTTGGCAATACGATGGATTGACGACCACGTCGACCGATCGACTCGGACGCGTCATACGAACGACGATCGATCCCACCAATCTTTCCAGCACCACTGACTGGCTCGACAATCTTTCTGGCCCGGTGATCGAGACCTACGCTTCGTCGCGAAACGCCGACGGTACGCTTAGAGCGACGTCCAATTCGATCGGTCAAATCAGCTTCACTTACGACGCGCTGGGTCGTACCGACTTGATAACTCAAAACGTCACGTTTGCCGGGTCGTCGGTGCCCACGATCACTTTGGATTATGACCACAATGAACTGAACCAACGAACACAGACCGTCTTCCGCCTGGGCGGCGTCGATCAACTAACCGAAAGATTCTTCTATGATCAAGCCGGACGCATCCGCTCGATCGACCAAACCGGCCCAGCGGTCACCGACACCAGTGCCGCGTTCACCTTCACGCCCGAAGGCCGCATCAGTCAAGTGCAGCGTTCCCTCGGCGGACTCGATGGTGGCGGCAATCTGACGGCTTCCGTTCTCACCACCGATTACGGATACGAAGCGACCGACAACGCCGACCGGTTGCTCCGATCGATCTGTGCATACCGCCCCGGCGGGCTGGAACGCGGTGAGTGGTTCGCCGTCAAACGAAGTCGCCGCCTACGAGTTCACCCACGACCACCTGTACCGCGTCAAGAGTCTGACGGCCAATCAGTCCTTTCTCGATGGCACCGACGTCGACACTCGCGAACAGGTTGATGGCTACGAGTATGATCGCGACGGGCAACTGATCGCCCATCGCACTGCCGTCGATGGAGTCTACATCGGATTACAAGAGTTTGACTTCGACGACACCGGTAACCGGATCAACGACGGTGGCCAAGCGGGCCTGCACAACCGACAAGTCGCACAGGGCGACTATCGCTACGGTTACGACGCCGAAGGCAACCGCACGGTGAAAGTTTACCAGGGCGACCCTGTAGCGGCACCGCAGATTACCAAGACGACTTACGCCTACGACCACGCCAATCGCCCAGTCACGATCCAGCACTTCGACACGGCGGGTGTCTTGCAAGAAGAGATACGCTACGGCTACGACGCGCTAGGGCGGCGAGTGGCCCGCAGCGTCGCCGAGCTCGATGACGTGCTGGGCAGCCTGACCGAGTCCGACTACGACGTGTTCGTCTGGGACGGCGATCAAGTGCTGGCCGAACTGACCCGCGACGACGCATCGGACGCCAGCGCCGACACGCTGGCGACGACCTACTTCAACGGCCCCGGCACCGATCAGTTGCTGGCCGTCGAAGACTACACCGGCCAGATCGACGATGTGGTGTGGACGCTAGTGGATCACCTGGGCTCGATCCGCACGTACGTGACGCTCGACGAATCGACCGGCCAAGTCACCGGTGCCGAACAACTGTTGTACGCCGCGTTCGGCCAAGAGCAGGAGCGACTTGGCAACGACATCGGTACCGACGAGATCCTGATCGCCCTCTTCACCGGCCGCGAGTACGACGCAGCGGCTGAGTTGTACTACTACCGCAACCGATACTACGACGCCGTCCTCGGTCGCTTCCTGAGCCAAGACCCCATCGGCTTCGCCGCGGGTGACGCGAATCTGTATCGGTATGTGGGTAATGGGCCTACTAATGCGACCGATCCGACTGGGCTCGAAGAGGTTTTGTTTAAGAGTCTGAAGGATGCACAAGGACTTGTTCATGAACACGGCGTTGTAGCAACCGGAAATCGCGGAACGGACTTTACACAGTCAAATCTCAAAGCGCGGGCAATAAATCCTTCGTTTAGAAGTGAGGTAGCTTTGAAGGCGACATGGCACCACAAGTCGTTCAATCGTCGCACCGGGCTGATGACGATGCAATTAGTCGATGCGGCGGAACATGCTGCAACTTCGCATTCCGGCGGATGGAGTCAATACATAAATTGGGTGGCTGACGTAATTGAGTCGCAGCGAGGCACAAAGCTAACTGGAAACAAGAAAGTTGCATTTGACGCCGCACTCAATTCGTACGAATCTGCAAACGACCTTCTTAAGGAGCTGAGCCGGCGAGGAGCTCGGGCATCTGTTACTGTTTCACAATCGGGCAAGGCAGTGCTAAATGTGCGATCCAATGGCAAGACGTTGATTAGTAAAACTACCCGCTGGCAACCAAGTGTTTTGAAGACTTACGCCGGTCGCGCATTCGCCCCACTTTCCATCTTTTTTGTGGTCAACGCGGGAAGAAATGCACAGGCTGCGGGCGCAAGGCCGGTTGATATTGCCAACGAGATGGCAAAGGTTGGCACTGGTGGCGACCTGGTCGTTTTAGTCGGTCACGATCTGATCGTAGTACCTGCGGGAACATTCACTACGGAGGAACTTGCCAATCCGATTTACCACGCCGATCGGAAATTTCGCAACTTGGATCCTGCGATGCGTCAACGGATGAATGAATCCGTAAAGACGTTTATGGATTCTCCGCAAAAGCTTTGAGCAAATCGCAGATGAGATTCATGAAGATTACTCCTGGGGCGAGTTGCTCTCAAATTCGGTTAACGAATTTTTCGGTCGCCTCGATGGCACGCACAAACAGCAAAAAGCAGACTTTTGACAACCGAAATTCTTTACAGGTGGCAGTGTGGCAACATTCGAGCAGTATTTCTCAGGCATCCCGGTCGAGCAAACGAATCCTGACCTTGGCCTTAAACAGTTGGCTAAAATATTTGACGAAGAAAACTGGAGCCCTCCAGACGACTATGTCAGATTCTTGGATTGGCGTAACGGCTTGGTTATTTCGCCTGACAGCATGAAGCTGATCGGCTATAAGTTTTGTGATCGCGAAAACGAGTCGTTCGCATTTGGCGAAACTGGTAGTGCGATCAGCGAGTTTTACGGTGTCAATCTACAAGGCAACGACCTGTTCACCCGCCAGAATGATTATCAATTCTCAACCTATGCACCACCTGGATTTATCTGTATTGGTGGGCACGCGGGCTTGTCACAACTTGCAATCGCAACGGAAGGTAAAGAACCTGGCACTGTTTATCATTGGCCAGTTGGTCGCGCATTCGCAGACGAATCCCCAGAGTCCGAATGGCAACGGATGGCCGAAGTTGTCGCGTTCTCTTTTACCGAGTTGCTGAACAAGCTGATAATTTTTGACTACTAAGAGAGCAGACATGCGTTTACACCGGAGCGATGCAGCAGTCGATGGCAGGATGCCATCGCAATCTTCGGCACGATGCCGCCATGCGCATTCCCGAGCGGACGCGAGTCGAGCGATAGCGAGGTGCGAACGAGCGCAGCGAGTGAGATTTGACGGCGCAATCTTTGGGCATGAACATCGAGGGCAGCGCACGGCGGTCCGGATGACCGCCGCATGAACCAGCCCGGTGGCAGGATGCCGCCCGGCGGAGGACGATACGAAGCGAGCTTGCGAGTGGTGTCGTTCGTAGCCGGGTCGTAGCGACCGAGCGTCGGGAAGGGCAGTGACGAGGCACGAGGAACGCAGACCGCACCAGAGCGACCGAGCGGAGACCGGGCGTCGTAAGCGCAGCCGCCGCGAAGCCATGGATGGCGAAGAGCCGGCGCAGCGAACCGAGGCAGAAGAGAAACTAAAAGAAACCAAGCAGAAACTAAGGGACAGAAACCAGAAACTAAGTGAAACTAAGTGAAACTGAGAGAAACTAAGAGAAACTAAGAGAAACTAAGAGAGAAACTAAGAGAGAAACTAAGGGACGAAACTAAGGGACAGAGCATGTTGCTGGGCTCGACTGGGTAGCCTGTGGCGGTAGGATCGGTGGCGTTGAGTTTTCTGCTGCCCGCCCAGGAGTCGTCCCAGTGGCCCGAATGCCCCGTGCCGAAGTGCTGGATCCCGCTGAGATCAACGTGGCGCACGTGTTTTCTCGTGTTTGTCGCCAATGCTTCCTCTTGGGAGATGACCCGGTCTCTGGCAAGAACTTCGACCACCGCAAGGTTTGGATCGAGGATTCCTTGAAGCAATTCGCCGCCCAGTTCGGGGTCGACTTGCTGGGCTTTGCGATTTTGTCGAACCATTTTCATTTGATCCTGCGTTCACGGCCGGATGTCGTGGCGACTTGGTCGGACGAGGAGGTCGCGCGGCGGTGGAGGATGCTGTGCCCGCACCACCGCCAGCCCGATGGCTCGCCGATGGAACCTTCGGCGGCCGAGATCCGGTCGATCGCGGGATGCCCGGTGAAGATGGCGGAGATTCGGTCTCGGTTGTCGAACATCAGTTGGTGGATGCGGTTGCTGTGCCAGCGGATCGCGATGCGGGCCAACCGTGAAGACGAGCAAACCGGCCGGTTTTGGCAGGATCGCTACAAGGCGACCAAACTGGTGGACGAGGCCAGCTTGCTGGCCTGTGCGGCCTACGTGGATCTGAACCCGATTCGAGCGGCGATGGCCCAGAAGCTGGAAACGAGCGACCACACATCGGTGCAGCGGCGGATCGAGTCGGCCGGTGGGCAGGCGGCTCCGGACGCCTGTCTTTCGCCGGTAACGATCGACGAAGCCTCTGATCCGATCGGCCCGCATGCGTCGGTCACGGGTCAGCGTTGCAGTGACAAGGGATTTCTGGCGATGTCGCTGGAGTACTACCTGGAACTGCTGGACTGGACGGCCCGTCAGGTGGCCCCGGGCAAGCGAGGCCGAACGCCTGCGGGGACTCCGTCGGTGCTCAGTCGCCTTGGTTTGGACCGCGAGAGCTGGTGCGAATTGGTGAGCGACTTTGGCAAACTGTTTTGCACGGTCGCTGGCCGTGCGGAGGTGGTCGACTCGATGCGGAGCCGCCACGGTCACCGACGGTTTCACTTGCGTCGGCGTGCTCGCGAGCGGATGACGGCCTGAGCGGCATCGATTCTTCGGCCACTGCAGGCCATGCCAGCCCTGATCCGCCGACCAACGCAGTTGCCTGCTTCGCGGCGATCTTCTTTCGCGTGCGTGATCGCGTCGATCCATCGGCCAATCCTGGCTCAATCGTTCCATTGGTGCGCACCGATGAGTGGAAATAGCTCTTCATCGGCATAAAAAAACGACTCCTTGCCTCTGTCGGGGTACTGGGCGAGCCCAGTAAGCTGCTCTGTCCCTTTGCTTTTCTGCTTTGCTTTTCTTTGGTCAGTTCGATGCGAATCAGCTCGAGGCAGCGGTCCTGAAGTTCGTAACGGTGGATGGAGTCAGCCATGATTAGGGAACGCTAATCAACTCGAATCGGACACTAATTACACGGTTGCATTTTTCATTAGTGTTCATTAGCGAGGATTAGTGTTTCTCCTTCTGCTCGTTCTTGCGCTGAACCCAAACCATCCGGTCAAGCAGCACCTCGGCCTGGGAATCACCACCAAGGAAGTGCTCCCTGGCGGCGTGCCGACGGGTCAGTGCGGACCACGACTGGCTGCGTTTACCGGATTGCCGATGGGACACGTCCGCCAAAGCAAACGACAAACGTCGATGTTCTTGAGCGATCTGCTGAACACCCCGTCCAGCCAGGCCTGGACCGTGAAAATCGAGAGCCTCGACAGTGATTCGAACAACACCAATTCTTTGTCGACGATTCGCCACCAAAGAAAAATCGGCCAAGGCTTCGCTATCGGTGGCCAGCTGGCCGGCGTCACCGCTTCCCAGCTACTAGGAACACCGCAGCCTGAATTATTGCACACCAGGCCGTGAACGGTCACTCGTCGGATGAGCCGAGTAATTTCCCCAATCGGAACGTTCCCGCTCCGCCCCCCCGAGGGATGTGAATTTTGTGTGAACGATAGTTCCTGAGCGTCGGAGGGTCGGCTACAAACGCCAGCAACAAGGAGGGCGCTCGGTCGTGCATAGATCTCCTCCGGAACCGTTTCGGTGATTCATTCGCGACCATCCCTTCGTCCCGATGTCACGCGAGACCCATTGATGCCACGACCGCGAAGTCGCCGTATATTCCCGCTCGTCTTACTTTCGTTGGCGGCCTTTGCCGGTTGCAATTCGTCATCGACCGATGGCGATTCGGCAACGTCGAACATCAAACTGCAAGGCTCCGGTGCCAGCTTTCCCGCGCCGCTTTACGGCCGCTGGTTCAAGGAATACAGCACCGCCGTCGACGGCGTGAAAGTCGACTACCAAGCCAAAGGCAGCGGCGGCGGCATCAAGGACTTCATCGAACACACCGTCGACTTCGCGGCCAGCGACGCGGCGATGGACGACGATGAAATTTCGCAAGTCGACGTCGGCGTGGTGATGCTGCCGATGACGGCGGGCAGCGTCGTGCTGGCTTACAACTTGCCCGAAATGGCATCGCCGCTGAAGCTTTCACGCGACGCTTACACCGGTATCTTCTTGGGCACGGTGTCGAACTGGAACGACCCCGCGATCGCCGCCGCGAACGACGGCGTCAAGCTTCCCGACTTGCCCATCACGGTCGTCCGTCGCGCCGACAGCAGCGGCACAACGTTCGTATTCACCAACCACCTGAGCGAAATCAGTTCCGATTTCAAGGCCGGACCTGGCGTCGGCAAAAGCGTGACGTGGCCTGAGAGCGACAAGTTCATCGCGGCTCCAAAGAACGACGGCGTGACCGCGACGATCATGCAGACGCCCGGCGCGATCGGCTACATCGAATATGGCTTCGCCGAGCAAGCGAAATTGCCGATGGCGGAATTGGAAAACGCGGCCGGCAACTTTGTCTCGCCATCATTGGACAACGCCAAGCAATCGCTGGCCGGCGTGGCGATGCCGGATGACATGCGAGCGTGGTTGCCCGATCCCGACGCGGACCAGGCCTACCCGATCGTCAGCTACACGTGGCTGTTGTGCTATGAAAAGTATGACGATGCGGAAAAAGCAAAAGCACTTAAAGAAATGATTCGATGGTGCTTGAGCGAAGGCCAATCCTGCAGCGCCGAGATGGGTTACGTGCCGCTGCCTCAGAACGTGGTGGATGCTGTGACGGCGAAGCTGGACATGATCCAGTAGTTCGGCGATTGCTTTGAACCCGCTCGTAATTCCAAACATGAATCCGTATGGCCAACGTCTCGCCCATCGAACCGGAATCCGGCCAGGCGTCCATTTCGTCTCCGCCGTCGGGGCGTGACGTATTGACTGATCGCGTGTTTCGCGGGCTGACGAAGGGCTTCGCGCTGCTGACGATCGGGCTGGTATTGTTGATCGTTTACGAAGTCGGCGGCGAAGCGATGCCGGCGATCTCGCAGCACGGCATCGGCTTTTTGACGACGCAAACGTGGGACCTGCAGAAGGGTCAGTTCGGCGTGCTGCCGGAAATTTGGGGCACGCTTTACAGTTCTTTCTTGGCGCTTCTGATCGGCGGCTTCTTCGGGATCTCGATCGCCATCTTTTTGACGCAAGATTTTCTGCCGAAGAAAGTCGAGTGGGTTTTCAAGAACATCGTCGAACTATTGGCCGCGATCCCCAGCGTCGTTTACGGATTGTGGGGCATCTTTGTGGTGATCCCGATGATTCGTCCGACGGCGGGATGGCTGCACGAGCACCTTGGATGGCTTCCGTTGTTCGGCACTTCGCTTTCGGGACCGGGAATGTTACCGGCGGCTCTGGTGCTTGCGATCATGATCTTGCCGACCGTGACGGCGGTCTCGCGCGATTCACTAAGCAACGTGCCGACGAAGTTGAAAGAAGCAGCCTACGGCTTGGGTGCGACGCGGTGGGAAGCGATCTTCGGCGTCATCGTGCCGACGGCCGCCAAAGGAATCTTCGGCGCGTTGGTGTTGGGCTTCGGTCGAGCGCTCGGCGAAACGATGGCGCTTGCCATGTTGGTCGGCAACAGCAACCGGATCAGCGTCTCGTTGTTCTCGCCCGGCAACACGCTGGCGGCGCTGCTGGCCAATCACTTTCCCGAGGCCGGCCGCGATGAAGAACCGGTCTTGATGTACGCCGCGCTGGTGCTGCTGGCGATCACATTGCTGGTCAACATCTGCGGCGCGGTGGTGCTGAAGCGAGCGTCCCTGCCCGTCGGCGGAGGCCACTGACTTGAACGAGCAAGAGATCACGTCGGCGTTTGAAGACGTCGACTTCCCAAAGCTGGAACGGTCGCTTCGTCACCCACGGACGATGCTGAGCGCGGGCCTTTCGATCGCCACGGGCATCGCCACGATTGTCGCGTGCATTCCGCTGTTCAGCGTGCTGTTCATGCTGGTCTATCGCGGCGGCAAAAAGTTGTCGTTGGACCTGTTCACGCAGCTTCCGCCGACCGCGTTCGAGGATGGTGGAGGGTTCGGAAACGCCATTGTCGGCACATTGTTGATCGTCGCGATCGCATCCTCGATCGCGATTCCGATCGGCGTTTTGACAGCGGTGTTCTTGGCCGAATTTGATCCGGACAGCCACGTCGCGTCGACGGCACGGTTCTGCGCAAAAACAATGACGGGTCTGCCGTCGATCCTGGCCGGCGTGTTCGCGTACGCCGCGGTCGTATTGGTGACGGGTACTTACTCCGCACCCGCCGGCGGCGTTGCGCTTTCGCTATTGATGTTGCCGACGGTGATGTTGACGGCCGAGGAAGCGATGCGGATGGTGCCGCGAAAGATGAAAGATGCCGCGATCGGCATGGGATGCACTCGGACGCAGGTGGCATGGAAGATCGTGTTTCCGACGGCGATACCGGGCATTTTGACGGGTGTGATGTTGGCGGTCGCGCGAGCGGCGGGCGAGACGGCTCCGCTGCTGTTCACGGCCTTGTTTAGCAACTACTGGATTTTCGAGGACGGCCAGTCTCAGGTGATGGAGCCGACGGCGTCGCTTGCCGTCTTCATTTACAACTTCTCGGGCATGCCGTTCGAGAATCAAATTGAAATGGCGTGGGCGGCGTCGTTGATTTTGGTGATGCTGGTCTTGGCGATCAACATCACCGGCCAAGTCATCAGCAGCCGCTCGCAAACGCGTTAGGAAATATGAACTTGATTGCTCCGACAAAGACACTTTCTCAGGCAACACTGACGAACGGCGTGACGTCGCCGGTATTGATCGACTGCAAAATCGAAGGGCTGTACTACGGCAACTTTCGTGCGGTTCGTGACAGCCACATCCCGATCGACCGAGGCAGCATCACGGCCTTCATCGGTCCGTCGGGCTGCGGCAAAAGTAGCGCGCTGCGTTGCCTCAATCGCATGAACGACCTCGTTCGTGGTTTTCGCTTTGAAGGTCACGTTCAATTTCGTGGTCGCGACATTTATCACCCCAAGGTCGACCCCGTCGCGGTCCGTCGTTACATCGGGATGGTGTTTCAACAACCCAACCCGTTCGCGATGAGCATCTTCAATAACGTGGCGTTCGGCTTGCGTCTGAATCGCTACCGTGGCGACGTGGCGGAAAAGGTCGAAGAGGCTCTCCGCGGCGCGGCGCTTTGGGACGAGGTCAAGGACAAGCTAAAAGCAAGCGGCCTGTCGTTGTCCGGTGGTCAACAACAACGTCTGTGCATCGCCAGAGCGATCGCGACCGAACCGGAAGTCATGTTGATGGACGAGCCCTGTTCGGCGCTCGACCCGATCGCGACACGGCGGATCGAAGAATTGATGGAAGAACTGAAAAAGAAGTACACCATCGCGATCGTGACGCACAACTTGCAACAGGCAAAACGCGTCGCCGATAAAACGGCGTTCATGTACGTGGACACTTCCGAAGGTACTCGGACCGGATACCTGGTCGAATTTGGCGATACCCAGCAGATCTTTGACGACCCGCAACAGGACGACACCAAACGCTACATCCGCGGCGAGTTCAGTTAGGATCGATTGGAAGTTAAGTCTCGCACTTGAATTACTCCGCGATGCAGACCAAGTATTCCTGGCGAGTGGCGTCTTCCGATTCAGCGACTCGCATGTAGATCCTTCCATCGACGATCGCCGGCGTCGCAAAAACGCTTTCACCGAGCTGGTTCTTTCCGACGCTGACGAACTTGTCGGACGACGCTTTGAAGATGAACGTTTCGCCGCCTTCGTTGGTCGCGTAGATCATGTCACCGACCAGCACGGGCGAACTGCTGAAGGTACCGCCGAGTCGTTTCTTCCAGACCTCTTCGCCGGTCGAGGCATCGATGCATGCGGCGATTCCGTCGTCGAGAGCACAAAACAAATGGCCGTCGCGAATCACCATCGATGGAACATAGTTGCGAGTCCTCGTTTCCCACGCCACTTTTCCAGACCCATCGGCCACGATCGCGGCGATGTGATTTTTCGGGTAGCCGCCGGAACTGTAAACGTGAACGCCATCGGTCACCGTCGTCGACACGCACTCGGTCGTCGCGCCTTTGATTTCCCACAGGACCTTTCCCGTCATCGGATCAAGGCTGGTGACAAGGTCGCAGCCCGTCAAAATCAGTTGATCACGGCCGGCGATGGAGTGAACGATCGGCGATGCGTAGTTCGGTTTGGAGGGCCGTGGATGAGTCCACCGAACTTCGCCAGTCTTTCGATCGAGTCCGGCGACGGCCCCTCCGCCCTTGTTGTCCGCCGACACGATCACTAATTCCCCGTGCAAGAACGGGGACGATCCGTAACCCTGGTGCATGACATAAGGGGTGACCTTTCGTTGCCAGATAATTTCGCCTTGGTAATCGATCGCGGTCGTTCGCACCGCGTTATCGTTAAAGAAGTTCACATACAGATGGTCATCGTCCGCGGCGATGGTGGATGATGCGAAGGAGGACCTGGCGTTCGCGCCCATCGCGTTTTTGTTGTCCATGCCTCCTTCGTGAACGATCCTTTCCCACTGCTGGACACCGCTTGCGGCGTCGAAACAAATCACGGATTGAACCTTGCGAACGTCATCCGCGGTCGACAGAAAGACTTTCCCATCGACCACGATCGGTGAACTGTGGCCGCGACCGGGAACGGGGACTTTCCAGGCCACGTTGGTCGTCTCGTCCCAATCGGTGGGTGGTCGCTGGCCCGCCGCCGCGCTTCCGTCCAGCCTTGGCCCACGCCACCCCATCAAATCTTCAGCCCCGGCGATCGAGCCGAGACCGTACCAGGCAAACAGGAAGACGCTTTGGAATAGGAGCAAAAAACGCATGTTGTGAAACACTGTTTGAGGACATGTCGGGGCAACGTTCGGCCATCATCGCGACATGATACCAAAGGTTTACTTCCATCGGTTGCCTCCTGCGCAGCCAGCGCTCTGTCATTGGTCAATCGATGGCGTCAAGATCCAGTTCGTACATGATTTGGTTGTAGTCATACCGAGGCGTGGCGGCGGGGGCGTCCGAAAATGTTTTGGTATAAGTGCCTTCAAAATAAATTCGTCGACCGCCATCGTTGATCAGCATCGGATGCAACGTTGGATTGTAGAACGTGTAATGTTCATGGCTAACGATCTTGAGTCCGGGCGACCAAGGCCCCGTCAATTCGTTCGCTTCGCAGTAATAGACTTCGCCGAGGTGCGAACGTTCGCCGCCAACTTCCAGCCCGATCATCACCCAACGGTGACGATAAACATTCCATGCGATCGATGCCGTATGCAGCGTCCAACGGCGGTCGGATCCCTTGGTTGCCATCTGGAAGATGCGATATTGGTTCGGTGAATCGGCACCACCGCTTCCTCGCCGGCATCCACACGCAATCGGACGCCGCGATAGCCGAACCCGTCAGCCGGAACTTCATACCCGTCGCTGCGGACGTGGAAGTAAAAGTCCTCGCCCATCAGTCCCACTTCGTCGATCGCGGCGTACCCCTGCGAATCGGTCCAGTAACTGAGTTGGCCGACGGTGCGAAGTTCGACCATCGGGACGCCGCGTTGGCTGCGATCGTCGACGACTCGGATCGCGAACGGCTCGGCCGACTGCGTATTGCCAATGATCAGAAATCCGAAAAGCAGTGCGACGGCGATAGACGACACCGCGGAGGAAGGTTTATTAATGTCATCGTGTTCGTCTTTGTGTTGGCTATGATTGAGCGCGGAGAGTGATGATCCTAGCCGAGTAGGTTCTCACGTCGGCACTGCACGTCTTGGAACAGGAATGAATAAAAAAGCGACCAAGTTATCGACGTCGAAAAAGTGCGTCTTTTCGGCGATCACTTGCGTCGGAATGTTTTTGGCCTTGGAGTGCATGTTGTTTTTTGCCGGCGTGACGCCGGAAACGACCAAGCACGATCCTTGGGTCGGCTTCGACGGCGCGACACCGCTTTGGACATCGGCCGATGGAAAGATGATGACGACGTCGCCGGTGAAGCGACGTTACTTTAATCAACAATCGTTTACCGCGATCAAGCCTGCCAACACGATCCGCGTCGTTTGCGTCGGCGGTTCGACGACGTACGGACGACCGTTCGATGATTCGACGTCTTACTCGGCCTACCTTCGCGAACTGTTGCCGATCGTTGATCCTTCGCATGCGTGGGAGGTCATCAACGCCGGCGGGATCAGTTACGCCAGCTATCGCGTCGCCGCGGTGATGGAGGAAACCGCGAAGTACCAGCCCGATGTCTTCGTCGTCTTTTCGGCTCACAACGAGTTCTTGGAACGACGCACCTACGCCGGCATCTTTGACACGCCGCCGTGGCGTCGGCGGATCGACATCGCATTACGATCGACGCGAACCGTTTCGGCAGCGGTTTCGCTGATCGATCGTCTGCGAACGCCTCCGGTTCCAGCGGACTTGCTGCCGGGCGAAGTCGACGAGCGTTTGAATCACACCGTGGGGCCGTCGGATTACAATCGCGATGATGCTTGGCAAGCCGCTGTGGTGGCGCATTACCGATTGAACCTTGACCGGATGATCGCGATTGCAAACGATTGCAGTGCCAAGATGGTGCTGGTGATGCCGGCCTCGAACGAGAAGGACTGCGCTCCGTTCAAGATCGACGGACACGACCATTACGCCGATGGGCTGCACCAGTTTCTGATGAACGACTTTGCGGCGGCCGAGCGGTCGTTCCAAGCCGCAATCGACGACGACGTGTGCCCGCTGCGGGCGACCACCTCGATCGACCGAACCGTCCGCGACGTCGCACAGCATCAGAGCGTCCCGATCGTGGAATTCAAAACACGGCTAAAGGATTTGTGCGAAGCACGGCTCGGTCACCGCTGCTTGGGCGACGAACTTTTTCTGGATCACGTGCATCCGACCGTCGACGTTCATCGTGACTTGGCGGTCTGGATCATCGACCAAATGATTGCGTCGAAGATCGTCGGCGGACATCGGCCTTCGCCCGAGCAGATCGGCGTGACGGGTAAAAAAATCCATGATGCGATCAACGCGAACGACCAAGCCGTCGCGTTCCGGAACTTAGCGAAGGTGACGCACTGGGCCGGCAAATTTGACGAAGCGGTTCGTCATGGGCAAGACGCACTGCGATTGCTGCCAGACGATCCAGAGAGTCAATTCGTGATCGCTGATTCGCTGGTGCGATTGGGTCGCCCCGACGAAGCGATCGCGGCCTTTGAACGACTGTTGAGGACCGTCGAGTACGAAAGAGCGTTTCTGCCGTACGCTTTTTTGCTGTACGACATGAATCGGTTTGATGACGCAGAGGCCTACGCATTGATGGCGACGGCGTCGGAGAATGCATCGACGCGAGAACGTGCGATGGAGTTGCTTTCCGGAATTGAAAGTCGCTGAGAGGACTAGACGACCGAGCGAACCACTCCGACCGCGATGCCCAGCACCGAAGCATTGCGAACGTAGATCGGATCCATGGCTTGGTTGGCCGGTTGCAAACGGATGCGGCCGTTTTCAGGGAACCAGTACTTCAGCGTCGCTTCGCCCTCGTCCGTTTGGGCGACGACCATTTGTCCAGGCATCGCCGTTTCTTGTTTCTGAATGACGACATAGTCGCCGTCGGTGATATGGGCATCGATCATTGAATCGCCCGATACCTGCAAGATAAAGCGGTCATCGCGGAACAACATCTCGCTGAAATCAACGCGATCGTTCTGCTCGAACGCCAACGTCGTCGGGCCCGCCGCGACCATGCCGGCCATTGGCAATGAGTGCCCGTTCCGGTCTGCGGCGTGGGTCAGCTCGATCGCTCGCGACTTGTTGGGGCTGCGAGTGATCAATCCTTTCCGCTCCAGGGCTCGGAGGTGGCACATCACGCCATTGGGGCTCTTGATGCCGAAGTGCTCGCCGATTTCTCGAACCGTTGGTCCATAGCCGCGGTTGACGATCAGGCCGCGGATCATGTCATAGACATTCTGCTGGCGATCGGTCAGTTGCATGGACATAGAGAACCCTTCAAATGGCGGTGGTGAGTGCGAGTACAGTGACATCGATTGTACCACACGCTAAACGCACGTCCATTGAAGCTGGGTAGTTTCAAGAAAAAAGTATCGGGCCTGCGAAGTACGCCAAAACGGCGATGCCGGCCGGATAACACCACCACGCAAACCAGTGCAGCCGGTCCTGGCGGCTCCAACCGATCAGCCATTTCAACGCAAAAATGCCGACGAAAAACGAGATGAACGCGCCGATGGAAAGCTCGGTCAAGGTGTATTGCAGCGGCACGCCGGCTTGACCTTGTTCGAAGCACATCCTTCAACGTCAGCACTGTCGCGCCCAGGATTGCGGGGATCGCCAGCAAGAAAGAAAAGGTCACCGAGTCGTCGTTTTTAAGGCCCAATAGCCGTCCGCCCAGGATCGTCGACCCGCTGCGGCTGACTCCCGGAAGGATCGCGAACGCTTGGAAGCATCCGATCAGAAACGCCGTTTTCCAACTCATCGCTTGGTATTCGCCGTCGCGAGGTGGCAGTCGTCCCAGAATCACCAGCATCGTCGCGGTGACCAGCAACATCGCGCCGGCCAGGATTGGGTAGCGTAGGATGTATTCAAACTGCGTCTTGATGGTCAAACCGATCACGACGGCTGGCAACGTCCCGACCACCAGCAGCGGAATCACTCGGCGATCGCGAGACAATAGGTCCAAGATCCGCCGCCAAAAAACGACCAAGATTGACCCCAGCGTGCCGGCGTGCAAGATGACTTCCAGCGTCGGCGATTCGCCCAGCTCACCCCCGCCCAGCAGCGCGCCCAGGATCACCAGGTGACCGGACGAACTGATCGGCAAGAACTCGGCGATGCCCTGGACGATGGCCAGGATCACAATTTCGATCACTGATATTGATCCGGTGGTTAGCTCAGACGATGTTGAGACGCTTGTTCACTCGGGTTTAGAGCGAAAATTTGTTTTTGGCCGCGTGGCGGCGGCAGAGGCTTTCACGCCCGTCGCAAACCGCGATGGGCACTCGTTTACTTCTTTAGTATCGCTGCCAGACGGCACATAGGAAGCTTTGATGCAACGCGTTGACCAGTCCCCCGGCCATTCCGATTCAGATGTAACGGCCGGTTCGAATGCAACGCTCGTAACGGATCCGATCGATCCGACGCCGCACGATTCGATCCTTGGCGATCTAGTCAATGTCGTTCGTGGGTTCTGCATGGGCGCGGCCGACACCGTGCCGGGGGTCAGCGGCGGCACCGTCGCGTTGATCTTGGGCCATTACTCCCGACTGGTCACCGCAATCGCGCACGTCGATGGGACGCTGTTTGGCTTAGCCAAGGACAAGCAATACGCCGCCGCGGCACGGCACTTGGACCTTCGTTTTCTGATCTCGCTCGGCATCGGCATCGTGATCGGCATCGGCACGCTGTCGGGCTTGATGCACTGGTTGCTGGCGTTCCGGATGCCGCAAACGTTGGCCGTGTTCTTTGGCTTGCTGGTTGCCAGCGTTTGGATCGTGAAGGGCTACGTCGATCATTGGACGGCCGGTCGAATCGCATCGTTATTGTTCGGCGCGGCGGTCGCCGTCGGCATCACGTTGCTGCCGATGGGAACCGGCACCATGACACTGCCGTATTTATTCTTCAGTGCTACGATCGCGATCTGCGCGATGATCTTGCCCGGCATCAGCGGCGCGTTCGTGCTGTTACTACTGGGCGTATACCACGGCGTCACGGGGTTGATCAAAGACGCCGTGAAAGGAAATTTTTCGGCCGAGTCGCTGACGCAGATCGCCGTCTTCGTGACCGGGTGCGGCGTGGGGCTATTGACGTTCTCGCGACTGCTGCGTTACCTGCTGGAACACCATCGCGGCACGACGATGGCATGGTTGATGGGCTTGATGATCGGCAGCGTCGGAAAACTGTGGCCGCTGCAACGACCGACGCTGGAAACCCAATCGTTGGAACTCAAGTACCGAGTGATGCAGTACGTCTCGCCGACCGACTGGAACGGAAGCCTGTCAGTGCTCGCGGGCCTAGCGGTCGCCGCCGCCGTCGCTGTCATCGCAATCGAAAAATTTGCTGACTCGAACGCAGCGAACTCGGACGCGGCGAACTCGGACATGGGCGACTCGAATACGCCGCAAACTTAAAGCCTCCGCCGCTTCCTCGTATCGAGCTGGTGTTCGTTGCGATACAGTTCGACCTGTCATTTCATTTAAACGCACGAGGACATCATGGTAAAAATTGATCAAACGGCTTCGCAGAAGAATGGTCCCTCATCGGACCAAGACCATACCGAACGGATCAAGACGCAGATTCTGGAACTGACCGGCAAGCCGCCTCGTCTGCACCACGTCGAGGTTTGCCGGCATCACAACGACAATTATCGCGTGAACGTTTGGGAAAAATTGGAACCGACGGGCGACTCCGCTTACTCGACCGCCGTCCACATCGGTTCGTCGTACTATTTAAAGATTTCCGACTCCGGCGAGATCCTTCACAGCAACCCACCGCTGACCAAACGTCGTTTCTCGGCGTGAAAACCGGCCTTCGCCGAACGAGTCACGGGCGAGATCGACCACTGGCCGGCGACCTAAGGCGGCTCGCAACCGCCGCCGCCTGGCGTTTCGATGGTCAGCCGATCGCCCGCTTGGATGTTGATCGTGGCGGTCGGGGGCAGCTCGATCGTTCGTCCGCCGGACACCAAAACGTTTCGGCCGGAGGATCCTGGTTCGCCGCCGGCGACTCCGTAGGGCTGCGTCGTTCGGCGACTGGTCAGCAGGCTTAACGTCAGCGGTTTTAAAAACTCGAATTCGCGAACGATGCCATCGCCGCCACGACGCCTTCCGTCGCCACCACTGCCGCGGCGAATCGCGAAACGGTGCAGGCGAACTGGCAAGCGAGTCTCGACGACTTCCGGATCGGTGATGCGAGTGTTGGTCATGTGAGTGTGAACGGCATCGGCTCCGTCGTGATCGAATGTCGCGCCGCTGCCGCCACCGATCGTTTCGTAGTAGCCGAACGTTTGGTCGCCGAAGATGACGTTGTTCATCGTCCCCTGAGACGCGGCAACACCGCCGATCGCACCGAGCAACACATCGACGATCCGCTGGCTGGTTTCGACATTGCCCGCGACCACGGCCGGACACATCGCGGGATCATCAGCCGCTGGTCCATCGGCTATGGGCGGGTCCAAAAGGCCCGGCGGAATGACAAGATCGACGTCCCGCAGCACGCCTTCGCAAAGCGGCAAGTTCGTCTGCGACACGCAGCGCAGCACGTACAGCACCGCCGCCGTCACGATCGCGGGTGTGGCGTTGAAGCCGCCGGGGTGAACGCCATCGGTCACCAAACGAATCGACAATCGCGATCCGATTCGCCGCATCACCACGCCGATCGATGTGCCATCGTCCAATGCATCCGCGAACTTTTTCTCGTCGGTCGACAGGGTTTCGATCCAGCGCCCGATCGCGTCACCGGCCAAGTCCAACACGCGTCCCATCAGTTCGGTAACGAGTGATGTCGAATAGACGCCGGCCAGTTCCCGCAGTGCCGTCGCGCCATAGGTTCCCGCGGCAAGGGCCGCCGCCACGTCGGCCAAGTTTTCGTCCACGCTTCGCGAAGGGTACGGACCTGACGACAACAACGTTCGTAGGTCGTCAAAACGCGACACGCCGTTTCGCCGCAGTGCAAAGTCAGCAATCAAGACGCCTTCTTCGGCCAGCGACGTCGCATCGGGCGGCATCGAACCGGGCGTCCGACCACCGATCTCGGCATGATGGGCACGCGAAGCGACGAAGAAGTCGGGCTTGGCGTCACGAACCGTATCGTCGCAAAACACGGGCGTCACCAACGTCACATCGGGCAAGTGCGATCCGCCCGCGAACGGATTGTTGGTCACGAACGCATCGCCTGGCGACATTTGCGGAAAGACGTTCATCAAGTGACGCACGGTGTGTCCCATCGCCCCCAAGTGAACCGGCACATGCGGCGCGTTTGCAACTAGCGATCCGTCGCCACGGAAGACAGCGCAACTGTAATCGCGGCGTTCTTTCACGTTCACGCTGATCGACGTCCGCCGCAGCACTTCGCCCATCGCGTCGGCGATGCCTTGCAGACGACGCGCGACGATCTCGACCAGCACCGGATCGTCGGCCGAATGCCCGCTCGAACTCGTTTCGGATTCGTTTGACGGATGCAACTCGATCACACCACCGTCGGTCACCGTGCCGGCCCAGCCCGGTTCGACTAACAGCGTCGAATGATCGCCCACGACCATCGCGGGAGCCTGGATTTGATCGCCGACCTTCACGCCCGATCGGTCGATCAGCGATGCGGTGATCCACTGGCCGCCGTGCCACATCGAAACCGTTTCCGGTAGACGACTCGTTTGCGCATTCTCCGGTGCAACGACCTGTGACGAAGATCGAATCGTGGACTCGCACCGGATCGCAACCAGTTCGACATCACGGTCGAGTTGTTGGTAACCGAACGTGTTTTGATGCGACGCATGAAACCGTTCGGCCAGCGTTTCGATGGGAAGCAAATCGATCGCCAGCGCCGCTTCGGTGCCTTTGGATCGCACGTCGCATTCGATCGCGTCGTCGATCGGCGAGTCGTCGACGTTGTCCGGTTCCAACAACGTGCGAGCCTCCGCAGTGATCTGCGCGACGATGGCTTTCATTTCATCGGCATTGATCTGCGACAGCAAACGGTAAACGCCGCGTGTCACCACTCGGCCGACATCGGCCAGGCCCATGCCAAGCGCGCTTAGCATGCCCGCGTCGGGATGATCCAAGATTCGGCCGATGCCCAGCGCCGATGCGACGCGGCATAGGTGTTGCCCCGATGCGCCGCCGAAACCGACCAGCGTCATCTGCCGCACGTCGGATCCTTGCGCGGTGCTGACCGTGCGGACGGCTTCGGCCATGTGAGTAACAGCCAGATTTAAGAATCCTTCGGCCAGCGTTTCGTAACGATCGATTGCACCGGAGTCCATCCGCTGCATGATCGTATCGATTTGTCGGGCGGCGGCATCGCGATCAAGCGAGAACGGAAAACGGCTTTCGGGAATGCGACCGAGCAGCAAGTTGACGTCCGTGACCGTCAACGGGCCGCCGCGACCGTAGCAGGCCGGTCCCGGGTCGGCCCCCGCGCTTGCTGGACCGACGATCAAGCGGCCTCCCATGTGATCGCAGATCGAACCGCCGCCCGCGGCGACCGTTTCGATGTCCATCATCGGCGTCATCACGCGGACACCGGCGACGCGAGATTCAGTGCGGCGGGCGACTTTGTTCTCGAAACGGCTGACGTCCGTGCTGGTGCCGCCCATGTCCAGCCCGATCGCTCGCATCGTGCCGGCATCCTTCGCGACGGCCGCCAGTGCCACCACGCCGCCGGCCGGGCCGGACAGGATGCTGTCACGGCCACGAAAGGCATCCGGCGCGACCAAGTTTCCGCCGCTGGTCATCAACCGGAAACGACAATTCGCTTCGCCGCCGAGCTGCCGCCAAACCTTTGCCGTGTAGTCCGCCAAGATCGGATTCAAGTACGCATCCAGCGTCGTTGTTTCCGCGCGCGAAACCAACTTGATCAAGCCGGCGACTTCGGCCGAACGGCTGATGTGAACGAATCCGACCTCGCGCGCGATCGACTCGGCCAATCGTTCGTCGGCGTCGTTGACGTGCGAGTGCATCAGCGCGACTGCGAGCGATTCGATCCCTTGATCTCGAAGCCGAACCAAATCGTCGCGAAGTTGTTCTTCATCCAGCGGCTTCAGCACACTGCCGTCGGCCGCGATCCGTTGTTCCACCTCGACGACGATTTGGTACAGCGGCGGCGACTTGCGAATCGACAGCGCAAACAAATCCGGTCGATCCTGTTCGCCGATGGCGATCGCATCGCCGAATCCTTTGGTGATCAGTAGCGCCGTCGCCGCGCCCGTTCGCGTCAGCAGCGCATTGGTGCCTCGCGTCGTGCCCAAACGAACGTCCAGCTTCGGCAACCGATTACCAAGCGGAACACCCAACAAAATTCGCGTCGCCAGGACCGGCGATTCGATGCCCGCGTCGATCTGGATGCCCGCGCCGGCCTGGATGGATGCGCCGATCTGGATGGATACGCCGATCTGAATGGATGCGATGTCGCCTGGAACGTCGGCATCCATCGTCAGGTGCTGGTCACCACTGCTGGTGACTCTTCCGATCGGCGTCGCACGCCCGTCGTCATTGATCACACAGACCGTCGCACCGACCCAAAAGTTTTCGACGTGCGACGCGGGAAAAGGTTTTAATCGCAGCGTTGATGGTGACACCAACGACTGGACGCTGGCGTAGACCAGCCCCGAGCTGAGGACCTTCGTTGCCGTTCTCTGGCCGTGGTGGACGACGAAGCAATCGGTAAACGTTCCGCCGACGTCCGCCCAAACCGAAACTGACTGTTGATTCGATTTGAAATTCATCCGGTCCTCAAGCGTTGAACAATCGCAGCGTGTCTTCGCAGGCGTTTTGATCCATCAACGCAACGATGGTGTCCCCGGCTTTTAATTGATCGTTCGCGTTGGGCACGCGGACGAACCCGTCGCGGTCGATCGCAGCGATCAAGCATTTGCCGGCCAGCGGCAACTCGGCAAGGCTTGCCGTCGTCACCTTCGCGCCCTCGATGACTTCCAATTCGTAAACGCCGATCGAGCCGTTTGGCAAACGGGATTGGCTGATGATGGCCCCTTCGTTTAGGAAGCCCATGATCTGACGCGCGGCGACGTCCCGTTCGGAAACCGCGCGATCGATGCCCAGCTTGCCGACGACGTTGGCGTAATCGGGACGCCCGACGACGCACATCACTCGCGACGCGCCCAGCTCGCGTGCTTCGACGCCGGCCATGATGTTCGATTCGTCGCTGCCGGTGCAGGCGACGAAGTAGTCGACCTTGCCGGCGCCCTCGTCTTCCAAGATCGTTCGGCGGTTCGCGTTGGCGTGGATGACGGTGACGTTGGGCAGGATCTTTGCGATGTGATCGCAGCGATCGGGATCGCGTTCCAACATCACGATTCGGTAATCGCGACGCGACAACGATTCGGCCAAGTGGTACCCCGTTTCGCCCGCGCCGGCGATCATGACTCGCTGTTTGGCTTTGCCTTCGTTCTGCGTGACGAAAATGCCGCGTGTCTTCGCGACCGTATCGGGCGTCCCGATCAGGCTGACGCGGTCGCCGGCGTGCAGTTCGTCTTCGCCGCTGGCGATCCACATGCGGCCTTCACGCGAGATCGAGCCGATGCGGATGCCCGGCGGCAATTTTAAATCGCGAAGTTTGTGATCGACGGCGGACGATTTGGCGTTCACGTCCAGTTCGTACACTTCCAGTTGGCCACGGGCGAAGTGTTCCAGCGGGATCGCGTCGGGGTTGCGGATCGCGCGGGCGAGCTCGAACGCGGAAAGCTGTTCCAGGCTAAGCAGGCTGTCGATGTTGAAATGACGTTGGTAATCGAACGTCGACAAGTCGCGAAACGCCGGCGCGTACACTCGCGCGATGCTGCGTCGGGCGCCGAGCGCCTTGGCCATGCTGGCCGCGACGATGTTGACTTCGTCATCGCCGGTGACCGCCAATACCATGTCGGCGGCGCACACGTCGGCTTGAAACAGAACGGTGCTGCGTGACGCACTGCCTTCGATCGCACGCACGTCCAGTTCGCTGTTGATGCGGCGAACGTTTTCGGGATTGTGATCGACGACGGTGACGCTGTGACGACGTTGGCAAAGCATGTCGGCGACCCAGCGGCCGACCGTGCCAGCGCCCAAGGTAAGAACTCGCATGCTTAGATCATCCAATCAAGGACGCAGATGACCGCGAAGATGATCGCCATGAACCCGGTGATCCAGCGTCCGGTTTGCCAAGCATGACGCAGCACCATCGACGTGTCTTCGTGACGGGTGCCGCCGAAGACCAATGCGATCGTGATGATCAGCGGGACATAATAAAGAAGGTAAGACGGACCGATGGAAAGCATTCAAATCACCTGATGCGGAAAGCAAGATTTTGGACTCTGGAAGCGAGTCATCGTCAGACCGCTTGGCCTTCGACGATCGATTTTTCTTTCTCGTCGTCTTTCTTACGACCGCTGATCGGCACGGCCAGCGGTCCGCCGAACGCGTCGTAGATGACCAGAATGTTCAGCAGCCCCGCGATCACGGTGTACCAGGTCCCCATTTCGTAACCGGCCCCGCGACGGGCGTACCAGGCGGACACTTCGTCGGCTTCGTTTTCGATCACCGGACGAAATGGCGGTGCCATGAAGCCGCCCCAAAGCGGTTCGTAGGCTGGCGAGGTGCGGCCGGTCGACGGGTCGGTCGCTTGCCGCATGCGGTTGCCTTGGACCAACGCCGGAAGCGCGGCCGCCCCGACGCCGGCTTGCAGGAAATAATGCCAACGTTTGTCGCCGGGTTGCCACGATGCGTACACGACGTGACCGCCGCCGAGCGCAAAGCCCAAGATCCAAGCCGACAGGATGCAGACCAGGAACAAGCATCCCTTCGTCGTACGGCCCTGGTAAAGATGGCCCGCGCCGGGAATCAGCCACGCCAAAAAAGCGGCCAGCGTACGGTTTTTTAGGTCCACTTCCTGGCCGTCGACGGAAATGATGTTGGAATCGTCGGATGGCATCAGCAGCAGACTCGCGGATGGAAGCGGAAACGGTGGCAGGTGCGTATTGTGAGCCAAACCGGTTATCGGCGGTAGGTGAATGAGATGGCGAAAGAATGACACTGCGAAAGAATGACACTGCGAAAGTTTAGGGGCCCGTCCTTGCTTCACTGCTTCACTGCTTCACTGCTTCCTTGCTTCACTGCTTCGCATCGGTGGCACCGATCTTGACTGCGGGTCCGACGTTTTCGTATCGCCCAATCAGAAACCTGATGTGTGATCGACAAAACCGTCCGCGATCCCGCCCCATTCCCCTCCGCGACCGAGTGCGACCATGACCCGACGTCAACAATGCCTGTTCTCCATACTCTCCATTAGCCTGATCGCGATCGGGACCCTCGGTTGCGGATCGAAGCCGGCCGAGACCGCGTCAGCGACCGCGAATTCGCCAAACTCGTTCGCGGGTGGTTCAACGACAACTCCTTCGATGGCAGGTACTTCGGTGGCGAATACTTCGGTGGCGGGCGGCCAAGCCTCCCCCAGCGATGTCGTCAGCCAGTTCTTGGACCGGATCCGACGCGGCGGGCAAGATTCGGCGGCCGGTGCGTTGCTAACTCAGACCGCTCAATCCGAACTTGCCCGGATCGGACGCAACGTCCAACCGATCGGTTCGCCAGACGCGAAGTACACCGTCACTCGATCCTCCGTCGTGCCGGGCCAGCCCGATGCCTCGCTGGTTCAATGCACCTGGCAAGAACCTCGCGTCGATGGCGGCGTGGACGAATACCAGGTCGTTTGGGCATTGCAGCAAGAGCCCGTCGGTTGGCGAATTTCCGGCCTGGCGATGGAACTAGACCCAAATCAAGACCCAATGATCATCGATTTCGAGGATGGTGCTGCGATGGCCAGGCTGTTGTCGACTCCCGCCCAGACGAGTTCGGAAACGACTGCGGCGGCAAACCAGGGCACTTTGGACCGTTAGCGGAAACCCTCCTTCCCTTGCGATCGCTTTGTGGCAGCCTGCTTGGCATAAGCGGCTGCCTCCCCATCGGCTCGCCTGTTTGGCGGGCTATTCCTTCGTGGACTTTCTTTTTGCTCGGCCAACCCTGAACCGTTCGGCACCAATTGACAGGCGTTTCCCGACGGTTAATGTAACTATCGAAACTAAGCGATCCGCAAAAGCTTCACAAACTACGTAGCTTGACAACTTGCGGTCGACGAAGGAAGAAGACCGAGCGACAGTCGGCGTGTTGCCGACGGCTCGGTACGAAGCCCCAGGATTTGGGCTTTTCGTCATTTGTGCGAATTCGGATCGCACCGAACACTCCGAGAATCTTGGGAGATTTAGATGAATCAAAGTTTGATCCGCGGCATCGCCGCCATCGCGTTGATGGTTGCCGCAACGCTTTCGACGATGCAAACTGCCGAGGCGGGCTGCGGTGGAGGCGGATTGTTCGCCAAGCTGCAGGGAAACAAGTGCGGTGGTGGTCTGTTCGCCGGACTGAAAGCAAAGCACGCATCGCCTTGCTGCGCCCCCCGAACCCGTTTGCTGTGAACCCGAACCCGTTTGCTGTGAACCCGAACCGGTTTGCTGCGAACCTGCTCCGGAAGCTTGCTGCGCACCGGCACCAGTCGCCGAGCCTTGCTGTGGCGAAACCGTCTCGGTCATGGAATCGTCCTGCTGCGGCGGCGAAACGATGATGACCGAAGGCGCCGTCATGTCGGCCGAGCCGATGATGATGGAAGGCTCGACCTCGGGCGACTACAACTTGGCTCCGGGCGAAATGTTGGTTCCCGGTAGCGTTCAAACCGTCAGCGAAGGCGGCTCGATGGAATCGGCTCCCGCTGCTGAAGCCGCTCCGGCTGACAAAGCTGCTCCCGCTGACAAAGCTGCTCCCGCTGACAAAGATGCCCCGGCTGACAAAGCTGCTCCGGCACCCGCTGCCGACCCAGCCGCCGACGCTCCGGAAAGCCCGAGCGATGCCGCCGAAGAAGCTGCCCCACCGGCACCGTCACCCGACGCATCGACCGACGCCTAATTTGGTGATCATTTGATTTCGTAGCACGATTTCAATCTTCGCGAACCAAAACTCGCGACCAAAAACTTAAACCCCGACGACCCACCGGTCGCCGGGGTTTTTGTTTTGATTTCAGTGGGCAAGCTTCCAGTCCCAAACCGTACTCAGCTTCGAGATTGATCCAAATGGACTTGCAACCCGGCTACGAAATCGGGACGCTCATGCGTGCGTCCCCACCTGGACTACTGCCTTAGCTGGTCAATCACGTCCAGCCGCAAGCGGCCGATGTCGTTGAAGTCGTCGACGTCATCGGGTTTTAAATACAAGTGTTCTTCTTCGCTGATGCCGTGCTGATCCAGTTCCCGAACGTAGAACCACTGCGGGGTTGTCACCGCCGCGATCACACGGTCCGATCGCGTCGGCACACGGTCGTCTACCATTGGCATCACCCAATGCTCGGGTGACCAACATGATTTTGCCGCTTCTGAAGTCGCCAGCCCATCCATTGCCAAGTCACGCAGCAGACTGGGGACCATGTCGGTCGATGTGATCGCTGGCATGCGAACCGGACCGATGTCCGAAACGACCAGTGGCACCCGAATTTCCGGACTGCGCAGCGGCCCCGCGCCGCGCCCGATCCATCCGTTCTGGCCGAGCGAAAAACCGCCGGTGCCGACGATCATGACGATCGGATCTTCCACCTCGATCGAACTCAGCAGCACCTCGATCATCCAGTCGATCAGTCGAACCTGACACCCGTACGTTCGCATCCAAGACGTGATCAAGTCGGGATCCTCGCGATCCGACGGACCGAGCGAGAAGTGCGGCACGACGACGTCATCAAAGATCGGATCGGTGGCGGGCTGCCCATCGTCGGTCGCGTCCAGATCTTCGACTTCGCCGTACTCATCCGGCTCGGGCCGATCCAGTTCGACCTCATCGATCGGAAACAGCGATCGCGGTGCGTCCCACGCTCGACTCAGAAAATCGCTGTGCAACCACATCACGCTCCACGACGGCTCTTCGGCATCTCGCTCGATCGCTGCGGCAACCAGGGATGCCAGCCGCGTCGATTCAATGTCGTCGGCCGGCAGGTCGCTTGCATCGGCGACGTCGTGCGAGATCGTCACGACGTGGTCAAAGCACTTTGCACTTTGGCCGACGCCGGCATTGTCCGTGATCAATTCTCGCGATCCAAACTTCTGCCACGCATCGGACCAACCCTGTTCATCAGACTTCTGTTCATGGGAGCCGAACCAACGCCGCAGAATCGGATCGGATCGATCATCGGTGACCATCAATCGGTCCCAAACCGCGCCGCCGGTCGCGATGACGTCGATCGCGGGCGTTTGATTCCACGACGATCCGTAACAACCCACCGCCGCGGTCGCCAACGAATCAAACGACAAAACGATTAAGCGACGACGGGGGGCAACCTTCAACGACACGCCATTTTCCTGACACAAACGGATCAAACCACACAACCATTATCACTGCACCGGCGATCGCACTTCAAAGGCATGACCGGTCGGACCGACGACGCAGTTCATTCTATCGGTGACCTAGCGTTTGACAGCAGGCGTTGCGTTTCGTTCCGCCGCTTTGCCCCTTCCGCTTCCGCCGATTCGGTTTCGTCATGTCGTTCCCCACTGAAGTCTCCAACTCGAACACTGGCTTTGCACCCGTCACCGTTCCCGTTGTCGTTGCTCCGGGGATCCCTGCGGTCGTTCCGGAAATTAATCCGCCGACGACGAGGACCCCAACGCAGCCGACCGACGAGGTTCCGACGCATCACCGTAGTCTCGTTTGGGGCGTCCCATTTGATCACGTCACGTTGGAAAAATCGATCGATACGATCGATGCCATGATCCGTCGGCGGCAACCGTCGATGGTGATCACGGCGAACCTGAACTACGCGATGCTGAACCACCAACGCGACGACATGCGAACGGTCACCGGCGATGCCGATCTGATCCTGGCCGACGGTCAACCGATTGTTTGGCGCAGCCAACTGGGCGCGAAGGCGCTTCCCGAGCGCGTCGCGGGCAGTGAGATGATCTATGGGCTTGCCCAGCGGGCCGCCGAGAAAGGATGGGGCATCTACTTTCTTGGCGGCGAGCCCGGCGTGGCCGCCACGTGCGCCGACCGGCTGGAGAAACAGTATCCCGGCTTGACGATCGCCGGAGTCGAATCCCCGCCCTTTCGCGAACTGACCGAGGAAGAACAGGCCGCCCAAGACAGTCGCATCCAAGCCTCCGGAGCACACATCTTGCTGGTCGCGTTCGGCCAACCCAAGGGCGAACTATGGATTCACCAGAACTACAAACGGCTCGGCGTGCCCGTCAGTATTCAGCTTGGCGCTTCGTTCGACTTCATCGCCGGCACCGCCAAACGCGCTCCAAGATTATGGCAAAGTGTCGGCATGGAATGGGCTTACCGAATGATGACGGACCCGAAACGATTGGTTCCCCGCTACGCCTCCAACGCCGCGTTTCTTGGCTCGGCTTTGATCGAAGACTGGAAACGCTTGGTCACACGCTGGGGCATGTGGACGCCCGAGTCTCGCTAGAAAACTCTCTCCTTAAAAAGTCACTGCTATGTTGATATCCGTTGTTTGCGTCGTCGTCGCGACGATCGTTCTAGCCACGTCGATCGTGCCGAAGTACAACCGCTTGGTCGTCGGTCAGGCGCAAGCGATGAACAGTTTTGCGCAAATCGAAGTCCAACTAAAGCGTCGTTACGATCTGATCCCAGCGCTCGTCGATTGCGTGCGAGGTTACTTGACGCACGAAAGCGAAACGTTGGAAGCCGTCATCGCGGCGCGTTCCAAAGCGTCATCGAATCTTTCGGCCGTCCGCGGAAACCTGGCCGACTCCGAAGCGATGGGAAATTGGTCCGCCTCCGAAGCGATGCTGGGCGGCATGATGGGCCGCTTGGCCGCAGTCATCGAAGCCTATCCGGAACTCAAGGGCAGCGATCACGTTGCCGGTTTGACCGAAGAATTGACCAGCACCGAAAACCGAATTGCGTTCGCACGTCAATTGTTCAACAACGACGTGACGACGTTCAACGTCGGACGAAAATCGTTTCCGACGGTGATGTTTGCCGGTGCGATCGGATTTGGTGATGATTTGCAAACGTTGAACTTCGACGCCCAGCCGGAAATCTACGTCGCCCCGCGAGCCGACTTGACGCTGCAAACCGCCTCGTAGTCCAAACGAGGATTCTCCGGTGCTTGACTTTGTAACTCGAAAGACGCGTGCGATTCGCATGTCCGCGAATCTGTTCGTGTTCGTCGTGCTGACGCAGACGTTCACGGCGATCGCGACCGGCGTCGTGCTTGGATATGCCAGCATGTTTCCGATCGTCTTTCTGTTCGCGAGCATCAGTCCGTACCAAAACAAGACGGACGAACGAATCGGCGTCACGAAACCGTTCGTCGCCGCGTTCCAGCCGGTTGCCGCTGGCGATGTCGACACGCGATGCGTCGATCCCGGACGCGCGTTTTGGTTCAGCAGTCTCTTGTTCACCGCGGTCGCGGCGACGGGACTGTTCGCCGTCACCACGATCGAACGAAGACGTTTGCAGCGCCGCGGCGGTTGGGCGATCGGGCTGGCCATTGGTGGTCGATCCATCGACAATGGCAGCGCCGACGAACGCCGGCTGATGAACATCGTTGAAGAAATCGCGATCGCGTACAAAACGATTCCGCCCTACGTCATCGTGCTGGATGATCAACCCGGCATCAACGTGTTCGCGGCCGGTCTGACGCCCGAAGACAGCATCCTTTGCGTGACCGCACCGGCGATCGAGTGTTTGCGGCGAGACGAGTTGCAAGCCGTCGTTGCGCACGAGTTCAGTCACCTGGTCCACGGGGACACTCGATTGGGCACGCGTCTGACGTCGATCTTGTTAGGCCTTGGCGGCATCCGAACGCTCGCCGAATCGCTCTTTTCGCTCGGCCGTCACCGCAGCGAACATCCGTCGAACGAGTACGATTTTTCTGGCTGGTGCTACGTCGGCCTGGGCTTGCTGCTGTGGCCGCTGGGCATCTTTGGAACGCTGGCCGCGACGGCGCTAACGATGTCGTTGGGTCGAACCCGCGAATCGCTCGCCGACGCCGAAGCGGTATTTAGAACCCGTCATCCGCGGCCCCTCGCCAACGCGCTTCGCCGCATCTTGGCACATCCATCGGGCGGTACCATGCACCACGCGATGGCGTCGATCATCGCCCCGATGTTATTCGTCGAACCGACGCGATCGCATCGATGGTTTTCATCGCATCCGTCGATCCCGCAGCGTTTGGCGGCGATCGATCCTCGCGGCGATCACTCCCCGTTGTACCAAACTTCCATCCAGTCCCCGCCGACGTTCGGCGAGAAAAATTACACCAGCGAAGTGATGCAGATGGTGTTCACGGCCAACCGTTTCGCCGATACATCATCTCGCAAAACGAAAACAAGGTTGGCCGATGACGACGCACGAATTTGTTCGCTGGTCGTCATGTCCGCGCTTGCGACGTACGACGGCGAATCGCCGTTGTCGGATTACGAGTTCGCACGCGGTTGGCACCATCTAGGCCTCGGCGAAGCGGTCCGTCTTCCCGCGAACCAATTGGACGACGAGCTGATCGATCATGCGATCACGCGGCTGGCAAATTTAACGCCCCCTCAGAAGCAAGACTGGATGACGGCACTGGCCCACGTCATCGCCGCCGACTCGGTCACCAGCAACGAAGAACGATCGCTGCTAGAAAAAATCCAATCCGCATGGCACCTAGAAACCGCCTGCGCCGCGATGTGATGTGATGTGATGTGGTCGCGTCAAACTTGGACCAGTCCGCGTTTCTTGCGGTTTCGATTTAAACGCGGAATGACCGTGCGATCGTGGGCAACATTGTAGAGACATTCCCATTCGCGGATCATGCCGAACGAAAACCACCCGGCAGCGTTGTCGCCCGCCCAGTCCATTCTCGGCCCAGCACTTGATCGGCGTTTCGGACTTCAAAATTGACGCTACGATCCTTTGGGACTGATGTCGCACGATAAAACGTGTAAGTAGGCCTGGGGACTGTTCAGATATCTTCTTCGAGAATCTGACCGTGTTCCTTCAACCATTGCTTCGCCTTGTCCGCGTCTGCGATTTGGCTTCGGACAATGTTCCAGAATCGCGGCGTGTGGTTGGCCAACACTTGTTCCACCGGCGCATCGAAACCGGTCAACAGCATGTTCTTCCCAATCAGGAACCCGACGTCGCCCCCCAATCCATCAACATCAACGCCCTCGTCTCCGCTTCCGAACGCAAGCTTGAAGCTTCTGATACTTGCTTCATGTTTGGATCTGTCCGAGTACTTCTTCAAGTGCGGCAGATCGTTGTGATTGTATCGAACACATGCTTCCTGCGATGTGGCGACCATTTGCGCCTTGAAACCGTTTGGGAAAACATGTGTCAGATAGTGATCAACGATGTCCCAAGCTTTCGCCTTGATCGATAACGTCCCACCCGAGCGCGCCGAGTTGCTCGAGCAACGGCAGTTCGACGTGGTTTCGCTCGTCAAGCTTGTTGTGTTTCGGTGTGCTTGTCATGCGTTGACTGGCATGGGGACTTGGAAAACGTCTTTCAGGATACCCATGTTACGCCTATTCGAACTGTTTACGGACCTGACGACTTCCCACCAACTGGGAGAGAATGCGGTAATCTTGACCCTCAAAACGAATTCGACCGGCAGGGATAGCTGGATGGATCCGCAATCGTTCAGCAAATTGCCTGACTTGGGCAACGGTTGATTTTTTTGTTAATTTGGCAACCTTCCACTCTGACCTTGGAATGAGGGCCTCCTTTGCCAGTTCATCAGCCTCGCGTTCGATTCGATCGGTCCCGCGTTCATCAAGGTTATCAAAAACGGCTTCACAAACTTCGGTATCAATATGCAGGGCAATGTGGGCAAGCTCGTGAAGCAGCACGAACCAAAAGTTGTCCAGCCGATCGTGACGAAGCGTCAACGCCACCAGTCGTCCATCGTCGTTCAGTCGCATTGCGGCACCATCCAGATACGTTTTAGGAAGATGCCGTTCGACGACTAAGTGGATTCCATGTTTGGACAAGAACTCCCGAGCCAAAGTGGGCCCATTGTCGAAGAAGCTCAACCGGACAACTTCGCCCAGAAAGCCTTCGTCAACCGTTCCAGCGCGGTAGGTGACGTGTTCTTGTCTCTTCGCAAGACTCATCACCCGAATCTGCCATGCGACTAGCGCTGCGCCATCGGTGGCATTGCCGCAGCGAGCGTTCTGGCGTTTGAAGACAGCCTGCTTGGTAGGATCGCCGACGGGAGCGGCAAACTTGGCCAATGCATCTTCAATCTGTGCCTTCGCATCGGTTAGTGAGTCAACAACGTCATCGAGCCAACCACGCTTGACCATTTCGCCGAGTGGGAAGCGCTTGCCCAACTTGAGGAAATCGCCATCCGGTAGATCCGCGTCTGGCTCCTGAAGTAAAACCTCCGCCGGAATACCCAGATGTTCGTGAAGTTTGCGAATCATCGTCAACGACAAGTCACGCTTGCCGTTAAGTACCTCTGACACCTTGCTCTTGCTGCCAAGGATGGGAATCAGATCGCGTTGCTTTAGATTGGCTTGATCCATGCGGAATCGTACCGCTTCGATCGGACCGGGGAGATCCACAGGAAAAGCAGACTCTTCATATTGTTCGATTAATAACAACCAGAGTTCCAGTTCGTCGCCATCAGGCGTGCCCGACTTGGCGGCAAACAATTCCTCGACCCGAGTAAGCGCACGCTGATGGTCCCGCTCGGTCTTGATCACCTTCGGTCTCGGGGCTTCAGATGGTTTGCGCGTCGATTTGGTCATATTCGCGATGCGTTCCGATGAAACGAATGTAAATGGTGAAGAATTCGTAATTGATCCAGACAACCAAGCGAAACTCGTTCCCACAAATGTTGAAGACGACTTTACCGTCTTTCAGGATGCTGGCGTTGCCGTATTGAGGATCGGCCTGACCAACATCGGCACATTGATTCGGGCGTTTCTCGCCGGGTGTATATCGCGGTTTCTCTGAAACGAAACTGCAGGCACACGGGAGCACCGATGGAGTACGCCTGCGGCTAACTGTGAAACGAAGATTGAACCTGACGGTGTCCCGCTGGAAGCGCTAGGAGAGTCCGGCAAGGATCGAACGTGATCAGAATACTGACCTTCGCGTTCGCTACGACTGCTGGCCCGCGTAGCGGATCGAGCGGGTGATGGCGGCTTGGGCTTCTTCCGTGTCGACTTCGACGGCGACTTCCATGTTCATCGGCCATTCGCGGCGGAGGCGTTGATCGAAGATCGTCATCCCGCGAGTCAGCTCGCCCTTCGTTTCGACTCGGCCGGCCATGCCTTCCCAGGTGAACAATTCGGGTTCGACGACACTTAGGATGGTCGTCGCGTCGTACAGCGGAATCAGTTCGCGGCCGAGCTTTTGGTGAGCCATTCGAAACGCGAATGGCAGCAGCTTGTGCAGCAGTTCGCCGGCCTTGGACGTTTTCGGCGGCAAGTGTTCCAGCAGGTCGACACCGAACAGCACTTCCTCGGTCACGTCCAGCGGCACCAAGCTTTTCGTCGTTGGCGACGCGAACACTTCATCGGCCGCGACCGAATCGAAAAAGAAGTTTCGTTCGGCGATCGGCGTCGCGTTGCCGGGATAGCCGATCGAACCACCGCTGATGACGACATTGTTGATCAGCGGGATCGCCGTCGGGTCACGATGACAAAGCCGGGCCAGATTGGTAAGCGGTCCCAAGCACACCAGCGTGATTTCATTGGGATGCTGGTGAACAAGATCGCCGATCAGCTTTTCGCTTGGCGTCGGGTTTTGTCTTGCGGACGCCTCGAATTGAAATTCGCCCAGCCCATCGGTGCCGTTCAGGTAGCTGTCGTCCAGCACCGGTGCTCCGACGATCGGCGACGCCGTTCCGATCCGCGGGTAGCGAAGCGGGTCCAATTGGTTGACGATGGCGGTCACGTTGTTGGTCGCCTGGTCCGCCTCGACGGTGCCGGCGGTCGCGGTGATGGCCAGCACTTCGATCCGTGGATCAAATAACGCGATCGCCAATGCGATAGCGTCGTCGATGCCCGGGTCACAATCGATAATTATCTTGCGTGTCATCGCCTAAGTTTAGAATTTCGGGGACGTTTGAGCGACCCCGTAATTTAACAGCCTTTTCGGATTCGCTATCCTGCCCTTTGGTTGCCCCTTGTCCTTACCGTTCGGCCCCGTGATGTCAGCTCTCAACCCGTCCCCGTTCCAAAGTGCGATCGACCGGGCGTTGGCTGGCGAAGACTTGACGATCGATCAGACGAGCGACTTGATCGATGCGATGTTGCGAGGCGAAGCGGACGAGGACGCCGTCGGCACGTTGTTGTTGGCGCTCAAACAAAAGGGCGAAGCCGTCACCGAATTGGTCGGTGCCGCGTCCGCGATGCGTCGCCACATGACTCGCATTCCTCACCACCATCCGGTGCTTTTGGACACCTGCGGCACCGGCGGCAGCGGCAGCGGCACCTTCAACATCAGCACCGCGGTCGCGATCGTCGCGGCGGCTTGCGGCGTCGCGGTGGCCAAGCACGGCAACCGCAAGGCGACCAGCCTGTCGGGTTCGGCCGATGTGCTGGAACAGCTCGGCGTGCGAATCGAATCCGACGCCGTCGCGGTCGCCGAGCGTCTCGATTCGATTGGCATTTGCTTTTGCTTCGCCGCAAAACTTCACCCGGCGATGCGGCACGTCGTCGGCGTGCGTCGCACACTGGGCGTCAAGACGTTGTTCAATTTGCTGGGACCGCTGTGCAATCCCGCCGGCGCGACGCATCAATTGCTGGGCACGTCGTCGGTCGACGCCCAGCAAAAAGTTGCCGACGCGATCGCGATGCTGGACACGACACGTTCGTTCGTGCTTCACGCATCCGACGGGCAAGACGAAGTGTCGCTGGACGGGACGACGACGGCGATCGAAGTGACTAGCGAAGCAAAGCAAACGCACGTCTGGTCCGCGTCTGACTTTGGGCTCGAACGTTGCAACGCAACGTCGCTTGCCGCCTCCGACCCGGTCGAGAGCGCCGCGATGATTCGCGGCATCTTCGCCGGCCAACCGGGACCGCCACGCGACACGGTCATCGCGGGCACGGCGACGGCGCTGCTGCTGGTCGGAAAGGCGACCTCGCTGGTCGAAGGCGTTGCGATCGCGACCGAGGCCATCGATGACGGCGGGGCTCAGGCAAAACTCGATTCGCTGCGAGCCTGAGATTCGGTCAAGCGTCGAGAGTCGACTCCACGTCCGTGGACAGTTTTTTGACTTTCGGGCGGCGACGCTTGCGAGTCTTTTCCGGGATCATGCCTCGCATCGCATCTAGCTTGCCGAAGCACAGCAGTCGGTCGTGTGGCTCTAATGTGCGTTTTAGCCGAGGGTTTGGGATCACTGTCGCGCCGCGATACAGCGTCAACACGTTGATGTCCTGTTCGGGCAGGCCGGATTGGTCGATCGACTTGCCACAGAACTCTGATCCGTCTGGAATGTAAATTTCGGTCACGCCATAGCCGCGGCTGACCGTCAACCGTTGACGCAAATCGATCTCGGGAAAGTCGACTTGCGCGGCGATGTAATCGGTGATCGCGCCGGCGATGTCCAACTGCGTGCAGTGCTCGATGCCTTCGAGTCCCGGCGACGAATTGACTTCCATGACCTGCGGCCCATCGTTGCCTTCCAACATGTCGACACCGGCAACTCGCAAGCCCATGATCTGCGCCGAACGAACCGCCGTTTCGCAGTACTCGTCATCCAATACCACGCGTTCGGTCTTGCCGCCGCGGTGAACGTTGCTGCGGAACTCGGTGCCCTGTGCGACACGTCGCATCGCCGCAACGACTTGATCGCCGACGACGAAGGCGCGGATATCGCGACCTTTGCTTTCGGCCACGAATTTTTGCACCAGCACGTTTTGCCGAGTGCTTTGCAGCGTTTCGATGATTGCTTCGGCGATCTTGACCGAGTCGGCCAGGATCACGCCGACACCCTGGGTACCTTCCAAAAGTTTGATGATGATCGGCACGCCACCGACACGCTCGATCGCCGGCAACACGTCGCGTTTCTCTCGCACGAACGTGGTTTGCGGAATGCCAATTTGGTGACGGCTGAGGATTTGCAGGCAACGCAGCTTGTCGCGAGAGTTTGCGATGCCGGCCGATGACGCGGCCGTGAAGATGTCCATCTGTTCGCACTGGCGAACAACCGCGGTGCCAAAGTACGTGATCGACGCGCCGATTCGAGGAATGATCGCGTCATAGTGGCTGAGTTGTTTCGACCGGTAAAACAAATCTGGTTCGCCCCGTTCCAGATCAATGGAAAAACGAAGCGTGTCGAGCACTTTGACATCATGACCCCGTTTCTTCGCAGCCTCGAAAAGGCGTTTGGTGCTGTAGCAGCGTCGGCTTCGCGAAAGGATCGCAACCTTCATTGTGGAACTCGAAAGACGAAAAAGGAAAAAAAGTTTTTGACGCGCGACACTGGAGGTGCCGACTGACACTGACAACACCGAAGGTGGGGACACCGACATTGACAACGCCGAAAGTGTCGACACCGACAGTGTTGACCCAGAAATAGGAATTCGGAACCAATCAAGGATGCGGGTGTCGTCGTCGTCGTCGGGGCGGCCGTCCGCCGAAGTATGACCTTGCCGGATCGACCAACATACGGCCTCGCACCGCTTCGCGACCGACCAGCATCCGAAACCCCATTTGCGTGCGATCGGCCAGCGTCAGTTCGACCGTCCACTGCTGGCCCATCCAAAGCACCGACGTCAATATCACGTACCGCTCGGCCGAAACCCCGCTCGAACTTTTCACATTTCGGATGTCATGCACCGGCGCTTCGCACGCGATCGTAAACTGATCGCGCCGCTGGATCGGATGGACTTGGAACCTTACCCAACGTTCGTCGGATTTGCGAAACGGCTCAATCTCGAACGCATGCAAGCTGCTCGATCGCGCTCCGGTATCGATCTTCGCTTTGATGTGGGCAATGCGAAGGTCTGGCAATGCGACCCATTCCCGCCATCCGACGATGACCAGCGGCGTCTCATTGGCGGGCAAAGGTTCTTCATCGAACAACGGCAACTCTCCGGCATGCGTTCCGGTCTCGGGCACGCATTCTGAGGACCTAAAACATCCATGCAGTCAGCAATGCGTAAAAGTTGAACGATTTTGGAGGGCCATGTCCATCCACCGACCATGTCGCCCGCCGCCGCTGTCCCCGACCGGCCGCCATGTTACACTTCGATCGCCATCAACGTCGCCAAACCAACCTCTGCGTCATCGACCATGCCACCACGCAAGACGAAGCTCAAAAAAGAGCGTTTAAAATTCGGTGGCGGGTTGGATGCGTCCGCCAAGCCTCGGGTGCGGAAGATCGGTTCGCTGGTCAGCCAGTTGATGTCGCGAAAAGGCTACGCCCAAAGCGTCGTTAGCGAACACTTAAGCGAATCGTTGGCCGCGGCGGTCGATCCGATTCTTGCCCCGGCATGCCAGGTCGGCAATCTGCGAGCAGGCGTGTTGCAAGTCTACGTTTCCGATTCCGTATCGCTTCAAGAATTGAATTTTCAGAAACGTCAAATCTTAAAAAAGATGCAAGGCGACGTCGGCGGCGAAAAGATCACGGACATTCGCTTCCGCGTCCAGGCGAACTGATGGCCGCCGATTCGGGAAAGCCAAATTCCAACTTCATCGTTCACCCCGACGGTGTTCGACGGTGCTGGTGGTGCGGCACCGATCCCGGCTACATCGCCTATCACGATCACGAATGGGGCATGCCGGTCGGCGACGATCGGCGGCTGTATGAAAAGATGTGTCTGGAAGGCTTTCAAGCCGGCCTAAGCTGGCTGACGATCCTGCGAAAACGGGAAGCCTTTCGCGATGCCTTTGACGACTTCGACATGCACCGCGTCGCCAAATTTACCGAGGCCGACGTCGTCCGCTTGTTAACCAACGCAGGCATCGTCCGCCACGGCGGGAAGATTCGGTCGACCATCAACAACGCGGCGCGAGCGATCGAGACGGCCGAAGAGTTCGGGTCTCTGGCCGCTTTTTTTTGGCAGTTCGAGCCAAAACGCTCGCCCAAGTTTGCCAACCGATCGGACGTGCCGGCGGTCACCGAGGAATCGACGCGGCTGAGCAAAGCCCTCAAGCAACGAGGCTGGACATTCGTCGGCCCGACGACTTGTTACGCATTGATGCAGTCGATGGGCATGGTCAACGACCACTTATGCGCCTCCGTCAAACTCCGGTGCAACGATTGGCAGCGAGTCGATCAAGCGAGGAAAGCGTTCGTGCGGCCTCGCTCACTGGTGCATTACTCGGCATGACGTTTGCAATCGAAGTTTATCAACACTGAAAAACCCGTCTG
The DNA here is from genome assembly GCA_963836865.1 of Pirellulaceae bacterium. GTDB lineage: Bacteria > Planctomycetota > Planctomycetia > Pirellulales > Pirellulaceae > Rubripirellula. The sequence continues at coordinate 71,952 of CAWILC010000004.1, read as the reverse complement.
GAATCTTCTCATGGCCGCGACGATCCCCTCCAATCCTTGGCTGACGCATCAGTGGGTGGCCGCCGCGATCGTCTCCGCCGCATCAAGATTCATTCCGATTCCGTTTGTGGACGACCTTGTTCGCGACCGCTGCCACCGGTTCGTCGTTTCGCGAACGCTCGCAGCCTATCAGCAAAGTTCGCTGTTGGACGATTTGAAGCCGTTCTATGGTAACCGCCGCGGTTGGTTCTCTGGGATGGCGTCGAAAGTCGCCAAAGCCCCAATCAAGCTGCTGGTGTTCCCGATCCGCAAGGCGTTGGCGATCGCGACATCGGTCCGTGGAGTTCCTCTGGAAGTCATGCGAACCGTTCTGTTGGGCCGGACATTGGAACGCTACCTAAAAACTGAGCGGCTGAGCGGCGACGCTGAACAGGCCGCGAAGATGCAGGCTGCATTTGACGAGTCCTTCAAGCGAATGGATTTTCGAGTCGTCAAAGCCGCCATCGCCGACGCGCTGACCAGCGTCGACGGATGGAAATCGGCAGCGATCAAAAGTGCAAAGCAGGTGGTCGAAAGTGAGGACGCTTCGTGGGAGGAGCTTGATGTCGAGTCAAAGGGAGGATTTGGGACGAGCGAAGTTCAAGCGGCTCTCGACCGTCCCGAAACACTGCAATTATTCGCGGAATTTGATCTCCGTTTCGATCAAGCAATGAGTCAAACCGTTTGATTTAGATCGGTCAATGATCGCCATCGGTCAACGTCTTTTTGAATGCGGCGATCCGTTTCTCCTTTCCCCTTGCAGACCTCCCATGTTCGATCAATGGATTGCCGCGAGTCCGTCCCAGTTGGGAATGATTTTGATTTCCACGTTGTGCGTTTACCTTGGCATCCTGGTTTACACACGTTTAGTCGGACTGCGAAGTTTCTCCAAGATGTCAGCGGCAGACTTCGCCATGACCATCGCGACGGGGTCCTTGTTCGGGGCCACGATCACGTCGCCATCACCAACCCTGTTCATGGGACTGTTCGCAATCTTTTGCGTCTTCGGGGGCCAGTGGTTGCTGGCGATCGCTCGGCGAAAGTCGGACCGTTTCAGCAAAGTAGTTGACAACGCGCCGCTGCTACTGATGTCCGGTTCAACGATTCTTGATGAAAATTTGGATCGAGCCAACATGACCAAGTCGGACTTGTACGGAAAGCTACGGGAGGCCAACGCTTTCTCGTTCGATCAAGTCCTGGCGGTTGTATTCGAGACGACCGGGGACGTTTCCGTGATTCATAGCTCCGACGAACATCCAAAATTGGACAAGGCGATTTTCGCCAACGTGATCGGCAGCGAGCGATTGGTAGGCTGAGGTTGCAAACCGCGGCAGGATACAAACCGCGACAGGAAACCGGTCGACGTGTCCATTTGAAGATCGATCGGTTTACAACTCGATTCAACGACGATCCTTACGACTCAACGGCGATCCCTATGACCCGGCCGCATGTTTTTGATCGGCTTCATCTTTTTGATCGGCTTCATCGATCGATTCCACGTCCAGATCGTGCTTCTCCTCGGCCCGATCAAGCCTCATTTCGGACTCCGCTTCATCGTCGGACTTCTTCTCAAGCGGCTCGTGATCGCCACGGTCGACCGGGGATAGCTGCAGGTCGATAAAGATTGGAAAGTGATCCGAACCGACGTGCGGCAGGCGTTGCATGTCACGAATTGTAAAATGCGTCGAATGAAAGACGTGGTCGAGCGGGAACCGCATCCAGAGATGCTCGGCGTGAAACGAGTTGAAGAAACCACGCCCCAATCGCGGATCCAGCAACTCGCTGAGTCGCAAAAACAATCGGGTCGATTGCGACCACGCGACATCGTTCAAGTCGCCGCCGATCACAATCGGTCGATCGTCGTCGGCAAGCTCTTCGCCCCAAAGCATCAGTTCGGCATCTCGCGCCGTCGCGTCGTTGTCTCGGATCGGTTCGGGCGGCCTCGGATGAACGCCGACCACTCGCACCCGATCACCGCTTCGCATCTGGACCATCGCGTCGATGGACGGCACGTCATCCTGGACCAGATAGCGGACCTTGTGTTCCATGATCGGCAGACGCGACAGCATTGCCAGCCCGTACCAGTTGTCTTGCGGAAGGACGACCTGATGGGGATACACCGGACTCAATTTTGCGAGCGTCTCGGCCCAGCGATCATCGACCTCCGCCACAATCATGATGTCCGCGTCCGCTTTCTCAACGACGTCGCTCCAATGGTTGAACTGATCGTTCTCCATTTCAACGTTGCTGATCAAGACCCGCAATCGGCGAAGATCATCATCGATCGTTTTCGCGAGCGGTTTCCATGCCTTCGCCTGGGGCGATACCAAGGACGTGTAGGGAACTATCCAGAACAGGTGCCACGTGGAAATCAGCAGAGTCAGGCTGACGACGATCGCTATTGACGCTTTGCTAGGTCTGCTGACGAGCAAATTTACGGACAAAAACACGACGAGTGCAGCAATCGAAATGGCAACGATCTGGACGCGGGGATAGTCCCAGTTTCGGATCAACCAATGCGGACTGGACGAAAGCGGAAGCAGCGAACCGATTACTAAGATCGCAAATAGGACGTACAGAACAAAATTGAAGAAGGCAAGCATAGAAGTTCCTGGCTATCAAGCGAGAAGTCGTAGGACTCGCCAGGACCCCTGTGTAAAAATTTGCCCGACCTGTTTGTTATGCGATCTGCGCCACGTCGCCGATCTCGCCCATCAAGATCTCAATCTGGGGTGCGAGCTTGCCGTGAAGGTGGAGAACGGTTTCACGGTCACCGACACGAGCCGCATCAATGATCGGCTGCAACTCGCTCACTGGCTCTCCCGTCTCGAACGTGCTTAGCAATCCTTTCATTGCATGACCGGTCTTTGCGTACTCGGTCAGTTCATCATCTTTCGCATGTTCGTTCATTTTCGCCAGCATCTCCGGTGCGTCTTCGGCGACCATTCCCGCCAGCATCATTAACGTGCTTTCGTCATCGCCAAGTCGCGAAAGTGCTTCGGAGAAGCGACGTCGTTGTTGTTCGGTCATCGTCCTACTGCCGTCCGGCTCAAGAATTGTCAACGGAAACATCGCTTTTCAGGCTAATGTTGTAGGCATGGATTCGATCACGCAGCTTTCCTCTCGTGATGCCGAGGATTTCTGCTGCCTGACTCTGATTGCCGTTGGTCTCTTGCAACACCGTCAAGATCACAAATCGTTCCATATACTCCATTGACTCGGAATAAACATTTGTAGACCGTTCGTTTAGCAAACGGCGCACCAACTGCGGCAGTTGACTGCCTTCCTCGCCTGCGACTGCTGACACTACTTCGCTGGTTTCGCCCCGACCGGTGATCGCCGTCGGCAAAACGTCTGGCGTGATCACCGGCATGACCGTATCAAGCACGCACCGACGGATCACCGCCCGAAGCTGCCGTACGTTGCCCGGCCAGTGATAGGCCGTCAGCCGTTCAACCGTTTCCGGGGCGAGTCCTTCAAGGTCGGGCTTATTAAATTCTTGCTTCGCTTGTGCCAAGAAGAAACGAATGAGAGCGGGAACGTCACTCAGTCTTTCCCGCAAAGGCGGTAGCTCGATGGTCACGCCATTGAGTCGATAGAGCAGATCTTCGCGGTAGTCGCCCTCTTCAACCATCTGTTCGAGCGGCCGGTTGGTGGCCGCGATGATCCGCACGTTCGTGGTCAGCTCTTTGTTGCCGCCGACTCGCTCGAACCGTTGCTCTTGCAGGACGCGAAGCACCTTCGCCTGCACGGTTGGAGCCATGTCTCCGATCTCGTCCAGGAACAACGTGCCGCCGTTGCACTGCTCGAACTTGCCGATGCGTCGACTTTCGGCGCCCGTGAACGCACCCTTCTCGTGTCCGAAAAGCTCGCTCTCTAACAGGTTGTCTGGCAATGCCGCACAGTTGACCGCGACAAAGATTTCTTCGCTGCGATGGCTGTATTGAAACAACGCCCGTGCGACAAGCTCCTTACCGGTCCCGCTTTCGCCGCGAACCAAAATGGGAACGTCTTGTTTGGCAACCTTACCGATCGCTTTAAAAACGTCCAGCATCGCAGGCGACCGACCGATGAAGAGCTCTCCCGACGGGTCAGCATCTTTATCGTCGGCCGAGATCGCAACGGGCACACTGCTGATCTGACGCTGTTGGAACGCCTTTTCAACGAGGTCGCGAAGCGGATCGACCGACAACGGCTTAGCGATGTAGTCGAACGCCCCCAACTGCATCGCTTCAATCGCGGTGTTGCTGGCCGCCTCGATGGTCATGAAGATCACCGGGATGCGGCGATCATATTCGCGTATCTCGCAATAAACCGCTAACCCATTCTGGTCGGGAAGTTGGATGTCCAACAGCACCGCATCAAAGTCTCCTGATCGCAACATCTCAAGCCCATCCGTCGCGTTGGCGGCCGTCGTGATATCCGCGATCGGAGTAAGAGCCTTTTCCACCAGAGCGAGGATGGTTCGATCGTCGTCAATGACGAGCAGACTGGGCATGGAGTTCGACCACTTGGATCTTGGCTGAGAAATGAGTTCAGGGAGCGTTGCACCTGTGTTCATCGGAAATTCATTCCAGGAGAATATCAGTGGGCGAACTGGTTGTCGATTCGACGACGATTTTTCAAGATTTCACGCAGCTTCCGGACACTTGCCGACCGCGAAATTCTGGCGGGAAGCATCAGCCCCGCAACTTCCAGCCGACAACGACGCCAAGTCCGAAAGCCCAACAGGCAGCGACATCTGGCTTTTCTTTTGCGTACGACTTTGCCAGCGCGAACAAGTCTTGCGCAGGTTCTTGGACGAAGTGACGCGCCGCGTCCTGCCCGACATCCATCGCGTTGTTCGCTACCTTCTGCGCGGTCTCGCGAGCTTGCTCAGAAACGCGGCTGCTGTTCGGATCGGAAGGAGTATGAATTGACGTCGACATGGTGTTATCTCTCAAAAAAGGGGGAAACAGGTTCAGTGGACAATCGGGCGTCCGCACGCATCGAGCCACGACTGGCGGCTCCGCGTTGATCGAACGCCTCGCTTCGGTATTGATTGCGAGGGGAGGACTGCGGGGACACAAGCGTCGCTTTGAGCCAACGCAGGTTCTCGGCGAATTCAGACTTGGTTTCGCTCATTGCCGCCCCCGCTGATTTAATTGCCGAGAATGAAACGGCCAACAACAGGATGACGACCGCGCCAAGAATTCCGCTGACCACCAGCAAGCCGCCTCCGGTTGAAAGCTCTGTGGTCTCGGCCAAAAGGAATCCCGCCCCGACCAGCGAGACGGTTAGCGTCGAGCCAGCAAGCGTTGCGGCGATCCCACCAAGCAGCCCGGCCCTGGCAAGCTTTCGCTTTGCGACCTGCGAGTCGACCGAAAGCAACTGCATCTGCAATTCGCAAAGGTCGATAATGTCGCGTGTAAGTCTTGAGAAGCTGGACATAGGATTGGCAGGGAAAGAATGAATCGTTGTAGAAACAGTGACATGCTGATGGAACAGTTTTCTGATCGCGCTAACGGCGACTTGACGAGCCACCCCAGCGCGATGCCGAAGCCGCCCGCAACAACCAGCGCGATGATCGGATGAGCCGCAATGCTGTCCGTCGCGAAGCGCGTGACCTTGGAGGATGCGCTCCGATTTACCGACACATCGTCGTCCAGAGGTTCGGCTGACCCAGGAGGCATGACTGCAGGATGCATGGCCGTAGGACGTTGATAATTCTTGGCATGAGCTATCATCGTGTTCCTCGCTTGGAAAGTCTGTCTGTGAAATGGGCGGTGGCGGCGGTGGCGGCTTGTCGGAGCAACATCGTGCCGACGGCCGCGGCAATGCCAGCGAACATCCCTCGTTCAACAGGCTTTTTAACGTCAGCCTGAATGGCACTATCCCGATGAACGATGACCCTATCGGGAACCCGCTTGCGAGGAACCAGCAAATAGCCAGCGACCACGGCGGCGGCGACGATGGGCAACGGATGCCGGGATAGGTGATATCGCCAGTCAGTCAGTTGCTGCACCCGAGCCCGTGCAACATCGGCGCTGTACGGCAAGTCTGTCCGGATCTCAGCCATCCGCTGCTTTATCGCGGTGGCCTGCTTTTCAGTCGCGAGAGTAGTCGCCATGGCTTATCGCTTACGTCCGAGGAAAAACAAAGCGCCGGCAGCGATACCGAGCCCAAACACGATCGCAAGCGACTCACCGGGCCGCGATCGAACGGTGTCGGCGACCCTGGCCCCGTACTCACCGGACTGTTCGGCGAAACGCTTGTAGTTCTCACGGGCGTAGGCGGCGGCGTCCGCGGCGGCTGCCTGGGCTGCATCCGCATATTGCTGCACCGTTTCGGCGGTCTGGCCTCCAGAGCTACCCCCCAAAATGCTGTCCAGAAAGGCTTCGACTTCGCCTCTCGCAGCACCGGTTTTCTGCTGAACGACGCCGACTAGCTGTTCTGCTGAACCTTGCGCCCGTCGCAGGTCATCGTCAGTCAACTGTCCCCAGTGTTCCTTCAGTCGGCCAGTCACTTCATTCCAATGACCTTTCAATTGTTCTCGATTATGCATCACGTTTTCCTTCTGGCATGAGGTGCAGGGCATCGCAAGCCTCGGCGGGCGACACGTTTGATTTGATAGAGTGGTTAACCATCGCAACTCGCGGACCAATCTCGAGAAAACCAGAAAGATCGGCCTTCTACCGGGACATTTGGCGATCGAGCAATCAAGATGGGCGATTACCAACCAACATTGGCCGCAGAAGTTCGCGGCACAGACTTTGCGTCACCATCGCGACCCCCGGTAATGCCTGTCGCCAATGACCTGTTGCCAACGTCCCGTCGCCATTGACCTGTTGCCTATGGATCGACGTCTATCGTCACTCATGCGAACAAGCAAATGCTTTCGCGCCAGACCAATCGACTCTCTCCCCCACCACATCGACCGCATGGCTCTTAGCGAAACCAGCTTGCCCCCTCTCTGCTCATTCGCGACGAACGACGCCGAAGAGATCAACGCCGGATCGGATGGGTGTTCTCATGGATAACGATTTGCGATCGTTCCAAGCGACGAAGGCTTACTCCGTTCCCAAGATGCCCACGGACGAATCACTGCGTCGTGTCGGGTGGAAACTTTGGAGATGGCGGCAAGGAAAAACGGATCAGGATCCATTTATTGACGACGAATCGCTAAATCTTGCCAACGATGACCAACTCGATCATTTGGTGGCGGGTCCGGCATGCGGACCGCTGCTTGATGAACTGGACTTGACGTTCGACGATTGGATCGCTGGATCATCATGCAATCATCGCGTCCAACTTGTTGTGATACCACCTTGTGATCGAGAAGACATTCTATCGACGTGGGCTCGATCCAAAGGCCACCGACTGGTGGAGCCACCCCCTCGCGAAACGTTGATGGCGTCCCAGGCACCGACCCTTCGGTTTAACGAATCCGCGAACTTGTTAGTGGTACCAAGGCTGGAACGTTGGTTCCTGCGACATCACAACGGACTTCAAGCAATGGAGCGGCTGTTGGAAATGGTGCAGTCAACACAGCAGCAAATCATTGTTGGTTGCAACTCGTGGGCGTACCATTTTTTAAGAAAAGCGGTTCAGACCGACCTTGTCTTTTCAACAAGCCTGACCTTCCAGCCCTTCGATAAAGATCGGCTGGCAAATTGGTTTTCGCGTCTGTCAGCTTCCGAGGACTCGCGAAAGAGTGTCTTTCGATTCTCGGACTCGGGCGAGACCATTTTTGGTGATGAGGCACCAAAGAGAAAATCCGATGACTACTTTGCAACGTTGGCCGCTCGTAGCCGCGGCGCTCCATGGGTTGCGTGGCACCTGTGGCGTCAGAGTTTGAAGCTGGGGCCGAACCAGGACGCCGACCTTGAACAGAAGTTTCCAACCGAACGAACCGTTTGGGTCTCGAAACTGCGGGAGCTGTCGATGCCGAGCGACGAGGTGGACGCTGGACTGTTGATTCTGCAAGCCCTGTTGATCCACGATCGCTTGACGCCAACCGAATTGGCCACGATGGTGCCAAACATTCAGCGGTCAAACGTCTTAGCAGCGATTTTGCGGGCCGGGTTTGTCCGTCGCGATGGAGAATCTTTTTGCTGTGAACCAGCGGCTTATCCTGTAATTCGAGAACGGCTGGTGGGCGCTGGATTTCCGGCTCCCGCCCTTTAACGAAAGTCGACCATGGGCGATTCGAAAGAGACTCAAGATCAAGCTATCAAGCTGATCAATGACCTGCAAGAAATCAATTTCGTAAAGATCGCGATCATCCTCGTGTCGGCTTGGTTGATCGTCTTCGTATCTAAGAAACTGCTGCCGCTATTGGCTCAGCACGGCCCCAGCCAGATTCGACTCTACATTCTGAACGCCGTCCCGATCATTCGGCTGCTGATGCTGACGATCGCCTTGTTGTGGGTGTTTCCGCTTATCTTTAACGTCACCTTCGAGAATTTCTTGGTGATCGCGGGCGGTGCCAGCGTCGCGATCGGCTTTGCCTTTAAAGACTACGTTAGCAGCCTGATTGCGGGGATCGTCGCGACGTTCGAGCGACCCTATCGACCGGGCGACTGGGTCAAGATCGATGGAGACTACGGCGAGATACGGTCGGTCGGCATGCGAGCGCTCAGCCTGGTGACGGCTTCGGATGACGTGGTCACAGTCCCCCATAAAACCTTGTGGGACAAGAATATCATCAATAGCAACGATGGCGAACGGACACTGATGTGCGTCGCCGACTTCTATCTTGCCTCGAAGCAGGACCATCACTCGATCCGAGATTTGTTGCGGACCGTGGCAATGACCAGCGTCTATCTGGAGTACGACAAACCGGTCTTGGTGATATTGTCAAACGAACCGTGGGGAACGCACTACCGCGTCAAAGCGTACCCATTCGACCTTCGCGATCAATTTGCGTTCATCAGCGACTTGATCGTTCGTGGAAAAGATGCGCTCGCGGAACGAAACTTTCAAGAAATAGTGGTGCCTTTTGCGCTAACGCAGACGGCGGACGCTTGATCCTTCCCTGATCGGTGCCGCCGATTGGTACAGACGTTGCTTTGCTCCCATCCGACGGATTGAACCAACACCATGGTGGGTTGCACATAGCAATGTCTAGGGAACGCGGCAAAGATGAAGATCGGCATCGTTGGGCACTTGAAGTTTCCAATTGCAGCACCATTCTCGGGTGGGCTGGAATCATTCACACACTCTTACGTCCGGGCGCTGCGTGATCGCGGCCACGAGGTGAAGTTGTTCGCATCGGGCGACTCGGACGACACCCTGCCATTGGCTCCAATCATTGATCGAGCGACGATCCCCGATTCGCAGCGGCGTCTCGGCCGAGTCGACAATGCTTGGATCGAAGCGGCCGAGGACGAGGCCTACGGGGCGCTCATCTGTGAACTCGGCCGATCCCAATTTGATGTAGTCCACAACCATTCGCTCAGCCCGATTCCACTCCGATTCGCCGGCAGCATGCCGACCCCGCTGGTAACCACTTTGCACTCGCCCGTGATTCCGCGGATGCGAGACGAAATCGCCGTCCGAAGTCACGAAGGTTGTGGTCGGTTCGTGAACATCTCTCGATTCAACGCGCTTCGTTGGCGATCATTGCTGCCATCGCAAAGTGTTGTCCACAACGGTGTCGATGTGCGGGTGTGGAAAGCTTCTTGCCAGCCCAAGCAAGGTCGAGCGATCTGGTTCGGCCGGATCCTGCCCGACAAAGGCACCCACCACGCGATCGACGCCGCACACCTTGCCGGACTTCCGATCGACATTGTCGGGCCGATCTCGGACGTCGATTACTTCGATCACGAAATCATGCCGCGTCTTCGCTCGAATGATGTCTTCCACGGCCACCAGGACCATCAGCGACTATGTGGCTTGATAAGCCAAGCCTCCATCGCGATCGTGACGCCCTGTTGGGACGAACCGTTTGGGTTGGTGGTCACTGAAGCTCTCGCCTGTGGGACGCCCGTTGTCGGTTTTGCTCGGGGAGCGCTTCCCGAGATCATCCGCGAATCTGTCGGACGGTTGGTCTCGCCGGGCGATACGAGAGCACTCGCGAAAGCGATTTCGGGTTGTCTTTCGATTGACGGAAATGCTTGTCGCGAATACGTCAATCGACGATTCAGTTTTGAACGAATGGTGCTTCGCTACGAGGCAATCTATGCGTCGATGGTAAATCACGAAGTTCAGTCATCCTTTCCGTCCGACCGACCGCAACTGTCGCCACAGCCATACCTGGGTGGGGATTCAATGGACTCGGCGAGCGTTGCGGTCTGAACGGGTCGCCGGTTTAATTCACCGCAAACGCCTCTTCGGCATGAGATGTGCCCTTAGTTGAGTCGTCGTTTTTTAAGATCGTTTACCAAATTAGTTGCAAAACCCGAGACCATTTCGATGACTACCAGTCCAATGCAAATCATTCCCATTCAAACCGTTCACGGCGTTTCATCGCCGATCGTCCGCGGTGTCAGCGTCACGCCGGCGAACGTTAGCGGCGAAGATGATGAGATCGATCAACAGCATGCAAACACAACGCAGTTGTACCGGGACGAAACGGCGGAGCGGCTGAAGAAAGTCGATCCTGACTCCGCGAGCTAACGCATTCCGCTTCACGCTGTTAGCTGTTCGGATGGGTTGGTTCAATCGCCATCGGTTTGCTGTTTGTGCGGTCGGAGGCGAGGTCCAAGGCGGATCGACAATTCAGTTGAGAAGTTGGATCATGTCGGCGAATCAAGTCGACAGTCGTAACGATTGGCTTGCTTCCGACCAGGCGTCCGCCGAGGAAACATCTCTTAGGTCCATCCGTCGGAAGCGTGCGTTGAAGCTTCTTCATCCATGCTCCGATGTCTGAGTGTTTGATGATGAATGATTCCAAAGATGAAAACAACTCACCGACATGACGAGTACACCGGTGGGTCTCGAAGCTGGATCTTGAAGCACCTTCGGCGCATCGGCGACCAACCTACTGCTTTGCAAGTTGCAAGCTCAGCACGACTTTCACAGCAGTACGACTTCTTCAACAGCATAGCGAGCACCATGTCGACTTGGCACGAAGGCCGTGAACCCATTGCTTCCGCTTGAACCGGTCGCGTCCTGGTCGCTTGTCATCGGGCTTGTTTTCACGTTGGCCGCCCTCGGACGTGGCCCGCTGCGACGGTGGCCCGTATCGATGTCCGCCCTTTACTTAGTGATTGGCGGATTGATCGGGCCCTGGGGCATCGGTCTGCTAGACGTTGATCTGATAAGAGATGTCAAGGTCATCGAAGCGGTCACCGAGATTGCAGTCTTGGTAAGCTTATTAACAGCCGGGCTCCAGCTTTCGCCGTCCCTGACTCACCTTCGACGATCTCCGATCCCACTGGCAACGGTCACAATGGTGATCACGATCGCTGGCATTGCTGTCCTCGGCTACTTTGTTCTTGCCATGCCGATCGGAGCAGCTGTTTTGCTCGGGGCAGTCCTGGCACCGACCGACCCTGTGCTTGCCGGCGAAGTGCAAGTAAGGCATCACGATGACACCGATCGGCTTCGTTACGCACTCACCGGTGAGGCCGGCCTGAACGACGGCGCGGCGTTCCCGTTTGTGATGCTCGGTCTTGGACTGCTCGGACTGCATCAGATGGGCGACTACGGCTGGCGCTGGGTTGCCGTCGATCTGGTCTGGGCCACGGCTGCTGGCATCGGGATCGGGTGGGCATGCGGATATGTCATCAGCAGTGCTGCGGTTTGGATGAAGCAATTCTCGCAAGCCCCCGCCGCATGCGAAGAACTTCTAACTCTCGGCTTGATCGGGCTTAGCTACGGCGTTGCGATGGCACTCCACGCGTATGGCTTCTTAGCCGTTTTCGCGGCAGGCGTGGCGACGCGACGATACGCGGAAAAGAAGCCAGATGACGAAGATGCCAATCGGTTGATGGTGACCGTCACAAACATCAACGAACAGTTCGGCCAAATCATCGAAGTGGCGCTGGTGGTACTGATCGGATCACTGGTCACGGTGCACTGGAGCGTGACTCGCGATTGGTGGATCGCATTAACTGTGTTCTTTGTGTTCCGACCCATCGGTGTGGCGGTTGGGTTATTTAACCAGAACTTAAGCGGGAGGCAGAAACACTTGGTTTCGTTCTTTGGTATTCGCGGCATTGGTTCGCTCTACTACCTCAGCTACGCGATCGACCATGGCCTCGACGAATCGCTGGCTCTTCGGCTTGGAAGCATTGTCCTGACGACCATTGCATTGTCTGTGGTGATTCACAGCAATGCAGCATCCATCTTGCCACAATTTTATCGAAGTCGCCCCAGCGATAACCCTCGTTCCGAAGAACAAGGAACTAGATGAGGGCGTCAACGCGATTGAGATTTGGACTTCGCGAGGCGAGGCGTATCTGGCACAGCAAATGCGGACCACGTAAGCCGACCGTAAAAGATCGCGGTCAACGCATTACTTCGCACCGATTTGTCGCTAAGGAATTTTCCATGGATACTGTTCATGAAATGAGTTCATTTCCTGATGTAAAATTGATTGATCCTCGCCAGCAATTTGCGAGGCCTCCATTTGCGGACCAGAAGTCTACCGACATGCCCGGTTCGACGAAGGACATGAATCCCAGGGCTGATCATGGCGAGAAAATCTACCGCGGTGCGGGAAAGCTAAAAGGCTTGAACGCATTGGTAACTGGCGCTGACAGTGGCATCGGGCGAGCAATCGCAATCTCATACGCACGCGAAGGCGCGAATGTTGTCATCAACTATCTATCCGAAGATAGCGACGCCCAAGAGACCAAGACCATCGTGGAGGCGGCCGGCGTCAACGCGATCGCCATTGGTGGCGATTTGCGTGAAGAATCGTTTTGCAATGAGTTGATCGATCAAACGGTCGACGGCCTCGGTTCGTTGGACATTCTTGTTAACAACGCGGCGTTTCAAGTGACCGAAAATGCGATCGAAGATTTTTCGACGGAAACATTTGATAGGATCTTTAAAACAAACGTTTATGCTCCATTTTGGCTGTCGCGAGCCGCGATGGACCGGATTCCGGCCGGTGGCAGCATCATCAACACCGTCTCGATCCAAGGCTACAATCCGTCGCCCTACTTGCTGCCGTATGCGACCACCAAGTCCGCACTGATCGGAATGACCAAGGCGCTCGCAAAGCTGGCCATCAAACATGGGATTCGCGTCAACGCGGTCGCACCGGGTCCGGTTTGGACGCCCTTCATCCCAGGTTCAATGCCGAAGGATAAGTTCGAAAACTTTGGTGCGGATACGCTTTTTGAACGACCTGCCCAACCCGCGGAACTCGCCCCATTGTACGTTTGGTTGGCGAGTCCCGAGGCCAGTTACGTGACGGCGGAGGTCTACGGCTGTACCGGCGGAATGACGCCTGTTTGACAGGCAATTTCTTTGTCATCGGCCAGGTCGCAGGGATCGCTCTGGTCAAGCTTATTGCGGAGCCGACGTGTCCGTGTCCAGCGACGGGCTGCACGTGCTCCTTGCGGCAGAAAGAGGCGACTTGGAACACATTTTGCGGAGCAGTATGCGCCACTAAGAAACGGACGCCGCCGAAATTGCTCGGCTGGCGGGTCACGTTCTGACCTCCATCTTGCTCTTCCCGTTTGTGTGCTGCCATGCCGAAATCTGCGCTGTCGAAACGATGTCTGATCGCCGACGATGTCCGCTCCTCACGCGACACGGTCGGAATTTGGCTTGGCGAGTGTGGGTTCGATTGCACGCTTGTGGACAACGGACAAGCCGCTTGGGAATCGATCAGCGAACACCCTCCCGATCTGCTGGTGACGGACCTGGAGATGCCGATGCTCTCGGGTCTACAGCTATTGGACAAAGTACGTCATGCCGCGGACCATCGAATCAGCCATCTCCCCGTGTTGATCATGACCAGCCTTCGAGACGGAAAAACGTTAAGCATTGTTCAGGAGATGGGCGGCGATGGCTTATTGGAAAAGCCGCTCGAAAAACACTCGACCCTCTCGACGATCCTCGAACTGGTCGCGGGCCAGCTTCATGGCCAGCAAATCAACCGTTCCGACGACGAACATCCTTCGCCGGGGCTTGGGATGATATCGCCAACACTGCGGCGGCTGCTAAGCGCCGTTGCCAAGCATGGCGACTTCTAATCGACGGCGGGTGCAAGAGTGATCCTTCAACGCCAGTTCATTCAGGTGCCGCCATAGACTGCAGGTGGCGAGCCGATGAGTAAACAATCACCAATCGTCACGCCAAAGGTTTGCGAGCGATCAACCAGCATGCCAACGCCCATACCAATCCGGCAGCCCAGCCAGCCAGCACATCGGTAGGATAATGAACGCCCATGTAAACGCGGCTTACGCCCACCAGCACCGTCAATCCGACCGCGACGGCAATCGCGTAGAACCGCAACCAAAAATGCCGCAGCACTGGCGCGATCAGGGCAGCGAGCGTTAGGTAGACGATCGCCGACATCATCGAATGACCACTCGGAAAGCTGCTGGTATACACGTTCGACAGATGCGGGACAAAGTCTGGACGCGGCCGGGCGAAAAAAGACTTCAGCAACAGACTGACGGCGATGCCACTGACGGTCGAAAGCAACAGCACGATCATTGTCCGATACGCCCGGCTAACCGCCAGGAAACCAGCCGCAGACGTGATCGCGATCATCAACACCGCGATTCCGCCGAGCCCCGTCAAATCGCGACCGGCTTCTTCGACCCAAAGCGGCCCAATCGGATCGGACAAGTCGCCTGGATCTCGCAGGTTCAAAACGGCCCACCGATCGAACGAGTCCGTACCCCCTTCGAGCACTTCGTCCGTCAGCTCGACCAACCCCCACGTCGTCAACACCACGACCAGTAGCCCGACAAGAACAACCGGCTCACGGCCACGAAGATAGCGAACCACTTTCAGGAATGATCGATGAAGTTTTTCTCGGCGGCCAGTTTCCATCGCTCGATGTTTGTTAGTCGATTCCTGTCTTCCATCCCAATGTCTTTCATCCGAATGTCTCGGACGCCCACGCATTGACTCATGTTGCCTCGCATTGCGTCGGCGTTCAGCGCGAAGATCGAGCGGGCGCAGCCGAGCAGTTGCAAAGCCCATGCCGTTTGGTAGCCGTCCAAGTGCGGCATCCGCATATCTAGCGGGAGTAGATCAGGGCAGCGAGATTCGTTTGGCATCGCGTGAACAACAACTCACGTGGCTGATCTTGCCGTAGCTGATCCCGCTAGGATTCAGACCAAACTGAACCCTGGCGGCATCAGCTACGGCAAGCTCGTCACTTCAATGGATTGAAATGGTCTCCATGTAACCGGCCAATCACGCCGAAACAATCACGCCGAAACAATCATGCCGACGCCATCGAGCCGTACGAACCGCAGGGCGTGGCCTGCAAGCTATCATCGCGACCGGGAAACGACCAGCAACTCTGACGCTTCACAGCGGCGTGAGCGAAAACCGTGAGCGTTGATCGTGAGCATTGATAGAGGGTGGATTCGCGGCACGGGTTTTGCTTCCTGAGCCGAAGTGTCGCGAGCGTTTTGCTTGCACCTTCACCAGAAGCAATTTCACTCTAAACAAGCGAGTCTTTGATGGGCATTGAAACCAAGACCGACCTGAACGACACCACCATTAACAAGCTTCAAAAGCTGATCCGAGCCAATATCGATTCGTACAATGGCTTCCATGAGTCAGCCGAGGAACTCGATCACCCGCAACTGTCGACGTTGTTCCGCGAACTTGGGGATCAGCGTTCGGCGATGGCTTCGCAGCTTCAAAAGTTCGTCGAGTTTAACGGCGAAGAAGCCGAAGATGACGGAAGCGTTGCCGCAAAGACACACCGTATCTGGATCAACATCCGCGGCAAGCTGAGTGGCGGTGACCCTCACGTCATTTTGATCGAGGCCGAGCGCGGCGAAGACCACATCAAAGCCGCCTACGAGGACGTCCTGAAGGACACCGCAGGTAGCGCGATGAATGATGTGCTGACAGACCAGTACGCGGCGGTCAAGGCCGGCCACGATCGAATTCGTGACCTGCGCGACTCCTTCGCCAAAAAATAGGCAATTGAAAGGGCTTCGGGCTGTTCCCGGCAGTCTGCTCTTTCGAGTCCGTGAAGACCACCGGCACGGCCGATTCCGTGCTCGGTGGATGACGGCAAGTGTTGCCACCGACCTGTAGCCGACTGTTTTCATTGCGATGGTATCGCACGGCGTCGATGCGATCACGATGTTTCGACTCTACACCACCACCCTGCCAACTATGAACACCACTCAACAGATCGTGCATCTCTTTTGGCTAACCGCAGCCCTCACCGTCGCCGTGATTGTATCCGGCTAAGGCCGTACGCGGCGAAGCTGATACTTGCATGATCAATCGAATCTTGACGTCGCAAATGCAAGTTGACTTGATTTGGTAGTCCGACCCGGCGGCTTCGCCGCCGGGCCGACGCGGGGGGGATGGACGTGGGGGTTCTCCAAAACCAGGGGTTCCACCGATCCTCGCTGGCGCTCGTTCGGTTCACCGCCTGGCTAGTATCTGCCGCCACTACGTGGCTGACGCAAACTGCAATATGCATCCAGTAAGCTCGCGTCACGCCTGCTCTTGCATGACAGCGCTGATCGCCGGTTTGGATCCAAGCCCCAGCTTCGACCGCAATGGGTTCGACTGCAACAAGTTCGACAGCAACCCGTCGAGTACCACGTTTGTGGTGCCCCAGGAGCTTACTCCGCCGGCTGCCGGTCGATGCTGGCGTCGACTTTCTCTGCGGCTTTGTCAATGTTCTTTGCCGCATCGTTGATGACCACCTTCGAGTCCTCGACGATCGTCGATGTGTCTTCCCTCACTTTCTCGGCGTCGACGCGAATGCTTGGGTCACCATTGGGCGAACTGAATTTGACCCAGCCGATCAGACCTAGCAGAAGGGCAAGCACAACGACAACGATCAGAACACGCATGGTTTTCCTTTTAATTTGACGGCGGGGAAAGGGCATGCCGCAGCAAGTTTCGCGCCGCTGTCGCGATGTGCGGCACAGCAATTGCCGTTCAAGCGTTTTATAACACTCAACCCCACGAAGAAGATGGAGAAGTCGATGAACATTCCCCAAGTTACCACAAAGAAAGACGCTGAGATCGGCGCGATGGGCCAGCAGTACTTAGCGGCCGGAAAACAGGTTGCCCTTCGTCGCTGGGAAGAAGACGTTTGCGAGTTCAAGGAATTCGTCAGTCGGGACTACGAGACGGTCGGTTACGTGCTAAGTGGCGAGCTTGAGCTAGACTTAGATGGCCAAGTCGCAAAAATCGCGTCCGGAACATCTTGGCTTGTCCCGGAAGGAGTTTCGCATCGATACCGCATCATCAAGCCGCTTGTGGCGATAGAGGCCACCAGTCCTCCAGCACGCTTTAACGACCGCGATGAGCCGGCTTGAGCGTGGACGGTGTCGATGCGACCTAGCGTTGGTTTTTTCTCCCCTCTTCAAAACTCGCAACGAGTTTTGACAACGTTGCACGACGAACCACTCAATGGCAAGCCCCAAATCCGATCTTGCGACCATCTCGGCGGTCGCTCAGCTCCTTGCGGTGATCCTTACCGTCGCGGCGTTGTTCTTCGCCCGTGACGTTTTTATTCCGCTCGCACTCGGATTGTTGCTGTCGTTCCTGCTCAGCCCGATCGTCAATCGCCTCCAGCGTCTCCGCGTTCCAAACGTTGCCGCCGTCGTCACAACTGCTCTACTCGCATTCCTATTGCTGGCGGCTGGTTTCACGCTGCTCGGCCGTGAGCTGAGCGCGCTGATCGGCGATCTGCCGCAGCACAAAGACGAACTGGTGACGAAGGCGCGGAGC
Source organism: Pirellulaceae bacterium (assembly GCA_963836865.1). Taxonomy (GTDB): domain Bacteria; phylum Planctomycetota; class Planctomycetia; order Pirellulales; family Pirellulaceae; genus Rubripirellula. The sequence goes on along the minus strand of CAWILC010000004.1, from coordinate 54,099 downwards.
GTCGCCGGCATGACCACTGGCGTCGGTGGATCGCTGGACAAGCTCGCCGAAGAAGTGACTGCGGCAATGGAGGAAGTTCCCGGCGAGACGATCGCTAGCGGGTCGCCTCCGGATAAAGCGGTGGCCAACAGGACCGTTCTTGAGCAATGGGCAGACAAGCTGTTGCCTGCCCCAGCGACGCTGGTTGAAATGACCCCCAACGACGGTGCGTCCGCTGATACACCGCTTTACGTAACCGAGGTCCAAGACGCACTTCCACTTGCATCGTGGGCGACCACTGCTGGCACAGTGCTAAGCCCCCTGGCGACCGCCGGTCTGGTGAGCGTCTTCGCGTTGTTCATGCTGATCCATCGCGAAGACTTGCGAGATCGCATCATTGCCGTTGTCAGCCACGGCAACTATGTCACCACCACCGAGGCGCTCGATGAAGCCGCTGGACGCATTAGCCGCTATTTAATCGCTCAAACGGTCGTCAATACATCGTACGGTTTTGTATTGTCGGTCGGGCTCGCGCTGATTGGCGCGACCATGACCGACGGTGGCGAGTTTCCCAACATGATCCTGTGGGGCGTGCTCGCGACTTGCTTGCGATTTGTGCCATACCTCGGTCCGACGGCCGCGGCAATCTTCCCGTTGGCGATCGCGCTATCTGTGTTTCCTGGTTACAGCGTGTTCGTGGCCGTGCTCGCTTTGATCATCACGATGGAATTGCTCAGTAACAACGTTCTTGAACCTTGGTTGTACGGCGCAAGTACTGGCATCTCCGCCGTCGCCGTGATTGTCGCGGCCGTGTTCTGGGGCTGGCTTTGGGGTCCGGTCGGATTGCTGCTCTCGACGCCGTTGACCGTCTGCTTGGTGGTGCTGGGTCGTTACGTTCCACGATTCAAAATGCTGGCAACTTTGCTCGGCGAAGAGATCGAAATCAAAACATCATTGCGATTCTATCAGCGGCTGCTGGCCGGCGACGAACACCGGGCGAGGACGATGCTGTTCGAGTTTGCCGATACGAACGGCTTCGACAAGACTTGCGACGAAGTCGTCGTTCCCGCGCTCAAGCGGATTCGCAACGACCATGACGCCGACCATCTTTCGGATACCGACGCCAATGGTCTGTTTGCACTGCTCGGTGGACTCAGCGAGGCCTTGAGGGAACGCATCCTTGAAAAGGATGACCCTATTGACGACCTCCCCACGGTCATCGCATGCAATTCGCATCACTTCAGCGAAACGTTGGTGATGAATTTGCTCCGCACCGGCGGTAGCGGCCTGTTTCAACTCGACGCGATCGACGACGAAACACTACCACAAGAAGTGGGCGAGCAAGTGCTGGCCAGCAACCCGGCGGCTGTCGTGATCGCTGTTCTGCCCAAGGGCGGGTTTGCTCAGGCTCGCTACCTATGCAAGTCCATTCGATCAGAAGGATACAGCGGCCCAATCGTGATCGCTTGCTTCGGAAAGTTCAAAACCTTTGACAAGCTGTTCGTCAAGTTCCGCAAGGCAGGCGCGACCAGCATGACAACGTCTTACACGCAAACGAAATCAAAGCTGGAATCGATCATTCGCCAACGAGACCCAGTCAAAGTACACCTTGAACCCACGCCGCTTCAGGCTAAAGGATAGACACCGATGACCACCATTCTATTGGTCGACGACCACGACGACATTCGCGAGCTGATGACCAAACAGTTGCAAAAGCGGGGTTACGCAGTCGTTGCGGTTAGTAACGGACTTGAAGCCGTACTGGCCGCTGCCCAGGCGGCACCTTCCTTGATTCTGATGGACATCAATATGCCCGAACTCGATGGAATCGAGGCGACCGTTCAAATCCGCGCCGCCGACGTCGAAAAGCGAATCCCCGTGATCGCTCTTACCGCGTACGCCCTCCCCGGCGACGAGGCTCGGACCAAAGCCGCTGGTTGTGACGCATTCCATTCCAAGCCAGTCGACTTCGATAAACTGTTCGTCCAGATTAGCGACCTGATCGGCGAGAAAAGCATCACGCCCTGACGATTAGATGGCAAATGTGAACTTCTTGGATGCGACGCTTCAGCAGCGTTCCAAATGCGTTCAGCGACGGGTTCGGCGGAAGCGCTGGACGAGCAAATCAGATCAAAGCGAAACCGATGCGTTGATGGACTTGTCCGTCTCTGCCCGCTCGCCTTGAAGATATGCCTTCCCAGCTTTGATCATGTACTTGATCCCCGTTGCACCACTGTTATCCCAATACTCACCTTGCTTCGGTTCGATCTTTAGCAGCACGATGGATGGATCCGACTTGCCATTCGGGAACCAGACCTTCCAAGCCTCTTTCCATAGCGATTCAACTTTGGATTGGTCGTCGATGACGCGGCACTCGCCGCTAAGAGTAACGAACTTATTGGACGACTGCATCGTTACCGCAACATCGCGATCCAGAATCAAGTCTGCAATCTTGCCGGAGTTCCGATCCGAAACGAACCAGAGAACGCCCGAGTCGGTCGCCTCCGCAACCGCCATCGGACGTGCGTCCAATGATCCATCATCGGTCTTCGTGACCAAAATCGCGTTGTCAAAATCGTGAATCAGGTCAATCAGCTTGCTTTGAGTATCCATGAAAATTCCTTCAGGTTTATTTTTCTTGAGGTTTATTTTTGAGGTGCGGTGGTACCTACCACGCTGACTACACTTCGCATCAGTTTTTCTATTTCTTCAAGTAGGCTTCGCGGTAAGCGGTTGCCGCAAGCGGGGTGCTGGCTTCAAACCCACCGTCGACGGGCCATCGAACCCCGGTGACGAAACCGGCCTGATCGCTCGCCAAAAAGTTGATCACGGCAGCGATTTCACTCGGGTGACCGGAACGACGCACAGGAATCGCGGGCCGTTCTGTATCGTCAAAGTCTTCCGCATCCATATCATTCATGGGCGTTGCAATCTCACCGGGTGCGACGGCGTTGACGGTGATGTTCAGCGGTGACAAATCCAACGCGAGACACTTGACCAACCCGCCCAACGCATGCTTCGTCATCGTGTACAGGGTATCGACAGGACTGGCAATGACTTCGTGGACGCTGGTCACCACAATGACTCGGCCCGGACTTTTGCGAGGTCCGCCGTCCATCCCATTGGGAAGCATGTGATGCAAAGCTCGCTGTATCACCAACGTGGCACCAAAAGCGTTGACGTCGAAGATTCTTCGGATAGCTTCCAGATCGATCTTCGGCATCTTGTGATTGGTCATGATCCCCGCATTGCTAACGATGACGTCCAAACCTCCAAGTTCGTCGACCATTTCGTCCACGACCGGATTTGCAGTTTCTGGGGCAGTCAGGTCCAACCGCTTAATAACGCAACGCTGGCCTTCCGCCTCGACCCGCTGGGCGGTAACACGGGCTTCGCGATCGCTGGAGGCGTACGTGATAGCCACGTCGTGACCGGACTTCGCAAGTGCGATCGCGGTGGCGCGACCGATGCCCGTGCTTCCCCCGGTGACGATTGCTTTTCTAGACATGATGGTTCCCTGCGGAATGGTTTGCGATTAAACATGCGCAGCGACGTGCGTGCTGCCTAAGTTCAGGCGTCACTTATTTCGCTCTCGCTTTTCAGAACCTGGTCTCCGTCTTCTTGCTCGATCAAGTAGGCGGGCTCATCGTCGCTGGCGTTTCGCGTGACCTCATTGCCTTTGATCGTCTTGGTGACTTTCTCCTTGTACGATTCCTTGATTTGGCCCTTGGCCGTTCCACTGCCGTAATTCCATTTGACATACTGGTTGACTTGAAACTTTTGACCCATGTTTTTCCCGCTCTTCTGCTTTGAAAGATACTGGACGCTGATCGCCGAACCCGCAAAGCACGGGCCAATCTCACGTGGATATGGCGTTTTAGACACGCCGTTTGGCGTGAAGCTTGCACTGCTCGACCCCAACAACTAACACGCTCCCGAAAGAATGACCCCGAATGTCTGACTTAAAAAACGGCAATGACCCTGCACCGCCGGGAGAAAACGACCCGGAAGGCAACGATCCTGGACCGCTGAAAGATACTGCACCATTGAATGAGACGCCGTGTACGCATTGCGGTACGCACGTCAATGACCGCTGCCCCGCATGCCCCAACTGCGGCCAAAAAATCTACGTTGAACACCCAAGCGACATCACACCCACGAAACACGAGTCGTTGCCGATGAACCGGCCCGGTCGCTGATCGATCACATGGGTTGCATTTCAAGCAACCCCAGTGAGCCGATGCAAAGGTTGGCCAACCGTCCATTTGCTGCATCGCGAAACACTGCATCGCGAAACACCGGGCGACGCATCGTCCTTTAACTCCTGCGAGCAATCCCATGGCTGCCCCTAGCCTCAATGACATCGACTTTCTGAAACTCATCGAACCTGACTCAGATGTTGGCATCGCGATTCTTTCAGGTTCCGGCGAAGTGATTTCGTACTCATCAAGTATGCCAACGATCTTTGCGCGAATGCGAGCCACGATTATCGCGGAAAGCAGCTCGATGAGATCTTCAACGAGGCATTTGCGGACGAACGAAGACAGTGGATCTCGCAGGTTTTGATCGACAACAAGCCCGTTACCGTCAGTCACGTCTACCAGGGAAATCGGTTAATTTCGACGATTGTGCCACTCGATCGAAACAGCGAGCCACCTTACGTTTCGCTGTTCACTCGGCGATGCCGAACTTCCGATTCGTGGCCGGCTTCCGGGCAGCGTTCCCAACATCCTGACGTCCAGGACCTTGATGTCCAACATCTCGATGCCCAGCACCTCGATCTTGGGCCGTTGTCGGTGCTAAGCAGTTGCGAATTTGAGGTATTGGTTTTGATCGGGCACGGCCATTCCGTTCCTGAAACGGCAAAGCTATTGCATCGAAGTCCGCGAACCATCGAGCAGCACAAGGTGTCGATCGGCCGCAAACTGGGGTCGTCCGCTATCGCTGATATCGTACGAACGATCCATCAGGTTGGCCTGCGAATGGATGACGTGAATCTGAAGCGGCTTAGCGCCCTGCGTCCCGAGTACCGGAAAGCTCAGTCCTAAGGTCGCCTGCCGTTATCGCTTCCACGCGAACAATTGGCCGTTGACCGGGCACCGATCCGGGCCGGTATGCAGGAGAAATGGTACGCAGATTGCTAAAAGAGGTCACCGCCGAACTCCAACTAAAACTTAACCCGTACCCGGAAAATGACTATGGCTACCGCCACACAGACCGAATTCAAGCGTGACATCCTGAAGGGAGAAAAAAATCAGCAGGTGGTCGGTTTACTGCAACACAATCTCGTCAACATGATTGACTTGGCTTTGCTGATGAAGCAGGCACACTGGAACGTTGTCGGGCAAAATTTCCGAAGCATCCACTTGCAATTGGACGAAATCATCGAGTCCGTTCGGGGAGCAAGCGATGAAATTGCGGAGCGAATTTCGACGTTGGGCATGGCTCCGGACGGTCGATCGAAGACGGTTGCCGAAGATAGCGACTTGGCCGACTACCCACGCGAGTTCGTGAAGGTTCTGGACACAATCGGTCGAGTTGCGGACGCGACGGAAACGACGATTATCGCCATGCGATCGGCCATTGAAAAACTTGGCGAACTTGACCCCATCACGGAGGACCTTCTAATCGGAATTTCGGCGGTTCTGGAAAAGCACCTGTGGATGTTGCAGGCACAAGAAGTTTAGACGCATCCCGTCTCGGTCAACCAAACACTTGCCCGGCCAAAGCTCGAACCTGGGCTTTGGCCGTTGGCATTGGTGGGCAAGGTTGCGAGCTCACCGGTTTGCTTCCAGCCAGCCCTCCACGTACAGACGTTTAGTCCACAACATCGCGACCGCAACCAGAGGCGTGGCAAAAACAACTCCCCAAAATCCGAAGATCAAGCCGCCTAAGATTTGAGCGAGTATGACCATTGCGGGCGGAAGCGAAACTTGGTGTTGCTGGACCATGGGCGTGATCAGATAGCTTTCAACCGTTTGGATCGCTAGGTAGAGAAGCGAAACGCTGATGAACGCCGTTGAACCCTGTTGCGAAGCCAGCAGCAGCGCCGGGATTACCGCCGCGATGCCTCCGATATTCGGGATGAACGTTACCAAGCCAGCAAAAATACCCAGTTCTACCGGCATCGGAATTCCGATCACGGCCAATCCAATGCCGAACAGGATGCCGACGATGGCCATGGCCAATAAACGGCCCAACATCCAACGCCATAGCGTTTGCGATGATTCGTCCATCAAATCCAAAAGCCGGTTTCGCCAGCTCGGCGGCACGAGCCGAACCGTGCCGGCACGATATTTTTCGGGGCTGAAGCAAAAGTAGATTGCCAAAAAGGCAAGAATCAGGACGTCCGTCATTCCGCCAAACGCAGTTGCAAAAAAGTTTTTGGCCAGACCAAACGATTTCGCTGACGATGGCAGCAACGACGACACGCTTGCTTCGTCATCCATGTACCGTTTGACGAGTGGTTGCTCCCGTGCCGCTGCAACGACCTTAATGACCGATGCATCGACTCGATCCGTCAAACGGATAACCTGTTCGCTCGCCGATTGGGCGAACACATAAATCGAGACACAAGCGGTGGTCAGAATAAAGGCAATCACTAACGAAATTCTTACACGACGCGGCAAAGAACTCGACAGAAACTTTCCCAATGAAACCCGCAATTTGATTTAAAACCACTGCGATCAATATTGCACCGAAGATCAGCGGCAGCAGATCCCTCGCAGCATACAGAAGACCGATCGCCAATCCGATCGCAACGACCAATCCGCAAGTTACTAAAGTGCGATGAATCAAATCGCTGTCACGCGTCACTGGGTCTGTCATCTTGCTGGTCCTTATGGAGGATATTCTTCAGGTCGTCTTTGGCGGATGGGTCTTTAAAAGTAAGCGTTCGATACGGAAACGGAATTTCGATGCCAGCTTCGTCGAGCGAACGCTTGACTGCCGCGACCACCTCGTCACGACTGCGGCGAATATCCACGGGTTTTGATCCCGTCCACCACGCGATCTCGAAATTGACGCTCGAATCCGCAAACTCTTCCGCGAACACCTGGACCGTACGTTTCCCTTGCACCGATTGGCAGGCTTGGACAGCGTCAGTGATGACCTGACGTGCGGCGTCGACGTCCTCGTCATAGGCGATCCCACACGTGACTCGCACCCTTCGCTGAGGCTGGCTGGTCAGCACGTCGACGTTATTTTTGAACAGAAACGCATTGGGCACGATTGCCAACTCGCCATCCAGCTTTCGCAAGATCGTATTGCGGATGGTGATCTCTTGCACTTCTCCAGTGAGTCCTTCGCAAGTGATAAAGTCACCGCGGTCGAACGGGTATCCCCACAGTATTAAAATGCCAGCAAAGAAGTTTTCAAAGATGTCCTTGAAGGCGAATCCGATCGCGACAGAACCCAGCCCCAACACGGTCAATGCTTTTGAGGGTGTCATGCCGGGAAACGCGACCACGGTGGCGGCAAGAAGCCCAACAATCCAGACCCCAATGGAACTGAGCTGATGCATCAGGTCCTTTAGACTGGTGCGTAAACCGCGATTGTCCAGAACCCGGTGAACGGTCCAGCCGACCGCCTTCGCAACTAAGCTGGTAATTACCAGCAAGATCAAGGCCGCCATCAACAGCGGCGATCGTTTCAAGAAGTCCTTCCACAGCGAGTCCAGGGACCTGGCGATCAGTTGCCGAGTCGATTCCAAGTCAACGTCGCTGTTGACGGTCAACTCATTGATGACGGCGACAACGTCTTGCGTTTTCCGCGCGACGTTGGCCGCCCACTCACGATGTTCGTCGGTGTCCGCCTCGCCCTGGATGGTCACGATCCCACTATCCAGAACGACCTCCGCATCGGCCAACCAACCGGACTTACCCGCTGCCTCGTAGATCTTCGTCAGCCTTTCACGAATGGCGTCATCGTCCGCAATGTTGTCCACGGACACCGTTTTATCCGGGGCGTTCTGCGCTTCCCCGGATTCAGTGGACGTCGCTTCTTGAGATCGGGCGACGGTACAGCCGAAGGCAACGACGATCGCTGCCACTATCAATAGGATGCGTGGTTTCATGGTTGATGTTCGGCTTAGAAGTGAATGGTGTCATCCGATCAGGTTTGCCTCGTCTTTGATGGTTTCATCATGTTCGGTGGCCCGCATGACGTCATCTTGTTCGGTGCCCAAGTCACCTTCGCCGACGCTCGTCGCTGCCTCGGGTTCGGCGGCAGACTGCCGATTCTTTCGCTTGACTGGTTCGGCACTACTTTCGATCATCCGCACCGGCACGCCTTGTGGGAACACCAATTCGCGAGCCTCGTCAGGCATGGTAATCTCTGCCTCGGTCAGCTTCTGCTTGGCTTGGCGTATCACACTGCTTCTTACCTTCAACGGTGAGTGTTTTGTTTGGTCGAACCAGTATAAAACTTGCAAGTTCACGGTCGCCGAGCCAAGTGAATCGACCACAACGATGGGTGCGGGATCGTTCACCACGGCGTGATGTTCCGCCAAAACACTCATCAAAATCGTTTGTGCTTCGATGATCGAATCGTCGAATCCGATTCCGACCGAAAATTCACGACGACTCAGCGGAGTCGCCGTGTAGTTTATAATCTGCCCTTTGTAGACCATGCTATTGGGCATTTGAATTTGGTTGCCTTCTAGCGTGTTGAGTACGGTGCCTCGAGTGGTGACTTTTCGAACGAAGCCCTTCGCGCCCTCGACTTCGATCAGGTCACCAACGCGAAATGGGCGGTTGAGCGAGATCAAAATGCTAGCGAGATAGTTCTCCGCGATGTCACGGAATGCGAAACCGAACGCCAATCCAACCAGCCCGGTGCCGCCGAGCAACGTTACCGCCAATCGTGTCAGCCCGGACACCCGCAATGCGACATAGACTCCGACAATGAAGATCAAGACACCAACGACGTTCCCAGCGACTTGCCGCAGCAATTGGCTGTCGATGCGATGGTACGTTAATCGCCGAGTCAAGCTCGTGCCGAAGATGGCCAAGTAGTAACCCAAGATTGCCACCACCAGTGCAATCGCGATCAACGGCAATACCCCAGTCGTTTCACGACCGAGTTGTTTTAATGAAGCGACCGCTGGTGCAAAGTTCCAGAATGGTTGCTCTGCAACATTTACTTGATTGACGACCGCCACCACGTCGGACGTATTCATTGCGGTTGCTTCGGCCCATTCTTGGTGCTTCTTTGAATCGGCCGTTCCACTTATAAACGCAACGCCGCGATCAACCTTGACTGCGGGGTCAACGAACCAGTTCGTTGCCTCCATGATCTCCAACAGTCTGGTTTCGATTCGATCGTCGCTGTTGACAGGGTTGACCTGAACCTCTTTCGCGACATCCACGTCTCGCTCACCATCGCCGGTGATTTCCGCCGCGACATCATCTGCCGTCGATGCTTCTTCTTGCGCCTTTCCAGGAACGGCAAGCAACATAAAAACGATGATGAAATGGAAACGAGTCATAGTCGGCATCATTGAATACACAGGTGCTTTCCGAAAGAGAAAACTCTTTGAGCGGCATATTGAGATAATGAGTCAGCGTTTTCTCCAACTTTGTTTTCCTGGATTCGACGAAAAGCGGCCCAGCCACACGAATTACCTCGCTGGCCTTTTCGTTTCTCCATTGCCTGCAGCGTCCGAGCCTTACGCCGGCGTGGCATTGCCCATGTCAGTGCCGGTGCCGGTGCCGGTGCCGGTAGCGTCCTACACCTTACGAGAACGACGTCTTACTTTTAAAGCGCGACGCCTTAAGAAGCACTCGGCAACAGGAAGCCGACTATCGATCAACCCGATTGCCATCGATGTCGAATCGAGCTTCGTAGTCGATTTGCTCCAGGTAGTTCATCAATGCGACCACCTCTCGAGCGTTGAGCTTGTCTTCGATCGACTCCACGGCTTCTTCGATGCGCTTGACCATGCGATGAACCTTCAAGAAGTCGAACTCGCGGTAAACGGCATCGGATTCTCCACGTTTGGCGAGCGCGTCTTCGATCGGCTTGCGATACGGTTTCAACACAGCAGAATCGAGCGGAGAAGGCCAATAGAGTTCTCCGGTGCTGCGGTCAATTTGGTTTCCGTTGAGCCGATCTGGCGCGGCGCGTGATGCAATCTGCCTTCGTTCGGAAGCTGACAGCCGATCCTCCTGCAGCTCCTTTTCCCTCATGTCCTTCAAGTCATAGTACATTTCAACCCGCTCCTTCCGATTTTCAAGACGCTTGTCGATCGCATCTTGCAGTTGCTTTGCAGACAACGATCGCAACAAGGCTCCCCGGCCAAGCCCCTCGGCAAGTTCGCCTCGCGATTCCAGGATGTCACCGGTTGCGGTGGACGCACCGTCATCGCCGAACAATCCATCGTCGGCCGATGCAGCCGCTCCAAAAGTAAATAAGAAAGCGACTAAGAGGAGATTGCGAGTCATGGCAGAATTTTCGCTAAGAGGTAGAAGAAAGGAGGCACAGCCGGACACCGGTTCCGCCAGACAGCACTACGAGGCTGCCCAGGCGGCAATCGCGATCGCCTTGCCCAACATCCCCGTCAATCGGGAGGAACGCAAACGCCGTTCCATCGACTCCTGTTTTGCTCTCCAAGCCACGAAAGGCCGACGAAGCACTCACGACGCGAATGATTCAAGCGACTCTGGCCCGCATGTTTTCAAGATTCGTTCGGCTTCGCTCACCTTCAGCTGATCGCCCGTGACGATGATCAGGCACGAACCGCCGGCAACCTTGTCCTCGTATCGCCGACCGACATCCTGACGGACCCCGAAACCTTCGACGGCCGAAAGCAGGCTGCCGCCGACCGCTCCCGCAGCCATGCCGATTAAGGGACCAGCTACCAGCATCGGCCCCATCATTGTCGCAGTGCCCAATACTGCCCCCAGTGTTCCACCGGCCAACGTCGAAGCCGCCGTGGTCTTCTCTCCGGGCGGTGATGCGGGAGCCTTTCCCTTTGCTTCATCGGCAAAAGTGTCCTCGACATCATTCGCTTGGGTGACCACGGAAACACAGTCGTCCGTGTAGTGAGACTTATTGAGAACTTCGATCGCGATCTCCGTTGATCGGCGATCGGTAAACTCGGCGATTACACAGTGGGTGGACATGCTAGTACCTGAAACAAGGCGGTATCGGGGTTACAAACAACCCTCCTTACAAGGCAGACAGGCAAACGTTGCGCCATTCGACCTGGTCGATCTGCGGCCCGATTGGCAGGTCAGCCTCCGGTGTTCGGCCTGAAAACATCGCGTTTGAAAGGTTGGTCCGCGAATTGCGTCGACGTTCTCATCTCATACGCGACTCAAACAAAGGGCTATCGATGATTGACGAACTTAAAAGTAGAGCGACCGAGTACCTATCTCCGTCGACAAATGGGCGGAACGCCGGGATCGAGCCCGCGGAGAATGCAGTCGCCTTCGCGGTCGCTTTGGGGGTGACATTTCTTGCTAGAAACGCGGTTCAAGCGGGATGGAGGATGACGATGCATCGCGATCCACCAAAGAATCCGGCATCGCACGAGGTCGATTGGCACGATGCTCTTCTCTGGGGGGCCGTGTCCGGCGCGGTCGTGGGGATGGCTCGCATTGCGTCGCGTCGCGGATCATCGTCGGTTTATCGATCCATCAAGTCGTCATGATGACCGCTTCAGAGAATACCTTACAGCAAGTCCGGCAGCTTTCGCGCTCATTTTTCCCCCGCATGCGAGAGGTCCGTCGCTACCTCCACCGCCGGCCTGAACTCTCCGGCGATGAGATTGCAAGTACGACGTTTCTCGCTGAAATTGTCAGCGACATCGGCCTGAGACCAATCATGGCCAATGAAAACCGCGGCCTGTTTGTTGATTTAGGGCGGAACGCTGGAGGAGGTCGGATCGCCATCCGGGGTGATATTGATGCGCTACCGATTCAAACCGAACTGAAGTGTGACTACGCAAGTCGTCATGGTGATGTGATGCATGCGTGTGGTCATGACGCGCATGCGGCGATGGCGTGGGGGGCTCTCGCAATCCTGCACGAAATGCGGCTTAGTACTCACTCCGTCCGGGTGCTATTTCAACCAGAAGAGGAGACCAGCCGCGGGGGACTTCATATGATCGCCTCGGGCGCGCTTGAAGATGTTCAAGCGGCGATCGCCCTACACGTTGATCCGACCCTGGGCGTCGGGCAGGTCGGCGTCCGAGAGGGGGCATTCACCGCGGGCTGCGATCTTTTCACCTGTGAATTTACCGGCGACGGAGGTCATGGCGCACGGCCTCATTTGACGAGTGATCTCGTCGGTGCCGTCTGCCAGTGGGTGATGGACATCTATCGACGAGCACCCCGCGTCGCCGACTCTCGCGACGCAGTCGTGGTGAACGTCGGTGAAATATCGGCCGGCACCGCTCCTAACGTTGTCCCCGCGTCCGCGTCGCTGTCGGGGACGCTGCGGACGCTCAGCATGCACAGCGCCGGCAAAGCGAAGTCGATGATGTACCAGATCAGTGAAGCGATTGCGTCGCTGCATGGATGCAAAGTCAATTTGCAGTTTGGCCAGCACACGCCTCCGGTACCTAACGACCCCGTTGTCACCAGCTTGCTCCGTAACGCAGCTTCTGAATTTCTCGGGCCTGAGGGAGTTCGCGAGATCGAGCAGCCAAGCATGGGGGCGGAGGACTTCGCATTCATCGCCAATGCCGTTCCCGCCGCGATGTTTCGCCTCGGCGTCGCCGGCATCGATGTCGGTAGCGAACCACTGCACACCTCGAAGTTCGACATCGACGAGGATGCTCTGCCGATCGGGGCAAGTGTTCTCGCCTTGGCGGCACTTCGGTGGCATCCCGATTCGACTCGCCAGCGATTCGAATCGCGTTAACGCAGTAAGCGAACGGCCGACGGCATCTCCTTCATCTCCTTCCCCTGGTCAGCGAAAACAACTTTCACGATGAATTTCCACATTCCTTCCGTTGGCGTTGAAGAAGAGTACCAACTGGTTCATCCCGAGACCGGTGAACTGCTGCCAAACTGCAAAGAAGTGATGCGAACACTTCGGCGATCTGGCTCGGAGAACTCGATCGACTCGGACATACAGCACGAGCTGCATCTAAACCAAATCGAAATGGCTTCCAGCGTCTGCCATTCGCTCAGCGACGTTCGCCATGCACTCGTGTCGACACGCGCCGCGCTTGCGAAAGCCGCCGAACAAAACGGCTGCCGGCTTGCTTCAGCAGGTACTAACCCGCTACGCATCCCCGAGGACAAAACATTGACCCCCAAAGATCGGTATCGAATGATGACTGATCAATTCCAGCAGATTGCGAGAGACTTATTCATCTTTGGCTGCCACGTCCATGTTTCGATGCCGGATCGCGAGTTGGGCGTCGCCGTCATGAACCGCTGCCGACGCTGGCTTCCAATCTTGCAAGCGACCACTGCGAACTCCCCCTTTTGGGACGGCATTGACACCGGTTACGCGAGCTACCGCAGGGAATTGTGGGCACAATGGCCGATGGCAGGACCGCCGCCTCACTTTGATTCGCTCGTGGATTATCAAGCCTGCGTCGAAGACTTAGTTGCGTGTGGTGCGATCAAGGACGAAAGCTTTCTGTATTGGGATATCCGCTTACCGACGAAGGTACCAACAATCGAATTTCGTGGCGCGGATGTGTTGACGCGGGTGGACGAAGCGGTCGGTTTCGTTGGGCTGGTGCGAGCGATCGTGATGCAAGCGACCGCGGAAGAACAATCCAGCAAAACTCTGGTGCCGATTCGACCGAGCGTTTTGTCCTACGCCATTTGGCACGCGGCACGTTACGGCATGTCGGGCGATCTGGTCGACCCAGCAACGTGCAAAAAAATACCTGCCGATCAGCTGATGGAGAAAACGATGGGTGAATTGTCCGACGCTCTCGACGCCACTGACGAACGCGAAGCAGTCGACAACTACATCGCACTGCTGCGAAGCGAGGGCACCGGAGCGGAAAGGCAACGCCGCTGGGCAAACCAAGACGACCACCTGAAAGCATGCGTGTCAAGCGTCGTTGAAGCAACTGCGTCATGACACGAGCTACCGGATCAGCGATCAGCACCGCCAACCCCCAACGGCCTCTCTCTTCACTCTCAAACAAACTGTCCGATCGCTTTTATTACCCTGTGATTAATAAGTGACGGATTTCCGTAGCTGATCCCGCCAGGGTTCAGTCCGGACTGAACCCTGGCGAGATCAGCTACGGCAGTTGTTGTTCACCGACTGCTTAGGCGGTTGTGCGGGGCGGCATGGGCTGCGATTGGTTTTCGTTGCCAGGACTTGATGCCTGCATGCGGCTGGCGCTTTCGTAAGCCGACTGAACCGTTTTGACAAGTCCGTCGATCACTGCGCCGCGATGCATCGCGGGTTCTCGACAGCGGTCCTTGATCCGGTTCTTCAGGATTGTCGACAGCGGCGCTGACTCGCTTGAGTGCCGCTGCCAACCGTTCGTGGAAAGGTTTGACGTGAGCGATTTGACCCGATCCGTATCGAGTACGGAGTCACTGGACAAGGCGTCGCAGCACAGCTCGGTGAGTTCGTTCAAAGTCGCTTCGATTTCGGGATTCGTTTCCATGAAAATGCTTTCGTTAAATACTGATCTGATCTAATTTGAGTTTGCACACCGCTGATGCCGTTATCGCATCATCCAGATGAATGCCCCAATCGCCAGGCACACGAGTGCCAAAACTGCAAGGTAACTCATCGCAACGATTGCAAATGGAGTCCCAGGCACCTTTTCGCCGATGGAATGTTCGTTGTCGTTCACCGCATCTTTGATTTCTTCAGCCATGCCATTTTCACTGGCCATTGCAAGCTCCGCAATTGAGGGTGGTTCGGTTCTTCTAGGAACCCATCCGAAAACGCACGGCAAACCCGCAGCGGACGCCGTCGGACCAGTATTTCGGTTAGGTTCTTACCGATCAACGCACGCATCGTGCCAACGCCGGAATGCTCATTGCATTCATCGTAAAGCGCCCCCTGCCATGCCAAGTCTGGTCGCTCAGCAGCCAGCTTGAGCCGCCATCGCTCAAAGCGGCTATCCATTCACTTCGAATCAACGAATCAGCGAACCATGTATTCAGAATCCACCGGTACCCGAAAAACACTCGGTGATGTTGACGTCCTCTTTCATGAGGGCATTTATCACCTCTTTCATCTCGTACTTCCGAACCATGATTTCATCGCGCACGCGGTGAGCAACAACTGCTTGTCCTGGCGACGAGTCGAAAACGCTCTGTTTCTGGGAGACCCAGGTTCATGGGACGATTCGATGCTGTGGACGATCCACGTTTCGCCAGATCCGCATCGGCCTGGCGGCTGGCGAATGTTTTACACCGGACTATCGCGTCGCGATCACGGCCAAATCCAAAGACTTGGGCTCGCCCGCAGCACCGATCTTTACCAATGGGAAAAATCATCCGTTTCGTGGCAAGATCGGCGATCACCATTGCCCTACGATTTACCCGGCCGGCCACCGCAACCCCCTTTCAACTACAACGCCGAAAGTTGCTTCCCGTTGAAGCCAGACGGTCGCTATTACGAATCGAACGTGGACGAAGGCCGAAACTGGATCTCCTGGCGCGATCCTTACTACTATCGCGAAGGTGATCGCGGATGGCTGCTCGCGGCCGGACGCGTCAATGAAGGTCCTATTGTTCGTCGAGGCTGCGTCGCGGTGATGGAAGAAACCGCTCCGGATCAATTCGAGGCTCGTCCGCCGCTGCATCACCCCGGCCTCTACGATGATGTCGAAGTCCCCAACCTGTTCAAAATAGACGGCGAGTACTACCTAATCGGCAGCATGCGGGAGGACGCGAAAATTCGTTACTGGCACACCAGCGAAATTGGTCAACCCTGGCGAAGTTACGCTGATAACGTGCTTTTGGCGACGGGAAACTACGCCGGCAGAATCAGCCACGACGAGCGGGGAATCCTTTTGTGGAGCTTCTTCACGCCGGACGGGACGGATCGGCTACTGAACAATCTCATGCCGCCACCAAAGCGGATATTCCGGACGGAAAAAGGCCACTTGCAAGTTCGCTCGTTCGAGGGCTTCGATTCGCAAATCGATGACACTGTCACGGTCAAATCGTTTCGCGGACTTAAGCGCAACCACACTGCCGAGGTACAAACCAACGAAACCGACAAGGGCAAAGAAAACGGAACAATGACGCTCCGTTGCAGATGCGGATTCCAGATCTTCGCGATCAACACCGATTTTGATGACGATCACCTAGGATGCTTCCGCGCGTCGGCAAGTTTAGGACTTCTTAACGAAGGCAAGTGTGGAATCGCTTTCCGGCTGAACGAGGACACTCACGACGGCTACTACTTGTCGCTCGATTTGTTTAAAGGCGTTGCACAGATCCGTGCGTGGGGCAGCGGAGCCGCTGGCAGTGGGGAAGACATGATGCAGTTCCAATCCTTGCAGGCCGCCTACTGGGAACAAGAACACCGTGGGAAAGCCGAAATAACACTGCTCGCCTACGGTAGCTATCTGGAACTCTCTGTCGGCGGACGTGTCATGTTGTCCCTCGCCGACCAGACATTCACCACAGGCCTCATCGGATTCTGCGTTGAAAGCGCCACGCTCAGCGTCAGCAATCTCCGACTCGAACGCTTTGTCCCACCAGTGCAATCGGACGAGCATCTGGCTAACGGCTAACGTATTTTTGGCACGTCAATTGCGTCGCTCAATCTTCCACGGCGGTTGAAAATCAACCAACGGCTTTGGAACGTTTCGCCGTTACGTTCCAGCCATCAAGAGAAAGATATCCGATGAAGAAGTCTCTATTGACCACGTCGCTCGCAGCCATTTACGCCCTGGCCTTGGTCGGATGCGACGTCGAACAAACGCGGGACGGCGACCTGCCAACCGTTGACGTCGATGGCGGCACGATGCCCGCGTATGACGTGGACGGACCAGAAATCGACATTACCTCAGAAGAATCAAAAATCAGCGTGCCCGACGTCAGCGTTGAAATGGAAGAGAAGTCCGTCACGACCCCGAACGTCGACATCACGCTTCCCGACGACGAGTAAGAAGCCGACTGCCGGCATGCTCATTATCGCCGCCCGTGACCATTCACGCCCGTGACACCGAACTTAAACCCCTTCAGGAAATTAAATGTCCACTGCAACTACCGGTCAGAACACACTGCTGAAAGTGATCCTCGCCATTCTGCTTCCTCCGCTCGCCGTCTTCATGGACAAGGGCGTTGGAACCCAGTTCATTCTGAACATTGTCCTCACGCTCGTTGGATTTTGGATCGTTGGTGTGATCCACGCACTGATCGTCGTACTATAGGACGTCCGAGTCGATCGATGCCCAACCGTCTTAGGCAAACTTTGGCATCGCCTTTGCAACACCTTCGTGTCATCTGCCGCGTAACGGTCGCGGCACCATGACACAGGAACAAGGAGACATCGATGACGACTCAAACGAAACGAAATAGACTTGCCGCCACCTTTGGTGCGATCGCTTTGGGAGCGGCACTTGCCGCGCCTGCAAGCGTTCTCGCTGACGAGTTTGGTAGCAATACACCATACTACGAAGACGACGCATGGTACGACGTCAGCGAATGGTTCGACGGGAACGACTACAACCCAACTGATGAAGCTATTGGTCGATGGGACAACGAAACGTTTTCCTTCGCGGATAATGTCAACAGTTCTGACAACGACAATTTCCTAAATTGGGGTGACTACGGCTATCGTGATCAATCCGCGTCGGATGGGTTCTACGATTATTACGATGATGGCTACGGACAGTGGGACGATAAGTACTACAGCTCGTACTACGACACCGACGATGACGGTGTCTATGATGCGTACGCATCCTATGAAGACACCGACGGAGATGGCACGTACGAGGACTTTGAATATTATGCGTTCGATTCTCAGACGCGAGGCCAAGATGAGGCCAGGCGGCAAGCTGAAAGCATGCAGAAGCAGATGAGGTCGACTGCGATGAAAGTCTCTGGAAAAGTTCAGAGCACCAAAATGGTCAACGTACGGGATCGGGTGCATTTGATCGCAACGGTAGATCAGTCAAGTGGAAATTCGATGGCGGTTGATCTTGGACCGAATCAGACTATCACGCAACTGTTTCAGGGAGATCAATTGACTGCGGAAGGCCATGTATTGAACATCGGCAACAAGCCGGTACTGGTGGCAAAGAACGCCACGATGGCAAACGGAAGCATCGAAATCGACCGCAACGGCAAAAAGTACCAAGGCACCGTCGAAATGAAGAAGACGGTCAGTGTCCGAGGTACCGATCATCAACTCGTGAAGGTCAAAACCACGAACAACAAGACCATGATGGTCGACATGGGCCCAACCAGTAACCTCGACGCAAGCCTCGATGAAGGGGCGCAAGTTACCGTGCAAGGTGTTCCAGTGAAGGTCAAAGATCGAGTCATCTTGATGGCCCGTCAAGTAATGACCGACGGAACCAAGATCAAAATTCAGCGTGAAACGGCGTCCAGTCGCTGACTTTCAATGCCTCACTTCCAACAGGTTTCTGTTGGAGTGCAGGCTTTCGCTGCTCCCGAAATCATCTCAATCGGAAGCGGCGTAAGCCTTCGCTCCACATGCTGCTGTAAAAGCGATCTATTGAAGCAATCAACTTGCGTATTGCTCGCCTGCGAAGTGGTGGATTGAAAGTTGTTCCAACTTCGTCAACTTGTCAAGGGTTCATACCGTCAAAGCTGTGTCGGATGACGTTTACCCTTCTCATATAAGTCATTCTTGGCTTGACTTCTTGAATTTAGCCTTCGGTAGTTCGTGCATAACATCGCGTCGCGACTGTCAATCGATTTGCCGCCGCATACCGAGCACGCGGGATTGCAAGATGGATCCGGACTTCGTCCGAGGCGACCGACATAGCTTCCGAAACTTGGCTGACATTCGCATCCAGCGTAACGATCACCATGCAAATGGCACTCAAGGTTAGCATTCGTTCTGCGGTCGCCCTCCCGTCGCAAGCTTCGGCAATGCCCTGATCAGGCCTGGATGCACTGGTCAGGCGAGGGCACTCGATCAGCTTAGCTTCGCGACGCTTCGCTCGATTAGCCAGCATGGGATTCGTCGTGTCACTGCGCTCTTGCTGCCCAAAGGTCTTTTCGGATTCTTGGTAACACTTCGTCGGCGATGCCGCTCGGATAGTTGGACAGGGCAACTCTGCCGCTCCAAATCACCACCATTCTTGAGTACCCAGCCATGTTGACTACCTCGACTACCACCGCCCGAAACATCACCACCCGCATCTTCAGCACTCTCACACTGGGGATTGTCCTCAGCGTCGCTGCGGTCGCCGCCGAAAAGCCAAGTCACTACGCCTCGGACGTCAACCGTCACGCCGAACACATTTTGATGATCGGAGAGGACATGGGGCTGACCAACCGACCGCTATCCGACGCCGAACTCGGCTTCCTGCTGGAAGTCAGCAACCTACGGGTGCTCGACCAGCCCATGAAAACGCAACTGAAAGACGTCAACAATCGTTCCCAACAACTGGGGTTTCTCCTTGAGGTGAGCGGTTTGAACAAACGTCCCATCCAACGCAGCGATGTCCAAATTTTGATCGTTGCCTCGGACTTTGGCTTCACGGCCACCGACGACCTAGCCCGAGTGATGGCTGAGATCTCAGGCTACAAGGAGATGGTCTGCGTCGAAGACATTTGCAGCATCCTGCTAAAATAGCTTCGACAATCTGACTGCTAGCAACGAACCCCCGGGCATCAAAGCTCGAGGGTTTTTTCGGTTTGCCAGGCGAGTCTCTCGACTGGCAGATCCGGTTCCAATCCGGCGAAGCCAAGGTGTACACCTGAAAGACCATCGACGACCAGTCCGATCAAACGACCGCTCGCCGAACCCAACAGCGGCAACCCGCCGAACAACAGCGCCGCAAAAAGATCGCCGCGTCGCCACAACACAATCATGGCTATCGCGATCGCCATTTCGATCCCGCCGTAAAACGCTCGAATTTCCGTCGCCATCTGCGGCGTGCGATCTTCGATGCCGAACGCTTCCAGCAGTGCGTTCGGATTCACGCCCAACCAGATCGCGAACCCGGCGAAGCTGGTCGCCGTGATCAGGATCGCCATCGTCGGCAAATCGGGTTTGGTCATGCCAGCAAGCCGCTGACTTGATAACGGCCGATCAGGTCGCTCAAGATCTCGAGACTATCGACCAGTCGCGGACCCGGCCGGCTGAAGAACGCCGAGCCATCGACAATGTGAACTTGATCATTTCGCACGCAAGCGAGCGACGACCAGCCGGGATACGATTCCAAGATCGGCAAGTCTTGCCGCGTTCGCTCGACCGTGAATCCACAACATGCGATGACCAGCATCTCCGGATCGGCTCGGACGATCTGCATCCCAAGCCACCGTCGTCGATCGCTCGCCGGCGACGCCGATCACCTCGCGACCACCCGCCATCTCGACAAGTTCGGGACTCCAGTGCCCCGCACTGAACGGTGGGTCGATCCATTCGAGCAACATCATCGAAGGCCGGTGCGAAAACGATTCGCTACGTTTGATGACGGTGTCAACACGAGCCTTCAACCCGGCGACCACCTCGGCCGCTCGATCTTCGATGCCCACCGCCGACCCCACGGCTCGGATGCAATCGAACACTTCTTCCAAACAAGTCGGTTCGAGGTTGATCACTCGCGGCGAATCCGGGCAGCGAACACGCGGCATCGTTCACTTCTTTTTCAGCCACCGCGCAAACGTCGCACAACGCCTGCGTCACGATCAACTCGGGCCGGATCCGCTCAAGCGTTTCCATGTCGAGCGAGTACAACGCCTTCTCCGTTTTCAGCCGCTCTCGCACCAAGCGTGTCAATCTCGCTACTTGTCGCGTCATGCGGAATCAACGTCCGAGTCACCTTCGGCAGCGAATCTACTCCAGCGGGAAAATCACATTCATGAGTCACGCCGATCAAGTGTTCGCGCAAGCCCCAACGAACAGATGATTTCGGTCGCGCTGGGCAAAAGAGAAACGATTCGCATCGGTTAGATTTCATTCAAACAAGTGAAAGTATTGATGTTCATTCGGTGGACTCCATCGCCAGTGCCCATGATTTCTGAAGCTCATCGGTGAGGCCAAGCTTCTCTGCCCAATCGTCGAGATGACTTCGATCAAGCGTTTCGTGATTTGCCGCGATTACGCCCAAGACGTCGTCGTTATCTTTGCGGCGTGACCAAATGAGTTTTTGCAGGATGACATCTTCGGCAGTCGGAATCCAAACTTCAGTACGGCAATGGTTCGCGATACCGCTTGTTGAAGATTTACTGGCTGGATGGTTTTCGGTTTTGCATGCGACGCATCAACTCGATTCGTTCGGCCAACAGTCGTTTGATTGTTGCCTCATCGGCAAGCGGATCGTGATCGCGAATTCCATCTTCGACCACGCGAAACGCAATCTCCGATTGCTCCAGACCCGTCAGCACGCATTGTTCCGTCGATGTGATGGAAGCCTGCGTGACGCGAGATCGAATCGGATCAAACGCGGATGCTAAGGTCATCTTGTTCGTGTAAAACGGGTGGAAACTTTGGGATACGAACGGAGAATGACAACCGACGCAGTCTACCAAAAATCTTCGAGAACGTGATGGACCAAAAAGCGGCGATCATGATCGTCATCGAACACTTCGGCAACGTCGCCCCCGGCACGAAGTGTTCGGCGGTGTTCTTTGACAAACACCGGATCGCCCGCGAGAAAGAGTTCTACGCGAAGCTGTACAGCGAGAACGGCGTGCATGACCTTGAAATCCTGCGAGCGATGGTCGCCGCCAACGTGCCCGACGATCCGTACTGGTTGGTCTCGCTGAAGACCGGCGACGGTGCCACGGCCGAGACCACGCGACTGCACCGAGTTGACGACCGAACGAGAAAGGTTCTTCCCGATCCGGCTTGAAACCTGACGGTTTGAGATTGATCGTACCTCGGTTGAGGAACACTCATCTCCGTTAATTGAACACCAACCTCGTTCATCTGATTAGTGTTCGATTAGAGAAGATTAGCGTTCTTTAAAATTGCATGTTCAGATTCGGACGGCAATGATTTGCTCCGCCGTCGCACTCCGCCATTGGTTCTTGCTGCACACGAACAGCACGTTGAGTCGACTCATCGCTAGTTCCATTTTTCCTCGTTCGATCGACGAATCAGTCCCACCAGAACGATACGACTTTGCAGCCAGTATTGCTCGTACCCAGTGCAGAACAGGCTTCATCGTCCTCATGAATTTGAACATTGTCCGCTAACCACTTCTCCTCTTCGGCGATGGCGACGAGACGTTGAGCGTCGTCGAAGTTTTTACAAAGCAGGTAAAGATCGTCCACGTTCCAGCGATCAGATGCCAAGTCTCGTAGCGGAATCAAACTCATCGGCGATAGACCTCTCTCGCCAGCCATGAAACCAAGGCGGGTCATCCAAGCCGCCAGCCAAAGGTCGCCATGCCGCTGCAACGACGCAAAAATCATTGGTCCGTCGAATGAATTGAACGCTCGTCGCCGGATCAACTCCAATTGAATGTCCTGAACGCTCGCGTCACGCAAGCCAACTTCTTTTTCGTCCATGTTCAAAACTCTGTTCTTGATAAATCGAATTGCCGGAATATCAATCTACCTTGCAACGTGATGTCAACCAAGCTTTCACATCGACCGGTTTTGCGAACAGCAGATGCGGCTCGGCCGCAAAGTCGAACCCGAACGGTGATCCCATTGTGTTGGTGCATTCTTCGTAGGTCGCTGGCGCGAGCGTCCACGGTGGATGGTCGATCTCACCGCGAAAGATCTGGCCGCTTCGGTTGGCACTGTAAAGACAATACCGAGCCGTCAGCCAGTGTTCGAGCGAGCCGGGTTGGGCTTCAAAGAAGTCGCCCGCCGCGGCGTACTTCGCTTCGTAATCCGCCGAGGGTTCACCGCGGTGTGTCCGCCGGCTTCGGTAGTCGATCGTGCCATCGTCGTCACGCTCGATCGACATCGCCGCGTCCATGTACGGCAAATTGAACGTCGCCCTGGCGACTCGCACGGCGATTCGGCTTGCGGCATCAAGTGAGAAGAACCATACGCCTGGCTTTCCATCGACCGTGACGTACGTCCGCACGTTCAGTTCTAAGAACCGGCTTAAGCCGGGAATCGGCGGACACCACCTGGGCGTGATGTTCGACATCAAGAACGGCACAACGCCTACCCAAGTCTTGCCATCGCGAGTGTCCAGCGTCACCCCATCGGGCAACAACGAAGCGACCGCATCGGGTTCGATCGGCCAGTGAGCGAACAACAACTCCGACCAAGTCATCCGCATCACCCAGGGTTGATTCGGAAGCGGCCACGTTCGGTCAGTTCTTCCGCTCATACAAATCCTTCAACGCTGGTTCGAGATCCGCGAATTGAAACTCGAATTCTTCGTCCATCAACCGCTTCGGCAATACATAGCGACCATAAAGCACCAATTCCGGGTCGGTTCGCATAAACAACGGTGCACCAATGCGGACCATCCACTCGGTCGCCGGCAAACCGATCGGCATCCCGATGACTTTGCGAAGCGTTCGCATGAAGTCCACCTGCGACTTTGGGTTCGGCGATGAAACGATGTACGGCCCTGACATCAAACGTTCTGGCATCGAGTCATCGACAATCGCCCGTGCAAAGATCGCGTTGAGGTCATCTTCGTGAATCCAAGACATCCCCTGCGAGCCTTTGCCGACACGCCCGCCCAAGCCCAGCTTCGCAATCAACCCGAGCGTCGCGAGAGCTCCGCCGCCAGCACCGCGATCGCGACCGACCACAAAACTGGTCCGCATCACGACGCCACGTTGCTGCGGCAATTTGCTCTCCTCAAACGCCGTCTCCCAAGCCCGAGCGACCGTCGGAGCAAGCCCCAAACCCTCGGCGGATTCTTCGGTGCAAATCGCCGTCGGCGGATCGCCATACAGATGAGCCGTACTCATCTGCACCCAAACCGGCGGCGGATTCGAGACACTCCGCATCGCCTCGCCCAACACCCGAGTCGACTCGACCCGCGACCGCAGAATCTCATCGCAGTGATCCGGCGTCTTGATGCAATTCACCGTCCGCCCGGCAAGATTCACGACCGCGTCCGCCCCATCAAGCGACTCGGCCCAGTCACCCTTTTTTTCAGGATGCAGCGTCCGCCCGTCCCAAAACCGATGCGTCCAATCACCCGCCGCCGTCGGTTTCGACCGAGAAACAATCGTCACCTCCGCACCGAGCTCACCAAACGCCGCCGCCATCGACAATCCGAGAAAGCCGCTTCCGCCCGCAATGACGATTCGTTTGCCGGCGAGCTGTTGTTTTGTGTTCATGATTTGTTTCCGCGTTTCTCTTCCTGACCGCATTCCCCACGGTTATGCGACAGCCATGATTCACGTCGATGTCTTGCCGCTTGCCCGATGCGCCGGGACATCGCAGCGTCCTGACGCGACGATCGGCACACATGTCCTTCGCGCCCATGCCAACGCCTCGCCACAAACACTCCCGTTTCATCTCGGGATCGCCATCGAACACGGATTCGCTCGGCTGTGGCAGCCCAAGGTCGAAGCAGTAGCGCAGCGGATCAGCCGCGAACCCCAAACGCAGACTCACCGGATCCTTGCCTGATTTCTTTGGGCCAGCCCAACGCGCCGAATCAAAACCGCCTTCGTGGGCCAGCGATTCGGCCAGTCGTCCGTCTGCGGCGTCCGCGATCAATCGCAACGCCCGATACAAATTCGACTTGCCCGATCCGTTCGCGCCCGTCACGACGTTCCATTGCCCAAGTCGCAAAATGATCGAACGAATCGAGCGGTAGCCGGAGATGGCGATGCGGTCGATCACGGCATGGGCGGCAACTTTCTGGTAATTGGGTGCGATCGTCCGTCAGGAACGCCCGCCGTTCGCTTTGATTCCCCGAACCTAATTGAAGAAACTGAAAACGAGGGTGCCAACGGTGGTAACTCCCAGGACAACCACCAGCAGGTTCGGCATGACCTTGAATTTTTTCAGCATCGAAGGACCAAACTGGCCAATCAACAGTACCGACACAACAGTCCCCAGAATGGTCCCTGCCGTCATCCCCTTCGCAATCAGAAACGCGGCGAGCAGAAGGAGTCCGCCTGTGATGCCGCCTGCGATCAACGAAGCCTTGCTTGCAGCTTTGACATAGCCCATGATTCCTCCAAAGACGACGAAAGCTCCAAAGATTGCCGTCACGACTACCGGAAATTCCACACAAAGCTCTTTAAGTTAGTTGCCAACGCCCGTCAGAAATGATTTGGCGGACTCAAGCACCGTTGCATCCACTTCTGCCGCCATTGGAAGGATTGTAGTGGGTCGCCTCTAAGTTACTAGCGACCAGTGGCACCTCCGCGTTTCGCCATCCATTCGCGTCGTTTCGGATGCCATGCAGCGTCTAGTCCACGAGCGATTTCAAGTCCAATGCCGATCTGCTGAAACACCATGAAAGCCGCCACGATCAGTCAGTTGAAGAAGGAGCTTGCGAAGCTGGATCGCGAGGACTTGCTGGACGTTTGCGTGCGGTTGGCAAGGTTCAAGGTCGAGAGCAAGGAGTTGCTGACGTACTTGTTGATGAAAGCCGACGATGAGATCGGGTATGCGGAGGAACTGTGCGACGAGATCGACGAGCAACTCAGCACGCCCGGCAAGATTCACAAGAAGACGCTTCGCAAAGTCGTCCGCTGGATGGACAAGTCACTGCGGTTCTCGGGCGATAAGGAAACCGAACTGCGAGTGCGGATTCACTTTTGCCGGCGGATCAAGGACAAGCGAATCACGTTCGGTGGCTGCCGTGTGAGCGAGAACATGGTCGCGACGCAGCTCAAGAAAATCGACGCGGCGATTGAGCGAGTGCATCCCGATTTGCAATTCGACTACAACCAGCAGCTCTCGGGGCTTTGAGGGGACAAGTCATCCAGCACCGAGAACCCCGTTACCTCAACCGCAATTGCAACCTGACTCAGGCTAGCAAAATGCTACCACTGAAAGAAAGTGAAAAACATTATGGGTCAGCCCGTCAAGCTTTCCGACCAACTCGTCGACGATGCTCGAACGATCACCGAACTATCACAACGCAGCATCGCCGGCCAGATTGAGTTTTGGGCGGCTCTCGGGCAGTCACTCGAACCGCTGCTGCGAAACGATCGGTCGAATTGTCAATCGCGTGTTTCAGGAAGTCGAGACTGACTCTTGACGATCTGCTTTGACTTCCTGGATCGTCGCCGGTTGCGATCGCGATGGTCGGTTCAAACGGCGCGGGCGAATCGACGTTCTTCGTGAGTCGTTTGGCTGCTAGCGGTTTACAATTCACGGTTTGGTGACTTTTGACCAAAACTAGGGAGCCACTCATCAGGGTACTTTGTAAACGAGCAATCCGGAACCACGTCTCGGATTGCTTGCTGGCCCATGGGGCCGACTAGCGTCGCAGTAACGTTTAGGTGACGTAATTTGGTCAGCACCTCTAGTTGCTGAAGTCCCGTATCTGTAACGTGAGCTCCGTAGAGATTAATCACTTCTAAATCCTTCATGCCACGTAACGTAGCCAAGCCAGCATCGGTGATCTTTGGGTTTTTTTGAATGTTCAAGCATTTCAGTTGGGTCAGTGGTGACAGCTTTGCTAATCCGGCATCGGAGATGCCCGTTTCGCCAAGGAAAAGTGACTCCAGTTGCGTAAGAGCGGCGAGATGCTCAAGCCCCTCATCTGTCACGGACGTGCCGTACAACTCGATCCACGTCAACTGCTTAGCTTGGGCAAGCTTCTTAATGTCATCATCCGTGATCCCTCTTTGACCGTAAAGAGATAAGTGCGTCAGTTGGTCGACTGACTCGGGTATCGCAAACTCCATTGGCCGGCTCGGGACACTTACTGGCACAGGCTTTTGCGGCTCTTCGACAAGAACCGCGGCATCCCCTTTCCCTAAAAACGTCGTTACTCGCTTTTCGAGACTCCAGGGGTCATTGGCATTGGCTTCGACGACGAGATTGCTGGCGTTCAAAATGACGACTCGTGGCGCGGCCAGGCCATACGAGTTGTAAAACAGACTCATCAGCGGACTCTCGCTGCCTCTTTCATCCCACAACTGTGTGAAATCCAAACTCCATGCCCTTGTTGCTTCTTCCGCCAGGTTCCGATCAGCGCCGAGATAAATGCCGACCATGCGAACTCGGGAGTTGCGATAACGGTTGGCGATGCGAGCAATTTCGGGCAAGTGTTCCAAGCACTCCGTGCGGCTATCCCAGATATGAAGAAGTGTGTAATCGTAGTCTTCAGGCTGTGATTGCAAGACGTACGGCTCACCGTTGAGGCTCTTCAACTTCAGGTCTGGAACTTGTTCACCAACCAGAGCAAGCCGACCATCGAAGTTAATCTTCTTGCTTGGCGCACGAAGCGTCAGTCGACGGCCATCGGCAGAGACGGAGTGGACTTTTGCCGTCGAATTGCCAAGCCGCATTGACTGAGATGCGTGCAGCGTCCATTCGGAACTCTTGACTGCCAGCGGCTCCGGCTCATTCGTGGAATTGCGCAGGTCGAGTATTACATGGCATCTTGATAAGTCATCAAACCTTCCATCATTATTATCATTGTAGATCGCGAGTCGATATTCCTTGCCAGCGATGCGGACTTTTCCCTTACGAAGCGTATCTCGATAGTAGTTCAACCGATCAGATTTTCCAAGCAAACGATAGAACCTGAGAGAATACGGCTCCTGCGAGTCTTTGTAATTAACGTGGAATATGCGTCCGTTCAGTTCAACACGCGGACCATTCTTCTCCGACCAAGCACCATCTCCATCGTTGGTTAAGTCTGTATCGCCGTTTGTGTCGACGAAAATTCGCGGAGTTGCATCTGCAGGCTCATCCACCACAACACATACTTGAGTCTCCGCATCACCTAGGGCGATCGACCCATAAAGCGGCTCGCTAGACAAGTATTTCGGTTCGGCTTTCAATGCAAATGGCCGCTCCTTCGACAACTCAATAACCGAGGGCGAATATGTTCGAATGAAGTCATTTATAACGTGAACGGGTTCCAGTTCGATGTTTAGCCGTCGCTCGTTAGCGATGCTTTGACAACGAATCTTCATTGAAGTTCCATCCGGGGACAACTCGACTAGTTCACAAGATAGATCACCAATGACAAATTCCTTCGGTTCGACAGCCACGAGCTTCCCTTTGCCAAAAAAATCGATTGCCAAGCTTCCTGTGGAAAAGTTTGCCGTCGTCGACATTTCAGAAACCGAAACCGAATACTCTTCGATCCCAAGCTTTAACAAGCCGACTCGTTTTGTATTCGGATAGTACGCAAGACTACGTGGCGTACTTCGTTTCGTTCTGTAAAACGTCATGGACACTGGCTGCGTTCCGGAGTGGTAACGAACGTCAATGAGTGCGTAACCTTTCCATTCCCCTGGGCGTTCACTGATGTCTTCAACGACAGTGTCATTCGTCAGGTCCTTATCATTGTTTTGGTCAACGATCAGTATCAACTTGGAATCAGACGTAGTGTCGAGAACTACAAGAACGGTGTTATCCGCATCGCCCAGTGGAATTTCACCAAACAGCGGTGATTTCGACAAGTTGTCAGGGAGCGACTTGAGCGAGGAGGGCTTCTCTTCAGTCAGAGCCAAACTCTTGGGCCTATAACTGACCTTTTTGGTGACGTCGTGGTTTGCGGACAATGCGACGTTGACAATCTTCTGGTCCAGCGACTTCACCATTTCGCTTTGAATGAAAGCCAAATCCACGGGACTTAATCGATCTGCCGGGAGACTGATTTCCTTACCATCCGCTTTGCGGAGTCGAACGAGGTCGTCCGCGATACTTAGTAACTGTGCTTCGATTTTGAACTTGCCAGTGCTGTCAGTCCAAGTTCGCGTCGCGGGAATACCAACACCAGTTCTCGTCTGATCTTGTGACCGTCCGTCTAATGCGCAGCCAAAACACAGCAGTACCAGTAAAAGGATCTGACTCAGTCGGAATACCGAGGAATAATCAGTCGTTATCATCGTCGTGCTCGCAGTTGTTTCTCAAAAATAGAAATTAGAACCTCCTCGTCCGCCACTTTACTAGCGAGACTTGATGGGAGTTGGGGCCGGTTGTGGTGGCGTACTTTGATCTTTAGCTGTTGCTAAAAATTCGGGATCAATCCCCAGCACAAGAAAGTCTTTACTAAGAACCGATTGGTGATACTCATCAATGACAAATCCTGTTCTAGGATTTTCAAGCAAAAACACGTGCTGTGGACTGGCTAAGAGCTTTTCTGTTTCAACGCTGGTAATCAATTCTCCGCTAGCTCGAAAAAGGCCTGCTTGCTTTGAGGGGATGTCGATGCGTTTTGATTTCTCCGGAACTCTTACATTGTAAGATTCAGTGATAATCTCTGTGTATGGAACCTGCTCCGTGTAAGCCTCTTCAATCGTCCCCGTACCGGAAGGATTGGGTATCGTCCTAGTTTTTGTCTCTGTTCGAATTTTTGTTCGTGGGAAGTCCCTCGTCCGTGTCTCTGTCCGCCACTGCGGCAACAAAATGGAGATTTGAGTGTCGCCCGTCGTAGTCGATGTTATTTTCGCGACGGCGATTTGTTCCAGTGAAATTCTTGGCGCGATCGTTGGCGTCCACTTGCTATTGGCCTCTTGCGAAGAGCCAATACATGGTACTAGCAATACTGTTGCGATCGCGACAAAAGATAATGGTAATGTTTTCACAATTGAATCCTTGAGTAAGTGTAGGTGAATTCGGCGGAGGCATGGTAATTCATGGAATGGACTGAAAGCCTTGCACTGTTTTTTACCTTCAGAGACGTTTTAAGCCACATTTAAGATTCAACAGTAGCCGTTACCGTGGTCTGCTAATCGATCAACGGACGCGTCCAGTATTCTCGTGCTTCGGCTGTCATATGGTGACTCGATACCTTGAATCGATCTTGCAATGCCGTGAACCAATCTCCAGAGCTTGGGACCGGTCCCGGTGGCAAGGCTCCAGGAATCGGTGATGGATTCTGTCCGTCGAGGACTGCTGACTCGATGCGCAGTGAATCGCGAGCAAGGGGCGAGGTCGAAACGATTTTGTGTTTTGAGGGCTTGAAAATGGCCCACTGGCTACCGCTTGAATGCTCTGACGTGTTCGACTGATTTCCTGCAACTCGAAAGTTAGAATTGTTCGGCGGAGCAAACTTTGCATCGACATACACAAAACTTGAGCTGTTAATCGAAAGGTTATTGAAAAACTCGAAAACTTGCGACTTTTCTCCGTCGTAGATGACGGCGAGGTTTTGCGTGACGCCGTGGAAGGTGTTGTGATGCATCAAGATCTTTGAGTCCGGGTTGCGTTCGCTGTTTACGTAAAATTGCGACTCGCCCCCGTGATGAACGAAAACGTTGTTGGACAACAGTAAAGTGTCGGCTACTTTGGCAGGGTGTGTAGAGAATCCAAGCGTATAGATATCTGTCTTGGCGGCTGCTCCGAACATGATCAAGTTCCTTGCGAAGTAAGTCGTTCCGCCTCCTTTCATAAGCGAAATTTGATCGGCAGCGATAACGCAGTTGCGAACGCAATTTCCTTTGAAATCTTTGGCATTCGCGTTTTGACTATACCATCCCGTCGGATAAATATTGATCGCCTGTAGAACACCGTCCATTCCCAAATCGGTGGATGCAAACACGCAATTTTCTAAACACATCCCATCGACGGCGACTGCCATGATCAAGCGTCGAGTATCGGTGAAGTCGATGGGGCAAAGGAAGTCAACGCCGTGCACTCGCACATCCTGGAGATCGCTGAAGTGGTGTCCTCGGATGTAGACTTTGTCTTCTGGCGACTCCGTCGACCACTTGCTAACTTCGATGACCGTGCCTGGACTGGCGATCAAGCCACAGTCTTTCTTTTTCTCCCATCGTAGCGATTCACGGTAAGGGCCTTTGTCAAGTATTCGTACAACCTCACCATCATTTTGAGCGTCAAGCGCCTCTTGAATTGTTGTAAAATCAGCTGAGCCATCCTGCGAAACGGTGATCTGCTTGCGTCCCTCTAACCACTGCTCCAAGGGCGGATATGCATCTGCATCACTTAACTCCGTCGTTGTCGTTGCTTTTTCGTTCGATTGTTGCTCGAGACTTAATTGATTCATTGAGCTAGGCCCATCGGCTTGACGGCCAATTGGCTGCTCTTCGGTAATCGCAACGATGCTACCAGGCTGCACATCGATTTTTAAAGCTGCTCCGTCAGTTACCGCGACCGTTGTCGTTTCACCATTGCGATGGCGGATGGTAATGACGATCAGGCCTAGAACGAAGGCGAAGAATGCGGCGCTCGCGAGGGCGACCAAGTGCCAACGCGTGATTGGTGGCTTGTGTGCTGAGTTGGGCTTCGGCTGTAGCAGGCCCGGCGTCGTTGCTTTCTTTGCTGCTTTCTGTTTCGATCTAAGATCCTTCTCGATCTGCCTGAACTGCTTAACGACCAAGGCGGCAGACTGCGGTCTTTGATTTGGATCTTTGGCCAGCAACTGCATGATGAGGTTTGCAAGCGACGGGTCGAGTTCGGGCAATCGCTGCCTGACATCAATGGGCGACGTGTTGACGATGGAGTGCAGCAAACCAGCAAGAGAGACGCTTGCAAACGCTCGGTGACCCGACGCGAGGTGATACAGCGTCGAACCAAGGCTGAACAAGTCGCAGCGGGCGTCCAGACGTTGGCCATTGATCTGTTCCGGAGCCATGTAGCCAGGGGTTCCTACGATCTGACCTGACTGAGTCAGTTCTTCACATTCAAATGTGTCGCGAGCGAGTCCAAAATCGAGAATTTTTACCCGGTTTGTTGCCTCTTCGATCCAGACGTTGTCAGGCTTGATGTCTCGATGAATCAACCCTTTTTCGTGAGCTGCCGCGAGTCCTGAAGCGATTTCGCGTCCGAGACGAGCGACGTCGACCGCTGGCAGCTTTTCGCTTTTCCTTTGAACCGAATGCAGTGATTGGCCCGCTAAGTATTGCATTGCGATAAAGGGCGTGCCATTGATTTCGCCAACCTGATACACCTGGACAACATTGTCGTGCGACAAGGCAGCCGTTGCCTTGGCCTCACGCAGGAATCTTCGCTTTGAATCCTTCTTCAGAGCGACTAGCGGCTTCATCACCTTGAGAGCTATCTGTCGCTTGAGCGAGTCATCCTCGGCACGGAAAACGATTCCCATCCCACCAACTCCGAGAACTTCCAGGACACGGTAATGTCCGAAACGCCCGATCTCATCAGCTTGCTCAGCCGGAGCGAGGAAGTCGTACCGGTCCATCAAGGTTCTGGTCGGTTGCGAATGCATCTGCGATGAGCCCATCGCATGCGTGGGACTGTGACCATCCGTCACTGTGTCGAGCAGGCTGGCAAGAGCCTTTGCCTTCGTAATTGCTGGCTCAAGGATGTTCTCGTAGCCACTGAACCGTTGTTCGTTTGCAAGTGCATCGGTCAGCTCGTCAGATACAGCTATCTCCTGGGAGTTCGCAACGCATCGGGAGCAGTTGAGATAGTGCTGTTCTAATTCAACGCGTTTTTTATTGCACGAACGGCCAAGAAGCAAGTCCTCAAGGTCAGACCGGCTTGGGCAGGTTTCGATGTTCATTTGCAAATAGCCGCGGTGGACGATCCAGCAAGACTGTTAACGTTTGTCGTTGTAGTACTACAATCGAATGCGAGGAATCTGTCGGCGAATTTGAAAGTTTTGTCGAAATCGATTTTTAATGACTCATTTGCCGCGTTCACTAGTCAAACAGGCCTTCGAGTTCGCCTCGAAGTCGGTTCAACAACCGGGACTTAGCCAGGTAAGCAGCGTTGATCGTTATGCCCAGCTCGCTCGCGACCTCTGCCGCCTTACGACCGTCGACGATCTGAAACCAGCCAGCCTGCCAGGTT
Organism: Pirellulaceae bacterium; assembly: GCA_963836865.1. Lineage (GTDB taxonomy): Bacteria > Planctomycetota > Planctomycetia > Pirellulales > Pirellulaceae > Rubripirellula. The sequence continues at coordinate 21,175 of CAWILC010000004.1, read as the reverse complement.
GCAGGCTCGAAATCGGTCTGCATGAGGCGGAGTGTTTGGAGCGCAACTTGGCTGAAGTATTGCGTATTGCTCAAGAGATCGTCGTCTTCAACGCTTGCTAAGTGTATTTGTAGCTCGCGTCCCGTTTGAGGCGATCTCGCGATTCTCCGCTGAGAGTTGATTGCACGATTTACAACGAGCGTTCTTAACCAACCTCGAAAACGCTGTCGAGGGTCGTACTCGAACGTCCGCATTTTTGTCACGAGATCAGTCAACACGTCCTGCACGAGTTCGGCTGAGTCTTCAGGCTGCAAACCTTTCTGGCGTCCCCAATAGAAGATCAAGGGAGCGTAGATATCGACGAATCGACTCCAGTCCAGTTCGGACGGTGTTGTTCGAATGCGATTGAGTAAACTGACAGAGGTAGAAACCATCAATGAAAGTCCTGTTCTAAAAGGCCATCACGCAACGTCGGAACTGAATGGTCTCTCGATTCGACAGTGAGAGGTAGCGTGTGGCATGATGTGTTCGCCTGCCGCAGACACCCCGCCCCATACCTAGTTCGACCCCGCAGCGCAGGGGTGCCAATCTACTCTGCTGGAACGACTTGCCAAGCGGCAATTGAGCAGATTGGTGCAGGCTCGACGAGCAACGGAAGTTCTTTGATGCATTGCAAAGACATTGAGTAGCATCCGACCGAGTGCGGAAATCAAGTCCGGATGCAGACTGTTCCCCGATTCTCCCCGTACAGGACGGTCGCTGGTTAACAGAGACCGCACCTTGCTGCGTCTTGGTAGGATCGTTGCCCGACGCGGCAAGACGCCGACGCGGTCGCCAAGTAGCTGGTCGATCGGCTTTCCCGTCTGTCGCCTGGGTTGGAAGTGCGAACTGAAATCGCGAGCACCGGCGGTCAGTTCCTGGTCAGCTTGCGGACGACGTAGCGCGAAGTTCTCCGCGATCCATCACGTCATCACGTCGTACTGATCGGGGACGTGAAAGATTCGCCAGTACGGATGCACTCGATCGCTAACCGCGACCACCTTCGCAGCACGTCTCGCAAATCCGATGGCACTTCGTGCACTGCAACTTGCCGCGAATGTCGACCAAGCCGCCACCGCAAACCGGACACGCGGGATCGCAAGATGGAGTTGGGCTTGGTTGCGGTGGCCGCTGATTCATTTCGTTGGACATCGTTTCGCGTTCCTCACTCGGCTTCGACTTGGCTTCGCAGTATCCCAAAGCATCGCGCTTGCGAAAAGACTTCGTGGAACGGACGCACGCCTCTTCAGTGCCATCACAGCGATGTCGGCTCGACATCAGCTTGACGGCAGCCCGGTTTCGGGATTTCGTTGGGAAACACTTGAAAACAGCGTGTATTCGGTGTTTTGAATGGTCTGGCACGGTGGGTGCGTTTACTCATCCGCGTCCTCCCTGAAAAACCTCCCTCGAAAGTCAAAACAATGAACATGATCAAATACGGAACGCTCGCGGTCGCTGCCATTTTCATGATGGTACCTGACGTCCAGGCCCAAAACTTTACTCAGCGCGGGACTCGCAATGGAGCGATCGCCGGAGCCATCGTCGGTGGGCTGATCGGAGGGAGTCGCGATCGACCGATCGCCGGTGCCGCCATCGGCGGTTTGATCGGTGGCGTGACCGGCCGAGCCATCGGGAACGTCCAAGACAATCGCTTCTACGGAGGAGGTTATGGTCACAACTTCCAAAGCGGAGCCCCCGTTCACGTCCAACGAAGCCATCACCACGGTCATGGCTACCAGTCGTTCTATGGTCGCCAGCCCGTCGTCCGTCCGGTCTACGGCGGAGGTTTTCAATCGGGAGGTTTCCACCACGGCGGCTACTCGCCCTACGGTCGCGGTTGGTAATTGCAAACAACATTTGCGACTCAGAACTCGGCGGACAACTGCTGGTTTGCCATCATGTGACATAGGCAACAGCGATCCTTCATCGAGCAGACGCGACAGTACTGTCGTATTGTTCCTCACACGGGCGACTGTGCGTTGCGGCATGCATTGTTGTGCCGCCACGTTACTTCGCGGTTTGCAAGAAAACGGCGGATTAACTTTGCTCACCGAAGTCCCATCATTCACCAACAACTCATCGCGACGATCTTCGCGTTAGCGCTCGTTGCTCTCGGCAGCGCCACCGTGGCTCTCTTTCTTCGACCACGCGATTCGGTTCGCGGTTTCTGGTTGATGGTCGGGCTTTGGGGTCTTCTCGACGGACTCATCGTGTGGCCGGCACTGATCCAAGATCCGATGGCACCAGATGAACTCCGCTGGGTGCTCGGGATCAACTTGCTTCTCCAGCTAGTCTATCTGCCGACCGGCATCGTACTGGCAACCCGAGCCAAGCCGCTCGTCAAGGGTTTCGGCTGGGGCGTTCTCGTTTCTGCGATTCTGCTTGGGGTGATTGATGCCGTGTTCTACTTGCGTCTGTCGAACTGAGCCCGTTGTCGGCCAATCATGACGCCAACACGAACATCGCCATTCAAGATTGTCACTGCCTTGTCCCGGTGTTCGAGGCAGGCAAACGTCCGTCGGATCGCCATCGCTTTGTCTCGGTTCTCCAGACAGACTTCGCTGTAGACCAGTGACTGGCCGGCGGCTTGACGCTCGCAGAGCCAGAGAATCATCGTCTCGCGGTCGAAGTTTTCCGGCCGGCGGCGGGAGACGTTGGCGAGGTTGATGCCGGCGGCGGTCAGGGCGGCTCGCCAGCTGCCGTGGTGGCGGATCGCGGCGTCGTAGAGCGAACGGTGCGTTCGTCGATCCCCAGCGACTCGGCTAGTTCCCGCTGTATCTGTCCGGCCAGTACACCCTCAACGATCGCAAACAGATCATCCGGTAGCTCTGCCTTCAACGTCGTGAGAAAAGCGTCTGCGTCGTCGTTGGCATCGGGGGCGTCGTCGCTGACAACTTGAGGATCGACACTATCGAGTGAGCGTTGGACCTGATCGCCGCCACGTTTGATCGCAGATTGACGCTCAATCGAACGAGCCATCTTTCGGCGAGCGAACGTCGCGAGTAGACGCCACAGCGAAACGCTGCGACTGAATTCGATGCGACTATGCCTGGCGGCGTCGAAGAAACTGCCCATCGCCGGGGGGATTGCAAATTGCAAATTGAACAATGCAAATTGGTTATTGGTCCGAAATTGATCGTCCGCTTCATATCACAGGTCAATTTGCATTTTGAAATGATCATTTTGCAATTTGCAATCGACCGATCGACCCCGATGAATGCATTGACTGCGGAGTCTGCGTTCCTGAATGTCCGATCGAAGCGATCTTCTACGAAGACGACGTTCCGGACCAATGGAAAAGCTTCATCGAACTCAACGCCACCAAGTCGGCGGAATGCCCGTCGGCTCATGAGTGACACTACCGCAACAACCGCCGCATGGCCGCGGCCACGCCGAAAGTGACTTCGGTCATGCGGGGGTAGTCGAGCGTTTCGGGGGTGTCGTTGGATTGGTGGTAGTTTGGATTGCGGAGGTAGCTGGTGTCGGTCAGCATCAAGGCCGGGTATCCCTGGTCCCAGAACGAACTGTTGTCGCTGAGCCGGATTTCGTTGATCTTTTCGAGCAGGCAGATCGAGAACAACGGCATCCGGCGGGTGCCGCGTTTGAAGCCGCGTCGGAATTGCCAATTGAGCTTCCAAGATGGCATGTTACCGACGGCGGCGAGGAAGTTGCCGCGTTTGGGAAAGAAGCGGTGCAGCCATTTGGGGATCGCCGGCGGGATGGCTTGCGAGCCTTTGTGCAGTGAGTAGTAGCCGACCATTTCCAGGCACAACATGCCGACGATCTTGACGCCTCGCCCGCGTGATTGCCGGGCGTGGTGCTGGCTGCCCATCGCGTCGAAGTTGAAGGAAGGCGGGAAGATTGCAAATTGCAAAATGAACATTGCAAATTGGCAATTGCGGATTCGTTTGGGTACTGGTTTGTTACGTTTTGCCTTATCGCGATCTTCGTTGCGGCGAGCGGTGACGAGTGATTGTCCTAGGATTTTGCACAGTTCGTCGGTCTCGAGTTCGATCTCAACCATCTTCGCTTCAGGCAACAACTCAGATCTCATGATCAGCTTGATCCAACATTTGGTTTCGCGTAACTCCTTGAGTGACACACGAACCTTGTGAATGAAGTCACGCCGACTTTCCGCCGCGCACGCCTCTTCGTAGTTCGGTGCAGGCGAAGTTCCGCTTCGGACTAGTTGTCCTGCAATGTGGCTGCCGAGCCGAGTTTCCGGCAAAGCATCCACAACCTTGCCAACGCGCACAGCAAGTTCAAGCAATCTTTCTGACAGATCGTCCGGTTTCATTTCAATTCTCCCGTTTTTTCATCAATTCTAGCATTTTGCAATTTGCAATCTCTTCACCTTCGTACGGCAACCCGAGAGCATCCCCGACGGCGGTTCCCAAGATGCACCCGATGATCGCGTCGCGGCTTAGGTCTTCGTCCATGAGTCCAACGTATTGAGTTTCTCGATAACGTTACGAATACGGCACTCGAACGTACCGGATAGCGTGACGAAACCAATGTCTCGACGCACCAGATCCGCCAGGATCTTCGCCTGAAACTCCTCGCGATGCAATTCGCCACTCCGATCCCATGTGTCGTCGTAAGGAATGTCCGTGTCGCAGAGAAAGCAAAGTCGATACCGATCACGACATTGATTGGCTAGTGTGGTCACCGTTGGATGAGCCTGGCCGTGATAATCGAGAGAGAACTGATAAGTGGTGGTCGCGTTGGTATCGACGAACAAGTAGTGATTTGCATCCAGCACGATCTCATCTTCGCGTTCGCGATGTCCGACTGCGATTTCGGCAAGTTGTTCAAGCGTCAAGCGACGGTCGACTTGATGTGTATCCCAATACTCTCGACCGAACTCTGGCATCCACGTCGTATTCAAACGCGTTGCCAGCTCACTTGCGAGCGTCGTCTTCCCAGTTGACGGAGCACCAAGAAATACAACTTTCGCAACAAGATCACGGTAAACAACGGAATCAAGGTAATGGCGGAACTGATGAGGGTCCTTGCGAATTTCAGTCCCGGAAATGGGGATTCGCGCGCGGGCGTTATCAACGCGGCAGTCGATCGCTCCCAATGCCAGACTCACGTGATGGCCGTAGAACTCGCTGCTGTAGAAATGAGATATGTTTCGACCGACCAATAGCTGCCGCAAATATGCGTCGTGGAGCCGCGTGATCTCAGGAGCTTCGCCGACAATCGTCGGCCCATCTTTCGCCAGAATGACCTCGACGCTTGGATACAACCTTCTGATCCAACCCGCCCTCGTCTCCAAAGGAATCGTCGTCACTTCTGGTGCGTCGTAGATCACGACGATCGTGTGTTCGTTCTCGGCGATCGCTCGTTCGATGACGAGTTGGTGCCCGTGATGCAACGGTGCATACTTCCCAAGCGTCAATCCCAAACTCACGCTACGACCTCGTCTGATTGTTGTTTTGAGAGTTGCTTTTTCCAGACCACAAGTCCAAAATTAGCCATTATCAAAAATGCAACGTAGAGCAACGCAGTCGCGTTTAGATCTTTCGTGAAGTAGACCCATATCGCAACGATATCGACGCAGATCCAAAATCCCCAGTTTTGGACGTAGCGTCGAGCCAGCAAGAACTGAGCGACGAGACTGGCCGTCGTTGTAAACGCATCTGGATAAGGAAGCGAGGCATCTGTCCAGCTAACCATCAACCAGCCCAATCCGATCGTTCCAGTCATTGTGACGACGATGCAGAAACCGAGTGACGACGGGGTCAATGACTGCACAATCAGATTCTCGTCACGAGCATCCTTACGCGTCCAATAGTACCAACCGTAAAACTGCAAAAAGACGTAGATCACATGCAGCAACACGTCCGAATACAGTTTCGCATCATAAAAGATGATGATGAACAACAAGACCTGAATCAGACCAGTTGGCCAACACCAGATACTCCGGCGGATCGTTAGCAGGACGCACAGGAAACCAAACCCAGTTGCAGCAAGCTCTACCCCGCTCATGGCGATACGTTCTTGGGCATGCTTCAAGTCCTTAGAAATCAGGAGAACCACAGAATGTTGGCCCCTGCCTTCTTGCAAGCACGATAAGACCGCCAAAGAGTCTAACGAAAAAACGCCCGCAGTGGATTACTCCTCCGCGGGCGTTTCGATGTTTACAGCAAGTTCACAACGCGATCGGCCAGTCCCTTCTCGCCGAGCACGATATTCATGTTGCCCGCGGATGCGATCTTTTCGAGAACCTCCAGTTCTCGCAATCGCATCAGCGTTGGGTTGTCGGCCAGTAGCTTGGCCGTGTTGGCTTGACTACGCATGGCCGCCGTTTCTTCGCGGCGTGAGATCAAGTTGGCCTCGGCCGCCTTCTTGGCCTCGGTCACCTTGTTCATCAAGTCCTTCATGTCGCCCGGCAAGATGACGTCTCGGATTCCCACCGAGACGACTTCCAAGCCGAGCACGCCGGCCCGGTCGCGAACGTTCTGCTGGAGTTCTTCGATCAGATCGTCTTTGCCCTCGCCATTCTTGCCGCTGAGGAACACGTCGAGTTCACGACTTCCCACCGACGAACGCAACGCGAGCTGCGTTTCTCGGTAGATCGACTGACGCACGTCGTCCGATGAACTCACCGCTCGGCGAGCATCCTTCACGACGTACGTCACCATCGCGTTGATTCGCAGCGACACCTTGTCCGCAGTCAACATCTCTTGGCCTGACACGTCGACTTGCGATTCACGCATGTCGATCTCGACCACGCGAGCATCACCAGCGTCCTTCCAAAACGCATACAAACCCGGACCAAGCTGATCGACGTAACGGCCGTCCAAGAACAGCACGCCAATGTGATCGCGATCGACTTTGCACACGTCAAGGAAACGCAGCGCATCGCCACCGCGAACGATCGACGCGAGCTGCTTGTGCTCGAGCCGTGCGTTTTCGATCGCGACCGTTTCGATGCGAACATCGCGAACACCGATCCAGTATGCGTACAGACCTGGGCCAAGCACGCGGCTGAAGCGACCGTCGATCCACACCAGGGCTCGCTCGTGATCCCGCAGGTCCACGACTTCTGCCTTGTCGGCCAACACACCAGACTTCACGATCACGTCGAGTTGTTCGTGCTGGATCCACGGATCTCGCTTGCTCACGACTTCGACCTTGGTCTTTCCAAATCGCGTGAACACGTAGTGCTTGCCCGCGCCGAGCAAACCAACGAATTCGTCATCGCGGAACTTCAGTCCGACTTCGTAGCTGCGGATGTGCGTCTTCTTGAACAACATCGGATCATTCTCCTGAACCATTTGCGAGTATCATTGCAGACTCGCCGGCGGCTTCGTTTTCGATTGAATTGAAAGAAGGAGGCTTTTGGGCAGACGATTGTTCGCTGAATCACACGAAACATTCGCGGAAGTTTGCTCTGAATCACCCGCGTGATCGGCGTCTACTGATTCAAGACTTTGCGTTTGAATCCGTAAGGCGTCGCCGTGGCTTCGCGATACCTCTCCATCTATCAAAGACCGTGATCGGTTTTGTCCGACGTTGCCGGATGATTCGTCTGCAAACCTGCAGGGCGATACCATCGTGTTGCCGAACAAACGTGTCACGACCGAGGCCGATCGACGTTTGCCAGCCGATTCGACGAGGCAACCGAATGCCCGCCAGCTTCATGGTGAACACTTTCGTGCTCGGAGAGCTTTGTCTCTCGACAAAGCGTTGTTGCGTGACGGGAGTCGAACCCGTGACCGTCAGATTAGCAGTCTGATGCTCTACCCACTGAGCTACTCCGACCGATGCTCATGCAGAACCCGTTTTGCGGAACACGGAAAACCGATCGCAAACATGCGAGGACACCGCGCCGCCGGAACTCACATCGGCCAGTCGCAATGAATCAGACAGTCGGCGGCATCTTTGGTTCGCCAATTGATGACCGCGCACGGAAAACGGCTGCATTAGATTGTCCAATGCAGCCGTGGCGTGATTTTAGTTGTTGTCGACGACTACTCGTCGCCTTCGTCGTAAGTTGGCGGCCAGTCGTCGAGGATGCCGGGGTAGCTGGGCCAGTCTTCGCCCCAGTCGCCGGGATGGACGACGGGGTAGTCGGGCATCGCGGGGTAGGCTTCGCCTGGATGGCCGGGTGGCAGATGGTCGGAAGCGGAGTAGCCTTCGGGGACGTGGTACGGGTGGTCGGGCGGTAGTCGCGGCCACGTGTGGATCGGCGGGTAGCACTCGATCACGGTGGGCGTCTCGGGACGCGGCGGCCAGTCTTAGTCGTCGGGCCACCAGTCGGGTCGTGGGCCGGGATCGGGCGTGCCGGGCGGGTAGTCGTCGGGCCAGACCGGTGGCGGTGGTGGGGGCGGCGGCGTCAGGATGATCGGACCGTCGGGTGGCTCCGGTGCGTACGGTAATTCACTGTCGGGCGGATCGAATGGGGGGACGAACGGGTACGGCGGCATCGGCGGTCGGTATGGGCCGGGCGTGGTCATTGCAGTGAACTCCGTTCCAAGGGATCAGGGTGGACGAACGCGGTGCGCTTGCTGGGGCACAATCCGCACTGTGGGATGGACTTGGGGGCGAAGAACGTTTGCAGTTCATCGCCGGTGCAGTCGGGTCGGCAGGCTTGGTAGTCGCGGAAGAGTTGCCACTGAACAGTCTGTAGCTTTTAGTCTTTAGTCCGCAGGTTTTTGCTACAGACTCCAGACTAAAGACTAGTGCCTACCAAGCCGCATCCAACCGCGATGGGATTGGCGGATCTTGATCTGGATGCCGGGGTATCGCTCTCGCCATCGCCAGACGAGTTGTTTCACTTCTTGGAAGCGTCGAACGTATTCGTCGTGCGTTCCGTGCTGGCTGACTTCGAGGCGGCAGTTCGCGTCAAAGAGCACCGTCGGCAACTCGGGGAACCGATGCAGAAAGAAACCGTTGGTGACGAGCATCGGGTTGCTGTCGGACCAATGCTGTCGTCGCGAGTTGGATGTGCTGGACGATTTGCGGGTTCAGCAGTGGTTCACCGCCGAGCAACGCGAACCGTCGCGGCTTCAATCGGTGCGACCATTTGGAATAGTCGGCGTCGGCTTGTTCGACCGTTGGCATGACTCCGGCGAGATGATGATCGCTGTAGTGGCTGCACTGCTGGCACGAGAGATTGCAACCGTGCGCGACGTGGTACTCAAGTGCCGGCAGGTTGAAGCGTCGATGCATCGGCATCCTCCGTGATGCGTAGTCGGAAGCGGCGGGCGTTCACGCCGAGGCGGAGCAAGAACCGCGTTAGCACGAGATGCGATGATGCGGTCTCGGCATGAGAGAGCATTCGCCGGTCGAGTCGGAACGGTTCGTTGGACCACTCGCCGGTGACGATCAGGTTTGGGTAAATGGCCAGCAGGTTGGCGGTGAGTCTGTGGCGTGAAGATCGGACCGATGTCGGCTAAGCAGCCATTGGTCGCCCCACGTCGCTAGTCTGTAGTCGCATTCTCCTTAACGTTTGATCGAGCGAATCGGACCACCAAGAACTTTCGAAGTTCGATGCACTGGTCGGTAATCGATGCACGAACGTCATCATCACCGAGCCAGCCGGCAAGCGAGATTCGACTTGATACTTGAAATCCCGAGCAGAACCTAGCATGTATCGAGGAAACGAACCAAATCGGTCTGATGAACGAGCACAACCTTCCACGATCGCTTACTGGCCGTCAAGACGGAAGCACGTCGCGACTGATCCGGACGTACAGGTCAACGTTCATCTCGGTAGCGTAGAGATACAGCCGCCGTTGGGTGCAGCCACGTTGGTGCCGGCCGCAAACGCCAGCGCTCTGCCCAATTCTGTAGCTCGATGCTGCGATCCGCCATCGTCGATGCGGTTCGGCGCATTACGTTCGGCAACGATGCCGAGCTTCTGCTCACGAGGTCGAATGGCGACTGCTTCCTCGGATGACCATGTCGTTGTCGAGCTGCAAGACATGCGACGAACCGAACTGCTGGTGAACGTGCCTGCAGACAAACATCTTTTGCCAAAACGGATGGACCGGTTGTAGATCAGCTTCGGATCCAGTGCAACTCCGCACCCCACCGCGCCGCCGCTGCGGCGTAACTTTCGCGAACGTTCTTTGGGGCTCGACGCGGTGGCAGGTCCAGCACCGCGATGATCTTGGTAGGTGACTTCATTTCCAAACGACTCGCTCTAATCCGTGTTTGCGAAGGCTTGCTTTGAGGAACTCAGGACGCCGGCGTTGGTAGCCTGGCGGATCGACGTGTTCGTGCTTGAACGAATGCGACACGTCACAGAAAGTCTTTAGTCGTAGTCCGCAGGCTGTACGCCAAAAGAATCCCGTCTCTTCGACTTACCGACTATATCCCAACGGATCGCTTGCTCGATGTCGCGATAAGCGACAAAGCAATTGCCGACGTAGTGACACCACCGAATCGAACCATGCTGTTTGTAGCTACCATGCGGGATGTGAATCGTTTTGTCGGCGACGCTCATCAGCTTCGGCCGCTCTTGCTGGTTGCTCAGTGCCGCGAGCAGATCGAGGTCCTGGTGCCGATTCAGCTTGTTGACCAGTTCCGGCAACCGTGTCTGCTCCGTGACCAAGTGATCGTCATCGGTGAAGACCACGATCGGCGTGTCGCCCGCGTCGAGCAACCGATTTCGACCGGCGGACAAACCGATGTCGTATTCGGTCTCGATCAACCGATCGACCATCGCCGCTTCGGCGGGACAATTCTTGGAGAATCGCAACTCCGGTTTTCCATCGTCGAGCACATGGATCAGCGGCCGATCATTGCCGTAGTGCTGGTGGATGCTGCGAACGAGTGCGGCACAGCACTGCGGCCGGTGGATGGTCTTGATGCAAAATGCAACTTTGTCGCTTCATACTGTGTCGAACTCCATTCCTTCGGATGAAACACGATCGGCCAAGAAAACGGCGAAACCACAAACCGCTACCGAAGTAACAACTCTACTATCCGGAGGCAATCCGCAAATTCGCGAAAGCGGACGGCGACGAAGACCTAGTGCAGGCGGACATCGCTGCGATGCCCGCAATCGGAAACACGAGGTGGCTGCCGATTTGGAATCGACGAACTTGTCCGTTCAGGCGGCGCCGCAATTTCATCGCAAAGAAGAGCAGTTCGCTGGAACACGCCTTTCTATGGTTTACGCTCGAAGGGCAGGCGATTGGTTCCTTGCGTTTCACTGTTTCACGAATTACATCAAGGTTTCGTTCTTGAAAGGTTCACAACTCGAACCGATGCCTCCGGTCGCGTCCAAGCAAGAAGGCGGTTCGCTCACCTGCACGTCGGCGAAAATGCCATGAGCAAGACCGACCGGCAAATGATCGCGTGGATTCGTATCAGGCGGCAGCTCTACCGGGAGACCGCTTGTCTCTGATCTTGTTCACGCACGGACAATCTGACCTCCGGGATAACGCATCGAATGGAAGCCATGCTTGCGAAGTCCCATTGCACGGAACTTGGAACGCTTGCGAAGGTCGCGGTATTGTTTGCTTTCGACGTGGGCGTGCTTGATGAAGCAATCGCCGGCGACCGCGACTTTCAAGCCAGCGAGCTTGGCGCGGTAGAAAAATTCCCAGTGCTCGTACGTTTTGAGTTCCTCGTCCCAGCGGAGGCGTCGAATGGTTTCGGTGCGAGCAAGAAACGCGTTGCTGGCCATGTCGCACCATGCGACGTAGCCGGTGCGTTTGGTCTCGCCGCGATGCATCCAGATTCGTTTGCCGTTCATCAGCGGCGACAACATCGTTGGCCGCCCGCCGGCACCTTGGCGGACGCCGAGGATGTCGATGTCGAGTTTTGAAAAACGTTCGCAAACGCGGTCGAGGTTTAGATTCGATGTGACGACGTGATCGTCATCGAGCAAGAACATGAACTCGGTTTGCACCGCGTCGATCGCCGCGTTGCGTCCGACGCCGACACCGACGTCGTGCGTGTCGAGGTTGATGACGCTACAGTGCCTTGCCGTCGCCGGATACTTTTCGCTGAACCGTTGCTCGGGCAAACCGTCGTCGACCACGATGATGGTCGGTTTGAAAAATGTTCGCGGAGCGATTCGACAAGACGATGGCACGACCATGGCCGATGGATCGTCTTGATACAGAAAGTAATGTCGCCGATCATGCTTCACCAGATGTTGAGTAGTTGCCGGGCGACTCGCATCACGTGTCGATAGTCTTTCGGTCGCGACGCGTGCAGTTTGCTTCGCAGGATGATTTTCACTGGTGGGACTCGTCCGTAGATCGAATCCATCGAGATGCGGTAAAGCAAATCGAAGTCGGCGTCGGTGTGACCTGACGGACGGCTAATGATGTCCAGATACGGCGACGCGTGGATGCGAGCGGACTGGCAGGGCGGATCGGCTTGCGGATGATCGCGAAACTGGATCTCGTACGGGCCGGCGATGTCGCGGATCGTTTGCCGCCACGCTTCGCGCCCGAGTCCTGGATCAAGCCAAACGTCGACGTCGGTTTGGCCGAACGAAAACCCGTGGGCGTTTAACGCGAACGAACCAAACAGCAGAAACCGCGGCTTGATCCGCCGCAGCACTTCGATGGGTTGCCTCATGCGAACGATCCTCCTTGAAATTCGGCGACGCCGGTTTCCCACCAGCGTTTGAGTAATTCTTCCGGCACCGATCCGTCGGGCTGCACCAATCGCAAAACGTGTCGATGGTGTGTGATACGGATCGACGAGTAGTGACGAACTTGATCGCGTGACCGGCAGTTCCACTCGGCCGGCAGCACGTACGACGGAACCGCGTGCAACAACAGCGACCGCGTTAACAAAATCTCATCATTGCCGCCTTGATAAGTCCGTCGCCAATGAGCCAATGCATCGAGAACCCGTTGGCAGTTGCGAAGCATCACGACGCCGGAGTTCATCGACGGCACGCCGCAAATGCGAGTCTTGTCGCAGCGTCGTGAGATGCCGTGAACGTAAGCCGCTTCATAACCGAAACGTTCGGTCAGTAACCCGGCGGGCTGGATCGCGGACGGATGCAGCACGACGGTATCGGCATCGAGATAGACCGTTCGCTCGAACGGCAACCATGGGATGAATCGTGGTTTGACGTGGTAGCCGCCAGTGGCCGAAACCTCGTAGCGATACTCGACGTTCGGGCATGCTTTGGCGGGTTGGTTCGTAAACAACGCTACCGGCACGTCGGGGCAATGATGCCGCAGTGATGCCAACGAACGGCGGAGTTGCCACAGCGACTTACCACCGATCGCGATGTACATCACGCCGAGGTCTGCGGTCGGCTTTGGATATCGACTCATCCGTGTTTGCGAAGCGTCGGATTGACGTGGTCGATGGCTGACGCGATCTCTTCGTCGGTTGGTTCGATGCCGAGGAAGTCGATCAGTTCGCCAATGACTTCGTCGGGGCTTTGCCGATGGATCACTCGTTGATGATTGCGAATCGTTCGAGGATGACCCGGACGATGTCGAGTCATCCGACGAATTGCTTGATTCGCTCGACGATGACTTGTCGCCTGAAGACGAATTGGCACTCTGAGAAGACGATTGGTTGGATGAACTACTGCTCGACGAATCTTCAGCGATTGAGTACGAGCTGGAGCTTGCCGGGGTCGAAGAAGATGATTCGGAAGGGTTGCTGCTGCTCGATTCCGAATCGCTCGACGATTGGCTGGAAGAGGAGTCCGAATCGCTTGACGATTGACTCGATGATGAACCGCTGACCGAAGATGAGCTCGAACTTGGCAACGATGAATCGCTGCTGATCGATGTCGATGATGAATCGCTCGACGATGGCTTCGATGAGGACGATGACGAAGTCGACGATGAGCTACTGCCGCTCGATGATGAAGACGCTGAACTTGATGACGATGACGAACTCGAAGATGACGACGAACTCGGCGATGATGAAGAAGACGAACTGGATGACGACGAGCTGCTCGAACTCGACAGGCTCATCGAAGCATCGCTTGATGAACTGCTGCTGACCGACGAACTACTCGAACTCGACGGGCTGCTGGATGACGAGGAGCTACTCGACGACGATGACGAAACGCTAGATGACGAACTTCCCGACGAGGACGACGAACTCGATGAACTGCTGCCGTCGCAGCACCGGCAACCGATCGTCAGGTAGGCCGAGGTGTCTTCATGGAAGTGGCAAATAATCTGCTGGGTGGCGAGCAACGCATAGTCACAAACGTTGTAGACCGAGACTTTGACGCCGATCGGTTTCCATGACGTGCCGTCGTAGCGCAACTCGCGGGCGGTGCCCCAGGACTTAGCTTTCAGTCGCCGCGTCGGTTTACAAAGCAGCGTTTGCTTCGGCGGGTCGATGATCCATGAACGATGTCCGTCGAAATTAACGATGAGAAACTGGTCTTCATCGCTGCCTTCGACGGGTCCGCGGATACGCTGGGCAGAATGATTGCGAGCGGTGATGCGAACGGTCTCGCCGGCCGGATCGGTGACCGCAATGATCTCGCCGTCTTGATCGAGTTCGTGCAAGTCACAATCGGCACTGCCGGTTCGCATCCCGCGACGCGGTTGGATGCCGCCTTTTGGGACTTTCACCAAGTACACCGGATCGGCGGGACGGCCGAGACGCACAACCGCCCACTGGTCGCCAGTTTGGTTGGCGTCGCGTCGCCAAAGGATCTGAGCGGTGCCATCGGGTTTGGACTGCAGCGTCTCGCCGCTGGACTCGCCGACGTCGGCGAAGCGGTGCCACGTCTTGGTGACGTTGACTCGCGCCGCGACGATGCCATCGAACACGACTCGGCCAACAGCGTCTGCCGCGATCGGTTCGATGGCGACGCCGATGCGGCCGGAGTGTTCGTCTTCCGTCGGCGTGACCGTTTGAATGGTCGCGTCGCGGACGAAGCGGGCCAGTTCGACTGGGCCGGCGTTGGGGTCCGTTAGAGGCGTGTCGAAACCGACGATGCCGCCGATGGGTACAACGTCCGACGACGTGTTGTGAACGCGCACGGTCGCCGCGTCTCGAACGTGCGTGCGTTGTCCGCCGCCACCGGGCAAACGCTCGGCAACCTCCAGCGCGGCCATCGACGCCTACATCACTCCGACCGGCGACGATCGACAAGAAGCAAAACGGCTCGCCGGCCTGGCGTCACTCAACGAACAGCTCGTCCGCGACCTTCGCCGGCGAACCGGAATTCAGCGCGAGCTAACCGCGATCGAAAGCACGGCCCCCGATCGACGCACGATCCTATCGGCCATCCAGCGTCTCGATCTCTTGTGGGATCAACTCACCAATCAGGAACGATCAAGCTTGATCACTCGCGTCATCGAGAGGATCGACCACGACCCGTCCGACAGCACGATCGCCATCACACTCTCACCGGCCGGATTGAAGTCGTTCGAGGGCGAGGTCCAATCCGACACCAACTCTATCCCGGAATCAGCAGAATCATGAGTCACATCAAAAAGGTCATTGAGTTCAACCGAACCGCGCATGGACGCTACACCGCCGGCTACGAGCGATCGGTCAGGCTAAAACTCGAACCCAAACCGAAACCGCCCCACATCACCCGGCTGTTGGCACTCGCCATCCGCCTCGAGCACCTGCTAGCCACCGGTGTTCTCAAAGACCAAGCCGACATCGCCCGCACGGCCAGCATCTCCCGAGCCCGCGTCACCCAAATTCTCAACCTCACCAACCTCGCCCCCGACATCCAAGAAGAGATCATCGACCTCGAGCCCACGACCAAAACCCGTCACCGACTCCAAGAAGAAGCCGTCCGCAAAATCGCCACCGACCCCAATTGGTCCAAACAACGCAAAGCCTGGAAGAACCTCAAACGCATGTCCGAACCATCGTGAAGCGTTTGGCAAGTCGGCACGTTCTTGTCGAAATGAACAGTCACGTGTTGTCCATCATGTGGTGGTTCGATTGAGTGGAGCCGGTGCACTTTTCGCAATAAAGGATTAGGCTTTCGCTCCACAAACCAACCCTGCCGCAAAGAGAGGAAAACAGCCACGATGAAAGTCATCCTTGATCTGTGCGTCGTCCCGATGGGAGTTGGTGTCTCGGTGGGCAAGTACGTCGCCGAATGCCAAAAGGTGCTGCAAGAGGCCGGTTTGAAACACCAGCTACACGCGTATGGCACGAACATCGAAGGCGAATGGGACGAAGTGTTCGCCGCAGTCAAGCATTGCCACGAACGAGTTCACGAAATGGGTGCTCCGCGAATTACCACCAGCATCAAAGTCGGAACGCGTACCGACCGCGAGCAGTCGATGCAGGATAAGATCGACAGTGTGACCAAGATGGAACCATAGATGCTCTCCGCCTAACTTTGGGTTAGCCGTCGCAACTGACGAAAGCGACGCTCCCAAGTCGGCCGCCGGTGCGCTCAAACGGAACATAGAAACCTGCGTCGATCGACTTGAATGACTGAACACCGAACACAAGGCCTGGCCCTGGCAAAGCCTCTTTCGAAAGCGAACAAACGCTCCGTGGGCACTCATGGAGGTGTGATTGAGATCCCCGAACTTACTAAGTCGCGGTTGAGGCTTCCGCTTCGTAAGCGTCTTCGATCATCTTTCGGTCTTCGTCGGTCATCGCCAGCGATTCACGAAACTGTTCAGCCTCGGCTTCCAAGGAGAACGGGCCGGCGGTGAATGGGATCGTGTGGGTTTCGTCGTCTTTCAGACCCTCGACCACTTCGACGATTTCTTCAATCGCGACACGGAAGAACTCTTTGCGGAGATTGACACCGTTGACGCGTCGATGATGAAAGACTCGATGCAAGGCAGCTTCCAACGCTGGGGCGTTGGAGCTCTGCATCATCATGTGGACATCGAATGGGAACGGTACGGATGCGTCACCCAGTTCTTTGATGCGATCCAGTGGTTCGAGACGGCGGGACATTCCAATTTTGAAAATTTGCTCGCCGAAGCTGCCAATGTTGCTGATGACATACACATGCCCCGACTTGGTTTGTTGGGCAAGCGACATCGCTCGTTGCCCACTTGCCTCTGCTTCGGCCAATCGTCGCCGCAACTCCTCGACCTCAACGGAGTGTTCATCTTTCGTCTGCGACGCTTCTTCGAGAGCCTTCTCGATGGCCTTTTGTTCCGCAGCAATGCGTTTCATTTCGCGTTCGAGCTCTCGTTCGGCTTTCTGCTCTTCCTTGATCTGTTCGCGAATGCGGGCTTGCTCGGCTTTCTGCACATCTTTCCGAACAGCCTCGGCATAGTCTTCTTTTAGTTCAGCCTTCACCGATTCGTAGAGCTCGGCGTCAACGGGGTAACCTTTCTTGCCACAAAAATCCACGGCCTTCTCATACGTCTCGAGCATCTTGTGGTAGTTGTTCGAGTTCAACTTTGACTTGATGCTCTTCCGCACTTCCGTCAAATATTTGCTAGCGATTGCTGCCGCCGCCTTTTCATAAGATTCGATTTCGTCTTTCGCTTCGTCCATGGCCGTCGCAACCTTTGCCTGAACGGCAGACAATTCGTCAGCGGCGAGTTGGCGATCAGAAGTCGCATCGGCAAGCATTTGGGCGTGTTGCTGCTGAATCGAATTCTTTTCGGTATTAAGGAGCTGCTCGAAGTTCTGTTGCAAGCCGTAGAAATGCTGCACCATCGACGTTTGCCGACCATGAAGCTGTTCGGTGCGTGCGGCTAAGTCTTTGTACGCTTGTCGAACAGCATTCGCTTTGGATGCATGGTCGAGCCAGTACGCGACACCCGCCAGACCCACAACAAGCATCAAGCTTGCCATGACGAACATCGCGATCGTGATGCCCGACATCACCGCCGCGACGAAGCCGAGAACCAACCCCGCGACCGCCATCATAACGATCGCCTGTACCTTCGGCTGCGTCAGAGGGTTACCACTTTCGACGAACAGATCCAGTTCAGCCGGCAGATCTGGCTTCACTTTCAAGTAGTCGACGAACAAAACACGCGTTTTGCACTTCGGACAGATCTGAGGCTTCGCAAACTGCGACTCAGCCGCCGAAATTCGCGATTTGCATTCGGGGCAGTATCGGGTGACTTTGTCCGGTTGTGTATTCGTCATGAGGTTGGAAGAAATTCATTGAAAAGCTGCGGTCAGTTCAGTTGCTAGGATACCAAAGTTACAAAAGTGGTATCGGCGCGGCAGCCGTTTCTGTCATTCGTGCGGTTCTCAAAGGAGCTCCGATTCCCTTTGCTCAATGATTCCGTGGAGTCGATTCTCTAGCTGCCGTGACTGCCGCCTGGTCGACTCGCTATCCAACAGAGAATCGGCCAATCTCCGAAGCCGGGGAAAGGGGCGGCAGAAGAAATCTGAGCACCCGACGTCGGCCACCGGAGCATGTCGCGACTGATGGATGGAATCCTTGTCAAATCGAAATACTACCCCCGTCACATTTTCCGATTCGTGAGGAGATTGAGGCGAGTTTTCGCGGCCCGCCTGACGAACCGGCGGAACCAACGGACGCCGAGATTGCTGCCGCCCCCGACGACATTGAACGGATTTGTCAGACCTGCCTGAAACCGTTCATGGTCAATCACTTCTTCGCTGAGAAGTTTTCGCCTGAAAACCCGTGGAACATTTGCGGCCGCTGCTTTGACTACGCAGGCAAGGGCGACCTGACTCTGGAAGAGGAAGCACGATTTCCCGTGCCGCCGCTGACCCCCGAGATGCGGAAGAAGGTTCGAGAGGACAACGCCAGACTCGACAAAAATTTTGGACGACTGGGCAAAGAGGAAGAAATCGCGAACAGACGAGCCTGAGAGCCCGGAAGAATCGCCCCGCTGACTTCCGTCAGGTGACTGGCTGTTCATTTGACTTGACATCAAAGTCTGCCACGATCATCGCGGCTTCCTCGCTTGCGAACCGTTTGGGGGTGGGTAGAATCGTGTCGCAGCGTATTCGCCTTGGCTAGCCTGCCGCGGACCCGTCGGAACCTGCCCTTTACCTGAATGCCACACGATGCACCCGAGAACACTGCTGCCCGTCTCCTTCGCAATCACGTTGGCGCTAGCATCGTGGTCGTCGAGTTTTGCGGCACTGATTCATTCAGTCACACCAGATGAGCAGTACACCGCACTCGGTGCATCACTTGGATTTGTTGGATACCAAGAAGTTGATGATGGTAGCGGTTTCCGTTTTGGAGGCAGTGCTTCTCTTGTTGATTTGGGTGATGGTAATGTTGGTCACTGGATCCTAGGAGCTGCGCATACATCAGTTCAAATTGAAACTGATAGAACGTCGACTTACGATAGTTACAGGTTCGGATTTTCGAGTAATTTTAATACTCCGGGGCAGACGTATGTTGCTGATGAAATTTTCATTCATCCAAACTATGGCGGACTTCAGAATGGTCCAGATTTAGCATTGTTTTGGTTTGATGATAAAATTGAAAACATTGATCCAGTCAAGATTTACCAAGGAAACCCTAGTGATTTAATTGGTCAAGATGCATATCTTGCTGGCTACGGTAGTACTGGAAATAACGAAACTGGATTCACTGGAATTGATGGAAACAAGAGAGCTGGAATAAACAGACTTGATGATATTTTTCTTGGTCAAGCCAGTTCTACTTTTAGACCATTTGGTAGTTTTAGAAGTAATCCGTTAGGATTACTTACTGGACCCGGAGATTCTGGTGGATTCTACGGAGTTTTAAACTCTAACGAGCTTGAGTTAGTTGGAGTTCATGCAGTAGGGTTCGGAAATGGATATGGTGGGGTTGGTTCAGCTTCTTTGGTGGATCCTGTTTTTTTGAGTGATATTTCTTCATTGAAATCTACTGCTGTTCCAGAACCTTCCTTTCTAGCTGTGTTTTTCATCGGCGGCACTTTTTTGTTGATCCGCGAAAAACCCTCGCCGGCGTTCTGCGAAGCTTGAGTGCGTCGATGGGAACGGCATCAAATCCTTGGCTTGATCTGGCTTGGTTCACCGAACTCTTGAGATTCAATAGCTGCATGCGGATGGGTGCGTACCTTGCAAATGGAATTGCTCCAGGCTCACGACTCAATGAATCCACGGAGCAGTGCCAGGCAATGTCGATGAAGTGTGGCTCCATGTTTGCGTAGGTCGGTTGGTCAATTCGGACGCGTGCGTGCCACTTTGGGGAATCATCAATCTAGCCCGCAACGTGACGTCAACCAAGCTTTCACGTCGACCGGTTTTGCAAACAGCAGATGCGGCTCGGCCGCAAAGTCGAACCCGTACGGCGATCCCATTGTGTTCTTGCGTTCCTCGTACGTCGCCGGTGCGAGCGTCCACGGTGGATGGTCGATCTCACCGCGAAAGATCTGGCCGCGTCGGTTGGCACTGTAGAGACAATATCGGGCGGTCAGCCAATGTTCGAGCGAGCCGGGTTGGGCTTCAAGGAAGTCGCCCGCCGCCGCGTACTTCGCTTCGTAATCCGCTGATGGTTCACCCCGATGCGTCCGCCGGCTGCGGTAGTCGATCGTGCCATCGTCGTCGCGCTCGATCGACATTGCCGCGTCCATGTACGGCAAATTGAACGTGGCCCTGGCGACTCGCACGGCGACGCGACTGGCCGCGTCCAACGAGAAAAACCAGACGCCCGGTTTTCCATTCCACGGTGACGTACGTCCGCACGTTCAGTTCCAAGAACCGACTCAAGCCGGGAATCGGCGGACACCACCTGGGCGCGATGTTCGACATCAGGAACGGCACAACGCCCACCCAAGCCTTTCCGTTCCGAGTGTCGAGCGTCACCCCATCGGGCAACAACGAAGCGACCACATCAGGTTCGATCGGCCAGTGAGCAAACAACACTCCGACCAAGTCATCCGCATCACCCAAGGCTGTCTCGGCAACGGCCAGGTTCTGTCAGTTCTTTTGCTCATTCACATTCTTCATCGCGAGTTTGGTTACTGTCTCCTCGCCTGTCTAACCGCACTCCCGGCGATCAAACGACAGCTCTTCAAGTCTTAGACTGAGTCATTCCTCATCGGAATATGAATTTGCTGGTGCCCAGGTGCCCTTTCCCAGAAATTGCCACTCTGATCGGCAAGTGACGTCTTACAGAGTCGCTGCAGCGCTTTGTCGCCCGCATCCGAGTGATGAGCCGAATTGAGAAAAGATGAGATTTGCTTTGGGAAGTCTGACATCAAGTTGCGAAACAAAACTTGCGACAAGTGATAGCTCAACTCCTGGCCGTCGTCTGGTAAAGAGAACGACTCGCCCGACCAGAACGCGTCAA
>CAWILC010000003.1:0-1776806 GCA_963836865.1 Pirellulaceae bacterium | reverse complement strand
GACGGAAGGCGAAACGCTGGCCGTCGCGGTGAATCCTAGATGCCACTGGCGTTGTCTTTTTGCAACATCGCGTGGGGGAGGTTTCGCAACGTACGGGGGGACGGCGTTCTCGGTCTCTTTTCACGCAACCTATTCGCACCAAACGACTTGTCATGATTTATGCACTTCCATCGTGGAGCGATGGCACCGCTCCTGCTTGGTCTCTGTCGAACCAGTCCGATCACGATGACCCGGGTTTCGAGGAGCCGCTTGTGGGAAAGAAATTTAGCCGCCGCAGTCTGCAAGATGACGCATTCGACGCCGAGGAATCCGTCACTCGCCGAAGCCGTGTGATGGGACCAGATCTGACCGAGGGCATTGATGATGAATTGGCCGTCGACGATGATCGCCCACGTCGTCGCGAGGAAAGCGCCGCCGACCCGACCGAAGATCCCGTTCGCATGTACTTGATGCAGATGGGGCAGATTCCGCTTTTGACTCGCGATCAAGAAGTCAGCGCGGCCAAGCAAATCGAGAAGACTCGCGACCGCTATCGCCAGACGATGTTGGCGACTGACTTCATGCTGCAAGCGCGCTGAAGTTGTTGGAACAAGTTCGCGACAAAACGCTGCGGCTCGATCGCACGATCGAAGTCAGCGTCACCAACGCGGCCGAGAAGAAAGCGATCATGCTTCGCATCGTTCCCAACGTCCGAACGCTGCAGCATTTGTTGTCGCAAAGCCGATCCGATTACATGACGGCGATCAACAAGAAGGTGCCGATGCGTCAACGCCGCGCCGCTTGGAAGAACCTGGTCATCCGTCGCAACAAAGCGGTTCGGCTGGTCGAAGAAATGAACCTTCGCACAAACAAGCTGCAACCGCTGTTCGAGAAACTTCGCAAGGCTAGCAATCGGATGGTCGAGATCAAGGCGATGATGGCCGAGCCCGAGACGTTGGGCATGACCGGCATGCCGACGATCCCGGAACTGAAAAGCGAACTTCGCTATTTGATGCGGTTGACGTTTGAAACGCCCGCCACGTTGTCTCGCCGAGTCAAACGATGCGATGCGTATCGCAACGATTACGATGCGGCCAAGCGGGTCCTTTCGGCTGGCAATTTGCGCTTGGTGGTCTCGATCGCCAAGAAGTATCGCAACCGGGGGCTGTCGTTCTTGGACTTGATCCAAGAAGGCAACACGGGCTTGATGCGAGCGGTCGATAAGTTCGAGCACGCTCGTGGTTACAAGTTCAGCACCTACGCCACGTGGTGGATTCGCCAAGCAATCACGCGAGCGATCGCGGACCAAAGCCGAACCATTCGCGTGCCGGTTCACATGATCGACACGATGAACAAGGTTCGCCAAATCATGCGTGATTTGGTTCAAGAGTTCGGTCGCGAACCGACCCCGGAAGAAGTCTGTGCGCGAAGTGGGTTGTCGATCGATGACACGCGGATCATCTTGAAGATGAGCCGTCAGCCGTTGTCGCTGGATCAACCGATCGGCGATCACGAGGAAAGCGTCTTCGGCGAATTTTTGGAAGATCACCGCGACATCGATCCGTTGATGGACACCAACCGCGCGGCACTGAAGGCGCAAATCGAAACGGCGATGGAAACGCTGAACTATCGCGAACGCGAAATCTTGAGACTGCGTTACGGCTTGGCGGACGGTTACACTTACACGCTGGAAGAAGTCGGACGGATCTTCCAGGTAACGCGTGAACGGGTGCGTCAGATCGAGAGCAAGGCCGTTCGCAAACTGCAGCAACCGTATCGAGCGAAGTCGTTGGTCAGCTTCCTGGACGGAGCCGAGTTGACGATCATGGAAGGCAGCGAGGCGCTGTAGGGGCGATGGTTCGTTTGTACAACGCGCCGCCGAAGCGAGAAGCAACGTAGGTTCGCCACGCCGTGGCGGAGCGTGTTTTTTTAAAGAACCGCTTTGCGGTTCGGCCTCGCCACGGCGTGTCGAGGCTACGTTAGGTGTTAGCCGAATCTTCGCAATTTCAACCGCTACCGCTTCGCGAACACTCGCTTCAGTTCATCCAAGCTGGTCAGTCCGCGGGCGACCGTCAGGATCGCTTCGGCTTGCAAGCCGCGGTGGCCTTCGGCTTTGGCGACTTGCGACAGCCGGCTGATGTCCTGCGTCTTTAGCAGCGTCTTGCGAAGCTCTTCGCCCGGCATCAGCAATTCGAAGATCCCGATGCGGCCGAAGTAGCCACGGCCGTTGCAGATGTGACACGGGATGATTGGCGCGGGCTTGCCGTTTTGATCGACCTGTTGTTCGATCGGCGGCGGAATGAAGGGTCCGTACAGCATCGCGACACGGCCCGGCGGAATGCCGAGTTGTTGCAAAAGTTGCGGCGGCGGTTCGTAGCCGAGCTTGCAGTTATCGCATAGCCGGCGAACAAGTTTTTGGCAGGTCACCGCTCCGATCGTCTCGGTGATTTCCTTGGACAGTTCACGATAGCGGTCGATCAATCGGACCAGGCCTTCGATCGCGCCGCCGGCGACCATGCGGGTGTAGATCTGCTTCTCGGCCGTCATCACCTGCTTCAAACAAATTTTCAGCGATTCGGGCTCGGGCAATTCCGGGAACATCAACACGTCCGGCTCGCGCAAGATTTGTTTGTTGACTAGCGTGACCTCCGTCATGCCCGTGTCACCACCGTAAAAATTCTGGCTGATGTTGATGATTTCGGCGTCCGGGTTGGTCTGATCCTCGAACGATTGAAAGTCACGCACCAACCGGTCCGCCGCGTTGACCGACACCATCCAGGACGTCGTCAGGCCTTCGCCCTTGGGTGCCGTGACCAGGATGATGTTCCCTTCCGCATCCAACTTCTCTTTGAAGTTTTCGACCATCTTGTCTCGCATGCCCAGATCCGCCAGGCGATCAAACGGAATCTTGACCGATTCGATCTTGCACAGCACCCGCTCGCCCGTCGCGACGCCTTGCGATTGGACGATCAGGTTGAACTTTTCTTTGCCGATCTTTAAGCCGCATGCACCCGTTTGAGCCCCGCGTCGATCGGCGGGGTTCATCAGACAGAGCTGCTTCATCGCGTACAGCATCGCGTCGCCGGTCTCGCGATCGATCGGCGGCAGTTGTTCCCAGTTGCCGTCGATCTGGTATCGGATGGCGCAGGCGTTTTGCGAAAAGTCCAACAGCAGATGCGTCGACCGGCTTTGAATCGCGTGCGCCAATTGTCCGCCGGCGACTTGATAGCCGGGGCCTTGGCGAGTTTGAATCAATAGCGATTGCGCTTGGTTACGTTCAGAGATCTTCGGAACAAATTCGACCGGCGCGACCGTCTGCCAGAGTTGGATTTCTTCTTGTTCAGCCATCGCGGCGAGGTGTCTCGAATAAAGGAAAACGAATGGGGAAGCGATCGTTCAACGCCCAGCCGAACGCGCCGGCAAGTAGGTAGGTCCGCCGGGCCCCGGCGGAGCATTGCGAGTTCAATGAACGCGAACAGCGTTGCTGTTCGGCCCTGCCACGGCGTGTCAGGGCTACAAGATACCCGGCGCCTTCACGTCGATGCCTTTCAGCGCCATCTTCAGCGCTTCTTTGTTCGGCGCGACCGCGAAGGCCGTTGGGCGGTCGATCAATTCGTCATCGATCAACTGCTTCAAGCTCATCGTAAAGTCCTGCATGCCGTCTTCGGCGCCGATGCGGATCGCGTCGGGCAACTTGTGGTCTTGGCCTTCCAGGACCAGCTTGCGGATCATCGGCGAGAACGTCATCACCTCGCACGTCGGCACCCGCGGCACGTCCGGGCGAATCGTTTTAAGCAGTTTTTGTGCGACGATGCCTTTCATGTTAAACGCGATTGCCGAACGGATCGCGCCGTGCATTTCTTCTGGGAACAGGTCCAGGATCCGGCCGATCGTCGTCGACGCGCTGGCGGCGTGAATGGTTCCGAAAACCAAGTGCCCGGTTTCGGCCGCGTGGATCGCTGTCATGAACGTTTCTTCGTCGCGGAGTTCCCCGACCAGGATGATGTCGGGGTCTTCGCGGACGGCGTGCTTCATTCCGATTTCAAAGTTCTTGACGTCCTGGCCGATCTCGCGCTGATTGATCAGACATTTGTCTTCGGTAAAGATGAACTCGATCGGATCTTCCAACGTCAAAATGTGCTTGCGATAGATGCTGTTGATGTAATTCAACATCGATCCAATGGTCGTCGATTTGCCGGACCCCGTCACACCGGCCAGCAACACCATGCCCTGGTCAAAGTGGCAGAGCGTTTCCATGACCGGTGGCAAAAACAGGCCTCGAAAGTCGGGAATGAAATTGCTGATCCGGCGGGCGACCAAGCCGATGTTGCCGAGGCTTTTCAGCATGTTGATCCGGAATCGCCAGCGAACGCCGTCGACGTGAATGGTGTGCGAAAAGTCGGCGCCGCCGTCCTGTTCAAAAATGATCAGGTTCCGCTCGTCCATCATCGGCAACAACAACCGCACCATTTCTTCCATGTCAATCGGTGGCCGGTTCAGCGGTTTCAGTTCGCCGCGAACGCGAACCATCGGCGGCTGGCCGACTTTTAGGTGAAGGTCGGAACCTTCCAGTTTGACCAGCGCCCGGAAGATCTTGTCGACCTCCAGCTCCTCTTTCTCTTGCAGCAGACTGGCCCGCAGGCGTCCGGCGACGGCGTCGGCCGACATGTCCATCGAGGAAACGACAGCGGGGGCGGAGCCATTTTTATGCGACATGATCGGTAACGTTTGCGGGGAAAAAGTCGATGGCGGACGCCGCCAGCATCCATTCTAGGCAAACACGACGGCATAGCGAGACCCGACTTTTCGGTAGACATTTTCCCTGTTTTTTTGATCGCGACGACCGCCTGGCAAACTTTTTTGCCTGCGACGGTTGGGGGAAGCGGGCCGAGCTGAAATCGATGGGATCGTAGAATTTGCCGGCGTTGTGGGTGGGGCATTCGTTAGCGAATCGGGTATGCTCCGGTTCCAGCCGAAGCAATTGAAATGCGACGTCGATCGCAAAAAGGAACCCCGATGGCAACCGATACAGTGATGCCTCCGTCCGACGCAGTCCGTCCCGTCGAGACGGACAAGACAATGAAGATAGCGTCCCATCGAGGCGAGAAGCTATCGCCCGAAGGCCACGTCAAATCGTCGATCCGCTGGGACTACACGATTTTTTTTGTAGCTCTGCACGCGATCGCGTTGCTTGCCGTGCTGCCATTTTTCTTCTCCTGGGCCGGCATCGTCGCGTTCTTTGTCGGCGTGGTTGTGTTCGGACAAATGGCGATTCCGATCGGCTATCACCGCATGTTGTCGCACCGCAGTTTCAAATCACCCAAGTGGTTCGAGCGAAGTTTGGTGACGCTGGCGATGTGTACCGCTCAAGAAACACCCGCGCACTGGGTCGCCTGGCACCGAATGCACCACAGCCACAGCGATCACCACGACGACCCGCACTCGCCCCGGATCAGTTTCTTTTGGGCTCACGTGCAGTGGTTGGTTCACGAAACCCGCACGCCGCTGGCGACCTGGTCGATGTACGAAAAGTACGCCAAGGACGTGCTCGCCGATCCATACTATCGATGGTTGGAAAAGTTGCCGATCGCGGCGGGCATTTTCTTCTTTCTGCACGCTGGTATCTACGCGATCGTTGCTAACGTGGTTTGCGTTTTGATCTACGGCAACACGGCCGAAGCGTACCGGGTCGCGGCCAGCGTTTTCTTGTGGGGCGTCGTGGTGCGAACGGTTTGGGTTTGGCACATCACCTGGGCCGTCAATTCGCTAACGCATGTGTTCGGCTATCGCAACTACGAAACGTCCGACGACAGCCGCAACAACTGGTTCGTGACGCTGCTAACTGCGGGCGAGGGCTGGCACAACAACCACCACGCCGACCCGGCAAGCGCTTCGGTGCAACATCGATGGTGGGAAATCGATATCAACTACTACACGATCTGCGTGTTCGGTTGGTTGGGCCTGGCCACCGACATTATCCAGCCGCGGCACATCCGAAAGGCCAAGTAAGCAACATCGCGGACGCTCTTCAGCAACGACTCCGAGACCGTGCGTGACCGATCGTTTCGCACCGTTATATTTTTGGGTAGCGGACAGCAATGTGATGGATGCTTTGCCCGTGTCTACGATCGAAGCAAACGTTCCAACCATCATTACTGGAACAATTGATCTATTCGATCATCGTTCGGGCCAGGATTGCGACTTGTCGCACGTCCGACTTCTTTGTGATCGTTAGTTCAGAGCTAGCTTCCATTGAGCGTTCCATCTGGACGCCGATCACGAAGCCCCTTTGAATGACGCAGCAGACCATGTCTGAATCGATTGATCGCGATCCCATCCGGCGTATCGAGTCCAACGTGCGCGGCTACGCACGGTTGTTCCCCGCCGTATTTGATACCGCCGTGGGTTCGACTTTAACTGATTCGTCCGGTCGGACGTACATTGATTTTTTCTGCGGCGCGGGCACGCTGAACTATGGACACAATCCCCCGGCGGCGAAACAAGCTTTGCTGCGGTACATCTCGCGGAACGGCATCCAACATTCGCTCGATACCGTAACGATGGCTAAAGTCGATTTTCTGAACGCGTTCGAAGACGTAATCTTAAAGCCGCGAGAGATGAACTTCGTCGTCCAATTCACCGGACCGACCGGCACCAACGCTGTCGAAGCGGCGGTCAAGCTGGCCAAGAAACAAACCGGTCGTTCGCACGTTGTCGCGTTCACCAACGCCTACCACGGGCATTCGCTCGGCGCGCTAGCGCTAACCGGCAATCGTTATTTCCATCATGGAACTTACGGAGCGCGAAACAACGTCACGCACCTGCCATTTGACGGCTACTTGGGCGACTACGACACGTCATTGATTTTGGAAAAGATGTTGGCCGACCCCAGCAGCGGGCTGCCCATTCCGGCCGCCGTGATTTTGGAGACCGTGCAAGGCGAAGGCGGCATCAACGTCGCTAGCGACCGCTGGCTCCGCCGGATCGAATCGCTGTGCCGACAACACGACATTCTGTTGATCGTCGACGACATCCAAGTCGGCAACGGTCGTACCGGAAAGTTTTTCAGCTTCGAAGCGTCCGGCATCAGTCCCGACTTGGTCTGCCTATCGAAGTCGATCGGCGGGGGCCTGCCGATGTCGTTGGTGCTGATTCGCCGTGAATTCGATGCGTGGCAACCCGGCGAACACACCGGCACGTTTCGTGGCAACAACTTGGCGTTCATTGCCGCGCGAGAAGTCCTACGTCACTGGGCCGATCCGACCTTTGAAGCTTCGATCGCCGATCGCAACCGCGTCGTGACGACGTTCTTGGAACGCACGTGCCAGAAATACGATTCGCTCGGGTTCACCCATCGCGGTCGCGGCTTGATCTTGGGGCTGGACGTCAAGCGAGCCGACATGGCGGCGCAGATCATCCGCCAAGCGTTCGATCGCGGCCTGCTAATCGAAGCGTCCGGCGCGGACGATCAAGTCCTTAAGTGCATGCCGGCCCTGACGATCGAAATGCCGATCCTGATAGAAGGCTTGTCCCGCCTGGAAGCATCCATCGACGCCGTCGCGGGCACCATTCGCGTATCGTCGCCCAACATCAGCGTTGGAACGACGATGCCAATTCTAAACATCGCCCCCGGCGTGACCGATGGCGGCGCGGGATCGATCTCGCAATGAACACGACTTGCAACGAAGTCGCCCGCGAAGAACTGATCGCGTTTCCAATTCTTTGGTCGCGGCAACTGCTTCGCACGCCCGATCGAGCCGCAGTCGTTCACGAAAATCGGTCATGGACATACGGCGAACTGGACCAGCTTGCAAACGCAATTGCGAGCACCATCGCTTGCACCGGAGTGAAGCAGGGCGATTGCGTTGGCCTTTGCGTCGATCGTTCCTGCGAAGCCATCGCGGCGATGATCGGCATCATGAAATTGGGTGCGATCTTCGTACCGCTTGATCCCGAGTATCCCGTCGATCGATTGGAATACATGGTGGGCGACGCCAGCATCGGCACGATCCTGGGCCACCACCAATACCACGCCGCCATCGGATCGCGACTGTGCGAATCGGCTGGCGTCCGCTGGATCGATCTGGATACACTGGACACCGATCCATTGGACTTGCATCCCATGGAAGAACCGTCGATCGATCCCCACGACTTGGCGTACATCATGTACACGTCCGGTTCGACGGGAAAGCCGAAGGGCGTGCAGATCGAACACGCGGCGCTGGCAACGTATTTGTACGCCGACATCGATGTCTACAAGATTTCCGCCGAAGATCGGACGCTGCAGTTTTCGACGTTGAACTTCGACATCGCGATCGAAGAAATTTTTCCGCCGCTGTTGACCGGCGGGGTCGTCGTCGTGCGGCCGCGCGAACGTTCGGCCGATCGGAATGAATTGTCGTCGCTGATCGATCGTTACGAAGTGACCGCCGTCCACCTGGCCACCGCGTATTGGCACCAGTGGGTCGACTTGATGGTGGCGACGAACGATCGCGTGCCGTCGTCGCTGCGGTTGATGATCGTCACGGGCGAAAAAGTCTCCGTGTCGCACTATCGACGCTGGCAATCGCTGTGTGACCAGGAAGTGCTGTGGTGCAATGCGTATGGCCCGACCGAAGCGACCGTTAGCGCCACCGTCTTCATTCCGACCGACGACTTTGACGCACCCAACATGCCAATCGGAAAACCGATCAAACGCTACGAAGCATTCATCCTTGACGATGACCGGAACGTCCTTGGCGTCGGCGAAACGGGGCAGTTGTTCTTAGCCGGCCCGGCGCTCGCACGCGGATACCACCGCCGCGACGACCTGACTGATGCCGCGTTCATCCGCGTTTTGATTGACGGCGAAAATCGACGTTTGTATCGAACCGGCGACATTGCCCGCTGGATGCCCGATGGCAACATTGACTTCGGCGGACGCGTCGACCATCAAATCAAACTCGGTTCATACCGCATCGAGCCGGCGGAAATCGAAGCGGTCGCGAACGATCACGACGCGGTGCTGGAATCGCTGGTCACGTACGAAGAAGTCGACGGCAAGAAGTTTCTGGTCGCGTATCTGGCCGTCGGCAAAGCATCGCCGCCCGTCTCAAAAGTCGCCGCTTTCTTGCGATCCAAGTTGCCCGCCTACATGGTTCCAACGCGATACGTTTTCGTCGAATCGTTCCCGAAAACGATCAACGGCAAAATCGATCGCCGAACACTGCCACCGGCCATCACCGGCGTTGTTCCTCGCGATGATGCTTACACCGCACCGCGAAACCACTTAGAACGAAGACTCGCTGAACTTTGGCAACGCGTTTTGAACGTGCCCGAGATTGGTATCCACGACGATTTCTTTTTGCTCGGTGGTAGTTCGTTGTTGGTCACGCAAGTGATCGCGAAACTGACCACGGACTTGAACGTCGAATTGCCCGTCCGAGATTTCTTTGCCAATCCGACGATCGCAACGGCTGCACGGCACATCGCGTCGCTGACCGGCAATGACGACCAAACGGAGGCCGACGATGATGCGGCCCAGCGGCGAAGCGTGCTGCCGATCATCGACGCGGGTTATTTCCAAAGTGGAAGCGATCGCCTTTACGCAGTTCGGTATCAGCCTCGCACAAACCCGTCAGGCAAAGCATTTGTGATCTGCCATTCGCTTGGTCACGAATACGCCCGCGGCTACCGCAACTTGCAACAATTGGCGATCCAGTTGTGCTTAGATGGTCACGAAGTGCTTCGTTTCGACTACGCGTCGACGGGCAATTCATCCGGCGACTGCGAAGCGTTGACTATCGAGCGAATGGTGCAAAACGTTCTCGATGCAAAAGCTTTCCTGCAATCAAGAACAAACGCTGCGTCAATCGGCGTGATCGGCATTCGCATCGGCGGCACGATCGCGGCTTTGTCACAAAGCGAATTTCAAAAAACGATTCTCTGGGATCCGGTCGTATCAGGAACGGCGTACTTGGGCACGTTGGGCAGCTTTCACGATCACGCGCTCACGTCGCTGACGCGGTTCTCGATCGTTCGCAAAGCCGGCGAAGTGCCGCAGCTTTACGGCCAAGCAATGCCAGCATCCAAACGCAACAGCTTTCAAGCGATATCGCTGTCGACGCCGCTTCACGCCAGCGTCGTGGTCAGCCAGGGGTACGAAAGCGAAGCCGCGGACTTTCTGGCGATGCAAGGCGACGTGCATGCCAACGACGATCAAATCCGCTGGAACGATGTCCGGTTCGCCGAGAGCGCGTTCTCTTCGCCCGGATCATTCCAAGCCATCTTGAAACTCTGTCGCGACGGGAACACCCCTCATGGATAACGCCATCGTTTTCGGATCGCACGATCACTTGCTGGGTGTGTTACGAACCGTTGCACCGGAGAACGATCTGCAATGCATCGCCGCCGTCATGGTCACGCCGGGAATGCTGCATCACGCGGGTCCGTTTCGACTGCACGTCGATATGGCTGAACGCCTTGCCTCGCACGGCATGCCATCGCTTCGGTTTGACTTGTCCGGTATTGGCGAAAGTCTTGGCGTCGGAACCGGCGGTCGTTCGATCGATCGCGCCGCTAGGGAAATTCGCCAAGCGATCGATATTTTAGTTGAGCGAACGCGAACACGGAAAGTGATTTTGTTCGGGCTTTGCAGCGGGGCGGACGATTCGATTCATGCGGCTTTATCGGACGAACGCGTCGCCGGTGTCCTCGCCATGGACGGATGTGGATACAAAACACGCGGCTATCATCAACATCGATGGCACAAGCACGTTTTGCCGCGGCTGCTTCAACCGCAAAAGTGGGCGTCGCTTTTGCATCGGACCTTATTGAACGGCGACAAAGCCGCGGGAACGTTGATGCCGGGGAATGACATTCGCGAATTTCCCGATCGCGACACGCAAGTCGAACAGCTGCAACGGTTGTCAGCGCGGGGCGTGCGACTGCATTTCGCTTACACCGGCGGCGTCGCGGATTACTACAACCACGCCGGTCAGTTCGCGGAGATGTTTCCGGAGCTCGTTCACAACGATCACGTCTCCAGCCATTACTTCGGTTCGATGGACCACGTGGCGCTATTGAGCGAAGATCGACGCGAGTTAGTGGATCACTTGGCCGATCGAGCGACGTCGATGGCTCAAGCGATCGAGGCGATGTCGGCCACGGATTCGCCAACGCTGATGCCGGTCATCAGCATCACTTCGCCAACAACCACTTCGACGTTTGCGTCGTAGCCATTCATCGCGCGTGGTCGAACATCGTGGCGGTCCAGATCAGCGTGCCCATCTTCAGTTCAACTCGGGGCGGATCGATCGCTTGCACTTCGATGTTGCCAAGCTTATCGCCAACGCCCAGGACGCGAGTGTTGCCGCTCGACCTCAGAAACACGCGTGGGTTGGGCCCAACGTTGGCAAACCCCAACACCACAATTTCGCCGACCGACGAGATCGAAGCGGACGAAACGGCGCTGTCGACGTCATCCGCCGGATACTCAAACGGGTTGACGCGATCAGGGTACAAAATGACGAATGAGGAAGGCTTCGAGGCGTCGGAGGTAGTTTCGGACATCGCCCCCGATCCGTTGACTTGACTGACCCGGCCGATCGCCGCTTGCAAGTCGTTCATCGTTTCGGGGGAAGCGCCACAGCCGATCACGCCGATCAAGGCAGCCGGCACAAGTACGTATCGCACGCAGTGCTTCACCGGGGTGGTGGGTCGTGAGATTCGCATGATGGTTCGTTGCTTGGGACGGTTCGGTCGAGTTCGAGCAGGGACGTTACCCGTCTTCTCTCGCGAGCCGTTCGGGGTGGAATCGTCGCCGATGGTCTATCACTTCTTTTGTTCGACGAGACGAGCAGACGGACTTTGCAAGGGAAACATTTTGCCTGTTGTGCGGACTTTCCGGTCGGTGACGGTCGCAACAATCAGTCCGGTCGTGTGGGCTGATGACCATCGGAACGTGCTCCTTTTCGATCGAATGATTCACAAACGGCGTGAACCTGCGCGGTCGTGCAAAGGGGGCCGTTACCAGGCCGTTTTATTTGATTAGGATCTAACCATCGGTGTCGGAATTGGACGCCCGAACAAACCCATCAAGATCCCTGGTCAATCTGCGTTTCTTATGAAAATCTGTTGCATCGGTGCCGGTTACGTCGGCGGTCCCACGATGGCGATGATCGCCAAGCAGTGCCCCGATATCGACGTCCACGTCGTTGACTTGAACCAGGCTCGCATCGACGCCTGGAACTCGGACGACTTGCCCGTGTACGAACCCGGGTTGGACGCCGTCGTGGCCGAAGCACGAGCTCGCAACTTGACGTTTTCCACTCGCGTCGACGAAGCCATCGCAGCGGCCGACATCATCTTCATCAGCGTCAACACGCCGACGAAGACATTCGGCATCGGTGCCGGCCGCGCCGCGAACCTGGAATTTATCGAGAAGTGTGCTCGCCAGATCGCACGAGTCAGTACCGGTCACAAGATCGTCGTCGAAAAATCAACGCTGCCCGTTCGCACCGCCGAAGCCGTCAAACGAATTCTGTCCAGCGCCAACAACGGAGCGACATTTGATGTCTTGTCCAATCCTGAATTTTTAGCCGAGGGTACGGCCGTCGAAGACTTGTTGAACCCCGATCGCGTTTTGATCGGTGGCGAATCGAAAGCCGCGATTGATCTACTGGCATCGGTTTATGGACATTGGATCCCGTCGGAAAAAATCCTTACGACAAATCTTTGGAGTAGCGAGCTTTCCAAACTGACCGCGAATGCGTTCTTGGCTCAGCGAGTCTCGTCAATCAACGCAATCTCCGCGCTTTGCGAAGCCACCGGCGCGGACGTTGACGAGGTCGCTCGTGCGATCGGCACCGATTCCCGGATCGGACCCAAGTTTCTGAAGGCGTCCGTCGGCTTCGGTGGCAGTTGCTTTCAGAAGGACATTCTGAATCTCGTTTACTTGTGCGAGCACTTTGGACTTCGCGAGGTTGCGACGTATTGGGAACAGGTCGTCATCATGAACGACTATCAGAAAAGCCGCTTCAGCGAACGCATCGTTCGCACCATGTTCAACACGGTCAGCGACAAGAAGATCGGCGTGTGGGGCTTCGCGTTCAAGAAAGATACCAACGACACTCGTGAGTCGGCGGCGATGTACGTTTGCCGTGACCTGCTTCGGGAACGCGCTCGCTTGCACATCTACGACCCTCGTGTTTCCGAAGCGCAAGTTCGTAAGGACCTGACCGCCGCGTGTTCCGATTTGCAGGGCGTGATCTGCGAATCGGATCGCAAGATGATCGAGACGAACGTCACCGTCGTCAAAGATGGGTACGCCGCCGCCGACGGGGCGCACGCGATCGCGGTGATGACGGAGTGGGACGAGTTCAAAACGCTTGACCTCGACCGCGTCTATCAATCGATGCAACAGCCCGCGTTCGTGTTCGACGGACGCAATTTGCTGGACCGAGCCAAGCTGGAAAAGATTGGCTTTGAACTGCATGCGATCGGCAAGCCCGCGTAGCGACGCGGGTGACGAGAAGACGTCGTCGCAAAAACTAGAGCGTCAATTCTTTTCGGAATCGGTTTCAGTGCCGGTTTCAGTTTCAGTTTCGATGCCGGCTTTTTCCTTCAGCTCTTCCAGCATCGGCATCAAACGCTTCTTTTGGCGTTCGTCGGCCAGTTCGATTGCTTTTTCCTGGGCCGTGATCGCCGCGTCCAACTTGCCAGCCGCATCATTCAGCAGCGAAAGCGTGTTGTAGTACATCACTCGGCTGGCTTCGGGCACGCCGCCGGCTTCGGCTTCCAATGCAGCGATCGCATCACCGGCCAGCGGGCCGATGTCGCCACCTTGCTGGGTGATTCCGTATAGCGAATAGCCGAAGCGAATCAGCGACATCGAGTCGCCCTTCATCTCTTTGATTTGGCTGCGATAAAACGCCAGCGTTTCGTCATCCAAATCTCCGCTGGACATCTTCAAGCTATAGCGAACCGCAGTCCAGTGATCGGTCAACATCTCATTGGGCGAGTCGGCAATTTGCTTATCGGCCAACTCGATTGCACCAGCGAAGTCCCCCGAACCGGCAAGCTGTGCCATCTCTTGCATCTTTTCTTGCAGCTCTTGTTGGACTCGCATTTCTTCTTTAAATGCTTCCCGGTCCCACGAGTCATTGACGACGCTTTCCAGCGGTTCGTCCATGTTGCCCGGGTGGCCGATCCATTCAATTAAACCCTTCTTGCCAACGATGAACGCAGTCGGGATGCCGTTTTGGTTGGCCGCTTCCATGTACGCTTCGTGAACCGAACGATCGGGGTCCGTCGTCAACGAATAAGCGGACGTAATTTCCTCGAACGTCTTGCCCGCTTGCGGATGTTCTTTGCCCATCAAGTCTTTGACTTCGTCGACGCTCTCGTCCGAGACACTGATGATTTGCACCGTGTCGCGATATTGGTTTTGCAGTTCTGCCAAGTGAGGCATGCTGCTGATGCAGGGACCGCACCACGTCGCCCAGAATTCGACGACGTAAACTTTGCCGTCTTCAAAGTCGGTGACCTGCTTGAACTTGCCGCCGCCGTCTTGCAACCAGTTCTCGATGTCAAGTGAAGGCGCCTTCGAGCCGATGCCCAACTCGCCCGCACCTTGTTCTTTTGCCACGACGCGTTCAGGTTGCATCGCCGCGTAGGTCAGTCCGGCGGCGAACAACACAGTTAGTAGGAGTCGAATTTTCATGATGACGCAAACGCTCGTTTGAAAGTGGGGGCGGATCAAAGGGGGGAACGCGGGGCGGCAAAGTCACTGCGAGGCATTTTGCCGCAAGGATCGTACCAAACCGGCAGCCGTATCGTATTCGCAAGCGGGCCGCCGACGCCATACCGTGGCGCGTCAAACGGACGCGGCCGCCACCAATTCGCCCTGCCCGTCGACCGCCCGATCGCCGCGACGAGTGCAGACACGGCCCGAGCTTATCGATTGCCAAAACCGCTGCAAAACCGCCACATTTGGCGGATGAATCAATCGCGAGATCAGGAAATCGGCGGGATTCGCGGCTGAAAATCGGTCGCTCGGCAAGCCCGAAATCGACTCGGTCACAACCGTTCCTCGCCGCATCGCGGTCGCCAACCCGTCGCCGAACTGCCCCGCCGCAACGATCGTCCCAGCCACCATCGACGCCGCCGCGAAGTCGCCGATGTCGCCCGCGATCCAAATTTCGCCCCGCCGCATCCGGTGACCGACGTAGTGACCGGCCGATCCATCGACGACGATCCGGCCGCCGCCCATCCCGATTCGCGACGCTCCGATCGCGCCGCCCAAGTGGTCCCCGACATCGCCGTTGATCCAAAGCTCGCCGCCGCGATGTCGCGATCCGAGGTGATGAAAGTGGGTCAGGTCGCCGCGAAGGACCATTCGATCAAGACCTTTGGCGTCATCCGAATCAGTATCGTTCGCGACGTCGAACAATTCGCCCAGCATCACCGTTCGGCCGCCCACGCGAAGCGGTGTTCGCTTCGTAGCGTCCATGTCATCAAAGCGAGCGACATCGATCGGTGATGCGTCGACGGGTTCGTCGACTTCGTTCACAAGCGTCAGCGTCCACGTCATCATTGCATCACCTTGGACAAGTGAAAGTGATGCTTGCCGAGTTTGCCACCGTAGTTGCCCGCAGTGACTCGGCGCAGGCCCTGCGTTCCCGCGGCCTGGCAAGCCGCCGTGATGCCGACCTTCATCGAAGCGGCGATCGCGTCGAAGGTCATGCCGTCGATGACGATTTCCAGCACCGCGTTTTCGCCGGGCAGCAGCTTCGTTTCGACGACGGTTTTCAGCGTCGGGCAAAACGCGTCGTTGGTCGACGCGAAGAGGGC
The DNA here is from genome assembly GCA_963836865.1 of Pirellulaceae bacterium. Classification (GTDB taxonomy): domain Bacteria; phylum Planctomycetota; class Planctomycetia; order Pirellulales; family Pirellulaceae; genus Rubripirellula. Next base: position 1,760,996 of record CAWILC010000003.1, on the reverse strand, counting down.
TTTGTACTTCGATCCGACCTTCGATCCGCTTCGTGCCGCGCCGCCGGGGAACGGCGTGATGATGTCGGCCAGCGGTTTCATCGCATCGATGGCCGCGCGCAGTCGCGATGGAAACGGCGTCAAAGGATTCGCCGATCAAAATAAAATTTCCGCCGCCGATCCCATCGATTCGCGCGACGTCATGCTCGCAAATAAATTCGCCATCCATCACCGGGACTCGCCAGTACCGACGATTCGCCGGTCACCTTGCTGATTTGATGCCCGTCGCCGAAATAGCGGATCGTCTTTCCCATCGGCACGCGTTTCCGGTGCATTGGTTGGTGACGGGCCAAGCTGCCCCCATCATCAATTCCGGCGTAGACCGCCGCCGATGGACACGTCAGCACGCATTGTCCGATGCGCCGCGGAATTTGTTTTTCCAGCTCGCTGCCCGAGACGGCGAAGGCCAGAATCGCAACGCCGGGGCGTCCGTCGGGTGTTTCGTCGGGACTGCAGTTCTCGTTCGATCGCCGTTTCGATTCCGCAAGCGATCACGCTGGTCCCGAACCCCGTCATCGCGGCGGCCGCATCGGCGGCCCAGCCGGCGTCGTGCGCGGTGATGATGATTCGAGTCGCCTTCATATCGAAAGCTTCCGCGAATTCGGGTTCGATCGTCACGCCATTGATGTTCATTTCGCGGCTCCTGAAATGGTCGGCACCGATCCGATCGGGCCCGCCATTTCCTCGTCGCTGATCCACAACCGCTGCATCGCCATCGTCGCGGCGGGTTGATACCGAGCGGCAAATTTCGCGACATTTTTTGCATCGAACGAAACCGCCGCTTTCAGCGTCGTCGACGGAAACGTCGGCTCCGGTGCAACGCCTGGTGACAACAATCGTCCGCGGCGAAAAACGTGACGCGGTCTTTCAAACATCGCTTCGATGCTGGCCTTGTTTTCGTACACGACAACATCCGCGACCGCACCGGACACCAAGTTGCCACGATCGGAAAGGCCCAGGATCGCGGCCGGGGCGGACCGCGTCATCGTGGCGATTTCGGCGATCGAGTATTCCCGATCAAGTCCCGATAGATCGCTGCTGGCCGCCGCGTCGGCATGGATTTCCGCTAGCGCCGTCGATCGAAGCGAACGATCGCACAGCAGTCCGATCAGGTGCGGATACGTCGTGAACGGGCCGCCGTTGGGATGATCGGTTGTCAGGAACACTCGCGACGGATCGTCGACCTTTAGAAACAATTCCAAGCCGATCGCCCACTGCAGCGAATGGACGAACTGCCGCCGCACATACTTGAACGGAACGACGCCGCAACCGGCTTCCAATTCGATATCTACAGCGCCGATTGTTTCGGCTTGGCAAAGCGAAAGTGGTCGTGCTGGTGCATCGCGTCGGCGCTGATCGTGACCGTCTGGCCGAACATGACTTGGCCGACGTCGATCGTCACGTTCGAATTTCCGGCCATCGCGGCGGCCAGCTTCGATGCCGCGGACGACATCTTGTTTGGGCCGTCGGTTCCGTAGCAATGAAATTGCGCATGCGTCAGGTGAATGGGAAACCCGTCGGCGGCCGCGATCGTGGCCAGCGTCGAATCGATATTGCCGGGCACGCCCAGGTTGCTGCAGTGGACGTGCAGGGGATGGGCCAGTCCGATTTCATGGACCGCGCGGCACAGCGTGCGAATGATTTGGCCCGGCGTGATTTCGTACTTCGGGTGCGGCGTGTCGACGTCGAACTTTCGCGTGTTGAACTTGAATGCGCTGATGCCGCCCGGGTTGACGACTTTCACGGCAATGCACTGCGTCGCGGCGACCATCCACGCGACGTAATCATTGATGATTGCTTGCGGCAATCCGTCGGCGATCATCGACAGCAGCACATCGTCGTTGCCCAGCAAACAATACCCGCCGGTATCGATGCCAGCGACATCGGCCATTTCGGCGTGCGCCGATCGGGCATTGCAAGGGATCACGGCGGGTTCAAAACAGGTCGTGTAACCCATGTCCAAGTACCGCTGAGCCGTGACGGCGGCGCTGGGCAAGTACGCGGATTCGGCAAGGCGAGTTTGCGTTCGCACGGCATGCGATTGAATTTGATCGGCCAACAACATCCGAGCGATCGACACTTTGCCGCCGCCGATATGGGTGTGCAAGTCGATGCCGCCGGCCATCACGGTGCATCCGCTGGCGTCGACGTGAACCGTCTTTGCGTCGGCGATCCACTCCGGTGCAACCGCTAGTGACGGAGTGACGATGCGGTCGTCTTCGATCCAAACGTCACCGACCGCATCGACACCGGATGCGGGATCGACGACGTGTCCCGAATGAATGCGTGTTCGCACGAGCGATGACTACTCTGCCACCGCGTCGGCGCTTGCGGGCCGGAATTTCGGCTGTCTTCGCGGACTGGGTCTTTGCCGCTTTTTCGGCGGCTCGTTCGGCGGCCAGTTCCGCTCGCGTCTTGCGTTTTGGCTTCGCATCGTCGCCGTCGCCATAGACCCGCGTCGGCGAAATCATAATCGTGTCGGCTTTGACCAGTGTTTCGTTGGGCGGCTGGTAGAAGCCCGATACCTTCACCGGATCGCCTTCTTGCACCATGGAAAGGTTGTTGATGTTGAGCACCAGCTTGACGTCGGCTGCCAGCGGAACTTGCAACGGAACCTTGCCGGCTTGGACCATGATGGCGTCGTCAGTGATGCCCACCAGCATGCCGACGACCAACGCTTTGGCGATCGGCGAACCGTCGTCGGCGTGACGATCGACGTGGATGCCGGCAGTAAACCTTTCTTTCTGGTGACCGTTCAACTGTTTCATACTGACGGGCTGAAAAAACTCGACTCGCTTGATCGGTTCGGTCGCTTGTCCGTTTGCCATGAAGGTGCCGTTGAACCGCACGAAAGCTCCCTTGCTAAGAAAGGCTGGTTTGACATTGGCGATGAATTGCAAAGACGGAGCTTCGTCGGGCAGCATCACGTTGATTTCGGTACCGTCGTCGCGAGTGACAATCAATCCACGCGGCGTGGCGGATTTCACCGCACCTTTGAATTCAGTCACCGCGTTGGTGTTGCCTTGGGCGACGACGCGACCGCCCAACGAAAGACTGACGATCAGAACCGGCAAGACGATGCGGTGAAAGAAACTGCGTTTGCCATCAATCATGCGTCTGTACCGTGAACGGGTCGTTTTCGTCGATCGCCAAGCTTTTGATTATAGACCCCAAGTCCACGAATGTCGCCCGCCAGCGTTGGTCGCTCGGTTCAAATTTGCCGCCGGGCCGCTAAGATCGACGCTGGAACGACGATTCAATCTTTTTCTTAAGCACCGCCATGGCCCGCCCGGACTCTTCTTCGTCAAACGCTTCGCCCGCCACCTCGCCCGCCACCTTGCCTGCTCGTGTGACCGTTCGGTCACTCGCTAAGCGGCGTCGTGACGGCGAATCGATCTCGATGTTGACGGCGTACGATTACCCGACGGCGGAAATCCTTGACGCGGCCGGCATCGATATTTTGCTGGTCGGGGATTCGCTGGCGATGGTCGTCCAGGGCCACGAAACGACGCTTCCCGTCACGATGGACCAGATGATCTACCACGCCGAAATGGTCGGCAGGGCAGCCAAGCGAGCGATGGTGGTCGTCGACCTGCCGTTTCCCGAAGGCCAGTTGCAGGTCAATCGCAGCATCAACGCGGCCGCGCGAGTGCTAAAGGAAACCCGCTGCCATGCCGTCAAACTGGAAGGCGGCGCGGAACAGGCCAAACGCATCGAAGCGATCGTGACGGCCGGCATTCCCGTGATGGCGCACGTGGGTCTGCGTCCGCAAAACATTCACGTCGACGGAGGCTACCGAGTCCAACGCGAAACCGAAAAGCTGGTCGCCGATGCGAAGGCGGCCGAGGACGCGGGCGCGTTCGCGGTGCTGATCGAATGCGTGCCGGTCGACATCGGCCGCGCAATCACCGATGCGGTTTCGGTGCCGACGATCGGCATCGGTGCGGGGCCGCACGTGACGGGCCAAGTCTTGGTGACCAACGACATCATCGGATTTCATTCCGGTTACATGCCAAAGTTCGTGCGGCAGTTTGCGGACGTTAAAGCCATGCTGGCCGCGGCCGCGACGGCGTACGCCGAAGCGATTCGAACGAAAGATTTTCCGAACGAGAAAGAATCGTTTTGAAGAATGTTTGAGAATGTTTTTTTCATCCCGGAGGGCGATACAAAACGGGCTCGATGCGCCGCCCTCCGGGCGAGATGCACCGCCCTCCGGGCGAGATGCACCACCCTCCGGGCGAAATGCACTGCCCTCCGGGCCAATGGGATGCCGACCTTCGAGTTCGACGCTGTTGTTCGTTATCCTCTACCTCTCCAAGCTCAAATCTCCAAGCTCTACGCTCTGATGAACATTGAACCATACAAAGACCTTGCTTCCCTTCACGCCGCTGCCGCTGATGCGTTTTGCGAGCTGGTGCATTCGACATTGCAGTCGCAGCCGGCCTTTCGCGTTTCGCTGTCCGGGGGTTCGACGCCGAAACGGTTGTACGAGCTGTTGTCCGCTCGCGATCTGCCTTGGGACAAGATGCACTTCTTCTGGGGTGACGAACGCAACGTCACCGCCGATCACGACGACAGCAACGAAAAGATGGTCCGTGCTGCGATGCTGATGCCGGCGGGCGTTCCCGAATCGAACGTTCACGCGGTGCCGGTCGACGTCGACGACCCCGACGCGGCGGCGAGGGCTTACGAAACGACTCTAAAGAAAAATTTTCCGGGCGATGCGTTTCCGCGTTTTGACCTGGCACTGTTGGGCATGGGCGACGACGCGCACACGGCGTCGTTGTTCCCTGATACCAAAGCGATCGACGAAACCGAGCGTTGGTTTGTCGCGAACTGGGTCCAGAAGTTCGACGCGTACCGTTACACCATGACCGCCCCGGCGATCAATTCGGCGACGTGCATTTGGTTCCTGATCGCGGGATCGAACAAGCAAACCGCGATGGGCCAAGTCCTGGGCAGCGACCGAAACGTTCACGCCTATCCGTCGCAATTGATCACGCCGACGCGATGGTTCGTGACGGCCGATGCGATGGCGAGCTAAACTGTCCTATCGGATCCGAACCAATCGTCTTGGAGTCTGTTATGTCGAGTTCTAGTTACACCGCCGTGATTCAGCAGGATGGCCCATGGTGGATCGGCTGGATCGAAGAAGTGCGAGGGGTCAATTCGCAGGGAGCGTCGCGAGAGGAATTGATTGCCAATCTTCGCGAAGCACTGGCAGAAGCGATTGAGATGAATCGCGAAGACGCCCTCAACGCAGCAGGCGAAGCGTACGAAGAAGTCGCGATCCAGCCGTGAAACGTCGGGAACTCATTCGCCACCTGATCGATCAAGGTTGCGTTCTAATCCGTGAGGGCGGCAATCATTCTTGGTGGGGTAATCCAGCGAATGGTCAGCGATCCGCGGTCCCTCGCCACTCCGAAATCTCGAATCACTTGGTGAAGAAAATCTGCTAAGATCTTGGGATAGGTTTGCCAAGAACAGGTTGCTACCCCGCCGCTCGGATCGCGATGCGTTCTTCTTCCACCACGTCATCCTTCAAGCTGGCAACCACCGGCGTGTCCAGCGATGCCGAGTTCAATCGGACCGACATCGTTCGCAGGCCGATGTCTTCGGTGTGCGACTTGATGTTCGGCACCCGAGCAAGCAGCATCAGCGCTGACACGCGGCCGATCGACGACAGCGTGAAGATCGTCATGTAGGCGGTGTACGTCGATCCCATCATTGATAGGATCGCGCCACCAACGATTGCACCGGAGACGAACGCGATCGTATTGATCAAATTATGGAGCGTTAGCAAACTGGTTCGCTCGTCCGCCGGAATCGAGTCAAAGAACAACAAGAAGAACGCCAGCTCATACGCCGCCCACATCAAGCCCGCCATGACTTGCACGACCATCAACCATCCCAGCGAATCGTTGACCGTCCACGCGATCGCCAGCGGTGCGATGCCGATGCCGCCGACCCACAACAGTTTTTGCGACCCGACGCGGTGCGCGACGTAGCCCCACATCGGCAGCGACAACGCCTTTGCCAGGAACGCAACCGCAATTAACGTCACGTATTCGCCGTAGCTGTGCCCCAGCTTTTGAAACATAAACGGGGTGAAGTACGGGCCGGACATCTGCGCGGTCGCTTGCACGGCGACCAAGTAAAGCAACAGCTTGCCGTTGGCGGTGCCGCGAAGGTGGCCGATCGACTTGGCCAGCGGGATGCGTTTCATGTTTGCCGGGATCGGCGTCGGCTCGGTTTGCCACGCAAGCATCAAAACCGAAACCAATCGGCACACGCACGCGCCGCCGAACAGCATCGCGAACGCGGTCATCTCGTGCCCGATCGTTTCGGCGTACTGCAACGCGAATCCGCCCGCCAAAACGCCGACCAAAACCGTCACCTGGGACGCTCGCGTGCGAACGGCAAAGTACCGCGACCGAATTGGTGACGGAACGATCGTGGCGATCCAAGTGTTCCAAGCCGGCCCGGTCGCCAGCCCCGCGCCCCAGTACAGGCTGGCCACGATCAGTAAGACCGTGCCGCTGATCGATCCCCACCAAGCGGCGATCATCAGCGGCAAAAACGTTAGCGCCTGGACGCTGGCGCACGTGACCACCCAGCGCTTGTGCGAACCCAGCATCACGATCAAACGGGGCGAGACAAGTTGCAGAAGACCGCCGACGACCAGCGGCAAGCTGCCCACCAAGCCGGCGGTCAGTTCCGTCAACCCGACGGCCAGCGCGAAGGCGACCAAGTACGTTTCGCCGAAGCCGACCATGCCGCCGAACGCCGTCGCGTCCGCCGTGCTCGCTCGCAAATTCGAACGCAATTCGTGGCGACGTGATTCACCGGCGCAAGCGACGTCGCTGGAGCGCGCACGGGTCATCAACGAAAGCTACCAGTCGGGAAAAAGAGGAAGGGAAGAACAGGAGCGACGTGCAAATGCGGTTTCGTGAGAGTAGGACCATTGTCCCAATTGTCCCCGGAACCTTTGTAGGACAATGGTCTCCATTGTCCAAAGCCAGAATGATTTTCGCGAAGCATCGCGGGGGACAACTGGGACAATTGTCCTACTCTGGGTTAGCTTGCGGCGATGGCGCTGGGGGCCAAGCATTTTTGAATTTGACGAACCGCTTGACGTAGGCGTTGTTCGTTCTCGACCAGCGACATTCGCAGGTAGCCTTCGCCGGCCGCACCGAAACCGCTGCCCGGGCTGACCGCGACGTTGCCTTCTTCAAGCAGCTTCATTGCAAAGTCCATCGTCGACATCTTGCTCTTCCAAGGCTCCGGCACTTCCGCCCAAACGAACATGCCGGCCTTGGGCGGATTGACGTTCCAACCGAGTCGTTTCAGACCGCTGACCAGAACGTCGCGTCGACCTTGGTAGATCAGACTTTGGTTTTCGACCGATGCTTCGGTTTCGCGAAGCGCCACGATCGCGGCGATTTGAATCGCTTGGAACATGCCGTAATCGTAGTAGCCCTTGATCGTGCCGAGGCCGCGGATCATGTCGTGGTTGCCGGCGCAAAAACCGACTCGCCAGCCCGCCATGTTGTAGCCCTTGGACATCGTCGTGAACTCGACGCCAACGTCCTTCGCACCGGGCGCGGACAGGAAGCTCGGCGGCAAGTAACCATCGAAGGCGACGTCCGCGTACGCGAAGTCGTGGATGACCAGGAAGCCGTAACGCTTTGCCAATCGAACGACTTCGACGAAGAAGTCCGGTTCGATCACCGCCGACGACGGGTTGTGTGGATAGTTGACGATCAGAATCTTCGGCCGCGGGGCCATGTGTTCGCAGGTGTAGGCGACATTGCGAAGGAACAGGTCGGGGTCGGCGACGTCCAGCTGCACGACGTTGCCGGACGCCAAGATGACGCCGTACATGTGAACAGGAAAGAACGGCGCGGGGATCATCGCGGTGTCGCCCGGTCCCATCAGGGCCAAGCACATGTGCGAGAAGCCTTCTTTGCTGCCCAGGCACGAAATGATCTCGCTTTCGGGATCCAGCCGCACGCCGTACTTGCGATAGTACTTGCTGGCCACTTCGCGGCGCAGGTTCGTGATGCCGTTGGACTTGCTATATCCGTGATTGTCGGGATCGTCGGCGGCCGATTGCAATTTGTCGATTACGATTTGCTCGGGCGGGTCCGACGGATTTCCCATGCCCATGTCGATGACATCGTCACCGGCGCGACGCTTTTGGTAGAGCAGCGCGTTGATGCGGCCGAACATGTACGGCGGCAATCGGTCCACTCGCGACGCAAACTTCACCTCGAACGGGGCCTCGACCGGATCGGTCGTCGGCGAATCGATCGCCGGGGCGTCGATGTTGGGCGTGTCGTTGAAGTTCTTCGAATCGTCTTTGGTCGTGGTGGTCATGGTGGTGTTGAGGGGGGATCGGTGAGGCGCGTCCGAGCTTGAGGATTCTCGCGGTCGGCCCGCATTGTCGATCAGACACCCGATTAAGCCCAGGGGTTAGCTGGAAAACGGGAGTTTTTTCGTGCGTAAACCGTGGCAAGGCCCGTCGGCCCGACACGCTGTGCGTCGCCTCGACACGCCGTGCATCGCCCCGACACGCCGATGCGGGGCCGAACAGCTTTGCTGTCGTCGGATCAGTCGCTGCTCCGCCACGGCGTGGCGAACCTACGTTGCCGTGACAGGGCTTCGTAGCCCTACGGGCGTTCGGCCATTCGTGGGATGTCCTTGGCGGCGGCCAGGAAGTTGTCGATCTCGGCCGTTTTTCGTAGGGCTTCGATTCGAGTCGCCATCAGTCGTCGCAGTTTTTTCTCCGACAAGTCACGCACCAGTTCGGCTTGCACGGCGGCCGGATCGTTGACGACCGGTTCGGTGAATCCCTGGCAACGCATGATGATGTACTTGCCGCCCGTCGCGACGATGCCCGAAAGCTGGCCGGGCTTCAGCGAGAACGCTTCTTTTTCGACGGCCGGTTGCCCGCCGTGTTTGCGGATCGGCGGCACTTTGCCCATGTTGCTGGACGAGACCGGTTCGACGCTGTACTGCTCGGCCAGCTTGCCGAAGAAGTCCTCGGTCGGGTTGTCGCGGGCCATTTCCCAAATCTTTTGAGCACTGCGTTGGTCCGACAAAACGCAGGCCAGGATTTCAACTCGAGGACCATACGCGGTCTCGAATCCTTCTTGCATGTCGGCCTGGGTCAGCTGCAATTCATCCTCGACCAGCTTGGTCAACGCGACGCTGGGCCAAACGGCATCGGCCATGTAGACCTCGCGAGTCACATTGCCCGATTCCAGCACTTGTTGCATCCATCCTTCGACGTCCGGCGTGCCATCGGCGCGAACGATGCCGTAGCTTTCGGCCGCGCGAGCGATCTCGGCCGCCATGTCGGATTCTTCGACCGACTTGTTGGCCGCACGAAGAGCTTGGGTCAGCAGCTTGCGAGTGATCTCGCCTTCGAGGACTTCTTCGCCGTGACGCTTGACGCATTCTTCGCCGACCAGGGCCAGCGTGATTTGTTGTTCATTGATGATCGCGCCCGCACCGGGGTACTGGTTTTCAAGTTCTTCGTTGCCGAGCACCTTGATGACGTTCGCTTCGCGTTGCAACTGAGTAAAAAGTTCGGTCGCGGCGATCCGCATCTTGTCATCTCGGATTCGATCGTTGATTTGTTCGCGGATCGCTGGCAAGGCTTGGGGGCTTGGCGAGCTCGCCGGGATGCGGCGGACGGCTTGCATGATCATCCACTGGTCGCCCAACTGCATGACATCGGAGACTTGGTTTTCGGCGAGCGCGAAGACGGCTTCTTCCAGCCGAGTGTCGCCGCTGTAACGACGAATCGGCGGGATCAAGCCGCCAACTGAGGCGCTGCTTTCGTCTTCGCTGAACTGCTTTGCGAGGCTAGCAAAGTTCGCCGGATCGGTGGTCGCTTGGGCGTGCAGTTGGTTCGCCTTGCCTTCGCTGGCCGTCATGATGATGCGGCACTTGACCGCTTCGCCAAACTGCGAAATGAACGCTTGATTGAATTCTTCTTGAGTGACTTCGACCTTGTCGGCGACCAGCTTGCGGAGGGCCAGCATCGGCCAAATGATTTCGCGACTGTACTGGTTCGGATCGATACCGCGTTCTTCCTGCAACAGTTTCAGGTAAGCGTCCAGCGATAGCCCGAACTTCGATGACAAGCGACGAATTTCGTCGGTCACTTCTTGCTTGGTGACTTCGACGCCGTGCAGTTGGCAGGCCTGCTGGATCAAATGCCGGTTGATCATATTGTCGATCACTTCGACGCCGTAACGTTCGATCGAGCGATCGGCCAACGTCTTGCGGGTGATCGGATCGGCGTTGACGACGGCGACGACATTCCCGGCGGTTTGCGGCGTGGCGGCGGGAGCCCGGTTAACGGGTGCCCGAGTTGCGGTGGCTTGTGCGAGGCAAGTCGAGGCGACCAGGGCGAACGTACAGACGCTAAAAAACAGACGGGCGGACGCGAGGGTTGCGTTCATCGTCGGTCACTCCTTTGAACCGAAGGGGGAAGTCGATGCGGCGAAGGTTAGAAACTTTTCCTTTTTGTCTCAAGATCATCCTGACGATGGTCGGGGCCATTGATTTTCGAGGTCGCAGGGTGGGTCAAGGTCGTAGGGTGGGTCGAGCGGGCCGGTAGGCCTCGATGACCCACCATTTTCAACACGCCTCGCGTGCCGGTGGGTCTGCATCGCTGACGCGATTTGACCCACCCTACAAAATTTCCCTCACGACTGGCTACTGACTACTGGCTACTGACTACTGAAATTTCGCTCCCCACGTTATTCTTTGCCGAATGAATCACCTTGAAAAACAATACGATTTCGTTTCCCACCAGGCTCGCCGAGCCATGCGATTGCAGACGACCGCCGACACGTTGGAATGGGACGAGCGAACCGGAATGCCGCACGGCGGCGGTGATTATCGCGCCGAACAAGTCTCGATGCTTCGCGGCATGGTCCACCAATTTCGTACCGCGGAGGCGTACGGGGACGCGTTAGTCGAGCTATTGGAATCCGTCCGCCACGACGATCCGCACACCGACCGCGCCGCCACGATCATCGGGCTGCATCGCGATTGGGATCGCGATCGAAAGCTGCCGACCGAGCTGGTTGAAAGAATCTCCGACGCGACCGTTCGCGGCCAACAAGTTTGGGACGCGGCGCAAGGCCGACGACTTCGCCCGCTTCGCATCGCCGCTGCGAACGATCGTCGATCTAAAACGCGAGACCGGTCAGCGGTTAAGCGAGGGCACCGACCGAACGGTTTACGAAGCGCTGTTGGACGAGTACGAACCGGACGCGCGAGAGGCGACGCTGACGCAAGTCTTCGCGGACCTTCGCAAGCCGCTTGTCAAACTGATCGGCGAGATCGCGGAGGCGCCGCGGAGACCGCAGACGGAATTGTTGGAACAAGATTTTCCGATCACCAAACAGCGTGAGTTCAGCCAGCAGTTGGCCGCCGCGATCGGTTTCGATTTTGATCGCGGACGACTCGACGAAACCTCGCACCCGTTTTGCACGACGCTTGGTCCGCGCGACATTCGCATCCTGACGCGGTTCGAGAAGGATTGGCTGCCCAGCGGCATCTTTGGAACGCTGCACGAAGCCGGTCACGGGCTTTACGAGCAAGGCTTGCGGGACGATTGGTTCGGGTTGCCGCCGGGGTCGTACGTTTCGCTTGGCATGCACGAATCGCAATCGCGGTTGTGGGAAAATCAAGTCGGACGCAGCCGAGCGTTTTGGCAGGGGCGTTACGAAGACACGCAGTCGCATTTCGCGCCGCTGATCGATGACGTTTCGCTGGACACGTTTTACTTTGCGATCAACACGATCCGGCCGAGTCTGATTCGCGTCGAAGCGGACGAGGCGACGTACAACTTGCACATCATCATCCGCTATGACTTGGAACGAAATCTGATCGGCGGGTCCCTGGACGTCGACGACTTGCCGGCTGCCTGGAACGACCGCTACGAAAGCGATCTGGGCGTGCGTCCGCCCGGCGACGCCGACGGGGTGCTTCAGGACGTTCACTGGGCGGCCGGGCTGATCGGATACTTCCCGACGTACACGCTGGGGAATCTGGCCGCGGCCCAGCTTTTTGACGCGGCGGCCGCGGACCTGGGGGACTTGCCGGACCAATTCTCGCGAGGTGATTTCGCGTCGCTGCTGGGTTGGTTGAACGAGCACGTCCACCGTCACGGGCGATGTTACAGCGGTGGCGAGTTGGTCGCCCGCGCGACCGGGCGTCCGCTTTCGGCGGACAGTTTGGTGAATTATTTGAACGCCAAACTTCGGCCGTTGTACGGCATCGATTGAGGCGTTGGGTTACAATTTTCCGGCGACCCGCGTTCTTCCTAGGATTTCCATGACAGTTTGCAACTGCCCGCATTGCGACGAGACGTTTCGCGTTCCCGACCAAGCCAACTTTGCCGCCGGACTGCCACGCGACGCGTACGCGGAATGCCCCTGGTGCAACGAACTGTTCATGATGACGGCGGTGCTGGGCAAGCTGCCACCGATGCTGAAGATCAAAGGCGGCGACGGCCAACCGATCTCGCTGGGATCGTTCGCGGCGGCATCTCCGATCGACGCCGATGATTTTGAACACGGCGATTCAGACGACGAAGCATTCGACCCCGACGCGACGATCGCCGATGAACAGGTCGGACGCGAAACAATTTCGGATGACACTTGGCAAGACGCCGGATCGTCCGAAGCGATGCTAGGCGACATGCCGACGGTCGTTGATGAACCGACGTTGGACTTCGAGGGGGTTGATCAGGAAGGCCAGGACGTTTCGTTTGATAGCGATCAGGATACGATCCCCGCGGACTCGTTTTCAGCCGAGCAATTTTCCGGCGAACCGATCTCCGATGATTGGAACACCTCCGGCGATCAACTCGTCGCGGACGATGACGACGAGCTGAACTTGCGACCGATCACCGAGCGTCAATCGCCGACGCCGATGCGGGTGGTCCAGGGCAACCGTCCGGTGAAGAAGAAAGCCGCGTCGTGGAAGACGGCCGTCGGCGTGGTCTTGGGCGGCGCGCTGGCGCTGCCGATCGCGGACGGATTGTTGGTGCTGGCCGGTCGCGATTCGATACTGGGTATTTTTCCGTCGAAGTCGTCCTCGTCGACGGCATCCAATGTCCGCGTCAACACGCCGATGCCAAACACGCCGCCGCCGATGGACATGGTCAAGGCGACCGGCCGAACGTTGGATTTGTCCAACACGGATTTGCCCACCACGACGACCGAGGGTGAAGCGGAAACGCCCCGTCCGTCCGTCGACGACATGCTGGATCAAGCGTCGATGTCTGCGGAGCCGGTCGAGGTTCCAAAAGCGACGTATCCCGAAGCCGATCCGAATCTTAAGATTGAAAGCGGAAACGAGAGCAAAACGATGAGCGGTGGCTTTGGCATGCCGGCCGAGGTTCCGTCACCATCGAGTGCACCGGAGCTAGAAATTGCACCGGAACCAGTCGTTGCAGCGGAACCAAAATCGCCCGCGATGGGGATGCCGAATGAACTTCGAGACGTCACCGAGGTGACTGCGTCGCCAAAGCTGGATACCCCGCAACCGGAACCAGAACCAGAACAAGTATCGGAACAAGTACCGGAACCGGCCGTGCCCGTCGTCGATGCGGCGCTGGCCAGCGCCATCGACGAAGCCAACGAGGTGCTGGACGAAATTGATTCGATGGACCCGGCCGATCCGCTGCGGCGAAAAGCGTTCGCGGTTGCCTATCGCGAAATTGCTGAAGTCGCCGAAGCTGCCACCGGCGACGCGGACGTGACCGGCGAATTGATCGCTCGCATCAAACGCTCGCCCGACTTGATCAAAACTTACAACGCGGCCGCGACGAACTGGCTGACCTACGCCGGCCGGACGACCTCTGGCATCCTGATCATCGGCAAGCCGTCCGGCGACGGTGATGATCGGTCGATCATGGTCGAACCGAACCAACCGATTTCGATTTCTGGCGAGCCGTCGCTTCCCGATGCCGGCAAAGTCATCGCGCTCGGCCGGATCATCGGTGACGGCGCGAACGCGAGCGTCGAACTGGTGGTCGCCGAATCGTTGTGAACCGTCGGGGGCATCGAAAAACTGCGGGAGACTCAAACGTCGGCGCAAACAAGCCACCTAGCCGGGCTCTAGTTCGTCAGCGAAAACTAAGCCCGACCGCCAACCGCCGAATTCGACGATGACACCGATCATCCAACCAACCATGACCACCGCGATGAACCCCAAGCCGGTCTCGATCTACAACGTGCCCAACGCGTTGACGACGGTGCGTTTCGCACTCGCGATCGCGGTGTTGGCGTTGATCCCGATGGGCAATTTCGTTTCCGCGTTGGTGCTGTTCACAATCGCCGCGTCGACCGACTGGATGGACGGCTATTGGGCTCGGAAATACGGGCAAGTCACCAAACTGGGCCGCATTTTTGACCCCTTCGTTGACAAGATCATTATCTGCGGCACGTTCATCGCGTTGGTCGGCGTGCCCGATTCGGGCGTGCTGTCTTGGATGGCGACGATCATGGTCGGGCGAGAATTATTGGTGACCAGCCTGCGCGGGATCATCGAAGGCGGCGGCGGCGATTTCTCGGCCAACCAGCTCGGCAAGTGGAAAATGGTCGTGCAGTGCGCCGCGGTGATCGCGATCCTGTTGTCGCTGATCTATCCGACGACGCCGTGGCTGAGCGCCGCCGGCATCGGGTTGCTGTGGTCGGCGATCGCGTTGACGCTGTATTCAGGATACGTCTACGTCGCCGCGGCCGCCGAAGTGATGCGAGAAACGCCGTAGACGAAAAAGTAGGTTCGCCACGCCGTGGCGGAGCATCCCAACAACGTAGGTTCGCCACGCCGTGGCGGAGCATCCCTTCCATCGAACAGCAAAGCTGTTCGGCCCCGCCACGGCGTGTCGGGGCTACGATTTACATCCCAACGAAGCCCCCCTTTGCAAGACCCGCCGATCGCATTGGTCCTTTTGAACCTGTTGTTGCTGACCGCGATGGCGGTCAGCTTCGTCACTTGGGCGCGGTTGCTGTGGGAATTTCGCGGCAAGCTGTCATCATTGCCCGCGGCGATGGTCCCGATGCAATCTCGCTCGCGACCGTTCTGGACGCCCGGCGATGCGATGATCATGTTCGGCGTGATGCAGGTCTTCGCGGGCCTTGCCGTAGCGGGATTGTTTGCCAGCGGCTTGGTCGCCAGAGAAGCCGCCGACCGAACCGCTTCGTCCGGCATCCTTCTTATCAGCATCACGCTGGCGTCCGGCATCATCGCGTCGGCGATCGTGATCACATGGCTGCGAGTTCGCGATCGCGACGCGGTGTCGAAGTTGTCATTGCGGCTGACCGACGACGACGGCGTGCTGGGGCTTCGCGCATCGCTGATGATCTTGCCGCCCGTCTTGGTGGTCAGCGGGTTGGTGTCGCTGCTGATCCCTTACAACCATCCCGTCATCGACTCGATGGCGGGGCTTCGCGACCCGTGGATGTTCAGCCTGATCTTTCTCGGGACCGCGATCGTGACGCCGTTTGTCGAAGAGTTTTTGTTTCGCGTGCTGTTGCAAGGCGGCCTGCAGCGGATCGCCGATCCGGCCATCGCCGACGACTCGGACGAGTCCGCCGCTTGGCAACCTCACGCGTACTGGCCGATGGTTTTCAGCAGCGTCGTGTTTGCAGCGATGCACTTGGGCCAAGGCGGCGCACCGATCCCGCTTTTTGTTCTGTCGTTGGGGTTGGGCTATCTGTACCGGCAAACCGGCAACATCACCGCGCCGATGATCGTCCACATGGTGCTGAACGGAAGCACGATTGTGCTGGAGGCGTTGCGAGTAACGATGACGGGTTCCTAAACGGTCGGGAAACACGTCAGGGCGACCACGTGTCCAGTCGATCGGCCGTGAAATCATCGCGATCGTTCCATCCGTCACAGGCCGACCGTCAAAGATTTCCATTCGACCAAAGTTGACTCACGAAACGTTGACCAAAAGCATCCTAAGGCGTCCACTAGTACCGTACGCCGCGCGGTTTTTGTTGCTCGCGTTCTGGCGTTGGTAGGAATTCTCTGTTTGGAAATCGTGGATGTCGCTTCGACGCCTTTCGTTCGCCCTGATGCTCTCAGCCTCCGCCGGCTTCGTGGATATTCCCCACGCCGATGCCTGCTGTTTGACGGATTGGTTGTTCGGCCGCACGACGACGCCCTACTACGCCGGCTACGCGCCGCTGCAAACGGGGCCGCTCGTCACGACGCCGATCGTGACCAGCAACTACGGCGGCAATTTTGCTCAGCCGTACGCATCGAACTACGCGACCGCGTACACGTCCCAGCCTCTGCTGCTGCCCGCGCAAACCAACGGCGTCTTCCAAGCACAACGTCCGGCCTTCGGTCAGGTCCAGCCCGCCGGTGTGCTGCCGCTGAACAACCCGTCGGTCTACACCGGCATGCCGACCGAAGCGACCGTGCAAGCCGCCTACAGCATCCCGACCAGCTACGCGGCGTCCAATTTTGCATCGCCCATTTATGCGTCGCCCAATGACGCATTGGTGACGAACAACTATCGCGGCGCCGTCCCCGTCGGCGGTTCGTACCTGGGCGCGTCGAACACGTATCCACGAACGACGATCCAGTCGAACCTGCAAACGTCGTTTCAAAACCCGGCGATGACGACGTTGCCTGCAACCAACGTCGCGCCGTTGTTCGCGCCGGCACCCGCGACCGGTGGTGGGCTGGGTCAGTTCTTCGGTTCGCTGTTCGGAACGAACTATCGCAGTTCGTACTATCAAGCCCCGGTAACGTACTATCGCCCGGTCACGTCAGTCGATCCGATGTCGGGCACGACCGTCACGATGCAGCAACCCTGCACGTCTGAGATCACGCAGGTCCAACGATCACCGTACAGCAGCCTGTTCGCGGGCCCATCTGCACCCATTCAGTCGACTCCCATTCAATCGGCACCGATCCAGTACGGTACGCCAACATACACGTTGCCATCGGATTGCAACCAGCCGATGGCGTACGGTTCGCCTTCCGGACAAAGCGGCGTCGCGCAAACGGGTGCGTTCGATACGGCACCGGGACAGTTCACCGTTCCGATTCCTTCGACCGCGCCGCAGATGACATCGCCGTACGCTCAGCAAGGTTTTGAACAACAGGGTTTCTCCGGTGCAAACGCTGGTACGCAGCCGATGCAGTCCCCTCTGACCGGTTCGCCGACGCAGCCGCGAAGTCAATCCAACGGCGACATGACACCGCTGGAACAACCTCGCCTGGAAACCTATCGCGCTCCGGAAGCAAACTTCGCTCCGCCGCCGACGACTCCACAACAAGCAGCGCCGCAACAAACGGCACCTTCGTCCGACGAGTGGTACAACAGCGATCGCTACCTCGCTCCGCCGAAGACCGAACCGATCCAACCGACGACGCCCGACCCGACACCGAAACCAGCCCCGAAGTCGTTTTGGCAGTTGCAAGACTCGGACGATTCGACCGCGATGATTCGTCCGGAATCAACTCCGCGTCCGGTCATGACACCGCCGTCGTTCACGGCCGCCGAACCGATCCGAGCACTCGATCCGGAACCGTCGCCGTTCGAGCTTCGTGATGCCGCCAAGGCCTCGCCGGCCACGTCAAACTTTCAGGCTCCGCCGCTGCCCCCAGCGACGACGTACGACCCGTTCGGCAACAGCCGCGCGGACGTTCGCCCGACCCGCCCGATCCCGGTCCGCGAAGCCGCCCTGGTTCGCGAGCAGTCCAAGCCCGTCGCCCCGCCGGCACCGATCGAGCCGTCCCCGATCAAGCCGACTCAGCGTGACGCCCGCTGGTTCACGAACTAGCCAAGTCTGAGTCGTCGTGCAGCCGTAGGTCCGCCAGGCCCTGGCGGAGCATTGCATCGGATGCGAACAGCAAAGCTGTTCGGCCCCGCCACGGCGTGTCGGGGCTACGTCAGGCAACGGCGCTGCCCGTTAAACCCTCCCACCCGCCGTGCTACACTTCGGCCGAAACTAAATTCGGGCGATTGAGCGAAGGACAACGGCAGTGGACAACGGTGCGATCGCGGACGTGTTTGACGAGATGGCGGAGCTGTTGGAATTCAAGGGCGAAAACCCGTTCCGCATCCGCGCCTACACCAACGGTTCCAAAGCGATCCGCGAACTTGACGAGCCCGTCACCGCGATCCTGGCCGACGCCTCGCGAGACCTCGCCAACATCCCCGGCATCGGCAAAACGCTGGCCGAAAAGTGCAAGGTTCTGGTCAACCACGGCAGCCTCCCGCAACTGGCCCAGCTTCGTGCCGACATCCCTGAAGTCACGATCCAGATGGCTCGCGTGCCGGGCCTTGGTGCCAAGAAAGCCGTCAAGCTGCAAAAAGAACTCGGCCTCGAATCGCTGGACGATCTGAAACGGGCTTGCCAGGAAGATCGCATCTCGGGCCTGAAAGGATTCGGCGCAAAAACTCAAGCCATGATCCTGGACGGATTGTCGATCGCCCAAGCCGCCGCCGAGCGAATCTATTGGTCGACGGCCGATGAACTGGCAATCGCCATCGGCGACCACATGCGGTCGTGCAAAACCGTTTCGCAAATGCAGTGGGCGGGCAGCTATCGCCGCGGACGCGAAACCGTCGGCGACCTGGACTTGCTGGTCGTCGCGGCGGATCGCGAAGCAGCGATGGACCACTTGGAATCGTTCCCGTCAAAGTCGCAAACGATCGGCCGCGGCGAAACGAAAATCTCGATCCGCGTCGGCAAGGCGTTTCAAGTCGACATGCGATGCGTCGAAGCGGACCAGTTCGGCGCGGCGCTGCAGTACTTTACCGGATCGCAGGCGCACAACATCCACGTCCGGCGGTTGGCGAAGGATCGCGGGCTGAAGGTGAACGAGTACGGCGTTTTTAAGATCGATGACGAAACCAAAATCGCTGGCGAAACCGAAGCCGACGTTTACGCCGCAATCGGGTTACCAGTCATTGCACCGGAGCTGCGAGAAGATCGAAAAGAATTTGAGCTGGCCGAAAAAAACTCGCTGCCAAAACTGGTCGAGACCGCCGACGTCATCGGCGACTTGCACATGCACACAACCGCCACCGACGGCACCGCGTCGATTCGCGAGATGGCGGACGCGGCGATCGCGCGGGGGTTGAAGTACATCGCGATCACGGATCACAGCAAGCGAGTTTCGATGGCGATGGGCCTGGACGAAAAACGACTTCGAGAGCAATGGAAAATTATCGACGAGATCCGGCCCGAGTACGAAGGCCGGCTGTTAATCTTGAAGGGCATCGAGTGTGACATCTTGGAAGCCGGCGGCATGGACTTGGCCGACGACTGCCTGGCGGAAGCCGACTGGGTGCTGGCCAGCATTCACTACGGTCAAAAGCAACCGCGTGACCAAATCACCGAGCGTCTGCTCGGGGCGATCGAAAATCCGCATGTGACCTGCATCGCGCACCCGACCGGGCGGCTGATCAATCGCCGGCCGCCGTACGAGGTCGACATGGACGCGGTGATGGCGTCGGTGGTCAAGCACGGCAAGCTGATGGAACTGAACGCGAACCCGGCGCGGCTGGACTTGAACGACCTGCACCTTGCCGCCGCCAAACGGCACGGAATCCCGATCGTCATCAATACCGACGCGCATTCGATCGACGGCCTGGACGTGATGCAGTACGGAATCAAACAAGCAAGACGCGGCGGATTGGAAGCTTGCGACGTCGCCAATACAAAACCGTGGGAAGATGTCGTTTAACGTAGGTTCGCCACGCCGTGGCGGAGCATTGCATTGAATAGGCGAACAGCAAAGCTGTTCGGCCCTGCCACGGCGTGTCAGGGCTACATAAAAGCACGAGAAAAACACCATGACCAAATCCAAGAAACAAACGCTCGCCCAAACCGCCGACAAGTTCGACTGCTACCAAAAATCGGTGCAGACGCCGTCGCACGAAGTCGATTTTTTTGAACAAGCGTATCGCGAAGCGTACAAGTCGAAACCGTATCGCTTGCGAGAAGACTTCTGCGGCACGTTCGCGGTTTGTTGCAGTTGGGTCAAATCGGCCAGCAAGCGAACCGCGATCGGCGTCGACCTGTGCAAAGAAACGTTGGACTGGGGCCGCACGCACAACCTGGCAAAGCTATCCGAGGCCCAGAAGAAACGCGTTCGCATCCTCCGCCAAGACGTCCGTAAACGAAACCGTCCGCCGGTCGACGTGCTGGCCGCGCAAAACTTTTCGTTCTGGTTGTTCAAGACTCGCGCAGAAGTGATCGAGTACTTCAAGGTCGCGCGGTCCAACTTGGCCGACAAGGGTATCCTGGTCATGGACATGATGGGCGGCGGCGAATGCTACAACGAAGAAAACGTCGACAAGCGGCGGATCAAAAAGGGCAAAAAGGGGTTCTCGTACCATTGGGAACAGGCTCGCTTCAATCCGGTCACCTCCGAGGCGACGTTCTACATTCACTTTAAGTTTGCCGACGGCAGCAAAATGAAGCGGGCGTTCGAGTACCATTGGAGGTTCTGGACGCTGCCGGAAGTTCGCGAGATGCTGGCCGAGGCGGGGTTCAGCGAAAGCCACGTGTACTGGGAAAACGACGACGAGGACAGCGAAGACTTCGAGACCTGGCAACGCGGCGAGTCCGCCCCCAGCCACCCGAGCTGGATCTGTTACGTCGTGGCGCTGCGCTAACCGAACCGAACTCCCTACAAAACCTCTCCCGAAAATTCCACACTGGCTCCCCTCGCCCCCGAATCATCGCGAGCGCCAGCGAGTTAGGATTTGGGGGAGAGGCGCCGGGGGTGAGGGGGCCTGCCCAGAGCCTCGTGTCGGTTTTGTCGTGACCACAGATTGAAAAGAGTGAACTCCATGCACCATCCCAACCGCCGAACATTCATCGCAGCCTCCGCGTCCCTCGCGCTCTCACCAACCCTGCTTCGCGGCGACGAAACGAAATCGCCGTGGCTTCAAAAGACGCTCAAAGTCGGAATGATCCGCCCCGGCAAAACGCTTGCGGAAAAATTTGCGATCGCCAAGCAAGCCGGTTTCGCAGGCGTCGAACTGAACGCGCCGGGCTTTGACGTCGACGAAGCGATCGCTGCCGCCGAAGCGACCGGCATGATCATCGACGGCACCGTCGGCAGTTATCACTGGGAAGAACGACACACCGATCCCAACGCGGACGTTCGCGAATTGGCACTCAAGAAGTTGATCCAGGGACTACGCGACACTGCGGCGGTCGGGGCGGACACGATGTTGCTGGTGCCCGGTCACGGCAATGACGGGTCGCCGGCCGAGGTTTATGAACGAGCGATGGCGGCGATCCGCGCGGCCCTGCCCGTCGCCGAGGAAACGGGCGTGTCGATCTTGATCGAGAACGTTTGGAATCATTTCCTGTACCAGCACGACGGCCCCGACGATCAGACCGCCGATGCGCTGGCGAAGTTCGTCGACGCGTTCGATTCGCCATTGGTCGGCGTGCAATTCGACATCGGCAACCACTGGAAGTACGGCGATCCGGCCGCGTGGATTCGGACGCTGGATAAACGCATCAAAAAACTCGACATCAAAGGCTTCTCGCGAGCGAGCGGAAAGTTCACCAAGATCAACGAAGGCGACATCCGCTGGCCCGAGGTCGAAGCGGCACTGCGGCAAATCGGATTTACCGGCTGGCTGGCCGCCGAGGTCGGCGGTGGTAATCTGGACCGGCTTCGCGAGGTCGCCCGGAACATGGACGCGGCATTGAATTGTGACAAGAGCATCTGACGTGACGGACGAAATCTCAACGCCTGCAAACTCGACGCCGGTCCTCTCCGGTGCAAACATTGGTGACACGTTCCACGTTTCGGTGATGCCGAACGAAGTCGTCCAGTACGTTCGCGAAGTTTCGCCTCGCGTGATCGTCGACGGCACCTACGGCGGCGGCGGTCACTCGCGGTTGCTGCTGGACGTGTTGCCCGACGGTGAAGGCCACGTCATCGGGCTCGATCGCGACCCGAAGGTCAGCGCGCGAGTCGAATCGGAGACGCACGATCCGCGGCTGAACGTTTTTCTGGGCAGCTACGAAAAGATCCCCAAAGCGCTCGAGGCGATGAACGTCCCGGCGGCCGACGCGATCTTGCTAGACGTTGGTTTGTCCAGTGATCAATTGGAACAGAACGATCGGGGCTTCAGCTTTTCATCCGACGCGCCGTTGGACTTGCGATTCGATCCCGAAAACGGAATCACGGCGGCCGAGTGGTTGGCGTACAAGCGAGAGAACGAAATCGCCGACGCGATCTATCAGTTCGGCGAAGAACGATGCAGCCGCCGAATCGCGCAGAGATCATCGCACGGCGAAGAAAAGAAAACCCGGTGCGAACGGTCAATGACTTAGTCGACGTCTGCCGGCGCTGCGTCCCCAAGCCCAAGAACCACGACATCCACCCCGCCACGCGAACGTTCCAAGCACTGCGAATCGCGGTCAACGACGAACTGGGAATCTTACAGCGGACGCTAGCCGCCGCGCCCGATTGGTTGGCCCCGGGCGGACGGATGATCGTGATCAGTTTTCACTCGCTGGAAGATCGCATCGTCAAGAACGCCTTCCGCGACGACGACCGCTGGGAAATTCTCACCAAAAAACCGCTGCGACCGACCGACGAAGAAGTCCGATCCAACCCAAGAAGCCGAAGCGCAAAAATGCGAGTCGCAAAGATCGCGGATTAAAGAACGTCGTTGCGCCGGCGTCGTCGGGGCACTGCAGGACGGCGTCTCGATGATGGACATCTCTGGTCACCAAAGCCGTGAACATAAGGCGGGCTGCGGGGACGAAGCGGCGGATATAATGAATGGCGCGGCACGACGTCGCGGACGGCCTCCGAAAGGGAGCGTACTCACAATGTCAATTTCGCGTAAGAAGATTCTAGAAAAGATCGCGGGGAAACAGAAAGGCATTGACTATCACCTCGACGATCACATTCCGGAACTGATCGGAAAGGCCGATAAAGAATTGGTGGAATATGAGGTTAGGATAGGTGACGACTATGACAAGTGAAGTCTACGAGCAGCTTCGCGTGCGATTCCGTGCCGTATTCGATGCCAAGTGGGATCGAACCGAATTAGAAAATTTCGATGACTTACGCGAGAAGTTCGCTTTTCACATGGCGGACATTGCGACCAACTTGGATAAGTTGGCGAAAGCGTACGATGCCAGCGATTGTGACACTGCCTGCCTCGCAAACCGGACGGAACTATTTTTCGTCCACTGCGTCCCTCACTTGATGGCGGCTGGGCAAATATACGACGAAATTCCACAACTATTTGAGGAACAGAAAGGCGTCCACGATTGGAATAGCTTTGTCGATCAAGAAGCAACGAAGTAGATGATTCATCACTACAAGTCTTCGCCAATCAGGGCAGCGAGACTTGGGTCGGGTGCGAGAGGTAGCCGATCAGGTCGCGGACTTCGTTTGCCGAAAGCGTTTCCAGCAGTCCGTCCGGCATCGGTGACTTTTCGGTCAACTTTCGTCCGACAACAACGTCCTTTTCGATCGTGATCAATTCCGTGGCCGTTTGCACCGTGATCGTTCGATCGGTCTCCGACGTGACCAACCCGTTGATGATCCGGTCGTCATCGGTCAACAAGATCGACATGCGGTAATCCTTGTCGACGACCGCGCTGGGATCGACGATGTTCGATAACAGATAATCCATGTTCCGGCGATCCGCGCCGGTCAGATCGGGACCGACCTTCGCGCCTTCGCCGTACAACTGGTGACAGTTCTGGCAAGCTCGCTTGAACAGCATCCGCCCGTTGGACTTGTCGGCCGACGCTAGCGCGTTGCTGGTCAACGTTTTCTTGAAGCCTTCGATCGCCTTGATTTTTTCTTCCGGCGTGTCACGCACTTCGCCCCAAACCTGAGCGACTTTTTGCGATAGCTCGGCATCGCCAAAACTGTGGATTTGACGAACTTGAAAGGCCGACAAGTCCGTTCGCGGGATCGAACCGTTTTCGATCGCATCCAGCATCGACGTGGCGAACGAGGCTCGCGAAACAAGAATCGACATGATCTTGGGACGTTCGGGAGCACGAAAGTTTCCGTAACGCGAAACGAGCGCCACGCCGATCTCGGGATCGTCAAATCGGGACAGGCCCTGCGCCGCCAGCACGTTCATCTTCGGATCGCGAAGCAACTGCTGGCAAATTTGTTTCAAGTCGTCGGGGTTGCTTTGGATCAGCGTCGCGAGTGCGGACAACTTCATTTCCGAATCCGCATCCGTCTTGCCTTGCACGATCGCGCGGAGTTCATCCATCGCACGGCCGTCGCCGAACACGACGCTCAGTTCGCGGATCACGTTGTCGCTTGGCTGTTGCGAAACAAGGCGTTCCCAGGCTTCCGGTTGTGGTGCCGATCGCCATCCTTTGACGCCCTCGCTGACACCGGCCAAGACGGTGGCGGTGAACGCCGGCTCGTTTCGCGCGGCAGTGATGGTTAGCAGTTCATTGATCGGTGCGGGATGCTGGATCATTTGTTCCGCCAGACAGCGCGTCACCAACCGCAGCGTCGTCGGCAACTGGCAAGCCGCCGCCACATTGACCAACGATTCGGGCGATGCCTCCGCGACCGGAATCAGTCCATACCAAATCATCAGCGGCAAGTTGTGGTCGTCGGCGTCTTCGGTGTGCGTCACCAAACACTGAGCCAAGGTCGGACGCATCGCGATCGGCAATCGCTGCAGCGTTGACGCCAGCGTCAAACGGACTCGAGCGGACGGATCGCTTTCGGCGAGTTCACACAGCGTCGGCAATAGCGTTCCGGCTTCGGCGGCAATTTCTGCCGACCGCTTCGCATCGACGAACGACTCGCTCATCGCATCGTCCATCTGCCACGTCTGCGTCAACAAACGAATCGCCCAAACTCGAACGGCCGTTTCGCGATGGCGCGTCGCGTCGACGAGTTCGTCGTGACTGATTCCGCCGATCGCGTGCAGCGTCAAGAAAGGTTGCACGACGGATTCGTTTTCGCGGCTCGCGATCGTCTTTGCCAAGCCTTCGCGAGCCGCCCGAACGTCGACCCCGGCGGCAACGCGGCGTGCGAGTTCCAGGCGTGACTGGCGAACGAACCAGTCGTTATCGCTGTCGTGCGCGGCGACCAACTTCTCTAGCGACCAATCGCGAAGGTTACCGTCCAAAGTCGTTTCGCTTTTCGACGGCGCGGTGACTTTGAAAATGCGTCCGCTGGTTCGGTGGACGCCCGTGTGTTCGTGACACTCACCCGCGTCGGACCAATCCAGCACAAAGACGTTGCCGTCGGGACCGCTGGAAAGTTCCATGCCGCGAAACCATGTGTCCTTTGCCAATAGAAAATCATCGCCGTGACGACCGACGTAGCCGCTGCCGACCGGTTCTAAGACTTCTTGATTGACGCGGCGACCGTGAAAGTTCAGCGTCATCAAACGCCCGTCGTACTCGTCGGGCCAAGTCCCGCCTTGATAGATCATCGTGCCGCTGTGCGCGTGTCCGCCGCCATATGAATTGGCAACGCCGTCGCGAGATTCGTTCCACGCACCAGTCGTATCGAAGTGCCAGTGGTCGGCATGAAAATCGATCAAGTCATACGTCCGTCCGTTAGGGTCCAGCGTGAACGGGCGAGTGAAGTGGGCGCCGGGGATCATGTGCCACAAGTGACCGTTGACCGTGTTGACGAAAAACATTTCGCCGTCGCGATCCCAATCGTGACCCCAAGGATTGGTCGTCCCGGTCGTCAAGACTTCCGTCTGACCGGTCGACGGATGATAGCGCCAGATGCCGCCTTCGAGAGCCAACCGCTGATTATCGGGCGTGCCGGGCTTGCCGATCCGACCCGGGCATGATCCGCCGCATCGACCGTACAACCAACCGTCGGGTCCGAACCGCAATCCGTTTGCAAAGTTGTGATAGTTCGCCTGCGCGACCTCGAATCCATCCAGCACCACTTCGCCGTCGTTGTCCGGCACGTCGTCGTGGTTGCGATCGGGCAAGAACATCAGCTTCGGCGGACACATCACCCAAACGCCGTCGTGACCGACTTCCACGCCCGTCAACATTTGCAGCTTGTCCGTGAACACGGTTCGTTTGGTGAAGCGATCGCCGTCGGTGCCGTCGAAGATGACGATGCGATCACGCAGGTCCAGTTGAAACCGCTGCGTCCGTTCGGCGTAGGTGTAGTTTTCGGCGACCCACAAACGACCACCCGCATCCCAGCTCATCGCGATCGGATTTTGCACGTCCGGCTCGCTGGCAAACGCCGTCACCGAAAAACCTTCGGGCACGCCGAACGATGCCGCGGCCTGATCGGCGTCCATCAAGGTCGCGTCGGAAACCGGTTCGGTGTTGAACAGCTCAGGGAAATCGGCGCGAGCGTTTGAAACGAACGTGGCGGCGAAAACCGCAATCGTGAAACGTTGGACGGTGGTGAACATGTGCTGCGCAAAAGATGGGATGAGGAGAAGCGTTCGAGTTCTAGTCTAACCAAGCTGAAACCGCTAACCGGAGCGAGGCGGCAACTTTCACGCGGGCTTTCGCACCGCTGGCCGAATAAACGTCCGAGACCAACGGGGGCACTTCACCGCCACCGACCAAACAGAGGGAATGGGGTTCCCGCAGCGCGAAGATCGCCGGCACATCGCCGTATTTGACCGAGCCGGGAACGAATCGCAAGTCGCGATAGGTTTCGACGTCCTGGAAGCGAAATCCGTCGTCGACCAAGATTGCATCGTCCAGCGAGTCCTTCGCTATGACGGCCGCCATCGCGGCCCAAGCGGTCGTGCCTTCCCCCGCGATCAACCCCAATCGCGTCGGCGATCGTTGGTCCGCGAATTGAATGACCGATAACAGGTCCGCACACCGATGCGCCGCGATCGTCGGGTTGTAGCCGAACGTCAGCGCCGAGTAGTCACGCGGGTCATCGACTAGCGGCTGCGATGTCGTCCGTTGATCTTTACCCAGAAGCTGCGGAACGATCACGCAATTTCCGCTGCCGACCAGATCGTCCAACAGCCCCGTCGGCTTGCCCGTCCACACCAGAACCCGCTTTGCGTTTTCGTCGCCATGGATCGTGATTGGCATGACCGCGCCGCGGCTCGGATCAAACAGGTTGGCGGTGGTGACACCTTCTTGGGATTCAATTTTTTCCAGTCGCAACGTTTGAACTTCGCCATCAGCGCTGTTTCGCGGAACCGTATAGATCGTCTGCCAAGCCGATCCGACGATCTCGCGAAACTGTTCCAGCGAAGAAGCATCGTTTACCTCAACCAGCTTCATCGCTCGCGTTGCCTGATCGTCAAACCATTTGCAAACTTGGCGTTCGTGTTCGATACCGATCACCGTTGGCTTGGGATGCGTGCCGTCCCAAATGGTTCGCTCGTCTTCGGTCAGCGGCACGAAATCTTGTTCGATGATCGGTTCGTACAAGCCCAGGCCGAGATGTCGGTTCATCCACTGGTACATCGTCGCTCGCGCGATGTAGTTATAGTTGTGTTTGAACTCTAGCATTGGGCGGCATTGCACATCCCGCTGGTCACCGATCATCGCGTACAACCATTCCAATTGCGGAAAGCCATCGGTCATCATTTGAGATGTCCAATCGTCCGCGGCGGTCATCGCTTGCGGACGCGGCGCGAACAGAGCGGCCAGTTCGACGTTGCCTGTGCCGACGCGAAGCAGGTTGCAGTTTTCGCAGTAACACCCGCCCTGCATCGACGTCGATACCATGCCGTTGGGGAACGAAACTTTAACGCGAGGATCGATCGCGCCCAGGATGATTGACTGGGTGCCGCCGCCGCTGCCGCCGGTCACGGCCAACCGCTGGTCATCGACATCGGATAGCGACGCCAAGAAGTCGAGCGCGCGGATTGAGTTCCAAGTTTGCAGCCCCATGATCGATTGCAATCGCAAGTCGGCATCGGCGCTGAACATCACCCATCCGTCGGACGGATCCGCCGACCGTTTTTCCTCCGGTCGCGGTTTGGCATGACGGTGCGCGACTTCGTACGGAATTTGGATCGAGTCGTCGTAGCCGATCATGTCAAAGATGAACGAGACGCAGCCCATGCGAGCAAGTTGTGCGCAGCGGGCCAGTTTCGGGGACCGACCCGACGCCGCAAAGTGCTCGCCGCCACTTGCCAACTGGTCCGCCAATTCATCGTCAGTGAACGTTTGATTGCGACCCCCGTGACCGTGCGGGCATAGCACACCGGGATGCGTTTCGTGGTCTTGCATGTCACTGCTCGCCGGTCGGAATAACAAACCGGTGACGAAGTGACCGGGTAGGCTCTGGAAGATTACTTTTTCGACCGTGAATCCGTCGCGAACCGTTTTTCCAAACACCATCGGTCGCAACGGAGTCTTCGTCGGCATCGGCCACAATCCGGTGGCGACCAGCACCTGCCGCCGCAATGATTCTGCTCTTGGGTGCCAGGCCGCCGGATCATTGGGAACGTCAAAGGGAAAGTGATCGTTCAGCGTTTTCAGTGTTGTCAAACGATCATCGGTTTGAGCCCGGCCGGTAGATGTCACGCTCCAAAAAGCGGCAAGCAGCAACGCAGCAAGCATTACAATTCTGATTCGCACGTTTCATTCCTCGATCAAGGCATCAAGTCTTTCACCATGCGCACCATAGTAACCACCGACCGGAACGCGATGGGGCGATACGTCGGCGATGCCGCGGCCGCCGATCTTCGCGCCGCAATTCAAACGCACGGCAGCGCCGGGTTGATCGTCGCGACGGGAGCATCGCAATTTGAGGTGCTGTCGCGACTGGCTGCCGCCCCCGACGTCGATTGGTCCCGCGTCGACGGATTTCACTTGGACGAGTACGTCGGATTGTCGCCCGATCATCCGGCATCGTTTTGCCGTTACTTAAAAGAACGCTTCGTCGACTTGGTTCCGATCCGATCGTTCCAGTACATGACCGGCGACGCCGATCCGATGGCCACGGCCAAGCGGGTCGGTGATCTGTTGCTGGAAACTCGTATCGACGTCGCGTTGGTCGGCATCGGCGAAAACGGTCATTTGGCGTTTAACGATCCGCCGGCCGACTTTCAAACCACGTCGCCGTACTTGATCGTGAACTTGGATCAACCGTGTCGGCAACAACAGGTCGGGGAAGGTTGGTTCGCGACCATCGACGACGTGCCCACGCGCGCGATCAGCATGTCCGTTCGCCGGATCTTGCAATCGAAACGCATCTACTGCAGCGTTCCGGATGCTCGCAAAGCCGTCGCCGTCGCGGCGACGATTCAAGGCGACGTCACGCCCGATGTTCCGGCCAGCATTTTGAAAACGCACGCTGACACGATCCTTGTCATTGACGAAGCCGCCGCCGGCAAGTTGAACGCCGAAACGTTAAACATGGTCGAGCGAATCGCATGACGGGCGATGTCGCTTTGCATCAGGTGCAATCCTGATCGACCGATCAGGTCACGTCATCGTCGACGGTATCGTTCATCGAAAGCGTTGACTTGACCGGGCCAGTGACACGCTCGATCACGACCATGCACATGTCGTCAAACGGCGGGCTGTCGCCGACGTGGGCCAAGACCGCTTCGACGATTCGGTCCTTGACCGCGTCGGCGTCGCCCGGCATCGCCGTCAACTCACGCAGCCGGTTGATGCCGAATTCTTCATCGTCGGCGTCCATCGCTTCGTTGATGCCGTCGGTGTACAGCACCGCCAGGTCACCGAGATCGAACTTGAACGGGACGACTTCGTATTCCATGCCATCATCGATCGCGATCGGCAAGCCAGATTCTTCCTCGCTGGGTTCGCAGATCGGACCGCCGCCCACCTTGCGAACCAGCGGAGCCATGTGGCCGGCGTTGACGATCGAAACGGTCTCGCTGGTCGGATCCACCACGATGACCAAGAACGTGATGAAGCGTTCGACGTGCAACCGGCTCATCCGATCGTTCAACTTCTCGATCGCTTTGCCAAGGTCCGCGATGCTGGCCAAACAGAACCGCGTTTCGGCCGACAGCTTGGCCATGAACATTGCCGCCGCCACTCCGTGACCGACCACGTCGGCGACCACGATCGCGACGCGGCCGTCGTTCAAATGGATGTAATCAAAGTAGTCGCCGCCGATATGGTTGGCCGCCTTGTAAAAGCTTCGCACGCGAAAGCCCGTTGCGTCGGGCGGCGTTTGCGGCAAGAAGGCTTGTTGGACTTCGGTGGCAAGCTTCAAGTCTTGTTCGACCTCGCGTTGGTGCAGTGCCGCCTCGTGCATCCGCGCGTTGTTGATCACGATGCCGGCCTGCGCCGCGACGCCGGCCAACAGATCGGTGTCTTCTTCGCGAAATTGTCCGCGGCCCTGGGTCGAATCGATCTGCAAAGCTCCGTAGGCTTTGCCGTCGGCATCCAAAAGCGGCGCGCAGATCATCGACTTGATCGAAAAGTCGGCGATCGATTGGCTGCTGTCAAAGCGGCTGTCTTCGGATGCGTCCAGCGACAGGATCACTTCGCCCGACGACATGACCTCGCGGATGATCGTCCGGCTGATTCGCACGGTTTCGGTCTCGTCGTGGGCGCTTCGCATCTTGACCCATCGCGGCACCAGCTTGCCGTCGGGCGTTTCCATGACAACGAAACCGCGGTCGGCGGCCGGAAAGATGCTGAACAGACTGCTCAGCACTTTGGGCAGGACTTCGTCGACGGCCAACGCCCCGGTTAGGTTGCGATTGATCTGCATCAGCGCTTCCAACTTCGCCTCCGCCGTCGCGATCATCTTCAGGCCATCGCCGCTGCTGCGGAACTCGATCTTCGACGCATTGGACAGCGAACTGCTGCCGATCCGTTCGGTCTCGTGTTCGTCGACCATCATGATGCCGAAGTTCGCGCCGTCGAACGTCATCTCGCTGCCCGCTCTCGCGAACTCGGGGACTTTTGCGTCCGCCTCAAACTCGAACTCGACGTCGCTGACCCGAATGCGATCGCCGGGCTTGAGCGGTTCGGTTCCGGTCAAAAGTTGGCCGTTCAGGAACGTGCCGTTGCGGCTGCCCGAGTCTTCGACCGTGTATGCGTTGCCGTTCTTGGTGACCTTGGCGTGATAGCGGCTGACGGCGCCGGCTTCGACGACGATCGTGCATTCGGGGTGCCTGCCCAGCGTCGTCTCCCGTTCGGTCAGCTCGAAGCGATCGGATTGGCCGTTGCCGGCGGTAATGCACAAAAAGGCCATCAAAGATTCCCAAGCACGGCGATCGAATCGCGACATTGTAGGTCGGGCACGGTTCCCGCACAACGAACAGGAGCCGCCGAACAGGAGGCGCCGAACAGGAGGCGCCGAACAGGAGCCATTCGGCGGCGGGCTTCGGCCATCGGCAACCAGCGGGTATACTGCCCGATCTTGGCCGCGGGCGGATCGCTCGAACTTGCAGTGCCTTTCCATTCAACGATCAACTTTTACCCTCGCGGACGCGTTTTTCATGGCCGACCTTTCTCCTTTCCCGAAACTCGTCGAGGACGAGAACATTGATGGCCTGCGAAGTCTGTTGCTGTCCCGCGAATTCGTTCTGATCAGCGTCTCCGACGAGGGCGAAGGAGACGCCGAGGACGCGTACGGGGCGCTGACCGCCGAGATCGACGCGGGCTATGAAGCCCTGGTGGTGTTCACGTCGGAGGAAATCGCCGGCCAGTTCGTCAACCAACAGGAAGACCTGTTCGAGGACGGCGAGGAAGTCGAGGGCATCGTCGTCGAAGGCGACGCGCTGTTGGAGTACTTGCCCGAAGGCTTCGGCATGCTGATTGACCCCGAGGTCGAAAAGAGCACCTGCATCGTCAACCCGGTCCTGGCCGCGAAACTGCTCGAAGGCCTTTCCACCGAATCGGATGTCACTGATTCGGAAAGTGGCGACGCGGCGGAATAGAAAAGCTGCGGTGAGTAAAAGTTTTTTGTTGACACCGCTCTGCACAGGCGTACACTTGCTCCACCGTGGCCGGAAAATCTGTCCGGCACGTCTTTCCTTGACGGAGTGGGATGATGGCAACGCAGATCCGACACGATGTGTCCGCGGCGAAATCGCTGGTGGCAAACCCAGTGACAGGAAACCCAGTAACAGGAAAGCCAACGGCAGGAAAACCAGTCATGGGTGACCCCAAGGCCGTCCTGGCCGAGCGATTCGGGATGAACGGATTTCGCGACGGGCAACTGGCCGTCATCGAACGCCTGCTGGCCGGCAAGAACGTCGCCGCCGTGTTCCCGACCGGCGGCGGCAAAAGTCTGTGCTACCAACTTCCCGCCCTGATGCTGCCCGGCACGACGGTGGTGGTCTCGCCGCTAATCGCGCTGATGAAGGACCAGTGCGACGCGCTGGCCGCGCGAGGCATCAAAGCCGCGCGGTTGGATTCGACGCTGTCGACGGACGAATTTCGCGATTCGATGGCCGGCATCCGCGACGGCTCGATCAAATTGCTATACGTTGCACCGGAGCGATTCTTTAACGAACGGTTCATCGCGTCGATCGGCAACCTGAACGTGTCGCTGTTCGCGATCGACGAAGCCCACTGCATCAGCCAGTGGGGTCACGCGTTCCGCCCGGACTATTTAAAACTGGCCGAACTGGCAAAGGACTTGTCGGCCGAACGAGTCCTGGCGCTGACGGCGACTGCGACGCCGGAGGTGTTGACGGACATCCGCGATGCCTTCGGTATCGAAGCCGGCGACGCGATCCGAACCAAATTCTATCGCCCGAACTTGCAACTGCGTTCGACGGTCGTGGACGAAGCGAACCAGTACGAAACGCTTTCCAAACGCTTGTCGCAGCGTCCGCGCGGTTCGACGTTGGTTTATGTGACGGCGCAAAAAACGGCCGAACAAATCGCCGAACGTTTGTCGGCCGACGGTCACGACGCGGTCGCCTATCACGCCGGAATGAAGCCCGAGGATCGCCAGCGAATTCAAGAGTCGTTCATCGGGTCTGAAAATCAAATCGTCGTCGCGACGATCGCCTTCGGCATGGGCATCGACAAGTCCAACATTCGCTACGTCTATCACTACAACCCGCCCAAATCGCTGGAATCGTACGCGCAAGAAATCGGCCGAGCCGGTCGCGACGGTGACGATTCGATTTGCGAAATGATTCTGCGGCCGGGCGACCGCACGGTGCTGGAAAATTTTACGTTCGGCGACACGCCGTCGCGGCACAGCGTCGGGCGGTTGATCGAACTGCTGGCCGGCCAACCGGATTCGTTTCACGTCTCGCATTACAAACTGTCCGCCGACACCGACATCCGCATGCTGGTGGTGCGGACGCTGCTGACGTACTTGGAACTGGACGGCTATTTCAAAGCCACGTCGCCTCGCTATGACACGTACAAGATCAAGCCGCTCGTCCCATCCAAAACGATCCTGTCGCACTTCGCTGGCGAACCGCGTCAGTTCGCCGCCGGCGTGCTCGGGTCGCTGTCGAAGGGCCGGACCTGGTTCTTGCTCAACACGATCGTCGCGGCCAAACGTTTGAACGCGGATCGCTCGCGAGTGGTCAAGGCGGTCGAGTACATGAGCGAGAAAGGGTGGCTGGAAATCCAAGTGTCCGACCTGGTCCACGGTTACCGCTGGACGCGGCGGATCGAGGACAAAAAAACGCTGGCCGATGACCTGCACGATCGCTTGACCAAACGCGAAGTCGTCGAGGTCGGGCGGTTGGACCAGGTCTTCGACATGGCGACGGCATCGACCTGCATGGCGGGGGTGCTATCGAGTCACTTCGGCGAGTCGATGGAGGCTCCGTGCGGTCGCTGCACGGCTTGCCTGGGCGAAGGCCCGATCGACATCCAAGCTCCCAAGCCGAGGTCGCTGGGCACGTCGATCAAAAAGTCCATGGATGCGTTGATCCGCCAATACCCCGACCACTTCGTCACGTCGCGGGACCGAGCCCGGTTCCTGTGCGGGCTAACGTCCCCGGGCTTCACAAAATCACGGCTCTCCCGCGACCCCAGCTTCGGCATCTGCGACCAAATCCCCTTTCGCCAAGTCCGATCGCAAGTCGGCGGCACGGACGAGTAGAGAGCGGGGGAGGCCTGACGCAAATGTGTCAAGGATGACGTTTCTACCAACCCATCGTGCCAGCCCCGCCCTTGAACGGGCCGACAATGTCTGGTGTGATCCAGCCGCCGTAGAAATCGCCGGCCTGCGAGACCGCGCGTTGGTCCCCGACCCAGCACTCGTCGACCTTGCTGGGATAGAACGCCACGAAGCCCGCGATCGCGTCGAACCGAGCCGTCGGGTTTGGATACGACCAAGCCACGCGGTCGATCGTTCGGCCGGATGGCATCACCAGCGTGTGATAGTGCGCGTGGCCTTTCCATTCGCAAAACGATCCGCCACGGACGTCTCGCATCCACTCCATGCGAATGTCTTTTTTGGGGATGTAGTACACCGGCGGATGGCTGGTTTCTAAAACGCGAAACGCATGGTTCGACTCAGCAATCGTCTCGCGATCGAAGACGATGCGAATCTGATGCTTCACCGCTTCGCAAGCCGGCGGCCGAGGATAATCCCAGACCGATTCTTGGCCGGGACCGGGTTCGATGCGATCAGGGTGAGACATGGCGGTGTTCTTCACTGTGTAAGAAACCAGGAGGCGGAGCGTCCAAAACACGGGTGCATATCGCGGTTTGCGATACACGTTGAATCTTGCATAGGGATGTCGCTTCGACAACCGCGCAAGCGGCGGCAGCCCCTGGTATGCGTAACGTCCATCAATTCCCCCCCCGCATCGGCCCGGCGGCGAAGCCACCGGGCCGATGCGGGGGGTGGACGTGGGGTGCTCCAAAACCAGGGGTTCCACCGATCCTCGCTGTCGCTCGTTCGGTTCACCTCTTAGCTAGTTTCTGCCACCACTACGTGGCCAAAGCAAACTGCGATATGCACCCCAAAACACTGCGTTCGAAGGCGGAGCTTGGGAACGAGGTCTAGCCTGGGAACGAGGTCCAGGCTGGCGCCTTCGGCTGGTCGTTCAACGACGTGGCACTCAAGCCGACCGCGCCAACCGCAACCCCATGAACTGCCACCGTGCTTCGGGCGGGAAAAAGTTTCGGTACGTTCGTCGGACGTGACCACGAGGCGTCGCGCACGATCCGCCTCGCAAGACGTATTGGTTGCACATGAACTTGCCGTTGTATTCGCCCAGTGCCCCCGGCGGGACGCGGTAGCCGGGATAGGCGTTGTACGAACTGCTGGTCCACTGCCACACGCTGCCGAACAAGCCGTGCATGGAGGTTGCCGATGACTCCGGTGCAATCGTTTGTGACGGATGGATCGCGAAGCCGGCTTCGATCCGGTCTTCGGCAAACTCGCCTTCGACGTTGGCGTGCTCGCAAACGACTTCCCATTCGGCTTCCGTCGGCAGCCTCGCGCCCGACCAACGTGCGAACGCATCGGCCTCGAAATAGCTGACGTGCGTGACCGGATGATTCGCGTCCAGCGGCAACATGCCGGCCGTCGTGAACTCGTGCCAGCGTTCGTGGTGGCGACGCCAATACAACGGTGAAGTGACGGCGTTTTCTTGAACCCAGTTCCACCCCATCGACAACCAGTATTCCGGCCGTGTGTAGCCGCCGTCGTCGATGAAGGCGCGGTATTCCGCGTTGGTGACCAGCGTCGCCGCGATCTGGAACGGTTCGATGAAGACGCGGTGTCGCGGCAACTCGTTGTCGAACGCGAATCCGTCGCCTTCGTGACCGATCGAGCGAACGTCGGCTTCAAGTTCGATCCACTTCGGCTCGATCAGCGTGGACGGTTTCAGCGGCGCGTCGAACAGGGCCGGATAAATCGGATTGCAACTGAAGATGTGCTTGATGTCCGTCAGCATCAACTCTTGATGTTGTTGTTCGTGATGCAAACCCAATTCGATGATGCGAAGCAGTTCGTCATTGATCGAAGGCAGGTCATCGAGCGCCAGTATCATCCGCTCGTCGACTTCCCGGCGATATTGGATGATCTCGTCCACCGTCGGACGCGATAGCGTCCCGCGGCGTGAACGCGGGAACTGGTCGCCGACGGTGTTGTAATACGAGTTAAACAAGTACTCGAACGCTTCGGAGACCGGTCGAAAGTTCGGCAACGATTTCAGGACGAACGTTTCAAAGAACCACGTCGTGTGCGCTAGATGCCATCGCAGCGGACTGACATCGTCCATTGATTGGATGACGAAGTCCTCCGGTGCGAGCGTTTGACAAATCGATTGCGAATGCAGACGGACTCGCAATGAAACGGTCCCGCATTGCGCGGCACTTCGACGCCATCGATTGCACTCCGGCAGATTCCTGCCGCGAGGGGACCGCGGAACTCACTCTGTTACCTCGACACCTTTCCAGAACGCCACGTGCCCCTTGATTTGCGAGACCGCGTGTTTGGGTTCGGGGTAGTACCAGGCGGCCTGGGAATTGGTTTTGCCGTGGACGTCGATGTCGTAATAGCTGGCCGTTCCCTTCCACCCGCACGTGGTGTGATGATCGCTGGCTTTGAAGAATTGCGTGTCGATCGAGTCGGGGGGGAAGTAGTGGTTGCCTTCGATGATTTCGGTGCGATCGCTGTTGGCGATCACGGTCCCGTTCCAGGTGGCTTTGGGCATGATGGTATTGAATGTGAGGGGGTCGGAAGCGAGACAAAGGAGATTGCGAGAACTTTAGGGAACTGCACACCTCCCGGTTGGCAAAATTGGCCGGGTCCGCTCGGCGGGCGACGACAAAAACTTGGACGCAGTGGCGGGTTTGACGACGGAATTTCGCCTCTTATGTCAACGGGGAAGCGAAAGGCCGGGACGACCGCGAGAATTCTGGCCTGTTTTGAATCTGCTATTCCGTTCGGTTTTTGTCCAACTAATGTGCCTTCATCGAGCCGCGTTTTTTCGCAAATCGCATCGATAGGGTTTCTCTTTTTTCAGTTCTTAGGGCAGACGACAACGTGAACGAAAACAGCATTCTAGCAATCTTTCCGCTTCCATCCGTGACAGCGATGGGCGGTCGAATTTGAGTTTCGCCTAGGCGAACCGCCCATGCAACATCCAGCGATACCGAACGGGCAAACCGGTGCTGGGTGAACCGGTGCTGGGTGAACTGGTGCTGGGTGAACTGGTGCTGGGTGAACGGCTTTCGAGTTCCGTCAGAACGCGGTCCCGGAAGATCCACCACCACTGCGACCGGTCGGTTTCGATTCGGTAGTAGTCGCGGCGGATCGAAGGTCCCTTCCACCATCCCGTCTCCATCCGCTCAGGCCCCCAAGTGCGAACGATTTCGTGGGTGACTCCTTGGATTCGTAGTCGATGGGGAAGGTCCAGCCGGACCGTGTCACGGACAAACGATGGTCCATCAAACGCGATCGCCAGCAATTGCGGCGATGGCAACAGCGACATCGGTCGACGCATCGCGTCGGCGGGTGACGGCGTCAGATTTGCATCCGAGTTCGTACTTAACAACAGATCCTCGTTTTCAGTCACCACCTTTTGCACCGGAGAATTCTTGGAAGCCGAACCGCGTTGAAACTTGCTTGAGAGACTTCGCCTTTGTCGCTTGGCGGTGACACCATGACGACGCGAGGCGTTGCCGGCCAGCGGTGTGACCGAGTAAGCCGATTCGGGCAAGATGTCGCCGGTGCGTTTGACTTCGACGACCGCCGATCGACCCAAGCGGCCACTGAGCGAATCGATCAAACGTGAAAGCGAACGCTGAATGCTTGCGGAAGCATGGCCCAGCAAATCGCCCGACAAATCATCCGACAAATCATCCGATGACGAGGACTGAAAAAGAGAATGCTGGACGGTTTGCAGCGGCCCGGTCAGCGGTACCGAAACGGTCAGCCGCGTTACATCGGAAGGCAGCCGCGTGGATTCCAAACGGTGATGAACAAGCCCGGCCAAGTGCCGAGCGTCCGTGGTCGGACAGAACAGTCCGACTTCGATGGTAAGTGGCGGGTGGACCGAAAGGTCCAGGCGACATGTCAAGCGTAGTGCCCCACGCTGACGTGTCGCCAAGCCCGCCCTGACCGTCTCGATCAATCGTGAAGTCCGATCGGCCAGGATCGCGAAGTCGCGCGTCGGATATTCCAGCGACAACGTTTCGACGTGTTCCGCTTCGGCGCAAAACGAACCGATCGGTTCGTCGATTTCCCCCAATGCTTGTTCGATCCGGCGGACCAACGACAGCCCCAACCGCGGCGCGATGCCGCTTCGAGGAAGACGTAACAACTGGCCGATCGTTTCGATGCCCAGTCGCAACAACGTCTCGACCGTCTCCGGTGCAATGCGTAGTGCGCGCACGTCGAGCGGTGCGATCGCTGACTGCTGCTGGCCTGTTGGAACGACGAAACAACGATCCGCCGCGTCGTGCGTCTTTGCGATCGCGTGATGCGACACCGCCCACGCCGCGCCGACCGTGTCCGCCACCGCCATCCGTCCGGCCAAGCCCAGCGATTCCAGTAGCTCGGTCGCCTTCGCCATCGTGCCGCTTTCGCCATCACCGTTTTTGCTGGCGAACAAGTGCGTCACGCCGGTGATGTCGCAAACCAGCGATTCACGCTGATGACGAACGTGCCCGGCCCAAGGCTTGACGTCCATCGATTCGATCGCGGTCAGCGGCGAAATCGTTTGCTGCAGCCACCACGCGACCTGGTCCATCGCGATGTCGTCGCGCAGCGGATCGTGCCGCGCGATCACGACGTCATCCAGTCCCGCCGAAACGCACATCGCGTGCGCCGCGGCGATCGACATGCCGACTCGAACACGAACCGATCGGACCTTCGGGCAACACGCCACCACCGTGCGGCCGCGACCATGGTGATCGTTCCAAACGATGCAAGGCCGTGGCGAGGTGTCCGGTGGCGGATCGGAATCAGGCGCGTCGCTGGTGGTCGTTTCGTTTCGCAGTCTTTGGATGGGCCAGTTGGGCAGCCAAACGCACAGCAGCCGTTTCATGGTGGGACGTCCGAGTGAGTTTGATGCGGGTGGTTTCAATGCGGGTGGGTCGTGATGAAATCAGTTGGCCGCGGTCGTCGATTTGCACGATGGTCGATGCGCCGGCAGCGGTCCCACGACAGCGGTCCAGCGTGATGCGAAAGGTCGGCGACGACGCATCGCTGGGCAGCATCGCCACGTGGAAGCGAGTGTCCGCGAACGTCGGTCGGCCTCGGACGGCGGTCGGGCGAACCAACAACCCCGGCGTTTGCCCGGTTTCGGCGGCCAACTGGAACCGCCGCGCGTCACGGTCATCCAGCTGCGCCCCAACGATCGACCAGACCGCAGCCACCGATTCACAGCGCAGCGATTGGTCGATCGACCAAACCGCGTCGGCGTGACAGGACGGGCGAACCCAAACGATCCGCGGAGCCGGGATGCCCAGCGCGATCGCAGCTGGCGGGTAAAAATCCTCGGGCTTGGCCACCACGACCAACGGCCCGGGGTGTCGGTTCAAACGCCGGGCGGCGGCGACCAGAGCAATCGCTCCGGCCGGCGTTGCCGGATTGGCGGCGACCCATTCGGTGACCGTGGCGACGGCCAACCCGTCATGGGGCAGCATCGAATCGAGGTCGGAGTTTCCGGTGGAGAAGACCGGGACACTTGGTTTTTGAACCGAGTGGTCGTCGGCGGTCGTATTGATGCAGCGGGCCTGGACGCGAAGCTGTTTCAGGATGTCGTCGCGAGACGGGTTCTTGGGCGGAAGTTCAACCTTGGCGGGAGCTGCCACCTTGCTGGGAACTGCCACCTTGGCGGGAGCTGCCACCTTGCTGGGAAATGGGCGAGCCCGCACGACCGGCGCAGCCTCGGCGACCTCGAAAAACGCGAATGTTTGCTGCGATGCCATGGGAAATCATCTCCCGCCTATCACACAATGGGTTAAAGTCGAATCCGTGACGGGCCCCATCGATGGGCCAAATCAATCCGACGTCAGTTTTTCAATGCTAGCAATTGCATAAACTTTCGTACAGTATCTTTTTCGGTTCGCGAGACAAATCGAATGCAGAAAATTCGTTGGTTCTTCCTGATCGTCGGCATCATCTTGACCCTGGCGATGGCGCTGCAAAACAACGAACTGACCGACATCAAGCTGTTGTGGCTGGGCGGCCAGTTCCCGCTGTCGGTGCTGTTGGTGGTCGCCAGCGCGATCGGGTTCCTGTTTGGAGCCTTGATCACGGCGCTGATGCTGCGAAGCCGCAAAACGACGCCCAAACCGGCCCCGGCGAAAGTTGATCCGCCGGCAAAAGCCGAAACAAAGCCGGAAAAACCGCCGCTGGGATCGAGGTGAATCGCGGGCATCGACCAGAGTAGGTCCATTGTCCCAATTGACCCCTTCCATTCGTTAGTCGTGCTCATTCAGACGTGGGTCAATTGGGACAATTGACCTACTCTGAATCACTTCGCGCGGCGGCGGGCCATGTCTTGGCGGCGTTTTTGGACGACGTCGTATCGCAGCAGCACCATCCGGGCCAGGTCGCCCATGTGCGTCACGCCGCCCTCTTCGCGACGAGTCGCAGCCGCTGGCTTTGAAACGGCGACCACCGAAACCGAAGTCGCCGAAACCGGCGTCGCCACGACCGGCACGACCGGTACCATCACGGGGGAAGAAGTGTCAGCGGCCGCGTCGAACAGTAACATTTGAGTCATCGGGTTCTCTCCATCAAAATCGTTTCCATCGAACCCCCTCGGCTCGACAAAACCATCTTCAGCGGACCCCGTGACACGTCTGGTCAAAGGCAGAGGAAAAGGTTTTAGGGATTAGGTGTTAGCGTTTAGGAATCGCCTGAACCCCGACGCTCGTTTCTGCTTCCTAAAACCTAATCCCTAAAACCCAAAACCTGCTTTTTCGTTACAATGCAGTTGCACCACGTAACCGCACGGCAATCGATTCTTTTTTCACGGAGCCTTACTTATCACTGTGCGTGAACTTCATCAGGTCCACGATGACTGCCCCGAACGCAGCATCTTGGCTCGCCTGATCATGCCCGACCAACAGGTCGAGGCGGACCCGCTGGAAGAGCTTCACGGCTTGGCCACCACCGCGGGCACTCAAGTCGTCGATGAATTGGTCCAGCGGCGATCGACCGCCAACCACTCGACGTATCTGGGCAAGGGCAAGGTCGAAGAATTGCGATTGATGGTCGAACGTCACGACGCCGACCTGATCATCTTCGACAACGATTTGACGCCTGCCCAAATCCGCAACTTGGAAGAAGCGACCGGGGCGAAAGTCATCGACCGCACCGAGTTGATTCTGGACATCTTCGCCGCTGGAGCTCAAACGCACGAATCACGGCTGGCCGTCGAATTGGCCCAGCTCGAGTACTCGTTGCCGCGTCTGAAACGCATGTGGACTCACCTTTCGCGGCAAGCGATGGGCGTCGGCATGCGTGGTCCTGGTGAAAAGCAATTGGAAGTCGACCGCCGGCTGGCCAAGAAGCGTATCACCGACTTGAAGGACGAGCTTTCCAAAGTCGAACGTCGACGCGAGCGTCAAGTGTCGGCGCGAAAAGAATCGCCGACGGTGTCGTTGGTCGGTTACACCAACGCGGGCAAGAGCACGTTGATGAACGCGCTGACCGACGCGAACGTGTTGGCCCAAGACAAGTTGTTCGCGACGTTGGACACGCGGACGCGGCGGTGGAGCTTGCCCGGTTGGGGCACGGTGCTGCTTTCCGACACGGTCGGTTTCATCCGCGATTTGCCGCACGGCTTGGTCGCCAGCTTCAAATCGACGCTCGAGGAAACTCGCCAAGCCGAATTGCTTTTGCACGTCGCCGATGCCAGCAGCCCGACCGTGTTTGAACAGATCACGGCCGTCTACGAAGTGCTGAAGGAACTCGGCATCGAAGAAAAAGACACGCTGTTGGTGCTGAACAAGATCGACAACATCGCCAGCCCCGCGGTGCTCAATCGAGTGCTCAATCGTTATCCCAACGCGATCCCGGTCAGTGCCAAATCGGACAAGGGTTTGACGCTGCTTAGCGAAGCGGTTGGCGAAGCGCTCGGCCGTGAATTCTTGGACTTGGAAGTCGACGTCGACAACGCCGACGGCCGCTTGCTGTCGTACTTGTCGGCCAAAGGCGAAGTCAAATCGCGTGACTTCGGCGACATGTTCGCCACCGTTCACGTCCGCATGCCGGTCGGTGCGATGGGACCGGTTCACAAGTCGGCCATGGCGATCCGTCCGGTCGGTCGAGACGGCAAAGGATCGTTACCAGTGGTTGCACCGGAGAAATCGTTTGCACCGGATACTTCGGGCGTCCATGTGATGCCGGTGACCGATTCGTCCAGCGAAGTGGCTTAGTCACGCCGATGGCCTTCGGCGCAAAACGTTTTGATCCCGCCGGCGCGGTCGCGATTGTGACCGGAGCCAGTAGCGGCATCGGTCGCTGCCTTTGCGAACTGCTTTGCGATCGCGGCGCGACCGTCGTCGGCGTGGCGCGGCGGGAAGATCGTTTGCTGGAGATCGCATCGCGGAAAACCGTCGGCCGATTCGTCCCTTTCGCCGGTGACATCACCATCACTAGCGTTCGCACCGGAGCGGTCAAACTTGCGTCCGAACTGCGTGACGGGTCGATCGATCTGCTGGTCAACAACGCCGGCATCGGGGCGATCGGCCCGTTCGCGGACGCGTCGCCGGATAGGTTACGTCAGATCATGGAAGTCAACTTTTTTGCGCCGCTGGAACTGATCCGCGAATCGATCCCGCACTTGCACCGCGGACGTCATCCGGTGATCTGCAACTTGTCCAGTGTGCTGGGCCACCGCGCGGTTCCGGACAAGAGCGAGTACTGTGCCAGCAAGTTTGCGATGCACGGGTTCAGCGATTCGCTTCGTGCCGAACTGGCCGCCGATGGCATTCAAGTCACGCTGGTCAGCCCCAGCACGACGGACAGCGAATTCTTCGATTCGCTGGTCGACACGCCGGCCGGTCAAACGTCCAACAGCATCGGCCGTTGGTCGCCCGAGCGAGTTGCCAGGGCGACGATGGCGGCGATCGTCGCGCGGCGCTCGGAAGCGATCTTAAGCCTGGGCGGCAAGGCACTCGTCTACGGCGACCGGATCGCGCCGT
The DNA here is from genome assembly GCA_963836865.1 of Pirellulaceae bacterium. GTDB lineage: Bacteria > Planctomycetota > Planctomycetia > Pirellulales > Pirellulaceae > Rubripirellula. The sequence continues at coordinate 1,717,923 of CAWILC010000003.1, read as the reverse complement.
CGATCATGAACACGGTGCTGCGGAAGTAGGCCTGCCGAGTCAGAGTAGGACAATTGTCTCAATTGTCCCCTGGACCGGTGGTTCTTGCGTCGGAAGAGCCCTACATGAGGTAAACCCTGCGGCAAGCGAACCCCGCGGCAAATAAACGCTGGGGGGACAATTGGGACAATTGTCCTACTCTGATTACGAAAGACGAAACCGCGAGCGTTCGCGGCCGGGTACTCCTGTACCCGGCCCGTGAGGTTTCGAGCGAAGCGTTCGGACGACGGGCCCCATCAAATGACTAAGTCACACGATCGAGACCGCTATCTTCTGCTTCGACGATCGTCAGCCCGTGGCCGCAAGCTGACCGCGTCAACCTCACGCAAGGCGAACTCGCGGAGACGCAAAAATCGGATGTCCGGTCGGATCGACGCTGGGGATTGGTTTCGCCTGGTCGCTGTTCGTCCGGTAGCGTTAGGTTACGCGCCGGCCCGAACGGGTCAACGGCAGATTTTGCGTTTTGTCCGATCGCCGAATCGTTGCCATCGCTAAAGCGTTTCCCGAGCGAAAGTTAGACCGATTTTGCTTTTTCAGCTCGCCCGCCCCCGACCGACTCAGACAGGACAACTCGGCCGGTTGAAGATAGCATTCGCTACACCCGAATGGGTGGCTTACGGTGATTTGGACGCCCGCCCGGCCTCGTTCAATTGGCCCGCTTTGACTAGGATTTTCTGGCCGCTTGGCCGCTCGCCCGTTAGCTCTTCTGTGAAGTATTTTCGATGACCGAAGCCGCCGCGAAAACATCGTCCGTCCACCTGGCCGTCGACTTGGGAGCCAGCAGCGGGAGGGTGATCGCGGGCGTCGTCGAAGATGGGAAGCTGACTCTGGACGCGGTCCACCGCTTCGGCAACGAGCCCGTCCGAGTCCACGATTCGCTGCAGTGGGACGTGCTGGGGTTGTGGCGAGAAATCCAAACCGGACTGCGGATCGCGGCGGCGAAATACCCGTCGTCCGCCTCCGTCGGGGTGGATACTTGGGGCGTCGATTACGTCTTGATTGACTCGGCCGACCAGTTCGCAGGGTCCGTGTTCAACCACCGCGACCGCCGCACGCAAGGCATGATCGACGTGGCGACGCAGACGATGTCTCGAGACGAAATTTTCCAGGCGACGGGACTTCAGTTCATGGAACTGAACACGTTGTTTCAATTGCTGGCGGCCAAGCGGTCCGGCGATCCGGCGCTTATCGTGGCCGACAAGTTCCTGATGATCGGCGACTTTTTTCACTGGTTGTTGTCCGGCGTCAAAACCAACGAGGCCACCAATGCCTCGACCACTCAGATGGCCGACCCACGGACGGCGCAGTGGCATGATGGGCTGATCAGCAACTTCGGACTGCCGCGAAAGTTGTTCTTGCCGACGACGCCGCCCGGCACCGTGATCGGTCCAGTCCAGCCGTCGGTCGCGGCGGTGACGGGACTGCACGACGTGCCGGTCGTCTTGCCCGCAACTCATGACACGGCCTCGGCGGTGCTGGCCGTGCCGGCGGATGAGTTCGCGCCGGCCAAGCCGAACTGGTGCTACATCAGCAGCGGAACGTGGTCGCTGATGGGCGTCGAATTGGCCTCGCCGAGGGTCACCGCCAAGGTCGCCGAATTGAACTTCACCAACGAAGGCGGCGTCGGCGGCAGCACTCGTTTGCTGAAGAACATTGGCGGGCTTTGGATCTTCAACCAGATCCGCGCGTCGATGATTCGCCGAGGCAAAGAAGTCTCCTTCGACGACATGGTCGCCCAAGCCAAGGCGGCGCCGGCGACCGGATTGCTGATCGATCCGGACGCGCCGGATTTCGTCGCGCCCGACGACATGGTCGATGCGATCGTGGCGTACGCGGCAAAGACGGGCCAGCCCGCGCCGTCGAGCGAAGGGGTGATCTATCGCGCGGCGCTGGAGACGCTGGCACTTCGTTATCGCGTTTGCCTGGGCATGCTGGAAACGATCGTCGACGGCCGGATCGACACGATCCACATCGTCGGCGGCGGGTCGGTCAACGCGATGCTTTGCCAGATGACGGCCGATGCGTGCGGGCGAATGGTGGTGGCCGGGCCGGTCGAGGCGACCGCGGTCGGCAACGTGTTGATGCAGATGATCGGGCTGGGCAAATTGAAGTCGTTCGACGAAGCCCGCGCGTTGGTCCGCGCCAGTTTCCAGCCGACGACGTACGTGCCCCAGAATCACGATGCCTGGGCCGAACCGGCGAGCCGTTTCGCGGCGCTTTGAGAAAGCGTCCGCCACGGCGATTATACTGAGCCGATTCTCTGTTTCTGGCTCTCGTGGAATTGCTCGATGTTGCTTCGTTTGTTTGCCGTTGGTTGTTTCGGTTTGTGCTTCGCCGGAGCGTCGTTTTCGGACGCGCCGACGCAGACGGTTCCCGTGGACGATCCGAATTATGCGTTGCTGGGTGAGTTCGTCGGCGAGGTCGCCGGGGATGGGGACGCGACCGAAACGTTGGGGCTGCAAATTCGGCCCGTCGGCGGTGACAACTTCGACGCGGTGTCGTTCATCGGTGGGTTGCCGGGACAGGTCGACGATGCGGGCGAGCCGTTGAAACCGGGCGAGCCGATGCGATTGATCGGCCGGCGGAGCGGAGAACTGGTCGTGCTGTCGGGCGGCCCGTTCGCAATGTTCGTCAGCGGCGATGCATGTACGCTGATCGACCGCGAAGGAAACAAGCTGGGCACGCTGACCCGAGTCGCACGCGTCAGCCCAACGATGCACTCGCCCGCGCCCGAGGGAGCGACGGTATTGTTCGATGGCACCGGGACCGACCAATTCGTCAACGGAAAAATGACCGACGATGGTCTGCTGATGCAAGGCGCGGACATTCGGCCGATGTTCCAGGATTTCAATCTGCACTTGGAATTTCGGCTGCCTTATATGCCTGACAAAACCGATCAGGCGCGGGGCAACAGCGGACTGTACTTGCAGAGCCGGTACGAGTGCCAAGTGCTCGATTCGTTCGCCCAGGACGCCGTCTTCAACGGACTCGGCGCACTCTACCGCTTCAAGAAACCCGACCTGAACATGTGCTTGCCACCGCTGGTATGGCAAACCTACGACGTCCACTTCACCGCTCCGCGTTGGGCGGCCGACGGAACAAAAATTCGTGACGCTCACGTTACGTCGTGGGTCAACGGCGTGAAGGTGCAAGACAATGTCTCGCTACCGACGAAGACGGGCGGCGGCAAGCAAGAAGCCCCGACGCTGGAACCGATCAAGTTGCAGGACCACAAAGACGAAGTCCGTTTCCGCAACATCTGGATCGTCGACCGCGGGCTGGTGACGGCAGACTTCCCGATCGAAACGACACCGGAAGAACGCGTCAAGGCGGAGGAAGCGGCGAAGGCGGAGGAGCAACGGGCCGCAGAGGAGCAACATGCCGCGGAGGAGCAACGGGCGAAGGCAGACGTTCCCGCCGAAGCAGAAGTGAAATCCGAAGCCGAAACCAGCGCTAAGTCAAGCGAACCGGAACCTGCCGCGAATTGAGGATCGATTCGTGTGGTAGAGTTAAGTTTCCGGTAGAACGCACTTCGGACATCGCGGATGGGACTGACTTATTTCAAACGCTTTCGGATGGAGTTCGACCTGTCCGAGCGATTGCCGACGGCGGGGACGCTTCCGGCCGGTTACGTTCTGGTCCCGTTCAGCATCGGACTGGTCCGCGAACATGCCTCCGCCAAGTACGCGAGCTTTCGCCAGGAACTGGACGCCAACGTGTTCCCCTGCCTCGGCCGCCGCGACGGTTGCATGCGGCTGATGCGAGAAATCTCGTCGCGAGACGGTTTCGTGCCCTCGTCGACTTGGCTTTGCCGGTACAGCGACCCCGCGACCGGGCACAGCCACCCCGTCGGGACCGTCCAGGGCATCGAGATCGACGGCTGGGGCGCAATCCAAAACTTGGGCGTCGACATGGACCATCGCGGCCGCGGGCTCGGGTCGATCCTGTTGGCTCGCGCCGCCATCGGGTTCCGCGACGCGGGTCTAAAACGGATGCACTTGGAAGTTACGACCGAGAACACCGCCGCGATCCGGTTGTACGAACGGATGGGGTTCCGCCGAGCCCAAATCGTCTACAAAGCGGCCGAGGTGGCGGGCGTCTAGCCCGTCGCGGGAAAGCCGCCGGCGCATAAAAAAGCCAGGATCAAGATCCTGGCTTCGCTTTTTTTGACGGATCCATCGCAATTACGCGACCGCACCATCAAGGGCTTCTTGCAGCGCGCTTTTTGGGCGAACGCCGACGAAGCTTTCGGACACTTCGCCGTTCTTGATCACCAGCAGCGTCGGGATGCTGCTGATGCCGAACTTTTGGGCGATGCCGGGATTGTCGTCGATGTTGATCTTGCCAATCTTGACGTTCGGGTTTTCGCTGGCCAGTTCATCGATCATCGGCGCGATCTGGCGGCACGGACCACACCAGGGAGCCCAAAAATCGACGAGCACGGGCGTGTCCGATTGCAGCACTTCGGCATCGAAGTTGTCGTCGGTGAATTCTTTGACGGCGTCGGAAGCCATGGTCGTGTCCTTCGTGAAAAAAAATGGGTCGTTCGAGTGGATTTTAGTCGCTAGCCGGTCGCTTCGGCAACGGGCGGTCAATGGGGTGACTCGCGTCAGGGTCGCTATACTGCAACGGTCGGTCCATTAAATCCTGGGAATGGGAAAAGGTTTAGCATGCACGAGCAACTTCGACAGTTGATGAACAACAAGCCGTTCGCTCCGTTCACGATTCTGACGAGCGATGGAAGCGAAGTCACCGTCAAGCACCCCGAAAATGCGTGGTTGCTGAAGCACTTCATCTACGTCACCACCGATGGTGGTCGCACGTCCGAACGCCTCTATTTGCTGCACATCACGCGGTTGAAGGTGCAAGAAAGCGAGGTCGCCTGAATCGTTCCGGCCTGTTTGAAAAAATTGTCCTGTCACGCTGACAGAAGTCGCCTATCAAGCAACAACTGGGCCAATTGATCCAAGATCATCGCCGTCGCACCCCAAACGTGGTGATTACCGGCTTGAAAACCGCTGGCACGGAACCGCAACTTGCCGACTTCGCCAGCCGCGCCGCGGACGATGCGGGCTTGGACGACTTCGCGGCGAGTATTCGGGTCGGTCAGCACCGAAAGCCGCATCGGCACCACTTCGGCGACTTCGACCGGATCGGGCTGCCACTTTTGCACCGGCCGGTCGATGATCATCACGACCGGATGGACCCGGTTGTCGCTCGCGTAAACGTAAACCGTCGGCAACTCGCCGCAGACCTGCCGAACCACCGGCGCAACGCCGAGCTCCTCGTGGAATTCTCGCACCGCCGCGGCGAAAGCGTCTTCCCCCGGTTCGATTCGGCCTCCCGGCAAACAAATCTGTCCGCCGTGATGCGACAGCGTCGTCGGCCGCAGCGTCAGCGGGATCGTCCACTGGCCTTGATCGTCTTGGTAGATCGCGATCGCGACCGCCGCAACACGAGCCCGTGACGGCATCGGCCCGCGATGGCGGCCGTACGAAAGCGTCGGACCGATCGTCGATGGCGGAATTCGGTCGGATTGGGCTAGCTGATTGGTCAGCAGTCCGCCCAGATCCGGATGATTAGATACGGTGGCGGATCTCACATCAACGTTTCCAGCAACCGTCGCAGCTTACGCAGCTCGACGCGGTGGTCGTGCTCGGGCATCGGCGTCATGTGGACCGTCAACGCTCGGTCGTATTTCTCGCGAAGCAACTGTGTGGCCAGCTTGCCGTAATCGACTTCGCCCATCCCGACGCTGACCTGGAACGCGTCGGGCCGCGAATCGCGGAGGTGAACGTTGCAGACGAACTTCAGAATCTTGTCCAAGTTCTTGCCCTTGGCCGGGCCGGCGATGTAGACCGACGGGTCCAGCGTGATGCCCAGCCCGTCGACGTTGTTGCACAGCACCATCAGCGTGTCGGGGTCGTCCGACATGCACCCGAGCTGGCTGCGGACGGACACGCGGACGCCTTCGCCTTCGCCGATTTCGACCAGCTTCTTCAGCCGTTCGACTTCTTCGTTGAATGGGGTACCGTGTTCGCCGGAGGGCACCGTGATGTTGACGACTTTGGTTTGCTTGGCCAGGTAGGCGACCTTGGCAAAGTCTTCGTAATGCTGATCGCCGGTCGAATCGAGTTCGACGCTGTAGCCGGAGATGTCCAGCCGGTGGGACGAACGCAAAAGCTGGGCGGCCCGGTCGACGTCGTCCAGCAGTTCGCTGGGCTTGACCTTGCCGGATTCATGCAGCGCGATCTCGACGGCGGTGAATTCGAGATCAATCAGAATCTCGATCGCTTCCCGCAGTTCCTTCTCGGGCCAGCACTCCGTTGACGCTGATACAAACACGCTGTGGTCCTTCCTTAGCAAACACGTAACTTCGCTCGGTCGCCCAAAACACCGCGACCCGCGAAAAGCGCACAGCTTACCGTGAGAGCCCGTTCGGACAACAGACCAGTTTGGGAGCAGGCAGCAGGGAGAAAGGAGCAAGGAGCGGGGGGGTGCATCGTACGGTCTGCCATGTGCTTTGAAGCTCGAACAGGGTATCGCTCCGGTAGCCGCGTAGCGGCGGCAGATATTAGCCCAGGGTGAGGGCAACGAGCGGCAACGAGTTGACCGTAACCCTAGGATTGCGTTCCCCGAAAAACGTTCCCCCCGCATCGGCCCGGCGGCGAAGCCGCCGGGCCGATGCGGGAGGATGGACGTTGGGTTCTCAAAACCAGGGGTTCCACCGAGCCTCGCTGTCGCTCGTTCGGTTCACCACCTGGCCAATATCTGCCGCCACTACGTGGCCAAAGCAAACTGCGATATCCACCCGAGCAGGGAGCAGAGAGCAGACCCCTGCCCCCCCTGACTACTGACGCCTGACTACTGACGACTAAAATCAAACCTCGCCGAATCCTTCGATGGCCAAGTCGAACAAGCCGTTGATGTCGTCATCATCATCATCGTCGTCTTGCGGCGCGGCCAGCAAGTCGACCACGTCGTCGTCGACGTACGTCAGTTCGCCTTCGCCGACGATCTTCGCCGTCGTGGGGTCCGGCGACAAGCCGAACGGATCGGCAGTCCGCGTTTCCGCCATCGGTTGATCCAGCGACGAGGCCATGTCAGCGATGATCGGCGACGCGATGGTTGTCGTGACAACGTCGGTCAGCGGCTCGCCAAAGTTTGGCTCGCCTGGAACTACGAATTCGCCTTCACCACCAACCGACTGGACTCGAGCCAAGCGGTTGATGACCAACAATGCATCGAGCGCCGAAATCGACATCGACCCGTTCACGTCATAAAACTCTGGCCCCCGTTCGTCCGGTCCGATTGGAATGCTCGGTCCCGCACTGGCCCGGCCTAACCGGTTGATGATCAGCAGCGCGTCAAGCGCCGTCACGACTCCGTTCGCATTGACGTCCTCGAACATGATCGGGTTCTGGCGACCGCTGGCCGTGACGACGACGCGAACGGTCTGCGGATCGCTGACGTTTCCTTCGCTGTCAGAGACCGTGTACGCGAACGTATCTTCGCCGACGAAACCAGCGTTGGGCACGTAACTGATCGTGCCATCGGTGCCCGCCGTCGCGATGCCGCCGGTCGCCTGCGTCAAAATCGTCAGCGACGAGAGGTCCAACGTTCCGACGACCGGGAAGTCATTGGCAAGCACGTCGACGTTGAAGCCGTCGGCCGCCACGCCGCCCATGAAGTCCGGTCCCGTTCGAGGCAATTTGCTAGGGTCCAGGATCACCGTCGCTTGAGCGCTGTCTTGGCCCAAGTTGTCCGCGATCGTGTAGCGGAAGGAATCCGAGCCAGCAAAAGTACTGAACGGCGAGTAAGCCAGTTCAACCCGTCCATCGGGCAGAACCTGTCGTGCCAGCGAACCAAATATCGGTTCCTGGGTGATGACCAGCGAGTTCACATCCAACGTTCCATCGACATCGGTGTCGTTGGTCAGCGGATAGATCAACAGCGGAGCCGTCGGGCTGATCCCGTCAGGCACGGCAATGACGTCATCGGTCACTCGCGGAGCATCGTTGATGCCGGCGACGTTCAAGAACACCGTGCCGGTCGGCACCGGATCTTCGCCATCGGCGTCGGTGATGCCGTACGGGAAACTGTCCTGCAGCGATTCACCCGGTGCCAGCGATTGCAGCGCCAACGAACCACGGGGATCGTAAGTCAATTCGCCCGTCGATTCGTTGTACGTTACCGTCGCCCCCAGCGTTGTCGTCAACGTCGGCGGAATCACGATCGACAATTGCTCGCCAGTGGTCGGCCCAAGATCCGGATCGACGTCGTTGGCCAGCAGCGACGCAGCCGGAATTCGGATGTCGGTATCTTCATCCGTTTCGATCGTGTCGTCCGTCACCGTCGGCGAATCGTCGGTGTTGGTGACGCTGACGGCGAACGATGTTGTCGTGATGCCGTTGTCACCCGCCGTCGATAAGTCGTCGTCCAAGCCGCCGTCTTCAACGCTGATCGTAATCGTGGCGTTTCCGAAGGCGTTAGCGATCGGTGTGAAAGCAACCGATCCAGCAGCGGCTGGCGACGTGTAAGTCACCGTGGGCGTTCCCGTCAGCGCCACATTGTCGCTGCTCGCGGTCACTCGCAGCACGCCCGTTTCACCACCACCCGCCGAGATGCCGGTGATCGCGACGGTCTGTGCTGGAGCGTCTTCGTCGATGCCGACCGCCGCGATCGGATCGACGGTCGGAACATCGTTGACCGCGTTGACGTTGACCGTGAACGCTTGCGTCACCGAGCCGTTGTCGGCCGCCGTGTCCAAGTCGCCGTCAACGCCGCCGTCTTCGACCGTGACGGTGATCACAGCGGTACCGAACTGGTCGGCGCCGGGAACCAGCGAAAGTGTTCCGGTCGCATCGGGCGACGTGTATGTCACCGCCGGGTTCCCAATGAGCGTCGGATCGGACGACGTCGCGGTCACTCGCAGCGGTCCCGATTCGCTCGGCCCGTTGGTGATCCCGGCCAGCGAAACGGTCATCGCCGTGGCGTCTTCGTCGATCGTTTGATCGGCGATCACGCCCAGCGTCGGCGCGTCGTTGGTCGGCAAGACCGTGATCACAAACGTTTCAGTCGTGACCGCGTTGTCGGTCGTGGTCGCCAAGTCGCCGTCCAGCCCGCCATCGGTCAGCGTCACAACGATCGTGGCGTCCCCGAACTGATCGGCCAGCGGTTGATACGACAACGTGCCCGTCGCCGCGCCGTCGGTATAAGTCACCGTCGGCGTCGGAACCAGAGCAAGGTTATCGCTGGTCACCGTGACCGCGATCGGCTGGGTTTCCCTGCCGCCGCCGATGCCGCCACCGGCCGTGATGCCGGCCATCGCCACCGATTGCACCGGAGCGTCTTCGGCGATCGATTGGTCGGCGATCGGGGTAATCGTCGGCGCATCGTTGACGGAGTTGACGGTGATCGTGAATGATGTCGTCGTCGTCAGGTTATCGCCCTGCGTGACAAGGTCATTGTCGTCACCCCCGTCTTCGACGCTGACCGTGATCACGGCGGTGCCGAATTGATCAGCGATCGGAATGAACGTCAGCGTGCCTTCGACGTCGGGCGAGTTGTAACCGACCGTCGGGTTGGCGATCAGGGCGGGATTGCTGCTGGTCGCACGAACGCGAAGCTCTTGCGATTCGAACGCCCCCGCCGTGATGCCGGTCAGCACCACCGACTGTTGCGGCGAATCTTCATCCATCACCACGTCGGTCGGCGTGTCGATCGCCGGTGCGTCGTTGATCGGGCTGACGGTCAGCGTGAACGTTTGCTGCACCGAACCGTTGTCGGCGGCGGTCGCGAAATTGCCGTCCAGACCGGCGTCTTCGACCGTCACGATGATCGTGGTCGATCCGAATCGATCGGCCACGGGAGCAAAGTTCAGCGTCGCGGTCGCATCGGGCGAGTCGTAGGTCACCGTCGGGTTGACGATCAATGTCGTGTCGCCGCTGGTGGCCGTCACGCGAAGCGGTTGCGTTTCGCCGCCGCCGGCACCGATGCCGGTCACCGTCTTGGTCGCACCGACCGCACCTTCCGCGATCGTTTCATTGCTGATCGGATCCAAGGTCGGCAAGTCGTTGATCGGGCTGACACGAACGATGAACGACGTCGTCACCGAACGATTGTCAGCGGTAGTCGCCAAATCGTTGTCCAGTCCCGCGTCCTCAACGACGACGGTGATGATCGAAACACCGACCGCGTCGGCAAGCGGCACCAAATCAAAGGTTGCCGTTCCGGCACCAGGCATGAACGTCACCGATGGATCGGGCAACAACGCCGTGTTGCTGCTCGTTGCGGTCACGCGGACGTCTTGAGTTTCGCCGACGCCGGCAGAGATGCCCGTGATCACGACCGGGCGAATGGTGTCCTCCGCCATGGTGACCGCTCCGGGCAAGTTCACCGTGGGGGCGTCGTTGACAGGCGAGATCACGATTGTCACGACGGCCGTGTCGGTCAATTGCGAGTCGATGCGTACCCGCAACGCGTCTTCTTGAATGCCTTGGTCGATGACCGTGTAAACGAAGGTATCCGTGCCCGAAACGTTCGCCGGAGGTGTGTACAGCAGGTTTCCGCCCGCCACAAACGTGACCGTTCCGCCACGCGTCGTCGTGATCGCCTGCTGGACGATCGTCAGCGAACCATCGGTTGCACCGGAGAGTTCGTCGGTCGCGGTCGCGGGACCGACGACGTCGTTCCCAAGCAGCATCACCGGAGTAATCGACAGCGGCGTGTCCTCGATCGCCATCAACGTGTCATCGCCCGCGATCGGCGCGTCGTTGACGGCCGTGACGGTGACCGTGAACGTGATCGTTGTGGAAAGGTTGTCCGTCGCGGTGGCGAAGTCCCCATCCAAACCGGCGTCCAGCACCGTGACCGTGATGACCGACGTGCCGATCTGGTCAGGCTTCGGATCCAACTGCAGCGAACCGGTCACACTGCCGGCGGTGTAGATCACCGACGGAGGATCAATCAATGCCGTGTTGGACGACGTTGTCGTGATCTGCAGCGGTTGCACTTCGTTGACGCCGGCGCTGATGCCGGTCAGCCCGACCATGTGCGCGGCGGTGTCTTCGGCGATCGCAAAGTTTGCGATCGGATTGATCAGCGGCACGTCGTTGATCGGAACGACCGTGATACTCGCTCGCGCGGTGGTCAACTGATCGGCCGGTTGCGGGACCGCTGGCACGCCGCTGGGCAACGTCGTCGCTCCGTCATCGGCGATCGTGAAACCAAATCCATCGATCGGGAACGCGTTCCCGAACAACGGATTGAACGTGTTGTAGAAATTACCCGCGGTGTAAACGACTTCAGCGACTTCGCCACTCGCCACCGTGACGACCACGGTGCCGGCCGGTCGGAACGTTCCCGACGTGTCATCGACGTGCGTGATCGCCGTGTAGACACCGTCGGTTGCGGTCAACGGATCAATCATTGGAATCAAATCGACGGGTGTTCCGGCAGCGTCGGTGACGGCGATCTGAACGACTCGCAGCGATTGTTCATCTTCGTTCCAAGGCGGCAATCCGGTCAGTTGATCGTCCTGCGTCAGCGCATTGGCCACCAAGTCCGACGCCGTGATTGTGACGGTCGCGTTGCCGGTGTTGGGCATCGCCGGAGTGCCGATCGGTTCGACGGCAACGAACGATTCGCCCGGCGAGAACGGCGGGTCGTTGTCCGGGGTCACCGTGATCGCCACCGTTGCGACGTCACTTCGCACGGGATAGGGAACGCCGGTGATAATTTGTTCGCCCTCGATCCGATAGGTGAAGAAATCGTCGCCGTAAAAATCATTATTCGATTCGTACGTGAACAATCCCGTCGCCGGATCGAGCACCAAGACACCGTTGCTGGGCAGTTGTTCGACGACGAATCGCACGTTGGTCGCACCGGCCAGATTGTCACCAATCGAAACGTCCCCGCTGGTCGCGGTCGTGTCTTCGCCGAAGGACAACGCATCGTCGTCCGGAACCGGCAACGCGGCGCTTGCCACGACGACTTGGTAGTCTTCGACTTCGCCGCCGATCGCCAACCCGCTGGGCAACAGATTGCCCGTCGTGCTGATTCGGAACCGAGCCCAGGTCATGCCCGAACCGGTCGCGGACGCCACCCCCGCGTTGGTCGGCGTGAAGACTCGCAAGCGATTGACGCCGTCGATCACCGGTGCGTTGGTCAGCACTTGTTCATTCGGATCGTTGAAATCGCCGTCGCCGTTGAAGTCGACCCAAGCGTCCAGTAGTCCGCCGCCGGTCGTTTCGACGATCAATTCTGAACCCAACGCCGCACGCGGGTTCAGGAAGCTAAGCACCGCCGTCGGGTTGGCCGGGTCGATGAACACGCCTGGAAGATTGACGCCGCCGAAGTTGACGGTGCCGACGCCGACGCCGTCTTCGTCGTCGATCGAACGCAAGGTGAAGAAGAACGTTTCGGCTTCGTAATCCAAAGTCGTTCGCGGTGCGAGCGCCGCCAAGTCGGCTTCGACGATCGCCGCGACGCGTTGGGCCAGCACTTCGGCCGGTTCGCCCGGCACGTACAGGATGCCTTTGTTCGCCGATGGACCACCGGGAAGGATCGTGCCGGCCAGGATCAGTTCGTAGCCCAACGTCAGCGATCCCGCCGTCACCGATAGCGTGTCGCCGACGGCCGGAACCGACCCACCCAGGCTGACCACCAGGTCGCCAGCCAGCGGCGTGACCGCGAACGTGCCAGTGCCCGTCGCCGCGATCGTCGATCGGTTGTCGTCCGAGTCACCAGCCGCACGGACGGTCACCCGCGGCGTGCCCGGCGTGTAGCTGATCGGCAGCAGCGGCGCAAGACCCGCCGAATCGGCGGTCAGCGCCGCGGCCAGTTTCGCCGCTAACGTGACCGGCGTGTCAACGCCGACGGTGAATTCGATGCCGACGTCGCCTCGCGTTGCCGGGGTTCCCGGTGCGATCAATTCGTACGTTCGGCGGAGGCCACCGATCGTGACTTCCACCAGATCACCAACCGTTGCACCGGAGGTTTGCAGCGTGATGCGAGTCTCGCCTGACGAGACCGCTGTGACGATGAAGGCGCCCGTCGATCCGACGTGCGTCGTGACCGCCGATGCAGCGACGTAACTGTCGATTTCGGTGTCGACTTCGCCGCCCAAGCGTGGCACGCCCGCCGCGGTGACCGTGTGCCGCGCGCCATCGCGAGCAAACGAGGTCGGGTAGCTACCCGGCCGACCGACAAGCTGAACCGCATCGCCGAAGTCCAATCCGACGCCCGGCATCAAAATCGTGAACTGCGTCTCGCGGTTGGCTCGGTTGGCCGCCAAGTTGTTGCCCGCCAAGTCCTTGATCGCAGGGACGGGACCAGACGTCGGACCGGTTACCAGCGTCGTGTTGTCCAGCCATACCGTGCCGCCGCCGGGCGCGAACGCGGTCGAACGAAGGCCGCTGCCGGTGACCGCCGCGATGACTTGGCCGGCAAGGGTGTTGGCCGTGAATTCGACCGTCGGGATGAACGGAACCGCAATCGCGCCGCCCCCGACACCGGTGCTGGTGATGGTGGACGCCGACAGGTCGACCGTCGTGTTGATCGGCGAATTGCCCGCGCCTTGGCTGAAGTTCGGTTCGCCCAGCGTGATCACGTTGGCGCTGGCGATCGAATTGACCGCGACGTCTTGCGAGGCAAAGAATGTGCGAACGACGTTGGCAAGCGAACTTGCGATCACGCCGGCACTATCGCCCGCGGCAAGCAGCACCAGCGTCGGCGACGGTGCCACCGTCGTGTCGGTGGTTAGCAAGAACGTGCCCGTGACGCCGCCCGATGTGATGACCACGGCATCGCCGGAAATCGTCGCGCCGGTTTCGGTCGGGGCGACGGTCAGTTCCAACTTGCCCGTCACGCCCGGCGTGCCCAGCAGCGAAAGACCGCCACTTAGCAGTTCCAACGTGTCGCCGTCTTGTCCGCCCAAGTAAACGCGACCGTCTTCCAAACCGCGAGCCAGATTCAAGCCGAGGCCCGCCGCGGCAACCGCTTGCGCGATCTTCGTGCCCAGCGTTTGCGGTGTGTCGCCCGCGGCCAGCACGATGACGTTTGCCGGCACCGTCGCGGGATCCAAAATGCCATCGTTGTCAAACTCGAACTGCACCTTGATGCCACCGGCTTGGTAGCGGAACAGATCGCCGTCGGCCACGCCGCCGTCGACACCGGCGACGTCCAAGGACGCTTGCGGCGCATCGACCACGGTGCCGGCTTGGCTGCCGATCTGAACGCGAGTCGCGCCGACTTTACGCGGTGCCAATTCCAACACCGTCGTGACCGGAGTCATCGTGCCCGCCACATCAACCATGCCGGTATCGATCGCATCGAAGATCGCGTCGCGAACCTGCGACGCAGTGACAAGACCGGCCAAGTTGACCATCACATTACCCGCGGTCACGCCGCCAAGTTTTTCAAACTCGAACGTCACCGTCGTCGCCCCATCGGGCGACGTGATCGTGAATGTTTCCCGGTCGACGAATTGGTCCGCCGGCAAAACGACATCGATCGCAAGCGTCTGGGCGATCTCCAGAAAGAACCCGCTGTCGTACTCGAACGTGCCGATGTTGCCATCGGAATCGGTCACGACGAACCGTTCGGCATCAACGACTCCGCGGCCGTTCGTGATGCCCAGCACGACTCGGTCGCGGTTGTTCAGCGTGATCTCGTAGGCGGCATTGGGTGACCAAACGCCGCTGGTCGGGGTCAGGATCACGCGATTGCTGGTCGCCGAATAACCGAATCGATAATCCACGCCGGGGATCAGCCGGCGGCCGTCTTCGGTCACCACGATCGTGTCTTCCAGCACCGTCAAGTCGTCGATGCCAGCACCGTTGATGTCATCGAGCTGGATCAGGAATTGATCCTTCGTGCCGCTGACCAGCCGCACGTACGTTTCCAATCCGTCGCGATCCGCGGTCGGATTTTGATCGGTGATCGGGGCCAGCAAGTCGCGTGGATCGACCAAACCCGCGATCGGGCCGGCGACGTCGCTGCGGTCAATCGCTCCGCGGTCAATGAAGACCGTCGGACCGGTGCCGCTGCCGCCACCGGTGCCGTCGACGCGGCGTTGGCCGGTGATGTCTCGCGCCGGTGCAATGATTGGTGACGAAGCAATGCCAAGACTCAATCGCAACGATTCGATCACCGATCGGTCGTCAACGCTGCCGACGGCCGTGTCGATCAAATCCGACAGTGCGGTGGGATAGAAATTTCGGTCGTCCGGGTTCAAGAACAAGTCCGATGACGCGACCAGGGGTGACGCGCCCAGGCCGACGTTGTCCGTGTTGTTGATGTTGCCAAAGAAGATCGTGCCGAACTGTTCCATCGAGTTGACAACGCCGACCTGCTGGACGCCGATGCCCAGGTTCGCGACCGCATTGTTCAACAGAGTGGGCGCGGCGCGGTTTTCGACTCGGATACCGACGTCTCCACCACGCGTTCCATAAATCGTGTTGTTGACGATCCGCGCGAAGGCCTGCGGCGCAATGACCGGTCCACCGGTATCACCGCTGACCAGGACACCACCGGCGACGTTGCTGACCAAAACGTTGTTGACGACAACGACCCCGGGAGCCAGCAAATTGGGGTCTTGAATCAAGAACGCGCGATTGGATCCTGGACGTGGCAGCGTCGCAGCCGACAAGTCGGAAACGTCTTGGCGAGCCCGTTGGCCAGCGTCGACGATGATGCCAAAGTTCAGGCTGTCGCTGATCACGTTTCCTTGCAGGATCACTTGTCCCTGGTCACGGAAACGGTTCGTGTCACCTTGATCTTCATTGACGATGTCTCGGCCGTACTGGATCACCGTGATCGGCAATCGAACCGGATCGGACGAGAAGTCTAATCCGCCCAGGATCGACGCGGCGGCCGGCCCATGCAGCAGTACCGTGTCGCTGGTCGACGGGCCCGTCGCTTCGCCGGACAACGTCGTCGCACCGATCGACAACCGCGTTTGGACTTCCGACGAATTGATCGCATCGCGAACGGCAACCGCGATACCGGCCGGAGTGTCCGTGTTACGGAACGGAATCGTGACGCGGCCGCTGACCACACCGGTCGCGACGGCCGGGTTGCTGACGTCCTCGAATTCCAATTGAATTTCGTTGATGCCATCGCTGAGCGTGATGAACGTTCCGTCGGGAATGTTGCCGCCGGAAATCGGGCTGCCCGTGTTCGCGTTGACGAACTGCAAGCCGATTTGTTTCGCGTGCGGCGTGTTGGTGTCGAACGTCCGGTCCAGTCCATGAACGGTCGGGAAGACCGAGCCGTCGGGCGCGCCGTAGTCGGCTGATTGGCGAATTTCCAATTGGTATTGGCCGGCCGAAATCTCGGGCCGCACGACGCCGCCGAGCACCAACCGTTGTTGGAACGTCGGGTTGTCGACCAGCGTTGTGTTGCCGATGGACGAGTCGATAATCATTTCGCCCCGTTCGGCAAACCCGATGATGACGTCGTCGATGTAGACGCCTTCAAAGGCGTTGTTCGCACCACGTAGGGCCGCGACGGTCAGCGGGTTCAGCGTCGGGAAACCCGGTTCGCCCGTCGTGCCGTAGACGCCGGTGTTCGATCCCGGCAAGTCGATGGTGCCGGCAATCGGGCTGTAACCACCGAACGTCGCCAGCGGTCCCGCGTCGATCGCATTGAAGCCGAACACACGCAGCGTGTCGCCGAACACTTGGTACGGCAACAGGCTCGGACGGCCGACGTCTTGATCGAACGTCACCTGCACTGGACCAGTCGAAACCGGATTGTCATTGACCGGCGTGACCTCGACCGTCACCAAGATCGGCCCGGTCACGGTCGTGTCGTCATCGATCGTGTAACTGAACGTGTCGGTGCCGACAAAGTCCGCGTTGGGGATGTAGGTGATCGTGTTGTCGGCGTTGAAGATCACGATGCCGTCGGTCGGTGCCAGCGGACCGGGTTCGACGATGACCGGTTCGACAAATTCGATCGGCGAATCGTTGGCCAGCACGTTGATGCGGATCGGCGTGTCCTCACGAGTCGTCACGGCGTCGAGGTTGCCAAACGGAATGTCGTCCGCACCTTCGATCGTGACCGTGGCCGTTTGATTGACGAAGTTTCCTTGCCCGTCGGTGATCGTAAACGCGACCGTGATGACTTCGTCGAATCCATCGGCCAGCGTGTCATACGACCGCGGATTCACGCGCATCGAATTGCTGCCGGCAATGAATGAGATGCCGACGCCGTTGCCGCCGGTGATGCGGAACGAGGAATCAACGATGTCCAACGGCAGGCCCTCGGGATCTTGATCGCCGGTCGGGTTCGCGCCGCCGACGAACGGACGGATCAGGTTGACCGTTTGCGTGAACTGGTTTTCGTTGTACGTGACATCGATCGCCGGCGGACCGACGAACGGAGCATCGTTGGGTTCAAAAATCGTGATCGTCACCGTCTGTTCGGCGCTGTCATGCAGCCCGTCGGACAAAATGTAAGTGAACGAATCCGTTTCCGTCGTTCCTGGCGCGACGATTGTGGTCGGATTGACGGTGTATCGAACCGAGCCATCGGGGTTGACCGAGACGGTGCCGAGCGTCGGCGCGGTCGCGCCCAACCGAACGATCGGATCGTCGGACGTGTCGGTGAAGTCATCGTTGTCCAGCACCGGAATGTTGATGTCGAAGCCTTCTACCGTTTCGACCGTGTCGGCGACCGGGACTAGTCGATCGTCCGCGCCAACGATCGTCACGCGAGCGGTTCGCGGATGCGCAACCCCCGTCGAGTCGATCAAGTTGTACGCGTACGTCACGACCGCCGATTCGCCACCGGCCAGTCCTCGGTACGCGTTCGTGTCGACGACCAGCGTTCGAGCGACAGCGTCCAGCCTGATCGCGGGCGAGACGTCGCCCAGCGGATTGTCGTCACCGCTGGACACGATCAGATCCGCCACCGTCAGCGGCACGAACGTCAGGTCGGACGACTGTTCGCGAAGGTCCACGGTCGTGAATCCGTCGTCTTCGCCAAAGCTGGCCGCGACGATGTTTGGCGAAACGACCACCGTGACGGTTGCAAAGCCCGAGTTCGCGATGCCGTCATTGACGCGGTAAGTGAATTGGTCGATGCCCACAAACCCGATCGCCGGCGTGTACGTGTAAACGCGGTTGCCGGGCGCTGTCGACAACGCGACCGTGCCGCCGACGGGCGCCGCACCGAGCAACAGGATCAACGTGTCGTTCGACTCGATTGCGCCATCATTGCCCAGCACGTTGATAGTGACCGGCGTGCCCGCCGTCGTGATCGCGGCATCATCGTTGGCGATGACCGGATCATTCAGGCCGGTGATTTGAATGCGGCCGTCGCGGACCGTCTTGTGGCCGACTTCGTCAACGATCGAGTAAGTGAAGTTGATGACTTCGGTGACACCGGCGCCCAGATAGCCGTAGAAGTTCGGCGTGATGCGAATGTCGCGCGTGATCGGTTGCAGCAAAATGCCGCCGCCGTCGCCGCTGGTGATTCGGAAATCACTGATCGCCAGTTGTCCGTTCGGCGTCACGGCGTCGGTGACCCCGATCAACAGGCTCAGGTTCTGTACGCCCTGATTCTCGTTGAACGTTCGGAATAACAATCCCGAATGAGTCGGCGGGGCATCGGCGGCAGCAACGGTCAATTCCAACGTCATCGAATTGCTGGTTGCGACGCCGTCGCTGACTTCATACGTCAACGTATAGTTGCCCGCCACGGTCGCCGTGATGATCGGATTGCCATCCGAACCGATCATGGCGTCCACGGTGCCTGGGACTAATCCCGACGTGATCACCACGGTCAGCGTATCGCTTTCGTCCAGGTCGTAGTCGTTCCCCAGCACGTCAACGGTCGTCGCGGTGTTGGTGGGAATGATTGCCGAATCGAACGGCGCACCGGTTCCATCTGCCATCGAACCGCGAGCGACCGGGACTTGGTTAGTGCCCGTGATCGTGACGGTCGTGCTGGTCGCGGTGCGTCCGCCGTTGCCGTCGATGATGTCGTAGTTGACGATAACGGTTTCGGTTTCGCCGGTGGCCAGACGTTGGTAGGCGGTCGGTTCGACGACCAAGTTGTTCGTTGCCGAATCAAAACGCAGGCCCGATGGATCGGGCAGAATCCGTGGCAGGACCGGCGGCATCGGTTGCGGCGCCGAAAACGTCACGTTGTCGACTCGCAGCGGGTTGCTTTCGACGTCCGTCGCGCCAAGCAACAGATTGACAGTGCTGATCGCGTCGGTATCGATAAAGGCCGTCGTGACGGGGACGGGAACCGCGGGCGCGTCGTTGACGGGCGTGACTGTCACCGTCACAAGCGTTTCCACCGAATCGCCGCTTCCATCGTTGACACGGTAACTGAACGTGTCGGTACCGAAGAAGTTCGGGTTCGGCGTGTACTCGATTTGGTTGCCCACGATCGTCGCCGTTCCGTTGGTCGCCGGCGTCGTGCCCAACACGACCGATAGCGTGTCCATTTCGTCGACGTCGCGGTCATTCAATAGCACGCCGATCGAAACGAGCGTGTCTTCGTTTGTCGTCGCGGTATCGGCCGTCGTGGTCGTGACGTCGTTGGTGCCGGTGATCGTGATGACCGCGTTTCGCACGACCGCGTTACCGCTGCCGTCGCTGACTTGATAGCTGTACGTGACGGTTTCGACCTGGCCGACCGACAGCCGCTGGTAAGCCGCCGGATCGACCGTCAACGTATTTGTAGCACGGTTGAACGTGATGCCGGAGTCGTCGCCGGTGACCAGCAACAAGTTGACCGCACCCAATGGATTGCCATCGGGATCGGTCAGGCCCGCAACCAGCGGCAGCGTCGCGATCGGTCCGTCTTCGGTCACGCTTAGCGTCGCAGGACCGGTAACGACCGGCGCCCCGTTGGCTGCGAAGACACGCACGTTCACACGAGCTTCCGCCGAATTGACCGTGCCGTCGTTGATGAAGTAAGTGAACGAATCCGAACCGATGAAGCCGGGGTTCGGCGTGTAAACGATGTTGTTTCCAGACATCACCACGGCGCCGTTTGTCGGCCCGGTCAGGCCGATCGAAACGGTCCGCGGATCATTGACGTCGACGTCTTGATCGTTGCCCGAAACGTTGATCGTGACGGCCGCACCGACGACGGTCTCGGCCGAATCCGCGACCGCGAACGGCGTGTCGTTGACACCCGTGAACGTGACCGTGGTGGACTGCACGTTGGTGCCGCCTTGGCCGTCATTGATCGAATACGTGTAGACGACTTGCGCGACATCGGTGACACCCAAGAACTCGTACGCACTCGGGTCGACCGTCACAAACCGAGTGCCGTCGAAGACGACGCCGGGCGGCGTGGTCGTTTGCAACGCGCCGTTGATGAAGTAATTGATGTCCAGGTTGGACAACGTGACCGGATCGCCGTCGATGTCGCCCGACTGGGACAACAGGTCGACGGTGCTGGTCGTGACGGGACCGCTGTAGGCCAACGCGACCGCTTCTTGCATCAGATCGCGAAGCCGCTGGATCGTCATGTCGATGGTCGCATCGATCACGAACGTGCCCGCCGGCGGCGTGCCAAGGTCGGCCTCATCGACGACGATGGCCGCTCGGTTGAACAGCGTCACGTTTTGGATGCCGGCGTGGTTTGCACCACTGCGAACGGCCAATCGTTCGGGGTTGAACGGGTCGACGGTGACGTCGAACGAGGCGTTCAAACGGGCGGCCAATTTTTGGACGATGTCGGCGGCCGTGTCGGTCGTCGCGAACACAATCTCAAACGGATTGGGCGGCACCGACGCGGCGGTCGTGAAGGTGTACGTGGTCGCCGAACCTGGGCCGGACGCCACATCGAAGACCTGGAACGAGCTGCCGTCCTGGATCGCCGCCCCGCCGGGCAATTCCAATACCAAGCCGTAATCGAACACGAAGTCCGCCGTCAGGCCGCTGGCGTCAAGTGTGAATTCGTAGTTGCGATTGTCCAGCATCAACTGCGGACGGACCGCGCGCAGTTCCAGCGCATTGACTTCCGTTTCGCCGGCCGTATTGAAATCAAACCGGATACGAATGTCATTGTGGCCGGCCCACGGCGTCAGCGAAATGCGAGCCTGACGCCACTCGGCGGCGTCCTGTAATTCTTGCGTGAATTGGTACTGGCCGTTCTGGTCGACGTATCGACTTTGTTCGATGTCGTATTCATCGATGCCGTCGGTGAAGTCCGCACCGGTGGGGTTCAAGTCGATGTTGTTCGTTCCGACGAGCGCCCACTCGCGGTTCTCTTCGCTGCTGATGAAGACGCGGAATGAATCGAGCGCCTGGGCCGTATCGTTGACGCGAGCGTTACTGTCCTCGGTGTCCAAGAAGTAGTTGAAGTACAGCATCGGCTGGTCTTCAGGCGAAAAGCCACGAAGGTCGACCGGGAAGCTTTCGACTTGTCCTTGCGCCGCCGGGGAAGTTGTACGTGCCCAACGCATCGGGCACGCCTTCGTTGCGGAAGTTCGTGCCGGCCCAGTTGCCGACGACGTTGGCGGGCGCCTCGAAGCCGAAGTACAAACTGTTCTGACCATCGCGGGCTTCCCGCGCTCCATCGACGGTGACCGGCGAACCGTGACCGGCGTCGGTGCCGCGGGTTCGCGTGCGGTGCCACAGGTTGAAGTCCAACGTGCTGAACGCCAACCCGGTTGTGTTGCCGACCGTGGTGTCGACGGAACTGACCGAGCGGCCGACGATGCCTTGCGGGTTGCCGTCGGTGTCGAACACGTGGATCCGGCCATTGGTGTCGGTGGCGAACAACGATTCGGAATAGCTTTCCAGGTTCTTTGGTCCGACCGTCAATCCGGTGAATGACAGCCCGGGGGCACGCAGCGAAAGGTCCTGCACCAATTCGCCGACGACCCGCGTGTCGCCGCGGCGGACACCGGAGTTGTCCCCGAAGGAATTGCCATCGACGAAGATCAACAACCCGGTGTCGGTGACGGCGTAAAAGTCCGCGCCCACGGCGGCAAAGCCCGTCACAATAAACTCCAGTTCTTGGCCGGGAAAGGCGGGATTGGGAAGCGCGATGCGTGCCGCTTCGATGATCTGCGTTCCCGCGCCATCGGTCTGGTCGTTGCCCGCGCGGTTGCCCCCGCCGGCCGCGCTGATCGCCACGCCGGTCGACGGATTCATCCGGTAGATGAAGTTCTGTGCTGGAACGGTCGTGCTTCCCACGATGCCGTTGGGGCCGACGATCGCTCGCTCGTGCGTCAGTTGTCCGTTGCCCCGACCAGCCACGCCCCACAGTCGAAGCTGCCTTTCGTTGGCTGGATCGTTGAACGCATAGGTCAATGCGTTGAACTGCATCCCAACGCCGGTCAAACCCGGGATGTTCGGCGTTCGCGCGATCGCGAATCCGCCGGTCGCATTGACGGTCGTGGTGTACGTTTCGATGCCGGTCAAGGCGCCGGTCGCGGTGAACAGTCCGGTGCTTTCATCAAACGAATAAATGTCGCTGACGTTGACGTCATCTTCGAGCCGATTGCCCGTCGTGATCTCACCGGCGGTTCCGATCAGCAGATTTGTAGGGCTCATCGCGATCGCGCCCAGACGTCGGAAGCCGCCGCCGTGGATCGCTTCGATATCGCCGATCTGGGGATTGTTGGACGTCAACTTGCTGGTGCCGCCCGTATCGTGGCTGACCACGAACACGTTCAAGTCGCCCAGCGTGAACGGGACCACGTTGTCCTCACCTTGGAAGACCACGTTTTGGTTCGGCGGCGTCGCGGTCGCGTTGCTGATCCGCGGATCGCCGAATCGGTCTTCCGCGATCCGAATCGTGCTGCTGACCGGTTCGATGCGGATGTTTGGGTTGCCGACGGCCGGATCGAACGACTGCAACAGTTCTTCGGGCACCAAGGCGTTGCTGGTCACGACAAGCTGGTAATCGCCGGCGGCGAGTTCCACGGTGCCCAGGAACGCATCGCGAGCGCCCGCGGAGCCTCGCGACAAATCGGTCTGGTCGCCCAGCGCCGTCGCACCCGGTCCCGGACGATCCGACGTGATGTTGCTGTCCGTGCCCATCATGATTAGCTGCGGGCCGCCCGGCGTGATCCGGTACAGCAGCAGCGTCGTGTCGGGCCGGCCGAAGCCGTCGGCGTAGTCGATGTCAAAGCTGGTCGCGACGTAAGTCGCCGCGCCGCCGCTTTGGATCGAATCGCGTTCGATGCGGAACGCATACGTATTGGTCGAAACCGTGCCGGTCAAAGCCCCCGAGACCGTGACGGCCGCGCGGTTGCTGTTGGCAATGTTGCCCAGGTCGACCGCGTTGGTGCCGTTGGAGGTGCCATCGCCGGTCAGCGGCGAATTGCTCGGCAGACCGCTGGCCAGGATGCCGACATTGGCGAAACGAATATTGCTGTACCGGACCGTCGATCCGCCGAACTCGTCCAGTTCGCGCAGCCGCACTTGCGTCTGATAAACGCCCGTCGTCCCGCTGGCGCCCCGAACGCGAACGAAGTACTCCTGCGGTTCGCCCAGCGCGCCGGGCAAGTCGACTCGCAAGCCCGCGTCCAGCGGATTGATCGTGAACGAATCGCGAGGCGTGCCGGTCGTATTGCGAAGCCCGTACGCGGACTGCTGCATCGGCAAGCCCGCCATCCCAAGCGGTGCCGCGCCGATCGATTCGGCGTGCGAATTATCACTGCTGGCGATCACGACGCCCGCCCCGTTGATGATCTCGATGGTGCTGTCCAGCGACGATGACGTTCGGTCGATGTCGATCCAAATCGTTTGGCCACCGTCGGCCGTGAACGAATAAACGTCGGTATCGCCCGGCGCGGCGATCGTGCCGTAAATGCTGAAGCCCAAACGCAGGTTTTCGTCGCTGGCCTTTTCGCCACGGCCGAGCTGTCCGACGGCTTGTGCGGCCGCGGTCGTAGCGTTGATGTCACCACGCGATCCGGGGCTGCCTTCCAGTTCGATGACGGTTTCGACGTTGCGGTCGTTGCTGAACTCGAGCAGTTCGATGCCTCGCCACGCGCCCGGCGTGCCCGTCGAAGGACCGTTGCCGTTGGTGTCCAAAAGCGCTTCGCCCAGCGGATCAAAGCCCGCACCGACGGAATCGTCCGTCAGACTGGTAAGCACCACCGGGAAGCCCGGCGCGCCGACGACGTGCAACGATCCGCCGATGCGATCATCGATGTCGCTGGGACGTCCATCCGCGGTCAGCGATCCCGCGCCGGTGAACTTCACCACCAAGCTTTCGCTGCTTCGCGATTGCAGACGCAGCCCGCCGTAGGTGTGCAAGTTCGGCACGACGATTTCGCCGCCGACGACGTGAACGATGTCGGTGTCATCAAAGACGACGCCCGTGTTCAACGTTTCGGCGCGGACTCGCATGCCCGCGATGCCAGAGGCCTCGATGCGGTTGCCCGAGACCAACGGGCCGTAGTTGCCAGGTTCGGTGGCGGCCAAGTCCAGCCCACCGACTTGGCGACCGAAGTCATTCATCGGCACTTCGATCAATGCGTTGGCGTTGATGCTGATCGCGGCGGTTTGTCCGCCGACGGTGCCGACGAAGGTGTTGTCAACGATGACCGGCTGAGCCCCGACGACGTGGATGACCGACGGATCGTTGGGGCCGCGGCCGACGCGGAACGCATCGTTGCCGCCGACGCCGCTGGCCGTCTTTTCAAACGTCGTGTTACTGATCCGCGCGTCGGCCTGCAGGATGCCGATGGCGTTGAAGCCCGCGCTGGTGCCGCCCACGTTGGCGACGCCGCCGGCGTTGGCGATTCGCGTGTGATCGAGCGAAATCCGCCCGAATGGATTGGCGAAGATGCCGGCCCAATCGCCAGCGATGCCTTCGGCGAAACCGTTGCTGGTCGTGTCAAAGTTTCCGCCCGCGCCGTATCGGTCGTCGGTGCGGCTGGTAAAGATGATCGGTTTGCCTTCGATGCCTTCGGCGATCAAGTCCGCGCCAAATCCGGTTTCGATCCGCACGCCGCTGCTCTTCACCGTGATGCCCGGATCGATGACCAAACGCGCGTCCGGCCGCGTCCGCAGCGAGCCCGCGGGATTGAAGATCGGCGACACCTTGACGGCGGTGCCGCTGGGTCCGGCCAGAGTGATCGTGCTGGCGCTGCGGTCGATGTAAGTGGTATCGCTGCGGTTCAGTTCCGCGACCAACTCGAACGCACCCGCGCCGTTCTTTTGGCGATACAGACGCCGCGAAACGAAGTCACCGTTGGCGACAGGAAGGTTGCGAAGGCGAATGTTTTCGTTGGCCGTCGCAGCCACGCCAACGGTGGCCGGTGAAGGAGCCGTTTCGACCCCGAATCGATCGATGAACGACAGTGCGTAACGATACGTTCCGGCGGTGATGGTCGGCGTTACGACGGGATTGGGAACTACCGCGTCAACGATGACCAGCGTCAGAGCCCCGGCCGGCACCGCTTCGATTGCGCCGCCGCTGTTGCCTTGAATCAACAAGTCGTCGCCCAACACGTGGACGACTTCGGTGTCGTCAAAGCGGGCCGAGGTCGACAATTGTTCGCGGCCGACGCCGGGAATCGTGTCGATCCGAATCAGCACGCCGTTGATGCTGTTCTGGATAAATTCGTTTCCGTACATGATCGGCCCGACGCGGTTGTAATCGGGCACGAACAACACGTCACGTTGGTACTGCAGCGTCGTGAACGTGTTTTCTTCAAAGCTGGGCGGGTCGGCCGAGATCGCGGCGTCGGCGTTGAAGCGGAAGCTGTTGTTGATCAGCGTCGGCCGCGCGGCGTCCAAACGCACCGGTGCGATCGGAACCAATTGTCCGTCGATGCGAACTTGACCGCCGCCGTAACGAACGTCTGCACCGGAGATGTAGTTCAGGAAGATGCCTTCGCGTTCCAGTTCGACGCGGCCTTCGGAGCGGTCGTTGCCGTTGCGAATGTCGATGCCGCCCCAATCGCCCGCCACGGGCGCGGGCAACAGCGGGTTGAATTCCAATCCCGCATTGGGATCGTTCAGACTGGTGAAGAAGACCGGCAAGTGGGGGACGCCCAGGACTTGAAACGCGCCGGCGCTGGCATCGACGCCCGCATCGCCGGATCCGACCGCGATGCGGCTGCCCAGCATCTTGAACACCGCGCCGGCATCGACCATCACCGTCACGCCACGCGGCACGATCAGGTCGCGGCCGTCGTCCAGCGTTTGCGACAAGCTTTCGATGCGTCCAATTTCGTACGCCAAGTTGTCATCGTTTCTCGCGAAGCGGTCGTTGGGAAGCCCGATCACACCGTCGGCACCGGCGTTACCGACGATGCGGATGATCTTGCCGGGCGACGACGCCGCGATCGCCAAGTCGATCTCGCTGAACGGGTCCAATCGCGTGCCGCTGCCCAGCCCGACGTTGGAGGCATCGACGTAGATCGTGTCGGATTCGTCGGCCGCGCGGAACCAGAAGTCGAACGTGCCGCCGGCCACCCCATCGGCATCACCGTCGATCGGCGTTCCGGCCGCGTCCAAGATTTCATTGGCTGCTTGCGGCGTGAAGTTCATCCGCAGTTGGTAATCGCCCTGGCTGTCGCCGCCGCTGCCGGTGTCGTCGACCGAGCCGTTGAAGTCTTCGTTGCCGTGGGCGGTCACGCCGATGAAGTACGTGACGTCGGCTTCCAGTTGGAATTCGATCAACGAGTCCATGCCGTACAGGTCATCGTTGGACGCGACCAGAATTGGACCCGTCGACGAATCGCGGTACAACATCAAGTGCGTGTTCAGCAGGCTGCCGCCCTGCTTCCGCTCGGCGAACGTTTCGGCACGCAGCGTTCCGTTCTCCGTCGGCGTGAACCGGTAAAGGTCAACGTCTTGGTTGTCCGGCCGATACAAGAATTCGGTGTGAACGATGTCGTGGTCGCCGGGGAAACGCCATTCGGTCGACGAACCGACGTACTGGTCTTCGACGCCCTGAACCGTGCCATCGGGCAAGTCATAGCTGTGACCCAGTCCGATCGCGTGACCGATCTCGTGCAACGCCGTCTCGAAGAACGACGGCTGGCCCGACGATGAACGTCCATAGCCGTTGTACCAATTCTCTGCTCCGTCCATGACCACAATCCCGTCGCCACCACCCAGCACATTGCCGGTGCCGAAGTAGACGCCGATTGTGCCGCCAGGACCGCTGACCGTGCCGCCGGCCGGGAACATATCGCCGACGACGACGGTCATGCCGCGGTTGCCGGTGACTTCGACAAAGTCGATGCCGGCTTGGTTGCCGTACAACTCGAACACTTCGCGGAAGCGATCAAGCTGTGTCGGGCTGGCCGCGTTGAACAGCGCCGCGCCGACCGAGTTGGTTCCGTACGAACGATCGAGCGCAAAGTTGTATTCGACGCGGTGCAATCCCGCCGTCGTGTCGCCGTACAACGCGCCGGGCTGTAAGAAGTGATTCTCTTCACCGACGTCGCGGTTACCGGGCTCGAAGATGCCGCCCGGATAATCGAACGGCAATCCGGTGTCTTGGATCGACTGATTCAAAATGATCGTCGGCGTCGAACCGAAGGCCGGCAAATCGATGGCGTTTGCGAACGTGTCGCCGGTTTCAACTTGCGTTCCAAGGACCGTGACTTCGGCCGGCGATCCGGCGACCGCGACCGGATCGCTGGCCCCGATCTTTAGTCGCATCGCGCCGGTGCCTGCCAGGTCTTCCAAGGCCGTCATGTACGTCAGCTCGACCCGATTGACCCGCACGCGGACCGTCGTTGATCCGCCGGTGGTACCGGTCGCATCGATGTCTTCAAAGTCCTCGAACTCGACGACGTTGACGCTGGTCGGAAGGTGCCGAACGTCGTCCGTGTTTTGGATCGTGTCGGCTGTTCGGATCAGCTGATAGAAAGCGGGGTTCTTCAGCGACGCGGTGCCGCCGCCGGCGAACAAATCGTTGTCGTCAAAGTAAACGTGAATGACGTCGCGTTGATGATCGAGCTGGCCCGACGCATCACGAACGATCGGTTGTGGCACGACCGAAAGGACTCGCGCACCAAGTTCCAATTCAAAGTCGACCGAGTCCGAAGGCAAGCCCGAGATCGACGGCGCGAACGCTTCGCCGGACGTTTGACGAAGCGGCGTGATGCCCCGCGCGGGGTCGGCCACTCCGAACACTTCGACGCGGTAACGCGAATCGGGAAGCGGCTGCGCGAACCGTGCCACCACCGTCCGATCGTTCTCGCCCAGCCCGATATAACCCGGTACGACCGTGACGTCGTCGCGAGTGCCAAGCAGTCCGTCGTTGCCTGCGCCAAAGATGCGGATGCCGCCGGCGATCGTAGCTTCATCGATCGCCGAATCGGCGCTGAATCGAAACGTCAGCTCCGTCGGCGATACCGTTCGCAAATTCAAATCGTCGCGGTCAAACACTTCGTCGGCGTTCGGATTGACCGACACCAACCGCAGCGCCCCGTCGGTTTGGCCGAAATCGAACGTCCGTCCGATCTGCAGGCCCAGGCTGTACATCTGCGTGCCGTTGTTGCCGGAGATTTCGATGTAGTACGTGCCTGCGGTTGCCAAGTCGAAATTCTCAACCGATTCGGTCAAGCCTTCGGGGACCGCGTCGACGGCCAACAGTTCCGTCACGCCGTCAGCCGCCAAGATTCGGAAGCCCAAGTTCATCTCGCGCAGACGATCGACCGTCACCGGCGGTGCGCCGCCTTGAACGCCTTCCATGTACGTCGTGCCGGTCGGCGTCAGTTCCAACGACAGCGCCGTCGGTGTTAGCACGTCGAATCGGAACAGGTCGATATCGGTCAGCCCGTCATCGATCGACAAGCCGTTGAAGTTGCGAGCTTCATTTTGCAGCGATCCCAAATCGACCGCATCAATGATCAAATCGTTCGGTTCGTAGAAGTCGCCATAAAGCTGATTGGCGTTGTAAACGTCGTCTTCTTGGGGACCGTAAAACGTCAAATTGACGAACGGTTCCATCAGCTTGGTGCCGTTGGTCGGCATCACGTGCGCGATGCCGATGCCGTGACCGACCTCGTGCGCCAGCACGTTGTTCAGCGCCGTGTTGACGCCGTTGGGACCATCGGCGAATCGCGAATAAAAATTGTCGCTGGTGTCGATGACCATGTCGCCGTCGACGCCCGACGCGCCGCCGCCGACGGGGTAGTAGTTGAACGCCAGAATGTTGCTGTTGCCGTCAATGGTCGCACCGCTGATCCGCAAGTCGGCGCGCACGCCCGCCAAGCCGACCGCCGCGTCACTGGCAACCGCCAAGCCGTCGTCGGCCGGTTCGTACTGGAACGACAACCCGGTCGAGTTTGCCCATTGGTCAAAAATCCGCTCGTACAATCCGAACCACGGCTTTTGCGAAATCACGCTCGTGCCGCCGCCGCCATAGATCCCGTCCATGAACGCGACCAGGTTGCTGTCCCCGGTCTGGTTGTTGGTGGCGATCGGCGTTCCGTCGGCGACGATCGACCAGGTCAGCGTGATCGGGTCGCCCGGGTTGGGCGAGTTGCCAAGGGCCGAAGTCCGCCAACGTGATCCTTGCAAAATCGGATCGAAGCCGCCGACCGACGAATCGTCGTGCCCGTGATCGTGCGTGCGGCTTTCCCACTCGTTGATCACCGACGTCGGCGTTCCCGGAGTAAAGATCGCGTGCGGCGCGTGGCTCTCGTCGCCCAGGATGTCTCCGGCCAGCAGCTCACGCCGCTCGAGCGATTCCATCTTCGGGAGTCGTTTCCCGATACGAGCTTCTTTGCCGCGAACTTGTTTGGAGGGACGAACCGTGTTCCGCGTCTTGGCGGTTGGTCGAAGTCGGACCATGGGAGGGATCGCTCATCAGGAGGGATAAGGAAGGAGACAAAAGTCTATAAAATGGCGGGCCGACGGTTTGCGGCGATGCCGCGAAACCATTCGACTCGACATGGGAATCCGTGGGGTGAAAATATCCACCCGAAAAACCGGCGCAGGGGAACCAAGTCGGGGTGCAAGGGTAGTTCGACAACCCCCGAAAAGCAAAAATTTGCTTGGCGAAATAGAGAAGATAGGCCGCCGGTTCGCGGCCGTCATCATGCCCAAAGGGGCCGGAACCGAACAGGCCGCCAAAACACTTGAAGGCGGCACGAACGCCGATGATCAGGCCGTGAAGAAAGCCGCCGGCAGGTCCACGAAGCCGCCGCGAAAAATTAGTTCCCCCGCCGTGCATTCGTGTAAAATCCCCTGATCGATGGATGCCTGAACAGGCCATCAGCGTACGTAGGAACGGGCGGCGTTGCCGAAAGTTCCCGCAAAGTTCCCTTGATCTGCCGTTTTTTTCTAAAGATTAAGTGGATACGCCCTCCCTTTCTTCCCGTCCAAATTCGCTTGCTGGAGTCCTTCCGTTGCCCGATCCGCTCAATCGCCGCGAATTTGCTCGTTTGACCGCCACCTCCGCCGCCGCCCTGGTCGCCGTGCATCCGCTGACCGGAATGGCACAGTCCGTCAAGCCGGAGAAGACGCGCCCGATCAGCGTCTTTACCAAGCCACTGGTTTCGCTTTCGTTCGACGAATTGGCCGACCGGATCGCCGAAGCCGGCTTCGCCAGCATTGAAGCGCCGATCCGCCGTGGCGGTCACGTCACGCCGCAGCAGGTCCCCGACAAGCTGCCAGCACTAGTCGAAGCGCTGACCGCGCGAG
This sequence comes from Pirellulaceae bacterium, assembly GCA_963836865.1. Taxonomy (GTDB): domain Bacteria; phylum Planctomycetota; class Planctomycetia; order Pirellulales; family Pirellulaceae; genus Rubripirellula. The sequence continues at coordinate 1,687,276 of CAWILC010000003.1, read as the reverse complement.
GCCTAACGTTGTCAATCATGACGTCGGACATCAACGACCCCGACGATCCCGCGACCGAAACGGTGCTGCGAACGGCCGCGACGCTGGGCATCCCGCAGTACCGGATGTCGTACTTCAAATACGACTTGAAGAAGGACATTGTCGCCCAGGTCCGTGAGATCCGGCCGAAGTTCAAGGCGCTCGCCGAGATGAACCACGACTTCGGCATCCAAGGCCTGTACCAGAATCACGCCGGCCGCAATTACTTTGGTGCCGCGATCTGGGACCTGCATCCGGTACTGGAAGGCATTCCCACGGCCGACCTGGGCATCGCCTACGACCTGCGTCACGCGATCGCCGAGGGTGGCATGTCATGGCCGACAACGCTGGAACTGATCCGCGACAAGATCGCGGCGCTTTACATCAAAGACTTCAAGTGGGACGGCGACAACCTGGTCAACGTGCCGTTGGGGGAAGGCCGAGTCACCCAAGCCAGTTACAAGTCATTGCACCGGAGCGGCGACGCGGCAGCCACGCAACCGCTGCCGATCTCGATCCACGAAGAATACCTCGACCACGCCGACCCCAGCCTGGTCCCGCAGCACCTGGCCGCGATGAAGCGAGACCTCAAGACGCTGCAAAGCTGGATGGAATAGCGGCACCGGCCGCTGTCAATGATTCTTCTTTTCGCCCCCGCAAACGAGTCGGCTCTTGCAATCTGAATGATTGGCGTTTAAACCAAAGGTGTAAGAATCGGGGGCCGCGAACTTGTGAGGCCACGAAACTTGCCCCGATTTTGGATGAAACTTAGGACAACACATGCGTCATTTTCTATGCACCGCCGCACTGCTTTTCGGCGTTACAGTTTGCAGCAATGCGACAGCCGAGCTGGTCATCTACAACGTTGACTTCAATACCGAACGGCCAACGCAGCCAGGTTTTTTTAACCCCAACTACGATCAAGCTGACCCGGGCGGAATTTCGACAAAAACATACTCAGCAGCGGCCGGATTGGACGGGACGACGGCCCTGCGTGTGGACTTCGATACTACTAGCAACCCATTCTCTGTCTCGTACTTCACCAATCTGGCTAGCTCGGCGGTTGACGCCCCTGTCTCAGCGAACTTGAGCGACTACAAGCTTTCTTTTGATGTGCGGATTGAAGGTTTCGACGCGAACGACGTCAATACGTTTTCTCAATACTCGATCATTTTTGGCGATGAAAGATACGACGGAACGTTCAATGCGACGTCCTCTTTCCAGACCGTTGTAGCTGACCTTGACATGCTGTCATCTGCAGGCACGGGAACGTTCGCTCCTACCGACTTCACCGGCACTCAGCAATTTCGCGTTGCTTTTCTTGGATTGCCGAACAAATTTGATCTCGACACCAACAACAGTTATTTCGTGGACAACATCCGCCTCGTGCAGGCAGTTGCAATTCCTGAACCTTCCTCATTCGCGTTGGTCGGATTGGCAGCGGCGGGTCTTTTTTACCGTCGCAAACGAGCATCGAGAAAAAGCTAGATCGGCTTTTTCGTCATCCCATCAAACCAAAGGCCGGGTCGAGCGATCGATTCGGCCTTTTTCATCTTTGCGGCGGCGGCGGGGATAACGAACGCATATCGCGGTTTGCTTCAGCCACGTAGTGGCGGCAGATACTAGCCAGGCGGTGAACCGAACGAGCGCCAGCGAGGATCGGTGGAACCCCTGGTTTTGGAGAACCCTACGTCCATCCCCCCGCATCGGCCCGGCGGCGAAGCCGCCGGGCCGATGCGGGGGGGAATTGATTGCGCTACGCATTCCAGGGGCTGCGTTCTTCTCGCTGACGCTCGTCAAACTTACCCCTGGCTAGTATCTGCCGCCGCTTGCGCGGCTGTCGAAGCGACATCCCTGTTTCGCTTCAACGCACATCGCAAACCGCAAAATGCACCCGGGACAACGGCCTAGGTCGCGTTCATCGCGTCCAGGTGTCGCCCGAAGGCGTCCAGGTCGCTGACGATAAGCGCCAGATGGCCGCCCCGATGACGCGACGCGACCCGGTTCGATTCGGTCGCCGATCTCTGCCAACATGGACGCAAGCTTGATGCGGGCCGAACCAAGGTCAACATCGTGACCTACCGAAATGCTGTTAGAAAAGTCTTCCGATATGCTCCGGCGAATCATCGTCCTCCGAAATCTGAATTGCTCTGTCGACGGCGATGGGACTCAAAGGACTCTGAAGGATTGTCGCCGCTTCACCACGCGGGACGGGACTCGCCTCGGATTCGACCTGCGAGTTCAAGACCGATAGCTCGTTGATGATGATCAGCGCATCAAGTGCCGACACCCTACCGTCGCCGTTCGGATCGAAGGGTGGCGGACTTTGAAATTCATCAGGCTCCGAGACCGTTCCCAAGCGGTTGATGATTCGAAGGACGTCCAACGCAGAAATCTTTCCGTCGCCGTTGCTGTCCAGCTTGCTCGTTCGCAAGAAAGTTGAATCGACGGCACCAAGTGACAACTCGAAATAAGATCCTTCGATCGTGAAGTCGCCACGGTCGTTCTGGGAACCGGCGCCATTGGCAAAGAACACTAAGTCACCGCCAACGTAGCCCTGTTCTATGCCATGCAGGGAGCCCGCCGCGCCGACCAGCGGCGTCACGGTCTCGGCATCAAAGTCGACGCTGGCCAGCAATCGGTCCCCCGCCTGCGGCTCAAAATCGATCCATTGCGTGTCGTCATTCCGCTGCCATGTTCCGTTTTGGTACCGAACGGCGATGACGTGATGGGGGTTCTCGCTTTGCCCATCGGTATCGCCGAATCGAGTGACAATCGAAGTCGGGCTGAACATTAAAAATCCTCGGCCCGTCGCGTCGTCTTGCACACCAACGGTTGACTCCGTCGCGCCCATCGCAACGGATTGATTCGGCGTTTCCAGCATCACGGCGTCAAACGATGTGCCGTCAACCGTGAACTCGCCATTGTTGATCGAACCGGCAAAACGGTCGGCGGCAAACATCAGGTCGCCGCCGGTGAAGCCGAGCTGCACGCCGTCGACACGTCCCGTTTGACCTTGCAGGCTCTCGATCGTGTCCGCACTGAAGTTGACTTTGGCGATCAAGCGATCCGTGTTGCGTGGAATGAACGCGACCCACGCTTCATCGTCGCTGTAGACCCATTGACCGCCTTGATAGGCAACCGCGATCAATCGCTCGCTGTTGTCGACATGGCCGGGATGATCGGCAAAGCGATCGTGAATCGGCTCGATCGAATACAGCACATAACCCATGCCCGAGGCATCGTCGTGAACGGCGATGCCGGAATTGACCGCACCGAGATCGTAAGTGATGGGAGCGACGACGACGGCAACGTCGATGTACGTGCCGCGGATCGTGAACTCGCCCGCGTTGGTTTCGCCGCCAAAGACATTTGCCTGGAATGTCAGATCGCTTTGGGAATAGCCTTGCGTGATTCCTCCAACTTTACCCGTCGCATCGCGAAGCCCCATGATCGTGTCGGCGTCCATGTCGACCGCCGCGATCAAGCGATCGCTCGGGCGAGGTTCAAAGCTGATCCACGTTTGGTTGTTATTGTATTGCCAAACCGAATCGCTCAGCCGAACCACGATCATTTGATCGCTATTGAAACGGAATCGGCGGTGCGTCGGCGAAACGAGTGTGAACGCTTTCGCTGCTAAGCAACACGAAGCCGGTCCCAGTCGCGTCGTCGGCAACCGCGATCCCACGGTTGATTGTGCCGATCGGAATCCGCGTCGCCTGCGGCGGGCTTTCCAACGAAAAGAACTCGGTGCCGCCGATCGTGAATTCGCCGACGTCGGTCCGGTTGTCCCAGCGGTTGGCTGCGAAAGTCAAATCGCCTGACAGATAGCCACGTTGGACTCCGTCGGTCAGACCACTGAATCCCTGCAGCGACGTGATCGTGTCGCTGGTGAAATTTACCGACGCGATCAATCGGTCGGATGATCGCGGCGCGAAGTTGATCCATTTGCGATTGTTGTTCAGTTGCCAACCGCCCGCGACGAAACGCACCGCTACCATTTGGTCGCTGTTCTGGAACGGAATCGATGCGTCGGCAAAACGCGAGTGAACACTTTCGGTGCTGAACAAGATGAATCCTTCGCCCATCGCGTTGTCCGCGACCGCGATGCCATGGTCCAAGTTGCCGAGTTCCGATCGCTGCAACGTTTCGGTGCCTCGATCAACGGACGCGAGCTGCAATGAAACGCCGATCTGCGATGACGAAGCGTTCGTGTCCGTCGGGCCACCTTCGCGAATGCCCGCGAGCACTCGGTCGCCCTGCAATCGAGTTCGCTCGCCGTTCTCTCGGCCAATTTCACGAAACAGCAAATCAGCGGGCTGAGTCTCGTCGACGGCGAAAACGGCGTTGATGCGTGAGTCGACGCCGTACACCAATTCGACGCTCGCGACACTGCCGGGCGAAACTCCGCTTACCGTGAACGAAATTCGGTCATACGGGAACTCGATGTCATGCGGGCTGTCGATCGAATCGCTTGCCGACACGCCGCCCAAGAATGTTCCGGTCGGCGACACCAACGTCACGGGTCCGCCGTCGGTCATGACAGAGATCACGTTGCCTTGTGTCCAGTCGGGAATCCCGTCGCCGTTGCCGTCCAGACCAGCAGGGCTGCTTTGTTCGTCCAGATTGCTAACGCCGTCGCGATCGATGTCGTCGCTTAGGCCCGTCGCGATTGCTTGGATGGCATCGGGTGTCGACAGGTCAACGAACTGAATGTCCGGCGACGTCGACGAGAATCCTTCCGGCATTCCAACGATGACTCGATACAAACCGATGGCAAGATTTTCAAACGAGTAGCTGCCATTTGCGTCGGTCTGCATCGTTTGGTCGATGGAACCGTTGTTGCCGAGATCCAGCGACACCGTGACGGATCGTCCGACTTCGTTCCGCTCTCGTGTACCGGTCGCGTTGTCGTCAAGGAAGACGTTGCCCGAGATCGAACCGGTGTTGACGACCGTCACACGAACAAGAGCCGTCGCCGTCACGCCAGCGGCGTCGGTCGCCGAAACCGTGAATGAGTACTGGCCGAATCCTTGATCCGACGTTGGCGTCCACTCCAGCAATCCGCTCTCGCTGATCGTCACTCCAGCCGGTGCGTCTTGCAAGCTCCACGCAATGACGTCGTCCTGGTCCAGGTCCGTGACTTGGACCTGCAACGACCAGGGGAACGTCTCCGTGATCACCGCTGGCGGAATTGGTGACAGTCGCGGAGCGTCGTTCACACCGGTCACGGTCACCGTTTGCGATCGCGTGACGGTCACGTTGTCCGTGTCCGTGACCGATACGGTGACGACGAATTCGCCGGGACCACTGAACCGATGAACGACCGATTCGCCGGACTGAGGAACATCACCATCGCCAAAGTCCCACACGATCGTTGGGTTGATGTCATCGTCGTCTACGATCACCGAAGCCGTGAATAGTTCGTCTTCGACGACGTCAGTGGGCACGTCGATCGTCAGCAACGGAGCCGCGTTATCAACGACGACGTCGAGCGTTTGAAGGTGTTCGTCGCCGTCGTTGTCCACGACGATGTAAGTGACCGTGTAGGTGCCTTGCGCGTAGCGGTGTGGTGCTTCAAACAACACTCGTAATCCCGAAGCGATCGGAGTGAAACGAACTTGATCGTTGAACGATTCGACCGGCGATCCGTCACCCCAATCGACCGAGAAGCTCCACGAGAAGCGATCGGCGGACAGCGAGGGATCAACAACCCTGAATTCGAGGTTGCCTTCGCGGTTGATGGCCTGAAACGGTTCATCGAGCGAGATCGAAAGCGTCGGCGTGGTTTCGGTCACCGTCAGCGTGAACGAATCTTCGCTGACTTCGCCACCGTCATTGACGCTGACAACAACGTGATATGTTCCAGCATTCGGATAGACTTGATCGAAATCGAACTGGCGTCCTTTGTGGTCGGGGATCGTCTTGACGTTCCATTTCCGTAGTCCACCGTGATCTCGTAAAGGTCGGCATCGCCGCCATCATCGACGATCGTCAAACTTTCAGCGAAGCGACCTTCGGGGACCGTTTGATTTGCGTTGTCACTGGCCATCCCAACCACTTCGCCGAACGAGTGGACCGCGCGATCAACAAAAGTTACTGCGTCGAAGGTGTACTGAACCTCGACGATGTAGACACCTGAATCCGAAGGCGTGAACTCAAAGTTTTCCGACGCGGCGCCTTGCACGTCTCGCAACGGTCCACCGCTGACGATCCACTTGTAGTCGCCGCCTAGTGTTGCGGGCGTTGCCGTCAGCGAAACGAGGTCGCCTTCGTTGGCACCCACGTTGCCGGAGATAGCGACACCACGTTGCAGAATGAAATTCTGACCCGACGTGAATTCGGGACCGTTGTAGCGGAGCTCAATTTCGCCGGGCATTGAGCCCTCAAAACGATCCTGCAAATCAACCGACAACCTGACCTCGCCGAGATCGGCCACGACGCGGTACCGGCCATCGCGTCCAGTCAGAATCGACACGACTCCACTTTCCATTTCTGCCAAGACGGTAACGCCTTCGATCGGATCGCCCTTTTCATCCGTCACGATGCCTGCGATCAACGGCAACCCAATCGCAACGGGAATCACCACCGTGCTGCGTAGTCCTGCCGCATCGGTCGCGGTCAATTCCACGTTCACGAGGCTCTTGATATTCGATGTCGCAGCAATCTTCAGCGAAGTGCCATCGAGTAGAATCGTGACGGCGGGATCACTCGACACGGCGGCGAAGGTCAGCGATGTGCCTTCGGGGTCACTGACAAACGCGTTTAAGTCGTCGATCGCGGTCGCGTCACCAAGTGCAACGGAAATACCGCCAGGCAAGCCAGACCACACTGGCGATTGGTTGTCGTCGACGTGAACAATTCCACCTCGGCCAATCACTTCACCCAACACGACCGCGCGGTCTTCGTTGCTGAGCACGGTGCCGCGAACGTCCAGGTGAACCAACGAATCGGCTGGCGACCCGCCGACCGGACGCAGCAGGATCGCATCGGCGATCGTGATTCCATTTCCGATGGCACTGCCAACCGAAATTTCTGCGGTCACACTCTCGGCAACGAACGTTCCGATCAGACTTAGCGACGCGTCGCCCAGGCTCCGTCCGTTGCTGGCGATGCGTTGATCCGCTGACCCGATCGTTTCGCCATCGAGGTAGTACTTTGCCACGTCGCTGTGTGACGCCGCGCCGTGCCACGACGCGAACAGTTCGTAAGTGCTGCCCCGCTCAAGCCCGTCGATAATCCATCGCGCGATTCCATCATCGTCTGGACCGAGCGCCAAGTACGAACCGCCAAGCGCGTCATCGGATTGGTGAACGTTCCATGTCGAATCCGCGTTGATCGACGAAGCGTCCGCCGCAACGCTACCGAGTAACGATTGCAGCGCCACCGACGGGGCCGAGGCGACGAAGAACGGATTGCCCGACACGTCCAGCACACGCAGGTTCGATAGGTTCGCCAGCGGCGTCAGGTCTTCGACTTGATTGCCCGCCACACTGACAAACACCAGTTGATCGAGAACCGACAACGGGCTGATGTCCGTGATCGCCAAATCTCGTTGATGGGAAAGATTGATCGCCCGCAATGATGTCAGCGTGCTCAAGTCATCCAGCGTCTTGATACGGTTGCGTTCCAAGTTCAGGTAACGCAAATTCGGCAATCCACGCGCGCCCGCCGCCGCAGGCCGCAGGATCGCTAATTCACTCGACGTCAGTTGGTTGCGTCCGAGGTCAAGGAATTCGAGACCCACCAGATGCTGGACGCCCGACAAATTTTCGAGATTCAAATTCGATAGATCGAGTTCCGTGATGGCTGCCAAATCAGTCGCCGTCACGGGCGACGAAAATTTCATCGAGCCGTCGACGAGCGTTTGAATCGTAACGCCCAGCTTGTCAGCAATCCTTTGTGCCACCAACGGATCGCCGATGTTGATTTCGCCGATGCCCAAGTCAACGACGTCGACACCGATCACCGCGATCGGATCGCGAAGTTGTCGTTGGCTGCGAGTTTCCCCATACGGAGGCGAAGTCAGATCGCCGCGAGTGACATCGCTGGCGGTCGCGTCGATGAATTCAAACAGTTCACCGATCAAGACATCGTCGCCACTGTCTCCAATGATTCGATCATTGCCGGGACCACCGGCAACGACGTCGTCTCCATCGCCGCCTCGCAAAATGTCGTTTGACTCCGTCGCGTGCGCTCCACCCAAAACCGGCGGATCTATCGACACCGAATAGTCCAACGGCGAAACCGATCGACTGACCCGCCGCTCGCGAAACGCCGATGTAATACTCGCCCGCTGGCAGGTTTCGCAAATCGTACGCAGTGAAATCCGTGGCAATCAATCTTCCGTCGCCACCGATCAACCGGCCCACCGCTCCGCCGGTTTGTTGCAAGTACAAGCCTGTGTCGTTTCCTTCAAACGGATCCACGATCGTTGCTTTTCCGGAATTGATCGTCATGACCGCAACGATGGACCGATAACCTTGCGCAAACAGCGATCGAAGTTCGTCCACGAACGGCGTCAGGTTGATGTCGACACGTCCGGTGCTGGCCGGCAGCGCGACGCTGGTCGTGAACACAACGGTCTCGTCCCGTTCGTCGCCCGTGATTTGCAAATCGTTGCGTCCACCCGAGAATCGCAGCGTGACGTTGCCGCCCACGCTACCCCCGCCGCCGCCGTTGTTGGCCACCGGTATGGTGCCGGTCTTCGTTAAATTCGACACCCAGATTTCGTTACTTAGTGCCGTGTCTTCGCGCGGGCCGGTGAAGATTCGCAGCGATCCCGATTCAACGAAGTCTCGGAAATCACCGACGAAGTTGTCGTCGATGTCTTCCGCGATTTCTTGAAGCTCGCCCGTCAACAAATCCATCAACACGATGTAGTGCTGGAACCCTTGTCCGGGGCCATTGAACACTTGGTACCCAAGCACGAGTTGATTGTTCCACTCGCTGAATCCATCAACGGACAACGAATCGTCCGCCGTCACCAGCGCCGACGACACTTCGGCTCCATCGGGATCGCTGACCGAGATCACGAGATTTTTGCTGAACGTCTGAATCAGCGAAACCAACTTGCCATCTATTTCAAGACTGCGGACGAACCCGGCTCCTGTCGCGGCGGGATCGGAAAGCTGGCGAACCGGTTTGGTTCCATCTTCGGTTCCATCGCTGGTGTACAACTGAGTCCCGATGTTGAACATCAAAGATCCATTGACGGACAAAAGGTTTTCAACTCCCCCCCCATCAATCGACGACGATAGAACTTCCGTTCCAGCGACACCGTCGCTGATCCAAAGTTTCATCCCGGTACCATCGTCGGCGACGAATACGGCTTCATTATTGATCGTGGCCGACAGCTTGGTCGCGAACGTGCCGAGCCGATCGAACTTCTTGATTAGCCGAGTTCCTTCGTTCGTGCCGTCGGTAAACCACAACGCTTCGTCGCGTTCAAAGTAGAACCCGCCATTCACGGCGGCGAACGAGGCGGTGAAGTCGAAGTTGGAATTTCCCAAGTCGGCGACCTGAACCAGCGTGCCCGTTCCATCATTGTCGACTTCCACTTTGTAGAGCTGCGAATCGTTTCGCCCAATCAGCACATACAGGTCGTCGTTGAATACGAAAAACGGTTCTTGGTTCAGCCGCAACTCGACGCCATCGGGATTCAGAACCTCAAACGTTTTCGTCCCGTCCGTCAAATACAACTGTTGCGAAAACGATTCGCCATCGTCGGGAACACTGACCACAAAGTAGACGAAGTCGCCCGCCACGTTCAAATGTTCGATGAAGTCCGCTTCGGTTCCGTCAACGGTTTCGTAAACCAATCGCGTGCCTTCGGCCGTTCCGTCGGTCACGTACAACTCGCGTCCCGTCGCGACACCTGACGCGACAAAGAAGACCAAATCAGGAGCTCCGTTTCGGCCCGGAAACGGCGTCAATTCGTCTGGCACGGTCAACGATTCGCTCGACACCGTCACGGCACCGGATGAACCTTCCAGTCGCAGCGACGCACCGGACAGGATCGTCGGATCGTCGTAGGCTTGCAGCAATCCTTCGACGTCAAATTCTAACACGCCCGTCGATCGTCCCGCTTCCAAGGTCATCGCGGGCACGTCATCGAAGATGCGGTTGCCCGGACCAATTTGTCCCGCCACGTCGCGAGCTCGTATTTCGGTATCTGCAAGCGCGGTCGGCGAGATGCGAATACGGTCGCCGATCGCACCGTCGCCAAGCGTTCGGAAGCGATACCAATCGGTACTGACTTGTGCTTCCAAGACTCCCTGAACATTCACATCGCCCTGACTATCGCGAGTCACGTCACCGATGCCGCGAATCGAATCGTTACTCAGGTCCAAGACCAGCGATTCATTCGGAGTGCCAATGATGCGACCTGCGCCCGCGATCACATAAACCGCTCCGCCATTGATCGCACCGCCGTCGGTATCAAACCCGCTGGCACCGATCAGCAGGTCGTCGATGCGGTCGCCGGTCACGTCAAAGGCCGCGGATGGCATGCGTCCAAACTGAGTGCCGCTAGGACCGACGATACGAACCAGATCGCGTCGAGCGTCGCCGAACGAGGTTTTGTCGTTTCTCCGCACCGGACCACCCGCAATGTCGAAATGCACCCAGACGGCTGAATCGAGCATGTTGTCGGCACCGAACGCCAAGTCGGCTTTTCCATCGCCATCGAAGTCGCCGACCGACACCGAAGGGTTCGCAAGAATCGAATTCGACGTTTGAAAAGCCTTGATGGTGAACGCTACCGGACGATCTATCAGCACCCTTAATCCACCGATCAAATCTTCGCTCAGCATGATCCGAAGCTGAGCGTCACTAAGATCACCGGAACTCAAGTCCGACATGAACACCAAGTCGTCCAACCCGTCATCATCAACGTCACCGACCACGACGGGCAGGTCCATGTTCAGCGCACCGTTGCTACCGCTTCTCAAAGCGCCGCCTCGCGGGCCGTTGTCCAATTCCACGTATTGAGCGATCGCTTGATAGCGTGACGTTCCCAGCACCGCAGAAATCGCGTTGCTGCCGCCCGCGATTCGGTACGTTCGCGACACGACTTCGTTATTGGAACCCGGATCGAACGTCCATCCACGTGGCAGCGTGACGATCACGTCGTCGGTGCCATCGCCGTCGATGTCGCCAAAAGTTGTGTGCGCGGTGTCGTCGGTATTCGACCAATTCAAATCGATCGTCGTACTGGGCATTGCCGACCACGCTTGCACTTTCCATCGTCGAGAGCACCGAAACCAAGTTGTCCGCGACGACGTTGGGAACGTTCACGAAGTTGAACGCCAAGTCCTCGCCTTTTTGCACCACGCCGTAGCCGCGCGTGTTCAGTGTTTGAACCAATCGCACGTTGGGGTTGCGACCAAAGACGGACAAGTCGGGAAACTGGTCGCCGTCTTGGTTGATCCAAGCGATGTCCAGTTCTTCGTTGCCGACGGTGCCGATGGAGGTGATCGGAGTTCCAACTGCGGGGATTTCGCGATCGACGTCAATGATTTGCAATTCGCCACCGACCGAGATCACGCGGATGGGCGAATCATCGGCCAAGTACGCACCACTGAGCGCCGTGATCGTGACGAGTCCCTTGAACGTGGGCTGCGCGTTGTTGATGCCTTGAAAAGCGAACGTCAGGTCGTCGTATCCATCGCCATCCAAATCGACGGGGCCGGCGATCGCGGTGACGTTTGCCGACGAATAGGTGAGGATGAAGTCGGCGGCGTCACGCACGGTTTCAATCGACGCCGACGGATCAACGTTGCCAAAGAACAAATACCCCGCAGTGCTGCTTTGCAACAGCACATCGTTTCGGCCATCCGCGTTGATGTCGCCCACGTTGATGACCGACGAAATCGCTTCGTCGCGGAGGACGCCGTCGAGTCGCCGTGCGGTAGCAATGTCGTTGTTCGTCGAAAAATCAAACTGCGACTGCGAATCAAACGCCAGCGAACTGCGATCGGCGGTCGGGTACGCAAACGGACGAGGCGTTTGCGTCGGACCCATCGCTGCGGTCGATGCGAAGGCGACGTTGCTGGACAGTGAGTATTCGCCGAGCGCGAACGGAGCGCCATTGTTGGTTTGACCGTCGGTGAAACCAAAGTATGCGAACGAGAATTGATTCAAACTGCGAACGGTGATGCCTTGCCCGACGCGCGGTTGCAACAGCAAACGTTCGCGAGCGACATCGTAAAACGCGAACACGGCATCAAACAGTCCGACGTCGCGAAGGCCCTGATTGACGGCCTCTTGCAGTTCTTCGCCCGACATGTCGCCCGAGAGTGTGGCGTTCACGGTTTGCGGATTCTCACCCGTCACTTCCAAACGGAATCGGCCGGTCACCGTGTTGCCGATTCCGACGCCATCGGTGCGCGGCGATTCGTCGGCGACCAACGTCGTTGCCGTGGGGTTATCGACGAACACCAACGTGCCCGTCGCCGCGTCATTGGACGGGGCGATTTCGTACCTGCCCGTCGTCGCATTGAACCGTGCGGGAAAGATTTCAATCTCGCGGTCCAAAATGTTTTGCCGCAGCAATCCATAATCGTTGTTGACGAAGTCGATCGACAGCACCGAAGCGCCCGGCGGTGATGGCAGGTAGAACCAATCCGCGGAATCACCATCGTGCAGGGTCAGTCCACCAACAAAACGAGTTGAAAGGTCAAGCACGGTGGCGTTGCCCAGCACGTCGTTGGTCTGTTGAGTCCGACCCACGATTTCAAAATCATCAAGCAGAGGCGTGATCTCCGTTGGCGAATCGCCAATCAGAATGTCGTTGCCGCTTCCTCCGTCGATTTCGTCGCCGCCGCCACCGCCAATGATCTGGTCAATGCCCGCGCCGCCAAACATCACGTCGTCGTAGGGGCTGCCAAAGAGCAAGTCATTCCCATCGCCGCCGCGAACGATGAAGTTCACCGCACCGCCATCGACTTGGCGATCACCCGGCGAAATGCCGTACGTTTCGCTTTCGTCCGTGGTGCCGTCTGGACGATCGAACTGGTAACCGCCAACGCGAATCGGTTCGCCGTCAATGATGCTGATCGACGATTCTTCCAGGTGCAATTCATCGTTGCCCGCTCGTAAGTCAAACTCCGTTGCCTCGACACCACGTGCTCGGTAACTGATCGTATGAATGACAAACTCGTTGTCATCGACCAGGAACGTTTGATTGGCAGTGTCCCAAACCTTCGCCGCAAGTTCGTACGCGTTCAGCAGCGGTTGATAACGCAGCGTGACGTGATCGGGCACCGGCAGACCGCGATCATCCAGGTCACCGCCCAAGAACAAGATGCGATCAAAGCCCGCCCCGCCTTCGATTTCGTCCACGATCGTGACGTCAAATGCGCCGCCTTGGCTGGGGATGATTTGAAAGACGTCGTCGCCATCTTCACCGATCAGAATGTCCGACGCATCGCCGTCGATGCCGCCCGTGATGATGTCGTTGCCGCTGCCGCCGATCACCCAGTCCTCGCTCGGTCCGCCACGCAGAATATCGTCGCCAGGACCACCGACGATGACGTCGCGGCGCAGGAACGTGTCGCTCTGCACGCCAAGCGCGACGCGGTTCAGACCGAGTGCATCGTTGCCGGCGAAGTCCAGACCGAAGTTGTACGTGGTGGGACTGTTGTTAAGACTTCGCACTCGCAAGTACACTCTCGTGCCTTCGACGAATTCCTGTTGTCCGATCGACATTGCGGTTCGTGACGTTCGTCGTCGATCGAGGTTCGACGGATCGGTTTGCAGGTTGCCCGTGGCAATCCTTTCCAGGTTGCCATCGAGGTCCAATTGATAGAACGTCAAACTCGATCGCGTCTTCATCGGACAACGAATCGACGACGAACTGCGCGTCGTCATCGAATCGCAGTTCATCGACCGTGAACGTGAACCAGTCGACATCATCAGGACTGTCGAGCGTTAGTTTTTCGTAGTAGACCGAATCGCGGATGCGATCGAGATCGTAGGCAGCGGTAAAATCATTGGCATCGCCGACGACTTCGTTGCGCGGATCGGAGTCGGCGATGTCGACCAAGATCGCGGTGCCGCTGGAATACTCGACTCGGTCATCGCCCGCGCCCGCCGACACCCACACGGTTTTCTGGACCGTTGGTCCGACGAACACTTGGTCGTCGCCATCACCGGCGCTGACCACGATCGCCAGAAAATCACCTTCGGGTGGCAGCAGATCGCCGCTGAGTTCCAACGTCGTCGCGGCAATTCGTCTCGCATCGTCGTCAACGGCATTGGTCAATTCTTCAACGCGTTGAACCAAGTCCGACGGATCCCAAACCAGCGTTCCGTCCGCGTTGGTGGCGGCGAAGTCCAAACGCACTTGCGCGTCGAACGAAAAGAAACCGTTGTTCTCGGTCAGTCGCGTGATCAAGTGATGGCCGCCCAGCAATCCGGGTTCCGTCACGTAGTCGACCGTGATCACATCATCGCGACCGCTGCCGCCGTAGAACCAAACCGAATCGTTGCTGCGGGCGTACTGAAGCCACTCGTCGCCCTCGGGCACGCCAAAGTTTTCCAGCGGCTGACCATCCGGATCGTGCAGCACGTCGACGCCCGCACCGCCGTACATGAAATCGAGTCCCGTGCCGGCGAACAGGAAATCGTTGCGATCACGACCGAGCATCCGATTCAGTCCCGTGTCCTCGCGAGTGCCATCGTCGTTGAAGATCCCGAAGTCGGGACCGACGACGCCTGGATCGCGGCTCCACGCGACAGGTAATTGACGCCTTGCCCGCCCAGCAAGTCGTCGTTGCCGGTGCCCGCGTACAAGCGATCGGTGTCGCCCGCGACCCCTTCGCCGCTGTCGCCCCACAGTCGATCGTCGCCGCCGAGTCCAAAGACGGTGTCACTGCCGCGGCCACCATCAAGCCGATCACGACCGGACGATCCCGTCAGCGTGTCGTTGCCCGAGCCACCTTGGAACACGGCCACCCAATCACGACTGCGTGCGGCAAGATCGCTGGTATCAAACGATGCTTCAAAGCCAATCTGATCGTCGCCAGCAAGCCCGTTGATTTGGTACTGCTCGATCAACGTGTTGCCGAATTCATCCTTGATCGTGATCGGCAGCGGTCGCCCGTTGTAGTTGACCATCGCTTGACCCAATCCATCGCCACCGATCGTGATGATGTCGTTGCCGGCGGTTCCGTTGACCAACAGGATGTCCGTCGCGCCATCGTCAGCGACGCCTTCGCCGGGCGAGTTGTCAAAGTGTCCGTCAATGACATCGCCGCCAAACGCGTAGGCGGGGTCAACGTCCAAACGAATGAAGTCGATTCCACCACCGCCGTAGATCGTGTCGGCTCCCGCGTGACCTTCGAGTTCATCGACGTTGCCGCCGCCGTAGATCACGTCGTCGCCACCACCGCCCTGGACAATGTCATCACCGAGTCCTCCGATCAACAAATCCGCTCCACCGGTCGTTTTGAAGTTTTCATTTTCGGCGTAGTCGGGGCCTGCCAATTGATCGCCCAATAGCCGGTCGTCTCCGCCGCCACCGATCAACGTGTCGCGTCGCAGATTGCCAAACAAATCATCACGACCTTCGCCCCCGTCGATGTACTCGCCTCGCAAAACCGATTCACGCGTGTTGTCGGTCGAATGAGCGTAAGCCCAAATCACGTCGTTGCCCGTGCCACCGTACGAACGCTGGCCAAAGACTTCGTGTTGTCCTAACACTGCGATTCCACTGCCACCAACGATGAAGTCATCGCCGCCATCGCCGTACGAAAAGTCGATGTGACGACCGCCTTGAATCTCGTCGTCTCCGTCACCGCCGCGAATCACGTCGCTGCCCGTCGTGCCGATCAGTGTGTCGTCGCCGCGACCGCCGTCGATGTAGCCATCGCCGCTGCCACCTTCAATACGGTCGTTGCCACCACCACCGAACAGGAAGTCAAGACCGGCGCCGCCGGTGATAAAGTCGTCGCCGTCTTCGAGTGATCCTTGCAGCGGTCCACCGGCCACCACGGCGGGTACGATGGCGGGAAAAGCGATCGCCGATTGCGTCGCGTCGTACTCGTTGGGCGTGACCAACTCGGCCAGCAACGTGGCTCGATCGTAGATCAACAGCCCGCCCCAAATCACGTCGATGCCTTCATCGCCGCTGATCGTGTCGCTGCCGATGCCGCCGACCAGTTCATCGTCGCCTTCGCCGCCGCGAATCAAATCGCTGCCGCTGCCGCCGTCGACGAAGTCATTTCCGCTGCCCGCGATCACGACGTCACTGCCCGCACCGACGAATGCGATATCGTTTCCGCTGCCCAGGAACACGTTGTCGTTACCGCCACCGGTCGTCACTCGGTCGTCGCCGGCACCGACGTTGATTTCGTTGTTGCCATCGCCTGCGTCAACGATGTCTCGTCCGCTGCCCGTGCGAATGGTGTCGCCGCCAAGACCGAGTGTGCGAATGTTGTTGTCGCCATCACCGGCGTCGATGTAATTGGAACCGGATGCCAAGACGTCGATGATGTCGTCGCCATCATCGGTCAAGATCCGATTGTCGCCGCCCTGGTCAGTGATCTGTCCGCCAGTGCGTGGCGGGTTTGCCCTGTTGATTCGCCCGATCGCTCGCAAGTCGATCAAGTCGTTGCCGTCGCCGGTGTCGACGATGTCAAAGCCCGCGCCCGTGTAGACTCGATTGTTGCCACGGCCCGCGTCGACAACATCATCGCCATCGCCGGTTTCAATCAGGTCGTCTTGGTCGCCCGTGGTCACTCGGTCGTTGGATTCGTAAGTGAACACGCGAGTGATGCCGCTGATGTCAAAGACGATGTCGACGCCTGCGGTTCCGTAGATCAGATCGTTACCCGTGCCACCGTCAAAGGTGTGCGCCGCGGTGTCGGGTTCCGATTGCAGAAGTTCAAAACCCGGTGTGTCGCGACTGGTCACTGCACCGACAAGCAAGTCATCGCCGGCTTCGCCGAACAGGGCATCGCCGCCGATGCCGCCGAACAATTCATCGTCGCCGCCGCCGCCTCGCAGCACATCATCGCCCTGACCGCCCTGCAAGAAATCCTTGCCCGTGCCGCTGCCGTCTTCCTGGTCACCGTGCAGAACGTCGTTGCCCTTGTCGCCGGACAAAACATCATCGTCCGCACCGCCGACCAGGAAATCGTTTCCGTCCCCGCCGCCGATGTAGTCCGTGCCGTCATCGCCAAACACACGGTCATCGCCCGGGCCGCCTTGCAGTTGATCATCTTCTTCGCCGCCGTGAATTTCATCGTCGCCTTCACCACCGTCGATCAAATCTCGATCGGTCGTGATGATCACGCGAGGTGGCAAACCGATCACGTTGATGATCTCGGTGCCAATCACGTCGGTGCCGTTGCCAAAGAGCAGATCGTTTCCGCTGCCGCCAAAGATTACGTCGTTGCCGCCACCCCCGTACGCGATCAAGCGAGCCGCACCGCCGGTGATTTCGTCATCGCCGGTGCCGCCGTAAACCGTGACGGGCAAGTCGTAGGCTTCGTCGACGTAGATCGCATCGTTGCCGCGACCGGTATCCACGAACACGCTGGTCACGTTGTCGAACGTTTGATCGGTTCCGTAGGCCGTGATGACCGTCTTGCCCGTGTCCTCGTCTTGGCTGATGAAGATGATGTCTTCACCGTCACTCAAATCGCCTTCGACGCGCAGTGCCGCATTCGGCCCCGCGTGAATCACCAATCGTCCATCCGCTTCGACGTGTCCGAGCACGGGGTTGGCGGGTTCAGGCCGCGGGAAGTCGAAGTTGACCAAGACCTTCGGCCCCAGCGTCGTTTGAACGCGAATGCCGAACGCTTTCGCATACGCGGTGACGAAAATGTCGAGCTGTCCCGAGGGATCAAAGATCCAAAGTGGCCCCAACCCTGGTGCGTTACCGAGTTGCAAGTTCGCAAAGATTTCCGAGAAACGCACCTTGCCGTCTTCGTCGGGATCGTTCAAGTCCAAATTTAATTGGGCGCCCACACCGATTTCGATGCCTGCCTTGGCGACTTGCAAATCGAGTTCGCCGCCGGCAGTCACGGCAAAGCGAAACGTCAGTTCGGGCACATCCGAAACTTTGCTGCCGCCCGAATAAACGGCGCGGTCATCAAAGAAAAATCCGTTCAGCAAATCAATGGCGCGGTTCGATTCGGCGAACTGTCGAATGCCCAACGTGTCGTAACCGAACGCAAAGTCGATCGCGGTGCTGAACTGTCCTCCGATGGTCAAACTGAAAATGGGAAAGACGGGGATCGAAACGTTAAAATCAAACGACGCTTCCAAACGAGGCGCTTGAAACTTCAGCAAATCAATGTCGTTGCCAAACAGCAACCCGATCGCCGACGTCGGATCTTGCAGCAATGGGATGCTGAACTTACCAGGCGTCACCATCAGTTCGCCGCTGGAATTGTATTGCGGCGCTTCCTGCGGAATGTTTCGCAAGTAGTCACGCATCTCCGCGACGTCTTCGCCGACGGTGTTCAGAAGATCATCGAAATTCGTTTGGCCACCCATTGGTACCGGCACCAGCGCACCGAATTCATCGAAGATCGTGTCGAAATTACCCAACGGCAAAATGATCGTTTCCGCGTTGGTTGGAATGTCGATCAGCGTGACGATGTTTTGCACCGATTCGATGAACTGACCCACCGTTTCGCCGCCTTCGCCGAACACTCCGATCAAGTCCGTGAACGTCGTCGGCCCGATCAGATCACTCAGTCCCGGAATCGGCGAAGTCAATCGGTCGAGCACCGGTCGAATCGGATCGAGGAAATCGTTGACCGGTTCGAGCACCGGAGCCAACACGTTGCTGACGAAGGAGCCCAAGTCCAAGCCGACGTTTGTCAGACTGATCGTCGGCGTCGTTAACGAATCGAAAACGTCCGACAGCGAACCGTTGGCGGCATCAAAGTTCAAATGCAGATCGGCAACCAACGACGGAATGCCTTTGATCGACGTGTTGATGCCCGTGTTGATTCGCGTGTGCAGACTGCCGACGAACTCGCTGGTCACTTGCACGCGGTTGAGAGCCGATCCGAGACTGCTTAGCGTGTAACGTCCGGCGGGAAAGTCGATGCCGAATCCGCCGCGAACCGCGTTGACGGCTTCCGTGTTGGGATCGTTCGGGTCAAGCCGCGTCGCTTGTCGCTGGGCGAGCGTCAAATCGGCGGCGTCGATGGTCGCGATTTGAACTTGCAACGGTCCCAATTTCGCGTCCCCAACGAGGTCGTCGACGCCGGCATAGAAGTCGATGGCGAGTTCAGTGCCGGTGCCGAATTCCAAGAACGGACCTTGCGTGCGATTGAATCCGAGCACGAGATCTATCCCGTAGCCGGCCGTGATCATCGCGTCGCCGCCGAGTTCCAGGCCAAGCACGCTGCCGCCGACGTCCAGGTTGATCGGCGTCGATAGGTTCAGTCCCGTGCGACCGATGTTGATGGCGTAAGCAATTTCTTCTTCGGAATTGATCGTGATGCCGACGTCCGCCAGCGTTATCGCACCGTCGTTGTTCAAGTCACGCAGCACGTTCAGCCCGTTGCCGTTATCGCCAGGGCCGAGCGTATTGAACAGAATCCGTTGGCCGACCGTTGAAACCGCTTCTTCAAACGTGGCTCCGCGAAGTTCATCGGCCAGCGGTGCGACGAACGATTCGACGAAGCTGACCGCGTCGGCCAATCCTTCACCGATCAGCGGCACGGGAATGCCCAGCACCTCGTCGCCCAAGTAATCGTCAATGATTGCGAAGAGTCCCTGCAAACCTTCGGCCAGCGCAATCAAGCCATCGCCAAGCGAAACGCTCGAAACCGCGCCTTCGATGTCGGGCACCGCGATCACGTTGGGACGGGTGCCGGTGTACTGGTCGATCGTCGTGCCGGGCGGCGACAGAACAAGAAAGTTAAGTGCCGACAGATCGTCCCAGCGCACTTGCAAGGGCTCGGTTTGGCCTAAGAATGTCAGTGGCAAGTCGACGCCTAGGCTGGCATTAGCGGCGCTGAAATCAAACTCAAAATCATTCGATGTCAGTTCCGTCAAACTCTTGCGACCACCCTGCCACGCGCCGCGCGACTTGACGCCGATCGTGGCGGGCGTGTTGTCTTCGGCGCTGCCGTCGAAGTTCAATCCATCTCGGTCGAGCACGATGCGGCCGGGACCAACGGCCACCCCGATCGAAAGCACCGACGTCGTGAACGCAATGTCATCGGCCGCGATGCGAGTCCCCGCCGTCAAACCGCTGCTGTCGAAAACAACGACCGCGTCATCAAAGCTGCCGGTCGCTAGATCATCAAGATCAAGCCCAAGGTGCGCCTTCAGCGTGGCATCGGCGAAGACGCTGACGTTTCCGCTGGTCGAAAAGTCAACTAAGCCTTCGAGTTGCGACAGGTTCAGGTCGGCCACGTCCAAATCGAACGATGCCATCGTGTTGCGAGTGATGCCCAGGTCCAAGTCGGCTCGCAAGATGTGTTCGGTCAAGTCGTACGTCAACGTGAACTCATCCGGTTGCAACCCCAGCAGCGTTTTGATTTCCGCTTCCAACGTTTCCAGCGACGCGTCGGGGTCGCCGGTGATTCGATCGACCAGATCGGCGACATAGTCCACCGTGTTCAACACTTCGCCCAGCGATGTGTTGACCAGCGGTAGTTGACGATCGAGCAGCCCTTCGCCGCTGATGCGTTCGACCAAGTCGACGACTTTGCGAATCAGGTTGATGATGTCTTCCACGGACAACTGACCGAACTGAATCAGGTTCTCGAAATTGGCCGACGTGAACGACAGGTTTTCCGGTTGCAAACGCAACGTCGGGTCCGCCGTGATGATGTTTTCCCAAACAAAGTCGATGCGCGGAATCTCGTTCGGATTGGTCGGGATGTCGTTCAAGCCCGCCAAGTCGATGACCAGTTCGGTACCGAATTGCAGGTCGGCGTCGATGTCAACGTCCAGGTATCTGCGTGGATTGGTGATCGAGCGAGCCAAATCTTTCAGGGTCAGGAAGTCTTGTCCGGCGGGCGGACGGATCGTCACGTCGATCGTCACCGAACCGCTCGCGTTGCCGTTTTGCAATCCCGCGGACAACAGGTCACCAATCCGAGCTTCGGCGTTAATGTTGCTGGCCGAGAAGCCGATGCCCGCGTGAAAGACCGGTGGCTCGGTCAACTTGATCCGCGTTCGTTCGGTGATATCCTTCTCGACCAGGACCAGCTTCGGACCGACGATCTTGCCACCGCCACTCTGGTCGATGCCGGCCAGTCCCAAGGTCACACCGATCAGCCCCGTCGTCGCATCGGCGGCGTCCGCGGTGACGCTGAACGTGGCGTCGCCGGTGACTTCGGTTAAGTCCGTCATTGCGAACTGCAACTGAGTTTCGCCGATCACCGATTCGCTGACGCGAAGCGACGTCAGCATCAATACATCATTGGCTTCGCTGCGAACGGTGAACAAGGAGGCGAGTTCGGTCAGCGTCGTCGTCGACGAAATCATGGCACGGAGACTGCCGTTGGTTCCGTTGCGAAGCGAGTAGTTGACTTCGTAGTCGATCGCTTCGGGCAACAGCGACGCCAAGCCCTTCGTTTTCAGGTACTCGCCGACGGTCGTATGCGGACCAAGGTTGCTGGCCAGCGTGTCGGGAATCAACGGCGCGCTGGTGACTTCGGCGTCGCGGTCGTAGTCGATCAGCGAATGGAACAACGATCGTATCAACGGTTGGCGAGACTGCGCGTAGATCGCAAATGGTTCTTGCTGGAACTCGACCGGCGTCAAGTCCGAAATGATGAAGCGCCCGTTCTCATAACGAGTCGAGATTCCTTCCACGCCCGGCGCACGAACCTCGAACTGCAACACGTCCAGCACATCCCGTAGCGTTGACGTGGCGGTGAACGTTGGCAGGCTGACCGTCGTGGCGACCCCGTTACCAAACTGGATGTACAGATTATCCGACTCCAATGATTCGTCCGGCTGCAACAATGGCGAATCATCGCCCAGGATCACGCCCAGTGGTGTGCCGAGCTGCCACTGGATCGTCGAAAGCGACTTCGACTGCAAGCGATCCGGTTGATCGAAGTCTCGCAGGACTTCATCGCCGAACGTAATCAGATCAAGTCCACGAAAGAAGACGCTTCCGTCCGCGTTTGCGAGCACAAAGTCGTTGTTGCCGGCCTGCGTCGTCAGATCTTCAAAACGCAGTTGATCGCCGACCAAAGAGGCTCGCAGCACAGGGTTACCGTTTGCATCGGAAACCGACAGACGCCCAAGCAATTCGCCCCAGGTCGTCGTGTCTGTTATCAGGCCCGTCGAGATCGGATACTCGTCGCCGTTTCGCAGCCTCGCAATCGCGTTGCTGGTCAGGTCGTCGCGGATAAGTAATTGACGACGAAGCGTGTTCATCACCAACGCATCGCGGTTGATCGGCAGCAATCCTTGATCGGGCAGCGGCGTCACCAACGGTGGCCCCACCAACTTCGCTTCCCCGCCCACACCGCTGGAATATGCGACTCCGATCGGCACCAGTCCGCCCAACCAGCCCGGGCCGAGCGAACCGGTGTTTACAATCTCCATCAGCCCCGTCTCGCTTCCCAAGTACGTGATCTCAATGCGTTCGTTGACCACTTCGGCACGCGTCAGTTGAACGCCATCGCGGCGAATGGTCAGTTGTTCCAGCAAGTTACCGAGCGTATGAAAACGAGGCACCAACACGTTCGCGCCGCCGGAGTCATCGCCGGGCAAACGTAGTATCAGGTTCGTCGACGCGGAATCCAGAAACGGACTGGTGTCGCCCAAGATTCGGGAAAGCGGCGTGTCTTTTCCGAACAACAGCGAACTGCGTGTGACAAGCCCCGGTTCGATGACGTTAGGATCGTCGCCAACGTTACCAAGCCCGACCGCGAACAATGAACCTTGCAAAGCTCGGACACGCTCAGCGTGCCCGTGCCGCCGGAGTAATCGTGGAATGAGAAGCCGCTACCGTTGAATTTTAGCTCTGCCAGCGGATCGCCGTCGGCGTTGCGAAACCGATTCGCCTTGATCACATCCGCGATGGTCGCAGAGTCGGATTGGCCGAAAAATAGTTCAACCGTTTGCCCGTTACGCAGTGTCACTGTGGCATTTTGTTCGACGTTCGCATCACCGCCGTCACGACGAACCAAATCGCCGACCAGAGTCCACGTTGGCGTTTGCGGGGTGACATCCACGAAGATGCCCGGACGTTCGTAACGCTCGAAAGTTTGTCCTGGAAGGCCGGAAAGAGACGGGCCAATGATCCTCGCGTTGCCGTCCCTATCAAAAACTGAATTTGCCGAGCGTTGACTGTCGCTGAAAAGCAAAGCGTAGATTCCGAATCCGTCGCTCGTATCGGAAAGACGGAACGGCACTGTCGCCGGCGGGGCGTCGGGCAATTGCCGAGCTACATCCAACAAATACATTTGATCGCTACGGTCAACGAAACTGGCAATCAGCAGAAGTTCGTCGTCTTGATCCAACACCGTAAGTGTTTCGATCAAATCAGCAATCGTTGTTTCCGGCGTTAGCGTGCCAGAGGAAATGCTTATCACTTCTCCGCTACCGAGCGTGATATCGGCACTGGATTCGGTGCCAAAGATCTGAGTGGCGAAAGGGGTGCCCGCCAGCAATCGTCCCAGTGTTGCAGTGCGATCAACGGGCGCAATTTCGTCGTAGGGAAGAGGCCGAAAAATTTCGTCGGCCACAAGAACCGCTGGCTCGCCTCCGGCCGGCTTGCTGGCGGTACCAAACGGAACCAGGTCGCCAATTTCGCGAACACGGCTCAAGCCGGATTCCTTCCACGAAATCGAAAACTTTCCGTCATTGGTTGGTATCGAAATGTCTTGGAAGATCAGGTTCGAGCCGCGGCGAATGATTTGCAAGTTTTCGATCTCGTCAGCCAACGAGTAGATATCGCCAAGCAACAAACGATCGAGAGCTTCAAGGTTTTTTTCAACGGTGCTTCCATCTTGAAACTCGAAGACGATGGTTTCCAATGCGTCATTGACCGGTACCCCAGCATCCACAAAATTGATGACTGGTACCTCAAGCTCACTCAGGCTAAATGCAAACGAAAGCTGCTGGGATCGAAGCCCTCCATCAGGTCCTCGATCTTCGTCGAACAAGGCACTCAACAACGGCTGGCTGCTGGTTTGATAAAGTGTCGTCTCGCCAGGAGCCGCTAACCGGTAGCCCAAATCCTGTAGTATGCCGAGCGTCAACGGCGTGTAGGAAGTCGGTTGCCGATAGGCCTTATCGATGTTCGGAAGCAGAGTCTCGCCAGTCGTCGCGTAGAGCGATTCGTCAACGTGAACGAACGTCGTGGCGGGTTGGAATCCCGCCGGATTGAAGATTAGAACTTCGTCAGTCGCGAGCGGGTTTGCGGCCTTGGCAAACGCTCCGTCGAACCGAACGTCATCTCCGAACACGAATAGATCCTGACGATCGTTGACGCTTAAGTCATTGATAGAGTCGATCGAACCGACGGGCTTTAGAAATGAATCATAATGAAACGGCCGGTTGGCAAATTGCATTGTGCCGTCGGGCTCAATGGACGAGATGACACCAAGGCCATGCAGTACCTCGTGAAGCAACAGGACAAAGTAACGATCCTTCGCGACGGTTTCTTCTCCCGTGGTGCTGTAGTCATAAGCTGCTAGATCAACCTCAGTGTTCAGGAAGACATCGATGTCCATCTCCGACGAACTCCGATCGTGAAAACCAAGTTGTTTCGCCAGGATTGGTGGGTAAATCGTTTGGGATTCGTTGGGATCGACGGGATAGTAGCTGACCGGCTTTGCACCGCCCAGCAAATCTGCGTCGATTGCGAGTTCTGGCGTACTGGCATTCGGGTTCGGAATACCGTTCGCACCGATGAACTTCGCGTGCTGAACGTTGATGTTCCAACGTTCGCCGGCGTATGTCGCCGCAAACGTGGATTCCAGGTAGGTCTCCAGATCCTGCGCTAGCTTCTGACGTACGCTGCCCACCGACGGGAATTGAGCCTGGGGAAGATCGAGCGTCCTAAGGCCTTCGGGAAACACCGTGGCGTCGTTGTAGCCGTAAGTTGCGCCGTCACCGAGCGTCAACTGAACGTCAACCGAACCGAAGTCTTCCGTGGCCGCCGTCGTGTAGTCGCGGAGCACAATTCGGTTGCCTTCGTCGAATCCAACGAGATCGGACAAGTCGAGCTTCTCAGCGCTGAATCCGTAAGGAACCAATTGCATTTCCATCACAACGACGCCGTTCCGAACGACTCGGCTGCGAGCAAGCCAATCGGCGATCGTCGTGTTTGATTCAATGGTGCCAAGGTTGGCCGAAACGACGGAGCCGTCACGCAATTGAACTTGCAGCACTTCAGGATCACTCGCGAGATGCGCCAATCCAAGACGTTCGAGCACGTCGATCATCGGCGTCCACAAACGAGTGTTCTCGCCGATGCCATCGGCAAAGTCGGTGATCGAGTCCGCGACGGCCGAACGCGAACCGATACTTGCCGGCGTTGGTAGTTGTCTACCTGCGTCGACGGCCACCTTCGTGACGTCGACGATGTTTTCCGTTTTCGCGTTGTTGGACAAATCAATCTGCAACTGCAAACCGAACGAAAGGTCTCGCGTGACTTGCAGTCGATTGCTGTCGATCGAACCGTTGGAAATGGTTTGAATCGACCCGATCGGCGAATCATAGGCTCCCGCGATCAGCGACAAGTCCACCTGTCCAACGATGGGCCCGGGCGTGCGGAAGAAGTCGAGCGACAGCGTAAGCAATTGCGTTTGCGGGTCATACGAGAACGCCTCGCTTTGAGTCACGTCGCTGACACCCGGAATCAACTCGATCATTTCTTGAATCGAATTGAACGCTGGCAAACCATCGCCGTCTTTTAAAAACTGCAGCACCGCCCCACTGAAACCTTCGGCCAAGCCAAAGGCTTGTCCCAGCGTCACGTCTTGGCCCAGCGGCAACGGGAAGTTCAGCAGGTCACCCTCCTGCCACGCTCCGAAGACGCTGCCGAGTTGATCGAGCGACGACAGAATGCTGGACGAATCAATCGTGTGAAAACCCAACAACGATTCTGCCGAGTAGTCCGCACCGTCGGGAATTTGCAATTCCAGCTTGGGAAAGATCTGATCAAGCGGGTTAGCGTCCGACAACACGAACGTCGGCAGCAATCCGTCGGTGTCAAAGCCGGCCAAGTCAAAGTCGAACGGCAAGCGAACGTTCAGTCCATCGCCGACAATGTCGAAGTTGATGTCGTCCAGCAGCGAACCGAGCGAGAGTTCTTGCAGCGATGCCAGCGACACCGTTCCACCGAGCAGACTGCTTGTGTTGATGCGAAGTCCCAAGTCCAAATCGAGCGAACCGCCCGCGACGCCGCCGGAAAGGAAGCCGACGTCTGCGGCGAAGTTGATCGGCACGCTGGCACTACGAGCCAAGTTGAGTTGCAGGTTGGGGATTGCGATCGAAATGTTTTCGGCAGCGTCGCGAATCACATCGAAGCTGAAATCTTCCAGCGAAAGATCAAACGGCAAGTTCAGCGACAAGGCATCGCCGGGAATCGCGCCGAGCAGACTATCGCCGCGCGTCGTGATCGGATCCAACAAGGCCGCCAGCGAACTCTCGAACGTCCGCTGCGGATTGAAGTTCAACTGAACGCCTGATTGACCGCTCGCCAAACCGGACACGGCATTCAGGAAATCGAACTGAGCGATCAACTGCGACGCCGACGCCGTCGGGTTGGAATCGAGATAACTTTCCAGTGGCTGGACGATGTCGGTTTCAAAACGATCGGCCAACTGAAACAACGATTGCAGCGACTGCGTGTCGATCAACGTCGTACCGGCAACCGAATCGGGGATCAACGAACCGAGGTAGGGAATCTCTGCTGCAACCGCTGGTGCGCCGTTGATCGCATTGACCACACGAGAGATCTCAGCGACCGCATCGCGAAGCCCGCTGGCAAACGAGCTAGCCGTATCCGCAGCCGCCGCCCCAAACCGCTCGGCCTGCGCGACAACGTCTTCGCCTTCCGCCGTCGTAAGCACCGAAACGTTGGCGGGCACCCGATCCACGTCGCCCGCCAGCATCTGCCGCGGTTCCAACAATTCCGCAAAGGCTCTGCGACGAAGCGACGAATGGTCGCGAGTGGTTTTGGTGCGATCCGGAACGAGCTTGGATTTGCCGCGGCATTGCGGGCTAGGTGACCGAGAGCGATCGGACGTCATGGCGAGACCTGCGTTGCTGCATTCGCCTAACTGTGGACCGCATCCACTGCGAGAAGAGTTGACTATGCGGTCTGGCCGGCGAAGACAATGGAGGGGAACTGAGTCACCCCGAAGGGGGAAGAGGTGGTCCCAACATAAGCAGATCGCCGATGACACTCAATAAAATGGCTGCCGTCCGAAATGATTCCTGCCAAGTTTATGCGTCGAAGCAAAAATCACGTCCCAAACATGCGTGTACGCAAAGACAGGTGATCGAAATTACTTCGCCCACCTCCTTCAGCGTCCAGCCATCGGCGTTGGCGTTTGATCCGGCATCAGGCCAGCGGCTTCGGTGGGGCGTTACGCGATGGTTGCGTTTGCCGGCAGGACGCGGTGCTGATCGCCACGTCAGAAACGTGCAAGGTGACGTGGTTGAGCTGCAGGATTTGCATCGGCCAGACGTTGGAAATGGAGAGGGTGCAATCGCGGTCGTGCCTAGCGGCTGACTTCCGCGCACGTTTCTTCGCTTTCCCACAAGCGTACTTTGAATGCGGTCGCACCGCTGCCGGCCAGCACTTTCGGGCATACCACGTCCAACAAGTGAATCGCCATGTTCTCGGCGGTCGGGTTGCAATTCAATTCGTAAACCCGGTGCGGCTGCGACGATCGGATTGCGGCCAACCCGTTTTCGTCCTGGTCCCACAAAATGAACGTGTGGTCCCAGTTGTCGTCCAACCAATTGTTGATCGCGTTCTTCAACTGCTTGAAATCCAAAATTCTGCCCACGGCGTCCTGCTGCTGGCCGGTGACGTAGATCTCGACCACGTAGTTGTGACCGTGAAGGTTTTGGCACTTGCCCTCGTGCCCCACCAGACGGTGCCCGGCGCAAAAACTGAAACGACGCATGATCGAAAGAGACACGGAAGCAAAACACCTGACACAAGAGCTGGGAAGGAAACAGAACGCACTACGATACCCCGTCGTCCAGTTGGAACGAAGGACCAAGCGCTCTAAAGTGTCCCCGACACCATCTCCCCCAGCGTTCCAAGCTCCAAGCTCGAAGCTCCAAGCTCTCCTTTCTCCGCCCCCTTCTGCCCGCGGTCCCCCATGTCCGAAACCCGACTCGCCCGATCCCTCGATTTCCCCACCACCAGCGAGCTACGGTTCCTGCCCGAAGGCCCGATTCCGATGGCGGACGGTAAATTCAGTTGGGTCGGGATTCAGCACGGTGCTGGATCGACCGTCGGCAGTGTCAACGTTTTCGATATGGCGACGGGTACGAACCTGTCGTACGAGCTTCCCGGTCGCCCAGGCTTTGCGTTCGAGTGCGAATCAGCGGGCAAGTTTGTCGTCGGCTGCGAACGCGAACTCGGCATCTTGGATACCGCCGACGGGTCGTGGAGTCCCTTTTGTAGCGGCATCGACTCGGACGTCGACAACACGATCATCAACGACGGCGTCCTGTTTGGCGACAACCTGATCTTCGGGACCAAGGACCTGGCGTTCGAGACCGAGAAGGCGGGACTGTACCTATTTCGCGGTCGCGATCAAAAGTTGATCCGCCTACGCAACGATCAGATCTGCAGCAACGGCAAGGCCGTCATCACCGAAGCCGACGGATCGCATCACCTGATCGACATCGATTCGCCGACGCGATTGATCGTGAAGTATCCGATCGACATCGATGCGGGAACGCTCGGTAAGCCGACCACGGTGCTCGACTTGACCGCCGATCCCGCGGTGCCCGACGGCATGATCTTGACGCCCGGCACTTAAACATTGGAAACGGCAACATCGAAAACGGCAACACCGCAAACGGCGGCAAGGGATTGATCGTGTCGATGTTCAATCCCTGGGTCGAACCGCAGGGAGAAACCCGGCTGTACGATTTCGACTCCGGTGCATTGATTTGTACCTGGGTGACCGCTGGCGCACCGCAGAACACTTGCCCGGCACTGGTTCGTCATGACGGCAAGTTAAAGTTGGTGATCACGACGGCGGTGGAAAATCTATCGATCGAAAATCAGGCAAAGTGTCCAACGTCGGGCTATTTGTTCGTGGGTGAAACCGACATCCCGGGCTTCCCGATCACCGACCCGAGCGGACCGTTGGCGACGAAGTACCCCGCGTGATTCGTCTTGACTTGACTTTCCGGTGCAATTAATTGTGGGATTCAGGTGCATAGACGGGCTCGGCTTTACAATTCGAGTTCCTCAATCAAGTCCACGTATCGGCGAGGCAGCGATGGAGCCTGAACGCAACAAGAGCGATGCGAATGATCGGTCGACGCTCGATCGGTTTTTCTCTGGCCTTAGCGAATGTGTCTTCTACAGCAAGCTGGGGGTGGCCGACGTTCAGTTGGTCGATTACATCGGCGACATGATGCTGCGGTTCGTCCGCGTCGATGACATCCACCGCATTCGTCGCGGCAACGGCCGTCCGGCAACGGAAGTCGTTCAAATGATTCGCGAAGCCGAACAGCGATTTGGTGTCGCTCGCCGCGAAGTCCACCGTCACATCGGCGACTTCACGTTGTTTTGGACGGGCATGTATCCGGAAAGTTTGCGGCGAGTCAAATCGTCGTCGCCGGATCAGTTTCTGGATTACTGCAAACAAGGCAAGCGAGCGTACGCGATCGCGGCCGAGATCCAAGCGGATGACGATCGCCCCTCGGCCGACGTCCTGCAAAGCCTCAGTGACCAGTTCGAGATGTGCGCAGTACGGGCTGCGCGAGATCCGCCGCGAATGGGAAGAAGGCGACACCGGCGACGGCTTGCTGTTCTAGCGGCTTTCGTTGCGTGGGCGACCCGCCCGCTTTCGCCGCAAATAGGCGGGCGAGACGTCCGCGTAACGATTCTTGCCGCGCCTGCGAAACATTGCCCGCGAACTGGACACGGTCTATTGTGAGAGGGACGCCGCGACGAGAGTGATGCTTGTCGTGATCTGCGCAATGACGCGCAGCGGGGTCGGACGTTCATGAGGCGTGAAACACGCTGCCGTGAAACCGACCGGATTTGGACCACGACCAGGAAACTATTTTCCCTCGTTTTGGTCGGATCACCGGAACAACCGGGGTGACTGCTCATCGACTAGACCGTCGGTGAGTGTCGCACCAAATTTTCCGGGTCACCGCCTGATTGGTTTTTTGACCAGGCATTCTTTGTGACCTATGTTTCCGTGGCCGAGCGTCCTGCATCGCTCGCTCGGCTCGCGTGGACTGCTCATCCCTCCCTCTTTGAGCGTCCGCGTCCTCCCCACCGATGCCGATGGATGTTTTGCGCATGGACCAAGTCGCACCCCGAGCCGGCCGTCGCTTCGATACCGTTACCAAGACGGGGTCGCTGGTGGCAATCATATTTTCCGCATTCATTTTGCGGGGCGAAATTTCGTCCGCTCAAGATCATTTGATGCTGAAGCCGTCGCTGGCACCGGCGACTTTCAGCCCCGTACGCATTACTCCGGTGCAACCGTTTGTAACGCCCGAAGCGACACCATCGCCGCAACCGGCCGTTGAAGTCCCGACCCCCGCGACCGAGCTGGTCAAAGGCCGCGAACTGGAATCCAATCGCATGTGGGGCGAAGCAATTCGCCACTACGAAAAAGCGACGCGGGACTTTCCCGAAGACGCGGCTCTGTACCAACGCATGGTCATCAGTCGTCTGCACCACGACGTCAATCGTCGCTACCAGGACGACAGCTACCTTGCGTCGATTCGCGAAATGACCGCTTCGCAGGCGCTTGATCTGTATTCCGAAATCCTCGCCAACTTGCAAACGCACTACGTCGAAGATGTCGACTGGGCTCGCGTACAGATCCACGGCACCGCGGCGCTGGAAGTGGCGTTGGTCGAAGAAAAGTTCGTCGACCGCTTGCTCGGTAACGCCGACCCGGCTCGCGTCGAAGACTTTCGTCAGAACATCCATCATCAACTGCAAGGCCGAAGCACCGCGACGCGTTTTGACCTGCGAGCGACCGCGGCATTCGTCGCTGCCAAGGCCAACGATGAACTCGGCCTTTCCAGCACCGCGGTGGTGCTGGAATTCCTAAGTGGAGCCGTTTCGACGCTGGACCCGTACACCCGCCTGTTGTCACCCAGCCAGCTCGATGAAATGTTCAGCAACATCGAAGGCAACTTCGTCGGGCTTGGCTTGGAATTGAAGGCCAAAGAGGACCACCTGCAAATCTTGTCGGTCATCGAGAAAGGTCCGGCCGAAGAGATCGGCATTCGGGGCGGCGAACGCATTGTTGCGGTCGAAGGCGTCCGAACGGATCAGAACGAACCCGGCTACGTCGCCGACCTGCTTCGCGGTCCCGAACACTCGTTCGTTTCGATCACGGTCGTCGACACCGACAACGTGGCTCGCGAGATCAGCGTTCAACGTCGCCGAGTCGAAGTGCCTTGCGTCGAAAATGTTCACTTCGTCGATCCGGTCAACCGAGTCGGTTACCTGCGTCTGACGAATTTCCAAAAAACGACCACTCGCGACGTTGAACGGGCCCTGTGGGAATTGCAACGCCAGAAGATGCAGTCGTTGATCATCGACGTGCGTGGCAATCCGGGCGGTTTGTTATCGGCGGCGGTGGAAGTCGCCGACCGATTCCTGTCCGACGGACGGATCGTGACGACGCGTGGGCGAAACGTGCGTGAGAATTTTGATTACACCGCCCATCGTGCGAACACTTGGAACGTTCCGTTGGCCGTCCTGATCGACGGCGACAGTGCCAGTGCCAGCGAGATCTTCGCCGGTGCGATCGCGGACAGCGGCCGCGGCGTGATCGTCGGCGAGACGAGCTACGGCAAGGGCAGCGTCCAAGGCATCTTCCGGATGCAGGCGGCAAAGTTCGGCCTGTGCCTGACGACGGCCAAGTTTTACTCGCCAAGTGGTCGTGCGATCAGCCACAACGGCGTCGCCCCGACGGTTCGAGTCGGTGCGACCACGATCGCCGCTCGCCCTGACGACTACGGCCACCTGGCGGCCGACACGGACGACGCGGTCCTGCAAAAAGCCGTCGAACAACTCAGCGGCCGAAGCATGATCAGCCAGTTGCCGGTCGCGTCAAAGTAGGGATCAGCGACCCAGCCACGTAGCGGCGAAACAGCTTGCAACGCTCTGTCGCTTTTCTGGGATGAGGGATCCGGACGCTTCCGCCCCTGGCTTGTTCCTCTCTCTCGCCGCCACTCGGCTGGTGGAGTCGTTGACTTTATACGGCGGATGGAAGGGGCCTACCGTTAAACCGTGCCGGTTACGTTGCCGCGTGAACTTGCGGCGTCCCGGGCGGTCACAACGGTCGTAGCTGGACAGTTTTATGGGATGCAGCGATGCACCGCATCGCTCCGAATAACCCTCTTGAGACGGTTCCTTTGGGTCGTCAGACGTTTCGCACTTTGGTCGAGACGTTCAACACCCTTCATTTGCGTACCCCGAAGACTCTCATGCGAAAATCAGCTTATCTATTGGTGGCGTTGGTCTGCGGGACGCTCGCAACCGTGCTGGCAAACCAGTGGCTCAAAGCGCAGGCCGGCGGCCAGTCCGGTGCCGCGATGGCGGAGATTTTCGTCGCGACGGCGGCGATCGACATCGGCGAAGAGATCACGCCCGAACGCGTGAAACTGGAACCGTGGCCGGCCGACCGAGTGCCACAAGGCGCGACTGGCGATTTTGAACAATTGAAAAAGCGTTACGCCAAGCAACGCTTCTACGTCGGCGAAGCGATCATGCCGGTCAAGCTGATGGACGAAAACTGGACGACGGTGCCGAAGGGTTACCGAGTCGTCGCATTGAAAGCGGCCGACGTCACGATCGCGAACCTGATCCAACCGGGTGACCGCGTCGACGTGCTGGCGTACTTCAACAAGAGCGACCTGATTCCGCAATCGATGTCCAAGACCGTCCTGATGGGCGTTCGCGTTTACGCATTGGACGGCGACACCGAACGTCGCGCCGGAGAAGACAAGTCGAAGAACCTTCGCAACATCCAGTTGTTGATTCACGAAAAAGACACCGACGCTTGGCAGTACGCTCAAGAACTTGGCAACGTGCGACTGAGTCTGGGCAGCGACGCCGACTACAGCACCGAAGACGGATCGAACCAAGCCGGCAAAGAGTTTCTGGCTTGGTTGGAAGACCACCGCACCGCACAAGAGCAAGCCGAAAAAGCTAAGGCTCGTCAGAAGCGAGACGACGACGCGAAACGTCAAGTCACCGCCAGCACCGGGCCGGCTCGAAAGGTGAAGGACGAAAACGGCTTCTCGATGTTCAAAATGGTCGAAGACCGGATGGTCGAATACTGGCTCGTGCCAGGCAAGTTGCCGGTTCGCGTCGGGGAAGTCGGTGGGGCGGACGACACCTCGGCCAGCGTCGACATCGGCGAAGAACCCGCGCCCGCACCCGCAAGCGGCGAACAGGATTACAGTTACCTGACCGGCGAACAAAGTCCGTTCTATCAACCGCCCGGCCAACCGGTGACGCCATCGTCGGGCGGGTTCGGTGGTTCGGAAGATTGAGCGACCTCAAGAGGGGACGACGGGGCGTCGTCCGAAAGGCTCGCCCTGACCGAATTGCTACTTTTTTACTAACGCTACCCGCCTAGACATCCCAATCACACGTCGCCTCCGGGTGACGTCCATTGATGGCCCGAATGGATTCGGACCAAGTCTTGCAAGGACGCTTTCGCGATGCAAACGAACCGATTCACCGTAAACATTGCTGCCGCACTCGTGATGACGATCGCTGCGGCGGCGAACACGTCGAACCGGGCCTACGCCCAGGAAGACGCGGTTCGTCTCGCATCGAACTCGTCCCCGGTCAACAAAAACATTTCCCAGTCCGTCGAACGGCTGGACATGCTTGTCAAAAGCAGTCGGATCTTGACGCTGGAAGAGCGCATCCCAAAGTTCCAAGTTCACAACGAAGGGATCTTGGGGGCAACGCCGGTATCGCAGAATCAAATTCAGATTTTTGCGAAGGCTCCCGGCACGACGCAGCTAAATCTTTGGGACATCAACGACAAGCTTTACACCGTCGACGTCACCGTGACCCCGGATGCGAGAGAGGTTGAAGGCATCCTGGCCCAGCAATTACCGCTGGCCAGCTTGAAGGTCTTGCCGGTCAACAACAGCGCGATCGTTTCGGGCAGCGTCACCAGCGTCGATGATGTCGACAAAGCTGTCGCCATCGTCGAACAGTTCTACGCCACCGTCGTCAACAACATCCGCGTCGTCGGCGTGCAACAGATTCTGCTGCACACTCGGATCATGGAAGTCTCGCGAACGAAGCTGCGGGACTTGGGGGTCGACTGGGGTTCATTTTCTGATAACGGATTCTTCTATTCTTCGCCCGGCAGCTTGATCGACCTGGGGCAGAGCACGACGAGCGGGTTGTTGCCGTCAACCGCGGGGGCGCAAGACGCGACGAATCGGTTGTTCTACAACGGCGGCGACTTTACGGCGCTGATCACGGCGCTGAACCGTCACGACCTCGTCAAGTTGCTCGCCGAACCAACGGTCGTTGCAACGCACGGACGTCCTGCTCGATTCAACGTCGGTGGTAAGGTTCCGTACCTCGTGCCACAAGGAAACAACGCGATCTCGGTTCAGTTCGAGGAATTCGGAACCGCGATCGACTTCTTGCCGTTCGTCGTCGGGCCCGGCCGAGTCCGTTTGGAAGTCCGCCCCGAAGTTTCGCAGGTCGATGCTTCGCTGGGCATTCAAGCCAATGGCATCAACGTTCCCGGTTTCCAATCGCGATACGTCGAAACGGCGGTGGAATTGCAAGCTGGTCAAACGTTCGCGGTCGCCGGACTGCTGCAAAGCCGTACGGAAGCGGTCACGCGTTCGACACCGTTTTTTGGCGAACTGCCGCTGATCGGAACCATGTTTCGCCGCGTCCGCGAAGAACGAAACGACATCGAACTGCTGATCATGGTGACGCCTGAATTCGTCGGGGCGATGGATCCGCACGAAGTCCCCGTCGGTGGTCCGGGCTTGAACAGTATGTCGCCCAACGACTGCGAACTGTTCATCAACGGTCACATCGAAGTGCCCAATATCATGGGCGGCGACGGCAACTGTGCTCCTGGTACCGAAGGCTATCCCAGTGGCGGCTACAACGAAATGATCATCGGCGACCCGAATGGTGCGATGCACGGTTACCAATCGATGCACCCGAGCAACGAACTGTCCGGTGGCGTCGTGTTGCCACCCGGTGCGATCGTGCCGGGCACCCAACCCATCGAGGTCGGCAACGGCGTCTCGATCAGCTCGCCCGAGTAGTCGGATCAACCAGAGTAGGACAATTGTCTCGATTGTCCCGCTACCCGAGCAGGACGATGATCCTGCTCCGTTCCCGCCCACCAAAAAAACCTCTCACGGTCATGACTCATGAGTAACGTTCTACGAATCGCACTGGTGGATCCCAATGATCGGTCGCGTGAAGCGCTCAAGGCGATGCTGTTGGGCATGGAAACGATCTGGTTGGAAGCGGATTGTTCACGCTACGAATTCTTCCCGGACGTGATCGAGCAGACCGCGCCGGATGTCGGCGTGGTATCGCTGGATGCGAATCCTGAAAAGGCGATCGAGCTGATCCAACGGTTGGTCATCGCTTCGCCCGACACCGCGATTCTAGCGGCCAGCGAAAATACGGACGGGCCGCTGATTCTGAAAACGATGCGTGCCGGCGCTCGCGAATTTTTGACGCTGCCGCTGGCAAGCGACGACTTGGACGCAGCGCTGCGTCGGGTCAGCCAGCAAAAATTCGGTTCGTCCGAATCCGGTGGACGCGGCTGCGAAGTGTACGCGATTGCTGGCGCGACCGGCGGCGTCGGTTCGACCAGCACGGCGGTGAACCTCGGATGCGTCTTGGCGGCCGATCCGCGGAACAGCGTCGCGCTGTTGGACTTGGACTTGGCACTCGGCGATGCCGACGTGTTTCTGGATTCGATCCCCGATTACACGCTGGCCGACGTCGTCCAAAACATTTCGCGGCTGGACATTCAATTGCTGAAGCGTTCGCTGACCAAGCACAGCAGCGGTCTGTACCTGCTGCCCCGTCCGGTCGAATTGCACGACACTTTCTCGATCACCGATGACAGCATCCGCAAGGTGATCGGACTATTGAAGGCATCGTTCACGCACTTGATCATCGACCTGTCCAAGACGTACAGCAGCATCGACATGGCGGCGATCGAAACGTCGTCCAAGGTCATCCTGGTGACTCAGTTGGACTTGCCGTGTTTGCGAAACGTCGTGCGTTTGATGATGGGCTTTGACGAAATCGAAGGCCTGCAAGACAAGATCGAAATCGTCGTCAACCGCGCCGGACTCGACTCCGGCCAGATCAGCTTGAAGAAAGCCAAAGAAACGCTCGGCCGCGAAATTTTTGCGCTGTTACCGAACGATTACCGAACGATGGTCGAAGTCCGAAACAACGGCGTGCCGCTGATCATCCAAGCCCCTAAGGCCGCGATCACGCAGGGCATCCGCGAACTGGCCGCCAAGCTGGTCGGCACGGTCAGTGAATTGGATTCAGACGGGAGCGGCGAGAAGCCCAGCGAGAGCAAGTGGAAGAAATTCTGGCCAGGTGTGAAGGCGTAAGTTTTTCGCAAACCCACGGCTTTCGCAAACCCACGCGTTCGCAAACCCGCGTGTTTCGTAGACCCGCGGCTCCGCCCGCGGGATTCCTGCGGGCGGAGCCGCAGGCCTACGAGATGCCGCACGGATCAGTTCGCGCCAGCTTCGATCCACCGTACCAACGTCCGCACCATCACGCCGGTCGCGCCCGCGTCGCGGTGCGGCTTGGGCGAATCGGCGAACGCGGGACCGGCGATGTCGATGTGAACCCATGGCACGTCGCCGACGAAGTTTTCCAAGAACTTCGCCGCCGTGATCGCGCCGCCCCAACGTCCTTCCCCGACGTTCTTGATGTCGGCGACTTTGCTTTTGACCTTGTCGTCGTACAGGTCGAACATCGGCAGCGGCCACACCCGTTCGCCCTCCGCCGCCGCGGCCGCTTGCACCGATCGGCAGAGCCCTTCATCGTTCGGCATCAGCCCGGCGACTTCGTTACCGAGCGCCACCATGCACGCCCCGGTCAGCGTCGCCAAGTCGACCATCGCGCGCGGCTTGTGACCGATCGCGACGTCCAGTGTGTCGGCCAAGACGACGCGTCCTTCGGCGTCCGTGTTCAAGATTTCGATCGTCTTGCCGCTTCGCGTTTCGATGACGTCGCCCAGCTTGTACGCCGAACCGCTGATCATGTTCTCGGCCAAGCCGCACAGCCCGATCACGTTTTGCTTGACGCCAAGTTTCGCGACCGCTCGCATCGTTCCGACCACCGTCGCCGCGCCCGCCATGTCGCACTTCATATCGACCATGCCGTCGCTGGGTTTGATCGATAAGCCGCCGCTATCGAACGTGACCCCTTTGCCGACGATCGCGATCGGAGCTTCATCGCCGCCGCCGCGGTGCGTCATGATGACCAAGCGAGGTTTCTGGGAAGACCCCTGACCGACGGCCAGGATCGCACGGCAGCCTTCGTCGGCAAGCTTCGCCTCGTCCCAAATTTCGATCGTCATGCCGCAATCGTCCGCGATCGCTTTCGCTGCCGCGGCAAAACTTTCGGGATAGATCATCGCGGCCGGTTCGTTGACCAAACGCCGCGTGTGATTGATCGACGTGCCAAGGATTTCACCACGAGCGATCGCGGTTTCGTCGGCAGCAACGAATGACAACTCCGCCGGCACCTTGGACGACGGATCGGCTTGATAGATCGCTTGGCCTTCGCAACCGAAGATCGCGCCGGCGACGATTGCGTCGTGCATGTCGGCCGGAAACGACTCGGTGATCGCCGAAACGATTCGGTCACGCGGCCGGTCGGACAGCTTGCGGATCGCGGACGATGACAAGTCGAACGCCGCATCGCGAGTCAGCGGTTTCTTTCCCAGTCCAACGACCAAGATCATCGTCGGCCCTTCGATCCGCGGTGAAGCGATCAGACTCATCTCGCCGCGCTTGCCGCGAAGCTGTCCCTTCTTGATCAAACGCGCCAGCCAACCGTCGGTCGCCTTGTCCAGCGCCGCGGCCGTCGCCGCCAGGGGCTTGTCGTCGACCAACCCGATCACCAGCACATCAGCCTCTTGATCGATCGCAGAGGTCGCAACGGACAGTTTGGGCATCGGCAGTGGCAAGGCGTTGGGCATTCGTTCCGGTGGGGTTAAAGTCGTCGTCGCCGCAGGCGTTCTAAGCCGGGTTAGTTTAGCGCCGGCGCGGCGGTTATCCTAGCCCGGCGAACCGTCGCCGATCCGCCACCGAACCTTTCCCGAACTGTTTTTACTCGTGAAGCACCGATCCACCCGCGATGTCGTCAACGATCTGCGAGCCGGCGGGCGGTTGATCGAAATCAATGACGAAGTCGATCCGCACTTGGAGATCGCCGAGATCCAACGCCGCGTTTATGCCAGCGGCGGACCAGGATTGTTGTTCACCAATGTCCGCGGCACCAAGTTTCCGGCCGCGTCGAACTTGTTCGCTTCGCTGGAACAGGCTCGCTATCTGTTCCGCGACACGTTGGAATCGGTGCGGCGGTTGATCGAGATCAAACTGGATCCGTCGGCACTTCCGAAGAAACCGTTTCGATACGCCGGCGTGCCGTTGACGGCGCTTCGCATGCTGCCCAAGAACGTCGGCCGCGGCGCGGTGCAGGCCAACGAGTGCCGGATCAGCGACCTGCCGCCGATCAAGTGTTGGCCCGACGATGGCGGCGCGTTCGTGACGCTGCCGCAAGTCTTATCCGACGACCCAAAGTCCGCCGGCGGGTCGAAGCAAAGCCGGCTGATGAACGTCAACCTTGGCATGTACCGCATTCAGTTGACGGGCAACGATTACGTCGCCGACCGCGAGATCGGATTGCATTATCAGATTCATCGCGGCATGGGCGTTCACCATCGCGCGGCGCTCGATCGCGGCGAACCGCTGCGCGTTTGCATCACGGTCGGCGGATCGCCGGCGATGTCGGTGGCTGCCGTGATGCCGCTTCCTGAAGGCTTGACGGAACTGACGTTCGGCGGGGCACTTGCCGGCAGACGGATCCCGATGATCTCCGGTGCAATCGATGGTAACGCCCACGCGCCGGTGTACGCCGACGCCGACTTCGCGATCGTCGGCACGATCGATCCGGCGGTGACGAAGCCGGAAGGGCCCTTCGGCGACCACTTGGGCTATTACAGTTTGCGGCACCCCTTTCCGATGATGAAAGTCGAAAAGGTCTGGCACCGCAACGACGCGATTTGGCCGTTCACCGTCGTCGGTCGTCCGCCCCAGGAAGACACGACGTTCGGGCAACTGATCCACGAACTGACCGATCCGATCATTCCATCGGTGATCCCCGGCGTGAAAGCGGTCCACGCGGTCGACGCGGCGGGCGTGCATCCGTTGTTGTTGGCGATCGGCAGCGAGCGTTACATGCCGTACCTCGATCGCGCCGCGCCGCAGGAGCTTTTAACGCAAGCAAACGCGATCCTGGGCAACGGGCAATTGTCGCTGGCGAAGTACCTTTGGATCACGGACGATCCGGGCGATCGGTTGGACATTCATGACGAGGCGGAATTTTTCCGTCACATTTTGGCGCGAGTCGATTGGCGACGCGACTTGCACTTCCACACGCGCACGACCATCGACACGCTGGACTACAGCGGCACCGGATTCAATCAAGGTTCCAAAGTCGTCGTCGCGGCGACGGGCGATCCGATCCGCGACTTGCCGACATCGATTCCATCGGACATCACGCTGCCCGATGGGTTTTCCAATCCGCGGATCGTCGCGCCCGGCATCTTGGCCGTCGACTCGCCGCCATGCCGAAGCGAGGCCGATCGAGAACAGCTTGCCAAGTTCGTAAATTTATGCGGCGACGCATCGCCGATCAATCAGTTTCCGATGGTGACCTTGGTCGACGATTCGGACTTCACGTCGGCTCGGTTCGGCAATTGGTTGTGGGTCGTCTTCACACGCAGCAACCCCGCGATCGACATCGACGGCATCGGTTCGTCGACGCACCAGAAACACTGGGGATGTCGCGGATCGCTGGTCATTGATGCAAGAATCAAACCGCATCACGCGCCGCCGCTGGTCGAGGATCCCGAAACGACGGCGAAGGTGGACGCAAGGGCAACGCGGGGCGACGCGCTGGCGAAGTATTTGTAAGGTAACGCGATCATCTTCGCAGACCCGCGGCTCTCGCAGACCCGCGGCTCTCGCAGACCCGCGGCTCTCGTAGACCCGCGGCTCCGCCCGCGGGATTTCTGCGGGATCCCTGCGGGCGGAGCCGCAGGTCTACGAGGCTTTTTGATCAATTAACTATGTCAAACCTTTCTATCACCTTCGGCCATCCCGCCCCCGTCGCGTTCGTCACCGGCAGCGGTGCGCCGCGGGTTGGTCGTGCGATCGCGATTCGCTTGGCCGCGGCCGGATGCCGGATCGCCTTGCACGCGAACACGTCGGTGGACGAAGCCGAAAGCGTTGCGAAGCGATTGCGAGACGAATACGGCGGCGAAGTTTTGGTGACGATCGGGGGCGCTGGATGACGATGCGGTGCCGAGCCGGTTGGTGGCCGAGACGGTCGCACGGTTTGGGCGGCTGGACATCCTGGTCAACAGCGCCGCGGTTTGGAAACCGACCGCGATCGATGACGTGACCGCCGACGAGATTCGGCGTTACTTTGACGTCAACGCCGTCGCCACGTTCTTGTGTGCTCGCGCGGCCGCCGACGTCATGGTGAAACAAGATCGTGGCGGATCGATCGTCAACATCGGCGACTGGGCGACCGTGCGTCCGTACCTGGATCATGCAGCGTACTTCCCCAGCAAGGGTGCGGTCGAAGTCATGACGCGATCGCTGGCCGTCGAATTCGGCAGCAAGAATCCGCGAGTGCGTGTGAACTGCGTCCAACCCGGACCGGTGCTGCTGGACGATTCGGTGTCCGAAGAAAAACGGTCGACGATCGCGGCCAGCACGCTGGTCGGCCGCGTCGGAACGCCCGAGCACATCGCGCACGCGGTGCAGTTCTTAGCCGAGAACGATTTCATCACCGGCGTCTGCTTGCCGGTCGACGGAGGCCGATCGATCTACTCGCCCGACGGCATGCAAGTCGGCATGAACACGGGTTAGCCCCAACGAAGAGGAATCGCCGGACCGCTGGCCAGCGATTCGTACAGGCCGGCCAGCGTGGACGCTTCCGTCGCGACCGTGATCAGGCCCGGCCGACAACCCGCCGCAATCCGTCCGACGTCCGGTCGCATCAGCGCGTCCGCGCCCGTCGCGGTTGCCATCGCGATCACGTCGGCCGGATCGATGTCGGGACGATGGTTCAGCACGTGTTGCACGTCACGCCAAACGTTCAAGTCCGGATTACTGGCTCGCGAATCCGTGCCTATCGCCACCGGAACGTTTGCCGCGATCAACTTGCCGACCGGATGATCGTCGTAACCGAAGAACGCATGCGTCCGAGGACAATAGACGACGGTGATGTTTGGATGCTGTTTCAGCACATCGATTTCCTCGTCGCTTAAATCGTTGCCGTGAATCAGCAGCGCCGAGGGACTTCGTGCCAGCAGTCCGATCAACGATTCGAACGGACGATCATCCCAGGGGAACAAACTGTCTTGCCAAACGCCGATCTCCCGCAATGAATCGGCAAACACGCCACGGCCGTGGACCAGCAGTTCGCGTTCGGCGGGCGATTCGGCGACGTGCATCGCAAGCGGTCGATTTCGCGCGATCGAAAGATCGACGCACCGCTGGATCGTTTCGCGAGTGGTCGAATACGGCGCGTGAGCGCTGACGGCGGCTTGGTGAATCGTTCGCAAGTGCTCGATCGCAGCGGCGTAGCGCTGATCGCTTCGCGGGGCCGACAGTCCGATCACTTCGGCGAACGAAACAATCTCCGGTGCATCAGTTTGTAACACACCGTAATCGCACGGCGGCGTCGCGATGTCGCCGATCAATCGCACGCCGTGGCGG
Organism: Pirellulaceae bacterium; assembly: GCA_963836865.1. Taxonomy (GTDB): domain Bacteria; phylum Planctomycetota; class Planctomycetia; order Pirellulales; family Pirellulaceae; genus Rubripirellula. The sequence goes on along the minus strand of CAWILC010000003.1, from coordinate 1,645,063 downwards.
ATCGATTCGTCGATGCCGCGGCGGATGGCGTCGTGCTTGCCTTGCGGCGTCGAAGCCGATCGCTGGCCTATGACCATGCCGATCCAGGCGGCCAGCGTCACGCCGGGTTCACCGATCGGTGTTGCGAGATCCGAAAATTCCAAATGCGTGTGGGCGTTGACCAGCCCCGGCAACATCGCCACGTCGCCCAAATCTTCCGCAGCGGATGGCGGCGACGATGCGCCGACTTCGATGATTTCGTTTCCTCGCAACCGCACCCAACCGCCCGCGATCGGATCGCCGACGACGGGCACGATCCACCGGCAGGTCAGCGTGCGAGTGGCGGAGGTCGTCATGGCGAGATTCGTTCGGGCTGCAACAGCGCGATCAAGTATTGCTGGACGGCGACGTTTTCTTGATGAGTAAAATTTTGGCCGACGTAGGGCAATCGTCCAAGCATCGGCGATGGCGTTTGCTGATTCACGTTTCGCATCGTCGAATAATACGGATCCACCATCAGGACTTCGCCAGCGGAAAGCTGCGTCGACACTTGCATCGTTTGAATGGTATGCGTGGGCGTTTGAATTTTCACCGGCTCGGCCTCGATGCCGAAGATTATTTCTTCCGCGATCGCGACGATCGACGCGCCGCTGAATTCGACGTCAAAGCCGAACGCGTTGTCGGCCGGCAGGTCAGCCGCACGGATTCGTAGTTGCGATCCTTCATCGAACAGTTGAATCTTCGGGACCGTCGTTTCGCCGTCGCGTTGAAAGCTGACCACGAAGGGACGCTGCGTCAGATCATTCATCTCGGCCGCTTTGCCATCCAGCAGCGTGATCGGAGACGAACGTTTGACTTCGCTTCGCGAAGCGTCTTTGACTCGGCCGACGATCGCCGACGCTTGCGACGACGACACGATGCAGTGCGTGCCGTGGCCGGGACGCGAAAGTTGCGTGCGGCACGCCGTCGAACCGAACTCGGCGTCGCCGTCGACTTGGGCATCATCGGACAGCGCCGAACAGTGCTGGATCGATTCGGCGGGCAGGTCGGCGTAAACGGCCTTTCGGGTTTCCGCATCGATCCACAAGTATTGAACGCGGACGCGGATTTGGGTCATCGACCGCGGGGATGTCATCGCGTCGTCCAGTTTGGACAGCGACCGATGCGATGCCGTTCGATAGACCGACTTTTTTTCCGACGGCACCGCGGCGGGATCGGTGATCGTCAGTTGTCCGGCGACGTCACCGGCAATGGCGACGATGCAGAACGCGAACAGGCACGTTCGGATCATGAGATTGATCATGAGATTGATCATGGGGGGGACGGGCCAGCGAGGGGATGGCGGATGACGGTTTTGGCATAGCACAAGCGGTTCGGGCGACGCAATACGGACGCTTGGTTGTGCCGTTCGGCGGGCCTGATTAGGCTTGCCAACTGGTTTTGCAACGACGATTCATCCGGCCAGAGGTTCCAACGATGCGGGCACGAGTTTTAATTCGATTTTGGGTGGCGGTCGCGGCTTTGTGCGTGATGCCGGGGGCGTCGGGTCAGACTTCCGGCGAATCCAAATTGTCGACGCTGTTGGATCGGGCTCCCTCGCCGGCCAACTCGATCGCGTACATCCACTTTCCTTCGCTGGGCAAGTTGATGGCGGATGCGAACATGAACACGAAGGTGACGCAAAGCGTCGACGAGGTCTGGTTGATCTCGGAATTGAACTTGGCCGAACTGAAGCCTCGCTGGGAAGCCGGTTACGCGACTCTGAAACGCGACCTGCAAGCCAAAGCGATCGCGGACGCCGTCGATGGGTACGTCGACGAAGTCGCGGGCAAGTCGGTCGTGTGGTCGCCCGAGCAGACGTACTTGGTGCCGCTGGAAAACGGCAGCTTGGGATTCCTTCGTCCGGCCGATCGTGCGTTACTTTCCGATTGGATCGACCCATCGATCACGGTTAGCGAAACCGATTACTTGGCGGGCTTGGCGAAGCAGCCCGAAAGCTTCTTGTCGCTGATGGTGGCTACGGAACTGAAGGATGCGTTCTCGCCGGTGCCGCTGGCGAAGAAGTTGGAATCGTTCGATTCGCTGAAGGCGCAATCGCCCGATTCCGTCGCGTCGATCTTGGCGTCGGCCGAAGGGCTAAGCATCATCGTCGGTCGCGAGAGTCTGTCGCAGTGCATCGTGAAGGTCGACTTCGGCAAGTCTCCGGCGGGACTTCTGCCGATCGCCAGCGATCTGCTGGCCGAGATCCTACGCCGATATGGAACGGCCGCGCCGGAAGTGCTGACGTGGAAGGCCAGCGTGAAAGACAACTCGTTGGCGTTCCAAGGACCGATCACCGAAGATTCGCTCGAAGGCATCTTGAACATCTTCAGCGTCCGCGGCCAAGCCGAACGATTGGCGGACAAGATGTCGGGCGCGATGCAGCTTGAAAAATCCGACGACAAGAAGGTCGCCTACACGTCCAAGAATTACTTCGACGAAGTCGACGCGATCGTCGAGAAGACTCGCAAGCACAAGTCGCAAACCACCGGCGCTCGCGCGAAGTGGAACGACCAACAGGCTCGCAAGATCGACCAAATGGGCACGCTGAATGTCGACCCCGTGATGGTCCAGTACGGCAGCGACGTGGCACAACTGTTGCGTGGCAACGCGCTGACGATCCGCCAAGGCAACATGACCGCCGGCGCGACGAAGGCGCAGCAAGGCCTCAGCAACGACGGTTACTATGGCGGCTATTACGATTCGAATTCGTCCAGCGATTACCAACGCGTCACCGACGTGCAAACTCGAACGGCCGCGTACAGCGACTATGCCGGCGTGCTTTCGGAGATCGACAAGATGACCGCCGAACTGCGTCGCCGCATGACGGACCAGTACAAGATTCAGTTCTAGGATAAGCCAAGCATTGACGGATCAATCCAAACGCCGCGTCGCGATCATCATGCTGGTCATCGTCAACGCGATGTGGGGTGCTTCGTTTCCGCTGAACAAAGGATTGAACCTTCACGTCGATCAAGTCTTCGGCGTCGATGAAGCGTCCGCGTCGGGAATGCTTCGCACGGCCGCGGCGGCTTGGTTGGTGACGATGCGGTTTGCGGCGGCGTCGATGTTCTTGGTCGTCTTTTATGCGTCGATGATTCGCCGCGTCAAACGAGTTCACGTCGTCGCGGGATTTTGGATCGGCTTTTTCTTCTTCACCGGCTTGGTCTTGCAAGTCATCGGGCTGGGGATGATCCCGGCATCGCGAAGTGCGTTCATCACCAGCTTGGTCGTCGTTTGCACGCCGGTGATGGCGACGCTGGTCAAGCGTCAATTGCCCAAGCCGATCGTGCTGGTCGGCGTTGCGGTGGCGTTTGCCGGCGTGGCGGTGCTGACCGAAATGATCACTGTCGTTGGCGGCGGCATCGCGATCGCGGACGATGCGATGAATCGGTTTTCGTGGGGCGACGCGGTCACGATCGCGGCGGTGGTGTTCTTCAGCGGCCAGATCTTGGTGCTGGATTCGTTCGGCAATTCGGGGCACCCCGATGCGGAGGATTCTGTTGCCGTGACGCCGGTCATGTTCGCGACCGTGGTGATTTTGGGCACGATCACGTTTGGAATTTTGAAACAGTTTGTGCCGGAGGTTTCGGTGACCGGTTCGTGGTCGGGGCTGGCGATGCGGCCTTCGTTTATCGGTTTGATCTTGGCGTTGGGGTTGTTTCCGTCGCTGTTGGCGTTCGTTTGGATGAACCGCTACCAACCGTTTTTGACCGCTTCGCAAGCCGCCGTCGTTTACACCTTGGAACCGTTCTTCGCATCCACGTGGGCGATGTTCGCTCCGGCGATGATCGCGACGCTTTGCGGCTTTGCCTACGCGAACGAAAGTTTCAGTTGGCCGCTGGTCGGCGGCGGGGCGTTGATCTTGGTCGCCAACGCGATCGCGCTTTGGCCGTCCCGCGATGGCGAACCAGGTTGTTAGAATCACGACCATGGACCCAATCAAAATTGCCGTCGTCGGCTGCGGATACTTCAGTCACTTTCACTTCGATGCTTGGTCGCGGATCGATGGCGTGCAGGTGGTGGCGTGCAGTGACACGGACATCGGACGCGGCAACAGCGCGTCGGCTCAGCACAAAATCGATCAGGTGTTTACCGATCACCGCGTGATGTTAGAGGCTTGTGACATCGATGCGGTCGACATCGTGACACGTCCCGCATTCCATTTGCCGATCGCCAGCGACGTGGCGGCCAAGGGCGTGTCGATCATCTGTCAAAAGCCGTTCGGTCAAACGATCGATGAAGCCAAAGCGATCATCGATGTGGCCGCGCGAGCTCGGGTGCGTTTGATGGTCCACGACAATTTTCGCTTTCAACCGTGGTATCGCGAGATCAAAAAACTGCTGGACGCCGGAACGATCGGCAATCGGTTGCACACGATCTCGCAGCGGATTCGCAACGGCGATGGTCACGGCGCGGACGCTTACCTGGGCCGGCAACCTTACTTTCAAACGATGCCGCGGTTTCTGATTCACGAAGCCGGCATCCACACGATCGACACGATGCGTTACCTGGGTGGCGAAGTGAAACGGGTGTGGTGCATGACGCGGAAACTGAACCCGGTGATCGCGGGCGAAGACGCGGCGTTGGCGGTCTTCGATTTCGTCGACGGCGGGCTGGGTCACTACGACGCGAACCGGTTCAACGAATCGCTGGCCGAAGATCCGCGTTACACGTTCGGCGAAGTCACCGTTGAAGCGGACAAGGGAACGATCCGGCTGTACGACGATGGTCGGCTGACGATCACCGGCTTGGGGAAGGCGGAACGCGAACACCTTTACAACCCCAGTCGCGCGGGCTTCGGCGGCGACTGCGTGCGAGCGACTCAGCAGCACTTCGTCGATTGCGTGCGAGATGGAAAGCCGTTCGAGACCGAGGGCGGCAGTTACCTTCGTTCGCTGGCGATCGCCGAAGCGATGTACCGATCGGCCGACACGGGTCAGTGGGAAGTGCCGAGTGTTGGGAATCGGGTCAATCGCTGGGGATAATCGGGTCGGATCGGAGAGTCTTGGGGCCCATTGGTGGAAGATGGTTGGTGGAAGCGGAGGGGTGAGAAAAGTTTAGCGAAAGATGGCAGAGCGGCGGGATGGAAGGTTCGTGGTCAGGGAGTGACGGGAACAATAAGTGTCGTAGCTGATCCCGCCAGGGTTCAAACTTTTACTGGGACCGACTGAACCCTGGCGGGATCAGCTACGACAAAAACCGTCAGTGGTTGGTCCTGTGGTGCTTAGCAAAACGAGTCTACGGCTTCGCCGCCTGCCACGCTTCCTGAGCGATACGTCTAACCTCCGTAGCGGTGATGTCACTTCCGCTCGCGATTCGTTTGGCTTCGTCGTCCTCGATTGCGAATCGCTTTTCGCCGCTGGGCAGCGTCACCGTCTTGCCTTGAACGGGACCGAATTTTGTTTCCACGCTTTGCGTTTCGCGGACCAGTTTGTGCCGGTCGACGGTGTGGCGGCGGATTCCGATCGAAGTCGTATGCGTGAACACGATCGATTCCAGCAGTCCGACTCGCGAAGGCGGTGCGACGATGGACAGCACCACGCCCGCGCGACCCTTCTTCATCGTGCAAGGCGTTTGGAAAACGTCCAGCGCGCCGGCCGCCATCAGTCGTTCCGCGCAATCGGCAAGCTGCTGGGGCGTGGCATCGTCGACGTTGGTTTCCATCACGACCGCGCGGTCCGATTCGATGTTTCCGATCGACGTCGATCCGTCGATGGTTTGGCCCAGCACGACGCGAAGCACGTTAGCTTGCCCGTCCAGGTCACGCGTCCCCGCGCCGTATCCGACGCCGTCGATGACCATCGCGGGTAGCGATCCGAACGCGGTCGCGGTCGCTTTCAAAATCGCCGCGCCCGTCGGCGTGGTCAGTTCGCACGCGATGTCGCTGGCCGCGATCGGGATGCCTCGCAAGATGTCCGCCGTCGCCGGGGCCGGCACGCTGACTCGGCCGTGAGCGATCGTGATCGTTCCGGTGCCGGTCGGGACCGGCGACGCGGCGACCGTTTCGATGCCCAGCATCCCAAACGCGACCGCGGTGCCGACGATGTCGGCGATCGAATCGAGCGCCCCAACTTCGTGAAAGTGAACCTTCTCGATCGTGCTGTTGTGAACTTTGGCTTCCGCGACAGCGACCTGCATGAAAATTTTCTTCGCCAGCGACTTCGCCACGTCATCGACCTCGGTGGCTCGGTCGATCATGTCGTTGATGTGGTGCAGGTGCCGGTGAGCGTGCTGTTCGGGGTGGTCGACGGAGACGTGGATCGCTCGGAAACCACACTTTTTGACCGTCTTGGCCGTGATCGAGACCTCGGGCAGCCCCATCGACCGGACCGCCGACTCGATCGCCCCGACATCAGCCCCCAAATCCACCAAAGCCCCCAGCGTCATGTCGCCGCTGATCCCGGAAAGACAGTCAAAGTAAGCGATTCGCATGAGAATAGGTCGCAGGTTACGGGTGGCAAAGGAACTTGTTCCCAGGCTCCTGCCTGGGAACACACTGTCTTGGAGGCTCTGCCTCCCGTCCATTGGTCGGGGGAGGCGGAGCCTCCAAAACATTGCGTTACGAGGCGGAGCCTCGTAACGAGTCTTGAAAGGCGTTGCGGGCACAGGCCGGGCTTGGCCAAAACGACCTGTCGCCTGTCACCTGTTCCCTGTAACCTCCTCCGCTGGCGTTGAAGGTTTCGTACGACTTGGTATACTCCGCCCTCGCCAAAGCGGCCAAGCACCCCGAAAACCACATTTGTTCTCCGAATAGAAGTCCGATCCGATGAAAGTTGTCAGCAGCATTGGCGCGCTCAAGTACCGCCACCCCGATTGCCAAGTCGTGAAGCGTCGCGGCCGAATCTATGTGATTTGCAAGAGCAACCCGAAGTTCAAGGTCCGCCAAGGCGGCGCGAAGGTCAAAAAGGCCCGCCGCTAAAAACGCACTTCTGATCGGGAATTCGTAGGGTGGGTCAAGGAGCGTCAGCGACGCCGACCCACCATGTTTTGTCCGGTCGATGGTGGGTCTGTGTCGCTGACGCTCCTTGACCCACCCTACCATTTGCATCGTTTTGTTTACGACCGACAGACCCACGTCGGTCGTTTTTCATGCGCCGTCAGAAAAGTTTTGTAGATGAAAAATTTAGGTGCGGTTTTCCTTTTGCTGGTCGCCGGTTGCTCCCCCCAAACCGCGACAATCGAACCCGACGCACCGACCGGCACCGTGACCGTCGAAGTCGCGATCGCGGACGAGGTCAAAGTCTGGTCGATCGAGGACGTCGCGGCCGGGACGACTCTAGAAAACGTTCTCCGCTCGGCCGACGATTTTCCGATCGAGATTTCTGGCTCCGGCACGACTGCTTTCGTCAGTTCGATCGCCGGCAAGTCGACATCGGCATCGGAAGGCTGGACGTACACGATCGACGGCCGTCACGCCCCGGCCGGAATCGGCACCACCGCGATCACTCCGCCGGCAACCGTGCGATGGAAGTTCGCCGGCGCGGACGCCATCTTCGATTAGTGGCGGGTTAGCCGCGCGGGATCATCAAGTGACTGACTTACTGTAGCTGATCCCGCCAGGGTTCAGACCTGACTGAACCCTGGCGGGATCAGCTACGTCAGTTGTTGTTCACGCGATGCTTAGCGGGCGATCCGAAGCCGGGCGTTTGTCAGGGAGTTTATCGACGCGAAAATTACTGCTATCATTTCGCAGTCCGATCCGGATGGTTGGCCGAGTCTGGTTTATGGCACCGGTCTTGAAAACCGGCGTGCGTGAAAACGTACCGGGGGTTCGAATCCCTCACCATCCGCTCGCAACAAAGGGGTCAGGTCAACAAAGGGGTCAGGCCTCTTTGATTGGAACAACCTTTCGGGTGCTGCGCATCAAAGAGGCCTGACCCCTTTGTTGCAGGCTCTTTTTTCCGCATCGTGTTTGGCTTTTGAAAAGGTGTTCTGCCCGTGAGTTTGGTGACCAAGATCGAACACCCTCTGGTTGAACATCATCTCTGCACCGTTCGTGACAAGGACACGCGGTCGTCCGAGTTTCGGGCCGCGATCGGTCGACTGGCCGTGCTGGTCGGTGTTCATGCGACGCAGGACTTGCCGCTGGCCCCGGTCAAAGTTCAAACGCCGATCACCGAAGCGGATTGCCAGCGGTTGTCGGTGCGTGTCGAGTTGGTGCCGATCCTGCGAGCCGGTCTTGGGATGGTCGAACCGCTGCAAGGACTTTTGCCCGACGCGGCGGTGTGGCACTTGGGGCTTTATCGCAACGAAGAAACGGCAGAACCGGTCGGCTATTACGACAAGCTGCCGTCAAAGAACGCGCCGAACGTGGCGCTTGTGCTGGACCCGATGCTGGCCACCGGTGGTTCGGTGGAACTGGTCATTCAGCGGCTGATCAGTTGGGGCGTTCCCGAGATCCGCGTGCTGTCGATCATCGCATCGCAGGTCGGGGTGGACCGAGTCGCACGCGATTTTCCAGGCGTGAAAATTTACGTCGCGGCGATCGATCCCGAATTGAATTCGCAATCCTTCATCGTTCCCGGCCTTGGCGATGCCGGCGATCGGATCTTTGACACTCCGCAGCACGGTTAACGAAACATCGCCATGCAAGCTCGTTTGATCTGCGCCCTCGGGCTGTTCGTTTTCATCTTCTTGGCGTGGATCATCAGCCACGATCGGCGGCGGTTTCCGCTTCGCATCGTCGTCGGCGGATTGTTGTTGCAACTGACGCTGGCCCTATTGGTTTTGAAGACGTCGCCGGGTCAGCTTTTGTTTTTGAAGATCGGCGAAGGCTTCACCGCGGTGATGGAAACCGTCAACGTCGGCAGCGGGTTTCTGTTCAACATGGGGGGCCAGCCGACGCTGCTGCAAACGTTCGCGTTCGGAGTCTTGCCGACCGTGATTTTCTTTTCGGCGCTGATGAGCATTTTGTATCACTTGGGCATCATGCAGCGTTTGGTGTGGGCGATGGCGTGGGTGATGCGGTTCTCGCTTGGCACCAGTGGGGCGGAGACGCTGGCTGCGGCGGCGAACGTTTTTGTCGGTCACACCGAAGCGCCGCTGGTGGTCAAGCCGTACCTGGCCACGATGACTCGCAGCGAACTTTGCGCGATGATGACCGGCGGCTTCGCGACCGTGACGGGCGGGCTGCTGGGCGTTTACGCCGGCATGGGCATCGACATTTCGCACCTGCTGACCGCGTCAGTGATCAGTGCTCCGGCGGCGCTGTTGATCGCAAAAGTGATGGAGCCGGAAACGGAGCCCGAGAAAGTATCCGCCGAGATGACGATGGGCAAAGGCGGGGATCAAGTCAACTTGATCGGCGCGGCGGTCGAAGGGGCCAGCGACGGATTGAAGCTTGCGCTGAACGTCGGCGCGATGTTGATCGCGTTCTTGGCGCTGTTGGCTTTGGTCGACGTGATCCTGGGGTCGCTTTGCAGCGTCGTCGGGCTGGTCGATGCGGCGGGCGATCCGAAGGTGACGCTTGGTTTGATTTTGGGTTACGCCTGTTCGCCGCTGGCGTTCTTACTGGGCATTCCGACGGGCGAGTGCTTGGAGGCGGGACGATTGATCGGTCTGAAAACGGTCGCGAACGAGTTCATTGCGTTCGATGCGCTTGGCAAAGCCGACGTCGGTGCCGAAGGCGCGATCAGCCAGCGGACGGCGACGGTGCTGACGTACGCGCTGGCCGGTTTCAGTAACTTCGGCGCCATCGGTATCCAAGTCGGCGGCATCGGGGGACTGGAGCCGTCGCGAAAGGAAGACTTGGCGAAGCTGGGTCTGCGAGCAATGTTCGGCGGGCTGCTGGCGTGCTGCATGACGGGAGCGGTGGCGGGATTATTGTTGTAGGGGTGGTCGCCCCGATACGCCGTAGCGGGCCAACATGTAGCCCCGACACGCCGTGGCGGGGCCGAACAGCAAAGCTGTTCGATAGCAATGCAATGCTCCGCCACGGCGTGGCGGACCTACGTTGCTTTGTGCTCCGCCACGGCGTGGCGGACCTACGTTGAACCGCCGTCTTTACACGCGGTTCGCCCACGCTATAACTCCCCCGCTGATCGCGATCCACGCGAGGCTTTAAATTTGGTGCCGCCACCGGAATGAAACTGACCCTTCCCGTCGAGATCGAATCGCAACCGACCGATTCGTCCTGCGGCCCCACGTCCCTGCAAGCGATCTACGCTTATTGGGGACACCAAACGACGGTGTCGCAGATCATCGACGAGATTCCTCAGTTGGAAACCGGCGGAACGCTGGCCGTCCAGTTGGCCTGTCACGCGCTGCGAAACGACTTCGACGCAACCATCTATTCGTACAACTTGCAACTGTTCGATCCGACTTGGTTCCGCCAGTCCGCGGTTTGCTTGCCCGCCGTCGACTTGCCCGCCGTCGACTTAACCGACAAGCTGACGCGGCAACGCGACGCCAAAGCCGTCGGCAACGATCGCTTCGCGCTGGCCACGAACCACTACCTGAACTTCTTGAGTCTCGGTGGTCACGTCCAGATGCGTCGGCTGGAACGGTCGATGATCGAAGAGCACTTGATCGCCAACCAGCCGATGTTGGCGGGGCTGAGTTCGACTTACTTGTACGGCGAAGCTCGCGAGCGTTACCAAGTTCCCGACGCTCGCGGCATCTCGGGCGTTGCCGACGATATTGCCGGGCATCCGGTCGGCCACTTCGTCGTCATTCGCGGTTACGACAACGACATCGACAAGCTGATGGTGTCCGATCCGATGCACCCGAATCCGCGTTGGCCGGATCGGCATTACTGGGCATCGTTTGATCATGTGGCGGCGGCGATTTTTTTGGGTATCGTGACGTACGATGCCAATTTGTTGGTCATAAGACCAAAGTCGGATAGGAGCTGACGGACGATGGCGGTGGTGCTAGTGACGGATACCCAGCACGATTGGCTGGACGAGATCGAGGACGTCGAAACGATCGACCCCAAAGAATACCTGACCAACGAAAGCTGGATCGGGCGCAAGAACGTCAAGCTGTACAACCTTGCCGGCTCCTACGCCTACCAATCGATCGGCTATTACGTGTCGCTGTTGGCGGAGGCTCGCGGGCATCGTCCGTTCCCCAGCGTCACGACGATCCAAGACCTGAACAACCGAAACGCCGTGCGTTTGGTGCCGCTGGAATTGGAAGAGCTGATCGACAAGTCGCTGTCGTCGCTGCAAAAGGAAACGTTCGAGTTAAGCGTCTACTTCGGCGGCAACTTGGCGACCAAGTACGCGAAACTATCACGCGAGTTGACGGCGCTGTTTCAATCGCCGCTGTTGCGGTTCGAGTTTTCCAAACGCAAGAAATGGCGTTTGCGCCGCGCCGTTGCGATCGGGCTGGAAGACATTCCGAAGTCGCATCGTCCGTTCATGATTGAACAGGCGCAAAAGCATTTCGCCGCGCGGATCGACCGGCAAAGTCAAACGCAGCTCGTTCCGCTACGACATGGCGATCCTGCACAATCCGGCCGAAGGAGAACTCGCACCGTCGGACGATAAGGCGCTGCAAAAGATGGTTCGCGCGGCGGCAAGCTTCGGCATCAACGCGGAACTGTTGACCGTCGACGACGCGGGACGCTTGTTGGAATTCGACGCGCTGTTCATCCGCGAAACCACCGCGGTGAACCACTACACGTATCGGCTGGCGCGAAAGGCCGAACGCGAAGGCATGGTCGTGATCGATGATCCGCAGTCGATCCTGCGATGCACCAACAAAGTTTACTTAGCCGAACTGCTGACCAAGGCGAAACTTGCGATCCCGAAAACGATCGTCGCGCACCGCGCCAACGCGCACACGATCGGGGCCGAGCTGGGTTTTCCGGTGGTGTTGAAACGGCCTGACAGTGCGTTTTCCAAAGGCGTCGTCAAAGTCGAAAACGACGCGGAACTTGCCGCTCAATTGGAAATCTTCTTCGCCGATTCGGAACTGGTCGTCGCCCAGGCGTACATGCGAACCGATTTCGATTGGCGGATCGGCATCATGGACGGACGGCCGATGTTTGCGTGCAAGTATCACATGGCCAAGGGGCATTGGCAGATCATCAACAGCGAAGACGCCGGCGGTGCGGACCATTTTGGAAACTTTGAAACGATCCCGGTCGAACTGGCCCCGCGAAAGTGCGTGGCGCTGGCCCAGAAGTCCGCCGATCTGATCGGCAACGGCTTGTACGGCGTCGACATCAAAGAAAGCGAAGGCCAGTTCTACGTCATCGAAGTCAACGACAACCCGAACATCGATTCGGGGGTCGAAGACAAAATTTTACGAGACGATTTGTATCGCCGAATCATGGAATCGTTCTTACGCCGGATCGAACGCGGCAAAGCGCCCGAGGTGGCATCATGAGTCGCCTGCACTTGTTCGATGCGTTCGGCATCGAGGTCGAATACATGATCGTCGATCGCGAAACGTTGGACGTTCGCGCGGTCGCCGACGACGTGCTGGAATCCGCCGCCGGACATCCGACGGGCGACATCGAATTCGGCGATGCGACGTACAGCAACGAACTGGCGCTACACGTCATCGAGCTGAAAGGATCACGGCCGACAGCGGACTTGGACGGGTTGGTCACGTCGTTCCATGACGCGTTACAAGCAATTGCACTGGCGCTGAATGCAAACGGTGTCGTGATGTTGCCGTCGGCGATGCACCCGTGGATGGACCCCGCCACGCAGACGCGGCTTTGGCCGCACGAGTACCACGAGATCTATTCGGCGTACGACCGAGTGTTCGATTGCCATCGTCACGGTTGGGCGAACGTGCAGAGCGTTCACTTGAACTTGCCGTTCGACGGCGACGCGGAATTTGCCAGCCTGCACGCGGCGGTGCGGTTGTTGTTACCGCTGTTGCCGGCGATCGCGGCCAGTTCGCCGATCGTCGATGGCCGCGCGGCGGCGTGGGCCGACATGCGGATGCAATTCGTTCGCGATCATTGTGACCGCGTGCCGTTTTTGGCCGGACAAATGGTTCCGGAACCGATCTACGACGAAGCGACGTATCGCCGCGAAATTTTCGGCGGCTTGGAATCCGCAATCGCACCGCATGACGACTCGGGCGTGTTCGATGCCAACTTCTTGAACGCTCGCGGCGCGATCGCCCGCTTCGATCGTGGTTCGGTGGAAATTCGCGTGATGGACGTGCAAGAGTGTCCGGCGGCGGACGTGGCGATCTGCAAACTGGCGATTGAGATCTTGAAGTCGCTGGTGGCCGAGCGATGGAGTGCGTGGAAAGATCAATCCGCGGTGCCGACGCAAACGCTCGCTCGGTTGCTCGATCGAGTCAGCGAGCATGCCGAAGCGACCGTGATCGATGACGCGGATTACCTTTCGCACTTCGGCATTTCGTCGTCGTCGATGACCGCGGGTGAAGTTTGGAAAACGATCGCGGATTCGGTCGCGGTCGACGACGCGTTCGTGTCGACGATCTTTGATCGAGGAACGTTATCAACGCGAATCAGGTCCGCGGTCGCTGGCGATTTTCGTCGCGAGCATCTTGTCGACGTCTATCGGCGGCTGAGTGATTGTTTGATGGCGGGACATCAGTTCTTGCCATGATCGTGACGTGCGAACACGGCGGCAATGACGTGCCGGCGGAATGCGCGGTGCTGTTTGCCAGTCCCGGTGCGAAGCGGGATTTGAACAGCCACCGAGGTTACGATCCAGGGGCACTGGTCGCGGCGAAGTATCTAGCCAAACAATTTAAAACGAAGCTAATCGCATCGACGACGACGCGTTTGCTGTGTGACTTGAACCGCTCCGACGACAACGACGGATTGTGGTCGAAGTATTCGCGTGGGCTGAATGATGCGGCGAAGTCAAAGGTCTTGGCAAAGCATTATCGTCCGTACCGCGACCGAGTGATCGAGCGGGTTCGTCAGACGATTGAGCGCGGCGATGTCGCGATCCATCTTTCGGTCCACACGTTCACGCCAAGGTTTCGCGGGACTCGGCGAACGGTCGATGTCGGGATCTTGTTTGATCCGGAACGACAGCTTGAAAACAAATTCGCAAGCGACTGGATCAAAACGCTTCGATCGCAATTGCCAACGTATCGCGTGGCGGCGAACGAGCCGTACTTGGGGACGGACGATGGATTGACGACGTCCCTCCGCAAGCAGTTTGACGCGAAGGATTACATCGGGATCGAGATTGAGATCAGCAATCGATTCGCAAAATGGAGCGACGCGGGGCAGCGGCGGTTGCTGCGGGCGTTGACGTAGCCCCGACACGCCGTGGCGGGGTCGAACATGTAGCCCCGACACGCCGTGGCGGGGTCGAACAGCAAAGCTGTTCTTGTTCTATGCAATGCTCCGCCACGGCGTGGCGAACCTACGTTGTTTGCGCCCGTTACTTCCGATCGTCAATTCCGATGAACTCGCGTTCGACGTGGCCGGTGTAGATTTGGCGGGGGCGGTTGATTCGCGTGGCCGGGTTGGCGTGCATTTCTTTCCAGTGGGCCAGCCAGCCGGGCAGCCGTCCGATCGCGAACAGCACCGTGAACATCGCGACCGGGATGCCGAGCGCTCGATAGATGACTCCCGAATAGAAGTCGACGTTCGGGTACAACTTTCGCTCGATGAAGTACTCGTCTCGCAGCGCGACTTCTTCCAGTTTTTGGGCGACTTCGAAGAGCGGGTCGTCCAACTGCAACTTCTTCAGCAATTTTTCGCACGACGCGCGGATGATGGTCGCTCGCGGGTCAAAGTTTTTGTACACGCGGTGACCGAAGCCCATCAGGCGGAAGCCGTTTTCTTTGTCCTTGGCCATCGCGACGTACTTGTCGACGTTGCCGCCGTCTTTGGCAATCTTTTCCAGCATGTTCACGCAGGCTTCGTTCGCGCCGCCGTGCAGCGGTCCCCAAAGCGCGCCGATGCCGGCGCTGATCGATGCGAACAGGTTCGCGTTGCTGGACCCGACCATGCGGACGGTCGACGTGCTGCAGTTTTGTTCGTGGTCCGCGTGAACGATCAACAACAGGTTCAGCGCTTCGGCAAAGTCCGGGTCGACCAAGTAGTCGTGAGCCGGCGTGGCGAACATCATGTGCAAAAAGTTTTCGCAGTAGCTGAGTTCGTTGTTGGGATAGATGAACGGTTGGCCCATCGATTTCTTGTAGCTGTACGCCGCGATCGTGGGCAGCTTGGCCAGCAAGCGATAGATCGAAATTTCGACTTGCTTTTCGTCGTTCAAGTCCATCGAATCTTGATAGAACGTCGACAGGGCGCCGACGACCGACGACAGGATCGCCATCGGGTGCGCGTCACGCGGGAACCCGTTGTAGAACGAACGCATGTCCTCGTGGATCATCGTGTGTTCGCGGATGCCGACGCGGAACGCCTTGGCTTGATCGGCCGTCGGCAGTTCGCCGTAGATAAGAAGGTATGCCGTTTCGATGAAGTCGGATTTGGCGGCCAGCGTTTCGATCGGGTAGCCGCGGTAGCGCAGGATGCCTTTTTCGCCGTCCAGGAACGTGATCGCACTTCGCGTCGATCCCGTGTTCACGAATCCTTCGTCGATCGTGATCATGCCGGTTTGGCCGCGGAGCCTGCTGATGTCGATGGCTTCTTCGCCCTCGCTGCCGCGGATGATCGGCAACTCGATCTCCTGGCCGTTGTAGATCACTCGGGCAGTGCCCGCGTCTTCGGTTTCCAGGTTGACTTTCACGCTCATGCGGGGCTTCCAGAGATCTAAAGACAAAGTTGGGTGGGCGTCGGAGGCGGCGAGAATGCAGTTTAGCGGTGAGGCTAGCCAGTCACAATCAGACGAAGGTAGGTAGCCTCGACACGCCGTGGCGAGGCCAAACAGCGACGCTGTTCGCTGCGGATGCTCCGCCACGGCGTGGCGGACCTACGAAACGCCCCCGAATGACCCTACGTCGTGTATTCCGAATTGAACACCACGTAATCCGTAGTCAGGTCGCTGGCCCAGTACCGGTCAGTGCCCAAGCCGTCGCCCACGCACAGCTCCAGCGGGACTTCCGCGGCCGCTTTCATCTTTTCGCTCAGAGTTTTCGCATCGAACTTCACCGGCGTTCCGTCGCGATAAATTTCTTCGCCGCAAACTTTCAGGCTGGTCCATTCCGGCTGCATCGGCACGCCCGCGTAACCGGCCGCCGACACGATGCGGCCCCAGTTCGGGTCGCCGCCGGTGATCGCGCACTTGACCAGCGGGCTGGCCGCAACCGATTTTGCGATGACCAGCGCGTCTGCATCGTTGGCCGCGCCCGTGACCGTGATCGCCATCACGTGCGTGCAACCTTCACCGTCTTGGACGAGTTGTTTTGCCAGTTCCAAGGCGACATCGTTGATGTGCGTTTGGAACTCGCGCAGCTCGTCACCCGACAGCGGCGCGTCGGTGCCGCTGGCCAGCAGCAACAACGTGTCGTTGGTGCTGGTGTGCCCGTCGACGCTGACGCGGTTGAAGCTTGCGTCGGCCGCCGTCGCCAAAACGTCTTTGATGTCGCCGGCGTCGATGGCCGCATCGGTCAGCATCACGGCCAGCATCGTTGCCATGTTCGGCGCGATCATGCCGGCGCCTTTGCACATCGCGGCGAAATTGATCGTGCGGTCGCCGATCTGAATCGTGCGAGTGACGGTCTTGCGAAACGCGTCGGTCGTGCGGATCGCATCGGCGGCGGCGTGGAAATGGTCTTCGTCGGCGGCCAGGTCTTCCCAGGCCATGTCGATGCCGCGGGCGACCTTCTCCATCGGCAATGATTGACCGATCACGCCGGTCGACATCACCAGCACGTCCTGCGGGTCGCATCCAATTTTCGCGGCAACTTGTGCGGTCATCGTTTCTGCGTCGGCCATGCCGGGCTGGCCGGTGCAAGCGTTCGCGTTGCCGCTGTTGGTGACGACGGCGCGAATCGTTGCCGATGGCGTGCGGCTGCGGGACAGAACGACGGGCGCGGCGACGACTTGGTTCTGCGTGTAGACTCCGGCACCCGTCGCCGGTCCGTCGGTGACGATCAGCGCGAGGTCGCTCTTGCCGCTCTTTTTGATGCCGCAAGTGACACCGGCGAAACGAAAACCGGCGGGAAGTTGGATGGGTTGGGTCATGGGAGTTGGGTGTTGAAGGTAGCCTCGACACGCCGTGGCGAGGCCGAACAGCATGGCTGTTCGCAGGGGATGCTCCGCCACGGCGTGGCGGACCTACGTTGGGATTGCAATGAATACTGATTTGACCCGGAACAACAATTGCGGGCCTACGATGCATCTTCTTTGTGAGTCGACCGTTTGAATCATCCGCCGAATTTATCGACGTCGCCTCTCGTCCGCGACCTGCCAACGCCCGACGAAACGACGCCGTTGGAACGAACCGACGCGATCGTTCGCACCGTGGGCCTGACCAAAACGTACGGCGACTTCACGGCGCTTTCCGACTGCACCGTCGACGTTCGTCGCGGCGAGATCTTTGGACTGCTGGGGCCCAACGGAGCCGGCAAGACGACGCTGATTCGATCTTTGATGGGGTTTTTGCAAGCCACGTCGGGTCACTGCACCGTCGACGGGTTTGATCCCGCGATCGATGGCGTCGGCGTTCGAGCCCGCGTGGCGTACCTGCCCGGCGACGCGCGGCTGCCGCGTCACATGCGAGGCGGAGGCGTGCTGAAATTTTTTTCCGAAATGCACCCGTCCGGAAATTTAGATCGCAGCATCGCCGTCGCCGAGCGGTTGGAACTGAACACGAAGACTCGCGTCGCGTTCATGTCGACCGGCATGCGCCAGAAGTTGGCGTTGGCCGTCGTGTTGGGCTTGGACACGCCGCTGTTGATCTTGGACGAACCGACCGCGAACTTGGACCCGACCGTTCGCGCAAACGTGCTCGATCTGGTCGTCGAAGCACGATCACGAGGCCGCACGGTGATGTTGTCCTCGCACGTGTTGTCGGAGATCGAAGAGACGTGCGATCGCGTGGCGTTTCTTCGCAAAGGAAAACTGGCTCGCGAGCTAACGATGTCAGACTTGTTCCAACGTCACCGCGTGACCGCTCGCTGGTCCGATAACGAAATCGTGGTGCCGGATGAATTTTCGGACGCTGTGCGAGTGAAAAAATTGGTTCGCAACAAAACGGAACTGCTGTGCATCGACACCGCGGGCGATCTTTCGCCGGTGCTAGGTTGGTTGGATTCGTTGCAGCTTGAAAACGTTCGCATCGAACCGTTGGGCCTGCGAGCGATTTATGACTCGGTCCACATGGGCGGCGAGGTGGTATTATGAATCGCGTTTTGATTCGCAAGTACGTCGGTCAATCGGCGCTGTTGTTTGGCGCTTGCGGGCTGGCCTTGTTCGCGTTCGCTTGGGTTCGTGTTTGGGTCGTGTGCTTGCTGGACATGGGCCAGTTCCAAACGATCTTGGAACAGTTCCGCGACTTTGAAAAGTACGCGCCGATCGAGTTCGATGCATTGTTCACGTACCCCGGCCGCGTCGGAATGACGTACGACGAACCGATCGTCATTTTGTGTACAGTGATCTGGTGCATCTCGCGAGGCAGCGATGTCGTCAGCGGGGAACTCGGTCGCGGGACGCTTGAGATGTTGTTGGCCCAACCGATTCGGCGCAGTACGTTGTTGTTGTCGCACGCGGTCGTTTCGATCGGCGGGCTGATCGGCTTGTGCCTGCTGGTATGGGCCGGCATCGCGGTCGGCGTCGCGGTGACGTCGGTGAACGAATCGTTGCCGCCGCCGACGTTTAAGATCCCGTTCATTAACTTTGACATTCCGCTTTCGGTGGCCGAGCCGGTCAAGCAAACGTTGCCGCTAAGCGAACGCGTCGACATCGGTACGTTTGCGGCGTCGTCGTTTCACCTTTTCGCGTTCGGATTTTTCTTGCTGGGCCTGGCGACGATGTTCAGCAGCATCGATCGTTATCGCTGGCGAACGGTCGGCGCGGTCGTGACGGTGTACGTGATCCAGGCGGTGATGTTCGGGCTGGGCAAGGCGGCCGAATCGCTGGAGTGGTTGTTGTCGCTGTCGTTTTTCAGTGCGTACAAGCCTCAAAAAATGGTTTCGTTGTGGGCAAACGAAGGGGCCGCGGCGCCGTGGCGTCTGACCGGAGCGGTGCCCGACGCGATGCTTCCGCCGCTGGCGTACCCGTTGATTTTGATCGGATTCGGGCTGGCATTTTACGCGGTCGCTTTGGCGTGCTTTTCGCGGCGAGATCTGCCGGCGCCGTTGTAACGACGTCCCGAAACGTTGCCCCGACACGTTGCCCCGACACGCCGTGGCGGGGCTGAACAGCAAAGCTGTTCTAGGTCGATAGGATGCTCCGCCACGGCGTGGCGGACCTACGTCGTTGTGGTAGGCTTGCCCACCTGCTTTAGGATTCGCGTTTTTCGCTTTTTCACTGAGAACATGTTGCTCGCTCTTTCCATCATCGTTGGGTTGGTCTTGCTGGTCGTTGGCGGCGAGCTGCTGGTTCGCGGCGCGGCGTCGCTGGCGGCTGCGTTTCGGATTTCGCCGCTGGTCATTGGACTGACCGTGGTGGCGTTCGGGACCAGCGCGCCGGAGCTTGGCGTCAGTCTGCAAGCATCGCTGTCGGGTAACGGCGACGTGGCGGTCGGCAACGTCATCGGCAGCAACATCATCAACGTGCTGTTGATCCTGGGCGTGGCATCGTTGGTTGCGCCGCTGATCGTGTCCAGCCAACTGATTCGCAAGGACGTGCCGATCATGATCGGTGCGTCGGTCTTGACGTACGTGTTCGCGCGAGACGGCGAACTGGTTCGGTGGGAAGGCATCACGCTGTTCGTGTTGCTGTTGATCTACATCGCATTTTGCATTTCACGGATCCCGCAAAGAAAGCAAGGCGGTTCAGGACGAGTTCGAGGAATACGGGACCAACATCTCCGGCACCAAGGACATGCTGATCCAGATCGGATACCTGGTCGGCGGACTGGTGCTGCTGGGCATCGGGGCGAAGCTGTTGGTCGACGGTGCGACGCAGGTGGCGGTGGCGTTGGGCGTGTCGCAGTTGGTGATCGGTCTGACCGTCGTCGCGATCGGCACGTCGCTGCCCGAGATGGTGACGTCGGTGGTGGCTAGCTATCGTGGTCAACGCGACATCGCGGTCGGCAATATCGTCGGTAGCAACCTGTTCAACCTGCTTTGCGTGCTGGGGCTGACCGCGGCCGTGTCGCCGACGCCGGTTCCGGTTTCGGCGACCGCGATCCACTTCGACTTTCCGGTCATGCTGCTGGTCGCGTTCGCCTGCTTCCCCGTGTTCGCGACCGGCAACCTGGTCAAGCGATGGGAAGGGTCCGTCTTCCTGCTGTATTACATTGTCTATACCGCGATCCTGGTCGGCGCGGCCGCGGCGGCGCCGTGGAGCACGACGCTGGAGGAAGTGACGATGTACGGGCTGCTGCCGCTGACGCTGATCGCGGTGACGGCATCGATCTTGAAAACGCGAAAAGTGTCGGCGGCGTCAGAGTAGGTCAATTGTCCCAATTGACCCGGAAGGTTTGGCGGGTCAATTGGGACAATTGACCTACTCTGTTTAGGGCTGGCGGATCCAGTGGCGGTCGTCGGGGGCGATCGTTGGCTTTGGCAGACGATCCGTCGAAGGCTGGGCGAACGTCTGCGATGGCGACGATGACATCGTGCTTGCCAGCGATCCGGCGACCGGCGGTTTCGCCGCGACGACTTGATCGGAAAACTGCTCGAACCTTGGCGGCGTCATCGGCGACGGCTGAGTCGTGATCGGATCGAACGGCTGCGCGGCGGCGAAAGCGTTCTGCCGGTCGGCTTTGGCGACCGCGTCGGCCTGCGAGACCGGGACGGTGGCGTCGTAGCGGCGGCGGATCGGTTCGGGCGTGGCGATCGGAGCCATCAAGTCGTCGAACGAAAGCGGTGCGTCGAAGTGACGATCCGATCGCGAACGATCGCGGGGCGGACGCCAAGTCGGCAGGGCTTCGGCCAGCACCGGGTCGAAACCGCTCGGCGGCGCGATCGATTGGGCAAGCTCGGGCGCGCCGGCTCGCAATTGCAATTCCGTCAGGGTCGGACCGGTGGCCTGGGGCGGTCGGCCGGACGCATCGGGGACCGATCCGACGTGGCGGAACGGCAGGGCGGCGAGCGTGCCGCCGGCGACCAGCAGGACGCCCAAAGTGAGATTACGCAAGGGAAGGACTCGAGAGCTGGAGTGAATGAGACCAGCTTCGTCCATGAAACTTCATAACGAACGTGCATCTTGCAAGTGTTTTGAATCGGCACGACGGAGGAGCATTCTTGAGCTGAATTCAAAAAAAGATTTTGGTTCGAGTTTCACGACGTTTCCGCGGCACCCTTCGTCGCGTCGGTCGACGGTGCTAGGATTTGGCATGCCTGCGTCAGCCTGACGTAGCCCCGCTCACGCCGTGGCGGGGCCGAACAGCATTGTTGTTTGCTCATGAAGTGCTCCGCCACGGCGTGGCGGACCTACGTGGGTTGGACATTTGTTTCCCCCCTTTGCTCTGAAAGACTCATGGAAGCTGGAATCGTCGGCTTGCCCAACGTCGGAAAATCGACCCTCTTTAACGCCCTGACTCAGTCCCGTGCTGCGCAGAGCGAAAATTATCCGTTCTGCACGATCGAACCCAACGAGGGCATTGTTAGCGTTCCCGACGGACGACTGACTCGGATCACCAAGTACATCGTGCCGCAAAAAACGATCCCCGTCGTCCTGAAACTGGTCGACATCGCCGGCATCGTCAAAGGGCGCCAGCGAGGGCGAAGGTCTGGGCAACAAATTTCTGTCTCACATCCGCCAAGTCGACGCGATCGTGCAAGTGGTGCGTTGTTTCGAGGATCCCGACGTCATCCACGTCGCGGGCACCGTCGATCCGATCGCCGACATGGAAACGATCGAGACCGAGTTGATGCTGGCCGACATGGAAACGCTGGACAACTCGCTGGCCAAGGCCGAACGGACCGCTCGGTCGGGTGACAAGGAAGCGAAGATGCGGATCGAAGTCATCGGCAAATGCAACGCTCACTTGGCCACCGATCAACCGCTGCGAACGCTGGCCTTAAACGACTTGGAACGATCCGCGATCAGCAGTTACGGACTGATGTCGGCCAAGCCGGTGTTGTACGTCGCCAATGTTAGCGAGGACGACTTGGAAGGCAAATCGCCGCTTGTGACGAAGGTTCGCGAGAAGGCGGACGCGGCTGGTGCGAACGTGGTTTGCGTGTGCGCAAAATTGGAAGCCGAGATCGCCGAACTGGACGAACCCGACCGGACGGAAATGCTGGAAGCGGTCGGCTTGGAAGAACCCGCGCTCGCCTCGATCGCTCGCGGAGCCTATCAGACGCTGGGCCTGGAGAGCTATTTCACAGCGGGCGAAAAAGAAGTCCGAGCGTGGACGATTCCCAAGGGAGCGACCGCGCCGCAAGCCGCTGGCGTGATCCACAGCGACTTCGAGCGGGGCTTCATCCGGTGCGAGGTCTACACGCTGGACGACCTGGAAACGTACAAGACAGAAAAAGAGATTCGCCAGGCAGGTAAACTGCGAGTCGAAGGCAAACAGTACGTGATGAAGGACGGGGACATCTGTCACTTCCTGTTCAATGTCTGAGAGCGATGAGCAAAGCGTGCGAGTAGTGACCGGTTCGATAGCCGCGTAGCGGCGACAAAGGAATAGCCAGGGGCGGAAGCCCCTGGAATTCCGCCCCGAGAACCAATTAGCCGCGTAGCGGCGGCATAGGTCTTTGCCGCTTCGCTATTTCGCCGCTACGCGGCTCGACTGGATCCGGTCCGATGGCCCAGGGGCTTCCGCCCCTGGCTATTCCTATTTCGCCGCTACGCGGCTATCGCACCTGCAACCTGTTACCTGTTACCTATCCCCCCTCCCTCCTACCGAGAGTTACATGAACAAGATGTTGATTCCCATTCTCTTTGCGCTTGGCACGGCCGTTTTCTGGGGCTGTTACGGACCTACGATCGGTAACGCTGCGGCGCCGCGGGTCGACGGTGCGCCGCTTTGGTCGCCGTTCAAGCCGTACGTCTTCATCGGGATCGCGTACCTGTTCATTGCGATTCTTGGTGGGCTGGTGATGATGCAAGTCAAAGGCGACTCGTTCAGCTACACCGGCGTTTATTATCCGACGATGAAGTGGGGTTTCCTGGCCGGGTGCTTGGGCGCGTTCGGCGCGGTTTGCTTGACCACCGCGATGATGACCAGCAAGGGCAACGCACTGTTAGTCATGCCGATCGTATTCGGCGGCGCGGTGACGGTGACCGCGATCGTGTCGCTGATCAAGTTGCACGGCGCGGCGACGGCCAGTCCGCTGCTGTGGGTCGGCATGCTGCTGACCATCTCCGGCGTCGTCATCACCGCGATGAACACGCCGCACGGTCACGCCGCCCCGGCACCTGCGAAAGCGAGCCGCCGATGTCGTGACTCAAAACGCCGCAGCCGAAAAGCCGGCAACGTAAAAACGTAGCCCCGACACGCCGTGGCGGGGCCGAACAGCAACGCTGTTGGGCCGCAGTGAATGCTCCGCCGGGGCCCGGCACCGGCCAAAGCAAGTGCCGATGTCGTGACTCAAAACGCCGCTGCCGAAAAGCCGGCAACGTAAAAACGTAGCCCCGACACGCCGTGGCGGGGCCGAACAGCAACGCTGTTGGGCCGCAGTGAATGCTCCGCCGGGGCCCGGCACCGGCCAAAGCAAGTGCCGATGTCGTGACTCAGAATGCCGCTGCCGAAAAGCCGGCAACGTAAAAACGTAGCCCCGACACGCCGTGGCGGGGCCGAACAGCAACGCTGTTGGGCCGCAGTGAATGCTCCGCCGGGGCCCGGCGAACCTACATCTCCGCGCCCGGTGCCGGTTCGCCCAGCGCGTCGATCGTGTGGGCGGCGGCTTCCTTCGGCTTCGGGAACGCCGCGATCAAGATCAAGTACAGCACCGCCATCGCGGCGGGCACCAGCGCGGTCACTCGGATCGCCATGCGGCTGCCGTGCAGCGTTGCTTCGGCGACCGGGCCGGCGTCTTCGCCTGCGAACGACTTGTTCTCTTCCCACCACTTCGCTTGGGCTCGCAAGCCGACGAAGGCGTCGCCTTCGATCGAATCGCCTGCGATCTCGACGTCCGACAGAATCGTCTTGCCGTCGTCCAGCACCATGCCGGCCTTCGATCCGTCGATGCCCGTGATCGGCGGGAAGAACAAGAACTGGTTTTCGTTCGGTGCCTTCACGCGAGCGAACGTTTCAGGATTGTTTTCCTGGATGTACTTCGACGCAAAGTAATCCTGCTTGTAACCGATCCCGGGGCCGCCCAGCAGTCCCGCCGACGTCATCCCGACGAAGCCCATTAGCGCCATCGCGACGGTCGCGCTTTGCGGGAATCGTTCGCCGACCACGCCCAACATCGTCGGCCACAAGAACGTCTTGCCGAATCCGTAAACCGTCGCGGCCAAGAACATGAACGGAATGCTGTCCCCGATGCTGATCAAATACAACCCGCACGCGCCTAAGATCGCGCTGACCAGCAGCAAGCCCAGCGACGAAATTCGGTGCACGATCGGACCGGCAAAAAATCGCAGCGCCGTCATCAACAGCGACGTGTAAATGAACAGCGCCGTGCCCAACGTGGCGCTGGCCAAGATGCCCCCGGTGATCTTGTTGATCCAGCTATCGGTGCCCAGTTCGACGTAACCGACGCAGGCGTGCGCGATCAGCAGGATGAAGAAGAACGGCACGGCCAGCCGAGCGAACATGCCGCCGTACGAAACCGAACCCGCTTGCGCGTCGGTCTTTGGAAACATTTCTTTCACCACGATGAAGCCGTACATTGCCGTCGGGATCAAATACGTGGCAAGCAAAATTTCCCAGCCCACCGATCCTTTGGCGAACACGATCAATCCGCCCAAGACCAATCCGGCCGGCCAACCGGCGTGCAAAATGTTCAGGTAGTGCGTTTTCTGTTCCGGGAACAAGGTCGCCGTCAGCGGGTTGATGACCGCTTCGGCGATGCCGTTTCCGACCGCGAAGATGAACGCGGACCAGAACAGGATCATGTACACGGCGTCTTTGCCGGCGCTATTGAACACCGGCGTCGCCGAAAACAGCATCACGGCCGAGATCAGGTGGCACGCCAGCGCGATCATCATCAGCGGCTTGTACCCGACCCAGTCGACCAGCAATCCGGCGATCAAGATCACCAGCCCGAAGCCCAACAGTCCGCCGCCGGTGATTTGACCCAGCTCGGTCATCGTGAAGCCGTACTTGTTGGACCAAACGTCCAGCAATCCGCCGCGAACGGCGAATCCGATCCCGGCCGCGATCAGCGCGAGAAAGCCAGCGGCGAGGAGGGTTTTGCGGTTTTCCATGAGAGCGATTGACCAGGGCGGAAAGAGGGGTGGGTTAAGGGTGCGTGAAATGCTGCCACCAGAGACTAGCGGCGTCAAGACTTCCGCGAACGTTTGGTGGAGAATGCCGAACGTAATCGACGGACCGCCCGCGTGCCACTGTTCCGACCGTTATACTTTCAAGCGAGCGGTGAAAATCTTTCGCCGCAGCCGCCCCGACATCCCACCGGAGAATCCTCCCATGCGTTCGTTTCTATCCCTCGCCCTCGCCTTTGGAATTCTGACCACGATGGCTGTTGCCGAAAAGCAAGATGGCGAGCATGACTGTGCGCTGAACTTTGACATGAAGACCATCGACGGCGAAACCGTCGACCTGGAAGACTACGAAGGCAAAGTCGTCCTGATCGTCAACGTGGCCAGCAAGTGCGGTCTGACGAAGCAGTACGCCGGCCTGCAAGAGTTGTATTCGTCGCACAAAGAAGACGGGCTGGTCGTGCTGGGCTTCCCTTGCAACCAATTCGGCGGCCAAGAACCCGGCAGCGACGCGGACGTCAAGACGTTCTGCAGCACCAAGTACAACGTCGACTTCCCGATGTTCAGCAAGGTCGAAGTCAACGGCGAAGATGCCGCGCCGATCTACAAGTACCTGACGTCGAAAGACGCCAAGCCGGCCGGCGACGGCCCGATCAGCTGGAACTTCGAGAAATTCTTGGTCGGCCGCGACGGACAGCTCGTCAGCCGTTTCGCCCCACGAACGGCCCCCGACGACGCCGAACTCGTCTCGGCGATCAAGGCTGAACTGGCGAAGTAACACAGTAGGACAACCAGAGTAGGACAATTGTCCCAATTGTCCCCAGGAGAGTTAGAGTAGGCTGTTGATCCGGTTGTTTGCCCATTGCCGGGGACAATTGGGACAATTGTCCTACTCTGATCGCCCCCTATTTCATTTCGTGAACGTCATGCGAACGCTTTTTCTGATCGCGTTGTCTTTTCTGCCCACGCTCGCGATCGCCGACGAACCGCTGCTTCGCCCCGGCGATCGCGTCGCGATCCTGGGCGGGACGTTCGTCGAACGGATGAAGGACTGCGGCGCGATCGAGGCCGAGCTTCAATGCCGACGCCCGGACTGGCAACTTTCGCTTCGCAATCTTGGTTGGTCCGGCGATGACGTTCATGGAATCGCTCGCAAACGATTCGACGGACCGGCCGACGGGTACGCGCGGTTGCTTGCCGATGTCGACATGGTCGATTCGACGGTCGTGGTTGTCGCGTACGGGTTCAGCGAAGCCAGCGATGGCGACGTGGATCGCTTTGCATCGGGGCTGACCAAGTTGATCGATGATTTAACCACCGATACTCGCCGCGTGATCTTGATGACGCCGATCGCGATGCCGGGTTATGTTACCAGTGATTACACCGGAGCGGTCACGCGTTGCCGCGAGATCGTGGTCTCGCTTGGTCAGCAGAAAAAGTTGCCGGTGATCAATCTGGATTGGCGACCGATCGGCCAGGATGTGACCAGCGGCGGGATCGTGCCCAGTTGCACCGGCTACGCGAAGCTTGCCACCCCGATTGCGGACGCATTGGTCGGCGGTTCGTCGTGCGAGGGCATGTCGGGCACGTTGATCGAAGCGGTCCGCGCGAAGAACGATTTGTTCTTCCACCGATTTCGTCCTCAGAACGAAACGTACCTGCTGCTGTTCCGAAAACACGAACAGGGCCAAAACGCGGCCGAGATCCCGAAGTTTGATCCGCTGGTCGATGCGGCAGACGAAACGATCTGGGCGGCGACAAAGTAGGACAATTGTCCCAATTGTCCCCCACAACAATCCGAAACGGTAACCTGACCAGGACAAGTTTGGAGGGACAATTGTCCTACACTGGATTGCCACCGATCCCACCCCGGCGTACGCTTTTCCGTTTGCGTTTTTGTCTCAGGAAGATTCTTCGGGAGTGTTGCGGTGTCGGGAACCTGTGTGATCGGTCTTCAGTGGGGCGACGAAGCCAAAGGCAAACTCGTCGACCTGCTGGCACCGCAGTTTGACCTGGTCGTGCGTTACCAGGGCGGTGCCAACGCCGGCCACACCGTCGTCGCGGGCGACCAAACGTACAAATTGCACCACATTCCCAGCGGAATTCTGCACCCCGGCACCCAAAACCTGATCACGCCCGGCGTCGTCATCAACCCGACCACGATGCTGGACGAGATCGACGGGCTGGCCAAGCGAGGCGTCGATTGCCTCGCGAACATGCGGATCAGCGAACGGGCTCACCTGGTCATGCCGTGGCACATGGCTGAGGACAAATTTATCAACGCGGCGGCCGTCCGTGGCGAATCGATCGGCACGACCAACCGCGGCATCGGCCCGTGTTATCGTGACAAAGTCGGCCGAACGTACGCGATCCGCATGGCTGATCTGCTTCAACCGTCCCGCGACGAACGCATCACGACGGTCGCCCAGGCGAAGCTGAAACTGCTGTCCGAAATGGGCGCTCCGCAGGAAGACTTGGACGCGATCACGCCGGAAAAGATCGTGACACTGGCCGCCGGTTGGGCGGACCGTTTGCACGACATGATCGGCGACACGACGGATCTTTTGCTTGACGCCTGCGAAGCGGACAAGCGGATTTTGTTCGAGGGAGCTCAAGGCGCGCTGCTGGACATCGACCACGGCACGTTCCCGTTCGTGACCAGCAGCAACAGCAGCGGCGTCGGCGTCTGCGCCGGCGCGGGCGTGCCGCCTCGCTGGATCAATCATGTCCTTGGCGTCTGCAAAGCGTACAGCACTCGCGTCGGCGGCGGCCCGTTCCCGACCGAACTGGATAACGAAACCGGCGTCAAAATTCGCACGCTCGGAAACGAGTTCGGGACCACGACCGGACGACCTCGACGTTGCGGATGGTTCGATGCGGTCGCCGTGCGTTACACGGCGCGGCTTTCCGGCGTGACGCGGCTGGCGTTGATGATGATGGACGTGCTGAGCCACTTCGACGAACTGCAAGTCTGCGTCGCGTACGAGCTGGACGGCAAGCGGATCGATCGGCTGCCCGCGCACGCGGACCAGCTTCGCCGTTGCAAGCCGATCCTGGAAACGATCCCGGGCTGGAACAGTCCCACCGATCACGTCCGCCGGATGGAAGAGTTCCCGCAAGGCGCTCGATTACGTCAAGCGGATCGAAGAACTGGTCGGCGTCCCGGTCGGCGTGTTGTCGGTCGGCCCGGACCGAGCCCAAACGATTTTCACCGAGGCAGCCGCCGAGTTGCAGTTGCCGTCGCTGGTCTAGCATGATGACCGAGTCCGCCACAAAAACCGACATGCTGGAAGACATTCCGGTGGCCGATCGTCCGGCGCACATCGCGATCATCATGGACGGCAACGGACGCTGGGCGACGTCGCGAGGATTGCCGCGGATCGAAGGCCATCGACGCGGCGTCGGCACCGTTCGCATGATCAGCGAGACGTGCGCGGAACTGTCGATCGCGGCGGTGACGTTGTACTGCCTGTCGAGCGAAAATTGGAAGCGTCCGCAAGCCGAGCTGGACTTTCTGATGCACTTGCTGGAGCAGTATCTGGTTGAGGAACGGCGTACGATCATGGACCAGGGGCTGCGATTGAAAGTCATCGGCCGACGCGATCGCTTGCCCGCCGGCGTGATCGCGGAAATGAATCGCACGCTGGATATGTCGGCGTCGAACCCCGGCACGCAATTGGTGCTGGCGATCGATTACGGCGGCCGAGACGAGATCGTCGCGGCGGCTCGTGCGATGGCGGTCGACGTCGCAGGTGGCAAGCTGAAACCGGACGAGATCACCGAAGAGACGTTCGCGGCGCGGCTGTACACCGACGGGCTGCCGGAGATCGATTTGATGATCCGAACGGGCGGCGACATGCGGGTCAGCAATTTCCTGCTGTGGCAACTGAGCTACGCGGAATTGTGGGTGACCGAAACGTGCTGGCCGGAATTCACTCGCGCCGACTTCCTTAACGCAATTCGCCAGTTCAAACGCCGCCAGCGCCGGTTCGGCGGGCTGAACGTGAACGAGTAAGCCCGGCGATCGGTCCATCGCCCCGGGGTACATCTCGCGATTTGCCAGGTGTTTTGAAGCTGGAACAGGGTGTCGCTCCGATAGCCGCGTAGCGGCGGCAGAGATTAGCCAGGGGTAAGTCCCGCGAGCGTCAGCGAGATGGACGCAGCCCCTGGAATCCGTCACGCAATCAATTTTCCCCCCGCATCGGCCCGGCGGCGAAGCCGCCGGGCCGATGCGGGGGGATGGACGTTGGGTTCTCAAAACCAGGGGTTCCACCGAGCCTCGCTGTCGCTCGTTCGGTTTTACCCCTGGCTAGTATCTGCCGCCACTACGTGGCTAAAGCAAACTGCGATATCCACCATCGCCCCGGCCCGGCACACGTGTTGCTCTAGTTTTTGAGTCGCCAAACAATTATGTTTGAGTAGTCACAAACTTCGCTTCAAAGTCCGTATTTCGTGTTTAAATCAGCGTTTTCTAGCTTTCCGGCTGCCATCTTGGCTGCCCTGGCCATGTTCTGGACCGCCCTCTTGTTGGGCGGATGCGTGCCCACGTCCGCCACATCGAACGGCACGGAGGGAAAATCCGCCGCCGATTCGGGGCCGAAAATCGTCGCCACCACCGGCATGATCGGCGACATGATCGCGAACCTGGTCGGCGATGCCGCCAGCGTCGACACGATCATGGGGCCGGGCGTCGACCCGCACCTGTTTTCGCCGTCGCGATCAATTGCGGTCAAGCTGCGGTCGGCCGACATCGTCGTTTACAACGGCCTGCACCTGGAAGGACGACTCGGCGAAGTCCTGGAGAGCCGCGGCGGGGCCGGCATCACGATCGCCGTCGGCGAAACGCTTTCCCATGACCGGCTGATCGATGCCGACGCGGGCACGCACGACCCGCACATCTGGATGGACATTTTGCTGTGGAGCGAAGCGGTTGGGAACGTTGCGAGTGAACTGGCCGATGCGATGCCCGACCACGCGGATGCGATCCGCGAAAACGCAGCCGCGTATCAATCGAAGCTCGCGGCGCTGGACGGTTGGGCGACCGCATCGATGGCTAGCGTTCCCGATGACCAACGCATTCTTATCACCGCACACGATGCGTTCCGATACTTTGGCAAACGTTACGACGTCGAAGTCCACGGCGTGCAAGGCGTCAGCACGATCAGCGATGCGGCGATCCGTGACGTCAATCGCTTGGTCGAGTTGATCGTGTCGCGAAAGGTGCCGGCCGTGTTTTTTGAATCGAGCGTCAATCCGCGACAGGTCGAAGCGATCGTCGAGGGCGCTCGTAGCAAAGGCATGACGATCAGCAGCGACTTTGAATTGTTGTCCGATTCGATGGGCGCTCCGGGAACTCCGTCGGGCAACTACATCGGCATGATGCGGCACAACGTGTCGACGATCGCGGGGGCGCTCGGCGGCGTTCCGACGGATTTCGATTCGCCGTTACCAGCCGTTGCACCGGAGGAAAGTGCACCGGAGAAAACTGCACCGGAGATGGCTCAGTGACCGATGCCGCGGTGCCGCCGATCGAAGCGGTAGACGTTACGATCGCGTATCGCAGCACCGCCGTCTTGCAAAACGTCTCCTTCGCGACACCGCCCGGCACGTTGACCGCGATCGTCGGACCCAACGGCGCTGGCAAGAGCACGCTGATCAAGGCGTCGCTTGGACTGATCGAACCGGCGTCGGGGCATTTTAACTTCTTTGGCAAAACGTTCGCCGATGTCGATGGTCGCGTCAGTTATGTGCCTCAGCGGACGAGCGTCGATTGGGACTTTCCCGTCACGGCGCTCGATGTCGTTTGCATGGGACTGTATCGCCAAATCGGCTGGCTCCGTCCGGTGCGTGCTCGGCATCGTGCGGCGGCGGTCGAGGCGCTTCGCAGCGTCGGGATGCAGGACTTTCAAAAGCGTCAGATCAGCCAGCTTTCCGGCGGCCAACAGCAACGCGTTTTCTTGGCGCGGTCGCTCGTTCAAGGTGCCGAATTGTTTTTGATGGACGAACCGCTGGCTGGAGTCGATGCGGCGACCGAAAAGACAATCATCGACGTGCTGCACGGACTGCGTGACCGCGGCCAAACGGCGATGGTCGTGCATCACGACTTGGATACCGTCGCAGATTACTTCGACCGCGTGCTGTTGATCAACAAACGCGTGATCGCCGAAGGGCCGGTCGCCGACGTCATGCGAAGGAGTCACTTGAAGGAAACGTACGGCGGCAAGCTGCTGGTCTTTGATCACACAGAGTAGGACAATTGTCCCAATTGTCCGCCACCACCTTCTTCAGTCTGCCGCTTGTCGGAGGGACAATTGAGACAATTGTCCTACTCTGGTTTTGTACGTGTTTAGCATTCGCTTTGCTCTGAAAGATTGATCCGCCGTGTCATTTTTGGAAACGTTGTTCGCTTACAACACGCTGGTCGTCTTGGCCGGCACGATGTTGTTGGGCGTTGCGGCGGGGATCACGGGAACGTTTTTGCTGCTTCGCGGGCGAGCACTTGCCGGGGACGTGATCGGGCATGCGGCGCTGCCGGGCGTGGCGATCGCGTTCTTGGTTTACGCCGCGATCGATCCGGCGGCGGGCAAGAGTTTGCCGGTGATGTTGCTGGGTGGCGCGATCAGCAGCGGGCTGGGGATGCTGTGCGTGCTGGGGCTTCGGCGTGTCGGGCGACTGCCCGACGACGCGGTGCTGGCGATCGTGCTGAGTACCTTTTTCGGCGCGGGCGTCGTCATCATGCCGATCGTCCAAGCATCGCCGACGGGCAGCCAAGCGGGTCTGCCGGGGTTCATCTTCGGACAAGCCGCCGCGATGCGGCAAAGCGACGTGATGCTGTTGGCGTCGATCGCGGCGATCACGATCGTGTGCAGCGCGGCGCTGATGAAAGAATGGACGTTGATGTGTTTCGACGAAGGGCTGGCGACCGTGCTGGGTTATCCGGTGCGATTACTGGATCTGCTATTGATGTCGCTGACCGTGGCCGTGTGCGTGGCGGGGATGCAGGCGGTTGGGTTGTTGTTGATCGTGGCGCTGTTGATCATTCCGGCCAGCGCCGCGAGATACTGGAGCGATTCAATTCGGCCGAACATTTGGATCTCGGCGGTGCTGGGCGCGTTGTCCGCGGGCATCGGTTCGGTGCTAAGTGCGATGGTGCCGAAGCTAAGCACCGGCGCGATCATTGTGCTGGTGGCGTCCAGTCTGCTGGCGGCTAGCGTCCTGTTCGGCCGGCGTCACGGGTGGGTCGCTCGTTGGCGTTCACCTGTTTTGGCGGCGCGGGACAATTGAGACAATGGTCCTACAATGTCGTCGCTGACCAGAGTAGGACAATTGTCCCAATTGTCCCTCACGCCTGAAGACCTTTTCGATCGCGTATGATGCCCGCGTATCCGCCAACGATTGACGAGACCGCCAAGCTTTGCCCCATGACCGACCTTCCAAGTGAATCTGCGGCGGAAAGGAATTTCGCGACGCAAGTGACCTCTTCATCCTTGCCTGAAACCTTTCCATCACTGGCGCGGCAATGCGTGGTGATCACCGGCGCGACCGCGTCGGGCAAGAGTGATGCGGCGATGAAGCTTGCACGTTCGATGGGCGGCGAAATCGTGTCGCTCGATTCGATCGCGGTCTATCGCGGCATGGACATTGGCACGGCCAAGCCATTGGCCGACGATCGCGCCGCGGTGCCGCATCACTTGATCGACGTCGTCGATCCGGACGAGGCGTTCAGCGTCGCGTGTTACATGCGACTGGCCCACGCCGCCGTCGCCGACATCGCCGCGCGAGCGAAGACACCGATCTTTGTCGGTGGGACGCCGATGTTCTTGAAGGGCGTGCTGCGAGGCTTCGATCCCGGCCCGCCGGCGGACTGGGACTTTCGCGCATCGGTCGAATCGGATTTGAAAGCGCACGGCATCGAAGCGCTTCGAGCGCGTCTCCGCCAAGTCGATCCGCTGTCCGAACACCGGATCGATCCGGGCGACTCGCGACGGATGATCCGAGCGCTGGAAGTCGCCCGTCATTTTGGCCAGCCGATCAGTCATCGGCAGGTCCACTTCGATCGACCGGTGCCGGCCGAGCAGTGCCGTGTCGTCGCGATCCGTTGGCCTCGACCGCAACTGCACGCCCGTATCAACGCGCGGGTCGACGCGATGTTCGCGGCCGGCTTGGTCAATGAAGTGCGAGGACTACGCGAACGATATCCGTCGCTGTCGCGAACCGCATCCCAAGCGGTCGGATACCGCGAAGTGCTCGATCATCTCGAATGCAAGCAAGGGCTCGCCGAAACGATCGACGCGGTGAAGACGCACACGCGTCAGATGGCCAAGCGACAAGAGAGCTGGCTGAGGTCGTTCAGTGAAGTGCGGTATGTGGATGGTGGGACGGACGTCGCAGCGATGGTCGCCACGTAGCCCCGACACGCCGTGGCGGGGCCGAACAGCAACGCTGTTCGGTCTCATCGGATGCTCCGCCACGGCGTGGCGAACCTACGTCGTTCGGTGAAGTGCGGTATGTGGATGGCGGGACGGACGTCGCAGCGATGGTCGCCACGTAGCCCCGACACGCCGTGGCGGGGCCGAACAGCAACGCTGTTCGGTCTCATCGGATGCTCCGCCACGGCGTGGCGAACCTACGTCGTTCAGTGAAGTGCGGTATGTGGATGGTGGGACGGACGTCGCAGCGATGGTTACCACGTAGCCCCGACACGCCGTGGCGGGGCCGAACAGCAACGCTGTTCGGTCTCATCGGATGCTCCGCCACGGCGTGGCGAACCTACGTCGCGGATGGCGGCCTACTTCGCCGTTTCCGTGAACCGGGCTTCGCGTAGCACCGTGACTTTGATTTCGCCGGGGTACGTCAGCTCGTTCTCGAACGCTTTGGCAATGTCACGACAGATCATCGCGGCTTGTTCGTCCGTCGTCTTTTCGCTGGCGACGATCACTCGGAGTTCACGGCCCGCCGAGATCGCAAAGGCTTGACGCACGCCGTCGAAGCGGGTCGCGATCGATTCGAGTTCTTCCATTCGTTTGACGTAACGTTCCAGCGATTCACGCCGTGCGCCCGGACGCGAGGCGCTGCACGCGTCGCCGGTCGCGACCAGCATCGTGTACGGGTGCTCGGTCACGATTTCGTCGTGGTGTCCCAGCGCC
Organism: Pirellulaceae bacterium; assembly: GCA_963836865.1. Taxonomy (GTDB): domain Bacteria; phylum Planctomycetota; class Planctomycetia; order Pirellulales; family Pirellulaceae; genus Rubripirellula. Next base: position 1,610,587 of record CAWILC010000003.1, on the reverse strand, counting down.
GCATGCACGACCTCGGGGCCTTCGTTGTGTCGGCGCAGCAGATCCGCGCCGATCTTTGGGTGACCGCCTTCGAGTTCATGGTCGGCCGCCTTGCCGATGTCGTGCAGCAATCCGCATCGTCGCGCCAGGTCGCCGTCCATGCCGATCATCTCGGCGACCAGGCCGGAAATGAACGCGACCTCGACGCTGTGCCGCAGCACGTTTTGGCTGTACGAAGTTCGGAAGTGCAAGCGGCCGAGCATCCGAACGATCTTTTCGTGCAGGCCCGCCACGCCGACTTCGTCCGCCGCCTCGCGACCCTTCTGCATGATGAACTCATCGATCTTCTTGGTCGTTTCCTCGACGACTTCTTCGATTTTGGACGGGTGGATGCGACCGTCCGCGATCAGCATGCCCAGCGACTGACGAGCGATCTCGCGGCGGACCGGATCGAAGCCGCTGACGATGACGACGCCGGGCGTGTCGTCGATGATGACGTCGACACCCGTCGCTTTCTCGAACGCGCGGATGTTGCGGCCTTCGCGGCCGATGATTCGGCCCTTCATGTCATCGGTCGGCACGTCGACGGTGCTGGTCGTCGTCTCGGCGGTGTAGGCGCTACTGTAACGCTGGATCGCGGTCAGCAGGATCTCACGGGCTTGCGAGTTGACGACTTCGCCGAGTCGTTTCTTGTGCTTCATCAGCACCGAACCCCGCTCATGTTCGAGGTCCCTTTCGAGCGACTTCATTAGCTGCGCGGTCGCTTCGTCGCGCGACAAACCGCTGGCCGTTTCCAAGACCGCCAACTGCGACTTGATCGTTTTTTCGAGCGTCGCACGTTGTTCGGTAATGCTACGCATCTGCGTCGCCAATCGCGTTTGGCTGCTTTCCAAACCGCGTTGTTGTTTTTGCAGTGCGTCTTCCTGCTGGGTCAGCAATTCGTCGCGACGATCAAGTTTTTGTTCGCGAAGAGAAAGCGATCTCCGCTCGAGCGAGAGTTCTTCGTCGGCGCTCGCTCGCGCGGCCAGAGTCTTTTCTTTAGCCGCCAACAGCAGTTCATTGCGTTCGGTTTCGGCTTGTGCTCGCGCGATCGATAGCACTCGTTCGGCTTCGGCGTTGATGCGAGCGGTTCGTTTTTGTTCGCTCAGTTTTAAGAGCGCAAACATCACGCCCGCGCCCGCCAGCAGCGAGATCAGGCAGTACAGAATCAAGGTCGGGTTCATAAGTGGGTCCTCGAGATCGAGAACTCGAAAACCGTCCGATCAAAGTCGTCGCGGGAACGCAAGCCGACGGCCCACCGATCGCGGGTACCAAACCAAACAGAAAGCCAAAGTCGGACGCCGGCGGCAAGTCGTAGACGACGACACCGCACCGGACAAAGCGATGCAGCGCAACGCGATGGAGGGCGGCGACGACGATGGCAACGAGCAACAGCATCCGACGGACTCGGGCTTGCGGGCACGGCCTAGCGGACGCGACCGCGGGTTTGAAAAGCGGGATAAGACGGGGGACGATCGCCGGCACGAAAAAGCCGTGGGCGGCGAGTCCCTTCGCGGTGATCTTGCATCCCCGGAAAACCACGGGCGGTTCTGTTGTCCGGGAGAATTGTTAATCTTGGTGCATCATTCGGCTGCGACCCCTGTGAAGGGGGTCGCCACCAACGCCCTACCATATCAACTGTCCATCCGCCGCGAAACAAGCGAGCCGAAAATCGGTGGGTAAATCATGCCTCTGCTGACCATCGAATCGACTTGTGACGAAACGGCCGCGGCGGTCATCGCGGAGGACGGCGCGGTGCTCGGCCAGTGCATCGCGACGCAGGAAACCCTTCACGAAAAGTTTCGCGGCGTCGTGCCCGAAGTCGCCGCGCGGCGCACGTCGAGCGCATCCTGCCGGTAATCGACACCGCGATTCGTCAAGCCGATGTCACGCCTGACGACCTGGTTGCGATCGCGGTCGCCGATCGACCGGGCCTGGCCGGGTCGCTGCTGGTCGGCGTCGTCGCGGCGAAGACGTTGGCGTCGGCGTGGAACAAACCGCTGGTCGCGATCAATCACTTGCACGCGCATTTGTACGCGTGCCAGTTGTCGGTCGACGTGCCCGTTTATCCCTGCATCGGTTTGGTGGTCAGCGGCGGGCACACCAGTCTGTATCACCTGACCGGTCCGCTGGACCTGACGTACTTGGGCGGAACGATCGACGACGCGGCGGGCGAAGCGTTTGATAAAGTCGGTGCGATGTTGAACTTGGGCTTCCCGGGCGGTCCGCAAGTCTCTCGCTTGGCGGAATCAGGAAATGCCACCGCCCACGATTTTCCTCGGTCGATGACGCACGACAAGTCATACAACTTCAGCTTCAGCGGCTTGAAGACGGCGGTCCGCTACGCGATCGTCGGGCCGGGCCAGCAAGATTTTTCGGACGTCGATCTGTCCGTGGGAGCGAAGGCGGATCTTTGCGCTTCCTTCCAAGCCGCCGTGGTCGACGTGCTGGTTAAAAAATCGGTCCGCGCGGTGAAGCAGTTCCAAGTCAAACGGTTGATCGTCGGAGGAGGCGTTGCGGCCAACCCGGCACTGCGTCGCGACCTGCAATCCGCCGCGACCAAGCATGGGTTCTCGGTCGTGATTGCGCCGATGAACCTTTGCACGGACAACGCGGTGATGGGCGCGATCGCGTGGGAGAAAATCAAACGAGGTGAGTTGGCGGGGCTGGACTTGGCGATCACGCCGGGGTTACAGCGAGGCTTTTAAAGGTTCGTCTAGGAAATAGAAATTTCGCGTCCCTCACGACAGGTCAACGATCATGCCGGTTCTAGTTTTGACGCCGACGGCGATGGAGATGCAGCGGTTGCAACCGTTGATCGAAGCGGCCGTGCATGGGCCAGCGCTGGCGTTCCAGGTTTGCGGTTTTGGGCAAGTCGTCGCGGCGGCGCGAGCGGCGGCGTTGGTGACGCGGTACCAACCGTCGCGAGTGCTGCTAGTCGGCATCGCGGGCACGTTTGACGCTGCGAAGGTCCCCGTTGGGTCGGCGTGCCGATTTGATGAAGTGATTTGTCACGGTATCGGCGTCGGTACCGGACAACATTTTCTCGCCGCAGGGCAGATCGGTTGGCAGCAGTTTGGCGACGACCAGACCCAGCCTCATATCGGCGACGTGATTCCGCTGGTGTCCACGTTCGTGCCGGACGTCGCGTGCGCAGGATCACTGTTGTCGGTGACGTCGGCCTCCGGCGATGCGGGCGATGCCGAAGTCCGCAAGCATCGTTACCCCGCGGCGGTCGCCGAAGACATGGAAGGGTTCGGCGTCGCGTCCGCGTGCGTTTTGGCTGGCGTTTCGCTGCAAATCGTTCGCGGCATCTCCAACGTCGTCGGCGATCGCCGACACGACTGCTGGCGAATTGACGACGCATTGAACTCGGCCGGCAAAATGGCCGTGCAACTGATCGGACGCGAATGGATTCCGGCAACGGCATGACTTCGAAAACGATCAAGCTTGGCATATCGACTTGCCCGAACGACACGTTCGCGTTCGCGGCGCTGATCGACCGCCGCGTCGACATGCGAGGCCTTACGTTTGAGGTTGAACTGATGGACATTCAACAGTTAAACGACCGCTTGTTCGCGGGCGATTTCGACGTCGCCAAGACCAGCTTTCACGCTGCGCTATCGCTGACGAACGAAACGCTGGTCTTACCCAGCGGTTCCGCACTCGGCTTTGGCGTCGGGCCGTTGTTGTTGGCCGCGCGGCCGGACACTTCGCCGACGACGATCGATCAAGTCACGTTGTGCCCAGGCTTTCAAACGACGGCGACGTTGCTGTTCCGGTTGTTTCATTCGGGCACGACGTCGATCGAGCAGACGGTGTTTTCGCAGATCATGCCGCGACTGAAGAACGGTTCGGCGGACTTTGGCGTCTGCATCCACGAAGGCCGATTCACTTGGCAGGATGAAGGCCTGCACTTGGTCGAGGACTTAGGCACGCGGTGGGAACGCGAGACTTCTTCGCCGCTACCGCTCGGTGGGATCGTGGCCAGACGATCGCTGGGTGATGAAACGATCGGCAAGGTCCAAGCGGTGCTTCGCGATTCGATCGTGCTGGCCCGAAACGACCCCAAGTCCGCGATGCCGATGATGCGACGTCACGCGCAAGAGTTCGCCGACAAGGTGCTGATGCAGCACGTCGATCTGTACGTCAACGACTGGACCGTCGACCTGGGCAAAGTCGGCCGGTCGGCGCTGGCGAAGCTGTCGCAAATGGCGGGGCGAATCGGTCTCGTCCCAAACGAACAACCACCGATCGAAGTATTCGAGCGTGCAACGTAGGTTCGCCACGCCGTGGCGGAGCATTGCACTGGTCGTGAACAGCTTTGCTGTTCGGCCCCGCCACGGCGTGTCGGGGCTACGTTTTGTTCGGCCCCGCCACGGCGTGTCGGGGCTACGCAGCCGGGGTACCACAGCCAACAAAAAAGCCCGCGTCCAAACTTTGTCGGACGCGGGCCTTCATTGGTCGCCAAAATAGGTTGTCAGTTCGCGATCACTCGCGAGGACGAATCGCGCCGGTCAGGCCGCTGTAGTCGACGCGGTCGGTCGTGTGCCACAGGGGTTGACCCAATTCAACGCGGCGGCGCAGCACTTCGATCTTGTCGGGGCTGCCCGCGGGGGCGTCGGTCGCCTCGAAGCCGTTGTCCTGGTTCGGGACAAAGTCTTCGTCGTGACCATAACGCAAGATGGCTTCAAAAACGTTCTTGCATTGACTCATGTACTGTTTTCCGATTTGCTGACTCGGCATCCGGTGGCGTCCAACCTTCCGTCTGCCGCATGTTTGTTTGTCGATCCGCTGCCGATCCATGGGCGGCGGGTTCATCTCACGGGTTGATTATTGACCTAATGAAGATTGAGTCAAGAATTTTATACGCTCACATGACGTCGTTCGGGCCACATCACCGCCGCCGGCGACGCGTAGCCAAAGTGTTCCGATAAACCCGTGGCCGGCGAGATATTTGCCTGCATTTGCAATTCGCCCACTCCGAAAAAACGCAAGGGGGTGATTCGCCCCTTCATCGCAATTCATGGTGACAAGGATGCGTCGTCAAGGGGTGAACGCGTCAAATGGTCTTTGCGAGTGTGTCGGCGGGAACCGCGTCAAAACATCGCGGCCGGGGGAACACGTCGGCCCGACGGGGGAGATTGCAGGTCAAGAAAAAGTTTTTGATTTGCTTCAAAATTTTTTCGTCTTTTTGCTTTTTAGGTGGACTCTTCGTGACATTCCGTCCGATCGGTCGCCTTGTCCATCACACGAGAGACTTTGCTGATGTGGATTCAACGCACCTTATCTCTTCCCGCCGCCGCTCGCGGGTATCACTTGATCACGCGAGCGATCACCGACGTGGTGCCTGAGATCGCGGACGTCGACGTCGGGTTTTTGCAAGCGTTCATTCAGCACACCAGCGCCTCGCTGACCATTAACGAGAACGCCGACCCGGACGTGCGGACCGATTTCGAGACCGCCATGAATCACGCCGTCCCTGAAACGCTGAACTACGTTCACACGATCGAAGGCCGTGACGACATGCCCGCGCATGTGAAAGCGTCGATGATGGGGGCCAGCGTCATGATCCCGATCGGTCGCGGCCGATTGCAGTTGGGAACGTGGCAAGGCGTCTATCTGTGCGAGCACCGCAACCGTGGCGGATCGCGATCGGTCGTCGTCACGGTCTTTGGACGTGGTAACGGTGACACTTGACGCACGCATCGCCGGCCGCTTCGGCTTGGTGGCAACTGCCGCACGTCGCAACGGTCATCGGGTGAAATTCCGGATGCGATGTTAGCGACACCGTCGGCGATACGTCGGCGACCTGGTGACAATGCCGGCAATCCGACATTCCGGCGATGTTCAAGTGCGGCCCGTGCGAGAATTTTGTAAAGCCGCCTGCACCGACCAGCGGATCGCTGCGCCAGCCATTTGCGTCGAGCGTCCCGGGATGACAATCGATGCACGCCGCGATGGCTTTGCTTTCCATCAATCGGTCTCGTGCGGGGTCGTCCGGTGGAAGCTGGGCCAGCAGTTCGACGACGGCTTTCACCACCACGTCATCGTGACCGCCGCCTCGATAACGAATCGACATCGTCACGTCGTCACGGTACCAACCACCAGCAGGTATCATCGCGTCGGCGTCAAAGCGTTTGTCGACGACCATATCGCTAGGCGATTCAATCTCCATCGCTAGTGGATCTTCGCTCAACAGATGGTCACCGCTTCCGAGTAAATCGCCTGCTAGCAGATCATCACCGAGTAAATCGTCTTCGAGAACTGCTTTGCTGGTTGTCGCTTGCATGGCAACGCCGCCTGAAAACCACTTGCGTCTAGCCTGGTCGATCAACTGGGGCGACAGCGAACTTAGAAAAACGTTCAGCGGACCGGCCGACAGGTCGCTCTTCGCGATCCGGTCCGCGATCGCCGATTGTCCTCGGCCGCCGATCAATTCCAACAGCTCGCGATGACCGGCCGCCACGCGAACGGCCGCATCGACGTCGGCCGCGTTTTGTTGTTCGACCAAGGCAAAGTCGCGACGCGGAAGTTTGCGCATCGCTACGCTGACGTCTTCGTCGGTCCGCAACAGCAAGTCGGCCAAGCCCGCGATCCTGCCGTCAAAGAAACCGATTGCGGCTTCGGGCCAGCCCTCGATCCGTTCGGCCGCCGACCGCGAAAGACTCGGCAGCGTCACCAGTTCCAGGCCCGCCGCCGATTCGATTCGCAGCGCCGCGTCGTGGCACGCCATGCAAGTCGCTTCGTAGCTGGCCGATCGCGAAAGCTCGCCCGCCGCATCGCGAACGTGACATGCGTTGCAATCGAACGTCATCGTTTGCCCATCGATCGGCGTCGAAGGATAGTGTTTATTTAAATGGCTGGCGTGATCAAACGCGATGCTGCCGCCGCGACCGTACGGCCAACCGTCCCACGACGGATGCGACGTGGCGAAGTCGTCGAACCGCTGATTGTGACAGGTCTGGCACTGATCGTTGGACATCGACACCAGATCGCCGCCCTTGCCACGGTGTTCGCGGTGGCAGGCGCTGCAAGCGACGTTGTCCACGTCGACGCCTGGGCCAGGTTTCCATCGACTGGTTTTCCACTGACTGGGTTTAAAACGGTTCAGCGGCGAGTCGTACCAAGTCGTTGCACCGGAGACTTTTTCGTTCGAGGCCAACCGAATGTCGCGGCGAACATCCGCCGGCAGGTTGTGCGCGAGCATTGCCGTTTCGCGCGGCATCGTGTTGTGATGACAATCCAAACAGCGATCGCTTTGCGTGACGTGATGCGACGCCGGCGTGACCATGCCGTTGTGACAAGCGGCGCAGCGATCGCTGTCCAACGTTCCCGCCAGGATCTGCGCGTGCGGCGTCGATAGTTCGCCCGGCTTGATGATGTCCGATCGCGTGGCCGGCCAAATGACAAAGCCTAGCGCGGCGATCAACAACAACATCGCAGCCATCGCGAACTGCTTCGCTGCCCGGTCCAAGTCCGCCGTGGCTTGCAAGCGACCGAGTCCGCGCAGCGACCGAGCACCGGCCCACGAACGCAAGGTACGTCGCAACGTCCGCACATCCAACGATCACCGGGGCGATCATCGGTCGGCGATTCAGGCAGGTTCAGTTCGTCGCGACGCATTTGTGATTATTCCAGAGTCCTTCATCGACCGCCACAGCGTAGGTTCGCCACGCCGTGGCGGAGCATTGCATTGAACGTAGGTCCGCCACGCCGTGGCGGAGCATTGCATTGAGATCGAACAGCTTTGCTGTTCGGCCCCGCCACGGCGTGTCGGGGCGACGGGCTTGGCCAACGTGTCGGGCCAACGGGCTCGGCCAACGGGCTTGGCCGACGAACGTCAATTTGCATACCGCCACGCGAGGACGGCATGCACGATCGCGGCGGCGACCAGCGCGATCGACAGGATGCTATGGAAGACGACCCACAATCGCAGACGCAATTGCAACGCGAATTGGTAATCCAAGTCATCACGCCGACGGACCAGCGCCGCGAACCGGCCGGCGGCTTGGCGGCTGTCATCTTCCAAATACCGATCGAGTTCTTTGAGTCCGCTTAGCAGTCGTCGCTTTCGCGTGCCGCTCGGAAAACAAACGTACGCCAGCGAAGGCGACGAACCGAAAAACGGATTGAGGTAAGACTTATAAAAGCTGCCCAGCACACGCATGCCCGACGCGTCATGCAAATCGGCCAACAACGTTTGAGCCGTGTTTGCGATCTGCGTTCGATGCCACGCCACGCGGTCGAACCGATGCTGGCCTTCGACGGCCGTTAGACGTTTGGGCAACGTTCGCGAAGCCCACACGCCGTAAACGCCGCTGATCGAAACGGCCAAGAACGCCAGCGAAAGACCGCATTCAAACGTGCCCTTGGCGATGATCGCCGGCACGTGCATGACGTAAACGCCGACCGCGAACACGCCGACGTAAATGTGAATTTGCGTCCAGGTCGCGGCGCTGCCCAGCGGCAAAACGGGCAAGCGTTTCCGTACGCCCAACAGCACCAGTACGAACAAACATCCCAGCACACAACCGCCGGTGAAGAACGACGCGTGCGAAAGCCGTCCGTCCAGCAGCGTCGCGATCGCGTACGTGATGGCAAGCGCGACGGACGTCACGATCAACGATGCTTTGCGGCGGTTGCGAAAGGACAGCCCATGCGTTTGTGTGTTGCTCATGCCCGCCGCTCCAACCAATCCTGCAGTGGCTTGGACTGCGTCAGGTCGATCCGCACCAGCGCGTCGTGCGGGCAAGCGTTGACGCAGGCCGGGCCGGTCGGTTGGCTTTGACACATGTCACACTTGGTCGCCTTTTGAATCGGCTTGCCCGTGTTCACATCGGTGTACGGCAAGCCCTTCGCATCGAACACTTCGGTCATGCGAATGTTTTCGTACGGACACGACGACGCGCAAGTGCCGCAACCGACGCAGATCGATTCGTGAATTTGTACGACGCCGGTTTCTTCATTGCGCGAAATCGCGCCGGTCGGGCAACCGATCATGCACACCGGATCGCTGCACTGCATGCACGCCTGCACGAACTGCAACTGCTCGTGCGTCGCACCTTGGCGAACGAACCGCGGGTTGCCGTCATGCGTCGCCGCGCAGGCTTTGACGCAGTCGTCACACCGCGTGCATCGGTGCAGATCGATCACCATCGCTTGCATGCCGTTGTTGATGCGGTTTTGCACGATGAATTCCAGCAAGCCCGTCGGCTGGAACGCTTGCCCGGTCGGCGAAGGCAAGTCTTGCCAGTCCGACTGCTCGGCCGATTCGGCGCGATCCGCTTTGCGACGTTCGCCCGTCGAGGTTTTGCGATGCGTTTTAAGGGGCGTCATCAAAGTCGACACCGAGTCGGGCAGTTCGCTGCGCCGAACGTGCGGCAGGATTTCGCCCGCGAACGTTTCGGCGGGAATGAACAGCGCATCCAGGAAGCCGATCGCGCGAAGCGTTTGCGAACACGTTCGCTGCGGCGACGATTCGGGACGAAGCGAGTTGTAGGCGAGTTCTTCCAAGCCGAAGACGTGACCCTTGCCCAAGTAGGCCGTCGTGCGATGCGACGCGCCGAAGGCTTGCGACAACCGACCGAAGCCGCTGCGGACGACGACCAAGTCCGTCGGCGCGGCCCTCTTCGATCACGACCGGCTCCGATGCAATCTGTTGTTGCGCCGGAAGCGTTCGCGTGCGTTTGTAGTCCGCGTTCCATTCCATCCGGCCGAACGATCGCATCTCGGTTGCCGCGACGACCTTTGCCAGCGACGATTCGGGGACGTGTCGCATCAGCGGAAGTTCGCGAAGGTGGACCGCCAACCAGTGCTTGCGATAGTGCGAATCGAGCGTGCCGGCAAAGCCCGAATCGCGGCGCAGGATCTTCAGTCCTTGCCAGCGAATTTCCAACAGCGTGATTTCCGTTTCGGCGATCACCGTGGCCGTGTGCGGTGATCGGTACATCGCCGCGACTTCGCCGAACAGTTCGCCGGGACCGAGCGATACCGCGGCGCTGTTTCGCAGCACGACGTTGAAGTCTTGTAAGAAGATCGTCGGCCGATCGTCGACGCTTCGCACCGGGGAAGAGTGCGTCAGATCCGAAAGCTGCAGATGGCTGGTGACTTGCTCGGGCCGTCGCGTTTCGGCGATCTTGCTTCGCGTCAGGTAGTTTCGAAGCGATGCGGACCAAGAGAGTTTTTCGGGTTTGGTGCGGCCGAGTTGTTCGGGCAACAACGCCTTGACGACGACGGCGGCCGATCCGGCCAGCACCAAGAAGGCGCTGTTGCCGTAATCGCCCTCGCGAACAATGATCTCGCCGGGTTCGCATCGGTGCAGCCGGGTGTCGTTCCGCAAGATGCCTTCCAGCGGCATCGATCGAGGAAACGCGGTCGCGTTCATGCTGGCAAACGGTTGCCGACTGCGCAGCCAAGCGACGTCGGCGTCGGCGATCGACGCGTCCATCGGCTCGCTCCATCGCTGGGGACGGCGAACGGCAATCGATTCTTCCGTCTGCATGATGCCGCGTCAGTACCGCGAAAACCGCCGCCCAGTCAAGATCGGAAGCCGGCAAGATCGGAAGCCGGCAAGATCGGAAGCCGGCAAGGTCGGAAGCCGGAAAGATCGGAAGTCGGCGAGATCGGATCCGGGTGTATATCGCGGTTTGCGATGTGCGTTGAAGCGAAACCCGGATGTCGCCGCGACAGCCGCGTAAGCGGCGGTCGATACTAGCCAGGGGTAAGTTTGACGAGCGTCAGCGAGAAGAATTGGGCCGGGCATGGCGCCGTGACTGAAGGTGAAAGTCCTTTGTGATACCTATCGGAGGTAACCATGAGCGAAAAGCAGTTGCACGAACCGACCCGAGCGATCGAGGTCGCGGAGGACGGTTTTGCCGTGAGGTCGACAAAGGCCTTATGTCGTCACGAGAAGTCGGATCACCTCGTAGTAGTGATGAAGCCGCTCGGATACTTTCGTGTATGCACCGTCATTTGTTACGTCCCGGCATTTCCCGTGGGATGGCCTGGAAATCGGCCTACGGAATTCGGGGTCATTGGAAACGCAGCTCCAGCTTCGGCATTCAAAACGAAAGACGATCCAATAACGTTGATCGAGCGTCGAACGCACGCCAATCGGCGGCAACTCAATTTTCGGGTAGTGGAGCTTGTTAAAGATCCTTGCCGCAAGAGGATCTTTAACAAGATCCTCTACGGTCTACCTGAAAACTAAGCTGCGGTGGACTACTAGTATCTTTCGGCGATACGCCGTTACAGCTCCAAGAACAACCGGGCCGGTTCTTCGATGACTTCTTTGATCGTCTTCAAGAAACCAACCGCTTCGCGGCCGTCGACGATGCGGTGATCGTACGTCAACGCGATGTACATCATCGGGCGGATCACGACTTGGCCGTCGACGGCGACCGGACGATCTTGGATCGAGTGCAGTCCCAGGATGCCGCTTTGCGGTGGGTTGACAATCGGGGTGGACAACAGCGATCCGTAAATGCCGCCGTTGCTGATTGTGAACGTGCCCCCGGTCAGGTCTTGCGGTTGCAATCGGTTCTCGCCGGCTTGCTTGGCGAATTCGCCGATGCCCGCTTCGATGTCCGCGAAAGACATCCGTTCGACGCTCCGCAGGATCGGAACCACCAAGCCTTTGCCGCCACCGATCGCGACGCCGATGTCTTGATAATTGCGATAGATGATGTTGCCGTCGCGAATTTCAGCGTTGACCAGCGGATACGCTTTCAGCGCCTCGACCGCCGCCTTGGCGAAGAACGACATGAAGCCCAACTTGACTCCATGACGTTCGGCGAAGCGGTCTTTGTACTGCTTGCGGATCCCCATCGTCGCCGACATGTCGATCTCGTTGAACGTGGTCAGCAGCGCCGCGGTTTGTTGCGCCTCGACCAACCGCGCCGCGATCGTGCGGCGGAGCATGCTGAGCGGTTTGACTTCTTCGCTGCGATCGGCCGAGTTGCCGGCGACCAGCGAACCGGTCGCTTGTGGACGCGGGGCGATCGCGGCAATCGGAGCGGCTGGGGGTGGCGTCGGCGGGGCGGGGCGGTTTTGGACAAACGTTTGAACGTCTTCTTTCAACAAACGTCCGCCCGGGCCGGTCGCGGGAACGTCGGACGCTTTTAATTGGTGTTCATCCAGCAACCGCTGGGCGGCCGGCATCACGAACGCGGCAGGTGAACCGGACGATTTTTCAGCCGTCCGGGCGGACGTGGGCGGCTTGGCCGCGGGCGGAGGGGACGATGCGGCGGGCGCGGGTGCCGCGGGAGCCGCAGGTTTCTGTTCGCCTCCGGCTGGTTGTTCGGCGACTCGGATCGTCGCGATCACCTCGCCGACGGTGGCGAATTCTTCGCTTTGCTTTTGGATGCTTTCCAAAAAGCCCGACGCCGGCGCGGGGATTTGCACGGACGCTTTTTCGGTTTCGATTTCGACGATGTCTTCGCCGCTGGCCACCCACGCGCCCTCAGCCTTGAGCCATTGTCCGATTTGAACTTCGCTGATGGATTCGCCAACGGTGGGGACTTCAACCTGGATCGTATCGCTCACGTGAACCGTCTGTTGGAAAAGAGAGTCGGATGAAATGGGGGCAGCCGCGAAATTCGGCGAGCGGTCAAAATACCAGTCCCTCGCCAAAGTTGAAACGGTGCGGCAAAGCGGTCTTTCCGGTTGGGCAGCCTGCCCGGTCAGGTCGTCTTTTCCGGCTGGCCGGCGCCCTGCGTTCTTTAGCGGTTGGGGGTTCGGCCGGTCGCCGATCCGATCGCCCTTTGCCGTAACCACTGATCCGAGCGGGCCGAGCGGTTCGATTGAATCTAGCGGTGTCGATCCGTCTGCAGTGGTCGCCTGCCATTTTACGATTCTTTTCGGTTTCCATTTCCGGCCAACCCCCCCGCGTCAGTACGCCCATGTCCGATTCGCAAGGTGGAAGTCCGATCCAAGTCGCCGTCGTCGTGCTGATGCTGGTCGGCGGCGGGTGGTACTTCTTTAAAAACTACGAAGTCAACGGCTTGGACGGCGTCTCCGTTTTTCCAAAATCAGGATCGGCCGACGACGAACATTTCGTCAGCTACCTGGATGGTCCGACATCCTTCGACGCCAACCGTTCGACTTCGCTAACGTCGGTGTCCGCCGAATCGTCGATGCGTCCGACGTCACCGTTCTCACTCCCGGCCGACAAGACGGCCGGCGGTGATTTTTCGCCGCCACCGACTTCGCTGACCACGCCCGATCCAGCGCGGCGGTTCGGCAACATCAAAGTCGGTTCGTGGTCGCTGGACGGATTCGGACCGACGAAGCTTTCCAACGTCGTCGTTCGCAAGCACGTCGCGACGGTGATTCGAAAGTTTGACGTGATCGCGCTGCAACAAGTCGCATCGATCGAGCGAGATTTGATCCCTCGGTTGGTCGAACTGATCAACGGCGGCAAGGTCGGTGGCGATGCGGCCAGCCATTACGATTACGTCATGGGCGAATCGACGGGCCCGGCCGGCCGGCAAGAACAACTCGCCTTCATTTTTGACACACGTCAGGTCTTGGTCGACCGCCGGCAAACGTACACCGTCGAAGACCCCTCCGCGCAGATGACATACGATCCGCTGGTGGCAACGTTTCGCGCGGCGCGCCCGTCACCGCAAGTCGCGTGGACGTTCTCGCTTGTGAACGTACGAATCGATCTGTCTCGCGCGGCCGCCGAGGTTGCATTGCTGCCGGGCATTTTCGAATCGGTGCGGCGAGACGGTCGCGGCGAAGACGATGTCGTGATGCTGGGTCTGTTCCAAGCCGACGATGCGTATCTGATGCCGACGATGGGTGGTGGCGCGACTGCCGGTGGCGCAATGACGGGCGGTTCGATGCGAGCGGCCGTGCAGGCGCGATCGACAGATATCTTTGGCCGATACCAAACCAGCAACTTGATCTTGGATTCGATCCCGACCAGCGAGTTTCTCGGTCGCGCCGGCGTTTACGACTACGCTCGCGCGGCCGACTGGAACCCGATCGAAGCCGAAACCGTGACCAGCCACCTGCCCGTGTTCGCGGACTTCACCGCGCACGAAGGCGGCCAGCTCTAAAGTTTCGCCGGTCTGTCCTTCCCTCGCCAAAATCCGCACCACCGGCAAAGCTTGCCCGCGGCGGACGTCTTTACGGCGACGCGCATCGCTTCGTGATGCTTTTTGGCAACACGACGTCGATTATCGGCAACGATTCTTGAGCATCCCTTGCCGGATGCGCGATTCATCGTTCGGGGGCAGACCGACCGTTGCATCGGGGCACATGCAATCATTGCGACAACACGTCGACGCGTCGGGCACACGCATCGATCCCGCCCCACCAATACACACTGCCTTCGCCTTCATGCCCATCGCCATCTTTGTCGTCGAAAGCCACGAACTCATTCGCACCGGAATCGAGTTTGTCTGTCGCGACCAGGCGGATTTTTCGATCATCGGCCACGCCGCTTCGCTTGCCGAGGCGGCAGGCCGAACGCTTGCCACGCCGCCCGACGTTTTGATCGCGGACCTGCGTTCGCCGGACGATTCGAACGCCGAAGCGCTGCTCGCTTGGCAAGCCACGCACTCCCACTGCAAGATCCTGGCGTTCACGTCGAACGACAATTCGCAAGAAGCGGCCGCGTGGATCGAGCGCGGCGTCAGTGGATACATCAGCAAAGACGCTGCGGTCGAAGAATTGTCACTGGCCATCCGCATCCTCCATCAAGGACGCATCTTCATCAGCCACTCGCGTCATACGGCGACGCTGTTCCCCGCGATCGACTCGCACGGCAAAAGCCTAGCGCCGATCGAGATCGATCTGTCGCGAGCGCGAACGCGAAGTCCTGACGCTGATCGCGGTGGGGCATGACGAACAAGCAAGCCGCCGCGAAGTTGTTCTTGTCGGTCAAAACAGTGGAGACCTATCGCAGTCGAGTGATGCGAAAGCACGGTCTTCGCGACCGGATGGACCTCGTCCGATTTGCAAGTCAATTCATTTCTGCGGACGCGATAGTTTAACAATTGCAAAAGCCTGTCAGGAAAACCCCGCGCCGTCGTTCGACCCTGACACGAACCGACGCGCGGCCTGTCAGGACGAACCCTTCCATTACAAAACGCTGTCAGGATGACTGGGACTTACGTCACGTTTCACTTGTCCACTCAAAAGCCCGGCATAGGTTTCAAGCGTTCCCGAGACGAGACCGACCGATCAACGCCCGGATGGGTTGTGAAACCTAGTGTTTCACGCATCCGATCGATGGTGTCGAACAAACGATCGTGAACGCCGTTTTCGTTTCGGATTCGGTTGACCTGTACCCCCTGAACATCCTAGTGTCATTTTCGGCAAGCCGCATTGATGGCGGACGAGCGAAACAAGGCAAAGGAAATGAGAGGGTGGTCGCAGGCCATCGGAACCCGAAGCGGGACACTCGAAAACCAAGCTTCCCAAACAAAACTCACTTACCTTCGCACTAGGGCTTTCACCATGAACATCAAAATCGCTTTCGTCGCTCTGTTTGTCGCTACCACCGCTGGCACCGCGATGGGTCAAACGACCGCTTCGCAAAAATTCACCGTCACCGTTCCCAGCGCCATCTCGATCACCGCTCCGGCCAACGTTGCAGTGACGCACGACCAATCGGAAAACAACCAAGCGTTCCCGAACCAACCCTGGGTCGTGCGTGGCAACTCGCTGGCCGGCGTGAC
Organism: Pirellulaceae bacterium; assembly: GCA_963836865.1. GTDB lineage: Bacteria > Planctomycetota > Planctomycetia > Pirellulales > Pirellulaceae > Rubripirellula. The sequence goes on along the minus strand of CAWILC010000003.1, from coordinate 1,594,877 downwards.
AGCTTCGTTCTCGACCACGCAAGCGTTCCGCCACTTGGTTGACCCGACCGCTCGCCGTAACGCATCGCTGGGTCTGTCCGTCAACACATCGGTGGGAGCGGCCGCTTGGACCGTTTCGCAACCGACCGATACGACCGACTACGCCACCAACGACGGCATCGCAACCGTGCAAGTTTCGTCCAACGGTTTCGGCCGAGCGACGTTGGACTTGGCCGTCAGCTTCGTCACCGACGGCTTCGGCACGTTCCCGGCCGGCGACTATGAAACGACCGTCACCGGAACGGTCACGTCCAACTAAGTTTATGATTCGACTGAAAATCGCATCCGTCGCCATCGCCATCGCGGCCTTGACCTTCCCGGTCGTGGCCAGCGATGGCGTTCGTTTGCGCGGACCGAATTTTCAGGTTGATACGCTTCGCGTTTACCCCGACCAATCCGAAGGCATGATCGGCAAGTCGCGATACCGAGTCCTCGTCGACAATTCGGCGGTCATGCTGCACTGGTCCGCCGAGCCATTTCATCACACCGACCGGCCCGAGATCCAGGCCGACGCCGCGATCGCGGCGACGGTCATCCACCGACTCGGCCGCGTCCAAACGTCCACCAACCAAGCGATCGCAACGACGTCCGTTCGCGACGGACGTCACGAGGCGAAGATCGCGATGGGCGTGGCCGGACGAGGCCAGGTGCGATGCGACGTGTTCGTCGAACTGAACCCCAGCACGTTCCCCGGACAATTCACCGCCGCGGGAACCTACCAAAGCACGGTCACGTTGACCGTCACCGCGAACTAAAACGGAATCCACTTTCGCACGGATGCGGACCAAAGGACTGACCTCGACGATGGATCGTCACGATTCGGCTGACGCCGTCTCGCAGGTCGCCGCTTCGATCTTCGGTTCGTTCTCCGGTGCAATCGCTTGTTACGGCGTTTTGTTGCTGGTCATCATTGGCACCGCCGGATGCAAGTCGCGACCGCTGCCGTATCGACCCTCCATCGACCAACTCGTCCAAGATTCGCTCGATCACGCGCCGCCCCAGTACGACATTCAATCGACTGCGAAGAGCGAAACATGGATCGACGACGTCGAGCTCGCACCGGGTGAAACGATCCTGGATTCACACGTTGTCGATCAGCATGTGATCCCCGCCAGCCATTTGCAGTCCAGTCACTTACAGTCCGTCGTCGTCCAGTCGGTCGGCAACCGGCAAGTCGCCTTCGCCGAGGACGCTTACTTTGACGAATCGACGCCGCCGCAAAACGTCGGCGTCACGTTCGACGAAGAATTCATCGAGACCGACGTTCGCGAAGTCTTGTTGACGCTTTCCGAAGAAGCAAAAGTCGACGTCGTGATGGACGAAAAGGTCCGCGGCGTCGTCAACGCGCGGCTGGACAAGCTGACCTTCGACCAAGCCGTCGACAAGATTTTGCTGCCGCTGGGCCTGCATGGTGCTCGCGTTGGAAATCAATACTACGTCGCCCCGGCGGACACAGAATCCCCGCTGTTTGCGTACATTTCGCAGCGTGTCGAGTACCGGCCGAAGTACTTGGACACGGAGTCGCTGATGGACGTCGTGCCGACCCCGCTGAAGCCATTCGTGCAAGAAATTAACGGTTCGAACCTGATCGTGATCGAAGCGCCCGCTCGCATCGCCAAGCAGTTGACCGACAATTTTGCCGGCATCGATCAACCGATTCCACAGGTCATCCTGGAAGCCATCATCTGCGTCGTGTCACCGGACAGCGGATTTCAATTCGGGCTCGATTGGTCGCACGCGGTCGAAATGAACGGCGCGAACGCGCTGCGGTTCGGCGCGACCGGATTGGCGATGAGTTCGACGTACAGCAAGGCCGGCGGCAGCGCTATCTTTGATGACTTTGCCAAGACGTCGACGTTCATCAAATTGCTGAACGAACACGGTTACTTGACCATCCGCGCCACGCCGCACGTGATGGCCCAGGACGGCAAGCAAGCCAGCATCGCGATCAACCGCGAAACCTTCTTCAGCACCCAACCCCAAACCAGCAACAACGGCGACAACAGTTCATTCTTCTTTCAACAAGACATCCAAACCGTGCAAGCGGGCATCTCGCTGGACATCACGCCTCGCATTCGTGGCGACATCGTCACCATCGACATCGAAAAGGCCGAGGTCAGCGAAGACATCCGCAACGCGAACACCGAACTATCGGTCAACCCGTTCCCGATCATCAATCGCCGTAGCGTGTCGACGACCGTTCACGTCAAAGACGGTAAAACCATTGTGATCGGCGGTCTGGTCCAGCAAGAGACGATTGATAAGGTCAATCGCATTCCGGGACTCAGCAACCTGCCTTTGTTGGGCTATCTTTTTGAGACGACGCAGCGGCAAACCCGTGACGTGGAAGTCGTCATTTTTATCTCGCCAAAAATCGTGGCCCCCGCCAACGCGTGTCCCTGACCCGTGATCGAGCGACCGGTCACCCCGCCCGCCCTCCCTCCCACCGATCCCACGCCATGCTCGCCCCACGATGCCATGGTGATCGATTCCGTTACGGCATGGCTCAAGCACTCGGTCGATTGGCCGTTGGTCTTGCGCCCGCCATCGGCTTGATCGCCACGTCCCTGAACTTAAGCGCCGAAGCCACGACCAAGGTCGATGACCTGGGTGGCGGCGAAAAACGGGTGACGCTTTCCCAGTCCGTCGAACCGTCCTTTCAAATCGAACCGATCGTGCATCGATTCGAGGCTCGACGCGGCACGACGATCCCGTTCCAGTTCGAGATCAAGTCGACCGGCAAGGCGATGAACGTGACCGTGATGCCGGTGAAGCTGCGTCAAGAAGTGACCGGCATTGTGTTGCATGACGACTCGGGCACAGCCCCCGACGAACTAAAGTTCACCTCGCCGACCGAATTCGAGTTGGCTCCCGGCGAAGCCACGATGTTGACGGGCAGCGTCACCGTTCCGCTGGCTCAGTCGAACTATCTTTCTTATGGTGTCTTGGTTCGTGACAACGGTTACGTCGCCGATCGCGTGCCCGATCCGACCGACCCAACGCGGATCACCGCCGGCGTTCGCTTCGTGACGCAGTACGTGCTTCGCATCGACATTGAAACCGGCGTTAAAGACGTCAGCGAGATGAATAAGTTGACGTTCGAGCACGGCAGCGTCGTCCGCGAAGCCGGCATGCCGGTCGCCAAGACGTTCCTGAACAACCCAACCGATTACGCGTTCGAGTGCAACGTTCGCGGCACGATCGAATCGGCGACGACGTCGCGTCCGAAACCGTTTCGCATGACGTTGCCGTCGCGAGTCAACTTAGTGGACGAAGAAAAATACCTGGTCCGTATCATGCCGCACACGCGAGTCCAAGTGGCCGCGCCGGTCGAGGATCTGTTGTTTCCCGGAAAGCAAACGCTGCGATTGGAAGTCACCAACGGCCGACGCGGCTTGGTCGATCAAACGTTTGCGGTCAACGTCGGCCAGGGCGACTTCCCCGCGCTCGAGGTCCAGCAAGCTTACCTGGACAGCGAAATGTCCGTGCACCCGGCGCAAGTCGAAATCGGCCTGATCGCCGGATCGTCTCGTTCGGCAAACTTGCAATTCACCAACAGCTCGGTCGATGCAAAATCGGTCGTCGCGCAGTTGGTCGACCTCAACGGAAACGTCGTCGAAGACGTCAAGTTGTCGTCCGAATCGTTCGACGTGCGACCCGGACGCACCAAGACGATTCGCTTGTCGGCATCATCGTCGGAGAACAATTCGGCACGGTACGGCGACTTACGTCTTCGCGTCGCATCGCAAGACGGAAGCGTCCAGGAATCATCGATTCCGATCGCGATGATGAACGGTCCGGCCCCCACGCCAAGCGTGAACGTCGGCGAACTGATGTCGGTCGAAAAGAATGGCTTCACGTCGTTCGTGTTGCCGGTTGAAAATCAGGGCGTGGGTTTCGTTCCGGTCCATGCGGACTTGGAAATCGCCGACGGCTCCGGACGCATCATGCCGCTGGCCGACGGCTTTGGTCGCTGGTTGCGACCGGGCCAGAAACGTGAACTCGCCTTCACGCCGACCGTGATGCTTCCTAAGGGCCGCTACCAAGTCTCGCTGACGCTGAAGACGACGGAAGACTCCGAACCGGTCAAGCAAACGCTGATCATCGAACTGGACCCGCAATCGCCCGCGGCGCTGTAGCAGACCCCTCGCAATCGTTACCCGCGTCACAAAGCGATGCACCGGAGCACGCTTTTTCGGCGGCGACTTAAATTTGCTTGTACCCAATCGTCCGCCAGATCATCCTGGCCGTCATGGGCACACGAATTCTTTTTGTCACCGCGTTGGTGATGGGGCTAACTCAAACTCTGCTCGCCGAAACGACGGCGATGCAGTCGTTCGTCGTCACGGTACCGCCGACGATCCACGTTGTCGCACCGGTCGAGACGGTCGTGACGGGGCCAGCGGAAGCAAACGCTGTGACCGGTGCCCGCGTCTTCGCGGCCCAGCTTTGGACGGTCGTCGCCAACACGCCGGCGGGTGCGACGGTCCAGTACGCCGTCGACGAACCGTTCACGCATGACTCGGACCCGTCGATTCAAGCCGACGTCGCGCTCAGCATCGCCGTGGTCACTCAAAACGGCCCGGCCTCATGGAACGTGACGCAGGCCAGCGACACGACTTCTCACCGATCCGGCGACGATGCCGCCATGGTCCAAGTCACCGCCGACAACGCCGGCACCGCCCAAATCGGGCTCAGCGTCACCTTCGCCCCGTCATCCCCCGACGCCGTTGCGGTTGGTACCTACACGGCAAGCGTCGTCTGCACGATCGCGGCCCCGCTGTAAACGGCGGAACTTTTGCCGCCGGCGGAAGTTTCACATTGTGGGATCAATTTTGATGCCGGCGTGGTCGGCGTCGTCTACGATTTCGATTGGTGGTAAGCCCCTTCGCGGCGAAATGCTACTCGGGGAAGTAAAAAGGTTCGGATGGAAAGTAATTGGCGTGCAAACCGTTGACTCGACTGAACCCGCCGTGCCGCCGGATCGTTCGCCGCGGCGGATGGCGTTTAACCTGATCGTTTCGTTGGCGATCGTCGGTCTTTGCATCTTCGGCTATTCGTTTCTGGGCGAGCGGCAGAGACCGGCCCAGACCAAACGGCCCAAGACCGACGGCACCGTCGTGACGTCCGAACCGCTGGTGGTCCACCGCGGCCCGGTGACGTTGTCGGCCAATGGCGTCGTCGTTCCGATGCGAGAAATTCGCCTGGCGACCGAGGTCAACGGCCGCATCATCCATCAATCCGAAAACCTTCGCGCCGGACGCACAGTCGCCGCCGGCGAAACGCTGATCCGCTTGGACCCGACGCAGTACCAACTGGAAGTCCGCCGACTGGAGGCTCAGCAGACGATGGAGTCGGCCGAGTTGTCGGCGACCGGCGTCAGCATCTTGAACACCGAACAGTTGTTATCGCTCGCCCGCGAGCAACTGAAACTGGCCGGCGACGAACGCGACCGAGTCGCCTCGCTAGTCAATCGGCAAGCCGCATCGATCGCCGAGGTCGACGTCGTCAAGCGCGCGGAACTGACCGCCAAGGCGGCGCTGGTCGAGCTCGAAAACCGACGACGTGACTTGGTCGCCGGCCGCGAACTGATCATTCAAAAACAAGCGGCTACCAAAGTCGCGTTGGAACGAGCCCATCTGGACCTGGACCGCACCACGGTCACGTCGCCGATCGACGGGCGAGTCGTTACGTCATCGGTCGAAGAACAATCCTTCGTCGCGGCCGGAACATCCTTCGTCACGATCGAGGACACCGCATCGGTGGAAGTACGTTCCAACTTGACGGTCGATCAAATGTATCGTGTGTGGAATTCGGACATGGGCACGCCTGCCGATGCGGTCGACACGTTGGTGCAAGACGATCGCGTTCCGCCGATTCCGGCCACCGTCCAGTATCGCCTTGGAACGCGAACGTACCAGTGGCAAGCGACGCTTGAACGGATCGACGGCGCGGGCATCGACGCCGCGACTCGGACGTATCCGTGTCTGTTTCGAGTCGATGCACCGGAGCGGGTCAGTCGCTTGATCGAGACGGATCGCAACGACGGCCCGAAACGTTTGATGCGTGGCATGTTCGTTTCGGTGCAGCTAAAAACGGAGTCCAATCGTCCGCTGGTTCAGTGCAGCGAAATGGCGATCCGCCCGGGCAATCGCGTTTGGTTGAATCGTGATGGAAAGCTGCACATTGTGCCGGTCGAGATCGTCGGCCGCGAAGGCGATCGAGTGATCATCGATGCCGAAGGCTTGTGGAGCGACGCTAACCCCGCCGCCGTTGTCGTTTCGCCGGTCAGCAACCCCAGCGAAGGAATGAAACTGATCGCGCCGACGAAACCGGAAGATGGCATGCCTGGATCACCGAACCGAAACGGCGGCCCCAAAATCGCGGACGAATCCAAGGCCGCGGCCGAAAAGGCGGCCGGATGAAATCGATCGTCGCGTGGTCGGTGAAGAACTGGCAAGCCATGAACGTCGTCATGCTGGGCACGCTGCTGTTGGGCGCGTACTGCCTGACGCAATTGCGACGCGACTTCTGGCCCGACTTCGAACTTTACGTGCTGAACGTTTCGGTCGTTTATCCGGGGGCCAGCCCCGACGAGATCGAACAGGGCATTCTGGAGAAGATCGAAGAGGCGATCCACACCGTCGACGGCATCGACGAAATGACCTCGTCGGCTCGCGAAGGCCTGGCGACGATCATGTTAGAACTCGACAGTGACACGACCCAGGGTGATGCCCAGCGTGTCTTGACCGAAGTGACGATGCTGATCGACCAAATCCCCAGCTTTCCCGAACTGGCCGAAAAGCCGGATGTGCGATTGCAAACCAATTTTGTCACCGCCATCCGCGTCGCCGTCATGGGGCCGGAAAATTCGGGGGCGGGGGACGGTCGCAACGAAGCCGCCGTTTCGGAGGCGGCGCTGCAACTTCGCCAAGTCGCTGAACGAGTGCGAGGCGATCTATTGGCGCTGCCGTCGGTCTCGGTCGTTGATCTGGTCGGCGCACCCGAGTTTCAAATCGACATCGAAATTCCCGAAGCACGACTTCGCGAGTACAACCTGTCGCTTCGACAAGTCGCCGACATCGTGCGGGCCAACAACGTCGAACTGCCCGGCGGAACGCTGAAAGGTCGATCGCAAGAAATCCTGCTGCGGGGCAGCGACAAGAGCACGCTCGGGGAGGAAATCGCCGGCATTCCCCTGGTCGTCGATGTCGGCGGCGCGGTGCTGAAGGTCGCTGATCTCGGCCGCGTCCGCGACGAGTTCGCGGTCGATGCGGTCATCAACGAAGTCAACGGTCGCCCGGCCGTGATCGTGTCCGTCGAAACGACCAGCACCGATGACCTGATCCGCGTCTCGGAAGAAGTCCGCGAGTTCGTTGATCGCGAGAAGATGAACCTGCCCGACGGCTATTCGATGCTGCACATGCGAGACCGTTCGACCAGCGTGAAAAGCCGGCTCGACTTGCTGACCAAGAACGGTTGGATGGGCTTGCTGTTGGTGTTTATCGTGCTGGCGTTGTTCTTGGAAATCCGGTTGGCGTGGTGGGTCGCGCTGGGCATTCCGGTGTCGCTGTTGGGCGCTTGCATCTACATGTTTTACGGCGGCCAAACGCTGAACATGACATCGATGTTCGCGTTCCTGATCGCGCTGGGTATCGTGGTCGATGACGCGATCGTGGTGGGCGAAAATATTTATGCGCATCGCGAGATGGGCAAGAGCTATCGCGATGCGGCGATCGACGGCGCGACCGAAGTGATGCCGTCGGTCATCACGGCGATCTTGACCACAGTGATCGCGTTCGTGCCGATCATGTATCTGGAAGGCAACATCAAACGTTTGACGGTGGTGTTGCCGCTTTGCGTCGGCGCGATGCTGATGATTTCGATGGTCGAAAGCCTGACGATCCTGCCGGCCCACCTTTCGCATCGCAGCAGCAAGTTCCTAGACACGATCGAGTGGTTGCTGTTTCCGCTTTGGCCGCTGGCGTGGGTGCTCAATCGAACGAGCGCGTCGCTGACGCGGTTCTTGGCTTGGTTCGTCGACCGCATCTACATTCCGATCCTTCGCGTGTCGCTTCACAATCCGTTGATCGTGATGTCGTCGGCGGCGGGGATCTTGATCCTGTCGGTCGGCGTCGTTCGCAGCGGCATGGTGCCGTTCTTGTTGCTGCCGAAGATCGACTTTGGCTTTGTGACTTGCGAAGTCACCTATCCCGACGGCACGCCCGTCACGGTCACCGATGCCGCGACAAAACGGCTGACCGATGCGATCAACGCGGTCAACCAAAAGTCGATCGACGAAAAGTTGACGACGGACCCCGCAGGCTTCGTCACCGCCGTCCAGCGCTCAGTCGGTTCGTCGGGCGATCAAGTCGGTGCGGCTCCGGCCAGCCACACCGGCGGCGTCTTTGTTCAGCTAAACGATATCGCCGATCGAACGGTATCGAGCTCCGATATCGTGTCGATGTGCGCGGGATGGCGGGAGATTTTCCAGGTGCCGAAGCGGTTGCGTTCGGCGCCTCGCCGCGCGGTCCTGCTTCGCTGCCGATTGAGATGCGGTTGATGGCTTCGGCCGAAAACTTGGACCAACTGGACGCCGCGATCACTCGCTGCCGCGAAAAATTGGCGGAGTATCCGTACGTGTCTGACATCGCCACCGATACGCGGCAGGGCAAGTGGGAATACCGCGTCAAGGTTCGCGACGATGCCAAGGCGATGGGCCTGTCGCTGGCCGACGTCGCGGGAACCGTGCGAGCGTCGTACTACGGCGAAGAAGTGATGCGGCTGCAGCGTGGTCGATACGAGGTACCGCTGCGGGTGCGTTATCCGCGCGAGGATCGAAACACGCTGATCAGCTTCGACGGCATTCGAATCCGTAACGGCGACGGCACCGAACGTCCGCTCGGCGAAGTCACCGACGTCGAAGTCGCCCGCGGGTATTCCGAAATCCGCCGCGTCGATCAAATGCGTTCGATCGGAGTGGTCGCCGACGTCGACGAAACTCGCGGCAATGCGTTCAACGTCGTCGCGGACTTGCGAGCCAACTTTGTGCCGGAGTTCGAACGCGACTTTCCGAACGTTCGCTTGGAATGGGCGGGCCAGCAAGAACAAACGACCGAGACGGTCAACAGTTTGACGATCGGTTTCTTCGTCGTGCTCGGCGCGATGTTCTTGCTGCTGACGATCCAGTTCAATTCGTCGCTGCAAGCGATCTTGGTCTTGTCGATCATCCCCTTCGGTTTTATCGGCGCGATCATCGGTCACATTGTGATGGACATCGAACTGACCTTGTTCAGCATCTTCGGCATCGTGGCACTGGCCGGTGTCGTGGTAAACGATTCGATCGTGCTGGTCGACTTTATCAATCGCCGAGTCACCGAAGGGTTGCCGATCCACGACGCGATCATCGATGGCGGCCGGCGACGTTTCCGAGCGGTGTTGTTGACGTCGGTGACGACGGTGGCGGGGATGCTGCCGATCTTGCTGGAACGATCACGCGAGGCGCAAGTGGTCTCGCCGATGGCGACCAGCCTGGCGTTCGGTTTGACGCTCAGCACCGTCGTCGTGTTAGTGCTGGCCCCGGTCATGTACCTTGTCATGGCACGGCTGGGCGGTCTGGCGGATGCGGAAGCGGACTCGCCGTAGCGTCAATCGCTTGGCCGATCGAGCCCTTTGACCATCTTTCGCTTCGGAAAGCGTCGATGCTCCATCGGGTGAATATCGCAGTTTGCTTTCGCAACGTATGCGTCGCATGATCAATAAGTGACGGATTTACCGTAGCTGATCCCGCCAGGGTTCAGTCCGGCCTGAACCCTGGCGGGACCAGCTACGTCAGTTGTTGTTCGCGGAGTACTAAGCGAACCGCCGAACGCAAAAAGTGAAAGGAACACCTAGGCACCTAGGGAGCCTGTCCCGGGGAATCAAAGGGGCAGGGGAATCAAGGGGCAGGGGGAATCAAAGGGGCAGGGCACCTCGAACATCAAAGTGCCCTGTTCCCGGTCGCTCCGCTGTCCCCAGTCGTCGCCCAGTCGTCGCTCGACAGACAAAGCCCCGCGGGGTGAACCGTCGCGTGTTCGCAGACTTAGACGCAAGCGATTTTCGGCCTGAGCCGTTCAAATTGAGGCCCAACGGTCGAAAGATCAACAATGCGTTCAAGCCGACCTTCGTCACCAGGGAACATCGAAGTGCCCTGTCCCCCGTGGCTGTCCCCCGTGGTCCGTCCCCCGTTGTCCCCTGTCCCCAGTCGACCAGTCGACCCGCAGTCGTCTCCCGTCCCCAGTCGTCCTTATGAGTTAATCACCGTCAGAATCGTCAATCCACCATTGGTTGTTCAGCGCAGCGATCGTACGAAACAACTCCGCCTCTTCCTGGATTCGTGCGATTGGCAGCGTAAATATGAAGTGCTTGTACTTATCGTTGATTTGAATCGAGCGATCGTCTAAAGCCTTCGCAATTTCTTCCTTCTTAGAGCCATATCGCAGTTCGATGAGCACGTTACCATCCGAACGGGTCCGTACAATCATTTGATTTCGTCCGTCACGAACAATATTTATTGACCACTTGCAGAAGTTTAGGCGTGAGTGTTCATAGATCGGTGATATGAGAGCATGGATGGCCTTGGTGGCTGCCAATGTCTCGTTTGATTTCTTTTGCCAGAAACTCTCGTCAAAGCTGTCGCCGTCTTGGCTGGCCTCGTCGTCGGGTTCCTCGTAAACGTCGAGAACTTTCGTGAAATGAATGAAATGACCGGACGGAGTTTTAATCGCGTTGACTTGGATTGCGATTAGCGGAACAGACCCACTCAGAATCTGAATTACGTTGAAGAATCGCTTTGTGATTCGCTCGGCGATCAGCACGGCAAAATGTTGTCGTTGCGGCCACTTTTTGCGAACGAGATCCCAGTACTCGATGCTTCGCATGATGTGGCTGGCATCGGTTTCACCGAGCATCACTTCCACTTCAAACATCGCATCTGATATCGGGTCTTTCAACAAGATGTCAAGCTTTCCACCCGAGCTGACGAGTCGTTCCCTCGACACACCTTCTAGCTCGCCGAGTCCAAGACATGATGGAGTATTCCAGATTCGTTCTTGCAACCAACCTTCATTCATGCCCAGTGACGCGAGCGTAACCGTTTCAGATATTGGTATTTCCATTGGTCCCTGCAAATTGACGACGGTGCGCTCTCTTCTATCGGTAGAGAGCTTAACCGTACCCGCCGTCGCCCGCCATTTGCAGGTGCGGGATTATCCCGAACGAAGGGCACCTCGGGGACAGCACCACGGAGGTAGGCACCGCGGGGACAGCACCTCGGGCACCTCGGGGACAGCGGGCACCTCGGGGACAGCGGGCACCTCGGGGACAGCGGGCACCTCGGGCACCTCGGGGACAGGGCACCTCGGGGACAGGGCACTTCGGGGACAGGGCACCTCGGGGACAGGGCACCTCGGCGGGCACCTCGGGGACAGGGCACCTCGGGAATTTATCTCTGTTGAATGCTATCAACATCTACCGGGGTTGACTCCGTCTTCTGCAGTCTTTCCCGTTCGGTTGACCTCCCGATTTGACTTCGATCCGACGGGATGGCTAGACTTTTCCAGTATGTGAACGCAAGGACACCTGTGCGTGTTCCCCTCGCCATTCCAGCAGTCCCGGAGCGACCACGATGCGTAAAGCTCGCTGTGGACCGGCTCGGGGACTGGACCGGCTCGGGGACGGACCGGCTCGGGGACAGCCGGCTCGGGGACAGGGAACCTTAGAGCTTATCCCTGCCCAATGCTATCAACGTATGGAGAGCAGCACCTCGGGGACAGGGCACCTCGGGAATTTATCTCTGTTGAATGCTATCAACATCTACCGAGGTTGACTCCGTCTTCTGCGGTCTTTCCCGTTCGGTTGACCTCCCGATTTGACTTCGATCCGACGGGATGGCTAGACTTTTCCAGTATGTGAACGCAAGGACACCTGTGCGTGTTCCCCTCGCCATTCCAGCAGTCCCGGAGCGACCACGATGCGTAAAGCTCGCTGTGGACCGGCTCGGGGACTGGACCGGCTCGGGGACGGACCGGCTCGGGGACAGGGAACCTTAGAGCTTATCCCTGCCCAATGCTATCAACGTATGGAGAGGTTGGCCCCATCTTTTACGACTTTTCCTGTTTGCTTGACCTTCCGATTTGACTTCGATCCGGCGGGATGGTTAGACTTTCCTAGCATGTGAACGCAAGGACACCTGTGCGTGTTCCCTTCGCCATTCCACCAGTCCCGGAGCGACCACGATGCGTAAAGCTCGCTGTGAAGTCATCGATCCGACCGAAGTCAACGTCGTCCATGTGTGCAGCCGAACCGTCCGGCGATGCTTCCTGTTCGGCGACGACGAGCTCACTGGAAAGAACTTCGACCATCGAAAGGACTGGATCGAAGAAACCCTCGAGCACTTCGCCGCCCACTTCGGGATCGATCTGCTGACGTTCGCGGTGATGAGCAACCATTTTCATCTGATCCTGCGGAACCGGCCGGACGTTGTGGCGACCTGGGACGATACCGAAGTGGCTCGCCGCTGGCTGATGATTTGCCCGCACCGCAAAGACAAAGACGGCCGACCGCTTCCGCCGAGCGAAGCCGAAATCAATACGGTCCGGCGTTGCCCACTGAAACTGCAGCAGTGCCGCGGCCGATTGGCGGACGTCTCGTGGTGGATGCGTCTGCTGTGCCAGAGGATCGCCACGCGAAGCAACCGCGAAGATCAAGCGTCGGGCCGGTTCTTCGAGGAGCGCTACCGTGCGGTCCGGCTGGTCGACGAGGCTTCGGTGCTGGCGTGCAGTGCCTACGTCGATCTCAACCCGATTCGGGCGGCGATGTGCCAGACGGTCGAGGCCAGCGAGCATACGTCGATCCGGCGACGGATCGATTCGGCTCGCCAGCGACACCGGGACGTCCACGGTCCTGGCGGCCAGAGTCGTCCGAAAGTCGAACCGCTCAGGCCGGCTCGGGATGCCATCTTAAGTCCGCTGTCGATCGACGAGCGGTCCGACCCGCTGGGACCTGACGCCAGCACGGGCGGTCACCGGTGCAGCGACAAAGCATTCTTGCCGATGTCGGTCATCGACTACATCGAGCTGCTCGACTGGACGGCGAGACAACCGCGTGACGGCCAGGCGGGCCGAACCGAAGGTCTTCCGCCGATCGTCCAGCGGCTTGGATTTTCGGCAGAAGCTTGGTGCGAAATCGTTGATCGCTTCGGCCGCTTGTTCCATCACGTCGCGGGCGCTCCCGAGACGATCGACGGCCTTCGCAGCCACCGCACCGGCAGCCGCTTCCGCGTACATCGCCGGGTTCGAGCGTTATTGCCGACGACCGATTGAGTCTAGCCCGGCAGCCGATCAACGCATTCACGGCAGACAAAGCCCCGCGGCGTGAACCGCTGCGCGGTCGCTGACTCGGGCATGCGATTTTCGACCCGTGCCTGTCGAATCAAGGGCCAACGGTCGAAAGATCAGCAATTCGTTCAAGCCAACCTTCGCCACCAGGGAACGTCGAAGTGCCCGGTCCCCGGTCGTCCCTGTCCCCTGTCCCCGGTCGTTCTGTCCCCGGTCGTTCCGTCCCCGGTCGTTCCGTCCCCGGTCGTTCCTGTCCACGGTCGTCCCTCCCAGTCGTCCCGCTCATAAATATCACCGTAGAGGCAACAGAATATGGGTAGTGTCTCTAGCTAAGGCAATTCTTCCGGTGCATCCGCTAGTTTTTCTTTAACTGCTGCGAGCCTATTGAAATCTATTAGGCTTAACGAAGTACCTGCCGGGTTAGCTCCCCGGCAGGTACGCGAACTCGGCAGATCGTTTTGGGTAGACCTTCGAGGTCGTGGGCCATCAAGATCGCCGGTTCGTTTCGTTTTTAACCCGAACAGCCGAAGGAGCCGCTACGTCTGTTGCGAGCTCGAACTACTATCCAGGGACTAAACGATGACCTCAGTGTACCAGACCGTCATTGGCGTTGATGTTGCTAGCGGAAAACTCGACATCCATGACTCCTCAAAAGGAAATCATCAACAGATCGACAATAGCTGCCAAGCAATTGATCGACTAGTTGCAAAGTGGGTTAAGCGAAAGACCAAAATTCTTGTGGTTATGGAGGCTACCGGTGGCTATGAACAATTGCTAGTCGATGCACTGCACGATGCCGACATTGACGTCGCTGTGGCCAATCCACTCCAGGTGCGTTCGTTTGCAAAAGGAATTGGCGTCATCGAAAAAAACGACCCGATCGACGCTGCTGTGATCGCCAGGTTTGGCCAAGTAGCCAGCCCAAAACTCAAAGAAAAGCCGACTCCAGGCGAGCGAAAGCTAAAAGCTCAGGTGCATCGACGCGATCAAATGCTCTCGCAATTGGGAGCAGAACGCAATCGTCATGCTCAAACGACCGACGCCGACATGAGAGAGGTGATTGAACAAGCAATCACGTTTTACAAAGGCCAGATCAAGACGATCGACAACAAGATTGCAGCTACGATTGAGGCCTGCACTGCGTTAAAACAGAAATCCGATTTGCTTAACTCTTGTCCCGGTGTCGGAGTGGCTACGACGGCGATTCTGCTGGCCGAACTACCTGAACTAGGGAAACTCAATCGCGGCGCGGTCGCGAAGTTGGTCGGAGTAGCGCCAATCGTCAAGGACAGCGGAAAAAAGGAGGGTAAACGCAGCACCTATGGCGGACGCTCGATGGTGAGGAAGGTGCTCTACATGGCAGCGTTGGTTTCAGTGAAGCATAATTCAAGATTGAAGGAGTTCTACATCCGAATGATTTCCTCCAAGAAACCGTTCAAGGTGGCCATCGTCGCGGTGATGCGGAAATTGCTAGTCACACTCAATGTTATGATCCGCGAAGAAAAATTTCGTCAAGGAGAGGGTCCATCAGGGACAGGGACCTTGGGGATAGCAGGACCTTGGGGACCTTGCGGGCGGAGTGGGGACGACACGTTGGAACAGGGCACCTCGGGAGCCTGTCCCGGGGAATCAAAGTGGGGTAATCAAAGGGACAACGCACCTCGAGCATCAAAGTGCCCTGTCCCCGTCGTCGCCTGCTTCCCCGTCGTCGCCGTCCCTGTCGTCGCCGGCGAGCATACGTTCGTCCGGCGAAGGATCGACTCGGCTCGTCAGCGACACCGGGACGTCCACGGTCCTGGCGGCCAGAGTCGTCCGAAAGTCGAACCGCTCAGGGCGGCTCGGGATGCCTTCTTGAGTCCGCTGTCGATCGACGAGCGGTCCGACACGCCGGGGCCTGACGCCAGCACGGGCGGTCACCGGTGCAGCGACAAAGGATTCTTACCGATGTCGGTCATCGACTACATCGAGCTGCTCGACTGGACGGCGCGACAACCGCGTGACGGCCAGGCGGGCCGAACCGAAGATCTTCCGCCGATCGTCCAGCGGCTTGTATTTTCGGCAGAAGCTTGGTGCGAAATCGTTGATCGCTTCGGTCGCTTGTTCCATCACGTCGCGGGCGCTCCTGAGACGATCGACGGCCTTCGCAGCCACCGCACCGGCAGCCGCTTCCGGGTCCATCGCAGGATTCGAGCGTTATTGCCGACGACCGACTGAGTCCCTCCCGGCAGCCGATCAACGAATTCACGGCAGACAAAGCCCCGCGGCGTGAACCGCTGCGCGGTCGCTGACTCGGGCATGCGATTTTCGACCCGTGCCTGTCGAATCAAGGGCCAACGGTCGAAAGATCAGCAATTCGTTCAAGCCAACCTTCGCCACCAGGGAACATCGAAGTGCCCTGTCCCCGGTCGTCCCGTCCCCGGTCGTCCCCCTCAGCGAACATCGGAGTGCCCTGTCCCCGGTCGTGCTGCGTCCCCGGTCGTGCTGTCCCCGGTCGTGCCGCCGGTCGTCGTGCTGTCCCCGGTCTGTCGAGTCCCTGTCCCCGGTCGTGCCGCTGTCCCCGGTCGTCGCCCCGGTCGTGTCTGTCCCCGGTCGTGTCACCCTGTCCCCGGTCGTGCCGCGTCCCCGGTCGTGCCGTCCCCGGTCGTCCCTGTCCCCGGTCGTCCCGCTGTCCCCGGTCGTCCCTGTCCCCGGTCGTCCGCCCGGTCGTCCCGGTCGTGCTCCCCGATGTCCGTCAGCACTGCCAATCGCGGACGATCGTCATCGCCGGCCAACAAACTAAGAGGTGATGTTGAGCATGCCAGGATCAAAACGAACAGTTGTAACGCTTTGATGAAAGGGTGTCTCAAAAAGTTATACTTGTCTGAGTTTGGCTAACAAGAATGTGCGTTGGACCAAAAACTCAATCTTCAATCTCGAAACCTCGTCGTTTTTCGCGTGCAATCAATCCGGCGGCTTGGGCATCGCCGATGATGGTTTGGGCTTCGGCATCCCACCTGATCGGGCGTCCGAATCTGGCTGCGATTCCGGCCAAGTGACAGGTTGTCAATGCTCGGTGGTGGCTATGCACGTCTGAGATTGGCTCTTTGCGAGTCACAACCGCATCGAAGAAGTTTTGGAAGTGATCGACGAGCGGACGATCTTTGTAGACGTGTTCAATCGCTCCGTCTGGCAATGGCTTCGTTGCCAGTTCGTTGACCGCAACGCCCGATAGTCGACCTCGGTTGACAAACATGCGTCCTTCGGTTCCCTCGAACAAGATCCCGTTGTCTTTGTCGTGCCGAATCTCGATCTCTTTGCCATCGGCGAACGTCGCCTTAATCAGGAACTCCGTGGCGGTGTTGTAGCGTGAATCGTCTGTGGGGTAGCCATCTTTGAATTTAACCGGATGCTTCGCCAAAACAGGATCGACGAACACCGGTCCCGTGTCGGTTTTGCCCAATGCCCACGTCGCAATGTCAACATGATGAGCTCCCCAATCGGTCAGTTTGCCACCCGAGTATTCATACCACCACCGGAATTCGTAATGACAACGCGACCAACTTTTCGTTTCGCCATTGTCACTCACTTGATAACGAAAATCGACTTTCGGCGCTGGCCCGAGCCAGCGATCCCAATCAAGTCCTTTCAGTGGCGAGGCGACAGGGATCGACGGACTTAGCGGCGCACTTCCAACACTACACGTTGCCTTTCTCAATTCGCCGATTCGCCCATCGCGAATCAACGCAATTGCCTTCAAGAATTGCGGCTCACTGCGCTGCTGCGTCCCCACTTGAACAACGCGGCCAGTTTTCCGCTGTGTCTCACACATCTGCTTGCCCTCATCGATCGTCAACGTCATTGGCTTTTCGCAGTACACGTCTTTTCCAGCCAACATCGCCTCGATAGCGATCTTGGCGTGCCAATGATCAGGCGTCGAAATGTGCACAATGTCGATGTCGTTGCGGTTGATTAGCTCGCGGTAGTCTGCCTCGCGATCAGGCATGTTGCCACTCCAATCCTTCACGAACTCGGACGCTCGTTGCATCCGGTTTTCATCGGCGTCACAAACGGCGACATAGTCGCCGAACCGTTGAAACTCAGGTGCGGAACCGTATGGCAAGTCCACTCCGGTCGCTTTAATGAACCAGCGACTGCCGGTGCCGATCGCGGCAACACGCGGTCGCTCATTGGCCGCAAAGAATCCAGCAGCACGCTGATTACGGCAGAGCATCACAGACGCCCCGGCCCAAGCCAGAGATGTTTTCAGCAGGTGACGACGATTGATGTTTGACATGTTTGTACCTGTTTAAGTTAGAGAGAACCCCTTAACTGGAAACCGCCAACTATGAGTATTCGCGGGCGAGCAAGTCGTTCGCCTGTCTTGGCTTATCGCTGAGACTGGCACCACGAAAAGCGGCAAACACACTGCAGGCGTCAAACGCCAGTATGCCAGTATAACGGGAACCGTGGTAGGATCGAGAACTGCATCAACAACGTCGCAATCAACTATTCGACCCCAGACTTTCACTGACCTGGTTGAAGTAGAACTCAAACCAACTGGACGACCGCCCAAGGACCGCCGTACGATCCTTGATGGCATCTTCTGAATTCTGCGTCCCGGAGCCGCCTGGCGTGACCTGCCAGAGAGGTTCGGCAAATGGCAAACTGTCTATGATCATTTCAGCAATTGAAGCAAAGACGGCACGTTCGACGCAATCCTCCGGCGGCTCCAAATCGCCATGGTGGACGCCGAGGAGATCGACGACGATCTCTGGTGTATCGATGGGATCATTGTTCGTGCCGCCCGCTGTGCCGCAGGGGCGGAAAAAAAGGGATCAAGAATCAAATGCTAGCTTACAGGCTTTAGGCCGCTGTCGTGGCGGTTTTGCCACGAAACTGGGTGGATAGCAATGCCCTAGTAGGGAGGCCAAGTTCGCCGCTCAGGTCGATGTCCCGCGGCCGCATGATGCAAAGTTCGCCGGGACGCATCCCGGTTGCAACCTGAATCCGCAGCATCGCTTCTATGATCGGCGAAATCGGACAGGCCGGTCGAATGCGACGGGATCGCCAGCACACGATGCTCGATCGACGCCAGATCAAATTCGTCTGGCCGGGAAAAGACTGCACTCTTGCAGAGGGTGGAAGACGGGACTCGAACCCGCGACTTCTGGTACCACAAACCAGCGCTCTAACCAACTGAGCTACATCCACCGCGATCGTGGCCCACACTTTACGCGACCACCAAGTGAGACAATTTATCCTCGGTCCAAGGTTCGGTCAACGGCTTGGCTTCTTACCCGCGAGGCGGCTTTCTGCGGCTCGCGGGGTCGCGAAAGATTCTGCAAATTCGCTTGCGTGGCCTCCGGATCGGCTGCCTCGCCCATATCCGAAGACCTAGAATGAGGTCAGGGCAGGCGGCCCGTTTCTTTTCTCGGCTACTCGCATTGGACGAACCATTGTTTGCACGCAAATCTCGGGGCGACGAGTCCGATTCGTCGGCGGTCTATGTCAACGGCCACGCCGCCGCGTCCGTCCATCCCGTGCCGGCCGAGCCGATGGATCCGATGACCAGCGACGGTGACCAAAAAGAAATCTTGATCGCGAAGTTGAATGTCGTCCGCAGCCGGCTGCAGTCGATCATCCGTGGCAAGGCCGATGTCATCGATTCGGTGCTGACCGCGATGCTTGCCGGCGGATCGGTACTGTTGGAAGACGTTCCCGGCGTGGGCAAGACGACGCTGGCCAAATCGATCGCGGCGTTGATCGATCTTGAATTCCAGCGAGTTCAATGCACGCCCGATCTGTTGCCGGCCGACATCCTTGGCAGTTCGATCTATCAGCCCGCGACCAGCACGTTCGAGTTCCGCGCCGGGCCGATCTTTTGCGACTTGTTGATCGCCGACGAAGTAAATCGCGCGTCCCCGCGGACGCAAAGCGCCCTGCTTGAAGCGATGGCAGAATCGCAGGTCACCATCGACGGGAGGTGCTATCCGCTGAAGCAACCGTTTCTGGTCATCGCGACGCAGAACCCGAGCGGTTTCGAGGGCACCTTTCCGCTGCCCGAGTCGCAGTTGGATCGGTTCCTGTTGCGGTTGTCGATGGAATATCCGGACGCCGAAAGCGAAGTCGAACTGCTGCTGGATCCGACCGGCGATCATCCCGAACAAACGCTGGCACCGGAGATGCACCGCGACGAGTTGATCGCGCTTCAGCAGATCGTTCGCCGCGTGAAGGTCGACCGGAAGGTGGCCGAGTACTTGGTTGAACTGGTCGGCCGGACGCGGCGTGATTCGCGATTGCGAGTCGGTTGCAGTCCTCGCGGGTCAAAGATGTTGCTCCGCGCCGCGCAGGCTCGCGCGGTGCTGCTGGGGCGTTCGTTCGTCGTTCCCGACGACGTACAAGCGATGGCCGAGATGACGATCGCGCACCGCGTTTCCGCTCGCAGCGTTTCGGCCACCAACCGCGACACTTCCGCGATCATCCGCGACTTAGTCGGGCAAGTCGAGGTGCCGGTTTGAACGCCGCGCCCGCCGGATCGATCGCTTGGTCCTTCGTCCGCGCGATCGCGTTGATGTTGGCCAGCCCCGTCCGGTTGGTACTTTCGATTCGCCGATCGATGACGGCGGCCTCAGTGACGTTGTTGTTGTTCGGGATCATCTCGCTAAACATCGTTTGGGGGGCTCCGTGGCTGGGACCCTTCTCGGCGATCGTGACGATGCTGGTGATCGGCTGGATCTGCAACCGAGTGATGCGTCCGAAACTGGAATACGAATTTCTGCTGCCCAGTCATTCGCCGTCGGGGGAACCATTCGAGGTCATGATTGGGATGCGAAACCCGTCCGGCCTACCATCGATGGAGTTGTCAGTCGGCTTTGACGCCAAGCCGGCAGCTTTGTCTTGGTCGCGATCACGTGACCGCGAGGGCGTTCGATTCGATATCGATTCGGCACGCACCCCGCTATTGATGTTGCGACCTGGTGGGCGACACTCCAGCCCCGTGACACTGGTCGGTCACGGACGGGGGCTCCAACGAATGCCCGATCTTTTAGCCGTGTCAATGTTTCCGTTTCATTTGTTTCGATCGACGCAGCGGTTCAAACCGTCAACGGAAATCGCGATCACGCCGCGACCACTGACCGGCGATGAAGATTCGATCGCGCGAGGCCTCTTGGACACGCTTGGCGGTTGGACGTTTCGTCTGCAAGGCGGCGACGCCCTCGATTACACCGGTAGTCGTGAGTACGAGGTCGGCATGCCGGTGCGACGATGGGACTTCGTTTCGTGGGCGCGACTGGGCAGGCCGATCGTGCGAGAATTTTCGGCTCCGTCGGTCCAAATGGTGACCGTGCTGGTCGACACCGCGCCGGATGGATCGGCGTCCGTGGCGTCTACGAACTGGACGGACGCTAGGTGGTGGATGATGCGGCACGAGACGACCGACGCCGATGATAGTTTGGAACGCTTGTTGTCGCTCGCTGCGACGGCGGTGATTGACCTTTGCCGTCGTCGCATTCGGACGCGTTTGTTCGTCACCAGCGAAACGACGGACACGTTTGCGACCTCGCAGAACGTCGCCGCAGTGACCGAAAGCGAACCGCTGTTGATCCAACTGGCGTCCGCAAGCACCGTCGACGTGGCCGCGGCCGATGCACGATTGATCGCGGTGCTTGAACAACTCGGCCGATCGCCGGTGCTTTTGCTGACTCGGCGGTCGACGCACCCGATGATGTTGGACGCGTTCGCAAACGTCACAAAAATTTGCATCGCGCCGGAGTCAACGCATTCCAGAAAGTCAAACCGCGCTGACGTGCCTCGTCGCGGAATCGATCGTCCAAACATGACGGACGGTTCGTCGCAAAGCCTTTCAAACAGGTCAACCTCCCCATGAACACGCTCGCAGGGCGAGGCACGATGTCGCTTTCCAACCGAACGATCTTCGCGGCGATCCTGGCGATCCAGGCGACGTTCGTGGGCATCACGTTCGAGGATCAGTCGGTTCTAGCGCCGGCGATGGTCGTTGCGATGCTGCTGGCATTTTTGGTCGGTCAACTTGGCAAGTCGCGAAGTGCGGGATCGTCGGGCCACGCTGCCAACGACCGTGACGCGAAGGAGTTGGGACCGATCGAGAAGCTTCCACGTGCGATCCAGTGGGCACTGTGCTTTGTGTTGGCCGTCGTCATCGTTGCGGCGGTGACGGCGTGGCGGATCGGCGGCCGTTTGAGTGAGAGCGGAAACGCGGTTTACTTGGGCGTTGATAGTATTGCGCACGTCGCTTTCTTTCTGAGTCTGACGATTTGGATCGTGCGGCCTGAACGGGGTCACGTCGCGATGTTGCCGCTGGGCATGATCGTGGTGTTGATGTCGGTCGCGGGCGGCGGGGTCAGCCAATCTCGCGCGTCGCAAACGGTCGTCGGTTTGTTCGCCTGCATCGCGTTCGTCATCGGGGCGCAGGTGATCGGTTCGGCAAACGTGAGCAAACAAACCTCCGCGTCACGCCACGACTTTCGCCTGACGACGGCTCGGCCGGCCGGTCGTTTGAAGCCGTTGTTTTCGATGATGATCTTGTCGCTGTTCTTGGTCATCACCGGCGGCCTGGTGTCGGTGACGGACCAGATTCTGCCCAGCATTCAGGCCAATCTTCGCGATCAGATTCGCGTCGCCGCCAGCACCGGCGTCGACAACATTCGCATCGGCGGCATGCGATACGTCAGCGGCAGTCGGCTCGGTTCGATCAGCGAGCACTTGGCCAACAACCCCGCCGAGGTCGCGTTGCGGGTGCAAGCGGAAGTCTCGCCGGGGTACCTGCGTGGCACCGCGTTCGATTTGTATCGCGGCCAACGTTGGCATTCGGCGGCCAATTTGGTGTTCGATCAATCCGTCCCGATGGCGGACCTTAGCGATCAACGGGTGCTGCCCACGGGGCCGGCCCAGACGTCTTTGGCGGGTTATTCCAACCGTCCGCTCCGCCGGTTTTTGCTGGCCGACCAACCGTCCACCGACAAGACGGACACGATTGTCGTTCGCAACGACACGACGAAGGGCCCCGTGATTTTTTTGCCGCTGAATGTTCGCGTCATCGAAGCCAGCAGCGAGGAATTGACGATGTCGCGGCACGGCATCGTTCGTGCCGGCATCGACGTTTCAAAGCCTTATCTCGCGATCGCAACTTCCGCGGGCAAACGTGAGAAGCTGTCCACGCTTCGCCGCCGTATCATGTTGGACGTTCCCGATTCCATTCGCGAGACCATCACGCGGGTGACCGAGAACATCGTCAATCCGAATGCGACACCGAAAGGAAAAGCGGTCGCGATCGAACGCTACTTCCAAAGAAACTACGAATACGAAATCAATAAAACGAAGTCCCCTGACGGCGTCGATCCGCTATCGCATTTCGTATCGACGCGTCACGCCGCGCACTGCGAGTACTTTGCGTCGGCGACGGTGATGATGCTGCGTTCGGCCGGCGTGCCGGCACGTTATGTGACAGGCTACATCGTCGACGAAGTCAGCGACGATGACGAGTCGCTGTGGTACGCTCGCAACCGCGACGCGCACGCTTGGGTCGAAGCATTTGACGAGACGATCGACAAGACGACCGGCACGCGGGTCGGCGAATGGTTCGCGGTCGAATCGACGCCGGGGCGCCGTTATCAAACGCTGGACCCCAGTCGCGACGAAGCCAACGCCGCCGCGAATGGTGCCGCGTCCGACTTGGGCAGTCGCAGCGACGACGATGGCTGGTTGTCGCGTTTGATCGGATCGATCTTTGCGATCCGCATCACCGAAGGTTTCTTCGCGCTCTTTCGTTTGCTGCAGTGGCCGTTGTTTATCGGCCTGGTTTACATCTGGTGGACAAAGTTTTTGCGTCCGCAAATGCTGGGCAAAGGATCGATCGATCAGCTAAGCCGAAAGCGATTGCGTCAGGTCGATCGCAAGATCGCCAAGTGGTCGCTCGTTCGCCAGCCGAACGAAACGCTTTACCAGTTCGCCGATCGCGTCGACAACAACGCAAGCGGTCTGCCGCCGACCACGACCGAAGCCCAACGCCAACTCCGCCGCGACGCCGCGTCGTACTACCGCCGCTACGCCGACGCCAGGTACCAAGGCGAACTTCCCGCCGCGATGGGTTTTTAGAATTTTCTGACGCTTGGTCCAAGAAACGGATCTCGGGAAACGGGTCTGAGGAAACGGATCTGAGGAAACGGGTCTGAGTAAATGGGGGCTCAGTAGATGGGGGCATCCCAGGATCCGCAGGTGCATATCACAGTTGGCTTCACAAAACACCTTTCCGACTCTTCCGCCCCCTTCGATTCGGCTTGGCGGAGGGTTTGGATTTCGTTAAGGAATAGTTTTGGCATGGACTGCCGACAATCCTCTTTCCTTTTTCGGACACAGGGACGCGATGAAAACGGTTGCCTTGAAGGTTTACTCGGACTCGTCCGAGGCGGGGTCGCGTCGCATTGGCGCTAGCGAGCCTGATGTCGACGATTCAATCACTTGGCGTTCCCTGCTGACCTCTTATCCTGCCCGATTTTTGGTCTACGGCGGGATCGCGGCGGGCACGTTCCAGTGCGTTTACTTGGCGACGAAGCAGTTTGGGGCCGCACGGGTCGGCGCAGAAAACGGTCCGATCGAGATCAGCCAAGTCGCCTTTGCCGTCTGTGGCGCGGTGGGACTGTTCTTGGCCGCAAGGATCTCCGTGCGTGGCCGAGCGATGGTGTTGGCTTCCGCTGCGGGCGTTACCTACGCGGCCGCACGCGAGTGCGACTTGTTTTTCGAGACGTTTGTCTTCGACGATGCGTACAAGTACTTGGTCGGAGTGCCGATGGGTTTGATGGTCGCCCGAGTGTTGTGGCGTGAACGCCGTGAATTGATCGGTGACTTCTTGCACATGATGCGACAACCGGCCGCGACGTTGTTCGGGGTGGCGGGGATGCACCTTTGCGTCGCGTGCCAGATGCTGGACCGGCCGTTGTTGTGGAGCGGGCTGGAAGACACCGTGAACGTCAAAGCGACACAGGCGATGGTCGAAGAATCGATGGAGCTGTTCGCGTACATGTTGATCGCATTCAGCGGCATCGAGGCGTACCTATTCGCCAATGAAAAATCCGCCGCAGCGAAAAACGCCACGGCGGAAAATGAAAACTCGGTGGTGGACGTTCGCGCCGCGGCGTGACTCGGTGATCCCGAACTACTCTTTGGTCGGCGGATGAACGTCTTTGGTCGCGCCGGTGCCGGTTTGGGTGGCACGGCGGTTTTCCCGCTGGATCGCATCGTAAACTTCTTGACGATGGACGGGAATCGATTGCGGTGCATCGATACCAAGACGAACTTTGTCGCCTCGAATATCGACGATGGTCACCACGACATCGTCGCCAATCATGATGCTTTCGTCGCGGTGCCTGGAAAGGACGAGCATGTTGTCCTCGTGGTGATCTTGTGGGGGGTGGAAATCGCGTCATCGTCTTCGACGCGGCTGGACGGGCGTACGTTCGCTCGACCGGGGGATGGGGTTCCGATCCGAAGGACACACCTACCCGTGCCGCCGTCTCGACAAAGAGATTGATCGGCCGCGTGGTCTCGCAAATTGATCGCGCCGTTTCGGAAGTCCAGCAATGCCGGTCGTGCCGGATGCCCCCGCCGTGATCGGGCGGCGAAAGATCGGGCTGATCCGCTTAGGCCGCTTGGATCGAATGCGCGATCGAGGCCGACGCCGACGAAGCCAGCGGCAACGCCATCTGGATCGGTTGGTCATCGCTGGTGATGACCTGGCAACCGAGTCGGCGCGAAAGATTTAACAGCAGTGGACTCCGCAAGTTCGTCGACAGCTTTCCGACGTGGCCGGAAACCGTCGTCATGACGTACATTTGGGCGCCCGGTTGCATGTGCAAGCACGCCAGTTCGCGCCGCGTCACGTGAACACGGTAATCGCCGAAGAACGCGCGAGGACTGATTAGCGCGATTGCGCGGTCGCCACGGGACGCACTCTGCAACCACGCGACCGACTCGTTCGTCGGATCCGGCAACAGCGCCCACTGGCGAAGCGTTTCCATGCCGATCAACCCCTGCGGGAACAGGAACAATTGGTCCGCGCTCAGTCGCAGGGATCCGAAGCGCTGGGTGTCGATCTGCATGGTCATACTTTCCATCTATATTTCTCGCGAGCGGAGATCTGTTGTCAGTAAGATCGACCGGAAGAGCCGCGGAATCAAGAGAATCGCTAAAATCGGTACCATCGTTTTGACACGCAGCGACCAGTTCGCCAGTCACCGCAACTCAAAATCGTACGAAGACAAGTGGCGCAAGCTTTCAGCTTACGTCCAAGCAATCGCAAGCTGGAAGCTTACGCCACGTTGAGCGCCCGGTGGTTGTTTGCTGCGGCACCGTTATAGGTAGTTCAGCACCGTCAACTGCGACAGTTGCCCAATCACTCGCATGGATGCTTCCAGTGCCGTTTGGCGATTGTTCAGATCGCTGATCACGGTCGCCAAGTCCGCGTCGACCTCGTCGGACAACTGCGACGTGTATTGCAGCTTCCGCTCCTCGGTCACCGATTTCAATTCGTCCAGCGTTTGCGTCCACACGCCGACCTTGCCTCGGGTGCGGCTGGATCGATCCAAGTCAACGTCTAGTTTGGCTTGCAGCCGCTCGATCTCGATGCCGTCGCCGGATTCGACCGCGCGCTGCAGACGCAGCAGCGTGTCCAACGTTCCGCCGGCATCGCGAGTGGCGTAGTCGGCACCGATGATCGTGTCGACCGCGCCGACCAAAGCGCCGGTCCGCGTTGTGCTGCCGTCGGGAATCAAGCCGAGTCGGTTGCCGGCGTTGGAGAGCGCCGGTTGCGTCACGGTCAGTCGACCGACGCCCGGTGGCGCTTTCAATTGCAATCCGTTCCCGAACTCGTTCAGGCTGACCAGGACTCGGCGAGTGTCTTGGTTTTGCGGGTGATCGCGGATCAGCTGAACCACATCGGCGATCGTCTCGGCGCCTTCCAATTCGATTTGCAGGGCTCGCCCGTCCGGCCGAGTGATCGTCAGGTCGGGGCCGTTGCTGTTAAGCACCATGCCGCGCCCGCGTCCGAGACTGGACAACTTCGACGACGCGTCGGCCGAACGAATGCCCAGCCCCGCGGCGGTCGTGCCGCCGTTTTCGCCGACCGAATAATCGACGCCGCTACGGAGCGATCGAATTTGAATCCGTCCGCCCGCCTCGTCCAATTCCGCTTTGACGTCCGCGCCGCTGCGATTGATCGCGATCACGACATCGGACAAGTCTTTCGCGCCATCGAATTGAATGACGAACTGTTTGCCACCCTGGTCGATGCGAATGCCGGCTGAAAGATCGATGCCCGCACCGCCGGCCAAGTCTTCGATCTTGGTCGACCGAGTCACCCGCGGGGAAAGACTGTCGCCGATGATCGGCGGCGCGGAGATGCCGCCCGGGTTCAGAATCGAGAGATCGGCCGCGGTCGTGCTGCCCGACCCGTCCTCGATCGCGATCGTCCCGGACAGTCCGTCCAAGTATTCGATGCGGATTCCATCGTTGGTCAGCGACGCCACGATCGGGCGTCCGTCCAGTTCGACGTCGCTGATCAGGTCGACGATGTCGCCCATGGTGGTCGCGCTTCGCATGTCGACTTCAACAAAGTTTCCGCCGCCGGAGATGCGAATTTGCCCCGCCGAAACGCCTTCGCCTCGCCGCGCGTCGACCAACCGAGTCGCACGGTCCATGGCGGCGTTCAGCGGCTTGCCTTCGACGATGATGGCGTTGGCACCGATCGATTCATTGGGGCTGACGTTGATTGCGGACGGATTGCCCGCGCCAATCTCGGCGCGTCCGATCGCCGATTTTCCGTCGAAGACGATATCGGCCCCGTCGTACCGGAACGCATCGTCGCCGTTTAAGAATCCGCCGAGCACTTGGTGGTCGCGGAACATCGTATTGCTGGCGGTAAAAACCGATTGGATAGTCTGCTGCAGCGTCTGCGACAGAGCCGCACGTTCGTCGTCGCTGATGACGTTCTGGGCACCTTGGACGGCGGCTCCGCGAGCCTGAATCAGGGCGTTGTTGATCTGGCCGAGAGCCCCGTCAGCGGCCTGGTAGAATGAACGAGTGCTGTCGGCGTTGCGAACCAGTTGGGTGCTGTTGTCGATGCTTCGTTGCAGCGAGATGGCGCGGTTGGCGGCGGCAGGATCGTCGGACAGACGCAGCAGTTTTTTGCCGCTGCTGAGCTGGTCGTATTGTCGCTGGATGGCCAGTTGGTCATTGTTCAATTGGAACATCAACCGCTGGTTGGCAAGCGGCGTGCTGGTCCGCGTCGTCGAAACTGGCAGAATCGTCATGTCGTTAAAATCGTCACGACCGGACAAAAACTTTGACTCGAACGAGAGTTTGGGGATTAACGATTCGGTTTAGAATGCAGGCCCGCCACTTCGCGGCGTCCTGCAACCTGTCACCTGCAACCTGTCACCTACTGCTCTATGATCCTGATCGGCACAATGAACCTGACCCGCACGCGGTCGACGGGCAACTATTACTGTCCCAACTGCCGGGTCACTCAAACGTATCGGCTGCGAGCCCGAAGGCCGTGGTTGACGCTGTACTTCATTCCCACGCTGCCGATCGGCGGCCCCGAGGTGTTCGTCCACTGCGACGGGTGCAAGCAGTCGTGGGACGAGAGCGTGTTGACGATGGACCGTGCCAGTCACGAACAGGCGGAGGCGGAACAGTTTCGAGACGAGGCGATTCGATCGGCGGTCCTGGTCACGCTGGCCGATGGCACGATCAGCCCCGCGGAAATCGAGGCCTTGATCGACATCGCCTCACGCATCTTGGATCGTCCGGTCGACCGGGACGAGATCGGGCGGCTGTGCTCGATCGCGGGCCAGAACAAAATCGAAGCGACCAATTACGTGCTGACCGTGTCGCAGCGTTGGAACCAACAACAACGAAGCGACGCCCTGGGCGCGATGTTCCTGGCCGCATCGGCCGAGGGCGAGTTGACGCCCAAGAAAATTAAAACGCTGGCCGAGATGCAAAAGATCTTGGAACTGACGGACGTCGAATACGAACGCGCGATCGAAGCGGTGTTGGTGTAGCAAATGTAAAGCGACGGATTTGCCGTCGCTGATCCCGCCCGGGTTCAGTCCGGTCTGAACCCTGGCGGGATCAGCTCCATCAGTCGTTGTTTTCGGAAAGATTACCGTCGATTGTTCGACCGCGTGGCCATCTGGTTTCGCGGACGCAGCAGGTAGACCTTCGGGTCGTCGACGACGAACTCGGTGCTCCAACGGCGTCCGTCGTCGGCGCTGCACACGTTGTAAAAGAACGTGCGGAACCGCTCGCAGCGATAGTCGTACGGGAACTGGCTGGTGATGTAATCAGCTTCGGTCAATTCATCGACGCCGGGCGACGCATAGTAGTGAATCATGCCGTCGGGCGTGACCGACATGCCCATCGTCCACCAACCGGTCGTCGTGATTTGCGGGCCACGGAAGTCGCCGCCGCGTTGGTTGCTGCGGATTCGCAGGTAGGCGTAATCGTTGTCCTTCCGCGAATCACTTTTGCTCTCGAATTCGATGAAGATGCCCGGCCAGTAGACCTCGTTGCCCATCTCTTTCTTGGTGTGCTTGAAGATCCCCATGCCGACTTCTTTGTCGACCATCGCCGTGGTTTCAAGCGCCAGCCGAAAACCGAAGTGAGGCCCGCTGCGGTTTTCCCAAGTATCGACCGGCGGCAAGAAAACTCGCGTGGTCACGTTGGGCGCTTCACTGACATCGATCGTTCGCTTCAAACGGTACTGCACGTTGGCGACAAAGTCGTCCTGGTGCATCGTGCCGGACGGACGGCCGGGGATGCCGGTCTGCATCGATTTCATCAGCAGCGATCCCGTGCTTCCGTCCAGCCCGCCCTTGGGCGTCGCGACACGTTTGACGACGTCGGGGTGGCCTCGCATGATGCCTTCGTACCAGCGACCGTTGGCGCTTCGGCCCATTGGCCCACGTTGGTTCTCGTCGATGTCTTCGGTGCTTTTCGGATCACGCGGAATGTAGTTCCAGCTCGGATCTTCAAAGTCGTCCGCGACGCCCACGATCTCCGAGCCAGTTCCCGGAACGACGGGTCGCTGCGCGGACGCATCGTTGACGAATGCGTTGCTAAAGAATTGAATTCCGCCGACGGCGGCGATGGCAAGGCAAAGGCGGGCGGATGAGGGTGACTTGAATCGTCGCATGGAAGGTCCCTATCGTTGGCGAAGGTGTGCTAATCCACACAATCGGCACAATCGGATCGGAACTTGAACGGAGGCTGGCCGGGCGTAGCAATCGATTCGTTCAACCCTAACCGACTTTGCCGATCGCGACCGGCATGCTTTCGCGTCGGATGCCGTCGCTGCCATAGAAGATGACCTGCTTCTTGCCGAAGTCGCAGATCGCGGTCAGTTTCACGCTTCGTGGACCGTGGACGCAAAAGTAAATGCCGGCCGGTTTGCCGCCGCGAATGATCTCCCGCTGAGTCATTGGGAACTGGTCGGGCACCAGGTGACCGAGTTCACACAAACGCTGTTCGACCGTTTTGCAAAGTGTCGGAAAGTCGACGCGGTGGGGGGTGAGACCGATCATGAACATCCTGCCGAGGGAGAATCAGGGGGACTGGGGCGCGACATCCTGTCGAGCAGTGGTCGGTATCGGCGCTGGTTTGCCGGCACGTTAGCAATGAAAAAAGACTGATGCGACCGACGCCGTCCCCCCGTCGCCCCATGCCGATTGTCCGGCTTCGACGGCATCGCGAAGGTCGGATCATGCCGAGGCGGCCTTCCGACTCAAGTCCGCGGCGGATTGTGCCGATTGTGACGATAGTAGCGATTGCTCGTTGGCTCGCTGCCCCCCAAATCAACTGCTCCCAAATCAACGCCGCGGACATTCCGATGCCATCGAATCACATCCCTACCGACGTCGCCCCGTTTCCCGCCTACGCCTGCGCCGACCGCTACGTCGCGCTGGGCAGCGTCGAAGAGACCATCATGCGGGTCGGGCGCAGCATCGAAGCTCATGAAGCGATCTCGCTGATCATCGGACCGCCCGGCACCGGCAAGACGTTGATTTGCAGCGTTCTGGCTGAACAATTCGCCAAGTCCCACGACATCGTTCATTTGGGCGATACGACGATGGATGATCGCGCCGCGTTCCTGCGGCACCTGCTGCATCACCTGGGCGTCGACTACAAACAAACGGCGGAGAACGATCTGCACTTGGCGCTGGTCGATCGGGTCACGGGCAAGGATTCCGCCAAGGAAGGATTGTTGATTCTGATCGACGAATCACAAACGCTTGCACCGGAGGTCTTCGAGTCGATTCGATTGGCGACCAACATCATGCGGGCGGGCAAGCCTCGCGTGACCGCCGTCGTCGCCGGCGCGATGAAGTTGGACGAGGTCCTGGTCGATCACTCGTTGGAACCATTCGTCCAGCGGATCGCCACCAGGTGTTATCTTCACCCGATGAACCACCATGAAACGCGGCACTACATTCGCGAAACGATCGCCGCTTGCGGTGCGAATCCGGAAGCGACGATTGCCGACGACGCGATCGCCGCGATCCACCACGCGTGCAGCGGCGTGCCGCGGTTGGTCAACCAGATGATGACGCAGGCCATCGACACCGCCGCCGACAACGACGTCGCGCTGATCGACGAAGCGATCATCGATAAGGCCTGGGCGACGCTGCAACAACTGCCCAGTCCCATGATCGACGAGCCATCGCTGAAATCGTCGGTGTCGTCAACGATCGAATTCGGCGAACTCGATTCAGATTCGGATTGGTCGAAGCCGGCAAAGACAAAGACGCCGTCACCAGCGGTTGCACCGGAAAATACTTTCGCGGACGACGACGCCTGCGACTTTGCCGAACCGACATGCGACCTGCGCGACATCCAGGTCGGTTCGTCGGCGGCGATGTGGGTCGACGAAGCCACGCCGCCGATCCCAACGGTCAATCCACACACGATGCCGATCTCGGGACCGATGTCAGGCAAGTTGCAAACGAAACCGCGAAACGATGCTCCGGCGACGGCACTTCCCAAAGCACTCTTCGGCGACTTCGATGACGAGGAAGACCTGTCGCTTCGTGGGGACGGAACGTTGGCATTTGAGCCCGTACGCGACGAAACGCAAACGACCATCCCGATGCGACGCTTCGCGGAGCCGTCCCATGATTTGGAATCGATGCTGCATCAAGAAATCATTGGCCTGTCGACGTTTGACGATACGGCGATGGTGATGCCGGATAGCAGGGACTACGAAGCAAACGAGCTTGACGAAGAGAATTTTTGCGACGACGAGGACGTTCGGTTGTCGCACGACGACAGCGACATCCTGGTCATCGAAGACGAGTTGGAATTGACTCGCATGGACGGTCCGTCGAAGCGATCCGATTCGGTACCGCAAGGCATGACGATCGACTTCCAATCGATGTTGTCCCGCATGCGAGCGGGCAGCTAAACAGAGTAGGATCATCGTCCCAATGGTCCCCCCGTTCTTCAGTTCCAGTTGCCGGACTCTGTCCGGAAGCGACCAAAGTCGATTTACCAGAACGATGTCATTCTTTATGTCGCTGGATATACTGGCCGATCACATCGCCGACGCCGCGACCTCCGGGCAAACGCCCGTGTTGGTGACGCCGTCGTACCTCTCGTTTCGGCCGGCGTTCTTCCGTGAGCTCGCGATGATCGTCAGCACGCGAACCGAGCGGCCCGTCCGCGTCGATCGAACGCGATCGGGTGGCGGCACTTTCGCGATGATCGGTGATACAATCGCTCGACTGCACGCGGCGCGGGCGACCCGAGCGATGGGCCGATTCGGCCGCGTGCAGGTCACCGCCCTGATCGGACGTCCCGATTCGGACCTGACCGTCATCGGTTGGTGTTGCGCCGGCGAAGCGTTGCCGGCGTGGGCCAGCGCGATCGAATTGGGCGAGCGTCCGATAATGAGTCCTGATTCCCTTTTGTAAGCCGATCCATGACCAAGCTGCCCCTCGCCGACCCCTCGACCACTCGCATCGGTTGGATCGGGACCGGCGTGATGGGCGCTTCGATGTGCAGCCACTTGTTGGACGCCGGCTACCGAGCGACCGTGTTCAATCGCACGCCCGCCAAAGCGCAAAGCCTGGTCGATCGCGGCGCGGCGCTGGCCACGACGCCGGCCGAGGTCGCGGCAAGCTCGGACATCATTTTCACGATCGTCGGTTTTCCGTCCGATGTCGAATCAGTGATCCTGGCCAGCGACGGCGTGCTCTCCGGTGCAACGGCTGGTAGCACGATCATCGACATGACGACCAGCCGTCCTTCGTTGGCCATCGAAATCGCCAAAGCTGCTGCGGCAAAAGGCGTCGCCTCGATCGACGCGCCGGTCAGCGGTGGTGACATCGGCGCGAAAGCCGCGGCGCTGTCCATCATGGTCGGCGGAGAGGTCGATGCGGTGGCGGCGGTCGATCCGTTATTCCGTTTGATGGGCAAGACGATCGTGCATCAGGGCGGACCGGGCAGCGGCCAGCACACCAAGATGGTCAACCAAACGTTGATCGCTTCGGGCATGATCGCGGTCTGCGAAGCGATGCTGTACGCGACCAAGGTGGGACTGGATCCCGAAACGGTATTAAAAAGCGTTTCCAGCGGCGCGGCCGGGTCGTGGGCACTGTCCAACTTGGCACCGCGAATGATCGCCGGCGATTACGCGGCCGGCTTCTACGTCGAACACTTCATTAAAGACATGGGCATTGCGTTGGACGAGGCCGCACGGATGCAGTTGTGCTTGCCGGGCATCGCGCTGGCGCATCAGCTCTATCAAGCGATCGCGGCCCAAGGTCACGACCGCGACGGAACGCAGGCGTTGTTCGCGGCGCTGAAGAAACTGAACGGCATGGCATAAAACGGCTTGAACGCCCTCCCCGGCCGAGGGCACCGACGCGCAGCGTTGGTCTGCGTCCGACTCTCCCGCTGCGCGGGAGGGTGTTTAATTTCCTCCAAGCTCCCCGCTCGCTTCTCTTTGCTCATGAACAAATACCGCATGCGATTTGCGCCGGGTATCTGGAAGCCCTCGCTTTCCCCGTCGATCGTTTCGTGGTTGCGAACGATGCGGATGCGGCAGTGCGATCGCGAGGTTCGCATTCGCCAGATTGACGTGACCGGCGACGACATCGTGCGTCGCCACTTGGACGCCGGCGATGGCGTGATGATCATGCCGAACCACTGCTCGCACGCCGATCCGTACATGATCTATGCGGCCGCCGACGGGATCGGAACGTGTTTGCATTTGATGGCGACGTGGCACGTCTTTCATGACAAGTCGCGGTTGGTGCAGTGGTTGTTGCAAAAGCACGGTTGCTTCAGCGTCGATCGCGAGGCCAACGACATCGGCGCGTTCAAGCTGGCCAGCGGCATCTTGCAAAACGAAGTCGCGCCGTTGGTCGTTTTTCCCGAAGGCGAAATCTATCACTGCGCCGATCGCGTGACGCCGTTTCGCGAAGGAGCCGCCGCGATCGCGGTCGCCGCGGCCCGGAAAGCCAAACGCAAAATTGTTTGCGTGCCGTGCGCCATTCGTTATCGCTACATCGACGATCCGACCGAGTGCTTGACCAAGACGATGGGCGAACTGGAAGCCGCGATTTTCTGGCGGCCACGAACCGATCGTCCGTTGGTCCAGCGGATCTATCAGTTCGCCGAAGCGCTGCTGGCGGTGAAAGAACTCGAATACATCGGCGAAACGCGAAGCGGTCGGTTGCCCGAGCGGATTCGGTTCTTTGGCGATCACGTCTTGGACGCCGTCGAGCTGCGACACGACTTGGCGGCGAACGAAAAATCGATTCCCGAACGCGTCAAAGCGGCTCGGAAAACGATCCTCGAAAAGCAAGCCGCTGAGGACTTGGACGACGCGACCGCCTTGACGTTGAACCATGACTTGGAAGATCTGTTTCTGGTCGTCCAGTCGTTCAGCTACCCGGGCGATTACTTAGTCGACGAGCCGTCGATCGAACGGCTGGCCGAGACGATCGACAAGTTCGAGGAAGACGTGTTGGACCGGGTGACGGCGTCGATCAAAGCCGAGCGGTCGGCCAGCATCCGCTTTGGCGAAGCCGTCGAAGTCGTCGGCGACAAAAAGATCCCCGGTCAGACGGCAACGATCACCAGCGAGATCGAACGCCGAGTCCAAGCGATGTTGGACGGCGGCGTATCGGAGTGAACGCAATCGCTATCGCGGCATCGCGTCGGATTCCTGCCGGCGGCTCCGGTCGATGTCGTTGACCATCGGCGGTTCGTTGACCGCTTGGCCGATCGAGTACGCCAGGCGTCCGATCATCGCAAAGTAAGTGAACGCGATACCGATCACCGACGCGATCGCGATCACCGCCGAGAACGGTGCGTCGCTGGTTGATAACGATGCCAGCACCAAGAACAACGCCGCGAACAACAGCCCGCTGGTCAAGTAGAAACCGCCCCAGGCTTCCTGGCACTTCGTCACGCTGCGGCGCGACCTCGGCGGAGAACGGGACCATCGGGCTTTCCATGTCCAGCATCGACAGCAACACGAACGGGAACAACGCGTAGACCGAGAACATCGTCATCGCGACGCTGATCAGGCTGGACCCGAACACGAACGACGACAGCATCCAAACCGGAACGACCGCGACGCCCGCCGCGGCCAGCGCAAAGACCAGTTGCCCGAACCAGGCGAACGGATCAAAGACCGGCCATTCGGTGACGTGGTCTTCTTGATTGGCGACCGATTGCAGGATCGCGAATCCGCAACTGACCACGATGCCGCCCAGGATCGCGCCGCCGACCATCAAGCCCAGCTTCAGGATGGACGCATCGGAAGAAAGGGCAAAGTAAGCTGGCACGCCGCCCAGCACCGTCAGCGCGACCCAGTGCATGACGACGCCAAGATCCAAGAAAACACCAAAGACGTTCTTGAACCACTCGACCAAATCGGGCTGATCGTCGTACTTGATCGGGCCGCGAACTTCTTCCTCGCGTGATGCTTCGGCCAGCAGCGCTTCGGCCGATTTCGTGTACGGATCCGGACGCCGGTCGCCGATCGTGCTGGCCCCGAACTGGAACGCTTCGGCGTCTTCCAACTTCGGCCCGTCGTTGACTTTTACTTTCGGCGGCGGCCCAACCTTGATCGGCGAATGGCAATCGCCGCACTTGATCGTCTTGCCGGCCTGGGCGGCTTTCACATAGACAGCTGAACCGCACGTCTTGCACGAGACGCGGTATTCGTTTGCGAACTGGGGCGTGGCGGGTTTCGATGGAGCAGCGGGCTTGGCGGGAGCGGCGGGTTTCGCGGGCGCGGCAGGTTTCGTAGGCGCGGCCGGCTTGGCCGGTGATGATGAAACGGGAACGGTCGGAACCGGGCCGCGAAAACCTGGCACTGGCGTGTCGATCTCGGCGGTAAAATCGTCGAAGTCGTCCGAGCCCAGATCGACCTCGCCGGCTTGGTTGCCGAGTGCTTCGCCCAGCAGCATTTTGTCGGTCGGCGAAAACGAACCGCTGCCCGATTTCGCCCGCGATCGCTCCGGCGGCAACGTGTACGGGTCGTCCTCGTCTTCCTCTTCTTCCTCCACCAACATCGATGCGTCGACCAGTGTCGGTTCGTCATCGTCGACGCTACCAGGCGGCGGCGAAGCTGGTTGGTGCGACGCTGGCTTGGTCGGCGGCGGCACCTGTCGAACCGGGTCCTGTCGAACAGGCGCCTGTCGAACTGGCGCCTGTCGAACTGGGATCGGTTCGTCGTCCAGTTTCAACCAGTCGTCATCGTCGTTGGTCGACGGCGCGACGCCGGGTGCCAAGAACGGTTGCTCGCAGTGCGGACACACCACTCGCGTCCCGCCCGCGTCATCGGCGACGGAGACGGCACCATGGCATCGCGGACATTGCAAAGCTTGTGGCATGAGCGACAACGAGACTTCGTAGAGCGGGACAAAAAGACGGGAGTACCGTCGCGGAAGAAGTTGTTATTTTATCCGCTGAAGTGGGATTGCGGCACCGACGATTCGGCGGTTTCTTTCCCGGCCTCTTTGCTTTCGCCGTTCCATTTTTGCTTGCTCACCCCGACATGATCGTCAGCGCCTACAGCACTCTTCGTGAACCGCCCGAGATCCCGTTTCCGCACGAACTTCAAGTCGCTCGGGATCGCGACGATCCGAAATTGGTCCCGCACTTGGGCGAGATCATTGGCGTGGCGTGCGACCGGGGCCGCCGCGAAATGACGCCGACGCTGTACGGCGTGATGCGGCACCTGGAACGGACTCGGCATCATATTGAGATCGAATTTGACCCGCAGGAACTCAGCGAGCTGGCCGTTTGGGGCTGGCAATCCAACGCGATCCTGTTCTTTCCCGATCACTCGATCCGCGACCCGGCCGGCCGCATCCTGGTCTATGCCGAAACCGGTGAGGCCGAGGGCAATGCGACGGTGCCATACCCGATCGACGCGATCGAGCGGGCCGCGGACACACGCGAGGCCCTGGCCGCGATGCACATCGAAACCCCACGCGACCTGCCGCCGACGGTTGGCGAGGGCGAAGTTGTGATGCGGCCCGATGACGAGATCGGATGGCGGACGCTGGCCCTGTTCATCGTCGCGGTCCGCGCCGAATCGCTGGCCACGGGCAAGCCGATCGCGACCGAGGTGCTGCGAGCGAAATCGCCGATGGCGTTCGAGGCGATGACGCCGGCGGAGCTGGAATTTGTCCACAACGATGCTCCCGACCAGCAAACGGTCATCAATTTCGCATGGCGATACGAGGCCCTGTACACGCTGCAGTGGGCGCTCGGTCTGCACAGCGAACTTCAGCCGGCCAGCGACATTTGCGACGTCCCCAAGGTAGCCGAAACGATGGTCGACCGGGCCGACCGAGACATCGTGACCTCGGCGAAACTGCGTCCGACGAAGCGAATCCTGGACGCGGCCGACATGAACTTGCGGCTGCTGTGGGCGGCCCGCGACGCGGCGCTAAACCAGCGAGAAACGCCTGGCGGAATCGACGGTGGCGTGCTGTCCGAGCGGCAACATGCGCTCAATTGGCTGACCCAGTTCGGCAACCAGCCCTGGGACGACGTCGACACGCCGACGTGAGCAGAGCAGAAGGCCTCCAAGCGTCCGTCCCCCCTCCCGGGCTGTTGATTTAGTCATTGGGACATTTCCAATGGTGTGCGGCCAGGCGCTAGCCGCCGGTTTGTGGAATGGTACCCGCGGCTTGCGTCCTGCGGCTCACTAAACCAACAGCTTCCTCCCCGCCATTTCCCGTGCCACTTTTTGCTGGCTCGATGGTATTCTGGTGCTTGCCGCCTTTTCTCTGACTTCCCCCCTTCTTTCAACGGGAACCCCGCCATGGCTCAAGCGATGCAAGACTTCACCGATTTGCTGCTCAAGCAAGGCATCATCAGCCTGGATCAGTTGTCCGAAGCCGAAGGTGTCGCCAAGACCACCAATGCCGACGTCGGCGACGTGCTGGTCCAGATGGAGTACGCGACGCCGGAAGAAGTCGCCCAGGCGATGGCGAAGTTCCACAAAATCCCCTACATCGACCTCCGCAGCAGCAGCATCCCCGACGAAGTCATCGAATTGGTGCCCGAATCGGTGGCCCGCGAAAACAACGTGATTCCGTACAGCGAAGAAGACGGCGCCCTGCGAATTCTGATCGCCGACCCGTTCGACCTGGAAACGATCGAAAAGCTGCGTTTCATCCTCAATCGCAAGATCGAGACCGCGCTGGCGCCGAAGGGGGCCATCCTGGGGGCCATCAACCGGTACTACGGGCAGGTCGAAGGCGAATCGGCCGACAGTATGTTGCAGGAGTTCACCGACACGGCGATCGACTTTACCGAGACCGATTCGGACTCCGACGGGGGGATGACCGAAGAAGTCGACGACAATTCCGCCCCCGTCATCCGCCTGGTCAACCTGATGATCGCCGAAGCGGTCCAGCTGCGAGCCTCCGACATCCACGTCGAACCGTTCGAGGATCGCGTTCGAATCCGTTATCGAATTGACGGCGTTTGCGTCGAGCGAGAAAGTGCTCCGCGGCGGATGCTGTCCGCGATCGTCGCCCGCATCAAGATCCTGGCCAAGATCGACATCAGCGAAAAGCGGCGCCCCACCGACGGGCGGATCAAGATCACCGTCGGGGACAAGCAGTTGGACCTTCGCGTGTCGATCATTCCGACCAACCACGGGTCGTCGGTCGTGATGCGGCTGCTGGACAAGGACAACATCAAGGTCGGCGTCCGGCAACTGGGGTTGTCCGAGCGGGACTTCCGGAACTTCAACTCGCTGATCCGCCGGCCCAACGGGATCATTTTGGTGACAGGCCCGACTGGGTCGGGCAAGACGACGACACTGTACGCGGCACTGAACGCACTGAACCGTCCGGACCGCAAGGTGATCACGGCGGAGGACCCGGTGGAGTACTACTTGCCGGGCATCAACCAGGTCGAAGTGAAGCACGGAATCGGGCTGGACTTCGCCCTGATCATCCGCGCGATGCTGCGTCAGGCGCCCAACATCATCCTGGTCGGCGAGATGCGGGATCACGAGACCGCATCGATGGGAATCCAGGCCTCTCTTACTGGACACCTGGTATTCAGTACCCTACACACGAACGATGCGCCCAGTGCCATATCACGGATGGTGGACATCGGTGTACCATCCTACATGGTGGCAAGTTCGGTCATCGCGGTGCTGGCCCAGCGGTTGGTGCGGACGATTTGCCCTCGCTGCAAGACGCCGTTCAAGCCGTCCGCGGCGGTCCTGGAGGAGACCGGTCTGCCGCCCGAGATGATCAAGCAGGCGACGTTCATGCGGGGCAAGGGATGCGCGTACTGTGGCCGCAGCGGCTACCGCGGCCGGATCGGCATCTACGAGCTGATGATGATCAACAGCAAGCTGCGGGAAATGATGTTCAAGGGCGGCAGCACCCGCGATATCCGCGTCCAGGCCATAAAGTCAGGCATGTCAACGCTTTACGCCGACGGCATGTTGAAAGCCACCCGCGGAATCACGACCTTCGAGGAGGTCTACCGGGTGGCGAAGAAGACGGAGCAGGAACACCTCGCGTTCGGCCACATCGTCAAGGATCTGGACAGCCTGTAGGACGCTTCGCTTTTCCCCAAGCAGCTTTGCTGTTCGGCCCCGCCACGGCGTGTCGGGGCTACAGCGGTCGTAGGTTCGCCACGCCGTGGCGGAGCATTGTGCTGAACGCGAGCAGCTTTGCTGCTTGGCCCCGCCGCGGCGTGTCGGGGCTACGGTCTTTGCATAACGGTCGCCGAAATGGTTTTTCGCACCTTCCACCCTCCCGAAAGGCAGTTTTTCTGGCCTCGGCGAGTTTCATGGTGATAATAGCAATGTCGACGCAGGGCCAAGAAGGCCCAAGCGATTCGATTCTTATCTAATTCCATTGCAAATCAAAAACGTAGGTCCGCCACGCCGTGGCGGAGCACTCACAAGACTCGGCCCTGCCACGGCGTGTCAGGGCGACGGCCAGCACCGCGTTCCTCTGTCGCCTGCAACCTGTCACCTACCCCCCCACCCCGGTCTCTTCCCATGGCAACCGTCCTGATCGACAAACTGCTGTCCGCGGCGATCAAGCAGGGCGTCAGCGACATCCACATCGTTGTCGGCCAGCCGCCGGTGTTCCGGTTGCACGGTCGGATGCGGAAGCTGGAAACGAAGGTCTTGCAGGCCGAAGACGCCGTCCAGTTGATGAAATCGATCACGCCCGAACGATGCCAGCGGGAATTGCAAGAAGCCGGCTCGACCGACTTCGGCTTCGCCTTCGGCGACCTAGCCCGTTTCCGCGTCTCGGTCTTCAAACAGCGTGGCTTCATCTCGATGGTGCTGCGTCAGATCCCCAACGACAAGCTGACCCCCGAACAGCTCGGTCTGCCCGAATCGGTGTTGAAAATGGTTCACCGTCCGCGGGGACTGTTTTTGGTCACCGGGCCGACGGGGTCGGGTAAGTCGACGACGCTGGCCAGTTTGATCAACCTGCTGAACGAGACCGTCGACCACCACATCATCACGATCGAAGACCCGATCGAGTTCTATCACGATCACAAAGAATCGACGATCAACCAACGCGAAGTCGGCGTCGACGTGCCGAGCTTCAGCGAAGCGATCCGCCGGGCGTTGCGACAGGACCCCGACGTGATCCTGGTCGGCGAACTTCGCGACTTGGAAACCATCGAAGCGGCGATCAGTGCGGCCGAAACCGGCCACGTCGTGTTCGGCACGCTGCACACCAATAGCGCGCAAGGCACCGTCAACCGGATCATCGACGCGTTCCCTGGCAACCTGCAGGACCAAATCCGAACGCAGCTTGCGTCAACGCTGATCGGCGTGGTCGCGCAAACGCTGCTGCCCAAGATCGGCGGCGGGCGAGTGGCCGCGTACGAAATCCTGGTCGTGACGCCGGGCATTGGCAACCTGATTCGCGAAAACAAAACGTTCCGCATCAACAGTGCGATGCAAACGGGTGCCAAGTTCGGCATGCAGTTGATGGACGACACGCTGTTCGACCTATGGAAAGCTGACACGATCACGGTCGAGGACGTGTTGTCAAAATCGCACCGCCCCGACGACCTTGCCAAACGAATCGTCAGCAGCCGCCGAGGCGAAGGCGACGAACCAATCCCGATTCAAGAAGAGAAGTAGGAAGTGGGAAGTGGGAAGTAGGTGACAGGTAACAGGTGACAGGTGACAGCAAGGAAGCAATGCCGACGACGAAAGCTGCCACCTGCCACCTGCCACCTGCCACCTGTCACCTGTTACCTGCTACCTGTCACCTGTCACCTACTTCCTGTTACCTATCTCCTCGTTTTCCTGTTCCCCGTAACCTGCAACCTGTCACCTATTCCCCATGGCATCACGACGCATCGGACAGATTCTCGTTGACCTCGGTTTCCTGACCGACGAGCAGCTTGTCATTGTGCTGGAGGAGCAGGAGCAGCAGCCCGGCACGCTGCTGGGCAAGATCGCCGAAGACATGCAGTTGGTCACCGACGAGCAGTTGATTCAGGCGCTCGCCGAACAGATGTCGATGCAGACGGTGTCGTTGGAGGAAGCGAAGTTTGAGCCCAGCGTGCTGGAGAAGATCTGCGAAACGATGGCTCAGCTCTATCGCATCGTTCCGCTGGCCTTCGACGAAAAAGCGAACGTGCTGACCGTCGCGACCTGCGATCCGCAAAACCTGACCATTCAAGACGAGCTACGAACGTTCTTGGGCTACGAGATCCACATGGTCGTCGCGACCGAACGCGACATCCTGCAAACGATCACGCGGTACTACGACAGCGAAGCCGAAAGCGTCGAAAAGCTGGTCCAGTCGTTGGCCGAAGACAACGAACTGAAGGAAATGATTTCGGCGCTCGAAAAAGAAAAGTTCAACATCACCGACGCCGAGGCGCTGGCCGATTCGGCGCCCGTTCGCAAGCTGCTGAACATGGTGTTGCTGCTGGCGATCAAGGACCACGCCTCCGACATTCACTTTGAACCCTTCGAAGACGAGTTTCGCATTCGCATCAAGGCCGAAGGGGTGCTTTACGAAATGGTGCCGCCGCCGCGTCACCTGGCCTTCGCGATCACGACGCGAATCAAAGTCATGGCCGACTTGGACATCGCCGAACGACGGATGCCGCAAGACGGACGCATCGAATTGATGGTCGGTGGTCACCCGGTCGACCTTCGCGTGTCGGTGTTGCCGACGATCTTCGGCGAATCGGTAGTCATGCGAGTGCTCGACCGATCGGTGGTCAACTTGTCGCTTGAAAACGTCGGCATGGACGAAGACATGATGGCTCGCTTTCGCGCCGCGATCGACCGTCCCAACGGAATCGTGCTGGTGACCGGGCCGACCGGATCGGGCAAGACGACGACGCTGTACAGTTCCCTTTCGGAACTGAACGACATCGCCGACAAGCTGATCACGACCGAAGACCCGGTCGAATACGACATCGATGGCATCATCCAAATTCCGATCGACAGCGACGTCGGGGTGACGTTTGCAAGCTGCCTGCGAGCGATCCTGCGGCAAGACCCTGACACGATTCTGGTCGGCGAAATCCGCGACTTGGAAACCGCCGAGATCGCGATCCAAGCGGCACTGACGGGTCACTTGGTCTTCAGCACACTGCACACCAATAGCGCCGCCGCGACGGTGACGCGGTTGAAAGACATGGGCATCCAGCCGTTCATGATTTGCGCGACCGTCGAAGCGATCTTGGCGCAGCGATTGGTCCGGCGCATCTGCACGAAATGCCGCGAGGAATCGAAGGTGTCGTCCGCGATGATCTTTGACCTGGGCATCGACAAGAGCAT
Source organism: Pirellulaceae bacterium (assembly GCA_963836865.1). GTDB lineage: Bacteria > Planctomycetota > Planctomycetia > Pirellulales > Pirellulaceae > Rubripirellula. The sequence continues at coordinate 1,552,115 of CAWILC010000003.1, read as the reverse complement.
GCTGGAAGGCAAGAAGTTTTACAAAGGCACCGGCTGCGACGCGTGCAACAACACGGGCTACAAAGGCCGGATCGCGCTGTTCGAGTTGATGTTACTGAACGACACGATCCGCGACATGGTCCTGGCCAACGCATCGACCGACGAACTCCGCGCCGAAGCCGAAAAGAACGGCATGGTGTCCCTGCGAGACTTCGGCATGGCCGTCGCCGCCGACGGCATCACGACGCTGGACGAAGTGATTCGAGAAACGGTGGAAGACTAGCCGCGTAGCGGCGACATAGAACCCAGCCGCGTAGCGGCAACATAGAACCCAGCCGCGTAGCGGCGAAATGGAACCCAGCCGCGTAGCGGCGAAATAGGAATAGCCAGGGGCGGAAGCCCCTGGACCTCCGCCCCGAAATGATCCCAGCCGCGTAGCGGCGACATAGAACCCAGACCTAACCCAACGTTCGCTATGCCGCCGCGATGCGGCTAACCGAACGTGTTGACGAGTTTCCAGGGGCTTCCGCCCCTGGCTATTCCTATTCCGCCGCTACGCGGCTAACCGACCCGCCGCTTCGCGGCTAACGAACCTCGCCTTACGGCGAACCCTTTTTCCTGTCCCCTGTAACCTGTCACCTGTAACCTACTCCAATGCCTCTCTATCAATTCGAAGCGATGGACGCGACCGGACAAGAGATCCGGGACGAGATCGATGCCGCCAATGAAGAAGAGCGCAAACCACGATTCGCCAGATGGGATACTTCGTCACGAAGATCTCCGTCAAGAAACAGGCGGCCGGCGCGACTGGCAGTGGGAAGGGAAAAAAGAAACGTGCCTTCGCGATCGGGGGTGCCAAGACCAAGCACATCTGCGCGTTCACGCGGCAACTTTCGATTCTGCAAGATGCCGGCCTGCCGATCCTTCGCAGCCTTAAGATTTTGGAGAACAACCAAAAACCGGGCAAGCTGAAGAACGCGCTGATGGACACCTGCGAGGAAATCGAAGGCGGGGCAACGCTGTCCGAAGCGATGTCGAAATCGCCCAAGGTTTTCAGCCGCTTGTACGTCAATATGATCAAGGCCGGCGAGGCCGGCGGGGCGTTGGAAACGATTCTGCAGCGGTTGGCCGACTTCTTGGAACGAGCCGAATCGTTGAAGCGAAAGGTCAAGGGCGCACTGATCTATCCGGTCATCGTCGTCATGGTCGCCACGGCCATCTTGACTTTCATCATGCTGTTCATCGTGCCGACCTTTGAAACGATGTTCGAAGAGTTCGGGCTGACGCTGCCCGCACCGACGTTGCTGTTGATCGCGATGAGCAACTACATCGCCGGCTATTGGTTCTTGTTGATCGCGATGCCGGTCTGCTTGCTGATCCTGGTCAAGCTGATGCGAAAGTTCCGGCACGGTCGAATGGGCTTTGACATGTTCATCATCAAGGTGCCGATCTTCGGCGGTTTGATCGAGAAAAACATTTTGGCTCGGACGACGCGAACGCTCGGCACCCTGATCGCCTCGGGCGTGCCGATTTTGGAAGCCATCAACATCACCAAGGAAACGTCCGGCAACGGCATGTTCGAGCGTCTGTTTTCCAAGACGAACGAAGCGATCCGCGAAGGCGAAGTGATCAGCAAGCCGCTGCGAGAACACAGCGTGATGGGCCTGCACCCGATGTCGCTGGTCTTCTGGGCCCTGTTCGGCGCGTTCCCCGGTTGTTTGTTGCTGTCGGTCGCGCTGACCGCCAAAGGCACCAAGCTGGACGACGGCGCGATGGTCGAAACGTTGACGATGCTGGGCGTGCAAGCGACCGTCGGTGGTGCCGTCTTGGCGGCGCTGTTCGGAGCGACGAAAGCGAAATCGCGAGTCGTCGATGACTTGGTCGTCAATATGGTCGACGTCGGCGAAGAGACCGGCGAACTGGACACAATGCTCTATAAGGTCGCTGATACGTATGACGAAGAAGTGCGAGTGATGACGGACGGTCTGACCGCGCTGATGGAACCGCTGATGATCGTGTTCCTGGGCGTCGCGGTCGGCTTCATCGTCATCAGCCTATTCATGCCGCTGGTCGAACTGATCTCCGGATTGACATAGGAAAAGTAGGAAGAAGTAGGTCACAGGGAACAGGTGACAGGGAACAGCCAAACAGGCACCTGCAACCTGTCGCCTGTCACCTACTACCGATCGTTTGACGCCCAGCCAAAGGCGCCGGCACTTTCCTTTTTCCTGTTCCCTGTAACCTGACACCTGTAACCTATTCCTCCCCATGCAACTAACCATCCACCTGCCGCCCCGCGAACAGACGATGGCGTATCACCGCCAGCGTTGGGACGAGGTGTTGCAGGACCGGAGCTTGGATGGGCATGCAGGCCGGATCGAAACCAACGCTTGGGGCCAGATCGTCATGTCGCCGCCGGCGGCCGAACCGCATAGCAATCGTCAAGGCGAGATCGCGTATCAGTTGCGAGTGTTGCTTGGTGGGCGAGCGAAACCAGAATGCCCGATGCTGACTTCCGATGGCGTCAACGCGGTTGACGTCGGTTGGTACTCGATGCTGCGTCATCGACAAGTCGCGGGCCAAACCGCTTGCGAAATCGCCCCCGAAATTTGCGTCGAGATCCTAAGCCCATCGAACACCCCCAACGAAATCGAAAACAAGTTCCGTCTGTACTTCGACGCCGGTGCCGAAGAGTGCTGGGTCTGTGACCTAAAAGGCAACATGACCTACCACACGAAGAACGCGCCTGACGAAGCAAAGTCAACATCATCCCTGTGCTGCAACTTCCCATCAAGAATCGAAGACTTCGTTTAACGACCAGCCGAAGGCGTCGTCCTCACGCCACTCGCCACTAATAACTAATCCCTGAAACCTATTCCCACCGCTGCTCCATGAAGACCTCATCCAAACCCCGACGACGCCCGGCTCGGTCCGGTTTTACGCTGGTCGAAATCCTGACGGTGATCGTGATCATCGGCATCTTGGCCGGCATCGCGATCCCGGCGGTGACCAGCGCGCTGCGGACGGCTCGCGAGGCCGCGATCCGACTGGAGATCGATGTTCTGGGGCAGGCCTTGGATGCCTACCAACTGAAGTACGGCGAGTATCCGCCAGACTTCAGCGATTGGACGCAAGTCGAGCGACACTTTCGCAAAGCATTTCCCAGCATCGATGACAACGAGCTGAGAATATTGGCTCAGCTGACCTACCTGCAAAATCCGGCATCCAACTACGGCCGCGTCGGTTCCAGCATGATGGCTCCCGACCCCGACCCACGCGGTCGAGCGGCTTTTGAGTTTCACCCTCATTCACTCGACCGGGCCGAAGCGCTGGTGTTTTGCCTGGGCGGTTTCAGCAGCGACAGCAAGCGGCCGTTCACCGGTCAGGGTGGGCCGTTGACGCTGATTCCCAGTTCGACGAACCCGCTGACCTATTTGAACTACCAGTACAACACGGAACGCGACAACGCCTTTTTCGATTTCGATGCCAGCCAACTTTCGATCCGTCAGTTCAACATCCCCAGCGATGCGTCCAGCGCCACCGACCCGCTGAACATCAATTTTGCTTACACCTATTCAAACGATGAATTGGTGGGACAGAACTTGGCTTCCTGGTCGATGGCGACCAGCCATAGCACGGCGGCCGCGGCTGGAATTCCGTGTCACGCCGACCCGTTCCCCACGTACCGAATTGGCGGCACCGCGCTGCCCGTCGTGTACTTCAATTCAAAGCGCTACGACGCGACGTTTGGGGTGGACACGCCCGGCCTGTTCGGCCCCGGCCATTATTTGAACGTCTACCTTCCGCCCGCCGCAACGCCATCGGAAGGCGTCGCGCGACCTTACGTGACCGAAGTCGTCGACACGACGCCGCCGACGACCTTCGCTGGCACGACCGTCCCGGGAGTGGTGCTGGAGTTTGCCGAAGCGGATGGGTTCCAGCTGATCTCCGGCGGCTTGGACGATTCCTACGGCGGCATATTCAATCCCGTGATGGGGGGCGTTGGTGCCGGGGGTGCCGTGTACGCGTATCCATCGGGCAAGGCTTACAACATTCTTGGTTTGCCGAGCTCCGGCGTCTCGATCAGCGCGAAGGACAAGTACGCCGACGACGACATTTTTCGCAGTGACTTTGGCAATTCGTCGGCCCCCTACCTCAACCTGCAGCCTCAGCTGGACAACATCACCAACTTCTCGACTCGCACCCTCGAATCGGACCTGGAATGATGTTCATCACGCCGTCACCATCGAATGCACCGGAGCGTCGACGTGGTTTCACGTTGGTCGAGATTCTGGTGTCGATCGTTATCCTGGGCGTGATCAGCGGCATGGTCGCGCAGGCGCTAACAGGTGCCAACCGGCAAGCCCAGCAGACTCGCGCTCAAGCGTTCGTCAATCAGTTGAACCTGACGATGTTGCAGTTGTACGAAGTCGAAGCGGGGCGCCGCGTCGGATTGTCCGGCCAAGCATGGTCAGCCGAAGCGGCCGCGCAAACGCAGTTGATATGGCGTCGGGATTGGTTGCGCGCCGCGCTACCGATGTCGAAAGCGGACATCGACATTGGGTCCGGTCGAAGCGGGGCGCCGGCACTGTTACCGGTGCCGTTCCTGACCGAGACGGGACGCGACTCGTTACCGCTGGGGCGTCGGATGGCGGTGTCCGAACTGTACCGTTCCCGCGTGATTCGGATGTTGAATGCGACCAACTGGACGACCGCGTTCAACAATTGGACGCCGGAAAACGAATCGGCGGAGTGCCTTTACCTGATCTTTGCGTCCAACACGATCAACGGCGATTCCCTGTTGGGGCAACTTCGCACCCGCGACGTCGCGGACACCGATGATGACGGCATGCCCGAGATCGTCGATCCATGGCAAAGGCCGGTGGCGTGGATGCGAAGTCCGGTCGGTTTCTACTTGAAGAATCGTTGGTCTGCAAACGATGCGCTCGTTCGCAACCAGCAAACGATCGGTGAATTGAAGCGGATCGTAGCGAGCTTGGGCGAAGACCCGCTGGACATCTTGCGGACCGACCCACGAACCCAGTTGGTGGAGGACGGCAACGAGGCCGATCCGGTCGATCCGACAGTCAACACGACGACGATCGAGATCGACAAGCTGACGTTCTTTGCGCGACCGCTGATCGTATCAGCCGGCATCGACGGTCAGTTCGATTTGCTTTTGACATCTTCGGGGGTTGGACGCGACACGCAAGGCGACGATCGGATCGACACGCTCGCATCACCCGAACGACGTCGGCGAAACAACAACTTATTGGCGCACCCACTTGGCTATGGAAACGCGGTGTTCTTTCCCGACCCGTTCTACAGCCGTCCGATCGTCAACGCCAGCAACAATACGGTCGACGGCATTCGTCCGATGGCCGATCGTCCCGGCGCGGTCGTTGACGTGAACAGCAACGGCATCGATGAGTCGGCTGATAACATTTACCCAACGTTGTCCATCCTATGATCACTTCATCAACACGACGAAACGATGCGGCACACAGCTCGGCGGTAGTGGATCTTGTTAAAGATCCCACGCGTGAAGGATCTTTAACAAGATCCACTACGAGTGCGGTATCGATGCGTCAGGCGAGAACGGCGTTGACGCTGATCGAGCTGATGGTCGCGCTGGCCGTGATTTCGATCCTGGCGGGCATCGCGCTGCCGACGGTCAAGACCACCATCCAGGGCCAGAAGCTGAACCGCGCCGCTTCGCTGGTCCAATCGGCGATCGAAGAAGCCCGCGCTCGTTCGATCGCTAGCGGTGGCGGCGGCGGCTTGATCATCGATCGTGTCGGATCGGGCAACGTCAACGAACGCTCCGAATCAACTCGCCTGCGCTTCGCCACCGTTTCACCGCCCTATAGCGGCGACGCGCCCGGTTCGACGGTCAAGATTGGTGTGAATAACTTTGGAAACGCGAATCCGCGCGACGATGTGATCACGATTTGGTTTGACCCAACCGCGATCCAAGCTCGCCGCGCCGTGGTCGACTTGTTGGCCGAGCAAGCCAATGCGAATTTGGGCGTTCGGACCAAGCCGATCAACCCCGGCGACTTTGTGCAAGTCGCCGACGGCGGCTTGCTGATGCGAGTGTCCAACCGGATGGGGCTGGGCACGCCCGCGCTTCGCGGCACGGCCGGACTGAACGGCTTCATCAGCAATGGGGACGTGGTCAATTGGGTTTGGATGGAAGTCGAACGGTCCGAGCCGAACTTGGACCTGACTCGCTTCACTGGCCAAGACGTTTCCTTTCAAGTCACTCGCAGTCCGCGACCAGCGATCGCGCTTCCGGTCGACTTGCCGCGCGGCACGTCGATCGACTTGACGTCGTCGGGCATCGGTCGATTCGGAAACCAATTTTCGCCCAGCTTCATCGACGGCAACTACGTCGACACGACGCTGGCCCCGTTCGTCTCTGGGCAACGCGATTACCATTCGATCTACGTGCTGTTCGGAAAACGAGGCGAGGTCACGCGAGTGCTGGGCGGTGTCTTCAACGGTACCAACGTGGTGCTGAGCGACATTCCTGTGATTGGCGACGTGTTCTTATTGGTCGGGGAAGGCGGCGAGATCAAGCCGGCCGATCCGCTGGAAGATGCCGACGCGAATCCGCTGGGCGATGCGGCCAAGGACGGACGCACGCCGCTGCTGGATCCCGGCAGCCTGTGGGTCGCGATCAAATCGCGAAGCGGTGAAGTGATCGCGTCGCCGTGGGTCGATCCCACCGACGAAACGACCAGTTTGATCGGGGGCGGGCCGCCGACGCCGACGAACGTTTCGCAGCAAAATCGAATCCATGCGGTGCTGGGCCGAACCCGGTCGGGCGCGGTCCAGATTCGCGAGACCGAAAGCTGATCGGACGACTGCGACGGACCAATCAAGCGACTTATCCAACGACGCGAATGAATTTGAATCGTGTCGATCAAAGGCTGCATCGGAACGCGCGGCCGAAACTTTTCGATAGAAACCTAATCATGATTTACATCACGCCTTCCATGGATCTCTCGCCCGTTTCGGTAGAGCGTTCGGTGCCGTGTGGAACACCCTCCCCGGGCCTTAGGGCCCGACCCTCCCGCAAGCGAGAGGGTGTTTGGGGACCGGCAACCTGCATGAACACTCTCCCGCTTGCGGGAGAGTCGGACGCCGTCGCGGCCGGAGAGGGTTTCGTCTTTGCTAGTCGATCGCGTCGAACCGGCGTGACGTTGATGGAGTGCATCTTCGCGATCGGGGTGGTATTGACCGGCTTGGTCGGCCTGGCGGCGCTGATTCCGGTCGCGTCGCAAAACGCGCGAGACACGATGGAAGTCGATCGCAGTTACAGCGAATCGACTTCCGCGTCCGCGGTCGGCCTGGTTCAATCGTTTCGCGATCTGGACACGCTGGTGATGTACGACAAACCGGTCGCCAACTCATTGGGCGTTGGTGTCGTGACGATCGGCGGAAAGTTTTACGGCGGTTATCTGCCGCGCACGACACCGGGTCCGTTCCCGACCGGATCGTTGCAAACGGTCGAAGCGAAGATTGACCAACCGACGCCCGGGGGCACGCCGCCCACGCTGGGGAAATTGGAAACGCCCGGTTACATCCACATGGAACTGGGCAGCGGATTGTCCAGCGGTCTGTGCATCGATCCGTTCGGCATGGCCGACCTGGCGTTGATGTCGGACGCCCGATCGTTCGTGCAAACGCCCAACGGCGCGTCGCCCTTCCGTGCGCCCGAGACGACCGATACCGCGTTCGACTTCAGCCGGTTTCCGTACTTCAGCGAACGCTATCGTGTGCTGACGCCGCCCAACATCGCGGTTGGCACTGCGCCGAACGCCAACGTTGGCCTTCGCACGACGCCGTGGCCGATGTCGCCGCGGATGTACCGCGTGACGCTGAAGTCGCCGCTTTACGACAGCAACCCATTCGCAAACGGCATGTTCCGTTTCCAGCTGATCGCACCGGTCGCCGCGCGAAGCATCTTCGGCGCCAATAGCGGTCTGTCCAGCGTCGAAGCGGCGGACAAAGAATTCCCACGTAGTTACTCGTCCGACACGTCGCTGGTCAACAACCGCTTGATCGACGGAGCACGCGACGCGGCCAGCGATTACACGTGGTTCGCGACGTTGGTCCCCAGCTTCAACGGCGGCGACAGCTTCCGTCAATCGGTCGTCGTTGTGCGGAAACGATTGCCACCGACCCCACGTCGCGTCGGCGATCCGGTGGCGTTGCAAAAAGCCAACTACACGATCGATGACGCCGACGACAACCCTTCGGCCGAACGCTTGACGTGGGTCGATCCCGCCCAGGCGATCGGGTTCAACGGTGGATCGGGCGGCGAGATCACGGTCTATGGATCGCAGGCGGTCAGCAGCAAGATCGACTCGAACAGTTGGGTCATGTTGTCGCGTCAACCGCACCAGTTGGTTGCCGGATCTTTATCAGCAAACGGACCGGCGGTCCATCGTTGGTACCGCGTGATCAGCGTCGGCGAAGTGGAACGGGCAAACGGTTTTGCCTGGGCCGGCGGAACCAACGACGTCTGGGCGCGGCGGCTATCGCTGGCTGGTTCGGATTGGGCATTCCAGGACGAAGACACCAGCGCCAACATCAACACGACCCCCATCGACGACACGTTCTGCACGATTGTCGAAGGCGCGGTTTCAGTGGTCGAGTCGGAGGTCAAACTGCAATGACACGTCCCCGCCTGCAAAAATCTTCTCTTCTCTTTTCTGTGTGCTCGCAACCCCCTTCGCGAGAGAATCCAATGACTGTTTGCCTTCGACGTCGCCGCCACGTCCACTCGTCACCGCCACGCGGCATCGTGTTGTTAGTCGTGCTTGGCATGCTGACGTTGTTCAGCGTGCTTGCCGTGTCGTACCTCGTCTTCACGACGCGGCAACGATCGGCCGCGATCAGCATCAGCCGAGCCGACAACGACGCCTTCGATGGGGAACAGTTACTAGGCGATGCACTGGAGGAAGCGTTGGTCGGATCGACCGGTCCCGAGTCGTCGCTTTGGGGCCACGACTTGCTGGGCGACTTGTACGGGATGCGTGACGCGGTGCTGGGTGAGATGACGCCGCAGGCCAACTTCGTGGTCGCGGACAACGTGGTCGCGCCGAACGTGTTGTTGAACGACTTCGTTCGCATACCGACCGAGCTGTTTCGCGCGGCGACGTACCCCAATCGCCGCGATGATCACACCACCTTGGCACAGCGCCGTTACCCGGCCGATGCGACGCCGACGTTCGAACGGGACGAGGAATTGTCGGGGCGAATCTTGACGTTCCGCGAAGGACCGCTGGAAGGACTGTCGTTCAAGATCTTGCGTTCGTTCGGCAACCACGTTTCGACCGCGATCACCAACAATCGGCAAGTGTTAAGCGGACAATTGGTGCTGGACCTTCGCCCGCACCTCGGTCGCGCGATCACGATCGAGTCGCTCGGCGAGACGAACACGCTGGCCAGGTGGGTTGAAAAGGCGCTGTTGCCGACGGCGGATCCCGATCACGATTTCATATCGCGATTGTTCTACGACTTTCCACCGGAGTCCGGAACCGGCGCGCAGCCGTTGTCGAACTTCTATGTCAACGGTGGGATCTTGAATGGTCCCGGCTTGGGATTCGACGTGGGCAGATCGGCGCTCAACACGATCACCTTGCCGGACTTCAACCAACATGAAGTCATCAGTACGAACCTAAACGCGACGCAAGTATCCCCGCCCGCGACGAGCATCATCGGCGGAACCGCGTTCGAGGGTTCGCCGACGGGAACCGACGTGCCGGTCGCGCTGCAGGGTCACCACGCGATGTACCGCCGCGAGCCGCAAGCACCGACGCTTCCACCGATCGGATACCTGCAAGACTTGCCAGCCGGCGACGTCGACGAACCGTACGATGCGCCCGACGAGCAAAACCTATGGCTCAGTTACTTTCCGACCAACGAAGTCTCTGGGTGCATCGTCGCCATCGTTTGTTCGCCCGGGGCTGTTGCACTGGTTGATCAATCAGCAAAGCGGCCAACTGGACACGATGTCGCAACTTCGTCTGCAGCAAATTTTACGCGCGATCCAGCGATCGACGCCTGCGGCCGCTTCCGATTCGCGGTGACGACGGAACCGTTCACTCGGACTTGACTTTGCGAGCGGATGGCGTGTTGCGGCTGGACTACAGCGACTTCACCGGCAGCAACGATACCGACCTCGGCCGACCTTCGGCGACAACCGGACACATCAACTTTCGACGGTACGGCGGCACAATTGGCGACGTCGATTCGGAATTTGGTTCGCTCGCTTGCCGGTGGCGACAGCAACGGGGACGGGTACCCGGACTGGGACGTCGACAACAACGGCGATGGCATCCCGGACAGCGTTTGGGTCGACGCGGGATTGCCGCTGACCGAGTCCGCCGACGGCACGCTGGTCAAGCCGCTGGTCGCGTACCTGATCGAAGATCTTGGCGGCCGAGTCGATGTGAACTTGGCGGGCAATTTGGCGAGCGCGGGGCGTGATTCAAAAGCGAGCCGGTGGCGTCCTGTACCGCAGCGGCGGCGTGACGCCGACGACGCCCCTGACGACGATCAACGACTTGCCCGCGGGGCTTGGCTTTGGACCGGCGGAGATCAACTTGCGACCGCTCTTTGGCACGTCGATGACGGGCAACGGACCGTTGGATTTGCTGCGTCGTCGGTTGACGACCCGAACCTTCGGCGGCGTCGAGTTCGTGGCCGCTGGTAACTTGGTCGATCCGATCACGCGAGACGGCAACGACTTGCCGGGCGTTCTCCGTCAGCCCTTCTTGCCGAACTTGCACAGCACCGCGAACGCCTACGGATTGCCGGTCGACAAGTTTGGTCGGTCCTCGATGGCGCTCGGCATCGGCGGCGGCTTGATGGTCGCCAATGCTTCGATCGCGGTTCAGAACGCCGGCGATACGGCGGGCGACTCCGAAGATGATCCTTATGAATTGGTCGCGACACCGGGAGAGATGCCGGACCACTTGTTCACGCTGCCAGACATGGAAGCGATGCTGCGGTTCAATAGCTTTGACCGCGATGCGCTCGACAGCGCGTTGACTGAACTTGCCAATCAAAACATTAGCGCACCGGCACAGCGTCAAGACTTCGCCAATTCGGTTGCGACGATCAGCAGCAGCGCGGCCGTCAACACGGGAACGCTACCGCAGGAATATCGAGCGACGCCGGACTCGAACACGGCCGTCGGTGCGGCGGCGGTGTTTGACGATGCGATGCGAAGTCTGCCGCCGAATGCGGGCGGGACCAATCAGTTCCCCGTGGCCGAGCGTAACGCTTTGCTGATGCAATTGTTGCCGCCTGAAGTGTTGGCCGGTGGCAAGCTGAACTTGAATCGTCCGTTTGGTAACGGCGTTGATGACGATGGCGACGGCGTGGTCGATGACCCGCACGAACTTCGCACGGCCGCGCAGACGTTGTTCTTTTATCGGGACTTCACCGGCACGACTTCGGATACGTTTTACACGACTCCGTTCAGCGACCTGACGCCGGGCGAACCCGGTCCCGCGTCGGCCGGCGGTGCGTACCCCGAACCGACGCCGCAGGCCTGGTTCGCGCGTCACTTGTACGTGATGGCGATGACGCTGGTGCGCGACTTGAACGGCACCGATACGTTCGACTTCACCGGCGGAGCGCCGCCCGCGATCGACGCGACCAACCAAACGTTCCGCCGAGATGACTTGCCCGGCACTGCCTTCGGGACGGTCAATACGCCGCGAGAAGAACACCTTGCTTGGACGCTGGCCCAGTGGGCGGTCAACGTGGCCGATTTCCGCGATCCCGACGCGATCATGTCGCGTTTTGATTACGACGTTTACCCGTTCGACGGTTGGCAGATCCAGGCGACGCCACGGACGTTCCGAACGGTTTGGGGGATGGAGTATCCGGAACTGGCGCTGGAAGAATCGCTGGCCTTCCACGATCGCCGAGTGCGTGACACGGCGCTGGATGTGTCGGGGCAAGAACGTTACGACGGCACTTCATTCCAAGACGATGACACCGATCAATGGCGGATGCCGCAGGGATCACTGTTCTTGGAACTTCGCGCGACGCGTTCGCCGGACTTCCTTCGCATTCCGACCAACGAATCCGATCCCACGTCGCAGCCTTGGGGCGTTCCGACGGAACTCTATTCGCAAGTGGATACGGGCGGTGGCCCGGTCGAGAACGAATACATGCTGGACCTCGGTCGAACGGCCCCGGACCGCAACCCGGTTTGGCGTATCGCGATCACGCCGGCGCACGATCATCCGACACTTGGCGAACGGACGTTATCGGCCGACGAAATGTTGCAGCCTGTCGGCAGCAACAACAATGCGTTCTCGATTCCTCAAAATCGAGTGGCGGCATCGCTGCAGCTCGATCGACCCGACTTCTTCGGCCCCACGATTCCGTTGAACCGACAAGTCGACCGCGTGATTTGGTTCACCAACATCAACCCGGACAACGGGTTCCAACGCGACGGATCGACTGCCGGTGCAGTCGTTGCAGGTCAGAACTTTGGTGACTTCACCGCCGATGACGGCTTCGTCGATTTCGCGCCGCTGGATTCGCAGAACATCGAACAGATTTTCTACAACCGAATTCCGGGGGGGGATTACCCGAGACAAGTCGTGGGCAACGATTACCTCGGTCAAGACCTTCCCGAAGTGCTTTTACGAGGCGGCCAGTACGCCGTGATCGGACCTCGAATAGAAACACACGTGGGCACGCTGCAAGATCGCAGCGGAGCACCAACGCACGATCCAACCACCGGCCGGCCATCGGTGCCGCATGTCGACTACGAATCGCCGCAACAATTTGAGCTGAGACCAGACGTGTTCGAGCATCGATTGTTCACCAACGCCCGTTCGACGCCGACGGTTGCCGGGGGTGCGAACAGTACGATCCGAAACACCGTCGGCATCATCGCGGCGGCAAACGTGCCGGCCGGAGGTGGTTACACCGTGCCACCCGTTTATGGAACGACGCAGGCGATCGGTGTGAACGTTTCGGAACCGCTTCCTGCAAACGGTGGCTACTATCCGACGCCGACGGCGCGATTGGACGCGGGCTTTCCGTTTGATGCGTACTACGACTTCGCAGCGGGCGCCGGCATGGTGCCGGACGAACCGTTCGATCGCCAGCCGTACGCCGAACTGTTTCAAGTCTTCGACTTGGATGGTCAACGAACCGGCACGCGCGAGCGATTCAAGACGGCTTACCTGCAACGGTTGGCCGATCCGACTCAGCCGCACGACGAGGACTTGAATCCGTACATCAGCGTCGACTACATCACGATCGACTTGACCGTTTTCAACGGCAGCGACGACAACCGCGAAGAAACCGAAACGGGGCCGCCGGCGATTGTCGAATGGATCGACAACGAAGACCAAGACCCGTTCGCCGCAGGTGGTCTGCGAGAACGATTTGCCACGCGTTACAAGACCGGCAACACGATCTTCCAAGGCGTTGCCGCATCGACGCAAGAAAATCTGTCGCACAGCGTCAACACGTTCCCGCCACCGATCACGCCGCGTGAAACGGTGGACCTGGGCGGGCACAATCCGTTCTTTCCATTCGCGCTAAACTTGCAAAACAACGTGCATCCGGACAAGGGCACCGCGACTCCGCCCGTCGCAACGGCACCGGACAACAATCCGGCCCGTGCGGCTCACTCGTCGACGCTCGGGTACGCCAATGCGTCTTACGGCGATCGTTGGCGGACGACCGGGACGACCGACAGGCGTTACGCCGGCATGCCGGTGAACAACTATTTTTCGTCGGCGACTTGGCTGAATCGTTCCTACGTTTCGCCGGCGGAATTGATGTGGGTTCCCACGACTTCGGCGGGCCGGTTCGGTGCCGCGTTCGGGACGGCGACCCCCGACACGGGCTTCACCGCAGGTAACAACGTGTTCGCCTCGACCGTGCCTCCTCACTTGGTCGGTGACCGCACCGATTTCAACCAAGTGTTTCCTCACCTGTGGAACTACTACAGCAGCGATGCGGCCAGCTTCGTCAATTCGCCGAACCTGCATCGAATCTTGAACTTCGTCGACGTGCCTGCGCCGTATGACTTCGAGAACGATTTTGTGTCGACCAATCGCGACATCGTTTTGTTTCCTTCGGTCACCGCGCCGGCTCAGTCGATGTTCGGTGCCAACCTGAACTACACGACGCTTGGTGGTGCGACTGCGACGGGCAACCCGAACAGCTGGACGAACACGGGCGCGACCACGAACGCGTTCTGGTTGAACCAGATCACCGTCGAAGCGTTCCGAACGCCGATGAACATTTTGCAGCCTCAATATCGAAGCGGCAAAATCAACTTGAACACGATCAAGTCGCCGGCCGTGTTCCAGGCCTTGATGGAAGGCGTCGCCGATTCGACCGATCCAATGTTCACAACTTTCTTGCCGCAGTTCATCAACAGCCGGCGCGGATACGTTCCGGCCGCCTCGGGCGATGAACCGCTGACGCAAGTTGGCGCGACCGGGCAGTTGTTCGAACGCACCAAACCGACGCAGTTCTCCGGCGCGTTTCGTCCATCGAGTGCGTCCGACTTGGCACCGCTGCTGAATGACCGCGTTCGTCCGCTGGATCGAACGGTGATGCGACCCGGCGGCGTGACGGGATCGTTCGCAACCGCTCCGTTGTTCCAACAAGCACTCGGCGGAAGTCCCGTCGGCGAGATGCGCGAGCGAAGCGTCCTGCACCAGCAGCTTGCCACGACGCGGCTGAACAATCTGGCGTCCGAGCAGTCCAATGCGTTTGGCGTTTGGATCACGGTCGGATTGTTCAAGGTCGATGGTGAGTTGCACGTCAATCAAGAATTGGGCGCGGACCTGGGCCAGACCCAGCGGTTCCAGTCGTTCCACATCATCGACCGAAGCATTCCGGCGATGTACGAACCGGGGCAACTGAACAACGCTCTGGAAACCGTCCTGCTATCGCGAAGGTTGAAGTAATGATGTCCAGAAAGAAAATACTGAATCGATCCGCGTTCACGTTGGTCGAGTTGTTGATCGCGATGACGATCACGTTGTTGTTGATGGCGGCGCTTGCCAAGTCGTTCGGTGTGATCGGCAATTCGATCAAGGAAGGACGCAGCCAAGTCTCGCTAAGCAGCAAGCTTCGCGGCATCAGCTTTCGCATTCGCACCGACCTTCGATCGCGAACGGCCGATGTCACGCCGCCGCTGTCGTCGTCCGCGGGCAGCGGGTACTTCATGTACTACGAAGGCCCGCTGACCGAGCACACGATGGGCATGTTCGGTGCCGAAGCGACTCGGACGCTTGCTGGCGGAACGATCATCGGCGAAAGCGATCCGGCGTTCTTCAATGCGGCACCCGAAAAGAGTGCAACGTATCGGCGTCACGGCCGCGTTGGCGACTTTGATGACTACATCGCGTTCACGGCGGAAGCGTCGGGCGACCAGTGGTTCACCGGAAAAGTGCCGGCGTACCTCATTGACGATTCTGTTGACGAGGATAGCAGTGGGGTTTTAGAAGCTAACAATTCCAACGGGATCAACGAAATCGAGTTGGCAATGGAACCGCAAATGATCCGGTCAAAGTTTGCCGAGATCATCATGTGGGCGTCCCCGGAATGGGACATCGATCCGAACACGAACTTGCTGCAAGTCGCCACGCACGCCAACGGTGGCATGCCGCTGTACAAGGATTCCAACAACGACTTGGTGCCTGACCGGATCGTGCTGCACCAACGCACGCTGCTGATCCGGCCCGACTTGAACGCGATCTGGCCGGTGAACAACGGCGGCGGTGCGAACGCTTTCGCAACGAACGTGCTTCGTCCGGTGAACAATGCGACCGGGCCTGGGAACGTTCCGGCGCCGCTGCAATCGATCTATCCGATCGGTGCGGCGGGCACGGTTTATCCGGCTTACGCGGCGGCGGGCAGCGATACCGACACGCGACAAATGCTGACCAGCAACTGGCTTGTCGGCATGGCTCCGATGCACCATTTCTTTGACCTGTCGCTCCGCCGGATCATCGATCCCGAGACGGGTCTGCCGACCGGTTTCGTCGCCGCGAACTCGATGGCCGACTTGGTGCAGCCGCACAACCGGTTTGCACACGTGCGATACCCAGGGCGTTACTTCGGACGAGGCAACGGCGCATTTAGCTCGGTGTTAACCAACGACAGGGCAACATCGATGCCGCTTTTGGCGCTCGGTTGGAACGATACGATTTTGAACTGGCAGGGCGTCAACGATCCGCGGGCGGTTCCCGGCGTGGCCACTGCACCGAATTGGTTTCCCAACGGACAACCGAGCCCTCGGACGCTGAACACCGCCAGCGGGACCTCGCGGTCGGGACTGTTCAATGGTTGGCTGCTGCCGATGTTCGAGCTCGGTGACCCGAACCCGCCCGGCACCAGCAACGGCGAGCACTGGGAACGCGGCTATCTGGCAGCCGCCGACAATCGCTGGGATCGAACCGGCGAAGACGTGCTGACGTCGAACGTGTTGTCGTTCGACATCCGCGCTTTCGATCCGACCGCGCCGGTGTTCGTGACCAGCGGACCGGACGGCCAACCGGGCCGGGCGGGCCAGAACGACGATGGTGCCGGAGGAAACGACCAAACGGTGCTCGGTCCAGGGCCGGCGTTCGTGGCGCTGACCGAAATGGGGGCTCCGGGCAGCGATGACACGCTGATCCAGGCCAGCGATTTGGGCGCTTACGATTTGATGAACCGGCCGATCCTGCATCCTCGCGTTGCGGCGACCTACCGAACCGGCGGCGCGACGCCGACGCCGATCGCCGGCATGCGGTTGGCGCTTGCATCGCAGGGAGCGTTCGTTGATTTGGCGTATCCGATGCTGGCGGGTTCGCCGCTGCGAGAACGATTTGCGCAGACGATCGTCACGGGTTCAGGACAGGTTGCGTCGCCTCGCAATACGACCGCAACGGCGCAGGCACAAGTCGCGACGAACTTCAATTTGTTCATGCACTCCAGCCTGTCCGGCATCCCGCTTCCAATCCCGACGCCGACCGAAGGATTGGTATCGCTCAAACGCAGTGGCAAGTTGCTGCACAGCAACGCTGCCGGCGACATCGTCTTCTTTCAGCCCACGTATGACACCTGGACCGATGCGTACGAAAGCGATGGCTTTGACCAAACGCCTAATGCGACGGGGGCCGTTCGCGGAGCCAATCTGCTGGGCACAACGTGGGTGCTGAACAGTCCCGCGTCGGGGGGAGCACCACCGACGCCGCTGTTGTTCGTTACCGCGGCGGACCCGTTGCAGGTCGATACCGGGCAGTGGATTCCAAGCGACCCTGAAACGTCGCCGCCGTTCCCGACACCGCTGTCCGCGATCAGCGTGACGGTGCGTCTGTACGAACCGGCCAGCGAGGAGATGTCGCAGTTCACGGTGACGGAGTCGTTAGAATGAGTCGACGGAAAGCGAATTGAGGTTTGATTTCAATGAATTGGTAGGTGATTGCGTGTCGATCGGGCAGACGAAACTGACGTATCGCGAATACGCGTGCTTTCCCGAGGACGGGCGGCGGCATGAGATCATTGACGGAGTGCATTACGTGAATCCGGCACCGAGTACTTATCATCAAACCGTTTCTCGATTGATTCAGTTTCAATTGATGACGCAAATCGAGTTGACGGGGGCGGGAAAAGTTTTTGACGCGCCGGTGGATCTGCACCTGACCCCGCACGATGTTGTCCAGCCCGATATCGTTATCGTGATGAATGATCGCAACATCATCACGCCAACCAAAATCAAAGGCGTGCCCAACTTAGTCATCGAGATTCTGTCGCCATCGTCCGAGAAGAACGACCGTGAGCTGAAGTTCTCGCTGTACGAAAAATCAAAGGTCGACGAATACTGGATCGTTGACCCGCACGACCACGAAGTCGACCAGCACGTCTTGGTCGATGGCAAGTACCAAATGACGCGGCATCAAACGTCGATCACTTGCCAGCGGATCGAACCGGCCGCCGTCGTGGATCTGACCAAGGTTTGGTGAGCGGGGTGTTGATCGTGGTTTTTTTGTCGCGTCGAGGATCTTTTTTTGTAGGGTGGGTCGAGTGTGCCGGTAGGCCACGATGACCCACCATTTTTCATGCATTTCGAGTGGATGGTGGGTCTGCATCGCTGACGCGGTTTGACCCACCCTACAAAATGAAAGGCACAACGCGGCGTTTTACGTCAACATTCGGCTCGACCTTTCATGCCAATCGTGAACCGCGATGTACACCTTTTGTAGGGTGGGTCGAGTGTGCCGGTAGGCCACGATGACCCACCATTTTTCGTGCATTTCGAGTGGATGGTGGGTCTGCATCGCTGACGCGGTTTGACCCACCCTACAGAATCAAAGGCACGACGCGGCGTTTTGCGTCAACATTCGGCTCGACCTTTCATGCCAATCGTGAACCGCGATGTACACCTTTTGTAGGGTGGGTCGAGTGTGCCGGTAGGCCACGATGACCCACCATTTTTCATGCATTTCGAGTGGATGGTGGGTCTGCATCGCTGACGCGGTTTGACCCACCCTACAAAATCAAAGGCACGACGCGGCGTTTTACGTCAACATTCGGCTCGACCTTTCATGCCAATCGTGAACCGCGATGTACACCTTTTGTAGGGTGGGTCGAGTGTGCCGGTAGGCCACGATGACCCACCATTTTTCATGCATTTCGAGTGGATGGTGGGTCTGCATCGCTGACGCGGTTTGACCCACCCTACAAAATGAAAGGCACGACGCGGCGTTTTACGTCAACATTCGGCTCGACCTTTCATGCCAACCGTGAACCGCGATGTAAACCTTTTGCAGGGTAGGTCGAGTGTGCCGGTAGGCCACGATGCCCCACCATTTTTCGTGCATTTCGAGTGGATGGTGGGTCTGCATCGCTGACGCGGTTTGACCCACCCTACAAAATGAAAGGCACAACGCGGCGTTTTACGTCAACATTCGGCTCGACCTTTCATGCCAATCGTGAACCGCGATGTACACCTTTTGTAGGGTGGGTCGAGTGTGCCGGTAGGCCACGATGACCCACCATTTTTCGCGCATTTCGAGTGGATGGTGGGTCTGCATCGCTGACGCGGTTTGACCCACCCTACAAAATCAAAGACACGACGCGGCGTTTTGCGTCAACATTCGGCTCGACCTTTCATGCCAATCGTGAACCGCGATGTACACCCGGTGAGCGTTGAAGGCTTGGGGTTTTCGATAGGAGTGAAGTGTTTTGGATCGCAAGTTTTATTTCGTCGCTTTGGTGCTGCTGGGGCTGGCCGGTGCGCAGGCGCATTCGCTGTGGCCGGCGTGGGACCGCGACCATGACGACGACCTGGTACATCGTGACTGGGTGCTCGTTCGTTCGCAGGCCTTTGATCCCGACGGGCGTGTCGGGGTGGACGCGGGGGCGGATGGACGGCCGGGAATCGCCTGGGTCGACGATGGAGCCAACGGCATCGTCGACGATCCCGTCGAACTCGGGGCGACCGGCAGCGATGATCGGTTGATCGTGGTCTCGGGCGACGAATTCGCCGCCCAGCCGGAAACGCTGCGGTCGGTCTTGCAGCGAGGCGCCTGGGTTGATGTCGACGACATGGCCGCAACACGGCGGTTTTGGAGGAAAGAGCGTCGGTGACGTGCGACCCGATCCAGTAGTTACGTCTCAGCTTCACGGTGCAAGTTTTTCGATGTTCTTGCGACAGCCCTCCCTTCCCAAAACCGCTCCTTTGCCTTCTTTTCTAGTTGACTCTGTTGATCAACGGGGTAACATCGGAACCGCTTGAGGGTGGTTTCCACCCCCAAAACCGAGATCTGTGTCTCGGTAAAATTCGAGCGGATGACGGCCGCTTCGCAACCATGGAAATAAAAATGAAGTCGTTTGCGTTATTGTTGGTGGGAATCATCGCCTGCGGGATCACCACGCCCGCGTCAGCCGCCATCGTCACCGACCAAGAACAAACGTTCGGCGATGATGCGATCGCCATTTTCTTCAATGGAGAGCTGGCGCAGGGCTTTCAACCGAGCACTGACAACATCATCGGAGCATCGCTGAAACTGGCCGCCGACAGCACGGTACCGGAGCTGTTCGGAAACGTCTCAATCGATCTCTACGATGCCATCGATATTGGGACGCGAAGTTTATTGGGCACCGGAACGAAAATCGGCGCGCGTCAGAACGAACTTGTCGCCGTGACGTTCGGTTCGATGCCGATCACCGTCGTTCCTGATAGGAGCTACTTCCTGGTCTTCCGGTCCACGAACGGCACCCTGGGTATCGCTGGGTCGGGGACTAATCCTTACGCTCGTGGTCAAGCGTTCCTCGATCAAGTGGCTTCCCCCACCGCCGACTTCCGCTTCAGCACGCAGACCGTCGTCGCGATTCCCGAGCCTTCGTCGCTGGCTTTGGGCGGGTTCGGCGTTGTCGCATTTGCCGCTGCGGGATTTTATCGACGAAGAAAACGAGTTGCGAATTGCTAGGAATGGCCCTCCCCGGCCGATACAGCGTCCGACCTTCCCGCTAAGCGGGAGCGTTTCTTTTCTTGCAACCTGTGACCTGTCACCTGTCACCTATTCCTGCTCCCTTTCGGACTTCTTGGTTGAGGCTTAAAATTTCGGACGATTCGAAATTTCTGTCTCCCTTCTGACGTCGCCCGATATGCCCTCTGCACCCAACTTTGACATCAAACGCGTTGCCATTTTGTTTGCCGGCGGGCCGGCACCGGCGGCCAACGCAGTCATCTCGACCGCGGCGTTTTCTTTTTTGGAAGAAGGCGCCCAAGTGTTCGGCATCAAGCACGGTTACAGCCGCTTGGCCGAGTACACGTCCGCCGGACCGCTTGCCGAAGGTAAGGACTACATCCGGTTCACCCACGACACGCTGACCAACGCCCGGTGCAGCCGCGGCATCATGATCGGCACGGCGCGGACCAACCCCGGCAAGCACGTTTCGGCTCCTGAGCACTTGAAGGATCCCGAACTGGTCGCGCCGCTGCGGCGGGTCTACGAAGGCTTGTGCTCGCTGGAGATCGACGCGTTGATCTCGATCGGCGGCGACGACACGCTGAAGACGGCCAACAAAATCAAGATGTTCCAGGACAACTTGCCGCCCGGAGCACGTCGCTTTCCCGTCATCCACTTGCCCAAGACGATCGACAACGATTACATGGGCATCGATTTCACGTTCGGGTTTTTCACGGCCGTCGAAACGCTGGCTGAAGAGATTCGTAATCTGAACTACGACGCGGCGGCCGGGCGAGCGTACTTCTTGTGCGAAGCGATGGGCCGCAGCGCCGGCTGGCTGGCGTACGGCGCGGCGATCGCTGGCGAAGCGTCGATGGTGATGTCGGTCGAAGACATCAAGGGCTCGCTGGCCGAACAAGAAGTTGTCAGCACCGAATCCGGACAGACTCGCAAGGTCATGGCGATGGACCGCGTCATCGACAAGATGGTTGACATGATGTTGGCCCGCGAACGCGAAGGTCGCCAGTACGGCACGATCGTCGTGGCCGAAGGCTTGGCGGAGTTCTTGCCGTCGAAGTACCTGGAAGGCATCACACGCGACGACCACGGCCACATCAACATTTCGCTGGTCAATTTGTCGGCGCTGATGTCGCGGATGATCGCCGAACGGTACACCGAGCGGACGGGCAAGACGCGGAAGGTCAACGGATTGCAAATGGGTTACGAAGCCCGTTGTGCCCCGCCGCACGCCTACGACGTGATGCTGGGGTCGCAGCTTGGCGTGGGTGCGTATCGAGCCCTGGTGGAAGAGAAACTGAATGGCGTGATGGTGTCGGTGTCGGGGCAGTTCAACCTGCACTACGTGCCATTTTCAGACCTGGTCGACCCGAAGACGCTTGTCACGAAGGTCCGCTACATCGAGACCGAGAGCGACTTTCACCGACTGGCCCGGTTCTTGGAAACGTGCGTGGACAGTTAATCGGGGACGTGCTCCGCGATACTGTCCTACTGCTGATCCTTCATCAGGCGGTCCAGGATCCCGTTGACGAAGCGCGGGCTGTTTGTGTCGCCGTACCGTTTTGCCAGCACGATCGACTCGTTCACCGCGACGCGGCCTGGAGTATCGGCGAACAAAATTTCGTATCCGCCCAAGCGGAGAACGTTGCGATCGACCACGGGCATGCGAGGCAGCGTCCAGTTGGTCGCGAGGGCGGACAAATGCTGGTCGATCGCGTCGCGATGCTCAAGCGTGCCGGCCAGCAGTTCGCAAGCGAAATCGGTCAGCGCCTTGCGGCCCTGCATCCTCGACCGGATGAACGCTCGCCGCGATTCGGTGTCGCGCGAATCGTTGATGTCCGCTTCGTACAGCAACTGCAATACGATCTCGCGGGCGCGGCGACGGGTGGACATGCAAACTTGTGATAGCGGGAAGGACGGGAGAAGTCGGGATTGTAGAGCAGGCGACCAAAAGCGGGGAGGCGGGAGCGGGGCTCGACGGCGAATCAGGCGATCAAAACTCGTTTCCGACCGCTCGATCCTCGTTCCCAGCCTCTCGCTGGGAACGGACTGCCTTCGAGGCCCCGACTCGCGTTGGTCGCTGCGAATGCGTTGGCGGGAGGAGGCGGAGCCTCGGAGACGAAGAGGCGGAGCCTCGAAGACATTGCGTTCCCAGCGGAGCCTGGGAACGAGGGAACGAGTGGTGAGGCGACCTGGGAACGAAGTGGATAGCGGCACCAATCGGTGTAGCGATCGGGCTTAGTCCAAATCCAAGTCCACAATCTTTTCGCCCTGGCCGAACCACTTCGGCGTCGGATGCATCACCTCCCCCTGCCGAACGGTCGCTTTGTCGGTCAAAAGCCGCATCTGGTTGGCCGGGTATAGCCGCGGCACCAGAACGCCGGCCTTGCGGAGCCGGTACAAGATCTGGCCTTTTCGGCGGATGAAGTACATCCCGAAAACGTGCCCGACAAACAATTCTCGCTCCAGCCCCACGCCGACCGTTTCGACTTCGTCGCCGATATCGATGCCGTCCGGCTGGACCTTTAGCCACATCGACGGTCGCAGCCGAAAGCGGATCGGGCCGTAGCTGTAGTGGTAATAAACGCCGTCAAATCGATCTCGCCGAAACACTCGTTCGCTGGGGAACAGCCGGGTCGCGATCGCGACGTCGTCGGGGTGGATGAACGATTGCCCGTCGCCGGGCCAGCGGGGGATGCATCCGTAATCGGGTAGAACGGGCCACTGCATTTTCAAGCACGCTTGGGGTCGGACGTCGGAAGAACGGCTTCACTATAAAAAGTCGCCCACCGGAAGGACAAAGATTTTGCCGTCGCCGATCCGACCGCTGCGAGCAACCGCGACGATCTTCTCCAAGATCTCGTCGCAGCGGGTGTCGTCGACCCACATCGTGATTTCGACTTTCGGGACGAACACCTGGCTGTACTCGGTCTCTTGGTATTCGTCCAAGTAGCTTTTCTGACGCCCGTAGCCTTTCACTTCCGTCACGCTAAGCGCCTCGATCGGGGCCAGCCGCAAACTGGTCAGCACTTTTTCGGCCAGGTGAGGCCGGACGATGGTGACGATTTGTTTCATGGGAGTGGCTAGTTGCTAGTGGCTAGTGGCTGGTGGCTGGTGACTAGTCTTGGGGGGACGGTGCTAGCCGCGTAGCGGCGGAATAGGAATAGCCAGGGGCGGAAGCCCCTGGAACTGTCGCAACGAATCGAAATAAGCCGCGTAGCGGCGACATAGGACGGCGGAACATTGGATTTTATGTCGCCGCTACGCGGCTACGTGATTTGGGGGCGGAAGATCCAGGGGCTTCCGCCCCTGGCTATTCCTATATCGCCGCTACGCGGCTGTTCGAGTCGTCAGTCGTCAGTCGTCAGCAACTAGCAAGTAGCAAGTAGCAACTAGCCGCTCTTTCTTCTACCAGGAAAAGCGGCTGCGGGATTGGGTCAGTTCTTTCAGGATCGTCTTTGGTTCCAGCAGGTCGAGTTCTTCTCGGCGCTCGGCGGGGATGTCGAGGTAACGCTGCAGCACCGTCGTGCCTTCGCGGCGGGGCCACGGGGTTTTTCGGCGGATTGCTTCTTCGGCCCAGGTTCGCACCGTCATGGCTTCCAACAGCGGATCACCGCCAGTGGAAAGTTCTAGCATTTGCAAATCCGCTTCCGGCAGAATCACGCGAATCAACTCGATCTCGTCCGATTGCAGCGACTTGCGGAGGCTGGACAGGGACGACGGTCCGCTGGGTCCGCCAGGTCCACCAGGGCCACCGGGTCCACCACGTCGACGATTGAAATCGCCAAACATGCCGTTCAGCGCCATCCATTCGGGATCGCGATCGTCGTCGCCATCGTTTCGTTTGCGAAAATCTTCCAGCGACTTCTTGATGTCCGGCGGCAACCGATCGACCCGCGTCGCCAAGATCTGCCTCAAAACGAAATAAATTCGCTCGATCGTATCGTCACTCAAACGGCGGCTGGACCGCTGCGAGATCGCGATCATCGTCTGCTCGATCGCCGCATTGATGCCGTCGGTTCGCGCCGCCCCGGAGGTTGTTTCGATCGCGTCGACCATTTCGACCGGCAAACTTTCTCGCCAAATTGCATACGCTCGCATCGTCCGCAGCAGCGCGTCGCTGTCCGACTGGACCGCGACGGCGGCGGCCGTGGCCCGGGTGCGAGCCTTGGTTTCCGGTTCCAGCCGCCGATACCGTTCCCACCGGGAATACAACTGCGTCCGTTGTTCGATCGGCATCGCGGCGATCGCGTCCTCGCGTTGTTCGGTCGGGATCGACGCGATCGATGCGTTGGTGACCGGCGACAAATTCATTTCGGCGGCCGCGGCGATCATGCGGTTCCACGGCTCGTCGAACTGCAATTGCCGCATCAATTCCAAATCGTCGCCGTCGTTGTAGGCGTTGAAATCTTCCGCGATCGCAAGCTCTTTGATCTCGCTGCGAAAGGCGACCCGTTTGCTGATCCGATCGGCGATGATCGCGATCATGGCCGCGGCCAAGCAAGCCGCCGCGACAAGCAGCGGCATTCGAAACGGCGTCCACGACTTGGCCGGCCGCGTCGGCGGAACCAAGTCTTTGACGGCCAGTTCCAACGTCGTTTCGACCAGGCTTCGATTCGACGCCGGCGTGGGCAACGCTTCCAGCATGTCCCAGCCGGTTTGCAATTGTTGCAGCCGGGTGCGCAGATCAGGTTCGTCCAGCAAACGATCTTCAAACTGCGTACGTTGATCGCGGGGCAGTTCGCCGTCCAAGTACGCGACCAGCAGTTCGTCGTCGGGATCGATCGGCGATTCGTCTTCCATCGTCATCACACTCATGATGCGTCGCCTCCACGGTCGAGATCATCTTCCAGATCGTTTGAATTGGTTTCCGTCAGAACGCCGGTTTCGATGTACGTCTTCAGGCTGTCTTTCAGGTTCACGCGAGCTCGCGAGAGCAGCGACTTGACCGCCTTGGTGGTCAGCCCCATCGTCTCGGCGATTTCGATGTAGTTCATGTTCTCGAACCGCGACAGCATCATCGCCATCCGTTGCCGCTCGCTCAGCCGCGCGACCGCCGCGCGAACGACGGCGGCTCGTTCGCTGCCTTCGACGATTCGGTTGGGCATCAATCCGCTGCGATCAAGTGCCGCCTGGGCCAGCATTCGAGGGCTGCTGTTGTCAGAGTTTCCCAGCGGCGCGTCGACCTCGTTGACCTCGTGACGTCGTCCGACCGAGCGAGCCGAATTGCGGGCGACGTTGCCGGCGATGGTGAACAGCCACGTCGAAAATTTCGCGCCGGGTTGATAGCTCTTGCGAGCCCGGAAGACTCGCATGAACGTTTCTTGAGCCAAGTCTTCGGCCAAGTCCGCGCGGGGGCCCATCGTTCGCATCAATCGCACCAGTCGAGCTTCATAGCGGCCGACCAGTTCGGCGAACGCGCCGGCATCGTCGTCTCGCACGCGCAGCATCAACCGAACGTCCGGATCGGACTGTTGATAATGAAGCGCGGTCGACTCGCTGACGCCCAAACGAACCTTCTTTTTACGAAAACGGATGCGGCGGACAGTCTAACGAATCGGCGACAAAAGATCGTCCCGGGCGTTGGAACCGCCCCGGCGGCCAAAGGTTTCGTGCAAAGCCACGATTATCGCCTCAGCCGGGGGTGCCTTCGCTTCCCCGCCGACGTCGGGGTGCATATTGCAGTTTGCTTCAGCCACGTAGTATCTGCCGCCGCTTGCGCGGCTGTCGCGGCGACATTCGGGTTTCACTTCAACGCACATCGCAAACCGCGATATACACCCGGATCCGCTCCGGTGTCCGACGAAGTCGGCGGCGACGAAACGGCGCTGTCCAACTGGTTCGGGTAGAATTGATCGCCAGACTTTAGTTCCAAGAGGAATGATCGATGATCACAAGACCGACGAAGAAGCTGTCGTACCAGGACTACATTGAATTTCCGGATGATGGACAACGGCACGAGCTGATTGATGGAGAACACCACATGAACCCGGCACCGAGCGTCTATCATCAAGCGGTATCCCGCCGGATTCAATTTCAGCTCTATACCCAGATCGAAGTGAAGCAGCTCGGGATTGTCGCCAATGCACCGATTGACGTACAGCTCACTCCGCACGACATCGTCCAGCCCGACCTGGTGATCGTGCTGGAGGGCCGCTCGATCATCACGCCGACAAAAATTAAAGGGGTGCCGGACCATCTGATTGAGATCTTGTCGCCATCGAGCGATCACTCCGATCGCGTTTTGAAGTTCGATCTTTATGAACGCGAGAAAGTGCCGGAGTTCTGGATCGTTGACCCGTTTGAACACGAAGTCCAACAGTGTTTGCTCGGACCGTCAGGCTATCAACGAAGCGTTCACCACGATCGGCTGCGGTGCGGGTATCTCAACGGCGACATCGAAGTCGATCTGTCAAAGGTTTGGTGAGTCGCTTCTTCTTTCTACGGCCGCGGCCGAACCAACCCCCGCGCCCCATTTTGGCGTGGGGGAAAGGATGGTGTTTTATGAAGTTTCGGTTGAGGGGATTTTGGTTCTGTGCAGTTTTGAACTGCCTGCTCGCTGGAGTGGCGGACGCGAACGAGCGGATTCTTGTTGGTTGGGGTGGGGCTGATATCACGCCAGACGGACCGGTGATGATGCGCGGCGGAGTCGTTTCCAAAGGCGTGCGGGATCCGATCACCGCGACGGCACTGGCGCTCGAAAGCATGGATGGTGATTCGTCGCAAAAAGTCATGCTGATCAGTTGCGATCTGTTGCACATCACGGACGGCAATCGGAACGATGCTGACATGCTTAAAAGTGTGCGGACGCTGTTGGGGGCCAGCATCCCCGAACTTCGCGCCGAACAGATCATCATGATGGCGACGCACACCCATGTTGCTCCGTCGGTCCACGCCGCTGACGACTACAACGTTTTCGCGTCTGGACGAATTGCGAAAGCGGCGTTGCAAGCGTGGCAGGATCGGAAGCCGGGCGGAATCAGTTTTGGGTTATCGCACGCGGTGGTGGGACACCACCGGATCGCTACATACCGCGATGGAAGTTCTCACATGGTCGGCAGCCTTCAGCACGGAAGCACCGCCAACGAGAGGTTCAGCCACATCGAAGGATTCGAGGACCACAGCGTTCACCTTCTATCGACTTGGGACGAGAACGAAATGCTGACCGGGGTGGTCGTTAACACCGCTTGTCCGGCGCAAGTGCTTCGGGGGGACCGGTTGAGTTCCGATTACTGGCACGAGGTGCGTGAAAACTTGAAGCACTCGTTGGGGCCGGCGGTTCACCTGTTGCCGCAGCTCAGCGCCGCCGGGGATCTTGCGACGGCGGTGATGGTTGAAAAGAAAGCCGAAGCACGAATGCGTCAGTTGATGTTTCCGGACGAGGCAAACGATCGCGACCGCCGCGTCAAGCAAATCGCGGAAAGCCTTTCAGAAGCCATCCTGTCCGTGTTGCCTTTGATGAAACGCAACATCGAATTCTCGCCGAAGTTATCGCATCGTGCGATGAAGTTGGAACTGCCGGGCGGCTTTCCCGACGTCGATCCTGATGCTCCGACTTATCCGATCGAGATCCATGCCGTTCGCATCGGCGACGTTGCGATGGTCACCAACCCATTCGAGCTTTATGTCGATTACGGGGTGCGAATCAAAGGCAAAAGTCCAGCGATCCAGACCTTCGTGGTGCAGCTTGCCGGCAGCGGTTCCTACCTGCCCACGTCTCGAGCGGTCGCAGGGGGCGGTTACGGAGCCATTGCCGAAACCTGTGTCGTTGGTCATGTGGCCGGCCAGAAACTGGTCGATGCAACTGTCGTCTTGGTCAACGATGTGTGGCGTCCGTAAACCGATGTTCGCCATCTTCCACTCATCTCGGCTCGGTTCCGGCGACTGCAGTGACACCGGATAGAAAAGCGACACCGGGTAGAGAAGTGACATCGGGTAGAAAGGCTGAACGACAGCGAAAGAGTGATGCTGCCAAGCCTCGTTAGATCTTCGGATCGACCACCTCAATTCAAGCCTGCGTGTCTTCGCGGGACAGGGTCGAGTTGCCGGTGTCTTTGTCGGGGAAACGCAGTCGGAAGCACGTCCCCGTTTGCAGGTCGCGGTCGACGATCGTGATCTCGCCGCCGTGTTCGCGCATGATCTTGGCGCTGACCGGCAAGCCGAGGCCGGTGCCTCGCATGCCTTTGCGTGACTCGAACAGCGAGAAAATTTTCTCGCGATCCTCGACCGCCACGCCCGGGCCGTTGTCGATCACGTCGACCGTCCAGCCGTCGCCGACAACGTAGCGCGTTTGCACGAACACTTTTCCCGGTTCGGGTTCGGCAGTCGGTTCCGCCGCGGGTTCGTCGTCGGAATCGAAATCGGTTTCTTCGGTTTCGTCTTCGCGGTTCATCCGACCCGACGCGGCGTCGATCGCGTTGGTGATCAAGTTCATCACGGCGCGGTGGATCGCGTCGGGATCGAAGTTTGCCGGCGGCATGTCGGACTCGAAATCGTGGCCCAGGATCACGTTCAATTCGCCCGCGCGAGTCTGCATCAGCTCGACCACGTCGGCGACCGTTTCGTTCAAGTCCGCTTCGACCTTCTCGGGCTCGCGTTCTTTGCTGAACGTCAACATGTCCATCACCAGGTTGCTGATTCGGTCCTGGTTGCGATCGACGATCGACCATCCGCGACGGACCGCGTCGGTGTCGCCGCGATCCAGACCTGCCTCGATCAAGTAGCTGCCACCGCTGATGCCTTGCAGGATGTTTTTGATGTGGTGCGATAGCGTCGCGATCGTTTGACCCATCGCGGCCAGCCGTTCGTTTTGAACGAGCGCCGAATAGTAAAACGTGTCCTCGATCGCCAGCGCCGCTTGATGGCCGATCGCGGTGATCAATCGCAGGTGATCGTCGTTGAAGCGAGTGACGCTGCCGCCGGCGATGAATTGACCGGGCGACGTGAAGGTGTCGATGTACAGCGCGCCTACGATGCCGTAGCGACCTTGAAGAGGAACGCACAACGCTTCGCAGACGCCGCCCTGCACGATCGAAGCGGCCGCATCGAAGCGAACATCGTCGCGTGCGTCGCTGGTTCGGACGCCTTCTTTTTTTTCCAGCACGTAATCCAAGATCGTTTGGCTGATCGCGATCGGTTTGCCGCGAACCGAGTTCGTGGACGCTTCGCGATCGCACCGCGCCGCCGCGCGAAGCCGTCCCGTCGCGACGTCGCGCAACATCACGCAGCCGCGATCGGCGGTGACCCAGTCGAACACCAATCGCAAGATTCGGTTCAGCACTTCGTCCAGGTCGCCCGTGCGTCCGACGGCGATCGCGGTCAAGTACATGACCTCCAGCGAACGGTCGGCCTCGCTGCGGCGGGGCCCGTCATCGGTTATCGAATCAGTGCGTTTGGAATCAGTGCGATTGGAATCAATGCGTTTGGAATCCTGGTCCGACGCTTTCGCAAACTCTCGTTCGGACATCGCGTTGGACAGCGACGAAACGATCCGGCTGGCGTCCTGTTCGCGGCTCTTCAAGACGATGTCGACGCCATGCGCGGCGTCCATCGGGCCCAGCCTTTCGCTGCTAGGTGTTTCGCCGCCGACTCGATCACTACTGTGTCGATCGCTGCCCGGCTGTCCGGTGCCGGTGTAGATCATCAACGTGCCGCCGATCTCGATTCGATCGCCGCTGGCAAGCGTGTGTCGGCTGATTCGTTGCCCGTTGACCTTGGTGCCGTTGCTGCTGCCCAGGTCGATCATTGCGTACTGGCCGGCGTCGTCGCGGCGGACTTCGGCGTGCGACCGAGACGATTCCGAATCGAGCAATTGAACATCGCTGCCCATTTCGCGTCCGATTCGGTGGACGACACGCGAAAGCTGGAAATGCTTTCCCTGGTCGCGACCTCGGACAACGAAAAGGGACGGCATGGGCGGGAGGAAGGTGACAGGTTGCAGGAAACAGGGAACGGGAAACAGGTTGCAGGAAAAACCTGTCGCGATCAAACCATAGTTTATGGCAGGGCGGTGCGCGGTTGAAGCCGACGTCGTTTATGATGATGGATTCCCGCTTCCCGCCTTCACCCCGCCGAAAAGAAGACATGGTCCAGCCCCCTCCCGTTGAAAGCGACGACGATCTTGTTGCCGCGAAGCGATTGGTTCACGCGTGCGCAAAGATTCGCGAACAGGTCGGTCGCGTCGTCGTCGGACAAGATGCGGTGATTGAGCAGTTGTTGATCGCGATCTTGGCACGAGGGCACTGCTTGCTGGAAGGCGTGCCGGGCCTTGCCAAGACGTTGATGGTCAAGACGCTGGCCGAGAGCATGGACTTGACCTTTCGCCGGATCCAGTTCACACCCGACCTGATGCCCGGCGACATCACCGGCACCGAGATCATTCAAGAGGATCCGCAGACCGGCCATCGTCAATTCAAGTTTGAACGTGGTCCCGTGTTCACGCAGATGTTGCTGGCCGACGAAATCAACCGCACGCCGCCCAAGACGCAAGCGGCGCTGTTGGAAGCGATGCAGGAACACGAGGTCACCGCGGCCGGCAAAACGTATCGACTGGACGAACCGTTCTTTGTGCTGGCGACGCAGAACCCGATCGAGCAAGAGGGAACGTATCCGCTTCCGGAAGCGCAGCGGGATCGCTTCCTGTTTCTGGTCGTCGTTGACTATCCGACGCGAGACGAAGAAGCCGAGATCGTCGATCGCACGACGTCGACGTTCAACAGCGCCGTCGAGGCCGTCGTTAGCGGCGAAGAGATCATTCAGTTCCAGCGTACCGTTCGGCGAGTCCCCCTGCCGCCGCATGTGAAGGACTGGGTGTTGGACGCCGTCCGCGCGGTCCGGCCGCGTGACCCGGACAGCAAGCCGTGGGTCAAGGAGCTGATCGAATGGGGGCCGGGACCGCGGGCGAGCCAGCAGTTGGTGCTGGCGTCGAAGGCTCGCGCACTGCTTCGCGGTCGCACGCATGTGACGATCGACGACGTGCTGGCGCTTGCTCACCCGGTGCTGCGTCACCGCATCGTGCCGACGTTCGCGGCCGAAGCCGATGGCGTGACGGTCGACGATTTGATCACGCGGTTGATCGCCGAGCATAAGCCGTCGGCGGCGCGGGTGCTTTGACGGATATACTGAAGCTTTGATTGAAAATGGAATGAAGGAAAAGCCACCGATGCGAACGTTCTTACTTGTCACGCTGCTTTGGATGACATCGCTCGGCATGACATCGATCCTGCGAGCCGACGACACGCCGATTTCGCAGCGTCAGACCGGCGTGGCGGAGCGGTACGCGCGGTTGGAAGAACTGCTGCTGCGTCTGGCCGACATGGAATCGGCCGAGAACCCCGAGCGGTCAGCGCTGCTCCGCCGGGCGGCACGGCAATCGAGCGACAAGTTTGTGCTCGAACGGCTCAAGGGCGCCGCCGATTCGCTGAAGTCGCAGCAATTCCAGAAGGCCGTCGACTCGCAATCGGCGGCGACGGAGGAACTTGCGTCGCTGTTGAAGTTGCTGCTGAGCGAGGATCGTTCGAACCGGATTCGGGACGAGAAAGAGCGGTTTCAAAAGCTGATCAAAGACTTGAAGCGGAACCTGAACAATCAACGCAGCACGCGAGCACGGACCGAGAACGGCGCGGACTTGGACGAGGTCCAGAAGGAACAAAAGTCGGTCACCGAGAAGAGCGAATCGCTGAGCAAAGAGCTGGACGACGCGGAGAAGCCGATCGAAACGGAGTCGGCGGAGCCGAAGGAGAAAGAGGAAGGCGAGTCGAACGAAAGCGAATCCAAGGAAGGTGAGTCCAAGGAAGGTGAGTCCAAGGATTCAGAACCTTCGGATTCAAAACCTTCGGATTCAAAACCTTCGGATTCAAAACCTTCGGATTCAAAACCTTCGGATTCAAAACCGTCCGAATCAAAACCGTCCGAATCAAAACCTAGCGAATCAAAACCTAGCGAAGGCAAGCCCCAGTCCGGCGAGCAACCAAGCGAGTCTCAACCGGGCCAGCCGCAACCACAGCAACCCCAAACGCCCGAGCAAGAGGTCCAACAACAGCTCGACCAAGCCATCGAGAAGATGAAGCAGGCCGAGCAAGAACTCGAAGACGCCAAGCGAGAGGAAGCGACCGAGAAGCAGCGCGAGGCCGAAGAGAACCTTCGCGCCGCGATCGATCGGCTGGAACAGATCCTGCGACAACTTCGCGAAGAAGAACTGCAACGCGAACTCGCGAAACTGGAATCGCGGCTGCAAAAGATGGCCGCGATGCAAACCAAGGTGCTCGAAGACACCATCGCGCTGGCCGCCACGCCGCTGGCCCAGCGGAGTCGTCAAACGGACTTGAAGGCCGGCGATTTGGCGTTCGAGGAAAAGAAAATCACGATGGAAGCCGACCGCGCGATGTTGCTGTTACGCGAGGAAGGCTCAAGTGTCGCGTTCCCCGAAGTGGTTTTGCAAATTCGCACCGACACCGTTCGCGTGGCCGATTTTTTGGCCGAGACAAAAATTGACGCGGTCACTCAGGGCATTCAACAGGACATTCTGGCGTCGCTTGAGGAAATGATTGCCGCGTTGCAAAAAGCGCAGCGGGATTTGGAAAAGAAGAAGCAACAGGAACAGCAGGGCCAGCCCGGACAACCTGGACAGGGCGAACAACCGTTGGTCGAGTCGATCGCCGAGCTAAAATTGATTCGAACGATGGAGACCCGAATAAAATCCACGACCGATCGCTATTCGGGGCTGCTAGAATCAGGGGAGTCGTCCGGCGATGACGTCCTGCCGCTGCTGCAAGACTTGTCGGAGCGTCAAAGTCGTCTGTACCGGATCACGAGAGATTTGGTATTGAAACGGAATCAGTAACCGCGAGGTGAATGTGAATCGATCGACGTCCGTGGCCAACGGCCCGCTTCTACGTCCGCGTCGGATCCAGTGGATCACGGCCACGCTCAGTTTCCCGTTCCTTCTGCTCGGGTTTTCCTCGCCACCCGTCGCGACCGCGTACGAACCGCTTCGCGGCGACGAATCCGCCGACGATACGCTCCGCCGCGCCGCCAGTTGGCAATCTTTTGACGCCGCCGCGATGGCAAAAATGCTTCGCGAAGCGCTCGACGAATTCGGCGTCGTGCCCGATGTGATGGACGAAGCGACCGAGTCGTTTTTGACCAAGATCGAAGCCGACGACGTCGACCCGCTGGACGCCTACGTCGATTCGACCGGCTCGCTTGTCGCCGTGATCGGACAGCTGGCATCGCAGGCCAGCGAGAACGTGTCTCTGATCGGACCGATGACCGATCCGAACAGTCCTTCGTACGGCGCGATCGAATCGCTTCCCAAGTCGATGCGAATGACGCTCCGCGTTTGGCTGGGCCGCGAACTCGTTCGTGCGAGGTTGTATGACGAAGCCTTGCCCGTGATCGCGGAGGTCGACCCGATCGAAACGATCGACCCAGCCGCGGCACTGTACTACCGCGGTGCTTGCTACCACGCGCTGTTGATGAAGACGGAAGCACTCGCGGACCTGCGACGACTTTTGGAAAACAAAGCCACCACGCCGGTTCGGTTCACTCGCACGGCCGAGATGATGATCGCGGACATCAAACCGCTGAAGGAAGATTCGCTGGACGAGATTTCGCGTTTGATGACCGACGTGACTCGCCGTTTGGACTTGGGCCGCAGCGATGAGGACGTTCGCAACCAGGAACAAAAAATCATCGACAAGCTGACCAAGCTGATCGAGAAAGCGGAACAGCAGCAACAACAGCAACAGCAACAACAAGCCCAGTCGAGCGGCAAGGGCGGCGGCGGGGGCAGCCCCGGTGCTCCGATGCAGGACAGCCAAGCCGCCGGCGGCGGTGGCAACGGCGACGTCGATCGCAAAGACATCGCTCAGAAGGACGGTTGGGGAAACCTGCCCCCGGCCGAGCGAAACGAGGCGCTGCAGCAGATCAGCCGCGACCTTCCGACGCACTACCGCGAAGCCATCGAAGCGTACTTCCGTAAATTGGCGACCGACGGGTCGTAGGTAGGTCCGCCACGCCGTGGCGGAGCGTTGCATTAAGACAGCCGAACAGCAAAGCTGTTCGGCCCTGCCACGGCGTGTCAGGGCAACGGACAAATCCAACGGGCACAGGGCGTAAATCCGCCACGCCGTGGCGGAGCACTGGTATGGTTTCGGCCGACTGCGTCGACTTTTCCCGCGCCCTAGCGTTTCGCTTCGTGATCTCCATAATACGGGCCCCGCGACCGGTTTCTGGTCCCGCTCGTCCCGTTTTGGAGAACCCGTTCGATGAAGTTGCGTAGCCCTGCCGTTTTCGTCGGCGTCCTCTTTTCGCTCGCCCTGCTGATCGGCTGTGATTCGTCGCCGAGGCCGCAAGCGGAAGAAAAAATGGTCGATTCGGGCGATGCCGCCCCCGAATCCACCCTGGTCGGCGACATCAAAATCAACGGCAGCAGCACCGTTCAGCCGATCAGCGACGCGATCCGCGAGTCGTTCATCAAGTTGCACCCCGGCGTCTCGATTACCGTCCGCGGCGACGGCACCGGCACCGGATTCAAAGACTTTTACGCCAAGTCGACCGACATCTCCGACGCCTCGCGGCCGATCAAACCGGGCGAACTGGAAAAAGTCGAAGCCGCCAAGATCGAGTTTTTGGAGCTGGCCGTCGCCTCTGACGGGCTGACCATCGTCGTCAACCCAGAAAACGACTGGGTCAAAGAACTGTCGGTCGACCAGTTGAAGAAAATCTTCATCGGCGATTCGGCCGCGAAAAAGTGGAGCGATGTCGACCCGAGCTGGCCCAAGCAGGAGATCAAGATTTTCTCGCCCGGAACTGGTTCGGGCACTTATGACTACTTCAAGGAAGTCGTCGCGGGCGAGGAATCGGCGATGCGGGGCGACATGAACTTGAACGAGGACGACAACGTGCTGGTCCAAGGCGTCGCCGGCAACAAGTACTCGATCGGCTTCTTCGGTGTCGCTTACTACGCCCAGAACGCCGAGATCTTGAAGGCCGTTCCGATCGTCAACGACGACCTCGGAAAGTCGTTCTCGCCGACCAGCGAAAACATCGCGTCGGGTAAGTACGCTCCGTTCAGCCGCCCGCTGTTCATCTACGTCAACAACGCGTCGCTGAACCGCGCCGAGATGCAAACGTTCGTCGAGTACTACTTGGAAAACGTGTCAACACTTTGCGCCGAAGGCAAGGTCGACTACGTCCAACTGCCCGAGGACAAGTTCCAGCGAACGATGGCAATCTTTGATGATGGCATGACCGGCACGCACTTCGTCGAAGACGGCGAAAGCCGCAAAGGTTCGTTCGCGGAACTTTATGTGGATGAGAATTTAGCTGCACAGTAATGTTCCACGTTCGTTTGAACCAAGTGACCCAATGCCGCTGCCACGCGCATTACAAAAACGCGACTTCCGTTCGACCTCATCCAGCGAGTTTCGTGAGCGGTGCGTCGTCGCGATGCTGGCGCTTTGCGGTTTGACGACGGTGCTGATCACGGTCGCAATCGTCGGCATGTTGGTGACGCAGAGCTGGAACTTTTTCCAAAGCGAGTACGTTTCGTTCGGCGACTTCGTCACCGGCGGCGAGTGGACGGCGCTGCAAAGTCAGAAGCTTAGCGAAGCCAAGTTTGGTATCTGGCCGCTGCTAAGCGGGACCTTTCGCGTGACCGTGATTGCGATGGTGATCGCGTTGCCGCTGGGGCTGATCACGGCCATTTACTTGAGCGAATTTGCCAGCCCGCGGATTCGCAGCATCCTGAAACCGACGCTGGAAGTCATCGCCGGCATCCCCACCGTCGTGCTGGGCTACTTTGCGATCCTGGTCATCAGCCCGTCGCTGCAGTGGTTGACCGGCGGCGCGTTCGACACGTTCAACGCGACCAGCGCCGGTATCGCGGTCGGGATCCTGTGCTTGCCGATGGTGTGCAGCTTGTCCGAAGATGCGATGCGAGCGGTCCCGTCGGCGCTGCGTGAGGGAGCATACGGGCTGGGCTGCACGCCGTTTGAAACATCGGTGAAAGTCGTCGTGCCGGCGGCACTGTCGGGCATCATTTCGGCTTTTCTGCTGGCCTTCAGTCGCGCGATCGGCGAAACCATGGTCGTGGCACTGGCCGCCGGCACACGCGCGACCGCGACGCTGGACCCGCGCGAACAATCGCAAACGATGACAGGCTTCATCGTCGAAATGATCAAAAGCGAAAACGAATACGGGACCGTCCAGTACTTCAGCTTGTACGCCGTCGCGATCACGTTGTTTGTGATCACGTTCGGCATGACGCTGCTGGGCCAATTGATTCGCCGCCGTTACCAGGAGGCGTACCAATGAGCACGATCCCGGAACGAGTCGGCTTGCCGGCGGCGCTTGCCAATCCCGACGTGGTGGCGGCCAGCGAGAACACGGCGAAGCGAAAACGATTCAGTCGCTTGTTCTACGCACTTTGCGTGGCGATCGCGCTGACCAGCGTGGTCGTGTTGGCGGTGCTGTTGGTATCGATCGGCGTGCAGGGACAAAGCCAACTCTCCGGCGACCTGCTGGCCCGCGCGCACAGCGAACTGGAACCCGAGCGGGCCGGCATGCGCCCAGCGATCATCGGTTCGCTGTTGGTGTGCGTCGTTTGTGCGTTGGCGGCGCTGCCGCTCGGCATCGGGACGGCGATCTTTTTGGAAGAGTTCAAGCCGACGTCGAAACCGCTGCGAGTGCTTCACGGCTTCATTCAATTGAACATCGCCAACTTGGCCGGCGTGCCGTCGATCGTGTTCGGGCTTTTGGGCCTGACCGTGTTCGTTTACATGTTCAACGTGTTCGGCCAAATTCAAGTCAACAAGCCCAGCGGCGTTGAACTGTTCGGGGTCCAGCATTACTACCAAGTGCTGTCGCTGGAGCCTGGTCAAACGATTCTGATTCCGCAAACGGACATGGAACAATCGACCATCACGATCGACGAACCGACCCAGGGCATCGACGCGGCGGGCAACTCTGTCGCGATCGAAGTTTGGGATCGTGCGTCGGGGCCGAAACCGGCCGACTTGGCGACTCGGATGCGAACGGTCAAACGAGGTGCGGTCGGCGGTTCGTATTCCAAGCGGGCGTGGTATTACTTTCGGTTGCCGTTCGGGAAGAGTTTTTTG
Source organism: Pirellulaceae bacterium (assembly GCA_963836865.1). GTDB lineage: Bacteria > Planctomycetota > Planctomycetia > Pirellulales > Pirellulaceae > Rubripirellula. The sequence goes on along the minus strand of CAWILC010000003.1, from coordinate 1,514,530 downwards.
GCCGCCGGCCTGACGCTGTCGCTGGTGATCTTGCCGGTCATCATCATCGCGTCCCAGGAAGCGTTGCGGTCGGTCTCGCCGTCGCTGCGGGAGGCGTCGCTAGGGCTGGGGGCGACGCAGTGGCAGACGACTCGCGATATCAGTTTGCCGGTCGCGATTCCGGGAATTTTGACCGGTGCGATCCTGGCGATGGGGCGGGCGATCGGCGAGGCCGCGCCGGTGCTGGTGGTGCTGGGGGCGGCGGTCGCCAAGAACGGGGGGCCGGAAAATCTGATGGACACGGTCGTGACGATGCCGGTGCTGATTTTCAACTGGGCCGGTCGGCCCCAGGAGGTCTACCAACAATTGGCCGCCGCCGCGATCATTGTGCTGTTGGTCGTGCTGTTAATCATGAACTCGGTCGCCATTTATGTGCGACAGAAGATGCAAACCCCGTAAACTGTTCGTAGACTAAGTTTCACCTTTCGCCTTCGCTTTCATCGGTCCCCCCAGTCTCATGCCGAACCCGTCTGAAAAGTCGTCGACGATCGCTTCGGACGATCCGATGGTCGCCGGACGCATCGGCGGTGACATCCGATCGGAATCTCGTTCGGAGATCGACGCCAAGAAAATGGTCGTATCCGAACCGCTGATCCGTATCGAAAACTTGGACGCCTTTTACGGCGACTTCCAAGCGATCCATTCGATGTCGATCGACATTCCGCGGAACAAAGTGACCGCGTTCATCGGGCCCAGCGGTTGCGGCAAGAGCACGCTGCTGCGTTGGATCAACCGGATGAACGACATCGTCCCAGGTGCCCACGCCAAGGGCACGCTGCGGATGGGCGAGTTAGACATCTTGTCGCCGTCGGTCGACGTGGTCGCGCTCCGGCGACAAATTGGCATCGTGTTTCAAAAGCCGAACCCGTTTCCCAAAACGATCTACGACAACGTCGCCTTCGGGCCGCGTCTGCACATGCGGCTGAGCAAGACGGACCTGGATGAACTGGTCCAGTGGTCGCTGCAAAAGGCGGCCGTGTGGGAAGAAGTCAAGGATCGTTTGCACAAGCCCGCGTTGGGACTCTCCGGCGGACAACAACAACGTCTGTGCATCGCTCGCGCGATCGCGGTCGGGCCGGAAGTGTTGCTGATGGACGAACCGTGCAGTGCGCTGGACCCGTCCAGCACGCTTGCGATCGAGGACTTGATGGACGAACTTCGCGATCAGTACACGATCGTGATCGTGACGCACAACATGCAGCAAGCGTCACGCTGCAGCGATAAGACGGCGTTCTTCTTTGAAGGAAAGTTGGTCGAGTTCGGCGACACCGAAAAGCTGTTCACCAAGCCAAAGAACAAGCAAACCGAAGACTACGTCCGCGGCCGTTTCGGTTGATTTCAGAGTAGGACAATTGTCCCAATTGTCCCCTGCGTTGTTTTCGTTTTTTCTATTCTGGGACAATTGGGACAATTGTCCTACTCTGATTGCGCCACGCTAACTCATGACCAAGCACCTTGAACGCGAACTCGACCACCTTCGTGGCGAACTGATCAACCAATTCGGCGTTGTCGAACAGATGATCCAATTGGCGGTTCGATCGCTGGTCGAACGGCGTGTCGACTTGGCCGATCGTGTGATCGATAGCGACAGCGGCGTCGATGCAACGGACATTCGGATCGAAGAAGAATGCTTGAAGCTGCTCGCCCTGCACCAACCCGTCGCGACCGACATGCGATGGTTGATTTGCGTGGTGAAGGTCAACGGCGAACTGGAACGGATGGCCGATTTGGCGTGCAACATCGCCGAACGAGCCAAGGCGCTCGATCTGTTTCCGCTGTTTCCGGTCCCCGAGGAAATGACCGAGATGGTGACCGCGACGACGTCGATGGTGAAGATCTCGCTGGATGCATTTGTCGAACGCGACTCAAAGAAAGCCACCGAAGCGATTCGCGCGGACGACTTGGTCGACGCGATGAACCGAGTCGTTATCGATCAGTTGCATGAAATGATGAAGGCGGATCCGGACCAAATCGAACCGGGGGTGCACTGCTTTAGCGCGTCGCGTCACTTGGAACGCATCGCAGACTTGGCGGAAAGCATTTCCGAAGACGTGATCTATCTTGTCGAAGGCGAAATTGTCCGGCACAAGCACGGAATGATTTTCGAGGAGTGATGTTCAGCCGCCACGTAGGTTCGCCACGCCGTGGCGGAGCATTGCATGGTCGGCTCGAACAGCTTTGCTGTTCGGCCCCGCCACGGCGTGTCGGGGCTACGCTACGCACGCGGGCAGGCTCACGCGATCGAATGTTTTTCCAACTTTCGCTGCAGCGGAGTCGAAACTTCTTCCGATGCCCTTGATGACTCGCTACGCAAGTCTAAAATAAAGTTGCTTGGCTTGAACAAGCCTCGCAACGCTTCGGCCCAGTAGTTTTCGGCAGAGGGATCATTTTTAGGGTACGCCAAGATCACCCAAAGGCTTGTCCAGAAGGACGCCGAGATCTTCGCGTTTCTCCCAGCGGCTCCATTTTGCCGCCGAACGGTCGAAGCAACCATAAAGCCGGCCGGCAATCTGATAAAGGTTGTCGGTCGGTTTTTTTTTGCAAATATTTAACTGCGCTGATCGTAGGTCCGCCACGCCGTGGCGGAGCGTTGCATGGTCGGCTCGAACAGCTTTGCTGTTCGGCCCCGCCACGGCGTGTCGGGGCTACGTTTTGGCGGCGGCGCTACACCACTTCCAACTTCGCGTACGCCAAACGGAAGCTGAACTCTCCCGTGTCGAATTGCACCTTGGCCGTTCGTTTGGGGCCTCGGCCGGTGACTTCGATGATCGTGCCTTCGCCGTGTTGTTCGTGACGCACGGTCGTGCCTTCGCGGTACGCCATCAGCGGCGAAGCGTCGCCCCTCAACAAATCCGCGCCGGTCTTTAAGCTGGCCAGCGAAATTTTGGCTTTCGGTTTTGGCACGCGAGCGGCAGCGATCTCCTCCGCGGAAAGCTGCGACACTTCGTCCACCTCTGCCGTCACCAGCGATTGCACCGGAGCGGACTCGAACACCATGTCGTCGTCTTCGAGTGACGATGCGGGCGAGTCCGAATCAATCTCTGGCAAGTCCCATGAATCCGGATAGCTCTGGTCCATTGCGTCGTTGTCGTCGTCGAACCAATCACGCCGGCCCGCCGATTCGATTCGCTTCATCTCGTCCAGCGGCAATTCGTTCAAAAACGGGCTGGGAATGACCGGCCGGATGTCGCCGCGAACCGCTCGGCGTTTGCAGCAGCTCAGTTGCAACCACTGTTCGGCGCGAGTGATGCCAACGAACAGCAACCGTCGTTCTTCCTCGAATTCGGACTCCGTGTTTTTCGATCTCGCGTGCGGCAGCAAGTCGTCCTCGACCGCGATGATGAACACTCGTGGGTATTCCAGACCCTTCGCCGCGTGCAACGTCATGATCGTGACGCGGTCGTTCGATCCGTCGATCGCATCGGTGTCGGCGACCAGGGCGACCTGTTCCAAGAACGCCTCCAGCGATCCGTCCTCGGGGTGCCGCCGATCGAACTCGACCGCCGCGGTGATCAGTTCGTCGACGTTCGCCATCGCGCTGCTGTCCTGCTGTTCGACGGACGACTTTTCCAAATACGCTTCGTACTCGGTTTCTTCAACCAAGTATCGAATCAGATCTTCCAACGACGCGGTCGCCTTGATTGCAAGCCGGTCATAGATTTTGATGAATTTGCTGGTCATCGTGACGGCTCGTTTTGCCAGCCCATCGATTTCGGCGGCGCGACGGGCGGCTTCCAGCATCGGGATGCCGTGGTAATCGGCGAAGTCGCGAATCCGTTCGATCGTCTTTGCTCCGATGCCACGCGTCGGAACGTTGATCACTCGCTGCAGCGCGACGTCGTGCGACGGGTTGTTGACCAAGTGCAGGTAGGCAAGCAGGTCCTTGATTTCCTTCCGCTGGTAGAACTCGACGCCGTTGACGATTTGGTACGGCAAACTGCGGCTTCGCAACGCGTGTTCCAGCGACCGGGTCAACGCGTTCATCCGGCAGAAGATCGCGAAGTCGGACGGCTTCAGCCCGTCGACGTTGATCGCGCGAGTGATCTCGTCTGCGATGCCGTCGGCCTCTTGGTAACCGTCCTCGAACATTCGCAAGATGACGGCGTCGCCTTCCGCGTTGTCGGTGAACAACTCTTTGGCTTTCCGCCGGCGGTTGTGGCGGATCAGTTGATCGGCAGCGCGAAGGATGTTCGGCGTGCTGCGGTAGTTCTTTTCCAGCCGCACGGTTTTGACCGACGGATAATCTTTTTCGAAGTCCAGGATGTTGTTCAGGTCCGCGCCACGCCATCCGTAGATCGACTGGTCGGGGTCGCCGGTGACGGCCAGGTTGGGCTGGTCGATCGACAGCGCGCGAACGATCGCGTACTGGGCAAGGTTCGTGTCTTGGTACTCGTCGACCAGGATGTACTTGTACTTACGATCGAGTTCGCCGCGGACTTCCGGATTCTCGCGCAGCAGGTTGGCGATGTGCAGCAGCAAGTCATCGAAGTCGACGGCGTTGGCGGTCAGTAGTTGTTGTTGGTAGATCGGATAGACCTTCGCGGCGATCGTGTCCAGCGGCCGAAGGGCGTGGCCCTGCATCATCTCGGGCGTGGTCAGCCGGTTCTTGGCGTGGCTGATGGCCGAAGCGATTTGGTCGGGCGAGGCGTGCGTGGTGGAAACGCCGGCGGCCAGGACGGCTCGCTTCATTGCTTGTTTGGAATCCGACGTGTCGTAGATCGAATAGTTTTCTTGCAGGCCGACCATCGACGCGTACCGACGCAAAAGCTGGGCACAAAATCGGTGAAAGGTGCCCATCCAAACCGGCTGGTTCGGGGCCAACGAATCGACTCGCGATCGCATTTCGTCGGCGGCTTTGTTGGTGAACGTCAGGGCCGCGATCTGCCACGGCGAAACGCCCTGGTGGATCATGTTGGCGATGCGGTGGGTGACGACGCGGGTCTTGCCCGACCCGGGACCGGCCAGGATCAGCAGCGGCCCGTCGACGTGCCGCGCGGCTTCGGCTTGCGCCGGCGTCAGGTGTTTAAAAATGTCGTCCATGGTTTCGTCCGTCCCCGTGATTCGTCGCTGGCGTGAATACGCTTACTATAAGCATCCGTCCGACTTCGTTTAACGCCCAGCCAATCTCGTAGACTTGCGGCTCCGCCCGCAAGAATTTCCTGCGGGCGGAGCCGCAGGTCTACGAAGTGCCGGCGTGAAGAGAAGTGACTTCGTTTACAGAAATAGGAAATACCATGGCGAAAAATGTTCTTGGCACCGAGCTGGCCACTTGCAGCATCGATCCGATGACCGGGTTTTACCGCGACGGGTGCTGCAACACGGGTGGCGAAGACGCGGGCCTTCACACGGTGTGCTGCGAGGTGACGGCGGAATTTTTGGAATTCAGCAAGTCACGAGGCAACGACCTGACGACGTCGATGCCGATGTACCACTTCCCGGGACTGAAGCCCGGCGACCGCTGGTGCCTGTGCGCGGCCCGCTGGCGAGAAGCCTACGACGCGGGCGTCGCACCGGCGGTGGTGCTGGAATCGTGCCACGTTTCGACGCTGGAATGGGCCAGCCTGGAAGAACTTCGCGAACACGCGGTCGAGTAGGCAGGTTACGATCAAGCGGACTCGTCTTTCCTCGCCAGCCTTTGCGTGCCGCCATGCTGAAACACCTGATCGGAATTTGCTTTCTTCTGTTCGTCACGTCGAACGCTTTCGCCGAGCAGCCGAACATCGTCGTGATCCTGGCCGACGACTTGGGCTATTCAGACCTGGGTTGCTATGGCGGCGAAATCAACACGCCGAACATCGACGCGCTGGCCACCGATAGCGTGCGGATGACGCAGCTCTACAACTCCGCGCGATGTTGCCCCAGCCGCGCGTCGTTGATGACGGGGTTGTATCCGACGCAAGCCGGCATCGGCGACTTCACCAATCACAAGCCCAGTCCTAATCGCGGGCCGGGTTATCTCGGACGACTTCGTGACGATTGCGTGACGATGGCCGAGGTGCTTAAGCCTGCCGGGTACGGATGCTATTACGTCGGCAAATGGCACTTGCACGACAAGACGGGACCGATCGAGCGGGGATTTGACGACTTCTACGGCTACACGTTTGATCATTCGCACGACCAATACGACGCCGATTACTACATCCGTTTGCCAGCAGGACGGGCAAAGGAAATCGATCCTCCGGCGGGTAAATTTTATGCGACGGACGTCTTCAACGATTACGCGGTCGAATTCATCAAGCAAGGACAACGCAGCGAAAAACCGTGGTTGTTGTTCCTCGGTCATTCCTCGCCCCACTTTCCCGTGCAAGCCCCGGCCGAGCGAGCGGACAAGTACGACGAGGTTTATCGGCGAGGCTGGGACGTGCTGCGAGAGGAACGTTTTGCGCGAATGCAAAAGCTGGGCTTGGTCGATGGCGACCATTGGAAGTTGTCTCCGCGGTCGCTTGTTCCGGTGGATCAGTCCGACATCGCCAACGGTTTTTCGGGGCAGCCGAACCCCGCATGGGATTCGCTCGACGAAGATCGTCAAACCGATCTCGCCCGTCGAATGGCCATCTTCGCCGCGATGGTCGAAGGCGTCGATGATGGCGTCGGCAAGCTTGTTTCTCACTTGAAACAGACCGGCGACCTGGACAATACGTTGATCCTGTTCATGAGCGACAACGGAGCGTGTTACGAGTGGGGACCGTTCGGCTTTGATGGCAAGTCTCGTCGCGGCGAAACAACGCTTCGCACCGGCGATCAGGTTCGTGAGATTGGCCAGCCAGGCACGCATCAATCCTATGGCAGCGGCTGGGCCAATCTGGGCAACACGCCGCTGCGGTTGTACAAACACTTCACGCACGAAGGTGGCATCAGCACGCCGCTGATCGCTCATTGGCCAAGCGGCATCGGCAAGCCGAACACATGGGTGCGTGATCCCGCGCATCTGATGGACGTGCTGCCCACGCTGATGGAAGTTTCCGGTGCGACTTACCCACGCGAATTGCGTGGAAACCGAATCACGCCCGTGGAAGGCAAAAGTCTTCTGCCGGCGTGGAAGGGCGAGACGCTTGCGGATCGAACGATCGGCTTTGACCATCAGGACGCTCACGCGATTCGGCAGGGCGACTGGAAAGCGGTGTACGGCAAGCGGATGCCGCACGAGCTGAAGTGGGAACTTTATAATTTGGCCGACGACCGCTGCGAGCTGAATGACTTGGCCGAGTCTCAACCCGACCGCGTCGCCCAGATGGCCGCCGACTGGGACGCCTGGGCAAAACGCGTCGGCGTGATCTGGGAACCGATCGCGAAAGCGGAAGACTGAGCGGTCGCCGTTCGGCCGCCGGCCTTGACGCTAAAGTGATGGCATTTCTATACTTCGGGGCTTCATCTGTCCGGCTGCCCACTTTGATCGAAGACCACGGAAGATCATGAACGATCGACGTCACGAACTGCAACAAAACGATTTGGCCATTTACATCGGTCGCATCAACCAAGCGATCGAACCGTATTCCAAGCTGATCGCGGTGGTGGTTGCGGCATTGGTGCTCGGGGCGCTCGGCTGGGTTTTCTATTCGAGCCAACAGACCGGTCAACGCAGCGATGCGACGCTGAACCTGATCGAGGCGATGAACGGCGGCGACGCGGAAGTTCTGGAAGGGGTCAGCGTCCAGTACGCCGACACGCTGCCCGGCCAATGGGCCAAGCTGTATCAAGCCAATCAATACCTGGCCGACGGCGTCGATGCATTGTTCGCCGATCGTGACAACGCGATCGCGCTGCTGGGTGACGCCAAGGTCGCCTACGAAGAATCGCTCGACGGCGCGACCGACCCGCTTCTGATCTCGCGAGCCCACTTCGGGCTGGCCCGGACGCACGAATCGCTCGGCGAATTGGACGAAGCGATCTCTGAATACAAAAAAGTTGCCGCCGCGGCCGAATCGGACGCGATGGTCGAAAAGGCCAACGACCGAATCGTCGCGCTCGGCAAGCCAGCAACGAAGGACTTCTTGGCCTGGTTCGCCGATCAAGATTTCTCGCCCGCCGACCCGTCGCTTCCGCCCTCGCTGCCGGGCAGCGAAGCGCTATCCGGACCTTCCGGACTTGGACCTGCCGGACTTGGAATTGCCGTCGTTGGATCTTCCCGGTGGTGAAAATTCAGACGTGATGGAATCGGACGCGGGATTGGACCTGCCCGCCGATGACGTGACCGCCGTACCAGAAGCCGTGAAACCTGAAACACCAGCCGACGAAGCCGAAGCGGTCGTCGAAGAAACGGTCCCAGAAACTGGTGCTGAAAGTGCTGCTGAAAGTACCACCGAAGACGCCGGTGACAAGTAAACCTCACGACCGCGACTCTGACGAAGTCGACGCTGACAATAGCACCGCTGACGGTGACGCAGCTGACGTTCTGGTCGATGACGAAGTTGACGAATCGGGCGAAGCCGTCGTTGCGGAGTCCGTTTATCGTGACTTTGTGGTCCCCGAGACCGCCCATGGCCAGCGGATCGACCAATTTTTGGTGCAAGCTTGCGACGGTTACAGCCGCACGCAGATTCGCGCAGCCGTTCAAGACAACGGCGCCGCCGTCGATGGCAAGATCATCCGGCCCAGCTTGAAGTTGAAGACGGGCCAGCGGATTCGGTTTCTGGTCCCACCGCTTCCCAGCGACAAGTCGATTCCGGAAAACATTCCGCTGGACGTTTTGTACGAGGACGACGGGTTCGTTGTTATCAACAAGCCGCCCGGCATGGTCGTCCACCCGGCCCGAGGTCACTGGTCCGGCACGCTGACCAGCGCGCTGGCATATCGGTTTCAATCTTTGTCCGATGTCGGCGGCGCAACGCGTCCGGGCATCGTTCACCGATTGGATCGCGACACGACGGGCGTGATCATCGTGGCCAAGACCAACGCGATGCACAATCATCTGTCGCAGCAGTTTCACGATCGGGAAACCGAGAAGGAATACTTTGCAATCACCAACGCACCAATCGATCGCGACCGCGACCTGATCGATTTGCCGATCGGTCGGCATCCGTACCAGCGGGACAAAATGGCGATCCGCGACAACCACGTGACCAGCAAGCCCGCGTCGACTTTCTTTGAAGTGATCTCTCGGCACGGCCGTTACACGCAGGTCAAGCTGATGCCAAAGACGGGGCGGACGCACCAGATTCGCGTTCACCTATCGCACATTGGCGCGCCGGTGCTGTGTGATCGACTGTACGGCGGTCACTCCGAAGTGACCGAGTCGACGGTGCGAACGGGCAAGCGAGACGACAGCGACGATCGCATCGTCCTTGATCGTCACGCTCTGCACGCACGGCGGCTGACGATCACAAATCCGCAAACGGGCAAGCGAATGACGTTCGAGGCCCCGATCCCGGACGATATCCAACGCGTGATCGATCTGCTGAGCTGACGCTCCTTCCGTAGACCTGCGGCTCCGCCCGCAGGAACACCCCGCCGGCGGAGCCGCGGGTCTACGAGGTGCCACTCGTTCCTAGGCTCCGCCTGGGAACGCACTGTCCTCGAGGCTCCGCCTCGCCAACTTCCCTAAGGGAGGCAGAGCCTCCAAGGCATCCCGTTCCCAGACGGAGCCTGGGAACGAGTTCACGACCGCGATATGCACCTGAGCGTGGCGGGGCGACGAGGTTGCTCTTGCCGCGGACGTCCTGGTTTGGTTAATCGGAAACTGAACTCCGACCGTTTCGCCTCCAGGACTCGCCCCGCGATGATTCCGACACGAACCCTCCGCCGCAGCGTCACCCCGCTTTTGATCTCGATCCTGACCGGGTTCTGGTTCGGATCACCACTGCTGTCCGACGTCGTCTGCGCGTTCGATCCGTACACGGTTTACGTCTCCCAGGAATCCTCGCACACCCGTTGCGGACCGGGCGGTGATTACTACCGCACCGACGAACTTCGTCACGGGCAATCGCTGGAAGTTTACGGCGAAACGGAGGACGGATGGCTGGCGATCCGCCCCGTCGATACCAGCTTTTGCTGGGTGCCGGCGGACACCATCCAGATGGACAAGACCGGCGACACCGGCGTCGTGATCGAAGACGGCACGGTCGCGTGGATCGGCACCAATTTGGGTCGCGCACGATCGTTCCAGTGGCAAGCGCAACTGACCGAAGGTGAACCCGTCACGGTGATCGGACGCAGCGAACGTGAAGGTCCAGATGGGCCGCAGATGTGGTACCGCATCGTTCCGCCATCAGGCGAATTTCGTTTCGTCCATCGCGACCAAGTCGTCCGCAGCAGCGAAGAATTGATCGCGACGCTGCAGGACAACTCGCCCAAGCAGGACATCCTGTTCTCACCCGCCGGACCGACCAACGTTCGGTCGCGTGAACGAGTCGCATCGAGTCGTCAAAAGCCAGCCTCAAAGCCACGTCAAGTCGATGCGTTCGATGACGATGCGTTTGATCGTCAACCGATCGCGAAAGCGTCCGGCCGATCGGTGTTGGAAGCGCCGATTCGCGGGCTCGATGAAGATGAAGACGACCTGATTCCGATCGGTAGCGGCGTGGTCTCCCAAGCCAGCTTCGTCGAACCGACCGCCAACGTTGAACCACCGCTATCGATGCCGCCGAGTCTTTCGTCGCTGGACGTTCCGCAAGCGTCCGCCGCTGAACCGCCCAAGCGAAAGGGTTTGCTGAACAGCGTTGCGTTCCTGGGCCGACCGCGACTGGCAACGATTGACCCGTCACCAGCGGTTGCACCGGAGCGAGCATCGACGCGGGCAGTTGCTACCGATGACAACTGGACGATCGGTTACGGACGCAAAGCAACGACTCCGATGGAGATGCCGACGTCCATCGCGAAGCTGGAACAACCGGTCATACAACAAGCCAGCGGCATCGCACCGTTGCCCGCTCAAACGCTGTCGCCGATCGCGACCGCGCCGCCCGCTCCGATGAATGTTGTGCCCGCGCATCGGATCGAGGCCGTGCGAGCCGAAACGGCTGGCGCTGACGTGAACCAATTGACAATGATCCTGTCCCGATTGATGGCCGCGCAAGCGTCGGGTTTGGAGACCGAACCGGTCGCCGATGCCGCTCGCGCGATCGCCGCATCGACGGCCGACACAGCACTAGCGGGCCGAGCACGACTGTTGGCCGATCGCGCGGAACAGTACCAACGCATCGCCACTCGCCGCGACGGCAGCAGCCTGGTTCGCGGCGGTGACGTAACGCTCTCAAGCGAACGGCCGAGCTCGCAAGACATCACTTTCGGCTCGGTCAGCCAAGCGATCGGTTTCGCGCCGGCGTCGCTTGCGGGTGCTTCGATCGCCCCCGCGCCGCAGAGTACGTCCACGTCTGCGGTTGAAGCCCCCGCGATGGTCGGGCAGCTCGTCCAAGTCTATTCGGCTCGCCCGAACGTCCCCCCCTTCGCGATCACCGACCACACCGGCCGAACGATCGCGTACGTGACGCCCTCGCCGGGCGTGAACCTGCGGAATCACCTGAACAGCCGCGTCAACGTGATCGGCGAATCGGGTTACCTGCCCGGCCTGAACATGCCGCACGTCCTGGCCACCGGATGCGCGCGGGCAATTGGGGAATGACAGAGTAGGACAATTGTCCCAATTGTCCCCCCCAACGACGCGGCGCGGCCTTGAATACGACACCCTGGACAATTGGGACAATTGTCCTACTCTGGATTGCGATGCGGCCACGATTACGACACCCGGGACAATTGGGACAATTGTCCTACTCTGGATTGCGTCCGGCCTTCGCGTTACCATTTTTGCATGAGTAAAGAAGAACTTTCGCGGCGTCGACAACAACTTCGCAACCTGGTCGTGATGGCATTCGCTGACGGTCAGTTGGGCGAACGAGAAGTTCATTTAGTGGCCGACCGCTGCGCCGAACTCGGACTGAATGAGCACGATCTGCAAAAGGCGATCGAGTACGGACTCGGCGACGACGCGGCGATTGAATTGCCGGAAACGCCGCGTGAGCGTGACGAACTTCTCAAAGATATGATCCGCATGATGGCTGCGGATGGTCGCTTGGAAGAGGGCGAGAAACGCCTGTTCGCACTCGCAGCGGCGAAGATGCAGATGACCAATGCCGATGTCGAACGGTTGATCGACGAAACGCTTGGCTCGTGAGGCCGGCGGTGGCAAAAATTCTGATCACGTCGGGGCCGACGCGGCAATACTTGGACCCCGTTCGATACGTTTCTAATGCGTCCAGCGGACGAATGGGCGCGGCGTTGGCGTCGGCGGCGCTGGACCTGGGGCACGAGGTCGTCATCGTGTCGGGCCCCGTCGCAATCGAGTACCCGCGTCGTGCAACGGTCGTTCCCGTGGTCACGACGGACGAGATGTTGTCGGCCGCCGTAGAGGCATTTGAAAGCTGCGATGGTGCGATCGGCGCGGCGGCGCCGTGCGATTACATGCCGCGTCATTTTCAAACGCAAAAGATTGCCAAGACGGGCAAGCCGCTGACGATCGAGTTGATTGAAACTGCCGACGTCGTCGCGACGCTGGGCCAAGCCAAACGCGATCACCAATGGGTCGTCGGCTTTGCGCTGGAAACCGAAGACGCTCGCTTCCGTGCGATCGTCAAGCTGGAACGCAAGCTTTGTGACTTGATGGTCAGCAACGGACCAACGGCGATCGATGCGGCGGACAACGAAGTCGAACTGCTGGACCCGTCGGGCAACGTCATCGAAGCGATCGCGGGCAACAAAGACCACGTCGCATCCCGCTTGCTGGCCCAAATCCAATCCCGCCTGATCGACCGTTCCGCCTAACCTGTCACCTGTTACCTGTTACCTGTCACCTACTTCCATGGACCTTTCCGTCTCGCTTGGCCGACTGCGCTTGAAAAACCCGATCATGGTCGCGTCGGGCACGTTCGGATACGCGCGTGAAATGCAGGGCATCGTTGACGTTCCGCGGCTCGGTGCGGTGCTGCCAAAAACGATCACGGCCGAACCGCGGATCGGCAACAAGCCTTGGCGAACGGTCGAAACATCGGCGGGATTATTAAACGCGATCGGGCTGGACAACGACGGCGTGGAAACGTTCTTGACGCATCACCTGCCTTACCTCGCCAAGCTCGGTACGGCTGTCGTGGTCAGCGTTGCGGGTCGTACGGAGAGCGATTTCGTCGACTTGTGCGGGAAAGTCGGCGAGCAACCCGGCGTGTCGGCGATCGAGCTGAATCTCTCGTGTCCGAACGTCAGCGGTGGCGTCGACTTCGGCACCAACCCGTCGTCGTGCCGCGACGTCGTCGCAAAATGTCGCGCCGCGACGCAGACGCCGATCCTGGCCAAGCTGACGCCCAACGTAACGTCGATCGTCGACATCGCGCGAGCCGCGGCCGACGGAGGCGCCGACGCGGTTTGTTTGACCAACACGGTGCTCGGCATCGCGGTCGATTGGCGGAAGCGAAAGCCGATGTTGGGCAACGGCATGGGCGGGCTGAGCGGTCCAGCGATCAAGCCGATCGCCCTGCGGTGTGTTTATCAAGTCGCAGCGTCCGTTGACATTCCGATCGTTGGCATCGGGGGCATCGCGACGATCGATGACGTGATGGAATTTTTGGTCACCGGCGCAAGCGCCGTTCAAATCGGGACGGCCAACTACTATGACCCGACCGTGTCGACGCGGCTGATCGATCAATTGCCGTCGACGCTCGGGGAGATCCAGGCCGATAGCGTTGCATCGATCGTCGGCACGTTGACGAAAAAATAAGGCGGAAAGAAATCTGATGAGTTTGCTCGATCGTATCGACCGCGTCGTTCGTCCCATCGCGATCTCGAACATCACGATGATCGTGGTCGCGTGCCAGTTCATTTTTTGGGTCTTCACGTTGCTGGACCCGACGATGATCGACCGCGCGGTGTTGATCTGGGACTTGGTGCTGGCGGGTGAAGTGTGGCGGTTGGCGACGTTCTTGTTGGTCGCGCCGACGGGCAATCCGATCTTTGCGATCTTCTACTTCTACCTCTTCTACATGATGGGCACGGCGCTGGAACAGCAGTGGGGCATCGTCCGCTACTGCTCGTTCCTGTACGTCGGCCTTGGCTTGACGTTAGCGGCGGCCGGCCTCACGCCTTCGCAGCCCGCGACGGGGTTCTTTTTGCAAGCGACGGTGTTCTTGGCGTTTGCGACGTACAACCCGAACTTTGAGTTGTTGCTGTTTTTTGTGTTGCCGGTGAAGATCAAATATCTGGCCTGGCTGCAGGCGTTCGGCTACCTGGTCGCGTTTGCGCTCGGGCCGATCGTCCAGAAAGTCTTGGTGGTCGCCTCGATCGGCAACTACCTGCTGTTTTTCGGCCGCGAGCTACTGGGCCGTGGCACGAATTTTCATCGCCGACTGGGTTGGAAGAAGCGTGAAGCGGCGCTGTCAAGAAAGCCGCGCCACGTTTGCCACGTTTGTGGCAAGAGCAACGTGACGGACCCAAAAGAAGACTTTCGTTATTGCAGCCAGTGCGATGGGCAGTTCGCGTATTGCCAGGAACACCTCCGCAATCACAAGCACGTCAACAAGAACGCGCTGTAGGGATGCGTAACGTAGGTCCGCCACGCCGTGGCGGAGCATTGCCTTGGCTACCGAACAGCTTTGCTGTTCGGCCCCGCCACGGCGTGTCGGGGCTACCTGTTGCCGAGTTCGCCTACACCATCGGTTCGGGCGATGACGTGCCCTTTTTGCCGCCGCGGCCCTTGGTGAATCGGTAACCGAAGTCGGTCAACACCAACGCTCTTAGCGAGAACAGGATCAAAACCAGCACCACGCCGACCAGGACGCGGTTGTAGCGGGTTTGGTTGTAGATGCCGCCTTCGCCGGTCGGGGGCAATTGTTGCGGTGCCAGCGGCAAGCCGTACTTTTGCGCCATGCGATCAATCTCGACCACGTGGACGACCGGTGTGCCTTTGGACATGAACCGCGTCATCACCGAGTCAATTTGCAGCACGTCGCGTGGCGCCGAAAGATTCAGTCCCGGCTTGTACGCTCGCTTGCCCATGCTGCGTCCGACGCTGATCGTACCACCGCCGACGTTGATGTACGCCGCGTAGTCGCGGCCACCGGCTTGCTTGCGATAGATCTGCATCCGTTCGTCGATCGCTTCGACGAAGTCCGTCGACGTCAGCAGCGGCAAGCCGTTCCGTTTGATGCCTTTCTTGACCATGTTCTTGGCTTCTTCGGTCATGCCCAAACCGATGTCCTCGTAACCACCGATCGAACAAGCGACCGACTTGAACGGGATCAAACCTTCTTCGTAAAGCAGGCTTTCCATGTCGATCCACATGAAATCCGGATTGTTTGCGCCCCATTGGGATGAACCGGCGCTGGCGATGATGATCGGCTGGGCACCGAGTGCTTTCAGTGCCGCGCAGACATTCAAATTCATGCCGGGGAACGACCCCGAGTAACCGACCGCGACCAAGTCGCCCGATTTGACGCCGGCACCAATCAGCATCTCCGTCACGACGGCGGCGAAGTTCGGGTTCACGCCGGTTTGCTTGGCCGACAACCGACCGGTAAGTGTCGTCACGGGCGTCATCAGTTCGCCGATCATGCCCGAGCCCGCCGGGTCGACTTGGGGTGATGCCAAGATCGACATGTGCATCTTCTCAGCCTTGACCGCTCGCATCATTTCCAACGCGCTGGCCGATGCTTCCATCTTGACGTCGAGGTCCGACTGCGCGCGCGAGTGCGAAAACGCTCGACCGAGGCCAAGCCCAACAGGCTGAACGCGGCCATCAACCAAATGACCGTTTGCGATACTTGTCGTGGTCTCCAATAAAGTCGTTTCATAGGACCAGCTCCAATCCGATCAGAATCAAGACCAAGCGAACGACGGTCGATGCCGTCAACAAAATGCCAAGCGTTTCGACCAGTCCTTGCCGGTCGATCCAGATCGCGATCAGGCCCGGAATGATGTAACCGATGACTTCATAGTCGGCCGATTCATCCAGCAAGCTCAGGTCCGAAGGGTCGATCGCGTTGGACTGGAACAGACTGAACTGTTCCATGAAGTAGCCGACCAGAAACCCGATCAACACCATCAAGACCGTCCGGCGTTTGCCGTAGATCGCGATCATGTTGGACAACGTGTAAACGATGTAGTAGGTGACGATCGCGGCGGCGAACGTGACGACTACATTCAGCGGCTTGTCCAACGACAACGCGATGTAGCCCGGCACGACCATGCCGCCGGCCGCCAAGCCGAACAGTTCGGAAAACAGCAGGCTGACCGCCAAGCCGATCCCGATCGCGACAGTAAGAGTATCCATGGGAAAGTTTTAGGGGTTAGATTGGGGTTGCAAATTGCAAAGTGAACATTGCAAGTTGGAAATTTGGATGAGGTTTGATGGCGTCTTTCAATTTGCAACTTGCAATGTTCATTTGGCAACTTGCAACTTCTTTTCGTCAGAACGCTCGTTCGCCGACGGTGCTGCGGTTGCGGAAGTAACGCACGATTTCCAGGCCGATGCCGCCGATGTTCATCATGCCCATCACCATCGCACTGCGTCCGCCAAGCTCGACGGCCTTTTCAAAAATTTCTTGCGGCGAATCGTCTTCCGCCATCACCAGCTTGCGTGGGTCCAGTCCGCTGGCCGTCGCGTACTTGGCAAAGATGTACGTTCCCGAGCCGATCAGGATGTAGTGATCGGCCGGACGCCATTTCGCACACACTTCGGCCAGTTGTTTGGATCGGTCGGGGCGGTCGAAACGGCAATTGAAGATGATGATCCGCTTGCCAACGTCGGGATAACGATCGCACGCCATGTCCCAAATCCGTTCGGTTGATTCGGGGTCGTTGGCGGCAAAGCCGTTGACGAACACGATCTCGCGACCGAAAAAGTTGATCTCCGAAACCGTCATGATCCCGGGGTCCGGCGTCGCCGCCCACATGCCCTGCAGCGCGACGTTGCGGGACACGTTCAAGTCCTTCAGCACTCGCAGGGCAAGCGCCACATTTTCGGCGTGCTCGATGAACGAAAACTGCGACAGGTCCAGCGGCGTGATCGCGTTCACCTCGTCCTCGCCGACCGCGATCAGTTCGGTGCCGCGATCGTCGGCGACTCGCTGGAACGTTTCCAGGTGACGACGCTCGGCCGTGTACAGCTTTCCGTTTTTCGGGACCATGCCCAACAACGCAAGCGCGACGTCGTTCTCGGTCGGCCCCATCACGTCCAAGTGATCGGCGCGAGCGTTAGTGATGACGGCGTGGGTCGCGTGGACCAGTCGGAACTCGCACAGCCATTGCAAGTACGGAACCAGCGCCATGCACTCCATCACCATCGCTTGGCTTTCGTTTTCGGCCGCCGCGCGGACGATGCGGATCTGTTCGATCACGTTAGCGCGAGCGGGTCGAAAGACGGGGTATTCCGAGCCATCGGGCAAGATCATCCGTGCCAGCGTGCCGGTCGTTTTCGCGCACGTTCGAACGCCACCGCTTCGTAATCCTGCCGCGATCAAGCGAGTGACCGATGATTTGCCGCGCGTCCCGTTGACGTGAATCCGCGTCGGGATGGTGTGGAGCCGTCGCTGGTGAAACAACGATTCGAGCGCTCCGAGCCCGATCAGGGCACCGGTGGTGCCGAGAAGGGCGAGTGATCCGTCCATCGAGTGGTCTTGTTTTCCTTCGCCCTGCAGCGATTCTGGGAAGGCGCGAACGTTCCGCCGCGCGGGAGATGCCGGTGAAAACGGCATCGTGAGTCAGAAAGTTGATCAGAAAAATCAGAAAAGATGAAAGAGGCGGGATTATCACGTCCACCGCACCGCGGTCCAGCGGGGAAGGAAGAATTTTGTCGGAAAAGTTTGCGCAAGTCTCAGCGTGGGTCCGCCACGCCGTGGCGGAGCATCGCCTGATCCGCGAACAGCTTTGCTGTTCGGCCCCGTCACGGCGTGAGCGGGGCTACGTGCCGGCGCCTGCGGCTGGGCGTCAAACGAACCATCCCTCTAGCTGACGACTGACAACTGCCGCCTGACAACCAAAAATCGCCCTTGGCCCAGTTTCACGATCTTTGTTAAGCTCGTGAAACTTGGCTCGCACGATGCGGGCATTGCCGTGACCAGCGCAGGGGAGGGAACCACATGCCGGGCGAGTCATTCCGCTTCATTCACGCCAGCGATTTCCATTTGGAAACGCCCCTTGGCGATCTCGACGCCCTGCCGGGCCACCTCCGCGAAGCCATGGCCGAAGCGCCCCGCCGCGCGGCCACCGCGGTGCTGGAAGCGGCGCTGGCGGACAACATCGACTTCGTGGTCCTGGCCGGCGATCTGCTGAGCCCTCAAGCCGCCGGCCCCCACGGGATGTCGCTGCTGCTGGACTACTTCGACAAGCTTCACGCCAAGAAAAAACCCGTCTTCTGGACCGCCGGCATCGCCGACGATCCGGCCAAGTGGCCCGAAGCGGTGCCCCTGCCGCCCAACGTCACGCTGTTCCCCAAGAACCGCGCCGTCGCCGTGCCCGTCCAACGTGCCGGCCGCACGATCGCGACCGTCATCGGACGCAGTGCCGACGGTCGCAGCGTCTTGCACGTGCCCAGCTATCGCACCGAAGCGACCGATGAATACTCGATCGCGATCGGCTTCGGATCCTCCGACGCCGGAGCGCTGGCCGAGGGACGCTTTGACTACTGGGCCCTCGGCGGACAACACAATCGCGAGCAAATCGACGGCGGTGCCGAAGGCGCGGCCGTTTACTGCGGCTCGCCCCAAGGTCGATGCGTCGAAGAATTCGGCCCGCACGGTTACGCCGTCGTCGATGTCGACGCCGATCGAACCACTCGGGTGCATTCATTGGAAACGGACGCGTTCCGATACTGCGAAGTCAAAATTTCCGCGGACGAAATCAACGCCGTCGGCGGCATCCGTAACCTGATGGGCGAGCGAGTCGTTCGGTTGCAACATGAAAACGGCGGGCGACATCTCCTGATCGGCTGGGACATTTCGATCAGCAGCGGCGATGCCATTACGGCGATCGGCGACACCGAAGAACTGCTGAGCTGGGCCAGACGCGAGTTCGGCCACGGATCGCCGTCGGCTTGGACGTGCCGAATGCACGTTCGCGCGCCGCGATCGTTTCCCAAATCGTGGCACGACGAAGACACGATCCTGGGGGACTATTTACGAGCCGCCGAGAAGCATCGCAAGGCCGACGGCCGCGATCTGAATCTCGCTCCGTTCACCGAAGAGTCCGCGTCGATGCCGTCGACGACCGCGATGATGTTAGCCGAAGTGTCGTCGGGCGACCGCGGCGACTTGCTCGATCAAGCCACGTTGCTGGGCGTCGAATTGCTCCGCGGCGGCAAGCCTTCCTTGGTGCAAAAATCATGAGAATCAAAGACATTCAAATCGACGGCTTCGGTGTCTGGACCGGCCTTTCGGTCGACAGCTTGCCCGACGGCATGACGTTGTTCTACGGTCCCAACGAAGCCGGCAAGACGACGCTGATGCAGTTCGTCCGCGCGATGCTTTACGGATTCACCGAAGAACGCCGCGAGAAATATTTGCCGCCCGTTCACGGCGGAACGCCCGGCGGGGCGATGCGAGTGACCGGGCCGGGCGGCGGTTACCAGATCCGTCGTCACAGCCAACTGACCGACAACGGCGTCACGGGTCAATTGACCGTCACCGGACAGGACGGACTGAGCCAAGGCCAGCACCGGTTGCAAAGCCTGCTGGGCCAGATCGACGAACCGATCTTCACCAACGTCTTCGCCATCGGCATGCGGGAACTGCAAGAGCTTTCGACGCTGGATGACACGGCCGCGGCCGACGAACTTTACAAGCTGTCCAGCGGTCTGGACCGCGTGTCGCTGGTCGACGTGCTGCGCGGACTTCGCGGCGGTCGCAAGACGCTGGTCGGCAAAGCATCGCCCGAGGACGAAGCCGAAGCGACGAAGCTGGCATCGCTGATCGCCAAGCGAGAAAAGCTGCGCGACGAAGTCACCAACTTGACCCGTCACGGTCGTCGGTGGTCGGAACTAGCGTCGCAGCGTCGAAGCCAACAACAAGAGATCGAACAACTGACCGAACGCATGGGCGTTTGGGAACGCGAAGCCCGCACCGTCGAAACGGCGACCGGCGTGCATGACGTTTGGCGCAAACGCGAAGACATCATCAAGCTGATCGCCGAACGCGAAGCCGACAGCCTCTTGCCCGACGAAGCGCCGGGCCAGTTGGTGCAGATCGATGCGCTGATGGAAGACAAAAAGCAAAAGCTGGACGAAGTCAAACAGAAACGTCGCGGGCTGCGAGACAAGGCCGAACAACTGCCGGTCAGCCGCCGGATGTTGGACCTGCAAGGCCGCATCGAAGCGGCGTCGGAACAGGCGACGTGGGTCGAAGCGCTCGAAGAACAAATCGATCGCTTGGAAGATCAAATCGAAAAGGCCAAGAAACAACTCGACGCCGATGCCGATCGCTTGGGGCTGGACCCCGAAGAACGTGTCGCGCTGGTCGAAGGCGACACGACGCAGCTTCCGGACCTTTCCAAGCAAACGCTGGGCGCCCTTTCGGGACCGGCCAAGATCGTCAAGGAACAAGCGTTCCTGCTGAAACAATCTCGTACCGAAGGCGCTACGCATAAGACTCGCGCGGACAAGCTTTCCGAATCGCTACGCGACATGCTGACGCGTGCTCGCGCGGATAACTTGCAACAAGCGATCCGTGATCAAACCGAAATGATCACGACGCTGAAGCAGCGAATCCAAGTCGGCGAACAACTCGAAAAGCTGAAACGTCACTATCGCGAACTGGAAAAAGAAACCGTCGAGCTAACCACCGACGAAGTCTTGCCGGTCGACCGTTTCGTGATGCTGGGCATTCCGTTCATCTTCGGCGGCATGTCGTTCATCTACGGCATCGCGAACTTTTTCAACATCACATGGTTGGTCGCGCGTCCCGATCCGACGTGGGGCATGCTGTGCATGATGTTCGGATTCATGGCGCTGTTGGCGTTCTACTGGGGCATGGAAAACGGCAAGCGATCGACGTCGCTGGACCGCGAAGATTGCGAACGTCAAATCGACACGCTGCGGCGACAAATTCGCGAGATCGAAGGCGAACGATCGCACATCGATTCGACGTTGCCGACCAGCGGTGAATCGTTAGAACTTCGCCTGCGTGAATCGGAAAGCTTGCTGGCCGATTTGGAAGCATCGCTGCCGACGTATCACAACCATCAGGCCGCGATGGAATCGTACAAGTCGTGTCGCAACCGCGCCCAATCGGCCGCCGACGGTTTGAAGGACGCGCGTCGCCAATGGACCGCAACGCTGCAAAAGCTCGGCCTGTCCGAATCGTTGTCTTCGTCCAGCGTCCGCAAGCTTTCCGACGGGTACGAAACGCTGCAAGCGAGCCGTCGTCGTCTGGACGAATTGATGGCCGAAAAGGAACAGCGTCGCCGCGAACGAGCGACGATCGCCAAACGCATCGAAGCGTTGTACTTGGAAGCGCTGGAAGTTCACGAGGAAGCGGCTCGCAAAGCGGATGAAGACAACGACGATGACATCGCCGAAGGAAAAGTCTCGCAGCGCTTCCGTCCTCGCAGCGGCCCGCTGGAACAACTCAATCACTTGCACGAAGAACTCGCCCGGCAACAACACTGGATCAAGCGACGTCGTGAATTGAAAGAACAAGACGGACTGCTCAAACGTCAGCAAGCCGGCTATCACCGCAGCCTGGAACGGGCCGACCAACAACGTCGCGCGTTGTGGGCCAAGTGCGGCGTCGCCACGCCCGAACAGTTCTACGCGATGGTCGACACGAAGGCGACGCTGGCCGAACTGCGTAAGGACAAGGCCGAACTCGACAAACAAATCCGATCGATCATCGGGGCTCACGTCAACTATGACGAAGTCGCCAAAGAGATCGCCGGCGCGACCGCGCCGGACTTGGAACGCCGCTGGGATTCGTTGACCACGCGGATGACGGAAACGGAAGCCCGCGTCGGCGGCCTGCGAACGTCCTTGGGTCAACTTGCTCAAGAAATGAAACAACTCGGCGATGACAACCGATTGTCGGTCGCGCAGTTGGAGCTCGGCTGCGTCCAGCGCCGCATCGAATCGCTGGTGCGACGTTGGCAAACGCTGGGCATGGCAAGCTGCTTGCTGGAAGACGTTTGCGGAACGTTCGAGCGTGAACGTCAGCCCGAAACGCTGCGGGAAGCGTCGTCGTTCCTGGGCCAGTTGACCAACGGCAAGTACAAACGCATTTGGACGCCGCTGGGCACGAACCAGTTGAAGATCGATGACGGCGCGGGCAAGGCTCTGCCGCTGGAAGTGCTTAGCCGGGGCACGCGAGAAGCTGTCTTCATCGCGCTGCGATTGTCGCTGGCCGCTGCTTACGCTCGCCGCGGCGTGATGTTGCCGCTGGTGCTGGACGACGTGCTGGTGAACTTCGACCACGACCGCGCGGTCTATGCCGCTCGGACGCTGAAGACGTTCGCGGAACTGGGTCATCAAGTGATGATGTTCACGTGTCACCAACACATCGTCGACATCTTCCACAACATCGACGTCGAAGTGCGGTTGATGCCGGCCCAAGGCCGACCGGGTCGCGCGAGCGTGCTGTTGCCGGAGGAAGTCGAAGAGTACGAAGAAGAAGCCGAGTACGAGGAAGCGGAAGAAACGTACGAGGAAGAAGTCGAGGTCGCGGAAGTAGAAGAGGTCGAGCCGGAACCGATTCCAGAACCCGTCGTCGTTGTGGCCGCACCGAAACCAATTCCAAAGCCGGTCGCGCCGAAGGTCGAAACAAAAATCGTTTACATCGAACGGCCCGCCCCGAAACCGGCGCCCAAGCCCAAGCCCAAGCCGGTGGTGGTCGAGTACATCGAACCAGAACCGGAATACTCAGAACCGGAATACATCGACGACGAGTACGACGACGCGCCGGAACCCGCGATCGGATGGGCATGGTTCGAGCGTGAACCGGGCCGCCGCATCAACGATGCCGAAGAAGCGTTGGCTTCGATCGCACGCCAAGAATTCGTCGACACCCGCGACGACGTTCCCGAAGAAGTCTGGAACCGAAACGGCCAATGGTGGCACGGCGAAAAGGTGCGATAGAGACGAGTGGCGTTTCATTCAGCCACCCCTATCCTCCATCGCTGAACCCAAGTCGGGCTCGCGCTCAGCGATTAGTACAGGACTGGAGAAGACGGGGGAACTGGGAGCTGGGGAACTGGGAGCAACAAAGCTGAAAGCCGAGATCGCGGGACAAAAATTCTCCCGTGCCGCGGGAAAGTAGGGCCTAAAACCCTGGGGAGGGGTTCCTCGGTCACCGAACACCTTGTCCGTCCCCCTCAGAAATGATTCCTCGCATTTCGCTGATTGGACGCCATTCCGCATTTCCTCACGCTCGCCACTTGACGCAAGCGAAATCAACCTGCTACTTTCTGCACCTCTGGCAATTAGCAAGCCTAGCGCCAGAGACCCAGCGTTGCCAACGGCAACGCAAACGACCGGGGGATTAGCTCAGTTGGGAGAGCGCTACAATGGCATTGTAGAGGTCATCGGTTCAAGTCCGTTATCCTCCATCTGTTGACCGTCACCAAGCACGACGAAAACAACACTCGACCCCGCAATTCGCGGGGTTTTTTGTTGGACTTGCGACACTTTGCGTGCAGTTTGCTGCGTCAGCTTTTGGGGGTCAACTGCGCCGCATTCTGCGCCGCTCTTTTTGCTGGACCTCTTGCGTCAACGGACTCGCCTAGCAATCGGCGGATCTTTGTGTCCCTGTGCTGCGTCATGCCTGCCGGTCAAACCACCTGACCGCTTTCCACAGCGGCGACGTGTAGCAGGGGTGCCCAGGTGACCAAGTCCTTGTCCGGGAACACGACGACAATTTTTGTTTTGGTCAGCAACACGTTTTCGGGATGGCTGATCGTCAATGACTGACCGCTCGACAACATGATCGTCAAAGGCATGAACGGCTTACGCGCGAGTAGCTCTCGCATGTTTTTTTCATTCATAGCAGCTTTGCTCTTTGAAATCGTTCTTGATTCGCCTCAGTTTAACCGCGAGCCCGA
This sequence comes from Pirellulaceae bacterium, assembly GCA_963836865.1. Lineage (GTDB taxonomy): Bacteria > Planctomycetota > Planctomycetia > Pirellulales > Pirellulaceae > Rubripirellula. The sequence goes on along the minus strand of CAWILC010000003.1, from coordinate 1,490,497 downwards.
CTTTCTGTCACGTCTTTCCAACGTCGCAGGTCGCAGCGTCATAGTTTTTAAAACCGTTCGATGATGCCGTGGTTTCCGTAGCCACTTTCGTCTTGGATGATCCCGTCGTCGGTCTCGGTCGGTTTCATCAGTAGCACGACGTTATCGCTGTCTTTGGTAAGTAATTCATCGGCCGCAAATTCGGATTGGTAGCGCTCGCCGCGGGTGATTCAGACGTCGCCAATTTCGCCTTAGAAAGGGTTCATGACTGATTCTTTTCCAAGCGATCCGATGACGAACTGCGTTCCGCCTTCGGCTCGGGTCGGCGTCCCCGTCATCACCTGTTAGGACCGTGCGGCAACATGCTGTCCGATACGAACCTCCCGCTTGCGAAAGGGTCGGACGCCGTGGCGGCCGGGGAGGGACAAACGTGCAAACCCACTCTGGCCGCTACCGCGTCCGACTCTTCCAGCAGGCATTCGAATCTACACAAGTTTGCTTGTTGGTAGACCGAGCCGGGGCGAAACTTTGCAACTCGGTAATTGCGTTGCATGCGATCTCATCGCGTCGATCGAACAGCCGCGTAGCGACGATAGATAGTAACCAGGGGTTTCACCGATCCTCGCTGTCGCTGTCGCTCGTTCGGTTCATCCCTGACTTTTCTCTGCCGGCGCTACGCGGCTGAATTGGAACGCAATAAGCACCTAGGAAGTCATCTTGCAGAATGATCCGAGCGACGAAGCCGAGAGAGTTGCTGGGCGGTTCTACGATCCTGATGTCGATGACCGACCTGGTAAACGCTCCTAAATCATCAACTTACGAACTACACGACTTCCAAGTGGAAGGATGACATCGGACCAGCGATTCCCGGCCAGCGTAAAAACGTCGCTTTTCCTGGGCGGGCATTTGCTAGCGGTTCGCGATGTTTTGGGTGAATTTGGCTTGATTTTGTGCCCTGCCAGATCGCAAGTTTGCTTCAATGAGGGACCATCCTCCGAGGCTAGTTCATGTCCAAGCTCCCACCCCTTCACGCCCGCAAATGTCTGTCCGCAGACTCGCTCATCGACGGCCTGCGAGGTCGTCGCCACACCGCTGCTAACCCCAGCGTCAAAAGGCACACTGTGGTGCTGGGTTCGGGGATCGCGCTGACGCTGGAGTAAAACACATCGTCGAAGTAGATCACGGCGCTCGATTGCCCGCGAAGCACGATCGAGTCCACGGTCATGCGTTGGCCTAGCACGCCATCGCCCAGGCTGCTGGAGCCGAAAGCACCACTCCACAGCGAGTTGTCATCAAGCGACCATTGGTAAGAGTGCCATCGTCCGTCGGCGATGACATTGAGGAAGGTTGATTGTTCAAGATCTGCGTCGGCGACGGTCGTCTCCCACTCGTCAATCGTGATCGCCACTTGCAGATTGGCATCGCCCGCGACCGGTTCGGCAAGCAACCAGAATCCAATCGTCCCTTCGGTGGGAACCACCAAGTTGCCAACGGGATCACCCGCCGGATTGATCGGCGTCCCACTAAGAATGTTTGATAAACGCCTTCCGTTTTCGATGCCTGATAGGTGACGGACGGTGAATCCGTCTTGGACACCATTGTCGGCAAGATCTGAAGCTGCATCGTAGTTGATCGTCAGTTTTTGCGAAGACGCCCCCTCTTGTGCCTGTTGCTGGCTGAGCTCGGCGGTGGAACCAGAACCCACGTTGCGAGTTTGGCCTGCGAAGTCGATCGCCCGAACGAAGTGCTCGTTGCCCGCTTCGAAGCCCGTTAACGTTTTCAGCATCGGCGCTTGATCCGGCAGCCGATCGACCAATCCAAGCTGAATGTCTCCGCCGTAGTAGAACTTCAAGATGTCTTGATAGAACGCGCCGCCGTCGCTGAGCTTGTCCGAACCGTTTTGGCTCATCGCGCCGCGGTTGGGAAAGTTAGGGTTGGACGGTGTCCCCACAAAACCGAGGGTTGTTCCCGTGTTGTTGGGGCCCAGTAAGTTGTTGGCGAATGGGTAGGTTACGAAACGCTCGGTATTGGTTCCATCGGGATCGCCCGTCGTAGCGATTCCCGTACTGCTCGATGGAATCGCACCCGCCACGTAGAACGTTGCCGTTAAAGTATTATTAAACGATAAAATCTCGCCGGCAGTGGCTCGCACCGCCTCCTCCCAGCGACCACCGGTGTTCGGCTGGCTTCCGCCAAGGCTATAGACTTGGTCCGCAGTGCTGTTGCGGATAAAGCTGCCTCCGCGGAGCTTGTGATAGGCAAAGGAGCGTGCCGCCACGGCTTGTGCTTTCAACGCCTCAAATGATGCGGCACCGTTTTCGCGGCGGACCACATTCGGCAGATAGTTGCCCTCGAAATCAACCGTAAAGAAGGATCCGTTACCGTTGTCGTCGCGTACCGTGATATTTTCGATACCGGTAACGATTGCCGCGGCGACAGGGGAAACAACCAGGGCAAGGGTTAGCCCCATGATCACACGAACAAGCACGGTACCCATTGTTCGCTGATGACGAGCGAAGCGTTGGGGTGCGGATTGGGGATGGTGAATCAGGCTGTCCATTCAGATCTCGCGAAGTTGGTTTTGCTTTTTGAAGTGAACGTTTTCGTGGAACGCCGGACCCGCTCAGCGATTCGACTCAACACTGCAACACCGCATTGATGCAATCGCTCGGTGTTAAGCTTAGTTTGTTGTTGGACCACTGTCACGCATCCGTTGGCAGACGCGCTTAAGCGAGCGGCCTCGACATCGGCGCGCAACGCCTCCGGAGCAACCAATGTGAGAGATTGCTGCATCCCGATCAATCGCGGCTCAGAAAGGGGCTACTGCACCGACAGTCTTCTTCGTTAACACCTGAAAATCTGCCAATGCTTCTTCAATCGTTCCAGCATTGCAGGGGGGGCATTTCGCAACCGCGAGAGTTTCGGTCATAATCCGGCTCGTTTTTACAGAACAAAGTGCTTCACCAAGACAAGGGGACACGAATGCCGAATGTCTGCCGCGAACTGCGGACGGTCTCAGGGCGAGTCGTCGGCGTCCAACCGAGCGGTGCCTGTTTGCTCAGCGATTTGTCTGCTGACTGGGACACGGATGGTTGTTGCGGTCTCGGCGAGCTCGGGAAGGCAGTCCAATTCGAGGCCGTCCAATTCGCATGAATGGCTACGTTGATTTGCAGTTAAATGGCTATGTCGGAGTCGATTTCAATGATGAAACGATCACCGAGGCGCAGCTGAAAACCGTTTGCGAGCGGCTCGCCATCGACGGCGTGGATGCGGTGTTGGCAACGATCATCACGGCGACACCCACGCAAATGCTGGCTCGGATTGAAAAGGTGGTGCAATTTTGTGAACTGCATCCAGCGGAATCGAAAGTCATCGCAGGACTGCACATTGAGGGTCCGTTCATCAGCTCCGAGAAAGGTTATGTCGGTGCCCATCCACCCGCATGTGTGCTAGCAGCCGATCTTGACTTGACCAAGCGGATGATCGATGCCGGAGGCGGAAGAGTGCGTATGTTGACCCTCGCACCCGAATTGGACACCGATTTGCGTTTGACGAAATACTTAGCTGATCGAGGAATTCTTGTTTCGGGTGGGCATGCAAATCCAACGCATGTTGAGTTGAAACGAGCAATCGATGCAGGTCTTTCCATGTGGACGCATTTGGGCAACGGTAGTCCATCGTTGCTGCCGCGACACGACAACATCATCCAGCGAGTGCTAAGTTTTGCCGATCGTCTGACGATCACCTTTATCGCGGACGGGCATCACGTCCCAAGCTTTGCCCTACAAAATTACATGAATCTTGCGCCGCTCGATCGGGTCGTCGTCGTCAGCGATGCGATGCTCGCCGCGGGACTTGGTCCAGGGCAGTATCGCTTCGCGGATCAGACCGTTTCTGTTGATGAGGCGGGAGCGGCTTGGTGCGAAGACGGGACGCACCTGGCCGGGTCCGCAGCAACGCTGCCCCAAATGGAAGTGGTGCTGCGAAACGAACTGCGGGCCAGTGACGCCCAGGTGGCGGCGTGGATGCGAGATAACCCAAGGCGTTTGTTGTCGAAGTTCCAGTCGTGTTCATAGGCGACAAACACCACCCTGCTTCATGTAATCAAAAAGGCAACCATGTATCGATTCGACCTTGAACAAACGACTCTATCCTTCGCCGCGCATGGCCGTGGATGGTAAATTCGGTCCCGGCACCAAAGCGGCCGTGAAGCGCTTTTGAAATGGCTCGGTTGGCGAACCATTTCTCATTGATTTTCCCATGCAATGGTCAACGCCCCGACGGCCGGCTTGGCGATCCAGTGAACCTCCCGGGGCACTGTGTGTAGACGGTCCAATTCGGCGCCGATTAGATCACGATAAATGTCTTGGTAGATGAGGACGCTTCCGGTAGCCGCCAGCACGTATCCTGACGAAGGAAGCGATAACTTCGTTGTCACCGCGCCGACTAGCGACGCAAGAGATCGGGCACCGCATTGAATGATTTCCTTTGCGACACGATCATAGGCGTACTGTGCAAACACGATCGGTGCAAGCGATGCAATTTGAGAGCGAGGATCCGCTGATTCATAACACCAGCCGACCAGCTCTTGCACGTTCGAGAACTGCAAGTGGTCGAGCACGGCGGCGGCCAGACTCGATGAACCGCTCCTCGCATCAGCCACTTTGCAGACATGGTTCAGTGCTCGGGCGGCGATCCAGTACCCACTGCCTTCGTCGTCAAACAAATATCCGTAACCACCGGCACGAGCGGTTTCGCCCGCTGCGTTGCGGCCCCAAGCCATCGATCCAGTTCCCGAGATCAGGGCAATGCCGACGGAATCGCCCGCAGTGCAGGCCAGCAAACACTCGGCGTCACCGACGGCGAGGCTCTTGGTTGCAAGTCCTTTGGTGTTGCACCAGTCAAGAATTCGACGGCGTTCTTCCGGACGTCCCGCGCCGGCAACGCTGAAGCACGACGACTGCGCGGTGCAGAAACTGATTCCGGCATTTGCATAGGCCTGACGCAATGTGTCTTCGATGACCTTAAAGGCCGCCTCGAAGCCGACCGAGCGAGGGTTCCCGGCGGGGCCGGTTGCTTCGCTGATTGTGTCCAAATGTCCATCGACCAACTCGCCGAGCAAAACGGTGGTCTTGGTCCCGCCCGCGTCGACGCCGAAGAACAGTCGCCTACTCATGATCAAGAGCACCGCGCAATCGTCCGCCTGCACGTTCGAGTCGCTGGCGAGCGGTCGCCCCGTCGACGCAGCAAAGATGCGACACGATCGCCGTCTTGACATCCCCGTCGCACATCGAAAGCAATCGCTCGGCGGCGTCGATATCCAGTCCGGTGACTTCGCTGACGATTCGTTTGCTGCGCACACGCAGCTTCGCATTGGATGCCCTCAGGTCAACCATTAGGTTTCCATAAGTTTTTCCGATCTTGACCATTGCACCGGTCGTCAACATGTTCAGCACCATCTTGGTGGCCGTACCGGACTTCAGTCGCGTCGAGCCGCTGAGCACTTCGGGACCAACGACGGGCGCGATGATGATCTCCGCCCGTCGGTGAATTTCCGAGTCCGCATTGCAAGTCACGCCGACCGTGACGGCGCCAAGCTGGCGAGCGTAATCGATGCCGCCGAGCACGTAGGGCGTTCCACCGCTCGATGCGATACCAACCAGCGTATCGACCGAAGAAAATTGATGCTCGGCCAAGTCGAAGGACGCTTCCGTCAAAGAATCTTCCGCACCTTCGACGGCTCGCCGCAATGCTCCGTCACCACCCGCGATGATCCCCACTACCATCTCGGGTGGCGTATTGAATGTTGGTGGGCACTCTGAGGCGTCCAGCACACCCAAGCGTCCCGACGTTCCCGCACCGATGTAAAACAGTCTGCCCTGACGTTGAAAGCTGGCAACAATGGCGTCAATCGCTTCGGCGATCGCATGACGTTGGTTCCCAACGGCTGTCGCCAAGGTCGCATCCTCCGTGTTCATCAGCTCGACGATTTCGAGCGACGTGAGGGAGTCGAGGTGCATCGAATTTGCGTTTCGAGTTTCGGTAGTTAACTCGCTCATGAGAACCGCTCAGTCCAGTCCTGAAAGATGGTGCTTCCATCGCCAAATTGGCGAGTGCGTAGATTATGGTATAGTCGCATCGTCGCCGACGACACTTCAAATAGACGATTTTGGTCACTTGGATTCTTTATGCCGCTTTCCATCGGTGCGATTGACGCCGTCGTCCTGGTAGTGTCGGTGTTCGCTTCGATCGCTATCGGACTACGCCTGAGCGGCAAAAACGATTCCGTCGAAGCGTTCCTCGTTGGCAACCGCAACCTTCCTTGGTGGGCGATTTTGGGTTCGATCGTAGCGACGGAAACAAGCACGGCAACGGTGCTTAGCGTTCCCGGGACGGGATACGGGCCGGTCGGGATGCGGTTTCTGCAAATCACGCTGGGGTACCTTGTTGGCCGCGTGATTGTGGTACACCTTTTACTGCCGTTGTTCTTCCAAGGAAAACTATTCAGCGCCTACGAGGTGCTCGACAAACGCTTTGGTTCTGCGGTGAAGATGTTCGCTTCGCTGATGTTCCTGGTCGCTCGCAATCTCGGCGATGGATTGCGATTGTTTCTTGCTGCCATTGTTCTGCAAAAATTGGTGGGGTGGAACTTTGCGGGAAGTGCCGTCGCCATTGGCGTGATGACGATTGTGTACACGTACTTTGGTGGAATGAAAAGCGTCATTTGGAATGACTGCATTCAATTCGTCATTTACATGCTGGGAGGCGTTGCCACTCTATTTATATTGAAGAGCCAAATTGTTGGTGGTTGGCCGGCCTTTTGGGACTTTGCAGACCAGTATTCAAAGTTGACGGTATTGCAGTTCACACCCGACGTTGATGACACGCGGTCGTGGTGGCTGTGGTTGTTATCTGAACCCTACAGCTTTTACGCGGGCTTGATTGGCGGCGCGGTGTTGACCCTTGGCACGCACGGGACTGATCAGATGATGGTCCAGCGGTATTTGAGTGCAAGGAGCCAACGAGATGCCGCCCGCGCCGTGCTGCTTTCCGCCGTCGTAGTGATGATCCAGTTCGGTTTGTTTCTGTTCATTGGTGTCCAGTTGGCGTGTTTTTATGCGCAAGACCCAAGCACTGCGTTTGACAAAACTGATGAGGTCTACGCGAACTTCATTGTGGAATCGTTTCCTCGCAACACGGGTTTGGTGGGGCTGATGCTTGCGGCGATTCTTGCCGCCGCGATGTCGACGCTTTCGAGCTCGCTCAATGCGTCGGCATCGGCGATCCTGAATGATTTCTATCTGCCGCTGAAGCGAACACCTACTTCGCCGGCAAGATTGCTTACGATCACGCGTCGACTATCGTTGGTGTTCGGGATTTTGCAGATCGCGATCGGCATTTGGGCCGTTACCTTTGATGCGTCCGTGGTCAGCAATGCACTGACAATCGCTGGGTATTCTGCCGGGCTACTTCTGGGGCTGTTTTTGCTTGGGGTGTTGACGAAAAATGTCAAGGGAACGCATGCCTTGGCCGGCGCCGCCTGCGGATTGACGGCGTTACTGTTGATTCAATTTGTGCTACCTGGATTGACCCAATCACCAACACTCGATTCCGGCATCCGCGTTGCATGGCCCTGGTTCGCGTTGATCGGTTCGAGTGTCACGTTCTTCGTCGGTTTATCGATTGCCAACCTGTCTCCTCTCTTTACTCGCGAAAGTCCCGCATGATGTCCATCTTCGTCAGGAACCTTTTGGCGGTCATGATCGGCTTGGCATGGCTACCGGTCATCTGTCTCGCGCAAGACGCGTCCCAGCAATCGCGAAAGCCGGCGGGCATTGCCCTAGCTCGATTGAATCGAATCGAGCCATTGATTGCCGAGGGCATTCGTGACGGCAAACTCCCCGGCGCTGTCATTTGCGTTGGTCACCGCGGTTCAATCGTCTATCTGGAAGCGTTCGGGAATCGCGAGGTCGGAGACAACCCCAAGCCGATGACGACTGACACCGTCTTTGACATGGCGTCCATCACCAAGCCCGTCGCAACAGCAACCAGCATCATGAAGCTGGTGGAAGACGGAAGCCTTCGCCTGACTGATAAAGTGTCGAGCTATTTCCCGGAGTTTGCCCGGCACGGAAAGGATGCCATAACGATTCAGGATTTGCTCGTTCATCAAAGCGGACTGATTCCGGACAATGCTTTGGCGGACTATCTCGATGGTCCGGAATTGGCTTGGACTCGAATTTGTGATTTAAAACTCATCGCGCCCGTTGGTGAACAATTCAAATACTCCGATGTGAACTTCATTGTCCTGGCAAAATTAGTCGAAAAGATTTCGAACCAAAATATTCACACGTTCTCTCAAAAAAATATATTCGCACCGCTCGGGATGAATGAGACCGGCTACACGCCGAGCGAAGAACTTAAGGATCGCGCGGCACCGACGGAGAAGCGTGGCGGGGCTTGGATGCGCGGTGAAGTGCATGATCCGCGGGCGTTCGAACTGTCGGGAATCGCCGGACATGCGGGACTGTTCTCCACCGCCCGGGACATGGCTGTCTACGCCCAGATGATGCTGGGTCTTGGCTCGCTTGATCGCGGCGATGAACGCGTTCGGATCCTGTCGCCGCAGAGCGTGCGGACGATGACGGCGTCTTATCGGGTATCAAATGGCGCTCGGGGACTCGGCTGGGATCACCAATCGGTCTATTCGTCGAATCGAGGTGATCTGCTATCCGCAAGTGCGTTCGGTCACGGCGGGTTCACGGGGACGGTCTTATGGATTGATCCTCAGCTTGATCTTTTCTTTGTCTTTTTGAGCAACCGCGTCCATCCAAGTGGGGATGGAAACGTAAATGGCCTTGCGGGCAAAATTCTAAATGTTGTTGCCAGTTCCATCATCGACGACCCTGCACCGTTGATGACGGAAGTGCGTACTGGGATCGACGTCCTGCAGTCGCAAGGGTTCCAAAGCTTGGCCAACGAGCGTGTCGGTTTGATCACCAACCACACCGGTCGCAACATCGACGGACGCACCACCGTGTCCATTCTTGCCGATGCCGCTAACGTCTCGTTGACCGCGCTGTTCAGCCCCGAGCATGGAATCGAAGGAAAGCTTGACGTACCGAAGATCGATAGCACGACGGATGCACGGACCGGCATTCCCGTTTTCAGTCTTTACGGGGAAACCCGACGTCCAACGCCCGAGATGCTTGCGGAAGTTGACACACTCGTTTTTGACATCCAAGACATCGGCAGTCGGTTTTACACGTACATATCGACCATGGGCGAAGCGATGGAGGCCGCCGCGGAAGCAGGCAAACGTTTCGTGGTGCTCGACCGCCCCAACCCGCTTGGCGGATTGGCGGTGCATGGTCCGATGCTCGACGCCGGCAAAGAATCCTTCGTTGGATATCACCACTTGCCGGTCCAACATGGGATGACCATTGGTGAAATCGCCAAGTTAATCCAGGCCGAACGCAACCTCGACCTGAAACTGGAGGTCGTCCGTCTGGAAGGTTGGCAACGCGACATGGCATGGGATGCGACCGGGCTGACTTGGGTCAATCCATCCCCAAACATGCGTAGCCTGACTCAGGCATTCCTTTACCCAGGCGTCGGACTGCTCGAAATGACAAACCTTTCCGTTGGTAGGGGAACGGATACGCCGTTCGAGATTGTGGGTGCCCCGTGGATGGACGGCCGTGAACTGGCTCGACTACTTAACGCAAGACGCATTCCTGGTGTGCGTTTCGTTCCCATCACATTCACGCCCAGTTCCAGCAACTACAGCCAAGAGGTTTGTCATGGAATCAATATTATAGTTACGGATCGTGATAATTTCCTTCCCGTGCGGCTGGGGCTGGAGATTGCCGTTGGGTTACGTGATCTTCATCCGGACGATTGGGAGACGAAGAATCTGAATCGATTGCTAGGCAACGACTTGGTGCTCGATAAGATTCTTAGCGGCGCGGGTATCGAACCGACGCTTTCGGCGTCACTGAAGGGCGTTTCTGAATTTCGTACCGCACGCCAGCCATATTTGCTTTATCCATGATTCGACTCGGCCTTGAGAATTGCTCGGAATGTTGGCCGCCTGGTTTAAAGCAGGCTCGGATCGGCTTGTTGATGAATCAAGCATCCGTGGACGCCGATTTGAATTTGTCGTGCGATCGGCTTGCCCAGCATTTCCCCGGACAATTGACCGCCATCTTCTCGCCCCAACACGGAATCTGGGGCGAACAACAGGCCAACATGATCGAGTCATCGGACCACCGGTTCGAACGTCTTGATGTTCCCGTGTTCAGTCTCTATTCGCAGACGCGCCGACCGACGAGTGAAAGCCTCGATTTGATCGATTGCCTGGTCGTTGACTTACAAGATGTCGGCACCCGGGTATACACGTTCATTTGGACGCTGCTTGAATGTCTTCGATCGTGTGCGAACCATGGCAAACCGGTCGTCATTCTTGACCGACCCAACCCAATCGGCGGCGACGTTTTTGAAGGGCCCCTACTGGAACAGGATTTTACCAGCTTTGTCGGGGGCGCCGCGATTCCGTTGCGACACGGACTGACGATCGCCGAGATGGCTCGGTGGTTGATCGGCGAACTGGCGATCGATGTTGATTTGCACTGCATTGCGATGACCGGTTGGACGCGGGACATGCATTTTGACCAGACGGGGCGGCCATGGATTTGGCCGTCTCCCAACGTTCCGACACTTACGAGCGTCAATGTGTATCCGGGTCAGGTTTTGCTGGAAGGTTGCAATCTGTCGGAAGGACGCGGCACGACGCGGCCGTTTGAGATTGTCGGAGCACCTTTCGTTGACGGCGAGAAGTGGGCGAGCGAGTTGCAACGGGTCCATTTGAAGCACGTTCGATTGTTGCCAACACGATTTCAGCCGACGTTCGACAAGTTCGCAGGCCAAAGCTGCGGTGGGCTTGATATCCAGGTGACTGATGCTCGCAAATTTCGCTCGGTCGATCTATCGGTAGCGCTGATCGCTTCGGCCGCCTCGCTTTATCCGCAAGAATTTTGCTGGCTCGACCCTCCGTACGAATACGAAACTGTCAAACCCCCGATCGACATCCTCTTCGGCAGCGATCGCCTCCGCAGTGCAGTTGATCGATACCGTGGCACGACCGATTGGCTATTGGCCCGAACGATCCTTGATTGGGATTCATCGCTTTGGCTCGGTCGTATCGAACCAATTCTGCTCTATTGACGAAGAGCGTTGTTCAGCGAGGGTGGCTCGCCGGCAAATGCATTGAGCGGTCCATTTTCTGGGTTGTCGTGATCGCGATCCTGCGAACGGTCTCAGGCACTGGTGAGACGTTGTTTGATCATCGCGGAAGCCATCTTGGTCGTGGCGAGCATCACTTCAACTTTTCAGCCACCGCTTCGACGTCTTTAAAGACTCGCATGATGTTTCCACCGAGAAACTTACGGATGTCGCCTTCGCTGTAGCCTCGGTCAAGCAGGGCTTGCGTCAGCACTGGGTAAGTCGAGACATCTTCGAGTTGCTTAGGCACCGCACCGATGCCGTCGTAGTCGCCACCGATTCCTACGTGGTCGATTCCGGCCACGCGGATGACATGTTCGATGTGATCGAGCACATGGTAGACGTCACAATCTTTGCTGTTGGGATTCGCCAGGTCCCAACGTTTCAATTCCGAATCAACCTTCTCTTCATCCGCTGGAAACTGCGTCTTCAATCTTGCTATCAATGCGTATCGCTCTTTGCTTAGTGCCGCATCTTGAGGATGCACGAAGCTGTTGTAAAAATTGATCATTACGACGCCGCCGTTGGCAGGCATCTGCTTCAGCACATCGTCAGGAACGTTTCGGGGGTGATCGGCAATCGCCATCGCCGAAGAGTGTGAGAAGATGACTGGCGCTTTGGTGATTCGTAAAACGTCTCGCATGCAGTCCGCTGAAACGTGGGAAATGTCGACCATCATCCCCAGGCGGTTCATCTCGGCGACCACTTCTTCGCCAAACGGAGCCAACCCGCCGTGAGTCGGCTCGCCGGTGCAACTGTCCGCCCACTCCAACGTCTCGCTGTGAGTGAGGGTCATGTATCGGGCACCTTCAAGGTAAAGTTGACGAAGGACGTTCAACGAGTTTTCGATCGAGTGCCCGCCCTCGATGCCGATCATCGACGCGATCTTTCCTTCGCCTCGAATACGCTGGACCTCGCTTGTCGATAACGCTAAAGCAAACGTTTCGTCATAACGATCGATCATCTGTCTTACGGCGCGAATTTGCTCAAGCGTCATTTGCAGCGATTCGCCATTGCGACGTGTCGATACGGGTACATAAACGCTCCAAAACTGAGCCCCGACGCCTCCAGTTCGCAACCTTGGAATGTCGGTATGAAAGCCCGGCTGAGATTTGGCGATGTCATATTCTTCGGACAATCCCCCGACCTCCCGCAGGGCCCAAGGCAAATCATTGTGACCATCAATGACCGGGGCACTGGCGTGAATCTCCTTTGCCCGCTGCGAGACCACAATTGTTGGCCGGCCGATTGACAACCCATTGGCACCCGGCGACTCGGCATTTGCCGACGGGGCGGCCATCAACAGTCCTGCCCAAAACGATGTCCAACCTGAGCAGAAAACACATCGACTTAATCGCATCATCAAAATTCCTTCGAGACAATTTGGGGCATTGGCCGCACGGCTTTTTCTCACTGGGTCTGCGTCGCCTTCGCATCGGCCACGCGGTCACTGTACCCGCGAATTCAACTTGATGCACGGAACGACATCCGCATCAGTCGTAGCACCGGTTGTCGAAGCATGCTTCGCAAGGTCCGGTGCAACAAATTGCCGCGGCGAACAATCGCTTCGGCCCCGTTGGTAAACCGTAAGGGGCGGAGAGGCAACCGAACCGCAATGGTTGCGTTGGCACAGGCGTGTTTCATGAGCCCGTTGCAAATTTGCCAGGCACGGTTGTCGGAACCATTCGATTCCACGCGCTGTCGACCCGTCACCACCACGTCACGGTTACGTCAGCGGCTTTCCCGCTACCCATCGTGGCACGATAGACAAGCGGAATCGAATAAGGCACTCTGTCTACCTTAGCATCGCGTGATCAATAAGTGACGAATTTACCGTAGCAGATCCCGCCAGGGTTCAGTCCGGTCGGAACCCTGGCGGGATCAGCTACGTCAGCCGTTGTTCACGCAGTCCTTCGTCTTTGTCTATCGAGTTTGTGATCTGTATGTTCAAAGGTCGTCGTATCGCGGTCGTGGGTGGCGGTGTCATTGGCTTGTCCGTCGCGACACGTCTTGCTCAGAATGATGCCGTCGTTACCGTTTTCTCGCCGCAACCGCTGGCGGATATCACCTCTTCCGTTGCTGCCGCGTACTGGGCACCCTACTGGATTGGCGAGTACGACAGAAATATTGCGATCGAAACGCTCGCGGAGCTGCAGCGTTTATCAAGGGAAAACGTTGAAGGAGTGAGTGAGTTTCCATTCGAGGAATGGCTTACCGATGAAGGTTCACGGGAACTCGCCGCCGAACTTGAAACCGCTTATTGGTGGCGAACCTTACCTGGTATCGACTTTTCGCAAGAACCAATGACACCCCCCCAACCGTTCCAATGGAACGGGAAGCAGGTTGCATTTACGGGGCGAGTTCGCTTCACCAGCGTCGTTGCCCGAATGCCTGACTATTTGAACTGGCTTGAATCGAGACTTCATCGTTCAGCGAATGTCACTTTCCAGCGGAAATGGGTGGATTCGCTAATGGAGATCACTCCGGAATTTGACACCGTCGTGAACTGTACAGGCTGGGGAGCCAAGGCCCTCGTTACCAACGACCAGGACACCGCCAACATGCGATTGTTGGCGGGGCACATTGTGATCATCGACGCACCCGAAATAAAAACGGCCGTGTCGTTAAGTCGCTCCCCGTTCCGTGGGACTCCCATGTACGTCGTTCCTCGCCATGGAAGTCGCAACGACGTCCTGTGTGGCGGTACCGCTATCGAAGTCAAAGAAACGATCGATCCCCGACAACGAGTCGAGTATCGTTTGGATGCCGAGTGCGACGACGTCATCGCTAGAGCATCTCGAGTGCTGACGCCTGTCCAAGGGCGTACCGAACTGACCCGTGGCGTCGGCATCCGGCCAATGCGAAAGAGCGTTCGCATCGAACGAGACCCGAAGCTGACAAATTTGTTTCATTGCTACGGCCACGGTGGCTCCGGCTTGACGCTGTCTTGGGGCTCCGCCGATCGCATCGTCGACCTGATTCAATCAACCAATGCGACCCCGAACGCGACACAACGGACACACGCGAGTTAAAGAGAACAAGCGGGTAAATGTGAAAGGTCGGGCTTACTCGTTTCGTAAAAATTCGGATGACGAATTTCGTTTTAGATGACGAATCCGACGGAGCGGGTCAGCAACTTGCGGGGTCCGCTGGTGCGGACTAAAGTTGGGCCCTGGACTGCAAATCAATGGAATCTCTTGCTTGTTTGGATTGACAAGCCACGCTTTCACTTTTGAATGCTGTTCGATCGACGCTGTGCTGTTTGTATCCTCGGAGCTCCAATCTTAAAGGTACGCGAATGAAGGTTCGACTTTGTTGGGGGCAACTGATCCAACGCATCTCGGTTTGTATCGCCGGGGTGTTCAGTGTCCAACGGAGCGGCGAGTGCGGACGGACGTTTGCCTTCGAACCACTGGAGCCGCGTTTGGCGTTGGCTGCCGGGTTGGTGGACATCGGATCCCAGCCGAGCGGTTCGCTCACCGGCAAGGTTGTATTCGCCGCTGCCGGACATGGTTGGCAATGGAATTCAGCGCTCGATCGCTGGGCGACGGACCGGGGAAACCTGTTGTCGATCGTCGAGGATTTTGGCAACCAAGATCAGCTGACGTACTACGTTGATTATCTGCATCGATCGGGAGCGACCGTCGTTCCAATGCGACCTGTTGGACGTCAGCTCAATGAAGCGGTGCTGGACGATGATTCGCCGGACGTGACCTTTACCGGAGCTTGGTCAAACAACACCGCCGGTCCACGATGGTATGACGAAGATTACGGCGCAACCGTTGACCCGGTAAAGTATCGCTTCGCCAGCGTGAACAGCCAAACCGAGACCGCGACGGCAACCTACGCCCCAAATTTACCCGCCGCAGGATTTTATCCGGTTTATACATGGGCTTCGCATTCAACCAATCGCACCAACCAGCTCTATAAAGTCAACCACTCAGGTGGAACGACGGAGGTCAGAGTCGATCATCGCAATGTTGGAAATGGTTGGGTTTATCTTGGCATGTATCATTTCGAGGCGGGCCGCTCGCCCGAGCACGGATCCGTACAGATTAGCAATCGGTCGTCGTTCGGCGGATCGGTCGTCATTGCGGATGCGATCCGTTTTGGAAATGGGATGGGCGATCTGCCTTGGAATAATTCAGGGATCGGAAACGGCAGTGTTTCTGGCTACCCGCGGGAAGATGAAGGGTCGATCTCATGGGCTTGGCGTGGCGTCGGACAAGGAACCGGTTTTTCTACGCCGCAGTCGATCGTAGGGACCAGCAATGTCAGCGCGCCGCTACGACTTGCGGCCGAGATGCATGCCCCTGCGGCACCGTATGGTACCAGCGTATATGTCAGCTTTCATTCGAATGCGACGACGGGAAACCCCGCGACTGCGACCGCTCGGGGAGCGATCGGTTTGATCAGTTCCAGTTCACCGACGCCGAATCAGGCCGCCTTGGCGTTGTTCATGGGACGACAATTGAATGTCGACATGCGAGCGCTCAACGGAAACTTCCAGCACGATTGGAGCACGCGAACAAGCAATACCCTTTCGGGAGGCTTTGGTGAAATTTCAAATAACTGGGCGGACGGCAAGTTTGACGCGACGATCGTCGAAGTCGGGTTTCACGATAACACTCTCGATGCGGAACTACTGCGTGATTCGAAAGTTCGTCGTCAACTCGGGCGCAGCACTTATGAAGCGACTTTAGAACACTTGTTTACGCATTTCGGCACCACTTCGCGTCCGGCTAACGTCACCGTCCCATCGTCCCCCCTTGATGTTCGCGTGACCAGTACCGAAGCCGGCACGGTATCGCTCCGCTGGAACCCTGGCCTTCAATCGACCGGTGGTTTTTCAGGCGTCCATGGTAGTCCTGCGACTGGTTACCGAATCTACGCATCGACCAACGGCTACGGCTTTGATGGAGGCACCGATGTGCCTGGCGGGACGACTTCAGTTTCCCTTGCTGGTTATGATCCCGACGTCGCCTATTTCTTTAAGATCGTCGCTGAGAACGCGGGCGGTCAATCGCATCCTTCGGAGGTCTTGGCGGTCACGCCCGACGGTGGAGATCGGCAGGTATTGATCGTCAACGGATTCGATCGAATCGACCGCAGCCAGAACTTCAAGCAGCCATACGCGTTCGGTGGCACGACTACTGATCGCGTTTGGGAGCGATATGGAAACAGTCGCGATTACTCGGTCCCAGTACTGCAGGCGATTCAGACGGCAAGGCCGGGCGTGCGTGTCGACAGCACCAGCAACGAGGCCGTGATCAACGGCACGGTCCAACTATCGCAGTATCAGTCGGTGATCTGGTTATTAGGGACCGAATCAGTTGCTGATCAAACCTTTTCGCCGACCGAGCAGACGCTAGTCAACCAATTCGTTGGCGGCGGAGGGCATTTGTTGGTGACCGGTTCGGAGATTGCCTTTGATCTCGATTTACGAAACAACGGACGCACATTTTTCCGCAGTACGCTGGGCGCGTCGTATGCCGCGGATAGCTCGGGCAGTTACGTCGCCACGCCGATCGTTGGCGGCATCTTCGCTGGACTGAACAGCTTTTCATTTTCCAGTGGCGCGGCATTTTCGAGTCTGGTCGGCCAGACTTATAACGTGGTATTTGCCGACGTATTGAATCCGCAAACCGGTTCGGCTTCGGCGCTTCGCTACGGGGTCAGCGGGGGTGTCGCCGCAATCCAAAAGCCGGGCACGCAGGGACGTGGCAACGTTGTCACGTTCGGCTTCCCCATTGAGACGATCGCTAACGAACAAACCAGGACGCAGGTCATCGATCGGGTGCTCGAGTTCTTCGACGTCGATCCGGTGGTCGCCGTACCACCAAAGGTCGTCGACGTGATTGTCGCGTCCAGCAGTTGGTCGGCGGCGATGATTGATGCGGTGGATGGCCAAGCAACCGGTGCCGGAAACGGGTTGGGATTGTCGCTTGTCGGTGCGGATCAATTGGTCAATTTGCCATGGACCGGGCTTGACCGGATCTATCTTAAATTTGATCAAGACGTCGGACCGACATTCTTGCCTTCAAACTTGAAACTGCGTGGGACCAACGTGGAAGACTACTTCACCGGGGCGCAACTGGCGTACGGACAAGCGGGTGCCAACGTCGGGGCGATCATGCTGGCCTCGCCATTAGGCAACGACGCCTTGCTGCTGACGCTGTTCGATTCGATCACCGGGCCGGCTGGTTTGGCTCTGGACGGCGAGTGGGTCGACGCCGCCAGTTTGGTATCCGGCGATGGAATGGCCGGGGGCGCGTTTCACTTCCGCATCGATTCGTTACCGGGCGATGTGAATGACAACGGAGGCGTCAACACTGCCGACGTCCTTGCCGCCAATTCACAGCGTGGCCGATTGACCACTGACTTAGTGACCGCAAGATTCGACGTTAACGGCAATGGCGGGGTCAACACCGTCGACGTTTTGGCGGTCAATGCGCTGCGAGGGACCATTCTGCCCGCCGCGCCTCAAGCGTTGCCAGCTCCGACACAACCGTTGGTCGCACCGACACCGTTGTCCACCTCAGGACTGCTTACCGATGAAACGACGGCCGCTCCGACGCACGTCTTCGCTGCCCAGTCCGTTGTTTCGTCCTCGCTCGCCGTAGATTCGCTGGAAGAAGCCTCACGGCGTGATGGCCAGCGCGCGATTGAGCGAGAGCGTCCAGAACGCGCCACGAGACAGAGGCCAACGGCTTCCAGGCTGGTCGCGTTCTCGGCCGCCGGCGCGAGGGCAACGATTCCAACTCCGGACGCAAAAACCGACAGCGTGCTGGAGGGTGAATCCAGTAATGCAAAGCTCGAAGTTTTGGCGACAGCATCAGCACCGCAAAGATTGGCATTGAAGCGTTTTCGACGCTGATCAAGCCGGCACTCCCTGATCCATTCAAATTAAGCATCGCACCGAGACGGTTGCTGATTAAACTAAGGACCGATCCGAAAACCGCTAGCCGCACCGCGCTAGTAGTCCATGAGCAACAACTGACGTAGCTGATCCCGCTAGGGTTTAGACCGGACTGAGCCCTGGCGAGATCAGCTACGGTAAATCCGTCACTTATTGATATGCGATGCTTAGCCACGGTTTCCGACAGTCTTCGGATAGGTTCTAAGATTTGAGTTTTCGATCATTGGTCTGATGATTTTTGGAAGGTTTACGGAAATGCGTTTTCTCCGCAGTGATGTCGTGTGTCTCGTCGCGTTGGTGTTGCTGCCACTGGGCAAAGCCGAGGCGGGAGCCGTGGTGACGTTTGAGCCTTCGACTTCGCGGATCATCATTCCAACCGCTGGTACCGAGCAGTTTTCCGTCCAGGTTCGGCTCGCAGCCGACACAGATACTCAAGCGATTGACAATTACGAGATTTCCGTCGACCTTTCGCCGCCTTTGGGTGTCGGTCGTCCGGTGGGGTGGCAAATCTTGTCCGTGACTGAGGTGACGTCATTCGGCGAGGGCTTCTTTGATGAAGATTTCATCACGCCCGAAGAAGGTGATTTGCGCGTCGGTGATTTGACAATTTTTGGAAGCCCGCTGACGTTTACCACAACGCCCACGACGCTCTTCTCGTTTGTCGTTTCTGTCGACTCTACGGCACGCGTAGGTCAGTATTCGATCGGTGCTTTTGATGGAGTGTTGCTGAACCTCGGCAGCCTTCCTCGAGAAGAAATCGACATATCGAGCGTCGCTACAATCAACGCCGTCGCGATTCCTGAGCCGGGGGTCCTGCAAGCGATTCTGATGACCAGCGCCGTCGTTGGCGGGGCCAACTGGATGATCAGAGTCCGCCGGCGTCGACGATTGGCCAAGTGAACGTCATCGAATGGGACGACGATTGATCGATGTCTCCCTCTTCGTGATGTTGATGCCGGTATCCATCCGTTTCCCGCCATTGTTGCGGCAAGCGTTGTGAATCGATTGGAAAGATAGATCAGCACAGCCTATCAGCAAAACCCTGGCTGCCTCCTGCCACGCTTTGCAAGGAGAAGGGTCGTGGACTTGCGGCATAGTGAGTGCGGCAAGAACGACTGAACTGGCTTGGAAACCCGACGTATGTGCGAGGAATCGACGTCAAAGCCCTCGCTAAGAATCAAGCGGAAAATAAGTGGCATGCGCTTCCAGCTTGCGGTCCAGGCAATCGCAAGCTGGAAGCATACGCCACGTTTGATACCCGACGGATAATTCCCGCTACACTTTAGCGGTCCGTCCGCATCGAGTTTGCAGCTTACAAAACTCGTCAAGAGTTTCGATCAGCCAGTTGCCCCCCCCAAGAGTCTTGACGAATCTCGCTACGAGACACTCGCAAACTTGACCTGGACGCACCACTAGAACGTCGGGTTACACATTTTCCCAAGCAACTTTAATGCATTGCAGCGGCACCAATTCAGCTTGCGATGGAAAGACGAAACGCCATGTCATAAGGATGACATGGCGTCTAAGGTTTTCAAGATTCTGCGACTTCCGACCTGTCATCAGAAAATTAGGCGCGAGCGAATCGTTTGCGTAGACGTACCGAGACGAAACCCAACGTGGCGAAGCCAAGCAGCGCCGTCGTTGTCGGCTCAGGAATGGCTGTCACGGTTAAGTTGTCGTAGATGGTGAAAACGGTACCCGGGTCCACGGATGTGAAAGCGTCATGAAGTCCCAAGCTTACCAGTCCGTCTAGCGATCCGGTGTAGATTCCTTGGAATGTCAGATTTCCATCGAAGGAATACGAAATCGTGCCATCAGCGACATCAATATCAACCGTCGTCCAGATATTGCCTGGGCTACCGATAAAGGTTGAGCCTCTACTCGCAGGGAAGAGTGTTTCTGAATAAAAAGTACCTGTATTGTTGCTTCCGTTGCCCAAGTAACTCGGGTCCGTCGTTGGGAACTGACGTTGGTCCCGCCGTCATCCGTCGCCAAAAACCATCGGTAATCAGATCCCGATCCGCCGTCACCTGTGAATGAGATAAATGATCCCGATCCTGCAATCGGAGTAAAGATACTGTTCGGGAGTGACTTCCATTGCCACCCACGCCGACATTAGCAAATTCCGTCGTGCCCGCCGTCCCACTGAAGCCCATGAAGACATCGACCGTTAATCGATAGGCTGGGGCCGTAATAATTGAATTGTGGAAAACGGTCTGAGTATTAGCTGCCGCGAAGGAATCGTTCGCTGTGAATCGCAAGCCAGACGTGTCACCGACGGACGATCGAGGAGCTAGAGGAATGCCCGCTGCGATGTAGTCGAAGGCAAAATTGACGGTTCCATCGGGCCCGCCACCCTCGACAACCGTATAGTCTCCTGCCGAACCGGTCTCAAAGGCATCAGAAATCACAACGGCGGCATGGGCCGCAGAGGGTAGCGTCGCAGCAACCGCGAGGATGGCGAGGCTTTTGAATCGAACAAGCTTCATAGTGAAAAACTCCTAAAATCCGCCTAACCGTTAAATGTAAACCGACGCAGTCAGGATGGTACTTCTGAAATTCCCTCTGTCAATCTGCAAATGCAGGATCCCCTCAGCTTGGTACCTGCACTTATGGCCACGACACTTCATCGATGAGGGGCTGACCTCCAGGCACCGAACGGACCCATCGTCGCTAGCGGTCTAAAAGAGGAACAATCGTTTCTTTTAGGGGATTGCGGCAGCCACTATTCGCTAACGGAAAGATCACGTCCAGTGGCTAGTGTTGCGCTTGCCAACCAAGATCCGCTGAAAAACTTGTTGCGATTTTCCATTGGCTGCCCAATTATCGCCGCTCCAATATCGCCGGGACGCGCATAATCGGTCGCAACTGTTCGCTTGAAGCGAGTGAGCGAGCGAGCGGCTCGAATAACGAGAGCGAAAACGGCAATGCACGAACCGGCCGTTGGTCGGTTCCAATGCGGCAGAGCAGTTCAACGCATCACCAAGTCGCAAATGTCCACAGTAACCTGGCGAGAATTTGCGAAAACATGAAAGAAACGGTTGTGTGTGTAATGCGAGCGGGTATCTTGAAAATCGGATTTTTGTTTATGAACCTTGGCCTAGCGGGCGGGTGTGCTTACGGGTGCATGCGACAGCGGACCGCGATGGGCCACACTTACCCAAAGGCTAGAGTATGACCAAGAGCTTTGCACTAACGCTCTTCGCTGCAACCGCCATGATTGCGGTGCCCGCTTCTGCGGCGATCGTCGTTTCGGAGAATTTTGACAGCTACGCTGATACCGCTGCCATGCGGGTCAACTGGAATGGCTTGGGTACCGCGGCGGATGGCGTCGGTACTTTAAATACGAGTGACGGTAACCCCGGTCAATCCGCATCGCATGGCGGTGGAGTGGTAAATAGCTGGATCGGCAGTGGTTTCTCGTTGACCCCGTCGGCCACCGAATCTCTGTTTTTGACGGCGGATATTTTCGATGATGCGTCTAGTCAAAACAAAAGGATGACCGTTGGCTTTCGCAACGGAGCCAATCCGTTGTTTGAAATGGGCCATTATAACTCGCCCGCTGGTGCACACTTTTCGGTGCGTGTGCTAAGCATGTACGGCGGCGGAGGAGCTTGGGTGCCCTTTGATACGACGCTGGGAACCGCTGCGGCTCCGCTGGTAGCTGGTTGGAATCGATTCTCTGCCACGTTCACGGAAACCGAACTGACGGTCGGGTTGGACCTGGGTGCTGACGGATCGATCGATCGGACGTTGAGTTTCTTCGGTGCCCCATCAGCATCGCCCTTCGTCGATCTACGTTTTGGCGGCGCCTCAAATCAGTCATCCGCTGGCGGCGGCGTTTTATTTGACAATATCCGATTGCAAACGGTCGCGATTCCTGAGCCTTCCTCGCTGGCATGTTTGGGTGCCTGTGTCGGGCTTGCCGTTTGGAAACGCCGACGCCGTGGCGCTGCCGCGAAGGCAGTCTTACCGTCGATTGCGGCTTGATCGCTTTGGAGTGTGAATGAGGCAATGCGAGACGGTTAAGAAATCGATTTCTTACCCGTCAGTTTGTTTTATCAGACTCGTTGAGATGCTTCCAAACTGCAGGCAAGCGATTCTGAATCAGTTGTCGGCCTGTTGTGGGGAGCGTGTTCACTCGCATGGGAATGACGCGAACATCTTCCACGTCGAGACGCTTGGTCTCTCGTCCGTACTTGTACGCAACGGTCAACTCGCCCGTTCGGGTACGTGCGGGCGGTGCGACGTTGGGCGATGCGACGGACAAAAAGAATGCGTGTCGATCAAGAACTGATCGCTGACCTTTTTTGATTCGCAAACGCTCGGTAGCAAGTTTTCGAAAAAGCTCTTTCGCCACCAACTCCGCCGGGTCGATTAGCTGAACTTCTTCGGCAATGATACTCCGATAGGGAAAGCTTCCGTTTTTGTCAGGGTCCGACTCGCGAAGTTGGTCGAAGGCGTTCAAAATTTCGTCTTGAATGAGCGGAAAATGGGTGCAGCCAAGGACAATCATTTCAATAGGCTTGGTGTTTCCCGTTTGTCGGTAAGTTTCTACTAGCGTCATTACGTCGTCACGCACGTAATCAGCGACCGCGTTGCCACCCCCGAGCCACTCTCGGGTTTGGTGAATGCTGGGTCGCCTTCGATAGCGGCTGCAAGGGCGACCGACCCTTGTTGAATCACCGTTGGGGCCCTTTTGCCCGCGATGCCAATAACGCGACTGATCGCCTTTGGATAAGCCAGGCTATTGCAAGTGCCGACGGTTGCCATCACCGCAATGGTCTTGGGGGCATCGTTTGACGAAATAACTTCATTGACACCACGCGCGCCCGACTCGACGACACCAACGACGAAGACGGGAATGCCCCAGGCTTGAATCGCGTCACGAACATCTTCCAAGCCATACGCGGTCGCTGTATTGCATGCGATCACAATTGCCTTGACGGGAGGTTTATCAAGCCGTGGTTCACTAGCAGTGGGAGAGTCCCAACTCCGTTTCCCTAACAGAAAGAGAGAATCCTTGAGGATCAGTTCTCGCAGGAAGTCCTCCTTGCCATATGACGCATAATTTCCATACGGCATGTTGGCTTGATCGCCAAAGTAGATGAAACGTTCGTTCTCGAAATCAGCACGACCGTCTGGCCCAGGACGTAAGTTGTCGTTGTCAAACGCGTCGAGCGTTAAAATGGCCTCGAGCACGGTCAGTCCTCCGATACCCGAATCGAACACGCCAATTGGAAGTTCCGTTAAATCGCCTTCATACGCGGACTGATCAAAACTAAAGGGCCCATCTCCGCTAAGTTGCGAGTTGGCGTGAACGACAATCTGGTCAACCACCGAATTGACAGGAGGATCAGCCATGGCGGCGGAGCCGAGCAACAATGCGACCAGAAGAATCGGTCCAACTCCAAAACTGTTCAACATCGTTATCACTTTCGATAAGTTTGAGCCCGTGGATTTGTCAATTGACCATTTATTCATGCAAGGCAACGGCCTATTTGGTGTTTCTGAACGTTGCTGCGTCATCGGCGGCGACGACGAGTCATCGCTAAAAACCAATCGCTTTACCAGGAACACGTGGGTCTGAAATACCGATCAACTGTTTCTCGTTTGTACGCTGGACGGCTTGGACTATGGCTGCACTATCGATCTCCTCAATGGTGTGGCCGAGTTCGGACAGCTTTTTACGGATGCCAGGGTCAACACTTTTTTCCATGTAAAGCTTGTTCGGCAGCCACTGGTGATGGAAACGGGGGTGCCGTACCGCTTCGGCCAAAGAGAGCTTGGCATCCAGGTGATGAACGATCGCCATGACTACCTGAGTGATTATTTTGGGGCCACCGGCGGCGCCGACGGCAAAAGCCGGCTCGCCGTTCTTTAGAATGATGGTTGGGCTCATTGCGGACAAGGGACGCTTCTTGGCCTCGACCGAATTGGCATCCCCGCCAAGCATTCCAAAAGCATTCGGAACACCGGGTTGCGCCGAAAAGTCATCAAGCGTATTGTTCAGGACGATTCCTGTGCCCGGAATGATGATCTTCGATCCAAACGATGTGTTTATCGTTGCCGTGATCGCGACCCAATTTCCTTCGGCATCCGCGGCCGCGATATGAGTGGTATGTTGTGGAAAGATGTCCGTTGTCGAGTTCTTCGGGATGCCATTGGTATCGACACTCGACACCGCATCCAATTTTATCCGTTTCGCCAACTGCGAAGCGTAATCTTTGCTGATCAGTCCGCGGGGAACGGCCGCAAAATCGGCGTCCCCAAGCCATCGCGTACGATCTGCAAACGAGAGTTTCATCGCTTCGGCGATGATGTGATAAGCTTCCGCTGGACGATGCTTGAACGAATCCGCAAGATCAAAGTTTTCCAAGATATTCAGCATCTGTGCGACTTGAACGCCGCCCGAAGTGGGCGGCGGGAAGCCAACGATCTGGTAGTCATGATAGGACGTGACAATTGGTTCACGCCGAATCGCCTGATAACTTCTGAAATCTTCCGCCGTGATTTGCCCGTCGTTGCTTCGCATCCACTGCTCTACCTGGTCCGCGTAATCCCCTTTGTAAAACCAGTCTTCGTCCTCGCTGATGCAGCGGTAAGACTTGGCGAGGTCAGGCAATCGAAGGATCTCGCCTTCGACATACGCCGACGTGTCGGGCTTCAGAAGGATGCGAGAAGCCTCGGGAAACATTGCAATTAAGGATCTATTTTCTCGGAGGTTTCTTGCGTAGTTGCTGTCGACCTTAAATCCATTTTCTGCGATCGCAGCGGCATTAAGTAAATGTGTTTTCAGTGTCAGCTTCGCACCAGACTTCGCGATATTCTGGTAGGCTGCCAACGCACCAGGAACGCCAATCGCAAGCGCACCGTCCCGACTCAACATTGGAACCGCCGAGCCGTCTCGAACAAACATGTCGCGAGTTGCCGAGTCCGGTGCCGTTTCACGTCCGTCGATCGCAAGCAGCGTTCCATCGGCGCGACGGATCAGGATAAAGCAGCCTCCGCCCAAACCGGAATTGTGGCCGTCAACAACGCCCAGCGTTACCGCAGCTGCAATCGCCGCGTCAATCGCATTGCCACCCTGTTCAAATGCATTCCGGCCTGCTTCGGACGCAACGGGGTGAACGGTCGCAATGACACCCCGCCGGCCGGTTGCGGTGTCAGCAAAAGCCGGCTGCTGAAAGGTCGTTGCTAAAAGACAAAAGACCGCTGCGATGGAAAGCGACGCTGTTTGGTGCAAACTATATATGGTCATGAAGCGAGTCTTAGGGTCAGATCCATTCACAAGTTCAGGAACAGTGTAACATAACCAACCACTCGCTCGGAACTTCGACAGCAAGTGATGGCAGCCGCGCTCCCGTCAAACTCACGGCGGGTACGATACGTATGATTCGCTTCGCCATTCTACAAGGAAACCGCAGTCATGGTACGCATCGCTTTTGCGTTCAGCCTTTTTTACGTTTTTGCTTGTGTTGCTTACTCGCAATCACCCGCGGCGGATGATGACGCACTGCGGGAAGCAATTCTTCCCCTCATTTCCGCTCATGCGGGTGATGTGGGCATTGCGATCGAACATTTGGAATCGAAAGTTTCGTTTCGCTACTGCAGCGACCGGCCGATGCCGACGGCGAGTTTGATCAAGTTGCCTTTGATGGTCGCAGCTTATCATGCGGCTAGTCGCGGAGAGCTTGACTTGAGCAAGTCGATCGTCTTGACCGATGGTGACAAGGTGCCAGGTTCGGGCATATTGACAGACCATTTTTCGAGCGGAGCAACTCTTGCGCTGCGGGACTACATTCGATTGATGATCCGTGATTCGGACAACACAGCGACCAACGTCGTGATCGACCAAGTCGGTTTGGAAAAAACTTCGCAGTTGATGGAGTCACTTGGATTAGTCAATACAAAGTTGCATTCAAAAGTCTATCGTGGCGACACGACGATTTATCCTGAACGCAGTCGATTGTTCGGCATTGGCAGCACCACGGCTGATGAGATGGTTTCGCTTTTGACGCGTCTTCATGATGGACGGTTGACCGATGAGGCGAGTGTGGGGCTGATGATGAATCAGCTGAGGGCGTGCGACGACAATAGCAAATTGGCTCGCTATCTTCCGGAAGGAATGAAGTTGGCTCATAAGACCGGCGCGATTGGCAACTGCCGTACTGATGCGGGCATCATCGAAACCGCGACCGGTACCGTGGTGGTTTGCGTGCTGACCAACAAGAACGAAGACCAAAGCTGGGGGGATGACAACAAAGCGGAAATTTTATGCGCAAAGGTTGGGCGAATTATCGCTGAACGATTCGGCGTCGAAGACGTTGGCAAAGCGTTGCGCCGCGGATCGACGGGCCTGTTGGTGGAGTCGTTGCAGCGAACACTGAACGATCGTTTGAAGCCATCACCGGGCCTGGGTGTTGATGGTGACTTTGGACCATCGACCGAAGCCGCCGTTGTGCGATTTCAACAGGAACAGAACATTAATTCCACGGGTGTCTTGGACCAGACCACCTGGGAAAAACTTGGGCAGTTGATCGAGGAAGACCAGTCGACCGACGATCCAGAACGGTTCAATGCTGAAGCCGAGAAAGTTGCGAAGCGGCCAGAATCCACTAGCTCCGATCCACCGATCGTCACTAGCAAAGCATGGTTCATTGCCGATGGATCGACCGCCGAGGAATTGAGTAGTTTCAACGCCGACCAGCGACTTCCACCAGCGAGCACAACGAAAATCATGACGGCGTACATCGTGACGCAGTTGATCGCGAAAGACCCGACCGTTGCCGACGAACTGGTCACGTTTAGCCAAGTTGCCGACGAAACCGTCGGATCGTCAAGCGGCCTGCGAGTCGGAGAGCAAGTGTCGGTTTTGGAATTGCTGTATGGCTTGATGCTTCCGTCAGGCAACGACGCGGCCGTCGCTTTCACGGAGCATTTCGGCGAACGACTGCGAAAAGATCTTCCCGAGAACGGCGACAATGCCGCGAAAGCATTCGTCGCTTACATGAACCAAACCGCTAAGACCCTCGGCATGAATTCGACCCACTTCGTCAATCCGAACGGACTACCTGATGTTGATCACTTGACAACGGCCGCCGATCTCGGCCGATTGGCTTTTGCGGCTTCGCAAGACAGCCTGTACCGGAAATTGGTCGCGACTCGGCAGTATGCCTGTACCGTTGACAGTCAGCAGGGCTATCACCGAAACGTCATTTGGCAAAACACAAACCAACTGCTGGAGATTGAAGGATACGACGGTGCCAAAACGGGAACAACGAATGCTGCAGGTGCGTGTTTGGTGGCGTCGGGATCACGAGATGAAAAAAAACGAATCGTGATCATTCTCGGGGCATCAGACTCTCGCGCTCGATATGCAGATGCCAGAAACTTGTTTCGATGGTCTTTTCAAGGTCAGTGACCATGCAAAATACGCTATGACAGAGAATCTATGCATCCGACTGTTTGCGTCCCAAGATTCTCACGCAAATGACTAATGCGACCAATTGCGTCGGTAACAGATACCACACCGAAACGCCGAAGCCGATAGGTAAGGTTCCGATGGCGACACTGACGGTTGCTGAAAGTGCCGCATAAGGGGCCTGCGTCAAAACGTGAGTCAAGTGGTCACATCCTGACGACTGCGATGACAATATCGTGGTATCTGAAATGGGCGAACAATGATCACCAAACACTGCGCCTGACAAAACACCTGCAATCGTCGCTAACAAGACCGGGTCGTCTAGCGATACATCACCTTTCAGAGACAGCATTCCGCAAACTAGAGGAATGACCATGGGCAACAAAATGCCCATGGTTCCGTAACTTGTTCCAGTGCAAAAAGCGACAAAAGCCGCCAGTAAGAACGTGACCGTTGGCGCAGCGCCAGCGGGAGCAGTTGCTGGTCGCCATTGCTATTGTCACCTGTACTGCCCGAAAGGAATCCCGTCAGGTACGAGGCGGCATACAAACGATGATCTTGAAACTGAAAAGGACGTGATGCAACTTCGCCGCTGACTGATCGATCGGACGTCATTCTTGAAAGGGCCGAAGCCGTCCACAGAACCGCAACGGCAGGCAAAATGATTCGGACACCCGTGGTTGCACCTTCGGTCAGGCGTCGGAGCGGAATCGTGCGCGTCGATAACGGGAGCCCGATTGCAACGGCCAAGCCCACCATCGCGCCGTATTGAAGCGACACGTTTGAATTTGCGGAGCCGATGATTTGACGCAGCCACTCAAAACCGGTCATCGTCGGAGCGACTGCACCGGCGGCTTTTTCGGTCAGGGCTTGCAGGCCGGTGACATAAAGCGAGGCAACAACAACAAGCAGCATGGTGATGATTGGAACGACCGCGAAGAGCCAGCGGAAGCGTTGGTGGGGGCCCGGCGAGGTTTCTGCGTCTTCGTCGTCGTTCGCTTCCACATACCCAGTGGCAACGCATTCCGCCTCCAATTTGTGCATCGCGCCGAAGTCTCGTTGCATCATCACCGTGATGGGCACCAAAAACAGCGACATCAACACATAAAAACGATAGGGGATGCTGGCTAAGAATGCCTCGAACGCAAGTGCTTGATCGAGCCCGCTGACCACCAATCCTTCGCTGATATAATCAATTTCTACAGCGATCCAAGTCGAAACGATGGCGAGGCTTGCCGTCGGCGCGGCGGTGGAGTCGATGATGTATGCCAGTTTGGCGCGGGAGATTCGTAGCCGATCGCAAAGTGGGCGAAACGTGCCTCCCAGCAAGATCGTACTGGCATAGTCATCAAAAAAAATCACCATTCCCATCAGCCATGTAGCCAACTGGCCTCGCCTTCGATTATTGGCAAAAGGAATCAGGCAGGAAATCAACGACCGCATGCCACCCGAAGTTGTCACGACTCCCACCATAGCGCCCATCACGATCGTGAATGAGTACAGACGCAGCTTGCCAGGATCAGCAAGTGTCGGCCAGAGATGCGTTTCCCAAGTATGGTAAAGCGCAACCAATGGATTGCCGCCGGACATTAGCAATGCTCCAGCATAAATCCCGATTACCAAGGATAAGACGGTCCGTCGGGTAACGATCGCCATTCCAAAAGCGACCAGCGGCGGCAGCAAGATCCAAGGGCCATACGGATGATCGTTCAATTTGACTTCCACTTATCCAGTAGGCTTGCGATTCTGAATTTCAAGGATTCCTCCGACGTTTTCCACTTTCTGATGATCTTAAACGAGATCATACGGTATCGGCTTCATTCGGGCACCTCATGCCATGCATTTTGCAAGTCAAGCCAAAGCGGGGGCGTTGCGACGTTGTCGCCGCAGGTGTGCCAACGGGTCAAAAGCGTGGCCCACATGCCCTCTCACGAATCCGAAATGAAGTATAAAGTCATGGCAAAGTTCAGAAGAAACGTGGCAACGCTGAACGAGAAACGATTCGACGGTTCAAGAAAATGCAATCATGATTGCGGGGGTGTGTCTAAATGAGTGAGTTCGAAGCTAGTGACGGGACTTTAAAGGAAAGTTGTCGCTTAATCCCTCGATCAGCGTTCGGCGTTCATCCGATTCTTAGAATCCGTGACCTGCGTCAAGCCGTCGATAACTACCGCAGTTTTCAATCCCACGTGGCGAGGACGAAGACCCAGTGCGCGGTTGTTCTAAAGGCGGATGCGCATGGTATCGGTGCAAACGAAATTGCTCCGATGCTTTACGAAGCAGGCTGTCGATGTTTCTTCGTTGAAGAATGCATCGAGGGGATCTCGCTTCGTGCATCTCTCCCTTTCGCCGATGCAAAAATTTTTGTGATGGCAGGATTGCTTGAAGAGGAGCAAGCCGCTTTCCTTTCCTGCCAGCTAATCCCTTGCCTAAACTGCATGAGCCAAATTGAACGGTGGAGCTTGTGTGCAAGGAGCCATGGCACGATCTTGGATGCGGCGATTCACCTTGATTCGGGAATGAACCGCATCGGAATCGGCCATGAACAAGCATGCGATCTCGCGGCTCGTTTCGATACGCTGACCGCAGGATTGAAGGTGGATTTGTACATGAGCCATCTTGCAACTGTGAAGGGCGATGATCATTCGATGTCGTTTCGGCAGCTTGAGAAACTGCACTTGATGCTGGCTGAATTGCCTCGTCGAGCGGTATCGTTCTCATGTACTGATGGCGTGATTCTATTGCCAAACGACGCTTTTAATTTTGACATCGTACGCATCGGCGTCGGGCTGCTAGGTGGCGCTCCTAATTCAGGAGACGTCTTGCCTGGGACAGAACCAATGATCGAAGTTTACGTAAAATATTCGCAAACCAAGTGGGTCGAAGAAGGTGAGACCATCGGTTACGGAGGAGCATTCACCGCGAGACGACGTACTCGCATCGCACTTGCCCACATTGGTTACAAAGACGGCTATTTGCGTACGCTAAGCAACACGGATTCCAATGCCAGTGATGCTTGGATGGCAATCGGCGGATATGCCGCGCCCGTGATTGGAAAGGTTTCTTTGGGGCTAACCACTCTGGACATTACCGATGTACCCCAGCATGTTCTGGATAGATTTTACTACGCAGAAGTCCTCGGACCCAACGTCGACGTTAGAAAGGTCGCCGATATAACGGGCTGTTACGAAGTGATCGCGTCGCTTGGGAGGAAGAACCTTAAGGTCGCCGATTACAACTTGGACAGTTTTGAGCGAGCTTGTAAAAGTGCGGAAAGGGGCACGGACGTTTCATGACTTAGCAGTAGCCCCAACCAAGTTCGGTTCGCCCGGGCCAACGGTTGGTGCCATCGACTATTTAGGCTTGCGTGGTAGGGCCTCGTTTAAAGACGCTTTGGCAGCCCGAAGGCTTTCAAGTCCCACCCGACCTGGGCCAACTCCATTTTGGCCCGGTCGTGGATGTCCGTCGGCTTGACCTGAATCGGGTCAGCGAGTCACGAAACGGGAGTCCTAACGACCATGCCTTTCCGGACGGCGGCGGCCTTGTCAGCGGCCGGAAAAGCACGTCGTTTTCGTGTCATTGCGAAAAATCGCTGGCCCGCAGAAAGATGCTAGAGCTCTTCGTCAATCACTTCCCGGTTTGCACGAGTGCCGAGTGCGCCCCAAAGTCCGTAGGGACTAATTGCACCGGGTTGATTCGCGTTGGTGATGATTGGTGCACTCTGATTGCCAGCTTCAATGGAGTCGGTCATGAACTTCACCGCCCCGTCGCCCATCAGAACGTGAACGCCGCCTGGATGGTGACTGCTGGGCGAAAAGTTGCCCCAATTGTCAGCCCAGCGACCAATGCAAAGCTCGCTATTGGGCGGACGAACCGTGTAAACGTTGGAGACGGCCGATCGCAGCGATGCGGCCCAGTTTCCACCACGGCTGGATGGCAAGTTAAGCTGCAACACTGAGGGCGGCGTGCATCCGGTGGTCCCCGCGGCGCACCAAAACCTTGGTCGAAGCGGGTCAATCATTCCTCCCTGGACGCACAACAGCGGATTCGTCTCGATTGCCGATCCTCCACCGCTGGCCGCGGCGTACGAACTGCGGACATCGCGATCCCCAAGGTCGGTGATGATCTCGCCCATTGCGATGGTGTTTGACAGGCCGTCAAGGACATCTCGGAAGCCAGCAGGCCGCATCAGCGCAAAGATACCACGTTGCACCGCTCTTGCGTTGGCTGCGTTGGTGCCGTTGGTGCTTACTTCGTAGGTAGAGTTCGCACCGCTTGCGTTAACGATGTGATCGTCTTGGGCTTGGGAATAGGAATCGCCCATGCAAATGCCGTAATTGGTTCGTCCGAGCGAGGGCAGGCCTTCTCCAGGATCGCTTGGGCATCGGAACGTCGCGAGATTCGTCGCCCACGGGATGTAGCCCGGATTGGTCGAAAACAAAGTCGGACTGGGCCCCATGGCTGGCCATCGGGGCGGCGCGACCAGTCCGGTGGTCGCCGGCGGTGGGGCTCCCGTCACGGTGCTGGCGTTCGGGTTAGCGATCTGTTCCCAAAGTGCTTGTTGCTCGATAAAGGGAACCATGCCCACCAAAGCACTGAGGTTCCTTTGGCTAGCGCTATTGCACAAAATCCACCAGTTATTTGGTGGGATTCCGGCACCTGTCCCGGCGCCCTGGATCGGCAACTGATTGAATGCCGAATGGTAATTGTGCAGCCCCAACCCAATCTGTTTAAAGTTGTTGCTGCAACTCATTCGCCGGGCCGCTTCTCGCGCGGCTTGCACGGCCGGAAGCAAAAGACCTACTAAGACTCCAATGATGGCGATTACCACCAACAACTCGACGAGAGTGAAACCGCCCCGAAACTTCTTAAACATCGAACCTACCTCGAATATGGAACGGAGAAATAGAAGCCGCTAAATTAACGGCCTACAAAAAGTAGAAACAAAATTACTTGCCAACCTGCTTGGCTTTGCTACCCAACGCTATCACGCTTAAAAAGAACCCGTAAGGAACAATAAGGCGATGGAACGACGCCGCGATGCCTATCCGGTAAAGCGGCGGCTTGGCTAGATCTCATCGCTGCTGCGATGAGACCTGCACAAGTAAGTTCCTTGGCCCGCGACTTTCTCAGCCGCCCGACATTGACTTTTGGTACTCGGCCGTTGATTCGTCCACGTCAGGCTGGCTATCGATCATTTCCGGGGGCGCCGGGGTGACCGTGTTTTGAGGGGAGCCACAACCGGACGTGCCGGTCAACGCAACGCCAAAGACAAAAACCGACACCATCATCCAATTCTTCATTCGACACTTTCATTCAAATGGGCGAGAACACCTTGAAAGTCCAGTCCTTGACTTAGAGCGATCCTTTGGTCAACCAGCGGTGTAGAGGTGGTCAGCGTCAGATGATACAGCGTTCAGAAACCCCAAACAACACATTTCTATTGAAGGAAGCCGGAAGGCAGTCTAGTCGGCCCTCACGCGGATCCAATGGTCATGAAAGATCATCCCCTGCTCGAATCGTAGCGGTGGCATGTGGCAATCGATGCACCCGTCGCTTTGCGAAACCGAGCAAATCACGTGATCGGACTGGCCTTCTTGGTGGCACTTCACGCAATCTTTGATGTAGTCCTGTTTCGATTTTGCGACTGATGATTCGTGCGGATTGTGGCAAGTCGAGCATTTCAGCTCGCCGTCGGACTGAAGAAAGCACTCGCTGCGAAGCATGCCCACCGGTTGAAATCGAGCGAGCATGCTGGGGTACTCTCGCAACTGCTTGGGTGAGATATCGATGGGCATTCGGTGGCAACTGCCACAAAGCTGTAATTCAGACTCGGCGTTCCAGCCGCTTTTTCCGACTGAAAACGGCGGCGGCTTTTCCGACTGTCTCGCTTGACGAACGTGCTCGCTTCCCGGTCCATGGCATTTTTCGCAGTTCACACTGGCAACAAGATCAACGATCTGGTGATCCTGAATGGTGCCGGACGTCGTGTGGCAATCGATGCACTGGCTCAGCGCTTGTCCTCGAACGACGCTACCAAAATGATCCCTTTGAAATTCAGAAGTCTCCCCGAACTGGCCCGGCGTCAATCCAAAGTTGGCATCCGAAGCGAACCAAGAGACGCGATGCTCGATGCCGACGGTGGTTGCTTGATCCGCCACACCCTGGTCAGGGTCTGGTGCCAGCGACAGAAAGGTGACAGCGTTATGGCCAGATCCAAGTGCATAATCCAGCGGGAATGACGCGGCGGCTGGGTCATCGTTACGCTTCACTCGTAATCCCGACTCGCCAACCTCGTAGGTCAACAGCCCCAGTGGAACGCCCGCGTCGAGTACCTTTCCGGCGAACCGATCGGCAATCGCGGAGTCTTGAGTTTTGGTAAACGTCAACGCGTGTCCGGACTGCCGATGCAGACGGAAGTTGTCCTGGTGGCATTGGCCACATACGTCGTGGCCGACGAGCGTCGGTCCAGCTGCCGGCGACATGAATTCGGCGGTCAATGCGGATTGATCGTTTAACGAATCGCTTGAAAGCTGTTGTCGCCAAAGAGCAACGCCGAGGAAAACGACGGCGAGCCCCACGATGATGCTACTGATGTTTCGACCCAAAATTAGCTCTCCAGCGTTCGATGGCGGCCTCCGATGATATCTTACGTCGAGGTGAACTGCTGTGTTTGCAGGCCATTTTGTTCCATCGACGCCGGACTCAAAAACTGATGTTTCGACCATCCGCTTTTTCTTCGGCGTCGAATCGCGAGCGTTGCTCGGTCTTAAGCCTGCTGCTTTTGACCTTCGTTGGTTGCAGCGGTGAGGCAAACGATCCTGTTGCGATCCCTGAACCTGTTGCGATCCCCGAACCTACTGCGATCCCTGAACCAATGGACTCATCATCGGTCCAGCCCTCCATCGGCTCGGATGCTGAGGTCGAAAGGTCGGTCGAGGCAACGCCGGTGGAGACTCCAACCGAGTCGATTGTGGACGTACAGACTCTGTTGATACAAACCGGTGAAGCGTTACAGGCTGGAAACATTCGGGCCGCTGGTAAAGCCATTCGTCAAGCGGTATCGATGGGGCCCGACGATCCGCAAAACGTGTTCATGATGGCGATCGTCCTTGGCCATGAACATCGATTCCCCGAGGCCGTCATGATGCTGGACAAGCTGTCGCTTGATGTCCCCGAAACGCGGCTTCCGGCGCTCGGCCAAACCGCTGAATGGCTGGTGATCCAAGGCGAATGGAAGGAAGCTGAATCACGTTTCCGCCAAGTGCTTCGATCAGTCCCCGACGCCGCGATGGCCCACCGGCAACTCGCTGAGTTACTCCTCCGTCAGGGTCGGCGACAACAGGCCGCCAGCCATCTGCATTGCTTGTGTCAGTTGGGCAACGTCGAAGAAGTTGAACTACGCGCCCTGCTCAGTCATGCCAGTCCTTTTGCCGCGGACCTCGGCCGCGAATCGTTTGAGCCGATCGGGCCGCTGGGACGGGCTAGGTGGGCGATCAGCAATGGTGATTGGGACCGAGCAGCGAGCGAATTGACCACCGTCGATCCGAAGGCATCGGACGAATCGGCGCTCGCAGCATTAGGCACTACTTGGCCGCGTCCACGCCCAGGTCGGCGATATGTCTTCGCTTGAAAGATGGGCGGTTGATGCGGCCGACTTGACGGTGGCCGATGCTTGGTTCGCGCGAGGCGTCCTGGCGGATCATCAGTCCGATCACGAACTCGCAGCCCGGTATTTCTGTCGCGTGGTCTTGCTCGACCCGACCGACCATGAAGCGTACCAGCGAATGTCGAAATCGCTCACCGCCGCAGGTTCGCTCGCCGAGGCGGATCAGGCTAGGCAGCGTGCCGACTGGTTGGTTCAAACGCAAGAAATTGGTAGCGCGATGGCGAAGTCGGATCGTCGGGATGGGGCCCAAATCGCCGAACTGATCGAATTGCTTGATCAGTTGCGTCGGCCGCTGGAGTCGTTGTCTTGGCAGGCCGTCGCGGTGGCCTATGGAAGCTCGACACTTACCGCCGACCAGCAACGGTCCCGGCTGAACGATATCAATCGCGAAAGACTACGTAGGATTAACGAGCCACAAACGCCACCCGATGAAGCGTTCCTCTGCTGTGGCGTGCCGTCCTTGGCAGGTTCTGCGGAGGTCCAGCCGGAAATCGAATCTGTCGACGAGAGCCAAAAGTAACTGAATAACCAAAACGACCCATTTTACCGTTGACATCCCATTCATCGAAAATTAACTTCGGGGGGTTGGGGGCTTGTCTTATCTCAATCCAGCCCGAGGCGTAGTGCGGAAAGTCGTAAATCGAGGCTCTTTTTGAACATTTTTGGGAAACTACGATGAAGATGACGATGCGTGGGTGGATTTTTAGTTTGGCTTTGGTCGCGGGATCGGCCTTGTCGACCAGCGTGGCCAACGGTGCCATTTTGTTTGAGGCGTTGAGCAGTTTCGGCGGCGATGGGTGGTTGTCACCTGCCGAAGTGCCCGGTGGCAGTCTCGGCATACCGGCCAACTCTCAACGGGGCATGGCCTACAGCGCAATGGCGAACCAAGTCTACGTTGTTGATCGAAATGGAGGCTTAAATGTTCGTATCTACAACGCGATACCGGTGCTGCCGCAGGTGTTCTTAGCATGTCGACTGGCGGACCTCGCCGGCGGAACATTCCCTGGAAACGCAATAGGGTCGCCGTTGGTGGCGATGGTTCGATTTACATGGGCAATCTTAGCGATTGGAGACCAATTTCAAAGTTTACCGTTGGGCCAACGCAGCTGCCGCCCCCACGGTCGCTTTCGATGGTGCCAGTGGCCTTGCGAGGACCGGTGACACTTTTTCTGTGATTGGCAGCGGGGACAGTACCCGCATTGTGGCCAGCGGATCCGGTGGCCAAGGTGTCGCTCTTCTGACGACGACCGATGGCAGCGAACTTCACGTCGACGATCGCCAATCCGCTGCCAGCTGCGGCTGGTTCATTTCGGCTCGGGCTGGACTTCTTGGACCCGAACACGATCATCGGCAAGCAGACTTCAAGTAATTTCATTGTTGGTGACTTAAACACTTTGGCTGCGACGACCATCACACCTGCCTCTGCTGGTGAAGGGCCGCTCGCCGCATTCGGTCCTGAAGACCTATTGGCAAGCGTGGATATCAACTCTAGCCTCGTCCGAATTTACGACCTCGCCGCCTCGGGTGGGCCCGTTTTGAGCCAGTCTCTGAGTACGATCGTCGGAGCAAGCGTTTCAAACGGAAACGGGGTGGGGAATCTCGACTTTGGCGTCGATTCCGACGGTTTCATTCGTCTCTATGCCATGAACACGAACAACGGTATCCAAGCGTTCCGCAGCGTGGTTGCGATTCCGGAACCATCGTCGTTGGTCGCTTTAGGCCTGATCGGTGCTGGCTTCGTTGTCCACCGTCGCCGCCGAATGAAATCGGCGGATTGAGTCGCTTCAACGAAATGTAAAATCGCTCTCGAAAAATGCGATTGGAAACGCCGCTGTCACCAGCGGCGTTTTTTCGTGATTGTCCAGCGAAGCTGGCAAACCCCTTGGTGCATGGCACCGGCCAAGCATTGTTTCCCTCGGCAGCCCCCCTGAAACGACCAGATAACCCATTTTATCGTTGACGCCCGCAATCTTAACGATTAGCTTCGGCCGTGCATCTTTCTGTGTACAGCAATTCCTTTGGGCGGAAGGCCAGCGCTGATACTCGTGGTTCAGAGATTAAAAAGGGAAATTCAATGATTCGTGCATTTGTTTCGGCTTTGATCGCCGTCCTCGGTTTGTCGGTCGTAGGGTTGACGCCCGCGAGTGCTGCGTTCGTGGTTCGAGTTGATACGGATCCGGGGGTCACTGGAGCCCAACCAAGCCCTAATTTTGGTCTTGGTACTGGCATGACTGTTTTCTCGACCAGTACTGCGACAAGCGCTGCCGTTGGCCTGGGTTTGGGAAGTAGTATCTTTGGCGGGGATGCCGTTTTGCCCGATCTCGATACGTACGTCTTCAGCTACAACCCTGCAGTTGATGGCGACAATACGGCCATCGCTGCAGGCACCGCTCTGAACGCCGGGGGCTCCCTTGCGACCGGCGCGACCGCTGGCGCGACGGGCGATTACAACATCTACGCGACTTGGCCATTTTCCACTAACGTCTCTGGTGGATCGACGACGTTTCGTCTTAGTGATGGCACCACCGACCTTTTTAGTGTCTCGTTGGACCAGAACAGCACCGGAAACGAGTGGATTTTCCTCGGCAGTGCCGCGCTGAACGCGTCCGCTCAGTACCAGTTGTTCCAAGTAGCCGGAGCCAACACGTTCACTTCCATGCGAGCGTCCGGTGTCATGTTCGACGCGGTGGCCATTCCTGAGCCCGGCACGTTCGTCGCATTGGGTGCCGTCGCCCTGGGTTTCGGCTTCCGCCGTCGCCTCCGCCGCAGCTAGTTCATCGGCTGAAGATAGCAAGGCAGTCCCCGCCGTGTGCGACCACGGTGGAGACCACCGTGCCACGATGGAGCGACCCGTACATCCAGCTTCGCGAGCGTGTGAAGTATCGCTTGATCAATAAGTAACGGAGTTACCGTAGCTGATCCCGCCAGGGTTCAGTCCGGTCTGAACCCTGGTGGGATCAGCGACGTCAGTTGTTGTTCACGCTATCCGGAAAGCTGTTCCCTCACCGACAGGGGACTGACCCGATCAGCGAATCTTCTTGTTGACCTGCGGCGTTATCGGCTCAGTCCGCTTGCAGCATTTCCAGGGCATCTACCAGTTCGTTTTGGAATCGCTTGCTAAGACCTGGCTTCCAAGAGTCGGAAACTCGCTGGAAATAGACCAGCTTCCCTTGGTCGTCGATGCGCCCCCGTTCGGCATATATCGCCTTGATCAGTTCGGTGTCTGATGTGGGAAAATTGACATCCGTTCCCGCAGGTAGGTTGTTCGAGGCAGTCACGATCAGCTTTGAATTTGGGCCGTGGTGAACCGCACACGACCAAACAACATCACGCAACGCCGCAGAACGATGGTCGAGATCGATCCCTAGTTCGGCTTCAAGCAGTTTCGCCTGAGGATCGTAGTGCGTGCGCTTGATGAATTCATGCTCGTTACGATGAAACTCCTCGGGATCCTTCGCAACCAGCTTCTTCCAAGCTTCGGTGAATTCCGGGGTTCCGCCTTTAAGTCCCTTGAATTTGGAAGGGTAATATTGGTCCACGAACCGATCGGCGTTGCCCAGGGCCGAGGCGAGTTGATAGGTCCCGTACGAAACCCCGCCCGGGTCGCCGACTCCCGTCGAGACCGTTTCGGGCCCTCGTCCGCCCGATTCGTACTTCTCAGAAAGGCGTCCGAGGCTGGGCCTTTCTGCGGATTCAGCAGCCATGGTGCTTTGGTACACCACCAAATGGAAAAGAACGACCAAAGCCATCGTTCTGATTGGATAAGCCTTCATTGTTGGAGCATCATTCTTCATTGGACGACTTTCTAGATATATATTCTTGGATCTCGCTGAACTGTTCAGCTATTTAACCAACACAAATTCGACCGCATCGGCGACCACGTATCCATTGGTTCCTTCGGTGGCAATGACCACCGATGCGGGGCTGCTTGATTCAAATTCAAATTGACCGACGCTGACGAAGTACTGGTCATCGACCGGGCCCGCTTTGCGTTGATCGATCCGGACCGTTGTTTGTCCGTCCCGGTGATGGATCGTTAAGGGCGTTTTTGTGCATCGATTACCGCTGGGCGGATAGCTAAAACGAACATCGTAGGTTCCACTTTTTGGTAGCGTCGCGTCGAAGCGGATCGACTTCATGGTCGCGTTTTCATTGTTGTTGTGGACATACTGGCTACCGAAATAGTGCAGCGAAGAATTGCTTAATATCCACCGGCCGCTCGTTTTCGCTTGACGGTCATCGACGATCACTCCCCGCTGCGATTTCACGGCCCAACCGTCTTTGTGTTTTGGGGAGGCGGCCCATGACGGATCGGCTTCCAACACTTGACCATCGGCGATCAGTCGCGTTCGCAGGCTTTCATAGGCGACGTCTTGGACCGACAGGTTCTGTTCAATCGCCATCACCGCAATCGTGGCTGCGGACTGGCCCAAGATCATAAAAACCGGTTCCATGCGAATCGAACCGAACGCGATATGGGACGATGAAACACAAACGGGAACCAGTAAATTCTTGCATTGATCTCGCTTCGGTAAAATCGAGTCTTTGGCAATGACATACGGGCCATTGGTCGGAACGCCAATGTCACCCTCGTTCTCGACGTGTCCCTGTGCGGTGATGTAGCGTTGTACATTATGGGAATCAATCGTGTAGGAACCCATGCCGATCGAATCAGGCGTCGGAATTCGTTTTGTCAAGTGATTCTCCGTCATCACCAACTCGCCCACCATTCGCCGCGCCTCGCGAATGTACAACTGGTGAGGCCAGTTGTCATTGTCGGTGAATTCATCGGCGGCCAATCCCCAATTGCTTACATCGTCGCGGATTTCTTTGGGGGCACGCGGGTCGTTGGCCATGAAATACAGCATTCCTTTTTGATAGTTTTCATGGTCGGCGATGATCTCGCGTCGTCGCTCGTAAGATGCTTCGGGATAGTCATAGTTCGCACCGATATGGTCGAAGCTGACCGGGCCATGGTTGTTCGTGTCGGTCTTTCGATTCGGAATGGCGTCAAACTTCTGTCCGATACGATCCCATCCCGCGTCAAGGCAGCGTGCCAAAACCTCATAAGTTTCCGATCGATAACCTTCCGGCTTCGGGAATGGAACGCGGTTGGGGGCGTAGTTTGTCATGCACGTCCGAAAACAATAAGCCTGCACCTTCTTGTCGCCGTCACCAAAGTTTCCCGGCGGATCCGTCGAGATCAGCGGGAGCACGCCACTGGTCGGATCGCCGGGAATGACATAAGGGTCCACCGGGCGACTTAGCACGCTGAAGTGATGCGCGTGGTTTCGGGCGTCGGGTTGGACTCCGTTGTGCGGTTCATTGTACTGTGAAATTGATTCACGCCCGACAGTCGTTTCCACCCCGGCGGCGGCGATCAAGTCACCTTCATAGGTGGCGTCGATGAACATTTCACCGGCGAAGCGGCGGCCATCAAGGGTAGTGATGGATTGGATCCGCCCGTCGGTCTTCTGAACACCTTTGTCGCGGTCCAGCCAAGCGTCACGAACGACGACGATCTCATTTTCGGCGACGAACACTTCAAAGATTTCTTCGGCGACCTTCGGTTCAAAAACCCACATCGTGCGAGCGTCATCCTCCCGAGCAAGGTGTCCCTGACCACGGTTCCCGTACGAATCACGGGTTTGTTGGACCCAAGCGGAATCGTCACTGTAGTGTGCGTAGACCCGCTGATAAAACTCGCGTGATAATCCACCGATCGCATTCTTATTGCCCGAATCGGTGAATCCTAAACCGCCCGATGTCAAACCGCCGAGGTGTTTGTCGGGAGACACCACGATGACCGAACGACCCATTCGTTTCACTTGAACCGCAGCGGTGATCGCTGCCGAAGTGCCGCCGTAGATGACCACATCATGGTGCGAAGTGGCCGCGTCGTCGGCGGTCGCAATGGACGCCAAAGCGGCGATGCAAACGACGGCGATCGAATTTTTTAACAAAGTCAGCATGTCCAGGACCTCTGTGTGGCGACGGATTGAGACGTCAGTATATTCGTTCGGAATGTCTTGTTGGCCATGTCCCCCCGAATCATGTCCCCCCGAATGAACTTGTCCCCCGAATGAACTCACGTGCCACAGAACGTCTGGGTGACCCGCTGCTCGGGATCGGGTGCGGCCGCTTCGGGCATCGCGTCGGCATCCGCGTCGAATGGATTGGCGAGTCGATCGACGAGTTCATGAAACGGCACGAAGTCTGCGGCGGTA
Organism: Pirellulaceae bacterium; assembly: GCA_963836865.1. Classification (GTDB taxonomy): domain Bacteria; phylum Planctomycetota; class Planctomycetia; order Pirellulales; family Pirellulaceae; genus Rubripirellula. The sequence continues at coordinate 1,448,996 of CAWILC010000003.1, read as the reverse complement.
GTGGCAGCCGCCAGGACTCTTTCGATTTGATGGTTGCGTGGAATCAGCGCCGGGTTGGTTGTGCGTAGCCGCTCGGCTGCTTCCCCGTGCGAAACGCCTTCGGACAGGAGCCGCGTTCGCCAGGACCGAAACCACTCGTCCGCCTTCTCGCTCGTTCCGATCCGATCAGTCAGTTCGCGGGCAGTTTCTTCGGACGCAGTGGCCTTCCAAAGACAGCGGAAGGTTTGCGTGAAATCGGCGCTGGATCGCTGCATCAACGCCAGCAGCGTTTCGACGAGTTCGCGGTCGCCGGAACGCGATTGGTGGAAGCCGAGTTTCCGCCGCATCACGTCAAGCGAAAAGGCCTCGGCCTGCGGATAAATCGCCTCCACGATTTCGGTCGCTTCAGTGACGGCCTTGTCTTGATCGTCGTTTAGTAACGGCAACATCGTCTCGGCCAAGCGGGCGAGATTCCACTGGACGATCCGCAATTGATTTTCATAGCGGTAGCGGCCGCCGTGATCGATCGAGCTGAAGGTCATCGCGGGGTCGTAATGGTCCATGAACGCGCACGGGCCGTAGTCTATCGTTTCCCCCGCGACGGACATGTTGTCGGTATTCATGACGCCATGGATGAAGCCCACGCCGAGCCAGCTTGCGACCAGTTTGGCCTGACGCATGCCCACGGCCTGTAACCATTCGGCGTAGCGATGGGGACGGTCTTGCAAGTCGGGATAGTTTCGCTTGATGACGTGATCGGCGAGTTCGCGGATGGCTTTCCAGTTGCCACGCGCGGCGAAAAACTGAAACGTTCCGACGCGGACGTGACTTTGGGCCACGCGGGTTAGTATCGCGCCGGGTAAGACCGTTTGGCGATAAACAGGATCGCCCGTCGTCACCGCGGCCAGCGCCGGGTGGTCGGGATGCCCAGCCCATGCATGGTTTCGCTGACCACGTACTCGCGCAGAACCGGACCGATCGCGGCGCGGCCGTCACCGCCTCGCGAGAACGCCGTTCGGCCGGATCCTTTCAACTGGATGTCGCGTCGGATGCCGTCGCGATCGATGACTTCGCCGATCAACAACGCCCTACCATCGCCAAGTTGCGGAACGAAACTTCCAAATTGGTGACCCGCATACGCCATGGCCAGCGGATCGCTGCCGTCGAGCAAGACGTTGCCCGCGAAGACCTCTGCCCACTCGGCCGGTGAACGCGAATCCGGATGAAAGCCGAGCGACTGGGCCAACGCGTCGTTCAAACGAATCAGTTGCGGGGCCGTGACGGCGACGGGTGGCTGCCGTACGAAAAAGTGATCCGATAGCCGCGCGTAGCTGTTGTCGAAATCGACGCTGGGCATTGGGTTCCGATTTTGTTTGGAGGGCATCTGTCGCGTTGACCAGCAACACGGCGGTGGACGATGAGCCTAGCCGAAACGGAGGTTTGTTTTTGGCGGAGCATCATTTGTTGCCCAAGAGTACCGTTCGGTCGAGGCGTAGCGACCGCGAATTTTTGCCAGCTAGAAATGGCTTCTGCGGTTTTGTCTTTTTTCTGGGCGGTTATCATCGGGCGATGAACAAACGACTCACTAAAATTTGCAAGTACTTGACCTTTATCCTGCGGCACGAACCCCAGTCGATTGGTTTGAAACTGGACGCCGATGGTTTTGCCAGCGTCGAAGAACTGGTCGCTGCCGCCAATGCCAGCGGCAAATCTGTCACCGAAGAACAGATCCGCGAAGTCGTTCAAAGCGACGAAATGCAACTGTTCAAGTTCAACGACGACGAGACCCGGGTCGCCGCCAAGCCGAAGGAACCTCGGTCGGCGGCCAAGTCGCCGTACGCTCGCAAATCGATGACGTCAAAGCCGTCATCATCGAAGCCGTCATCATCGCAAGCGTCGGCTGCGAAAACAGGACGGCCGAAGAACCCCTGGGGTCGCTGATGCAGCCGCGTCTAAGCCTGCTGGATCACAAACACGCGGGTGATCGTGTATGGCAGCAGAACAACGTCTAGCGCCGCTGCGGCGACTAACGCGATCGCGAACGGGGCGAGGATGACAACGATGATCACCAAGCCGATTTCGTTGGCCAGGCAACCGCCGGCGACGGCGGCGATGATTGATTGTTCATCTTTCGGCTTTGGTTTATCGGTTTCCTGGTCGACTACCAGGCCGACGAAGTGACGCCACAGAAGGACCGTGTACCATAAAGTAGGTGTGGTTTCGATACGTTTCGGCGTTGGTTTCAAAGGACGTTTCATTGATGCTTGCTTCGCTTTACGCGGTCGCTTGCCAGAACGTCAGACTCGCAAACTTTCGCTTCATCACGTCGACCGCTTCGCCAAACCATTCACGGACGTCGGCCGTTCCGATGCAGGCGACCACTACGCAGGCGATTGCGATCGACGGGCCGGCCAGCAGCGTCGCGGGCAGGATCGTCAGAATCAACGTTGTCAGGTCGGCGACGTATCCATTTCGGATCATCGCCACCCACAACGCCAACAACACGATGCCGTTTGCGACCAGCGTTGCCACCACCGCGCCGTGCAATCCCCACATCGGCAACAGCACCCAGTTCAAGATCACATTCACGATCAAACCGACGCCGATCGCCACCGCGACCCACTTGCCCTTCTCGGCGACCCACAAATAGTCTTGCCCGATCGTGGCCAGCGAAACCCAAATGCAAAACACGAACGTCATCGGCATCAGTGCCAGGCCCTCGGCGTATCGGTTTTCCAGCACGACGCGGAAGAACCACGGCGAGACCACCAGACTGCAGGCGGCACCGATGGTGAACGCGATCGAAGCGCCAAATAGAATCTTCCGCATGTTCTGCGAGACTTTTGTTTTCAAACCGGCTTCCCAGTCTGCGGTTAGATACGGCATCAGCACGCCGCTGACCATCGTCGCAAGACTGGTCAATAGCACCGGAATGATCCGGCCGCTGTGATACTGGCCCACCGCCGCTTGCGTGTCGATGTCGCCGGGCAACAAGTGCAGGATCATGTAACGATCCGAGAGCGCGAACACGTTGGACAACAGGTTCATCGCCCACAGCGCCGCCGCGTACGGCAACAACCGTCGCCACATCGCCGAACCATCAAACGGTTCTTCGCTACTCGGAAGCCCCGCCCAACCGCGGATCAAGGCGGTTGCCCCGGGTACCGTTGCAATCACGGTCGCCGCGACGAATGCGTACACTAAACCAGTCAGGCCTCCGCCGGCGGACAACCATCCGATGCCGATGATCGTGAAGGCAACCGACTGGACGAACTGCATCATTGACGCGACGCGGACTTGCCGCAGCGCCGAAACCGTCTGATAAACAAAATTGAATGCGATGATCGCGATCACGCCGACGCCAACCGCGTAGACGATCGACAGGCTTTGCGGTTCCAGAAACACCAGCCAGCCGAAGAAGTCCGGGAAGCACATGATCGCGACGAAGAACGCGACACCCAGCGTCCAAGTCGCCGTCCACATCCGTCGGACCAGCGGCGAAAGGTGACCGCGAAGGCGATAGTGTTCGACGTATCTTGGCAGCGTGCCGGGAATGCCCAGCAGCATCACCGGCGTGATCATCGTGATGAAGTCATACGCCATCGAGTACTGGCCGACGACGGCATCATCCAACAACCGGCAAAACCAAATGCCGCGGAAGAACCCCAGCCCACGCTGGACGATCGTCATCGCCAGCATCACCGCCATTCCGATGGCCAGAGAGTCGGCGACGAAGCTGCGATCATTCGTTTCGGCGGAAATCGACTCGGCTTGCGACACGGTAACTTTAGGAAAGGGAGAACGCGATCGAATCGCTTAACTGTTGCTCGTTCCGGCATCGAGCGATCGCAAAGTTGGCACACCCGTTCACCAAAACGATCGGGTTGTGGCGGACGTTTCCGAATGTGCCGATGATCGCGGTTACAATGAAAAGCCCGCCGCCCGCCCCACTTCCTATCCAGTCGTCATGCGTTTCATTCGCTTTTTTGGTTGCTGCTTTACCCTCTGTCTCGCCGCACTCGCGAGCGGTGATTCCGGCGTGACTTTCAATCGCGACATTCGGCCGATCTTATCGGAGAATTGTTTTCACTGTCACGGACCCGACGATGAAAACCGAGCCGCCAACCTGCGTCTAGACATGGCCGGCGAAGCCGACTTGGACGACGTGTACGATCGGATCACGTCAACTGATCCCGACGTCGTCATGCCGCCGCCCGCTTCAGAACGATCGCTGAAGCCTGCGCAGATCGAAACGATGCGGCGTTGGATCGATGACGGGGGCCAGTACCAAGGTCATTGGTCGTTCGAGCGACCGCAAAGCAGCGGACACGCGACGATCGATGAACTGGTCGACCGACAACTGCAGAAACAATCGCTTGCACCAGCACCAGCGGCGGACAAAGAAACGCTGATCCGCCGCGTCACGTTCGACTTGACCGGATTGCCGCCGACGGTCGCGGAGATCGATGCGTTCTTGAATGATCATTCGGTTAGTGCTTACGCCGACTTGGTCGAGGGCCTGTTATCGCGAGCGGCTTTTGGTGAACGGATGGCGGCCGATTGGTTGGACGCGGCGCGATACAGCGACACGTACGGGTTCCAGGTTGATCGCGATCGAACCGTGTGGCCTTGGCGAGATTGGGTCGTCAGAGCGTTTAACGAGAACAAACCGTACGACCAGTTCTTGACCCAGCAGCTTGCCGGCGATTTGTTCCCCGACGCGACCGACGACCAAATCTTGGCGACGACGTTCAACCGATTGCATCCCCAAGAATGCGAAGGCGGCAGCGTGCCCGAAGAGTACCGGATCGAATCGGTGACCGATCGAGCTCAAACGGTCGCGACCGCGATGATGGGGCTGACGTATGAGTGCTGCCGATGTCACAACCACAAGTACGATCCGATCAGCCAATCGGAATATTTTCAGCTGACCGCGTTCTTCGACAACATCAACGAAGCCGGCCTGTACTCGTACTTCACCGAATCGGTGCCGACGCCGACGTTACCGCTACCGACCGAAGCTCAGAAGCGATCGCTCGCCGCCGCATCAAAGCAGGTTGCCGAACTGGAAGAACAGCATGCGAGTTTGTTCGAGTCGCGACGAAGCGTTTGGCAAGATCGCCTGGATCAAGTCACGATCGCCGAACCGATCTTAACGCTGGACTTTGACGATCCGCCGACGGGTGCAAACAAAATCGTCGATGGCGTCGATGGCAACGCGGTGCAATTGACGGGCGACGACGCGGTCGAAACGAAGGTCGGCAACTTCCGTCGCAGCGATCCGTTTTCGGTTTCGTTGTGGATGAAGACGCCGGACGTGAAAGACCGCGCGGTCGTCTTCCATCGCTCGCGAGCGTGGACGGACGCGGCCAGTCGCGGATACGAGTTGTTGATCGTCGACGGGCACTTGCAATGGTCGCTGATTCACTTTTGGCCAGGCAACGCGATCAGCGTCCAAACGAAACTGCCGATCCCGGTCGACCAATGGGTTCACGTCAGCGTGACCAATGACGGGTCCAGTCGTGCAGGTGGGCTTGCCGTGTACGTCGACGGCAAACGAGCGGAAACCGAAGTCGTCGTCGATGCATTGACGAAGAATATCACGGGCGGCGGAGGCGACACGATCGCGATCGGCCAGCGGTTCCGCGACCGCGGTTTCAAAAACGGTCTGGTCGACGGCTTTCGTGTTTTCGACGTGCGGCTGACCGATTACGAAGCCGCGTCACTAGCCAATGCACCGGAGCGTGACGGCTCGACGGACCATCGGATCGCGCGGCAAGACGAGGATGTGATCGAGTCGCGATCGAGCCTGCTGCAAGCTCGGCTGGCAAAGTGCAAGATCGAAGACGCCGTCGAGGAGATCATGGTGATGCGAGAACAGGCGGGACGCCGTCCGACGTTCATTCTCGGTCGCGGTTTGTATGACCAACCTGGGGAAACGGTCGGCCCGGGCACCCCGGCGGCGCTGCCCGCGTTTCCCGAGACCGCACCGCGCGATCGCTTGGGACTTGCCCGGTGGCTTTGCGATGAAAACCATCCGTTGACCGCTCGCGTGGCCGTCAATCGGTTCTGGCAAATGCTGTTCGGAAGCGGTCTGGTCCGCACGCCGGAAGATTTCGGCAGCCAGGGCTTGCCGCCCACGCACCCGGAATTGCTGGACCATTTGGCGGTCGAGTTCATCCGGGGCGGCTGGGATACCAAGGCGATGCTGAAGCGGATCGTGATGTCGCAAACGTATCGGCGGTCCAGCGATCATCCGGATCCAAACATCCTCGGATGCGATCCGGCCAACTTGTGGCTCGCTCGATTTCCGTCGTACCGATTGCCGGCGGAGATGTTGCGAGACAACGCGATCTTTATCAGCGGACGGATGACGACGACGATCGGCGGGCCGCCGGCGAAACCGTACGAGGTCGAAGTGTCGTACAAGCCGGTCGATCGCGATCACGGGGAAGGCTTGTATCGACGAAGCGTTTACACGTACTGGAAACGCACCGCGCCGGCGCCCGTGATGATGACGCTGGACGCATCGAACCGCGAAGTATGCCGCGTCAACCGCGAACGAACGGCTTCTCCGCTGCAAGCGTTCGTGATGCTGAACGGACCGCAGTACGTCGAAGCATCGCGTGGGCTGGCCGAACGCTTGCTGCGCGATCACGACTTCAGCGAAGCCACGATCGTCGAAGCCTTTCGAACGATGACCAGTCGTCGACCGACCGATGATGAAACGCGATTGCTGGTCGAATTGTATCAACAGCAACGCGAATACTTTTCGGCGGACGCGTCACGCAGCAAAAAGTTCTTGACCATCGGCGACGCCGGTCCGGACCAATCGATCGACGCGGCTTCGCTGGCCGCGATGACCGTTGTGGTTGGCACGCTGATGAACTATGACGGAAGCATGGTGAAACGATGAACCACCCAACCACATTTTCGCGGCGGTCGATGTTGAAGGCGACCGGATTGGGGTTCGGCGCGATCGCTGCCGACGCGATCATGGCGGGCGAATCGGGTGGCGTGCTTTCGTCGCCCCATCATCCGGCCAAAGCGAAACGCGTGATCTTTTTGTTCCAGTCGGGCGCTCCGTCGCAGTTGGACTTGTTCGATCACAAGCCGCTGCTTATTGAAAAGCATGGCACCGAATTGCCGGACGAGATTCGCGGCGGACAGCGACTGACCGGGATGAGCGGCAATCAATCGACTTTGCCGCTGGTCGGTTCGCCGTTCAAATTTTCGCAGTTCGGTCAGTCCGGCACTTGGGTCAGCGACTTGCTTCCGTACACGTCGAAGATTGTCGATGACATTTGCGTCGTGCGTTCGATGACGACCGAGGCGATCAACCATGGCCCCGGTGTCACGTTCATGCAAACTGGAAGCATGATTCCCGGTCGGCCCAGCATCGGCGCGTGGTTGGATTACGGCTTGGGAACCGACAACGCCGACCTGCCCGCGTTCGTGGTCATGACGACGAAGGACCAGAATTACGGCCAGCCGCTTTCGGCGCGACTTTGGGGCAGCGGTTTCTTGCCCGGTCACCATCAAGCCGTTTCGTTTCGCAGCGGCGGTGATCCGGTGCTGTACCTTTCCAACCCTGACGGCATCGACGCGGGGGCTCGCGCGTCGGCGATGAACACGTTGGGCAAGTTGCATCAGTTGCAGTTGGACAAACAACGCGACCGCCAGATCGAAACTCGCATCGCCCAGTACGAACTGGCCTTTCGCATGCAGGCGTCGATTCCCGAGGCGACCAGCTTTGCCGACGAACCGGCCGACGTCGTCGAATCGTACGGACCCGATGCGAAGACGCCGGGGACGTTCGCGGCGAACTGTCTGATGGCGCGGCGGTTGGCACAGCGGGGCGTTCGTTTCATCCAGCTCTATCACAAAGGCTGGGACCATCACGGCGGCTTGCCCAAGGGCTTGCCGAAGCAATGTCAACAAACCGATCAACCGTCGGCCGCGCTGGTGCAAGACCTAAAACGTTTGGGCATGTTGGAGGACACGTTGGTGGTTTGGGGCGGCGAATTCGGGCGGACGAATTATTGCCAAGGCAAATTGACGCCGACGGATTTTGGTCGCGATCACCATCCGCGATGTTTCACGATTTGGATGGCCGGCGGCGGCATCAAGGGCGGTTGCGTTCACGGACAAACGGACCCGTACGGTTACAACGTGGTCGAAGATGCCGTCCACGTGCATGACTTTCATGCCACGATGCTGCATTTGCTGGGCATCGATCACGAACGATTGACGTACAAGTATCAAGGTCGCAACTTCCGGCTGACCGACGTTCACGGTCACGTCGTGAAACCCGTCTTGGCGTGACCTTGCGTCGCGTGTCGCTTGCTTGGTAGTCGATACGGCATCGAAATTCTTTGCGCCGCATATGGGAAGAACCAAGCCGATGCGATCTTTTTGTCTGATGACCGCTTTGATCTTCGCTGGCGTTTTCGCTGGCGAAGTCCACGCCCAAATCGTTGCCCCGACGTCGACGGTCACGCCGGCCGATCCGCTGGCGCTGCTAAACGATCAATTGGTCAACCGCTTGCATGCGACTCGCGAAGACCAACGCGATTACTTGGCGTTGGTCGTCGATAAAGTTCGCCGGGGAGAGCTGGACGCAAAGTTGGTCGTCGCGGTCCAGCGTTACGCGATCAAGCGACACAGCTCGTTCCCGTTCCCGTTCTTTGAACGAGCGATCCGTTATGAAGCGGCCAAGCGAGGCGTGGCGTTGCCGGCGGTGGATGAACTGGCCCGATCGATCGGCGCGGCGCGATCGTTTTGATGCGGCTAACCGCTTAAATCAACATTCCGGCGTAGCCGAAATAAATGATCGTGCCGATGGTCATCGGGATGCCGTACGGCAACAGGGACATCGTTGGCTTGCGTTCGCGAGCGATCGCGGCCAGGGCGGCCGGTTTGCGAACGGTCTTCCACTCGTGAATGATTTTGTGAGCCATCGCGAAGTGCTTTTCCCATTGGCCGCTTCGCCAAATCATGACTGCAGCCATGATGCCGCCGACGATGGCGGTCGCGGCGAATGCGTACAACGTCACCATCGCACCGAGCCAGGCACCCAGACCGGCCAGCAACTTGACGTCGCCGGCCCCCATGCCGCCGCGGTTGCGCAGGGGCAGCAAGCACATCATGCCAGTCACCGTGCCAAGCAAACTGAATAGCAAGCCCTCACTTTGCCATCCCAGTCCGCCCGTGATGGTGCAGTGAACCCAGCCCATGATGATGAACGGAAAGGTCAACCAGTTGGGCACCTTTAGTGCGATGCCGTCGATCACGGCGGCGACCACCATGACGATGGTGACGAACCATACGGTCCAATTTTCGGCCATGCCGTTTAGTAATGTGGTCATCGTTATCCCCGTGATGGAATGGCGGGTCACTGTGCGGGTGACTGGCCGTGTGTCGGTGTAGGTTTGGTAAGGAAGGATCGCGAAGGCATCGATCACGCCTCGCGATCAAGTGTTTTGTCTGTCTTTTCTAGCGCGGCCCGATCATCCAACTGAACATCGCAAACAGCAACGTCACCAAGCAGCAAGACAATTGCCAGGCATAGGCGGCCGCGTCGGCGGGAAGCAGCGGGTAATTCATCGGACTCGTATCCAGTACGAAACGCATGGCGGTCGGAAACGAAAACATCTCGTCCGCGGCGGTGCGAGGCTCCGATATCGGAACCCGCACCCGACCGCGTCGAGATAGCAGAGCATGCCGCCGGCGAACCGGCGGCCGGCAATTAGTTGCTGCCGATGGCGGCGCCGACTTCGGTGAACTTGGCGTTTGCGTTGGTACCGATGGTACCGACAGCTGCCAAGCAAACGACGACGATCAAAGCCAACATGACCGCATACTCAACAGCGGTCGGGCCATCTTCTTCCTTCAGGAAGTTAACAATGCTTTCGGTGAAGTTCTTCATGTCTATTTCTCGCGAGAATGAGAGCGTCGCATCCGAAACGAATGCAACGCGACGACTGTTTTGAGCCCGACTCACCATGAGTCGTTCCCGTATCGAGGCAGCCCGTCTTTCGACTTTCGTCTGACACGCCTTGGTAACCCTTGGCAGCCTGGCGATCCTGAAGCTGTGCCGACGACTCGCGTCACCGATTCACTCACGGACCCAAAGCTTTGCGCCCCGCCTTCTCAAGCGGTTTGCCTTTGTCATGGAAAGCAAGGCTGACCGAATCGTCCTCGAGCAGTGAATCATCACCGTCGGTTTCGCTTCGGCAGCAGATCGAACACCGATCCGCTCACTTCTACTGGAAACGTAAGACAGAATTCGGAACAGTCAAAAAAGTACGATCGTCGAAACCTTAACGATCACAAAGATTGCACCGTCATAACGATTGTGCCGATTGCGAAGGCAAAAGAGGTGTTCATCGGCACCGTTGCAAAGGTTGAAGATGACATCTCGAGCGAGGCCGCCGGGCCGATGCGGGGGGAAATTCATAAACTCGTTCCCAGGCTCCGCCTGGGAACGGGATGCCCTAGAGGCTCCGCCTCCCGTCGGCCACAAAGGAGGCGGAGCCTCCAAGACAGTGCGTTCCCAGGCGGAGCCTGGGAACGAGAATCGAGCCTCCAAGACAGTGCGTTCCCAGGCAGAGCCTGGGAACGAGAATCGAGAAAAAAGCCTGGGAACCAGAAGAGCCCACGAGAGACGCTTGTCCCCACGAACCAGACGCAGACCAATGCTGCGCCGCGCCCCGAAAACGCGCGAGCGAAAGGGCGTCCGCAAAATCAGAACTGACGCAAGAATCGAAGATCGCCGCTGTACAGATCGCGGATGTCCGTCACGCCATGACGTCGCATGCACAAGCGTTCGACGCCAAGGCCGAACGCGAAGCCGCTGACTTGTTCGGGGTCATAACCGACCGCCGCGAAGACCGCCGGATCGATCATGCCCGCACCACCGAACTCGATCCATGTGCCGTTCCAAAGGAAATCGACTTCGACGCTCGGTTCGGTGAACGGAAAGAACGACGGACGAAAACGAATCTCGACGTCGTCGCCCAAGTAGTTCGTCGCGAACACTCGCAGCACCGTCTTCAAGTTCGCCATCGTCACGTTGCGATCGACCAGCAAGCCTTCCATCTGGTGAAACATCGGAAAGTGAGTCGCGTCGGGCGCGTCGGGACGGTAAACCCGACCCAGCGAAATGATGCGAATCGGCGGCTGGCGATTCTCCATCACGCGGATTTGTACGGTGCTGGTTTGGCTCCGCAAGAGCTGCGATCCCTCCACCCCGCGTAACCCGTCGCGGTCGCGGATCGCCGCGGCCGTCGACAGATAGAAATTGTCTAGCGGATCGCGAGCCGGATGATCCTCGGGGATATTCAAGGCCACGAAATTGTGGTGCGGATCTTCCACCTCGGGCCCCTCGGCCGCCTCGAACCCCATCCGACCCATGATTTCGGTCAAGTGGTTGATCGTCTGCGTGATCGGGTGGATGTGCCCGACCGTCGGACGGATACCGGGCAACGTCGGATCGAAGGTCGGGTCCACGCCCGCCGCTTCGCCGCCACCCAGCCGAGACTGAGTGGACTCGAACGACGACTGCACGTTGGCTTTGAAAGCGTTCAATCGAATGCCGGCGTCCTTGCGGTCGGCCGGGTCGATCGACCCCATCCGCTTTTGGATGTCCTTCAGGGCTCCGTTCTTCGCGCCGAAAAAACGCACTCGCGCAGCTTCGAGCGCATCCACGTCGGCGGCCTCGCCGAACGCCACCGACGCTTCGCCTTCGAGTTGGTCGATCGCGGACAAGAAATCCTTCAGCGACATCGAGATCGCCTACGCGGTGGCCGGGGCAGCGTGCTTGGGCTGCGGCGCGGTTTCGAGCGCTTTCTTGACGGCGGTAACCACTTCAGCGAAACCGGCTTCGTCATGGATCGCCATGTTCGAGAGCGTCTTGCGGTCCAGTTCGATGCCGGCGCACTTCAGACCGAACATGAACACGCTGTAACGCAGTCCGTGTTGGCGAGCGGCAGCGTTCAGACGGATGATCCACAACTTGCGGAAGTCACGCTTCTTGGCGCGACGGTCGCGGAAGGCGTACACGCCACTGCGAAGCAACGTTTCCTTGACCGTCCGGGTCAGCTTGCTGCGGCCGCCGCGATAACCCTTGGCTCGTTTAAATAGACGCTTCTTACTCTTGTTTCTGGCTGAGCCGGTCGTGGTACGCATCGCAGGAATCCTTGTAGCGCTAAAAGCGCGAACGGGAAACGTTCGCAGGGTTCAAAAGGGTTCCAATTCAGGCCCCGACCGAGTTCGATCCGCGACTTTCGCGAATCGATGGCCGAAGTTTTGCCCAACTGGATGGGAAGACATTTCCCGAGGAAGTAGTAGGTCGCGTGCGATCTGTGTGAATCGCTTCTTGGTTAGTAGCTGTTGCCCGCCAGTGCGGCTTGGATGGTCTTTTCCATGCAAGCGTCGACCGACGTGGTGCCGCGAAGGTTACGGCGACGCTTGCTGCTGATCGCTTGGGCCAAGTGGCTGGTGCCGGAGCTGCGGTGCATCGCCTTGCCCTTCGAGCTCAGGCGAAAACGCTTTTTGGTGCCCTTGTGAGTCTTTACCTTCGTCTTTGCTTTTGCCTTGGTCATGGCAGAACCGGTCCGTCAATTAAATGCGTTTGAATGGTTTTTGGATCTGGAAGACCTGGGATCATACCGAGGCGATGCGATTCGCGGAAGGGGGTTTTGAGCATGGAGCGGGGAGCGGAGAGCATGGTGCAGGGTGGATGGAGCGGGGTGGATGGCGTGTCGTGGTTGGTTGGTTGCCTGTGTCGCGGGAGGCTTGGCTTCGGCCGTTCGAGCAGTTGCGAATCCGTTGCGAATCCGTTGCGAATCCGTTGCGAGAGAAAGAGAAACGGCGGCGATTTGGGCTGCGACAAATGCCGACTCAGCGTTTCTTTCGTGGTCCTTGCGGTCCCGGCTTACGGCCTCTTAAGGCCCCTTGTTGGATCGGGACGAACTGGTCATCGATCGGTTGCAGCAGCTTGCTGATGCACAGTTTGTTGATGCTCAGCGTCGCCTCTTTCGCTTCACGGGTCAGCGAGTCATGAAGGCTCTTTGGGATCCGAATCGTGATCATCCTCTCAGGCTCCGTCGTGTCACCCTTGGGCCCGTCTTGGCTGCGCATTGCCGCGACCATCTCTTGCAGTTCGGCGTGCTCATCCGAACGTAGAAACTTTTTGTACTCGGCCGGTTCCGGGTACCACTTCCGAACGGCCCCCTCGACGCCCAGCATCTCGCGATAGAAGACGACCCAGCTTCCGGTTGACGAGAAGACGCTTTGGGCGAGTTCCATCAGCGCCGCCGCCCGCTCGCGACCGCGAACGTCGACCGGTGGGGCAGCGATCCGGGACGAGGGCGTTTGAAGACGCCTCGCCCGGCCGGAAATTTCTTGCGGGTCTGGATCGCTCGCGTAGCGGAGATGGGTGGAGGAGTCGGTCGAAGCCATGTCGTTGTAGTCCTGTGCTCGTTGATCCCACGCATCGGGCGGGTGCGAGCAAATGCTTGCAAGGCGTCAAACGATCGTCGCTAAAATGTTTTCCACAAAAGTGTTAAGGCGGATGCAAGGAAAGCGGGCAAGCGACACCCCTCTTTTGGGAATCGGTGGCCTGCTTAAAAATCGGGCAGGCGTGCAAGTGCAATCGCAAAGTGTCCAGCGGGATAAATGCTTGCAAAAGATTTCGATTTGCGGGTTCGCCACGCTGTGGCGGAGCATTGCATGGACGTCGAACAGCTTCGCTGTTCGGCCCTGCCAAGGCATGTCGGGGCTACGAAGCAGGCCGGGCCGCCGGTCGCCTCGTCCGGCTACGCGCTCAAGCCGTCGCAGGCATCCGCCAACAGTTCGATCGCGCGATCGACCTGTTCGCGACTGGTCGTCCAGCCCATCGACAGTCGGATCGTTCGTCCGATCTGAGCGGACGTCATCCCGACGGCGCGAAGGGCCCGCGTCATTTCGTCCGGCGGTGAGTCGGACTGGGCCGTCGCGATGGCAAGTTGCCGGGCGGCTCGCTGGATTCGTTTGGCGTCCCCCGGCATCTCGATCGCTAGCGTGTTGGGCAGTCGGGGCGAGTCCTCGCAGAGCAATCTCGCCTTTCCATCAAGGGTTGCGATGATGCCATTGGCAAAATGGTCACGCACGTCCTTTTGGCACTCCGCAACATCGGCGGCGCACTTGGCCGCCAGCGCCGCGGCGGCTCCCAATCCGATGCAAGCGGGCACGTTTTCGGCACCCGGCCGGAGACCCATTTCTCGAGCCTCGCCAAACGCAATCGGACTCAGGTGAAGCCCCCGCCGGACGTAGATCGCGCCGCTGCCCTTGGGGCCGTAGAACTTGTGCCCGCTGATCGCAACCGTGTCCGCTCGCAGTGCCATCACATCGACCGGCATCTTACCGAAGGCCTGCGTCGCGTCGCAGTGCAGCGGCACCCCCCGGTTGTGACACAGGTCCGCGATCTCACGGATCGGCTGGATCGTTCCCAAAACTGGATTGGCAAGTTGAACGCACACCAACCGTGTGCTCGGACGGATCATTGCGGCGACTGATTCGGGGTCGATCAAGCCGTCTTCGCCACAGCCGATCACGTCCATGTCGACGCTCATTCGGGTCAAATGCTTGGCGGCGCCGAGAACCGAATCGTGCTCGAGTGCGCTGACCAGGACGTGATCCCGTTTCCCATTCGAGGGCGGCTTTTTTTCGCCCGCCAGCGTTCCCAGGACGGCCAGGTTGTTCGCTTCCGTCCCACCGCCGGTGAAGACGATCTCGAACGGTTCGCATCCGGCCAATTGCGAGACTCCTTCGCGGGCATTTTCCATCGCTTCGGCGACGGCCTGGGCGTGCGGGTGTTCTTGGCCGGGCAGCATGAAGTGGGTCAGCCAGTACGGCTGCATCGCTTCGACGACCGAAGGCGCCATCGGGGTCGTGCGGTTGAAGTCGAGGTAAATCACCGGCGAAGCGGACCTTTTTCAGTGGACGAACGGATTCCGCCCCGCTCGGAGCGAGTCAGAGTAGGACAATTGTCCCAATTGTCCCGGAGTTTTTTTGTTCGCGAGTCTTTTTTGGTCGGCGGATTTGCAACCGTCGCCGGGGACAAACGTCGCCGGGGACAATTGGGACAATTGTCCTACTCTGTCTGGTGCGACCCGGTTTCTGGCGGATGGGCCGCAGCGATTTCCCAGGTGACCGGTTTGGGACGACAAAAATAGACAAAATTTTTTGCGAGGCGGATGGCAGCGTAAAAGCCCGTTTCGTCTCGCAATTTGCAACCATCAGTTGAAGAACCCGCCATCGAAAGGGCAAGGGGGACCGGTCGAGACGGCGTGCGGAGAACTGGTCGCGATTCCGCGTGATCGTTAGGAGAAATGAACGTTTGCACAACCCGCTCGGGTTTGTGATAATAAGGGACGTGCGAAATTGTGTTTCGCGTCCGACCCGCGACGGGGCGAAGGTGGCCGCCCTCATTCCCAGCCTCCCGCTCTCTTCTCTCTTCCTCCAGCCGGAGACTGTTTTATGAAACGAACGAACCAAGGTTTTACCCTCGTCGAGTTGCTGGTCGTGATCAGCATCATCGGCATCCTGATGGGACTGCTAATCCCGGCGGTCAACGCGGCCCGCGAGGTGGCACGGCGGAATCAATGTGCAACCAACGTCAAGAACTTCGCGCTTTCGGCCTTCCAGTACGAAATCAACAAGAAGAAGCTGCCTGGCTACGTTCAGTCCTACGGCCTATTCGAGGGCGGTTCGGCTGACCCGTCCGACCCGACCAATCAAATGGTTCCGCGGCACTTGAAGCTTGGCACCTGGGCGGTTGCGTTGCTGCCGACCTTGGATGCACAGCCGACCTATGAGCATTGGACCGAGGACCGCTATCCGATCATCGTTGCCGTACCAGGTACTCCCCCTGAGCTTGGCGAGACGACGGGTGTCGCTGGCAACGGATTTCACACGCTCGCCGCCCCGAACTTGGCGATCTTCCAGTGCCCCAGCAATTCGGTTTCCGAAGGTTCCAACGCGAAGAACAGCTATATCTACAACAACGGCATGGCTCACCTTCGACCCGACGGGTCTCCAATCAGCGTGACGCGATCGAGCGGTTCGTCTCCCTTCACATTCGGCGAGTCGCAAGCGAAGTCAAATGGGGTGGGGAATGCAAAGTATCATTGCACCAACGCTTCCACCGGGGCGCGTGGGTTCGAGGGTGAAAGTGTTCGGATGGACGACTTTAAGGACGGGCAGTCCTTCACGGTGCTTTTCTCAGAGAATGTTCAAGCACTTCCATGGCACCGCGCCGGCTTGATCAATGCTCCGGACCTTCTGGTCGCTGGAACAGACGAAGACATCGTTTTCACTGGCGGGAATTTGGAAAGCGCCCGTTACATTCACGGCCTAGTTTGGCACTACGAAGATGCAGACTTTGCGAACACTGATTACAGCTCGCTCTGGAACAATCTCGGTGGAACAGCACCAGTGGTTCCAATTGATGTCGAGTCATTTCACCGAATCAATGGTGGCGGATTGACGGTTTCGGACGACAAATTTACCAAGACGATCCGAAACCTGACGGATGCAAGGAACCTGGCGAGACCCTCTTCGGCACACGTGGACGGCGTTAATGCGGGCATGGCCGACGGAGCGACACGTTTTATCGTGGATTCCATCGACTATCGCGTCTATCAAGCGTTGTTGACCCCGCGTGGCAAGAGCAGTTCCGTACCATGGGCTGAATTCGTAATCACCGACGAACTCGGTGAACTGTAAGCTTCGGCTTCTTCCCCCTTGCGAAAAACGATTGACCGAGCCGGTGCCTTTCGGGTGCCGGCTCGGTTTTTTCGTAGACCTGCGGCTTCGCCCGCAGAATTTCTTCGAGCGGGTTGTCTGCGCGGGTTGTCTGCGGGCGGACTCGCAGACCTACGTTTTGCAGACCTACGAAGCGTTGCCGGATGTTCGGACGCTAACGGCTACGCACGCGCGGTGGAAGACTTCGCAAACTTTGACGGCTTGCAGGTTCAGCGAAACACTGACGGCGGGCGATACCTACTCTTGCACCGATGGATGTTGGTGCGGCCGAGTGAATCGCCCTCCCGTTCACTTCGGCCGGAACTTTCGAGTTCAACGCGTGGCACGGATCGCCGCTTTTTCAGCGCCCGTCCTTTGCGTTCGTATCCCGAAGCTTGCCGCCAACATCCAAGTTCCCTGTGAATAAGACGCTCCCCAACTATCTGCGAGTTCATCGCGGACCCGACCGCCAGAACGATACCGCCTCGACCGATCACTCCGGCAAATCCAGCGCCGATGCGATTGACGTGGTGAACCAGTTCTGGAACGAATTTTCTCGCACCACCGGATGGCAAGTCGATCGACGCCGCCTCCGTCGAGACCATCCGGTCAGTGTGACGCCCGTGGTCGGCGACATCGAAATGGGGAGCGTCTGGGAAAGCGACAACGCCAGCGAAGCGAGTCGCATGAACAGCGATCCGCTTCACGATCTGTTGCACGAGCAATTGCAGATCGACACCCCGTCCCCGATCGCAACGCCGCACTTGGACAACATCAACGGTCGGCCACCAACGATTGCACCGGAGTCGTCTCGTCGGTCGCCATCGGGTTCCAAGCTGGGTCTCGGCAAAGCCGACGCGACTCGCCTCGCCGAAGCCGCTCGCGCCGTGTCCGACCAACTCGACCAATTCCAAAAGAGGATCCGTGATCAAGCGATCGAGCTGGCCGCGCGAGCGAGCGTGATCGTCGGTGATGCCACGCCGACTCGACTGGCCGACCGAGTCGAAGGCCTTTTATCCGACGCGGTGGCGGCGACCGACTGCACGTCGGCGGTGATGTACTTGCTAGACGACGACACGCAGTTCTTGCTGCCTCGTGCCGCATTCGGGATGGCTCCCGGGGTGCTGACCAAGCAACCGCGATCGCTCCGCGGCAGTCGTGGCGACTTGGAAGCAATGGTCCGTGACGTCGTCCTGATTGACGACTTGGCTGAGACGCTGATCGACACTTGGAACAGTCCCGAACCGTTCGCCGCGGCGATCTGCGTCGTCATCAAAGCGGCCGACCTTCCGATCGGAACGCTGTGGTTATTCGCCGATGAAGTGAAGACCTTCAACAAGTCCGATGCCGCCGCCGCTCGCTTGGTCGCAAACGCCATCGCGTCGGAATTGTCCGCCGCAACGAAGACGCGTGATGCGGCGCCGGACCAACAAGCCAAACAAGCGATCGCGCAGATTGCGACTTGGCAACACGAATCGATGCCGGTCGGTGCGAAGCTGGCCGAGGATTGGAAGGTCGACGGGATGATCGAATCGCCCCAAAATTTTGCAACCGGCTTTCATACTTGGGACGTGTTACCCGACGGCAGCTTGATGCTGGCGATCGCGGAAGCGGTGGATCGCTCGATCGCCGGCGCGATGTCGGCCACGGTCGCTCGATCGGCGCTGGCTTCACACGCGAACTACCGTCACGATCCGGCGCAGTTGCTTTGCCGCGTCAGCGACACGCTTTGGCAAACCAGCACGGGCGAGCAATTGGTGTCGATGTTGTACGCGTTGGTCGATCCGGAAACGGGCGAGGGCGAGGTCGCATCGGCGGGCAACTTGACCGCAATCATCGGCAACCGGTTCGGCTATCGGCCGCTTGTCGACGGGCGGGGCGAGCCATTGAACACTCACATCGACGCTCGACCGGTCACGCGGACGTTCCGAATGTTGGACGGTGAGATGTTGCTGGCTTGCACGACCGGCATGATCGCGGCGGCGGGCAACGTGAATTGGTTGGGTCAACAGATCACCACGGCGATGCGAAACAGCGAGGCCAATCCGCTGGCGGCGATCCGTCGTGCGATGGCAAGCGTGAAAGTGATCGGCGAACGCGGCGCGGTCAGTCTGCATCGTCGCTAGGGCGGACAAGCTACATCAACCTACGTCTACCTCGTAGGCCTGCGGCTCCGTCCGCAGGATCGGGATGATGCTGTCTGCGAGCGGAGTCGCAGACCTACGAGTTGAATGTCTTCCCCGTAACAACGAAAAAAGCTCGCGGGGTTTTCCCGCGAGCTTTTCTTTGGACTCAATTCGCTCGTGCGACTCCGAAGCGGTGTTCCGGACTGCTTTGGACGAAGTCGGAGCCGCCTGGCGAAACGTTGCCGCTTAGAAGTCGATGACGACGCCCAGGTCGACGCCTTGGACCCACAGACCCGAGTGACGGATCGTTCCGTCATACCCAGGGTTCGGACCCGCGATGCCGCTGCCGATGTTGTTGCCGCTGACCATGTTGCCGACGTTGTCGCCGACTTGAGCCACGTTGTCAAAGTAGATGAAGCTGTAACCAACGCTGAAGGCCACGTTCGGACGGAACTTGTAGGCCAGCTTGAAGTTGGCTTCCGGGGCGAACGTGAAAACGTCGTCTTCATCATCGATCGCATTCACACCCGCCAACACTCCGCCGGGGTTGGTCAGCGTCACGCCACCGGGCACCGTGCGAGTGTTGAAGCCCGCGGCCTGGAAGCTTTGCGTCATGTTGCCCAAGTGAACCTTGGTCAAGCTTTTCGCCGTCCACTTGCCGCGGTTGATCATCAGGTCGAAGCCCAGTTGTCCGCCGTGGAATTCGTTTTCCAAGTTGAAGCTGTCGCTGAACGTTCGCAGCGTGCCCAGCGGGTTGATGCCGACGGCCGAGCTTGCGACGGTGTTGTCACCGCCGACTCCGGTGTTGAAACGACGATCGTTGATGGTCAGCGAATCTTCAATGTTGAAGTACGAGTAACCACCGATGAAGTCGAGCTGAGCATTTTTGGCACAGCCGATGCGGAAGCGTCCGTAGGCTTCCGCCGCCAACATTTCCAAAGTGCTTTCGGCTTCGATGCTGCCTCGAAACACTCCGTCCAGCGAGACCAGGACGGCGTCGTCGCCGACCGCACCGCTGCTGGTGTTGAAGAACGGTCGACCGACCGAGCGGTCGGTTCCGTCGCTGACCGTCGAAAAATCATCGGTCGCGTCGTCCAGAATCCAGAATCGACCGCCCAAACCGACGTTGTCCGACAACCAGAAACCGACGTCGCCGCGGAAGCCGACTTGCATGTCGCTTTCCAATTCGTCGCCGAATGCTACTTGCGTGTTCGATCCGCCCAAGCCCAATACGGGCAAGGTACCGGCGGTCGACGTGGTGACCAGCGGCGTGATCTCGCGGCTTTGCGTGAACCACAACAGCGTCTCGAACGATCCCCACGCATTGCTGCCGCTGCGATCGAACAGGTTGCAAATCTTGCGGGACGAACCGCAGTCGCCACCGCAACTGCTGGACGAACAACCGCAGTCGTTCATCGACATTGCCATCGGCATTTCACAACCACCGCTGCATCCGCCGTCGCTGCAACCACAGTCGCTGCCGAACGATGCCGGTTGCAAGTGCGATGCGTTGACCGGGGCGTAGGCGGTCGAGTGGGTCGAAGCCGGTCGGGCGTTCGTCCGATTGGCGACACGGTCGGTGGTCGCTTGACGGGTGACGATCGAGTGACCGACCGGGGCGACGATGCCGTCATTGAAGTCGGCGTCGTCATCGTTGGCTTCCTGATAGTCAGCGCCGCCTTGAGCGGGGCTGGCATAATTTTGCTCGTCGGCATACGCCGCATCATCGTCGAAGTAAGCGTCTTCGCCATAGCCGGGCAAATCGCCGACGATTGCGGTGCCATTGTCGGCCGATGCCATGCTAGAACCTGAGAGCAACACTGCTGACAGAACTAGGCCTTTAAAACTCGTTTTCATGAAACGTCTCATACAGTCCGGGAACACTGGTTGACTGGTATAAGACGATCGACTGAATCCATCGTTAGATGCAGATCCGTCGGAAGAGGTGGAAGAGTTGGTCCAACTTCCCTAGTGTGACGGACCTTTGCGTTAAGCTTTGCCCAGCTTGCCGAGACATCGCGCCGAGGCGCGTTAGAATGAAAGTTTCACGGCGTTTGCTGCCCTTTTCACCGCCATCGTCCCCCCGTTTTTTACAGAAGTGGTCCCCATGTCGGCCGGAAAAACGCAGCCCGATGCCCCTTCGGATGACTCCGCTGCTCGCGGGCCGATGCCCAACGCGTCGGAAAAGAACGAGATCGCGGTCACTGGCGTGCCCGAAGAGTTGGCCGAAGCGTTGACGATTCCCGCGCCTGAAATCGACGATGACCAAGTCGCCGCCGAGGCGATCCGGTCCGATGCGATGAAGCCCAACGCGCCGCTGGCCAGCGACGGGCAAGCGAACAAACGCCGAAGTCACGACACCGGTCGAACGTTGTCGATGTTTTCGCGCCAGGGCTTTCGCCCGCAAATGATCCGCTGGAAACGGCAACTCACCGCCGTCAATGCGCTCGAGCCGGTTTTGATGGCCGAGGAAACCGCGAACCTGCGCAAGCGTTCGCTCGCAATTCGGTACCGCGCGATGGCGGGCGAGAAGCTGTCGACGTTGCTTCCCGAGGCGTACGCGCTCTGCCGCGAAGCTGGTCGCCGCGCGCTAACGATGCGTCACTACGACGTCCAAATCATCGGCGGCATCGCCTTGTTCGAGGGTTACATCGCGGAGATGCAAACGGGCGAAGGCAAAACGCTTACCGCGACGCTGCCGCTGTATCTTCACAGCCTGACGGGCAAGGGGTCGCACTTGGCGACCGTCAACGACTACTTGGCCAAGCGGGACGCCGAGTGGATGCGGCCGCTGTTCGATTTGCTGGGCGTCGACGTCGGCATCATTCAAACGCCCGACGATCAAAACGGTCGCCGCAAGTCGTACGCCTGTGCCATCACGTACGGAACGGCAAAAGAATTCGGCTTCGACTTTTTACGCGATCGACTATTGCTGCGAGCGCAAAATCGGTTGCAAACCGAAATGCTGGGCGAAGGCGGCGGTGGCTTCGGGGGCACTGGGGACGAGGTCGTGATGCGAGGCATGCACTTCTGTTTGGTCGACGAGGCGGACAGCATTCTTATCGATGAAGCTCGCACGCCCCTGATCATCGGCAGCATCGAAGACACCGTTCGCGACCAGATCGTCGAAACGTATCGCTGGGCCGCCGAGATGTCGACGGAGTACGAGCTGGACGATCACTTCACAATCCATCCGGATACGAAACAGTACGAATTGACCGCGCGAGGACGACAGAAAGTTCGCGCGCTGCCCAAAAGCGACTTGGTCCGAACGATGGGGCTGGTCGACCTTTACGAGTACACCGAGCGGGCGATCAAGACTCGCCGCGAATTCATCCTGGATCGCCAGTACGTCGTCCGCCCGGGCGACAAAGGCGTCGACGAAATCGTGATCGTGGACGAGTTCACCGGACGCCTGGCCGAGGGTCGCAAATGGCGCGACGGCATCCATCAATCGATCGAAGCCAAAGAAGGCATCGACATCAGCGTGCCGACGGGACAAGCGGCGCGGATCACGGTTCAAGACTTATTCCTTCGTTATCCGCACTTGGCCGGCATGACGGGCACGGCCGCGACCAGCGCCAGCGAACTGCGCCGGATCTATCGCACGCCGGTGCTGCGAGTGCCGACGAACAAGCCGCCGCGGCGAAAGCGTTTGCCGGACCGCGTGTTCGGGACGATGCTGCGCAAGTTCGAGGCGATCGTGGACGAGATCCAAGAAGTTCACGCGCAGGGACGACCGATCCTGGTCGGCACGCGATCGATCGATAAGAGCGAACTCGTGTCCAAGTTGCTCGACGAAGTCGGCATCGAACATCAAGTCTTGAACGCGAACAACGTCGCCGATGAAGCCAAGATCGTTTCCGACGCCGGTGGTCAGGGCCGCGTCACGGTGGCGACGAACATGGCCGGCCGGGGAACGGACATCAAACTTTCCGATGGCGTCGAAGCACTCGGCGGCATGCACGTGATTTGCACCGAACTGCACGACGCGGCCCGGATCGACCGCCAATTGATCGGCCGTTGCGGCCGCCAAGGGGACAACGGGTCGTACCGCCAGTACCTGTCGCTGGACGATGATATCTTGAAAACCGGCTTGGGCCTGAAGAAGTCGGACAAGCTGAAAGCGCAAGGCGAGATCACCGCCGGCTCGGTCGACCGGCTGGCAAAACTATTTCGCCAGTCGCAACGAAAAGTTGAACGCAAGCACTTTCGCGACCGCATGGTGCTAATGCACCACGAAAAAGAACGCAAGAAAATGCAACGTGAAATCGGACAGGATCCGTATTTGGACACGCCGGATTAGAAGCGGGGCAGCGTTACCCGATACGCCGCCGCGGTTGTTTTCGTGTAGGGTGGGTCGAGTGTGCCGGTAGGCCACGATGACCCACCATTCTTGATGCATTTCGAGTGCCCGGTGGGTCTGCATCGCTGACGCGATTTGACCCACCCTACACAACTACTAACCCTAGCAACTAGCAACTCCAAGCTTTTACATCTCAAAACCGTCTTCGATCGTGGCGTTCTTGATCACGATCGGGATTCCCTCGCGGACTTGTAACGCTTCGGTTTCGCCCTGGTGTTGGACGTTGTCTTTGTTCACGATCGTCACTCCTTTGCCGACTCGGCAATTTTTGTCTAGGATCGCGCCGATGACCGTCGATCCGTTACCGATTCCGACCGGCATTTTCGCGCCGTCGCTCTGCGTACTGGTTTCGATGTAGTCGGCCCCCATCACAACGCTGTCCTTGACCGTGACGTTGTCGCCAATGACCGTTCGCAATCCGATGACGCTATTTTCAATCGTCACGTTGTCACCGATGCGGCAACCGTCCGCGATCAGACTGCCGTTGATGTTGACGTTACCCATGATCGTCGGCGGCAAGAATCGTGGGCGGCTGTAGATCGGCGCTTCGCGGTTGCGGATGTCAAAGGGCGGGTTCTTGCCGGCCAGCGACAAGTTGGCTTCGTAGAACGAGCGGATCGTACCGATGTCTTCCCAGTACCCATCGAAGAGGTGCAATTGAACCTTGTGCGACTTGATCGCTTCGGGAAAGACACCCTTGCCAAAGTCCTCGTGCGTCGACGAACGCAACATGTCGACCATCACGTCTTTGTTGAAGATGTACAGGCCCATGCTGGCCAGGCAATCGCGGCCATGGCTGGGAATGCCCCGTGCGTCGATCCAAGACGGCTCCATCCGAACGCTCGCGATTTCTTCTTCCGTCTTCGGCTTTTCGACGAAGCCCGTCACTCGGCCGTCGTCATCGACCTGCATGATGCCCAGCGATGAAGCGTCCTTGCGGGAGACCGGGATGCCGGCAATCGTCGCCGCCGCGCCGGACTCGATGTGCGACTTCATCATGTCGCCAAAGTCCATGCGGTAAAGCTGGTCGCCGGACAGGATCAAGACGTGCTCGATCCAGCTTTCTTCCAGGTGAACCAAGTTTTTGCGAACCGCATCGGCTGTGCCCTGGTACCAATCGGTGCCTTCATCCACGGTTTGCTGAGCCGCCAAGAGTTCGACGAAGCCGCCGCTGAAGTGGTCAAACGTGTACGTTTGGCGAAGGTGCCGGTGCAGACTTTCCGACAAAAACTGAGTCAATACGTAACAGCGGTTCAGGCCGCTGTTGATGCAGTTGCTGATCGGGATGTCGATCAAGCGATACTTCGCGGCCAGCGGCACGGCGGGCTTGGCACGGATCTTGGTCAGCGGAAACAAACGGGTGCCGCGGCCGCCGCCCAGAATCAATGCGATGGTTCTTGAAAGGTCCATGAGGTCGATTTTTGTGTCAAACGTAGAAATTGAAAGAATGCTCTGGTCCCAACCAGAGTAGGACAATTGTCCCAATTGTCCCATGCCCGGTCAGTCAATTGGGACAATGGACCTACTCTGTCTTAGCAACTTGCTTACCAATATTTCTCGAAACGGATCGTTCCTGCGCCGTTCGGATCCGAATCGTTCTGATCCGAACCGTGCTGCTCGGCGAAACCCGCTTGGGCCAGCACTTGCAGCATGCCCGGCGTCGACGGGGGATCAGCGCCCGGTGCGACGTAGCCGATCATCGCCGGATTGCCGCACAAAAAAACGTGCGTGTTGGCCGGCGACAGCGCGTCGCCGGCAAGTTCCGCCAACCGGCCCGACGTGAACAACTGTTGCAAATACTGCTTGCCGACGTAGCCCGGATGATTTGCGTCCAAGTTTTCGGGGTCTCGGGTCGTGAAACACAAGTACCGATAGTTCGCGTGGCGGCTCATCAGCGCCGCGTGTTCGTTGGCGTAGCCCAGATCGGCGCGGCTGCGGACGCTAGTCACGTTGACGACCTTGCCGCGATGCCCGCGGGCCAGCAGCGTCGTCGTCATTGCATTGTGCGGCGCTTCGCCGGTGCCGGTGCCCAGCATCAAAACGGTGTCGTCGGCATCAATGTTGCCCAGCACATAAGTCCCGGTGATCTTGCGTTGCAGTTCGATTCGCCCGCCTTCGCGAAGGCAGAACAAGCGTGGCGTCAGCACCGGCGGTTTCTTGTGGTCCGCGTCGGCCCTGCGAACCAGCGTCACGTAGAATTCCAAATAATCGATCGCGTCGACCGGCGTCAACTCGCCGTCGTCATCCAGCATCGGACAAGAGATCGAATACGCTCGGCGGCCCAGCTTGCGGACCTTCGTTTGGTCGATCGGTTCGACCTGCGTTCCGGGCAGACGGGGTTCCCAATTGCCCAGCCCGATCGCGACGTATTGACCGGCCTGGAACGGCTCGACGGGCTCGTCCGGGCGAATTCGAAAGCGGGCCAAGTCACTGTGAACGTCGATGCGGCGGACGATCGTCGCGTTATACTTGTCCTGGCGAAGCTGATCGGCTTCCTGGTCATCCAAGACAGCGTTTTCGGTCGCGTCGTTCAACGTCGGTTCCTCGTTCTCGCGATGATTTCATGCTGCCAATGGTTGCCGTTTATTCCCGGCAAGGGCCACGCCATCGCAATATAATGCTTTCCAAGGGCGTTGATGCGTCCGAACGAGAATTTCCGTCGGTCTTCCTCGTTCTTTTCAACTTGCTCCTTCCAACTCGCTCTTTACCTTTTTATGCCATCGCCCATTCGACATCTCACCAAGCGATTCACCATCGCCGTCGCCGTTTCATTCGGCCTGTTTTCCGCCCCCGCTACGATCACCGCCACTGCCGAGGAATGGACGGACCTTCGCGGCACTCGCACGATTGAGGCGAAGATGGTCGGCATGTGGGGTGACAACGTCGTGTTGCAATTGCAAAGCGGCAAGCGAGTGACCGTGAATACGAACTCGTTAAGAAGTGATTCGCGAATCCAAGCAAACCGTTTGCAGCGAGAACTCGCCGAAGCCCGCACGACGCGAATCGGTGAACTGCAAGACCGCGCGGTCGAGTCGGCGTTGCCAGCGCCCAACCCGCTGCCGTCGCCGCCCAAAACGTCGGCCTATCAACCGATCGCCGCCAACCAAAAGGTCGACGCATTCTTAAAGTCGATCGACGATCAAATTCGCAGCGGTCACGTGATCGCCCTATTCGACTCGCTGCCGCCGTCCTACCGAGCCGATTTGGCGGGCTTGGTCAAAGAAGCATCGATGAAAATTGAGGCCCCCGGCTGGGATCAAACCGTCGGGGCGCTGCATCAGTTCGCCGACACCCTCGTCACGCACCAGCGTTGGTTCCTATCGCATCCTCGTATCGCGACGTTACCAACCATTGCACTGGAGACCGTCGAAGGCGAAGTGTTGACGATCGCGGACGCGCTTCGCGTCGGTCTTGCGCCGGAGGTAACCAACTTGAAGGGGTTGCAGTCGGGCGGCTTCGAAACGTGGTTGAAGACGTTCGATGCGGCGACCGCCGATCACTTCGCCCAAGCGTTCCGCCTGTCCTCGATCGCCGCTCGAACGATCACCGTCGAGTCCGAAAAGGATGGCGTCGCGATCGTGACGATCGAAAACGACGCAGGGAAGTCGAAGGTGACTTATCAAAACGTTGAAGGGTTCTGGGTTCCCAAGTCGATGGCCGATTCGTGGACCGACAAGATCGCATCGATGAAGCAATACGTCGCGGACGCGCCCGCGGGCACGCTGCTGGGACCGATCGCGCTGCTAGGCGCACCGCTGCAGCAAGTCGCGATGCCGATGGCCAGCGCCCCGACCGAAGACGCGTTTCACGGCGCAATGGAATCGATGTTCACGTCGACCGAAACGTTCATCGCGGCCGCCGGACAAGTGCTCGGCAAAGACTTTTCGCTGGCCAAGAAAACGGCCGGCAATGGTTACGGCAACGGTTACGGCAATAGTGGTTCGAGTGAGTCCGACTACGAAGCGCAAATGCAGGCCGAGTACAACGAGCAAATGGCCGCCGAACAAGCCACCCGAAGTCAATGACCAACGAAACGGATTTTGCAGCATCCAACCGTTCCGAAAATCGACACGTCGCGGTCATCGGTGGCGGGCTGTCCGGCTTGGCTTGCGCCGCCCAACTGCGTTTGAAGTATCCCGGCATTCGCGTGACGGTTTTCGAGGCCGGTGACCGAACCGGCGGCGTGATCCACACCGAACGGGTCGAAGGCTTTCTAGTTGACCACGGCGCGGACATGTTCGCGACCAAGCCGGATGGGGCGCTTGCGCTGATCGAAAAACTCGGCGGCTTGTCACAGTTAATTGAACCGGAGATTTCCGGCCGCGGAGCGAGGATCGTTCGCCGCGGAAAATTGATTCCGATCCCGGACGGTTTTGTGCTGATGCGAGCGACGAAGTTTTGGCCGATGGTAACGACGCCACTGCTATCGATCAAAGGGAAACTGCGTTTCTTGGCGGAACGCTATGTTGGCTCGCCGCCGAGCATCTTAGACGAAGATCACGACGAATCGGTCGACTCGTTCGTCCGCCGGCGGATGGGCGACGAAGTCTTGAACTCGATCGTCGCGCCGCTGTCGGCCGGCATCTACACCGCCGACATCACGAAACTGTCGATGCGAGCGACGATGGGTCCGATCGCCGAGATGGAACGCGCCCACGGATCGCTGGCCCGCGCCACCGCCGCCCGCCGTCGATCGGGCCAGGACAATGTCGAACGAAACAGCACCGGCGCGCGGTACGGAAACTTTCGCGCGTTCCGCGGCGGCATGATTCAATTGATCCGACTGCTTTCGGATTCCCTTCCCGACGAAGCGATTCGATTGAACGCTCCGGTGCAATCGTTGGTGCGCAATCAGGACCGCTGGACGATCACTCATTCCGATGGCCAAGCCGACTCGTTCGACCACGTCGTCGTGGCGGTGCCGCCGACGCCGGCGTCACGACTGCTGACTGATATTTGTCCCGCGGCCGCCTCGGGCTTGGCCGCGATCGAGGCGTCGTCGGCCGCGATCATCGTGCTGGGCGTGCGAACCGCCGACATCGCCGATAACGTCGACACGTTCGGCTTCGTTGTGCCGGCGACCGAGAATCGTCGCATCCTGGCCGGCAGTTTCGCCAGTCACAAGTTCGCCGGCCGAGCGCCCGATGGTCACACGTTGGTCCGCGTCTTCGTCGGTGGCGCGATGCAAAGCGAATTGCTGGACAACAACGATAAGACGATGGTGAAACTGGTCCGCGAAGAACTCGCCGACCTGATCGGCCTGTCTGGCGAACCGATCGTCACCCGCGTCGTCCGCTGGAACGACGCGATGCCGCAATACCACGTCGGCCACACCACCCGCGTGAAACAGATCGAAGCGGCGATCGCCACCGTGCCGAACTTATCGCTGATCAACAACGGTCTCAACGGAGTCGGCATCGCGCCGGTGATCACGGCGGCGGGAAAGGTCGCGTTGTGAAGCGAAGGGGATGGAAACAGAGCACCCAGCCAGAAATAGCCGGGGGCGGAAGCTTCTGGTAACCGCTATGTCGCCGCTACGCGGCTAGATTTTTTGGTGCAAAGGGTTCCAGGGGCTTCCGCCCCTGGCTATTCCTATGCCGCCGCTACGCGGCTATTCCTGACGCCTGACGCCTGACTACTGACGACTGCGCTAAAAACTTCCTCAAGCCACCCGCTTCGTATAACTCTGCGTTTCGGCCGCGCCTTTTAGGCTGACCGAACGATCCACCAGCGGATACTTGATCTTCGTCATCGCGTTGTGCATCGCGACGCCGTCGCGGAACCGCTTGTTCGGCTGGACCTCGATCGCTTTTTGAATCAGCTCGACGAAATCGCGTGATAACCCTCGCCGCAGTTTGTTGAACGACGGCATCCGCTCGAACGGGTACTCGGGAATTTCGCCGCTGAACAATCGGTACAGCACCAAGCCCAACGAGAACACATCGCTGCGATACGTCGGATGGCCCATCGCCTGTTCTGGCGAAATGTACCCCAGCGTGCCCGAGCCCGACACGTCGTGATCGCCGGTCTCGAATCGGGCCAGTCCAAAGTCCGTCAACTGGACGACTTGATCCGGAAACAGAATGAAGTTTTCCGGTTTGATGTCGCGGTGCAGCACCGATTGCTCGTGCGCGTAGGCGACCGCGCTGATCATTTGGACGGCGTAATCCATCGCGGTCGGACGCGACATCCGCCGGGTCATTCGGTCGGAAAGCGTTTCATCGCCCAGCGGAAAGACCATCACGAAGTGCCCGTCGATGATCCTCGCATCCTTCAGCGGCAGCACGGCGGCGTGGTTCATCCGCGCCATGATGCGGACTTCGCGTTGCATGTCGTCCAGCGACTGGGTGTTGGTGATGTACCGGCTGTCGGGGATCTTCAACGCGACTTTTCGGTCTTCGACCAAGTCTTGGGCCGCGTAAACGGTCGCAAAACCGCCTTCGCCCAGTCGCTTGGTAATCCGGTACTTGTCCAACCGGCTGCCGATGCGAAGGGCGGGCGTCGACGGGGCGTCGTCGCGGAAAATTTTAAGCGAAGCAGCCACAGGCAACCTATCAAGCGCGGAAACATCCGTGGCAGGGCAACGCCACCTTTCGGTTTGATCGACATGACGACGCACAAAAGCCAAGACTTTTTTGCGCACCGTGAAAGTCAACCAAACGAAGGAGAAATCAAGAGTAGGACAATTGTCCCAATTGTCCCCACCGTGCTCGGTGCTCGCTGCCAGCCTCTGGCTGGAAACGCAATGCTTTCGAGGCTCCGCCTCGCTCCTTCGCATGCGAGGTCGGAAGGGACGCGAGGCGGAGCCTCCAGGACATTGCGTTCCCAGGCGGAGCCTGGGAACGAGGTCCAGAGTAGGACAATTGTCCCAATTGTCCCCACCGTGCTCGGTGCTCGTTGCCAGCCTCTGGCTGGGAACGCAATGCTTTCGAGGCTCTGCCTCACTCCCCGACCCGCGTGAACATCAACAACCGCATCTCCGCGACTTCTTCGCCTGGTACCTTCGTCGCTCGCAGCACAAGCTTGTCTCGTCCAGGCGACAGCGACATCCGGCCCAGTTTCATCGTCGCCCAATCCTTGACGTAACTTTCCGTCCGAGGCGTGCGATCGTTCTCCATCCCGGTCAGCGGCACTTCGTGGGCTTTCTCGATCGTCGCCGTGATCGTCTGATCGCCCAGCGACAGCGCGATCTCGGATCCTTCGTTGCCCTCGGCTACCGCGTAATACATCGTCACGTCGTACACACCGCTGCCCAGCACGTCGACGTCCCAAGTGATCGCACCGCGGGTATCGACCCAGTCCATCATGAAAGAACAGTTCGGATGCCGACAACTGCGGACGACGCCGCCGGAGGCCGTTGCATCGCGAGCGGGCATTTGATCGTACGTCGCATCGGGATGCCCCATCGTGATCGGACGCTCCGGGTTGTCGTTGGATCGGCGAGGGTTCGTGTCCGCGATGTACCGCTTCATCGCCGCCATCATCGACTCGGCGACTTCCGCTTTTTCTTTGCGAACGTCGACCAATTCTCGCGGGTCGATTTCGATGTCAAACAGGCTGCCGTTGGCGTGCAACCGATAGCGATCGTTCCGAGCACTCGTGCGACCGTTCCATGACGTGAACACGATCCGATCGCCCGTCGACATCGACTTGCCACGCAGCCCATCGGCGATCGATGAGCCATCCAGCGGCTTCGACGAAGTCCATTTTACGTCGCACAAATCAGTCAGCGTCGGCAGCAAGTCGATCGCGGCGGTGACCGTTTCGACTTTGGTGCCAGCCGGAATTTGGTCGGGATAACGAATCACTAGCGGCGATCGAACGCCACCCTCATGCACCGACCCTTTGCGGCCTTTCATGCCGCCGTTGAAGCGATGGCTGTTCGGCCCGTTGTCGCAAAAGTAAACGACGATCGTGTTGTCGGCCAACTTATTCGCTTCCAAATGCGCAAGCACGCGGCCGACGTTCTGATCGATGTTCTGACACATGGCCAGCGCCGCGCGAGTGAATTCAGGATCTTCGGCCTTCGCATTTTCAGCTTGCGGGTCCGGCACGATTGGTTTGTCTTTGAACTGGTCCCAGTTTTCGTCCGGCACCTGCATCGGCGCGTGCGGTGTGTTCAGCGGCAAGTAAACGAAGAACGGTTCGTCCGCGTGATCGCTGATGAAGTCGATCGCGTGGTCGGTCAAGTCGTCGACCAAGAAGCCGTTGCCTTCGACGATCTTGCCGTTGTGTTCCAACATCGGCGAAAAATAATCGCCCCAGTGACCGCTGCAAAAACCGTAGTAGTCATCGAACCCGCGAGCGTTGGGATGATACGGGTACTGCATCCCGCTGTGCCATTTGCCGTAAGCAGCCGTCGCGTAGCCGGCCGACTTAAAAACGTCGCCGATCGTTTGCTCGTCCGCGTTGATCCGTTCACCACCGGCCGACGTGCTGTAGACGCCCATGCGAGTGTGGTAGCGGCCGGTTAAAAACTCGGCCCGCGTCGGCGAACAAACCGCGCAAACGTAAAAGCTTTCAACGTGCGCCCCATCCCGAGCGAGTGAATCAATGTTCGGCGTCGAAAGATTCGGGTTGCCATGCAAACTTAAATCACCCCATCCCTGATCGTCCGTCAAAATCACAACGACGTTCGGCCGATCAGCCGACTGGGCGATCGCCTGAGCGGCGGCAAGTAACTGTGCCACGAATGCCAGGCAGGTGGCGATCGTTATCGTCAAAAGTTGGTGTCGCAAGTCATCGATCCCAAAAGCGTCAAAAGAGTGCCGAAAGTCCGAGCTCCTCCAGTGTCCCCGCTGGCATATCCCAAGTCAACGCAAAGGAAAATTCCACGCCACCACTTAACGCCCATTGCCCATCGTTTAAGGCCCAGCCGAAGGCGCCGGCACCACCCTGGACTGGTACCTCAAGAACGAATTGACCTGGCTTGGGAACCCGACGCGTAACTGCGTGTTGCTTTCGTGAGCCGCGACGCGTAAGCGGGCGTCCGGCTTCGGAGCCCTTGTTTCATGCTGAATGCTTCACGATGCTTTTCCTTCTCGTCTCAACGAATCGTTGGTATCAAAGATTTTGGAGACCCAAAACACCGTGTTTACAAGGTTTCTAAGCCGGACGCTCTCCAACGCACTGCGGCTGATTTTCAATCCGGCAACTCGTTTCCGCGCGAGTCCGAAGCAATCGGCGATCAGCACCCGAACAAACGCGTAAACGCCGGCAAAGAATAGCCGCGTAGCGGCGGCATAGGAGTAGCCAGGGGTAAGTCCCGCGAGCGTCAGCGAGAAGGACGCAGCCCCTGGATGACGCACCCAAAAAACCGTCCCCCGCATCGGCCCGGCGGCTCCGCCGCCGGGCCGATGCGGGGGAAATGGAGGCGGGGGCCGCGCAGACCAGGGGTTCCACCGAGCCTCGCTGACGCTCGTTCAGTTTCACCCCTGGCTACTCCTATGCCGCCGCTACGCGGCTAAGGGCTCGCGCGGAAACAGGAGACCGGATCAGCCGGAACGCATTAGAAGGCGTTCAGCTCGCGAGCCCTTGTTTCATGCTGAATGTTTCAAGATGCTTTTCCTTCTCGCCTCGACGAGTCGTTGGTATCAAAAATTTTTAGGATCCAAAACGCCGTATTTACGTGGTTTCTAAGCTGGACGCTCTCCAACGCACTGCGGCTGGATTTTCAACCCGGCAACTCGTTTCCGCGCGAGTTCTAAGCAATCGGCGATCGGCACCCGAACAAACGCGTAAACGCCAGCAAAGAATAGCCGCGTAGCTGCGGCATAGGAGTAGCCAGGGGTAAGTCCCGCGAGCGTCAGCGAGAAGGACGCAGCCCCTGGATGACGCACCCAAAAAACGTCCCCCGCGTCGGCCCGGCGGCTCCGCCGCCGGGCCGATGCGGGGAGAAATGGAGGCGCGGCCTTCGCAGACCAGGGGTTCCACCGAGCCTCGCTGACGCTCGTTCGGTTTCACCCCTGGCTACTCCTATGCCGCCGTTTGCGCGGCTAAACGCTCGCGCGGAAACAGGAGACCGGATCAGCCGCAGCGCGTT
The DNA here is from genome assembly GCA_963836865.1 of Pirellulaceae bacterium. Lineage (GTDB taxonomy): Bacteria > Planctomycetota > Planctomycetia > Pirellulales > Pirellulaceae > Rubripirellula. The sequence goes on along the minus strand of CAWILC010000003.1, from coordinate 1,415,695 downwards.
AGAAGGCGTTCAGCTTACGAGCCGTTGTTTCATGTTGAATGTTTCAAGATGCTTTTCCTTCTCGTCTCAACGAGTCGTTGGCATCAAAGATTTTGGAGACCCAAAACGCCGTCTTTACGTGGTTTCTAAGCCGGACGCTCTCGTAAGCGGCCGGGCATCGACACGCTGCCCGAGGCCTCACGGCCAGCGGCTCACCCTTGTTCCAACGAACTACTAAATCAACAAGCCGTATCAATCCCCGTCTCTCTGTTCGGGGTCCGATTCTATTGCCTAACATTCCTTGCTCGGTCGTGCCTTTCGATACGAGAATGAGGGTTTGGTTTTTGGTGGCTCGGGTGCTGCAGGCGGCTCGGTGGTCTTTTCGGGGAAAGGTTTTGGGCCGTGGTATTGGTAGTACGTGCATTCGATGCGGCCATTGAAAAGTTTTCTTCGGCGGTCAGCGGAACGGCCCATCGCGCGTTCCAAACCGGAGTACGCGGTCAGCAGATAGTGCGACCACGTCGGCAGTCTTTGAAAGACCCCGGGCAGCGATTGATACAACGCGTCGAGTTCCCCGTCGTCACGTTCGCCGTCACTGGAGCCGTAGTGGTTTTGTTCCCAGTCGCCGGTGCCGGATCGATAGGACGGTCCCGCGCCGATGCGTTGACCGTAGGGCGGGTTGGTGATCACGCAGCCGAAGTTCAAATCGCTGTTGATATCCTGGACCGGCTTGGCTTGAAATTCGATGTCCGCTTGGACCCCGGCGCGGATCGCGTTGTCTCGGGCCGCCTTCAAGACACGCCCGTCGATGTCACTGGCAAAAATCTTTTGCTCCATCTGCGGCAGGCTCTCCGCGGCCGCGTCGGCACGAGCGTCCGACCATCGCTCGGCCGAAAAATCGGGCCAGGCTTCGCAAGCAAATTCACGATCGAGTCCGGGTGCCATCTTGCGACCGATTCGGGCCGCTTCGATCGGGATCGTGCCGCTGCCGCAGAACGGGTCGATCAATGGTCGACCCGGTCGCCAGTAGCTAAGCAGGACCATCGCCGAGGCCAACGTTTCTTTCAGGGGAGCCGTCGCGATGTGGGTTCGATACCCGCGCCGGTGCAAGCTGCGTCCAGTCGTGTCAATCGTCAGCGTGGCAACGTCTTTGGCGATCGCCACATCGATTTTGTAAAGCGGGCCGGTTTCGGGCAGCGATCGCGTTGCGTGATCGCGCATCATCGCGTCGACGATGGCTTTCTTGACGCTTCGCTGGCACGCCGGAACGCTGGTCAGCGTCGACTTGTACGATCGACCCGTCACCGGAAACGCGGCGTCGACGGGCAGCAGTTCGCCCCAGGGAATTTGACGAGCCGTTTCAAACAACGCTTCAAAGTCAGCCGCCGGAAACTCGGCCACGCGGATCAAAACTCGGTCGGCCGTCCGCAACCACAAATTGGCTCGGCAGATCATCTCATGCGTCCCGCGAAACGAAACGCAACCCGAATCACTGATGGTCGCCTCGATGCCCAGCCCGCTCAGTTCCCGCTTGACGATGGCCTCCAGTCCGAACGCGCACGGAACGATCAGGTCAAAGGTCGGGGAAGCGGATGCGGAGGGCAACGCGATCGATTCGTTCGTTTCGATCTTCATCAATGACCAGACTTGGGCGGAGGATAGGAAGGGGGGCGGATTGGCGGATGGACTGCACGGTCGTTGCAAAACGCACGGCCGTCAACTGCATTTCGACATCAGAACCGTCGTCGCACCGTGTCAATCAAAACTGCGATGATGATGACGCTTCCCGTCACGATTTGTTTGTTGGCGTCTTCGACCGACATGCGGCTGAGGCCGGTTTGTAAGACCGCGATCACCAGAACGCCCAAGAACGTGCTGATCGCGTTTCCCCGTCCGCCCATCAAACTGGTCCCGCCGATCACGCACGCCGCGATCGCGGACAGTTCGATGCCGATGCCCGCGCCGGGATCGGCGGCTTCCATCAGCGACGTCGGTGCCAAACTCGCCAGCCCGCACAGCAGCCCGCTGATCACGAACACGCCGATCGCGTACGGCGTCGTGCGGATGCCCGACATGCGAACCGCTTCGGCGCTTGTTCCGATCGCGATGCAGTACCGCCCGAACACGGTGCTGGTCAGCAAAAATTGCACGGCGACCACCGCCGCGATAGCGATCAAAAACGCCGGCGACAAACCGATGCCGGCGACCGGTTCGCTGATCACGGCGACGTCGCTGCCGATGGTCAGCGTGTTCGATTCCAACAGCCGCCGCGTCGCCCCTCGCGCGATCTCCAGCATCCCAAGCGAAACGATGAACGAAGGAATGCGAAACCAAATCGAGATCGCGCCGGTCACCCATCCGCACGCCGCGCCGGTGGCAAGCGCCGCGATGATCGCCGGAAGAAGCGTCCAATCGTAACGCACCATCGCCACGCCCAGCACCGCGCCGCACAGTGCCATCACGCTGCCGACCGAAAGATCGATCTGGCCGATCACCAGCACCAACGTCATCCCGATCGCGACCAGCGTCAACTGCGGAATCTGGTTGGCGATCAAACGCGCCGTGCCGATCTGAAAAAAGCTTTCGGTCGCGAAACTGAAGAACGCGATCAACAACATCAGCGCGGTCAACAGACCGCCGTACTGCAGCGTCGTCGCGATCAAACGTCTTGAAGTCATCAGGCGGCCTCGTCCTTTTGGTAGCCCGCGAAAGCCGCTTGCATGATTTTTTCCGTCGACCATGTTTCGCGATCGAACTCGCCCATCCATTTGCCGGCCGACATGACGCCGATCCGGTCGCACGTTTCCAACAGCTCTTCCAAGTCGCTGCTGACGACGACGATGGCTTTGCCGGACTGCGCCAGCGAATCGAACAGACGATAAATCCGCCGCCGCGCCGAAACGTCGATGCCTCGCGTCGGTTCGTCAAAGAAGAACACGTCGGCGTCGCGAACGAGCCACTTGGACACCGCGACTTTTTGCTGGTTGCCGCCGCTGAGCGTTTCGACCGACTGCTCAATATCGTTGCACTTGGTTTCCAAGCTGGCCACCATCTCGGCCGCAACATCGCACTCGCGCCGCTTGCGAAGAACGCCCCACGACGCGAACCGATCGCGAAGCGAACACAGCGACGTGTTCGCGCGAACGGATTGATTCAGCAGCAATCCGTTCTGCTTTCGATCCTCGGTCACCATCGCAAGCCCCGCCGCGACCGCATCGCTGGGGTGTTTGAAACACGACATCTGGTTTCCGCCGATCGTGACGCGACCACGCTCGGCGACGTCGGCACCGAACAACAACCGCAGCAATTCCGTCCGTCCCGAACCGACCAGTCCCGCGATCCCAAGTCGTTCACCGCGCCGCACCGAGAACGACACGTCCCGCACGATGCCGCCGGAAACGTTTTCGACTTTCATTGCCACGTCCCCGGTCGCATCCCCGGTCGCAAACGCGTCCCCGGTCACAAATGATTGAAAGTGACGTTTCGCGTTCGCCGTTTCGCCGCTCATCAAATCGACCATCTGATCGGTCGTCAGGGATGACGTCTGGCGAGTGCAAACGGGTGCGCCGTCGCGCAGCACCGTCACCCGGTCGGACAACTCGGCGACTTCGTCCAATCGATGGCTGATGTAGATGATGCCGATGCCTTGATCACGCAGGCTTCGCAAGTGCCGAAACAACACTTCCGTTTCGCCACCGCTTAGCGCCGCGGTCGGTTCGTCCAGGATCAACAGCCGACAATCGCGATCCAGCGCCGCCGCGATCTCGATCATCTGTTGCCGTCCGACGCCGAGCGTTGAAACGATCGTATCGGTCGCGATGTCGGCGAGTCCGAAACGATCGAGCGCCACGCGGGCCTTGGCAGCAAGTTGACGCTTTCGCGTGATGCCAAAGACGCTGGGCATCCGCGTCAGCAAGATGTTTTCGGCGACCGACAGCGTCGAAATCAAATTCAATTCTTGTTGAACGATTTGAACGCCAGCGGATTCGGCGGATTGCTTGTCGATCGGTGCAAACGAATTGGCATCCAGCGTCATCGTTCCGCCGCTGGGACTGGTCAAGCCGGCGATGATCTTGCACAGCGTGCTCTTGCCCGCGCCGTTGGCCCCCAACAACGCGTGAATCTCGCCGCCGCGGACGTCAAAATCGACATCGCGCAGCACCGTCACGTCGCCGTAGCGCTTGGATAGTTTGCTCGCGATCAGAAGCGGCTTCATTTCGCGTCCAACGTCTCGGCGGTCACCAAGTCGACCGGCGTTTCGACGTCGTCGATCGATGACGACGGATCGGCGATCAGTTTTAACGCCGTTTCGATCCCGTAAACGGCAAGCTGATCGCCATGCTGGTCGGCGGTCGCCAGCACTTTGCCATCGCGGATCGCGTCCCGCATCGCGGCGATGTTGTCGAAGCCGACGATCAACACGTCGTCGCTGCGACCGACGCTTTTGGCCGCCGCGATCGCGCCCATCGCCATGTTGTCGTTGGCCGCCAAGATCGCCTTGATCTCCGGATGCTCGCTCAACATCGCCGACGCGACTTCGTTGGCTTCCGCCATCTCCCACTTCGCCGATTGGCTGTCGGCGATCGCGATGCCGGCCGCGTTCATCGCGGCTTCAAAGCCCGATTTGCGAGCCCGACCGTTTTCGGACGTTTGCAGTCCTTCCAAGATCGCAACGCTGTCTCCCTTGGAAAGTTTTCCGGCCAAGTAATCACCGACCGCTTTCGCGCCGGCCGTGTTGTTGGGTCCGACGAAAGGAATCTGCAAGTCTTCTTTGGCAAGCATTTCCGCGTCCAGTTTGTTGTCGATGTTCACGACGACGATGCCGGCCTTTTTCGCTCGACGCAGCGACGGAATCAGCGCTTGCGAATCGGCCGGCGCGATCACGATCGCATCGACGCCGCTGGCGACCATCTCCTGCACCAATTCGACTTGGCGAGCGATGTCGCGTTCGTCCTTGATGCCGTTGACGACCAAGTCATAGTCACCGCTGGCGGCTTGATGCTTTTCCGCTCCCTCGGCCATCGTCGAAAAGAATTCGTTGGCCAGCGACTTCATGACCAGCGCCACCTTCGGCTTGCCCGAATCCTCGGACGCCGCGTCGCCGGATTTCGATCCGCTGCAACCGACAGCCGCGAACATTAACGACAACGCCGCGATGGATAAACAATTTTTCAATGGAGGTTCCTTGTGGTTTCGATTTCTTGTCGAGTCGCGATGCTGGGTTGGGCACCGTGGCGAGTGGCCGCGATCGCGCCGGCGATGTTGGCGAAGCGAACCGATTCGATCAAGTCATCCGTTTCGGCCCAGCGTACCGCGAGTGCCCCCGCGAACGCATCCCCGGCGGCGGTCGTGTCCACGGGCGTGATCGTGATCGCTTCGACGTGATGAAACGATCCGTCGTGCAGTAACAATGTACCGCTGCGGCCCAACGTGATCGCGACGTTTGCCGCGCCGCGCCGGTGCAACTGCTTGGCCGCTTCTTCCGCGTCCGCGATCGACGAAATTTTAACGCCCGTGATCGCTTCGGCTTCCGATTCGTTCGGGCATATCAAATCGACGTTCAACAACTCGTCCGTCCACGGCGACGCGACGGGAGCCGGGTCGACGACGCAGCGAACGCCCGCCCGTTTCGCCACCGCGATCGCCGCGATCACGGTCTCGGTCGGAATCTCAAGTTGCAGCAATAACACTTCGGCCAATTCGATGGCGGACGAGTTGTCGTTCACGTCGTCGGGGCTGACCAATCCGTTCGCACCGGCGACCAACACGATCGCGTTCTGTCCTGAATTTTCAACCGCGACGATCGCGATCCCGCTGGTGCAATTTGCCGTTCGCGTGACGCCGGTGTGATCGACGTTTTGATGTTTCAAGTTGTCGATCAAACGATCGGCAAACGCATCGCTGCCGACGCGGCCGATCAGGTGGACGTTGCCGCCCGACTTCGCCGCCGCGACGGCTTGGTTGGCACCCTTGCCGCCGCAGACTTCCGTCGCCGATTGAGCCGCGATCGTTTCGCCGCCGCGAGGAAGCACGTCGCAGCGAACGACCAAGTCCATGTTGATGGACCCGACGACACTGATCCGTGGACGCGGCGGCATCACTCGCCGGCACCGGTGAACGCGGCCGGCGGTTGGCTGGACAGTTGAACGAGCGCCTCGGTCGCGCGGCCCTTTTGTTCATCGCGAAGGATCATGTAACGGTCGCGACCGTCGGCGGATGGCATGAACGTGGTCAATCCATCGTCGGCGACGGAAACGCGGCCCGGCGGCGACAAGTCGAAGTAACCGCGATCAGGACGAACCGCGTACAACACCGACGTCAAATCCCAAGTCGGCCGATTGTGCGGCGGCGGATTGTAAAGCGTGTAAGCCTCGGGAAGCGGATGATGGGGGACGTAGTTGTAGTCCTGCAAGATGCTTTCGTGAGGATAAGGAAGATTCTTTCCGATCTCGAACCCGCTCCAAACGATCGGCGTCGGCCAACGGTCGACCAGCTTTTGGGCCGCGGGAATGTCTTTAATGATGTTGTATTCTTTGTGGTCATAAAGGTGCCCGCTGTCGCCAACGATCTGAGTGAACGCGCCGGCCATGACGGACAACAATCGCACTTTCTTGCGGACCAAGTCGGTGCCGTTCAATTTGCTGTGCTGGTCGCCGGACGTCTCCAATAAGTTGGCGAGGTTCGTGGAGAAACCGACTTGCACGATCACGACGCTGCCGTCTTCTTGCGCGGCGAGCGTCTTGCGTAACAAGTCCACCGCATCGGCCGCGTCGTCGCCGTCGCGAAGGTCATGCGGATAACGATCGACGCCGTCGTCCTGTTGCGATGCCAGCACGTTGAACTTTCCCGCATGCGACGTCACTCCGCTGTTGCAAACCCCGATCGGAATGTCACCGCGTCCATAGAACGTGTTGACGACGTCGATGAACGGCGCGGCAAGCGACATGATCCTTCGTGATCGTCACGGCCAGCAACTCGCACTCGCCCCGCGTCTGCAGCGAGTGGATCATGCCCAACGCAAGCACGTCGTCGCAATCGTTGCCGATGTCGGTGTCAAAGATCAACGGCACGGGGATAAGCGGCACTGGCTTGGCGTCGTCATCCGCGGCAAGCAATGGGGACGCGATGCACAGCAAAGCAACGAACAGGGGAATACGCATGACGCCTACTTTTGGGATGAAGGATGGCTCGCGGGCAGACGGCGTGGCGATGTCCCGCGAAGAACGCGACCGTCGCCACGATATCGGCTCGCGAGGATAATCGTGCCCCAAGGGGGTGTAAAGCGATCGGGCACGCGACCGCCAAAGGTGTGCGGCGGGTGTCCGGCACGCATCGCCCGAAAAACAATGGTGAGCCGCTGGCCGTAAGGCCTCGGGCAGCGCGTGAATGCCCGGCCGCTTACGCTTCGCGGCTCACTCAATTAACAGGCCGGTAAGGACCGCAGGAACAATAAGTGTCGTAGCTGATCCCGCCAGGGTTCAGATTTTGACTGAGACCGACTGAACCCTGGCGGGATCAGCTACGACAGAAACCGTCAGTTATTGGTCCTGTGGTGCTAAGCGAGAAATCGACTTGAAAGTCAACGCGAATGCGTTGGGTTGCCATTCTTTAGCAACCTCACTTCGTTCTCGAGTCATTAGCGTCCTGATGGGTTAAGATGGTCGGCAGGACGGGCGATCTTGCCCAATAACATCTTCATTGGGAATGATGCCTTGCCTCTAAAACACATCGCGCTGATCGCGTCGATCGGCTTCTTTGTCTGCTGCTGCTCTCTCGCCCCGGCTCAAACCGCGTCCACCCGTCCACCCAACATCGTCTTTATCTTGGCCGATGACTTGGGTTACGGCGATGTGAAGTGTTACAACCCGGACCGTTGCAAGATTGACACGCCGGCGATGGACCGTTTGGCTTCGCAGGGCATGCGATTCACCGATGCTCATACCACGTCATCGGTTTGTACGCCGACGCGGTACGGAATTTTGACCGGGCGATACAACTGGCGAACGCATTTGCAAAAAGGTGTGCTGTACGGATACGGCGAACCATTGATCGATGCGGACCGTCCGACGGTGGCGAGCTTCTTGAAACAGCACGGGTACTCGACCGGCGCGATCGGCAAGTGGCACCTTGGGTTGGACATGCCGTTCACCGATGACGTTCGCGGCAAAGGACACGATCAACGGAATATTGCCTGGACGGCACCGATCAAGAACGGGCCGGTCGATCGCGGCTTTGATTATTACCACGGAATCTCCGCATCGTTGGACATGACGCCGTACATCTACATCGAAAACGATCGCTTCGTCGGACAAGCCACCGCGACGAAGGCGTTCTTTCGCGAGGGTCCCGCCGAGCCGGACTTCGAGGCCGTCGACGTGCTGCCAATGATCGGAAAGAAAGCGGTCGAGTTCATCGAGCGGCAAGACGCATCGACACCGTTCTTTGCCTACGTCGCCTTCACGTCGCCGCACACGCCGATCGTGCCGTCGAAACAGTGGCAAGGCAAAAGCGAACTCGGCGATTACGGTGACTTCGTCATGCAGACCGACGCGGTGATCGGTGACATCGTTGCCGCGATTGACAGGGCCGGATTCGGTGACAACACGTTGCTGATCGTGACCAGCGACAACGGATGTTCCAAAGCCGCCGGCATCGAAGACTTGCAAGCCAAAGGGCACTTCCCCAGCGGACCGCTGCGAGGATCCAAAGCGGACCTCTGGGACGGCGGCCACCGCGTCCCCTTCATCGTCCGCTGGCCCGGTGTCGTCAAGCCTGGATCAACATCACACCAAACCGTCTGCCAAGTCGACTTGATGGCGACGTGCGCCGACATCATCGGTGCGGACGTCCCCGCCGGTGGAGCCGAAGACAGCGTCAGTTTCAAAGCTGCGTTGACCGGCGTGCCGATCGAGTCGACTCGCGCGGGCATCGTTCACCATTCGATCGAAGGCAACTTCGCGTACCGACAAGGCAAATGGAAATTGCTGCTCGCCCGAGGCTCCGCCGGCTGGACGGCACCCCGCGAAAAACAAGTCCCCGCAGACGCGCCGATCGGGCAATTGTACGACATGCAAGCTGATCCCGGCGAGAAGAACAACCTGTTCGACTCCCACCCCGACGTGGTCGCGCGACTGCTAGCTCAACTGACTGCCGATATCGAAAATGGCCGCAGCACGTCCGGTCCCGATGCAACCAACGACGTCGAAGACATTGTGATCTGGAAAGGTCGCAAGTAACCGGCATTTCTTCCCAGGCTCTCGCCAGGCAACGCCCCGTTCGTTCCACCGTCACTCGCAGGCAAGCAAAAGCACTCCCAAAGTAGTCCCGACGCAGACCGTTCAATGTCGCTCCGCTCTCCGAGCTGATCAGCGCCCTTCCCGCGCCATCAGCTCGGAGAGCGGAGCGAAAATGAACAGCACTCAAGAACCGACGTGCGTCCGCGGACGGTCCTGGCAAGCATTCGAGGCCAACTGGCCGCGCCGATTCTGGTAAACTATTCCCAGAAATTCCCTCCCTCCCAATACGACGACTCATGACAAATCGCCCTCGACCGGAACCGTTGCCCTCGTCCGCTCGCCCCGCCGCCGGTTCGACTCGGCGTCAGTTTTTGCAGACCGCTTCGGCGGCCTCCGTCGCCATCACGCCTTACTTTTGGACGTCCTCGCAGGCTCGCGCCGAATCGGCCAACGACAAGCTTCGCGTCGGCGCGATCGGTACCAGCATCTATCGCGACTCGAATGCCGGCGGGGCGACCCGTCCTGGACGCGGTGCGGTGATCGGGCACCAAGCCGGGGCGCTCGGACGGATGGTCGCGGTCGCCGACGTGAACCGTCAAAATGCCGATTACTTTGCCAAGGATTACGATGGCAACTGTCAGATCTACAACGACTATGAAGAACTGATTTCCCGTGACGACATTGACGCCGTCACGATCGGCACGCCGGACCATTGGCACTGCAAGATCGCGATCGAAGCGATGTTGGCGGGCAAGCACGTGTACTGCGAAAAACCGCTCAGCCTGACGATCCGCGAGGGACAACAGGTTTGCAAAGTCGCCAAGCAAACCGGCAAGGTCTTTCAAGTCGGCACGCAACAGCGCAGCGAGTTCGATCAGATTTTCTTGCAAGCCGTCGCGATCGCAAAAAGCGGCATGCTGGGCGACAAGCTGGATTGCCTGATCAGCGTCGGTACGGGCGAAAAAGGGGGTCCGTTCAAGAACACGACGCCGCCGGAATACTTGGACTTCGACAAGTGGCTCGGCCCGGCTCCGAAAGTCGCGTATTGTCCCGAACGCGGCGATTACAACTTTCGCTGGTGGTTGGATTACAGCGGTGGACAAGTCACCGATTGGGGCGTTCACCACGGCGACATTGCGATGTGGGCGATGGGCATGAACGAGTCGGGCCCAACGTCGATCGCGGGCAAAGGCAACTATCCGAACATCGAAAACGGCTTCGACGTCGCAGTGGAATTTGACTGCCGGTTCGAGTTCGATGGCGGCCACACCGCTCGCTTGGTCTCGGGGCCGAACGAGCTGGTCATCAGCGGCGATCGCGGCAAGATCCGCGTCAACCGCGGCGGCATCACCGGCCAACCCGCTGACGAACTGGGCATCACGCACAAGATCGGTAGCAACGAATGGGGGACCGGCGAAAATTTGTCCGACAACCCGGCCGGCGGCCAAGGCCCGGTGTGGTTGCAAGAAGCGGTCGACAAGCTTTGTCACGGCAAGAAACCGGGTAGCCACATGGGCAACTTCTTCGATTGCATCCGCGACGGTGGAACGCCGATCAGCGACGTGCATTCGCACCACCGCAGCGTCAGCCTGTGCCACCTGGCCAACATCGCCATGCGACTCGATCGCAAACTGCGGTGGGATCCCAAGTCCGAAACGTTCGTCGGCGATGACGAAGCCGACGCGATGGTCTCACGGCCAAAGCGCGACGGATTCGCAATCCCGGCGTAAATAAACCAAGCCCAGCGATCGCCCTCGAAAACGCCGTGACCCCGCCCGCAAGATGGTTCCTGCGGGCGGAGCCGCTGGCCTACGAGGTGGGATGCTTCCCAGAGTTATGAAAGTCTCAAGCCAGCCTGAACGTGTCCATCAATTCGATTTGCGAAGGAGTAAGCGGTCGGGGTCTTTGTCAATGACGTCCAAACGGGTGAACGTTGGTGGGTCGGCGGCATCGGCGGGCTTGCTTCGGATGGCCCAGTACGATTGACGATTGGAAGATCCGGTCGTGTGATTCCAGTACCGAACCCGCATCTCAAAGGATCCATCGGCGTTCGTTTCCGCGTGACCGTCCACATGTCGGAAAGATCCCGTGTAAAGGGCGACGGTCGCCCCCGAAACGGGTTTGCCGGAATTGTCGATCAGCTTTCCTTGCACTAACTGCATCGGCGAAATAAGGATGTCAGGACTCTCAAAGGTCTTCGCATCCGATGGAATTTTGATTGAACCCGGCTTTGGAGACATGTAAGGGGTTCGGATCCCGGTTACTTGTCTTGATATTTCGCCTGGGATGACACGAGTGGTGTACCGCCCCTGTTGATCCGTATCGATGTCATTCGGAATCCTCAACGACCCTGATTTTACATTGCGGTGTAAGACAGAAGCGTGCTTCACCGGAATGCGTGTATCTGCGGTAAGGATCGTCCCCGTCAAAGGGATCGTTGGAAGAACCTCGATTTTCAAGTCCAGTCTTTGATTGGCTTTCACTCTCGGATAGTCGGGAACGCTCGGATGCACTTCGCAGGTTGGGTCCCATGCCAGAAAGATGTTCAGTCTTCCTGTAGCGATGGCGGGAACATGAAAGCGACCATCGTCGTCCAATTCTGCCTCCGCGGCGCCTTCAAGATCGCTGGGGTCGCTGGGGTCGACGGAGACGAGATACACCTTGGTTCCCGCGAACGTTTCAGGGGCCGGAGTGCTTAAGAAGCCATCGACACTGCCAGCCGATCTCAATCGCAGGACTGGGTTTGCATTGCCTGAACGAACATCAAACTGCTGTCGACCATACTCTGCCGTGACCACTTCAACGGAACTCAGCAGCGGAGCGGGAATTCCCTCGATTTGTACGGTTCCTTGCCGGTCGGTTTTCTCTGTCAATATCGGCGTCAATTTTGCCGGCAGCGTCCCAGACAGACCCGTCGGTTCATTCGCCTGACTGACACCGTTTGGGACCTGGAAATGCTTCGGGAAGACGATTGCATCAACGCAGGGTTCTCCATTGGGTTTAAGAATTTTAAATTCTTTGGATTCAAATGGCGGAAGTCTGATCTCAAGTGCATCTTTGATTCTTTTCCCGAACGGCGAATACAGGTTGACGACTCGGATTCCTTTCCCTTCGGCATAGCACCATAAAAAGTAGAGCCAGTAGTCGGGTTTTTCGACGGGATAGGCGATCGAAAATTCTCCGTTTTCGTTTGCCGTCGCGGATAAATTCTTTATCGACTTGTCCTCCATGTACACGTCCAGGAACAGCTGTGCGCCGGGCACTGGATCGCCAGCCGAATCGATCACTCGGCCGAAGGCTTGCCTCATGTCTGGATCGTCGTCGACGACGCGGGGTTCGTTGGCGGTCGCCACCAGATTCGTTTCGGCCGAGTTTGTTTCGGCAGCGTTTGTCGTGGTCGTTACGGAATTCTCAATGCGTGCTGGTCGCGATCCGTTTTCCTCCTGCGCAATGGCCGGGGCTGAATCGTACTCGCACAGTCCGAACGAGATCAGCGAGCAGGCGGCCGCGGCCCCGAGTGCATGATGAGTCCAGTGAGTCTTTCGCCAGCGAACGAGTTGCGCAATCCGGCGATGAAGAATCTTTCCAGGTCTCGATGCCATCTGAACGGCACCGAGCGACGACGTGGGGCGTTGGACGAGCGAGATAAGCAGGTTTCCGTAGTCGCTGACTCGGTTCGGTCCAATGTTTCTGATCGTCGCCGCGTCGACCGCCCATTCCATCTCTCGCCGCAAACATCGTTGAACGTAGTACGCCAGCGGGTTGTACCAGTGCATGGCAACGGCCAAATGTCCGATCATCAGTCTCAAAACATCGCAACGCCGAATGTGTTCGACTTCGTGAGCGATCACCATTTCCAGTTCGTCACGCGTCAAACTCTTCGCCAATCGCCTCGGCAGAACGATCTTGGGACGAAAGACGCCGCACGTCGCCGGACCGACTTCTTGGTTTGTGACGATGCACCGGACCTGCCGGAAAAGACTTGCGCGACGACACGCTTGATCAACAAGCGTTCGCAAATCTGAATCAGCAATCGGATCGCCTTGCGACAAAATTCGCCGGAGGGATATCGACCTCCAAAGCCATCGGGCCGCGAACACGGTCACGCCGCCAAGCCAGACAACCAACGCGAATTGAAACCATTGTTCTCGTGGAATTTCTATTCGCTTCACCGTTGGCGGTACTAAATGCGTTGTCTCTACGAATTGCGAAGGCTGGACCAGCGGTGCCGTCAACGAATCTGGCTCCCAGATCGTTTCGGTTTGCAAACGAGGAAGCATCTCGATCGACGCTGGTAGTTCACGATCCAGCGCTCGCATCGGACCAAGCGAGATCACCGGTACCACCAAGACGACCAGTCGGACCAAGGGGATCGTCCACAACGCGACTCGCCAAGACGGCGCGATCCGTCGGCCCATCAGGCACAGCAGCAGGCAAACGAAACCGACCAGCAACGCAGATTCAAACGCCGCATCGATCAGCAATTCAATGAAGGACTCACAGTCGAACAACCAAGTCATCATTTCTTTCTCCGTTTAGGCTTCGGTAGATCCTGTTTCGATCGCAATAGCGCGCGAATGTCGTTTAGCTCGTCCTGCGAGATCGCTTCGTTTTCAACGAAGTGGACCAACAGGGATTTGATGTCCCCTGAAAAGATCCTTTCGCTGAACGACTTCGCCGCCGAACGTACGCATTCATCTTTAGAGACCAACGCGTGATAGAGGTGCCGGTTGCCCTCGATTCGAACGCCGATCGCACCTTTGTCGACCAGTCGCGTGATCAGCGTGCGAATGGTGCGATGATTCCAATCGCGGATTTCTTGTACGGCGGCGATGATGTCACCGGCGATCTGGTCGTCGGCTTGCCAAGCGGCTTGCATGACATCCCATTCCGCATCGGTAATTTGTAAAGACGGGTCGCTCATCAGTCTGGTCAGTCCTTTCGTGTGACCACGGATGTAGTCGAACTTCGGTATTGTTACCACAGGCGTAGTCATGCGGCAAGCGAATTTTCTTTTATTTTTCGAGCGGCAAAAGGCTGCGTCACGCGGCAGAAGTCGCCTGAGCATGCCGGAATACGGTTAAGCTTATGCGACGGGTTCCAACAAGAACTTGCTTGTCGCCAGCACTATGAATCCGTCTGACACGGCCCCCTTACGGACTGGCGATCGCCGGCATGATGCAAACCCCTCGTATTCGCAAGCTGTTGTTTACTTGCCTCTATTTCAGCGAGGGGGCTCCGATCGGATTCATTTGGCTCGCCATGCCGACACGTTTGCGGGCTCGAGAGGTTCCCATCGAACAGATCACGTGGCTGACCGCTTTGTTGGTTTTGCCGTGGACCCTAAAGTTTCTATGGGCTCCGCTGATCGATTGGCTTCGGGGCCCCGCCTGGTCGCTTCGGCATTGGATTGTCACCACGCAGACGATGATGGGTTTGACGCTGTTGCCGCTGATTTGGATTGACCCGATCGAACACTTGAACTGGGTCGCCACGGCGTTGCTGATTCATGCGGTATCAGCGGCGACGCAGGATGTTGCGATCGATGCTTATTGCATTTCAACCACGACCGCCGGCGAGCGTGGTCAATACAACGGATGGATGCAAACCGGCATGCTGGCCGGTCGCGCCATCATGGGCGGCGGCGCACTGATCCTATCAAGCCACTTCGGTGATTCGTTTGTGATCGTTTGCTTGATCATCTTCACGACGTTTTCGATGGGGCTCGTGATCGCGTTTCCGCAGCAGGAACTTGTGGCCCTCACCGGCAGTCCAGTGCAGCGATTGAGCGAGATGGGGACGTCCATTCGAGGGATGCTGATGCGTCGCAATACGTGGCTGGGGTTGCTGTTTGGCGGGATCGGCGGCGCGGCCTTCAAATCGTTGGAGGTGTTCTACGGGCCATTTCTTATCGATCGTGGAGTCAGCCAGACCACGATCGGATGGTTCTCGATGATTCCCATGATTGGAATGATGATTGCGGGATCCTTGATCGGTGGCTGGTTGGCCGACCGCGGCGGCGTCAGAACAACCGTCGGCAGTTCCTTAGCAATGCTCTCGTTGGCGGTGATCGCATTGGGCCTTGCCGATCAATACTCGGGGCTCTCGGCGGAGCTTTATGCGTTTCCGATCTTGGCGATCGCCGCATTCGGAATTGGCGTTTTCACCGCATCGTCTTACGCGCTGTTCATGGATTTGACGGAGCCAAAAATCGCGGCAACGCAGTTCAGTGCCTTCATGGGGTCGACGAACGGCTGCGAGTCGTGGTCCAGCTACGTCTCGGGTTTGATCATCGCCGGGGCGGGCTATTCGATCGCCATGTACATCATGGCAACGGTGTCGTTGCTAACCATTCCGGTATTATTTCTGTTGCGTCCACGGCGACACGGGACCGACGAAAGAATGTTGGAAAAAGCTCCCTGAAATTCGGTTTCTGGGGGACGTTGGCGTCGGTGAACTTGAAAGAAAGGGCCATCAAGGGGCACGAGGGGCGGGGGGCAAGGTGGGCCATCCAACGAGGGGTCACAAGGGGCCATCCAACTTGTGTTGAACACATTGAGCGAACCGGGCGATGGCCCGCTTTGAGCAGACTGAACTCAGGAGGCCTGATTTCCGATCTAGCTCCGACCCGGGAATCGTTGGGTGGCCCCTTTTTGGCCGGTGGCCCCTTTTTGGCCCCTTTTTGCTTTTCTTTACTTTTGGTGATCGAAATCGACACCAACGGCGATGAAACGTCGATCTGGAAAGGCACCCAGTCGGAAGTCAACAGTGCCCAGCCGACGGACGCCGGCACGTTCGTGATCACCGAGGCGGGCGAGAACCCGCGGCTGGTCGAAGTCGATCGTGCCGGCGAGGTCACCGTCGAGTTTCCGCTCGCTTGCCAGAAAGCAAACCATCACTTGCAAATTCGGATGGCCCGCAAGCTGGCCGATGGCACGTACCTAGTGCCGCACCTGCTGGACTTTGCCGTCATTAACTACGACGCCGATGGCAAGGTGCTAAGCCGGTTGGACACGACCGTCCCCGGCGACACTGACCGCGACATCCACTCGTGGCCCTTCACCGCGATCCGTCACTCGGGCGGGCACACGCTGGTGTGCTGCACCAACGGCAACCGCGTCGTCGACTTCGACGCCAGCGGCAACATCGTGTGGACGCACCGCAACGGCCAAAAAGTCGGCATCCATCACTTCCAGATTTTGGATACGAACGGGAAGAGGCTCGAAGCCTCCGGCAACAAATGATCGGTGCAATCATGGAACGCGGTTCCATGGTGTCGCCAAGCTTCAAAGACTTCATCATTGCACCTCGACTAGTATCTGCCAAATTCGCTTGTTTTTAAGTAAACGCCGGCTCGGGGTGGCAACGAATTTTTGGGCAACAGCGACGGTGGGTAACGCTGCCATTGGCCCGAGGCTGCCACGTTTTCGCCGATCGCGTAGATCTTCTGACGATTCTCTTTGGTGTAGCTGTGGTCGAAGGCGTCTTCTGGAAGCGTGTCGGGGATCGACACGTAGTGAAAGTTAGCGGAAGCCAGCTCGCAAATCAGAAAGACTTCGGTCAAGTCATAAGAGTCTCTCAGTGCCATCGCCCCGCTGAATCCCTCGGTGAGAATGGAGAACAGTCGGGGCTGGACCGGCTTTCGTCTTTGTTCGATCTGACCGTTGACGATCACGAATACATCGGTGTGCTGTTCAGACGTGGATGACCTTTGAGCGTAGGGTTGAATTCCGAGCACGTTGGGGGGAAGCAGCAAGTTGGTCGCGACGCCACCGTCGGTATGCAACTCACTTTTCCACTGTCCGTCAATGTTCACATCGATCGGCACCGGTGGAAATGCGATTGGGATGGCGGCAGACGCTAGCAGCACATCGTGAAACAGCTTCACGGACTCGGGGCCTCCACAGACCGCGATGGCTCCCATGTCCCAAACCACTTGTTGCTTGGAATCCATGTCGGTGGTGGCCACGTAAAGCCGACGTCCCGTATGATGTTCCTCCGCGATTCGAGCGATCAAATGCGGAGGCAATTCGATTTCAATTTGCTCTCGTAGCGGTTCGTTGGTCGCCAGGGCATCGGCACCAAAGAGCCCGGCCACGACTTGCAGGCGATAGATGCCGCTTCGGTCGATGGCTGTATAAACACGAGCCAGATTTTGGTCGTATTCCGAACCCAGGAAAGCAAAAGGTGCCGCCAACGATCCGGTGCTAACCCCCGTGACGACCGTGAACTTGGGCCGGTTGCCCGCTTGAGTCCAGCGGTTGAGTAACCCGGCCGCGAACGCGCCCTTCGCTCCGCCGCCCGAAATGACCAGCACCGAGTCCACCGGGCTTGGTGTCGTTGCCGAAACGGCCGGCACAAATCGAGAACCGATCGGCCCGTCGGGCGGCGCGAAGTTTCGCGAAACACCGCAACCGCCGGGTGTCAGAATCGCAAGTGCGATGCACATCGCGAGGCATTGTAAAGACAATCTTGAACGCACAACGGTGTGAGTCTTGCCCGACGAATTGGGTCGATGACGCGCTCGTCGGCGTTCCTCGTAAACTGGTGGCACCATATGAAAAAGTCCTTACCAGCTACGGTTGAACAATAGACGCCATTCAAAGCTTTGGTTGTCCGTCAACGGAAAGACGGTGCCGATGCTGAACGTGTCTCTGTCCCCGATCAGTGTGTGCGTTCCCAGCACGACGCTGGCCAGATGGTTCGAGCCGACGGGAGGGCCGAGACCGAAATCGACCGTCGTGGGGTCGTTGCCGGGACCATTGTCTTGCGATGCGATGACGCCGCGGTACGTCCCCGTGTTTTCAAACTCGTGACTGTAGTGCAACTCGATGGTCGGTGCCGTGCCGCGATACACGCTGCTAGAGTTGTTTAAAAACCAATACGAAGCGCTGGCATCCAAGTGTAGGAAGTCGGGATCGCTAACGGTCCCCGTGCGACCAAAGACGACCCCGTCCACCGGGTCAAGGTGCAAGTTGCTGATCGGGTTTCCTTTCACGGCAAATTCGTATTGAGCGAAGCCCTGAACAATCAAACGCGGCGAAAGCTGTGCGACAATGCTCGCGTAGGGCATGACGTGAAATGACTCGTTGTCCACCTCAAACAATTTTGTTTTTGGCGTGTTCAAAACCTCGATCGCAGGGATCGTCAGTGAGAGGCCGGGGGCCGTGGGAAACGAAACGAAGACACCGCCGGTGACCGCGAAGTTTTGCCGCTGAAACAACAACGACTTCAACCCAAGTTGAATGTCACCAAGATCGAGACTATTCCCGCTATCGGAACGACCCAGCTCGATGTCGTGGTCAACAGTCAAGGACAACGGCAAGCGACCTTCGATGGAGAACCTGCGACCACCAAACGTCTTCTCAAAGCCTGCCGTCATTCGCGTCAGCACAGGCTGGCGATAGATAACGCTGCGGTTGGCATACAGTCGGTCCGTTGGGATCGGCATGCCGTTGTCGGACGCTTTCAATTGTCCGGCCAGCGAAAGTGATATCGGCGTCGGAAACTGCAACGCCAAGCGGTTCAGCGTCAAAGTGTCGATGGGGCCTCCCGGTGCAACCGGGATCGCAAAGCCGTCCGCTGTAAAATCAATGCCAACTGCATTTAGCAAAGGCAGCAGGTTTCCAAAATTCGCGGTATCCAGCAAGTTGATGCCGGCGGTCAACTGCGATCTGTTAATCTCGTTCAATAAGAAAAAGTCCAGAGCCAGCGGGTTTCCGGCAAAAGTCGATGTGTAATTGTTGAGGCCAAGCTCTAACTCGCGAGTGACCACAAACGAATTTCCCATCATCGGCTGGACCAGCCGTGTCCCGGAGGCTTCCGCTTGGGAAGCCAAGGTCAATGGTTCGATCAATGGCCCGTTTAATATCAACGGCGGTTGAACCTCGATGGGTAGCGGGGAAGCATACGGATCGAAGTTGCTTGGTGGACCGTAGAACTGGTTCAGGGAAGAACCAGGAATTTGCTGGGGTGGCCCCCAAACATTCGATCGAACACTTCCTGGAGAAATGATTGGAATGTCCTGGGCGTCGGCAGAATGGCTAACAAGTGTCAAAAAGCTGACAAAGATGACATGCAAATACAGCATTGGCTGCGACATGGGGACTCCGATTCCGTTCAAAAGTTTCCTACTGGCTGACTCGAACGAATCATTCGTTGAGCGAGACCTCCTGCTAGCCTTTTCCCTATAGCTAAGAAGACGCTTTCACCCCGACGACTCGCCAGAATCTTTTCGGTTTTTCTCAAGCCGGATTGCTGACGCGGATCGGAGTTGTTTCCGCCACGAAATGGGGAGGTTTTTCGAGATAAGATTTTGGTGTTTTTGGGCGGTTGCCTCGTCACCCGGTGGCTTGGCGGTCGCTACACTCTGGGCGTAGTGCGGGGATGCCGATGGCGGTCGGGCGAGAACCGTGTCGGCGGCTTGTCGTTTTAATCAGCATGTTGTTACACGTCGTTTAGCAGTCAGCCGAAGGCGTACTCCGGTGGTGGGTGGTACGCCTTCAGCTAACCGTTAAAGGAAAACGTCAACAAGCCGTTGACCAAGTCGCTTGAGCAACCAAGCGTTGGAACGAGGCACAGCATTCGGCATGACCACCACAGACATTCACTGGGAAAGCCTTCGTGAGGTATTGCACGCGTACGTCGAAACTCGGCTGCCGCGTCGGTTGCGGCGCCATGTGGGGGTTTCCGATGTAGTGCAGAGCGTTTTCTTTGCTGCACAGAGCCGGGGGCATCAGTTCCGCGGGGCGACGCGGACTGAATATCAGCGGTGGTTGTTTCGCATTGCCGAAAATAAAATTGTCGACTCGATGCGGCGGTATCGACAGCGGACTTGCCCGCCGAAACTCCGCAGCACCGAGTTCTTGACCGCCCAGGAAGCGACTTGCGAGCGGACGGCGGACAGCCAAATCGTGCTGACCGAACAGAGCCGGTTGTTGTTGGAATCGCTCGCGGTGCTGCCGGCGGATATTCGCCGCATCATCATTTTGCGTTACACCCGCGAGCTCGGGTTTGCCGACATCGCGTCGAAGCTGGACATGGCCGAGACGACTTGCCGGCGACGTTGGTTTGAGGGCTTGCAGTTGTTGGGCGAGAAGCTGCGATGACTCGATCGCCCAACGAAGACGAAGAGAACGATCAGGAGGATTTAATTCGGCAAGCCGAGGCGTTCGAGCGGCGGCTGTTCCAGGACGGCTCGTCGTCGTGGTCGGCCGGCATGGACGCTCCGCGGATCGCGTCGGTGCTAAAGCTTCTCAACGCCACCCTTCGTCCCGACAAGACGCATTTGCATGGCGGGGCCGACGTGTCGGAGATGCTCGACCTGCCACCGATGGTCGGTCGGTTTCGGGTCGGGGAGAAGATCGGCGAAGGAAGCTTTGGCGTCGTCCATCGCGCCCGCGACACGGTGCTCGATCGCGACGTGGCGCTCAAAGCCGTGCCGCTTCGTCCCGAAATGCAAACCGCCGCGATGCAAGGCGTCGATCCGCGTGCTGCCGATGGCGATTACCGCATGATCGAAGCTCGCGCGGCCGCCAAACTGAATCATCCCAATTTGGTACCGCTTTATGAAGTGTTAGAGGATGAACGCTGTTTGTACTTGGTGTCGGAATTTTGCGACGGGCCGAATCTGGCCGAGTACTTGAAACAGCACCCCGGCGGCATGCCGGTCGATTTGGCCGCCGAGGTCACCTTGAACTTGGCTCAAGCGGTCGCCCACGCGCACGGACGCGGCCTGATTCATCGCGACATCAAGCCGGGCAACGTGTTGCTGTCGCCCGAAAAAGCGTCGGATGATTTGTTGCCGTTCACGCCTCGGCTGACCGATTTCGGCTTGGTGTTGGACGCGGACAACGATTTGGATCGGCAGGCGAATCATCGGCTGGCCGGAACGATCCTTTACATGTCGCCCGAGCAGGTGATGGGCGATCGAACTTGCGATGCCAAGAGCGGCGATATCTATGCGTTGGGCTTGATCCTGTATCAAATGTTGGCCGGACGACTGCCGTATCGATCGTCGTCGACGTTGAAGTTGATGCAAGAGTTATGCGTCGAAGTGGTCGAGCCGATCCCTGCGGACGAGAAAGCGATCCCGTCCGACTTGCACGCGATCTACTTGAAGGCACTACAAAAAGAGCCGGCCGATCGGTATGTCACCGCACAAGAAATGTTGGACGACTTGTTGCGGTATCGCGATGGTCGCGAGGTGGCGGCGCGTCCTCGCTCGATCGGCGAGCGAGTGATCGGGGCGATGCGTCAGGAACCGTTGGTGTCCAGTCTGGTCGCGATGCTGATCGGGCTGATCATCGGCAGTCTGTTCCTGTTCGGCTGGAACAATCGTCAACTGCGTCGGCAAGGTGATTCGCTGGCCGAGGCGCTCGCGGCAGCGTCGCAAAGCAAACGCGAGGCGATCGAGGTCGCGTACCATTCGGACTTGCAGAAAGCTTTCCGAGCCAACATCGAAGGCGACACTGCAACCGCGCGAGCGACGATTCGTGAAGTCGAGCGTTACAGCCGCGGTGTCGTGGATGATCGCTATGATTTGCGAATGATCAAAACGCTGTCCAGTGATGGATGGTTCGAGGTCGATCGGCTGGAGCACCCGATCACCGAAATCGTGCTGATCCCGAACACGGATTGCTTTGCCGTTTCTTCGGAGGACAACGTTGTTCGTTTCTATCAAAACGACGGCCGATTGGTGCGAACCATCGCGATCGACGACACGAGCACCGTCCATGCGATGGCCGCATCGCCGGATGGTCGGTGGATTGCGGTGGGGACATCACCCGCGCAATCATCATGGTGGTTCGGCGATGCTGGGTCAGTCGAGTTTTATGAAACGAAGCTTGAAAAACTGGATCACGCTTCGCGTTCGGCCGCCGCGAGCATCCCTTTGAAGGACGTTTCGTTGGGTGGGTTCGCAACGACCATCGAATCGCTCGCGTTTTCGCTCGATGGAAAACGTTTGGCGGTGGGATCACGTTACGAACCGGTTCGCGTGTTCGACTTGGCCGAGACGTCCGCGGAGACGTTCGTCGACAATACGCGTCGATCTGAAGACCTTTGTTTCATGCCCGATGGCCGGTTGCTGTTGTCCCCGAGTCCCGGCCAGACCGTGCTGCGGCAAGTCGAACACGAGCGAGACGCGGAAACAATTTTTGATTCTCCGCTGCACAGTGTTCGTCGTTTGGCTTGTTCGCCCGATGGTCGTTGGGTTGCGATGACGTTGGTCGATGATGCGACCGTTTCTGTGATGTATCGGTCGGACGATGGAAACGAGCAGTACACGTTGAACGCCGAATCGGGGGCGGTCAACAGCTTGCGTTTTTGCGAGGCTGGAGAAACGATCGTTTGCGGCACGATCGGCGGTACGATCGCGATGTGGAATTTGGCGGACGTGCAATCGAAAGGGCGATCGAAAGGGCGATCGAAGCGGCCAAGCGATATTCCGATCGACCCGACGTACCGGCAAGTCATTCACAACGCGGACGTGACCGCGATCGTAAGCGACGGCACAGGAAACATTTTTAGCGGCGGCCAGGACGGAAGCTTGATCGCTTGGCGTCCCGCCGATACGCGATCGTCGAAGCAGCATCCCACGATGCCGCATCAAACGTCCTCCATCGCGATGTTGCCCGATGCGTCCGCCATCCTGATCGCTCACTTGGACGGCGGCGTCGAACGATTGGATCTGCAAACGGGCGAACGTACGATGTTACGTCAATCAAGCGGCGAGAACTGTCGATCGATCTTCGTTTCCGAAGATGGTCGCTGGGTGGCGTTGGGCTTTTTAAGCGGCAAAGTGTTGGTCGCGCGGATGGACGTGGCAGACGTGGCAGACGTGGCGGACTGGGACTGGACCGAATTGCCGAAGGTCACCGTCCCTGCGTCGCGGTTCGATATTCCTTTTAACATGGTGTTCATGCCGTCCGGTTCAAAGCTTTGCGTCGTCCGCGGTCGCTATCACGTTCAGTGGATCGATCTGCAACACGACGGCGACGATGCGGTATCCGTTCGAGCGGTCGAAACGAGTGCTTTCAGGTCACAGACTTCGATCCATGCGATGGCGGTGCTCGATGATGACCGAGTGATGATGATCGGCGACGTCGTTTCGTTCTGCCACGCCGATGCGGGTCACTTGGTGGATTCAAAGCGTGGTGTGAAAGGCACGGGGTCGGCTTGCTTTGACGCCCAACAAGGACTGGTCTACGTCGGCTGTCTTGACGGTCGCATCCGTGTTTTGGACGTCGCCGGGGAATTGGTCGCCAGCAGTGAACGTTGGATTGCGACGCCGACGCTAGAGCCGACCGAGCGAACGATCCGAGGCATCACATCAATCAAGCTTTCGCCGGACGGTTGCAACTTAATCGCCGGCAGTTCGCTTGGCGAAGTGGCGATCTGGGATGCCAAGTCCCTGCGGATGCTGGGGATCATGGACGAGGGGAATGGCATCGGCGCGATCGGGGCCCTGTCGATCTCGACGGACGGACGCGTGGTGGCGTCGCACGAACAAATCGTGGATCTCGGCGAAATCGTCGACAACGGGCGGTTGACCCTCTATCGCATGGGACGGCCGTTTGGATCGACGTTAAACTCGCGAATCGACGATTCCGTTCCCCATGAACTCACCCACTTTGAAACGACGCGTGATCCTTCGAATGCCACGACAAAAAAATAATGCTCGTTCGACAATTGAGGATCTATCCCGAGGTTTCGTTGCGAGAGCGTCCCGCCCGCAAATCGGTGTTTGCAGGCGGGACGCCGGGGCAACCTTCAGTGGGTTCACCCTGATCGAACTGCTGGTCGTGATCGCCGTCATCGGTGTGATGGTCGGGTTGCTATTGCCGGCCGTTCAAGCGGCTCGCGAGTCGTCGCGACGAATGACGTGCGGCAATCGAATGAAACAGTTCGGGCTAGCCATTCACAACTATCACGGCGCGTTCAACAAGTTACCGCGAGCGTGGTGGTTGGAGACACCGCCCGACACGTTCAACGGCAAGCCTTGGGCGGTCGCGGTGTTGCCGTTCATGGAACAGCAATCGCTTTACGACCAGTTCGATCACGACTTGCCGCCCGTCGATCAGCTCAGTCCCGCCAACGTCGCGGTCGTGCAAACGTCGATGGCGGATTACGTCTGTCCGTCTTCGCCAGGCGATCCCGAGCAGCGGCGTTACACGTTCAATGCGGGGCCGGCGGGATTGCCATTCACGGCGACCAGCATCGCACCTTGCGACTACTCACCGACGACCGGTGTGCTGGGGCTGTATGCGCAGCATGCTTATGGCGCGACGTTGCCGCATGCTCGCGAAGGCGCATTGCAAGTCGTCAGCGCCGCGTTCGGCGGCAGCCAAGACGGATCCTTTGCCGGCATCTTGGACGGACTTTCCAACACGTTCTTGTTGGGCGAACGCACCGGCGGACCAATCGTCTACAGCGGTGGCCGCGTTGACCCGGTGGCGACCGCGAACCTGATCGGACTCGAAGGCGGCGGTTGGGGCGATCTACTCGGCGGCGAACATTGGCTACGCGGGTCATTGAACGGCGGAATTGGTTGGCCGCCGCGCGAAGGTCCGTGCGCGATCAACTGCACCAACGCACGCGGCTACGGCTTTCACAGCTTTCATCCCGGCGGAGCGCATTTCTTGAAGGCCGACGGTTCGGTTGACTTTGTCAGTCCGAGCGTGAACGCATTGGTGTTCGCCTCGCAGATCACACGCCGCGGCCGAGAAAAAGTGTCACCGTGAAGCTTCTTTGGCTGGCCTGTTTTCTCGTCGTTTCCATCGGTTGCGGTTCATCACCGCCGCAGCGTGGCCTCGTTCCGATCGAAGGCGTCATCCGCATCGATGGCCAACCGACCGCCGGCATCTCGTTGGTGCTGCATCCGGTCGATGGCGGCGGAGAAGTTTCGACCGGGATCAGCACCGACGGCGGAGTCTTTCAAGTCGACACGTTCACCGCCGGCGACGGGGCCGCGCCGGGCGATTACGTCGTGACGTTTACGTGGAGCGAATTTGATCCGGTGTCACGCGGCATGAAGGGCGACAAGCTGGGCGGCCGTTACGCCGACGTTGTTACCAGCAACATTCGCTGGACCATTCCGCCGGGCGATCGTTACGACGCCGGAGCCATCGACCTGGAAATGCGGAAGTAAACGCCGACGAATTCACCTTCGGCGAGCAGGTCGGTTTAGCGAGTCGACTTTGCCCCAGTAGCCACCGATCAGGTGCGGGAACTCGCCCGGCGTGACGTGGTAGTGCGGACCGCGGACTTCGTCTGCGTGGAGATTGAAATCGTTCAGCGGGTTTTGGCGATCGTTTTTGGCCAGCAAACCGTCGGCTTCATAAGGCCCGTAAACCGGAAAACCATCGAACGCAAAACCGATCACAGACGAGTGCATTTTCCCCTCGTCGCTCCACGGCGTTTTGATGCAAACCGGATACTTGTGATAGTGATATTGGCTTTGGGGACTCGGATGACCACAGCAGCGATCCAATCGCCAAACCGCATCGGTCTCGAAAATGTGATCGAACGGGTTGAAGAAGATCACGCCGTTGGTCGCCACCCCGATCGGACCCATCGGCAGGGCACCATTCGCATTCTTGGCGTCCATCGCGATCGCGGTCGGGTCGACTTTGGGATGAATCGGCAAGTACCAAGTGTTGGCTTGTTCTTGGATGTACGATGGGTTGCCGTCTAGCATCCGCCAGCGATCAGGGAACGTCGCGGTCGGGTGATTGGGCAAGTTGCGGCTTCGCATCACGATGTGATCTTTGGTGACCGTGATGACCAAGGCGTAAGGTTTCGCCTGATCCGCTTCGACAACGTTGCCTGCGAAATTCTTATAACCTGCTCGTAACCATGATGACATGTTGCCGGCAAACGGAGCTTCAAAGCGATCCGATCGATACAGCAATTGATTCGAATTCGTATAGTCGAATTGTTTGGGCAGCGTCTTTGCACCGCCTTGCGGATCAAAGTACCAGTGACCGCCAAGGGACACCAACGATTCGGCGTCGGGTTGCGGAAAGTGGCGACTGGCGTTCGCCGGCGGTTGATAGTCGTCCGGCGTGGCGATGGCGGTCAGGTCCATCGTTCGCACCCAGAATTCAGATTGATCCGGATTGCCCGTGCCGTTTGCAAAACCGACGCTCAGTTTCACCCGGTTGACCTCCGCAAACGGCGTGCGGAATTCCATCGCGTAGGTTCGCCACGTCGCGTGCCCGAGGCTGGCGTTGGTAGCCGCATCGGTCAAGTCGTCGCGCTCGCGAAGCACCTGCGGATAAATTCGCGTCGTGATCGAATCGAGCGAGTCGCCGGATTGGTTGTCAAAGAATTCAACTTTCAAGTACAAGTCGTCTTCGGTCACCGCAAAATCATCCAACGCCATCGCCGAGATCGCGAACCGGTACCAGCGATGGTCGGGACTGACATTGTCGCTGGTGATCGAAGCCTCACCGGCGAATTGTTGGTTCTTGTCACGGTCGTCTCCCGACATCAAACGAATGCCGAAGCCGTTCGATTCAATCAGCGGATCTCCCAGGCGTCCGTAGATGGCATCGCCAAACAGACTTGCCGCGGCCATCGCTTGGCCTTCCTCCGGCGATGCGGCATCCTCATCCGCGGTCGTTTGGCGACCGCGCTGGGCCACCAACGTTGTGCTGGTCAGATCACGAACGAACGCTTGATCGGCGGCGACGCACGCTTTGAACTCGTTTAGGTCCCCTGCCAATGCATCGACGATGGAAGTTCGTTCGCCGGCTAAGTTGTGTTGTTCGCTCTCGTCGCTGGTCACGTCGTACAGTTCGACGCTTCCATCGGTGGCTTGAATGAGTTTCCAATTTCGTTCCAGGATCGCGAAGTCGTTTTCGGCAATGACCAAGCGGCGCGGCGTCAACTTTTCGGTGACCAAGTTCTGCCAAACGCTGGCACCGTCGAGCGGTTGACCAGGACGCGGGGCGATGGGAACTCCCGTCGCCGCCGCCAGCGTTGGGAACAAGTCCTCGATCGACATCAACTGTTCGCTAATTGTGTCAGGCCGCAGCACGCCCGTGCGCGGACGACGCAGGGCACTCGAATGCCGCCGTCATAGACTTCGCGTTTTTGGCCTCGCAGTGGCGCGTTGGTGCCCGCGCGGGCGGCGCCGTTGTCCGATGCGAACACGACGATCGTTTTGTCACGCAAACCTTGTTGATCGATTGCCGCCAAGATGCGACCGATGCCCTGGTCCATCGAATCCACCATTGCCGCATACGTTGCATCGCGCTGGCCGACGCGAGCAACGTATTTGTTCACCAAATCGTCGGGAGCTTGAAAAGGCGCGTGCGGCGCGTTGTAGGCGACGACCATGCAGAACGGTTTCGCTTGATCGCGACGCTCGATCAACGCAACGGCTTCGTCGGTCAACAGGTCCGTCGAGTAGCCGCGTTCGATCACCGGCGATGAGTTACGTTGCCAATCCAATTGGCCGCGCGAACCGGTGTGTTCGTAGTAGTCGATCGACGCGTCCAAGAAACCATAAAAGTGATCGAAGCCGCGGCGAACGGGATGCGTGGCTAGATCCGTCGAGGCCCCCAAGTGCCACTTGCCGATCAAACTGGTCGCGTAACCGGCGGCTTGAAAGTCGGCCGGCAACAATCGCTCGTCCAGTGGCAATCCTTCATCTCGCGGCCGAACCGGCCCCGCGATGCCGTAGCGCTGCGGGAAACGTCCGGTCAACATTGCCGCGCGAGCGGGACTGCACGCGGGGTACGCATAGAAACGATTCAACTGGACACCTTCGACGGCCAAGCGATCGAGGTTCGGCGTATCGATATTACCGCCGTGAAAACCGACGTCGCCCCAACCCAAGTCGTCGGCTAACAGGATCAAGACGTTCTTTGATGCCGCAGTTGTATCCGCGGCCAAAAGACTATTGCCGACCAGCGATACGATGAGTGCGATCAGAACGTGAAAAGTTTGCATGGCTTTGATGAGGTGCAAGTTGGATGAGACGGTGCTTCTTTTGGGTTCAACCCGCGTTAACGAGTGATCTACCGGCGGAATTGATAATTACGCGATAAAAATAGTTTTGAGAAAACGAATGGAATGCCGGTAGATGTTGTGCTGTGCCGGGGTTCCAAGTAGCCCGGGACGCCGTTCCGATGCTGCTACGCGAATCCTTGTCACGAGATCTTTTCATGAGTAACTTTCGATTCCACGTCGTCATTTTTTGCATGGCGTTTTTGTTCGGCGATTCTCTCGCGCAGGCACTGCCCCCTGGTGGTCGTCCTGGCGGTGGACAAGGACAAGGTCGTGGACCCGGTGGCGCAGGTGGACAACAGACGCCGCCGCTGATGCGGATCTTTGACACGGATGGCGACGGTTCGATTTCCAAAAGCGAGATCGACAACGCTTCGGCCGCGCTTCGCAAACTGGATCTGAACGGCGATGGCGTCGTGACGGCTGCGGAGATGCGACCCACGGGCGGCCCCGGCGGTGGTGGTAAACGCGGCGGCGATCCCGCGCAAGCCGACGCGGCCTTTGCGGCGCAGGTGAAAACGCTCGACAAGAATAACGACGGTCTGATCAGTCGTGATGAGCTGCCCGCTCACATGCACGCAGCGTTCGCGATCGCCGACGCCGACAAGAATGGATCGCTGAATGATGCCGAGTTGTTGGTGCTGGCGTCAAAGTTCCGACGCAATCAATTGAATCCCGATGGCGAACAAGAAGTTAGGAACCTCGGTGCCATGGATCGCCGACACGCTCGATGATTCGATCCAGCGAGGACTGAAGGCCGGGTCGAACTCCGTGTATTTGATTCCTACTGAAGGCAAGATCGTGTACGCAGCGGATCGACTCAGCGGTAACGGCTTGCGGAACGCGCTGACCATCTTCGTCGGTCCCGTCGATCGGGAAACGTCGCCCAGCGAGCTGGACTTGCCGGCGATCGCACGGAACAAACAACAAGCCAACGCGGTCAAAAACAATAGGCATGCGGAACGCCGCGTTTCGTGGACGACAATAACGACGATGGCGGTGGAAGGCATCCTCCGTTCCATGTCAAGAGTAAGGCGGACGTCCAACCATCGTTTAACGCTCAGCCGAAGGCGCCGGCCTCCCATGAGTCAGTCCAGCGTGAGGCCGGCGCCTCCGGCTGGGCGTTAAACGACTCCGGCATCAGAAACGCCGGCGGGTCAGGGACAATGATGACCATGGTCCTACTCTGGCCCGTGATCGTGATCAGCCAATATCTTCGACCATCGGCGTGACATTCGTTCGGGGGAATCGTCCCTGCGTAGTAGCAGTCGCTCGCTGAAATCGCGTCGATGCAAAGCCAGCGCTGCTTTCTATTCGCAAGTTGGTTCCCATGCACGCGTCTTCGCTTCTGGATGTCACCCCGTCCTTGGCAACCTCGGTCGTTGCTAAGTCTCGTCCATC
Organism: Pirellulaceae bacterium; assembly: GCA_963836865.1. Classification (GTDB taxonomy): domain Bacteria; phylum Planctomycetota; class Planctomycetia; order Pirellulales; family Pirellulaceae; genus Rubripirellula. The sequence continues at coordinate 1,386,062 of CAWILC010000003.1, read as the reverse complement.
GCAAACGACCGCGACGACGCGTCAACGATGGCGGGGCGAAACGCCGCGATCGATCGATTCAACGCGGAAGACGAAACGTACCGAGTCGACGACCAACTTCGACGAATCGCTGCCGACCGGTTGGCGCGATTGGAAACCGATCCGCCGAAAGATCGACGCGATGCCGGTATGGCTGGTCAGTCTGATCGTTCACTTGATCGCTTTGATGGTGCTGGCGTTCATCACGACGTCCACCAACCATATCGGCAATTTGGTTTTAACGATTCGGCAAGACGATGACCGAGCGGCGGGCGAGCTAATGGAATTTTCGATCGAGCCGGTCGAATGGGAAGCGTTGCAGCCCGACGTGCTGGCCAACATTGAAATCGATCTCGCGACGAACGTTCTTTCGCCCGTTGAATCCGAAACGTCGATCGAGTTGGCGTCGTTCACGTCGAGCCTCGATCCGTTCGAGCTTCCAGCTGCGGTCTCGATGACGCGGCTTCCGACGACGACCAAGAACATGTTTCGCGGTCGCACCGGGCCAATGAAGGAAAAGCTACTTCGCGAGGCCGGTGGAACGAAGGAAACCGAGGACGCGGTTGCACTGGGACTGGCTTGGCTGAAGTGTCAACAACAGAGCGACGGCAGTTGGAGTTTGCGCGGCCCGTACCAGGACGGTTCACGTGGCGAGAACAAAATCAGCGCGACGTCGATGGCGATGCTGGCGCTGATGGGTTCCGGCAGCACGCACCGTGGCGGCCAGTACAAGAAAGAACTTTGGCAGGCCGTTCGCTGGCTGGTCAGGCAACAAGACCGTCAAGGATTCCTGTCCGCGGACGCCAATCCGCACGAAAAGATGTACGCCCAGGCGCAAGCGACGATCGTGCTTTGCGAGTTGTACGCGATGACGGGCGACAGTTGGATTCGCCCGTACGCTCAAGCCGCGTGCGACTTTGCCGTTCGATCGCAATCGTCACAGGGTGGCTGGCGTTACCAACCGCGCCAGGACAGCGACACGTCGGTGACCGGTTGGTTTGTGATGGGTCTGAAGAGCGGCGAAGCGGGTGGACTGGAAGTCGACGCGTACGTTTGGCCCAAGGTGGCAAAGTACTTCGATTCAGTCGGCACCGGTTACGGCGGCGGTTACGCATACATGATCGGCGACGTCGCGACGCCGTCGATGACCGCGGAAGGATTGCTGTGTCGTCAGTACACCGGGGCGCACCGAAACATGCCGGGGATGGCTCAGGGACTCGGTTCGCTGGTCGCCCATCATCCGATCAACGCCCGCGCGGTCGATGTTTACTATTGGTACTACGCCACGCAGTCGTTACATCATTACGGCGGTCCGCTATGGACGCAGTGGAACGACGAATTGAAAGTCGTCTTGCCCGCTCGACAAGAAAAGGCGGGCCGCGAAAAAGGAAGTTGGTCCCCGCAGGGCGATGCGTGGGGCCGCCACGCCGGCCGACTTTACACGACGTGTTTGTCGATTTATTGCTTGGAAGTCTACTATCGGCACCTGCCGTTGTATGACTTGGAAGACTCGGGTGATGACATCTGATCGCCTGACTACTTCGCAGGGCGAAACCCGTTCAGCCGAAAATCACCAGGAATTTTTCGTTCGACGAATGTATACTGGTGCCGACAACGGCCACGCGGAACTCGTTAAGTCGGCGGTCGAGTAATTGCATCCCTTGCCGGTCAGACACGCACCCTCATCGAAGATTTTATGGAAAATCGCTTGCAGAGACCGAAGTGGTTCGTGGGCGTAGCGGGCTTTGCGATCGGACTCGCGTTCGGCATCGGTTGGTTTTTTGTCACGTTGAACGCCGACCAAGCCAAAATGCCGATCGTGGTTCCGGCGGGATCGGGTGGCGAAGTAACGGGTGGCAAGGTAGCGGGTAGCAAGGTAACGGGGGGCGAACTAACGATCGACGATTTCGACCCCTCCGTCGCGAAACCTACTTATGGTCCTCAGGATGTGGTGAGATTGCAACTGACGTCACTGCAGAAGGCCGCGAGTGATCCTTCTGCGTTGATCGTGTGCTACAGCCTCGCTTCCGCGGACAACCGAAGGGTGACGGGGCCGATGGCCCGCTTCGCGGAGCTCATTCGCACGGACGCTTACCGCCCGTTACTCGGACACGTTTCGTCCATGATCGGACGCCCGACCATGGACGGCGATAAGGCATCGGTCACGGCAACGGTGATCTCCAATGGCGGCCAGTCATGTGCCTATGAGTTCATGCTCGCGCGTTACCTCCGGACTTCGGACGGCGACAACGATGACGCAAAATGCTGGATGACCTATAGTGTCGCTCCAATCTTTGCTGCTCCGCTGTCATCGAGCGACGGCTTCCCCGAAACGGATGGAAAGTCTTTCAGGTGACCCTGTTGTGCCCTACCGACGAGCAATTGTTGCGGCAGATCCAGGCCGGTGATCGATCGGGACTGAACCAGTTCCACGATCGTTACCGAGACTTGGTTTTTACGGTCGCCCTTCGAGTCTGCGGACAAGAATGCGACGCGGAGGCTGTCTTGGTGACCGTGTTCTGGGAAATCTGGAAAAATCCGTCCAATTGGAATCCAGAGCGAGGCTCCGCCCGTACTTACTTATTGCTGCTCACGCGAAGCCGGGCTCGTGACCTGATGCGGTCGGAAGCAAGTCGGACAACCGCGCACCGAAAGGCCAGCGAGGAGATTGCATTTCAACAGGAGCGACACACAATCGGTTCCGAACCGGCGGAGTCGCTGGCGGACAGCGATCAGTCGAAACAGCTTCGAGAAATAGCGGCAGCTCTTCCCCCAGAAATGCGAGAGGCGCTCGACTTAGCCTTTTTCGGTGGTCTGACGCACGTCGAAATTGCAGCTCGTCTTCAACTTCCACTTGGAACCATCAAAACCCGGATTCGCAGAGGCCTTGCGCAACTAAAAGTGCGTTTGGCGTCTATGACAGACGATTGGCAGGTTCAATGAATTGCAATGATTGCTTGTCCCAGCTTGAGTTATACATTCTGGGCGAGCTAGAACCATCCGATGCGGAGTCCGTGTCGAGGCATCTCGATAGCGGATGCGTTTCATGCCGAGAGGCACTTCAAGCCTTCGATGAATCGATCGACTGTTTGATCGAGGCGACGCCGCTAGTATCGCCACGTTCGGCGACGTGGGACAGAGTTGCCGCTGCAATCGATGCGTCGCAGGGGGACGGGTCGCAGGGGGACGCGGGCGAATCAGAACGGCACGCGTTCCAAGTCAATCGCGTGATCGTGGAGCGTGTTTATGTCGAGTCCGCGATCGGATTACTCGCGATTGCGTGTGGATTTGGTCTGATGTTGTTCACCCTTCGTGCGACCCTTGATGGTCCGTTGTCTCGTCCGAACGACCATGATTTGGCAGCTCGAACCGGTGTCGTCCCTGGAACGCGATCTCCGTCAACCGTTTTTCGCGACTCGTCACCTTCGGAATCAAGCAACGAAGAGTCGAAATTGGTTTCGTTCCGCGAACCCGATGCGCCCACGCAGGTTGCGGGCAGCATGTTCGTCGACATGAACGCGAAACAGCTGCACGTTTCGGTGAAGCTGGACGGTTCGTATGGCTATCAATTCTGGTTTGTCACCAACGACGGCGAATGGGTCGAAGGGGGCAGTCTAAATGAATTGACGCCATCGATCTTTGGGAATGTGCTGGACATTCCCGTACTACAAAGTCCCATCGCGTATACCGTCATCACCTTTGTGCGCGACGACAGGGCTGCCCCGTCGCGCCCCGACATCGCAGTGGTGAGCGACGGAGTGGTGGACTTCGGCCGACGCGCCCTTTAGAACACCGGATTTAGGTTTTTTTTCGATTCTTCTAAACTTTCGGAATCTGACGACCACTGCATGCTCGTATCTCTTGTGATTCACCTGTTCCGCTCGCCGTGGCAAGCGGCGATAAGACTCCGAAAACAAGACTCGAGCAACTATGGCATTCTTTCGTCAACATCGCAAAACTTCTGGACTCGCACCCTTTGGCTTGCCATCGACCAGCGGCGGTCGCAAAGTAACCAAGCGAGCAGCGGTCAACCGTCGTCGACTATTGTTGTGCGAATCTCTCGAAGCACGACGTTTGCTGACAACTTATCTTGTTGATACGGTTGCGGACACCATCGCGGACGATGGTTTTGTCAGCCTTCGGGAAGCGGTTCAGGCGGCGAACACGAATGCCGCATCCGGCGATGCGGCGGCCGGGGAGCCGGGTTCCATTGCGACCGATACGATCAGGTTCTCTCCTTCGCTTGGAAACGCAACGATACTTCTTACGGGTGATGAACTAGAGGTTTCAGACTCGGTAAACATAGTACGCGGCGACGCATCTTCAATAACGATTGATGCAGGTGGGCTGAGCCGTGTCTTCAACATCGGCGTCGATGCGGGCGTCGTCAGTCTTCGCGACTTGACGATTACCGGTGGTAGTGCAGACATCGGTGGCGGGATCTTGGTGTCGGGACCCGGCCGTTTGACACTCGATCAGATCGACATCCTGAACAACATTGCAACTGGCAGCGCAGCCACCCAAGGCGGTGGCGGAATCTTTAACGACGGCGGAACACTCACAATCCTTGGCGGTTCCATGGTCGGCAATGTTGCAAGTGGAGTTAGCGGCTCGGGTGGAGGCTTGTTTAGTGCATCGGGCGACGTGATCATTCGCGACACCGTGATCCAGAACAACTCTGCCAATCGTGCCGGTGGCGGCATCGAACTGGGTGTCGGTTCGCTTCTGCTAAGCGATGTGATGCTGGGTGGACTATCGGTCAATCAGGGAAACATTGCTGGTCCCGCCGGGTCTGCCTCCCCAGGCAATGGCGGCGGGTTTCACGTCACCGGTGATGGCGGTATCACGCCAACGACGGTAACGATTTCCGGCGGAAGCGTCTTCAACAACGTGGCCGCGACGGAAGGGGGTGGTCTCTGGAATCAAAGCAACGTGACCATGACCGTCACGGGAGGGACTGAAATTGCCGGGAATCGCGCCGGTGGAAACTTGAATACACAAGGCGGCGGCGGAGTCTTTAACAACGGGGGATCGTTGATCCTAAGCGACGTCTTTGTTTTCAATAATGCCACGACCGGAGTGTCCGGAGGTGGGGGTGCCGTCGCGACGAGAGGCGGCATCGTTTCAATCGATTATTCTCTGATCGCCGGCAATTTTTCCGCTGGTGGATCCGGGTCGGGTGGCGGAATTCTGGCACTCGACACCGCACAAGTGACTGTTGTTGATACGGAGATCAGCGGCAACGTCGCCAGCCGTGCCGGCGGCGGCATCGAAATCGCAACGTCGCCTTCGTCACGCAATGCGTTGACGCTAATCGGCGTCGAGCTGAGCGGCAACAACGCGGGCGTCGTCGATGATGAAGCGACTGCTGCGGCGCCTGGTAATGGTGGTGGATTGCACGTCACGGGACCGGCCAATGTGTCGATCGCGGACAGCTTGGTCAGCGACAACGTCGCCGCAAACGAAGGCGGTGGGCTATGGAATGGCTCGGGCACGCTGGTTGGTCGAAAACACCACGATCATTGGGAATGCTGGCGAGCGGTGATGCTGCCGATAACGGTGGCGGCGGCATTTATAACGAAGGTGGCATCGTCATCGTGAATGATTCGTCGCTAACCGAAAACATCGCGGATGGCATCGCGGGAAGCGGTGGCGGCATTCTTTCGGTCGGCGGCCGGGTAAGTCTGCTCGATTCGATTGTTTCGTCGAACGTCGCCAATCGAGCGGGTGGTGGAATCGAATCCGCCGCAGGCGCGTCCACTACGCATGGACGGAATAACGCTAACAGGCAACGTCGCCGGTCCCACTGGCACTGCCATGCCGGGCAACGGTGGCGGCCTGCACGTTTCCGGAACAGGTGACACAACGATCGTCGGAGGTTTGGTTGCCGATAACTTCGCAGCTCGAGAAGGCGGCGGGCTGTGGAATGACATAGGCACGCTGACGGTCGACGGAACGACCATCACGCGAAACATTGCCCGAGGCCCCGCGGCAGACGACGGTGGCGGCGGCATCTTTCAACAACGGAGGCACCCTGATCGTCTCAAATGCATCGCTGACGTCCAACGTGGCGGATGGACTGAGCGGTAGCGGTGGCGGGGTGTTTAACTTCGGTGGGACCGCGACCATTTCCGACTCGTCGATCACTGGTAACATCGCCAATCGCGCTGGCGGTGGCATCGAGGTGACCAGCGAGTCGCAAACCTCGCTCAACAATGTCGTTCTGGATGGTAATAATGCCGGCGTCGCGATCGACGGTAGCGATGCCACTGCATCGTTGTTGGCTTACTCGTTTGATGGTGCTGGAACGGTAGCATTGGCGTCGGGTTCTGCTGCGACGATCGACGGCAATCCCGCTTTGATGTTGACTGGAAATGACGGTGCCCCGCAAACTTGCGAGGTGTCGCGGGGAGTGGTGTTTCGGGACAAGCCTGGCGATTTTGCCTTTGACAATACAAATAGCAGTGGAATATCGACGGCAAGCGGTGGGCAACAACGCGGCCGACTTTGATGCAATCGATGGATTGCAGGCCTTCACGCTGTCGGGCTGGTTCATGTTGCCAGCGACGGCCACCGAAAGCATCGGTCGGCAAGATGCCCTGATCGAGAACGGTACCATTTCGGTATTGGATCAGCCTGGTGGCTTTCGGCTGCGAGGCGGACCGGTCGCGAATTCGGGAAGGCTTCAATTGACGGTCAACCGAGATGCTTCCATCGAATCTCCGAGAGCTTATACCGAAATCGGAGAGTACGTCTATTTTGCCGTCTCGTACGATGGAACCAAAACGACGGACAACGTCAAATTCTATAAGGGTACCGTCAACGAAGGCGTGACACTCGTCGACACGCTAACGCTGAACGCAGGAGTCGTTAACCAGGATAATATTCCATTGTCGATTGGGGTGACCAGGACAAGTGGACTGACCCTTAATCCATTCAATGGAATGTTGGATGACATTCGAATCGATGGTTCGACGATCTCTATTGGTGAGCTTGAGTCGCGACGGTTTCAGGCGACGGGAATTGACGCTTTGATTGCGGCAAACCCCGGCAACGGCGGCGGATTGCATATTTCCGGAAACGGAACGGTAAGAGTCAATGATGGAACGGTCAGTGGAAACTTTGCTGCCGGCGATGGTGGCGGGCTATGGAACAGCACCAATGGCAACTTGTTCGTCAACGGAACGATGGTATCCGGAAACTCCGCGACGGACGGAGGCGGACTTTACAGCGATGGAGGAAACACCGTGCTCTCGTCAGCCACGGTGTCCGAGAACTTCGCCGCGCAGAGTGGTGGCGGGATCTACACGGAAGGCGGAAGTTCCTCGTTTCAGAACCTAACCATTGAATCCAGCCTGATCGATTCGAACACGGCGGATGCGACCTCACCGGGCACGGGTGGGGGAGGTATTTTCGCGGCGGGCTTCTCCGTTTTGACGGACACATCGATCACCAACAACACTGCCACCAATGGAAACGCGGACGGCGGCGGTGTTCTTGCGCCTGCATTCTCGGACTTTTCCACCAGCGGCGGCGTGATCAGTGGAAACCAAGCGGCACGGGCCGGCGGTGGTGTTGAAAACGGCGGATTCTTCTCCAGCGATGGAACCAACTTTCAGAACAACTTCGCCGGCGTCAACGGAGGAGCTCTTCATCAATCGGGTTTCAGTTTTGCGGTCATTGCCAATGCGAACATCAATGACAATGCGGCCGCCAACGAAGGAGGAGGGCTCTGGAATAGTGATGGCGGATTCATGTCCGTCTTAGACTCTTCATTCACCAACAATAATGCCATGTTCGGCGGTGCAATTTTCGGTGATGGAGCGTTTCCAGATACCAGCGTCGACCGGAGTGTCTTTACCAACAACAAAGCAACGATCAATGGCGGTGCCATCGCAACGGAAGGCGGATCGTTGTTCTTGGCGGACAATTCGTTCGTTGGGAACACCGCAGAAGGTAACGCGCCGGGATTGGGTGGAGGAGCGATCCACACCGCATCGCTCAATGAGATTCTCAATACGGACCTGATCGGCAATTCTGCTGCCAGCCCGCTGGGCAATGGCGGCGGGCTTCTGGTGGCCGAGGGAGGGTCTGGAACCTATTTCGGTGGACTGATCCAAGGCAATTCGGCGGGCCGAGCCGGCGGAGGAATCGAGGTTCTTGGAAGCATCACGTTGGATCAAGGTTTCGATACCGGCAATGATGTTTCCTTCGTCATGGACGGCAATTCGGCTGGCGTCAATGGAGGTGGTCTGCACATCACGGGCGACGGCGAAGTGACGCTGCGACGCGCCTCGGTCATCAACAACACGGCAGCGGGCGAAGGAGGCGGTTTATGGAACAGTTCGGCTGGTACGTTGACCGTATCAACGACCACCATCGTAGGAAACGTCGCCTCGGGTGACGCGCCCGATCAAGGCGGAGGAGGAATTTATAGCGATGGCGGAAATGTCGATCTGTTGGAAGTCACCATTCGCGAAAACCTAGCCGATGGCATCGCCGGCAGTGGAGGCGGCATCCTTAATCATTCGGGAAATCTGACCGCCGTGGACACTGCTATCGTCGGGAATATTGCCGTGCGAGCGGGGGGAGGTATCGAGACTGTCGGAGCCGCATCGACAACGCTTTCCGGCGTCAGTTTGGACAACAACAGTGCCGGCCTGGACCTTAGCTTGGCGGGCGCCTCGATTCCGGCTCCGCTTCTTAGTTACGACTTCAACGAGACTGGAACGACCGCGCTAGCGACGGGGTCCGCCGCCGACAGCGGCGGCAATCCGGTTCTAAACTTCAATGCTAACAACAGCACTACGCCAGCCGATCTTCACAGCGGCCCTGGTACCGGCATCTCGGGACGTCCCGAGGACCGCGCGTTTGATAATACGGGGGCAGGAAATCAGTTCTCAAACGTCAGCCATGGACAGCACGCTACCGATTTTGACGCGATCGATACGCTGGATGCATTTACGTTGTCCGGTTGGTTCCAGTTGCCGTCCACGGCTCAAAGCATCGGCTTGCAAGACAGCATCTTTGAAAACGGATCGACCAGCGCTGGATTTCGATTGCGGGGTGGGAATCGCACGAACGCCGGTACGTTGCAATTGACCGTCGATGGGCAGACCCGAGAGTCCTCGCAGGTCTACACCGAGGTCGGTCAATACGTCTACTTCGCGGTCAGTTATGACGGCACGATGACTTCTGACAATGTCAAGTTCTACAAGGGAACGGTGGATGATGGATTGACGCTTGTTGATACGTTTAGCATCAACGCGGGAACGGTCAATACAGAAAACCTGCCGCTGTTCATCGGTGCGAATCGTCAGTTCTTGGCTCAGTTTCCGTTTAATGGGTTGCTGGACAATATTCGCATCGATGGGTCGGCCATGCCGATGGAGTCGTTGGAATTCTTGCGAGCGGATGCGGTCGGTCAGGCGTCTGGCTTCCGAGCGAATCCGGGCAACGGGGGTGGCTTGCACATCAGTGGTCCTGGCTCGGTAACGATGACCGGCGGAACGGTTAGCAACAATTTTGCAGCGAACGAAGGTGGCGGATTATGGAATTCCGAATCGGGAATTTTAGCAGTCAACGGCGTCACGATCGAAGCCAATGTCGCCGCCGGAGATGCTGCTGATAGTGGTGGCGGCGGCATTTACAACGATGGCGGCACGGTCACTCTTGATACGACCAGCTTGGTCGGAAATGTTGCAACCGGTGCAAGGGGCAGCGGTGGCGGGATACTAAGTGTCGATGGAATGGTCACCGCCACCAATAGTTCGCTGCTTTCCAATGGGGCGAACCGCGCCGGCGGAGGAATTGAAATCGTTGACGGAACGTTATTGCTAACGAACACCGACTTGATCGACAACGACGTCAACGGGATCGCCACCGGCGGTGTGCCGGCACCCGGCAACGGCGGTGGTCTGCACGTTAGCGGGGTCGCTGGTGTGACGATCGATAACGGAATCGTTTCAGGCAACGTCGCCGCTAGCGAAGGGGGAGGCCTTTGGAATCAGGTTGGTAGCACTTTGACAGTGCGAAACGGAACCTTAATTCAACTCAACACTGCTCTCGGTAATGCGGCGGACGAAGGTGGTGGGGGCATCTTTAACAACGGCGGGACAGTCGAGATCAGCGACGCGATCATCCTGTCAAACTTCGCCGATGGAATGTCAGGAAGCGGCGGTGGTATTCTTAATGTCGCTGGTGGTCAGGTCACAATCACGGACACCGAAATCACATCGAACGTGGCGAGTCGTGCCGGAGGTGGAATTGAGGACAATTCGGTGTCCTCCACCGCCGCTGCAATCGGAAACAGCATCACGCTGAACCGCGTGACGTTGGATCGCAACAACACAGGGGTCATTAGACCTGGTCGCGGGGGTGCTTTGTTTTCCGCACCTGGAAACGGCGGTGGGCTTCACGTTACCGGGGGCGGCAACATTGCAATCACCCAATCAACCGTCTCAGGGAATGTCGCGGCGAACGAAGGAGGAGGTTTATGGAATGGCACGGGCGTGATGACGATTGATGCGTCGACCATCACCGGAAACGTCGCGGGGGATGGGGGGGGAATCTTTAACGACTCCGTCTCGGGTGACATCACGCTGACAAACTCGACCATTAGCGGAAATCGTGCAAGTGGCGACGGAGTGACCGGTGGAATCGGAGGCGGACTGCGATCGGAAGGTGGAAACCTTTCATTGACAAGTGTCACTATCGGAATGAACAACGCCGCCATCGGTGGCGGGCTGAGCATTTTGAGTGGAACCGCCGACGTATCGTCCTCCATCGTCGCAAGTAACGTCGCCGCAACCGACGCGAACGTGAATGGCACGATCAACGACGTCGGGAACAATGTAATTGGTGGATCCGCTCGGTTGGCACCGCTTGCGAATAATGGCGGTCCGACAATGACCCACGCGTTGCTACCTGACAGTCCAGCGATCAATAACGGAAACAACACTGGATTGGCGATCGATCAACGCGGTGTTGCACGTCCCCAAGGCGGTAGAGCCGACAGTGGTGCGTTTGAATCGAATTTGTCAGGCAGAACCACCTCCACGACGGCACGTCGCGAAGATGTCGATGGAAGTGGGTCGGTAACCGCGTTGGATGCGCTTCGCGTCATCAACTTTCTCGGTCGTAGCAACGCTGATGTATCCGGGGAGCTTGTCGAGGCTACCAGCGACTTGTCGGATCCCATGGACGTCAATGGCGACGGACGCGTTACCGCCCTGGACGCACTGATGATCATCAATGAACTGGGACGTCGGGAGGTGTCGGTGGAAGCGGGAATGACGGATTCGGACGAAGCGAAACAATCAGTGGATCCGGCTTCGATGCTCAGTCCAATCGACTCGGCTCTCGAGCAACGACGCCAGATCATTGATGACTTGCTATTGGAACAATTAGCAACCAATGCACTTGATTCCCGAATGGCAAGGAACGCGAAGTAGTCGACCCCAACCAATCATTCACTCTGACAACTGATAAAGCCATGCGAATTTTCTTTCTTGCGATCACGCTCACATCTCTTGCCTCGTTCACGTGTTCGGCGAACGCGGCAGTGATTAGCGAATTTTCACCTAACCAGCCAGGCACCGATGGTTTGCAACAGCAGATCGAGTTAAGCGGGATAGCCGGCATGAGCTTTACTGGGTTTGTTTTGGGCATCGGAGGCGAAAATGGACGGTTCGGAACTGTAGATACGGTCTCAAGCGTCTCCGGTACGTTCAACTCGGATGGCCTAATCGTGTCGACCATCGCGGACCTTCGCAATCCATCTCATACGATCGTGCTTGTGGACGACTATGACGAGTCGGCTGGACCATTGGACATTGACCTTAATGATGACGGGATCGCGGATAACTTTGGCCGCCTGATGGGGATTCGGGATGCCATCGGAGTGGTTGGCGGGGCACGGGACTCATTTCGGCTTTACGGTGAACAGCTGGGCGGGGAAAATTTTGCGTTCACCGGAGACAGCCCGCAATTGGTATTTCGAGATGCGTCAATTGGGCGATGGTATGCCATCAACAATCCTTCACGGGGGAAAGTTTTTGACACCGATGCAAACGACGTGGCAATCAACGTAATGTTTGACGGTGATCCCTTCATTCCAAGCTTTGGTTCGATCAATCCGTCGATCGTGACGGCTATCCCTGAGCCGAATGCAGGGCTCGCCATTGTTTGTGTAACGGTTGCTTGCGGTGCATGGCGTCGATGCCGACGAAGACGAAAGAAGGCGAAGGCTGCCTGACGGTGATCGATGCAGTACAATGCTCTCCGGTTTTGCCCTCGACAACTACCGAGCAACGTTTGGTGGGTGTCGCGATTGGTTTGGCACCATTCGTTTAGTTCGTTTCTTCGTGCGAACAATCGCAGCTAAACTAATCCGCCGGTCCGCACGTACACGATTGCATTTTTGGAAGCTGCGATGTTGCAAAATTGGTGGTGCCGTCTTGCCGTGTTTTCAATCATTTGGGCGGTCAATGTATCGGGTGCCGATAATCTGGACACTCGCTTCGGCGATCGCTTGGTGGCCGAGTACTTCGAGATCGAAACGGCGAAATTGTCCGTTGACGTCGTCGGTCCCGAAACCACGCTGGAAGCATGGGAAGGCGAGAAAGAAACTTATCGACGCGAGTTGGCCGAGATGCTGGGGCTCGACCCAATGCCTCCGAAAACACCGCTGCGACCCGTCATCGTCGGTACAACCGATCATGCGGAGTACCGAGTCGAGCGACTGCATTTCCAACCGATCCCAGGGCTGTACGTCGCCGCGAATTTCTATCGGCCGATCGAAGTCGCCGAGCCGTTACCGACGATCCTTTACCTTTGCGGTCATTCGCGGCAAGTCGAAGGCGACATCAGTTTCGGCAACAAGACCGCCTACCACCACCACGGCGTCTGGTTTGCGCGGAATGGGTACACGTGCCTGGTCGTCGACACGATCCAGTGGGGTGAATTCCTGGGCGATCATCACGGCACGTATCGGCTGGGTCGTTGGTGGTGGGCCAATCGCGGTTACACGCCCGCGGGCATTGAAGCGTTGACCGCGATCCGTGCGCTGGATTACTTGCAAACGCGCGACGAGGTTGACGCGGATCGCTTTGGTGTCACCGGTCGATCCGGTGGCGGAATTTACACGTGGTGGGTCGCGGCGCTGGATGATCGCGTGAAGGTCGCCGTGCCGGTCGCAGGCATCACGACGCTTCGCAACTACGTCGTCGACGGCTGTGTCGAAGGACACTGCGACTGCATGTTCATGGTCAACACGTACCGCTGGGATTACCCCAAAGTTGCCGCGCTGGTCGCGCCTCGCCCGTTGTTGATCTCCAACAGTGACAAAGATCGTATCTTCCCGCTTGATGGCGTAGTGGAACTGCATCGCCAAGTCCGCGACGTTTACCGCTTGTACGGGGCCGAAGATAAGTTGGGTTTGCAGATCACCGAAGGCCCGCACAACGATACGCAAAACCTTCGCGTTCACGCGTTCAATTGGATGAATCGGTTTCTAAAGAACGACGACGAACCGATCCGCATGGTCGCGGACAAGTCGTTGCACCCGAGCGAGCTGAAAGTTTTCACCGACTCACTGCCCGACGACGAAATCGTCACGATGGTCGACGAATTGTTTATCGCCACGGCCGATCCAAACGAGCTTCCCAAGACCAGTCAAGAGCTCGAGCGGCAAGCCAAACGCTGGATCGAAACGCTTCGCCAAAAAACGTTCGGCGGTTGGCCGATGGGTGCGAGTGATGACGCGGACGTCAAACAGGTTCGCCGAGTCGAGAGCGGCTCGATCAACTTGTCTTACTACGAGTTCAACAGCACGCCGCCGTATCGATTGCCGTTCTACGTGCTTGAACACGACAGCGACTCCCAAGCGCCGGATCGCTACCGAGTTGAACTTCTGGACCAAGCGGATTGGGACGAGATCTCGGCGGCGATAAGCGATCCTTCGGACGCGGATACCCCGTCGATTCTGTCAAAGCGAATGTCCGATGACCCCGGTACCGAAGTGATCCTGTTCCCGCCCCGCGGCATCGGACCGACACGTTGGAGCGACGATCCGGTGGTCGAGCGACACGTCCGGCGACGATTTTTGCTACTGGGGCAAACCGACGATTCGATGCGGATTTACGATGTCTGCCGGTTGCTCAATGCGATCCGAAACGAGCCCAAGTTCCACGGCAAGCCGATCGAGTTAGCAGGACGATCACGGGCCGCCGTCTGGGCACTTTACGCGGCGTTATTGAGCGACCGTGAAGTGTTTTCCCTGACGCTGATCGAGCCGCCGCCCACGCACGGCGACGCCGTGACATTGTTGAACGTCACCCGGCACGTCGAGATGCCGCAGGTCGTGGCCGCCGCGAGGACGAAAGTGACAAGCCTTCGGATTTTCGATGACGTGGAAGCGCTCGAAACGTGGCGGCCGATCTTGGAAAACGGCTTGGCTTATCCCGAACAACTGTCCCTGCTTCCCCCTCTCAGCGACGACTTGTCCCCCTGATTCGACTGTATCGTGCGATGGATGGTGGATGGCACCATCCATTCCGTCACATCACGGGCATTCGCAGAGTAGGACAATTGTCCCAATTGTCCCGGTCAATGCCAGCGATTCCGAGGCTTGCAGGACAATTGGGACAATTGTCCTACTCTGCCCAGTGATCGTTTCATTCCGCGATGCAGTACAACGCTTGATCGCTTCGCAGGTGCAGCTTGCTGTCGGAGACCTCGCGATGGATGGTGGATCGATGGATGATGGATAGCACTATCCGTTTGGCCATCCATTCCGTCAGATCACGGGCATTCGCAGAGTAGGACAATTGTCCCAATTGTCCCGGTCAACCCCAGCGATTCCGAGGCGTGCGGGACAATTGGGACAATTGTCCTACTCTGCCCAGTGATCGTTTCATTCCGCGATGCAGTACAACGCTTGATCGCTTCGCAGGTACAGCTTGCCGTCAGAGACCGCGGGCGAGGCGTTGAAGTCAGTTTCGTCACCCGCGATGATGTTCTGTGCGATCGGCGTGAACTTGTCGCCGGGGTCGTAGACGATCGTTCCGCTGTTGCGAGTCACCACGTAGATATGGTTGCCGATCATCACGGGTGAAGCGTAAACCGGACGACCGCTTTGCAGGTTGCCGACTCGTTCGCGGTAGACCTCCGCGCCGTCCGCCGATGACGTGCAGTACGCCAGCCCGCGATCGTCGATCCAGTAGAACCGGCCGTCGTGCAGCAGCGGTGTCGCGACGTAAGAACTCGATCGACTGATCCACACAACGTGCGAATCGGTAACGTCATCCTTGCCGCCCGCTTTGACGGCGATGCTGCCCGAGGCGCGGTAGCCACCAAAGCTATAGATGATCTCGCCGTCGACGATCACCGAGGGTGAAACGTTCCCTGTCATCGGTGACTCGGCGTACCATTTCAGCTTGCCGGTGGTCGGATTGAGCGACCAGATCTCTTCGGGCACGCTGATCACCAGTTCGCTTTCGCCGCTTGCCAGTCTGACGATCCGCGGCGTGCCGTAAGTCAGTTCCAGCATCGCGGCCTCCTGTCGCCAAAGTTCTTTGCCGGTGTCCTTGTCCAATGAGATGATCGCCTTGGCTTCCTCGGCCGCGTTGACGATCACGTTGTTTTCCGAACAGCACCAAGCTGGCCGCCGATCCCCACTGGCGGTTGCTGGTTTGCTTGCCAACGTCGACGCTCCAGTTCGTTTTCCCGTCCAAGCTGATCGAATGGACGCCGCCTTTGCCCAGGAACACGTAAACGTTTTCGCCGTCGGTCACCGGCGTGTTGCTGGCGTAACCGTGTTCGGTGATGTAGCCCTGATAACCGTCTTCGCGATAGTCGATCGGGAAATCCAGCGACCATTGTTGCTGGCCGGTTTGTTTATCGAAGCTGATGACTTGTCGTTTGGAGGTTCCATCGCCGCTGACGTAGCAGACCACGATGGCACGGTCGCCGACGATCACGGGACTGGATGAACCTGAACCCGGCAAGTCGACTTTCCAAACCATGCTTTTAGTGTCGTTCCAAGTCGTCGGCACGGACTCGCTGGTCCGCGCGGCACCGTTCGGCCCCAAGAACTCGGGCCAATCGCCGGCGTGCAGAGGTCGAGTCAACAATGCAATGCAGATGGCGGACAGGATGAAGCGAAGCATGGGTCAATGGTTCTCTGGTGCGGGTGGAGAGGGGTGCCTGTGTTTTCTTCGACTGGCGATCGCAACTGCGGTCAAGACGGCGATCGCGGGATAGATGGTTGCCGGCACCTCGACGGGTTGGATCACTGCGAGGGGTTGAGTTTGCGATTCGGCCATCGCGTTCAGCGAGGCCATGATGGCGTCGAGTGCTACGTCGGAGATCGGCGCGACATCACCGCTAGCGATCATTTGCAACGATCGATGCAGCATCACCGTCGATTCCAACTGCACGTCGATCCAATCGATCGGCGACAGAACCATCGACGCCGGCAATGTCACATGATCGATCGCGATCATGCCCGACGAATCACCGAACCAAGATTGAATGAGCGCATCGACAACTTCATCCGATGGCTGGCTTGCTCGATCAATGATCGACTGCATCCCCAGCACGATCGGTTGGCCCAGTCGCCAGGGGCTTGCGTCGTATTGGTTTTCAAGCGAGTCGTTTGACCACAACGGGGCCAAGTCGATCAGTCCTTCGTTGGCATCGTTTTCATCGGTCGCGGCACTGGGGATCGAAATGGTCACGCTTCGAAGAAAACCGTCGTCGAAAGTGGTTGCATTGGCTTTGATGGGCAATGACGCTGCTCGACGCGGAGACACCGTTTCCAATCGTTGTTCGATCGCGATCGGTTCGTCGTCGCTGGAATCGTTGGTGGAGTCGACCAGGACCAATGTTGCCAACGCCACGTCCACCAATCGGGTCGGCGGCTGGCTGGGTGTCGCGATCGGCAGGATGCGATCGGGAACCGTTTCCACGACCACTCGCTGCGGCGTGAATGTTTCGATCGGACGAACGGTGTTGGTTGGCGGTGGATCGACGCGTCGATCGGCCGACAACTCACGGACTGCTCGAGTCAGCCGCGGATCGAGATCACCACGTCCGTTATCGAACCGGGAAACTGCGTCAAAAGCATCGCTGGGGAGTTCAATGAAACCTGCGGCCAACAACGAACGATGTTCCAGTCGTTCGATCCGCAGGGTTCGTGTCGCACCGAATTTCTTCATGACTCACCTCGCAGTTTTCGCAGGTTCGTTTGCTGAGTCCGCAAGAACGATTGGTAACGCGGAATCTGGGGTGCCAGTCGGACCGCGACTTTTTGGTGCTCGATCGCTTCATCGTACAATCGTTTCGCGGCTTCGACGTCACCGCGTTGCTGTTTCAAGAACGCCAAGTTGTTCAGCACTCCGCCCAACATGCTTTGGACTTCCGCACTATCCGCAAACGCATCGCTGAGCGATCGACCGTGTTTCATCGCTTGTGACAGCGCCTCGCCGGCTTCGTCCAACCGATGCTGGACCGACAATGACAAACCGAGCTGGTTCAGGCTCAGCACCAAGTCGCGGCGATAGGCCGGTTGATCGGGCCAACGGGCGTGAAGTTGTTGGCCAATTTGAACGGCTTGTTCCAGCGAAGCGATCGCGTCGGAATGTTGGCTCAGTTGACCCTGCGCGGTGGCGAGCGTGTTGAGAGTCAGCATGACTTCGGTCGCGAGTTTCGGATTGCCTGCGTCGACTTCCAGTTCAGCGACTTGATGTTCCAACGAATGACGAGCCAGCTCGGCCGCGCCGCGTGGATCGTGTTTGGCGATCGTTCCCGCCAAGTTCGATTGGATCGTCGATAGCAAACGCGATTGATTGGGCACGTTTTCTAGTCGCTTGATCGCCCTGGTGGAGGCCTCGCGAGACTCGTCGATCCGCTCGGCATCGGACAACATGCCGGCCAAATTGCTGAGCGTCTTTGCCAGTTCAATCGTCGCGTTCGATTCTCCTTGCGTTTGCAATCGCGTTTGCAATTGGATCGCTTTGCCGAACCAAGTCGCTGCGACGGTCAGGTCACCGGCCTGGGCAAACCACTGGGCCAAATTGTTTTGACTGATCGACCAACGAAGTTGCTGATGGAGATCATCGGGCGATTGCGAAGCGAGTTCGCCATAGATGCGCTGCGACCTTTTCAGCGACGTCAGGGCCCGAGCGGACTGTCCGAGGTCGCTTTGCAGGACGCCCATCTTTCCGTACGTGATCGCGAGGTCTCGATCGGTCGAGACGTCGGCGATGCGTTCGTAGTAGTCGAGCGTTTCGGAAAGCAATCGTTGGCGGACGGAGCTTGCGGCCGGGATGTCGGCCAGCAATTCCGAGATTTGGCTGCCCAGCCGATCAACGGCCTCGCGTGCGATTGCTTCGTTCTGCTGTGACTCTTTCGCCAGACCCCCCACGCACACTCGCAGCGGTTCACAAAGCTCGGGCGTCGACGCGGTGATCTGTTCGACCGTCGGCGGCATGCCTGTCTCCATTGCTTGCAGGTAGTCTTCCAGCAAGACGCCGAGTTGTTCTTTTTGCGTCTCGTCAAACCTTGGATGCACGCCGGTTCGTCGATGGAATCATCGACGGAGTTGGAACGGTGGTTGCCTAGCGAGATCATGATGCGTCCTCCGCTTCGCCGCCGATGTGACACACGTCTTTGAACTTCGCGATCGCGCGGACCCACAACATCCGCGCCGCGCCGCGCTGATGTCCATCCGGTCGGCGACCTCGTCGAACGACAACCCTTGCAAGTTGCGATACACGATGACGTCGCGATAGTTGGGTTTTAGCTTCGCCAGTTCGTCCGATAGCTCGGCCGCCAACTCGCGTTGCTGCATGACTTCGCTGGGTGAGGCTCCGCGATCGGCGACGAGGTTGGACAGGCGTGCCATGCTGTCGTCCAAACGCTTGGCGACTTGATCGAGTGCGACTTCGCGGCGGATGTCGCGTTTCTTGGCGTAGACGTTTTTCTCGATCGCATGACTGAGGCAGTTGCTAAGCGTCTGACGCAGCCACGCCAACAGCTCGCCTTCACTGCCGCCGCGGAACTGGTGAAAGTCGCGGTGGGCGGCCAACATCGTTTCTTGGACCAAGTCGGAAGTGCTCATCCGTCGACGCAGTCGCCGGTCGAGCTGCGTCGTCGCCAGCACGGCCAAGTAGTGGCGGTATAGCTGCAACAACTCGCCTCTCGATTGCGGGCGGCCTCTTCGCACGTCGGCGATCATGTCTTCGACGCATCGTGGTTCGCTTTTGGCGGCGGTGTCCAAGTCGGTCGACATCGGTGACTTTCAATGAGTTTAGAAAAGACGTGGCCGTGCCCACGCATGGGTTCATGCGTCGTTCGTGGCTGTAGAGGGCCAAGAGAACGGAAAAATTTGATAAAAAAGACGCTTTCCGCACCGCCCGACAGAGTTGAAGGACGTTTTTGGGACCCGCACGTGACGTTTTGGGGTGAAGTTCGTACCTGAGAAGGGAGCTGCCCGGATGTTTGCGTTCGGCCGGCGGATTCTCTTCTCTTGCTACTCGAATCAAACATCGGTGGTGCCATGGCAACCTTCTGGAAACGCTGGATTGGACGTCCTTCTTCTGCTCGAGCCAACGCTTCGAGTAAACACGATCGCAGACGAAAATCGGTGCGTCGGCGACTTCGCCCCGAAAGCTTGGAGTCGCGGCAGTTGCTGGCGGCGAACCTTTTTCATAACGAGCTGATGCCCGAAGACGTCAACCAGGATGGCGTCGTTTCGGCACTGGACGCGCTGACGATCATCAATGAAATGAGCCGGCAAAGCGTGGATGGACAAACCGCTACTGACGACGGGTCGCCGCGTCGCGGGCGGATGACGGACGTGAATAACGATGGACGACATTCGGCGCTGGATGCGTTGATGGTGATCAATCGGCTTGGTCGGCAACGCGGGATGGTGGATCCCCCGGTGGATGAAGTGGATGAAGTGGATGATGTCGAAGTTCGATCGATCGATGGAACGGGCAACAACCTTGACGACTTGGAAGTTGGTTCGGCCGGGACAGCGTTGTTGCGAGTCGCCGCGAATGACTACGTCGATGGCATTTCGGAGCCGGCCGGCGACGATCGGCCGAGTGCTCGCGAGATCAGTAACGTGCTTTCGGCCGCGAATCCCGATGGCACGACCAGCGAGCGAAATTTGAGTTCGTTCGTGTTCGCTTGGGGGCAGTTCTTAGATCACGACATCGACTTGTCGTTGGAACCGACCGCCGAAGAAGACGCGGTCGCCTTCGACATCGAAGTTCCCATCGGCGACCCGTTGTTTGATCCGTTCGCGACCGGCGAAGCGACGATTCACTTGACTCGTTCCGTGATCGCCGAGGGAACCGGAACGTCGACGGACAATCCGGCCGAACAAGTCAACTCGATCACGGCTTGGATCGACGGGTCGCAGGTCTACGGCAGCGACCAAGCGACATCCGATGCCGTGCGTGAATTCGTCGGCGGTCGTTTGCTAATCACGGAAGATGGACTGCTTCCGACGGACGAAAACGGAGGTCTGTTGGCAGGCGACATTCGCGCGGCCGAGAACATCGTGCTGACGTCGATGCACGCATTGTTCGTTCGCGAACACAATCGGTTGGCCGACGAGATCGTGGCCGACAATCCTGATCTGACCGATGAACAGATTTTCCAGGAGGCCCGCGGGATGGTGATCGCCGAACTGCAATCGATCACGATCAACGAGTACTTGCCGGCGCTGTTGGGTGAGGACGCGATCGCGGATTACAACGGATATGATTCCACGGTCGATCCGTCGATCGCCAACGAATTTTCGACCGCCGCGTTCCGGTTCGGACACACGACGCTGAACGACGAGTTCCAATTCGTCGGCAACGATGGCGAAGACATCGACGAACCGATCGCGCTGGCCGACGCGTTCTTTCAACCGAGCATCTTGGAAGAAACCGGCATCGATTCGCTGTTGAAGTACGCTTCGTCGACGTTGTCTCAAGAGATCGATTTGGAAGTCGTCGATGGCCTGCGTAACTTCTTGTTCGGGCCTCCCGGCGCGGGCGGATTGGACCTGGTTTCTTTGAACATCCAACGTGGCCGCGACCACGGGCTGGCCGATTACAACTCGACTCGCGTGGCATACGGACTTGACGCCGTCGAATCGTTCGACCAGATCACCAGCAACGCCGACGTGCAAGCGAACTTGGAATCGCTTTACGGCGACGTTAACAACATCGACTTGTGGGTCGGATTGCTGGCCGAAGATCACACCGAATCGGGATCGCTGGGCGAAACGGCGACGGCGATCATCGCAGACCAATTCCAACGGCTGCGTGACGGCGATCGTTTCTGGTACGAGAACATCTTTAGTGATCGCGAGATTCGTCAAATCGAAAGCACGTCGCTTGCCGACATCATTCAGCGCAATACGAACGTCGACACGCTGCAAGAAAACGTGTTCTTTGTCGAACCGGATGTTCCCGCGCCGGAAGTCCCCGAAGCAATGGCGGAGGACGATACGAAGAAACGCGGCCGTTCGCCTTTCGATCAAGGGCCAGCGTTCGTTAGCGAAGCCGACATCGACTTGCTGGCCGCCGATCAAACTCGCCGCGACAATGGTCGGTCAACCGTCAATCCGCCGCGTCGCTTCGGCGTGCGTTAGACGTAGCTCGACTTCGTCGAACCACGGCACGGGTGGTCGAGAGTCATCGCCGCGATCGATCGCCGCGGGCTGGTCGATCGCGTCTTGCGATTTGGCCAGCTCTACTTTTGCTGATTGGTCGTCGCCGATGTCGTGGTAGGCGATCGCGAGCCACGGGTGCGTCAGGAATCGCGACGGCCATCGTCCTTCGTATCTCGCTTCGTTCAAACGATCGATGGCTCTTTGAAAGTTGCCGGCGCGAACGTGAGCGACACCGGTGATGTAAAGACAAACTTCGCGGGGTAACGTCGGCGGTTGCGGCGGTCCCGGTCGATTGCCTGGTCGATCACCCGGCTGGTCACCTGATCGATCGCCTGGGCGGTCACCCGGTCTGTCGTTCGGGCGATCGCTTGGGCGACGTGCACGTTCGTTCGGGTGACCCGCTCGATCGTTCGGGTGACCGGGCCTTCCGTTTGGGTAACCGGGTCTTTCGTTTGGGGGCCCTTGGCGTGGGCGTCCGAACGCGGATGCGTCACCCGCCGCCAACCAACGCTCCGCCATCGATGCGATGTCCTGACGTGAGATCGAGAAATCGTAGCGGTCCGTTACGCTGCACTCACGTAGCAATTCCCATTCGGGGCTCTCGTGCGACTGGTTCAACCGATCGTCAAGATGTTCGCAAAGCTGCACGTAATCTTGCGGGCGATCGGTCAACAAGAACAACGACGGCGTTCCCCACCACGACGACGTGTTCGTGGGGGCTTCCAGCGACAAAGCCCGAGCGTAGTCTTCGGCCGCTTCGTTCCATTGGTCTAGCCCCGTCCGGAACTGTGCTCGAGCGACCCAGGGTTGAAAGTAGCTGGGTTGTTGGACGACGGCGGCATCGAAGTCTGTCCTTGCCGCATCGACTCGACCGGCGTTGACGTGTGCCTGGGCGCTGGCGATCAGCGAGTTGGCGCGAGTGACGTTGACGGCGAACTGTTCGATCTCCAGCTTGGCCGCATTGGCTTCGTTGAGGGCCTGTTCCTTTTGGTTGCGTTCGTTGATCGCGGTGTTCATCTGCCACAGGCTGGCCGCCGTGCCGACCAGCATCGTCACGCCGACCAACGACGCGGTGAAGATCACGGCGCGGTTACGCCTGGCAAATTTTTGAAATTGATACGCCCGCGACGGCGGACGAGCTTCGATCGTTTCGGATTGGAGGTAGCGTTTGATGTCGGCCGATAGCGCCGCCGCCGATTCGTATCGCCGCGAACGATCCTTTTCGAGCGCCTTCATCACGATCCAGTCCAGGTCGCCTCGGATCGTCATGGCCAGCCGCGAGGGTTGAACGTGGCGAGTCACCGCGACGGTCGATAGGGTTGCCCCCAGCGTCGATAGCCGAGCACTCGGCTTGGGCGGTTCTTCTTCGCGGATAATTCGTCGCAGTTCGTCGTAGCCGACCGAGTCCAAACGGTCGCGGTCAAACGGCGTCGCGCCGACCAGCATCTCGTACGACAACACGCCCAGCGAATAGATGTCGCTGCGAGTGTCGACGTCCAGTCCGCTCATCTCGGCCTGCTCGGGACTCATGTACAACGGCGTTCCGATCATCGAAAAGAAACGCGTGTAGATCGTCTTGTCCGTCAACGTTTGGCCGATCGCTTTGGCGACGCCGAAGTCGATGACCTTCACCACCGGTTTGTCATCGTGCAGCGTCACCATCACGTTGGACGGTTTGATGTCACGGTGGATGACGCCCTTTTGATGTGCGTGATGCACGGCCGAGCAGACGTCGACGAGTAGATTTAACCGCTGGTCAATGTCGAGTTTGTGATTGTCACAAAACTCGGTGATCGGCAGGCCTCGCACCAACTCCATGACAAAGTACGGTCGATGATCCGCCGTCACGCCGGCGTCGAAGACTTGCGCGATGTTTGGATGATTCATCATCGCGACGGCTTGCCGCTCGGCCTCGAACCGCGCGATCACTTCTTTGGAACCCGCGCCGGGCTTGACGATTTTCAACGCGACTTTGCGGCGAACCGGTCGGTTTTGTTCGGCAACGAAGACCAACCCGAAGCCACCTTCGCCGATCTGTTCCATCAATCGATACGGTCCCAGCGTCATGCCGATGTGCTGGATCGGTGCGACGGTGCCAGACGAGAGCGTCGACACGAGCCCGTTGCCGATTGGCTGATCCAGCAGAGTGGCGGGAGCATCGTGCGCGGCAAGCAGCGATTCCACCGACGCACGAAGTTCCAGATTCTCACCGCAAGCTGAATCCAAATAGGAAGCGCGATCGTCGAGGTTCTCCTCTTCGATCGCTTGCAAAAAAATCGCTCGTTCGGTGGGATCGGTCATCGCACTAGGTTAACGAAGCGGGATGGGTTGATCTCGCATTTTGTTTCGCCTTACTGAGGGCGTCGGTTCGCCGGTCCGTCTTGACCCGGACGGCCGCCGCGTGGTCCGCCTTCATCTCGTCCGCCTTCCCCGCGACCACGTCCGCCTTCCGGACCGCCGCGACCACCGGGAGGTCCGAAGCCGCCGGGTTCGTTGAGTTGCGATTGCTGCTCGGCCGTCAACACTTTCGCGAGCGTTTCGTCGACGGTTTTCTGTAGCGAGGAAAGTTGCGACTTTTGGTCGTCGGTCAGCTTCAAGGCTTCTTGCATGAAGTCGGGAAGCACTTGGCCGGGACGAGGCGGCGGGCCGTGGTGTTCGCCGTGCTCACCACCATGCTCTACTCCATGCTCACCACGTCGACCATCCGGACCCCCTTGCCGAGGCGGTCCGCCGGGACGTTGTTCGTTGCCGCCGCGACGATCGCCACCACGCTCCGCTTGCATCGCCGTGGTTAGTTCCTCCTTCGTCAGGAAGCCGTCGCCGTTGGCATCGGCGGTGTCGAAAATCTTGCTGATCATTTCCAGCGGCGAACCTCCGGGGCCACCACGTCCACCGGGACCGCCACCTTGTCCTCCATTACCTTCCCGTCCATTTCCGGGGCCGCCACGTCCAGGCGGTTGGGCGGAAACAAGACTTGGCAGCAACAACATCGCAGCACCGGCGACAAGTAAACAACTTCGGTTCATCGATTGACTTCCTAGAACAAGAGGCGTGAAGAGATGGGTTCGCAAGACAATGCGTCAACCGACCTTTCGAGGTGACACGCTTTTCTGAAATTCTTTTTCGCTGCGTTACAATGCCTTAGCAAATCAAAACCAAACCAAGTTTTCAAATCAGGCCCATGAACCGCGACGTCACTCAAATCCTATCGGCGATTCAAGACGGCGATCGGCAAGCGGCCGGTGAGTTATTGCCGTTGGTGTACGAGGAACTCCGTCGGTTGGCGCAAAGCAAGATGAATCAGGAGAAGTCGGGCCAGACGTTGCAACCGACCGCGCTGGTTCACGAAGCGTTCTTGCGGTTGGTTGGCGGCGAAGGCGGAGACCAGGACCCGAAAAAGTGGGAAGGCCGGGGGCATTTCTTTGCCGCCGCCGCCGAATCGATGCGGCGAATTTTGATCGACAACGCCCGTCATCGCGGACGCATCAAACGGGGCGGCGATCTGGTGCGGCGAGAACTGCACGAAGAAAGTGCCGCCGTCGACGCGGATGACTTCGACGAACTGTTGGCCTTGGACGAGGCGCTGACCAAACTGGCGACCGAAGACGCGGACTTGGCCAAGTTGGTCGAACTTCGGTACTTCACCGGACTGACGATCGACGAGACCGCGGAGGTCCTGGGCGTCTCACCGCGAACGACGAAGCGAAACTGGGCGTTCGCCCGGGCGTGGTTGCAGCGTGAAATGAATCGCTGAGAACCGCGAGTGGCGCGAGCTTCCAGCTTGCGGTCGGCAAACATCGTGGGCGAGACATCGCAAGCTGGAAGCTTACGCCACTTTCAACCGGTGCCGGTGATCATTCACCTAGCGTGGGAGCGGATCGGGTACAGTAATGCTGTCCAGTTTCCCGCCTCGATACGGTCCCACCTCATGAGATCCACCCGTTTGTTTTCGTTGCTCGCCGCGATGACGTTGATGTTGGTTTCGGCGAAGTTAATCTGCGCGGAATCGCCGACGCTGAAAAATTTGCTGATCGCCGTCAATCAAACCGGTCCCGGCGGCGACGGGCACGATGCCGCGATGACGGCGATGAACAATTGGTTGGCCGACGGTTCGCCCGAGGATCAAAAACTGATCGCGACGCTTGACGCGATGTCCGATGCGAACGATCGCGGCAAAAACTGGTTGCGGTTGGCTGCCGGTTCGCTTCGCGAAGAGTTGGATGACGAGGCGCTCTCGTCGACGCTAAAGACGTTCATCGACAATCGCGGGAACGACCCGGCGGCTCGCTATTGGGCCTATCGCCAATGGTCCGCCCTGCCATCGACGACAGATGCGATGAACGACGCCGTGCTGGACGCCGGACGCGACGACCCCAGCATTCCGCTGCGTTACCTGGCCGTTCAAAAAGCGATCGATGATGCTGATGCAATCTTCAAGAAGGAAAATGAATCGCCGGCGGCGATCGAGTCGTTGGCCGCGACGTTGCCGCTGGCTCGCCATCCCGATCAGCTTCGCGAGATCAGTTCGCGGTTGACTGATCGCGGCGTGAAGGTCGATCTTTCCAAAGAGCTAGCGATGGTGACCCGCTGGTGGACCATCGGTCCGTTCAGTAACACCGACAGCAAGCATTTCGACACCGTGTACCCGCCCGAGCAAACGTACGCGGCATCGCCGATGGAATCCGTCGACACCGACGCGGCCGTTGCAGCGGGCGAGAAAACGGTGACGTGGAAAGTCGTCGCGACGGACGAGGCAATGGGGTTGGTCGATTTCACCGAGCCCTATGAAAAGGTCAAGGACGCGATCATTTACGCCTACGCAAAAATTGAAATCAGCGAAGAAGACTTAAAAGGCCCCGATGGCACGGCAAGCGTTTTCGAGGCTCGGTTGGGATCGATCAACGCCAACAAAATCTGGGTCAACGGCAAGCTGGTCGGCAGCAACGAGATCTATCACTCTGGTTCCAGCATCGACCAGTACGCACCGGTCTGTCCGCTGCGAGCGGGCGTGAACACAGTGCTGCTGAAGATCTGCCAGAACAACCAAACTGATTCGTGGGCACAAGAGTTCGAGTTTCGATTTCGTTTCACCGACGCGACCGGACGCGGGATTCCGCACACGATCGTCGTGCCGCAGTAGAACCAACAGAGTAGGACAATTGTCCCAATTGTCCCGCACCTAAACAGCTTAAGAGACCCAGGGACAATTGGGACAATTGTCCTACTCTGAATTACAAATAAATGCACCGGAGATATTCAATGAAGTTCCTCGCCCTGACACTCGCCCTCATTGCCTCGCCCGCCTCCGCCGCCGACTGGCTTTCGTTTCGCGGCTCGTCTTCCGTCGCTTCGTCGGATGACGTGACGCTTTTGCCCGAAAGCGACACGTCGATCGTGGAATGGGAAGTTCCCACCGGGGGCAACGGGATCAGTAGTCCGATCATTGTTCCGGGCACAGACGGTGCGGCGCAAGTCATCGTGACCAGCACCGGCGGCCAGGACCAACGCGACATCACGATCGAATCGTTCGACGCGGTCGACGGGATCGCGGAACTGGACGCAGTCGCTGATGTCACTCGGTCGTCCGTTCACGCACCCGACCAGCGCGAACGCGTCGCCGTCGCCGGCCAGCGATGGAAAGTCGATCGTTGCGCTGTTCAGTTCGTGCGATCTGGTGTGTTTGAAAACTGACGGCACGCCGGTTTGGTTCCGATCGCTCGCCGTTGATCATCCAAGAACGGGCAACGACATTTCGATGAGCAGTTCGCCAGCGATCATCGGCGATGTCGTTGCCGTGCAACTGGAAAACCAAGGTGACTCGTTCGTCACCGGCATCGACTTGGCGACCGGCAAGACGCTGTGGGAAAAACCACGTCCGGCTCGATCAGGTTGGGCCTCGCCGATCGGCGTCACGATCACCACCGATGCTGGAACTCGCTTGCCTGCGGTGGCTTTTCAAAACGGCGACGGCGTGGCGATCCATGACTTGAAGTCCGGCGAGATCCTAAAAACGCTTGCCATCAGCGGCAGCACGACGTCATCCCCGACGTGGGCCGACCCGTTGCTGTTGGTGCCCGGCGACGGGTTGGTCGCATTCGACCTCTCCAACCCCGACGCACCGATCGCGTGGGAGAACTCGAAGATGTCGGTTCGCAACGCGTCGCCGGTCGTTCGCGATGGCGTCGTGTACGCATCGAAAGGATCAGTGTTGGTGGCGGGCAATCTGTCCGACGGCGACGTGCTGTGGCAAGAGCGGATGCCGGACATCGGTTCGGTGTGGGCGACGCCGATCGCGACGGCGTCGGGCGTTTACGTCTTCGACCAATCGGGCAACGTGTCCGTTGCGGTGCCCGGCGAAGACGTCAGCGAAGACCCATCGCTGCTGGGACCGATCGAGCTGACCGGACCGGTGCTGGCGACGCCCGCGGTGCATGATGGGTCGATCTTCGTGCGAGCGAACCGCATGCTGATCAAAGTCGCGCGGCCGTAGTCGCAAAAACAGAGTAGGACAATTGTCCCAATTGTCCATTCATCCTGGGGGCAATTGGGACAATTGTCCTACTCTGTTTAACCCCGTCGAGTATCGCGTGATCAACAAGTGACGGGTTTATCGTAGCTGATCCCGCCAGGGTTCAGTCCGATCTGAACCCTGGCGGGATCAGCTACGTCAGTTGTTGTTCACCGGGTGCTTAGCACTCTTCCTGTGACCCGTGAACTTCGCGGGGCAGGTATTGGCCGGGGCCGTCGGTGGCGTAGTGGCGATCGACGACGGCCTCGAATTCGGCTCGCGTTCGGATGCGGACGAAGGCCTCGCGGACTTCTTTGTGATTCGGATGGCTGGCCGTGTACTTGATGCAGAACTTTCGCATCAGCATCGGTGCTCGCTCCGGTGCATACGTTTGTTCGCACAAGTCGAAGTGGTCTCGCATGACCGCGACCTGTTGGTGCAGCGTCGGTGGATCGGGCAGCGGTTCGCCTCGCTGCAGCGCCGACGTTTGCTGAAAAATCCACGGGTTACCGATCGCACCTCGCGCGACCGTGACGCCATCGATGCCGGTTTGCGACATCATGCGAAAGCAATCGTCGGCTTCAAACAGATCACCGCTGCCCAGGATTTTCAGCCGATCGCCGACGTGCGACTTCACGTCCGATAGAAACTCCCACCGACTCGGGCCGACGTACCGCTGGACCACGGTTCGTCCGTGAACGGTTGCGGCGGCCAATCCGGCGCCAATCGCACCGTCCAGGATTTCAAAGAACTGATCGCGAGCCTCGGGCGAATCATCGATGCCGCGTCGCATCTTGACGGTGACCGGAATGTGATCGGGCACAACATCGCGAGTCCGACGCAGGATCTCGATCGCGACGGCGGGCTGGGACAAGTGGAAACCGCCGCGGCACCGGCCGAGCACTTTCTTGACGGGGCAACCGAAGTTGACGTCGATGATGTCGAACCCGGCCTCGGCAAGCTTCTTCGCTCCCTTGGAAAACTGTTCGGGTTCTGCCCCCATCAGTTGTCCGCCGACGGGCGGTTCGTCGGGGTGGATGTCCAGGAAGTGTTTCGTCTTGGTGCGGTTGGTCAGCTCGATCAAGAACTGATCCAGCATCACTTCGCAAAGCGTGTAGCTGGCCCCGTGCCGCCTCGCGATCACTCGCATCGGCAGGTCGCTGTACCCGGACAGGGCGGCTTGCACGATCGGCGAACCGATCACGACGTTGCCGATCGTCAGCGGTCGCAGATCGGTGGAGGTGGCGGAGATGGACATGCGGCGGCAGAACAAGCGAAGGCGGAAACGGGTGGCGGTCGATTCAGCCGTATCAGACCACTACGGTCGCCAGCCGTAAACGTCCGCCAGAGCGCCGCAAACGACGTCGCTGATGTGTTGCAACCGAATCGGTTTGGACAACACGCCGTAAGCTCGCATCGATTCGGCTTCGCGGCGAATCGTATCGTCCAGGTCCGCGCTCATCAACACGCACGGCAATGATTGGCCCATCGCGTGCAATTCGCGAATGACGTCCAAGCCGGACAGCCGCGGCATGTGAAAGTCGATCAAGCAGACGTGAACCTCGGCCGAGTTCAACACGTCCAGGGCCTCGCGTCCGTCGGTCGCCTCGGTCACGCGGAAACCCCGTCGCACCAACCCTTCGCAAAGGACTCGGCGGAACGCAGCGTCGTCGTCGGTGACCAGCAGGTTCGGAATCAACATGGCTTCGATAACATGGCTTCGATGCGGCATGCGTAGGTTTGGGCCACTGCCACCGCGGCAGGCCCAGGCCGACTATGATCATAATTGCAATTGTAGTGCCGTTTTGTCCCTCACGCCGTCTCTGCCACCCGAATGACCGCTCCGGCAACGCCACCCAAGTCCGAAAACGCGGTTGTTGCCGGTGATCCGGTCACCGCCAGGCCACCAGCAAGCCCGCCGACAAGTTCGCCGATCAACTCGCCGGCCGCGGTCAGCGACTTGGCCAAGCGGATCATCGGGAATGTCGAATTGGCAATCGTCGGCAAGCGAAAGCAGTTGGTGTTGTCATTGGTGACGTGGCTTTCGGGCGGACACTTGCTGCTGGAAGACGTCCCCGGCGTCGCCAAAACGATGCTCGCTCGGGCGCTCGCTCGCAGCGTTGGTTGCCAATTCAAACGCGTCCAGTGCACGCCCGACTTGCTGCCCACCGACGTGACCGGCACGTCGATCTTCAATCAAAAAACCAGCGAGTTCGAGTTCCGGCCCGGGCCGGTGTTCACGCAAATTTTGCTGGCCGACGAAATCAACCGCGCCACCCCGCGGACCCAGGCGTCGCTGCTGGAAGCGATGGCCGAAACGCGAGTCACCGTCGACGGGACGACGCACACGTTGAAGCCGCCGTTCATTGTGATCGCGACGCAAAACCCGGTCGACCACGAAGGCACGTTTCCGTTGCCGGAAGCGCAACTGGACCGCTTCATGATGCGGTTCACGCTGGGCTATCCGTCGATGGAAGAAGAAATGCGGATGTTGGATCTGCTGCAGCACGCACATCCGGTCGACAAGCTAGCCCCGGTCGCGACGGCGGAAGAAATCGTCGCCGCGTCGGTGCAAGTCCGCAAGGTCCACGTCGACCCGCGAGTCCAAAGTTATCTGTTGCAGATCGTTCATCAAACGCGATTGCATCCCGACTTGGCGCTCGGCGGAAGTCCTCGCGCGTCAATCGCGTTGTACCGATGCGCCCAAGCGATGGCGGCGATCCGAGGCCGCGCGTACGTGTTGCCGGATGACCTGAAAAAGATCATCGCACCGGTGATGAACCATCGGCTGATCGTTCGTCCGGAAAGCCGGCTACGAAAGGTGACGACGGAGAAAATTTTGGAAGAGATCGTCAGCGAGATCGCGGTGCCGACGATCGGGGAGTAGTTCGTGAACAAACATGCTCCGGTGCAACCATTGGTGACGGCGTCGTCGCCTCGCTTTACGATCGTTGCCGGGGTTGCGACGTTGCTGCTGGTGGGAATGGTGTTCGGCGCTTCGCTTTGGGTGCTGGCCGCGATCGCGGTGGGGTTGTTGATCGCGGTGAATTATTTTCTGGCAAAGACTTGGGCCACGGCCGCCATCGCGACTCGGAAAGGCGGCGACATCGAAGTCAAACTTGGCGCACGCGTCTCCGTCGAGGTCGCCTTGAAAAACACGGCGAAAATTCCCGTGCTGTGGATGCTGGCCGAAGACCTGATGCCGCGTTGGACCGGTGACGCCGCGCATCCGACGCTGGACATCGAAGGCGATCGCATCGGCGTCGTGATGATGTGGCCGGACCAGACGAAAACGCTGGCCTACGACGTCAAGGTTTACCGGCGAGGTTATTTTCAGGTCGGGCCGACGGTACTGGAAACCGGTGACATGATGGGGCTCTATCGGCGTTACCGAGTCGGCACGGATCCGCAATTCGTGACGGTGCTTCCCGAGATCGTTCCGCTGTCGACGTACGAGATCGGTTCGCGGCGGCCGATCGGCGAGATCCGGATGCGGGAGAGCGTGATGGATGATCCGACACGGCTTCGCGGCATCCGCCAATGGCAGATCGGCGATCCGATGCGCAGCGTTCACTGGGCCGCGACCGCGCGGACGGGAACGTTGCACACGAAGATTTATGAACCCTCGTCAATCATCGGTGCGACGTTGATTTTGGATCTTCACGCGTCGACGACGCCGGTCAAGCATGAACCCGTCCGCAGCGATTTGGCGGTCACCGCGGCGGCGTCGATCGCGGCGGCGCTGCACGATGCGGGCGAACCGTTTGGGCTGGCCAGCAACGGTCGCGATGCGGCCGACCGGATTCGCCGCGAAGGATGGAAGGGCGATCACCGAGTCCGTGGTGACGCGGCGCGAGCAACCGCGATGGCGGATGAAAGCGATCGGTTGCGGCCGGTGCTGGTCGATCCTTCTCGCGGCCCGGCCCACTTTCAAGAGGTGCATCGAACGCTGGCGCGGTTGGAACGAAGCGATGGATTGACGCTTGCCGAAATGTTGGTCGAAAGCGAATCGAGATTATCCAGCGAAACGACGCTGCTGGTGATCGCACAAACGCTTGCACCGGAGTCGATCGCGTCGTTGATCGGACTGTCGCGGCGCGGCCGCGCGGTCGCGGTGATCTTGAACACCTACGACATCAACGAATACGGCGCGTCGGCCGGGCCGCTGATCGCGGCCAGAATCCCAACGTTTCACTTGACCGATCGCAGCGCAATCGCGGACGTGTGCCGCGCGACAATGGTCCGCTGACCTTTGTAGGACAATTGTCCCAATTGTCCCCTGGACTTTAACGGGACAACGACTTTAACGAGACAGCGACTTTGACGGGACAGCACGACTTTAACGAGACAGCGACTTTGACGGGACAGCGACTTCAACGGGACAGTGCCGGGGACAATTGGGACAATTGTCCTACTCTGTTTTAGACGAAGCGGAGCAGCGCGTAGTTTCGCTTGCCCTTTCGCAGCACCATGACGGTTTCGCTGGCCAAGTCGTTTTCGCTGAGCCGTTGTTTCTCGTCCGTCGCACGGATGTTGTTGATGTACGCGCCGCCTTCCTTGATCGAACGACGGGCTTCGCCGCCGCTGGCTGCAAGGCCTGCGTCCTGCAGTGCTTCGACGATCCAGTATCCTTCGCCGTCCAGTTTGCTGCGTGGGACTTCTTTGCTGGGCACGTCGGCGAAGATCGCGCGAAGCGATGCGTCGGTGGCGTCGCCGATTTCGCCGCCGAACAGGATTTCGGATGCTTTTTCGGCGACCGCCAGTCCTTCGTCGCCGTGGATCAACGTCGTCATCCACTGAGCCAAACGGACTTGCGCGGCTCGTTTGCCCGGATCGTTCCGCACGGACTCGGCGAGCGAATCGTATTCGTCTTTTTCGATCTCGGTCAGGTACGCGATGCAGCGCATCACGTCGGCGTCCTCGACCGTTTTCCAGTACTGGTAGAACTCGTAGGGGCTGGTCCGATTCGGGTCCAACCAGATCGCGCCCTTTTCGGTCTTGCCCATCTTGCGACCGTCGCTGGTGGTCAGCAGCGGCGCGGTGACGCCGAACAATTGCTTGCCAAGCATCCGCCGGCCCAGGTCGATGCCCGCGGTGACGTTGCCCCATTGGTCGCTGCCGCCGGCTTGGATCGTGCAACCGTGCGTCCGCGACAGATGCACAAAGTCGTACGCTTGCAACAGCATGTAACTGAACTCGGTGTAGCTGAGTCCGGCTTCGCTTTCCAAACGCGAGCGAACGGATTCCTTTCCCATCATCGCGCCGACGGGAAAGTTCTTGCCGACGTCGCGAAGGAATTCCAGGTAGCTGTAACCCTGCATCCAATCAAAGTTGTTCAGCAGCATGGCCGCGTTTGCGCCGTCAAAGTCCAGCAGCATCCGCATTTGCGCCGCGACGCCGTCGACGTTCACTTGCAGTTGTTCGGCCGATAGCAGATTGCGTTCTTCGCTCTTGCCGCTCGGGTCACCGATCATGCCCGTCGCGCCGCCGACCAGCGCAATCGGACGATGGCCAGCCTTTTGAAATCGACGCAACAACATCAACTGCATCAGACTGCCGACGTGCAGACTGGACGCGGTCGGGTCGAAGCCGATGTAGACCGTCTGCGGTCCCGAGTCCAGCAGTTTCGCAAGGCCCGCTTCGTCGGTGCATTGGTGGATCAGTCCGCGCCAGCGGAGTTCGTCGAGGAGGTCGTTGGTCATGGACGGCGTGTTTTAGAGTCAAGTGGTTCGTTGATCCAAGATCGCTTGGGCGATCGTTAGGTCTTCGGGGTACGTGATCTTGATGTTGTCGGCGGTGCCGCGGACGATCGCGACGGCTTGGCCGAGTCGTTCGACCAGTTCGGCGTCGTCGGTCGCGGGTCGGCCATTGTGCTTTTGATA
Organism: Pirellulaceae bacterium; assembly: GCA_963836865.1. GTDB lineage: Bacteria > Planctomycetota > Planctomycetia > Pirellulales > Pirellulaceae > Rubripirellula. The sequence continues at coordinate 1,351,975 of CAWILC010000003.1, read as the reverse complement.
CGCGGTTCGCAACAAGCCCGCATCGAAGACTTGCGGCGTCTGGGCGATGTACAAGTCACGGCGGTCGACGGTTTGGGTTCGCGGGGACGAGCCAAAAATTTCGATCGAGCGTTTGACGGTGCCAGCCACGGGCGTGGCCAGGATCGCGGCACCGGTCTGCGACGCGATCGCAAAGACGGCGGCCAAGTCCGAATCGCTGACCAGCGGCCGAGCGGCATCGTGGACGGCGATCCAGCGGACGCGTTGGTCGCCGTCGAGCGATTCGATGCCCGCACGAACGCTGTCGCAGCGTTCTTGGCCGCCGCGAACGATTTCGATTTCGGCTTGTCGGACCAGGCTTGCAAAGTCCGTTTCAAAGCTCGCGCGATCGCTCTCGCTGACCGGCATCACGATGCGTCCGACCAGCGTTTGGTCTCGCATTCGCATCGCGGATCGGAACCAGATCGGATCGCCACCGAGCATCGCGAACAGCTTGTTCTTGGCCGATCCGAATCGTTGGCCGCTGCCGGCCGCCGGCATGATGACGGCGATGCAGCCGGGAGTCGGCGGGGAGTGATTGGTTGGGTTCATCGAATTCGATTGGGTCAGCAAACGTAGCCCCGACACGCCGTGGCGGGGCATGAGCCTATCAAACTGCTTTGCAGTTCGGGTCCGCCGGGGCCCGTCGGACCTACGACGTCAATCGCACAACATAACAACATCCCCGTCGACGTTCAGTTGCACCTTTCCGGGCAGCGATTGCGACCCGACGACTTTCCCGCCGATCGCGTCGGCGATGCGTTGCCAGTGAACGCGAGTCATCTCGCCGCGGGCCCAGCCTTGGCGGTCCCAAACGATTTGCACCGCCGCGATGACGATCGCGGGCTCGGTGGTTTCGTCGATGCGAATCGAGATCGGTGCGAACTCGAAAACGTGTCGCTCGATCCACTGGTTCGCCAACCGATCGATCACGCTTCGCCAATCCGCCGTCGACTCGGCCGCCCGCGCGATCGCATCGTTTGCACTTGGGTAACGCGAACGAATCAGCGGCAACAACTCGTGCCGAATCCAATTTCGACCGTAGTCGGTATTGGCGTTCGATTCGTCTTCTCGCCACGATCGCCCGAGACCTCGCAAGTGATCGCGGATTTGGGTAGCGGATGCTTGCAGCAGCGGGCGAACCAAAACCAGATCGTCGTCGATGGAGCGAAACGTCGTCATGCCGGCTAGCCCCGCCGGCCCGGTGCCTCTCATCAAATGGTGCAGCACCGTCTCGGCGTTGTCGTCGGCGGAATGGGCCAGCGCGATGTAGCGAGCTCCCGATTGTTTTGCCGTGCGTACCAAAAAATTTCGGCGAGCGTTTCGCATCGACGCTTCGTCGGCAAATTTGCCGGATGCTTTTTCGGTCACGAATCGGACGCCCAGTTCGGCGGCCAATTCGGCAACGAAGGCTTGGTCGGCGTCGGCCGAATCGGTGCGGACGGCGTGATGAAAATGGGCCGCGATTAAGAATCCGGTGCCAGAATCGCAAAGCGCGTGCAAGCCGACCAGCAACGCGACGCTGTCGGCACCTCCGCTGACCCCGACGACGACGCCGACATCCCGCCAGCGGCCCGGCGGCCAGCTTTGTGCGATGGTGTCGGTCAAAGAGTCGCTGGAACGGGTCAAGGATTCGCCATCGATCGCCAAGCCAAGGTCCGCCAAAGTCCATCCTTTAGGACGGCTGATCAACGAAAAATCGTCGTTCAAAAAAAAAGCCTCACCGAAACGGAACGTTCGGGCGAGGCTTACAAAACGACGCGGACGGGACTCGAACCCGCAACCTCCGGATCGACAGTCCGGGGCTCTAACCAATTGAGCTACCGCGCCTTGGGGAACGATGTTGGATCAGATCCCTCGTTCCACATTCCTACGGTAATTCAACCGTGGAGATTTGCCTGGGCATTGGTGTCGTGAAGCGAGAATTATATCGGCGTCGAAATCGCTCGCAAGGGCACCAAAGGCTCAATTGACGGTCGTAGCGAAGGTTTCGGTTTTGACGCCGCCCCAACCGGCTTTAGGCCGTGCTTTACGGTAATTTACGAGAATTCGAGTTCGTGGCGACCTAGTGTTCCGCGGCGGATTCTCCGCTCGGCGACTGTCGCCGCATGGCCGCCAGCTAAAAAAAATTGCCTCTGAATCCATCGAGCTCACTCATGCTTGCTGAACTGATCGCCTTCTCGCTGGTCACATGGTTCTTTGACGCGTGGTCTGAACTGCTCCGCGCGTTTCACTCGATGAACACGACCCAGTGGGGCATCGTGTCGACCTGTTCGGTCGCGTTCGGGTTTTTGTGCTTGCGCGGTCACAAGCTCAGTCGCTAGCCGAGGCGAATTCGCGGTCTTCGCTATTTTCGATCGCATCGGTATCATGATGCAGGAACCATGATGCAGGATCACTGTGCAAGACATTCACGGCGGTCGCTCGGGCCGCGACGCATGCCCCTTGCCACCTAACTTTTAGGAGCCCTCCCGATGCCGTTGTTCGAGATTGAAACCGAGTCCCACATCATCATCACTTGGGCCGATGACGAAGCGGCCGCACGCGACGTGGTCGCCGACGCGTACCCGCACGACGACGTGCTGCGGCTGACCAAACGGCCTCGCGATACGTGGGTCATCAGCAAAGGTGTGTTGGGCCTGACCACGACGCGGCTGGACCCGTGCGTCGTTGCTCGCGATTGCCTGAGCCGATCTGCCGGCGACAAAGTCAACGCGATCCGCTTGTACCGAATGGAAACCGGTAGCGACCTGGAGAACGCTCGCAAGGCCATCGAATCGAATATGGTGATGGGCTGGTGAGGAGTAGCTGACAGGTGACAGGTGACAGGTGACAGGTGACAGGTTGCAGGTTGCAGGAAGATGCCGGGGCGCGAAGCCACTGGCGAGCCGGTTGCCGGTAAACTAAAGCCCTCCGATCTACAGCCTTTCAATCCGCGGCCCGTCCGTTTGGCTGTCCCCTGCAACCTGTCACCTGTAACCTTTCCCCATGCGGTTTACTTATCTTTGGGCGCTGCTTTGCATGCCGCTGGTGGTTGGTTGCGACGGATGTCGGCGGGATCCCAACGCGCAGCAAAAGGAAGAGGACGGCGCCGCGTTCGTCGGTGACTTCACAACCGGATCGCCCGATCCGTTCCCAAGCGGCGGCATGTTGGAAGGCGGCAATCCGCCGGCCGGCCGTGCGATCAAGCCGGGCCACTGGATCACCGCCGCCGTGTCGATCCGCAGCAACAACGAAGACGTCCGCGGGCGACTGGTCAATCAAGCCTATTACGGCACCGTCAACTTTCGCACCGGCCAACCGGGCGATGACGGCTTGGGCGAAGTTGCAACGCAAACCTACCGGCAAGCGTCCGCGCAAGAGGCAAGCACTGTCGCGAACGTGCGACCGGCCGTCCTTCCCAAAGGCCAGATGCGACGGTTCGACTATCGAATCTTGGCACCGATCCCGGCCGGCGGCGATCGAAAGAATTGTTCATTGAAGGGCCAGTTCGTCTCGCCCGCGCGTGCCGCCTCGGTCGACATCGGACCCGACCCGTTCGTGTCGATGTCTGCGGAGGAATACTTTTTTGTCGTGCTGACCAATCGGCCTGAGCGGTTCACGCGGCTTCGCAGTGCCGACTGGGTCAAGCCGTACCGCGATCAATACGACTTTCGAATCGGCGGCGCGAACTATCGCATCGTCACGCCCGCGACGTCGGATTTGTTGACGCTGTCCGACACGATGCTGGACTGGACGAACACGTCGGTCGTGTTTTGGGACGACGGAATGGCCGACATTTTGACGCCCGACCAAGCGACGGCACTTAGCGACTGGGTCCACTTCGGCGGCCACTTGATCGTCAACGGCACGGACGGGGCCGAGTCGATCGCCAACGGAAAACTGGCGGAATTGCTGGCCATCAAACCGACCGGCAACGACGAACTGGACATCGACGCGGCGCGGACGATGCTGGAAAGTTGGCAAGTGAAAACGGACCGGTCGACGTCCAAGCAAATCGCGGTGCTGGAATCGGGACCGGGCCGAGTGATGTTGCGGGGCGACTTGGCGGACGGCGCGTCGTGGGTCGAAGGCACCGGCGAACTGATTGCGCAGATGCCGGTCGGTCGGGGACGAATCGTGCAGAGCAGTTTTGACATGACCAGCGATTGGATGACGGCGTGGCAATCCTTCGACAGCTTCGTCAACGCGGTACTGCTGGCCCGTCCGCCGCGTCAATACGCGGTGAATTTGGGAGGCGGTGTCGGCAACGGCAACATCAGCAGCGGTTCGATCCGCCAGTTTACAGTCGGACGTGACACGATCGCCAGCGAACCGGCCATGAACACTCAATTCCGTTTGGCCTCCCGCGACGCCGTGCTGCCTCGGCTGAACCACTCGCGAAACGATCCGTCACAAGCCGTTGCACCGGAGAAAGAAGACACGCCGGCGCGGGAGCTTGTTCTGGGCGGCGATGCGTACACCAAAGTCGATCCGGTTTCGGGCATCGGTGGCTGGTCCGATTCCAGCGACATCGTCCAAGCGTGTCGTGAGATTCTGCGAAGCGAATCGGGCATCGAAATCCCCAAGTCCTCGTTGGTCATTCGTTCGCTGGGCTATTACTTGTTGGTGCTGGTACCGCTGAACTTCATCGTGTTCCGTTTGATGGGGCGGTTGGAATACGCTTGGCTGGCGGTTCCCGTGATCGCGATCGGCGGCGCGATCTGGGTCGCTCGGTCGGCGCAACTGGACATCGGTTTCGCGCGTAGTCAGACCGAACTTGCGATGTTGGAATTGCAACCGGGCTACCAGCGTGGACACCTGACGCGAATCGACGCGATTTACAACTCTCTGTCCAGCACCTACGACATTCAGTTCAAAACCATCGACGGCTGCGCGGTTCCCATTCGCGGTTCCGCCGCGACGGATGATGGCGGCACGGTGTTTGAAACGTCGTTCGATGAAGGCCCCAAGCTTGCCGGCGTGTCTGTCGGCAGCAATCAAATTCGTCTGATCCACGCCGAACAGATCGTCGAGGTCGGCGGCGGATTGCGATTGGTCGGCGGCGATCGGCTGGTCAACGAATCCGACTTGGAAATCACCGACGCGTACGTCGTCGATAAAGACGACGCGGGCAAAATGCGCTTCGCCGTCGTCGGCACGATCAGCTCCGGTGCAAACGTTAGTTTGCGATACCGCGACGGCGACGAAGTGACCGTCGGCGACGACACGCCGATGCAAACTGGCGCGCTGATGCGGCGAATGATGTTGCCCGGCGCGATCCCACCCGGAACGACGCGATTGGTCGGCCGAGTCGATGCGGCGGTCGGCGGCATGACGATCACTCCGTCGGCCACTCAAGTCGCTGCGCAGACGGTGGTGCTGGCTCACTTGAAACACTCGTCATTTCCCAAAACCTCGCCCGACGCGAACTTGTTGTCCGACTTGCGAACGACTCCGACGACGACCGATCCTCTCTCCCGCGACGAAGACTTAGGCGACACGCAATGATCACGCTGACCGGATTTGGCAAGGACTACGGCGACTTCACCGCCGTGCAAAGCATCGACTTGCAGATCGATGCCGGCGAAGTGTTCGGCTTCATCGGACCCAACGGAGCGGGCAAGAGCACCACGATTCGGTTTCTGGCGACGCTGTTGCGGGCGACTCGTGGCGGCGGCGTCGTGGCGGGCTGCGACGTGATGGGCGATCCGGTCGGCGTTCGCCAAGCGATCGGATACATGCCCGACAACTTCGGCGTGTACGACGGCATGCGAGTGTGGGAGTTCTTGGACTTCTTTGCGGTCGCGTATCGCATCGGCCGGACGCAGCGAAAGCAAATCATCGACAACGTGTTGGAACTGCTTGACCTGACGCACAAACGCGACGACTTCGTCAACGGTTTGTCCCGCGGCATGAAGCAACGTTTGTGCTTGGCAAAGACCTTGGTCCACGACCCACCCGTGTTGATCTTGGATGAACCGGCCAGCGGGCTGGATCCGCGTGCTCGCGTGGAAGTGAAGGCGCTACTGAAAGAGCTTCGCAAGATGGGCAAAACGATTCTTATCAGCAGTCACATTTTGACCGAGCTTGCCGATTGCTGCACGTCGATCGGCATCATCGAACGGGGCCAGTTGTTGATGCACGGGCCGATCGGAAACGTTTACAAGCAGATCCGCCGCAACCGGGTTGTCGAGGTGCAGTTTTTATCCGGTGAGGAAGCGGGCATGTCGATCCTTCGGAGCTGCGATGCGCTGCGATCGCTGGAGATGATCGCCGGCAAGGTCGTCGCGGAACTGGAAACCGACGACGAAGGTTTGGCGACGCTATTGGAACAACTGATCGCCGCGGGCGTGCGAATGAAATCGTTCAACGACCGAGACCCAACGCTAGAAGACGTCTTCATGACGGTGACGAAAGGGCTGGTGGTGTGAGCGGGCAGCACTGCAACCGAATACCCTCCCGCCGCGCGGGCGGGGATTCGGTTTCACCATTCACCATTCACCATTCTCCATTCACCATTCTCCATTCTCCATTCTCCATTCTCCATTCTCCGTTCTCCGTTCTCCGCTCCCCGCTCCCCGCTTCCTACTCTCCCCACCGGATGTCACCCATGCGTTGGCGGCTTCGCCATTTTTTGATGCCGGGGGCACGGCGGACGGCGTTGTCCTGTTCGGCGCGGAAGTACAAGGTCGTCCCGGTGATGCGGTGCAAGTGCTCGAGCGCCAGTACACGGACGGCCATTGATTCGCTGTCCAGCATGTCGACCAGTTCGGCATCGCCGCCGGTTTCGAGCTGCTTGGGCGAGTAACCGGTTAGCAAACGCAAGATTGATTTTGCGTTGGCGGCGTCCATCTTTTCGATCGACGCGACCAGTTGAGCCGCCGCGTCGGGGCCGCGGTCGATCCGTGACATCAGTTCCAGATAATGCTCGGGCCAGTAAGCCCGTTGTTTCGGTTCGCTCAAGATTCCGTCGCTGCCGAAATAGATGTCGCCTTGACCGAAGTACAACAATGATTCGGCCGCCAGCGCCGCCACTTCGCTGCGTCGAAACAAGGTCGCTTCGCGAAGCGCGATTTCAAGCGAGGGTTCGCCGCTGATCAATTCGATCAATCCTTCGCGAGCGCCCGCGGCCAGCGACGTGACGGCCGGATCGGGCGGGTTGATCCACTCGGGAACCGAATCGACCGGCGAGATCTTTGCGTCGGCAGCGGTCCGTTTGACCCATTGTTGACCGGTCTGCAGCGATTCGGTTGCGTCGCCGGAGGCCAGCTTCATCGATCCTTGGACGCAAAGAACGCCGGTCAGTTCAACGCCATTGCCGGGTTCCAGCGGGTCTTGTCCGGGAGCGCGAAAGTGCTTGATGCTGGCTGCCACCACCGATTCGGAATCGGCCATCGTCAAGTCGACCATCTGCTCCCCAAGCTTGACCGACAACGATCCGCCGGGCGACGTCGATCGGACCAGGATGCGGCCGGACAAGACGTGCAGAATCGGATCCAGCTTGGTGCCGGCGACGGTTTCGGTTTCCGCGTCGTCTCGCAGTTCCCAGACGACTTCGACGGGACCGACCAGCGTGATCTCAAATCCAGAGACCGTTGTCATGGTCGCGCGAAACGTCGGCGCGCAAACGACTGGGAAGTCCGGAAGAATCGTCATGCCGCGGCGTAGGAAAACCCACTTGGTTGAATCGGTCATCGCGCCCTTGTTGGTCGCCACCAATGTCCGATCGCTGACAATCGTCGCGACCTCCGGTGCAATCTCTTGTATCGCAGGCGACGGCTCCGGTTTTGGCTCCGCTTCTTTTTCGGGCTCGGGAGACGGTGTCTGTGTTGGCATCGGGGGAGCCACATCGACCGCTTCAACGTCGTCCGATTTCGGCTGTCCATTCGCTTCGGACGGTCTCTCCGTCACCGGCACCTCGATGACTTCGGGTTTCGTTTCACTTTCCGTTTCACTTTTGGCATTGATCGACGCTACCGGCGTGGGCAACGTCTCCGGCACGGGCAGTGGCTCCGTGGCCGCTTCTTCCGTCGCGTTTGGCGGCGGCATCATGTCGACCATCGGCGGTGTCATTTCCGGCGGCGCTTGGATCTCTTCCACGGAAACGCTCGGTTCGATTTCCAAAGCGTTCATCGCCACGTCACGATTTAGCACCGGTGCAAAAAGTTTTGAGAGCGCGAACAACAGCACGCCCGCGGTGGCCAGTGTGACCAGCCAGGGCGTGATGCGAGACGTCCGGATCGAGCCGCCGTAGATCGCGGTGTCGTTGACATCACGCGGTTTCGCGCCGGCGATTGCGGGTCCACTTGGCTTGGCGAGCGTGGCTTCGATGACACCGGATTCGCGTAGCCGCGTCGGCGCGTCAGAGACGCCCGAATCGGCCGGACCGACTGGCGTGACGGGGCTGCCGGAATGGACCAGCGAGGATGGTTTGGACGACGCTTTCGTCGGCGACATGTCGGCCGTCGGCGAAGTGTGCCGATCGGGTGGTGCCGAAAACGGGCCACCGGTCAATACGGTTCCGTCGATCGGTGTCGCCCGGTCGATGGGGGGCGCGTCGTCGATCGACAGCGACGAAAACCGTTTGCTGCTGGCCGCGATCGATCCAATCTCTCGTTCGGGCAGTTCGTAGATTCGCTTCCGCAGCTCCGCCGGCACGTCCGCTTTGTTGCCCAACACCATCGTCAGGACTTGGTGGCAAGCGGCGACCTCGGCTAGCCGAACGTCCGATTCCAAGCACGCTCGCTCGATTTCCGCGACGTGCTCGGTCGATAGCGTGCTGTCCAGATATTCACCGATCACGTTGGCGTCATCGTTCGGCCCGGCGGCGTCGGGCGACGGCGCGGGCATCGCCGGATCGACCATCGACGCTCGAATCCGCTGGACCAGCTGGGTCGCAAACCCGCTCTCGGCCAGCTTCGCTTTTAGGGTCGTTGCGTCCTGCGGCTCGAGAGTGTCGTCGAGGTACGCCAGCAGCGTGCGGAGGGTCAAACGCATGGGAAAATCTCGCTTTGAAGGAGTCGGTCGCGACGGGTCGCTAGTTAAATAGTGACAAGCCGGACGCAAATTCGTGCAAGAAATTTTTCGTCGCCCCGACACGCCGTGGCGGGGCCGAACCGCGAAGCGGTTCGTGTGCCAATGCAATGCTCCGCCACGGCGTGGCGAACCTACCTCAGCTCACCAGCCCTTCGTCGGCGGCGGCTTCGGTCGGGACGGGTTCGCTGTCTTGGATGTACGTTTTCCCGCGATAGAAATACGCCACCGCGATGAACGCGACCGCCGCGGCCAACATCAGTCCGGTGAAGAACCAGTAATACGTCGCGCCGGGCAGCTTGGACGTCCCGTCGGCGTTACTGATGATCCCGTTGACGCCGGCAGTGATGAAGTTGCCCAGCGAAACCGACAGCATGTAAAAACTCATGATGATCGACTTGATGCTGTTGGGGGCCTGCGTGTAGCTGAATTCCAGACAGGTGATCGACACCATGACTTCCGCCGCCGTCAAAATCACGTACGCCAAAATTTGCCAGCCGATGTTCGGCGTGCCACCGTCTTGGATGTTCTGTTCGATCAGCGCGCTGATCGAAAACGCGGCGACGGTCAAGAACATGCCCATGCCGATTTTTCGCAGCGGCGTCAGCTTGAACACCGTGTCGATCGCCGGATAGACCGCGTAGCTGAACAGCGGCACCATGATCAGAATCAAGAACGGGTTGGCCGCCTGGATCTGACTGGACAACAAGTTCGTGCCCAAGAAGTTGCGGTCCATATTCTCGGCCTGCAACACCCACGCGCTGGCGGTCTGGTCGAACAGGCTCCAGAAGATCGACACCAACAAGTAAACCGGCACCAGCGACAACAACGCCTTCAAGCCGGGGCCGGTGAACGCGTCCTTGAACACGCCCGGGCCACGAGCGGGGATGTGGACGAAGCGGTTGCGTCCGAGCCAAAACAAAAACGTCGCGATCGCCATCAAGATGCCCGGCACGCCGAACGCGACCTGCGATCCGTACTTGTCCAGCAACCACGGCGTCAGCAGCGTCGACAGGAACGCGCCCATGTTGATTGCGACGTAGAACCAACCGAAAACCTTTGACAACAGGTGCGCGTTCTTGCTTCCGAATTGGTCGCCCACGTGCGCCGACACGCACGGCTTGATCGCTCCGGTGCCCAGCGCGATCAGCGACAATCCGACCGCCAATCCCATCCGTGATTCGTCGACGGCAAGCGCCAGGTGCCCGAAGCAGTAAAGCACGGACAGGTAAAGGATCGTGCGATACTTGCCCAAGATCCAGTCGGCGACGAACGCGCCGGCCAGCGGAGTGAAGTAGGCGGCCATGACGAAGATGTGAACCCAGAACTTCGCGTCCTCGTCGGACATCGGGTCGATCGCGCCGCTGCTGCCCAACAGGTACTTGGTCATGAAGACGGTCAAGATCGCCTTCATGCCGTAGAAGCTAAACCGCTCGGCCGCTTCGTTGCCGACGATGTAGGGAATGCCCGGCGGCAGGGTGGCGATGTCGTAGGGCGTCGTTTGGTGCTTCGTCATCGGGCTAAATTCTTGGGGTTTATCGTAGACCTGCGGCTCCGCCCGCAGGAAGTTTAGCATCCTGCGGGCGGAGCCGCAGGTCTACCAGAGGCGGCGGCTTGTCGTTCGGCGTTCCATGCAGCGTAGGTTCGCCACGCCGTGGCGGAGCATTGCATTGATCGCGAATGGCTTTGCTGTTCGGCCCCGCCACGGCGCGTCGGGGCTACGCTGGAGGTCATACTTTTCATGATGGCTTGACGACTTCCGGCGCTCCGACCAGCGCCGGGGCCCTTCCGTCGTGGAAATACACTCGGTTGCGGCCCATGTTTTTGGCCGCGTACAAGGCTTCGTCGGCGCGGCGGAGCACCGGCGCGACGATTACGTCCTGTCGCGGTTCGGACAGGCCGACGCTGATCGTGACCTCTAGCTGCGTCGTGCCGGCTTGCATCGGATAGTCCGCGACCTGACGTCGGAGTTCATTCATCGTTTGCGAGGCGATCGCCAGCGGTCCGTCCAAGATCGCCGCGAATTCTTCGCCGCCAAAACGGGCCACGATGATCGCGCCGTCCAGCCGCGTTCGCAGCACCGAAGCGAGTTGTTTTAGGACTTGGTCGCCGGCTTGGTGACCGTGGTTGTCATTGATCGACTTGAACTTGTCGATGTCGATCAGCGCAACGACAAACGAGCGGCCACCACCGCGATACGCAGCGAACATTTCTTCCATCCGCTGATCGAGCGCCCGACGGTTGAACAGTCCCGTCAGTCCATCGGTCCGCGCTTCGGTCAAGTAGCTAGCGATCTGACGGGTTTGCTTTTCGAGCTGTTGCTCGGCCGCGTCCAGTCGCGTTTGCAGGTGCGAATTGCTGTCCATGATTTGCTTCAGCAAGCCGACCACGCGGACTTCCGATGCCGACGATGACCCCGTCGACTCGATCGTTTCGCTCAACCGACTCAGCTGGACTTGGTAGTCCGACACATTGCCGCTGTACTCGTTCGTCCATGACCCGAGTTCTTGTAAAAGCACCATCAACCGCTGCCGATCTTCGTCGCTGATGACGTTGTCGTCGCCGGTCGTGCGGCGACGTCCCAGACGGAAACCGATCACCGCGCCGACCGCCAAGACGATCGACGCCGCCACGATTCCGACGGCAAGCGACGTTGGGTCAAACGTCACGGCGTCGTCCCGGCGGCCAACTGCGAAACGATTTCGTCGCCGCGAGCGATCACGACCAATCCGCTTTCGGTGACCGTCAACCCGCGAGCACGATCGGCGACGGGGTCATAACCGATTTCGGTTTCCGGCGGGATTCGGACGCCCTTGTCGATGATGACGCGGCGAAGTCGGCACCGGCGTCCGACTTCGACTTCATCGAACAAAATGCAGTCTTCCAGATGAGCGTAAGAGTTGATGCGAGCGTTCGGGCCGATCACGCACCGGGCGACGCTGCCGCCGGAGACGATCGCACCTTGGCAGACGATCGAATCATGCGCCTCGCCCCGCCGCGTCGTCGGGCCGCCTTCGCTGCCGAAGACGAACTTCGCCGGCGGCAGCATCGGTTGGAACGCACGGATCGGCCAATGACTGTCGTAAAGGTTTAGCTGCGGGTCGACGCCGATCAGGTCCATCGTCGCCTCGAAGTACGCATCGATCGTGCCGACGTCTCGCCAATAGGCGTCCCGCTTGCGATTTTCGTCCAAGAACGGAAACGCATAGACTTTATGGCTGTCGATCGCGTCGGGGATGATGTTCTTGCCGAAGTCGTGATCGCTTTCTTCGATCGTCGCGTCGTCGCAAAGCTTTTCGTATAAGAACCGGGCATTGAAAATGTAAATGCCCATCGACGCCAGGTAAACGTCGGGATCCTCGGGCGTCGAAATCGGGTCGGCGGGCTTTTCTTGAAAGCCGACGATGCGGTGGTCCAGGTCGGCTTGGATCACGCCGAACTCTTTCGCCTCATTTTGCGTCACCCGCAACGCCCCGATCGTGATGTCGGCGTCCATCTTGCGATGGAATTCCAACATCGGACCGTAGTTCATTTTGTAGATGTGGTCACCGCCCAAGATCATCACGTCGCGCGGTTGTTCGCGTTCGATCGCGTAGATGTTTTGGTACACCGCGTCGGCGGTGCCCTGGTACCAATTGTCGGCAAAACGCTGTTGCGGCGGCACGACGTCGATGAACTCGCCCAGTTCACGGCAGAAATAATTCCGCCACGCCAGATTGATGTGCCGGTCGAGCGATTGGGCCTTGTACTGGGTCAGCAACAAGATCTTTCGCATGCCACTGTTCAAGCAGTTCGACAACACAAAGTCGGCGATGCGATAGATGCCACCAAACGGCACGGCCGGTTTCGCACGATCGCGAGTCAGCGGTTCAAGCCGCGAACCGCGTCCGCCGGCCAGAATGATCGTCAAAGTGTCTCGCATCCAATCGGTGCTCCGTCAAACCCATTCCGTGCCTAAACAATGCAGTCATTTAGATTAGCAGATCGCATGCCGACGATGCGAGAGTACAAAAAAACGGCAAACCTTTGGCGTGATGTTTGCGTAAACTTCGTGCGGATTGGTCTCGGCCTGTCGCTTTGACACATTGCCCTCATGGAGAAATCTTGATGCCTAACGTTTGGAAGTCTGTTTCGTTTGCGCTGGCCGCGATGATGCTGGGGTCACTGGTCACGGGCGTCGTGATGTCCTTACCGCAAGGGTTGCAGGGTGACGCGACCGCGCAGGACCGACGCGTCGGTGATGTTGGTTACGAAACGCAAGAATCCGTCCAGGCTCGCCGCACCGTCCAGCAACAAGACCTCGCGACGGCCGATAATCTTTCATCCGCGTTCCACAACGTGGCCGCTGCGCTGCGTCCCAGCGTCGTCAGTATCAGCACCAAGCAAATCAAGACGATTCGAACGGGTGGACGCCGCGTTCCGCCGGGCTTCGAGGACTTGTTCGGCGGCAATGTTCCGCCGCAAACGCAGCAGCAGGAATCCAGCGGCGTCGGTAGCGGCGTCATCGTTCGCCCCGACGGGTACATCTTGACCAACAACCACGTCATCGAAGGTGCCGATGAACTGACGGTCGAATTTTCGGATGGTCGCATTGAAACGGGCACCGTCATCGGCACCGATCCGCAAACCGACTTGGCGGTGGTGAAGGTCGAACTAAATGACCTGCGGCCAGCCAAGTTCGGCAGCAGCGACGATATCCGCGTCGGCGACTGGGTCCTGGCCATCGGCAGCCCCTTCGGTCTGGATCAAACCGTGACCGCGGGCATCATCAGCGGCAAGAACCGAGTCCAGCGAATCATCGCCGACGGAAACGGCTTTGAAGACTTCCTGCAAACCGACGCGGCGATCAATCCGGGCAACTCGGGCGGGCCGCTGGTCAACCTTCGAGGCGAACTGGTCGGCATTAACACCGCCATTCTGTCTCGCTCCGGTGCAAGTGCTGGTATCGGGTTCGCAATCCCGGTTTCGATGGCCACGCCGGTGTTGGAATCGATCATCGAAACGGGCGAAGTCAAACGCGGCTTCCTTGGCGCTCAAGTCGTCGACGTCACGCCGGCCTCGGTCGAAAAGTACGCCCTGCAAACTCGCCAAGGCGGCTTGATCGAAGGCATCCTGGAAAACCAACCCGCCGCCGCCGCTGGTCTGCAACCCGGCGACGTCGTCACGCGTGTCGACAAGAAACCGATCACCGGCGGAACGCAGCTTCGCAACTACGTCGCCAGCCGTCGGCCGGGCACGACGGTGACGATGGAAGTCAATCGGGCCGGCGAGATGATGACGATTGAAGTGCCGCTGAGAGAACGTACCGACGCGGCGATGGCGATGTTCAATCCCTTCGACGAACTGTTCGGTGCGGAACTGGTTCCGGTCACGCCCGAATCGGCACAAAAATACGGCTACACCGATTTGAAGAGCGGCCTGATCGTGGCCAGCGTTGCCGATGGCGGCATCGCGGCGCAAGCGGAATTCCAAGTCGGTGACGTGATCGAATCGGCCAGCGGCGTGGCGCTGGAATCTTCCCAGCAGATGGCGAAGGTCTTGCAAGAAGCACAAATGAAACGCCAACCGGTCCGCCTGATCGTCCGCCGAGGAAATGAGCGGGTGATGTTGGTGCTGCGATAACACTGATTCCGGGTCTTACGCTTGCGACAGCGCCGCTGTCACCGCTTCGCCGACCAGCGGCGCGTCGCAAGTGAAATTTTGGCACCGATACAACGTCGGTTGCCCGTCGATCGGGCCGCGGTTCGCGTTCAGCCCCACGACGGGGCCGGTGTCGGGCGCTTCGCCGATGACCCATGACAACGTGGCGTGCGGACGCAGCGGTTTGACAAACTCAGTTCGCAGTTTTTGCATCGACGCCATGTCGGCCACGGCCAGGACCAATTGCTGGCCTGGATGATGGATCCGATCCAGCACGGATACCAATGCCGAACAAGCCGGATGCTGAGTCCGCAAGACTTCGCCGCCGGCGATGACTGTTCGCATCGCCGCGTCACGAAAATCGTCGCGGTCGCAAAGCCGCGATAGCGTCAGCAGTCCCGATGCAGCCGCCGCGTTGCCGCTGACCATCGATCCGTCGTGCCAATCCTTCGTCCGCGCGATCAATGCTTCGCCGTCATCAGCGGTGTAATAAAATCCGCCGCGCTGGGTGTCCGAAAAGTGCGCGATCATCGACTCGGCGAGCTTCGTCGCACGTCCAATCCAGCGGGCCTTGCCGGTCGCATGAAACAACGCGATGTAGGCCTCGATCGTGATCGCGTAGTCGTCGACGAAGCCGGGCAGGTGAGCTTTCCCGCCGCGAAATGCGTGCAAAAGACGTCCATCATCCGTCGTCATCGTGGTTGCGGTGAACTCGGCCGCGCGGGTGGCCGCATCGATGTAACGAGGTTGGTCCAGCACCGCGCCGGCGACGGCCAAGGCTTTCACCGCAAGCGAGTTCCAAGCCGTGATGACTTTGTCGTCGCGTCCAGGGTGTACGCGATCATTCCGCGCGATGCGAAGCTTCTCGCGATCCTCGGCCAGCTCCGGTGCAATCTTTGGTAACAACGCCGTCGCCAAGTGCGGGATGTTGTCGCCTTCGAAGTTTCCCGCTTCGGTGATGTCGTAAATTTGACAGAACCGTGTGCCGCGTTGCTTCGCCCAGGATCGCGATCACTTCGGCCGGCGACCAAACGTAATACTTGCCCTCGACGCCTTCGCTGTCGGCGTCTTCGCTGCAGTGGAATCCGCCGGCGTCGTCGACCATTTCGCGGCACAGATAATCGAACGTTTCGGCCGCGACGTCGGCGTAGAAGGAATCGCCGGTCGCTTGGAACGCGCGGACGTAACATTCACCCAGCAGCGCGTTGTCATACAGCATCTTTTCAAAGTGCGGCACCAACCAAACGCCGTCGACGCTGTACCTCGCAAACCCGCCGCCGATGTGATCGCGGATGCCGCCGCCAGCCATCTTGTCCAGCGTGAACGTCGCGACGTCGACCAGGTCTTTGTTGCCGCTGGCCACGCCGCGGCGGATCAGCAAGTCCAGGTCGGTCGCGTGCGGAAACTTGGGGGCCGACCCGAAACCGCCTTCCAGCCGATCGTGCGTCCGCAGCAGATGGTCGATCGCGATGTCGACCATCGATGCGTCGGGAAGCTTCGCTTCAGCCGCATCGTCATCGCTCGCACCACCGGCGATCTTGACGAGGGCCGCGTTCATCTCGCCGGCGTGCTGGTTGACCTCGTCGCGTCGATCGGCCCATGCACCCGCGATCGCGTCCAGGACTTGCGCAAAGCCCGGCATGCCTTGCCGCGAAACGGGCGGCCAGTACGTGCCGGCGTAGAACGGTTGGCAATCGTGATTTAGAAACACGCTCATCGGCCAACCGCCGCGGCCGGTCATTAACTGGACGGCGTTCATGTAGATTTGATCGATGTCGGGCCGTTCTTCGCGATCGACTTTCACGGAGACAAAGTAGTCGTTCAAGAACGTCGCGATCGCGGGGTTCTCGAAACTCTCATGCTCCATCACGTGACACCAGTGACACGCCGCGTACCCGACCGACAAAAAGATCGGCCGATCGGTGGACCGGGCCAGTTCAATCGCTTCGTCGCCCCAGGGGTACCAATCGACGGGATTGTTTTGGTGTTGCAGCAGGTAGGGCGAAAGCGAGTCGGCGAGTCGATTCATGGCGGTATTTTTCGCGATCAATGAACGTAGGTCCGCCACGCCGTGGCGGAGCATTGCATGGGATCGAACCGCAATGCGGTTCGGCCTCGCCACGGCGTGTCGAGGCTACGTTTCGGCTGAAAACTTCGCCATCGCGTCCTAAACGTCCAAGTTCCGAACGTCCAGCGCGTGCGTTTCGATGAATTCGCGTCTTGGTTCGACCTTGTCGCCCATCAACAGGCGGAACATTTCGTCCGCCGCACCCGCGTCGGTCAGGTTGACTTTCAATAGCGTTCGGTTGGCGGGGTCCAGTGTCGTTTCGCGAAGCTCTTCCGCGTTCATTTCGCCCAGCCCTTTAAAGCGAGTGACCTGCAAGCCTTTCTCGCCCGCCGCGCGAACCTCCGGCAGCAAACCACGCAAGTCCTCCAGCGGACGACGGATGTCTTCGCCACGCACCAACTCGAACCGAGCCGTCGTCGAACCGGTTCGTTCGGCCGGGATCAAATCGTCGATGCTGAAGCCTAGCACCTGCAGTTCTTTCAAGCCGCCGTTGATCGTGCGGACTTCGTGAAGCTCGGTCAGGTGAGCGAGGTTTTCGGGCGGCGCTCGCATTTCGGCGGGTGCGTCGACGTCGGAATCTTCGTCTTCTTCTTCGATGTCCAACGTCAATCCGCGAGACGTCAAGAACTCTTCGACCTGTTCGGTCGCCATGAACCAGTGTTCTTCGTTACCGTAGGTGACTAGCAGCGACGGCAGTTTTTCGGCGACCGGGTCGTATCGCATCGCGTGGATGCGGAGCCCGATGCCGCGTGATTCAAGCGCGACGACGGCCTCTTCCATCGATGCCAGCGTCGTGCAGAGCGCTCGCATCTGATCGCCTTCGATTCGCCGACCGTCTTCGGCTTCAAAGATCGTGTCCTTCAAACCGCGTTCAAGTAACTGCGTCTTCATCTCGCCGTCGGTTTGGATGTAGTAACGTTGCTTGCCGTGTTGGACGCGGAACAGTGGCGGTTGGGCGACGTAGACGTGACCGCGAGCGACCAGTTCGTACATTTGGCGATAGAAGAAGCACAACAGCAGCGTCCGGATGTGGCTGCCGTCGACGTCGGCGTCGGTCATGATGACGACTTTGTCGTAACGCCGTTTGGTCAAGTCTTGATCGGCGCCGATGCCGGTGCCGATGGCCTGGATCATCGATTGAACTTCGGTGTTCTCCAGCACCTTTGCTTCACGCGATTTGTACGCATTGATGATCTTTCCACGCAGCGGCAGGATCGCTTGGAAGTCACGCATCCGCCCGCCCTCGGCCGATCCACCGGCCGAGTCGCCTTCGACAAGATACAGTTCGCACTCGTCGCGGTTTTTGGAAATGCAATCGCGAAGCTTGCCGGGCAAGCCGCCGCCGGACAGCGCGTCCTTGCGTTTGCGGAGCAAGTCTTTTGCCTTGCGGGCAGCCTCGCGAGCTTCCGCGGCCAGCATGCCTTTGCGAACGATCGTCAGCGCGACCTTGGGGTTTTCTTCCATGTACTTGGCAAGCTGTTCGCCGACGGCCCCGTTGATGATGCCTTCGACTTCGCCGTTGCCGAGTTTGGTTTTCGTTTGGCCTTCGAATTGCGGTTCGGGCACTCGCACGCTGAGCACCGCCGTGATGCCTTCGCGAAAGTCATCGCCGGCCGGCGGACGTCGCCTTTGAACAGGTTTTCTTTCTTGCCGTAATTGTTCAGCGTTCGCGTCAGACCGCTGCGGAAACCCGACACGTGCGTGCCGCCTTCCTTGGTGTGAATGTTGTTGACGTAGGACTGCACGTTCTCGGTGTATTCGGTGCTGTACTGCAGCGCGATGTCGAACTGGACGCCTTCGCGTTCGCCGACGATGCGGATCACGTCCGGGTGCAAGATGTCGCTGGCACGGTTGAGGTGTTCGACGAACTCGACCAGCCCTCGTTCGTACTTGAAATCGCCGCCTTCGCCGTTGCGTTCGTCCAAGAATTTGATATGAACGCCAGAGTTCAAAAACGCGAGTTCTTGCAACCGTTTGTAGAGAACGTCGTAGCTGTACTTGGTGACCTTAAAAATTTGGCCGTCGGCTTTGAACGTGACCCGGGTGCCGTTCTTCTTCGTGACGCGGCCTTTGGTGACCGGTCCCATCGGAATGCCGCGTTCGTATTCTTGGCTCCACGTGAACCCTTCGCGGCTGACTTCGACGTTGGCCCACTGGGACAAGAAGTTAACGACCGTGACGCCGACGCCGTGCAGACCACCGGAGGTTTGGTAGGCGCCTTTTTTAAACTTGCCGCCGAACTTTAGCACCGTCATGACGCCTTCGAGCGTGGTGACTTCGCGGTCAAGTTCTTCGGAGAGTTGGTCGTGGCGACCGACCGGGATGCCGCGGCCGTCATCCTCGACCGTGACGCTGCCGTCGGTGTGAACGGTGACGGTGACGGACTTGGCGAATCCGGCCATGGCTTCGTCGATCGAGTTGTCGACGACTTCGTAAACCAAGTGGTGCAAACCGCCCGCGCCGGCGTCGCCGATGTACATGCTGGGTCGTTCGCGGACGTGTTCCAGGTCCGAAAGGTGCTGCAAATCTTTGTTGTCGTATTCCGTATTTGCCGCCGGAATGGTCGACGCCGCAGTGGTGGATGCCGAGCCGCCGAGGCTTTGCTCGGGCGTGGCTTCATCAGGAGTATCTGCGTGAGGGACGTCGCTCATGAAAACCTGCGAAAAGACGGGAAAAACAAACGGGCACGCGGTGGCGTGCGGGAGCGTTCATTGTAGCGTTTTTTGCGGTTAGTCGTCAGTAGCCAGGCGTCAGTCGCGGGTGGGTGACAACGTAGGTCCGACACGCCGTGGCGGAGCCGAGCTGCTTCGCAGTTCGCAGATGGATGCCCCGCCACGGCGTGTCGGGGCTACGATTCATTTCTTCGTCAAGTACCGCTGATACGCGGCCACGGCCAGCACGTCGCAGCGTTCGTTTTCGACATGGCCGGCGTGGCCTTTGACGTGCTCGTAAACGATCGTGTGAGTCTGCATCAGCTTGTCCAGCCGTTTCCACAAGTCGACGTTTTTGACTTCGGCAAGCTTCGATCCTTCCTTACGTTTCCAGCCGCGCGATTTCCATCCGGCCATCCACGTCTTCATGCCTTGCAGGACGTAGGTGCTGTCCGCGTACAGCGTGACCTCGCAAGGTTCTTTCAACACCTCCAGTCCTTCGATGACGGCCATCAACTCCATCTTGTTGTTGGTCGATTCGGGCTCGCCGCCGGACGCTTCCATTTCCTTTCCGGTCGAATCATGGCGCAGGATGAACGCCCATCCGCCCGGACCAGGATTCCCGCTGCAAGCACCGTCGGTGAAGAGGCTAACTTTTTTCATGGGAAGGACGATAGCAGGTTCGACGTCATCGATGTAGGTCCGCCACGCCGTGGCGGAGCATCCAATGGCGAACCGCTTTGCGGTTCGGCCTCGCCACGGCGTGTCGAGGCTACGTCGCCGAAGTCTCCGCTATTTATGCAGCGCGTGCATAAAAATCCCTGCCGCCACCGCGACGTTCAAACTGTCCGTGCCAAGCTTCATCGGGATCGTTACCCGGTCCGTCGCGGCGACTTGCACCGCGTCATCCACGCCGTCGGGTTCGCTGCCGACGACCAGCACCATCGGCCGATCGTCGATCACAAAATCGTTCAGCGGCGTCGCGTCTTTGGCAAGCGTCGTCACGACCGTGCGAACGCTTGCAAGCGAATGAAGCTCGCGCGGTGGATCGACCAACTGGTAAATCGTTTGCCCGAACACGGTGCCCATGCTGACCCGGATCGCTCGGCGAGACAGTGGATCGGCCGTCTTCGGGCCGACGATCAAGCGATCGATGCCCAGCGCCATCGCCGTGCGAATCATGCTGCCGAGGTTGTCCTGCTGCGACACGCCCAGCACGCACAGCGTTACGCCGCTTTGCAAGTTCAATTGATCGATCGGCGCGAAAGCCGGACGGCGACCGCACGCCAAGATCCCGCGATGGAAATCGAAGCCGACCAGTTCGCGAATCGTTGCCGCGCTGACCACATAGATCGGCACGTCGGTGTCGTACCAGGACGCGACTTCGTCCTGCCGACCGTCCTGCACGACGACGCTGATCGTTTCGTGTTTGGACTTCGCCAGCAGTTCGACGCACCAGCGTCCTTCGACCACGAACGTTTCTTCGTGGTCGATCGGTGATGGTTCACCCGACCAGTCCGGATCCATCCGCCGAGTCCGCATGTCGGCGTACGGCCTCAAGCGATCATCCGCCGCGTCGTCGATGCGAACGATCACGCGGCGTCTTCTGCTTCGTCGTAGTAAGCCGGTTCGTCCTTGCCGTCACCGTCGAAGTCGCCGACGACCGGCTGCGAACTGGCACTCGCACGCGGCACTTGGATTCGCAAATCGTTGCCCGTGATGCGGCGGTCGCCGTCGGTGTCGATGATCCACACGTCGCCTCGCACGACACCGATCTCGTCGATCTGGTCGCCGTTGAAATCGCCGACGATCGGTTCGTCGCCCGGACGTCCGAACGTCGCTTTTTCGTCCACGTCCGTCCATCGTCCGTCGCCGTCGATGTCCAGCATCCACTTGCCGCCGCGGAAGACGGCGATCTGGTCGATGCCGTCGCCGTTCCAGTCGCCCGAAACCGGTGTATCGATTTGCTCGCCGTACTTGAACACGTGATCGACCGCGTCGGCGCGAAGCGAACCTTCTTCGCCGCGAACCATCAAACGCTTGCGATCGATACCGCGATCATCATCTTCGCCGTCGCGCTGGTTGGTCGATCGCGAATCGACCGTTCGTCGACGTTTGTTGTCCGGGTCGGGAAGGCCCGGATCTTTTTTGATCCGTTGCGGGTCGCGTTGCCATTGGCGGCCGAAGATGCCGATGTCGTCTTTGCCGTCCCCGTCCCAGTCGCCAACGACGGGGCGATCGAGTTCGGTGCCCAGCTTCAACCACAAGTCGCCGGCGTCCCACTTGCCGTCACCGTTGAAGTCGACGAACCACTGACCGTCCTTGTAGATCACGCCTTCGTCGACGCCGTCGCCGTCGAAGTCGCCCGCCAGCGCAATGCCGTCGGCGACGCCCAGCGTCATGTCATCGGACTTGCCGGTGCGTTTGCCTTCGCGGTCCGCAATCGTCCAGCGACCCCGGCTGTTATCGCCCTCACTGAACTCGGGCGACATTCGCTTCGCACTGACTCCCGAGATCAAACCGTCTTCGCCCATCGCACCACGGGGGAACCCGCCGTTGATGACCGACAAGTGCCACGACACCGCCCACTCGTCGTCGGCGAAGTTCGGCGTGCTGAACTTCAGCGGATCAGCGAACGTGACCAGGCGGATGCGAGGATCAAAGGTCTCGATCGGTTGCAGCGGCCGCGCGATGTCTTGCGGAGGCCGAACTGGTGGCGGAATCAGCAGCGGTGGCGGTGGTGGCGGCGGTAACGGCGGCGGAATCACGACCATGATTTCGCTGAAGTTGTTGCTAACGCTCGCCCCGCCGCCGACCAACGTGACGTTCAAAATCGCGTCGTTGCGAGGATCCGTTGCTTCGCTGGCCGCCAACGTTTGAATGATGATCTGTGTGTCATCGTCGATCACGTCCGCGACGTTGACCGCGACGCCGCCGGTTGATCCGGGCGTGTCCAAGCCGTCGATAAAATCATCGGGTTGAACCTGGTAAACGCTGTAAGTACCCGGACGAAGGCCGACGAATTCGTAGTACCCATTGGCGTCGGTTTGCACGCGAATCGGACCATCGCCGTACGTCCCCGGAAGCGCCCGCTGGCCCGTGAACGGCAAGCCCGTCACGGTGCGAAGTTCCAAGATCACGCCGCCTAGCGGCGTATCGTCTTCGGTCAGCAAGCCGTCGCGATACGTTCGCAGGTCCGCCGGATCAGGCACTTGATCGATCGTCAGCGCGGTGCCGTCTTGGAACACAAACCCAGAAATCATCGCGGGCGGAATCTCGGGGAAGTCATAACGGTTGGCCACCGTGCCGCCCAGCAGCGTGATGCCAACGATCAAGTCGTCGCCGCCGATTCGGCCGCCCGCGTCGCCGACAATTTCACCGCCGTGGAACAACCCGCCGGGCTGCGATTCACGCACCGAGTACACGCCGGGCGCAAGGTTCGTGAACTCGTAACCACCGTTTGCACCGGTGCGAGTCTGCGTGATGACGGTGCCGACCTCGTCCAGCAATTCGACCAGCACGCCCGGCAGCGGCACGTCGCCGGGATCGAACATTTGGTTCGGTATGTTCTCTTGCCATACGCGACCGTTGATCGACGACGGAACGATTTCACAGAAGTCGTAATTGACCAAGTCTTGGCCCGCACCCAAACGCACGCCCAGCAAGTCACGGCCCAGCACTTCACCGTCGCCGGTGCCGGGTTTCTGGCCGCCTTGGAAAAATCCTTCGGGTTGCAGTTCAAAGATTTGGTACCGACCCGGTTCCAAGTTGTTGAACGTGTAACCACCACTCGCATCGGTGATGGTTCGCGCGACGAAGACGCCGTTGGCGTCGCGCAGTTCGATCGTCACACCGGCCAGTGGCGGTTCGCCAGCATCGCGGACGCAGTCGCCATTGCCGTCGACGTAAACGATGCCCGAAACGCTGGCCGGTTCCAGTTCGCAAAAGTTGTAATCGGTCAGCCGCTCGCCCCAGCCGATCGGAATCCGCGAGATCACGTCTTGCGTGCTGTCGTCGCCGCCATTGGAACCCGCACGCTGTCCGCCTTGAAGCCAGCCGGCCGGTTGGATTTCGCGAACGGTGTATTGGCCGGCGGGCAAGTTGGTGAAGCGATAGTTGCCCATCGCATCGGTCGTCGTGAAGGCGATCATTTCGCCGTCGCGGAACAGTTCGACGCGAGTGCCCGCGATGCCGACTTCATCGGAATCGAAAACGCAATCTTCATCGCGATCGTTGAACACGCTGCCCGAAATTTCGGACGGTGGACGTTCGCAAAAGTCATAGTCGACGGCGACTTCGCCCGAGGTCAACGTGATGTTGCCGATGCGGTCGCTGTCGATCCGGTTGCCGCCGGCCGACCCGGGCTTGGCACCGCCCTGGAAGAATCCTTCGGGCTGGGTTTCGACGATCGTGTAAGTGCCCGGCACGATGTTGGTGAACGTGTACTTGCCGTCCGCACCGGTGAGAGTCCGTGCGACTTCGCGGCCGGACGAATCCAGCAACGTGATCGTGACGCCGGCCAGTGTTTCCTCGTTCGGATCCAGCGTGCAGTCTTCGTCCAAGTCGACGTGAACGCGGCCCGACAACGTGGCCGGACGTAGTTCACCGAAGTTGTATTCGACGCCGACGTCGCCTTGCTTCAAAAAGATCGCGGCCAGCGTGTCCGCGCCGGTGCTGCGTCCGACGGTCGTGCCGCGAACATTGCCGGCGGTGTCTTTGCCGTCAAAGAAACCGGCGGGCTGCGTTTCGACGATCGAGTACTCACCGGGCAGGATGTTCGTGAACTCGTAACGACCGTTTGCACCGGAGGTCGTCGTCGCGACCTGGTTGCCCGATGAATCGACCAGCGCCACGCGAACGCCGGCAATCGCTTCTTCGCCCGCTTCGCGTCGTCCGTCGTCGTCGGCGTCGTGATAGACGAAGCCCGAGATCGAGGCCGGGGCGGCTTCGCAGAAGTTGTATTGCACGCCGACGCCCGACGGCGTCATCGTGATGTTGGAAATCAATCCGCCGTCGACCGACGTGCCGACCGTGACGTTGTTCATGCGGCCGACGTGCGACCCGCCGTCCAGCAGCCCGATCGGCGTGAATTCGACAATGCGATAATCACCGACCGGGATGTCACTAAACCGGTACGAACCGTCCGCACCGGTCGTCGTCGTGGCGACGAATGTGCCCGTTTGGGTTCGCAGTTCGACTCGCACGCCCGAGATCGGCGTCGCGCCGTCGGCCTCGTGATCGTCCGTGCAATCCTGACCCGGCGCGGCCAGGTAAACGAAGCCGGCGATCGAGCCGTAGGGCGTTTCGCCGAAGTTGTATTCGATGCCGTTGTCGTTGCCGCTTAGACGAATGCCGGTGATCTTGTCGCCCGGATTCTGAGCCGTGCCGACGGTTCGGCCTGCGACGGTGCCGGCCGCATCGATGCCGTCGTTCAACATCGGTGGTTGGGTAACTTCGATGACTTCGTAACTGCCCGGCGCAAGTCCGGTGAAGCTGTACGAACCGTTGCCCCCCGTCGTCACGGTCAGCGTCGATTGCGGCGCGATCGTGTCCAGCGGAACCAAGCGGACGGTCACGCCCGCGATGCCGGTTTCATTGGGTCCGCGTCGTCCGTCGTTGTTGGCGTCGATGTAAACGAAGCCGGAAACCGACGCGGGAGCGGCTTCGGCGAAGTCGTAGTTGATCGCCGACGTATCGCCCAGCGGAATCGAGATGCCGGTCAAGATGTCCAGCGTTTCAGAGTTACCAACGGTTGCACCGGAGACGGTTCCGGGCACCGATGCGACGCTGTACAAGCCGCTCGGTTGGGTTTCGACGATGCGGTAAGTGCCCGGCATCAGGCCCAGCGACTTGGCGAACGTGTAGCGGCCGCTGGCATCGGTCGTGGTTCGCCTGCCGGTGTCGACGTAGGTGCCCGACTCGTTTTGTTTCCAAAGCGCGATCGTAACGCCGGGCACGGACGCTTCGCCCGATTGGCGTACTTTGTCCAAGTTGTTGTCGATCCAAACTTGGCCGCTGATTTCGATCGGCTTGGGCGTTTGCACGGTGCTGCCGACGGCGGCGGCCGAGCGGTTGGGTCGGCTGTCCGGGTCCGCGCTTTCATCCGGCGGCAAGTTCAAGTTGAACTGCGCGTTCGGGTTGCCGTAATCGTTCAGGAAGATCGCGTCAGCATTGGCGGTTTCAAAATGCGGCGCGTTGAAGGTGGCTTCCAGAATCGAGTCTTGGAATTCTTGCCCCGACGTGATCACGTCCAGCCGGTCGTTGAAGAGGGCCAGGTCGATCACGTTGCGCAGGACTTCGTCGACGTCCAGCGTGAATTCCAAACGGTCGCCGGCGCGGAAGTTGGTCAAACGCAGCACCAATTCTTGACCCCCGTCGGCGACGTCGGCTTGCGCGTTAATTTGACGTCCATCGGCCGACACGATGCGAACGATCTCGAACCCGTGCGAACCGCCTTTGCCACGTCCGCCCGACGCGGTGTCGAAGATTGGGTCGCCGACGGAGATGCCGTCGCCGTCTTTATCCGTGTTGATACGGATCTCGGTCAGCTGCGTGTCGGCCGCACCGCCGTTGAACGACAGGATGAAGCGGTCGCCGCGGCTGTCCCCCCCGGTGTCGGCGTCGCTTTCCAGGTAGTCGGTTTCGATGTACACAACGCCGACATGAATCGGATCGGCAACGACCGGATTGGCGGCGAACAGCCGTCGCGTTTCCAGTTGTTCGGGACCGACGGCGCGACGGCGCAGCGCGTCCGTTTTGACGGCCGGCTTTCGATCACGGTTTCGTTTCGATTTCCACATCACGCTTGGCACCTCCGTGTGCCGTTGTGTTTTGGTCGATTCCTCGCGTCGCCCCGATACGCCGTGGCGGGGCCGAGCAGCAAAGCTGCTGTCAGATCATGCAATGCTCCGCCACGGCGTGGCGAACCTACGTTTTCAGCGGTCGACGTTCGGATCGACTTCGGCGATGCGTTCTTGGTTGGGTCGGATGTCGTTGATTGACCATCGCCGCAGCGTGGCGTCGAAGCTGCCCGAGAACAGCACGTCGTCGTTGGCCGCCAGCGTCGAGACGCTGCCGCGGTGACCTTCCAGCGTTCGCGTGATCGTGCCGTCGTCGGTGTTGACGATGCGAATGTCGTTGTCCGATCCCGCGACCGCGATCAGTTGGCTGTTCAAGATCACGACGGCGAACAACTTGCCCGAGGTGACTTGAATCCGCTGGCGCAGCTTGCCGGCTGCGGTGTCGAAGACCGTCGCGACACCATCTTCGCCCACGCACACGGCCATGTTGCTGGACCGATGAAAGACGATGTCGTGGATGCGTCCCTGGTGCAGCGAATGTTCGCCGATCAGGTTCCCGGTTTCAAAATCGTACAAGTGCAAGTCGCCGCTGCGGCCCGCGACCGCGATCACGCCGTTGTCGTCACGGTACGCGACCGCGCGAAGGTCGTTGCAGTCGCAACGCAGCACCGGCCGCGATCGCTTTCGCTTGCCGATCAAGTAAACGTCGTTGTTGAAACCGACCGCCGCCAGCTCGGACCCGTCCGCCGCGAAACGGACTCGCGCGATCGCTGGCGAACCGGGGATCTTTTGCTGGACCGCGAAGTTGTCGTTGCGGTTCCACACGATCACTTGTCCGTCGTTGCCGGCGGAAACCAACTTGTCGCCGGCCGGATCGAACGCCAGCGTTCGGATGACGTCGCGGTGCGCAGGTAGTTTCGTCGTCGTACGAAAATTGGTCGTGTCCAAGATTCGAATGATGTGATCGTCGCCCGCGGCGGCCAAAAATTCACCTCGCGGGTCCGCCGCGATCGCCGTCACGACGACTCGCTGTTCGGCCTCGCCGGTCAAGCGGTACACGCGGCTCTGCACCGGTAGCGTTGTGTTGGTAATGACGACGGATGAGTTGGGCGTCGGCGACTGCGCGACCGCGATGGTAGACGAGGTCGCGATGCAAGCGACGCCGCAAAGCAGACGGCGGCGCGAAAGATGGTGTGCCATGATTCTCCCCCCAGAGATTTGTTCGTCGCGGACCTTCGACCGTGCGACGATCCCGACTGTTTTCAATTCGGCACATCGCCGTCGCCGTCATGACCCGAATAATCGGAAAAGGTTACCGAGCCGATCACGAATCGGTCTTTCGCACGGTCGCGATGGCTTGTTACAAGCGGCTCGGACATGGACCGTCTGGAGATGGGGCCGGCGATACGGATGCCGGTCACTGGTCAGTTTCACGATTTTTACGAAAGAAGCGTCACGGATGATGCGATTCACTTTGGCCGTCGGGTTGGCGTTTTTGTTTTTGGCCGCGCCGTCATCGGCCCAGCCGGCTGCCGCTCAGCAAGGTGCCGTCGAAGCTCCCTTCCCGCCGCTCGACGCCGCCGCAAACGCGCAACTGCAGCAGCTCCTGCTGGCTTGGCAGCAACAAAGCCAGGGCACCAAGACGCTCGAGTGCAAGTTCACTCGTTGGCATTACGACATGTTCGCGGCGCCTGCCGGACTGCACGCGACACGCGGCGACGGCGAACTGAAATACGCATCGCCCGACCGCGGATTATTCCGCGTCGACACGTTGGTGTTCTTTGCCGGCATGGATAACACTCAAAAGCCCGTCTACAAAGAACAGAACGGTCAATTCGGCGAGCACTGGGTGTGCAACGGCAAGGAACTGATCGAGTTTGATCGCACCAAAGAAGAATGCCGCATCCAGGAATTGCCGCCGGAAATGCAAGGCAAGAACATTATCAGCAGTCCGCTGCCGTTCGTGTTCAACTTGGACGCTCAAGCAATCCAACAACGTTACTGGGTCCGCCAAGTCGAATCGGGCAACCCCGGCATCGTCTTGATCGAGGCTTGGCCGAAGCGTCAGGAAGATCGGCGCAGTACAAGTTGGTTCAGATTGCATTGGAGGCGAACACGTTCTTGCCACAAGCGCTGAAGATGTACGCGCCGAATTTTCACTTCAAGACCGCACCGAAGTGGGACCAGTACGAGTTCACCGACGTCAAGCGAAACACGATCGGGGCGGGTCTGGCGAAGTTCGTTGGCAACTTCGTTCCGCAAAAGCCGCCGGCCAGTTGGAAGATCGTCCGCGAAAAATTCGTCGCACCGGTCGATCCGCCGATGCAGCAAGCCGCCAACCCCAGCGAACTTCGCTAGTAGTGCTGACCAGGATCGGTCCTGGCACACTTGCCGAATCAGGAGTAATCTTGCGAGGTTGAACGATTTTCTTTCCCCCGCGAGTGTTTTACCGCCAACATGCCCACTTATGATTACGAATGCAACGCGTGCGGCCACGCGTTGGAAGTGTTTCAAGGCATCAACGATCCGGTGCTGAAAAAGTGCCCGGAATGTGGCAAGCAGAAGCTGCAACGTCAGTTCGGCACCGGCGCCGCGATCGTCTTCAAAGGCAGCGGCTTCTATCAAACCGATTACCGCAGCGAAGGCTACAAGAAAGCCGCCGCCGCGGATAAGAAGCCGGAAACAAAGTCGGAATCGAAATCCGAATCGAAGTCCGACGCCAAACCGGCCAAGAAAGACAAGCCGGCGAAGAAGGCAGAGTAGGCAAACGTAGGTTCGCCACGCCGTGGCGGAGCATCCCCAGCACCATCCAATGCCCCGCCACGGCGTGTCGGGGCGACGGTCAGCGCCACGGCGTGTCGGGGCGACAGCGTAGGTTCGCCACGCCGTGGCGGAGCATCCCCAGTACCATCCAATGCCCCGCCACGGCGTGTTGGGGGCGACGGTCAGCGCCACGGCGTGTCGGGGCGACAGCGTAGGTCCGCCACGCCGTGGCGGAGCATCCCCAGTACCATCCAATGCCCCGCCACGGCGTGTCGGGGCTACGGTCAGCGCCACGGCGTGTTGGGGCTACGTCTTGGCCCCAGAATTGCCTATCCTTTCCAGTCAACGGAACTACCGCGGACTCGGGAATTTAGGATGGGCGCTGTGAACGGACGACTCTGGATGCTGGCCGCGGTTTTGACGCCGTGTTTCTTCGCTTCGCCCGCCGCCACGATCGCGGAAAGCCCGATCGTTACCGAAGTCCTCGCGGCGCGGATGCAGGGGCTTCGCGATGACATCGAATTTCTGGCCAGCGAAAAGCTTCGCGGACGCAGCGTCGCCGACGACACCATCCTGCTGGCCGCCGATTACGTCGCCGATCGAATGACCGCGATCGGGCTGGACACGACGGCCATCGACGGCACGCCTTTTCAAGACGTTTCGATCTCGCTGGGCGCCTCCGCCGGGGCCTCCGAAAATAACCGCGTTGTCATCAAACGCGACGACATCACCGGCGAAGGGGCGTCCGAGCCGATCGTCGCGAAATTGAACGACGGCATGATGCCGCTGGCCGTCGGTTCCAGCAGCGGACATCTGACCGGCCCGGTCGCGTTCGTCGGTTACGGCATCACCGCACCGCGGCTGAACTACGACGACTACGCCGGCATCGACGTCCGCGGCGCGACCGTGATCCTGATTCGGAAAGAGCCGCAGGCCGGGAACCCGAACAGCGTTTTCGACGGCACGCGAAATACGACGCACGCGTTCTTTTCGACCAAAATTCAAAACGCGATCGCTCGCGGAGCCAGCGCCATCTTGATCGTCAACGATCCGGCCAGCATCCGGCAAACGCTGATCGACCAACGCAACCGCATCGCATCGGAAGCCAGCCGCAAGCGAGTGATCGAGCAGCAGATCGAGCAGCTTCCTGAGGACGCCGTCAACAATCGCGAAACGCTGTCCGACAAGATCGCGGGCATCGACGCGATGGTCGATGCGATGGAAAAAGAACTCGCGTCGATTGAGCGAGGCGTGCTGAACATCAACGACGCGGGCAGCCGTCCCGAAGATGAAAGCAACGTTGTGCCCGTGATCTCGATCGCTCGTGATGTCGTCGACACGCTGCTGGTCCAGACGATCGGCAAGAGCCTGGAATCGCTGGAAACCGCGATCGATCAAACGCTGCGTCCGCAAAGCGTGGTGCTGGCCGGCGTGAATGTCACGCTGGCCGTCGACGTCAAACCGACCAATCGTGTTTCGCCAAACGTCATCGGTGTGATCGAAGGCAAGGGCGCGACAAAGGACGAAACCGTGATTGTGGGCGCTCATTACGATCACGTCGGCATGGGCGGCGAAGGGTCGCTGGCACCCGGCACGGTGGCCGTTCACAACGGGGCCGACGACAATGCATCGGGAACGGCGACGCTGCTGGCCGCGGCCAAGGACTTGGTCACACGGCTTGCCGGCGTCGATCAACATCGCCGCGTCGTCTTCATCGCGTTCACCGGCGAAGAACGCGGACTGCTGGGCAGTCGATACTACGTTCGCAATCCGCGTTTTGCGCTCGAATCGACCGTCGCGATGGTGAATTTGGACATGGTCGGACGACTGCGGGATAACGAGCTGACCGTTTACGGGACCGGTTCGGGGAACTTGATGGACCAGATCGTCGAATCGGCAAACGCCGACACCAAGTTCAACCTGTTCAAGATTCCAACGGGTTACGGACCCAGCGATCATGCATCGTTCTACGAGGTGGGGGTGCCGGTGCTGTTTTTTTTTACGGGGCTGCACAACGATTATCACCGTCCTTCTGACGATTTTGACAAAATCGAGTTCGGTGGCCTGACCCGGATAACCGATATAACCAGTAACTCCACGTTCGAGCTGGCAACTTGCCGGGAACGTCCCACTTATGCGGCTACGGAAAAGCAGTTTCAAATCCGACGTCAGATGACGGCGTTTTTGGGCGTGTCGCTTTCCGACCGCGGCGACCACGTCGTGATTTCGGGACTGACCGCGGGCGGACCAGCGGAAACGGGGGGCGTTCGCGTCGGCGATCGGATCAAAACGATCACCGGCAAAACCATCACCACGACCTCGGATGTGCTTGAAAACCTTCGTGACCGTTCCCCGGGCGACGAATTAAAGCTGCGAGTGATCCGAGACGGAGCAGAGGTGTTGTTGGAGCCGAAACTGGTCGCGAGACCGGAATGACGCGAGCGAGAAAAAATTTTTCGGCCGAGCACGGTGTTCGAGCCATTTCAATCTTTACGCCCTGACACACTGGTGACACAATCGCCGCCGATGGGTTCCCGAAGCAGTGGGGGACGCCATCGGACGCACAGCAGACGCGGCGCGGGTGACGGACACCATCGCGTGCAATCGAGTCGAATGGTACGGGCGTCGGATTGGATCACGCACCACACACGCAAGGAGAGCGGACGTGCGATTTATTAGCAAAGCAGCCATCGCAATGGCTATCGGAACCCTGGCTGCCCTGGCCCCGCAAGCGGCTTCGGCGCAAGACGCCGGCCACCGCGTCGCGGTCGTCGACGTCGCGTTCATCTTCAAGAACCATCCGGCGATCAAGGCGCAAGTCACCGCCGTCGAAAACGACTTGAAGGCCTACGACGGTGAACTGACCGGCAAGCGTGACCAGCTGAAAGCCGGCGCCGAACAATTAAAAGCGTTCAAGCCGGGATCGCCCGAGTACGCCGCTCAAGAAGAACGCGTCGCATCGATGGAATCGAAGCTCCGTTTGGACATGGCTCGTAAGAAAAAAGAACTTTCCGACGCGGAAGCTCGCATCTATTACGACAACTACCAAAAGATCGCCGAAGGCGTGAAGTACCTGGCCAACGTCTACAAGATCAACTTGGTCATTCGCTACAACAGCGAAGACATGGACTTGGAAGAGGGCCAGTCGGTCATCCGAGGCGTCATGAAGAACGTCGTCTTTCACGATGAAGGCATCGACATGACCAAGGGCGTGATGGAATACCTGACCAAGTTCAGCGTCGCCAACGGTCAAGCGCCGACCGCGACTCGCTAGTCTTGAAAACTTAAAACTTGTTCCCAGGCTCCGCCTGGGAACACACTGTCTTGGAGGCTCCGCCTCCTGGACTTGCGGCGAGGCAGAGCCTCGAAGACATCGCGTTCCCAGGCGGAGCCTGGGAACGAGAAGTGAACCTTAAAACTTGTTCCAGGCTCCGCCTGGGAACACACTGTCTTGGAGGCTCCGCCTCCTGGACTTGCGGCGAGGCGGAGCCTCGAAGACATCGCGTCCCAGGCAGAACGAGGGTAACAAACGGTCTGCCAAGGATGGCAGGCTTCACTTGGCTAGGGAGGCCGCCAGCGTGCATCGTTCACGCAATGAACACACGACCGCCGTCCCGTGTGAAATTCACGGACGCGGTTACTGGTCGGGACGAGACGTTCGCGTCGTCGTTCATCCGGCGCCGATGGGCACAGGCATCCGCCTGGTCCGATCGGACTTGGCCGGCAGACCCTCGTGTGACGCCTCCGTCGATCACCGCGAAGACGCGGCGCTGCGCACGAATCTGGTTCGTGGCGAAGCCCGTTTCCAAATGGTCGAACATTTGATGGCCGCGCTATCGGCGCTGGAAATTGACAACGCGACCGTTGACATCAGCGCCGAAGAATTGCCCGCGCTCGACGGCAGCAGCCTCGCTTTCGTCGAACCGCTCGCAAACGCCGGGTTGATCATTCAAGCCAAAGCGAAATCGCAACTGATCGTCCGCGATCGCTACCGGATTGGTTCGCCGAGCGGTTGGGTCGAGGCGACGCCGGCGAAATCAGGCGAGTGTTACTTTGAGTATCAGTTGTCGTTCGACGATGAGACGCCGATCGCGCCGCAGGCGTTCGGTATCGAACTGACACCGGATCGCTTCATCCGCGAAGTCGCTCCGGCGCGAACGTTTGTCACGGCCGCGCAAGCCGAACAAATTCGCGGCAGCGGCATGGCTTCGCACGTTACCAATCAAGACCTGGTCGTGATCGGGGATGACGGACCGATCGACAATTCGTTTCGCTTCTCCAACGAGTGTGCGCGGCACAAAACGCTTGACTTGATCGGCGACTTGGCACTTGCCGGCGTCGAATTGGTCGGACGGTTCACCTCTTTTCGTGGCGGTCACAATTTGAACGGCCGCATGGCAAAGCAATTGGCCGAACTGGCCGCGACTCAAGCAACTTTTAATCAA
Organism: Pirellulaceae bacterium; assembly: GCA_963836865.1. Lineage (GTDB taxonomy): Bacteria > Planctomycetota > Planctomycetia > Pirellulales > Pirellulaceae > Rubripirellula. Next base: position 1,318,575 of record CAWILC010000003.1, on the reverse strand, counting down.
ACCACCAACAAACTCCACACGCGTCGAAATGCGGCTTGATCGAAACGCTCGATCGTTCGTATCCTCCCCACGTCGTTATATCCGGTTCTAGACCGCAGGAACTTTTATGAGCAGCCTGATCGCTCACTCCGCCGTCGTCGATTCCCGCGCCAAGCTGGGCCGCAACGTTCGCATCGGTCACTTTTGCGTGATCGGGCCCAACGTGGTCATCGGGGACGATTGCACCATCGAACATCACACCGTCATCACCGGCCACACGACGATCGGGGAAGACAATCATATCTTTGCCGGGTGCGTGATCGGGACCGACCCGCAGGACACCAGCTACAAGGGTGCGGCGACGTGCGTTGAAATCGGCGACGGCAATACGCTTCGCGAGCATTGCACGGTGAACCTTGCCACCGAAAAAGAGGACGGCATCACTCGCATCGGTGACAACAACTACTTGATGACCGGCGTCCACGTGGCGCACGACTGCAAGCTGGGCGACCGGATCGTGATCGCCAACAACGGCATGCTGGGCGGACACGTTCACGTCGGCAACGACGTCACGATCGCCGGCGGCGTCGGCGTCAATCACTTCGCATCGATTGGACAGATGAGCTTCGTCAGCGCGATGTCGCGAGTGCTGCACGACGTGCCGCCGTTCATGATCGTCGACGGACAACCCGCCAAGCCTCGCGCGGTCAACAGCGTCGGTCTGAAACGACACGACTATCCCGCCGAGGACATCGAAGTGCTGTCGAAGGCGTATCGGCTGCTGTACCGATCCCGCGTCGGCGTCGAAAACGCGCGGCATGAACTGCTGGAAACCGGACCGATTCGTCCGGTGCTGAAACAACTTTTTGATTTCATCGATTACGCCGGGACCGGCAAGCACGGTCGCGGTCGACAACAACGAAAGAAAGCCGCGTGAGCAAGCTACGCATCGCCGTGATCGGCGCCGGACACCTCGGACGCATCCACGCCAAACTGATCGGCCAAGTCGATGGTGCCCAGTTGGTCGGCATCAGTGACCCGGTGGAACCTGCGCGAGAGAACGCGGCGAAGCTGTACAACGTGCCCACGCACGCCGACTATCGCGATTTGATCCCGCACATCGACGCCGCCATCATCGCCGCGCCGACCGACGCCCACGCCGCCATCGCCGGCGACTTGATCGCGGCGGGCAAGCACGTGATGGTCGAAAAACCGATCACGATCACGTCGGCCGATGCGGACAAGCTGGTTCAATTGGCTGCCAAAAGGCGAGTCACCTTGCAGGTCGGTCACGTCGAACGATTCAACCCCGCCTTCACGGCGCTGGATGACTTGGCGGTCGATGTGAAGTACGTCGAAGCCGTCCGCGCGTCCAGCTTTCCCGGCCGCTGCCTAGACGTTGGCGTCGTGATGGACTTAATGATCCACGACATCGACTTGGTCTTGTCGATGACCGACGCGCCGCTTCGCAGCGTGACCGGTTCGGGCATGGCGGTGATCAGCGACCACGACGACATCGTCGAAACGCGATTGGAATTCGAGTGCGGTTTGGTCGCGAACTTGAAAGCATCGCGGATCAGTCCCACGCCCGCGCGATCGATGCAGGTCTTCGGTGCGAACGGTTTTGCGGAGATTGATTTCGGAGCGCCGTCGCTGTCGGTCGTTCGTCCGGTGGCCGACGTCGCCAATCGTTCGTTCGATCTGTCGGCCGAAGTCGAAAGCCCACTCGGTTACGGCGCAACGTTGTTCAGCACGAAGCTGATCTGCGAAACGAAAACGCTGGAGGCTCGAAACGCGATCCTGGACGAACTGCATGACTTCGTCATCAGCATCCAAACTGGAATCGCGCCGACGGTCGACGGCGTCGCGGGGGCTCGCGCGGTCAACGTCGCTAATCGCATCTTGGAAGCGCTCGAAGCACGCACCTGGTACGCCGATCCCACGACTGCCGAAACCGGCCCGCACGCAACGCCACGTGAACGCATCGAATCGGCCAGCCGCCGCATTCACCAAGGCCGCAAAGCGGCTTAAGCGTCGCCCAGTTCTTACGTAGCCCCGACACGCCGTGGCGGGGCCGAACCGCAAAGCGGTTCGGAGTCGATGCAATGCTCCGCCACGGCGTGGCGAACCTACAGTAGCCCCGACACGCCGTGGCGGGGTCGAACCGCAAAGCGGTTCGGAGTCAATGCAATGCTCCGCCACGGCGTGGCGAACCTACAGTAGCCCCGACACGCCGTGGCGGGGCCGAACCGCAAAGCGGTTCGGAGTCAATGCAATGCTCCGCCACGGCGTGGCGAACCTACAGTAGACACGCCGTGGCGGGGTCGAACCGCAAAGCGGTTCGGAGTCGATGCAATGCTCCGCCACGGCGTGGCGAACCTACGTGCGGCGACGCAAAACGTTACTGCGGAAGCCGGGCTTGACTGACGTAGGGGAATTCGCCCGTCAGTCCTTCGACCATGAACGCGACTAGGTCGGCTTTTTCTTGCTTCGTCAAGTCAAGCTTCTTCATCTTGTCGCTCAAAAATTCGTTCGCGTGGCCGCCCTTGTCGTACCAATCGACGACTTCTTCTAAAGTCGCTTGGCTGCCGTCGTGCATGTACGGGCCAGTGAAGGCGACGTTTCGTAGCGTCGGCGTCTTGAACGCGCCGCGATCCTTGTCTTCGCCGGTGACTTCATAGCGGCCCATGTCAGGCGTTTCCGCCATCATGCCGACGCCCAAGTTGTGGTACTGCTCGTCGGTGAAGTTCGCCGCCGCGTGACACGCCGTGCAGTTCGCCTTGCCCGTGAACAACTTCATGCCGCGAACGGCCGACTCGCTCATCGGCATCACTTCGGTGGCCAGTTTCAACGCGTCGTACTTCTCCTTCAGCTCGGGCTCTTCGTCCAAGTATTCCAGGTCGTCCGCGAACGTCTTTTCAAAGTTCGCCACCGCGATCGCCGCGTCGTATGGCATCGGGCCGGTCACCAGCGCTCGCTCGAACGTCGCGATCGCTCGGCCGACGTTGTCGATGTTCACGCCGTCGGGAAAGATCTTGTCGAACTGCATTCGGTAACCCGGGATCGCCTTGATCGTGTCGACGGCGGCGGTGTGCGAGTTGCCCATTTCGATCGGGTTAGCGACGGGGCCGACGGCTTGATCTTCCAGCGTCGCGGCGCGGCCGTCCCAGAACTGGGCTTTGCTGAGGATGCGGTTGTAGGCGACCGGTGAATTGCGTCCGCCCTGTTGCCCGCGAACGCCGACGCCGAACGGCATTTCTGCTCCGTAGCCTTGTGCCGGATCGTGGCACGACGCGCAACTGATCGTATTGTCCGCCGAAAGACGTTCATCGAAGTAAAGTTGTCGACCGAGTTCGATTTTGGCCCGCGTCATCGGGTTATCATCGGGGATGAAGATGTTTGCCGCTGCCGCGTCCAGGCCCTCGGGCAACGTCACGTCAAGGGTGACGTGGTTGGCGTCGGTTTCAAGCCATTGTTCCAGTTGCGGCAGCGTCAAAATTCCGTACCCGGGAACACCGGCGGTCAGCGACGGATCGCCCAACGTGACCGAAGCGGTGGACTTTGGCGATTCGGCAGTGGCGGTCAGGCCGACCACGCTGATCAGCAACAACAATGCGAAAAAACGACGAAGCATCACGCGTCTCGTGGGGGTTGGGGTGGGATGAAAACAGAGTAGGACAATTGTCCCAATTGTCCTGGGCGGGTCGGCGGAGCGGGGGGGGACAATTGGGACAATTGTCCTACTCTGCGAATGCCCGTTTGCGGGTCAGTATAGCCGGTGATCAAGTTGATCCAATGACGTTCACAGCGGCAGCAACCGCTGGCGATCGTCCGCGATTAGCTTCGCGATTTTTCGGCCCGTCACGCTCAGCGGCAACGTCGTCATTTCGTTTGCCGAGACGTATCGCCACGGTGGGGGCGGCGTCTGGTCCAAGGGAATTGTTGCTGCGTGAACGGCAAGCGTGATCCGGTACTTTGTCACCGCGTGCTTGATCGTCGTCAGCCTCGCCGCCGGCGTGATAGGCGTCCCGAGTTCGATCGAGATATCGGCCGCGGCCGCGTCGGTGGTCGAGTGCGATTGCTCGGTCGATCGAGGAAAATCCCACAGCCCCGCCCAGCGGGCTCCGTCGGGAATCGGCCGCATCAAGTATTTCGTTTCTGCGTTGCGACCGGCCGTTTGCGCGATCACGAACGCATATTCCGTCCGGTCTTCGTAGACGACTTTGGAAACCTTGCCGGGAATGTCCGCTTCGATGTTCAGCAAGTGCGCGTGACAATCGGCGGCGATCGGACAAGCGTCACAGCGCGGCGTCTTGGGCGTGCAGACCAGCGCGCCGAGTTCCATAGCGGCTTGGTTGAAGTCGCCCGCGTTGGTTTTGGGCAGCATCGTTTCGGCCACCGTCCACAACAACTTTTGCGACGCCGGTTCCATGCCAGGCGAACGCAGCGCGATCCACCGCGCGAACACTCGCACCGTGTTGCCTTCTAAGATCGGCAGACGTTGTCCCCGCGAAATCGACAGGATCGCGCCGGCGGTGTAACGGCCGATCCCGGGCAGCGCGAGCACGTCATCAAACGTCGTCGGAAACTTTCCGTCGTGCTGTTCGACGATGCGTTTGGCCGCCGCGTGCATCATCCGGGCGCGGCGGTAATAACCGAGGCCTTCCCAGTGCGTCATCAACGTTTGTTCGTCGACGTCGGCCAGCGCCTGGATCGTCGGCATCGCGGCCATGAAGCGATCGAAGTACGGAAGCACGGTCGCGACCTGGGTTTGTTGCAGCATGATTTCGCTGACCCAAACCCGGTACGGCGTCGGCTCGCTCCGCCACGGCAGCGTCCGCTGATTCTTGGCAAACCAGGCTCGCAGTTTTCGCCGGACTCTGCTTCGCCAAGCGGCATCGTTGGACACATCTTCGGGATCGATGGAAGCGTCTGTTCCCCGCGTTACTGTTCCTCGCGTCCCTGTTCCCCGCGTTACTGTTCCCCGTTTCACTGTTCCTTGTACCGGCCCAGCGTCAGGTCGGTCGTCACGACCTGCGGACCACGACGATACTGCAGCTTCACGGTGTCGCCAGGCAAGCGTTGGCTGATGGCGTCTTGCAAGTCGCTGAACTTCCGGACGTCGGTATCGTCGACTCGCACGATGTCGTCGCCCGCGATCAAGCCCGCTTTCTCGGCGGCGCTGTCGGGCAACACGCCGGTGATCGCGCAGGTGTTGTTGAAGGTGTCGTTGCACGTCACGCCCAGGAAACCACCCTGCTTGTGATCGATCTGCAAGCCCGGTGCGGCTTGCCGGATCGATTCGACGGCGTCGACACTAATACCGGTGCCCATCAAGTTCAGCGAAACGCGAATCGGGATCGCGGCGATCTTCTCGGCCATCGTATCGGCGACTTTGACGTAACGAAATTCCAACGCATAGAGCGGCGGCATCTTGCCGAGCGCCTCGATCGTGGCGTCGTCGACTTTGCCATCGACGACGGCCAGCGATTTCAGGTTCGGCATTTCGGACAGCGCCGCGATGACCGGGGGCGTGATCGCGGTGCCAACGATGCGAGCGTTTTCGACTTTGCGGACCCACTTCAACCAACCCAGCGAGGTCGCGTCTCCGTTCCAATCGTCGTTGATTTGCACGATCAGGCGAGGCATGCTGATCGTGCGGATGACGAACTCGTCGGCCCCGATGAAGATGCCCGCGGCGGCCAATTCGATGCGAGCCTGGGCGGCCCGGTGTTGGCCGATTTCGTCAATCGCCGACGCCGCTCGCGAGGCCGCCAAGCCGGTCGACTTTTCCGACAGCAATGCCAACTTGTCGTACGCTCCGCCGTCTTGGTCCGGATGCCCGGCCATCGCAATACGACTTACCACGTCGACGGCCCGCTCGACCACTTCCAGGTCGCCCGACCGCATCGACTCGACTAGCGGATCGATCGCGGCGTCGCCAAATTCGGCCAGCCGCTCGGTCGCCGATTCGCGACGCAGATAGCTGTCGCTGGCAAGCTGCGTGATCCAGTACGAAATTGGATCGTCGGCGCGGGCGGGCAGGCTAGTCAAGCAGACGACGCACAGCGCTAGCACCCGAATGAGATCCATCGACTCGGCCTTGATTGGGAAGAAAGGTTCTGGCCGGATTATAGCAAGCAATGGCCGTTTGGGTCTGCGGCCTAAACATAGGCCTGATACGGGCCTGACACGCCGTGGCAGGGCATCCAATGATGAACGGCTTCGCTGTTCGGGGCCGCCAGGGCCTGTCGGACCTACGTTCATCCGCCTGCGCTGCGGTTTCGCTAAACCGGTTTGCGACGCCGGACCATCGCGACGACGCCGACGGCAGTGGCGACCAACAAGAAAGACGACGGTTCCGGGATCGCGACGACGTTGGTGGTGTATCCCAGGTCACGAAGGAACGCGACGTCCAGCAGCGTCAAATGCTTGCGGGTGCCGTTGGTGATGTCCGGGTCCATCGCAACTTCTTGCATGCTGCCGTCGACCAGGCTGATGCTCATCGTGTTCATTGCGATGTGAGCTCCGCCGGCGTCGATCAGACCCATGCCGGTGCCGAATTCGTTGATCGCTTCGGTGCCCAGCCAAGTCGTTCCGCTGGTCAAGCTGTTCCAAGTTTGCGATCCGCCGAAGCCGATCGAGTGCAGGACTTCGTGCAGGGCGACGGAGTAAAAATCGAACTTCGAAAACTCGACATCTGTCGTGTGATCAAAGTGCCAGAAAGCATCCAGGTCGGCGTCGCTGTCGATGCCAGCGCCGCCGGTCACGTCGTTGTCAAACCACAGGTTGCCGATCGTCGGGCCGATCGCAGCGGAATAAGTCGTCCCACCGACCGCCCCGCTTATCGTGGTGATCGTCGGGCCGTCGCCACGACGATGTTGGACGTTGGCAACGGCGTCGTCCATCGCGAACTGGGCTTCGCCCGGAAATGCCGACGTGCCCGCCGATACTCCGATGCCGCCGCTGCCGCCTTGGCCCAGTGTCGTTCCGCTAAGGGGTCGCATGCCGACAAAGATCCGGATCTCGTTGGCTGCCAGCGTCGTGTCGTTGATGACCTGCCCCGCACCGGTCGTCGGGTTGGTGTACGAATAGCTGAAGTCCAAACTAGCCGTCGACGTTCCAAATGGTCCCGCGAAAGAACCGGTTGCGGTGTCATTGGTGATCGCGCCCAAGTTCAAATCCAGCACCGCGTTGATGTCGGCGACGGCGGCTTCCAACGCGTTGCGGGCGGTCGTACGGATGGAAGTCGCTCCGCCGAAGAAAGTATCGTTGCTGTAATCCAGCACGATCGCCGCCGGGGCGTTTGTGCTGGTCAGGCAAATCGCAGAAACCAACGCCAAAGAAGTCAGACACCTGTTCATTGAATGCACCCGAAAGAAAAGACAAGATAAGAACGAACAAAAACCGCGGTTCCACAATCACCGATCGGGCAACCCGACGCAATACATAAGGGCAATCGACCGGCCCTTTCCTGAAAACTAATTCCGCGATCGACGCCGCCCCGATGCGGGTGGTCCAGCATTACAATGCGTCGGTCGGTCCCTTTTCGCCTGCCTGTCCCGATCGAGTCTCCTGTTTTGAAAACGCCTTCTTACGAGCCCGTCGAACCGAGCCGGATGCTGCCACGGTTCTCGTTCCGATGGCTGTTCGCGGTGACCACGGTCGCCGCAATTGTCGCCGCGATCGCTCAGATCGCCGGTCGCGGGGCGACCGGTGGCAGTGATCCGTCCGCCCCCTTCGGTGCCGACGCCGCCGTCTCTGGCGGCACGCTGGTCGCGATGGCGACGGGTCTCCTGGTGGCTCTCGGGTACTTGGTCGCGCTGTTCGCCGCGTTCACGTTGTTGTTCGCGATCGCTTGGTTGGTCTCGTCGATTTGGTATCGGCCCAGCGACGATCTGGCCCAGGGCAGCCCTTTCGCGGCGGACCAATTGCCGCCGCAAATTCTGCCCCCGCGGGAGTCGCGGCAATGAGGTTCATCTTCAACACTCTCCCGCTTGCGGGAGAGTCGGACGCGGTAGCGGCCGGAGAGGGTTTTACGCGGAGGCCCTCCCCGGTCTTTCAGCCCGACCCTCCCGCAAGCGGGAGGGTATTGGTTGGCGGGAAGATTTTACTCTTCGCGATCTGCCTGGTCACTTTGTTGATCCAACCCGCCCGCGCCGCCGACCCGATCGTTGGCACCCGGCACCGGGCCGCGACGATGCCGGTGACCGGCGGCAAAGTGCTTGGCGTTCGCTGCACCGTCGAAATCGCAGAGACGAAGCTGACCGGCTACGTCCCCGTGCGAATCACGCTCCGTAGCGCCACCGGAACGTTCCCGGCCGAGCGGCGCTTCACCGTTCGCATCGAAACGAAAGAGCGAGAACAGACGCCGATCCGCAACGGCTTGATCGTCGACTTGCCCGTCATCGCGACCCAGGGCAGCGCGTCGGTCACGGTCGATCGATACATCCCCAAATGGTCGGCCGGTCATGCCGTCAAACTAAAGTTGCTCGAAGACGGCCGCGAACTGAAGGACTACGTCGACTCCGTCGGCGGCCCGATGGATTCGTCGATTTATCGAACGATCGAAATCGTCGCGGAAGAATGGTTGCCCAACACGGCGATGATCGTCACCGAAAGCGAGGCGAAGAATCCTGGAATTCAAGCTAGCGTCGGCGGCGCGGAAAATCGAAACCTCATTCCTGCTAACTCCGTCAACCAAGCCGAGTTCTGGAATTCGGCGTACGGTGCAAACTTCGTGACGATATTGACGCCCAAGACGTTGCCTCGCGATTGGCGATCGTACAATCGCCACGATGCGGTGATGATGACGCCGAAGATGATCGCCGCGATCGAACCGCCGGCGCTCGATGCGATTCGCGACTTTGCAATGATGGGCGGCATCGTCACGTTGTACCAGTGTGACGACGCCGACGCCGCGATTGATGCGTTGGGCGTTTCGGCAAACGAAGACGAAAGCCTGACCCGATCGATCGAGTACCTGATCGCGACGAAATCGGGCGAACGATTCAAAGCACTGACAGCCAGTCGTGATGAACTCGATGCGATCGACGGCCACATCGAAAAACTGAAGATCCTGGATGCCGCCGACGAGAAGGCGATGCGAGAGTACATCGATACCTACTCGATGAACCGCGACTTCGACTACTCGCAAGCCAACTCGCGATCAACTCACCGCCACAAGAACACCGAGTATTGGTTTCCGGAAACCGTCCCCGAAGCCTCGGCCGAGCGGGACAATATCCTGGCCACGATCGCGAGCTTCGAGAAGTCGATCGCGGAGGACGCCGACGGCAGCACCGTCGACGTGGCCGCACGGATCGTCGGCGCGGGCTTGGTGATCACGACCTCGGCGGCCGCCGACGACATGAACGACATCGGCCAGTGGGACGTCGTCCGCGGGCTATACGGCCCGCGAGTCTCGCCGACGCTGCGGCGCGGTGTCGATCCGATGATGGGCGACGCACGGTTCGCGCGATGGGTCATCGCCGGCGTCGCTCAGCCGCCGGTCTACACGTTCATCGGTTTGTTAAGCGTGTTCGTGATCCTGGTCGGACCAGTCGCGTATCGCAAGACGTCCAAGGCCGGACGAAGCTATCTTATGTTCGCGATCGCTCCGGTGCTTGCGTTGGTAACCACCGCGGCGATGTTCACCTACGGGATCCTCTCGGACGGCTTCGGCACGGTCGCCCGAGTCCGTCAGATCACGCTGGTCGACGGCGTCTCCGGCGATGGAGTGGAACGGGTTCGCGCGAGTTATTTCGCGGGCGTTCGGCCCAGTGAAGGCATTCGGTTCGGGCCCCAAACCGAGGTCATGCCGTACTGGCAAAACGACAGCCGGTCCTGGCGTCAGGCTCTGGCCGGTCGCCCGGCCAACATCGGCCGCGTCGTGATCGATGACACGGCCCAGCGTTTCGATTCGCAATTTTTGCAGTCGCGGCAACAGACCCAGTTTGTCACCCACCTGCCACGCCGCGACATCGGCACCCTTACGCTGCAAAAAAACGGCGATGGTGCTTCGCTGGTCAGCAGCTTTGATTTTCCGGTTAGCGTCGTCATCGCCCGCGACCTGGACGGCGACTACCACATCGCGATCGACGTCAAAGCAAACTCGACGAAGGACATGCGAGCGATCGAACAAAAGCTGGCCTCGAAACTGCTTGGCAAGATGTACGCCGACCATCGGCCGATCGGATCAACCAACCAAAACCGCAACCGCCAAGACCGTTTTACCTACGGCTATTCGGAAATCTACGACGTGATCTTGGAAATCAATCGCAACGTCAACGATACGACGGGATTTACCGACGGATCGTTCGAGTATCGGATTCAACAGCAACTGCAATCGTCCGGTGAAATCCCACGCGGTCACTTTGCGTCCGTCGCGCCGATCACGGCGGACACCCTGGCCGTCGCCAATGCGAAACCGGTCGACGGAGTGCGTTACGTTTGCGGATCGCTGGCTCCGTTCACGCAAGAGGTCAAGCCATGAAGATTGACGAGGCTCAGTCGGTGTTGAACCAGCGGCCCGAAACCAAGCCCAACGTCGGCTATCACGGCCGCGACGAGGACTGCATCGAACTGCGACGGCTGCACCGATTCTTTGGCAAGACCAAGGCCGTCAACGACATTTCGTTCACGGTCAAACGCGGCCACGTCCACGGGTACATCGGTCCCAACGGCGCGGGCAAGACGACGTCGATGCGAATCCTGGCCACGTTGGACTTGCCCAGCTACGGCGATGCGTTCGTCGACGGGTTTAGCTGCGTCAACGATCCCGAATTGGTGCGGCGTCGACTCGGGTTCATGCCCGATTCGTTCGGAACCTACCGCGACGTGAACTGTCACGAGTACCTGGACTTCTTCGCCAGAGCGTACGGGTTGGTCGGCCGTGAAAGGACCGAACGGATTCGCTGGGTCGAAAATTTCACGGGCACCCAGGGCATGGCCGACAAGCCGATCCGGGGGCTCAGCAAGGGCATGAAGCAGCGTCTGTGCCTGGGCCGCGCGATGGTCCACGACCCGGCCGTGATGATCTTGGACGAACCGGCCGCGGGACTGGATCCTCGCGCCGGATTCAGCTTCGCCAGATGATTCGCGAACTGGCCGATCAGGGGAAAACGGTGCTGATCAGCAGCCACATCTTGACGGAACTGGCCGAGATGTGCGACAGCGTCGGCATCATCGAACAGGGTCAATTGCTGGCCAGCGGCAGCGTCGAAGACATCCAGCGTCAGCGCGAAACGCACCGAGAACTAAAAATTCGCATTCTCGATAACGCCGCCGATGCGGGCGAATCGTTGAAGCAAAACGAATCGATCTCGGGCGTCATCGTCGACGGCGAATTGGTCCGGTTCGAGTTCGTCGGTGATATCCGCGGCCAAGCCGAATTGGTCGCCCACTTGGTCGGCCAAGGATTTCACGTCGCCGAGATCGAATCGCATAAGAAAAGTTTGGAAGACGTGTTCTTACAAGTCACCGAAGGGCTGGTGCAGTGATGGCGACCGTGACGTTACCAGCCGATGCACCGGAGAATGAATCGACCGCCGGCAAGTGGTCCCAGCGGATGCAGCGGATCGACGATTGGTGCGAACGGGTCGGCGATGCGCTCAACCCGATCCTGGTGAAGGAGACTCGCCAGGCACTAAAGTCGCGTCAGTTCGTCGGCACATTTTCGGTGCTGTTGTTCGCGGCATTGGCGTGGACGATCATCGGCAGCCTTTCGATGATGCCGGGCATCTACACGTCGCCGTCGGCCCCGCGGATGCTGGTCGGTTATTACTTGGTGCTGGCCCTGCCGATGTTGATCGTCGTGCCGCTGGCGGCGTACCGATCGCTGGAGGGCGAGATCGACGACGGGACGTTGGAGTTGTTGTCGATCACGGTGCTTAGCCCGTGGCAGATCGTGATGGGCAAGCTGGCCAGCGCGATGCTGCAAATGCTGCTTTACTTCGTGGCGCTGTTCCCCTGCGTGGCGTACGCCTATACCTTGCGCGGCGTCGACTTGCCGACGACCATGTTGATGATGGGGATCTTGCTTGTCACGGCCGTGCTGTTGACCATCATCGCGTTGTTCTTTGCGCCGCTGGCGCGGACGCGGACCGGCCGGATCGTGACGCTGTTGGCCGTGATGGCCCTGCTGTTGGGGGCCGAATGGATGATCGGCTTCATGGTCATCAGCATGATCTTGCAAGGCAATCCGATCACCGGCGACGTGTTGTTTTTTGTCGTCATCGCGACCGTGGCGATTGCGTCAGTGCTGGGCCATTTGTTCTTGACCGCGACGGCGGCGCAGTTGACGCCGGAAAGCGAAAATCGCTCGACACACATTCGCGTGGCCCTGATGATCGCGACGGCAACGGTATTCGGGCTGGCCGGTTTAGGATTTGCGTTGTTTCGCGGCGAGGAAGGAACCAACGACGAAGGCGACATCGTCGTGTTGATGATGGGCGCGTTGTCGCTGGCCGTGTTGTGGTTGGTTTGTGCGCCGATGATCGCGGGTGAATCGTCGGTGATGACGCCTCGGATTCGCCGCGAACTGCCCAAGACCTTCGTCGCCCGCGCGATGCTGACTTGGCTGACACCCGGTCCGGCCAGCGGCCTGGTATTTGCGGTCGTCAACATCATCCTGGTCACGATCGCGTTCGTCGTTTTGGTCGATCTGACGCTGGCGGGGCGTCGCGGGTTCGGGCCGACCGGCGCGGTGTCGATGGTGATGCAGTTTGCCGTCTGCTTCAGTAGTTACTTGATCGCGTTCTTGGTCGCGGTGCGATGGATGGTGGCGGTGGTGCGGATTTCGAAATAACCCTCGTGTCGAAATCGGCTTGGCGGCGTTCATCGTGGTCGCGGCGCTCTCGTCATTGGTCCCGTATTCGATCGGGCTGCACTTCAATGACTATCGCCAGTATTCGTATTCGGTTTGGCAGATCACCAACTGGGTTTGGACGTTCGGCCAGATCTTCGAGTTGTCGAACATGTGGCCGATCGTGATCGCGATCGCGGGGTTCGCCGGGTTTGTGTTCCTGCTGACGGTGCTGGCGTCGCCGCAGTTGGTCGTGCCGCGGGCAACGGCAACGCCGCAGCGGGTCAAGGACGAACAAAAGTCGTAGCCGCGACACGCCGTGGCGGGGCCAAACCGCAAAGCGGTTGGCGTTTCAAGCGATGCTCTGCCACGGCGTGGCAGACCTACACCATTGCGGCGGAAGTTGTAGCCGCGACACGCCGTGGCGGGGCCAAACCGCAAAGCGGTTCGCGTTTCATGCGATGCTCTGCCACGGCGTGGCAGACCTACACCATTGCGGCGGGCCGCCTTAGACTGGGGGCTCGCTTGTTTTGTCTTTCCATCGTCTTCGGCTTTTCTGATGTCCAACGATCCTCCGCTCAATCCGCCATCGCCCCCCGAAGACAATAATCCGGCCCTCCGTGCTCGCGTTCCCGATCGGGTCGCCGATGGTTGCTTCAGCACCGGCGCGATCGTGATGACGGGGCCCAGCGAGTACATCGTCGACTTCTTGCAAACGATCGGACGGCCGCACAAGGTGGCCGCGCGAGTCGTCATCCCGCACCCGGTCATGCCCCAATTTATCGAAGCCCTCCGCACGAACTTGGACTTGTACAAGTCTCGCTTCGGCGAACCCGTGCCGCCGCCGGCCCAGTCCCAAACGCCCGGCCAACGTCGACCGACGCCGCAAGAGATTTATGATGACCTAAAACTCCCCGACGAAGTGCTCAGCGGCGTCTACGCCAACGGCGTGATGATCGGCCACGGGGCCAGCGAATTCGGGCTGGACTTCCTAACGAGTTTCTTCCCTCAGTCGGCCGTCAGTGCGCGAGTCTTCGTCGCGGCCGGCCAAATCCCACGGCTGTTGGAATCGCTTCGCGGAGCGGTCACGCAGTTGGAACAACGCCGGCAGGGCGGGCAGGGCGGCGGAGGACAGCCGACGCCTCCGCCAGATAGTCCATGAGGACATCACTGAACGTAGGTTCGCCACGCCGTGGCGGAGCATTGCATTAGTAGCGAACCGCTTCGCGGTTCGGCCCCGGCACGGCGTGTCGGGGCTGCGTTGGTTTAACGGAGACACCCGAATGAAACCCAACCCCAACCTCCCCCTGTTCACCAACCTTCCTCGCGCCGCCCTGCCCACCGACGAGCCGATGATCTTGGCCAGCGGGTCGCCGCGGCGGGCGCAGTTGTTGTCGGCTGCCGGCTACGACTTTACCGTCCAGGTCGCCAGCGACGAAGCCGAATGCGGCATCTGCAGCAGCGACACCGCGGTCGAATTGGTCGCTCGGTACGCGTTACGAAAAGCCGCCGATGTCGCGCGGAAGAATGCGTCCGGCTTGGTCATCGCGGCCGACACAGTCGCGTCGTGCATGGGAAAAATTCTGGGCAAGCCACGCGACGTCGATCACGCGGAATCGACGCTGCGGTTGTTGTCCGGACGGCGTCACGACGTTTACACCGGCATTTGCGTTTGGTCCGTGAAACTGTCACGGTGCATCGTCGACGTCGTGCGAACAGAACTGGAAATGCAGCCGTTGACCGAGCCGATGCTGGCTGAATACCTCGATTCGATGCGGTGGGAAGGCAAGGCCGGTGCGTTCGGTTACCAGGACGGAAACGACTGGTTGGCCGTCATCGGCGGGGGCAGCGAATCGAACGTTGTCGGACTTCCGATGGAGCGATTGTCGGAATTACTGGAAAAGTTTGACTCAATTGCCGAAACCGTTATTACCGGAAGTACCGAACCAGCGGGATGATTTTTGCGGCAACGTTTTGCGATGCGGTGAAGGTTCGCCTAAGGCGAGCCGGACTGGTGGTTCTGCTGTCTCCTCCAAATTTTCCTCTTTCCCCGGCATGGAACGATGGTGCGTATTGAACCTCGCGGTTGGTCGTCTCTCTTTTTCGCAATCCCTTGCGTGGTCGCGTGCGGATTGTTGACCGCGTCGGTCGCGAAGGCCGAAAACTACGCGGACAAAATGTTCAAAGAGAAGTCGCACGATTTCCGGATCGTCGGCCGCGGCACCACGACCCAGTACCAATTCGATTTCACCAACCCGTACAACGAAGACGTTCACATCGCCGGCGTGCGCACCAGTTGCGGATGCACGACGCCGACGATCTCAACCGACACGGTCAAGACGCACGAGACCGGATCGGTCATCGCGACCTTTAACACGAACAGTTTCATCGGTCAAAAAGCGGCCACGATCACGGTCGTGTTTGATCGTCCGAAGTACGCCGAAGTTCAATTGAAGGTCAGCGGCTTCATCCGCACGGACATCTCGTTCGATCCGCCCGAAGTCGCCTTCGGCGAAGTCGGTGCCGGCGAACTGCTCGAACGCGAAGTCGTCATCACTCACACCGGCAACACGAACTGGGAAATCCTGGACGTGCGAAGCCACTGCGACAACCTTCGCGTGCGGTTGAACCCGGCCGAAAAAGTCGGCAACCAAATTCGCTATCGCATGCAGGTTCGGATGAACGAATCGATGCCCGAGGGCGACATCCGCGAACGCTTGACCCTGATCAGCAACGACCGCAGTTTTCCGACCACCGAAATGTCGATCAGCGGTCGAGTCCGTCCGACGATCGCGATTTCGCCGGACTCCGTGTCGCTGGGCACGCTGACGTCGACCGGAAACGGCGAAAAGAAGTTGGTCGTTCGCGGCGACGAACCGTTTGAAATCACCGACGTCGAATGTGCTGACGAACGATTCAAGTTTGAGGTGCCGGTCGGATCGAAGAAGCTGCACATGGTGAAGTTGATCTTCACCGGCGACGGAACCGACGTGGCGATCTCGCAAGAAATCCGCGTGCGGACCAATCGCCCCGGCAAGACGGCAACGTGCGTGGTCACTGGCACGATCGCGGATTGAAGCGGCGGCGAAAATCCTGGTGACGAGGCTCCGCCTCGTCACCCAATGTCTTCGAGGCTCCGCCTCGCCATGCACGACCCAATGAGGCGGAGCCTATCGTGCAGTGCGTTACCAGGCGGAGCCTGGGAACGAGGTTCAAGCTTGCCAAGCACGACCCATCACCCTGGTGACGAGGCTCCGCCTCGTCACCCAATGTCTTCGAGGCTCCGCCTCGCCATGCACGACCCAACGAGGCGGAGCCTCGCGTGCAGTGCGTTCCCAGGCGGAGCCTGGGAACGAGGTTCGAGGTTCAAGCGGTCGAGCGATGCGTTCGGCGGATCACGGGACGCAATCATCCGACTTTCGCCCGGTCGCAAACCGACCGCGGCGGCGCTAAACTTGGCGTCGAAGTTCTATTCCCTTCGCCCGCCTACGGTGTTTAGCCCCTCATGAGCGTCAATCCGATCGATCTTTCCGGTTACGGTCTGAAAGTCACCAACGTCGTGCATAACGCGACGCCCGCGCGACTTTACGAGCTCGCCATCGCCGGCCATCACGCCGTCATCGCCGCCTCCGGGGCGCTTGCCACTCGCAGCGGTGACAAGACCGGTCGCAGTCCCAAAGACAAACGCATCGTCGATCATCCCGATTCGACCGGCGACATTTGGTGGGGTGACATCAACATCCGATTGACCCAGCGTTCGTTCGACATCAATCGCCAACGCGCGATCGATTATTTGAACACTCGCAAGCGAATCTTCGTCTTCGATGGCTTCGCCGGTTGGGATCCCGACCATCGGATCAAGGTCCGCGTGATCGCCGAAAGCGCCTACCACGCGTTGTTCATGCACAACATGCTGATTCGGCCCGATGCCGAGCAATTGAAAACGTTCGGCGAACCCGACATCGTCATCTACAACGCCGGTGCGTTCCCCGCCAATCCGTACACGGCGCAGATGACCAGCACGACCAGCATCGACTTGTCGATCGAACAGGGCGAGTTCGTGATCCTGGGCACACAGTACGCCGGTGAGATGAAGAAGGGCGTCTTCACGGTCATGAATTATCTGATGCCCAAGCAAAACGTCTTGAGCATGCACTGCAGCGCGAACGAATCGGCCGAAGGCGAGGTGACGTTGTTTTTCGGCCTGTCCGGCACCGGCAAGACGACGCTCTCGACCGATCCGCAGCGACGGCTGATCGGCGACGACGAACACTGCTGGACTGACGACGGCGTCTTCAACATCGAAGGCGGTTGCTACGCCAAGGTCATCCACCTGTCGAAAGAAAGCGAGCCGGAGATCTACGAAGCAATCCGCTACGGTGCGGTGCTGGAAAACGTCGTCTTCGATGAAACGACTCACGAAGTCAACTACGACGACGCGTCGATCACCGAAAACACTCGCGTCGCGTACCCGATCGACTTCATCGAAAACGCAAAGATCCCCTGTGTCGGGCCGCACCCCAAGAACATCATCTTCTTGACCTGCGACGCGTTCGGTGTGTTGCCGCCGGTATCGCGGTTAACGGCCGAGCAAGCGATGTATCACTTCATCAGCGGTTACACGGCCAAGACCGCGGGCACGGAAATGAACGTCAACGAACCAGTCGCAACGTTCAGCGCCTGCTTCGGCGCGGCGTTCCTGGTTTGGCACCCGGCCAAGTACGCGGAACTGCTGGCCGACAAAGTCCGCACGCACGGCGCGAACTGCTGGCTGGTCAACACGGGCTGGGCGGGCGGTCCGTACGGCGTCGGCAAACGGATGAGCCTGCGGCACACGCGAGCGATCATCGATGCGATCCACGACGGATCGTTGACCAAAGGCGAGTTCCGCACCGACGCCATCTTTGGTATCGACGTTCCGACACAAGTCAAAAACGTCCCGACGGAAATCCTGTGGCCACGCGACGTCTGGCCCGACGGCGAAGCCTACGACGGCAGCGCACAACGTCTCGCAGACCTGTTCCGAAACAATTTCAAACAGTTCGAATCCGGGGCGAGCGAAGCGATCCGAAAAGCGGGCCCGAATTGATCCCGGCCTCTTGTACTTCGGGCCTTTTGTACTTCGGGCCTTTTGTAGGGTGGGTCGAGTGTGCCGGTAGGCCACGATGACCCACCATTTTCCGCGTATGTGGACCCCTGGTGGGTCTGCATCGCTGACGCGATTTGACCCACCCTACAGGCTCTAACCGCTAGCCCACGTCGAGCTTCCTGCCCTACGGGGAGACCCGCTGCAGGCCGAAGACGCTGATGTCGCCGAAGAACGCTTGCCCCCTTTCGGCGCACAACTGGATCATGGCGTCAGTCATTGAATCCGATGCCGGCACGCTGCCCAGCGGTTTGTCATCGAACCTTGCGAACCATCGGTCGTCGATTCGTTGCAAGTAAACCTCGTGCCACATCGGTGCGTCGGACGGACTGTTGATCGACGGCAACGTGATCGTTTGGGCGACTTCAAGAACCGCATCGCGGCTCTCGCGATAGCCCAGCAAAGCGTCCGTGCCGGTGAACCGAACGACGTGGCGACCGCCCGTTTCGTGGCTGGTCTTCGGATCGCTGGAATCTTCAAACGCGAACTGAACTTCGATCGCGTCGGCCTGGTTCAATTCGACGCGAACTCGCACTCCGACGCCCACCGATTCCTTCACCACGTCCGGCGGCAAGACCGGGATCGGATGCGACAGGTATCCGTTTCCGGCCAGCACCCGCGATCCTTCTTCGTCCGACTGGACACTCCAAACCGATGCGTGATTGGTCCAGCCTGCAAGGTTCTGGCCATTGAACAGCGGTTGCGAGTAGACCGTTTCGATCAAGCCGGGCGGTGCTTGCGTCGCTGGCGACGTCCATGTCGCTGTGGCCCAAGCGATTCCCACCAACGCAAAGATCGCCATCGATGCCGCCAACGTTTTCTTCCAAAGACGCCGCGACGTTTGACTCGGCTTCCACGACGGGTCGTTCCATTCGACCGTGTCAGGAATCTCCGGTGCAATCGTTTGTTCGTCGATCCGAGCGATCAGGGTCGCGTAGTCGCTGATCCGTGCCTGCGGGTCGTGCTGCATCATATCGGTCAGCAATCGGACGATCGACTCGGGCATGTCCTTGGGCAGCAAGTCCAATCGCGGAGGTTCGCCGGTGACCTTCGCCGTGACCAATTTGTGCAACTTCGTCGATTTCGAACGGCGCGTGCCCGGTCAGCATTGAAAACCAAGTCGCCCCCAGCCCGTAGATGTCGGAGCGGTGGTCGACCGGATCGCCCGTCAATTGTTCCGGCGCACAATACATCGGCGTGCCGAGCGCCGTGCCCGTCATCGTCAACCGAGTCGCTTCGTCTTCGTCGTCGATGTCGCCCAGCGGGTTGAAACGGGCCAGCCCAAAGTCGGCGATCTTGACCAGCGGCACGCCGGCGGGCAAATCGAATCCCGTCGGCGCTTCGGTCAACATCAGGTTCGCCGGCTTGATGTCGCGGTGAATGATCTGGTGCGATTGGGCGTGTGCAAGTCCCAGCGCGGTTTGGCGGACGATCGAAAGTGACTGCGCCAGCGACAAGCGGCCCCGCTTCGATCCGCTCGCGAAGATCGCTGCCCGCGACCAATTCCATCACCAAGAAAACCCGTCCGTGATGGGCCCCCGAATCGTACGCCGCGACGATGTTGGGGTGCTGCAACCGTCCGATCGCGGCGGCTTCCTTTTGAAACCGCTGCAAGACGTTGGACTGGGAAATTTTCGCTTGAAGGATCGCCTTGATCGCGACATCGCGTTGCAACCGTTCTTGTCGAGCTCGATAGACGACGCCCAGCGCGCCGACGCCCAGCACGTCCAGCAACCGATAGCCCGGCGCAAGATCGTCCGGGTCGAGGAACGCGTCGACCATTTCGACTTGCACGGCCGTCAAGATGCCCGTATCGATTGCCAATTGATGCACCGGAGCTTGTTGGTCGATCGCGCGATCGATCAGCGTTGCCGCTTGATCGTCGTCGATCAACAACCGGGCGCGAGCCGTCGAAACGAACGCTCGCATCCGTGGAACATCAAGCTCGAACGACATTCAACCCCATGTCCGCGTTAGCGGATCACTCCCGAAAAGCGTCCGAGTCCGCATCGCTGGGCATTCGCCAATCACCCCGCGGCGACAGACTGACCGAACCGACCTTCGGGCCGTCCGGGACGCAGTTGCGTTTGAACTGGTTGAAGAAGAATCGTTTGAAGAATCCATCCAGCGTGTCCGCAATTTCTGCGGCCGAATAGGTTTGATTGAACTTCGCGTGCGATGCCAACAGCAGAATCTTGTCCCGGTCGGCTCCCTCGCGAACGAAATGATACAAGAAAAAGTCTAACAGCTCGTACGATCCGATCGTCGCTTCGGTTTGCTGACGCATCGTCCCGTCAGATCGCGGCGGCATCAATTCCGGCGAGATCGGCGTGTCGGCGATCCGGTGCAGGACGTCTCGCAGCTTGCCGTCGAAATAATGATCGGCCGCGTACCGGACCAGGAACCGGACCAGCGTCTTCGGGATCGACGTATTGACGTTGTACATCGACATGTGATCGGCGTTGTACGTTGACCAGCCGAGCGCCTGTTCGGACATGTCGCCGGTGCCCAGCACAAAGCCGCGGTTCATCAGCAGCATCGTTCGGACGCGAGCCTGCACGTTCTCGAATGTCAAGTCTTTCGCGTCATCGTCGGTGCGTTGCAGTTTCGCTTGCAAGCCGTCGATCGTTTCGTCGTCCGCGATCACGATGCCCAGCGGCGAATGGTTCAGCGACCGGAACGTGTCCAAGCATAACGGCCGGATGTCGATCGATTCGCGAGTCACCCCGGTCGTGGCCACCAGCGTTTCGGCCGATTGCAACGTGTGATCGGTCGTGCCGAAGCCGGGCATGATCAAGCCGACAATATCGCGGCGAGGCTTTCCGGCGGCATCGCAAGCACGCACCGCGACCAGCAGCGCCAGCGTGCTGTCCAGCCCGCCCGAGACGCCGATCGAAAGCGTGGTGTTTTTTCCCAGCCGCGAGAGTCGTTTGACCAAGCCGGCGGTTTGGATGTCGAAGATTTCCGCGCACTGCGCGTCCAACTCGCCCGCTTCATCCGGTACGAACGGATGCGCGTCGACTCGACGAAGCAACTCTTTTTTGACCGGTTCGTCGTCTTCTTCGACTTCGACTTCTTCTTCGCTTGAATTCTCCGGTGCAACGATTCGGAACTGGTGATGGTGGATCGTGTACGCATCGTTAAACGACCCCGTCGTCCGGCGGTCGTGGGCAAGTCGGTGCAGATCGATGTCGCGAACGATCAATGATTCGCCCAGCATCGGTGGATCGATGCCGTCGCCGACGCGTCGCGATTCGCCCAGGATGCCGCCGTTTTCGGCGATCAAGCAGTGCCCGCCGAACACCAAATCCGATGTCGATTCGGTCGGGCCGGACGAGGAGTAAACGTAGGCCGCGATGCAGCGCCCGGATTGGCTGCGGACCAGATCGCGTCGCCACGCGGCCTTGCCGATCGTTTCGTTGCTGGACGATAGATTGACCAGCACGTTCGCGCCCGCGATCGCCGCGTGACAGCTCGGCGGAATCGGCGTCCACAGGTCTTCGCAAATTTCGACACCGATGATGGCGTCCTTGTGACGGACCATCACGTCGACGCCGAACGGCACGTCGTCGCCGAACAGCGTCACGAACTTCGGATCATGCGGGGCCGCGCCGCGGAAGTGGCGTGCTTCGTAGAACTCGCGATAGTTCGGCAGGAACGTCTTCGGCACGATCGCTTCGATCCGTCCGTCGGCGATCACGGCGGCGACGTTCATCAGCGACGCGCCGACGGTCATCGGCAACCCAACGACGATGACGCTCCGGTGCAAGCTGCTGTGCGCGGCGATTTCGGCCAGCGCATCGATCGCGCCGTTTAGCAGCGTGTCGGCTGCGAAAAGATCGCCGCAGGTGTACCCGGTCAGTCCGAGTTCCGGCATCACGATCAGGTCAGGCGCCGATTCGGACACAACTTGATCGATCATCCGCATGGTCGCGGCGGCGTTTGCCATCGGATTGGCGATGGAAACACGCGGCGCGGCGGCGGCAACGCGATAGAGTCCGTGGTCGTGCAAAGGGGGTGCCTTGGGAAATGGGTTTGATGTCGTTCCGATGACGCCGGCCTAGCGTAGGTCCGACACGCCGTGGCGGAGCATTCGATGGAACCGCTTTGCGGTTCGGCCTCGCCACGGCGTGTCGAGGCTACGTCTGTTCGGCCTCGCCACGGCCTGTCGAGGCTACGTTGGTCTACGAAGCCTAGAACTCGTCCGCGCGTCGGTATGCGGCGATGACTTGTTGTTCGCCTTCGACGCCGGGGTTGCGGTTGCCGTGTTCCATGCCGATGACGCCTTGGAAACCTTTGGCGTGCAAGACCTGGAACACGTTTTGATAATTGATCTCGCCGGTGTACGGTTCCTTGCGGCCCGGGTTATCGCCCGACTGGAAATATCCGATTTCCGACCAACACGCTTCGATGTTCGGGATCAGGTTGCCTTCGGTGATCTGTTGGTGATAGATATCGAACAGGATCTTGCATGACGGGCTATCCACCGCTCGGCAGATCGCGAACGCTTGATCGCTGCGCTGCAGGAACACGCCGCCGTGGTTGGCGTACGGGTTCAGCGGTTCCAGCACCATCACCAGGTCATGCGGCTCGATCACGTCGACACATCGGCGCAGCATGTCGATGACGTTGGCCGTTTGATAGCCCTCGGCCAAACGAGCTCCGCCGTACTTGTTCCAATTTTCGGTGTCGAATTGTTGGTCGACGCTGCCTGGCACGACCGTGAACCACTTCGCATTGCAACGCTTGGCGATCGCGACGGCTTGTTTCATCTTGGCCAGGATCTCGGCCGTCGTGTCGTCATTGGGCCGCGCGAACGTCGGCCGGTCGAAGCTGCCGTAAGCGACGAAGACGCCCATCTGCATGCCCAGCGAGTCGAGCGTCTGGCCGATTTTTTCTTGCATGGCCGGCGTTTCATCCGGCATCCCGTTGTACTCGAACGCCGTGAAGCCCTGGTCGGCTGAGAACTTGATCTGGTCCAGGATGTCGCCGCCGGCGGAGGCCTTGAACATGCCGGGGTGCGGCGCGTAGCCGAGCTTGAATTTCGGCGCGGCAGTCTCGGCGGCTTTGGCAAGCGGGGTCGTCGCGGCAAGGGCGGCACCGGCGGCGAAGGTTTTCAGGAGGTCGCGTCGTTGCATGGTTGGGTTTTGTGGATTGAGTTTCACGGCAATGGATGTTTCACATGACGCTCGTTCCTGTGACGTAGGTCCGCCACGCCGTGGCGGAGCATTCGATCGAACCGCTTTGCGGTTCGGCCTCGCCACGGCGTGTCGAGGCTACGTTGGTTCGGCCTCGCCACGGCGTGTCGAGGCTACAGCTGTGCGGAAGCCGTCATGATGTGTCGCCCAGTATAGCAGCCGGAAAAAATGTCGACGCGGGCTTGCTCCGGTTCCCTTTCCGGGGTGGCTCGATCGCGGGCGGTTCGGTAAAAGCGTCTTCGGCGCGGGACGGAACCGGTGTCGAAGGACGCGGACGCAAGGATGAAAACGGCTGATGAAAAATTTTGGACGCGTTTTAAAGATGGCTGCCCAGCGGCGAATGGCCTTGGTCGGGATCCTGGTCACGTCGCTGATCGTCGCCGTGCTTTGGGGCGCTGACATCGGCGCGATCTATCCGATCGTCGAAGTCGTCTTCGAGGGCAAGTCGTTCCCCCAGTACGCTGCCGAAACGATCGCAAACGCCGACACGTCCGTCGCAAAGCTGAACGCCGAAATCACGGCGATCGATGCGGAAATCAAGACGACCAAAGACGACGCCGGGCCGCTGGTGCTGCGCCGTGACACCGCGATCACCAAGCGGGACGCGACCGTCGAAGGCGTTTACTACTTACGAAAATTTAAACCGACGATCGATGCGTACGCACCGACGGGAGCGTACGCGACGCTGCTGGCCGTGATGGCATTCCTGATGATCGGCACGGCGGTCAAGTTGGTCGCGCTGACGATCAACTTGCTGCTGGTTCAGTTCGTGGCCGAAAAAACGTCGGTGCAATTGCGAGCTCAATTCTTTCGCAAGGCCTTGCACTTGGACGTCGACTCGTTCGGCGAGAACGGCTCGGCCGACTTGACCGCGCGATTGACCAACGACATCAGCAACGTCAGCGGCGGGCTGGCGATCCTGATGGGCCGGATGATTCGCGAACCGCTGAAGATGGCCGTCTGCGTCGGCGGCGCGATCATGGTGTGTCCGCGGTTGCTGTTGCTGGTCATGGTCGTGACGCCGCTGGTCGCCGTCGTGACGCAGTACTTGAGCAAAGCGATTCGCCGCGCAAGCCGCAAGTTGATGGAAGAGATGAGCCAGCTTTACGGGATGCTGAACGATTCGTTCGCGGGGATTCGCGTCGTGAAGGCGTTCACGACCCAGGGTTACGAGCGGGCGAAGTTCAACGTCGCAACGCAGTCGTTGTATGAAAAGTCGATGAAGATGGCGTTCTACAACACGGCCGCGCGAGGAACGACGGAACTGTTGGGCACCGGCACCGTCGTGCTGGCGATCCTGGCCGGCGGTTACTTGGTCGTCAATCAAGAAACGCACCTGTTGGGCATGCGGATGACGAACGTGCCGCTTAGCGTCGGCGAAGTGCTAACGTTCTTCGCGCTGTTGATCGGTGCGTCGGACCCGGCCAAAAAACTATCGGACGTGTGGAGCGGTTTGCAGCGTGGGATCGCGGCGACCGATCGCGTCTTTGCCGTCATCGATCGAACGCCTCGCGTGCAAGAACCGACGCAGCCGCTGGAAGTCGCGCGGCCGCATTCCCACATCACCTTTGAAGACGTTTCGTACCAATACCCGTCCGGCCCGATGGTGCTTCGCGGCATCGACTTGACGATCCGGCACGGCGAAACGATCGCGGTCGTCGGTCCCAACGGCAGCGGCAAGAGCACGATCGTGAACCTGCTGTGCCGGTTCGATGATCCGCAATCGGGACGCGTCATGTTAGATGACGTTCCGATGAAGTCGCTGCGAACGCGTGACCTTCGCAAACGCATCGCGCTGGTGACTCAGCGAACCGTTTTGTTCGACGACACGATCGAAAACAACATTCGTTACGGATCGCCCGGCGCCGATGCCCACGCGGTCGTGCGGGCGGCAAAGCTGGCCTTTGCCGATGACTTCATTCATCGCAAGATGCCCGACGGGTACCAAACGATGCTTGGCACCGGTGGCATGGGTAACGGCGGAATGCGATTGTCAGGCGGCCAGATGCAGCGGATCGCGCTGGCGCGTGCGTTCCTGCGAGACCCCGACATCCTGATCTTGGACGAAGCGACCAGTCAGATTGACTTGGAATCCGAGCAACTGATTCACCAGGCACTCGCGAAGTTCCTCGTCGATCGCACCGGCGTGATGATCACTCACCGGCCGACCAGCCTGGCGATGGCTGATCGTATCATCGTGATCGAAGGCGGCGTGGTTGCCGACAGCGGCAACCACGATCACTTGATCAACAAGAACCGTTTCTATCAAAGCCTGTGCGGCATCGAGATGCGAAACGCCGCCTGACCAGCGGTTCAAGCGTTTACGCCGCGCGGCGAACCTGCGTCGTTGCCGGCATCGGCATGCGGTGGATGACTTCGTTGTCGTTGCACGGCGTGACCATGTCGACGCGAAGCCGATCGTTCATCTTCGACTCGCTGATCGGTGCGAGCGCTTGACCAAGCGATTCCATCCACATCGATGGACGGACCAGGTTAGAAAGTCCCGCGACCATCGACGCTTGGATCGACGACGACCACCCGCCTTGGCTGAAGCAATGACGGATCGCTCGCAAGCGACGGCCGCGACCGAGCGAAGGTTGCAAGTCCGCGATCGCGTCATCCTCGACCCGCAGTTCCGATTCGCTCGCCATCACGCAGCGCCAGCCGGCCTCGCGGGCCAGCCATTCGTACGCGTACGACGATTCCGTGATGTCGTTGGAATCGAACGCATCGGCCAGTGACGACAACAGATCGCGTCGCCAAAAGCTTGCCTGGATCATCGCGCCGATCTTCTTGCGATTCGGCTTGGGCGTGTCCGACTTGCCCGCCGCGAACGGCTTGCATAAGCGGTCCGCCCCGTCGTGCCATCCGGCGGCGACGATGCGACCGGTGGCTTCGCTGCGGATCACGGGCGCGACAATGCCGACATCGAAGCTTTCAAACTTTTCGATCGCCGCGTCGGTCCAGCCTTCGGTCGCTTTGATGCCATCGGCGATCACGTGAACGAAACGGCCCATCGCGGCACTGGCACCGACACGCGTCAGTTCAACGAGCGCATTGGACGCGCCGACGACGAACTTGACTTCGTCTTGCAGGTCAAACGGGTCGTCGTAGCGGCCGTCGTGGCAGACCAACACCTCGCAGTTTTCGGGGCGGTTTTCGAGCACGCTGATCAAGGTTGTCTCGAACGCGGTCAAGCTTTGACCGACGGGGACAACGATCGACAAGCGGGGAATCGGAGAAAATTTCGGCACCGATACCATCCAACAGAAGAGTTCGTGGTGGGTTGCGGCGAACCACCGATGATTCGCCGGCGGGACACAGATTCGTCTGGGAAGAGTTTTCGGAAGCAGCGGCCGGGTAAATTGAGTCGATCGGGTTGCGACGATGGGAAAGCGGCGAAGTTTGGAAAGGGGCCTTCGAATCGGTTCGCTAATCGGCACAATTTGACGCCGGAGCGGTTTCACGGACCCGCCGCAAACCTGTTACGCTCCCTCGTTTGATGGTGGCTCGTTTGATGGTGGCTCGTCTGATGGCGGCGACTGACCACCCAAATTCGTTTCAACCTTTCGACACCGCTTCCTTCCAACACCGATCAAACCGATGCAAACGCGTTCCCTTGGTTCAAATGGCCCGCGAGTCTCCGAGATCGGGTTCGGCGCGTGGGCGATCGGCGGCGGATGGGGCGAGAAAGACGATGCGGCTTCGCTTGCCGCGCTGAACGAAGCGATCGATCGTGGCGTCAATTTCATCGACACGGCGCAAGGGTACGGCAACGGTCACAGCGAACGGCTGATCGGTCAAGTCATCAAACAACGCAGCGAAGATATTTTCGTCGCCACCAAGACGCCGCCCGATGCGGGACCGTGGCCGCCCAGCCCATACTGTCGCTGGCAAGATCGTTATTCGGCCGCCTACCTTCGCGACAACGTTCACCAACGCTTGACGGCGCTGGGGGTCCAGCGGCTGGATCTGTTGCAGTTGCACACTTGGACGCGAGCGTGGAATGACGATCCGCAGCCGTTGTTGGTGCTGCGTCAGATGCGTGACGAAGGCAAGATCGGGTTGATCGGCATCAGCACCCCCGAGCAAGACCAGTCCTGCGTCATCCAATTGATGCGTGACGGCTTGGTCGACGTCGTGCAAGTGATCTACAACCTGTTTGATCAAGAACCGGCGGCGCAGTTGTTGCCCGTCGCGGCGGAGACCGGCACGGGCGTGATCGTGCGAGTGTCGCTGGACGAGGGCGCGCTGACGGGCAAGTACGGCCCGGATCACACGTTCCCCGAAGACGATTTTCGGCACCAGTACTTCGCCGGCGACCGGATGACGCGAACGGCCGCGCGAGTCGAAAAGATCCGCGAAGATTTAAAAACATTCCGCTTGCAGGAACAGTATTCGCTGGCCGATCTGGCGTTGAAGTTCGTGCTGGCTCGCAAAGAAGTCAGCACCGTCATCGCGGGGATGCGAACGATCGACCAAGTGAAGATGAACACGCGAACGAGCAAGCTGAAAGATCTGCCCGAGGACCTGCTGTTGCAGCTGCGTCGTCATCAGTGGAACCGCGGCGTTTGGTACAGCGGAAAGGCATGACCGAGATGAACGACCACCAACATTTGCTTTCGATCGCCACGACCGCCGCGCAAACTGGCGGCGACGTGTTGATGCGTTACTGGCGCGACGGCGTCAACATGCGGAACAAAGCGGTCGACGGCGGCAAGACGTATGACTTGGTCAGCGACGCCGACATCGAAAGCGAAAACGCGATCACCAAGTGCATCCAGCGTGAATTCCCCGACCACGACGTGATGGGCGAAGAAGGCCAGATTGGAAACCCCGACGCCGAACATTTGTGGATCATCGACCCGCTGGACGGCACGAACAACTACGCCCACCGAGTGCCGCACTTCGCCGTTTCGATCGCGTACTACCATCGCGGCCAAGCAATTGTCGGGGCGGTGCTGAACCCCGTGCGAAACGAAATGTACACGGCGATCAAAGGCGGCGGCGCTTTCTTTGACGGCGAACCGATCCGCGTCAGCGAAGCCGAAACACTCAGCGAATGCTTGATCGGTTGCGGGTTCTATTACGACCGCGGCGCGATGATGCGTTCGACGCTGGCCGCGATCGGCGATTTCTTTTCGCACGACATCCACGGCATCCGCCGCTTCGGCACGGCATCGTTGGATTTGTGCCAAGTCGCGTGCGGCATGTTCGGTGGCTTTTTTGAATACCAGTTGGCCCCGTGGGATTACGCCGCCGGCGCGCTGGTCATCACCGAAGCGGGTGGGCAAGTCACGACGGCCAAGGGCGACGCGATGCCGATTGCGAAGACGTCGATCGTTGCCAGTAACAAGCGGTTGCACCGGAGCATGCTGGACATCACGATGCGTCACCATCCGTAACTTTTAAGAGACACTTTTCGCATGCCGATTTCGATTCACACCGACCATCCGCGAGATCTGGTCGCGCCCGAACCGCTGGACCTGTTGGTCGTCGCGCCGCATCCGGACGATGCCGAACTGGGCATGGGCGGCACGATCGCAAAGATGGGCGCCCAGGGCATGCGAGTGGGCATCTTGGACCTGACGACCGGCGAGCCGACGCCGCACGGCAACGAATCGCTGCGGCGCGAAGAAACGCATGCGGCTACCGAGATCCTGCGTCCGGCTTGGCGAGGAAACGCGGGACTGCCGAACCGAAAGCTGCAGCACACGCTGGACGCTCGCGAACTGCTGGCAAGCTATTTTCGCGTGCTGCGTCCTCGCTGGATCTTCGCACCGTACTGGAACGACGCGCATCCCGATCACGTCGCGGCGACCGAGATGATCGAAGCGGCGCGGTTCTGGGCCAAGCTCAGCAAGACCGACATGCCGGGCGAGCGATTTCATCCCGAGCGAGTCTATTACTACTTTTGCATTCACCTGCGGTTGGCCGTCGACCCGGACTGGATCGTCGACATCAGCGATCACTTCGCGGCAAAACGCCGATCGATCGAGGCGTACCAAAGCCAGTTTGTCATTGGACGGCCAACTCCATCAAGTGCAGCCGATCCGCCGACCATCATCGATCAATTGGAAAACGAATCGGCCAACTGGGGCCGCATCATCAACCGTCGCTACGGCGAACCGTTCGCGACGAAAGAACCGCTGGCGATGAAGTCGCTGCGGGATCTGATTTAGTTTGATTTGACGAGAGTTTTTTGTAGGGTGGGTCAAATCGCGTCAGCGATGCAGACCCACCAACCACGCCAAACGTGCGGAGAATGGTGGGTCATCGTGGCCTACCGGCACACTCGACCCACCCTACAAATGCTTGTTCTTTGCACTGCGGCTTACCGCCCGAAAATTTTATCCAACCCGATCTTCTCCATCTGCTTGCCGAGCTGTTTTTGTAGATAGCTTTCGGCGTTCTGTTGGATCGCTTGGGTGCCCAACTGCGTCACGACTTGGCGGACGCCGGGGGAGTCCAGTTTTTTGTAGGGTGGGTCAAATCGCGTCAGCGATGCAGACCCACCAACCACGCCAAACGTGCGGCGAATGGTGGGTCATCGTGGCCTACCGGCACACTCGACCCACCCTACAAATGCTTGTTCTTTGCACTGCGGCTCAGCGCCCGAAAATCTTGTCCAGCCCAATTTTTTCCATCTGCTTGCCGAGCTGTTTTTGCAGATAGCTTTCGGCGTTCTGTTGGATCGCTTGGGTGCCCAACTGCGTCACGACTTGGCGGACGCCGGCGGAGTCCAGTCTTGGGCGAGATAGCGTTCCTTCGATCGGCAGCGTCACCGATTGGCCCGCCAAGCCTTGCAGGTCGCGGCCGAGCCATCTTGCGTCCAGCGGAATCTGCGCGGTCATGCTGATCCGGTTGTCAAACGCCACGCGGCCGCTGGTGATGATTTGAGCGCGGTCGATTTCAAAGAACATCCGTTCGTGAATCACCACGCCGCGATCGACCGCGAAGTCCACCGTTTGCGGCGGCATCGTGATCAGCGTTCGGTTCTGCGACGCATCGACCGTCTTGCCCAGCAAAGTGCCGGCCAGCGATTTCAGTTGATCGACGCCGACGATCAGTTGTTCGGCCAGCGGTCCCGCGTTCATTTCGACGCCGCCCAAGTTCAATCGACCCACGATGCGAGTTTGCTGCGGATTGTCGAACACGATCGTGGCTTCATCCAGTTCCGCCGAGATCGTGCCCTGAATCCGCGCGGCGTCCGCCGCCATCGGGGCCAGGTACTTCATCCAACGCTCGGTCAGTTCCGGCGTCAGCCGAATCTTGTCGGCGACGATGCCGCGGTCGACTTGCATCCACATCGGGCCCGGTCGGTAATTGACTTTGCCGGCCAAGTTCAATGCGCCTTGCGTGTCGCCCGGCGGACCGACGGCGATGCGAGCGGGCAGGACCGTGACGGTCGTTTCGGTCATCTGAATCGGAATGCGACTCGGGCCGAAGGCCAGCCCCGCCACTTCGCTGGATTGCCACCCCAGGTCGGACGCGATCGCCATCGCGACTTCGCCGTCGGGACGCCGGTTGGCCTTGATGTCGACCGAGGTTTCGTGGATGCCAGTGGCGACGATCGGGATGCCGGCCAGCGGCGAAAGCCGGTTTGCGACCTCGTCCATTTTCAGTTTCGCCGGTCCCGACAAGCGGACTTCACCGACCGTGTCGTTCCAGACGACCGAGCCCGACAGAGTCGTCGCGAACCAGTCGCCGGCGACCTCGACCGATTCGGCGATCAAGTCGCCGGTTTCCATTTGGTAACGCACGTCGCCGTTGAGTTTTAGATTTGGTTCGGCCCAAACGACTTCGCCGCCCGCGGGCGTAGGTTGATTTTGCGCAAGCCCCCGGTTTTGTGCAGGCCCCTGGTTTATGCAGGCCCCTGGTTGAGCGCGGGCATTGGCCCCACCGTTTGCAGCGACGCCGAAGCCGGTTGCACGATCGCGATGTCGCGGCCGGTCAGACGGCTGGCGATGACGTACCAGGTCGCGGGTGGTGTGCCGGAATCTACATTCTCCGGTGCAACGACTTGTGACTTAACCGCCAAGTCGCCTTCGCAGTCGCCGCGGATCAGCCAAGCATCGGCCGCCGCGTCGGCTCGGCCTCCCGTTGCCACCGTTTGCACCGGAGTCCGCGGCTGGCCGACGATGCGAGTTTGAACGCTGTTTTGGAGCCGTTCCAATTTCGCTCGCCATTTCAATTGCATTTCCACGTCCGTCAGCGACGCGGTGCCTTTGGCGGCCGCCGAAAACGCTTCGCCGGCGATCGTCAACGTGTCGGCCCGGATCGTCGTGGCGGGATAGATCGCTTCGCCCGCGAAGACGATTTCCAGCGCCGGTTGCACGATCGTGCTTTGGCCGTAGGTGACCCGAGGCTGCGCGAGCGTCAGTTTGGATTGGGTCAGTCGGCTGTCGCCGGTGGAGACTTCGGCACTTGCCACCAGGGTGAATCCGCCGCTGCTGTCGGTCAGTTCCGCCGGCATCCACGGGCCCAGCAGTTCGGCCAGCGTTTCCAGACGGCCCGCGCCGTCGATCACGATCGGAAGCGGCGTGGTGGCGGTCGGAGCGGCGACCGCGCCGACCAATTTGGCCTGCAGGTCCAACCCGCCGGTGGTGACAGTCACCGAGGCGGCGGAGAGTTCGTCCAGCGATTGACCGCCCCAGCGTCCGACCGCGCGAACGTCCGCTCGCATCGCTTGCCGGCGCAGCATCTGACCGCTCGGCAGCGTCACCGCCAGGTTCGATGCTTCGCCACCGCCGGACAGCCGCCAAACGTTGTCCGGCGTCGCATTCCAACGAACTTGTCCCTTCGCAACGCCCGCCAGCGTCGCCTCACTGATCTCGACGATCGGGCGCAGCATCGCGGTCAGGCGGCCAAAGTCGATGTCGATGTCGGCGTTTCCGCTCCGCAGGTCGCCCTGTCCGACGGCCGACCCGAACGCGCTCTTCCACGCAAACTGTTCGGCGCGGACACCCGCGGCTCCGGTCGCGACGATCGCGGAAAGCTCGATGGGGTCGATCACGACGGCCCGGCCGCTCGCTCGCGCCCGAATCGCGTCGCTTTGCACGGTCAAGATGCTACGGCGGACGCTGGCCGAACCGATTGGGACTGAACTGGAAAAACCTGAACTGGCCAAACCTGAATTGGCCAAACCTGAATTGGCCGAACTCAAAGGTGACGATTCGACTTTCGCGATCGCGCGGCCGCTGACCAATTCCGCTCCCTCGCGCAGCGGCAGGATGCCGGGCAGGGCTTGGTCCAGCTTTGCCAAGTCGACTTCCGCGGCCGCGGTGCCGTCGATCGCTTCGAGCCATCGCAGCGGGTTGTCGTCGCCAGTCAGCGAGAACGTCGTCGAGATCACGCCGTCCATTTTTGCTTGCACGAAGTCCGTCGACGCGGTCAGCCGGCGTCCGTACAGCCGCGTGTCGGTCAGCGTCAATTCGCCGTCGACGGTGGCCAGCGAATTCCGCCACATCCGCGTCGCGGCTTGACCCAGCATCGCGTCGTCCTCGGCCGTCAAGTTGCGGACTTGCAGGTTGCCGATCGAGGCGTCCAAGTTGCCGTTGGGGGCGCTGTACAGGACCACCGACCCGGTCGCATCGCCGCTGACCTTCTGCGGGATCGAACCGGCCAGTTCCGGCATTCGCCGACGGCCCAGTGCGATTACCGATAGCGGCAGCGATTCCGTGGTGACGTTGATCTTCCACGCCGTCGATTCGCCTTGGCGAGCGGTCATGGCCAGTTCCAAGCCGCCGGTCAACGACCCACCGCCGCCGGCCGGTTCGGTCAGCACGCCCGCGAAGGTGGCCCTGATTTGCTCGGGCGTCATGTCAACGTCGGCATTGCAGCTTCCGATCTGCCAAGTCTGTCCGGTGACCGCGTCGGTGACCGCGACGGTAACGTCTTGGATCGTGATTTTTCCGCTCGTGCCCGCGGACAATGAATCGTCGGGATCATCGGAATCGAGATCGTCGTCGGGCGACGGGGCCAGCAGCAACGCCAGGTCGTCTTCGATGCTGGACCGGCCTTCGTCGACCGTCGCGACCACGCGGACGCCGCGGAGCGTGATTTGTCCCAGGTTCGATAGCGACGAATCGGCGATCAAGTCCGTGATCGTCATGTCCATGTCGATGCGATCGACCGCGACGGTCGACCCGGCAGTCGTGCCGCGAATGTTCAAGCCCGTGACCTGCAGCGGCGTGACCCAGCCGATCCGCATCGTCTCGGCGGATCCGTCCAGTCCGTACCCCGCCAGCGTTTTGGCCAGCATCGAGCGGCCGATCGACGAGTGGCATACGATCGACGGCCCGCCCAAGATCAACAGCCCGACCAGCGTCAGGCAGCTGAGGATCATCATGTTTCGGCGGCGTGAACGTCCGTCTCGTCGTCGACGGGTGGCCTCGCGAAGGTCACGTTCGGATTGATCGCGAAGGAAGTCATCTTTGGTCACGGTTCCATCCTTGACGCCGCCGGAAAATTTTAGGAGAAGCCCGGCAAGCATACCGGCGCAGTCGGTCGGACCCCAAGATCGGTTTTTTCGCAAGTGCCCGCCGTGCCCGCCCGGCGCGGCAGTTGCTATTGCAAATCGTTTAACGCCCAGCCGCAGACGCCGGCCTCTCGCTGGACAGACCGGCCTCTCGCTGGACAAAGTCGGGTCCGGCCGGCGTCTGCGGCTTGGCGTTAAATTACGAACTCCTTCCAAACTTTGGCGCGATGCGAATTTTTGTCACCGGTGGAACCGGTTTGCTTGGGAATACCGTTCTGCGTCGGCTCCGCGATCGATCGGCCGATGACGCATTGATGGCGCTCGTTCGGTCGGTGCCCGACGACAAGGTTTTCGCTGGAGTCGACGTCGAGATGGTGATGGGCGAACTGGGTGAGTCCGCAGCCGCAGACGCCGTCGACCGAGCCGTCGCGTCGTGCGACTGCGTGATTCACTCTGCCGCCCTAATTCACATCGGATGGAAACGACGCGACGAATCGATGGCCGTCAACCGCGACGGCACCGAAACGATCGTGAAGGCCTGCATGAAGCACGACGTGCCGATCGTCGCGATCGGCACCGTCGACGTCATGGCGGTCGGCCACCGCAGCGGGCCGGCCGACGAAACGACCCCGATCGACCCGCATGACGATAAAATTCCGTGCAGCTACGTGGTAAGCAAACGAGCCGGCATCGACGTGATCCGGCGTTGGACGCCACACGGCTTGCGAGCGGTCGTCGTCCACCCGGGGTTCATGCTGGGCCCTTGGGATTGGAAACCATCCAGCGGCCGAATGATCCGCGAAGTCACCAAGACGTGGCGTCCGATCGCTCCACCGGGCGGTTGCAGCGTCTGTGATTCGCGGGACGTCGCCGACGGCTTAATCGCAGCGATGGACGCTGTGACCAGCGGCCAGACTCGCGTCGGAACATTCCAAAATGGACGGGAATACATCCTGGCAGGCCAAAACCTGACGTATTTCAAGCTTTGGAAAGAGTTCACCGACCGAACGTCCACCCGCGGTCCGATCATGCCAGCCGGTCCCGGTCAACTGTTCTTGGGCATGGCCGCGGCCAGCTTGATGGCTCGCTTTTCCAGCGAAGAAACGGATTTTAACACCGCTGCGATCGGGCTGGCCCGTCAATTTCACTGGTACGATTCGACGCGAGCGAAAACGGAATTGGGATACCGAAATCGAGACCTCGCCCAGACGCTGGACGACGCCGTCGAGTGGATTTGTGGCGCTCAAGCGTCCACTTCATCCCAAAAATCCGCCGACTTTTAAGGGGTGATGAAGTCACCTTGCAAGCAAACAAGCAGGAGCGATCTTGCGGTTTGGGCCGTACTTGCGTTTGCGCATCCCCCCAAGCGAGCCGTCGTCGTTTTGAGCCGAGCGATTGACAATTTCTAGCCGTCGCGTTCAATCTGCGTGCTGATCGGTTTGCAGTCACCGCGAGCGATGGGTTTCCCCTTCCAAAAACGATGACGGCTGCAGGCCCTTTTTTGTCCCCCAGAGAACCCCTTGATGGCAGTTGCTTCGATCGAAGCGTTCCGCGAGGCCGCCCCGGCGGTCTTGCCCAGTTTGCTGTTGTGTGATTTCGGCGACCTCAAAGGTGAGGTGTCGAAATTGGTCGACGCGGTGCTCGAGTTTTGCACCTGGACGTCATGGACGGCCATTTCGTGCCCAACATGACCTATGCGATGCCCGTCGTCGAAGGACTCCGCCGCCACACAGACATGCCGCTGGACGTTCACCTGATGATCAGCGACCCGGTGCGTTACGCCAAGCCGATGGTCGACGCCGGGGCCGACATGATCACCTTCCACGTCGAAGCGGTTCGCGATGCGGCCGATTCGGCGGCTCAAATCAAAGACATGGGCGTCAACGTCGGCGTGACGTTGAACCCCGAAACGCCGCTGGCGTTGATCCGCGACTGCTTGCCGATCGTCGACATGGTGCTGGTGATGAGCGTCGAGGCGGGCTTCGGCGGCCAGAAATTCAACCCGATCGCTTTGGAGAAATTGCAAACCTTGCGGACCGAATACCCCGATCTGCTGCTCGAAATCGACGGCGGAATCGACACGACGACCATTGGCGCGGCACATGCGGCCGGTTGTGATCTGTTCGTCGTCGGTTCGGCGATTTTCAAGAAAGAAAGCTACGCCACCGCGATGGCCGACTTGTCTGCGGCGATGAAGGAGAGCAAGTGATGATCGTCAAATCACCCGCGATGACGGGGGTTCTGCTGGTCCGCCCGGCGCGACCGACTTTGATGACCAGGGCCGCATCAAGGGATGCCTGGACATGCCGCTGAGCGAACGGGGAATGAATCAGGCCGAGATCTTGGCCGACGAAACGTCCGAATTTCGTTTGCGAACGATCTACACGTCGCCCTGCGAATCGGCTCGCCAAACCGCCGCGATCATGGCGTCGCGGAGCGGTGCAAAGGTCAAGGTCGTCGACTCGTTTCGCAACTTGGACCATGGATTATGGCACGGAAAGCTGATCGACGAACTCCGCCGAAACCACCCCAAGCTGTACCGCCGAGGGCAGGAAACGCCGTGGGACATCTGTCCGCCCGGCGGCGAATCGATCCGTGATGCTCAAAATCGAGTGACCAAGGCGATCGCCAAAGTCATCAAAAAGAGCGGCGAAAGCCTGGTCGCGATCGTGATTCCGGACCCGATGGCCTGGATCGTCCAAAATGTGCTCTCGGGCGACGAACTGTCGAACCTGTGGCAAGCCGAAACGGACTCGGCGCGGTGGGATCTAATCGATCCGGTGAATTACTAGGGCTGACGTAGCCCTGACCCGCCGTAGCCCCAACACGTAGCCCTGACACGCCGTGGCAGGGCCCGGAACCGCGAAGCGGTTCCAGGCCGATCCGGTGCTCCGCCAGGGCCTGGTGGACCTACGTCGCTCTGGCAGATCGATCTTTGAGGTCCAAGCGGCCGGCGAATAGAATGAGTGGGTACATCGCCCGGTTTGCTTGCGTTCGAACGACGCTTGGGAACCACCTCTCGTTCGGATCGCCGCCGTGCTCGCCCGTTTCTGCCTTCGCCGAATTTTGCCGCTCGTTGCCATTTGTTTGGTCGCCGCCTGTTTGGTGGGCGTCACGGCCGGTCACGCTTCCGCCGCCGAGCCCGTTCGGCCGCAGGTCGCCCTGATCAACGAACTGGTCGAACAGGGCTGGCGCGATTACGAGATCCGCACGCCGGCTCCCGAAGTCGACGACATGACGTGGGCCAGGCGTGTCTACCTGGACGTGATCGGGCGAGTCCCCACGGTCGACGAGCTGAAGTCGTTCGCTGCGATGAAGGGCAATGACAAGCGAGCCGATCTAGTCGACATGCTGCTGCACGACGATCGGTACACCGAGGAATACGCCGGACACTGGGCGACGATTTGGTCGAACCTTCTTATCGGGCGCTCGGCCGGCGACGATCGCCGGTCGATGACCAGCCGCGAAGGCATGCAGAAGTACCTTCGCGATTCGTTTGCGACCAACAAACCATACAACACGATGGTCTACGAACTGGTCACCGCGACCGGGACTGGCAAGCCGGGAACGGACAAGTTCAACGGCGCGACCAACTTTTTGATGGACAAGGTCAACGAAGAAGACGCGGTGCTGGCGACCAGCAGCACGTCGCGAATCTTCCTGGGCCAGCAAGTCCAGTGCACCCAATGCCACAACCATCCGTTCAACCAGTGGAAACAGCAACGGTTCTGGGAATTCAATTCGTTCTTCCGCCAATCGCGTGCTCTGCGTCGGTTCGTCGACGGCACCAATGACATCGCATTCGCGGAACTGGTCGACCAAGACTTCGGCGGTGAATCGAACAATGCCGAAGAAGCGTTGATCTTTTACGAACTGCGAAACGGTTTGACCAAGGTCGCGTACCCCGTCTTCACCGATGGCACCGAAATCGGGCGCAGCGGTTACGTCGAAGATGTCAACCGACGCCAAGAACTCGGCCGCGTGATGTTGGAAAGCGAGTACCTGGACAAGATGGCGGTCAACCGAATGTGGTCGCTGTTCCTAGGCTACGGCTTCACCAAACCGATCGACGATCTGGGGCCGCACAATCCCGCGTCGCACCCGGAACTGATGGAAAAGTTGGCGCTCGAGTTTCGCAACAGCAGCTACGACTTGAAGGAACTGATCACTTGGATCACGGCCAGTCGTCCGTACCAGTTGGCCGCGGTGCTGGGGTCGTCCAACGAGATCGATGATCCGTCGATGGGTGAGATGCCGAAGTTCTCGCGGTTCTACCTGCGTCAAATGTCGGCCGAACAGCTTTACCAATCCTTGGTCACGTCGACCGATGCGTCGGCCAGCGGCAGTTACCAGGAACAAGAACGCAAGCGTAACGAGTGGCTGCAACAATTTGTGGTCGCATTCGGAACCGACGAGGGCGACGAGGCGACGACGTTCAACGGGTCGATCCCGCAAGCTTTGATGTTGTTCAACGGTGAACTGACCAAGACCGCGATCGACGACAAAGAAGGCGGCTTCATCGATCGCGTCGCCAAGTCGGGACGTTCGCCCAAAGAACGGCTGACGACCCTGTTCGTCGCCGGACTGGCTCGCCGACCATCAACCACCGAGTTCCGCGTTGCGGGCGACCTGATGCGTTCGCGTGGCGGCAACGAAAAAGAAATGTTGCAAGACATGTGGTGGGCGATCATCAACAGCAACGAATTCATCATGCAACATTGACGCTTATTAGCCGCGGAGCGGCGATATAGGAATAGCCAGGGGCGGAAGCCCCTGGATCGAAGTCCGCAAAATGAATCTAGCCCCATAGGGGCGACACATCCGACCCAACATAACGCTATGTCGCCGCTACGCGGCTAACCTTTGTTTTCGTCTACCACCCAGGGGCTTCCGCCCCTGGCTATTCCTATCCCGCCGCTACGCGGCTACGTGCCAAAACCGATCTCCTAAAACCTAAGACCTACCCACCATGACTTGGAAAACACCGATCGGCATGAATCGTCGTCACTTCATGCAGCACCTGGCCGGGTCATCGGCTGCGGCCGGTGCGGCCATGTCGCTGGGAAGCGCGATCTACGCCAACGCCGACGAGATGAAAAAGAATCGCAAGTCCGCGATCCTGCTTTGGATGTCCGGCGGCCCGGCGACGATCGACCTTTGGGACATGAAGCCCGGTCAACCCACCGGCGGTCCCTTCATGCCGATCTCGACGACCGGCGACATGCAAATTTGCGAACACCTGCCGATGGTGGCCCAGCAAATGAAGCACCTGTCGGTCGTGCGAAGCATGTCGACTCGCGAGGCCGATCACACTCGTGGTCGTTACTACATGCATACCGGGTTCGTCCCCAACCCGAACATCGAACACCCCAGCTACGGCAGCGTGATCGCGCACGAGCTGATCGACCAACGACCGGAACTCGAAATTCCGCCCTTCGTTTCGATCGGCGGCGCGGGCGCGGGACCGGGATTCCTGGGCATGGCGTGGAGTCCGTTTTCGGTGTCCAGCAACGGCCGCATCCGCAACCTGGAAATGGACCTGAAGGACAACCGACTGCTCGGCCGCATGAACGCGCTGGCCGCGATCGAAGGCGGCTTTGAAAAGCGAACGCGAGACCTACCGGCGGCCGAGCACGCCAAGGTCCTTCGCAAGACGTACGACCTGATGACCAGCGAACAAATGGAAGCCTTCCGCGTCGAAAAAGAACCCGACGCGGTCAAGCAGCGTTACGGCACCGACAACTTCGGCCAAGGCTGCTTGCTGGCCAGGCGGTTGGTCGAAGCCGGCGTGCCCTTCGTCGAAGTCGACCTGGGCGGCTGGGACAATCATCAAGGCATTCACACGATCCTGAAAGATCAAAAGCTGCCTTCGCTCGACCGTGCGATGAGCGCGCTGACCGAGGACTTGGCTCAACGCGGCTTGCTGGACGACACGGTCATCATTTGGATGGGCGAATTCGGGCGGACGCCGCGGATTAACCAAGACGCCGGCCGTGATCACTTCGCGAGAGCCTGGTCGTGCGTGGTCGGCGGTGGTGGCATAAAGGGCGGCCTGGCCGTCGGCGAAACCAGCACCGACGGATCGGCCGTTGAATCGGAACCGTACAGCAGCGAAGATTTGATGTCGACCGTTTGCAAAGGCCTGGGCATCAACACCGACAAGACGTTCATGAGCAAGAACGGTCGCCCGATGAAGATCGCCGGCGGTGGCAAGCTGATCTCGGAATTACTGACTTAAACGGTGGCGACGTCGCAAGGATCGCAAGACGAAACGAAGCCCGTGACCGACTCGCCCGCCGAGCCTTTTGTGGAGCTGGGTCCGGCCGAGTTGATCACGCGGCATCAGCGCGGCGTGTGGCGATACTTGCGAATGCTCGGTTGTGACGACGCCGCGGCGGACGACTTGACGCAGGAAACGTTTTTGCGAGTCCTTCGTCGCGACGGCTTCGTTCAACACAGTGACGCCGCAACCAGCAGCTACCTTCGCCGCACCGCGTACAACCTGTTGGTTTCCGATCACCGAAAGCACAAGCGAGTCCAAACGGTGGCGGAACCGTCGCTGATGGACGAAGTCTGGGACCGCTGGGCGGGCAAGGACGTCGGCGGCGACCGCGCGATCGAGCTCCTGCGGGAATGCTTTGCGTCGCTGACCAAGCGAGCACAAACGGCATTGAAAATGCGATTCGCGGCCAACGCCAGCCGCGTGGAGATTGCGAGTGAATTGAATATCTCGGAACACGGAGCGCGAAACCTAATGCAACGCGCCAAAGGACAGCTTCGCGATTGCGTGGAAGCAAAGATGAACACGACGACGACATGAACGATAACGACCTGAAACTACCCATCGACGACCTCCCGCCGCACGAAGAAACGGCGATCGACGCGCTGCTGCGCGAAGCGATCGGCGACGTCCGCCCGAAAGATTTTGCGCCGTTGATCCTGGACCGATTGCGCAACGAATCGCACGCTCCGATCCGTCCCGTCACGCGAATTTCACCGACCAAACGCCGGTCGAAATCGCGCCGCGTCGGCGTGTCCGCGGCAATCATGGCCTTGGCCGCGTCCGTCGCCGCGATCGTGGTGCTGCGTCCCGATCCGGTCGCCCCAAAGATCGTCGCCGGCAACGACGCCGCCAAACCCACTCCGGTGCAAACGCTGGTGACGGAAAAGACACGGGCGACCGAGTCTTCGGGAAATCAATCGCCGGCACCTCGCCCGCCGGTTCGCGGCGTGCCGATGACGATGCCCGACTTGGCGGCAAGCACGCCAAAAGATGGCCCGCAAACAAAGCAGAAACCAAACGCAAAACCGCTCGCCAAGCCGCTTGAATTAAACTTGGTTTCGCGTCAGGTAGAAGATCAATTTGAAAGCTACTGGGCATCGATCGGCATTCGCCCGTCGGACGTTGCCGGAAGCGAAGAACTGGCGAATCGATGGAGCGAGTTGCTGGGCGTCAAATTTTCGCCCGCGGACGTCGCCGGCGT
Source organism: Pirellulaceae bacterium (assembly GCA_963836865.1). Classification (GTDB taxonomy): domain Bacteria; phylum Planctomycetota; class Planctomycetia; order Pirellulales; family Pirellulaceae; genus Rubripirellula. Next base: position 1,277,483 of record CAWILC010000003.1, on the reverse strand, counting down.
TGATGCGATTGCGTCACGACTGGATGACCCGCGGATCGCGAGCGTGATCGCTGATCGCTGGTTGAATCAAATCACCGAAGGCGGCAGCGATCGATTGCCTGCCGAAACGAAGCAGTCGCTGGTCGACGTCGTCTCCGGTGCAATGATTGGTAACGGATCGTTCCGCGAAATCTTTGCGGGCTGGGTCGGCGGTGATGGCACGACGTCGTCGGCGTTTTGGACGGCGATGGCGGGTGATGCGAATCGGTTGGACGACGGCGCGGTCGCTCGGCGACTGGCATCGGTCTCGCTGGACGCGGACCTTCGTTGCACTCGTTGCCATGACGCGCTGATCGAAGGCAACGGTCGCCAGCGGGATCACTGGGGCCTGGTCGCGGTCCTGGATCAGGGGCTCGTGAAAACGGACAACGGTTGGACTCGGCGATCGACGCCGACCGCCGAGCGGACGTTCTACGATTCGATTGACGGGCTGAAACGAGTCGCCGCGCCGGGGATCGCTTGGATTTCGGAAGACGTCGGTTCGATGGCCGATTGGGCGAGTGAGCTTGCCGATCCGAACTCGGCGGCATCGCGGCGATTGTCCGGCGGCGTCGTCAATTCGCTGTGGCAACTCGTCCATGGCCGACCGCTTCAAGGCCGAGTGATCGATCCGGTCAGTGCGCCGCACAGCGAAGCATTGTCAGGTCTGGAAAACGAACTCGGTGACGACCTTCGACGGTCGGGTTTCGACCTCGGCCGAACGTTGTCGCTGATCCTGGCATCTCCGGCGACTCGCCGCGTCGTGCCTGCGTCATTAGAAAATGCTTGGGCGATCGACAATGCGGCCGATCGCGAAGCCGCCGAAGCGTTCGCCGCCGCGCGGCCGATTGCGACGCGACTGCCCTCATCGAAACGGCTCGATCAAACGATGCGGGCGGTCGGTGCGAAGCTGGGAACCGGCGAAGGCGGGTTGCTCGCACAGCTAGGCGATGCGTCCGGAAACTTAAAGGCAAAAACTGACGCCGGGCTGTCGTGGGACTTCCCCGACCGCGCCGAATCGTTGCCCGTCCAGTGGCTCGGCCGTATCAAAAGCTTGAACGACCAAGTCGACCACGTCGCCTACTTGGCCGGCCGATCCGAAACGCCAACCTCGATCCGCGAAGCCGCCGAAGTCATGCAATCGGCCGGCCTAAACCGCGAAACGCTCCTGCACCGAGTTTGGTGGTTGGTCAAATAGAGTAGGTCCATTGTCCCAATTGTCCCGGCACGTTTGAACGCCGCCGATCGCGACTTATCAGAGTAGGTCAATTGTCCCAATTGACCCTGAATGTTTGAACGCAGCCGATCCTGGGTCAATTGGGACAATTGACCTACTCTGTTCAGGCCGCGATCAGTTTGTTTTTTTGTTCGTGATCGCGCTGGCCGGCAGGACTCGCGTGGGCGCGGTCGGGCCGCCGGCGGGAATCGCTTGGCCGGTTCGGTTCATTTCGGCGATCAAGTTGCCGCCGTCGCCATTTGTCCATGAGGTCGGCAACTGGTTGTTCGTTGCGGGGTTTCTCGTCGCCGGATTGCTCGGGATCGCCATCGCGGTCGAGGCCAGTTTCGCACCGCGGGTCGGATCGGTGACGGCGTACTGCGGAGCGACGTTGCCGGTGACCGTCGGCGGCAACGTGAACATCGCACCCGATGCTCCGTCGACGATCGCGCCCAGTCCGCCGCCGATGGCGATATTTCCGATCGTCCACGGGTCGAAACCGGCCTTGACCGTCTGCGTTTGCGTTGCCGAGCCTTCGCCGGCCAGCACGACGGAATACCTTGCCGGCACGAACGGCGCCGCTTTCGCGTCCAGCGTCACTTGCTGGGGCGTCAGCCCTTGGCTGACCAATTCATTTCGACGGTTGTAGATCGAAAAGTAGGTCGGGCCGGGTTGGTTATCGACCGTCACCGCGTACTGTTTCTTGCTGACCACGGTCGCGCAGCCCGACGACATCAAGACCACCGCAGCGATCGACAACACGCAAAGAGTTTGAACGGATTTCATCGCAATCGCCAGAAGTGGAATGATCGGTATCACTCTTACTTTCGACAGCACGCTCGGCGAAGGATGAAACAAAAGAATCGGAAACCGTCAGGCCAACCAAGTCACTGGCCACGGCGATCGGGAAAGTTTCATGCGAGCGTCCGGCGAATCGACCGCGAACACGTGCAACTCGTCCGCGTGAAACTGTTCGAGGTTCAACGTGCCACTGGATCGCCATTCGCGCTCGCTTCGCCAGTCGAACGTTTTTCCGATCGGATGAAAGCGGTAGCGATCTTCGACGGACAGTTGCTTTCGCCGATCCGGTTCGCCATAGATCACCGGTCGAAGGCCCGATCGTTTGGCCGCCGCCGTCTTGATCGCGATCCCGAACGGTTCGTAATCCCAACGGCCGAGCTGTGGACGGAAACAACGTCGGTCCAGCAGTTCGGCCAGCGGCACGGCCGAGAAGCAAACGACCGGGTGATGTTTGGCCGTCGCGACCGACGACGCGATCAGCTTTCGCGACGACACGATCCGCTCCAGTGCATCGATGGGTGCGCGCCGCGTCGCGGCCGGATGATCGACCAGCATTGCGTCACGGTACTGGTCCATCGTCTCGCCCGGCCACGGTCCATCGCGACGACGGGTGCAATGGATCAACCACTGGCCGTCGGTTCGCATCCACGATTCATCGGATGAAGCGGACGCGGCTTGTTCGATAACCGAAGCATTCATCCTGGGCCGATACCATCCGATCGCGCCGGCCTCGATCAAACGTGCGGCCGCGCAAGTTCCTGTTCCAAAGATGGCGACTCGCGTCGAAGCATCGGCAAGCGTTTCGATTCGTCGCTTCAGCCAACTTGCGATCGTTCCCCCGCCGCGAACGTACACCGCATCGACTCGGTCCCCGATCGCGATCACGGCGGCGTCGCGCGATACATCGTCGTGTACTTGCAAGCGGAGACACGGCACCCCGAACAACTCGGCCGCGCGGATCGCCCACGGCTCGATCGCGGACCCTTCGGCGACGACGACCGCCGCGCCGCGATCGCGAGCGTCCAGCAAGCTGCGGCTCAAAAATTGGCAAACGTGCCGGTGCAACATCAAGTCGCGGCCGAGCCTGCTGCTGGTCAGTCCGACAAGCGTTTGATCGTCGGTAACGTGACCAACGCCCAACAACTCGACCCGTGGCGACGTGTCGACCAAGCGATGCAACCGTGCGCTGCGGGTTTCGCTAAGAAACTGCTCGGTAAAAACCCCCGACGTCATTTCGCACTCCTTCGATTCGCGATTCGACTATCGTTTGGATCGTTATACCCGGTCACGAGCGTGCCGGGTTGTCCTGGGACGTCGATGCCCGCGACAATGAGCAGCCCTGAAAACCGATGAGGATACGGCGATGATGAAGACGAAAGCGATGCTGTTGCTGTTGATGGTTGCCACGATCGGCATGGTTCACAGCGACGTTACCGATGCGCAAGACAAGACGATCGAGGTCACCGCCGACAAAGTCGTCACGGTTTGGCCCGACCAACCGCCGGCTTGGACCGTGCCCGGCGAACCCGAACGCGATACGACCGGCGATGACGGACGCCAGCAAGCCGGTGCGCGAGTCATCCGGCTGGGGAACGTGTCGACGCCGCAACTTCACGTTTATCATCCGACCAAAGACGACACCGGGACCGCGGTCGTGATTTGTCCCGGCGGCGGGTTCTCGATCCTGGCCTGGGACTTGGAAGGCACCGAGATCGCGCAGTACTTTGCGTCCGTCGGCGTCACCGCGATCGTGCTGAAGTACCGTGTGCCGACGCGAGGTGAAGACGTCCGATGGAAAGCGCCGGTGCAAGACGTCCAGCGAGCGATTCGAATGGTGCGGCACGGGGACGTCGATGGCGTGACGTCTACGCGAGTCGGTGTGCTTGGGTTTTCGGCGGGCGGCAACACCGCCGCGCACGCATCGCTGGTCACGACGCCGATGTACGAACCGATTGACGCGACGGACGAAGCAAAGTTCTTGCCCGACTTTGCCGTGCTGGTCTATCCGGCTTGGTTGGTGCAAGAAGACGACGCCAGCAAGTTGACACCGGAGCTCGTCGTGACGAAGGATTCGCCGCCGATGTTTTTTGCCCACGCGTTTGACGATCGCATCACCGCGATGTCCAGTGTCACGTTGTTTGGCGAGCTGCTTGAAAAAGGCGTGCCCAGTTCGCTGCACGTTTTTAACACCGGTGGTCACGGTTTCGGTGGACGCCCGGCTGGGATTCCGACCGATGCCTGGTCGGGGCTTTGTCGAGACTGGATGAAGTCGCAAGGTTGGCTGAACCGTTGAACGACGTCGACCTAGTGACCGATCGCCCAGCGGTAAAACCGTCGAAGCCCGAACTTCCACCTCCGCCGATCAAGCCGGATCAGGAATGGGCCAACGCGCTGACGCATGGCATCGCCACGTTGATCGCGATTGGGATGGGCGTGGTGTTGGTCCGCCAAGCATCGTTGACCAGCACCGGCATGGCGATCGCTTGCGGTGCTTACGTCGCGTCGATGGTTGGCACATTTTTGTGTTCGACGTTGTCGCACGTGATCATGCGGCAACCGCTGCTAAACACGCTGCGTTCGTGGGACCAAGCGATGATCTACACGATGATCTCGGGGACCTACACGCCGATCGCGTTTGGTTACGCGGCCGACAGTGTCCGTACGCCACTGTTGATCGCGATTTGGGTGGCGGCGACGACGGGGTTTGTGATGAAGGTGGCGGTTCGTCACCGCGTCAACTCGATCGGCACGTGGTCGTACTTGGCGCTGGGTTGGTTGCCCGCGATTCCGCTGGTCGGACAAGTTCCGATGGCGTTGGTGGGATGGATGATCGCGGGCGGCGTGCTGTACACGGCCGGCGTGATATTGCTGATGAACGATCACCGCATCCGGTACCTGCACGCCGGATGGCACCTATTCGTGATGTCCGCCGCGGCGTGTCACTGGTGGGCGATTTGGGGCTTTGTGATTTAGCGAAATATTAGCCACGTAGTGGCGGCATATACTAGCCCGGGGTGAGGGCTGCGAGCGCCAGCGAGTTGACCGTAACCCCGGGATACCGGCGCTTCCCAATGTTCCCCCCGCATCGGCCCGGCGGCGAAGCCGCCGGGCCGATGCGGGGGAATTTCTTAACGATATGTAAACCAGGGGTTCCATCCTCCTCGCTGACGCTCGTGGGACTCACCCCTGGCTACTCTCTTCCGCCGCTTGCGCGGCTGTCGGAATGATGGGCACGCTTGTCTACATCTTCAGAACTTACTTCAAGCGAGCCGTGAACTGCTGGCACGTCATCGACATCAACAGCTGCGCCAGCGCCGGGTCGTAGCGATGGCCTTCGTCTCGCATGAACGCGTGTTCGCCGTTGAATTCGTGCCAAGTGAAGCGCGTTTCGGCGGCTGTCATCGCGTCATAGATCCTTCGCCTGCCTTCGACGGGGATGTGCGGATCTTGGCGACCCCAGACCATCATTATCTCGCCGCGTATTTCCGGGATGCGGGTCAGTGTGTCGTCGGCCATGCCTTTGCCGAGGCTTCCTTTGTGGATGTCGGTGGCGTAAAAGCAGACGCCGGTTTCGACTTCGGCGTTCATCGCGGCGCGAAAGGCCAGGTGACCGCCCAGGCAAATGCCGATCGTGCCGACGCGATCGGTGCAGTGCGAATCGTTCTTGAAAAAGTCGATCACGGCGACCGCGTCGGCGTCGTAGCTGGCAAGTTCTTTGGTCGTCTTTAGTTCGTTGCCGCGATCGGTGCCGTGCTTGTCATACGCAAACGCTTCGCCAGGCTCGGTGAACTCGTGATAGACGTCGGGAACCGCGACGGTGAATCCATGGCCGGCGATCATCGCGGCGGTGCGAGCGATCGGCCCGGTCATCTGATAGATCTCCGCGAACAAAATCACGCCGGGATACTTGCCGGGACCATCGGGCCGAAACAGATGCGTGTGCATCGGCCCGAACGGGGTTGGTAGTTCGACCGAGGATAGGGCTTGGATTCGCATCGTGCTTTTGAAGGATTTTGGCTGCTGCTTTGGAGGGGACAATTGGGACAATTGTCCTACTCTGACTCGGCAGACATTGTAGGACAATTGTCCCAATTGTCCCGGCGGTAAACGGCGTCTCTTCCGCGAGATCGTCGTCAGCCCGTTCAGATCACAAAAAGATCGCGACCGACGAATCGGACGCGATGGAGCGATAGCGAGTTTTGAAAGCCCCGGCGAACTAGCACTGCAACCTGCGGCGATGCCACGGCATGCCCGCTCCGCCCGATGCAGGCTAAGTCCATGAGCGTCCAAGCTTCCGGATTCAGCAGTCGTGTCTATTCGTAATTGGAAACGTCGCCGTCAAGGTTAAAACAGATTGGCGATAAAGCTATCCGTGTCTTCCTCATCGTCTGACTGCCAATTTGCAATTACGGAATCGGCAAAGATTGAATGCCTCTGCGGTGCGAAAAGCTCAGGTTCTTCCGCACTTGGGGTACGACCAAGTCGATTGATGACCATCAATGCATCGACTGCTGAAACCTTGCCATCTCCATTGACATCGAGCGTCTTTGGTTTATTTCCTTCGCGTGCGAGACCGTTGATCACGCTCAGTGCGTCCGCCGCAGAAACTTTTCCATCTCGATTGGTGTCCGACGATTCGAACGACGCGTATTCGACATTGACCGCACCAGGCCCCAGATCGAAGCCACTCGCGTTCAGTTTCCAATCCGTCTCTCTTAATATCTGAATTCCTGCGGCACCGTCGGAGATCCGCTCAAATCGCACGGTTGCAAGATCAGCATTTGGGATGACGCCATCGAGCCGCTGGATCGCACTGAACGAGATTAAACCTCGGGTAGCATCAGAAACGCTCTGCAGAGTCGGGAAGTCGTCCCCAAACGAGACCACTTGTGGCCGAACCACTGTGGGATCGTATTCGATCGCGAAAGCGAAAGAATTAACGTAAAGCGTGCCCGCCGCATTCACTTCGACGCGAATTAACTCCGGTTGTTCGACCGCAATGATATCAAGGCGGATATCGGCAGGCGCAACCTCAATCGTTACGTCGACACTTTTTTCCTGACCAGCCTCGTTCAACGACGTAATGGTTAAAATGTCGGTTCCTGAAAAAGCCGCCGGGGGAGCGTAATCGAATGACCTTAAGTAAATTTCACCACTGCTAAATCCATGTTGGGAAGTGACGCGAGTTGGTCGCAATTGACCCCATAGGTTTCGTTCACCGATCGTGTACCAATCCGGCAACTGGATCCGGTCAAGCGTCAGGCGATCATTGCCAGACACGACTGGCTTGTACGGGAAATCGACAAGATCTCCCCCAAACTGAAAGTCCCGCAGGCTATCGGCAACAATTCTGTCCGACGGAACTTGACCAGACAACGCGACCACAAATTGATCGGACGATTGGTCCCAAAAAAGGTTTGCCGGCCGATCCGTCACCCCTATGACTGAAGTCTGGCCGTCATCACGCACAAACGTGGGCGTGAATATGCCGATAAGGTCATCTCGGTCGAGCACGCCATCGATTGCGATGGAGACCGTAATTTCGGAAACGTTTGCTTGCGCAGTTGCTAAATCGCCAAACGTATCGCTCGCTCGAACGCCGTCGACCAGTTGGATTCTTCCTTGTTCAAAGAAAGCCTTCGTATTCACTAAATCATTGCCGCCAAACTCGCTTCTGTTGCCAACGATTTGGTTGTTCGGTCCAACAGTCAAGTCGTCCGATGCACCGCCAAATTGCACGCCGGCCCCACCGATAACTGAGTCATTATCTGTGATTGTTGTCGCTGAGATGTTTAACGGCGCAGACCCGTAGATGCCGTGCGTATTTCCAAACAGGATCGACCCCGTCACAGTCGCTGACATCGGCGCTGGATCAGATCGATCCCCTGGGCGAGCGATGTCGACGTTGACGATTCCGGCACCGGCATTTCCGGCGATAATGGAGTCCGTTACGGATAGACGTCCGTTTCGAAGATTGGTGACCCCGTTTGAGACGGACCCAATCAACGCAGATCGATCAATCGACAAATCGCCTCGGTTTACTATCAACGTGAACACGTCACCCCACTCGTCGTGCGGTCCATCCTGAATCGTTCCAGTGATGCCCACGTTAGTCAAGCTGGCAGAACCCTCGTTAAGAACAGCAGCACCCATCGATGAATAGGTCGCGGCAATGCCAACGTCGCGTAGATCAAGGGTGCCCTGGTCGGTGACGTGAATTGGTCGCACCCCCCTTGCAGGAATGATCTTCACCGCGTCAGGTGACGTCCCGACGATCGTTATATTTGAGGCAATGGTCAGCGACTGCATTGAACTGAACGATGACAGGTCGTAAGTTCCAGGCGCAAGTTGGATGGTATCTGGTTCCGGCGTCTCATTCGCGGAAACCAATGCTGCGATAAGGGCAACTGGATTGTCCCTTCCAAGCGGTGCGACCGAGTAAACCGCCATCATGTCGCGTCGGCAGAGATTTTCGATTCCGAGGTTGCGTTTTCGTGGACCGTTGCTGATCATTTCGAGTCATCAAATAAGTGTGTGATGTTAAATCCTCGCGGTCTCCCCCGACACGCTTCGCCGGGGGAGGCCACGGATTTGGCCGATTGACTCCCTATTAAAGTGAGTTGGCAACGATTACGAGGTCCAGACTTGTAAACAAGTTGTTGCCGTTTACATCGTAAAATAGGTTTTGCGATGGCGTTACCAACTTGATTGTCGTCTTGTAATTACCGTCTGGGCCTCGTTGCCCAATTCGGTTGATGCATATCAGATAGTCGAGAGCCGTCACGCTTCCGCTGTTATTCACGTCGGCTGGACCTGCAGCCGATGACTGGTTCTGAAAGGGATAGGTCAAAAGAGCGGTTGCGACAACGCCGGCATCATCGAACCCGACGTTACCATTCAAATTGACATCCATTTTGATCGCAAAATTACCCGCCGGAAGCAAAGCCGTCGACGTCTGGCCGCCTCCAAGGATGTAATCGAATACTGCCGTCGCATCTTCGTCAGATAGATCTCCATCCCCCGCAGTCGCAGTCGGGAAAAATCTGTTGAAAGTATCAAGTTTCGGATCCAGCTGTGCCCAACACGCCTGAGAACTTAGAACGCAGACGAACGCGAGACTACAAAACGCTGCAAGAAATTTCATGGTTTAATCTCCCCATGAGCTGACGAAGTTTCCAGGGAGCCCGACGCTCCTCTGGGTAGGTTGCGGTTGCTTCTTACGTCGATGTCTTCGCAAAGTCGCTTTCCTTCGCTGCGAAGTCGATTAAATTCCCGCTGTTGATCAGCGTTTAAGGTGGAGCGAATCGCTTGCTCAACACTATCTTGGACAGAGAAGTACCATCGCATAGCAGCAACCGTGTCGACTGGCCGTAGCTGCTGCTCCTTTGTTGTAGTGGAAATTGCTCTTCGTATTTTGACGATTTCCGACTTGTTTAACTGGCACTCGCGTGCCACCACCCGGTCGTCCAACGCCCGCAAGCCAGTTAAATAAGCCTGTATGGCAAGCATTCGCTTATATTGGGGGGCGTCCAATATTCCTTCGATCTTGGTTTCGGCAAACAGAACTTGTTGCTTTAGATCAGCGATGGAGTCACGACTGATCTTGGAAGCTTCTCTTTCAGAGATCTTCGAGATGTCTTCTACAAGCATCTTCTCGATCAACTCAGGATCGAGTTTGATTGTTTCAACAAGTTGCGAGACTTCAGCAACTTGTTCGGAAGAATGCCCGATTGCTTCGCGGTAAAACGGGGAGGTCAAGATTGCAATTCGGCCTGCAAACCCATGGGTGTGGCCGAGCTTTTGACCAGCCAAAATTCTCTGTACGTCCTCCATCGTCACGGGACGAGTGCCAACGGGAGCCGAGCCAGAGGCGTCAGGATCGCCCTGCGCACAAGCTAAGGAGGACGCAAGAACAACAAAGCTGCAAAGCTGCAAAGCTGCAAAGCTGCAGAAGCTGCAAAGATTTTTCATCGAGATCACCGATACTTTGAACTACCAATCAGGAAGTTCACGCGTCAATCTTTCCGTAACCGAGATCTAGTCTAAGATCTTGTCGAGCACATGAAATGGCTCTCGTGGGGGGAGTGAGAGGTTTTTGTGCAATTAAACGTTCTGCACCCAGGGGTGTACGAACGGCGAGTTTCCCAAGTCTTTCCGTTTGTCCGACGCGAGCGGCGATATAGCTGGAGCCGTAGAGGTCAATGCCCTGTGAAAATCCTGCTAGCATTGGATTTGCATCGTGCTTCCGGAGGATTTGGTGGAGGGGTACGACTTCGTTTAGCGCCCAACCGCAGGCACCGGCCTCACGTGGTGCTGTCCAGGGGGAGGCCGGCGCCTGCGGCTGGGCGTTAAACGAGGGATGTCCGTCACCCTAACCCACATTTGCTCGAAATTGGCCCGGGGTTTGGCCGACTTCTCGCTTGAAGACGACGCTGAAGTATTCCGAGTGTTTGAAGCCGGTTAGCGAGGCGACTTGGGCTAAGGACAAATCGGTCTCGCACAGCAATTGCTTCGCTCGTTTGAGCTGGGCGTCGCGGATTTCGGCTTGCGGCGATCGGCCGACGGCTTTGCGGAATCGTCGTTCCAATGAACTTCGCGCGATCGGGATCGCGTCCAAGATGTCGGCGACGGTTAGCCCCAGGCAAGCCCGATCGCGGATCAGTTGCAGTGCCGACACGACGTCGGCATCCTCGATGGCCATCACGTCGGTCGAATGCCGGGCCGCGATGCCGAGCGGTTGGATCAGCAGTTTGGTCTGTTCCAGTTTTTCGCCTCGCATCAATTTTCCCAGCATCGACGCGGCCTCGAAACCGATCCGCTCGGCCGCCGGAATCACGCTGGTCAGCGGCGGTTGGCAGAAATCACAAATCACTTCGTCGTTGTCCACGCCGATCACCGCGACCTGATCGGGCACCGAGATCTTGGCCGCGTGACAAGCTTCCAGAACGTGCTGTCCACGAAAGTCGTTGCACGCCATGATGCCGATCGGCTTGGGCAAACCGATCAACCACTCGACGATTTTGGCGTGCTGTTTTTCCCAGCCGCCCCGCCGTGCTTGTGCCCAGTCGGAACTGTGATGATGGATCTCGGTGCCTCGCGTGGCGATCGCTGACGCAAACCCGATCCGGCGTTCGGTCGACCAGTGGTGGTCGCTGAAGCCGCAGAACGCGAAGTGGTTCAGGCCACGCTGGATCAAGTGCTCGGCCGCCATTTGTCCGATCGCTTGATGATCGTTCCAGATCGCGGGGATGCCTTGATCGCCGTAGATGTCCGTCAGGTTCACCGTCGGAATGCCGCGATGCAAAATCAACTCGGCCATCTCGGGCGTCGTCGAACGCGTGATGATGCCATCGCCTTCCCACCGGTTCAGCCACGCCGGCGGCGTCACCAGTAATTCTCGCAGGTCCAGTTGCACTTGCCAGGGCGGGTTCTGCAAGAGGTACCGGCTGATGCCTTCCAGCACGCCACGCCCGAACGCCATCGCTGTTTCGACAATCAGCAGCACGTTGGGCCGATCGGCGGGCGGCTTCGCAGACGGCTTCGGTTGCTCGATCGCCGAAACGATGGAATGGGACATGGCAACGGACCGCCTTCTCGGCAGTTCTCTGTTTGCGATGGAGGCGGCAACGATTGGGCGATCCAATGGCAGCAGGAAGCAAGCATTTCGATGAGAATCGATCGCGTGCCGTGCTGAGACAGCTTATCATGGCAGCGGTCCGGGAATGCAACCCAAATCGACTTTAAGTCGCCCTTTGCGGGCCCGCTGCTCGCTCTGTCGTCCTGGACGTGAAACGAGTCTCAGGAAGATGATGTCGGTTCTCATTGGCAGAATACGATTGTTTGATAGTCTGCGATCGGTGCATCTTCCCGACCCCACCGTCCGCCCTCCCACCCGCTTGCCACCCGCTTGCCGCCCGCCCGCCCTCGTCGTCCGTACCGAAGGTTTCGACTGATGATTTTCGCCGTCGCTTCCCCCGCCAAGTCACTCCGCGCTCTGCTCGCCACAGCGATGTTGTCGATCGTTTGTTCAGCAGACGCTTCGGCAGCCGAGCGGGCGGAAATCAAGACGGTGGACTTTGCCAGCCAGATCCAACCCATCTTGGCCAAGAGATGTTACGCCTGTCATGGTCCCGACGATGCCGAAGGCGGTCTGCGATTCATTGACCAGGAAGCCGCCTACGCCGAGACCGAGTCGGGCGAGCACGCGATCGTGCCGGGCGACGTCGATGCCAGCGTCCTGATTGCTCGCATCGAGTCGGACGACGAATACGAGCAAATGCCGCCCGAGGGAGATCGCGTTTCGCCCGAGGAAATCACGCTTCTAAAAACTTGGATCGCCGAAGGGGCCGCTTGGAGCGATCACTGGGCGTTCGAGCCGATGATCGATCACACGCCGCCGGCGGTGGACGATCCGCTTTGGATGCAAAACCCGATCGACGCGTTCATCCGCGACGGGTTGGACCAAGTCGGTTTGACGCCCAACGAAACGGCCGACCGAAGAACCCTGATCCGACGGCGCGTACTACGACCTGACCGGATTGCCGCCGACGATGGCTCAGGTGCAAGCGTTTGTGACGGACCCGGATCCGTTGGCGTTCGAGCGATTGGTCGACGACTTGTTGGAATCGCCCCAGTACGGCGAACGTTGGGGCCGCCACTGGTTGGACTTGGTCCGCTATGCCGAAACGAATTCGTTCGAGCGGGACGGCATCAAGCCGAACGCGTGGAAGTATCGCGACTACGTCATCAAGTCGTTCAACGATGACAAGCCGTATGACCAATTCGTTCGCGAACAACTTGCCGGCGACGAACTCGACCACGTCACGACCGAAACGCTGACCGCGACGGGCTATTACCGGTTGGGCATTTGGGACGACGAACCGGCCGACCCGTTGCAAGCCCGCGCCGACGAAATGGACGACATCATCGCGACGACCGGGCAAGCGTTCCTGGGTCTGACGATCAACTGCGCCCGTTGTCACGATCACAAAATCGACCCGATCCCGCAAACCGATTACTACAGCATGGCCGCGTTCTTGGCCGATGTGACCAGCTACGCGACTCGCGGCGACGTCACTTCCAATAACCAAATCGACATCACGCCACCGGCGGTGATCGCAAAGTTTCAAGAGCTGGACGAGAATCGACGCCGCGTCGAAGATGCGATGAAGCAGATCGAGCAAGCCGGCATCGCAAAGATGTCCGCGCCCGATCAACGTGCCACTGAAGGTCGAGAGCGTGAGCGAAAAAAAGTGCTTCGCGAAAAGCTGGACGCTCAATTGGATGACGACCAACGAACTTCCTATGCATCGCTGAAGTCCGAACTGAAAGAACTGCAAGAACAACAATCCGAATTGCCAGCTCGCGATGCCGTGATGGGATTGGCCAAGTGCGATGCGAAACCGCAACAAACCTTCGTCTTCTTTCGTGGCAATCCGCACTCACCGGCTGACCCCGTCCAGCCGGATTACCCAACGATCTTTGGCCAACCCGCTCCCGTCATACCATCTGTCGACGATTCGGCACGGTCGTCCGGTCGCCGGCGAGTGCTGGCGGATTGGATCGTGGCGGACGAAAACTTCTTGACCGCGCGAGTGATGGCGAACCGGATTTGGCAATTCCACTTCGGTCGCGGCATCGTACGAAGCAGCAACAACTTCGGCCAGTTGGGCACGCCGCCGACGCACCCGGAATTGTTGGACTTCCTGGCGATGCGTTTGATCGAAGGCGATTGGAAGATGAAGTCGATGCACCGGCTATTGATGACCAGCCGCACGTATCAGATGTCGTCCTCGGGAGATCAACCCGGCTTGGACGTCGATCCGAACAACGACCGATTCTGGCGATTCGATCCACGACGGTTGAGCGCCGAAGAAGTCCGCGATTCGATGTTGGCCGCCGCGGGAACGCTGAACTTGTCGCTCGGCGGACCGAGCTTCTACGAAAAACTTTCGGCGGAAGTTCTGGCGGGACAGTCCAAACCCGGCGACGGTTGGGGTGACTCGCCGCAGTCCGAGCGGAATCGGCGGAGCGTTTACATTCACGTCAAACGATCGCTGTTGACGCCGCTGTTGACGGCGTTTGATTTTCCCGATCCGGACCTGACGTGCGAAGAACGATTCGCGACGTTGCAGCCTGGGCAGGCCCTTTCGATGCTGAACAGCGACTTCGCCCACTCGGTCGCGGACAATCTATCAAGTTCGATCGATGCAAAAAATGTTGGCGACGAGGTTGTTGTGCGGCGTACGGTGGAACGGGTGCTGCAGCGGGACGTGACCGATGCGGACATCAAACGCGGCGTCGACCTGATGACCAGCTTGCAGGGTGACTTTGGCGTCGACCGCGATCGCGCGGTCGATCTGTTTTGTTTGTCGGTGATGAACTGGAACGAATTCCTGTTCATCGACTGATCGGCTCCGATAACGAATCTTCCCTGACGAAAAAATTTTTTCGGAAACTTCAGATACTTCGGAAACAACGATGACCTCTTCCAAAAAACGTCCTGACTTTTGCGGTCGCACGCGTCGCGAATTCCTTTGGCAATCCGGTGCCGGGTTCGGTGCGTCGGCGCTGGCGTCGATGTTATCCCGCGACGGGTTTTACTCCGGTGCAAATGCTAGTGACGCGGCGTTCGCCAGTCCGCTTGCCGCCAAGCCGCCGCATTTCGCACCGAAGGCCAAGTCGGTCATTTTTTTGTTCATGTACGGTGGTCCCAGCCACATCGACACATTCGATTACAAGCCTTCGATGAAGGGCATGGACGGCAAGACGGCCGATGTGAAAACGTTCGGCCGGGGCGGTCACAAAGCGGGCGGACGAATCGTAGAACCGCGTTGGGACTTTGCTCAGCATGGCCAATGCGGTAAGTGGGTCAGTTCGCTTTTTCCCAACGTCGCCAAGCACGTCGATGACATCGCGTTTTTGCATTCGATGACCGCCGATTCGCCGATCCACGGCTCGGCGATGTTGATGATGAACAGCGGCAAGATTCTGTCCGGAAATCCCGCGATCGGTTCGTGGGTGAACTACGGACTTGGCACCGTCAACGAGGACTTGCCAGGCTTCGTCGTGATGCTGGATTCCAAGGGTGGTCCGATCAGCGGCGCGAAGAACTGGAGCAGCGGGTACATGCCGGCGACGTACGCGGGCACGGTCTTCCGCAGCAAGGGCGCGCCGATCTTGGACCTCGCCCCGCCGTCCGATTTGCCCGACGGCGTCCAGCGCCGGCTGATCGATTCGATCCAAAACGCGAATCAATCGCATTTGGAAACTCGCATCGGCAATGACGATTTGGCGTCGCGGATTGCCAGCTACGAACTTGCGTACAACATGCAGAAGACGGCTCCCGAAGCGGTCGACTTGAAAGACGAATCGGCTGACACGCTGGCCATGTATGGCATCGACAAGCCCGACACGAACGACTTTGGAACACGCTGTTTGATGGCCCGTCGATTGGTTCAGCGCGGCGTTCGGTTTGTGCAGCTTTACAGCGGCGGTGCCCACAACGATGACAACTGGGACGCGCACGGCGATTTAGAAATCAACCATAACCGACATGCCGGACGCACCGACCAACCGATCGCGGCGCTGCTTGCCGACCTAAAGCGAACCGGCATGCTGGACGAAACCCTGGTCGTTTGGGGCGGCGAATTCGGCCGTCAACCGACCGCCGAATACGCAAACGGTAGCGGTCGCGATCACAACGCGTACGGGTTCACGATGTGGATGGCCGGCGGCGGGATCAAGGGCGGGGTCAGCCACGGCACGACGGATGAACTTGGCGCGGCTGCGGTTGAAAACCCGCTGCACGTGAAAAATCTTCACGCCACGATCCTGCATCAGCTCGGCCTGGATCCGAACCACCTGTCGTACTTCTTCGGCGGGCTGGAACAGAAGCTGGTCGGCGTCGAACCGATCGAGCCGATCCATGAAATCATTGCTTAACACTCGGTGAAACAACAACGGACGTAGCTGATCCCGCCAGGGTTCAGAATGGACTGAACCCTGGCGGGATCAGCTACGGTAAGTCCGTCACTTCTTGATGACACGATGCTTAACCGGCGGCTGGACATCGCTGATCAAACGCCGCTCGCAATCGACGATAGATCGGACCCGGGTCGCCGTCGCCGATCGCCGTTTGGTCGACTCGGTTGGCGAACCAGAGTCCCGCGTCGGTGCCCATCAGCATAACCTCGCCGGCCGCGATCAAGCGCTGCGGCGTGATTCGCTGTTTGATCCAGCGAAGTTTTTCGGCCTCGGCCAGTTCTTCGACGAACGACTGGGTGATTCCGCCCAGGACTTGATCGGACTCGGGCGAAACGATTTGGCCATCCGTCACGATCGCCAAGTTCGCGATGCTGGATTCCGTCACTGTTCCGTCGGTGTCGACCAACACGCCGGTCGCGCCGTCTTGGGCGGCCGATGCGATTGTGTCGGCGCGGTAATAGTGAAGTCTGCAACGCGTCTTGATCGACCGAGACCAGGATTCGTTCTCGGGCTGGCGGATATCGGTGATGACGACCGCTTGACCGGAAAGAATTCGCTGCTGGTTCAGATCCTTATTGAGCAAGTTGATATGCAGACCGAAAGTCGGCGTCTTGCCTAAAGAGGTTCCCGGCGTGGCGAACATCGTGATGCCGACGTCCACTCCGTGACCGGTCAGGTCGCTGTTGCGATCTAGCAATTGATCGATTAAGTGCGTGATGGTGTCACGCCCTGCGATTGGTGCGATCGAAAGGTAATCGCAAGAGCCTGCGAACCGTTTTAAGTGCCGCGGCAGCAAAAACGGCTTTCCGTCATACGTCCGCAAGCGTTCGACGATGGTGACGGCTTGCCGGAAGCCAAGGTCGTCGACATCGATTCGCATGTCCGACTTTGCGATCCAATCGCCGTTCAAATAGGCGACGGAATCACATGACACGGCGTTAGAGGGCAAGATTGACATTGGTGTTGATCAATTCGGCCATGCCTTGGCCGGCACGACACGACGGTTGATAGTAGTCCAGTTCGGAATGTTGCAGGCCCACGATTGGGGAACAATCTTTTGACTCGACGGGCAAGCGGGTTCCATCAAATCGAGGCGCGAACATGGTAGGCCCGGTGTAACCGAGCGCGGCTTGTCCTCGCTCTTGGTCGATCAACCAAAACCGTTTCAGCACGGCATCGCGTCGGTTGTAGTACAACGTCATCTGATTCAAATTTTGGGTTGCCAAGTGGTGGTAACCGTGCCCGGCAAGCCAATCGCTGCCGATGGCGGGGGCGACCAATCCGGCGTCGACGTTCATCCCCGTCACCGTCGGCCCTTCTAGACTCCGGCCGCCAAGCGATCCACCGGCCAGCGCGTGAAGCGCTCCCGTGGCGATGCGGCCACCGAAGCTGTAGCCGATCAGGCTGACGGGCGTCGATGGTTCGACGTAATGCCGAAGCAACCAAGCCAGATAAAGTCCTTCCGCATCGGTTCGGTCGGCTTTGATGCGAACGTCGCGAGCCAAGATACCGATCTTCTCGCTCGGCCAACTGAAGATGACCCAGTCGATCGGAACGTCTCGGCGGTATTGTCGAACGCGATGGTAAACGGCCAGGCCGCGCTCGATCGCATCGCACGATTCCATCCGATTGCCGTGGATATAGATGACTGTGGCGCGTCCGTCGGATCGCGTCGCCGCAAAAATCTCTTCCGAAGTCTCATGCGATCGGCCACAGGCATCCAGCGTCGTCCAGCGAAGACCCGGCGATGTCAGATTGATGCTGCAAACGTTGCTCGACAGGTGACGCGTGCTGATCAGCCACAACCGATCGGCACCAGAGTCCGAGGCAAGCTGCACCGAATTGTCGACCATCCCGCCGGGTGTTACCTCGAACGAAGATTGCGCCGCTGCCGTCGACATCCAGAGTCCGACGGAAAGCGACATCCCTGCGAGGAAGCGGTAGAAAGACGGCAGTGAATTATTTTGATGCATCATCGAAGAAAAATTGGAGCGAGCGGGCGTGTTGCGTCTTGTCATCAGATTGTTGCTTAAAAATAACAACGTTGCGTTTGCACAACACCAATAGCGTCGTACTTTTTTAAGGTCTCCCATTGAGATCAACGAATACGCTCGCTATGCACGTCAAGGAAACTAAAATGAATATTCGCATTGGTTCGGTTATGATGGCGGCAACGCTGATCGCGACCAGCACGGGATGCGGCACCATGAAGAACTTTTTGTTCGGACGTGGCGCTCGCTGTGGTCTTTGCAGTAGCCTGGGATCTTGTTTGCCAACGCCGAAGCTTGGCAACATGATGTCCGCCCCCTGCAGCACCGGCGTGTGCCCGTCTGCACCGGCCGCTGCCCCCGCTTACGCACCGGTCTTTCAATCGCAGGCCCCTGCGCCATGCGAATGTGAATCGTACGGTCACAACTCTTACGGTCCCGAAGTGTACAGCAGCGGGACCTGCGGATGCGGCCAACACGGCGGCGAGGTGTATGGCGGCGAAACGTACATGGGTGAAAGCTACAGCCCGACGGTTTCGGATCCGTACCTGGGGTCCAATCAAATCATCAACAGTGGCGTGCCGAATTACGGACAGCCGATCGGCGGAAATTCGTATGGTCAACCGATGATGCAGGGCGCGCCGATTCAGTCGGACGGCTTTCAAGCCCGAAAGTTTGACGCCGACGGTAACAAAATCCTGTGGGAAGAACCGCTACCGTAAGTCGGCATCGCGACGAAAACAGAGATCGCCGTTCGTGATTTCATCTGCAGGGAATTAAACTGAGCTCAACGCAGCTGGCCGCTTGCGCGGCTATCAGCACTCAGGCTTGCGGCGGTAATTTTACATTCAGGGAGAAACGCCATGACGACTTCTAAAGCACTCGCCCGATCGGATGACCGACGGGGGATGTTGAAGCAGGCCGGTGCGTTGCTCGCTTCTTCAAGCTTGCTCGCATCAACCGTTCTTTCGCAAGAACCCGTCGTTGACACTGTCGATGCGGATAACGATTCTGATGCCGGGTCCGAGGACAACGCAGCCCCCGGACAGTTGACGTATGAATCGCCTCAAACGACCAACTGGCGGATCGGCTTGGAATTGTTCACGCCGGTGACTTGCATGAATGTGCTGGCGACGTTCGTCGTTCCAATGGATTGGCCCGAGCAAACGGTGACGCTGCTAAAACAAAACGTCGACCC
This sequence comes from Pirellulaceae bacterium, assembly GCA_963836865.1. Lineage (GTDB taxonomy): Bacteria > Planctomycetota > Planctomycetia > Pirellulales > Pirellulaceae > Rubripirellula. The sequence goes on along the minus strand of CAWILC010000003.1, from coordinate 1,258,276 downwards.
GAACGTGACCGCTTGGGAGACGCGCGACGTGCTCGGTGGTGCCCGTCAGGTCGTCGTCCGCATGGACCGTGTGACGGCGGGATCGACGGTCGAAGTCACGTTCGATTTGGCGGTTTCGCGATCGCGAATCCTTCCTCCCGAGCAAACCGATTTACTTCAAATTCCGCAGCGTCCCTCGCGCGACCTGCGTTTGTTCATGGGCAACAGTCCCAACATCGACGCCAGCAACAGCCGCATCAAGATGCTGGCTCGCGAATTAGAAGCCGAGCCCAAAGAGACGGCGTGGGATCGCGTCGAACACATTTACGATTATGTGCAAGACAACATTGAATATGTGGAAGGACCGATCCGCAACGCCTCGGATGCGTTGAAGGATCAGAAAGGTGATTGCGAAGACATGACCAGTTTGTTCGTCGCGATTTGTCGTAACTGTGGCATTCCGGCGCGAATGGTTTGGATTCCGGAACATTGCTATCCGGAGTTCTATTTGGAAACGCCCGAATCCGAAGGACGCGATGCCACCGGAATTTGGTATCCGTGTCAGGCCGCGGGAACACGTCAGTTCGGACGCATGGACGAAACCCGACCGGTCTTACAAAAAGGAGACCGATTCAAAGTTCCCGAGATTCGTTCGCAAGTTCGCTACGTCGCCGAATACTTTCGCTGCGATCCAAAGGGCAAAGGAAAGCCGCGTCCGACATTCGTCCGCAATTTGATCGACGTTTAAAGTCAACGTCGTTTTGCTTTGCGTTTGCCGTTTAAGAATCGCGGCACGCATTCATTTGGTTCAACGCTGTCACGCCGCGCGGGCGGCGGGTTGCGCGCGGACCATGCCGATTGCGTTGTCCAGCAGTTCGACTTGGAAGACTTGATCGCCGACGCCTTTCAGCTCGATGCGGATCGGGATCGGCGAGGGCAATGCTTCGCCCGCCGTGATCGCGCGGCCGGCGAAGCCTCCGTCCAGCGTTCCATCGATCGCGGCGGAAATCGCCAGCGGCAGGCTGCATGTCGACAGCGGCGAAAGGTTGATCGGGAACAGCGGCGTGTCGGCTTGGAGATGCCGCACGTCCATCTCGGTCCACGTCGGACTCGGCGACGTCTTGCTTCGCAGCGGCAGGAAGACTTTCGCGCCGATCAGCGCGTTGGGCATCGAACTGTTGTTGACGACGGCCAACGAAAGGAAATACTTCGCGCAGACTTGCCCCTGGCCCGGATTGACTCGCCGCTGCGTTTCGTAGTCCTCGTTCATCAGCACGCACCCGGTCAGCGGCGACACCGCGTGCGCGGTCAGTTTCGCTCGCTCGCGATTGGCGCGGACCAGCCAAAAGTACAGCGTCGAAGCGACCGCGATCAGCGAACCGACCAGTGCGACGTATTCCCGCAACGTCTCGGGATCAAACGACATGGAAAAGCCTCCGGCAAAGACGCGGATGGATGAGAGCTTTTCTCCTGTACCGAATTTACCGCCCAAGCGGAATTGCAGTTGGGGAGTGGGCAGTAGTCAGTCAGTACAGTAGTCAGTAGTCAGTAGTCAGTAGTCAGTAGTCAGTAGTCAGGAGTCAGGAGTCAGGAGTCAGGAGTCAGGAGTCAGGCGTCAGTAGTCCGAAGACCAAGCACCTCCCGCGCAGCGGGAGAATATTCTGTGACCTGACGCCTGACGCCTGACTACTGACTACTTAAAAAAACAACCACTGGGCTTGTAAGCCGGGTTCTGTGCCGAGGGCCGGAGCCTTCGACGGCGATCATTTATCTGTGCACGACGATTGCTCGTCGCCTCTACTGCGACCTACCCGGATGATGGGACGCGACGGACCGCCGCTTCATCCTGTTTGGTCTAGCTCCGGATGGGGTTTACCGAGCCGACCGAGTCACCTCGGCCGCTGGTGCGCTCTTACCGCACCGTTTCACCCTTACCACGCATGCCTGAAACCAGGCACCGTTCGGCGGTTTGCTTTCTGTTGCACTAGCCCTAGCCTCACGGCCGGTCGACGTTATCGACCATCCTGTCCTGCGGAGCCCGGACTTTCCTCCAGTGGCAAACCAGTTGCCGCCAGCGATCGCCCCGCCCAGTGGTTGTGGGCGAAGTGTAGCAGAGTCGCGTTACTTCAGGCCCTTGAGCAGTTCGCGTTCGGGCATCGCTTTGTAGAACGGGTCCAGCGGAAAGCAGCCGCTGATCATGCCGTTTCGCGGAGCCGTTGTGCAATCGCTGAACGTGCGGCAAATCTTCTTTCGCACCGTCGACTTGCCCGCGATCACGTCGGCCGGCAAATCGGGATACGACAGCACCATTCGGCCCAGCCCGATCGAGTCGACGTCGCCGGATCGCACGACCGCTTGGCCGACGCCGGGCAACCAGTCCTGCAGGTACGTGTAGCCCGAACCGACAAACGCGATGCCGGGATGTTTTTTCTTCAGCTCGCCCGTCGCCCGCACCTGACGCTCGACGCCGACCAACGGATCCTCCGGCGGCAAGTACCCGTCGCTGGGCGGGAAGTACGCCGGGCGTTGGAAGTGCGGGTTGTAGTAAGGACTGCCCGCGGTCGTGCAAACCATTCGGATGCCAAGACTTTCCAGCAAGCCCAAGAACCGCGACGGCTCTTCCAAGTCAATGTTCTCCGCCTTCGCATCACTGCCCCACGCCAACCGCGGATCGCCCAGCGGATCGGGCCGGCCGACGCGTCCTTCGCCGGGCTGATACGGCAAGAAGTCGAAGATGCTAAGCCGCACGCCGATTTTCAGCCCCGGAGCCTCGGCCGCGATGCCAGCGGCGATGTCGCGAACGAAACGAGTCCGGTTCTCGAAGCTGCCGCCGAACTTGCCCGGACGGTCGACGCCCGACAAAAGTTCGTGACCGAGGTAACCGTGACAGTGTTTGACGTCGACGAAGGTGAAGCCGATCTTTTGGGCCAGCACCGCGGCGGCGATGAAGTCGTCGATCAGCCTTTGCAATTCATCGTCGGTCATCACGCTGGCGTCGTCGGTGATTTTTAGCTTCGCGTCCAGCGACGGATTTCGCTGCGCCGTCCGAGGTTCGGCACGCGTCTTTTCGTTCGGCTTGGCCCAGCGTCCCGAGTGCGTCAGTTGCAGTCCGACCAGCAAGTCGTCGCTGCGATCAAACGCGGACTCGTGAGCCGTCATCAGTTCGCCACGCAGCGATTCGATCTCGGCGGCCGTCAAATCGTTCAGCATCAATTGGTTCGGGTTGGCACGTCCGTCGTGTCGAACCGCGACCGCTTCGCCGCCCCAAATCCACTTCGCACCGCTGATGCCGAAGTTCCGCCATCGACGACGGGTCAAGTCGGTCGGTCGCCCGTCGGTGGTCCCGTCCCAGCCCTCCATCGGCAGAATGCAAAACCGGTTGCCGACGGTGAATCCATCGGCAACAAACGATTGGCCCAGCGGCGATGTCGGCCCCGATTCGACATCGGCGTCGCAAGGCAAGTCCAGACCGAGCGTGGCCAAGTGGTCGGTGAAGTCGCCGTGCGACTTGAAGCTGGCAACGCGAGGGTAAACAGTCATGGGGTCTTCGTATCGAACGTAGGTTCGCCACGCCGTGGCGGAGCACAGGTATTAAATTCGTAGGTTCACCACGCCGTGGCGGAGCATAGGTCGGCCGAACATGGGTCAACGCAACAAAATGTGCCGAACAGCGTTGCTGTTCGGCCCTGCCACGGCGTGTCAGGGCGACGTCGATGATCGGCCGATCGAGTCGACGCAGACCGATTCTACACACGCCCACGCGGTCCGAGTCGTCCGAACATGCGGTCCAATTCGTCGCGGCTGAAAAACAACGCCGTCGGCCGGCCGTGGGGACAGTGATGCGTGTCGTGATAAAGATCTTTCTGTTCTAGCAAGCTGACGATCTCTTCGGGCGACAGCGGATCGCCCGCTTTGACGGCCGCTTTGCACGCGATCGTCGACAACAGGTGATTCAGCAAGTCCTTGGCATCGGGCTGCTTTCCGGCACCTAGCAGCGACTCCAAAACGGTCCGCAACATGTCCGCCGGCGTGCCCCGTTTTAGCATCGCCGGGTACGACTGGATCACGATCGTCTCGCCGCCGAAGTCGTCAATCTCCAGCCCCACTTTCGCCAGCGTGTCCTTCGCGTCCAGCGCCGCCGTCCGCTCGGCCGGCGTCAGCGAGACCGGTTCGGGCACCAGCAACCGCTGCGCCTCCAGCGCCTTGCCTTCGCCGAGCACCTTCGCGCAAACGCGTTCGTACAGCACTCGTTCGTGCAGCGCATGCTGGTCGATCACGACCATGCCGGACTCGTCCTGCGTGACCAAGTAACGGTTGTGAACTTGAAAGCCGAGGTAACAAACCGAGGGCGAAGTTTCGGTGGCCGGCCCAGTCGTCGAGACCGGCTCGGGCGTTTTCTTTTCTTCGGTGACCGGGCGTTCCCACGGAGCGACATCGCTTTTGTCGAACGGCTTGAACGGCGGCGTCACGTTTCCGGTTCGCGCCCAGTCGATCACCGCTTGGCGTTGTTGCTGTTCGACGTGCGCGACCGAGTTTACCACCGGTTGCACCGGAGCAGTCGGATACGAATCGAGCGCGTGCGGCGACTCGACTCCGCCGACTCGCTGGGTCATGTCGGTTCGCAAGAACTGGTGTCGCAGCGTTTGCAGAAGTCTCGCGTAAACCTTGCCGCCATCGGTGAAGCGGACTTCCAGCTTGGTCGGGTGAACGTTCACGTCGATCAGTTCGGGCGGCATGTCCATCCGTAAAAAGCAAACCGGAAACCGACCGACCATCAGCAAGCCGCGGTACGCTTCGCCGAGCGCGTGTTGCAATGAACGATCGCGGATGTGACGGCCGTTCAAGAACAGATACTGCATCCGGTTGTTGCCGCGGCTGACCGAGGGATCGCAAACGTAGCCGCTGATTTTGACGTCGTCGTCTTCGTCGCGAATCGGAATCAACACGCTCGCGATCTCGTCGCCAAAGAACGCCCCGATGCGGTCCGACCAACGTGTCGACGGGGGCAAGTCGTAAACGGGCTTGTCGTTGTTGGTCAGGACAAAGTGAATGTGCGGGTTGGCAAGCGCCAGTCGCGTGAACGCTTCGACGATGTGTCCGCGTTCGGTTTGCGAAGTCTTTAAGAACCGGTGTCGAACCGGCGTGTTGAAGAACAGGTTTTTGATTTCGATCACGGTGCCGATCGGACAACCGCACGGCGCGGGCGGTTCGATGACGCCGCCGCGGACGCTGACCTCGCTGCCGCAATCGTCACCCCCATCACCGATCGGGGCAGTCCGGCTGCGGATGGTCATGTGCGACACGCTGCCGATCGACGCGAGGGCTTCGCCGCGGAAGCCGAGCGTTCGGACGCTGAACAACGAATCGTCGTCGGGCAGTTTGCTGGTCGCATGGGATGCGACGGCCAGGGGAAGTTGTTCGGCCGTCATGCCGCAGCCGTCGTCGCTGATCCGGATCAGTTCGGTGCCACCGCCCAGAATCGTGACTTCGATCCGTTTCGCTCCGGCATCGATGCTGTTTTCGACCAATTCCTTGACCACCGAGGCGGGTCGCTCGATGACTTCGCCGGCCGCGATCTGGTTGACCAGGTTGGCGGGCAATTGACGGATCGTCGGCAGGACGGCGGTGGTGATGCTCATGCACGCGAATGTACCGCACCCGACGCCGCAATCAACCGCAAAGCAGAGTAGGACAATTGTACCCATTGTTCCGTGGGTTTGGTGGTGGGGCTTGGTGACCGGGGGGACAATTGGGACAATTGTCCTACTCTGACTCTGGGATGAGTGAACTGTGACTCTGGGATGAGTGAACTGTGACTCTGGGATGAGATCACGAAGAAAGCCGACGGATCTTTTGGGACCCGCCGGCTTGGCGTTACTTATTCGTTCGCTTCAAAAGCGGTTTAACAGCCGCAGCCGCAGCCGCAGCCCGATGCGTCGCCGCAACCGCTGCTGACAGGAACTTGACGTTCTTCGGCGACCATGATGGTCTTGCAAACTTGAACTTCCTTTTGGACTTGGACCGGGACACACACGGTGTAATCTTCGGTCTTCGTTTCGGCGACTTGGTCACAGACCGTCACGGTGTAAGGAACTTCTTCGGTGACCGTGTCGTACTCGGTGACGGTGAACTCACGCGTCTTTTGCTCGGGCACCATGACGGTGACTTCGCGGGTACGTTCTTCGGTCGTCATCGTCGTGACGGGCACCATGCGAGTGCGAGTTTCGGCAACGGTGTTACAGACTTGGACGTCGCGGTTGCGAGTCTCGGTCGTGCAGCTGGTGCGATTCTCGGTGCGGGTGCGTTGCTCGGTGCGAGTCTTCGAGACTTGGTACTCTTGAGTACGTTGTTCTTGACGGCACTTGGAAACGGCAACCTGACGGGTGCGAGTTTCTTGACGGGTCTTGCAAACTTGCACGTCTTTGGTGCGAGTTTCCATGCGGCTCTTGGTGACTTCGTAGGTGTAAGGCACTTCGATTTGCTCGGTCGTGTAGGTCGTGACCGGAACTTCTTCGGTGATCACGTTGGGAACCCAAACTTGCTTGGTCACGGTCGTCGAGCAACCGCAGGCCGGTGCCGCAGCGACTTCGCCGCAACCGCCGCCACAAACGCTTTCGCATCCGCCACAGCTGTTGCAACCGCCGCAGGCGCTTTCGCAACCGCAGGAGCTGACAACGCTGCCGCATCCGCCGCCGCACGACGAAGCCGGAACTTCTTCGGTGACGCACTGATAGCTTCCCATGTCTTTCGACACGGTCTTGGTGCTGGTGACCGGAACGCTGCGGCATTCGGTCTTCGTCGCGGTCATCGTTTCGGTGTAAGGAACGCACACTTCATACGATTGCTGAATCGTTTCGGTGTAAGGAACGTTGACCGTGTAGCTTTGCTCGATCATTTCCGTGTAAGGAACGTTGACCATGTACGTGCGAGTCGCCGTTTCGGTGTACGGGACGCACACGCTGTAAGGGACTTCGACGGTCGTGGTGACGGGAACTTGAACCGTATAAGGTTGCGAAACGGTTTCCATCTTTTGAACGTTGACGGTGTAGTCTTGGGCGACTTGCGTCGTCACAGGAACTTGCACGCTGTACGTTTCGGTCTTGGTCGACGGGACCATGACGGTGTAGCTTTCGCTCTTGGTCACTTGACGAGGCACTTGCTTCGACACGGTGCGAGTACGAGTTTCTTCGCGCGAAACATTCTTCATCACCGTGTATTCACGCTGACGAGTTTCTTGCGTCATTTCGGTGACGGTAACGGTTTGCGTTTCCATCACTTGCTTGGGAACCATGACGGTTTCGGTGACGTAGGTCGGGCCGCAAGCGGCTGCTTCGCTGACGACGGCATCGCCTTCGGTCATGACAGCGCCTTCGCTGGCGACGACTTCGCTACCGCAATCACTGCAGCCCGCTTCGGCAACCGCGGCGGCCGGGGCCGATCCGCAATCGCTGCACTGGGCTTGAACGTTGTTGCTGGCCAACGCGGTCATCGCGAGGGCGGCAAATGCAAAAGTAAACTTCTTCACGAACAGTTCTCTCATAGGAACGGGTAAACAGATCGGGCGTGTTCGCGAAGGCTTCGCGGTGGCCCCGGAAAAGGTGTGGTCCGATGAAAAGTACACGGTGAACGCCTGGTCTCCAGCGTTTCCGATCAGGAAGTTTATGATTGGGAGAAAACCCGATCCGGTCGCGCAAGACGTACCGATCGCGAGGGTTGTGAGCGGGGAGCGGTGTTCGGTAAAGCTCCAAGCTTCCCGCTCCAAGCTCCCCCCTCCTCCCTTGACAACCACGCCGCAACCAGCGAAGATTTGGCTTCCTGCGAATGATTCTCAATAGCCAATTACAGGGTGTCCAGCTTTGACCACGCTCGATCAGCTTTTGCCAGGCCAACGCGGCGAGATCGTCAGCATCGACGGCGTCGATGGCATCGCGTCCCGACTTCGCGAAATGGGCTTCGTGCCCGGCGAATCAGTCGAATACCTGCGTCGTGCCCCGCTGGGCGATCCCGTCAAATGCGTTATCCATGGCTGCCGCATTGCGGTACGCGGCGGCGAAGCCCGACGAGTGCTGGTCCAGCCGATCGGCTGAACCTCTGTCTCGCTTTCTCTTTGAAACCACGTCGCGTCCCGACGTCGGATCTGATCCATGGCGACCGCGTCCGAACCGTCTGCCCCGACTCAGACGCCCGCCCGCATCGCCCGCGTGGCGCTGGTCGGAAACCCGAACACGGGCAAGAGCACGCTGTTCAATGCGCTCGCTGGACTGAACGTTCGCACCGGAAATTACGCCGGCGTGACGATCGAAAAGAAGGTCGGGCGATGCAAACTGGCCGGCCAAACGATCGACCTGATCGACCTGCCCGGAACGTACTCGCTGGCCCCAAGGTCGCCTGACGAATTGGTCGCCGTCGAAGTGCTGACCGATGACGTCGATGGTGAACCGCCGGTCGAGCTGATCGTGTGCGTCGTCAACGCGGTCCAGTTGCAACGCAACTTGTTCCTGGTCAGCCAGCTATTGGAGCTCGGCAAACCCGTCATCATCGCGCTGAACATGATCGATTCGGTCCAGTCGCGCGGCGTCACGATCGATGTCGATCGGTTGTCCGACCAGTTGGGCGTGCCCGTGATCGCGACGTCGGCATCCCGCCGCCGCGGCATCGATGAATTGAAAACCGCGATCGAGTCGCAGTTGGCCGTCGGGCAAGCGAGTGTCGCGCGTGAGCGAACGCTGCCCGATTCGTTCTACGCAATTTGTGACGGGCTTCGCAAAGACATCGCGGGCAAAGCGTGCGTGACGGGGCGAGACGATTCGGTGGTGTTGCCGGACGACTATCTTCTCCAACGCATGCTGCTGGACCGCGGCGGCGAATCCGAACGACGCATCGTCACGCGTCTGGGCGGCGGAGTCCTGCCGGCACTCTCTGCCGCTCGCGCGAAGGTTGCCGAAACGATCGGCGACGCGACCGACATGGAATGCAGCGCCCGATACGCGTGGGCCAAACGAAAACTCGACGGCGTGATGGGCAGCGGCGGATCGACCCATTCGGCCGCCACCGACCGGCTCGATTCGATTCTGACGCACCGCGTGTTCGGCCTGGTCGCGTTCGTCGCCGTGATGTTCGCGATCTTCCAATCGATCTACTCGCTGGCCGGCTTGCCCATGGACGCGATCGATGCGGCAACGGGCTTCGTTTCGGACTTGGTCGCGTCGTCGATGGGACCGGGGATGCTGCGCAGTTTGCTGACCGACGGCGTGATCGCGGGCGTCGGCGGCGTGTTGATTTTCTTGCCGCAGATCGCATTGCTGTTCTTCTTTTTGGCCGTCCTGGAAGACTGCGGCTACATGGCTCGCGCGGCGTTCCTGGTCGACCGCGTGATGTCATGGTTCGGGCTGTCGGGCAAGTCGTTCCTGCCGATGATGTCGTCGTTCGCGTGCGCGGTGCCGGGCGTGATGGCGACGCGAGTGATCGAGAACCGGCGCGATCGTTTCGCGACGATCATGGTCGCGCCGCTGATGTCGTGCAGCGCCCGATTGCCAGTTTATCTGCTGCTGATCGGTGCGTTCGTGCCGACGACGGCGGTACTTGGCGGATGGCTTTCGCTGCCCGCGCTGGTGCTGATGGCGATGTACTTGGTCGGCGTCGTGGTGGCGATCCCGGTGGCTTGGATCTTGAAGAAGACGATCCTGCGAGGCGAAGTTGCGCCGTTCGTGATGGAACTGCCCGAGTACAAAGTTCCGTCCGCGCGAGTCGTCTTCAGCCGCGTGTGGGAGGCCAGCAAAGCGTTCGTGGTCCGCGCCGGCACGCTGATCTTTGCCGCGTCGATCGTGATTTGGTTCGCCGGTTACTGGCCGGGTGATCACACCAATCAATACGCGATGCAAACGCAACTCGAATCGTTACCAGAAGATGCACCGGAGATCGAATCAATCGAGCTGGCGCTCCAATCCGAGAGCGCAAGTCTGCTGGAAGGCAGCGTCCTTGGCCGCGTCGGTCACGCGATCGAACCGGTGGTTCGGCCGCTGGGTTGGGACTGGAAGATCGGCGTGGGCGCGCTGGCCAGTTTCCCGGCTCGCGAAGTCATCATCGCCACGCTCGGCACGATCTACTCGCTGGGCGGCGACGCCGACGACGAAGGCTTGGCCGGTGCGATGCGAGCGTCCAAGCATCCCGACGGCAGCCCCGTGTACACGATCCCAGTCGCCCTCTCGATCATGGTGTTCTTTGCGCTGTGTGCGCAGTGCGTCAGCACCCTGCTGGTCATCCGCCGCGAAACGAATTCGTGGTCGTGGCCGGTGCTAAGTTTCACCTACATGACGGTGCTGGCGTACCTTGGCGCGTTGGTGACGTACCAGGTGGGATCGTTGTTCTAGGCCATCCCCTGACAACGCCGACACACGTACAACTTTCGGCTCGCGATCTCGATCGTTTCGATCCGTCCGCCGCAGTTCGGGCAATCGGTTTTGCCATAGATGCGAAAGCGATCCTTGCCGTCGACTTTGGCCAGCGGCATGCCGGCTTCCTTCGATGTGACGCTGATGATCTTGCCGTACTTCAAGCCCACCTTCATCATCTTCGACAGGCTTTTCCAAACGTCATCGAAGGCTTGCGGGGACATCGCGCTGCCCGCGATCGTCGGATCCGTCCGCGTCTCAAACAGCACCTCGGCGCGAAAGATGTTGCCGACACCGGCGACGACTTCTTGATCCAACAGCAACGCGCCGATCGGCTTGGAACTGGCCGAAACCAACTTCCACACGTCGGTTTTCTTGCCACCGGCCAGCGGATCCGGCCCCAGCTTCGCGATCAGTTCGGCCTTCTGGTCCGGCCAGATCACCACGCACGTCGTCGGCCCGTTCAAGTCGATGGCCGCGTCCGCACCGACCATCCTCATTCGCACTTGCCCGACCGGTGACGGCGGCGGCGACGGCAACTCGCGGTACTTGCCGTATCGACCCAGGTGAACGTGAACGATGCGGCGGCCTTCAAATTCATAGAACAACCGCTTGCCCGCCGCGGTGACGGATTCCAGGATTCGGCCGGAGACTTTTTTCGCGTCATCGGCGAAGCGGCCCTGCGGACTGGTGACTTTCAACTTTTGGCCGGCAAGCATCGCGGTGTGCTGGCGAGCCAGGAAGTGAGTCTTATGGCCTTCGGGCATGACGTCGGTTCGTTGGTGGGGGGCGTGTTTTTCGATTCAGTATCCCCGCAGGTCAAACGGTGCCGCCGCGGCATAACCGGCACGACCGGACTGGTTTGACGCGCCGGCCTGCGGGGCCGCGAAAAGGATTGGCTTCTCGGTCGCGCCGGCATTGGGGATGAGCTAGACCTTCGAAGCTTGAAAAATTTTTCGCACCCGCCGACGTGCATTCGCGATGACCGATCCCACCCAAACCCAAACGCCACGCCGACGTGCATCGATCGCGGAAGTCGTGTTGATCGCAGCGCTCGCCTTCGTCGTCGTCGTGGGCGTGCCGAGTTACTTGAAATCGATCGAGTCGAACAAAGCGGCCGAAGCATTCGATTTTCTGGCTCACGTTTACGACCAGCAAAATCAGTTTCATCGTCACCACGACCGTTACGCCGACTCGCTGGAAACGCTGGACCTTGGCCGAACCGCGCCGACCCACTTTTCGATCGGCGACATCATCGCCGACTCACGCGGTTGGTCCCTGTCGCTAACCCGCGTCGGATCGCATTTCGGTTACGGCGATTACCGAATTACGTTTGACGAGAACGGCTTCGATCGTTTTCAAAGCAACATCGATCGACAAGTCCGCGCCGGTTCGTCGAGCAATCATTTTCCGCTGGGGCAACGATGACCACGTCACCGGAAGCGCAAGTCATCCAAGATCCCCTGATCGTGCGGCTGCTGGCGTCGCTGAATCGACTGAACCCCGAAAAGCTGGACCAGCTTTATCGCGATGCGTCGAACCTGGAAGTTCCGTTCGAGGAGATCGCGATCGACCGCGGCATCGCCGACGAAAGATTCATCGCCGAAGCGTACGCGAAACATTACTTGATGCCGACGTTCGATCCGCCGCGATCATCCGGCCCGCCGCCGATCGATGCCGCGGTGGCCGCGCTAATACCCGCCGATCTGTGTCGCCAGCACCGGATCGCGCCGTTGTCGGACGACGGTCGGACACTGGAAGTCGCGGTCTTTTGTCCCGATTCGTTGTTATTGGCCGACGAAATCAAGGGGGTGACCGGACGCCAGATGCGACCGCTGTTCACGAAACTTTCGGTTGTTCGTCAACTGATCGCGATGATGTACGGCGACGCGCCCGAGCCGACGTCGTGTCCGTTACCAGCGGTTGCACCGGAGAAAAATAATTCCTGGACGGTGGACGACGTGCCCGCGATTTCATCGCCGAGCGCCGCCGGCGAGTACTTCGATCGCTTGATCGGTCACGCGATCGCGGCCGGTTCGACGGAGTTGCATTTGCAATCGGTCGGTGACGGCTTGCGAGTGCGTTTGCGGGGCGAGCGAGGACTTACCGACTTTGACGCGCCGTCGTCGGATTGGTCCGACGGCTTGGTCCGGCAACTCAAAACGCTCGGCGAAGTCGATCCCACCATCATCGGCTTGCCCGGCGAAGGACGATTTCAACTGCGTCGCGGCGACAAGATCGTCGACGTGCGGATGCACTGCTTGCCAACGATGGACGGCGAAAAGATCGCGTTGCGATTGGTCGACCGGGATGACGTGCCCAGTGACTTGATCGATCTTGGCTTGGACGATGTCCAGCGAAAGCACTTGTCCGCGGCGATCGCGTCGCGGCGTGGCATGATCTTGGTGACCGGCCCGAGCGGCAGCGGCAAGAGCACGACGATGGCGGCGTGCTTGGGCGAACTGGCCGACGGTCGCGCGGACCTTTGCAGCATCGAAGAAATGATCGACCGCCCGATCGCAGCGGTGCATCAGATTCAAACACGACCGGAACTGGGGCTGTCGGTCGAAACGGCGCTCTGCGCGGTCATTCGTCAAAACGTCGACGGCATCGCGATCAGCGACATCGACACCGCCGAAACGGCGCGGCTGGCCCTTCGCGAGGCGACCGGTTCGCGGCTGATCGTCGGCGTGATGACCGAACCGGACGGCTTGGCGGCGCTGCGTCGTTTTGCCGATTGGGACGTGCCGACGGCAACGCTTAACCGAGCGGTCAACGTCGTCGTCAATCAACGTCGCGTTCGCCGGTTGTGCGACTCGTGCAAGCGTCCGCACGCGATCGAAGCCGACTTGGCAAACCGCTTCGGCATCGAAGCGGGCGCGACGATCTATCGACCGGGCGGTTGCCGAGCGTGCGACTTCAGCGGCTATCGCGGACGCATCACGCTATTTGAAGTCATCCGCGTGACGCGGCGAGTCATCGACGTGATCGAGACGAACGCCCCGGCGTCGGCGTTCCGGCAGGTGCTCGTCGCCGAGGGCGTGACGCTGATCCGACAAGCCGCCGTGCAACGCATCATCGCCGGCGAAACAAGCTTGCAAGCCGCCTTCGGCGTCTAAACCTTTGTAGGTCAATTGTCCCAATTGACCATGCTGCCGTGCGGGTCAATTGGGACAATTGACCTACTCTGGTTTTCTTCGCCGGTTTACCGCTGGCCCCGGCTCCGTAAAATGGAGACCTTCCTGGTTCCGTCACGCCAAACCACCGCCCACTCCATGAAACGCTCGCTCGCAGCCTGGCTCATGTTCATCTTTGCTTTCGCGATCCCGTCCCTGTCGTCGCCCGATCACGCCACCGGCGACGAAGGCATGTACCTGTTCAACGATCTGCCGACGGAGCTGTTGAAGTCGCGTCACGACTTTGAACCGTCACCGCAGTGGGCCGATCATCTGCGACTTTCCTCCGTTCGGTTCAACAGCGGCGGCAGCGGTTCGTTCGTGTCGTCTGACGGGCTGGTGCTGACCAATCATCACGTCGCCAGCGACACGCTGCACAAACTTTCGACCGCGGAAGCAAACTTGATCGACGACGGATTCTTGGCCAAGACGCAAGGCGAAGAATTGAAAACGCCCGACTTGGAATTGAACCAGTTGGTGTCGATCGAGGACGTGACCGAGCGAGTCAATGCGGCCGTCCAGTCCGACGCTTCGGCGGAAGACGCGGCGTCGCAGCGGCGAGCGGTCATCGCGACGATTGAAAACGAATCGCTCGAGCAGACCGGTTTGCGGAGCGACGTGGTCACGTTGTTCGGCGGCGCGGCGTACCATCTTTATCGCTACAAAAAATACACCGACGTGCGATTGGTCTGGGCTCCGGAAACCGCTGCGGCGTTCTTCGGCGGCGATGCGGACAATTTCGAGTATCCGCGTTACAACGTCGACGCGACGATCTTTCGCGTTTACGAAAACGATCAACCAGCCAAGCTGGATCATTTTCTGACTTGGAATCGCGAACCGCTTTCCGTCGATGAACTCGTCTTCGTCAGCGGCAACCCGGGCCGGACGCAGCGGATCTTTACGGTGGCGGCGCTGGAATTTTTGCGAGACGATCGGATCCCGTACATGCTGGACTACCTTCGCCGCAAAGAAATCTTGATGCAGCAGTTCGGCTTGGAAGGCAAAGAGCAGACCCGTCGTGCTCGCGACGAATTGTTCGGCCTGCAAAACGCTCGCAAGGCTTACACCGGCATGCTGGCCGGACTGCAAAATCCGCAAACGATCGCGATCAAACGGGGACGCGAAGATCGTTTGCTCGCTGCGATCGCCGAATCGCCGGAACTGGCGGCGCTAGCAACCGCTTGGGAAGACGTCGCGGCGATCCAAAAAGAAAAACGGTCGATGCTGAAACAATCCGCGTCGCTGCGAAGCACGCTTTTCGATCTGGCTCAGCAGATCGTGATCTTGACCGCCGAGGATCGCAAGCCGAACGAGCAGCGGCTTCGCGGCTACACCGATTCGGCTCGAGAATCGTTGTTGCAAGAGTTGTTGTCGACCGCGCCGATCTATGACGACTTGGAACAGTACAAGCTGGCCGACGAACTCACTCGCATGATCGAAGCACGCGGGGCGAACGATCGGCTGGTGCAAGAAATCCTTGCCGGCAAAGGACCACGCGAACGAGCGGCAGAGCTAGTTGCCGGGACGAAGTTGTCGGACGTTGCGGTGCGGCAAGCGTTGATCGACGGCGGGCTGGACCGCGTCCTGGGCAGCGAAGATCCGATGATCGTGCTGGCCCGGAAACTGGAAGACGAATATCGACGCATCCGAAAGACGAACGAAGAAATCGAAGAACGCGAGCGTCAGGCTTACGCCAAGATCACGCAAGCGATCAACGCGATCGAAGGCACCGGCGGATACCCCGACGCGACGTTCACGCTGCGGTTGGCGTTCGGTACCGTGAAGGGTTATTCCGAAGACGGTGTCGATGTGGACCCGTTCACGACGTTCGCGGGCGCTTACGCTCACGCGGCCGAACACGCCGGGCAGGCGGACTTTGATCTTCCGCAAAGCTGGATCGATGCGAAGGAAAACGTCGACTTGGACACGCAATTGAACTTCGTTTGCACGGCCGACATCATCGGCGGCAACAGCGGTTCGCCGGTGGTCGATCGCGCGGGCGAACTGGTCGGTTTGATCTTCGACGGCAACATTCAAAGCCTGACCAGCGATTACGTTTACGGCGACCAACAAGGCCGCGCGGTCAGCGTGTCGGGCGTGGGGATTCTTGAATCGCTGCGGTCGATCTATGGGGCAGGTGACTTGGCGGAACAACTCGGTCGCTAGGCCGCGTTCCCAACAACACGTCCACGGTGCGCTCGATCGCGCCGCGATGCGAATCGACGACCGCGCGAGCGTTTCGGCCGAGCGAATCGGCGGCCGGAATGTCATCAATGCAGCGGGCAACGAACGTTTTCAATTCCGCTTCATCGGCGACTCGGACGGCGGCGTCGTTGTCGATCAGTGCTTGCGAGATGACGCGGAAGTTTCGCGTGTTGGGGCCGAACGAAACGGCGCATCCGTAACCGGCCGGTTCCAGCATGTTTTGTCCGCCGCGATCGCCGAAGCTGCCGCCGACGGTCGCGATGTGTCCGACGCCCCACCAATCACGAAGCTCGCCGATCGTATCGACCAGGATCACGGTCTCGGCGGACCAGTCTTGATTACGCGACGACTTGCCCTCGCTTCGCCGGCGGACGTTCAAGCCCGCATCGGTCACCAACCGTGCGACCTCGTCGAATCGTTCGCGGTGACGCGGCACCAGGATCAACCGCAAGTTCGGGTGATCGCCGATCAGCGACTTGTAAACCGAGACCGCCATCGCTTCTTCGCCGGACTGGGTGCTGCCCATCACCCAAACGCGATGCCACGGATCGACGCCCGACCACGTCACCAGTCGTTGCACCGGAGTCGTCTCGCGAGTGGTCGGGGCGTTGTCGAACTTGATCGATCCGGTCACGATCACGCTGGACGGTCGCGTGCCGCTTTCGATAAACCGATCGGCGGACGGTTGGTCCTGGCAAGCCGCGGTTGCGATTCGAGCGAACGTGGGGCCGAGCCATCGTTTGAACTTCGCGTATCGCAGTCCGCTCCGCTCGCTCATCCGTCCGTTGATGACCGACACGGGACAATTGTTCTCGGTCGCGATCCGAATCAGGTGAGGCCAAAGTTCCAATTCGACCAGCACCAGCATCCGCGGACGCAAAGTCGTGATCGTGCGGCGGACGGCCCAGGTGAAATCCAGTGACGCGAAGAAAACGCGATCTTTGCCGAACAGCTTGACGGCCAAGTCGTAACCGGTATCGGTCGAGGAACTGATGAGGACGCGAGCACTGGGCTCGCGCGATTGGATCGCCGCGATGATGCCGGGCAACAGGTTGACTTCGCCGACGCTGACGGCGTGGATCCAGATCGCGCCGGATTGGAGATTGGTTTTTGAGAGGCCAAAGAGTTTTTCCGAGACGCCGCGTCGGTAGCGTCCGTGCCGAATCATGCGATACGCAATGACGGGAGAAAGGAGGGCAAGGCTGACGGCGTAGAGGGCGTTGAATAGCATTGCGAAAATTCCCTTTTTCACCGCGGGCGACTCATCGCCGCCCCGTTGTCGCACTGTGGTAGCCCCGACACGCCGTGGCGGGGTTGTTTGGTGCAATGCTCCGCCACGGCGTGGCGAACCTACGTCAGGCGGTCTGTTTGTCGTAGCCCCGACACGCCGTGGCGGGGTTGTTTTGTGCAATGCTCCGCCACGGCGTGGCGGACCTACGTTTGGCGGTCTATTCGTTGTAGCCCCGACACGCCGTGGCGGGGTTGTTTTGTGCAATGCTCCGCCACGGCGTGGCGGACCTACGTTTGGCGGTCTATTCGTTGTAGCCCTGACACGCCGTGGCGGGGTTGTTTTGTGCAGTGCTCCGCCACGGCGTGGCGGACCTACTTCAGAACCCTTCGCTGCGCATGTGGCAGGCTTTGTACTTTTTGCCGCTGCCGCAGGGGCAGGGGTCGTTGCGGCCGACTCTGGGGCCGGTGTTTCGGATCGGTTCGGGAGCCGCTTCGGGTTCGCCGCCGGATCGGTTGCTCGATTCGGCCGCCGACTGGGCGGCGCTCGATCGTGCCGCCATCGCCAGGCTGTTGTCGATTTCGTCGTGGCGGGCTTGGCCTTCGACGTACGTGCTGCGGATGAAGTCCTCGTTCAGCGATTCCATGCGGAAGATCAGATCCGTCACGCGTTCGCCGATCGATTCCCACATCGACTCGAACAACCGCATGCCTTCGCGTTTGTATTCGACCTTGGGGTCCATTTGGGCATAGCCCTTCAAGCCCACGCTGCTGCGAAGGTGGTCCATCGTCAGCAAGTGATTCTTCCACGTGTCGTCGACGATGTTCAACAACACTTGACGTTCCATTCGGCGCATTTCCGGGTGGAACCGATTGTCGACCGCACCGCTTAGCTCCAGCGCCATTTCCGCTCGCGTCATCCGCGACAGGTCTTCTTTGGCCGCTTTGTGATCGAGTTCCGATTCCAACCAAGTGACCAGTTCGTCGAGCTGATCGTCCGATCGAACGGCCACCGCAGCGGTCGTTTTCTTGTCCGCTTTGCCGAACAGTTCGTCCAACTTTG
This sequence comes from Pirellulaceae bacterium, assembly GCA_963836865.1. Taxonomy (GTDB): domain Bacteria; phylum Planctomycetota; class Planctomycetia; order Pirellulales; family Pirellulaceae; genus Rubripirellula. The sequence goes on along the minus strand of CAWILC010000003.1, from coordinate 1,240,235 downwards.
CAGCGACGACTTTCTCCATTTCGCCGGCCGCGCCGTGAGTGCCACGACTGAACTCGACCAATTGGCCCTTCAGTTCATCCCGCATCAAGCGAACGTCATCGACTTCCAGCGACGCACCAAACCGACGCGAGACCCATTGGACCAAGCCTTCGCGATCGAGCGACACCGACGTGGCGTCTTTCTTGGTGAAGCGGGAAAGTCCCGTCAGCACCGGATACTCGGCTTCCTTGTGCAGGTACGCTTTTTCGGCGCGCTGGTACAGCGACTTGGTGATCTCGCGGCGGTCTTCGACGTCGCGGAATTCATCCGGGGTCGTTTCGATGCCGAACTTGTGGTGCATCCACGCCGACAACGTTCGCAGACCAAAGTCCGCGTCCAACATCACTTCGCCTTCGCTTAGGTCGACCGTGCGGATGCGTTCGTGCGACTTGGTGATCAGTTCCCCGATCATCTCGTCGCGGTCCATGTTCTTCAGCGTGTGCTCTTGATAGTTCGTGCCGATCGTCGTGTTGGACCAGTTGACCAGCGCCTTCCAGTTCCACTCGTCCTCCATCGATTCGGGCAGCGTTTCTTCGACGATTTCTTCGACCGTGACTTCGGCTTGCCGTTCGGCCATGTCCTTGGCGTAGCTGTCCGCCATCTCGAAGTCCATGTTCACGAAGTCGCGCGATTCCAGCTTGCAACCGAGTTTCGATCCCGCGAAGCCCGCGAACGTGTCGACCGCGTAGGCCGGATCCAAGAACGTGTCGACGTACTTGGAAATTTGGCCGCGGACCAGTTCCAAGATCATGTTGCGACTGCTGTGACCGTCCAGCAAGTTTTGGCGATAGCGGTAGACTCGCTTGCGTTGTTCGTCCATGACCTCGTCATAGTCGAGCAAGCTTTTGCGGATTTCGTAGTTGCGTTCTTCGACCTTTTTCTGAGCCGCCGCGATCCGCCGCGTGACCATCTGGGACTCGATCGCTTCGCCCTCTTTCATGCCCAGCCGTTCCATCATGCTCTTGACGAAATCGCCGGCGAAAATTCGCATCAGGTCGTCTTCCAGCGACAGGAAGAACCGCGACGAGCCTGGGTCCCCTTGGCGACCGCAACGACCGCGAAGCTGCAAGTCGATCCGGCGCGATTCGTGACGTTCGGTGCCCAGCACGTACAGGCCGCCGATCTCGCGAACGACCTCGCCCTCTTCCGACATCTTTTCCCGCTCGTCGATTTCGTCGACCAGCTTGTTCCAGACCTCGTCGGGGACTTCCAATCGAGTCGGATATTCGTGTTGAAGCTGGGCCCAGGCCATCGTTTCGGGGTTCCCGCCCAGGATGATGTCGGTCCCGCGACCGGCCATGTTGGTGGCGATCGTGACCGAGTTCAGCCGACCGGCTTGAGCGACAATTTCGGCTTCGCGGCCGTGCTGTTTCGCGTTTAAAACGTCGTGCGGGATGCCACGCCGTTCCAGCAGTTCGGACAAGCGTTCGGACTTTTCGATCGAGACGGTACCGATCAAAACCGGACGACCTTTTCGCTCGATCGATTGGATCTTCGATCGCGGCACGGTCTCGGGGGCTTTCTCGCCCTTCAATAGGATTTTGACTTCGCTGTCGGTTTCGCTTTGGAGGATGCCCCAAAGCTCGTCGTCTTTCAGGTTCAGCACGTCCCACTTATGCGCCCGTTCGACTTCTTCGGCAAGCGCCTTGAACTTGTCTTTCTCGGTCAAGTAAATCAAATCGGGATGTTCGATCCGCTTCATTTCGCGGTGCGTCGGAATCGCGACGACGTCCAGCCCGTAGATCTTCATGAACTCGGTCGCTTCGGTCATCGCCGTGCCTGTCATGCCGGACAGTTTCTTGTACATCTTGAAGATGTTTTGAAGGCTGGCGGTCGCAAACGTCTGCGTTTCCTGCTTGATCGGAACGCCTTCTTTGGCTTCGACGGCTTGGTGCAGCCCGTCGGACCACTGGCGGCCTTCCATCAACCGTCCGGTGAACTCGTCGACGATGATGATCTGGCGATCTTTCACGACATAGTTGACGTCAAGGCGATACAGGTAATGCGCCTTTAGCGCGTTATCGATCAGGTGCGGCCATTCCATGTTGCCGGCGGTGTAAAAACTTTCGACGCCGGCCAGCCGTTCGGCCTCGCGGACACCTTCGTCGCTGAGCGAAACGTTGTGTTGTTTTTCGTCGACGGTGAAGTGTTCTTCTTTGCGAAGCGCCGCGCGACGCGGTCGGCTTCTTGATAGCGACCGAGGTCCAAATCGGCCGGTCCCGAGATGATCAGCGGCGTGCGAGCTTCGTCGATCAGAATGTTGTCGACTTCGTCGATGATCGCGAAGTTCAACGGGCCTTGGCACTGCTGGACGTCGCTGGGGAAGCGGTCATCGCCTTTGCCGGCCGGACGCATGTTGTCGCGGAGGTAATCGAAACCGAATTCGTTGTTGGTTCCGTAGGTGATGTCGCAGGCGTAGGCGGCTTGTTTTTCGGCCGTCGACATGCCCGACTGGATCGCGTTGATTGTCAGGCCTAAGTTCATGAACAGCGGGGCCATCCATTCCATGTCGCGACGGGCCAGGTAGTCGTTGACCGTGATGACGTGAACGCCTTTGCCTTCGAGCGCGTTCAAGTAGGCGGGCAACGTCGCGACCAACGTCTTGCCTTCGCCGGTGACCATTTCGGCGATGCCACCGGTGTGCAGCACCATGCCGCCGATCAACTGGGCGTCGTAGTGCCGCATGCCCATGAATCGCTTGCCGCCTTCACGACACACGGCGAAGGCGTCTTCCAGGATGTCGTCCAGCGTTTCGCCAGCGCGCAGGCGTCCGCGTAGCACGTCGGTTTGACCGCGAATTTCATCGTCGGTCATCGCTTCGTACTTCGGTTCCAGCGCCGTGACCCGGTCGGCCCGTTCGCGCATGCGAGCGACGGTGCGAGCGTTGGCGGAACCAAAAACGGCGGTGATGCCGCGTTCGACGGACCCGAATGCGCCACCGAAAAGGACGCCCAGGAGATCCCAAATCTGTTCAAAAATCGACATGGTTTTGCAAAAAAGTGACTATCAAAATGCCATCGGCATCGTGCGCAAAGTGTTCTGATAGTTAAAGTTACGGGGTTGGGAAAATTGGGTCAACCGCGATTGTTCTCGTAGGCTTGCGGCTCCGCCCGCAGCAGAATCCCGCGGGCGGAGCCGCGGGTCTACGACAGGCCGACGTGTCGGCACGACGTTCGAGGCCGACCGATGTAGGATGGACGCTACTGCTCATCTACTCTTCACCGCCGACCGGCAAAGCTCATGAAACGTCCCGACCGGTTTCATCATCGCGGTTTTGCTCGGATTTTGCCACCATGCGTGATCCTGATCGCGGCGTGCTGGTTTGCCTGCTCCGCGGCGGCCCAGTCAGGCATGGGCGGCGGCTTTGGCACGCTGGGCGGCGTCGAACCGACCGGCCAGTACCCGCCGCCGCAGTATTACATCGGACTGCAAGTCTACCGCGCCGGCGACTTGGTCTCGGCCGTCAACGCCTTCGAGGGATCGCTGCGAGGATCCCGCCGCGGAGTTCGGTTCCGCATGGTCGACGCGATCCCCTCGCTGGCGATGCTGGCCGAATGTCATTACTACCTGGGCGATTTGGAAACGTCGAAACGGTACATCGACGAGGCCTGGGAAGTCGCGATCGTGTCGCGTCAATGGCTGTCGACCGTCGACTGGGCGCTGCTGGAACAAAACAACCGCGGCGTGATCCAGGCCAAGCCGCAGTTTTTGTGGCCCGAGGCGATGGCGGTCCAGCGAGCCGTCGTGCCGAACCGAATCATGGTCACGTCCGGCGAAATCGTGTCGGCGCAAACGCTGCTTCGCGGCGGCGCGGTCGAAGAACGCACGTCCCAGTTCATCGACGTGGCCGAGATCATGCGAGGCCTGGCGATCGCGTCCTACCGCCGGCGAATTCTGTTGGGGCCGCTGTGCGAAGGCGATCCGATCGGCGAACAGCTCAGCGGCAACCTTCGCTCGCCCGTCGGCATCCAAGCATCACCGCTGGCCGTGTCCATGATCGGATCGATGAACGCGGCCGTTCACTTTGCCAGGAAGAACGATCACGAAGTCGAATCGCTGTCCGCCCTCGCCGTCTCGCCCGCCGGCGTCCACCCGATCTCCGCGATCGCAATGTTGTCCCTGGCCTCGGCGGCGGCCGAAAGCGCCGACGCAAAAGTCGTCTTGCCGATGGCGGTCAGCGTTGCCAACACCGCCGCGGCGTTGGAACAACCCGAACTGGTCGGCGAAGCGATGCAGCTTGCCGCCGGCTGCGCCGACGAAACGACGGCCGCGGAGGTCGCGCGGATGGCGGGCGTGGCGGCGGCGGCGTACCGGACGGAGTCGCGGTTGGCTCAGTTTCATTGCAGCATCGCGGCGGCCGACGCGGCCACGACGGCCGGCGATTTGGAATCGGCGCGGCGGTGGATGAACGATGCCAAGTCGATCAGCTCGGGCCGCAACGTGATGCACCCTCGCTTGCAAGCCTACGGATCGTGGGTGCTGGCCCGGATCGAAGCCGGCTCCGGTGCATCCATTGGTAACCCGCAATCAAAATCGCTGGCCACGTCGCTGGGCGAAGTCGAATCGTTCGCGCTGAACCATCGCGGCCGAAATCGACCGCTCGTTTCTTCGCCCCGCTTGTTCCAGTTTTCGATCATCGCGGGATCGCTGGGTCAAACGCTGGGCCCGAAGTCCGGCGACGCTTGGCTTTCGGCTTACATTGACGAACCGACGCCGGACGTTTGGCGGCGCGACCCGGTCGATGCGATCGCGGGCGTGATCGTCGACAAGTCGGCGGCCCAGGCGGCGCGGCTTCGCATCGCGGCGTCGGGTTCGGACCCGGAAGAGTTTTTGATGGCGCTCGATCGCGCGTTGGTCGATCGTTTCACCAGGCAACTTCCGATCAACGGCCGCGTCGCGCGAGCTCGAGTGTTGGCGATGGCCAGCGAAGAACGGATCGGTCCCGACGCGGCGGCGGTCATCAAAGCGGCCGGCCCGACGCTGAAAAATCTTCGCGACGTGGTGTCGAAGGTCGTCGAGCCGAATGCGATCAACGTCGAACCGCTGGCCAGCGCGACGACGTGGCTGGCGCTCGGCCGAACGCAATTGCCCGAGCGGACGTTGCCGATGCTGTCGGGCAAAACGCCGCTGGCAAAACTGCCGTCATCGACGGCAATGATCACGTTCACGTTCGTCGATAACCAACTTTTCGGAACGCTGACCGCCGACGGCCGCGCGACGGCGTGGAACGTTGCCAGCGGTAATCGCGTGCCGGGCGAAGTCGTTCGGTTGCTGTCCGAAATCGGTGTCGGTCGTACTCGCGGCGCTCGCTTGCCCGAGAACGAAGATTGGCGAGCGATCGCGATCGAGCTTCGTGGCAAACTGTTTCCAAACTTTGACACGATCGACTTGAGCCGGTTCGAGGAGATCGTGGTCGTGCCCGATGGCGTGCTGTGGTACTTGCCGTTCGGTTTGTTGCCGTCGGCGGAGGTTGATTCGCCGCTGATCGGGGACGTGGTCAGCGTTCGTTATTCGCCGACGCCGGGGCTTGCCATTCATCCGGCCGCGCCGCCGACGGCGGACAAGTCGATCGCGATCGTGACGGACCAAATGTTCGCGCCGCGGGATCCGGAGTTGAACGTCGCAATCGTCGCGTCGATGACCGAGCGGATCGCGGATGCAAAGCCGATGCCGCAGTCGCTCGCCGGATTGCCGACGGGGCTTGTTGGCGATCGAGTGGGGAACTTTGTCGTCGCGGCGGCTCGTGCGGCGAACGTCGACGCTCCCCTTTCGATGAACATCGGCGGCTACGATGCGGCGACGAACTACTCGACCGTTCAAAGTTATCTTCGCGCGCCGATCCCGATTCCTCGCCGCGTCGTCCTGTTCGGTTATCGCACGCCGATCGAAGTCGGCCGGCTCGGAAACGGCAACGAGTTGTTTCAAATGCTGTGCGGATTGCACGCCGCGGGCGCGCGCGAGGTCATGCTTTCTCGCTGGGCCGTCGGCGGCGAATCGTCGTCGATGCTATTGGGCGAATTTTTGCAAGAGCTGCCGGCCGTCGGGATGACCGATGCGTGGTCGCGATCGAAAAAGGTCTTCCGCGATCAGTTGATCGATCCGACGACCGAACCGCTGATCACCAAAGCGGAACACGATCGCGAAGGCCTGACCGGAAACGAACCGCTGTTCTGGAGCGGTTATCTGATCTCCGCGCCGTGAAGCTCAGCGGTGGCTACGCTTCCGGCCTGCGAATGGAACCGCCGCAAGCTGGACGCCACCGCTGCTGCAAACCGAAAAAAACCCTCGCCGTTTCCGACGAGGGTTTTTTCAGGTTTGCTTTCTCATTCGCGTGTCGCGAATTACTTGATCAACTTGGCCAAGTCGCCCATGACGGTGTCGATGCAGACGTCGGATGCCTTGGTGAAACCGTGGCTGGCCAGGATTTCGCCGTCAAGCGCCAGCGTCACGGTGACTTCGGCGTTGGGGTTGATGCCGTAATCTTCCGGGCCGTTTTCAAATTCGTTGGGGACGACGAAGGGGATGTGAGTCGCCTTGGTCGTCATCGCGAACTTCTTGGCCGTTGCGGCGGCGGCTTCCGGGTCGCTGCCCAGAACGTTGACGAAGCACTTCAATTTTTCAGATTCGTTTTCGGCAACGGCGGCATCGATCTTGTTGACCAGCGCGGCGACTTCCGGAGCCGACGAACGAGTGAACACGACGACTTGCGGGCTGCTGCCATACTTGCAGCGGTAGCACAACTTCTTGCCTTCTTCGACCGAGTCGTCTTCCGCTCCGGCGACCTTGGTGACCGTGAACGGACCCAGGTATTCGCCCGCGGCGGGACCGCTGGCGACGTGGCCTTCGACGGCTTCGGCGGCAGTTGCCGATTGGTTCAGGGTGGTGGTCAGAGCGACGGCCAAGCCGAGGCTAAACGCAAAAAACTTCTTCACAGACGCGTCCTTCAATCAGGAGGGAAAGGAACTGCCGCCGCGCCGGATGTTGGCGGGCGTCAGCCAGAGTATAGAGGGGTGAGCAGGGAGCGTGGAGCTTGGAGCCGAGTCAGAGTAGGACAATTGTCTCAATTGTCCCCGGGATTTGCCCGGGATTTGTTTGCCGGGTCGAGCCGAAAAACGGCCTTGATCCAGCGGGACAATTGGGACAATTGTCGTTCGAAGACAGCGGGACAATTGGGACAATTGTCCTACAATGGGCGTCGACCGGGTTGGTCCGCCGCAAAAACTTTGACGGATGTTGGAATTCATGCTCAGACACTTGCTTGCTTTTGCGTTGCTGCTGGTCGCGAGCACCGTAGATGCCGTCCGGCCCGGTCCCGAAAAAACCTTCACCGCTCGGTCGCCCATTGACGTCGTCATCACCGCGGACGGAAGACACGTCGTTGTCGCCAACCAAACTTCCGATTCGCTGACGCTGATCCGAACGGCCGACGCGACCATCGTCGATGAACTTCCCATCGGCGATCATCCGGCCAGTCTGGCCGTCGGCTCGGACGGAAACATTTTCGCCACCGCGTCTTGGGGCGGGACGCTGCACGTGGTGTCGGTTGAGCAGGAAAAGTTGGTCTCGCGAGCCGTCATCCGCGTCGGCATGCACCCGCATGGCATCGCGGTTTCGCCCGATGCGTCGCGCGTCTACGTCGGTCTTGCGGCGTCGGGCGAGATCGCGGAAGTCGACGTTGCCGCCGGCGCGGTCACTCGCAGGTTCTCCGCCGGTCACTGGCCGCGTTACTTGGCCGTCACGCCGGATGGAAAACGTTTGGCGGTTGGTTTAGGCGGCGAAAGCGCGATCGCAGTGCTGGACATCGCCTCAGGCGAAACGCTTTACACCGAACCGCTGTCGGCCGGCATCAATTTGGGCCAGATGTTGATGTCACGCGACGGCAATCAGGTTTACTTTCCTTGGATGGTTTATCGAACCAACCCGATCAACGTCCGCAACATCAAACTCGGCTGGGTGCTGGCGTCGCGAATCGGCCGCGTGCGAACCGATGGGCCGGCGTACCGCGAAGCCGTTTCGTTGGACGTGCCCGAACGAGCCGTCGCGGACTCGCACGATCTTGTCATGACCAGTGACGAAAGTCACTTGGTCGCGTCGTCCTCGGGCACGCATGAACTGCTGCGCTATCGACTTCGCGACTTGCCGTTCATCGCACAGGGCGGGCCCGGCGACCTGATCGATCCGGCGCTGCAGTACGACGAAGACCGTTTCGCTCGCATCGAAGTCGGCGGTCGTCCGATGGGCATGGCGATCGCCGACGATGACCGTACGGTTTACGTCGCCAACTTTTTGCGAGACAGCGTGCAAGTGGTCGACATCGCCGCGGCAAAGGTCGTCCGCGAAATTCGCTTGTCCGATCACGTCGCCGATTCGCCCGCCGATCGCGGTCGCGAGATCTTTTTCGATGCCGAGTTCAGTCTGGACCAGTGGTACAGTTGCCACACCTGCCACATCGACGGCGGCACGAACAGCCGCATCATGGACACGATGAACGACGGATCCGAAATGACGTTCAAGACGGTGCTGCCGCTGTTCGACGTCACCAAGACCGGGCCGTGGACGTGGCACGGATGGCAAACCGATTTGACCGAGTCGATGCACAATTCGGTCGTCGAAACGATGCAGGGCAAACGGCCGACGACCGCCGACAAGCAAGCCCTGATCGCGTACTTGGACACGCTGTCGCCGCCGCCCAATCCGTATCGCGGGGCAGACGGTTCGATTAGCGAAGCGGCCACGCGAGGTCGCGCGATCTTTGCCAGCGATCGCGGGGCGTGCATCGATTGCCACACGGGCGACCACTTTACCGACGGCCAAATTCACGACGTCGGATCCGGATCGAAGACCGATCACTACGCCGGTTACAACACGCCGTCGCTGGTCGGAACGTACGGCAAAACAAAGTGGATGCACCACGGCCGAGCGAAGTCGCTACGCGAAGTGCTGACCGAGTATCATCGTCCCGAAGACGTCCACGGCGAAACGCTAAGCGATGCCGAAGTGGATGATCTGATTGAGTACTTGAAGACGTTGTAGGACGTAGACCGTCCGCATGAACGTCGCCCCGACACGCCGTGGCGGGGTTCTGACCTGTCGAACTGCTTTGCTGTTCGGCTCCGCCACGGCGTGTCGGAGCTACCTGTTAAGAGACTACCGCATGACCGATCCTTTTTTCCTGTTGCTTCTGTTCGGCATTCCCATGATCAGCCAGATCGTGTCGTCGCAGATGCGTAAGCGATTCGTCGAATACTCCAGCGAACCGATGCCGCTGTCCGGACGGCAGGCCGCGATGACGTATGTCGTCGCCGCGCTCGGTGCGATCATCCAAGCTCTTTACTTTGCTAAGTTTTTCCTCGGCCGCGGACGACGATGATGTTGCGAACCGTTCTTTTTGCGTTGCTGTTTTGCACCGTGCTGACGGCTACCGGTCAAACCATCGCCACGATTGCCGGGACCGGCATCGCGGGGTTTTCGGGCGATGGGGGACCGGCGACACAGGCGAGGCTGAACAACGTTTACGGGGTCGCGGTTGGTCCCGACGGCAACATTTACCTATGCGATGTCGATAACCATCGCATTCGCATGATCGACTCGTTGGGCATCATCACGACGGTCGCGGGCACGGGCGCGAAAGGACACGCCGGTGATGGTGAAGCGGCGACGATGGCGGAGATCGACGAACCTTACGAGCTGGCGTGGGACGCGTTCGGCAATCTGTACTTCGTCGATCGAGCGGCTCATTGCGTTCGCCGAATCGATGCAAGAACAGCCGTCATCTCGACCATCGCGGGAAACGGAAAAGCTGGCTTTTCAGGCGACGGTGGATTGGCGATCCATGCGTCGATGAACCAGCCGCACAGCTTGGCCTTTGATCCAAGCGGAAACTTGTTTGTCTGTGACATCAAGAATCACCGGGTGCGAGATGATCGACATGGTTTGCGGTCGGACCACGACTTGGTCGGGCGATGGAAAAGCAAAGACATCCGCCGATGGAACCGCGATCGACGAAGCATCCTTGCATGGTCCTCGCGCGATCACCTTCGACGGGGATGGCAACGGCTGGCTGGTGCTTCGCGAGGGCAATGCGGTGTTAAAAATCGACGCGGCCGACCGAACCATCCGACGCATCGCGGGAACGGGAAGGCAGGGCTTTACCGGCAACGGTGGCCCGGCGATCGAGGCAACGCTTTCGGGACCCAAGGGAATCGCGATCGGCGGTGGGCGAGTCTACTTGGCCGATACCGAATCGCACTCGATCCGTTACTTCGATTGCGACGACCAAACGATGCAGGTGCTGGTCAGCGAAAACGCTGGCCCGCTGCGATCCAAACTCGCTCGTCCGCACGGTGTCTTCGTCGACGGCGAGGGCAGCGTGTTGATCGGCGACAGCGAGAATCACCGGGTGTTGAAAATCTTGTCCGCAGCGAGCGGAAATTAACAATGGCGTAAGCTTCCAGCTTGCGACGGGTTATCTCGCAAGCTGGAAGCTTACGCCACTTGTTTAGACCGACCAGCGGATGCCGGCGGTCCAGGCGGCAATGATGATTAGGATCGCGGTCACGCCCGCGATCATTTGAACATTTTCGCTTTCCAGCCACGCATACGGTAACCGGCTGCCGACCCAGCCCAGGATCAAGCCGGCGATGAAGCCGGCGACGTGCGCGCCGACGTCGGTCCGTTCGCCATCGGTGCCCATCAGCGCCAACATCATCAGCCCCGCGATCAACGGACTCCACCGACGCATCGCCGATTCGGTATTGGTCGCGCGAGGCTGCATCGCGTGGGCGACCATGATGCCCAGCATTGCGAAGACCGCCGTCGAAGCGCCAATGGACAAGTGATCGGCGTCGCGAAAGAACGCGTTGATGGCATTGCCCAGCGATCCGGCGGCGACGATGGTCAGCCAAGCAAACCCGCCGCCAAGAATTCGCCCAGCCAGCAACCCGAACACGCTTCCGAAGACCAGGTTGGATACCAGGTGAGTCCCGTCGACGTGCAGCGTCAGCGCCGTCACGACTCGCCACCATTGTCCCGCGATCACATCGCCGGCGCTCAACCGGCCGATGTCCAGCCACGGCCACCCGTATGCACCCACTTGCGTCAGCAGCGCGACCGCGACCAACGTGGCGGCGTAAAACAAAACGCCGACCGGCGCGCCGCCGAAGACGGGAACCAGTCGTTGCACCGGAGCAGAGTCGCCTTCGTCGTCATCGCGGTAGGCTTCCAGTTCGGCGACGGCGCGATCGGCGTCTTCGTGACGAACGACCAACTGCCACATGCCCATGCGGCGGAACGCCTCGCTGCGAATGTTGGCGGCTTCCAGCACCAAGCGAGACTCCATGCACGTCCGGCGATGGGGCGACTCGAAAACGACGACACGGTTGGGACCTTCGGCTTGGCTCATGGATCAATGGTCGCGGGAACGAGCTGCTTTGGCAACATCAGTGGCCGTTGCCCTGACACAGCCCGTTGCCCTGACACGCCCGTTGCCCTGACACGCCCGTTGCCCTGACACGCCGTGACAGGGCCGAACAGCCTTGCTGTTCGCTGGATCAGTGCAGTGCTCCGCCACGGCGTGGCGAACCTACGAAAAGCGTGACGGCCGGTTGTAACGATTGCCTTTCATCGACCGTCCTCTTTCGTGGTCGATTTTGCCGACCAAGTGCTTAATCGCGACCTAGACTTCGATGACCGGATTTCTTGTGAAGCCCCCGAAAGGATTTGCCATGCGACGCATTATTGTTCTGTTTGCCGCCGTGACGTTGTTGCTTGCCGCCGACGCCAGTGCTCAAACGAGCACGCATCGTTTGCCCGGCAGTCCGCACGTGCATCACGAATCGCCTCGATCGGCATTCGGATTCGCCCTGCCGACGTTCGGCCCGGCCGCTCGCGGTGGCAGCGCACAACCGTACGGATACGGGGGCGGCGGGAACTTCGCTTATCCGGGGGCTTTCGGTGCGAACAACTACGGTTACATGTACGATCCCTACGCCGGAGGTAGTTTCAAGCCACCGAGCTTGCTGGACGATCCGTTCTTCAAGGCCGACCACAAGTTCGAGAGCGCGTTCCCGGGCCGCTATCGCAAGGTGCCGACGCCGGACGGCCGTGGTCACTACCACCAACGAACGCGCTAGTCGCCGTCCTGTCGGTTTCATCGCCGCAAGCGTAAACTGATGCGAAACATCTATTCGCTGGTATGAAACTGACGCATGAAACTGATCCGCAACTTTTGCATCATCGCCCACATCGACCACGGCAAATCGACGCTGGCGGACCGGCTGATCCAAGCGTGCGAGGGGATTTCGCAGCGTGACTTCCATGACCAGATGCTCGATTCGATGGACATCGAACGCGAACGCGGCATCACGATCAAGTCCAACACGGTCACGTTGTCCTACAAAGCGAAAGACGGCCAGACTTACCAGTTGAACTTGATCGACACGCCCGGACACGTCGATTTTTCGCACGAAGTCCGCCGCTCGCTGATGGCGGCCGAAGGCGCGCTGATGGTCGTCGATGCGTCGCAAGGCGTCGAAGCCCAAACGGTCGCGAACTTGTACTTGGCGCTCGAATACGATCTCGAGCTGCTGCCCGTCATCAACAAGATCGACCTGCCCGCCGCCGACGTCGATCGCGTCCGCGAAGAGATCGACGAGGACCTCGGCCTGGACCCGTTCGCGGCGATCCCGGTTTCGGCCAAGACTGGGCAAGGTATCGAAAACGTGCTGGAAGGCATCGTCAAGCATTTGCCACCTCCCAAGGGCGACCCCGACGCTCCGCTGAAAGCGTTGATCTTTGACGCGTTCTTCGACAAGTATCGCGGCGTCATTTTGCAGTGCCGCGTGATGGAGGGCACGCTGAAGCCGAAGGACACGATTTGGTTCATGCACGCCGATCGAGAATTCACGGTCGACGAGCTTGGCCTGAATCAATTCAAGTTGGTGCCCAAAGAAGAACTGTCCGCCGGGCAAGTCGGTTACATCGTCGCGGGGGTCAAGTCGGTGCAAGACATCGAGATCGGCGACACGATCACGCTGGCAAACCGTAAGGCCGAAAAGCCGATCCCGGGATACCAGCCCGCGCGGCAAGTCGTGTTCTCGTCGGTCTATCCGATGAACACGGACGAGTACCAAGATTTGACCAAGGCGCTCGACAAGCTTTCGATCAACGACGCGGCGCTGACGTTCGAGAAAGATTCCTCGGCGGCGCTCGGCTTCGGCTTTCGCTGCGGCTTCTTGGGGCTGCTGCATTTGGACGTGATCCAAGAACGGCTGCAACGCGAGTTCGATCTCGGGCTGGTCATCTCGGCGCCGTCGGTCAAGTACAAAGTGCAGACCAAGGACGCCGGAGAAATCGACGTCGACAATCCCAGCTATTGGCCCGACCCCAGCACGATCGATTCGGTCAGCGAGCCGTACATCAAGGCGCAGATTCTGATCCCGGAGGAATACGTCGGCCCAGTGATGGAGCTGTGCCGCGACCACCGCAGCGATAGCCAAACGATGAACTATCTTTCGGCCGGCCGAGTGGAAGTGACCAGCGAGATGCCGCTGGGCGAAGTGCTGTTCGATTTCTATGGCAAGCTGAAGATGATCACGCGAGGGTACGGCTCGTTCGATTACGTTCCGATCGAGTATCGTAAGACGGACATCGTGAAGGTCGACATTCTGGTCAACAAAGAACCGATCGACGCGCTGGCGTACTTGGTCCATCGCGACAAGTCACGGGCTCGGGCACTGCACTACTGCGAACAACTCGCCGAAGCGATCCCGCGTCACCAGTTCAAGATTCCGATCCAAGGTGCGATCGGCGGATCGATCATCGCGCGAGCCACGATCGCGCCGTTCCGCAAAGACGTGACGGCAAAGTTGTACGGCGGCGACGTGACGCGAAAGAAAAAGCTGCTGGAAAAGCAGAAGAAGGGCAAAGCCAAGATGAAACAATTCGGCAGTGTCACGATTCCGCAAAAAGCATTCGTGTCGGTGTTACGGGCCGACAAGGATTAGTGCCGGATTTCGGTGGTCTTCTTGTAGTCTTCTTGTAGGGTGGGTCGAGTGTGCCGGTAGGCCACGATGACCCACCAGTGGTGTACCCGGTGGGTCTACATCGCTGACGCGATTTGACCCACCCTACAAAACAACGAAAAGCGAGGCAGAGCCTCGGAGGCAGTGCGTTCCCAGCCGGAGGCTGGGAACGAGCGTGGCTGGGAACGAGCGTGGCTGGGAACGAGCGTTGCGCGGCTACTGATACCCACGCCACATCCACACCAGCGTGTCGGCCAGGGTTAGCTCGAAGACGCGTTTGTCGCAGTGCTTCGTGTCGCGGCTGAAGACGTAGCGGTAGTCGTAGCCTTTTTCGGCGAGTGCTTCGGCCGTCCGCTCGTTCGCCATCACCCAGTTGTGATACGTCGATTCGGGGTCTTTGCTGCGGTTGTCGTTTTCGGCGACGTGTGTGAAGATCCGAAGCGGTTTCTTCTCGCTGGTTTGGATCAGCTTCATGCTGCTGTGGTATTCCCACGCGCCAAGCGGGTACTCGGCTTCCTCTGCCGCGTCATCGTCCTGTTGGTCGACAAACGTGCCCGAGTAAGTGATCAAGCGGCGGAACAAATCGGGGCGGAACCAACCCATCGTTAGCGCGGCCGCGCCGCCGCTGCTGCACCCCATCACGGCGCGGCCCCAGGGGTCGCGGGTGATGGCAAAGTTCGGATATGCGGCGCGAAGTTCGACGTTGCTTTCGACCGCGGGCAGAACTTCTTCTTCGACGAAGCGGGCCAGCCGATCGGACATCGTGTCGTATTCCAAGCCCCGTTGGCTGCCCAAGCTGTCGTCGCCGCCGTTTTCGACCGAGATGACGACGAAGGGCGGCAGCTTGCGATTCGGGTCGGTCGAGATCGTCAGGTTGTCGAGCGCGCGGTGGACCAACTGCATCCGACTGGGGCCGTCATGCAAGACCAAGATCGGCGCGGGCGTGGAATCGTTGTACCGATCCGGCACATAGACCGCGATCCGCCGCGTCTTGCGAACTTCTTTGGTCGGGTCGAGCGTCGAATCGGTGCCCGGAAAAATTTTGCTTTCCGCAAGCGGCATCGAAAACTCGAACAGTTTTCCTTGCGGGTTGCCACGATCGGTCAAGGTCAGGATCGATCGAGTAATCCGGGCCGACGATGTGGTTCCCGTTTCCGGCTTTGGACAACAACGGTTTTACAATCGCTTGCCATTTCGCATAGCCGGCCGCGTTGGGGTGCAGCAGGTCGGGAAATTCGGCGATCTTTGCGTTGCCGTTTTCGTCCGCGAACGGAGTCCACGTGTCGACCAGGGTGACTTGATCGAAATCGGCCGCGACGGTCGCAAGAGCCGCGTTGATGGCGCGGATCGCATCGGCCGGACGGGCTTTCGCTTCGCTGCTGGGCATGACGCGGCACAACACGATCGGCATGTCGGCGTTGTGCTGGGTCAAACGCTGGATGATCGATCGAACGTTGCCCGCGATCGTGGCGGCGCCGGCGTGTTCTTCCAGATCGTTGGTGCCCATCAGCATCACGACGCCGGCGGGATCGAGCGATAGGACATCCTGGTCCAAGCGATAAAGCATCCCGCGAGTCGTATCGCCAGAGATGCCTCGGTTGGCGACCGTGACTCCATCACCCAGGTCATCAAACGCGCCGCCGAAGTCGTCGCCCCAGCCTTGCGTGATCGAATCGCCGAAGAACACGATCGCGCCGCGATCGACGGTCGCGCGATCGGCGAACGTCGACCGCCGCTCGTTCCAAACGTTCCGCATCCAATCGTACCGCCGCACCGGCCCGGCACCGGGGAACGCGTCGTCGTTGTCCGGAATGACAAAACGATACTCCGGTGCAACGACTGGTGCGCCGTCTTGCGCAAGCGCCAGTGAGAGTGGTAGCAACGATACGAACGTGAGCAGATGGCGAAACGTCATGGAGATGCTTTTACGATGAGCCAGAGTAGGACAATTGTCCCAATTGTCCCCAACTCTATCGGACGAGGTTTTGAAGAGTCGTGGGGGACAATTGGGACAATTGTCCTACTCTGTGTTGACCGCTACGCTTCGGTGACTTCTGCTTCGCGGGACTTTGCCAGTTCGCTTGCTTGCGCTTCGTACTTCTTCGTCAGCTCTTGGACTTCTTCCTTCAGCTTATCGCGATCGTCCTCGCCGATCTCTTTGTCTTTTTCGGCCGTGTCGGCGGCTTTGTTGGCATCGCGGCGAATGTTGCGGATCGAGATCTTCGCGTCTTCGGTCAATTCCTTGATCCGACTGACCATCTTCTTGCGAACGTCGGTCGATAGCGGTGGGACATTTAAGCGGATGATGCGGCCGTCGTTTTGCGGGTTCAGTCCGATGTCGCTGGCGACGATCGCCTTTTCGATTTCCTTGATCGTGGCCGCGTCGTAGGGACGGATGACGATCTGTTGCGGCTCGGGCGTGCCGATCGAGGCGAGTTGTTTCAGCGGCGTGGACGATCCGTAGACGTCGACCTTGATCGAATCGACCAGTCCGGGTGTGGCGCGGCCGGTGCGGATTCCGGCGAGGTTATGTTGCAGGACCGAGAGCGCTTTTTCCATGCGTTCTTCGGCGTCCATCAGAGTTTCATCGACAGTGGCCATGGGAAGATCCTTTTCGGGAGGAAGGTTTTAACGAGAGAAGAGTTTGCGATGGGCATTCCGCATCGCGTGATCAACAAGTGACGGACTTACCGTAGCTGATCCCGCCAGGGTTCAGTCCACTCTGAACCCTTGGCGGGATCAGCGACGTCAGTTGTTGTTCACCGACGGTTTTACTTTACCGATCCAAGTGCCGACCGTGTCGCCGCGGACCGCTTTGACGATGTTGCCTTCTTTCTTGAAGTTGAACACCAGGATCGGTTTGGCGTGTTCATGGCAAAGCGCGATCGCGGTCGCGTCCATGACTTTCAAATTCTTTTGGATGACTTCGTCGTAGGTCAGCGATTCGTACAGGACCGCGTGCGGATTTTTTTCCGGGTCGTCGCTGTACACGCCGTCGACTCGCGTGGCTTTCAAGATCACGTCGGCGTCCAGTTCCAATGCTCGCTGGGCACCCGCCGTGTCGGTCGTCACGAACGGGTTTCCGATACCGGCGGCCAGGATCACGACGCGGCCTTTCTCCAGGTGCCGGATCGCGCGGCGACGGATGAACGTCTCGGCAAATTTCTCGATCGGGACCGCCGACATGACTCGCGTTTGCAGGCCCACCGCTTCGAGCGCGTCCTGCATCGCCAGCGAATTGATGACGGTCGCCAGCATGCCCATCGAGTGCGCGGTGGCTTCTTGGACCAGCGCGTTCCTGCCGCTGAACTGGGCTCCGCGAAGAATATTTCCCCCGCCGATGACGATCGCGATTTGGCATCCCGAATCGGCCGCCGACTTGATCTGCCGTGCGATGCCTCCGGTCTCTTCACCGCTGATCCCGCGGCCGCCGGCATCGGCCAGGCTTTCGCCGCTGAGTTTCAGGATGACGCGTTTGTAGCGAAGCGGGGACGCAGAATCGTCGGGCATGGATGAAAGGCTTAAGCAGATGATGGGAGATGCTGGTCGGTTCAGCCACCCATCATAAACCAAAACCCGGTGTTAGCCCGAGAGGGCAGACGCGGCGAGCGATTTCTTAAATCTGAAAGTTCAAATCGTGTTCGATCGCCGGTTCGCTGGCCCCGCGGACTTTTAGCTGCGGCTTTTCCAGCACCACCGTCGTGTACGGCGACACCGTCCGCGTGATCCAGACGCTCGAACCGATCACGCTGTCGTGACCGACGACCGTTCGGCCTCCCAAAATCGTTGCGTTCGCGTACACGACGACTCGGTCTTCGATCGTCGGGTGACGTTTCTGGCCGCGGATCAATTGCCCATCGCCATCGGTCGGGAACGAAAGCGCTCCCAGCGTCACGCCCTGGTACAGCTTGACGTGCTGGCCGATCTCGCACGTTTCGCCGATCACGACGCCGGTGCCGTGATCGATGAAGAAGTAATCGCCGACGGTCGCGCCGGGGTGGATGTCGATGCCGGTTTGCTTGTGTGCCCACTCGGTCATCATTCGCGGAATGAACGGCACGTCCAGTTCCACCAATTCGTGCGCGATGCGGAAGACCGTGATCGCCTCGAACCCGGGATAGCAGAACACGACTTCGTCGGTCGAATGGCACGCCGGGTCGCCGTCGAAGGCGGCTTGCACGTCGGTGGCCAGCGTGCGGCGAAGCTTCGGGATGCGTTTGAGCAGTTCGATCGCCATCGCTTGCCCTTTGGCCTCGAAGTCGACGTCGCTCTCGCAGTCCTGGTGCCGATTGCGGACGCGTTGATCGTGCCGAAGTGCTCGCGCGATCTCGGTCGTCAACTGGTCGTGCAACGTGTCGATCAATCCGCCGACGTGGTAGCGGATGTTGCCGACGTGCAGCCCGACTTTGCGGCGATAGCCGGGATACAGAATGTCTTTCAGGTTCAGCAGGATCTCGACCACGCCGGTGTAACTTGGCAAGGCGCAGTGTCCGAGGTGGTTAATCGAATCTTCGGGCGTGTACGTCGCCACGATTTCTTCGGTCAACTTTGGAAGCTGTTCTTTCAGGCGAAAGTCAGAGGCCACGGTAAGTTCCAAGGGGCGAATGGTTCAGAGTAGGACAATTGTCCCAATTGTCCCGCGACGGTTCTACGTTCCAGGGGACAATTGGGACAATTGTCCTACTCTGGGTTGGGTCTGCGTCTAAAAATAACGGCCGGTCGGGAAATGCCCCGCCGGCCGTTTAGAGATTCTCACACGCAGGTCGGGTTCGCGACTAGCGGCCGATCGACGGCGGATTGTCCATGAAGAAGTCTCGCGGGCCGCGGACGCTGTAATAAGGATAAGCGACTTGTCCGGTCGGCGGACCGGCCTGGAACGGCTGGCTGTTGAGTTGGTTGCCGGCTTGGTGGCCCAGGATTCCCGGGTTCAGGTGCGAACTGTAATCGAGTCCACCTTGCTGCCAACCGAGCGGTCCGGCTTGGCATCCGGTGCGGCATCCGGCGCAGTTATTGCAACCGCCGACGCCCGCCATCGAGCCGAGTTTGCCGAGCATGCCGCGGTTTCCGCTGCACTGGTTTCCGCTACATTGGCCGCTGTTACAGTCACCGCCGCACGATCCGGTTTGACATCCGCCGCCGTGGCTGGCCTTCATCCGGCTGAGCACGCCGACGGGGGCGGAATCGCCACAATCGCCGCCGCACGAGCCGGTATTACAGGTGCCAGTGCTGCACGAACTGGTTCCACACGATCCCGTGTTGCAACCGCCGCGGACGTTGTGGCGCAGGCAACCGGTCGATCCGACAAGCAGAGCTGCCAACGACCCCATCAAAATCCAACGATACATTACGGAATCCTTCCGAGCTGAGCCGTCGCGTCGGACGGCATCGATTGATTGGTTCAAGTGGAACGGCCGCCAGTTTTTGTTCTCGATGGCCGCTCGTCTGTTTCTTCGGCCCGACGATCGGCGCAGGAACACACAATCGGACCGACCGGACCAGACAGAACAAAAACCCAGCGGCAGAAATCCCGCAGATTGCCCAGGGTGTTGCCAGCCTGGCGTAGCGTCGCCACGCCGTGGCGGAGCATTGCACTGAACAACCCCGCCACGGCGTGTCGGGGCTACCTGATCCGCGACGGCGTGTCAGGCGAATCAGCGATCCGCTATAATCCCGGCCGCTTCCTAAAACGTGAACACGACCCTGCGAAAAGAGATTGAACGATGAGCGATGCGAAGGTCACCGGTGTGGTGCATTTGATCGAAGAAACGAAGACCTACGGCGCGAAAGGCTTTCGCAAACGCGTCGTCGTCCTGGAACAAGACAAGGGCAGTTTCACGAACTACGTTCCCGTTGAGTTTACTCGCGACTCGTGCGACAGCGTCGACGAACTGAACGTCGGCGACGAAGTCGAAGTGATGTACCGGCTGAACGGTCGCCGCTGGCAGAAAGACGAACACAGCGAAGTCAAATTCTTCGTCAACGTCGAAGCGATGCAGTTCAAAATCACCGGCGACGGTGCGACTAGCGACAGCGGCACCCGCCGAGTCAGCGACCCCAACGACGCCTTCAGCGAAGCCGGCGACGAAGAAGCGCCTTTTTAAGGGAAGTTGTCAGGCGCCAGTAGCCAGTCGTCAGGGAAAAGGCGGGCAACCGGGAGTTGCGTTTTGTTCGCCCCAGGCGAAGCACTCGGTGAACAACAACTGACGTAGCTGATCCCGCCAGGGTTCAGGCCGGACTGAACCCTGGCGGGATCAGCTACGGTAAATCTGTCACTGACGGATCACGCGACGCTAACCTTTGCCGCCTCTACGCGCCTCCGGATCACTGGCGACTGACGACTGACGACTGACCACTGAAAACTTCCTCCGCCTACTGACAGCTCTTCGTGACTTCAAAGCCCATGTCGGCGATCATGTCGTAGTCG
The DNA here is from genome assembly GCA_963836865.1 of Pirellulaceae bacterium. Taxonomy (GTDB): domain Bacteria; phylum Planctomycetota; class Planctomycetia; order Pirellulales; family Pirellulaceae; genus Rubripirellula. The sequence goes on along the minus strand of CAWILC010000003.1, from coordinate 1,219,751 downwards.
GCCTGCGGGGCTTGGCCTTTGGTCGTCAAGTAATCGCCGACGAATAGGCTGTTGGCGACGTACAGACCCAGCGGCTGGAGCGATCGCAGGTGGATCTCGCGTCCGCCGCTGATCCGCAGCTCGCGCGTCGGGTTGACGAAGCGGAACATCGCTAGCGCTCGCAAACAATCTTGCGGCGAAAGATCCGCGTTGCCTTGCAGCGGCGTGCCTTCGATCGCGTTCAAGAAATTCAGCGGGATCGATTGCACGCCCAGCTCTTGCAAGTCGAACGCCATCGACACGATATCGTGGTGCTTTTCGCCCATGCCGATGATCCCGCCGCTGCACATTTCCATGCCCGCGTCACGAACGTGCTTCAGCGTTTGGACTCGGTCGGCGTAGGTGTGCGTCGTGCAGATGTCGGCGTAGTGTTCTTCGCTGGTGTTCAAGTTGTGGTTGACGCGGTCGACGCCGCAGGCCTTCAAGCGATCGGCCTGTTCGCGAGACAGCAGTCCCAAGCAAGCGCAAATGTCCAATCCGTATTTTTGTTTGATCTCGGGCACGATCGTTTCGACGGCCGTCATCTCGCGTTCGTTGGGTCCGCGAGCGGAGATGACCAGGCAGTACGTCTTCGCACCCCGCTCGGCCGCCATCGCCGCGGCGGCCATCAAGTCGTCTCGCTTGAGGATGTTGTGCTTGGGCACCGGCGCGGTCGAGATTTTCGATTGCGAACAGTAATGACAATCTTCCGGACAAAGGCCGGTCTTGGCGCTCATCAGAAAGTACAACTGCACGGTCTTGCCGAAGTACCGCTGGCGGATGCGAAATCCGGCTTGCAGCAGCGACAGCAGTTCGTCGTCGGGCGAGCTCAAGATCGCGAGCGCGTCGGCTTTGGAAATCGGTTCGCCGGCCAGCACTTGATCGGCCCAGGCTTCGTAACGGTTCGCGGCGGCGGTGGCGGTGGACATGGTCGAGCTATTTTCGGGAGAAGAGTTTTCCGGGCGATTGATTTGCACCGAAGCGGCAAATCAGCCACCATGGTGCCCGCGACGGGCCCGCCCGGCAAGTCGGCTTTGTTTGCTCTCACGTTCCCACGCCGCGGCGAAACCTCGCCCTGACACGCCGCGGCAGAATACGTCGCCCCGACACGCCGTGGCGGGGCCGAACAGCTTTGCTGTTCGCTGGATCTGTGCAATGCTCCGCCACGGCGTGGCGGACCTACGTAAAAACTCGAAACCCATGCACCCCACCTACCTCCGAATCGGATCCCTGGCCGAAATCCACGTGGCCTCGTGCGGCATGCCGCTCGATCGGGGCACGCGCGTGATCGCTCGGACGCTCCGCGGCGTTGAACTCGGCGAAGTCGTGGGGCCTTGCCCCGACACCGTGTCCGCCGAATCAGCATCCGTTCGCGTCGTTCGCGCAACGACGACCGAGGATGAACTGCTGCTGCGGAGGCTCGATCGTCACAAGCGGAAGGCCGTCGAAGCGTGTCGCGAGGCGTTGGCCGAAAGCGGTTCGTCGGCGTGTCTGCTGGATGTCGACCAGATCTTTGACGGTGGCACGCTGGTGATGCACTTCCTTGGCACCGTCGACGACATCGCCACGTCGGTGACCAAGCAGGTCGCCGAAAAGTACGAGTCGATCGTGCGAAGCCGCCACTTCGCCAAACTGCTCAGCGAAGGCTGCGGCCCCGACTGCGGCACCGCCGAGGGTGGTGGTTGTGGCACCGGCGGCGGCTGCGCCGGATGCGCGGTCGGTTGCAAGAGTTAGGCTTCGATGTACTCCGCGACCGACGATGGTTCCGGAATTGCAATTCCGTCTTCACGCATCCCGTCTAGGTGCAGGCGAATTGCTTCACGCATCCGCTCTTCGACTTCCGCGTGAGTCGCACCGGTCGCAACGCAGCCCGGCAAATCGGGGGAAAACGCAGCGTAGTTGTTGGGAGCTTTCTCAATAACGATCAGGTACTTCATTTGTCCACTTCCATGTACCGCCGCGAGGCCGACACGTATCGTCCAGCGCCGCGCTGGGCCATCGCGATGTTTTCGGGCGTCAGTTCGCGGATGACTTTTGCCGGGATGCCGACCGCCAAGTGACCCGGCGGGACCTCCATGCCTTCGGTGACGACCGCGCCGGCACCAACGATTGCACCGGAGCCGATTTTGGCGCCGTTCAGAACCACCGCACGGATGCCGATCAATGCTCCGTCATCGACGCTCGCCCCGTGGACCACCGCCGCGTGACCGATCGTGACGTTGCGACCGATCGTGCAAGGGAACCCGGGGTCGGCGTGCAGCACGCAGTTGTCTTGCACGTTCGACCGGTCGCCGATCGTGATCGGTTCGACATCGCCGCGAATCACCGCACCGAACCAAACGCTGGCTTCTTTTCCGATCCGCACGTCGCCGCGGACGGTAGCGGAATCCGCGATCCAAGCCGAATCGTCGACCAAGTCGGCGCGAAAACGGACGTCAGCGATGTCACTCATGTTGGGTCTCCACAAAAGATACGGATCGCCGCTTCGGCATCCGCGGCGGTCAAAGGACTTGCTAGCGTTCGCGTCGCGGGGTCGATGCACGTCGACACGAGCGCGGACTGGTTCATGCTGGCCAGACCACGATAACGCTGGCTGTTATACCGAATGCGTTTGGCATCCAGCGCATCACGCAGCCGACGGTAGTGATCGTCGTTGTACGCGTGCAAGACGTCGGCGGTATCGGGCGACGTGATTTCGTACAGCGGCGGTCGAGCCAGAAAAACTTTTTCGGCGTCCAACAGCGGACGCAGGAATCGATAGAAAAACATCGACACCAACGCGCCGCAGTGAATTCCGTCGGCGTCGGGATCGAACAGCAAGATGACTCGCTGGTATCGCATCGCCGAAAGATCGATCTCGCGATCCCAACCCGCCCCGATCGCATCGACCAACGCCATGAACAACTCGTTCCGCGCGACGACCGACTTCGTGGCTTTGTAAGCATTCAGCGGCTTGCCCTGCATCGGCAGCACCGCTTGCGTCGCGGGGCAGCGAGCTTTGGCGACGGACTTCGACGCCGAATCACCCTCGACCAAAAACAACTCGGATCCCGAACCGGATCCCGAACCGTGGTCCAAGCAATCGTGCAATTTGACGGGAACGATTCGGAACATTCGGAAAATCCTGGACCGGCGAGCGTGCCGCCGCAGGATAAAGTTTTCCGCGGCACTGCACCACGACCAGGACCGGTGCGGCCGAGATTATACTGTGGCTTCCTGCCTTGCCTTCCCCCCGCCCCGCCCCCCACCGCCATCGGTCGCCCCTTCATGACGCCGACGCTGCGACGATACGTTTTACTGATCGTGTTTCTGATTCCGTCGTTGGCGATGGGCGACGAACGCGACGCAAACGATCGCGAATTTAACGACGAGATCCGTCCGCTACTGATGAAGGTTTGCGGCGACTGCCACCACCCCGACGACGATGACGACGCCGTCGGTTTTTTGCGATCAAGCGTGGCCAATGAGATCGGTTTGCGGCGAGAGGCCTGGTCGAGTGCGGCCGAGCAACTGCACAACCGAACGATGCCGCCAGCCGACGCGGAACAACCCACCGAGGCCGAGCGATTACGGTTGTCGACGTGGATCGGCGACTACTTGGAATCGTCCGCCTGCACCGGCAAAGCGTACGCCGGCGACCCGTTGCCGCGGCGGCTGAACCGCGACCAGTACACCCACGCGGTGCAAGACTTGACGGGGTTGAACGTGAACGTTGCGAATCGGTTTCCGACCGACGGCAGCGGCGGCGAAGGATTCGACAACAACGGCGAAACGTTGTTCCTGCCGCCGATCCTGCTGGAAAAGTATCTGGAAGCCGCCGTCGAGATCACGGACCAATTCGTCGTCACGCCGCCCGTCGTGGCGGAACTGAACGCGGATGTAAACACAGACATAAGCGCGAAAGCAAACAACGAAGCGGACACGGCGACCGACAAAACGCTTGCCGCTGGTTCAATCTTGGTTCCCGTCGCCGAATCGTTCGGCATCGCGATTTGGTTTCCGGCGGAGCTTTCACGGCCGATGACGCTGGCGCTAAAGGTCGACGGGGCGGAGATCGATCGGTTCACGGCGCGGGCGGATCAACCGTACTGCTTGTGGTTTCCGACGCTGCCGCTCGATCGCGGCCAGCACACGTTACAAGTTGTTGCACCGGAGTGGCGAGCGGGCGATGGCGAGCTGTCGCTTGCGACTCGCGTGATCCAGTTGCCGCGTCCGCAGTGGCAAGAGGGCAAGTACAACGGCGAGAGTAATGAGAAGATTCGGTTGCAAATGGTCGAGCGATGTCGCGAGTTCGCGAAGCATCATTCCGGTGATTCCGATGCCGAATTTCGGCGGCTCTGGAACGATCGCTTTGTCCAGCTTTCCAGCGAAGATTTTGCCGATCGCGTCGCCGCGACGGCCAGGTTGTTGGGACGGGATCGGAAAGACGTTTCGGTCGACGTTTCGGTTTCCGACGACGACGCCATCGATGCGATCACGCGTTTTGCGACGACCGCGTGGCGACGGGATGCGACCGACGATGAAACCGCTCGGCTTTGGCAATTGCTCGATCGTGGCGTTGACCGCGGCGAATCGATGTTGCAAGCGATGAAGCTGCCGCTGCAATCGGTGTTGATCTCGCCGAATTTTCTGTTCGTCACCGAGCAACCTGCCGGCGAAGGGCTGACCCGAATCACCGACCACGAATTGGCCTCGCGATTATCGCTTTTCCTGTGGCATTCGATTCCGGATGCGGAACTGTCTCGGTTGGCGGCGGCCGATCGCTTGCACGATCCGAAGGTCCTGGCCGCTCAAGTCGACCGAATGCTGGCCGACCCCCGATCCAAACGATTCGCCACCGCGTTCGCGGGCCAGTGGTTGGGCACGGTCGCGGTGGGCCGCACGGTGACGCCGGACACCGGTTTTTTCAAACCCAATTACAGCAACGAAGTGACTCAGGATTTGCGGACGCAGGTCGACGAGACGATGCACTGGATGCTGCGTCACAATTTACCGATCACGGACTGGATTGACGCCGACTATGTGGTCCTGAACCGTCGCATCGCCACGCATTACGGCCTGGACAAAGCGGCGAAGAATCTGAGCGACGACGATCAGACATTCACGGGAGTTTCGTTGGCCGATTTTGACGCGGACGAACGCGAACGAGCGGTCAAGCGTACCGGCGCGGTCGGGTTGGGCGCGGTCCACATGCTGACCAGTTATTCGCGTCGGACCAGCCCGGTGCTTCGCGGCGGTTGGGTGTTGGAGACGATGTTCGGAACGCGAGTCCCCGCGCCGCCGCCGGACGTTCCGTCGCTGCCCGGGGGCGACAAAGAATCGGAAAAGGCGACCGTTCGCGAGCGTCTGCAGCGGCACCGTGACAACCCGACTTGCGCCGCGTGTCACGATTTGATTGACCCGATCGGATTTGCACTGGAAAATTTTGACGTGCTCGGACGCTGGCGAGATTACGAAACGGCGACGCAGAACGAAGAAGAATGGGAAAAGAAGAAATCGACCGCCGAGCCGCAAAAGATCGACGCCTCGGGATCGTTGCCCAGCGGTGAAACGTTCGCGGGCGTGGAAGAATTACGAACCGTGCTCCGCTCTCGCACCGACGACTTCGCGCACCATTACGTTCGCCAAATGTTGGGCTATGCCCTGGGCCGAAGTTTGCAACAAGAAGACGCGTGTACGATCTCGACGATCGTTCGCCAAGTCAAACAGAGCGACTACCAAACCCGAGCGATGATCCTAGCGATCGTCAACAGCACGCCGTTTTTGTATCGCGGGCGGGAAGGGAAGTAGTCAGTAGTCAGTAGTCAGTAGTCAGTATTTTCACCTTTATTCTCCAAGCTCTACGCTCCAAGCTCTCCCCCATGCTTATTAAACGCACACGACCGACTTTGGCTCGGCGGACATTCTTGCGATCTTCGGGTGTCGGCGCGGCGCTCGGGCTGCCGTGGCTCAACGCGATGGCGACGGAATCACAAGCGGTTGCACCGGAGAATGCCGGTGAAGCCAAACCGCTCGATCGACCGCCCGTTCGCACGGCTTTCCTGTTCATGCCCAACGGCGTCAACGATCCGAATTGGTCGCCGCGGATCGTCGCGGACGACAAACGGGACGATAAGAAAGTGTTTTCGACCGAACAATTCGAGTTGTCGCCGATGCTGCGATCACTGGAATCGGTGCGCGACGAAGTGCTTTTCTTGGAAAACCTGCACCATCCAAATTTGAACATGCGGAACGGGCACTGGCCCAAGGTGCCGGCGTTCCTGTCCGGCGGTTTCGTGCTGCGGACGTCGGGCCAGGACATCGATTCGGGCAACGTCTCGTGCGACCAATGGATCGCATCAAAGATCGGCAACGAAACGCCGCTGCCCAGCTTTGAACTGGGCGTCGATTCGGCCTACACGGGTGTCGATGTCGTTGGCGGCGGCTTCACACGGATTTACGGGTCGCACATCGCATGGCGGGATCGTCACACGCCAGTGCCTAACGAAATCGTTCCGCAACTGGCGTTTGACCGTTTGTTCCGCGGCGGCAAGTCGGCCGCGCCGGTGTCGGGGCTGAACTTGAATGATCCGGCGGTGACCAAATCGTTGCAGAGGGATCAAACCAGCCTGCTGGATGCGGTGCGAAGCGACGCCAGCGACTTGGTCCGAAAACTGGGCCGTGAAGATCGGCAAAAATTGGACGAGTATCTGGAGTCGGTTCGCAGCGTCGAACGCCGCATCGAAGCGACGATGCGTCCGCAGCGTCGCTGGATCAACGAAGGCCGCGCGAGGTAAATCGACCAGGACCAAATCGACCAGGACCACTTCGACCAGGACCAGGCATTCCATCCGAACACATCGATCACGTTCGGTTGATGTTGGACATCATGGTGCTGGCCTTCTGGACCGACACGACTCGCGTGGCCACGTTCATGATGGGCAACGCACAGACCGGGCGAAACTTCTCGTTCATCGACGGCGTCACGGGATCGTTCCACGGCATCTCGCACCACCGCAACGAAGCCAAGACGGTCGCCCAGTACGAAAGCATCGGAACGTGGCACGTCCAGCAGTTCGCGTACTTGATCGAACGGATGCGATCGCTGAAGGAAGCCGACGGAACGCTGCTAGATCATTGCCAAGTGATGTTCGGATCGACGCTTCGCGATGGCAACAAGCACGCGGTCGAAAACCTTCCCATCTTGTTGGCCGGTCGGGCGAGCGGCCAGATCCGACCGGGCCGCATGTTGGTGTCGCCGCCGAAAACGAAGCTGTGCAATTTGTACCTGTCGATGCTGGACAACGTCGGGATTCGGCAGGACAGTTTTGGGACCAGCGACGGACGAGTGGACCTCGCGTAGCGGCAAGCCGTTGCGGCTACAATGACGCTTTCTCGTCGACCTCCATCGCAAGCCGCTTCGCCCATGCCGTCCCCGCCCGCTCCCGAGACTCGGCTGAGCCTGCTGTTTCGCGTCGGGCAGGGCCAGGACCAGGCGGCATGGGACGAATTCGTGGGGATCTATCATCCGGTCATCTACCGAACCGCGCGCTACAAAGGCCTGCAGGACGCCGACGCGTTGGACGTCGCCCAAACCGTGCTGATGTCCGTCGGAAAGGCCCTCGCGACTCGCCCGCACGATCCGGCGAGGGCCCGTTTTCGGACGTGGCTAACCACCGTCACTCGCAACGCCGCGATCAATGCGATGCGAGGCAAACGGCACGACCGGGCCAGCGGCGATTCCGGCGTTCACGAAGTCCTTCGCGCCGTCGCCGACACCGAACTGCCGCCCGGCCAGGATGACGATTCGGTGTTGGAACGCGAGTATCAGAAAGAAATTTTTCGCGTCGCCGCGTCGCGGATCGAATCCGAATTTGCGGACGACACTTGGCAAGCCTTCTGGCGAACGACCGTCGAAGGCCAACCGATCGCCGACGTCGCGGCCGAACTGAACAAGCAGGTCGGCAGCGTCTACGCCGCCCGAAGCCGGATCATTCGGCGGCTGAAACAGGCGATCGAAAATCTGGAAAGAGATTGACCTCCGGCGTCAGAATGTTTCCTCGACCCGTGTAAACCAACCATGCCAAACCAATCGTCCCCGCCGACCCGCGCCGATGACTTCGCCGAATGCGACGTCGATCGGCTGCAGCGTTTTTTGGCGGGCCAGTGCGACGACGACGAATCCGCGGCCGTCGAAAGTCATTTAAGCGATTGCCAAACATGCCGCGATGCGATCGAACACGACGCGGCCGATCCCGAGTTCTGGCAATCGGTGCCAAAAAATTTGGACACGCGAGCCGACTTGGTGTCGCCGACGCAGAGTTTAAACGCGGATGCATCCTCGCTGATGAAACGCTCGATCGACGACGCGATGACGCTGGAATACTTGCAGCGGTGGTTGAACCCGATCGAAGATCATTCGGGCGACACCGCGATCAGCAACACGGCGATCGACAACATCGCGATCGGGCGGCTTGGGAAGTACACGATCACGGGCGTGCTGGGCGTTGGCGGGATGGGGTTGGTGTTGCGAGGCGTCGATCCGATGGCGAAGCGAAACGTCGCCATCAAAACGCTTCGGCCGCACCTGTCGCTTTCGGATGAAGCCGTCGCGAGGTTTCTTCGCGAAGCCGAGAACGCCGCCGCGATCGATGACCCGCATGTGATCGCGATCTACGACGTCGATCGATTCAAAGACATGCCTTACCTGGTGATGCCGCTCGTCGACGGCGGATCGATCGCCGACAAAATCGGCTCGTACGACTTCACGATCGATGAAGTCCTTGCGATCGGTCGGCAGGTCGCCGACGGCTTGTCCGCCGCGCACTCGATCGGCATGGTCCATCGCGATTTAAAACCGTCGAACATTCTTTGCGTCAACGGACTCGAGCACGTCGTGCTGGCCGATTTCGGGCTGGCTCGCGCGCCACCGACGACGCGATGACGGTCTCCGGCACGCTGCTGGGCACGCCCCCGTTCATGTCGCCCGAACAGGCACGCAGCGAACCGGTCGACTCGCGCAGCGATCTGTTCAGCTTGGGCACGCTGATGTCGACCATTATCACCGGTAGGTCGCCGTTCGCGGCCGAGACGCCGTTCGCGACGCTATCGAAGATCGTCCATGACGACCCACCGCCGCTGTCGTCGGTGCGAGACGACGTCCCGCTTTGGCTGGATCGCTTGATCGCAAAATTGCTGTGCAAAGATCCGAGCGAAAGGTTCGGTTCGGCCGACGAAGTCGCTCGCGTGATCGCGTTGGCGATCCGTCATCACCGCGAACCGCTAAAGAATCCGGTGCCGGACGTGCTGCGCGATCGGGCCAGCAAACTGCAACTCGTCGCGGCCATGCTTGCCGGCATCGCGCTATCGATTCCGGTCGCGATGTTAGTCCAGTCGCGGACGACGGGAAACGTTCCGGTCCAGCAAACGATCGAGCGTCCAAACAGCACCGCGCCGATCGAAACGCTGGACGATTTGGAACGTGTGAACTTGATCGCCGACCTTCGCGAAGGCGTTCGATTGGAACAGTGGTTGCCACGGCTTCGCACGATGCCGATCGGGGACATCCCGGCCGACGCACTGGTGACGCTGGAGAAGCTTCGCGATGCGGAAGACAAAGAAGTCGCCGAAGCGGCCGGCGAAATTTTGAATCGCAATCCGTTTGAGGTGGCCGAGTGAATTGGTTTCGAGTGTGGACGTTATCCGTCGTCGTTTCCGTGGCCGCATCCGCGATGGCCGACGACGTTCGCGAATGGACGGACGTTACCGGCCGCTTCAAAATCAATGCTCGCTTGGTCGAAGTCCGCGAAGGCGTTGCGTTCTTGGAAAACGCATCGGGCCAGACGATCAAGATTCCGACCAGTCGGTTAAGCGAGCCCGATCAACGGTTCTTGGAAGTCGGCGCGAACCCTTTTGAAGTCGTCGGTGAACCTGCGATGACGGAGGATGCCGACGAAAACCGCTCCGGTGCAACGACTGGTAACTTCATGGGCCGCCCGGTCGATTGGTCTCGCGTCCGCGAAGTCGTCCCCGACCTGACTCGGTGGAAAGCGCCGGTTGCAAAGTCGAACGCCGACTTCGTTGGTCGCAGCGCTTCGCTGCCGAAGAAAGAAAACTTTCACGAGCGGCCTCACCCGATCATCATTAACCCCGCCACCGCTCGCGCCGTCATCGGTCACACCGTTTCGTTCGCCGTCGATGAACCGTTGTCGCGATTTAGCTTGGTGGACTTGAAAACCGGCCGCGCCGTTCACAGCGATACGACGCCGGCGAACATGAAACCGATCGCGTTGCTTGACGACGGGACCAGCCTGCTGGCCGTCGGCGTGGCTCGGCGAAAAGACGACGGCGAAACGGCCGACACGGTCCAACTTTGGCGTCTTCGCAACCGTCGGATTTCAAAGTCTTCGTCGTGGATTCCGTATCCGGACGAGGACAAGTCGTTCGGAAAAATGTCCAACGACAACGTCGTTTCGGCCGGCGCGATCGATGACGACATTTTTTATACCATCAGCGAACACGGGCACTTGGCCGTTTGGAACAAGGACACCGGCCGCGCAGTGTGGCACTTACGAATGTCCGAACGGCATTTCGATGTCGCGCTTTCGCCGGGCCGCGAACTGATCGCGATCGTGGATGAAAAAACGGTGTCGCTGGTCGAAGCCAAGACCGGCTTCGTCGTCGGCGGAACGCAAGTGCCCGGCGATGCGGCGATGAACTGGCCGAAGATCCGTTGGAGTCCCGAGGCGCAAAGCCTGTACGTTTTCGGCGGCGACAAAATCCGTCGGCTGGACGCGGTTTCGGGCGACTGGATCGAAACCCACGACGTGCCAAAGGGATCACTGAACCGGTCCTTTGAAGTGCCCGCGGCGGAGTTTGCGTTGCTGCAAAACAAAACGCTGCTTCATTTGCCGACCGGCGTCGAAGTCGCGACGTACAACGGAATCGATTCGCTTGCGATGATCGGCGACGACGCGATCGTGGTCGTCCAGGACGGCAGCGGCGGACTGGTCACGCCGGTTTCGTTTCCGACGCCCAAGGCAAAGTCGTTGTTGGAATCGGCGCTGTCGGACCCGAAAAGTTTCTTGGTGCATCCGGGCGTCGAAGTCGCAATCGCGGTGGGCGACGTGCCGCCTGAGTTCCGGGATCCGGTCCGCGAACGGTTGGCTCAAGCCGCTATCGACGCGGGCTACCAAGTCCGCGACCAAGCCGCGATCACGATCGTCGGCAAGATCAGTGAACCGTTCCGTGACGCAATCAATTTTCAGCCGCACGGATCGTACATCGTCACCAAGATGATCTCGTCGGTCGAACTAATTGCCGGCGACAACGTGTTGATGTCGAATTCCGACGCGAACATCGGACCGTTCTTGTCGTTGCCGTACGGAGGCTCGTTCGAGTTGACACTGGAACGATTGGGCAAGCGACCCAACCTGCAAGTTTTTCAGTCGGCGAAGTTCCCGAAGTTTGTCGCGAAGTCGGAATCAAACGTTTCGAGTAGTTCGACCGGTTCGATGACGACGGGAACATTCAGCTTACGAGGCTTAAGCGAATGAAGACGTCTGCTGGTTACGACGCCGGTTCTCCTTTTAGCAGACGATCAATTTTCTTTCGCGTCGCCGCTCTCGGACCGGAATCGTTTGTGGGAAAGCCGACGTCTCCGATGATAAATCCATAGGTCGGGTGCGGTTGGGCATCGCCCATGCCGAGTTCTTTCAAGTCGGCATCGTACAGGATCCCGATCGTGACCATGACCAAGTCGCCGATCGTCGTTCGGATCGGTTCGCCTTCGATGAACGCTCCCTCGGTCGCGTCGCGAGGGTCGTCCAAAAGATCGGTCAGCAGCAACGCGTGTTCTTTTTCACCAAACCTTGCGATCACTTGCAACGACACCGCGATCGTTTCGGTCTGCTTCGTTTCGCCAAGCGTTTGGATGGCCAGGGGCAGCGTTGCGGGAAGGTCCCACGTCATCCCGGTCAGCAGCATTTCGATGCGGCTGGCAAGACTGGTCCGGGGCAGAATCCGCGCGATCAAGCCCTTGAAAGGCGGCGATAGCAGCGGGTTCGCTCGGAGTTTGCTGGCACCCTCTTTCTGCAGCATGCTTAAAAACACGCTCTCGAACGCCACCGTCAGTGGGACCGCGTTGTCGACCGTCGCGTAGGCCAATGCAAACGTATCCGTCGCGGTAGGAAACTTTCGCTGAACGAACATTTTCTGCTGCATGGCGACCATCACCTTTTCCAACGCCACCACTCGGTCCCGCGTCGTGCCGTCGATCGCCTTGACGACCTCGGGATGCGACTGCGTCAATTCAATGAACATCTGACGCAGTTCGCTGTTGTCGCCGAAGATTCCGCGAAACATGTTCCAGCCGTCGAAGTCATTCGTTCGGCCGGCCAGAAAGTCGTCGACGCGGGCTTGCATGTCGCCATCAGTCAACTGGCGAACGATCTCGCTGCCGCGAAGTTGGACTTCGGGGTCCGTCGCGTCGCGAAGGATCGCAGTCAGCACCGGAACCGCGTCGATTCCCATCGCCATCAACTCGCCGGCGGCACGTTCGCGATCAGCAAAGCTGGGCGAGGCGAGGCCTTCAACCAACCGGACGACGACGGCAGTTTGGTGTGCATCAAGATCGGTGGTTTCGGCCAAACCTGTTTCTTGCGCCCCGGCGAGGGTGGCAAACGCGATCAGTCCAGCGAAGATGCAGTGGCGGATCATCACGAGTGGCAATCGACGGGTGGTGGGGAGCGAAAACGTTATTCTAACAGCAAGCCGCAAAAGTCGACGAGGCCGATCGGGTACGATCCGGCCGAGCCCCATTCCCAGAACCGCCCCCCGATTTCAATATGAACTCGCTCTTTTCGCTCGCCTGTGCCGTTTTTTTGCTGCATCCGGTCCACGAAACGGTCACCGAGGTGGAATGGAATTCGGTAACCAAGCGGCTGGAAGTCGCGATTCGATTGGACGCCGATGACGAACGTTGGATTCGCGAGAAGGTCGGCGCGGACGCGGACGCCGAAGTGTCCGAGTGGGCGGTCGGTTACCTCCGCAAACGGTTTCGCGTCGCCGAACTTGCCCAGCCCAAACTTGCCCAGCCCAAACCTGCCCAGCCCAAACCTGCCCAGCCCAAACTTGCGGAGCCGGCCAAGGCGGATAAGTCCGCCGATCCGACGACGTATCACTGGATCGGCCGCGATCGTGAAGGAGCGTACGCTTGGTGGTACTTCGAGATCGAGGCCGAGGGCGGGGGGCGACCCGAGTGGGTCGACGTGAAGGTGTTGTATGATCGCGAGCCCGATTTTTTGCACCGCGTTTTGGTGCTGGGCAAAACGCCACCGCTTGCGATCAACGTCACCGGCGATAAAACACGCGTCGAGTTGAATCCTTCTTCTAGCCAACGATCCCCATGACGACTCGCCCTCGGCCGCTGACCTGCGAAATCATTTCGATCGGCGATGAAATGACCAGCGGGGCGCGGCTGGACACGAACGCCCAGTGGTTGTCGCGGCGGGTGGGCGAACTGGGCGTGACGGTCGAATTTCACACCACCGTCGGCGACACGCTATCGCACAACGTCGATGTGTTCCGCACCGCGGCGGGCCGCGTCGATGTGGTCGTCGCGACGGGAGGACTGGGGCCGACGCGAGACGATTTGACTCGCGAGGCATTGGCGGAAGTCGCCGGCACGCCGCTGGAGTTTCGCGATTCGGCGATGCAGCACATCGAGTCGATGTTCGCACGGCGGAAACGCGACATGCCCGAGCGGAACAAAGTGCAAGCGATGTTTCCGGTCGGCAGCGACGAAATTTTTAATCCGCAAGGCACCGCTCCGGGCATCGACCTGACGATTCCAAAATCGAGCGAATCGCCTTGTCACATCTACGCGCTTCCCGGCGTGCCGGCGGAGATGAAGCGGATGTTTGACGAGACCGTCGCGCCGCGGATCATGATCCAGTCAGGCGGCGGCGCGTGCATCCGCCACTGGGTGATGAAGTTCTTCGGCACCGGCGAATCGGACATGGAAGCGAGGCTGGGCGAGATGATCGCTCGCGATCGGGAGCCTCGCGTCGGCATCACCGTCAGCGCCGCGACGATTTCGCTTCGCATCACCGCGACGGGCCAAACCGAGCAAACCTGCGACGCGATGATTGCGCGGACTCGGGAAGAGATTTTAACGCTGGTCCCCGAATATCACTTCGGCGACGGCGAAGGCTTTGAACAGTATCACGCGATCGATGCGGCGCTGCGATTGCGAGGCGAATCGCTGGTGGTGATCGAACTCGGTCGCGCCGCCCCGCTGGGCGATTGGTTCGCGTCGCTGGGCGACACGCCAGCGTACCGGGGCGGGCTGTCGCTTTCGACGGCGTCGGAATTCATGCGGATTTTTGAGACGGACGATGTTGCCGGGGCGCTGGCGGTCGTTGCAAAACGTTTTGGTGCGACGTGGGTGCTGATGGTCGACTCGTACCCGTCGCTCGACGCGTTGTCGGACACGCCGATCCCGGCGGCGGACGTCACGTTCACGGTGCGCGGCAACGACGGCGACGTGCAAACGCAAACGATCTCGCTGGGCGGTCACCCGGATATAATCCAACCCAGGATCGCGAAGGCCGCGATGGCGGCGTTTCGGGGCAACGTAGGTTCGCCACGCCGTGGCGAAGCGTTGCACTGATCGGCGAACAGCAAAGCTGTTCGGCCCCGCCACGGCGTGTCGGGGCTACCTGGGCCGCCACGGTACATTGCGTTTGGTCGTTGAACGAATATTCATTAAGGAACCCCCATGCTACGTCTGATCATTTGCCTTTGCGTTTTGTCTTGCGTCACGTCCGCTCGCGGCGAAGAACCGGCGCGGGAAGCCAAGTTGGCTGACTATCTTTCCAACAGTGTCTTCGTCGGGAACTTCACCATCGATGGCAAAGAAGACCAAACGCCGAAGACCGAGCGGTATTCGATCAGCAAGTGCGTCGCGCTGCCCGAGCCCGACATGTACCGGATGACGACGCGGATCAAGTACGGCGACGTCGACAACGAACTGCCGATCGAAGTCAAAATTTTGTTCGCGGGCAACACGCCGGTCATCACGCTGGACAACGTCTGGTTGCCCGGCATGGGAACGTTCTCCGCTCGCGTGTTGATCCACGGCGACCGTTACGCCGGCACTTGGCAGCACGACGACAAAGGCGGCCACCTGTTCGGCACGATCGAACAAGTGAAAGCAGACGAAGCGAACAAGTAGTCCGCGCAAGAAAAACGCCTGGCCTCCCCCCGAAGGCCAAGCGTTTTTCGCGCCTAGAACGTTTGTAATGATTCGGGAAAGGTCGCGAGCCAGGCTGTTCCACCGGCTCCCGAAGGCTCACGTCTTTTTCCAAATCATTCGTTCTGTGTTCAAGTGGCAGGTCGGTTGGACGACAGGAAGCGTCGCTTGGAAACGCCCTCGATGATTTCCAGTTCGCCGAAGTTGAACGCTTGAGCGTTTCCACCGACGCCCAAGACGACGTTTGTGAACGTGTCCTGTCCGGTGTTCGATGACACCGCACCGGTACCCGCGTTTTCGGATCCGTCGGCAAATTCAACGGGGTCGGTTTCGATGATGTTGTAAGTACCGGCGGCCAGTTGAGCGAACACGTAGTCGCCGCTAGCGTTGGTCTGCTGGGTCAGGTTGACCGTTTCGCCCAGTGCGTTGGTGCCGGTCAAACGAACCGTCACGCCTTCGATGCCTGTGTCGCCCGCGTCAAAGACGCCGTTGCGGTTGACGTCCAAGTAAACCCGGCCGGCGATCTGGCCGGTACGCGGGTCGACCGTCGTCTGGACCGTCGCGGTGTTGTTGGCCGTGTTGGTTTCGTTGGTCGCCGTGGTCACCATGGCGGTGTTGGTCTGCGTGGTGGTGACCCCCGCGTTGACGGTCGCCAGAACGGTAAAGGTCGTTGTCGCACCGCTTGCCAGCGTGCCGACGTTGACCGTCACGACGCCGTTGGTCGCGGTAAGCGCTCCGTTCGGTCCGGTGCCGCTGGCGAACGTCACTCCGGCGGGCAGCGTGTCAGTGATGACAACGGTCGACGCCGTTGACGGCCCGTTGTTGACGACGTTGACGGTGTAGGTCAGCGTGTCGCCGGCGGCTGCGGTCGTGTCGTTGACGGTCTTGGTCAGAACCAAGTCCACCACTGGCGTGACCGTGATGTCGGCGGTGTCCGAGTTGTTGGTGATGTCGTTTTCACCGACGGCCGACAAGTCGGGGACGCTGGCGGTGTTTGTGATCGTGCCCGAGGCGGTGTTTTGAACGGTGAAGTTCAACGTCGCCGTGGCCGTCGCACCGGGGGCCAGCGTGATGCCGGGGAACGAAACGTTCGTGCCGCTGACCACGCCGGCTTGTCCGCTGAGCGTCGCGTTGTTGAACGTCAATCCGGCGGGGATTGAGTCGGTAAGGACGATGTTCCGCGCGGTGCTGGGGCCCTCGTTGGTCAGGGCCACCGTGTAGACGACTGCCGTGCCGATGGCCGGGGTCGCATTGTTGACCGTCTTGACGACGACCACGTCGAAGTCAGGATCGAGTGCCGTCGTTGCCGTGTCGGAGTTATTGCTTTGATCCAGTTCGGTCGCCCCTTGCGAGGTGACGGTCGCCGGGTTGACGATGTTGCCGCTGGCATCCCCCACGGCGTCGGCGTTGACCGTTGCGGTGACGGTGAACGTTCGCGTTTCTCCGACGGGGATTGCGTCGAAGTTGACCGTGATGACGCCGCCCGTGAAGTCGGAACTGGTCGACGTGGGCGCCGTGATCACCACGCCGGACAAACCGGCCGGCAACGTGTCGGTGACGCGAACCGTCGAAGCATCCGACAGGCTGTCGGTATCGTGGCTGACCACGAACGTGTAGACCAACGTACTAGATCCCGGCGTCGCGGTGGCCAGGTCGACGTCTTTGGTCAAGATCAAGTCGACCACGCGGCCGACGTTGATGTCGACGCTATCGGTATCGTTGGCCGGAACGTTGTCGGTGTCGGTCGTCGAGACCGTGGCCGTGTTCGGGATCACACCGGTTGCACTGCTGCCGATCGACACGTCGAAGGTGAACGTGCGAGTCTGGCTGGGTTCCAGCACGCCGACCGTGAACGTCAGTGCTTGGCCGGCCTGGGCGATCGTGACCCCGCTGGTGCCGGCGTCGAAGCTGCCGTTGACCAGCGTCAAGCTTGGGTCCAGCGTGTCAACGACGCTGACCCCGCGAGCCTGGCCGGGACCGTTGTTGCTGACCACGACGGTGTAGGTGACCACGCCGCCGGCGGTCGCAGTGCCGCTGACCGTCTTATCGACCGCAACGTCGACGACTCGGTTGATCGTCGTTTGTTCGTCGCTGGTATTGTTGTCCGGATTCGGGTCGGTGTTTGGATCGGCGGTCACCGTCGCGACGTTATCCAGCGGGCTGACCGCGTCGGCGGCGACTTCGACGACAATGGTGATGACCGACGTTCCGGCGTTTGCCAATGCACCGACGGTCGCGGTGACGATGCCAGTTGTTGAATCGACGGTGACCAGGTTGGCCGCACCGCCGACGTTTCCGCTGACGAACGTCACGCCGGCCGGAAGCGGGTCGGTCACGACCACGCCCGTCGCATCGTCGGGACCGTCGTTGGTGACGGTGATTTGATAGGTGAACTGGTTGCCCGCGTTGACCGGGTCGGTCAAGTCGATCTTGTCGATTCGCAAGTCAGTCGCGATCAGGTCGACCACCGCGTCATCTTCATTGTTGTCGTCGTTCGTTTCGATCTCGAAACCGTCCACGCGAGCCGAGTTGGTCAGGTCGGCGGTTTGACCGTCGGCGATGTCGGCCAGCATTTGGAATGTGCGAGTCGTTCCGGCCGGGACGCTGCCGATCGGAACGGTCACGGTCGTGCCGTTGACGGTCGCGATCAAGCCGCCTTGGTTGGCAAGGCCGGCGAAGGTCAGTCCGGTCGGGAAAGTGTCCGTGACGACGACTTCCGACGCGGCCAGCGGACCGGCATTGGTGACGACGATGTCAAAGACCGCGTTGCCGCCGGCGGCTTGCAGCGATCCGGCGACGTTCAGCGTCTTGGTGATGACCAAGTCGATCTGCGGAAAGAAGCCGAAGTCCAGCGTGTCGTTGGTGTTCGGATCGGTGTCGCCGTCATCGATCGGTTCCAGGTTCGATTCCAACGTGATGGTGCCGGTCACGACCGCGCCGCTGGCCAAGACGGTGCCGTCATCGAATCCGTCTTCGTTGTCATCGGGATCGTCCAGCGGATCGTTGCCGGTGCTGTTGGCAAAGCCGAAAAGCGGTGCGCCAGTGGCAAACTGCGATGCCGGAAT
Organism: Pirellulaceae bacterium; assembly: GCA_963836865.1. Lineage (GTDB taxonomy): Bacteria > Planctomycetota > Planctomycetia > Pirellulales > Pirellulaceae > Rubripirellula. Next base: position 1,201,436 of record CAWILC010000003.1, on the reverse strand, counting down.
CACGGTCGCGTAATTGCCCGGGGCAAGTCCCGGGAATGAATACGCGCCGCCCGTGGTGGTCGTGGTGGTCGCGATCGGCGTTTGCGTCGCCGGGTCGACGACGTCGTTCGGGCCGGCCAACTCATAAAGCTGAACCGTGACGCCGATCACGCCGGCTTCGGTGCCTTGACGTTGACCGTCGTTTTGCCCGCCGACACTGTTGTCGACAAAAATCGTTCCGCCGAGCGCCAGCGGTTGAATGTTGGGAAGGTTCACCGACACGATCTCGGGCTCGATCGCTTCGACGATCGAAACGAACACGTCGTTGTTGGCGACCGTGATCGGGATGTTCGTCTCGATCGCGCCGACGTCATTGAAGTCCGCGCCGGCGCCCGTGTTGATGACGAAGTCGCCGAACCGAACGAAGACTTCTTGAAGCGTCGCCGCGTTTTGAGGAATCGCAATCGTGGCAATCGACGAGTTGGATGCATCGCTGTGAATGATAACGTTGACGTTGTCGCCCGCATTCTCAGCTCGCAACAGAACGATCACGCCAGCGTCGGGATCCACCGCCGCCCCGGGTGCTCCGCCGGCCAGCGACACGCCCACGCCGCCGGTCCGCAGTCCGGTCGGATTCAGGGTCGCGGTCGATTCGCTGCCGTCATACTGGACCGATACCAAACCGGTCCCGTCGGCACCGGTCGAAACGGTCAATTGTCCATTGGCTGGTGTGATTTCCAACAGCACGCTGCCGGTGCCGGTCGCGGTCACGTTGACATCGCGATTACCGCCGATCGCTTCGGTGGCGCTGAGCGATTGGAAGTTGGTCGGGTTGGTGCTGTTGGCAAGGATCGTCATCGCGGTGGTGGCGAAGTCGTCGATCAGCGCGGTCCGCACGCCCCCGTCATTGACCACCGTCGCGGTCGCGACCGCGGGCGTGGTCAAGCCCGGCACGTCTGCTTGGAGAACGAAGTACGTATCGGGCGACAATCCGTCAAAACGGTAAGTGCCGTCCAAATTGGAGACGACCGTGCCGACCAAGTCGTCGTCCGGGTCGAACGTGCCCGCCGTCGTTCCGTTGTCGCGAAACAATTCGATCGTGACGCCTTGCGCGCCCGCGGTTCCCGGGGCAACCAGGTCACCGGTTGGACCGACCAGGACCGGCGGGTCGCCGACGCTGGATCCGTCATTGCCCTGGTCGACGAAGGTTTGGCCGGCGATCACGCCCAGGTCGGACGCCATCAGTTCGCGTCGTTCCATGCGTTCCAAACGCAGCCCGCGTTTCTTCAGCTTGCGAGCGCTGGACTTGTTCGTGTTTGCGATACGTTTAAAGATGTCTTGCCAGACCATCGTGATCGTCCCGGGTTGCAAAGTTTGTGACGGCGGACTGGATTCGTTGTAATTGCGAAGCTGGACTCCGCCAAGCAAATTCGTCGTCGACCGTGAAACTGGTGTTCGTGTTGGAGTGGGGGGGAAACCGGCGACTTGAGCGCCGACCGGCTGGTCAGACATTCAGGTCGGAGTCCGCGTTCCCTATGTATCGGACAATCCATTGAACAGGATTAATCCATCGAAGCAGCAGGACCGGAAAGGAGGGATTAGGTCTTAGGTAACGGGCGACAGGTGTTTACTTCTGTAACCTGTGACCTGCAACCTACTCCCCTACCAGCGGAATTCGCCGCCGATGCTGATGCCTTGAGCCCAGTAATCCGTCGTGTCGAACTCGAAGCCCGGACGCTCGGCACCGGTGAACGGCACCTGCTCGGGCGGCAACAAGGCCGGGTTGATGTCGTAGTCAATGTGGTCGCCGGGGCGGACCACGTTGGACCAGTAGATGAACGTGTAACCGACCGTCGCTCGGAAGTGGTCCGTCAACTGATAACCCAGGTTCAAGTTCAACTCCGGGATCACCGTGAACTGGTCTTGTTCGTAGGTATCGATGTTTGTCCGCTGAGCCCGCAGGCCGCCGACGAACGATTCGGTCGGTTGACCGGCGACACCGCTGATCGTCGTTCCGCCGTTGATCGTGACGGTTTGGTTCGTGCTGCCGACGGCCAATCGCAAGAGCGAGTCGAACGTCCAGTAGCCGCGAGTCTTCTTGTAAGCCCAGCCTAGGTCGACGCCGTTGAACTGGTTGCGAGTCTCGAAGCGGTCGAAGATGTCGAAGTTGGCCGCAGGGTCCAGACCTCGCAAGATCTCACGCTCGAACAAGCTTTCTTCCAAGTCCATATAACGATAGCCGACTAGGACTTCCTGGCGAGTGCAGAAGTGTCCGGGGCAGCCGCAGAACAAACCGCTGCTGCATCCTTGGTCGCAATCGAACATGCGACGCAGGTGGATGCCGGCTCCGCGAAGCTGGCTGGTCGCTTCGGAGGTGATCGTGCCAGCGACGACGTTCGGGAAGGCCACCAATTCGGCGTCTTGGCGAGCCGGTCCGTCGGCCGGGTTGATGTTGAAGAACGGGCGGGCCAGGATCGTCGAGCCGGAGCTGGTTCGCGAGAACGATTCGGTTTCTTCACCGATTTGGAAGTACTCGCCGCCGATGCCCCAGGTGTGGCACTTGTCCAACCACACGCCGCCGCGGAGTCGAAAGCCGTCGAACGAGTCGGTCAACACGTCGTTGCCGCCGAAGATCACTTGGCCGCCGCGGCCGATCACGCCGGCGTCTTGCTGGTTGGGAAGAGGGTTGCCGTTGTGCGTCGTCACTAAGGGCGGCAAGTCCATGCCGTCTTGGTACCAGTTCAAATATTCGGCGCTGAACCAGCCGTTCTGTGGCACGCAAAGCGTCAAGCAAGGACGCCACGCTCGGCCGGTGATCAGTTCGCCGCAGGTGCTGCAACCGGCCGATCCGCATCCGCCGCAGCTTCCCATTGAATCGCAGCCGCCGCCGCAAGCCATTTCGCCGCAACCGCATCCGCCCATCGAATCGCACGACCCGTCGCCATAACCGCCACCGTAAACCGCACCGTCGTGCATCGGAGACAACATGACTTGGCCGTCCATCGTCTCGTGGTAGGACCCGTCGACGATCGAAAGCGATTCATCGTCCGGCACCGGAATGCCGTGGTTGTGCCCGACTGTCCTGACGTTGCCGGTTTTGACCTTGCCGGTCGCGGCTCGACGTTGGCTCGTGCTGGAGGGACGAGGTGCGACGGCGTCTTCGACCGGAACGCTGACCATCGGCCGCGTTGACGCTCTGGTGCTGTTGTTGTTGGAAGCCGTCGAGCCGCCTCGCGTCGGCGACCAGGTCGCTCGCGCCGAACTTTCGCTCGAGCGGCTGGACGTGTTTCGGGAGGACTGCGTTTGAGCGGCGGCGTCGGTGGTCCAAAGGACCATCGCGACCAAGCCGAAACGGAGGAGGTTGGGGAGGGTAAACACTTGCGTCACCATGGAATGCTTTGGGGGGGCTGGCATATTCAGCGGAACCGAAATCGAGTTTCCCGCGTCGGTTCGACCCGATCGTCACGGCACCATGGCGGCACCTTTCGGTCGGTTCCTTAGCGATATCGACCAGAACTTTGCCTTCCTTTGAGCCAATCCCGGAAAAATCCGAAAAATCGGAACAAGTATCCCAATCGTTAAAGTCAACATGATCGGAAACTTCGTAGGTCCGTCACGCCGTGACGGAGCACCCCCGGCATCGAACAGCGAAGCTGTTCGGCCTCGCCACGGCGTGTCGAGGCTACATGCGTTTCAGCACGAATGAGCCAATCCCGGAAAAATCCGGAAAATCGGAATAAGTATCCCAATCGTTAAAGTCAACACGATCGGAAACTTCGTAGGTCCGTCACGCCGTGACGGAGCACCCCCGGCATCGAACAGCGAAGCTGTTCGGCCTCGCCACGGCGTGTCGAGGCTACACGCGCCTCAGCACGAATACGGCGTCGGTCAGATCGTTATCAATCTTCCGTGGTTCGTCGAAGTCGTAATCGAAGTCATAGACTCCCGCGATTTCCCAAACGTCGTTCACGTCGGCCAGCATCCGCCGCGCCTGCGTCGCCGTGTAAAGTCGCAGCGGAAACTCGCTGCGAATCCGCTCGACCGTTCCGTTCCGCTTGGTCGCCTTGATCGACACACGCAGTGTTTCCTGGCGGTGCTTGCGATCAAAGTTGATCACCCGCAGCGTCACGCTGACGTTCGTCCCGCCCGCCGTCGCACGCCATCGTTCGGTGCAATCGGGGTCCGCGTCCAGCGGAATGATGTGAAACCCCAAGATGTAAATTCCGCCCACGCGAACCTGATCGGCCATCGATCGCAAGTGCTTGATCGCGGCGTCTTCGTCCATCAAGTGCCGAAACGTATTGAAGGTGCAGAACGCCCCATCGAACGGACCCGCGGCCGGCAGCGATAATTGGATGTCCGTCATGTCGCCGGCCACTAAGTGACCGGCCAGTCCCTTTCGCTTCATCCGCGACCGCGCGTAACGCAGCATCGGCTCGGACAAGTCCAACCCCGTCACGTCATAACCCTTCGCGGCCATCCCGACGACCAACCGCCCGCTGCCGCACCCCGGCTCGATCAATCGGCGGACCTCTCCGCTGGCAAAGCGATCGAAGGCCGTCGACGAAGAAAGCGACTTCGTCATCGGTTTCATCCCGAAAGACCATGTCGAAGTATTGCGGGTGGTCGTACCAAGTCGCCATGGATGCTTCGGGGAGCGGAAGGATCAGCTTGCAAACAAAAACCGCCCGTCGTCAGCAGACGAAGGGCGGCTAAATGAATGCGTGCTGGTTCGCGAAAATCGGAACTAGCTCTTCAGGGCCAACGAACGGAGTTCTTCCAGTTCGACAGTCAAGCGGTGACGCAGCGGGCTTTCCGGACGCAACTCGTCTTCGAGCAACTCCTCGGCCTTGTCGAACGTCTCTTCGTTTCGATCCGTCTTCATCAATTGTCGAAACATGTTCTCGACGGTGGACTCGGTAAGCAAAATGAACTCCTTGAAAAGGGCGCCGAACGCATTTGGTGAGGACTTCGCAAGCACATCAACTCGTCTGGAATCCTATCGCCATCCACCAAATGCTGACCTTCTTATTCTAGGACGACGGTTCGTCGCCGCAAGGGCTAAAAGGGAGTCGTCAGTCGTCAGTCGTCAGTCGTCAGTCGTCAGGTCGTTGGGTGTTGGGTGTTGGGTGTTGGTGTTGGGTGTTGGGTGTTGGGTGTTATGCACGGACTGCTTCGATTCGCGAGCGAGCCAACAGCCGCGTAGCGGCGAAATAAGAATAGCCAGGGGCGGAAGCCCCTGGAACATTTGGTCCCAACAAAACGCTAGCCGCGTAGCGGCGACATAGTTCACGCGATTTATGTCGCCGCTACGCGGCTAGCTGGGTTTGGTGACGAAAGGTCCAGGGGCTTCCGCCCCTGGCTATTCCTATGCCGCCGCTACGCGGCTATTCGAATCCCTGATAGCTAAACCTAGAACCTAAACCCTGACGCCTGACGCCTCTCCTAACCTGCTTGCACTTCGACGCTGCCCGCGCCGAGTTCCACCAAGTGCGCCGCGGTGCGCTCGACCGTGAAGCGAATTTGTTCTTCGCTGTGTTCGCTGGTGATGAAGAACCTTAAACGCGCCGCCGATTCGTCGACGGCCGGGTACAGGATCGGCTGGACGTTGACGCCGTCGGCTTTCAAGCGATTGGATAGTCGCAGCGCCAACATCGAATTGCCCGTGATCACCGGAATCACCGGCGTGCCGCCGCTGTCGCCGGTATCCAGACCATGTTCACGGCACAGCGACAAGAACAACTCGCTGCGATCCCGCAACCGTTGCACTCGTTCGGGTTCCAAGTCCAACGTGTCGATCGCAGCAAGCGCCGCGGCGACCTGCGCCGGCGGCATGCCGACGCTGAACACGAATCCCGGCGCGGTGTAACGCAACAGTTCGACCAGTGCTTCGCTGCCCGCGATGTAACCGCCGCACGACGCCGCCGACTTCGATAACGTGCCCATCCAAATGTCGACGTCCCGCGCGTTGATGCCGTAATACTCCGCCATCCCCCGCCCGGTCTCGCCCATCGTGCCGAAGCTGTGCGCTTCGTCGACCATCAACATTGCTTTATGCTTCTTCTTGACTTCGATGAACCGCGGCACATCGCTGAAGTCGCCGTCCATGCTGTAGACGCCTTCGATGACAATCAGCACGCGTCGGTATTGATGCCGAATGTCGGCAAGCATGCGATCGAGCGCAACATAATCGTTGTGCGGGAATGGGCGACGCTTGGCACCGGAAAGCAGTGCGCCTTGAACGATGCTGTTGTGCGAAAGCGAATCGTGAACAATCAAGTCGCCCGCGCCGACCAAGTGGCCGATCGTCGTTTCATTCGTCGCGTGACCGCCAACCATCAAGATCGAATTGTCGACGCCGATCCACTTGGCGATGCGTTTTTCCAGCAAGCCGTGGATCGGTTTTTCGCCCGACACCAACCGGCTGGCCGATACCGACGTGCCGTACTTGTGCGCCGCGTTTGCCGCGGCGGTCGAAACGGCCGGGTGACCGGACAGGCCCAAGTAGTTGTAGCTGGCGAAGCTGATCAACTCTTTTCCGTCGACGATCGTCGTGTCGCGAACGACGCCGTCGTGAACGGTGAAGTAAGGGTTCGGCACGCCGGTCATCATCATTTGACGCATCGTCGATTTCAGCCGTCGATATTCGGCGAACTGTTCGACGCTGTCCTCGGGATCGACCGCCGCGACGACGGTCTTCATCGCCGATGAATCCGAGACGCGATCGGAACCGACCATGTCGTCGGCCGAGAGGTCGCCGCGGAGGATCGCGGCCGCGCGGGCTTCCCCGCCGGGCGGCAGATAACGCTGGATCGCCAGCGCCGTCTGTCCGATCGTTTCGATTTCGTCCAGCACCGTTTCGGGGAAGCGTCCGCCGAAAGTGCGTTCCAGCTTCCTCGCGATCTCCAGTCGTTCCAGACTGTCCAGTCCCAAGTCCAGCACGATGTTCGTTTCCAAATCCAACTTGCCGGCGCGTTCGCCCGCGACGTGACGGATCGTGTGCCCGATCACTTCGACGATCGGCGCACTGACGTCGGCCACGTCGACCGACGACGACTTCGCCGCCGCGGCGGCTTGCATCATCGGCACCGCATCGGCGAACAACGAGTTGTCCGATTCTTCCCAGCGGACCCACTTGGCGATCAACTTCAAGTCGCCGTCGCGGACCGCGTGCAGGCACGCGTGACGTTGAATCTTGCCGCTGCTGGTCTTCGGGATGCTGCTGTTGCGAACGAAGTAAACCGCATCGGGCGGCAATTCGTGCTCGGCCGTGACCGCGCGGCGGATCGCTTGGATGTGCTTGTCCCAGTCCATGTCGCGGGCCCGAATGGTCTCGGCAACGACCACCAATTGTTCGCGTCCGTCGTGTTCCATCGCGAACGCGCCGACCGAACCGGCTTGCACGACTTCGCTGGCCGCTTCGACGGTTTCTTCGATGTCTTGCGGGTAACGGTTCACGCCGCGGACGATGATCATGTCCTTCAATCGGCCCGACACGTAAAGCTGGTTCTCGTACAAGAACCCCAAGTCGCCGGTGCGCAGGAACGGCCCGTCGCCGTCGATCGTCGTTGCACGGAACGTCTGCTCGGTCGCTTCTTTGCGGCGATAGTAGCCCTGGCCGACGCTGGGACTTTGCACCCAAATTTCTCCGATCGAGCCGGCCGGCAAGACCTCGCGAGTTTCCGGATCGACAAGGATAACTCGTTCGCAGTCCAGCACCGCGCCACAGCCGACCAGCTTGCGAGCTGATTCATGATCGGCGGCAACCGGGCGAACCGTTTTTTCTTCCAAGCCGCGACCGTCAAAGTTCGTCATCACCGGCCGCGGGCTGATCGGCCCGCCGGTGACGATCAACGTCGTTTCGGCCATGCCGTAACAAGGCAATGCAGCGGAGCGGTTGAAGCCGAACTTTTCAAACCGATCGGCGAACGCGTCCAGCGTCGACGCACGAATCGGTTCGGCTCCATTGAACGCGATCTGCCACGTCGACAAATCGACGCCTTCCATTTCGCTGTCCAGAACCTTGTCGGCGCAAAGTTGGTAACTGAAGTTCGGTCCGCCGCTGATCGTGACGTTGTACTTCGCGATCCCTTGCAACCACCGGGCCGGCCGCTGCAGGAACGTCATCGGCGACATCAACACGTTCGGACGGCCGGTGTACAGCGGCATCAACACACCGCCGACCAATCCCATGTCGTGGTAGGTGGGAAGCCATGTCATGCCGACAAAGTCGCCCTGCGGATCGAACGCTTCCAGGATCAATTCGCTGTTCGCGATCAGGTTGCGATGGTTCAGCATCACGCCCTTGGGCGAGCCCGTCGAACCGCTGGTGTATTGAAGCACCGCCAGCGAATGTTCGGACAGCTTGGGGCGCTGCCAAGCCGCCAAATTTCGCTTCGCCGGATCATCGGTGCCAAGCAGTTGCACGCCGACCAAGTCGTCGTGTTGTCCGTCGCCGGAAAGCTGTTCGACCATCGCGGTGCTGGACAGCGCCCACCGTGCGTTGGCGTCGACGACGATCGAACGGATGCGCGATGCCTTGCGGTTCTTTCGCGGCGGATAGGCGGGCACGGCGATGCCGCCGACGGCGTGGCAGGCAAAGAACCCGACCACAAAATCCAGACTCGGCGGATAGACCAACAAGATCCGATCGCCCGCGCGGACGCGGCACTCGGACTGCATGTAACCGGCCAGCGCGCGGACTTCCGTCCACAATTCCGCATACGTCAGTTTCTGCTCGACCGATTCGGTATCGGTGAACACGAATGCGGTTTGGTCGGGCCGCTGCGTTGCCCAATGCTCCAGGACCGAGATGAAGTGGTCGCGAGGAGGCGGTTTGGGTCCAAAGTAAGTCTGCAAGTCCACGGAGGGTTACACCGTTCGGTCTGCGAGGGTCGGTCTGCGAGGGGAAAAACGATTGTCGAGAAGGGTCACGCCGGAATCCGTTCGCAATCCATTAGAATAGCGGATCGGGCCTTCCAGTCACCGTGGTCTCCTCCAATTGTTAAAAAAACGGGCGATCGCCGGCCAGCCGCGCGAAACCGTTCTCTCCCCCTATTTCGACGCAACAGTTTCACAAGCATGACCGATCTGCAACCAACCGCCAGGACCGGAAAATTACAACAAGTCCCCCTCCCCACCGCTGGGGAGAACGCTGGGGAGAACGCTGGTGGAAGAGCGCCAGCAAACGTCGCCTTCGAAGGCCAACCGGCCGCCCTGGTCGATCGCGTCGTGAACCTACTAGACCCCGCCGGCGATGTTTTGCTGGGCACCCCCCGCGAGGTCGCCGAAGCGGCCGTCCGCAGCGGTAACGTCGATGCGGTTCGCCGCATTCGAGGCCAGTTCGCGATTTTGCAGCAATCCGGCAAGACGATCCGAATGGCTCGCTCGATTGGCCGACCGATGCGATATTTCTTGGCCAAACGAGCCGAAGGGCCCGCCCTGATCGTGGCCGAACGGATCGACGAAATCCGCGACGCGCTGGCCGCTGAAGGTCTGGCCGATCAATTTCGTGCCGCTTACACCCGAATGGTGCCGGCACATCATGTCCTTAGCCTGCAACTGGTCGGATGCCCCGACCCGAACCCGACGATGGACCGTTTTTTCGCGCCGCCGCGAAACCGTTTGCCGGCCGACGTCAACGCTATCGGCACGCACTACATCGGTCGGCTGGCCGAGGCCATGGACGCTTGGCTGGACACGTTGCCGGTGAACGAGCCCATCGGCGTGATGTTCAGCGGTGGCGTCGACAGCGGCGCGGTGCTGGTCGTGCTGGACTTTTTAGTTCGGCGTCGTGGTCAGTCGCCGTCGCGGATTAAAGCGTTCACGTTGTCGGTGGGGGATGACATCGACGAAGCGAGCGACGCCGCCCAGGCTCGCGCGTTTTCAAGAGCGCTCGACCGCGAAATGTTTCTGGAAGTCGTCCGCGTTCGCCCGAGCGACATTTCGTGGCGTGACGCCGTCGGCGTGATCGAGGACTACAAGCCGCTGGACGTGCAATCGGCGACGATGGGGCTGGCACTGCTGCGCGAAGTCCGCAAACGTTATCCCGATTGGCGTCACGTCATCGACGGCGACGGCGGGGACGAGAACTTGAAGGACTATCCGATCGAAGAAAACCCAGAACTGACGATCCGGAGCGTGCTGGGCAACCGCATGCTGTATCAGGAAGGCTGGGGCGTCGACGCCGTCAAACACTCGCTGACCTACAGCGGCGGCCAGAGTCGCGGGCATGTCCGAACGTCCGCGCCGGCGACGTCGCTGGGCTTCGCCGGCCTGAGTCCGTTCGCCCTGCCCGACGTGATCGAAGCGGCCGAAGCGATCCCGTTCGTCGAACTTACCGACTGGGACCACGCCCGGCTGTACGACTTAAAAGGCAAAGTCGTCGCGGCGGGCGTGAAAGCGGTCACGGGCGTCGAAATGCCGGTCTTCCCCAAGCAAAGGTTCCAGCACGGCGCGGCGGGCGATGAAACGTTCACCCAAATTTTCCCGCCCCGCGAACAAGACTACCGCCAAGAATTCGCCCGGCAGTTCAGCTGAATCGTGGAACGCCCATCCGACTTCGTAGCCCTGACACGCCGTGGCAGGGCCGAACAGCGAAGCGGTTCGACCAATGGATGCTCCGCCACGGCGTGGCGGACCTACGTCTGCCGTTTCGACCTAACCAGCAACGATCGCCTTGTTGCGACGCGTGCGAATCACGAGGCCGGCCACCGCAAAGATGCCCAGCGCGGCGATCGAGCTCGGTTCAGGAATTGCCACCACGGGGGTGATCGAAGCATTGGAAAGGAACGTCGTTGTGTTAGTGACCCCAACTCCGCCCCCGCCGACGTAGATGTTCCCGCCGAAGTTCAGTTGGTAAGTGGTACCCGCCGCCAACGTCAGGACCTGGCTCGCATTGAACGTATCCGTGAAATCGATGAAGCCGTAATCCTGCGGCGGCGTTTGCAGGCTCAGCACGGTGGTTCCAGTTCCCTGGTCGACCAATTGGACGTTCGCCGATCCGCCGGTGTAGAAGTAGCCGTTATCGTTCGGGTTGCTGGACAGAAACGTCGAAACGGCGGAAAAATCGACTTGATAGTCCCCCGTCACGTCAGGGATGAACGCGAAGTACGAGTAGCCATCAACCGCGAATGAGGTGTCTTGGGAAGCATAATCCGATCCGGCTAGCGTCGCCGTTCGCGTCGACGATGCAACCAAGCTATTCGGTCCGATATTGTGCAGAAAGCTTAGGCTTGCCGTCGACGCGGACAGTTGCGATGGCACGTCAAACGTGGCCGGCGGCGTTCCCATTCCGCCCGACAGAAAAGGCCGTGGGCCCGCGAAATCGCCATTGATAGTGATATCCAACGGCGTTGGCGAATCGATATTCCCGTTCGATGTCGCCAAGACATAGGAGGGGCGATTGTCAGTGCCAAGTTCAGGATTGACCGTCAGATTATATCCGGTGCCCGAATACGAGTACGTAATCGCAGCGTCCGCGTGGTTCGCAAGCAAAACGCCGATTGCCAGGGAAGCAAGAAGAAAACGTCGCATGATTGCAAGCCGGTCCAGGAAAGAATGAGAGTTTTTTCGATAGGGAATCTTCCCTATCGATCCGCTAACATCGTGATCGACGCCACAAATCAAATCAATGGCCGCTTGGGGGAAATGAGCAGTTTTTAACGATTGGTAATACTGCTCGCGTTCAACACCTCACGCCAAAATCTCCGTCGCCACATTTCCGTGAATGTCCGTCAAGCGAAAATCACGCCCCGCGTAGCGATGCGTCAGCCGCGTGTGGTCAAACCCCAGCAGGTGCAGGATCGTCGCGTGCAAATCGTGCGTGTGCATCTTGCCCTCGACTGCTTCGCGGCCGATATCGTCGGTTCGCCCGAACGCGAATCCCGGTTTTACCCCGCCGCCGGCCATCCACATCGTGAATCCCTTGTGGTTGTGGTCGCGGCCGTCGTTCCCCTGGACGATCGGCGTCCGCCCGAACTCGCCGCCCCACAGAACGAGCGTGTCGGCCAGCAACCCGCGATCGGACAAGTCCTGCAGCAGCGCCGCGATCGGACGGTCGACCGCCTTGGCGTGCTTGGCGTGATCGGCCGTCAAATTTTGGTGCTGGTCCCAGCCGTGATGCGTGACCTCGACAAACCGCACGCCGGATTCCAGCAGCCGCCGAGCCATCAAGCACTGGCGTCCGAACGTTTGCGTGTCGGCATCATCGACTCCGTAAGCCGAACGCGTCGATTCCGTTTCGGACGCCAAGTCCATCACCTCGGGCACCGAATCCTGCATCCGAAAGGCCAACTCGTACGATTCGATCACGCCTTCGACGGCATCGTCGTCGCCGAACCGGTGGTCCCCGCCGCGATCGTTTAAGTTCGATCGGTTTAGTGCTTGAACCAAGATCGAGTTGTTGACGTTGCCGCGTCGGTCCGAATCGGCGGTTGGTGATGTTTGCAAACTCGACCCCGTCGCGGCCTAACTTGATCGGCGTGCCCTGGTACATCGCGGGCAAGAATGCACCGCCGTAGTTTTGCGAGCCGCCGTTTTGCGACGGAGGACTGAGGCTGACGAAGCCCGGCAAGTCCGCGTTCTCGGTGCCAAGTCCGTACACCGTCCACGCACCGAGCGAAGGCCGCACGAACTGCGAACTGCCGGTATGCAATTCAAGAAACGCTTGCGGGTGCGCCGGCACGTTCGTGTTCATCCCGTGCAACATGCAAAGCTTGTCGGCGTGCTTGGCGACGTTGGGGAACAGTCGAGAGATCCAAAGTCCCGAATCGCCGTGCTGGTCAAAATCCCACCGCGGCCCCATCAGCTTGCCATAGCTGGACCGCATCCCGGTTGCCGTGATCGCTTGGCCGTCTCGCCGAACGAGTTCGGGCTTGTAGTCGAACGAGTCGACGTGCGACGGCCCGCCGCTCATGCACAAAAACAAAACCCGTTTGGTACGAGGTTCAAAGTGCGGCGACTTGGGCGACATCGGATCGGCGGCGGCCGACGCATGACCGGCCATCCCGGCAAGCGCAAGTAGCCGAACCCGGAGGAAGCGGTCTGCAATAGTTGTCGTCGTGTGAACATGATTTTGCTTTCAAGGTGCGCCGCGGGGGTTGCCTCGTAGACCCGCGGCTCCGCCCGCGGGACGTTCTTGCGGGTGGAGCCGCAAGTCTACGAAGTGAGTGATGTCATCTCGCATACCGAAACTCCGCCGTTGCCATCAACGATTGACACACCGCCGACCAAACGTCCGGCCGATCGTTTTGACCGCTCGACCGAACATAGCGTTCCAAAATCGAAACCTCATCCGCCGTCGGATGTCGCGACAGAGCGCACAAGAACGCGTACTCGATTCGTGAATTCATTTCGCCGCTGTGCTTCAGCACTCGGCTCGCCATCGCGTCGGCGTTTTTGATCACCGCGTCGTCGTTCATGAAGTACAACGACTGCGAAGCCACGGTCGTCGTGTCGCGACGGCCGGTCACCAAGCTGGCGTCGGGAAAATCGAACGCATCCAACATCGGATCGATCCGGTCGCGAATGACCGGCATGTAAACCGATCGCGTATTCGGTTTCGGTTCGATCGACGGTCCCGACACGGCATCGCGGTAACCCATCATCGGACGAGAGGGACGATCGAGCACTCGCGTTTGTCCTTCGCCGAACCGCGTCACCGGCGAACCGACCGGCGGAACAGGATCGAACGTTCCCGCCGCGACCAAGATCGAATCGCGAACCGATTCCGCTGGCAAACGCTTCGCATTTTGACGCCACACGAACACGTTGTCCGGATCGATCGCCGCGTGGTCCGCGTTGTTTCGCGAGTTCTGTTGATAAGCATTCGACGACACGATCTGACGTATCAACGACTTGATCGACCATCCGCCATCGACCAGCGACGTAGCCAAGTGATCCAGCAGTTCGGGATGGCTGGGCGGCGATCCGGTCGTGCCGAAATTGTCCGGCGACGTGACGATGCCGGCGCCGAACAGGTGCTGCCAAACGCGATTGGCGATCACTCGCGAAGTCAGCGGCTGGTTCGCGGTCGTGATCCAATCGGCCAATTGCAAGCGTCCGCTGCCGCGGCCGATCGCATCATCGTTTTGATCGGAAAAAATTTCGGGCAAGCCGCGCGGAATCGCCTCGGTTGGTCGGTCGACTTCGCCGCGGATCAGCATCGGAAGGTCGATCGGTTGGCCTTCGCGAACGCACATCGCCAAGTTCAACGGCGTCCCATCGTCGCGGTAGTGCGATAGCTTCGCCTTCGTCGTCGCGGTCACGATCGTGATGGCCGCGTTGCCGTTGTCGCGAGGCGAATTTTTCAGTCGTTCCAACGTCCGCGTCAGCGTCTCCCGCTCTCGCGGCGACATCGGTTCCGGCATCGGCACGTCCGCGTTTTTCGGCAACTCGACCAGCCCCGTCGTGCGGTTGGTCTGCACCGTGCGGATGCCGCCGAAAAGCGTGTCCGTGCTGGCGAAGATGCCGGCCAATGCGTAATAGTCTTTCTGCGCAATCGGATCGAACTTGTGGTCGTGGCATCGAGCGCACGAGACCGTCGTGCCCAAGATCGCCTGCGTGACCGCATCGATTTGTTCGTCGACGACATCGAGCGCAAACTGTCGCGGATCCCGCGACGCGGTCACGAGATCGATTCCCCGAAAGGATCGCTTGGAATTCCTGTTGGTCGAGTGCCCCGTCGTTGTTCGTGTCCAACCGCGAGAACACGAAGGCTTGCGCATTTTCGACCCTCAACCGAGGCAGCGTCTCGCTCACCTTCGCAAACTCGCCCAGCGTGATTTCGCCATCGCGGTCGGCGTCGATCGCGCGAAAGCTGGGACGTTGCGCCATCGCTGGCACCGCCAAAAAAATCGGCAACAGAAGAACAAGGCATCGCGGCAACATATTTTCGGTGCTCCCAGAGTAGGGCAATTGTCCCAATTGTCCCTCTTATCCGCGGGACTCGTGTCGACGCGGGACAATTGGGACAATGGTCCTACTGTGATCAAACCCGATGCCGCCGGAAGGTTTCGGGGCAGGAACGGGTTTCGGGGCGGGAACGGGTATCGAAGCAGGAACGGGTATCGAATCGGGAACGGCGGGGACGCCGAAAGGCATCGAAATTCGATTCGGTGTGGTACAATGGAAATTCCGCCCTTAGCCTGCCTCGCTTTGCTAAAAGCCACCGGAGTCCGTTGATGTTGCGTGCGTTTGCTGTTTGTTTGTCCTTTGGCATTGTTTTGTCATCGAACTTTTTCGCCGATCGCGGACGGAGCGAAGGCGGACGGTGTCGTCCAGTACAACCGGGACGTGCGGCCGATCTTGGCCGAGAACTGTTTCTTCTGTCACGGCACCGACAGTGCGACTCGCGAGGCCGGCCTGCGTCTGGACATTCGCGAAGACGCCGTCGATTTTGGCGCGATCTTGCCCGGTGAGTCGGCTGATAGTTCGCTCGTCGAGCGGATCTTTTTGGCGGATGACGACGACTTGCGGATGCCGCCGCTGGCGTCGCACAAATCGCTGACGGCAGAAGAAAAGCAAACGCTGGTTCGCTGGATCGATCAGGGAGCCGAGTACCAACCGCACTGGTCGTTCATCGCGCCCACCATCGTCGCGCCCGCTGCCGCAAAGCAAAAAGCTTGGTCGCTTAATCCGATCGATGATTACGTGCTCGCCGCGATGGAAGCCAAAGGCCTGTCGCCCGCCAAGCCCGCCGACCGTCACGTGTTGGCCCGCCGCGCGGCGCTGGACATCACGGGGCTGCCGCCCGAACCGGAGCTGCTGCAACAGTTCTTGGATGACGCTTCGCCGGATGCCTATGACAAGTATCTCGATCAGTTGTTCGCGTCACCGTCGTGGGGCGAGCATCGGGCCCGGTACTGGCTCGACTATGCTCGCTACGCCGACACGCACGGCATCCACTTTGACAACTTTCGCGAGATGTGGTCGTACCGCGATTGGGTGATCGAAGCGTTCAACCGAAACATGCCGTATGACCAGTTCAGCATCGAACAGCTCGCCGGCGACTTGTTGCCCGACCCGACGATGGATCAACAGATCGCGACGGGGTTCAACCGCTGCAACATGACGACCAACGAAGGCGGCATCATCGACGAGGAATACAAGGTCCTGTACGCCCGCGACCGTACCGAAACGACGGCCGCGGTTTGGATGGGGCTGACCGCCGGCTGCGCGGTCTGTCACGACCACAAGTTCGATCCGATCTCTGCGAAGGATTTTTATTCGCTGTCCGCATTCTTCAACAACACGACTCAGCCGGTTCGCGACGGCAACATTCCCGACACGCCGCCCAAGATCGTCGTGCCGGTGCGGCAGGATCGCCAGCGATGGGAAGAAGTCCGCGCGGCCGCCGCGGAACTCGATCCGCAGCTAACGAAAATCTTGACGCAGGCCAAAGCAAACTGGTCGGGCGACCAGTTGACGTCGTCGCAAGCCGCCGCGCTGATGCCGATGAATGATCGCTTGATCGTTCACGCACCGCTGGCCGAAGGAACCGGCAAATCGTTGCAAGTGTTGATTGACAAGACGCTTGTTCCGGTCGCGTTTGGTGGCACGAACTGGCAAGAGGGAAAGACGGGCGAGAAAGCGTTTCAGACCAAGCCCGAAGCGGTCGTGACGGTCGGCGATGTGGCCGACTTTGACATCCACCAACCTTTCACCGTCGCCGCCTGGGTCTACCCAAACTCACGCAGCACCCACGGCGCGATCGTCGCTCGGATGGAAACCGACGCCGCCCATCGTGGCTGGGATCTGTACCTGGAAGACAACAAGATCGCCGCGCATGTCATCTACCGCTGGGAGGATTCGGCCGTGAAGGTCGTCGCCAATCAGCAGTTGCGGCACAAACAATGGTCGCACGTCGCGATGGTGTATGACGGCTCGGGAACGGCCAGCGGATTACAGTTGTACATCGACGGCGTCAAACGAGAAGATCGCAGTGTCATGGTTGATGCTCTGGGTGAACAGACGATCCGATCCAAGGCTCCGCTGACGATCGGCGGACGGCGGGGCGAATCGATTCCCGATCGACTGCTGATCAACGACGTTCGTGTTTACGACGGCGCGTTATCAGCGACCGACGTCGACGCAATCACTCTTGGTTCGGTTGCCACGTACGCGGCATCGCTGCCGACGGACCAGTTGAAGGCGGACACGAAGGAGTCGCTGGTGCGTTGGTACCTGCGACACCGACACGCGAGCTATCAAGACTTGGTCGACAAACGAGACGCGTTGCGATTGGAAGAAAATGCGATCGTCACGCGAGGCACGATCGCGTTGATCATGCAAGAGAACGACTCGCCCGCGATCGCGCATATCTTGGATCGTGGTGAGTACGATTTGAAACTGGACGAAGTCCCCGCCGACGTGCCCGAGCAACTGCCAGGGCTGGGCAATTTGCCTCGCAACCGGTTGGGGCTGGCCCAGTGGTTGTTCCGCGACGACAACCCGCTGACCAATCGCGTGACGGTGAACCGGTTTTGGCAAGAGGTCTTTGGTACCGGACTGGTCCGCACCGCGGCCGATTTCGGCGTCATGGGCGAACCGCCCAGCCATCCCGAACTGCTGGACTACCTAGCGATCACGTTCCGCGAAAACGGTTACGACGTCCAGGCGTTGTTCCGGCTGATGCTGACCAGCCAAACGTATCGCCAAGCGGGCGTTCACAGCGAACTGGCCAACGAGATCGACGGCGATAACCGCTACCTTTCCCACGGTCCCCGGTTCCGCATGCACGGCGAGATGGTCCGCGACATGGCGTTGTGGTCCAGCGATTTGCTGACCGATAAGATCGGCGGCCCGTCGGTGCGGCCGTACCAACCGGTCGGCGTCTGGGAAGCGGTCGCGATGCCGGAATCGAACACGCGAAACTACGTCGCCGACAGCGGCGACAAGCTGTACCGCCGCAGCATGTACAGTTTCTGGAAACGGTCCGCGCCGCCGGCGTCGATGGAGATCATGGGCGCACCGAATCGCGAGGTCTGCACGGTGACTCGCGAGCAAACCAACACTCCGCTGCAAGCACTGGTGACGCTGAACGATCCCCAGTTCGTCGAAGCGGCTCGCGTCACCGCGACGCTGGCTCTGCGACAAGAGAACCTTTCGGATGACCAGCGGTTCGATTGGATCGCGACGCGTTTGCTGTCGCGCTGCTGGTCGGACGCCGAGACGAAAATCCTGACACAGAGTCTTGATCGACTGAGCAAACACTATGCGGAAAACACCGGACAAGCCGAGCAACTGATCGCGGTCGGTCAGACGCCGGTCGACGATTCGATCGACGCCGGCAAACTGGCCGCTTGGACGATGATGGCTAGCCAAATCATGAACTTGGACGAGGTACTGTGCAAATGAACGAGTTCATCAACCAATTTTCGCGTCGACGTTTCTTGACCCAAACCGGCCAAGGCATCGGCTACGCGGCGCTGGCCGGACTGATGGCGGGCGATGGCAAAACATGGGCGTCGGAACAGTCCGCGCCGTTTGACACGCTGCCTCGCATCGGTGGTGTGCCCGGGCATCCCGCACTTTGCCCCCAAGGCCGAACGGGTCATCTATTTGCACATGGTCGGCGGCCCGAGCCAAATGGACTTGTTCGATTACAAGCCGGGCATGAAGGATTGGTACGACAAGGACTTGCCCGAATCGATCCGCAACGGTCAACGTTTGACGACGATGACCAGCGGCCAATCGCGGTTCCCGATCGCGCCGAGCAAGTACAGCTTTGCCCAGTACGGTGATTCGGGGATGTGGGTCAGCGAGTTGTTGCCGCACACGTCGAAGTTGGTCGACAAGATGGCGTTCATCCGGTCGATGCACACCGAAGCGATCAACCACGAACCGGCGATCTCGTTCATCCAAACGGGCAACCAAGTCACCGGGCGTCCGTGCTTGGGGTCCTGGGCGTCGTATGGGCTGGGATCGCTGAACGAGGATTTGCCC
This sequence comes from Pirellulaceae bacterium, assembly GCA_963836865.1. Taxonomy (GTDB): domain Bacteria; phylum Planctomycetota; class Planctomycetia; order Pirellulales; family Pirellulaceae; genus Rubripirellula. The sequence goes on along the minus strand of CAWILC010000003.1, from coordinate 1,182,512 downwards.
GCCTTCGTGGTCTTGGTGGCTCAGCCGACCAACAAAGAGCAACTTCAAGCGATCTCGGGCCGGTTGTGGGGCAACGGATTCTTGCCGGGCAAGCACGCCGGCGTCTCGTTCCGCAGTGCGGGCGACCCGATCCTGTTCATCAACGATCCCGATGGCGTGCCGCGTAACGTTCGACGCGAAACGCTGGACAGCATCGCGGCGCTGAATCAACTGCAACACCAAACGATCGCCGACCCGGAAACGATCACGCGAATCGAACAGTACGAGATGGCGTACCGGATGCAATCGAGCGTCCCAGGCTTGGTCGATCTGTCGACCGAATCGAAAGAAACACTCGCGCTGTACGGCGACGCCGCGCTGACGCCGGGCTCATTTGCCAACAGTGCGCTGATGGCTCGTCGGCTGTCCGAAAGCGGCGTTCGTTTTGTTCAGATCTATCACAACAACTGGGACAACCACGGCAACGTTGCCGGTCGATTGCCCAGCCAGTGCATGGACGTGGACCAGCCGTGCGCGGGGCTTGATTCAGGACTTGGAAAATCGCGGCTTGTTGGATTCGACGTTGATCATTTGGGGTGGCGAATTCGGACGCACGATCTACTCGCAGGGACAGCTCAGCCACGAAAACTACGGCCGCGATCACCACCCCCGTTGTTTCACCATGTGGATGGCCGGGGGCGGAGTGAAACCGGGTGTGATCCACGGCGAAACGGACGAGTTCAGTTACAACATCGTCAAGGATCCGGTCCACGTTCGAGACTTGCACGCGACGATCCTGCACCTGATGGGCATCGACCACGAGCGGTTCACGTACAAGCACCTCGGACTAGACAACAAGCTAACAGGCGTCATCCCAGCCAAGCCGATCGACGCGCTGATGGCGTAGGCCCACGAATCGCGAGCATCGACGTAGGTCCGCCACGCCGTGGCGGAGCATTGCATTGGATTGCGAACAGCTTTGCTGTTCGGCCCCGCCACGGCGTGTCGGGGCATTGCATTGAATCGCGAGCAGCTTTGCTGTTCAACCCCGCCACGGCGTGTCGGGGCTACGATTTAAACCCCGCCACGGCGTGTCGGGGCTACAATTCGCGGCATGACTACTGCCGCCATCTCTTTGTCCACCATCTCCGTTCGCGGTTGCCGCGTTCACAACCTTCGCAACATCGACATCGACATCCCTCGCGGGCAACTGATTGCCGTCTGCGGGCTGTCCGGCAGCGGCAAGACTTCGCTGGCTCTGGACACGTTGTATGCCGAAGGCCAACGCTGTTACATCGAAAGTTTTTCCGCCTACACGCGGCAATTCCTGGCCCGATTGGACAAGCCCGACTGCGATTCGATCGACGGCATCCCGCCCGCGATCGCGGTCACCCGCGCCGGCGGCAACAAGTCCAACCGCAGCACCGTCGGCACGTCCACCGAGATCGCCGACCACCTGCGGTTGCTGTTCGCCAAAGTTGGCAAGCTGTTCTGTTACCGCTGCGGCCAATCGGTCGTCGCCGATGACCCGGCCGAAATCGCCGAGCAGCTCGCCAGCCCTGCCCGAAGATTCGCGATCGATGATCGGATTCAGCGTCTTCCTGGAAAGCAAGCAATCGGCCAGCGAGATTCTGCTGGGCCTGCAACAGGAAGGCTACCTGCGGCTGATCGTCGGCGACGCGACGTTTCACCTCTCCGATGAAGATCGCACGCGGCTGGCCCGAAAAATCGGTCAAGAAAGGCGGCGTCGAAGCGATCGTCGTCGTCGACCGCGTTTCCGGTGCGCGACGATCTCGGCCGGTTGACCGAATCGATGGAGACCGCGATGGCGGAAGGCCACGGTCGCGCCGTCGTGCTGTCGTCAGCCATTGGCGAAGGCGAAACGACCGTCACCTCGACGGTCGCGAGTGGTCAGCGGCGGATCGTCAGCCGCGACCGGCGTTGTGATCGCTGCGACATCGACTATCCCGACCCGGTGCCGCGTCTATTCAATTTCAACAATCCGCTGGGTGCCTGTCCGGTCTGCGAAGGTTTTGGCGACGTCGTCGACATGGACATGGATTTGATCGTGCCGGACAAGTCGCGGACGCTGGCCGAAGGAGCGATCGCGCCGTGGAACACGCCGTCGTACGAACACGAAAAATTTGAATTACTCGAGCTTGCACCGGAGTACGGCATCCCGACGGACGTGCCGTTTTCCAAGCTGAAGAAAAAGCATCTGCAACTGATCGTCGAAGGCGTCCCGAAGCGAAAGTTCGGTGGCCTCACGGTTTCTTTGCTTGGCTGGATCGCAAGAAATACAAGATGCACGTCCGCATCTTTGCGTCGCGTTATCGATCGTATCGTCCCTGCGAAGCCTGTGGCGGCAAACGATTCAAACCCGAGGCGTTCGCCTACCGGATCGGAGACTCCAACATCGCCGACGTGTTGTCGATGCAAGCCGATCACGTCTGGCCGCGTTCTTAAACGACGTTGCAATTGGATGATCGCGACGCCGAGGTTGCCGATGAACCGCGTCACCAGATCGTCGACCGGATCGGTTACCTGCAAGACGTCGGACTCGGCTACTTGCAACTCGACCGCACGCTGCGAACGCTGTCGGGCGGCGAAACGCAGCGAGTTGCCCTGACTTCGGCGCTCGGCAGCAGCCTGGTCAACATGCTGTATGTGCTGGACGAACCGACCGCGGGCCTGCACCCGCCGACGTGGAGCGACTTTCGCACGCGATCGTTGGGTTGCGCAATCGCGGTAACTCGGTCATCGTCGTCGAACACGATGAAACGATGATCCGCTTGGCCGACCGTGTGATCGAAATCGGGCCGGGGGCGGGCGTGGGCGGCGGCACGGTGACCTTTGAAGGAACGCCGGACGAAATGTTGGCCGACGAAAACAGCTTGACCGGCCAGTTTTTGTCCGGCAATCGCGGCTGGTCGCTCGAAAGGTCACACGCCGCGAACGCCGCGTGGGCACATCACGCTCGACAGGGGCTAGCGGTCACAATCTTCAATCCGTCGATGCAGCCTTTCCGCTCGGCACCTTGACTTTGGTCACTGGCGTTTCGGGCAGCGGCAAGAGTTCGCTCGTTCAAGACACGCTGTTCGGTGCGATCCGCGATGAAAAGTTTCGGGAATCGACCAAACCGCTTTGCCGTACGACGTCGATCAGCGGGCTTGTCGCCAGATCGACGACTGCGTGATGGTCGACCAATCGCCGATCAGCCGTTCGGCTCGCAGCGCCCCGGTCACCTACGTGAAAGCGTTCGATCCGATTCGCAAAGCCTTCGCCGACACGGTCGAAGCCCGCACGCGAAACCTCACCGCCGGTCACTTCAGTTTCAACAGTGACAAGGGCCAGTGCCCGTCGTGCGAAGGTGCGGGCGTGCTGGAAATCGACATGCAGTTTTTGGCCGACGTGTCGATGCGATGTCCGGCGTGTCGTGGCACGCGGTATCGCGACGAAATTTTGCAAGTCCGATACCGCGACCGCTCGATCGACGACGTGCTAGAACATGTCGATCCGCGAAGCCCACACGTTTTTTCGCGGCGACGAGAAGGTGCAAGATCGCGTTTGCAGCGAATGATCGACGTCGGGCTCGACTACATCAAGCTGGGCCAAGCCCGCGACGACGCTTTCCAGCGGCGAGGGCCAACGATTAAAGTTGGCCGCGTTTCTGGCTGGTGCTACCCGCAAGCGGACGTTGTTCATCATGGACGAACCAACGACCGGTTTGCACTTCGCCGACATCGTCCGCTTGGTCGATTGTTTTGATGCGCTGATCGCGGACGGACACAGTCTGATCGTCGTCGAGCACAACGCGATGCTGATGCAAGTAGCCGATCACATCATCGACCTCGGCCCCGGCGCGGCCGGCGAAGGCGGACGAGTCGTCGCCAGCGGAACGCCGGCAGAAGTGGCAAAGGTCGCCGAGAGTCCGACGGGGCGGGTGCTGGCGAGTATTTAGCCGCTAGCGGCAACGTACAATAGCCTGGGGGTCTGAGACCGCTCAGTTTTCGGGTTAGCCGAGCGACGGATGCGACGATAGTCGCGAAGTCGCCGGGTCTCACGCTGCATTTGTCGGCGAGCGGGGCGGGACCCGGGGACTCCGCTCGGTGCCCTCGCAGCCGTCCCTCGGCTAACTTCTGAATATCGAGCCTCGCTGACGCTCGTTCGATCGCCTCAGCCTAATCTCTGTCGTCGCTGCAAGCGGCTGAGATCGGGGCTAAGCGTTTGGTCCGCAAGCGTACGCAGTTGTTGACTCGCCACAACGACTGACCTGATCGTGCTGAGACTCCGAGACGATCACCTCGCACTGGCTCTTGATCATCGTCGCGACCAACGCCGTCCAGCCGGTTTGGTGGCTTGCACCGAGTCCCTTGCCGGTGTCGGCGTGAAAGTACTCGTAGAACAAAACGAGATCTTTCCAGGCCGGATCGTTTTGTACTTTTCATCGTTGCCGTGCGACGGACGAGCACCAGTTTCGTCGAACTCGAACAACGAAATCAACCGGCGTTCCAGTTCGTGCGCAGACTTCCAGCAGCGTCATCAGGTTGCCGCTGCCGGTCGGGCATTCGACCTTGAAATCGTCACCGTAATAACCGTGATAGCCGTCGCATCGCTTGGATCAACAAAAAGTTCGTCGGGAACCAGATCGGGCCGCGCCAATTGCTGTTGCCGCCAAACATTCCGCTGTCGCTTTCGCCCGGAATGTAGAACCTCGTGACGTTGACCGCCGAAGTCGAAGACGAACGGTTCGTCGCGGTGGATCGCCGACATACTGCGAATGCCGAACGGTGACAGAAATTCGTTTTCGTCCAACATCACCGCGATCAGCTTGCCGGAACCGATCTTCCGACGGAATCGCCAGCAACCGTTTGCCGCCGGTCGATGCCTTCCGGACATCTCGTATTCCATGTACGTCATGTGATCGGACAAGCTGCCGCGATGTGTCCAAGAACCATCGCATCCGGCGTTTGAAACCGGGCAGCTTGTCGATCGATCGCTTCTTCCAGCACCACGCCCGTCATCAACGGCAGCAATCCGACCAACGATCGAACTCGGATCGGAATCGATTGGCCGTCGACGTACAGATGGTCGTAGTAGAAACCGTCTTCTTCGTCCCACAGCCCGGTGCCGTCCATCGAATTCATCGCTTCGGCGATCGCGACGTAGTGTTCAAAGAACTTGCTGGCCATGTCGCCGTAGGCCAGATCATCTTCGGCCAGTTCCATCGCGATCCGCAACATCGAACCGCAATAGAACGCCATCCACGACGTCCCGTCGGCTTGTTCCAGGTGCCCGTCGCGGCAGCGGTTTGCTGCGATCGAAAACGCCGATGTTGTCCAGCCCCAAGAAACCGCCGGCGAAGATATTTTTGCCACGAGGGTCTTTCTGGTTCACCCACCAAGTGAAATTGATCAACAGTTTTTGAAAACGCTCGGGCCAAGAATACTTTGTCACGCTGCAGCGGCTTGCCCGTCGCTTTGTAGACCTCCCAAACGCCCCACGCATGGACCGGCGGATTGACGTCACCGAGTTGCCCATTCGTAAGCCGGGAATTTGACCGCTGGGGTGCATGTACCACTCACGCAAGAACAGGATCATTTGTTCTTTGGCGAAATGCGGGTCCAGGTCCGCGAACGGGACCATGTGGAACGCCAGGTCCCACGCCGCGTACCACGGGTATTCCCACTTGTCCGGCATCGAAATCACGTCGCGATTGAACAGGTGTCGCCAATCGGCGTTGCGACCGTGCTTGCGATGCGGGCTGGCCGGGACGCCGTTGGGGTCGCCGTCCAGCCAAGTGCTGACGACGTAGTGATAGAACTGTTTCGTCCACAGCAACCCTGCGTACGATTGCCGCATGATGGCTTGCCGCGTCGGCGTCAGCGATCGGAATCGATGCGGTCGGACGTAAAAATCATCGGCGTCGGCGATGCGATCGGCAAAGGTTTGCTCGAACGAGTCGTCGAACGCGCAGCTTTGCAAACTCGGCCGGTTTGCTTCGACGCTTTCTTCGGCGATGATCGGCGATTCGACGTGAGTGATCCGCAAGCGAACGGTGACGGTCTTGCCCGCGCGCGACCATCATCAATCCGTACACGCCGCACTTGGTGCCACGATGGTCCGGATTGATCGCTTTGGTTTTGCCGTCGACGATGTAGTTGTTGATGCCGTCTTTGAAGTAATCCGATTCGCTGGGCAGACCCGGGTGACGGACTTTGTTGGTTTCGTTGTCCGTGAACAGCCAACGCCACTGCTCGGTGGTACTGGATATCTCGGAAGATTGACTTGCTCCGGTAAATGTGCTTGTGACGTGATCGTTCTGTCGCACGCCATCCAGACTTCGCCGAGCGATTCGTGATTCGTTTTCACGACGCCGTCGACCAATCGCATCGACGGCCGCGTCGTGCATCCTTCGTCGGTGCATTGCCACGTCCACGTGTTGCGAAAGAACAGTTGCGGGATCAAATGCAGCACCGCCGCCTTGGGGCCGCGATTGGTCACCGACAATTTGACCAGCACATCGTTCGGGCCGGCCTTGGCGTACTCGGCCATGACGTCGAAATAGCGCGAGTCATCGAAGACGCTCGTGTCGCCCAGTTCGTACTCATCGTCCAGCACGCCGCGGCGACGGCTGACGTCGACCAGTTCCTCGTACGGGTATCGGCTCTGCGGGTACTTGTACAGCGCCTTCATGTACGAGTGCGTGGGCGTGCTGTCGAGGTAGTAGTAACATTCCTTGACGTCTTCGCCGTGGTTGCCCTCCGGTCCCGTGACGCCGAACAATCGTTCCTTCAAGATCGGATCGCGGCCGTTCCACAGTCCGACGGAAAAGCACAACCGGCACTCGCGATCGCAGATGCCCAGCAGTCCGTCTTCGCCCCACCGGTACGCGCGGCTGCGAGCGTGATCGTGAGGAAAATAGCTCCACGTCGCGTCGCCGCCGTCGCTGTAGTCTTCTCGTACCGTACCCCACTGGCGTTCGGACAAGTACGGCCCCCAGCGATGCCAATTGACCTCGCGACGGTTGCTTTCCAGGATTCGCAGGTCTTCGGCAGGCATGGCGGGGGTAGGTTTTAGGGAATAGGTGACAGGTGACAGGTGACAGGGAACAGGAAGAAGCACATCGACGCGGAGTTACAAGCGTTTGCACCGGAGTCTGTCTTTTCCTGTGACCTGTAACCTGTCCGCTGTTACCTATTTCACGCTTCGTCCAACAGATCGACGGCGGCGAAGCGTTGGCCTTCCAGCATCGCTAGGCTTGCGCCGCCACCGGTGCTGACGTGGCTGACTTGGTCGGCGAATCCGAGTTGTTCGACGGCCGCGGCGCTATCGCCGCCGCCGATGATGCTGATCGAATCGCTGTCCGCGACGGCTTGCGCGACCGCTTTGGTGCCCGCGTCCATCGGCGGCTTTTCGAACACGCCCATCGGTCCGTTCCAGACGACCGTCTTGGCGGACTTGATTACTTCGGCGTACTTCTTGGCCGTTTCCGGACCGATGTCCAAGCCTTCCATGCCGTCGGGAATCTGGCCCGCCGCGACGACCTTCTTGTTGCAGCCGGCGATGTTGCCGAAGTCGTCGCCGCAGTGCGTGTCGACGGGCAGGTGCAGTTTGTCGCCGCCCTTGGCCATCAGTTCCTTGGCCAGTTCGACTTTGTCTTTCTCGACCAAGCTGTCGCCGACGTTGCCGCCTTGGGCCAACGAGAACGTGTAGGCCATCGCGCCGCCGATCAGGACCGCGTCGCAGATGCCCAGCAGGTTGTTGATGACGTTGATCTTGTCGCTGACCTTCGCACCGCCAAGAATCGCGACGAACGGGCGACCGGGGTTGCTGATCGCGTCGGTCAGGTACTGGATTTCTTTGGCGACCAAGTGGCCGACGACGCGCGGCTTGCCCGCCATCGCTTCGGGCACGGCGACCATCGACGCGTCGGCGCGGTGGCAAGTGCCGAACGCGTCGTTGCAGTACACGTCGGCCATCGCGGCCAGCTTGCCGGCGAACTCGGCGTCGACCTTTCTTCTCGCCCGAGTTGAATCGCAAGTTTTCCAGCACGACGACGTCGCCGTCGTTCATCGCGGCGACTTTGCGATTTTGCGTCTTCGTCGACGGTGTCTTTGGCCATCGCGACGTTCTTGCCCAGCATTTCACCCAGGGCGGTGGCGGCCGGTGCGAGCGAGTACTCGGCTTCGTAGCCTTTGCCTTCGGGGCGGCCGAGGTGGCTGATCGAGAATCAGTTTGCCGCCGCGATCGACGACGCGACTTGATGCTGGGCAGAGCCATGCGGATGCGACGGTCGTCGGTGATCGCGTGGTCGTCGCCCAGCGGAACGTTGAAGTCGACTCGCATGAGGACGGTTTTGCCGGCGACGTCGACTTGGTCGATGGTTTTCTTGGCCATTGTTTTTTGTTTTTTCGAAGTAGTTGGTTGAGGGTTCGTTGAGGTGTGGGGACGATTATCGGCAATCCAGGGTGGGTGTCGAGTACGCGTCGGATTCGTGCGACGTCGTAGGTCCGCCACGCCGTGGCGGAGCACTGCATTGAATCGCGAACAGCTTTGCCGTTCGGCCCCGCCACGGCGCGAGCGGGGCTACGTAGCGGGGCGATGGGCGTTGACGTAGGTCCGCCACGCCGTGGCGGAGCATTGCATTGGACCAGCGAACAGCTTTGCTGTTCGGCCCCGCCACGGCGCGAGCGGGGCTACGTAGCGCGGCGATGGGCGTTGACGTAGGTCCGCCACGCCGTGGCGGAGCATTGCATTGGACCAGCGAACAGCTTTGCTGTTCGGCCCCGCCACGGCGTGTCGGGGCTACGTAGCGCGCGGCGCGAGTGGGGCTGCGTTTTCCCGCCGCGTACGAGGCATCTCGCGGTTTTCCTCAACCGCATGACCGCCTCATGCCGAAAAACCAGTACGAGCGTTTTGTCCGGCACTCCGCCGGCGAAGCGCGTGCTTGGGTTCGTTTTGCGTGTGAAACCGATGGTGGTCGGCGACACGCGCGGTGATGGCGATCCGGCGCGGTGGTACACGCGGGGGAGATGCGGGTGACCGAGGGATCGATTCGAACGATCGGACGGACAGGCTGGCTTTGCGCGCTGGCTTTGGCCGGGGCGACCGCTTTGTCTTCGCTAACGATGCCTGGCATCGCGTCGGCCGAGGGAGGTCTGTTCGGGGCGAAGTCGTCGGCTGATTCGGGCGAGTCCGACCGGGCGACGCGGGATGCCGCGATCCGTTCGCTGCCGACCGAGCGGTTGACGGCCGAAGCCAATCGCACGATCCAATCGATCGTGCAGTCACCGACGATCTACCGGCGGCTGCCCACGCAAGCGATCGATTGCGACCGCGACATGTTCATCTTCCTGGCCCGTAACCCGGAAGTCTTGGTCGGCATGTGGGACTTGATGGGCATCACCAACGTCCAAATCCGTCGCACCGGTCCGTACAAGATGGAAGCCGTCGACGGCAGCGGCACGACCTGCCAAGTCGATCTCGTCTACGGTGATCCAAACCTGCACATCTTCGTCGCGACGGGACACTACGACGGCAAGCTGGTCGCCAAGCCGATCGAAGGCAGCGGCGTGTTCATCTTGTCCAGCCGCTATTCCGAATCGGCCGAAGGTCGCACCACCGTCACCGGCACGATCGATTGCTTCTTGCAGCTCGATAGTTTGGCGCGGACCTTGTCGCAAGAACGTTATCAGGCCTGATCGGTCGTTCGGCGGACAACAACTTCATCGAAACGGCACGGTTTATCGCCCAGGTCTCGCAGGCCAGCGAGCGGAATCCGTCGGCGATGTTGGACGTGGCCAATCGGTTGCCGCAAGTCGACGAAACGACGCGGAAGGACTTCGCCGACCAAGTCGAAGAGGTCGCCCGCAAAGGCCAACGCCTGGCGAAGCTGCCCTAGATCGCGATGCACAACCAACGTAGCTGATCCCGCCAGGGTTCAGACCACAGCCGACGTAGCTGATCCCGCCAGGGTTCAGCTACGGACTGAACCCTGGCGGGATCAGCTACGAAGACTGGTTCGCCTGTCAGAATCTCACGCCTGGCCGTGTAACTTTGCTGACAAGTTTGCAGGCCACCCTCCCGCCCACTAAACTTGCGTACCCCCGTAAGATTTGCGGTTGGAACCACGCCGAGACTCGCTCCATGAACGCTTCCGCCTCCTCCGCAGGCCCCATCGCGGCGACACCCGTTTGGCTGGTCACGGATTCCGGCGGCCGGACCATCGGCCCGCTGACTGACATGCAACTCCGCGAAGGCTTGATCGTCGACCAATGGGGCAGCGACGCTCGCGTCGCCACCAACCCGAACGGCCCGTGGACGTCGGCCTGCGACGTGCGGCGGCAGTTTTTGAACCTGATTCAAAACGGCTGGTACGTCCGCACCGAAGACGGATCGCAAACCGTCGGTCCGTTCGCGGCCGAGAAAATGCGGTTGCTCGATCGCGCCGGCGGACTCGACCGAGTCACGATCCGAGCCGGACGCAGCGGGACGTTCTTGCGCAAGGAACGCTTTGACAAGTGGGACATGCCGCGGCCGATGATCGTGCCGCCCGAATCGGCCGGGCAACCGATCCAGTCGAAGTGCCGATGCCCGCACTGCTGGGCCGATTTTCGTCCCGACCAAGTCCGCTGGATCGCCACGCACAACAGCCTTCGCGGCGACACCGTGATGGGCCCCGAAGCGATGCGCCGCTTCGTCGCGTCCGTGTTCACCGCCGAAGGCGATGCCATCGACGCGGCCGGCGACGTCTGCAACCAGCTCGCTTGCCCGCAGTGCCATTTGGAAATTCCTCGCGCGGTCGTCGAACTGCAACCGACCTTCATCAGCGTCGTCGGCGCGCCGGGCAGCGGCAAGAGTTACTTCCTGGCGTCGTCGGTCGAGCGGATCAGTCGCCGCTTGGCCGAGCACGACATGATGTTCCGCGACGCGCAAGTCGACCTGAACGCGGTGCTGTCGGGGTATCGCCGGATGCTGTTTTGGGCCGACGATCCGGACAAGCCGGTCGCTCTGCCGAAGACCGAAACGCAGGGCAACTTGTACCAGTCGGTTCACTTGAAAGGACGCGACGTTTGGTTCCCCAAGCCGTTCACGTTCCGGTGGTTGCCGGCGACCGAGCACCCGGCGTATGCGGATCGGGCCGAGGTCGGGCGAGTCGTTTGCCTGTACGACAACGCGGGCGAGCATTTTTTGCCGGGCAGCAATCGGCCGGGCAACTTCGCGACCGATCACCTGCGGCGAAGCAGCGCGCTGGTGTTCCTGTTTGACCCGACCCAGCACGCGCCGATCCGCCCGCAGCTTCGACAATCCTCGGCCGATCCGCAATTGACCGCGACGGGACGCAACTACAGCCAAGCCGAAGTGCTGGACGAACTGCTGGAACGAGTCCGACGTCGTCGCGGTGTCGCCGGCGTCGACCGCATCGCGATTCCCCTGATCATCGCGGTGACGAAGTCCGACGTTTGGGAATCGTCGTTGGGCGAACCTCGCTTGCCCGAAGACATCGCGATCGTCAAAGGAAGCAGCGGCAAGCCGTCGATCGACATGACGCAGGTGGCAAGCGTTTCCGATCGAGTCCGAACGTGGCTGAAGTCGACGTGCCCGGAAATGGTTCACGCGGCCGAAAGCCAAGCCGAACGCGTGTTCTTTGTGCCGACCAGCAGCCAAGGCACCAGCCCCGAACTGAACGCCCAGTCGAAAATGTTGATGGTGCGTCCGTCGACGATGTCGCCGCGGATGGCCGACGCGCCGTTGATGCTGGCCTTGCACTTTGCGGCACCGAAGTTGTTGCCCGCCACGCGGACGGGGGCCTGACGGCGATGGAGGAATTGACCTACACGTCCGCGCCGCAGGGCTTGATGCCCGGCAGCAGCGGTTTTTGCACCGTCGAAATGACCGACGGCTTGCCCGCCGAAACGATGGACGCGCTGGAATCGTTGTCGGCCTATGACGGCGATTCGTCGGGCACGGTCAACTGGATGCACACCCGCATCGACACGCTGCGCGGGCCGCGACATGTGTTCTCGCGAGTGTCACCGGTGCAAGGCGAATTTAGCGGCCGCAGCAACAAACTGGCTCATCACATTTGCGTCGCGCCGCTTGAAATGCCCGTCATGGGACCGATGCAGGCGCTCGGGCCGGGCGGGCCGCTGCGAACCGGCTGGAACGGAAGCGTTGCGAAATTGCCGGCTCGAACGTCGCTTTCGCCCGCCCGTTCGACCGGCACGCCGCGGCCCTGTTCGGCCTGGGCCAGCGGGTGCGGCGACGCCGGGGTCGCCGGCGCGGTGGTTGACCGAATGCGAAAGCTCGGGGACCGGCCGTTGTACTTGATTCGCACGGCGGGCATGGACGCGGTCGCGATGATGGACCAGATGTTGTCGCTGTTGCCGCCGGGCGAGCGGGCCGGCGTCACGTTCGCGACGTACACGCACGCGATGCCGCGCAGCATCGATTGCCGACTCCGCTGGGTCCTGCCGGGCAGCCCCGTCGCCGAAACGCTCTCCGCGGTCTCGCCCGACTGCGTGATCGATCTTCGCTCGGGTGCGGCGGTGATTTCGAGTGCAAATGCTTCTGCCGTGAAAGCGGCTCGGCAAGGAACGATGATCGGTTCGGCGATGGAAAGTCCGACGCCGACTCGATCGACCGGCAACCTGCCGCCACCGCCGACGTCTACGCCGCAACCGATCCCGACGGCGATGCCGGCCGGCGCGATTCCGTCCTCCGGTGCATTCATTGGTAACGACGTGAGAGCCGTGTTGGCCGACTCGCCGCCGCCGATGTCCGCAGCGATGAAGTGGGCGATGGTCGGCGTCGTGTCGCTGTTGATCCCGCTGGTCGGAATCATCATTTTCTTCTTGGCTCGCGATCCCGCCGGCGACCTGGCTTCGTCGACGATCGATCCGTCGTCGTTCGCTGCGCCGACGCCGACATTAAAAGCACCTGAAAAACAAGTCGTTGCACCGGAGCCCGAAGCGAAGCCCGAGCCGAAGAAGAAGAAAAAGCCGCGCGAAAAGAAACCGGACAACCGCGAGACCAAACCGAAGCCGCCACCAAAACCGCCTGGCGACAAGCCGCAAACGATCGCGCAGACCGTTCGGCTGCCCAAGTCCACGCTCTCGCTCGCTCGCAACGATCAACCGATCTTCCAAGGCGAGAACATCTACGACATCACGATGACCAAGGTCGCGCCGTCGGCCGACCCGGTCGCGTTCGAGCTGTCGCCGCCCGATGCCGCGGGCGTTTACGACATCGTTTCCGGCAAAGAGGACGCCGAACCGATCGTGCTGGCGTCGCTGTTGGTCGAGGCCGATCAAGTGCTGCTGGCGTGGACGCCGACCACCAAACCGGCTCGCGCGGCCGCGTTCATTCTTGCTCACGAATTTCTGATTAAGGACCAAACGCATCACTCGACCGTGCAACTGGCCTTCGCCGATCCGGTGCCGATTGCCTCGCCGCCGGTCCCGGTCGTGCGAAACGAAATCGAAATCCCGGGCTGGCTGTCGCCCGAGTTTCCGATGACGGTGACGGCGTCGTTCTATTCGGCGACCGATCCAGAAGAACCGCTGGTCTTGCCCGAGCTGAACGTGACGGGCGTCGCGGTGCCGGTCGAGCCCAAGAACAAATCGGTCAGCATCAAGACGCTGGAGGATCCGTGGATCAAGTCGGCGACCTTCAGCGCCGCCGCGGCGCTGGTCGGAACGCCGGCCAAGCGAACGATGATCTTCGCATCGCAAATCGATTTGAAAGGCGGCGACAAAACGTTTCCCTGGAAGGAACGCCGCGACATGATCGAGGGCAACACGCGAAGTAAGAACAAGAACGACGGCGTGTCCATCAGCGCTCGCGACCGCATCGAAACGATCGAGGCCTGGGCCGACGGACTGTGGTGCGAACTGCAATGCACCGTCGACACAGGAACGCGAAAAGTCGTCTGGGCCAAAACGCCAAGACGCGAAGAACCCAAACAAGCCCAGATACCCTCCCGCTTGCGGGAGGGTGGGGCTGAAAGACCGGGGAGGGCTTTGCCAGTGGTCCTGGAATCCAAACCCTCCCCGGCCGCCACGGCGTCCGACACCAGCAGAGTAGGTCAATTGTCCCAATTGACCCCCACTTCCGAACCCTCCCCGGCCGCCACGGCGTCCGACACCAGCAGAGTAGGTCAATTGTCCCAATTGACCCCCACTTCCGAACCCTACCCGGCTGCTACGGCGTCCGGCCATCCCCCAAGCGGGAGGGTATTCACGCGGACGTCCTCTCACCAAATTCCCCCCCGCGAGCTTGCCAAATGAGTGCCGTTCGTTCCGCTCCGAATTCGCAGCAATTGCTCGCCCACCTGGAAGCCCTGCTGACGCAGACCATCGAGCCGTCGCGGGCCGAGGTCGAGGCCGCGCACGGGCAAGCCTCCGCCGCGATCCGCCGTGTCAACGAACGGCTGGCCCAAGCCCACCAGTTAATCAGCAGCGGTCGTCGGGCCGAAGCGATCGAGATCGCCGAGGGGCCGCCGCATGTGCTGGACGAGATCGCGAGTCTGGATTCGCAGATGCTGCGCGATTGGGAACACTACACCGGCCAGTTCGGGCTGCCCCGGTTCGCGCCGCTGCGAGGTGACTTGGCGTCGCAGTTGAACGGGGCGTACACGGCCGAAAACCAATTGGACCATTTGCTCCGCCGACACCGAACGCTTTCGATCGGTCGAGCGAACTTGCGGCAACGGATCGCGACGCTGACCCAGTTGTCGGCCGCCGATCCGTCCAGCGATGCGTGGACGACGTCGCTGGGCCAGTGCCAACGGATCCGTTTGGAACAGTTGGCCGGCCGAGCGCGCGAGGCGACGAAACTGGAGGATCTTCGCTGCTTGAACCAATTGATGACCGAGCTTCGCGGCACCCGCTGGGTCGTGCCGGTGCCCAAGCCGTTGGTCGAACAAATCTCCGGTGCAATCGCTGGTTTGCAAAGCCGCGAATCGACCACCGAGGCGATCGCGATCGCGCAGCACCTTCGCGAGGCGTACTCCGCCGGCGACCAAACTCGCATCGGGCCGCTGGTCCGCCGCTACCGCGCGATCGAATCGTACGTCGATCCCGCCGCCGTCGATGGACACGACGATCTTGTCGCGATCATCGGCTGGCACGATCAACAAATCGCGTCCCAGCAAATTGCCGCGCGGCAGACGGCGGCGCTGCAAACGGTGGACTCGCTTTCGCAGGCCTCCGACGCCGGCCAGATCCGCCAAGTGATCGATACGATCGCGACGACGGGCGCGGCCGTGCCGGATGAACTTCGCGATGCGTACAGCCAAAAAGTGAAAGCCGCCGCGGATGCAAAGCGGCTGAAAACGATGTTGATCGCGGGCACTTCCGCGGCGGCGCTGCTGGTCGCGGCGATCGCCGGCGGCTTGGTATACCGGTCGATTCGCCACGAAGCCAACATGACCAAGACGGCCGCCGCGATCGATGGTTCGTTCAAGACCGGAAACTTGCAACTGGCCGGCGAACTGTTGGCCGCCGCGCCGATGTCGGACGATCGGTTCACCGAGTTCCGATCGCGGCTGGATTCGATGCGGCTGGCCGCGAAGGTCCGCGCCGACGCCTTCGCCGCCGATGCCGATACGCTATCGAAAGAAATCGGCGAAGCAAAAGAAGTCGTCGAGTTCGAGAAGGTCGCGATCAAGCTGAACGCGCTGATCGATCGAGTCGAAACGGATCCCGAGATGGCGACGGTCACGGAGTTGACTGACACGCTAACGAAGCTGCGTGAAGACCGCGCCGCCGAAGTCGTCGCGGCGGCGAAGGATGCCAACGCGACGATCCTTGCCGAGCTGAAAGTGCTGGTTCCGGACCGTAACGCTCGCGGAACGCTTTCGCGTTGGAATCAAGAACTGCAGGTCTTCCGCACCGACCGCTGGCTACGCGAACAATCCGACTTGCTTTCCGAATTGCAGACGACCAGCGACGCGGTGGCGGACCGTTACGACACGATTCGTGCTCGCGCGGACGCCGAAAAATCGCTCGAAAAGATCACGGCCGCGGTCGGCGACTGGGACGCTTGGCAAGACTTGGCGGACAACTTGGAAGACGAAGACACGTCGGTGCGAGGCAAATTTTTGTCGGTCGAATCGGTCCTGGAAGACGAACGGCCGGCCTGGGATGGGTTCGCGGCGTGGAACGAAATCGCTCGGCAATTCACCGTCGACGATTTGCTGTCCGCGACGCCGCAGATCGGTGCCGGTGCCGCGGCGGCCGTCGTGACGATCAACCGATCGGGGCTTTCGGACTTGCCCGCCGCGGCGGATTTTTTGGCGGCGGCAAACGTGGCGACACCCGTGGCGATGCGGACTCGGCGAACGCTGGACGTGCTGATCGCTCACCTAAAATCGTCCAAGATGTCGTCCGTCGGCGCGATCAAAGTCGCCGCGACGCCGACGTCGATTCCGGCTTGGTATTACTTCGACGTCGACGAATCCGGGTCGGCTGCCGAATCAATATCGGCCAGCGGCGACAACGTCCGCGTCACCGCTTATCGCGACTTGCAAAAGGTGCAAACCGATTCGGTCGTGATCACGCCATCGTCGATCGTGTGGCCCGCCGACTTTGCCGCTCGCAAGTCCGAATACATTTCCGGCGAAGCAACGTTGATGGCCCCGCACGTTCCGCTGGCCCGCGTGTTGATCGAAAAACTGGAACCGCTGCCCACGTCGCCGTCGAACTGGGACCGCGCGTTCGTCGAATCGTACCGCTTGGTCATGGCGGCTGGTTCGGTCGATCCGCTGGTGCAATACTTTTTGGCCGGTGCCGTGCTGGACATCGGTTCGCAGGGAAGCTGGTCGCTGGCCGAAGCGTTCCGGCCGGTCCGCGACGCGATCCGCGAAAGCGAAGTCACCACGGAAGTCGACTGGGTCGCGCCGGGCAACGCCGAAGCGGCCAAGACGCGGCAATACGCGACCGAAGAACTGCAAACGCTGCAGACCATCCGTCCGATCAACCCGAAACAAACGCTCGCCGACATGCAAACGGCCCTCGACTTTTCGGTCACCTACTCGCCCGTCGGTTGGCTGGACCAAACCGACGGCCGCTGGATCGTGCGGACTCGCGATGACGCGACCGATGCCAGCGGCGATCTGTTGGTGCGTTATCCGTCTTCCGATGGCGGAACGGTCACGCAGCCGATCGGACGCTGGACGGAAAACGTGGCGATGGTCGCGGATGACCTTGCCGATGAAACGCTTCGCGTCGGACGTCCGGTTTGGTTGGCGAAAAAGGCGGCGGCGGAATGAGCGTTTCGATCGACCCGAGTGCCAAGTATCACATTCGATCGCGCGGGGTTCGCCGCGCGGCGGTGGACGGATCGCAGCTCGAACAACTCGTCCGCGGCCTGACGCTGGCCCGCCACGATGAACTGTCCGAAGACGGGGTGACGTGGTTCGCCGCCGGCTTGGTCGAGTCGCTGTTTCCGTCCAGCCCGTCGACGCCACGCTTGATCCGCAATCGTCAAACGTTCGACGAGCAGGACGCTCCGGCCGCTCCGGTGCAATCGATGGTTACCGAAGCCGAGTCGTTATCGTTCTCGCGCGATCCCTGGTTCGTCGCCCGCGGCAGCAACGTAGCCGGCCCGTACGACAACTTCACGATCGCGACGTGGTACCGCGAAGGTCGATTGCAAGACAACGACCAACTGCGTCCCGGCATGAACGCGTCGTGGGTGTCGCTGGGTGAAGCAAACCGAAACGGCATGCTGCCCAGCGAAACGGCGATCCGAACGGCGCCGCGAAAGCACATCGTCGCCGACCCGCCGGTGTGGATGGGACCGGCACAATCGTTTGCCGCCCGTCAACCGTTCTCGTCCGGCCCACAATTGCCATCCACGATCGCGGTCGAAAGGTCCGGCGTCGACATCGTGACGGTGATGTTCGGCCTAGCCGCGATCTCGGTGGGGACGATGTTGGTCGGGATCGGGATCGCGATTTGGACGTTTGCAGAGTAGGACAATTGTCTCAATTGTCCCCCAGGTATCTGCTACTGCATTCACGGGACAATTGGGACAATTGTCCTACTCTGACTCTGCGGCGGTTCGCGTTACGAACCAGCCTTCGGGCGGATCGGGCAGGTTGAATGCGGCATGGTACTTCCGCTGCTGTTGCTCGATCCAGACCAGCGTTTGCTTGTTCAAACCGGTGGGCTGACGACGGATCGCTTTTCGCACCAGCTCCTTTGCTCGGCTGAAGTCTTGCCCCGCCGCCGCCGCGATCGCCAAGTTGTGCAGCGCCGCGACTTGTGTCGGATGGTCGTCGACCACCGCCTGCCAAACCCGCTGGGCCTCGCCCCAATTTCCCTTGGCCGCAAGCACGTTGCCTCGGCGAGTCTCTCGGCTGCCGGGGATCATGTACGGGTTGGCGAGCTGGACCTGATCGCGAACGATTGACGGTGTCACCAATCGGTAAGCATCTCGGACCGACGCGATCGAAAGCTGCGCCGCCGGGTCGCCGACGATGGCCAGGTCGGGATACGTTTCGATCGCCGATTCGACGTCGACGATCACGGGAGCGCCGCCGGCGTGCCGGTCATCGGCGACCGACATCAACCGCCACGAGATGGCCAGCGGCACGGTCGGGTCGAAGTCGGATTGTCCGTCGCCGTCGGTGTCCGTCGTCGTTCTGCGGGACAACACTTGGCCTCGCAAGATGTAGTCGACGCTTTCTCGCCGCGCGGCCGACGAGAGCGCGATGTCGTTGACGTCATTGGTGCCTGAAACCAGTCGGATCGTTTCGCTGTGATCGAGCTTGTCAGGGTCGACGGCTTTCAGGGCTCGACCGACGTCCGAAGGCGCTTGTTTCAGCATCGCGTCTCGGATCGGCACCGAGACTTCTTTGGGGCCGACGACGGGTCCGATCGCGACTCGTTTGCCGACCGCGGATTCCAAGATCGGCGGCTGCCAAACGTTCACGCTGGCCCCGGTCCGGCACCCGCAGGTGACGATCAGCGCAGCGGCGGCGAGGAACTGTGGCAGCGACATGGACGTTCGTTACGCGGGCAAGGCTGCCGGCGTCAAGACAAATCGACGGCAACACCAAATTTCACTCTTGCCCCCACCTGCGGCGGCGTCCTACAAGCCAACGATCCACCCGCTTTTTTCGTCCTTTTCGCTGGGGGCACGCAAGTGCTGACGCGTTTTCACCTATTCATCTTCGTGCTGTTCGCCGCCGCTCCCGCATTGGGCCAGCGTTTACCGCCCGAGCAGATTCCGTTGCCGGACGATCCGGCGGCCGTGATCGCGGTCGTGGGCGAGTCGCCGATCCTGTTGGGCGACCTGATGCCGAAGGTCGACGCGAAGATCGCCGAGGTCGAGGCGCAGGCGGGTCAAAAGATTCCCGAAGACAAAGTCGTCCAAGTCAAAGCCCAATTGGCTCGCCAACTGCTTGCCCAGACGATTCAAAACAAAATGATGCGAGAATCTTTCCTGGTCGACCAAGTCGGCACGGCGGCGGCGGACAAGCGGGCCGAGGCGGATGCGAAATTAACTTCGCGAGCGCGGTTGATGTTCTTCGAGAGCGAACTGCCCGAGCTGCAAAAGCAGTACAAGACCGAAGACCGCGCAGAACTCGACAAGATCCTGGCCGCCAAGGGATCGTCGCTGGCGGCGCGGCAACGCGAATTCGTCGACCAGATGCTCGGGCACCTTTACATCCGCAGCAAAGTCGACCGCGAGCCCTCGGTTTCGATCTCCGAAATCAACGAGTACTACGAAATCAACAAGCGATCCTACGACCGACCGGCCCGTGCCAGATGGGAACAGATGTCGGTGCTGCTGGAACGTTTTCCCGACGCCGAATCGGCTCGGCAAGCCATCATGGCGATGGGCAACGAAGCGTTCTATGGCGGCAACATGCAAGCGGTCGCGCGAGAGAAAAGCCAGGAACCGTTTGCCAGTTCGGGCGGTCTGCACGACTGGACCACGCTGGGCTCGCTGGCCTCGCCGGTGCTAGAGGAACAAATTTTCTCGATCCCGCTGAACGCGATGTCGGAGATCATCGCCGACGATCAAGGCTTTCACATCGTCCGTGTGCTCGGCCGAACCGACGCCGGGGCGTTGCCGCTGGCCGAGGTTCAGGACGAGATCCGGGCGAAGCTGCGCGAGCAAAAGATCCAGGAAAGCCAAACCAATGTCATGGCCAAAATGAAGGACCGCATCCCGGTCTGGTCGCTGTTCCCCGAAGACACTCCGGGCTCGCGGCCGCTGCCGATCAACGTCGCGTACGGCCGGAACTGATGCCATCGACCCCGCGTCACCAGCGATTGCACCGGAGATCCTTCTTAGGGTTCGCGGTCGTCGCGTGCGCCAGCTTTGTGTCCGGGGGCGGTTGTGGGCAGCTAAAATACCGGCTGAAGAACGACGTTCCCGAATCGTTCGTGCCCAACCCGCTTGAACTGCCACCGGCCAGCGACGCGTTCGTTTGGTCGCAGGTTATCGATGCGGTGGACGATTACTTTCGCATCGTCCGTGAACAACCGGTCCAGAACGGCAATGGTGTGGTGCTGGACGGACGCGTCGAGACGGCGTACCAAGTCGGCGCGTCGGTGTTCGAGCCGTGGCGTCGAGACAGCACGTCTGGCTTTGAACGATTGCAAAGCACGCTGCAATCGGTCCGCCGCCGCGCGATCGTGATCGTCCGCCCACGCGGAGCCGCGTATTCGATCGAAGTCATCGTGCAAAAGGATCTCGAAGACACCGACCGCAGCCAATACAGCACCGAATCGACCGCCGCGGTCCGTCACGACGGCACGGTGATCCGGCGAAGTGACACTTACGACGACAGCCCACAAACGCTGGGCTGGATCCCGCTGGGCCGTGATGAATCACTGGAACAGGTGATCCTGAGGGACATCTTCGGGCGAATTACAAAGCCCGATGGAAAGCATTAGACGGGTCCGACACGTAGCCCCAATGTGCCCCGACACGCCGTGGCGGGGCCGAACAGCAAAGCTGTTCGCTGGTCCAATGCAATGCTCCGCCACGGCGTGGCGAACCTACGCGTTAGACGCGATCGCGGCTACGAACAGGCCCGCGTACGCGACCCTTCGAACCATCACACCGATCGGTTGTTGCAATCGAATCCATCGTGCCGGGATCGCGATCGCGGTCAGATCGCTGGACGAATTCTCCGGTGCAACCGCTGGTGACACGAGATCGATCGAGCGGGGACATGTTCGACTTCGCCACGCCGCGACGACGATGCCGGCGATCAAGCCGATGCCCGCGATCGCGCTCCAACTGGTCATCGAAAGGTTGCTCTCGGTGACATCGCCGAGCGAGATCGGTGGTGGGCCGAGTTTCGATTGACGTTCGACGTACGCGGACTCCAGCGACGCGACGTAAGCGGCGGATTGGTTGGCGAAGCTTGACCAGTCGCCGGTTCCCAGTCCGTCGTCCGCATAGAACGCCGCCGTCTCGGCTTGAAACCGCATCATGCCCAGTTCCGCGTTCGGACGAGGCGGCGCGTAGCGGTCGATTTGGCGTCGGATTTGGACGAGCCTTGGGTCGCTGACGGCTAGCGAGTAGATTTTCGGCGTCGGGCCGGCCACGATGACTTCGCGAATCGGCGACGGATCGGGCCAGGCACCCGCCGCGATCAGGACCGTCGCCAAGAACGCGAACAGCCCGTCGCGCCACGGCAACAAAGGTTTGTTCATGCATTCTTTATCGGATGGACAGCCGAGTTCCGAACAGTCCAATTTTTCCGCTTGCGAAGGCTGTGACCATGTTTCGAGTCAAAATTTGTGGCGTTCGATTGAAGTCCGACGTCGAAGCGGTCGGCCGGGCCGGCGGCGACGCGATCGGGCTGAACTTTTTTCCACCCAGCGTTCGGTATGTCTCGCCGGAGACGGCGATCGAGCTATCGACGCTTGCGCGACAATTGGGGCTGATCCGCATCGGCGTGTTCGTCAACGAACCGGTGGAATCGATGATGGCGATCGCCCAGAAGGTTGGCTTGGACGCGGTCCAGCTTCACGGCGATGAAGCGATCGAGGACTACGCGGGCGTGACGCTGCCGAAGCTTCGCGCGATCAAGCTTCCCCGCGGCAAAGTGTCTTCCCAGATGATCGCTGCGAAGGCGGACGCTTGGATCGCGGCCCGATACCATGTGTTGCTGGACGTCGACGCGGGAGCCGCACACGGCGGCAGCGGCAAAACGCTCGACTGGCCCTCGGTCGCAGCCTGGGCGGCGGCGAATCCAGGCGTGGCATGGACACTGGCGGGCGGACTGACCCCCGAAAACGTCGCCGAAGCAATGCGGATCAGCACGGCGACCAGCGTCGACACGGCCGGCGGCGCGGAGGTTGAAAAAGGCGTCAAGGACGAGGGGAGAATCGCCGCCTTCGTCCGCGCCGCTGTTGACCCAAACTCGTAGACCTGCGGCTCCGCCCGCAGGAACCACCACAATCATCCTGCGGGCGGAGCCGCAGGTCTACGAAGAGCCACGCGTCTACGACAGCCGCAGGTCTACGAATAAAACGATGAAACCGACCCCCAAGAAAAAAACGTTCGCCGGAAAACTGTTTCGCTCGTCCATGATGGGCGTCCGCCGCGTTCACTTGTACAGCGGCATCTTCATGTTCCCGTTCGTGCTGCTGTACGGATTCTCGGGCTGGTTCTTCAACCATCCCGGCATCCTTGTCGGCGACCAAGTCACGACGCTTTCGGCCGACGTATTGAACGTCCCCTCGCTGCCCAGCGCCGACCAAACGACGGCCGCCGTCATCGACGAAATGAACCTGGAATCGTTTGCAGTTGGCGGCCCTGAAGTGACGCTCGACGACAGCGAGAGCCCTCGTTACACCGAAATCCTGACGTTCAGCCTCTCCGCCAAAACGCAGACCCACCTGGTCACGATCAACCCGCACACCGGCCACGGGCAAGTCCGAACAACGTTCGCCGAGCCTAAAGCGGAGGCCGAGCCGGATCCGGATCCGAATCCGCTGGCCGGGATCACTCACGTGCAAGTCCCCGAGACCGCAGTCTCCGAAATCCGCGAAGCGATTCCCGCCGCCCTCGATTCGCTGGGGCTCGAAAGCGATGGCAAGCTCGAAACTCGACGAACGCCGGCGTTGGTCTTTCACGTGACCGCTGACGGCGTGCCTTGCATTGTGAAGTTCAACCCGGCCAACGGGGCGATCACGTCGAAGCGAGTCGACGAAGAAGTCATGATCGGCAAAAAACGTTTTCTGGAACGGCTGCACCTCTCCCGCCGTTACACGCCTCAGTTCGATATCCGCTGGGTTTGGGGGCTGCTGGTCGACGCGATGTTCGTCTCGATGGTGTTCTGGGGCTGCAGCGGCTTGTTCATGTGGTGGCAGGTCAAGCGAACGCGAGCGATCGGTGCCTGCCTTCTGGCCGCCAGCGTCGTGTTCACGGCCGTGATGGCCGCCGGAATGCACGACGATTTGACCGATCCGGCTCCGGGCAAGGCCAAACCGGCCCCGACGGCCCCGGCGAAGCCCTAGGTGGTGACGGCGAAGCCCTAGGTGGTGACGGCGAAGCCCTAGGTGGTGACGGCGAAGCCCTCGGTGGTTTCAGCGAAGCCCTCGGTGGTTTCAGCGAAGCCCTAGGTGGATACAGCGAAGCCCTAGGTTTTTCGCATTCGTCGGTTAGAATGCGGACGCTCGGCAATTGAAGTGCGAATCAGCGGGAGTCCCTGTGTTCGGTCCGTCACGAAACACCCGCCGAGTGTGTCGCGTAACGTTATTACCCTGAACCCAGTTTCCCCAAAGCACAGAGACATTCCATGTCGCAAGTCGAATCCGATCGTCTGCCCTACAAGGTCAAAGACATCAGCTTGGCCGAGTACGGCCGCAAAGAAATCGAGCTGGCCGAAAACGAGATGCCAGGCCTGATGAAACTTCGCGAGAAGTACGGCAAGGCCCAGCCTTTGAAAGGTGCTCGCATCGCCGGATGCTTGCACATGACCATCCAAACCGCGGTCCTGATCGAGACGTTGGTCGCTCTCGGTGCTGAAGTCACCTGGTCGTCCTGCAACATCTTCAGCACCCAAGACCACGCGGCCGCCGCGATCGCCGCCGCCGGCATCCCGGTCTACGCCTGGAAGGGCATGACGGAGGAAGAGTTCGATTGGTGCATCGAGCAAACGTTGCACTTCTCCGGCGGCAAGAAACTGAACATGATCCTGGACGACGGCGGTGACTTGACCGCGATGCTGCACGATCGCTTCCCCGAGCTGCTGGCTGACATCCACGGCATCAGCGAAGAAACGACCGCCGGCGTTCACCGATTGGAAGTCCTCAACAAGTCCGGTCGCCTGCAGGTGCCCGCGATCAACATCAATGACTCGGCCACGAAGTCGAAGTTCGACAACTTGTACGGTTGCCGCGAATCGCTGGCTGACGGCGTCAAGCGAGCCACCGACGTGATGCTGGCCGGCAAAGTCGCCGTCGTCTGCGGCTATGGCGACGTGGGCAAGGGTTGTGCCCACAGCCTGAAGTCGTACGGTTGCCGCGTGATCGTCACCGAAATCGATCCGATCAACGCGCTGCAAGCCGCGATGGAAGGCTTCGAGGTCACGACGATGGATCAGGCCTGCAAGGAAGGTCGTTTGTACGTCACGACGACGGGCAACAAGGACATTATCCTGGGCGATCACATCAAGCACATGCCCAACGACGCGATCCTGTGCAACATCGGCCACTTCGACACCGAGATCGACGTCGCCTGGATCGAGCAACAGGTCGAGGACGGCAAGGCATCGGTCAGCGAGATCAAACCTTCCAACGTCGGCGCGGTCGACCGCTACACGTTCAACGACACCGGCCGCAGCGTGATCGTGCTGGCCAAGGGCCGGTTGGTGAACCTGGGCTGTGCCACGGGCCACCCGAGTTTCGTGATGAGCACGTCGTTCACGAACCAAGTGCTCGCTCAGATGGAACTGTACGAGAACCGCGACAATGACAAGTACGCGGTCAAGGTGTACTTGATGCCGAAGTCGCTGGACGAAGAAGTCGCCCGTCTGCACTTGGACGCGCTGAACGTCAAGCTGACGAAGCTGAGCCAAGAACAAGCCGACTACCTGGGCGTCCCCGTCGAAGGCCCGTACAAGCCAGACCACTACCGTTACTAGGCCAACGCTTTTTTTGTCACGAAAAAACAAGCCCGCGGAAGAGTAATCCTCCGCGGGTTTTTTATTTGCTGAGTGCATGCCGGGTGACCCAGGTAGCCCCGACACGCCGTGGCGGGGCCGAACAGCTTTGCTGTTCGCCGCTCAATCGCAATGCTCCGCCACGGCGTGGCGGACCTACTTTGGGCTTCGACGATGCCTTAAAATCTGTTCTGTTTCACGCCGACTTCAATAAAAAATCCTAACCGTTAAACATGCCACAAACCGCCCCCTTTGCCGCTCTCCGGTACAACCTCGACCACATCGGATCGCTCGACGAAGTCATCGCGCCGCCGTACGACGTGATCGATCCAGCGCTGCAAGACCAGCTGTACAAACGGCACGCTGCCAACGTCGTTCGCGTGATCCTGAACCGCGACGAACCCGGCGATACGACCGGCGATGAAAAGTACTCGCGGGCCGCTAAGTTCGTGTCCCAGTGGATCAGCGAAGGCGTTCTAAAAGCCGACGGTTCGCCGGCGTATTACGTCTATCACCAGACCTTCACCGTCGACGGAATGGCTTACACCCGGCGCGGATTCCAAGCCGTCGTGCGGACGACACCGTTCGGCGAAGGGAACATCTATCCGCACGAAGAGACGCACTCCAAAGCCAAGGTCGACCGGTTGAAGCTGACCACGGCGACTCGCCAGAACAACAGCCAGATCTTTGGCCTGTATCCCGACCCCGACAACACCGTCATCGACTTGCTGGACGCCGCCACCGAAGGCATCGAACCAATCACCGCAACGGATCACCTGGGCGTCGTTCACAAGCTGTGGCCGGTCACCGATTCGGCCGTGATCGCGAAGGTCGGCGAGTTGATGGAGGATCGTCCGATGTTCGTGGCCGACGGGCATCACCGCTACGAGACGTCATGCAATTACAAGGCACAGTTGGCCGCTGAAAATGGCGGCTCGCTGCCGGACGATCACCCGGCCAATTTCGTGATGACGATGTTGGTCGGGATGAGTGACCCCGGCATGATCGTGTTGCCGACGCACCGTCTTTTTCGAGGCACGCGTCGATTCAGCTCGACGGAAATCATCGCGTCGCTTGCCGGCTATTTCGACGTCGAATTGGTCAAAGGCGGCATCGAAGTCGGCGGGACGGTTTGGGGCCACATGGAATCGGCCAACGATCAGGGTTTGCTCGGCTTGTACGCCGTTGCCGACGACTCGTGGCTGCTGTGCCGGATGGCGGAAAAAGCCGCCGCGAAATTACAAACGCTTGCACCGGAGAAAAGCGGCGACTGGCGATCACTGGGCGTCAGCCTGCTGCACCGTCTGATCGTCGACGATTTGCTCGATTCCGCCGATCACCCTAAGCCCACCTACGTCCACGACGTGACGGAAGTCATCGACGCCTTATCCGGCCGCGGAAGCCAAGCCGAAAGCGATTCGGACGAACCGTACACGCTCGCGGCCCTGGTCATGCCGGCCACGCTGTCGCACGTCGAAGAGATCAGCCTGGCGAAGGAGAGAATGCCGGCCAAAAGCACGTATTTCTATCCCAAATTGCTAAGTGGACTGACGTTCTATCGGCTGGAGTGACGTGACACGACGCAGCGGGGCCGAACTGCGAAGCAGTTTGGGTACATTGGATGCTCCGCCACGGCGTGGCGGACCTACGCAGCTGTAGCCCCGACACGCCGTGGCGGGGCCGAACTGCGAAGCAGTTTGGGTACATTGAATGCTCCGCCACGGCGTGGCGGACCTACGCAACTGTAGCCCCGACACGCCGTGGCGGGGCCGAACTGCGAAGCAGTTTGGGTACATTGAATGCTCCGCCACGGCGTGGCGGACCTACGTAATCGGAGGGACCGTTGATGCCGAAAGCAAGCGATTTCCACTTCTATGATCCGACGCAAGAAGTCTCCGTGGCTTGCGGCGAACTTTCGCATTGGCAACAGGCGGGTGCGACGTACTTCATCACTTACCGACTGGCCGATTCCATTCCGCAATCGGCAATGCAACGGATCCTTGCAGAACGAGACGATTGGCTCGCAAAGAATGGGATCGACGCAACGAAAGACGGTTGGAGTTCAAAGCTAGCGAACTTACCCGAAGAACGCGTCAAGCTATTTCGCCGCACGTTCGCGATCGCATTTGAAAACCAGATCGATTAACTCGCGGGCGATTGTCAGCTCCGCAAGTCACCTGTCGCAGCGATCGTGGCGGAAAGCCTGCTCCGTTTCGACGGCGGGCGTTATCGTCTGGGCGGCTTCGTTGTGATGCCGAACCACGTGCATGTTGTCGCTTGCATCGATAAGGAATCGACGATGCTGGATCAGTGTTATCGCTGGAAGCACTATCAGGCGGTTCAAATCAACCGGCTGCTCGATCGGACAGGCAGTCTCTATCAACCCGAAAGCTTCGATCACCTGATCCGCGACGGCGAGCATCTGCAGAATTACCGGAACTATCTCAAAATTAATCCGGAAAAGGCAGAGCTTTCAGGCAACGAATACATTCTGTACCTCCCCGACCTAACGTAGGTCCGCCACGCCGTGGCGGAGCATTGCATTGATCGGCGAACAGCAGAGCTGTTCGGCCCCGCCACGGCGTGTCGCGGCTACGTAGCGGGGCGAGCGGGTGCCGACGTAGGTTCGCCACGCCGTGGCGGAGCATTGCATGGATCCACGAACAGCTTTGCTGTTCGGCCCCGCCACGACGCGAGCGGTGCGACGAATCCGCCCAACCAAATTTCCCCCCTCCGCGTCAAGAGACGTTTCTTGTGAAACCAGTCTTGTTTCATGCGGAACCTTTCGCCTACTTTCCGCCCATCGCACCGGTGACGGATAGCCGGGCGACGAATGCCAGATTCTCGCACACGAGAACGACCCCTGTGGGAAGGATACTTTGCGTGGTGAACCAGAAAGGAGGCGTGGGCAAGACCACCACGGCCGTCAATCTTTCCGCCGCGCTCGCCATGGCCGGTCGTCGCACGCTGTTGGTCGACATGGATCCGCAGTGCAACGCAACCACATCCCTGGGCATCCGGCCCACCGACGCTCACGCCCTGGTCGCTGAAACGGCATTGGCCCAGCAGATCGCTGACACTCGACAAGAAAACTTATCTCTCGTGCCCGGTTCCCGCTCCTTTCACGACGTCGACAAGCTGGCCGATGAAGCCGGTGCTCATGCGGGCCTGGTCCGCGGACACCTCGACGCCGTGATGAGCGACTACGAATTCGTGCTGATCGATTGCCCACCCAGCGTCGGAACGCTGACGCAGACGGCGCTCAATGCGTCCACCGAGGTCCTGATGCCGATCCAGTGCGAGTACTTCGCAATGGAAGGCCTGACCGAACTGATCAAGACCATCAAGAAAGTCATGGTATCCACCGACGGACGGCTGACGTTCGGCGGCATCCTGTTGACCATGTACGATCCATCCCTCGAATTGACCCACGAAGTCGACGAAGACGTCCGAGATTTCTTCGGCGACATCGTGTTCGATAACGTCGTGCCCCGGGACGTTTCGCTGTGCGAAGCCCCCAGTCACGGCAAGACCGTGTTCCAATACGCTCCGCGATCGCGTGGCGCGTTCGCTTATACCCAGCTGTGCATGGAGGTGCTCCAGCGTGACTAGTGCAACGACCAACAAAGACCGACGATTGGGCAAAGGACTTGCCGCTCTCCTCGGTGACGCCGACGACAGCATGCCGCGAGGCAACTACACCGGCGACCACAACGCCTCCGGTGCAACCGATGGTAACAGCGTCCCATCGCTGGAGCTGAACGTCGCGGAGATCGAGCGGAATCCGTTCCAGCCTCGCCGCGAATTCAACCACGACGAAATCGCGTCGCTGGCCGAATCGATCAAGAACCATCAGCAATTGCAACCAATCATGGTTCGCGTCGTCGATGGCAAGTATCAACTGATCAGCGGCGAACGTCGTCTGCGAGCAACCATCCACGCGGGTCTGACAAAGATCCGCGCCGAGGTTCGTGAGGCCGACGATCGCTTGGTGGCGGAGCTTGCCATCATCGAGAACTTGCAGCGCAAGGACTTGAACCCGATCGAAAAAGCGATGTCGTTCAAACGGTACATCACCGAGCACAAGTGCAAGCAGGATGACCTGGCGAGACGATTGAGCATCGACCGCAGCACGATCGCCAACCTGATGCGATTGTTGGAATTGCCCCAGCAGATTCTCGATTGGTTGACCGCGGGCGAAGTCAGCGCCGGGCATGCTCGAGCCCTATTGCCGGTCGGCGACGAAGAAATCCAGGTCAACATTGCGAAGAAGATCATGGAAGAAAGCTGGTCCGTCCGAGCGACGGAGACTCACATCGCCGAACTGCTGAAGAAGGAAGAGGACGAGGAAACGGGCAAGAAGGTCGTCAACGCGACGCGCGAAAAACGTCGTCCCGTCTCGCCGCAAATTGAAGCGATGCAGCAGGAGATGCGAATGATCTTCGGCACGAAAGTCGAAATCAAAGCGTCCTCGCGAAGCCGCGGCAAAATCACGATCCACTTCACCGACGCGGACGAGTTCGAGCGGCTGAAGGAAATTCTCTGTGACCAGCCCAAGCCGCAACTGCGGATCGCGGGCTGAGGAGTAGGTCACAGGTAACAGGTAACAGGTCACAGCAAAAGAACCCGGAGCGAAAATTCGCTCCGGGTTTTTTTGTAGGTTCGCCACGCCGTGGCGGAGCATTGCGTTGTAGTGACCAGATTTGCTGTTCGGCCCCGCCACGGCGTGTCGGGGCTACCTGCTAGGCGTTTCCCGTTTGTTTCACGGTTTCCGTTGGACACCACCTGCATCGCGACCTAGCGTTGCCCATGCTCTGGTTCCTTCTCATCGCCGCCGCCGCATTCGTCATCAACGTCACCTTCCTCGCGTTCACGCCCAGCTGCGCCGATGACGATGCCGACTGGGGCTACGCCCGCTCGCTCTTCGGCACGCTCTCGTGGTTGCGGAAGACCCTGGTTTTCGTGATCGCCGTTTTGGTCTCGCCGTTCCTGCTCACCTTCGTCGTGCTGGGCTTGATCAAGATCGTCCTTTGGGACGGAACCATCTGCATCTACGGCGTCATCCGATCACATCGCGAACTACGAAACTATCGCGATCCCGCGTTCGATCGTCCGCTCAATGCCAGCGACTTGAACGACGCAACGCGAAAGTACTTCGACGAACGCATTTCGGAATTCTTCGCCGCCGGATTTTCGATGATCGGAACGTACGAGTACCGGCCGTCACCCGCTCGCTGTATCTCGCGCTACTACGTCGCCGACGAGGGACGGATGTTCGGCGAAACGTCGTGCTTTGATTCCATGCACGAGACCTGTGTGACATCGATCTTGGCCGACGGGTTCGTCGTCAACTGCAACACGATGAGCGCAGAAGTTGCCGGTTGCCTATCGATTCCCGAGAACGACGACGCGGATCAAATTCATTTGTTCGTCGAAGCCAACCTGACGCTGGCCGAGTTGATCGAAAAACACGAGTCGATCGTGCAGCGATTCTGCGTCGAGCGTGAAACCAGCGTCGTGCCGATCGACAAAGACAACTTCCGCGAAGCCAAAATTTTCGAGTCCCGCGTCCACGGCCAGCGACTGTACCGGCTGGGCCGAAAGAACGCTCCCCCGCCCATGGTAGGTCCATTGTCCCAATTGACCCGCTGCGTTTAGACCCAGAAAACAGGGTCAATTGGGACAATGGACCTACTCTGACTTTTCTCACTTTCGACCGTTTTGGTCATCTGCTAATCTCCGATTCGCTCGGCCATGATGGCGACGGGGCGGCTCGGGAAACGAATGATGGTTTCTCGGTGCGAGGGTTGTTTCGCTGGAAAGGAGTCCCAGGGTGGAAACTAAACAAACACGCACTTGTGTCCACATTCGTTGGATGATCCGCCGTGACATGCCGGCGGTGTTGGGCATCGAAAACAAGAGTTTCGAGTTCGCGTGGACGGAGGATGATTTCATCCGCTGCCTGCGTCAACGCAACTGCATCGGCATGGTCGCCGAAGAAGACGACAAGGTCGTCGGATTCATGATCTATGAATTGCACAAGAATAGGCTGCACATCTTAAACTTCGCCGTCGCCCCCGAACAACGCCGCGGCGGGATCGGTCTGGCGATGATCGGCAAGCTGCTGGGCAAGCTGTCCCAGGAACGTCGCAACCGAATCATGCTGGAAGTCCGCGAGACGAACCTCGAGGCTCAACTGTTCTTCAAGAAGATCGGTTTCAAGGCGGTCAGCGTGCTGCGTGACTTCTATGAAGACACCGACGAAGACGCGTACCTGATGCAGTACCGCTACCAAGCCACGGCCGAAGAATTGGCCGAACCGCACAACCGAATTTCAAGGTTGGCGGGCTGAAGTAGGTTGCAGGTGACAGGTAACAGGTCACAGCTACAAACTTTCAAGGCACAGTTCTTTCAAGGCACAGTTCTTTCAAGGCACAGTTCTTTCAAGGCCCGGGGCGACTTTCGTCCTGGGTTTTTTATTGCGCTGACGTAGGTTCGCCACGCCGTGGCGGAGCATTGCGTGGGATCGCGACCTGCTTCGCAGTTCGGCCCCGCCACGGCGTGTCGGGGCTACGGTTGTCGCGACATGTCGACGCTATAACCCGAGCGCCTTCAACGTCGGCTCGAGGGCTTCGGCCCACCTTTGGTACCCTTCCGTGGTCAGGTGCAGTTTGTCGCCACTGATCTTTTTGCTGATCGTTCCGTCGGCTTCCAAGAACTCGCTGCCGAGGTCGACGTATTGCACTCGGTCGCCGTCGGCCAGCTTTGCGATCCGCTCGTTGATCGCGATGTTGTTCAGCCGTTTGAGATCAAGCGGCCCGTCGCCGCGTGGGAAGATGCCTTGCAGGACGATCTTTGTCTCGGGGAGTCTCTTGTTCAGCAGGCGGATGATCTCCGTCACCCCTGCCGCCACTTCGTCGGGGTCTTGATCCAGGTGGCCGGTGTTGTTCGTCCCGATCATCACGACCGCGACTTCGGGTTGGATGTTGCCCAGGTTACCGTTTTGCAATCGCCAAATCACGTGCTCGGTGCGGTCGCCGCCGATGCCCAGGTTGATCGCGTTTCGATCGCCATAGAATTCGTCCCAGACTTTCTTGCCGGCCCCTTCCCAGCCTTGCGTGATCGAATCGCCGATGAAGGCGAGTTTCACGGCGCGGCCTTTCTTGGCATTGGCCGTGATTTGCCGGTCTCGCTTTTGCCACTTGTCCTCGTCGCCGCGAGTCTGCGGGATGATCGCGGTGTTGACGTCGTACAGCGATCGCAAATCGTGCAGCCGCTTTTTCATTCCGGCCAGCACATCCGCGTAGGCGGCCGAATCGTGAACGCTGGTCATCTCGTCCGGGTCGGTCTCCAGGTCGAACAAGTTGTACTCGCGCGTCTTCGGGAACCACATCAACTTGTACCGATCCGTTCGCACGCCGTCGTGGATCGGCACGTTGTGAACGGCCGCCGTTTCGTAGTACGCATAGTAGATCGCGTCGCGCCAAGCGGCCGACGGCTTGCCCTGATTCTTCAGCATCTCGACCATGCTGCGGCCCTGGATCGCGGCCGGAATTTCTGCTCCCGCGACATCCAAGAACGTCGACGCGTAGTCGATGTTTTGAATCATCGCTGTTGAATCAACGCCGGGCTCGATCACGCCGGGCCAACGAATCAGAAACGGCATCTGCAGCGATTGCTCGAACATCCAACGTTTGTCGAACCAGCCGTGCTCGCCAAGATAAAACCCTTGATCGCTGCTGTAGATCACGATCGTGTCGTTGGCCAAACCTGACTCGTCGAGATAACTCAGCAGCGAACCGACCGAGTCGTCGACGGCTTGGACGCAGCGGAGGTATTCCTTGATGTAACGTTGGTACTTCCAGCGTACGACGTCCTTATCCGAAAGCTCGCCCGCGTTCATCTTGGCGATGAAGGCTTCGTTGAGCGGTTCAAACTTCGCATCCCAAGCCGCTTTCTGCTCGGCCGTCATGCGGGTGTACTCGCCGTTCCGATGAGCTCCGGAAAAGTGATTGGGAAACAGGTTCTCGCCTTGGAACTTCATGTCATGCGACCAACTCATGTGGTCGTCGATCGACATTTCGCTCTGATTCAGCAGTTCCGTTCGGCCGCGGTAGTCATCGAACAGGCTGTCCGGTTCGGGCACGTCGACGTCGGCGTAAAGGTCGTAGTAGCGCGGTGGTGAGGACCAGTTGCGGTGCGGTGCTTTGTGCTGGCACATCATCACGAACGGTTTGTTCGGATCGCGTTTTTCTTTAAGCCAAGCCAGTGCGTTGTCGGTGATGATGTCGGTGACATAGCCCTCGTACCGTTTCTTGCCGCCGCCCATCTGCAAGAAATCCGGGTTGTAATAACTGCCTTGGCCGGGCAGGACTTCCCAGTGATCGAAGCCCGTCGGATCGCTAACAAGGTGCCACTTGCCGATGATCGCGGTCTGATAGCCGACGTCTTGCATCAGTTTCGGAAAGGTCACCTGCGAGCCATCGAATCGGTCGCTGTTGCGAAGGAACCCGTTCACGTGCGAGTGCTTTCCGGTGAGGATGCAGGCTCGCGAAGGACCGCAGATCGAGTTCGCACAAAAGCTATTGCGAAACACGGCTCCTTCGGCCGCGATCCGGTCCAGGTTCGGCGTCTGGTTGATCGTCGACCCGTAAGCCCCGATCGCCGCGGTCGCGTGATCGTCGGAAAAGATGAACAGGATGTTCGGCTGCTTGGCGTCAACGGTGACGGCGGATAGCAGCCATAACAACAGCAAAGAAAAGCGGTAAGGCACGGCGAAGGATCCTGGGCGGGGAGATTCTTTCGGGAGAAATCTAGGCCCAGTGTAGTCGATCGCTGAACCGCGTAGACCTGCGGCTCCGCCCGCAGGATAGGAATGGTTCCTGCCTCGTAGACCTGCGGCTCCGCCCGCAGGGTAGGGAATGGTTCCTGCGGGCGGGCCGCAGGACTTCGTTTACGTCAGGTTCAGTGCCAAGAAAAACTTCTTTACCCGGCGTCCGCTTGCTTCGGCGACTCGCATTCTTAGCTTGCGGTACAGGCGGAAGTTTGCGGGGCTGACTTGGCCTTGGAAATGTTCGTCGTACTTGGCGATCAGTTCGCTCTCGTCTTTCGCCGCAATGCTTCGCAGGCCGGCTTGCACGACGTCGACAATCTTCGCGTACCATTCCGGCAGATTCGGGTCCGGCAGGTTCGGGTCGGCAGGTTCGGGTTGCCGGCCACGGTGTCTTGCAATTGACCGGCGATGTCGTCGCTGGTGCCGACGAAACACAAGTGGAACAGCCGCATGACTTTCACCTGCGGGCTGACGCCGTCCGGGTCCGTGATCGCTTCGTCGGTCAGTTTTCCTAGCAGCGAGAACTGGCAATCGTTCAGCGCCGCGATCATGCCGGGCAGCAACAGGTTACCCGTCAATCCGGCGACCTTGGATCGTTTCTTCGTCAGCGCGATCGCTTCCTTGTGACGGTTCAAGTTGCCTAGGTTCCAGGTCACCTGGCTGAACAGTTCCGCGTCGTCGAACATTCGCTTGCGGATCTTTTTCATCAGCCGGTCGAACGCCTGCGTGGACGCTTCGGGCGTTTCCTTTGACAGGTCGTCGGCGAGGTCCAGCAGCCGCATCGCCGCCTTGTTCCAGCCCGGCGACGCGGGGAACTTCAGGAACTCGCTGATCGAGATGCCGGTCAGTCCCGCCACGTCCGCCCACGCTTGTCCGATCGACTCGGACGCGGTCGGCGTCAGCATGCGGTCGCCGAGTTGGAAGGCGAGCTTGGCCGCGGTTTCGGGAGTCGCTTTCACGGACCCTTGGCGGATCGCCCACGATCGGTACGGCATGTCGTCGGCGATCGCATCGAGCGTGGCGATGTAGTCGGCCGGCGCGTCGCGACCGGCCGCGATCTGCAACCGCCATGCGACCACTTGGCAAGCGTCCATTTTTTCCGCGATCGAATCGACGACCGCGACCGCTTCATCGGGCTGATCATCCTGGACCAAAAGATCGACCAGCGATTGCACGGCGTAGGAGTATTCCGGGTCCAGGCGGATCGCCGTTTTCAACGCGTCGATCGCACCCTCGACCGCGCCGATGCGCAGCAACGTCGAACGGAAATAACCGTGCGCGACGGCCCAGCGTGGGAACCGCTCGACCATCGTCGCGGCGGCGTGATCGTACAAATCAAACTTCTCCGCCTTCTCCGCCCATTCGGCCAGCGAAAGCCAATCGCCCGAACGCGACGGGTCCTTTTCCAGCGTCTCGATCTCTTCATGCCTTCAGAATTTTCTGTGTTTTTGGTGAAATAAAGCTTCACCCGCTGCTGCGTTGATGGATATGATACGAGGTTGGGTCCTGAAACATTTCGTTGCACTGGGGAGTTTAGCGATGGTATCCAAGGTAAACGCGTTCGCGACAATTGTCTTTTTCGTCGCGTTGTCAACGCAGGCAAATTCGCAGCAGATTGTTCCGTTTGGTGCGTACGATGTCGACAGCGATTTGTCGGTGTCCGCTATCGATGCAAATGTAGTCATTACATTTCTTGGCGGGGGGCCAACGCCGCGTGTACACCCAGGCTCGACCCGTTTCACCTACGATGTCACATCGGCCTTGCCGGATTTTTTTCGTGAACGATGAAGAGCTGCGTAGCGAGTAGTCGCGATGGATTGTTGATGGCTTCATTGTGCATTCCGGCGTCAGCTTTAGTTGCGACACGTTTGGGTCTTTTCGCGAACCTTATTTTCAGATTGAATTGAGATGAGACAGCTACGAAGATTCGAGACGCTTGAGAAACGCTGTCTCTTTTCTGCTGATTTTGGTGGTGTGGCGTCCCAGGACTTCGCAAGTCTCAGTGGCGAGTTTACGCCCGCTGAAGTGAGGAGCGTAGAGGAGACGGCTTTCTTGACTTCGTTGGAGACAAGTCTTGCCTGGGACGAAAATAGTGCATTCTCCTTTGGCGACTCGATCGTCGTCCCGACAAATCGCAGTGTTTTGATCTTCGCTCGCGATCCCTCGTCTGAAAACGGCCTCGAACTTACGGGCGAGTTGCATGTTGACGGTGGGGTCTACGGTGTCGTCACCTACGGCGATCGTCTAGTGATCGCATCGCAGTTTGTAAGT
This sequence comes from Pirellulaceae bacterium, assembly GCA_963836865.1. Classification (GTDB taxonomy): domain Bacteria; phylum Planctomycetota; class Planctomycetia; order Pirellulales; family Pirellulaceae; genus Rubripirellula. The sequence goes on along the minus strand of CAWILC010000003.1, from coordinate 1,146,285 downwards.
GACTTTGGGACAATCGAACGAGGGACAGTTCGCCTCGCGTCTATCGATGACCAGGGGAGGGTTATAGTTGAAGAGGAGCATTCGCGCAGTGCTCGTCTCAGCGGTATCAACGTTGTTAACGAAGCGCTGGTGGTCAGTTGGCGAGTCGATTCGACGGTGCCTGGATCGCAACAGGAGTTCGCTTCGACACCAGCTTTCGTAGACGATACGCGGGATGGATTGGTCTTCGGCACTGACGTTTTCTTCAACGGCAGCCTCGACGCGCCAGCAACAGTTGTTACGGAAGGCCAATCGCTTTCGATTGGCGACGGCGTTGTCGTCGTTGACGATGGAGTTTCACTTTATCTTTTCAGTAATGCGTCAGATGGCATCCCTTCCCAAGTCACGAGGCCAGACGGATTGAGCAGCCGGGTGGCGGGTATCGCGTTCGGCGAGTCAGGGTCGATCATCGTAAGCGGCAACTTCCGAGTCGGCTCAACTGTTGGTTTTGGGGCCGCAACCATCTTGGCGGACGGTTCGGTTGAGTACTCGGAGGTTGAAACGGATGCGAATCAGTCGAGGCTTGCGTTGCAAGAGGCTCAGATCGGTGGATTTTTCAACAATGGCTTGTCGCAATCCGTGACGGTCTATAAGAGCGGATCAGCTTCGCTTTCGATTGTCACGAACTCGGGTGACGCCCTATCTGAGCAAGTGGTTCAGTTGCCATATTCGCGCATTGGCTTTCGACCTGCGTTTGTTCTGAACGACGATACCATTGTGGCTATCCGAGCAGACATTGGACCAATTCTTGCCGCTCCGAATGTTGTTCTGAGTGAAGCAAGACCTGAGTTGTTTGCGTATTTGCTGACGCGAAATGGCATGGGTGAATTTGAGGTGGTTGAATCCAGATCATTGGGCGACTTCGACTTCCGCTCCGCAGCGAATGCCCAGCACGACGGCAGCGTGACGCTGAATAATGGCGACGAAGCGCTGGTTCTGCGTGTTTCTGGCGTGGCTGCCTCCGCACGACTATCTACCCAAAGGTTCAGCACCGGTTCGTCCGGTCGCGTTACAGGTTTTGCGTTTGGTTCTGTTCAGGTGAACGATAGCATCTATCACAATCTCAACCTTGCTCCGTCGCAAACCGAAGTCTTGTTCATCGCCGGCAATCGATCCGTTTCCGGTGCCGGATTCGATGTCAATGGTGACGGCCGAGTATCGGCGTTGGATGCCCTGATGATCATCAATGAACTTTCCGGTCGGTCATCTCAGGGTCGCATTGTCGCAGGAAGCGAGTTGACAGGTACGTCATCGCTTGACGCCAATGGCGATGGTTACGTCACGGCTCTGGATGCTTTGATGGTGATCAATCATCTGGGATTCACGGCTACATCGACGCCGAACGTCAACGTCTTGGCGGTCACGGTGTACTCGCACGATGACGATGAACACTTCGGTTTGCTGTTTTAGGATCCGTTTTTTTCCTAAGTTCTCCGACATCGGCCAGCCGAGCGTCATCGGTGGTCAGGTCGCGGTCTTTGATTTTCAGCCAGAATCGGGCCAGCGGCTTGCGTCCGAGCTGGAACGAGGTGACGTTGTAGATGCCTTCGGCGCTGGCCGGCCCGCGGCGGGCGAGCCCGAACTGCAGGACGCCAGCCAACTGATAACCACCCAGCCGCGACGCCATCCGAACCGCCCAGACTCGGCCAAGGTCGCTCGGCCAAGCGAACAGGTCCGACCCGAATTCGGCGACGGCAAGTTTTTGAGCGGTCAAGAACCGGCCGGCGTCATAAGCGGCTTCGACGGTGTCGCAGGTTTCGGCGATCTGTCGATCGGTCAGCGCCGGGGCGGCGGAGGTCCTCGTTGTCATCGGCATCGCTCAGAGTAGGTCCATTGTCCCCAATTGACCCGCGTCGGTAACGCTGCGAACGATCGCAGCGGGGGACAATTGGGACAATTGTCCTACAAAGTGGGTTCGCGATACCACACGATCAGGCGGCGTGGCAAGCGCGGCTTCGTAGACCTGCGGCTCCGCCCGCAGGAGGAACATGGTTCCCGCGGGCGGAGCCGCGGGTGGACGAGGTTGACCCGCGTCGGTTTGGTGGCGAACGATCGCATGCGGGGACAATTGGGACAATTGTCCTACAAAGTCGCTTCGCGATGCCACACGACCTGGCGGCGTGGCAGGCGCAGCTTCGTAGACCTGCGGCTCCGCCCGCAGGAGGAACATGGTTCCCGCGGGCGGAGCCGCGGGTGGACGAGGTTGACCCGCGTCGGTTTGGCGGCGAACGATCGCATGCGGGGACAATTGTCTTACAAAGTCGCTTCGCGATACCACACGACCTGGCGGCGTGGCAAGCGCGGCTTCGTAGACCTGCGGCTCCGCCCGCAGGAGGAGCATGGTTCCCGCGGGCGGAGCCGCGGGTCTACGAGGTTGAACAACGCTACCTGCGCGAACCGGGTGTGTTGTGGCCTCGTATCGTCAGGTTGAGAGATCCGGCCGGGCGGGTATATTCCCGACTTGCAGGCCGCAACCGCGAAGCTACTTCCATGGATTGAATAGGAAACGAATGTCAGACCCAGTGCCCGATAATTCAACCGCTTCCGACACGCCCCCGCCCGTCGCCCGATGATCGAGGCGGTCGGATTGAGCAAATTCTACGGCCCGTTCGCGGCCGCTCGCGAGGTCACCTTTAGCGTCGGCGAAGGCGAATTGGTCGCGTTTTTGGGGCCCAACGGGGCCGGCAAGTCGACCACGATGAAGATGCTGACCGGCTACATCGCCCCCAGCGAAGGCCACGCGACGATCGCCGGCCACAACATGATGGAAGACCGCATCGAAGGCTCGCGGCACCTCGGCTACTTGCCCGAAAACGGGCCGCTGTACCCCGAAATGACGCCGCTGACGATGCTGGAATTCTTTGCCGACGCCCGCGGGATGTCCAAAGCCCAGAAAAAAGATCGGATCGAAAAAGTCGTCGAAATCTGCGACCTGTCCAGCGTCATGTACAAGGCGACCAGCAAGCTCTCCAAAGGTTTCAAGCAACGGGTCGGCATGAGCCAGGCGCTTCTGCACGAACCCGACGTGCTGATCTTGGACGAACCGACCGCTGGGCTGGACCCGAACCAGATCCGCGGCGTGCGGGCAACGATGAAACGGCTGAGCGAGACCAAGACGATCCTGCTGAGTACGCACATTCTGCAAGAAGTCGAAGCGATGGCCGACCGCGTCGTGATGATCAACGAAGGCCGAGTGGTCTACGACGGCGACGTCGCGAACCTGCGAAACGTCGGCCAAGGCGACCTGGACGAAGCGTTCCATCATCTGACGACGTCTTAGGTCGGCGATTTTCATATCTTCTCGTTCCCAGGCTCCGCCTGGGAACGCACTGCAACGGAGGCTCCGCCTCTTTTACGACCCAAGCAGCGAAGCGAGGCGGAGCCTCGAAGACATTCGGTTCCCAGGCAGAGCCTGGGATCCAGTTCCGTTCTGACCTCTGAACCTGACACCTGATACCTACCCCTATGGCACTCAACAACGTTACCACCGCCCTGTTAACGCTGCTGGTTTACGACATCATCTTTCTGTTGATCCTCGTTGCCATCGTGGCGCTATTGTCCGGCACCAAGCGGGCCGCGTTCGCGGTCATGAAACGGAACTTCATCGGCTATTTCAGCAACCCGACCGGGTACGTGTTCCTGTGCATCTTCGTCTTCCTGACGTCGGTCGCCGCGTTCTGGCCGTACGAGTTCTTCAACCAGAACCTGGCCACGCTCGATCAACTGAACTACTGGTTCCCGCTGATCATGCTGGTGTTCATCCCGGCGATCACGATGAGCATCTGGGCCGAGGAGAAACGGCAGGGCACCGATGAGCTACTGCTTACGCTGCCGGCCGACGATTTTGACATCGTGATCGGCAAGTACATGGCCGCCGCGGCGATTTTCACCGCGTCGTTATTGTTCAGCCAAATCAGCACGTTCACGACGCTAGCGATATTGACGGAGGGCGAACTTGATACCGGGCTGATCTTCACCAGCTATCTCGGTTACTACTTCATCGGCCTGACCATGATCGCGATCGGCATGATCGCGTCGTTCTTGACCGGCAACCTGACCGTTGGGTTCATTTTGGGAGCCCTCTTCAACGCCCCGCTCGCGTTCGCGTCTCTGGCCGAATCGGTCTCGCCCAACCAGAAGATCGCCGGCTGGATCGCCTCGTCCGGCATCGCTCGGCCGTTCGACGACTTCGGCCGCGGCGTCATCAGCACGTCCTCGGTCGTGTACTTCGTCCTGGTCGCCTGCGTCGCGCTTTACGGCTGCATGGTGCTGATCGGACGCCGCCACTGGACCGGCGGCAAAGACGGCAACACGATGGCGTGGCACTACATCGCCCGGATTCTGGCCCTGGTCGTCGTGACCGTCGGCGCGGTGATCCTGTTCCGCGGCAAGGACGTCTACCGACATGACTTCACCGAGGGCAAAGTGTCCTCGTTGGCCCCGGCGACGAAGAAACTGATCCGCGAACTCGACAGCGATCGCCCGATCGTGATCGACGCGTTCATCAGCAAAGAGATCCCCGAGGTGTACGCCAAGACGCGGTACGAATTGATCAATCTGCTGAAAGAATTTCGCAGCGAAGCGGCCGCTCGGGGTCGCGAGATCGAAGTCAACCTGTACGACGACATCGAACTGTTCAGCGACGAAGCCGCGCTGGCCGAGGAACGTTTCGGCATCGCGCCGCAAACGCGGTTGGTGAAGGAACGCGGATCGCAACAGCAAAAGCAACTGATCATGGGCGCGGCGTTCAAGTCGGGCTTGGAAAAGGTCACCGTGCCGATCTTCGAGTACGGCATCCCGGTCGAATACGAGCTGGTCCGGTCGATCAACACGGTCGCCTCGGGCAAACGGCAACGGCTGGGCATCTGCGCCACCGACGGACGACTGCTGGGCGGCTCGGTGATGTCGGGCATGTCGATGCAGCAAGTCCCGCGGCACCCCTTGATGGACGAACTGTCGAAACAATACGACGTCGAAGAAGTCGACCTGAACTCGCCGGTCTCTGGTGATGTTTATTCGGCATTGGTCTGCGTCCAACCCTCGTCGCTGGCCCCCCCCCAGTTCGAGCGACTGCTGGAGGCCGTCCGCAATGGTATTCCGGTCGCGATCTTCGAGGACCCCGCGCCGGTTGGTGCGGGCTACATCACGCCGACGGGCGAGCCGAAGCAGTCGCAGGCCAGCATGTTCGGCGGAGGCGGATCGTCGCCCAAAGCCGACATTCGCCAGTTGTGGGACTTGTTGGAACTGGATGTCCCGGGCAAGCCCGCGATGCAAGGTTTGTACAGCCCCGACCTGGTTTGGCAGCAACACAACCCGTACCCGACGCTGGACGATCAAGCTAACGAGTTGTGGATCTTCATCGACGAAGATTCGCCCGGTGCCGAGCCCGGACAAGCGCTCAGCAGCGAGAACCCGATCACGTCGGGCATGCAAGAAGTCCTTGCGATCGTGGCCGGCGCGGTCAACGCCAAGACCGGCGGCACGCTGACCCACACGCCGCTGCTGCAAACCGGCGCGGCCAGCGGTCTGATCGCCGGATCGAAGATGCAAGAGATCATGCGGGGAACGACGACGGTCGCTCGCGAAGCCCAAGGCATTCGCCCGAGCATCCCGATCGCGATGGCGATCAGCGGACCGGAAACGGAATCTCCTGAGACCGCGTCACCAGCCGATGCACCGGAGAAAACGGAAGGCGATGCGAGCGAAACCAAGACCGCGTCCGTGAAAGCGGTCTACGTCGCGGACACGGACATGATGTTGCCGGAGTTCTTGATGATCCGCGCCGACCCGAACGTCGTCACGGAGGCTCGGTTCCAATTCCAGAACGTCACGTTTGTGCTCAACTGCATCGACTGGCTGACCGGCAATTACGACTTCATCGAAGTCCGCAAGCACGAGCCGATCTTCGCTTCGCTTCGAATGATCGACTCCGTCAAAGAACAGGCTCGCACGGAAGTCCGCGAGGGCAGCAAGGCGTTTCAAGATCAATACTTGTCGGAGATGCGGGACGCGGAGGAGTCGCAGCAGTCGCGGCTGAAGGAACTGAGCGAAGAAGTGGAGAAGCTGCAGCAGAAGAACGCCGATGGCAACGTCTCGCGAGCCGAACTGCAAGCGAAACTGCAAACGTTCCAAACGCAGCAGGAACTCGAACAACGCAAGTTGGACGTTCGCCGCACGAAACTGGAACGCGACCGCGAACTGAAAGTGCGTGACATCGAACGCACCGCGGCCGACGAGGTGACCAAGATACAAAACAAAGTGAAGGCGGCCGCGGTGACGTTGCCGTGCATCCCACCGTTGGTCGTCGGCGTGATCGTCTTCGCCAGCCGCCGCCTGCGAGAACGCGAGAACATCAGCAAGAGCAGACTGAAGTAGGGGACAGGCGACAGGTTACAGGTCACGGGAGTTGCGACAACGACTCAAGACCAACGACCGTCGCCATGCCGCTGGCTCTTTTTTTCCTGACACCTGTAACCTGCAACCTGTTACCTATTATCTCGTTCCCAGGCTCCGCCTGGGAACGCACTGCCCCGGAGGCTCCGCCTCTTTTTCCCAACATTCGCAACCGAGAGAGGCGGAGCCTCGAAGACATCCGGTTCCCAGGCAGAGCCTGGGAACCAGTTTATTGCCGCTGGCTCTTTTTTTCCTGACACCTGACACCTGTAACCTGCAACCTGTTACCTATTCCCATGAACGAAGGCAAGAAAACCGGACTGTTTTGGATCGCGGCGGCTGTCGTGGCCGGCGCGGCGGCGATCGTCGCTTGGCCGACCGCGTCGACTCAAGACGACGTCGTCGCCGGGCGGATGCTGTTCGAGAAGTTCGCCGATCCGTTGGCCGCGGCCAGCATGAAGATCACGACGTTCGACGAAGCCCAAGGCACGCTGGAACAATTTGAAGTTCGCAAGGACGCCGCGTCCGGTCTGTGGACGATCCCGTCCCGCGACGGTTACCCGGCCGACGCGATCGAACAAATGAAGGACGCCGCCAACTCGCTGGTCGGCGTCAAGATCCTGGACATCCAAACCAGCAACGCCGAGGACCACGACGACTTGGGCGTGGCCGAACCGAAACTGGAAGACCTGAAAGTCGGTGACGAGGGCGTCGGCCGATTGGTGACGTTCAAAAACGAAAGCCAAGAAACGTTGGCCTCGCTAATCATCGGCGACTCGGTCAAGGGCGACCCGACCAAGCGTTACGTCCGCGTCCCAAACCAAGACCCGGTCTACGTCGTCGCGCTGGATGAATCGCCGTTGACAACGAACTTCCGCGACTGGATCGAGGACGACTTGTTGCAATTGTCCAGCATCGACATCGATAGCCTGGAAATCAAAGACTACACCGCGACGCTGGGCCAACGCGGCATCTCGCTGTCACGCAAGTACACCGCCGAACTGAAACAGGAGGGCACGGACTGGGAACTCGAGCAACTGCTCGACTACGACCCAAAGGATCCTCGCGTCGAACCGAAGACCGTCGAGATGACGCCGGAGGAAAGTTTAAACACGGCGAAGCTAAACGATTTGAAAGACGCCCTGGACGATTTGAAGATCGTCAACGTGTACCGCAAGCCGGAAGGTGTCAGTGCCTCGCTGAAGGCGAGCGCGGACCTGCTGTCGGATCAAGATGCGATCACGTCGCTGGCACAACGCGGCTTCTATCCGATCGAAGCGGGCGTGGACGGCGAAGCGGAGATCCTGTCGGCCAACGGCGAACTGAGCGTGTCGCTCAAGGACGGCGTGAAGTACCTGATCCGGTTCGGCAACATCGCCGGCGTGGAGGAATCGGGCGACGCGTCGGATGAATCGGCAGGCGGCGAAGAAGGCGAAGAAAAGGAAGGCGGTGTGAACCGTTTCTTGTTCGTCACAACGATGGTGGACGAATCGAAGTTCCCAGTGCCGGAATTGCGAGAGATCCCGCAAACGGTGGAGGAACTCGACGCGATGCTGAACCCGCCGAAGGTGGACGAACCGGTGGAAGAAGAAAAGCCGGCCGAAGAAATGGCGAAAGATGAGCCGGCAGAGGAAACTGAAACTGAAACTGAAACTGAAACTGAAACTGAAACTGAAACTGAAACCGACGAGCCGGAGATGAAAGAAGATGCGGTCGAGGAAGTGACCGACGAAGGCGACACGGAAGTTTCCGGCGAAGGCGAAACGACGGGGGAAGGTCAGGCGCAAGCGGAAGATGAAGCCGCCGAAGAAGCTGACACCGAAGAATCTGACACCGAAGAAACTGACACCGAAGAAACTGGCACCGAAGAAAAAACGCCGGACGATGAAAAGCTGACCGAGGAAGAGATGCAGGAACGTCTTGAAGCCGAGCAGGAAATCATCACCAAGGAGAACCAGCGAAAACTGGACGCCCGCAAGGATCAACTTGAAGCGGCCGGCCGCAAGGTCCGGGAATTGAACGAGCGTTTCGCCGACTGGTACTACGTGATCCCCGAATCGACGTACAGCAAGCTACGAATTGGCCGCGACGAACTGCTGGCCGACCCCGCCGAATCCGCCGCCACGACGAAGCCACCTACCGGCGGCCCCCAGTTCAACCTGCCGAACATGCAGGGGTTCCCAGGAAACTAAATCGTAGACCTGCGGCTCCGCCCGCAGGGAATCAAGTAGACCTGCGGCTCCGCCCGCAGGGAATCCCGCGGGCGGAGCCGCGGGTCTACGAAAAGCCGCAGGTCTGCGAAGGCCGCAGGTCTGCGAAAGGCCGCAGGTCTACGAAAGGCCACGGGTCTACGACGTTGCGAACCGCATGGCTTTGGGCCACAATCACCGCCACGCGCCCGTAGCTCAGCTGGATAGAGCATCGCACTTCTAATGCGGCGGTCGGAGGTTCGAATCCTCCCGGGCGTGCTGTCTGTCAATCGAGCAGTCGGTTGTCAATCAGCCTCGTTGTGCCCACTCTCGTCGCGATCACTGCCACCACGGGCGAGGTGATTTCCTTGATCGTCGTCAGCGTTTCCGCCTCGACGACTCTCGCGTAATCGAGCTTCGTTGCCGCAAGCTCTCGCTTCATCGCGTGCTCGATCGTCGACACATTCCGTTCGCCATCTCGGACCAAGGTCTCGGCGACTGATAGCGCGATCGAGAGCGACAGCGCCGTCGCTCGTTCTTCCGTCGACAAGTACCGATTGCGACTGCTGAGCGCCAATCCATCGGCTTCCCGGACCGTTTCGCCGGCGACCAGCGTGATGCCGACATTTAAGTCTCGTACCATCGCTTCGATCACCTTAAACTGTTGGTAGTCCTTGCGGCCGAAGAATGCGTGCGTGGCGGGGACCAGGCCGAACAGTTTCAGCACCACCGTTGCGACGCCGCGGAAATGACCGGGCCGAAATTCGCCTTCCAGCGGTTTTGCGATCACGGGCGGTTCGACGAACGTGCTGTAGCCGGCCGGGTACATTTCGTCGATGGTCGGCGCGAAGACGACGTCCGCCCCGGCATCGCGAATCAGTTCGCAATCGGCGTCGAACGTGCGAGGGTATTTCGACAGGTCTTCCTGCGGTCCGAACTGGGTCGGGTTGACGAAGATCGTCACGACGGTGTGGTTGCAGGCGGCGACGGATTGCCGGACTAGCGAGACGTGGCCTTCGTGCAGCGCGCCCATTGTCGGCACGATACCAACGGTTGCACCGGAGCGTCGCCAGGCGGCGACTTGTTCGCGAGATTCATCGCCGCGAGTGATGATGCGCATGGACGTTAAATCTTTGACGTCGCTTCGTCCAACACGTCTTCGGTCACGTAGATCGGCAGCGGCGGCGAGAACGTGACGGCGACGGCGATCGCATCGCTGGGCCGCGAGTCGATTTCGATCTCTTCGCCCTCGGCGGTTCGCAAGATCAGCTTGGCGTAGTAGGTCGCCTGGTTCAAGTCGCTGATGATGACGCTTTCGACTGAAGCGCCGAGTGCTTCGGCGACGTGGACGACCAAGTCGTGGGTCAACGGTCGCGGCGGCTCGTAGTCGTCCTTGACGCGGCGGTCGATGTTGGTGGCCTCGAAGATCCCGATCAGGATCGGAAACTGGCGGGCGCCGTCGACTTCCTGCAAGTAGATGACTTGGTTCTCGGTCAGCTCGGAGATGATGATCCGAGCCAGTTGCATCTTGACGGGCATGATGATGGGAAGCGGTAAGGACAGGAAAAGTGTACCGCCAAGATTGTAACGTGTCGGGCGCAACCTCGTAGGTCGACCTGCGGCATGCCGCCCGACAGGATGCATTCGGCACCGCCGCTGCGGGCGGAGCCTTGCAGGTCACGAGAGCCGCATGGTCGTGACAGAGCTACTGCCTCCTGACGCCTGACGTCGCGAGCGGAACTACGATTCCAACCGGAACATTGAAACGCCTAGCGGCGGCATCGTCAATTCGATGCTGTCGGGGCGACCATGGTGGCCGTGGCCGGTGGATTCCAGTCCCGGGTAGTTGCCGACGTTCGATCCGCCGTAGGCCGACGCGTCGCTATTAAAAATCTCTTTCCAGAAACCCGCTTGCGGCACCCCGACTCGGTAATCCGTTCGGATCACTGGCGTCAGATTGCACACGACCAGGATCGGCGGCGCTTCGTCCATGCCTTTCCGCAGGTACACCAGCACGCTGTCTTGGTTGTTCATGCAATCGACCCACTCGAAACCATCGCCGCTGAAGTCATGGTCGTGCAGCGACGGGTTTTCGATGACCAGTTTATTCAGGTCCGCGACGCATTGTTGGACGCCACGATGGGTATCGAAGTCCAGCAGTTCCCACTGCGGGCCGTCGTCGTGGTTCCATTCGTTCCACATGCCGAATTCCGAACCCATGAACAACAACTTCTTGCCCGGGTGCGTCCACATGTAGCTGTACAGCAAACGCAGGTTCGCAAACTTCTGCCACATGTCGCCTGGCATTTGCGACAATAGCGCGCCCTTGCCGTGAACAACTTCGTCGTGCGACAGCGGCAGCATGAAGTTTTCGGTGAACGCGTAGATCAAGCTGAACGTCAGTTCGTCCTGGTGATACTGGCGATGGATCGGTTCGTTGTGAAAATAACGAAGCGTGTCGTTCATCCAGCCCATGTTCCACTTGTACGTGAAGCCCAGACCGCCGTCGGACACCGGCCGCGAAACGCCCGGCCACGCCGTCGATTCCTCGGCCGCGGTAACAACGCCGGGGAACTTTTCGTGCACGACCGTATTGAACTCACGCAGGAAATCGATGGCTTCCAAGTTCTCGCGGCCGCCGTATCGGTTGGGCACCCACTCACCCGCTTCGCGGCTGTAGTCCAGGTACAACATCGACGCGACCGCATCGACGCGAAGTCCGTCGATGTGATACTTCTCCATCCAAAACAAAGCGTTTGCGACGAAGAAGTTGCGGACTTCGTTGCGACCGTAGTTCGGGATCAACGTGCCCCAGTCCGGATGCTCGCCCTGACGCACGTCGGCGTGTTCATACAGCGGCGACCCGTCGAACTTGGCCAGCCCGTGCGCGTCCTTGGGGAAGTGAGCGGGAACCCAGTCGACCAGCACACCGATGCCGTTTTGGTGCATGTGATCGACAAAGAACATGAAATCCTCCGGCGTGCCGTGACGGCTGGTCGGGGCGTAGTAGCCGACCGCTTGGTAACCCCACGAACCCGTGAACGGATGCTCGTTGACCGGCATCAATTCGACGTGCGTGAAGTTCATGCGGTGGCAATAATCGGCCAAGCGTTTTGCCAGGTCGCGATAGTTCATCCAGCCGTGCGTGCGGCCGGGGCTCTTTTGCCAACTGCCCAGGTGGACTTCGTACACGTTCATCGGTTCGTGCATCGGGTTCCACTGCCGACGCTTGTCCATCCACGCGGCGTCATTCCACCCATGGACCTTCAAGTCGGCGACCACTGACGCGGTCAGCGGCGGCAGTTCGGCGGCGAAGCCGTACGGGTCGCACTTATCGATCCAGTGGCCGTGGGCGTCATTGATGCGGAACTTGTAACGGTCGCCGGCTTTGACGCCCGGCACAAATACTTCCCAGATGCCTTGGTCGCTGCCGTGCGCGATCGCGGCTCGGCCGTCCCAACCGTTGAAGTCGCCGACGACTTGGACCGATCGCGCATTGGGAGCCCAAACGGCGAAATTGACGCCATTGACGTTATCGACGGTGCGAAGCTGTGCGCCGAGCCGGTCATAGATCTGGTGGTGACGTCCTTCGCCGATCAAATAGCGGTCGAAATCGGTCAGAATCGAAGTCGTGGCTTTGGGGTCTGGCATGTCAATCATTTCGCCGTTCTGGTTGGTCATCTGGATGCGATACGAAGATGTCGGTGCAATGTTTGTACCGCCATGTTGTACGAATGACGGGTCCGCGTCGACCGTCACGTCGCAGATCGCTTCGAAAAATCCGCCCGGATGCAGCCGCCGCATTGGCCGGCGGGTGCCGTTGGCATCGTCGACGATCCACGCGTCCTTGGCGTGCGGCAGAAAACTGCGGACGGCGACGGCGGGCTGGCCGCGGTAGTTAATCGGATGAGCCCCCAGGACGCTGGCCGGGTTCTCGTGCGTTCCGTTGATGAGGCGTCCGATGCTGGACAGCGAAACTTCAGTTTGCATGGCGGATGTTGAAAGGCGGAAGGTTGAAGGGGAAAGTTTTTTTTGGTCGACCCTACTCGTTGCACAAATCGGCGGCCGTGAACCGGCGTCTTGCCGTCGGCATCGACGCGGCGCTAGCGGCACTGCCGAGCAACCAACTGCGAAGCTGATCTTTCGGCCGAGTCGATCGCGACGGCGATGGTCCGACGTGGTTGCCGTCGATTCGCAGGTTCAACGTTTCGCCCGATGGCGATGCGACTTCGCGAACCGATGATCCAAGGGCCGACGACTCGCTGACCAATCGCGACGACAACAAACACGCTTCGACGCGGTGGATCGAAAGCGCTCGATCGACACGTCGCCACAGGTCCGCGTGCTGGACATCGATCTTGCGACCGAAGTGTTCCCACACGAAATTGTTTTGTCGCCAACGAGGCAGCGAATCGGAAAGCGAACGCACGAGGTAACGGCTGGTCGACAGCAACGTCACTCGGGCCGGGCCTTCGATCGCTTCGAGTCCACGGACGGTGGCCAGCAGCGTCAATCGGTTCAGGTCGCCGGCTTCTTCGTCGTCCGCCGTTAGCACCAGTTCGCCGTCGGCGGTCTCGAGCGTGAAGTGCCACGAGCCTTGATTGAGCTCGACCGAGGCGGCTTGCACGACCAGCAAGTAATCGCTCGCGACGGCTTGACCGACGTGGACGTTGCGGGCTCGCGATGCGAACGAGATAGGCGGAGTTTGATTGGTCACAGGGGTGATTCCAAGATCGATGGCGTGGTGATGCGGACGACTCGCCTTTGTCATCGCAATCACAGAATCAGTAAGATCCGATCCATCGGAACATTCGCACGCATTCGGCTTCGCGGGTCGCCCGATATGCAGGACGAGGGACGCGGAACAAGCCGGCTGCCACCTACCTGTTCGGTAAACTCTACCCCTTGCTAAGAGTTTGACTGAAAGAAAACGGCGACTCAGTTTGACAAGCGCGGGAACGAAACCTACAGGCGTTACAAGCGACGTAGCCCCGACACGCCGCGGCGGGGCCGAACAGCTTTGCTGTTCGTCGATCCATGCAATGCTCCGCCACGGCGTGGCGGACCTACTCATCTACGCACCGCGCTGTTAAAACATCCGGCTCTTGTCTCCCCCACTCCCGAGCCGGCCGTCATCATGCCCGAATCCGACTTCGCCCCGAACGATGCGGTCGTTGGCGTCATCATGGGCAGCCGCAACGATTGGGAAACGATGCGGCACGCCTGCGAGGTGATGGAGCAGCTCGGCATCGCAAACGAACGCCACGTCGTGTCCGCCCACCGAACGCCCGCTCGCATGGTCGACTACGCAACCGGTGCCGAAAAGCGAGGCCTAAAGATCATCATCGCCGGCGCCGGCGGGGCCGCTCACCTGCCCGGCATGGTGGCCAGCGAAACGAACCTGCCCGTCATCGGCGTGCCCGTGCAAAGCCGAGCGTTGCAGGGACTCGATTCGTTGTTGTCGATCGTGCAAATGCCCGGCGGCATTCCGGTCGCAACGATGGCGATCGGCGTTTCGGGAGCTCGCAACGCCGGCATCTTCGCGGCTCGAATCTTGTCGCTGACCGATGCGAAGCTCGCAAAACGTTTGGCCGACTTCGTCCAGGCTCAAACCGACGCCATCCTGGACAACTGCGAACTGTAACCGACCATGCACACGATATTGCCTGGATCAACGATCGGCATGGTTGGCGGCGGACAACTCGGACGCATGTTCGCGGTCGCCGCGATGTCGATGGGTTACGACGTCGTGGTGTTTTGCGAACACGTCGACACGCCGGCCGCCCAAGTCGCCACGCGATCGGTCGTCGGCAAGTTGACCGACAACGACGCCGTCGATGCCTTCGCCAGCCAGTGCAACGTGATCACGCTGGAGTTCGAGAACATCCCATCAGCAACGATCACGCGGTGCGGCCAATTCGCATCAACTTTCCCCGCCGCGTCGGTGTTGTCGACGACGCAGGATCGAGCCATCGAAAAGTCCACGCTGTCGGCCGCCGGCTTGCCCGTCACGCCCTTCGCCACCGTCACCGATGACGCGTCGCTGATCACCGCCGGCGAAACGCTCGGCTGGCCGATGATTGTGAAGACGACACGAGACGGTTACGACGGCAAGGGCCAGTACCGCGTTCATTCGGCAGACGAAGTCGGCACCGTTCCGTGGTCGTCGGCTGGCGGCTGGATCGCCGAAGCGTTCATTCCGTTTGACTTGGAAGTTTCCGTCGTCGTCGCACGGCGAGAAGACGGCCGCGACGAAGTCTTTCCCGTGTTCGAGAACTCGCACGCCAATCACATCCTGGACACGACCGTCGTGCCCGCGCGGATCAGCGAAGCGGTCGCGGCGAAAGCAAAAGCGATCGCCCAGAGCGCTGCTCAAACGCTCGGCCTGGTCGGCGTCTTGTGCGTCGAGTTCTTTGTCTCGGGCGAAGAAGTGATGATCAACGAAGTCGCCCCCCGCCCGCACAACTCGGCTCACTTGACGATTGAAGCGTGTCCGACCAGCCAGTTCGAGCAGCACGTCCGCGCGGTCTGCGGGTTGCCGCTGGGTTCGACCGACCTGCGGGTCTCCGAGGCAGCGATGGCGAACATCATGGGCGACGTTTGGAAGGGCCGTTTGAATCCACCCTGGGACCGAGTCGCCCAGCACGCCGGCGTGTCGCTGCACCTGTACGGAAAACGCCACGCGGTGGCGGGCCGAAAAATGGGCCATCTAGTCGCGACCGGGTCGAACGCACTCGAGCGAGTCACCAGAGCCCGGTCGGCACTTGAATAAGGCGATCCTTTCGTAGCTGGGCCGGCCACGGTTCAGTTCCTACAAACCAGCTCCGACTGAACCCTGGCGGGCCCAGCTACCAGAAACCCATGCCTTTGCAACCCATCGCGATCCCCGATTCGATCAAGCGTTTGCCGCACACGGCCGAAGCCGAGTCGTTGATCGACACGACCAACGAAGCGATCGAGTCGTACTTATTGGGTGACGATCCGCCGATCGAAAATTTCGTCACCTGCGACTTCCATCTGCTGGATCAGGCGATCACTTGGATCCAGCAAAACCACCTGCTGACCGGCGACCGAGTCTGTGAATGGGGGGCGGGCTTCGGTGCGGCGGCGCTGTTGGCCGCACAACGCGGCATGACCGGCGTCGGCATCGAAATCGAAGCGACCCTGGTCGAGCAAGCGAGCATGCTGGCCGAGCGTTTGGACAACTCCGCCAAGTTCTACTGCGGAAGCTTTGTCCCCCGCGGCGTCGGACGACTGGACAGCGGACTGGACGAACTGATCAGCGAAGTCAAAAACGTGGTCACGGATGAAGACGACGTGTACGACGAAATCGGCTTGGACATCGACGACTTCGATTTGTTCTTCGCGTTTCCATGGCCAGGCGAGCACGGATTTTTCGAGACCGTGTTCGACGCGGCCGCCGCGGATGGCGCGTTGCTGCTGACCTATCGAGGCCGCGACGGCATGCACTTGGTTCGCAAAGTGTGAACCCAAGTCGTGTAACCACCAAACTCGGACTGAACGTCTTCGTTTCGATGTTTTTGGCCCTTGTTTTGCGTTTTTCCCGTTGTCGGAAATGGCTTTGCCGTTAGCTTGGAGAACATACGGCGACTTTTGCGCCGTACTCCCTCGCCGTCGCTTTTCAACCTCCCCACCCGGTGTCGACCGGACCAGTTTTCTACCCGTCCAGGAAAACGTCTCATGATTCGTCTGCTCGCCCTCGCTCTTTCGGTCGCCTGCTTGGCCACGTCGTCGCTTTTGGCCGCCGATTGGTCCGACCCGGTGTTCCCGATCAAGAATCATGAGTTCGGCACCGTTGCGGTCGCGTCCAAGACGGAGTTCACCTTCCCTGTCGTCAACACGCTGTCCAGCACGATGCACATTCAAACGGTGCGGGCGAGTTGCGGCTGTACGACGCCGATCGTGCAGACCCAGTACATCGCCCCCGGCGAAACCGGTTCGATCCTTGCAAGGTTCAATACCGACACGTTCAAGGGCAAGAAGGGCGCGACGCTGACGGTGGTCATTGACCAGCCGTTTTACAGCGAAGTTCGCCTGCGTGTGGACGGCTACATCCGCAGCGACATGGTGTTCTTTCCCGGCGCGATCGAATTCGGACGATTGAACCAGGGCGACGCCATCAACAAGAAGACCAAGGTGCTTTACGCCGGCCGCAGCGATTGGCAAGTCGTCGACGTCCGCAGCAACAAACCGTGGCTGATGCCGTCGGTCAAGGAAACGCTGCGAGCAAACGGCCAAGTCAACTACGAAATCTCGGTCGACGTCCGCGAAGACGCCCCGACGGGGTTCTTTCAAGACGAACTGGTCGTCGTGACGAACGATCGATCGATGCCGAACGTGCCTCTTCGCGTGTCGGGCCAAGTCGAATCGCCCCTGTCGATCTCGCCGCAAGCGGTCGCACTGGGCGACGTCAAAACGGGCCAATCGATCGGCCGCAAACTAGTGCTGATGGGTCAGCAGCCCTTCACGATTGATTCGATCACCGCGGACGACTGGAACGTGACCTTCGACGCTCCGACGGAAGCGAAAAAGATGCACATTATCGAGCCGACGTTCACGTTCACCGGGACCGGTTCGGGCCCGCAGAAGGCGACCTTCGAGATCAAAACGGCCGGCGAAGCGTCGGTGACGGCGAAGGGCCTGATCACGGCGGTCGTGCGAGCTGAGTAATCGTGTGGATTAGCCACGGTCAAGTCCGTGCGAGCTCCCGCGCCCGGCCTCGATCATCCGATCCGCAACCTGGAACGCCAATTCTTGCGCACAAGCGAGTGCAGCGGAGGCCTCGAATTTCCCTTTGCCCGAATCATCAATGCGCCGCGTGCCGTCCGCGTTCAAAACGACTGC
The DNA here is from genome assembly GCA_963836865.1 of Pirellulaceae bacterium. Lineage (GTDB taxonomy): Bacteria > Planctomycetota > Planctomycetia > Pirellulales > Pirellulaceae > Rubripirellula. Next base: position 1,128,799 of record CAWILC010000003.1, on the reverse strand, counting down.
GGTCAATGAAAGCGTTTGTCCTGCGACGTGTCCGAACGCTGCGATCGGGGCCAAGCATCCGCCGTGCAGTGCCGCCAGCAGCGTTCGTTCGGCGGTGACGGCGGCGCGAGATTCGGCGTGATCGAGTGTTGCGATTGCTTCGCGAGCGATCGAATCGTCGCTGCGGACTTCGATGCCGAGCGCGCCCTGGCCTGGCGCGGGCAACATTTCATCAATGGTGAAGTGATATCGCGTTAGTTCCGCCATCTTCAATCGCACCAGCCCGGCGTCGGCCAAGACGATCGCGTCGATCGGACCGCCGCTGTCATCATCGAAGTCGGCAGCGTCCAGTTTGCTCAATCGCGTCTGAACGTTCCCACGGATCGATTCGACTCGCAAATCTGGTCGTCGGCTAAGAAGCTGCGCCGCGCGGCGACGGCTGCCCGTTCCGATTCGCGCGGCCTTTGGCAACTGATCCAGCGACCAGCCGGTTTTGCTGACCAAACAGTCCGCGACGGTTTCGCGGGTCGGGACGGCGGCTAGGAACAATCGCTCGTCGACTTCCGTGGGGAGGTCCTTCAGCGAATGCACCGCGACGTCGGCTTCGTCGTCAATCAGGGCTTGCTGGATCCGTTTGGTGAATAGGCCGACCTGCCGCGTCCCGTCGATCGGCCGCATGTCGGTGTCGCCACCGCTGACCATGGGAACCAGCATGCTTTCGATGCCATGATCGGCCAACCGGGCCGCCACGTGTTCGGCCTGCCAAAGGGCCAACGGACTCTGACGGGTTGCGATGCGTAGCATGGAAAAATAGGTGACAGGAGGCAGATAACAGGTGACAGGAAAACAATTCGGTCTTTTGCCTTCGGGCTGCGGACCGGCGTGCAGTATCATAGCCCGGCACGATGCGACGCAACCTGTCACCTGTTACCTGCAAGCTGTCACCTACTTCCTTGTCCAGCGACGAAAATCTGCCGATCACCGACGAGCCGACGCGGGATTTTTCTAGCACTGGCCGCGGCGAATTTGATTCGATGTCGTTCTCCGGCGAACACGGACCGCTTGAGTCACGGTTCGCGGTCCACGACGTGCCCGTGCGGCTGGGCGATTACGTCGTCGGCGACTTGATCGGCAGCGGCGGAATGGGCAACGTTTACGCGGCCGAACACACGCGGATGGGCCGCACCGTCGCGATCAAGATGTTGCCCGTCAAGCGGATGAAAGACGCCAAAGCCATCGAGCGTTTCTACGACGAAGTCCGCGCGGCATCGCGGCTGATGCACCCGAACATTGTCACGGCGTTCGACGCCGGCGAAACCGATGATGGCATCCATTACCTTGCCATGGAATTCGTCGACGGCGTGACACTGACGCGGTGGGTCGCGATGCGAGGACCCCTGCCGGTCGGCGAAGCGGCCGCGATCATCCGCCAAGCCGCGCTCGGGCTGCTGCACGCTCACCGCGCCGGGATCATCCACCGCGACGTCAAGCCGGGCAACCTGATGCGAGCGACCGACGGCACGATCAAGGTGCTGGACTTGGGCCTGGCCCGGATCGCCAACGCCGACGTGGTGCCGGTTGCGAAAGCGAAAGCGGCGAAGGATTCCGACGACCATCCGCTGGAGATCATCAAAAGCAACAAGGGCCGGCTGGTCGGGACGTTGCCGTTCATGTCACCGGAACAACTCGAAGATCCCGACTCGGCCGACGCCCGCAGCGACATCTATTCGCTCGGCGCGACCATGTATTTCTTGCTGACCGCCAGTCCGCCGTTTGTGGGCGAGTATTTGGACCAAGTCTACGGCCACCGCCACGGCGAGATTCCCGACTTGATGCAGGCTCGCGGCGACGTCGACCTTCACTTCGCAAACATTTTCAATCGAATGATGGCGAAGAAGCCGCAGGAGCGTTACGAGTCGCTCGACGAGGTCATCGACGACTTGTCCGAATACGCCAGCCAGACCGACGCACCGGTTTGGTTGACCGAGTTTGCGAATAAGATGCCCGGCGGCGATTCGTCCACGTTCGGCGGCAATTCAACCTATGGTGGCGGCGCGACGCAGGTCTTCGCGATCGACTTTGGCATGTTCTACAGCGCGACCGCGATGGCAGCGCCGACGGGCGAAGTCGAACAGTTGCAAGCCGGCGGGCCGGCCGCGCCGCTGTTCCGGATGGCGCTTGCCAGCGAAGACGAAACCGTCATCTACGGTCAAGCCGCGATCGAACGGCGGGCGGAGCAGCCCCAGAGCCTGCTGCATTGTTTGCCGATGTACATCGGCAAGCCGATCGTCGAGCGAAAGGTCGCTGGGCGAGCGTGTCCGCCGGAAGTTTTGATGGCGATGTTGATCCGCAAGATCTGGCAAAATGCCTGGATTGATGACGATCCGCCGCAAGCCTCCGCGATCACGGTGCCGGCCTGTTACGACCAATTGCACCGGAGAAGCATCTTAAGAGCGGCGTCGATCGCGGGTCTGCGTTCGGTTCGTCTGGTCGATCGTTCGATCGCGGCGGTCCAGTCGCTGTTGATCGCATCGCCGACCGATGCGGCGATCTCGGCGATCGGACCGGACGCCGAACAAACGGTGTTGTTCGTCGGCGTTTCGGGGCAAGCAACCGAGATCGCGGTGGTCCGCCGCGACTCGGCGCGGCTGCATCAATTGGCGACCGCGGGGCACTGGCACCTGGGGACGCTGCCCTGGTTGCACAAGCTGGTCGACTTGGCCGCCAGCGCGTTTCAGGCCACCCATGGAATCGATCCACGAAAGCAAACCAAGACGGCCGCGCTTCTGCAGATCGCTTGCGAACGAGCGATGAACGCGATGCTGCTGGCACCGACCGCCACGATCAAAATCATTTCGGGCGTGAAAGAGTTGTCCGTCGCGATCTCGCGTCAAACCTGGATTGATGCTTGCGATGGATTGGCAATGGAAATCACGGCCGGCATCGCTCGAGCGTGTGAACAAGCGTCCGTCAGGATCGGTGACATTGATGTGTGCGTGACGATGGGGGCGGTGATGCGCCTGGCGGCGGTGCGAGATCGCGTGCTGGCCGGTTTGCGTGCGGATGTCCAACGCCGTGCCGTGGATCGGACGGACGTGGCCCGCGGCGCGGCGGCTTGCTTGGCGGCCGAACTTCCCGGCCGAGGCGACATCGCGATGCCGCCTCGCGTGGTCTCGGGGCAGACGATCGGGATCGTCATCGAGGACGCGAAGGGGCGGCGGCGGATTCTGCCCATCATTCCGCAGGGCACGTTGTTGCCGGCGCGAACCAATCGCCGCTTGACGGTCGGCAAGCAGCGGCCATCGATGACGCTGTCCTTGGTCGAATCGTCCGGTGTCACAAGCGAGGACTGGCAATCGCTGGGCCGTCACGAGATCGACGTGTCGCAAACGCCCGCGGTGACATCGCGAACGATGGGATTCGAGATCAACGTCAACGGGCTGTTGAGCGTGCGAGCGCAGGCGGCGGGTTCCGGGGCGAGTGCTCGATTGCCAACCCTTCCGGCGGAATTGCTAACCGAGGAAGAAGTTGCGATGTGGACGCGCTGGATCGAGGGGCTGAAATAAGTCGTCAGTCGGCAGGCGTCAGGCGTCAGTAATCCGGCGTCAGCGATCCGGCGTCGGGCGTCAGTAATCCGGCGTCACTGATCCTACGTGGGATTGATCCTACGTCGGATTGATCCTTCGCTGCCTGAACGTCGTTTCACTTCGATGACGGGTCGGGATGTCCTGGTCGTTACAACCGGCAAACTCGATACTGGCATGCCTCGCCTACCCCACAATCGCCCCATTTTGCCAGCGCGTTTTCTTTTGCGTGCTCAACGCTTCTTACGTAGTCGATGAAGTTTGTGCATCGAGTTTCTCTTTGCCAGTGAGCACAGCTTACGCGGTCTGGTTTACCCGCGTGGACGTGCAACTAGCAAGTCGGGATGCCGGATCAGCGAGGTCGGGAGCGTGATTTCTCCCTCGACTTCTGACTGAATCAGCGCGTGCCACTCGCCACGAGCGATTTCGATGCAGTGTGCCTGATGCAGGGAGCATCAGGTGGGTTTTTTGCTACGTCCAACGCAACGTCAATCCGTTGCACAAGTCAAAGGAATACGAAGATGAAAAGGCTGTGGTTATTGCCGGCCGTTGCGATCATTGCGATCGTCTCGGGCGCAAAGTCAGCTAACGCTGCTTATTGTGGCGCGATTAGCTATGAAGGTTGTGGCGGTTGTGGATCGAGCGTCGTCGAAGGCGGCTCGGCAGACGGATCGTCGGCGGTTGCCGGCGGATCGTACACCGTGATGCGAACGGTTCAAGAAACCGTCTACGATCAAGTCGAAGAAACGCGTTACCGCACGAAGAACGAACGCTACTACGAAGACAAAGAAGTCTCTCGTACTCGCAGCGTTCCTTACACCGAATCGCGTGAAGTTCAGTACACCGTCATGGTTCCTCAAACGGAAACCAAGACGCGTGAGGTGAACTACACGGTGATGAACAAAGTCGTGGAAAATCATTCCAAGACGATCAACTACACCGTCAAGGTTCCGGTTCAAGAAACCAAGACCAAGACGATTAACTACACCGTCATGAAACCTGTGTACGAAACGCACAGCAAGACGATCAACTACACGGTGAAGGTTCCTGTTCAGGAAACCCGCACCAAGACGATTAACTACACGGTCATGAACCCGGTTCGCGAGAACCACAGCAAGACCGTCAACTACACCGTCATGGTTCCGGTTCAAGAGCAAAAGTCCCGCACGATCAACTACACGGTCTACAACACCGTGCAAGAACAAAAAGTTCGTACGGAAAACTACAGCGTTGTCGTTCCTGTGACGACGACGAAGATGGTCACCGTCAACGGCGGACATTGGGAAACGATCACCGAAGAAGTTCCTGGCAAGATGATGCGCAAGACCGTGCGTGAGCCCGGGACTTGGTCGTATGATCCTTGCACCTGCAAGTGCGTTTACACGCCTGGCTGCTGCCGCACCGAGTGCGTCCAAGGCTGCCCGACGACCGTCTGCAAGAAGGTTTGGGTCCCGACCTGCGAGCAAAAAGAAGTGACTTGCACTTCCTACACTCGTGAGTGCCGCACTCGAGAAATCCCTTACACGGTTTGCCGTAAGGTTGCCGAATGCCGTACCAAGGTGGTCAACTACACCGTCTGCAAGATGGTTCCGGAATGCCGCAGCAAGGTCGTCAACTGGACGACCTGCAAGATGGTTCCTGAATGCCGCACCAAGACCGTCAACTACACCGTTTGCAGCACCGTCTGCGAACCGCGTAGCAAAGTCGTGAACTACACGACCTGCAAGATGGTTCCTGAATGCCGCACCAAGACTTGCAACTACGTCGTTTGCAGCACCGTCTGCGAACAACGCAGCAAGGTCGTCAACTGGACGACTTGCAAGATGGTTCCCGAATGCCGCACCAAGACCGTTTCGTACAACGTGTGCAAGATGGTTCCTGAATGCCGCACCAAGACCGTTTGCGAAACCAAGTGCCGCACCGAGTGCTACACCGAAATCGTGAAGGTTGCCAAGTGCCGTCAAGTTTGCGAACCGTACACCGTCACCAAGTGCGTGCCGCGAGTGGTTTGCAAGCAAGTTCCGGTTCAAGTTTGCTGCCCAGCACCTGTCTGCTGCGATCCTTGCTCGGCTGGCGTCAGCTCGGCTTCGGACGTTACCAGCAGCTGTGGTTGCAACTGAGCTAGGATGCTCGGAAAGCGATAAGTAATTCGCAGGACGTAAGCGAAACTACCAAGCGGGGCGGGATTCAATTGGAATCCCGTCCCGTTTTTTTCGTTTGATGCCGGCGGCCGAAACGGAGTCTCGGGACGTAGCGTAGGTCCGCCACGCCGTGGCGGAGCATCCGATCACTGAAGGCTTCGCAGCCTCAGCCCTGCCACGGCGTGTCAGGGCGACGACAGGGCAACGTGGCAAACCGCTTGATTTTTCGATCGGGGTTGACGAACCGCCCGCCCCCAGCGATCGTAGAGGTTAGCAATTGTCTTTGGTCGGACCGTTTTGCAACCTCCCTCCTGCCCAACTCCCGAGCGAATGTCGCCGATGACTTCGTACGTCCGACCCCTCCTTGCCGCGCTGCTTTGCAGCGTCGTTGTCTTCGGACACGCCCCGGCATGGTGGCACGTCGCGACCTGCGACCATTCCGCCTCTTCGGTGGATTCTCACGCTGGGCAAGATGACCATGCGACTTACACGCATGACGCGTCGTTCACCCGATGCTGACAGCACCGAGCTTGCCAGCACCGAGTCGCCAGCGACGTTGCGATTTCCGCCGCTGATCATCACGGTTCGCACGATCACGATGCGTGCCCGATCTGCAAATCGCTGATCAGCCCGAACGATTCGGCCGTTCCGACAATGCTTTCCCCGCCGGTGGATCGAACCGCCGAGCCTCTCCCGTGCCGGGTCGACGCCGTCTTCGCGTCGGCTTCCGTCACGATCGCGTGCCCCCGTGGGCCGCCAGTCGTCGCTTGATCGTTTGAACAAGTAGCGACTCCATCTTTTCGTCTCGTGGTTGCTTCGCGCCGGATTCTCGTGCGCTGGCGATTGCGTTGACGTGCCCCGGACTTTCCGTCTTGCCCCGCTGCGTGCGATGCAACCGGTCAACGGTCCGACCAAAACCGATCGGTTGTGTCCGCGCGGTGGGGTTTTTTGCTTTCGATTTTTTGTTTTCCCTACTTCCCTCGTCCAAACAGTGGAGCCTTCGATGGCGACGCAACAACGCTACGAAAAACCGAGCTTCCGCTCCGCCTTCACGCTGATCGAGCTGTTGGTCGTGATCGCGATCATCGGCATCCTGGTCGGATTGCTGTTGCCGGCCGTTCAATCCGCTCGCGAGGCCGCTCGCCGCGTCCAGTGCCAGAACAATATGAAGCAGATCGCGCTGGCGCTTCACACCTACCACGACACGCACCTGGCGTTGCCGACCAGCATGACCGGTTCGGACCAGTACGCCGGCGGCGCGGGAAGTGGGTTCCATAGCTGGCTGGCCCGGATTCTTCCGAACATCGAACAGACCGCTCTACACGATCAAATCCATTTCGATCGTGCCCTTTCCGACCGAACCGACTATTCATCCGCCAGCGACTACATCGGATACACTTTGTCGCCCGGCCACGTCGACGAAGTCCCTGCCGGCGCGATGGTTCCGACTTACTTGTGCCCCACTGATCCGGCCGGCGTCGTTCAGTTTTCGCTCGGCATCGCGACCGCGCCGGGCAGCTACGCCGGCAACATCGGTTGGCCTCGGCTTTCGACCGGACCAGGCGTGACCGCGCCGCTGGCAAAACAAAACGGCGTCATCGGGCTGTACAACCCGGCCTCACCTGATACCTGGCAAAAACCCCGCATTCGTTTCGCCGACATTCGTGACGGCCTGTCCAACACGATCGCCGTCGGGGAGCGCGTCATCGCCCAAGTCAACCAGCAGTCCGACGGTTTCGGTGGCCTGTTCGTATCACGGACGACGCCGATGTCGATGCAATCGTTCTGCGGCGGCGGATCGACCGGCCGTTCGCTCGCCCGATGGGTTGACTACTGCGGAAGCGTGACCGGAGCGGACGCCAAATACAGCGTCAGCCACGGGCATGCCTGGATCAGCGGCTGGACGTTCATGGCCAACCACATCATGCCGGTCATCCCGGTCAACGGGCGGAGTTGCCACGTCTATGGCGGCGAAGACGACGGCATGAATTTGGTCACGCCAAGCAGCCACCACGTCGGCGGCATCCATGTTGCGATGGCCGACGGCAGCGTCCAATTCATCACCGAATCGATCGACCGCGAACTGTACTGGGCCCTGGGCAGCAACAGCGGAGGCGAGACCGTCGAACTGCCGTAGCGTCCACGATTCCCCTCGTATTCTCGTTCCCAGGCTCCGCCTGGGAACGAACTGCACAAGAGGCTTCGCCTCTGAGTGCTCAACCAAACGAGGCGGAGCCTCGAAGTCATTCCGTTCCCAGTCAGAGCCTGGGAACGAGGACGCTGACTCAATTTGTTTAACCCCTTTTGCTTTGGATATCACTGAGATGAAGACTACCCCCCAACGTTTCTTTACCCTCTGGTTCGCAACGTTGTGCCTTGCACCGACCGCCTCCGCCGCGATCACCGAATACTCGTCCGGTCACGGCGACATCGGCTTGGCGTTCCACGACGGCGAACTGGAATTGCATTACCACTTCGGTGACGGCGCGATCTTGAATGGCAGTCCGCTTGCCGGTGAGATTGAATTCGAGCCCGGCGAGGCCTACGTTCGCGTCAGCAATGATGCGCTCAGGTCTGCGACTGCTCCGGCACCTCAGCTCGGATTGGCGACTGGTGATCCGGTTTGGTTGCTGCCGCAAAACGAGGTGTCCGGTCTTCCGTTCTTGGGGATCGCGTCGGAAGAGCTGGCAGGATTGGGCTTTTCCAGTGCAACGCTTTCGTTGACCAGCTTTAGCGGCCCGGCGTTGGGTCAATTCGCCCTGTGGCAACCGGACGGTTTCGGAGGAACAGACGTGTTATGGCAAACCAACAATGGGTTCGATGGCACGGACCTTTTGAACATGAACATCGGCGGGCACGCCCACTTTTTTTACGGCTTTACCCAGCAAGGCGTCTACGACTTGGAACTGACCGCGGTCGCCAACCTGACCGGTGGCGGATCGCTGACCGACGTCGGCACGTTCCGCTTCGTCGTCGGATCGGCCACCGCCGTCCCCGAGCCCGGCTCGATGGTCGCACTAGGCGTGATCACGGTCGGTGCCGTGGTGGTTCGTCGGCGTCGCAAGAACGCCGCCAAGCAAGCCTAGCTTCGTCGCGAGTCGACGATCACATCGGTCAATGCGTCGGCCAGCGGATCATCCTCGGCCGTGCAGAATCCCCAGTGCTCGCGTCGACGCCATCCCTCGGCGTATTCAAACTTGCCCGACATCACGCCGACTTCGCGTCCGACCTGGCGTGCCGTTTCCAAGTAGCTGTCCATGCCCTGACTTTCGTCCAGCCATTGCTTTTGGCTGGCGTGGCAGGCCAGCGATTCGATCTTGGTGTCGATCACGCCTGCGATGTCGACGTACAGATGAGGCACGACCAATTCGCCCGTCGGAATTCGGTTGTGAACGGGCTGGGCGTGATAGACCGTGACCGGGTCCATGTAGACGTCCACCGGCGGATCGCTGACCAAGTTCGGCATGCCGTGTGCGAACGCCGCACTGACGGCCAATCGGCACGCGATCTCGTGGTCTTCCATGTAGTCGATCGGCGCATGGGTCAACACGATCGAAGGCTTCGCTTGCCGCACGACGGCGGCGACTTTCGCCAAGTTGGCGTTCGAGTAGATCGCCTCCATGTCGTGGTAGATCGGCGGATAAAACGTCGCGCCCAAAACTCCCGCCGCCGCCTTTGCTTCGTCCAACCGTACCGCGGCACAGGTGTCCATGTCCATCGTCGTCGATCCACGCGAACCGTCGCAAAGGTTCATGTAATGCAGCGAGTAACCACGCTCGGCCAATTGCAACATCGTGCCGGCAAACAGAAATTCAATGTCATCGGGGTGCGCCGCAATGGCCAGAACAGAAGGCATGTCGGTATCCAAGAAGAAAGAACGGGACGCAAATTTGTAGGTCAATTGTCTCAATTGACCCGCGCCGCCAACAGGCGGCACAGACAACCGAAACAACCGTCCTATAATCTAAACCTTCCCAAACATTCCTTCCACGACACGGACGATTGCGACCCGGCCTCATGATCGCTCGACACCGCGCGCTGGCGCTGCTGACCGAATGCACCGGCGAAACGATCTGGCCGGTCGATCACTGCCAGGCTCGGGGCGTGCCGCAAATTTGGATCGACGAACTGGCTCAGGCCTGGGAGTCCGGGTTCGACCACGATCGCAACACGATCTACACCGACGACATCGCGTACATCGAAAAGCGACCGACCAACCAATTTTTCGGCGTCCGCGACGTCGACTTAGCCGTCCACCTGGGCAAAGAACTGGGGGTCGACATCACCCGCCTGGCCCCGCAAGCCCTCGGCCGCGCCGCCCTGGTCACCGCCATCAAACAAGCCGTGATGGACGGCGACTAAACGGGAACACCGGCGTTTACAAATCATTCCGCATCGATGTCAATCGTCACGGCATTCAGTTTGCCGGTGAACTTAAACGGCATGTCATAGCCGTCCGCGACCGGAGTGCCGGTATCAAATCCGATGTCCAGCGTTTCATCCAGCGTGACGCGGTTGGGAATGCTCTTTTCGACCCGACCTTCGGCAACTTTCTTGTCGTCGACGAACAGCGTCACCGTCGCGCCGGCAAACGCTTTATCGGCATCCGTCTTGTAGACCGCCTTCAACGTCATCTCGCCACTTGGCAACCGCTGGTCGGACGTGATCGTGTAGCGCTCGACGCCCACTAAGTTGTAGTCGTAGACCAATTTTCCATCGCGAACATAGAAGCCATACCCGGCAAATCGTCCGCCTTGCGTGATGATCATTCCTTCGCCGCCGACCTCCGGCATCACGACCTTCGCGGTGATGGTGTGGCTTTTGTGTTTCAAGTCGGGCGAAGCCCCTTCGGGCAATCTCAACAAGTTCGGATAGGTGAAGCTGCTTCGACCCGCCGTCAGGCTGGGGCGGTTATCGACGTTCAGCCGCTCCGTCTTCCGCCCGTCGAGCGGCAGCACGTTGTACTTTGACGCTTGGGCAAAGAACAGCTTTACCATCTCTTGCAGCTTCTCGGGATTCTTCTTCGCTAGATCGTTGGCTTGCGAAAAGTCTTCGTCGACGTGGTACAGTTCCCACGGCATGTCCAGCAGATCGATCGGCGGCGATTCGCTATCCCATGGAATGCCTCGAATCGCACTGGCCATCCATCCGTCGTGATAAATACCTTGATTGCCCAGCATTTCGAAGTACTGCGTGGTGCGGCGGTCTTCGGCATCGCGATCATCAAACGTGTAAGCCATGCTAACGCCTTCGATCGGTTTTTGAGCCACGCCATCGAACTGCGCCGGTGCGGTGATACCGATGACGTCAAGAATCGTTGGAGCAATATCAATCACATGGTGGAACTGGTCACGCACTTCGCCACGGGCTTGGATCCCCTTGGGCCACGAAATGGCTAGTCCATTGCGTGTGCCACCGAAGTGGCTGGCGATTTGCTTGGTCCATTGAAACGGCGTGTCCATCGCATGAGCCCACGCCGCCGGAAAATGGTTGTAGTGTTTGTCGCTGCCGAGCGTGTCAATCGCGGCAAGTTTTGCATCGAGCGGTTCCGGGATCGCGTTGAAGAACGTCATCTCGTTAAGCAGCCCGTTCAAACCCCCTTCGGCGCTGGACCCGTTGTCACCAGCCATGTAGAAGACGAGGGTATTTTCGAGTTCACCCATTTCGTCGATCGAATCGACCACGCGACCAATTTCGTGGTCCGTGTGCGCCGTGAATGCGGCGAAGACTTCCATCATCCGCGCGTAAACTCGTTTCTCGTCCTGGGGAAGGGAATCCCAAGCGGGAAGCGAATCGGGACGCTTCGTCAAAGCGGTGTCCGCCGGAATGATGCCCATTTCTTTTTGACGTTTCCAAGTCTCTTCGCGATATCGATCCCAGCCACCATCGAACTTCCCTTTGAACTTTTCAATCCACTGCTCCGGGACCTGGTGCGGGGCGTGGGTTGCACCCGTCGCAAAGTAAACGCAAAACGGTCGTTGGGGGGCGACCGCTTTGGCAGAACGCATCATGCGAATCGCGTGGTCCGCGATGTCGGTCGTAAAGTGGTAGGGCGATCCATCTTCATTCGTCTCCGGTGCCTCCAAACGTTTCTTGTTCTCGACCAACGCCGGATGAAACTGGTCCGTATCCCCGCCAACGAACCCATAGAAATAGTCAAAGCCCAATCCGCCGGCCCAGCGGTCAAACGGTCCGACAATGCTGGTTTCCCAGTCGGGCACATTGTGATTTTTTCCGAACCACGCATTCGCGTATCCGTACTCGCGAATCACCTCGGCGAACGTCGCCGCGGAGGCGGGGATGATTCCCGAATAGCCCGGAAATCCCGTACCGGCTTCCCCGATGACGCCGCTGCCGACGGAGTGATGATTTCGACCGGTCAGAAGTGCCGCGCGAGTGGGCGAGCACAGTGCGGTCGTATGAAAGCGGGTGTACTTGAGGCCGTTATCGGCGATGCGGTCGAGCGTCGGCGTTGGAATGCCGCCGCCGAAGGTGCTCATTTGTCCAAATCCGCAGTCGTCGATCAATACGATCAATATGTTCGGCGGATCCTGGACACCAAACGTCGCAGGGACTTTTAAATCAGGCTTGACCGCTTCGGAATCCTTATAGGTCAACCCGATCTTGCCGCCAAAGGGTGGCTCGGGTCGAGGCAGGACTTCTTGTCCGCACACTGGGATGCAATGAATTGCGAGAAAGACAAGTACTAGTGATGGAACGGACTTTCGCATGTTTAAACTCGCAAAAAAGCATGAAGCAGAGATTGTTCTTCTATCAGAATGCGCTATGACGCATCTTTTCGTCGCTCACTCTCGACTGAGCTCGCATGAGTGGACGCAGAGTATAGCCACGCTGAATCTGACTCGCCAACGATAAAAAGGGCGTCAAGGGCACGCCGGAGCGGCCGCTCCATTCCATTCGCAGGCGAAGCATCGCGTGATCAATAAGTGACGGATTTACCGTAGCTGATCCCGCCAGGGTTCAGTCCGGTCTGAACCCCGGCGGGATCCGCTAAGTCAGTTATTGTTCGCGGAGAGCTAATGGATGCTGGGGGCAAAGTGCTCGACGATTTTGCGGGCCGCGCGAAGGCCGTCAACCGCGGCGGTGACGATGCCGCCCGCATAGCCGCGCCTTCCCCGACGGGATAGACGCCGGGCATGCCGGGGATCTGGTACGACTCGCGGTCGCGGTCGATTCGCACTGGCGAGCTGCCACGCATTTCAGGGCCCACCAGCACCGCGTCGGGCAGGTATTGCCCGTTCCACTTCGCGTCCATCACCGGCAGACCGGCTTGGATCGCTTTCAAAATCACCGGTGGCAAAACTTCGCTGAGGTTTCTTTCCACGGCTCCCCGCTGGTACGACGATTCGATCGCTTTGCCGGCAACCGGTGCTCGTCCCGACAAGAAATCTCTGGCTCGTTGGACCGGCGCCTGGTAATCGGCCCCCGTCATACGGAAGGCGATCGCTTCGTACTTTCGCTGCACTTCGACGCCGGCCAAAGGGTGGTCGCTTCCGAACTGATGTGGTTCCAACGTGACGACCAATCCGCTGTTGGCAAACGGAGTGTCGTGACGCGAATTGCTCATGCCGTTGGAACAATACATGTTCGGCTCCGATACACTCGGGATCACCACGCCGCCGGCACACATGCAGAACGTGAATAGATCGGGCTGGCCCTTGGCGACCAACGTGTAGTCGGCCGCGCCGAGTTGTTCCAGGTACTCGGGACGCCCGTACTTTCGCCGGTTGATCAGCTCTTGCGGATGCTCGATCCGCAGCCCCAACTGGAATGCTTTGGGACGCAGCGGAAAGCCGGCGTCGTGCAGCATGTGATACGTGTCCCGCGCACTGTGCCCCATCGCCAACAGCACGTGCGACGTTGCGATGAATCCGGTGGAGGTGGACAATCCGACCAGTCGTTCGCCGTCGGTCGTTAGTCCTTCCAGTCGACAACCGAAACGATACTCGCCGCCGAGGGCTTCGATCTTGCGACGATAATTTCGACAGATCATCGGCAGTTTGTTGCTGCCCAAGTGGGGGCGATGTTCGTAGACCAGCGACGGTCGGCCGCCGCAATCGACAAAGCTTTGCAGCACCCAGTCGACGTCGGGACCGGTGATGCGGCACGTCAGTTTTCCGTCGCTGAAGCAGCCCGCACCGCCTTCGCCGAACAGATAGTTGTTCTCGGTATCCAGTTCGCCGCCTCGATCGAACTTGCGAATCGCGGGGACTCGTTCTTTGACCGCCAGGCCGCGTTCCAAAATGATCGGTCGATACCCTTTCAACGCCAGGTAGTATCCGGCCAGCAATCCGGCCGGACCCGAACCGACGATGACGGGACGCTGGGGCAACGGCGACTTGCCGGGATCGGGGTCGAAGAATTGGGTCGGTTGATACGAGTCGACGCGGACGTCGCCCGACGCTCGCGCTCGGGTGCCTTCGGGGACGTCGACCAAGACCGTGTAAACGAATTGCAACGAATCGCGTTGCCGCGCGTCCAGGCTCTTCCGCAAAACTTTGACGGATCGAAACAACGACTCATCGGTGCCGATCGCCTTGGCTGCTCGCGTCGGCAATTCGGAATCGTCGGCTTCGACGCGGGTTCGCAAGTTGGTCAGTCGCAGCAGCATGATGGATTAAGAATGGTTGAACTGGAAGCGAACTTGGAAGCGGACCGGCGCATCGGCGGGTGCGTTAGCGCGATGAAAACTGTTGGCGACGAATTTCGTAAAGCAGGATTCCGGTCGCCACGGCGGCGTTCAGCGAAGTGACTTTTCCTTGCATCGGAATCCAAAGCCGCTGGTCGCAAATGGCAAGCAGTTCCGGTTGAACGCCGAATGCTTCGCTGCCGATGACCAGAGCGGTCGGTCCGGTCAGCGTCGACTTCCAGACGTTCGATGGCGTGTTGGCATCGGCGGCCACGACCTGCATCCCTAGCCGTTTCAGATGCAACGCCGTTTCGACCAGGTCGCTCACCTTCATGATCGATAAGTGGTTGACGGCACCGGACGAGGATCGAACGACGTGCGGCGTCACCTCGGCTTGGCCCCGATCGCCGACGATCACTCCCATCACGTTGGCACCGTCGCAGCACCGCAGAATCGCGCCGAAGTTGAACGCATCCTGCAAGCGATCGCAGATCACGACCAGCGGCACGCTAGATTTGGGATCAGCCAATTTCAGATCGGTCGGTTCGACTTGCGAGTCCGAGACGATCGAGCCGAGCCGATCGGTCAACGATTCGATCGCTTGATAGGGAAAGGGACCCAGTCGAACCGCCAATCCTTGATGCTCGGTGGATCGGGTCAACTGTTCCAACCGGTCGTTGTCGACGACCTGCATCGGAATGCCGGCGCGTTGTTTGGCTGACAAAAGGTCCGCGAATCGAGCCGCGGCTTTCTGGTTGGCAACGATCTCGATCACCGGCCAGACGCCCGTGGCCAGCGTTTCGGTAACGGCGTGGTGCCCCCACAGCCAGCCACGCTGGTGATTCCCGCTAAACCCGCCCTTGGGCGAACTTCTCCGGTTTGTCTTCTTGGTCCGCCCGTGTTGATTCATCCACCGATTGTCGGCGAATTGATGCCGCCGTCAACGTCACCCGTCTGATCAATAGGTGCCGGATTGATAGTAGCTGATTGAAGCTGATCCCGCCAGGGTTCAGTCCGGTCTGGACCCTGGCGGGATCAGCTACGCCAGTTGTTGTTCACCGAGTGCTCAATCCGGTTTGTGCTTCAAGAAATCGAACTTCTTTAGCCGAAAGTCGCCCTTCGGTTCGAACCGGTTGTTCGTCATGCTCCAACCGCGGCCGCCGCAGACGATCGCGTACGAACCGTCGGGCGCGATGCAGCAATCGAACGATCCCTTGTAGTCGGGCAGGGACACTTGGCGGTTCTTCAGCGTGTGAAGGTCCAGGACTTCCATCCAGTCCTCATTGATGACCAAGGCATGCCGGCCGTCGGGAGAAATTTCGACGTCTGAGCTCCAAACGATGGGCCATTTCTTCAGTAATTTGCCATCGGCGATGTTTGCGAGAATGATCCCGTTGGACCCACCGTACAGCATCTTTTGCTTGTTCGGTGTGATCGCCAGGCCATCGACGCTTTTCAGCGAATGAGCAGCACGATGCAACACCTTCCCATCGCTAACACTGTGAACGTTAACGAGGCCCCACCTCAGTCCGCCTAGAAACATCGTGTTGTTTCCAAGAGTCTTTGCGAAAACAATTTCCGAATCGAAGTTTTGGGACCAAAGCGGACGCTTTAGACTGTTTAATCGATATGCGAAGAGGTTCTGACCGGATCCCATCAAAAGGCAATTGGCGTCGGCATCAAGATCAAGGCTTACCGCCGTTTTCTTCAAATTAATTCTATCAGTCTCGACCTCCGCGCTGGTGTCCCAAACTCGTACGGTTCGGTCGTCGCTCGTGGAATACAGTGTGTTACCGTCGGGATCAAAAACGAGATCGCGAATGCCGCGGCTGTGACCGATCAGCTTTCGCACTAAAGCTCCGTTAAATACATCCCACACGAAGATCGCGTTGTTGTCGGCTTGATTTCCCGAACCGCTCGCGACCAGTCTGCCGTTGGGCGAGATGGTGACGCAACTGACGAAGCCCTTGTGTCCGGTGAAAGGCTCTTTGGGAGTCGATTCGAGAACAGGGATTTCGACTGTTTGCCGCATCCGGTCGGTCACTCGGGCCAGACGCGTGTTGACTTCTTCGATCTTGCGGAACGGCGTGCTGTCGCTTTCGGCGTACTTGGTGATCCGCGCGGTCTTGCGAGTCAATTGCATGACATGATCGCCGCGGCTGGACGGGATGATTCGCATGTCGGCGGCGGCGAGCCCTGGATACAGCGAAATCGCTTTTTGAAGGCCCAGGTCGTAGACCACCGGCTTGGTGCCGTAGACGATGACATGTTCGTCGACGCTTCCCAGCATCAGCGATGCGTTTTCGTTCTCTTGCAACAGCGATCGAATCGGGAAGCGAAGCGTCGCCTCGATCGATCCGTCGGCGGGCCATGCTTCGCCGACGTGCGTTGCGACCGGTCGCCATCGATCGGTCAGCGCCATCAACTGGGTGGGATCGTTCTTACGAGTCGGATCGGTTGCCGCTTCTTCGCCGAATGGCATGAAGCGACGGTTGTCGATCGGTGCCGGGTCATCGGTCGATAGCGATCGACCTCCAACGCCCAGTGTCAGGTGTTCGCCCAACTGCCATTGATGCGGCCACTGGGCAAGGTCTTGCATGCCGCAATCAAAGTTGACGCAGTCGATGGTCCATTCCTTTCCGTCGTCGCCGGACGACTTTCGCAGCGTCCGCAAATCGATCGAGTGAATCCAAACCCGCGTCTGCTTGCCAACGACGGGGCGTTCGGATGACGCGAAACAGAGGTGCTGCGACGGATCGGTGCCGACGTCCAAGAAGAACGGGAACCACGGTGCCTCTTTTCGCGATGTCGTCTTCCCTCGCTCGATCGGCAAAGGATCGTTGCGTCCTTCGCCGCATCGCCAAACGATCCCACCGCTGGAATCGCCGAATTCGTTATTTAGAATCAGCAATAGATCCCCGGTGTCGTACTTCGACGCCACGAACACCAACCCGTGATCGTCCGAGAATCGCATGCTGTGAACGTTGCAGCGGCTAACAGAGGTGCGAAATTGGCGTGCATCGATATCGATCGTCGAAGCGACCTTTACACTGCCCGCTCGCGATCCGAGCCGATAGCCGATCGCGACCTTCGAAGTGAAGGCGTTCATTGAAATCAGGCTCGGTACGCCATCCGCCTTTCCAAATGCGGCTCGATCAAACCGTCGAACGTACTCGCTTTTTGCTTCCAAGGACGATGTCGACGCTTCGATCAACTGCAAGCCTTTGTCTTTGCCAAGCAATGCGAACTTTATTCCCGAATGATCGACGGCAACGGCGGCCACTAGCTCTTCCAGCGGCGCCTCAGAGGTTCGACCTCCCAAAACGCGTCGTATCTTTTCTTGACTGTTCTGCCAAGCGAGTCCGCGAAATTTTTCGGGGACACTCTCAAACTGGTTCGCGACATGTTCGACAACGGTTTTGTCTCTTGAGTTCGACGGGTAGTTCGTGATCGCATCCATCGCTTTGCCGCGATCGATCAGATGTTCCGCGTAGCTTTGCTTCGTGGCCAGCATGTTGTTGGCAACGTCCAGCATCGCGAGGTCTGTCGTCCGTGATTGAGATAACGATTCAGAAAGTTTCGTCAGCCGCGAGGCTTCATCGAGGTTCGTTTGAGCCAGTCTTGCTTTGGCGGTGACTTGGTCGCGAACCAGCGTCGCTTCGTCTCGCAGTTTGACTTCGTTAGCGGTTGCAGCGTTCGATGGCGGCTTGCTGCTGTTTGATACTGGCGAGCACCGTTTGCAACTGTTGCTCTTGCGTCATTGCCTGCCTCGCCCGCTGGGCAAGTTGGTCCTGCGACGCGACCAAGCGGGCTCGCGTTCGAAGCGCCGCCGCCCACCCGACCGTGCTGAGCGTGGTTCCACACGTCATCACCAGGACCAGCGTTGCCGCGAGCGCCGCGACGACGGGATTGCGTTTGCTCCACAAGCGACAGGCCGCAAGCTTGGTCGGCGGCTTTGCCTCGATCGGTTCGTTCGCGATGAACCGCTCTAGATCGTTCTTGAACGAATCGACCGAGTCATATCGCTGGGAAGGTTTTTCGGCGCAGGCCTTCAGCAGGATGGCTTCCAGCGATCGATCGATGGCCGAGTCAAGCGATCGCGGACTCGGCAGCGGTTCGGTGGCGATGCGATGCAGGACTTGTTTCGCGTCGCCGTCGTAGATCGTTTGTCCGCACAGAAGCTCCATCAGCGAGATTCCCAGCGCGTAAACTTCCGACGCAATCGACGGTGCGGCGGTCCCGCGGGCGAGTTCCGGCGAAAGGTACGCCGGCGTCCCGGAAGTGGCTTCGGATGAAGCGGTGCCGGTTTTCTTGTCCAATTGCAGACAGCTTCCAAAGTCCGTCAGGTAGGCCTTCGCTTCGCCGTCCATCAAGACATTTTCCGGCTTCAAGTCGCCGTGCAAGATGCCGCTGCGGTGCATGTAAGCGACGGCATCACACAGTTTGCAGAATCGCGTCAGCGTTTGGCTTACCGTTTCATCGGCATCGCCTGCGGCATCGGCAAGCGTTCCTCCGCCAAGGTACGGCAGACACAGGACCAAGTGTTCGTCTTGCTCGAATCCGTCGAAACCGGACGCGATGTTGGGATGGCGAAGCTTGCAACTGACTCGCAATTCGCGGCGGATCTGTCGAGTTTCGTCTTTCGACCGACCGGACAGTCGCGAGATCTTCAGTGCGACTTCGCGTTGAAGTTCCACGTCGGTGGCACGATACACGTCGCCATAACGACCTTCGCCGCACTTTGCGAGGATCCTATAGCGGCTTGGCAGATCGATCGCCGTCATTTGGTTGGTCCGATTTCAAACCAAGTTAGTTTTGTCGGCGATTTCCCTTTGCGAAAGTATCGCGTTTCGTTTCGAATCAATTGAGATGAAGTACCCGATCGAAAGACCGGCCCTAAGTCCGGCGTCGAAAATGGATGGTACAGGCTTGTCGACCGGTCAAATAATAATGTCCTTGCATTGTTCTTCGATCGACCGACGCGAAGAAGAAGTTTGTTCGCGTCCACCCATTCGAAGTCCAAGATTTCTTCGCCAGGATTCAGTGTGCAGAAAAAATGCTTGTCTGGCTTGTCGTCTTCGATGTCGCTTAGCGCGTATCGCAAGATCGTGTCGTCTCGACTGATGTAGACGTGTTGGTCGGTGCCGTCGTGATGAATGTCGATGTCGCCGCACGCACGCGTTGCCAGCACAAATTTCCACGTCGGTGGCGTTTGCGAGACAAACTGGAAAATACCATTTTGGAAGACGTCACCGAACGCGATGATCAGGCTGCCGTCATCCGCGATCGCGGTTCGACCATCGTATTTCGCAAAACGGCCGGCGGTGGCGGCAACGAACTGCTGGCTTGGCGAAATGTTTGTCGCGCTCGCAATCCCAAGGCTGGTGTCCGCCAAGATCTCGCCGTCACGCGTGATCTCCACAATCGCCATGTCGGAACCACCCCGGCTTGCGATCAATCGTCCGTCTTTCGTCACCGTGATGTCATCCATGTCGATGTCGTAACTCTTGGAGTAACGTGGCTTGATGGTTCGCGTGCCGCCGAATGCGAACGTCGCGTCCTTGCCGTCCCAGTGGACTTGCAAGTCCTTTTGTTTTGGCTCTTTGGTCGCCGTGGCTTGCGGTTGGCTTGCCGTTTTTGCCGCCTCTGCCTTCTTAATCATCGCCGGCAGTGTCGCGATGCCGATGCTTTGCTTGGCGTTTGCAATGCGAGCCTTGAGGTCGTTGGATTCGTTCTCGGTCGTTCGAAAGGCGGTCATCGAAGTCGCCGCCATCCGTAACGCCGACTCGGCTTCGCGGGTCGCGTCAGCCAAGCGTTCGTTTTCGGCTTCGAGTGCTTTTCGAGTCGCGGCTTCTGCGTTTTGACTGACCAGCGCCGCGTCGCGTGCCGTCGCGACTTCTACAACTCGAGTTTCCAGCCGCCGTTCCAGATCCACCAGCCGCTGCGTTTCGGCGCGGATTTTGGCTTCGGTTTTGGCGGCCTCGGTGGCACTCGCCGAAGCGGCGTTCCAGCCGGCCAAGCTGATCGCAAAGGCGATCGAACCGGCCAAGCCGCACGTGACGCCCAGCCACGTTTCGCGGGGGTTGTTACGCGACCATCGTCGGCCGCGGACCAGCATCGAAACGGGACGCGCGCGAACGGGTTTTCCGTCGAGATGACGCTGGAGATCATCCGCGAAGGCTTGGCAACTTTCGTAGCGGTCCTCGGGCTGGGACGCGCGAGCCTTTCGGCAGATCGCTTCCAGGTCAGGATGCACGTTCGTGACGAACATCGATAGCGGCGGCGAGACTTCCGAGACGACCCGCTGCAACACGGCCATCGGCGGGCCCGTGAACGGCGTCTGTCCGGCCAGCAGTCGAAACAGCACCACCGCCAAACTGTACTGGTCGCTGGCCGGGCCGATCTTTTTCACGTCGCCTCGCGCCTGTTCGGGCGACATGTAGGCCGGCGTGCCCAAGACCGTTCCGTCGATCGTTTGCGATGCGGAATCTTCGGCCGTGTTCTTTGCCAAGCCGAAGTCCAACAACTGCGGCTGGCCATGCTTGTCGATAAGAATGTTGTCCGGTTTGATGTCGCGGTGAACGATGTGGCGTTGGTGCGCGTAGTCGAGCGCCCCGGCAAGCAGCTTGATCGTCTTGATCGCCCACAACGTCGGCGACACGCCACCGTTGTTGACGCTGGACAGCGCGACGCCGCGAACGTATTCGCTGGCGATGAAATACTTGCCATCGATTTGTCCGGCGTCGAAGGTCGGCACGATGTTGGGGTGACGAAGACCCGCGGCGGCTTTGGCTTCTAAAATGAACCGTCGAATTCGTTTTTCGTCCGATACGTCAAACGTGGGCAGCTTGATCGCGACGGCTCGTTTCAAGTGATCGTCATCGGCCAACCAGACTTCCCCGAACCCGCCGCGGCCGAGTTTCTTCTTCAGCCGAAAACGACCGAACGTGACCGCCGCATCATTCGGCGTCGTCGTTTCGGATGAATCGCCGCGTGAATCCCACGAACCGCTGGACCCCGACGCGGGCGTTTCGACGTGACCGGCCAGGGGTTGGTCCTGGTCGCTACGCGGGCGAACGGTCGCGATCGTGATCGCAGTTGAACAGGCCGGACAGACGACGCGTTGGCCCAAGCATTGAAGTTCGATCGACATCCACCGCGAGCATGATTGGCACTGCGAAACGTACTGCGGTAAGTCGTGCTGCGTCATGGGGCTTTGTTGGCAGTGACGTGCGAATCCATCGACGAACGTATCTTCTTGACAAGCAAACCAGTCGGTTCGACAATCTACCTCTGCTGGAGGAGCCGGTCAACAAACAAGGGCGGTGTGCCAGCCAGCCTTCATCCCCTGCGACGTCCCTTTCATGCCCGTCTGCCCGACCTGCCGTCGCTCGGTTTCGCAGGGAAAGATGTGTCGCCACTGCGGCGGTGTCCAGCCCGAGATGACGCGGGTCGATCCGTTAGTGGCGGCAAAACATGACGCCGTGGTCGCCCCGGTCGACGCCCGTCCGCTTCGGCCTCGCCGACGTCCGCCCGTCGCGATGGTGGTGGCTCTGGACGACGACAGCGAAACCGACGGCGAAACGGTGCGGATGCGAAAGCGCGAGCTGACGCTCGGCCGCCGCGATGCCGATTGGGTCTTTCCGCATGACCAAGACTTGTCAGGCGTGCATGCAAAAATCGTTCGCGAAAGCGTCGACGATCAAACGTGGACGTGGACGCTGAAAGACATGAACAGCACCAACGGCGTCTTTGTCAGGTCGTCAAAAATGAAGCTGACCAGTGGCAGTCGCGTGCGTATCGGAGCGGTTGAATTGGTTGCCACGATTCACGATCGAGTTTGGACGCTGACCGACGTGGAAGACGCTGCCAAGAAGTACCGTTTGGACGGGACGGGTTCGATGTCGATCGGAACCAGCCGCGACGATTGTCACCACGTCATCGACGATGAAACGATCGATCCGGTTCACGCGATGCTGCGGCGATCGGCCGACGGGTGGGTGATGACGGATTGCGAAAGTCGCAACGGCATCTGGCAACGGGTGGACGAGTGGCCGTTGGCCTCCGGCGACGAGTTCATTTTGGGCGAGCAACGATTTTGCTTTCGCCTTCCCCGTCACGAGCATCCGCGATGACCCAGCACTCAAACGAACCGAGTCGCTGGACCGTCGGCCGCGACCGTGGCTGCGACGTCGTGATCGATCACGAAGACGTCGCTCCGGTGCATTGCGTGGTAACGGAAACGGGAGGACGTTGCGTTGTCGAACCGCGCGACGGCGCGATGCGGATCGGATCCGGAACGGGGAAGTCGATCCTGGCGAAACAAGCGATTGCACCGGAGGATTCGATCTGGCTGGGAACGGCGATCCGTTTGCCGTGGTTGATTGACGCCGGCTGCGTTTCGTCGGGCACGATCGGTCGAGCGTCGGATAATGACGTCGTGATCAACCGCGAAGGAATCTCGGGGCTGCACGCGCGATACCGCGTCGACCGAAACGGGACCGTCACGATCACGGACGCGGACAGCCGCAACGGAATCTTTGTCGATAGCGACTTTGTCGAACGAGTCGCGTCGACGGTGCTGTTGCCCGGCCAACGGGTCTTCTTCGGTTCGATGCCGATTTCGTGTGACGAATTGCTGGAAAGGATCACGCCGTCCCCGCTGTCCCCGACGGCGCCGGCGAACGTCCGAAACGAACGGATTGCGATTCGAGGCGACAACGGCAAGCGAGAAAGCGTCCCCGGAAAAAGCGTTTGGAACGTCGTCGCGACATTGATCCCGACGTTGGTTACCGTCGGCGTTTTGTTCTGGTGGTTCGGCTCGGGCGACACCGCAGCGACGACGGAAGAAGTCAATCTTCCGGAAGTCACTGTCCCGGAAGTGGTCGCCGCGATCGCGTCGCCGCCGCTTTCCGCCGCACCACCGACCGATGTCACGGAACCTACGCTAGCGGTCGTCGCAGAAGAACCGATGGGCGAACCCGTGCCGGCAAACGCACCGCTGGCGAGCGATTGCTTGTACTGGATTTTGCTGCGACACCAGCAAACGCAGAAAGACTTTCGACTCGGCGGTGGCGTTGCGATCGATGCGAATCGGATTTTGACGACGGCGTCGTTGGTTCAAGCGATCGACGACATGACGGCCGACGGATTCGATGATCCTCGCGTCGTTCATCTTGCGACCGGAGCGATTGAACCGATCCGAACTCGCTCGCGAAATTCGGTGTTTGACGATCGCACCAAAGTCGCCGCCGAGTTGGTGCGTCAGTACGAACAGTCCGACGAAGCCAAGCCGACGGCAACCGTTTTGAACATGGCGATGGCGGCGGCGTCCGCGGTCGATGTGGGTTGGTTGCAAGTCGACCAGACGGTCGGCAGCGTGACGCTGGACACCAACGCAAGCTTTCGACCGGGCCGAAAAGTGTCGGCGACGGCGGCCGCGTTCGATCAAGAAGATCCGTTCTTCGAGCCGTCCGAGCCGATTCGCGTCGAAGAACTTTTCTCGCGGATCACGTCCGTTAGCGAACCAATCGATGGGCTGGCAGGTAGTCTGTTGCTTGGACCCGAGCGTCAGCTCGGGGTCAACTTGCTGGGCAGTCCGCTGGTCGAGAACAATCGCGTCGTGGGATTGATCGTCTTTCAAAGCGAAGACGCAAAGCAGTGGGAAGCGATTCCCGCGTCCGCGATCCAAACACTGCTGGCCCCGTCCCCGTGAGCCCGTCCCCGTGAGCCTTCTCCCCGTGAGTCTTCACCCGGTAAGCCTCAGGCAAATTCACATTTCCCTTTCCATCGGTCCCCACCATGCAATCAAGACGTCGACGCGGCTTGCCGGTCGCCTGCCTGACGTGGCTCGCGTTTGCCACCGGAACCTCAAACGAAGGTTGGGCTCAACAAGCAGGTGTTCCGGCGATCCGCCGACCGGCGTCCCAGAACATCGGCGATCGCGCCACCGCGCAGGCGAACTTGATCGCGGCCGATGGCGAACGGTCCCGAGCGCTCGCGGATGCAAAGAAGAAGTATGCCGAGGCGGCATCGCTTGCGCTGGCGAATCGTTCCACCGCGATCGATGTGCAGTACAAAGCGGTTGAGACTTATTGGGAGAAGAAAGATCTTTGGCGCAAAGAACAATGGAAACAAATCGAGCACTCGCTGGAGATGCAGCGGACGTCGATGCTGAAAGAACGAGCCCTCTTGGCGACGACGTGGGAGCGAGCGTTTTCAAATCCCGACGCGTATCGCAACGCCGTTCGCAAGGGCACGTTTCTGAACACGATGATGAATCATCTGGACGGAGCGTCCGGTTTATCGTCCAGCGATAGCATGCTTCCCAGCGTCGTCGCATCGCTGCAAACGTTGGACGAAAAATCGCTTTCGGCGTTGACGCTGTACGTGCCATCGCCCGGCGGACACGAATCGGTTTCGCTGACCAGCCCTCTGCCGACGTTGTTCAACCGAGTTCCGTTTCTGCTTCGCGATCCTCAATTTCGGACCCAGAGAGACGCTTTTTTGAAAGCCACCGAAACGCTGTTCGCCGGGGGCGTCGACGAAGACGAAGCCTTTGACCAGGAACGACGTTGCATGGACGCCATGTCGCGTTTGACGACGTCGATTTACAGCGTCTATCCGCCCGACGGACGACGCAAACTTAGCTTCAAAGAGAACACGCGGCTGGTCGATGCCGAACGCTTCTTGCAAGAAGCCGATCACACGATCCGTCGCTTTGCCGAACGTCACGATTCGATCGATGTCGGCCGCAATGTTTATGTCAAGCAATACGCACCGGAACAACGAAACGTCGCGACCGTGTGCCGGTTCATGTTGCAAAACGGCGTCAAGTTCGGACCGGCCGCACCGGGAACCGAATTCATCTACGATCGTTTGTTCATCGAGATGCGAAAGTTGAGCGAGAGTTTGAGCGTCCGTCCGGACGAGGAGTGGACGATGGCGGCGCTCGTTGACTTTGACATTGACGAATTTGTGATTGACGAACCGTGAGCGTCGAATCATGAGCGACGAAACGATTCAATTGGAACCCGGCCAAGCCATCGGCGGCCCGGCGTTTCGTTTGACCGTCATCGGCGGGCCGCACGAGGGCATGACGTGGACGCTGGCCGGCGACAGCACCGTCGTGATCGGTCGCGAGTCGCCGTCGAACATCAAATTGCCCGACGAAAAAATGTTGTCGCGTAAGCACCTGCGAGTGGATTTGAACTCGCATGGCGCACGCTTGACGGATCTATCGTCCAGCAACGGAACCTGGGTCAACGGGCTCCGCGTCGTCGAAGCAACGCTGATGCAAGACGATGCGTTCGGCGTCGGCGAAACGCAAATCCGATTCGAACGACTCGGCGTTTCATCCGGCTCTTCGACTCAGCCCGCGGTTTCGGAAAACACGATCGCTCGCGCGGTCGACCTGCCGGCGACGAAGGCCCCCGTTCCCAAAGCTTTCGTTCCCAAAGCTCCCGTCCCCAAAGCTCCCGCAGCGTCGGAATCGATCGAACAAACCCGCGTCGGCGGTCGCCCGCGAGTGCCCGAGTTAGCGATGACCGAACCGATCGCCCCCGGCGGTTCACCGATGACCGACGGCATCTTTTCGGCGGACTCGGGTGCATTTCCCATCGACGCAAACAGCGACGGTTCCTCGCCGGAATCCGTCGGGGCGTATGATCTGATCCGCAAGATCGGCAGCGGCGGGATGGCGACGGTGTACTTGGCGGAACATCGTCGAAGCCGCGAATCGTTCGCGATCAAGATGATCCGCACCGACCTTCCCAACGCGGAAAAGTATGTCCAGTTGTTCGTTCGCGAAGCCGGCTTGCTGACACGATTGGATCATCCACGGATCGTCCGCGCCACGAACTGGGCATCGAAAAGGGCGTTCCGTTTTTGGTGATGGAGTACATCGAGACGACGGACCTGATGCCGCTGCTTGCCGACCAAGCCGCGGACGTGCGGATCAAGACGGCGACGTGGGTGATTTCGCGAGTGTTGCAAGCGGTTCATTACGCCCACACGAGCGGCATCGTCCATCGCGACATCAAACCGGGCAACATCTTGGCGTATCGCGAGGGCAAACGATTGCAGATCAAGCTGGCCGATTTTGGTCTGGCAAAGGTTTACCAGGACGCGGGCTTGAGCGCGATGACGAACGAACGATCGGTTCGCGGAACACTGGCGTACATGGCTCCCGAACAGTTCCGTAACTCGCGCGACGCCGGCCCGTCGGTCGACCTGTTCGCGTGCGGAAGCTGTCTGTTCCGATTGCTGACCGGCGAAGTTCCCAACGTCGTATTGAAACCGGCGCGAACGGAAGAAGTCTTATCGGCCGCGACATCGCTGCCCGATTCGCTTAAAGACGTCCTGCGTCGTTCGATCGCCAGCAATCCGGCCGACCGATACGAATCCGCCGAAGCGATGGTCAGCGCACTGTTACCGTTCCACGGCCGCCGCTGAATGGTTTCCAGCGGGTTAGAATCGACGCGCCGCGTTGGTCTGCGTCCGACGGTTCCGGAAGGGAAGAATGTCGAAACGTCACCTTCCGTCGACGCCTCGTTTTCACTCCGATTGCTGTTGTTCTTCGCCAGATGTTCATGACGCCTTGGTATCTTCCATTTCGGTCGTATTTTTCAACACCACACAAGTGAAGCAGACACCATCTGATGGCAAAGCAATATCCCCTTCAAGCTTCGGCCGGTTTGTTCAAGGACGCGGGACTTGGCCGCCGGCAGTTCGTTCGTGCGGCGTCCGCGTTGTCGCTGATTCCGCTGTTGCAACGTCCCGCCCTTGGCGTCGTGATTAGCGACTTTAAGTTCAAGGATTATCCGTTCAGTCTCGGCGTCGCGTCGGGCGACCCGCTGCCCGATGGCGTCGTCCTGTGGACCCGTTTGGCTCCCGATCCGCTGCACGGTGGCGGGATGCCCGACCAGAACGTGGAAGTTCGATGGGAAGTTTGTTCCGACCAAGCGATGAAGAAGCAGGTCGCTAGCGGAACCGAAATCGCCTCGCCAGATTTCGCGCACTCCGTTCACGTCGAGGTCTCGGGACTGAAACCGGGGCGTCCGTATTGGTATCGATTCAAGGCTGGAAAGGAAATCAGTCCCATCGGTCGCACTCGCACGGCTCCCGCGATCGATGCCATGCCCGAACGTCTGCGGTTCGCGTTTGCGTCTTGCCAACACTTCGAGAGCGGCTTCTTCAACGCCTACTACCACATGGCCAACGACGACCTGGACCTTGTCGTTCACTTGGGCGATTACATCTACGAAGGCGAGGGGAAAAGCGGCGCGATCCGCAAGCACGTCGGGCTCGAGATCGATTCGCTGGACGATTACCGCAACCGTCACGCACAGTACAAAACAGACACCGACCTGCAAGCCGCACATGCGGCGTTTCCTTGGCTGGTGACTTGGGACGACCACGAACTGGACAACAATTACTCGAACGAGACGAGTGAGCAGACCTACGTCGAGCCGGCGGCGTTTTTGATTCGCCGGACCAACGCCTACCAAGCCTATTACGAGCACATGCCGCTGCGAAAATCGGCGATCCCGCGAGGTCCCCTGATGCAAATTTATCGCGGTTGTTCGTGGGGACGGTTGGCTGATTTTGATGTCTTGGACACGCGACAGTACCGAAGCGATCAGCCGTGCGGAGATCGCAACACCGAACCTTGCGAGGAAGCGCTTTCGAGCCAACAGACCATGTTGGGAATCGAACAACAGGACTGGTTGGACGATCGGTTGCGACATTCGCCGGCCGTTTGGAACGTGCTGGCCCAGCAGGTCATGATGGGACGAGCCGACCGCAAGCCCGGCGATGGCGTGGCTTACAGCATGGACCAATGGCCGGGATACGAAGTTCCGCGTCGTCGATTGATGCAGTTTTTGCACGACCAGCAAGTTCAAAATCCGATCGTCTTGACCGGTGACATTCACACCAATTGGGTCAACGATTTGAAGATCGACTTCGACGACGTTGATTCGCCGACCGTGGCCAGTGAGTTCGTCTGCACGGCGATCTCGTCAGGCGGCAACGGCGGCGAAAACCAGCGGGCCAGCGACATCGTCATGGCCGAGAATCCGTTCGTTCGCTTCCACAATGCCGAACGGGGCTATGTGCGGTGCGACGTGACGCCCGAGCAGTGGCAAAGCGACTACCAAGTGGTTCCGTATGTCACGCGAAAAGGCTCGCCGCAAATCACCCGAGCATCTTTCGTGGTCGAAGAAGGAAAGCCCGGTGCCGTTCGGGTGTAGATCGGCCAGGCGGAATCATTTCGTCGTTTCGGCTGAAAAGTTTGACGGGGGGATTCTCCGCCACTATGATCGCCCCGGTGACTTGTTGGACTCCTTTGTTTTCATGAGCGGTCGAATGAAGAATGGTTGGCTATTGCTTGGGTTGATGTTGTCGGGACTGTTGCAAACGTCCGCCATCGGCCAAACCTTTTCGGTCCAGCAGTTGGTGCCGGACGCTTTCACGACGATCAACGTGGGTGGGCGAGCGACGCCGTTATCGCCTCGGTTGCCGACCCCTTTCGGCGGCGGAGTCGCATTCACCGGCAGCGGGTACGACGAGATCTCTGACCAAACAACGTTCGGCGTTTATTCGCACGACGGAACCGGCGTCAGCACTCTGTTCGATCGCACCAATCCGCTATTCACCAGCAACAACACGGAAGGCATTCGTCGCATCACGACGACGCGCGTGGGCGGCGAAGACGTGTTGACGGTCAGCGCGTTCACCAACACGGGTTCCAGCCAGATCTATCGCTATTCCGCCTCGGCCGGTTTGTCGTTCGTCGGCAGTTCGAACTTGGGATTGGTTGGGGCGGCGGTAACCGACGCGAACGGAAACGTGTTGTACGAAGGCTCCCCGCCTTTTAACAACCGCGTCTTGAACCGATACCAGAACGGAACGTCGACCGTCGTCGCCGGTCCCGGCACGCCGATCTCGAATCGCCCCGGCGCGACGCTTAGCAGCACCGGATTCGAGACGCTGGCAACCAACATCGATTTCGCCGACGACGCATCGGCGGTGTTCCGCGGTTCGATCAGTACGTCATTGTTCGGGCTTTACGAATACGACGGCAACGTGGTCACCGAACGAATCGCAAGCGATCAAACGGTCGCGGGATTGAATGCGTCGCTGTTGGAGTTCCTCGGTCCCGATGTGTTAGGCGATCGAGTGGGTTTCGGCAGCGGTTACTTCGGCAGCGACGGGCAAGTTCGCGTGGGCCTGTTCGAGTTGTCCGCGCAGGGCGACGTCACGACTCTTGTGGATTCCGCGATGACGCTGCCCGGTCCCACCACCGCCGACGATCAAGCCTTGGATCTGTTCAGCCTGTCGCTGGGCGACAACAGCTTCACATTCCTGACGTTCGACTCGGTCGATTCGCTGCAGGATGGTTTCTACGGTCAAGTCAGCGGACAGATGTCGCGGATCTTCGGGGTCGGCGACGTGCTGGACGGCGACGCGGTGCTTATCGCGGCCAACCCGGTCTACGTGGGTGACGATCGTTACGTCGTCCCGGTGCGATTCGCAGATCGCTTCGCACTGTACCAAGTGACCGCCGTCGCGATCCCAGAACCGTCCTCGCTAGCAGCCCTCGGCTTGGTGCTGGTCGGCTGGGCTTACCGAAAACGACGTCGACGTTAATCAGAGACCAGGCCCCGCCGCTTCGCCCGATCAGCCGATTAGCCGATTAGCCGTTCGGCGTCAGCAAAATTGCCCAGTCGGATTTCTCCGGTGCATCGATTGGTTTTCCGATGCTCGATGCCGTTGTCCGACGGAACCGTTTTCAACGAACCAGTTTGCAAGTCGCCGCCGGTGCGAGGGTCGTACCAGGAAACGGAGTACGACATCGCCGGCAGCGACGTCAGGTCCAGCCGGACGGGTTGGTCGATCGAGTGAACGTAGACCACCAGCGGCAGCTCGCGTGCCTTGTTTCCACTTTTATTGTCCCCGCTTTTACTCGGGCCAAATGCGTACTGGCCTGCCGCATTGGCGGCGTCCGCGTCGGTGTGGCCCAGCAAGTCGTCGCGGTTGGTCATCTGCCAAAACGGGATCGCGTTGTCGTCGAAGAAGTCCAGCGCGATGCGCCCGAACTTCCACGAGTTCTCGCGGCTTCGCCAATCCTCGACGAACAAGTCGCCCTGGGGCAAGTCCCAGCCAAAGTAGTATTCGACGCCGCCACCGCCGGCCATCAGGTTGCCCCATAGCGTGCTGCGACGAACGTCGTGCTCGTCCATAGCCGACCGGCGAGCCGTCTTTACGCTTGCCGTCGTACCCAGGATAGCCCGCGTCGGGCGGGACGCCGGTTTGCCAAGGATTCTGTTCGTCGTGGCAAACCACCCACGGCTTCCCGGCGGCGGCCGACGCGCGAACCCAACGCAGCGTTCGTTGGTGACCGTTGTGCCAAGGATTCTGCAGCGCTGCGCCGGTAAGCGCCGATGCGTCGCCCAACAGGCTCGGATAGATCGTTTCTTGTTCGTTGGGGAACGTGTGGATCACTCGCAGGCTGTCGTAAGGATCGGTCTGCTTGAAGAACGCCGCCATTTGCTGCTGCTGTGCGGTCGTTTGCGAATTTTCTTCGCCCAGGTTCCACGTCAGCGCCAGGTGATGTCCGAAACGAGCGATCATTTCGCGAAAGTACAACCGACGTTCGATGCCCAGCTCGCCGGCGTCCATCGATTCGGGCACCGGATCGAAACTCTTCGGCGTGCCCGATTCGTTGCTTTCGGGCAACGTGTTGTCGTCGTTTTCGGTTTCCTGCAACTTGATGTTCAAGTGCAACCCGCGTGACTGGGCGTGCGATAGGACGATGTTCCATTGGTCCAGCTTGGAACAGTCGTAACGCAGTTTTTCATCCGGCGCGATCATCGGCCACACGTTCCGCCCGTCGCCGCCGACGTTGTACGAGATCAGCGAGACGCCGTTGACGCCGACATCCGACAGATAATTCATCGCGCCGATCAAGCCTTTGCCCTTGCCGTCTTTCCACGTCGGATCCCCCGGTCGCCAATCCGATCGATGGGGTTGGTAACCGCGAACGGGCACCCAGTTGCGCTGCGTGTAGGTGTCGTCGAAGTCGCTAAAGGCCAGCAGCGTTTCGGGCGAATCGGCACCAAGTTTTAAGAAGTACGATCCATCGCCGGCGAATCGCAAGTGGTGTCCGCCGACGTACTGCAACCGACCACGCCGACGAAAATCGCTCCGGTGCAACGGCTGGTGACGAGCGTTGACGACGAATTCGCCCACGTGATGGTGATACGGTGACAGCGGCGTCATCGAAGCGTTTTGATCGACACCGTCTTGATCGATTTTGTTTTCGTCGATCGTGTTTTCGTCGATCTTGTGGAACTCGGTTTGGTAACTCCATCGACCCGTTTGCCCGGTCGTCAGGTGAGCCCGCCAAACGTTGCCCTGGGTCGCCGACGTTTCGGCGGCGTTGCCATCGGCGGCAAAGTATCCCGGCACGCGATGAACGGGTTGGCCGGACTCGTGCCGAAAGACCACGTCGAAGCGATAGCTGGTGAACGGATTCGGCTGTCCAGTCTCCGACGCCTGCGGGCCGGCGATGTCAACGGTGACGGTGTCCCAGGCGGCGTAGGTGGCAGGGTCGCCCGAGCTTTGGGCGAGCGTGGAAGCGGCGCCACTGGCAAAGCCGAGAAAAGCCAGGACGGCGAGTAAAAGTTTTGGCGAGGAAGGCATCATCTGGAAATGTCTCAGTAGCGGACGGGGCACAAACCGATCGCCAAAAAGCGTAACCGCTTGCGGGTCCCCCTAAGACCCACGGCTCCCCGTAGACCCACGGCTCCGTCCGCGGGATCCTGCGGGCGGAGCAGCAGGCCTACCATCTTGCCGGCGGAGGCACGAACTTAGCAGTTTTTGGGGGCGATTTTGTCCGCCTCGGCAGATTTGTCGTCACCGGCGACGGCGACGGCGACAGCGTCGGGGAGGGCTAGTTCAGCGTCACGAACGCTAGCGCTCCCGCCAGGTAGCCCGCCAACGCCCACGGGGCGACCTTCTTGACGTACCAAACAAAATTGATGTGCTCCATGCCCATGGCCGCAACGCCGGCCGCCGATCCGATGATCAGGCAACTGCCGCCGGTGCCCGCGCAATAGGCCAGGAACAACCAGAACCGGTCGTTCATCGGCATCTCATACATGTCGATGCCAGCCGCGACCAGCGGAACGTTATCGACGATCGACGACATCGCGATTGGGAAGTGACGCATCCAGCCAGCCCGCCGCGCGAGTCAAAATGCCAACGGCCGACAACGCACCCACGGCCAGCAAGATGCCAAGAAAAAACAAAATGCTGCTGAGGTCCACTCGCCGCAGCGCCGCCAAGACCCCCGTGTCCGTGCGAGTCTGTTCGTCGTGGTGACGCCCCATCATTTCGGAAACGATCCACAACACCGATAGACTCATCAGCATGCCCATGTAGGGCGGCAGATGCGTCCACGCTTTGAATGCCGGAACGCTGACCAAACCTATGACGCCCAAAAACAAAAACACCAGCCGATGAGATCGCGAAAACTCGCCTTCGTTTCGGTTGGTATCTGACTCCCGATCATTTAACGTTCCCTTCATCGACCAAGACATTCCGATCGCCGGCACGATCAAGCAAACCAGACTTGGAATGAACAGCGATTGCATCACGTCAACCGCCGAGATGCGATGTTTGATCCATAGCATCAGCATCGCGGCGTGGCGGCTTTCGGAAACAGAACGTGGAAACGGCCGCGTTAAAGACGCGAACTTTTCGCTCGCTATGCATTCCGCATTCCGATGCCCAATGGACTTTCCAGCGGCGGCTAGTCCGCCTTTGTCAGACCGCTTCCGTCGCCCAATTCGGCCCAGTTCGCCTGCCCCAGTCGATACCGCAATGTTTTGCGTGCAAGCTGCAAAACACTGCACGACCATCGAGCCGACGCTGCGGACACGTCCCGGCAATCGGCTGCGAGCGGTGGCCGCGGAAAAGAAATTGCGTCCCATCTCAGACGGCAAAACATGGTCATTGCCGTCGATCGCCTCGAAGTTCAATCATCTGCCGCCGCGGATTGGCACCGTCGTTGCTTTGCAGACTCCGACGTGATCGAGACGCACCTCGCCTCGCGGGGTGCTTTTGAAACGATCTCTCCGCCTTCATCTATCAGGACGGATGCTTTCCGGCCAAACGCGTTTCGGTCAGACACAACCCATCGAAAGCGAGCTCAGTCTCGAATCGATCGAGAAACGATGTGCGGTCGCCGAAGCAAGACGCTCCGTTGGCGCAGCAGCTTCGCGACAACAGTGAACGCCGCGTCGAATCAGTCACGCGCGGAACGCACTTAGAAATCCATTTGATGGAAAAGACGCTCGGTCCTTACGTGCCCAACGCCGTTCCTTCGATCGCATCGATTTGGGCACGCGAAACCATCAAAGGTTGGCAAGCCGACGAAACAAATCGCCGGCTGAACTCTCTGCACCGAGCCGTTGATCGATACACCACGCACTGCCGCCAGCGATCGCCGTTGCGTCGGGGACGCTTCGCCGATGGAGCGACCGACCAAGCACCCAGCACCATGGCTTCCCAGATCAAGTCCTTGCCCACCTGAGTTCTCGAACGAACCGGCCCGACTTCCAGAACATCGACATCGGCAGCGTTTCCATTTCGCGATAGGTCACTGCCGACTTGAATGGTCGAGCCCAAGCACGTCGCTGCCTTCAAGTCCATGGGTTGCCAGCGAGTGAAAGACTCCGCTGCTTGGCGGGTGGCCAGATGAACCGCTGTGGCAACGCAGCTTGCAGCTAGCAAAGCAAAATCGCGAGCAAAGCAGGCCACGCGAGGACGCTCTCCCGCCGCCAGAGCAGCGTTGCACCACGCCGACGGACCGGTGATAATAGCGTCCAAGCCGGAAAGAAGAGGGGCTGGTTCACCTGATAACAAGTCGTCCTGCCCCCCACGGCACCGAAGGTCCAACCGGTGATAAATGGTCCCGCGCCAGACGTCCGAGGGGGAAACCCACAAGTGATAATAAGCCTCCGATCCCCCAGGCACCCAAGCCGCAACCGGTGATAACAACCCAAAATCCAGCGTTCTCACCGGTATCGTCAGGTGAGAAACAAGTTCGGCACAAGACATATGAAACTTCCGTCAATCGCGCTGCTCGGATTGGCTTTGTCGATCTGCGGTTGCGACAGGCTGTCGCTGGACACGTACTGGCGCAGCGAGAGGTACGTATTACTGGCGGTTGATTCGAAGTCGCAAATGAGTCTTGCATTCGACTGCAATGACGGAACAGCCCTTGGACTCGTTGACCAGACTGTGTTCTCAATTGGAGCGAATGATGAGTACATCGTGTTGAAGCAACATCCTGCAAATGACGATGCAGCCATGTCAATCGATCGGTCAGTTACTAATTATTTCGTCGTTGAGCGGAACAGTAGTTCCATGTTCAAAGAGCGGGCAAAGCTGGTGCGGGGACCGATGGATCAAAGTGGGTTTAACGAGTTGGCGGAACATTTGCCACTTCCAGCCTTCAGCAAAACCTTCCATGATCTTGAGTAAGTGGCCGAACCAATAAGGATTTGACATCGCGTAGTGAGGAACGAACGCAGCCGATGTTCAAGTCCTTTGTTCAAGAAGTCCGGTGAAACTTGAACGTTCCGCGAGGGCTCCGTCACGCCAAGCAGCCAGGACTTGGAACGGCGTTTGCGTTATTGAGCTTTTGACTTTGGCTCTACTGGCGTGCGTTGATTAGCGACGAATCATTGTAAATCACGGCGTCAGTGGTCATCGATTTTGCCTTCGGTCCAGTCCTTCATCGGAGTGACGAACGATCGTTTTCGCTCGACGCTTGCTGGAAATTCAAGGATTTCCGAGGAAATCAGGGGTTCGTCTGGTGTTGAACTCAGTAGCACAGCTAGCAGTTCAACGCGGTTGGGGGTGCCCGTTTGCAGGGGCCGCCGAATCCCAGGACAATGTCCATTGGAATTGCAGTGAGCCTGCCCCTCGGGTGATCCAGACTTGGGTGTCCATGCTGTGCTACAGAACCCGCTATGATCACAAGGATAGCTCAGGTCTCGTATCGATGCGAATTCACAGGCCGGGATTCGAGCCGTAACCAGCCCGCCGCGATAGCGGCTTACTTGAACCATGCGATGCAACGGAGTCGGGCTTGCAAGGTTTCACGAATGGAAAATCAAACGTCCCGACCCGCTGATCGCTACCGTTGAACTTAATCGAGTTGCTCCGGTGCATTCGGTGGTAAACTGGCCCGGTGGGTGGCCGCTTCCTTGCGGGAGGATGGTTGGCATCCGTGCCAACCCAACTCGGTTTGGAAGAGCTTCGCTCTGCTGTTGCTTTCTTTGTCTTGCGATCATGCGTGATAACAGCATCGGCGATTCAACAGCACGCTCACTGGTAAACGCAATTCTTGAGCAAGTCCGGTTAAAACGGTTGTAGGACTTGCGCTTTTGAATTCCGCAAGCACGCTGGTGTTATTCCGCTCGTATCTCTCGTGCGAGCTTTCCCAGCAAATAGCCGGATTTCAAACTCATGACGCCCTACAAGAAACGCAACTGCCCGATCACCCAGCGACTCGCCGAAGACCTGATGATCCGCAACATGGCCGAGGCGACCATTGATGCCTACACCTACCACGTGCGAAGGTTTTCCGACTTCATTGAAAAGCCACTCGACCGGGCGACCCTCGAAGACGTCAGAACCTTCCAGCTTTACCTAATCCAAACCAAGAAGGTCGCTCACAGTTCATTCAGTCAAGCCGTTTGTGCGTTACGGTTCTACTACAAACACACCCAGCCCATGCCCTGGCCGGTCACGATGCTGCCCTTCGGCAAACGTCCCAAGACGCTGCCTACCGTGCTGAGCCGAGATGAAATCGATCGGCTTCTGCAGTGCACACCCAACCTCAAGCATCGAACGTTCCTGATGGTTTTGTACTCGGCGGGCCTGAGGTTCTCCGAAGCGGCCCACCTGCGGATCGTCGACATCGACTCGGCCAGGATGCAGATCCGAGTCACCCATGGCAAGGGTGCCAAGCAGCGGATGGTTCCGCTCTCACCCCGGCTGCTGAGCGAACTGCGGGTGTACTGGAGAGAGTACCGGCCGACGGACTTGCTGTTTCCCGGCAACTCAAAGCAGAAGACCTACGCCGACACGTCGATTCAAAAGGCGATGAAACAGTCGGGTCGGCGGGCGGGCATCCTCAAACGGATTTATCCGCACGTGCTTCGTCACAGTTACGCGACCGGACTACTCGAAGCGGGCGTGGACTTGCTGACGATCAGCAAGCTGCTCGGTCACGCCAGTTTCGTCACCACGATGATCTACCTGCACTGCCGCCGCGAACACTTAGTCAGCGTCCCGAGTCCGCTGGACTGGCTGCCGGTGCGTCAACTGCCGACCTATCAGCCAGCGGCGGAGAACGGTTCAAACCCGAACGGGCCGGACAACAACAGTCTCCCGCCGCAGCCAAGTTAAGCGTCGCACAGATCGTGCGTCTCGGCGCCGCCGGGGCGGTCAACGACACGACGTGCGATCAAGTCCAAAGCGTGTTGGCAAAGCTGTCGCTTTGCCGCACGCATGTGTTGGGAGGACGCAAGTTCAAGTGTGCCGACTGCGACGAGATCACGTCGTTATACAACTCCTGCGGCGATCGCCACTGTCCCCAATGCAGCGGCGGCAAACGAGTCGACTTCAATGAGAAAGCATCGAAGTTGATCTTGCCGGGCGTGACGTACTATCAAGTTGTCTTCACGCTGCCGAGCGAACTGTCTGAATTGGCACTTGCGAACCGTCATCAGATGGCCGACCTGCTTGTCGGCTCCGCGTGGAAGAGTCTGTCCAAGCGAATCAAGACCGAGCAAGGTTATGATCCGGCCGCGATCTCGGTGCTGCACACTTGGAACCAGCAGTTGGAGGCTCACTGGCACGTTCACTTGTTGGTTCCCGGTGAAGGTCCCGGTCTCAATGGGCGGCAGTGGAAACGGGCGACGGCTCCGCCGCAGGCGAACAATTCGGATGGTTATTACTTGGTCGATGCGGATGGTCTTCGCGAAGCCTATCGCAAGGGTGCGATCGCGAAGCTGGAGCGGCTTCGGGCCACGGGCAAGTTGAAGCTCGGCGGCAAGTTCGCGCCTCTTCGCAGTGATGAAAACTGGGAAGCGTTTATCAAGAACTTGGAGTCCAAGAACTGGGTGGCTTACATCCAGCCGCCACCGACGCAGACGAGTCGCGCCGATCAAGTGGTCAACTATTTGACCCGCTATCTCACGGGAGGTCCGATCAGCAACCGCCGCATCGTTGCAGCGTGTCGCGATGAAGTGACGTTCATGGCGAGGGAAGGCAAGCGAGTCGGTGGCGAACGCGAGCAGGTCGAAGTCACACTTGGCACGGAGGAGTTCGTCCGTCGCTGGTGCTTGCACATTCAGCCCGATCAATTGACGAAGACACGCTACCTGGGTGGCTGGGCCAACAGTCGCCAAGCTGATTACCTATCGCGTTGCCGCGAGTTGCTTGCGTCGCCCGAGCGAACCGCGGTCATCGCCGAAGAACGGGAAAGCGTTGACGAACCAATCGCACAGGATCCCGATTTACAGTGCGAGCACTGCGGCAGTGAGCGGCTGGAGTTAGTGAGTCAAACGCCCAAGCCATCATGGAGTGAGCTGTTCCGGCGAGCAGACGCTCGATGCCCGGCTTGGTATGCCGACCGTCAATTTGAATCACACCGTCGTTTCTGGACGGAGTGTCACGGTAGCGATTATTACGATTGGTACCTGGAAACGCAGGTAGAAAGTGCAAAGGAAACGGGTCTGGAATCGTCACCGCCGATTCAACCGGACCTCCCCGGATTCGGGCCGTGCGTAACCAAGCATGCCGGCTATCTGGTAGACTCATTCTGACGAGCGGGCTGTCCTGATTCGCTCCCCCGACGCTGCCCAAGACGGCGACAAAGTTCAACGCACGATCTATGCATGCACGTACCGTGCCTCCATAGATCGCAATTCGTTATCCGAATGAAATCCTCGCGACTGATCCCGATCAGTGAATCCGTATCAACCGCCCAACGTAACGACACCCGTTTCATTCGCTGGTGCCTCGCCGCCATTTCTTGCATCGCTTATTCCCGCCGCACTGGCGACTGGGCTAACTCTGCTTGTATGGGTCGCAATCGTCTCGACACTCGATGGCGTATTTCCGCAACGTTTCGTGATTCCGTTTTGGTCCATTACGCTCTTGCTTGCAACTTCACTCGCGATATTCGTAACCTCCCGGACATGGAGCACAGAGACTCACCCCGTTGCTTTTGCTAGCGTCTTTTCGGTCTTTAGCCTCGTATTCTTCATCACTGAGGGCGACACATCGAACGGGACCCATTTCTGGAACATGGCGATCACATACGCTACATTGCTCGCTCTACCAATTGCTGCGTATGCACTTGTTCGTTATTTGGGCCGCAAGCGGCGCGACGTGATGTGTGACCAAGACGACGAATCTAGGCCGCGAAACGCCTGATTCAGAAACACCAACGCAATCACACGATGGCCCCAGCACTGAGGAACATATTGGCGGTCCTCGCAGGCTTTTTGGTCGGGAGCGCGGTCAACATGGCGATTGTCACCGTTGGGCCGATGGTGGTCCCGCCACCCGACGGCGTCGACATGTCGGACATGGACAAATTCGCCGAGAACCTCAGACTGCTTGAGCCGGCCAACTTCATTGCACCTTGGCTGGCTCACGCCTTGGGCACACTTGTCGGAGCATTGGTTACCGCGAAAATGGCCGCTAGCCACAAAATGAAATTTGCACTTGGCATTGGCGCGTTTTTTCTGCTAGGCGGCATCGTGATGGTGTCGATGTTTGGCGGGCCGGTATGGTTTGCCGTGCTAGATCTGATCGGGGCCTACTTGCCTATGGGATACCTTGGCGGCATGCTTGGCGGAGCCAAAGAACGGCAACCCGAATAGAGTCAGGCCATTTCCCAACGATTGATTCGATAAAATTTGCAGTGTGTTGTTGAGACCGGGGGATAGCAATTGCGTGAGCCGGAGCGGCGGGCCATGCGGATTATAAAGTAAACATCAACCGCCGCCTCCCGTTTACGCTCGTCGTTATCCGAACGAAAACATCGAACCATCCATCCACCGCACACAGGTAGAAACCGTGACAAAAAAAACCTTGCTATCAATCGCTTTCGCGATAACCTTGCTGGCCGCCTTTCACTCACGCATGACGCTTGCCGACGCGCCTAAGCCGCGATCCAACCAGCAGGCATCTGCAACCATCGCCCCTGAGAACACCGAGATCCAATACGGTGGCTTTGTCGCATTGACACTAGAACTCCGCGAGCTTCGCGAGACCCGGCGCGTCCCGGTCGAGAAGTTTGTTCAAATGTCCAGAGAACCCAATACCATCATCCTTGACACAAGATCGAAAGACTCATTTGACAAGGTGCATATTGACGGTGCGATTCACCTTAATTTCTCGGACTTCACCGACGCCAAACTTCGGCTTGCAATCCCGACAAAATCGACCCGAATACTAATTTACTGCAACAACAACTTTGTTGACACTCCAAAGAAAACGGCATCTGCTGATGCACTCAACCTTGAGAATCGCCTTGACGTGATCCAGGGACTTACCGACAAACGCCCCGCGCTCGCTTTGAACATCCCGACGTTTATCAATCTTCACGGCTATGGTTACGAGAACGTCTTTGAACTGGCCGACCGTTTGAACGTATCCGACTCTCGCATTTCACTGGTGGGCTCGTCTGTTGATCAAGGCGGTCAATAAGCGATTGACCACCAGACGGCGGATAACCAATAATGATTTGACTTCGCGAGGAACGAGCCGAAGCTCAAGTCATTTGTTCAAGAAGCCCGGAAGTCGACTGCGGATGGTCCCTAAGGACTGATTTCCTTGACCGTTTGCAAACGAAGTCGGACGGTTCGGGGGTCGATTCGGTAAGGTGATAAATTGGTTGGCAGGCGGATATTTTTTTCGCTCAATTGGATCTCTTGAAATCCAGCTTTTGCATCCGTCAAGTCGAGCGTGATGATGACGGCGGCGGGGTCCAGGAAACGAAAATCTCGATCGGAGCCCGACAGCGTGACGCGACATTCCGTGGGAGCTCCCTCGTTGATGCTGAGTGTCTTGCCGACGTTTCGATAAACGATCGGAAACGCGAACGTCCGCTGGACCCTGGAAGGATCAAACGCCAACGCGTACCACGCGACACACGCCAGCGCGAGCGATAGCGATTTTAACTGGGCGTTGCGAAAGACGGCGTGATTGAGCCGGAGTTCGTTGTCCACCGGTAGCACGGCCGCCTGGAACTCCGCCAGCCGTTGCCGCAAACTCGACGCGGTCGGCATCGGGGTCAAAATTCCCGCTTCGCCGGTGCTGACGACGCCCCGTTCTTCCGACACAACGATCGTCAGGGCGTCAGAGCATTCGGACAATCCAAGCGCCGCGCTGTGCCTTGTGCCTCGCCCGGCCACGGCGTCGATATTTTGCGAAATCGGCAAATGGACCGCAAACTGTCGGACCTGGTTTCCTTCGATCACGACGGCCCCGTCGTGACCGGGGGTGCCGGAGTCAAAAATGCTGTAGATCAGCGGGGCGCTGAAATGACCGTTCAGAGTAATGCCGCCGTTCATGTGACGACCGAGTGGTTCCCGGGCCTTCATCACGATCAATGCGCCCGTTTTCGCGTCCGCCATTTTGAAAACGGTTTCGACCAAGACGTCCAAATCGACGCTTGTGACCTGTCGTTGGTCCAGTCGGAATTTGCGAAGATTGGCGAGTCGTTCGAAGAAGCGACGAAGGTCTTCTTGGAACACGACCACCAATCCAAACAACAGTACCGCAAACGAAGCTTGGAAGGCGAGCGAGGTCAGGTACATGTCCAACCCGCGAGCCGTGAAATAGACGACTGTCATCCCCGCGATGCCGATCAACACGCCCTTGGACGTGGTTTTCTTGAACCAGACCAGCGTGGCGTACAAAAACACCGACACCAACACGATGTCGATCGCATCGACCAGTCGAAAGGACTGACGAAGTTCGTCGGTAAAGGAGAAGACCGTCTCAAGCATCCTGAATCCTGTTCATCACGGAAGTCGCCAATCGTCTGCGTGGCGGCGATGACTTGCCCGCCACAGAGTAGCGGAAACACCGTGAACAAGCCGAACCGTGTTGGTGCCATCGCTAACTTGCCTTCATGACGCGGGCGGCTCCGCCGTCGGCGGCATCGCACTGGAATTGCCGGTGAACGCGACCAATTGGACAGTGTTCGTCTAAATCTACCTTTGCGGCAGACGGCAACGGTCTCCCGTGAGGAAGTGTTCGCGTCTTTCACGTTGTTTCACGGCGTTGGCGTTGGTGTATATCGCGGTTTTCGATGTGCGTTGAAGCGAAATTGGGATGTCGCTTCGGCAGCCGCGTAAGCGGCGGCAGATACTAGCCATGGGTAAGTTTGACGAGCGTCAGCGAGATGGACGCAGCCCCTGGAATGCGTCACCTAATCAATTTCCCCCCGCATCGGCCCGGCGGCTTCGCCGCCGGGCCGATGCGGGGGGATGGACGTGGGGTTCTCCAAAACCAGGGGTTCCACCGATCCTCGCTGTGCTCGTTCGGTTCACCCCCTGGCTAGTATCTGCCGCCACTACGTGGCTGAAGCAAACTGCAAGATCCACCCGTTAGCGTCGCATTTCCGTTTGGGCGTTGACGCCCATGCTCTGCTTTTCCTACTCCCTGTGACTCAAGACCGTCAGTCACCGGCGGAGGAACAGGAAAGCCGTCGATGGACCCACCGCCCAAACGAACAATGAAGCGCATGTTCGGCTATGCGCTGGTGGGGTTGTTCGTGGTGTGCATGTTCGCCCGCAACGTCATCGTCCGCCATGCCGCGATTGAATTGGGATCACGCGTGCTGGGCACGCGGGTCGATGTCGCTGGGGTGTCGATCGGTATGTCGAAAGTTCAGATCGACGGCATCCGGTTGTACGAACCCGGTTCGAGCGACACTCAAATCGACGTGAAACACGTCTCGATCAAGTTGACGCCTTGGCAGGGAATCCGACAAGGCGTTTGGGCACAGCAAGTATTTATTGAACAGCCAACATTGCACCTTCGTTTTGATCGCGACGGCGGTCTTGTCTCGAAATTTCCCGCAGGCGGCGAATCGGAATCGAAGTCGACGAAGATTCCGGTCGCAAGGCTAGACGTGCGCGACGCGAAGCTGGTGGTTCATCAAGTCGGAAAAGAACCGTTTGCGTTATCAAAGGCGGATCTCGCCGCAACATTCGACGAAGAGATCAAGCTGCGTGCGACCGTTGCCGACTTGCTGGGCGGAACGATTGAGTTTGTCGCAGTCGTTGACGGTGAAACTTATGAAGGTCACAGCAAGCTAAACGTTGACGGAATTCGTGTTGACACCGAACGACTCGCCGAATTGCCGCTGGTACCCCCATCAGTAAATCGCGAGCCCGTCGTTGCGACGGTGTCAGCGAGTTTGATGGCGGATCACCCTGCCGGGGAGCTTGACTTCCGCAAGCACGGACTTCGCGCGCTCGTCGGCATCCGCGACGTCGAAACGCAATCACTCGGGACGCTTTGCCGAGCCTTTCAGCTTCGCCTGGTCAATCAGTCGGGAAAGTTGAACGTGAGTGGTCGAGGCGAGGTCATCGACGGGATCGTGGAGGTCACCGCAAGCTGTAACAGTACAACGACGCCGCTGGCCGCAAGTTCGACCTTGACGATCAGTGATTTGGACGGCGGCCAAATTGCCTCGAGGTTCTTTCCCGATCAGGATCTGGCATCCAAGTTCCAACTGCACGCCGGCGGCGACGTGACGATGGACGGTAGGGTGGTTTCCTTTACGAGCTCATCCGAAGCGATCCTTTCCGACATCCGGGCGGATGGAATTGAAGTGTCCGACGTCGTTGCAAATGTGACTTCGTCCGGTAGCGTTTCACTGGACGATCTGCTTCACGTTGACGGCGAAGTGAAAGGATCGGTGGAGTCCGACGGCGTCAGCCTGGACGCGATCGCGAAGCGGTTTCACTTGCCCGCATCGCAGGGGCACATCGACTTGTCATCGGATTTTCAAGTCTCGCTCGCAGACCTGACGGCTTCGAATGCAACTCCGTCGGACGCAATTGCTCTCGCCGTTTCGATCAAGTCATCGGGCGTTGCCGTCGGAGAATTCTGGTTGCAAGACAGCGCCGCATATTTGACGATGCGAAACGGCGTCGCGATCGCCCAGTGGAAAGATGCAGTCGTGTTCGACTCAACCGCGACACGGATTGCCTCGTGCGATGCGTCCGTGCGAGTTCCGTTGGACGCGGCGCAATCGCTTTCCAGCGAACTTCGTTTGTCGCTTTCGCCCACGGCATCGCTGGCAAGATTCATTGGCGTCGACGACGAAGGTTGGCGCGGCATCGGTGTCGCAAAGGTCGCTGCGTCGTGCGTCGTCGGCGAAGTCACCACGCCCGATGCTTGGACGTCCACCGCTTCGCTGGCTTGTCGTGATCTCGCCTTCGCGAACGAATCGATCGCGGATACCGGAGCCACGATTGCGATCCGTGACGGCCGGGTGACGGTCCCGCCGTTTCAAGTTCAGTGGCAAGAAAACGTGCTGCGTCTTTCTGCCGACGGAACCGTTGGTGAACCCGTCGCGATCAGCGGTCAGATCGCCGGCGAACGTCTGGATCTGTCGAGCGTCGCGGACTTGGCGAGTCGGTTTTCAAGGACGCCATTGCCGTTGACAGGTGTCGCGAGTCTGGGAGGCGAATTTAGGTTGACGGCCATGCCGTTTAATTTCGCGGCGTCCGGTTCGGTAGCGCTTCAAGATGCCTTCTACGCGAACTCGAAAATTGGTCAAGCCAGCGTTGGGTGGAAAGCTGATCGAAGCGGCGTTCAGCTTCGCAGTTCGTCCGACCGATTCTTCGGCGGCAGCTTCGACGTGGTCGCGAATGCAAAGGATCTTGATTGGACACAAACGGTCGTGGAGGGACGGTTTCAAAATCTTCAAGCATCGCGTTTGGCGGCGCTCGTGGACGGCAACCTTCCCGTCACTGGATCACTCGACGGTGGATTGAGCGTGACGTCGATCGCGAGTTTGGAAACACTGGCCGGACGAGCTTGGGTTAGCAGTCGGGGCGTTAGCGTCCATCGCATCCCGCTTGAGATCCGATCTGCGAACGTGTCGATCCAGGCTTCTGAAATCTCTGCGGCCATCGAGGGTGTCGTTGCGGACGGGCAGTTTCGGTCGGCAGCAAGTGGTCGGCTTTCGGACATCAAAGCCTTCGCCGAAACGTCCGACCGCGATCTTGCTCGCGTTCCGATTGTCGCCCACGGCAAAGTGGTGGATCTTCCGATCGAGTCGCTGACGCGGCAGATTCAATTGCCAAACGAACTGAGAACCCTTGGCGGGAAGCTGAACGCTTCGTTCGTTCGCGATCCGGCGATGTTAGATGGACGATCGCTGGTCACCGCCTCTGG
The DNA here is from genome assembly GCA_963836865.1 of Pirellulaceae bacterium. GTDB lineage: Bacteria > Planctomycetota > Planctomycetia > Pirellulales > Pirellulaceae > Rubripirellula. Next base: position 1,083,929 of record CAWILC010000003.1, on the reverse strand, counting down.
TTCGGTCAGCGAACTGCGGCTGAACCGCGTGCGGCTTTCGGATCGAATCCTTGGTGACGTTACCGTGTATGGGGATCGAATCGAGCTTCGTCGCATTGACGGACGATTTGCGGACGGTCGGTTGTCGGGCAAAGCGGACGTGCGTCTGGAATCGACCCCGACCGGCACGTTTGATTTTTCCGCCATGCGGATCAACCTTCGTCGGGCAGCGGCGGCGGCCGGTTCGCAGCCGATCTCCGGCAGCGGAAGCGTTCAAATCCGCGGCCGCATCGGACAAGTTCTTTCCGGGCGCGCCGACGTATCCCTCAGCCACGGGCTGTTTGCGGGACTGAGTATCCCGGACGCTAGTTTTCCGATCGATTGGTCGTACTCGCAACCTTCCAAGGTTGCCCGTTGGCAATGTTGCGCCGGCATGATCAGCGCGGGCGGCGGGACGGTTCGTGTGTCGTCGGAAGGCAGCGTCGGAAACGCCTTGGACATGACCACGCACGCACGGATCGAACGCGTGGATTCGGCGAAGTTGATGCAAGGCAAATCGGTGGGCGCGGGCACGATCAGCGGAACAGTGAACCTGCAGGCCAAGCGTGCTCGTTCCCCAAAACAGTTCTCCGGAGACTACCAGCTGACGCTCGCGAACGTGTCGACGATGGAGATTCCTGTACTGGACCAATTGCCTTCGATGGTCAGTTTGTCGCCGCCTCGTCCCGGTCAAGGCCAAGACGGCGGAACGGTTCGCGGACGACTTGCCGGCGGTTTGGTGCATGTCGACGAGCTTGCGATCGCCCAAAGCAATGTGCAAGTCTTGATGTCTGGCAATGCGACGTTGGATGGGCGATTGAATTTCGATTTGACCGCCAGCACGCAGTCCAGTGGACCGGCCGATTCGTTGCTTGATCTGGCCGATTCACCATTGATGTTGGCGGCCCCGGCGCCGATCGCGTTGATCGCCAAAGCAAACGATCTATTGAAAGATCGCGTCGTTCACGTTCACGTCGGCGGCAACGCGGCACGCCCGACACTGCGACTGCAACCCGGCAAGCAACTGGGCCAAGATGCCGTGCAATTTTTTCTAAAGAGTAGCTTCGGAAACGTGCCCGCTTCGGTGGCCAATCGATCTTCCCAGTCCACCCGACGCTAACCTCGCTCTCCTTCAAGGACAACGTCGAATGATTCCATCACGTTTCATCAATCTTACCGCGTCTCTGTCCATTGCCGTTGGCTTGATCGCCCTTTTGACGGTGCCCGGTTGCAGGACGGCGGCGTCGCTGGGGCTGCCCGTTTCGTCGGGATCCAACTACCTGCTTTCCGACGCGGTCGAAATTCGTCAGGCCGTCGGCCATCGACCAGGACTGGCGACCGAACTTGCCAAGGTCGCTTTGCCGGCGCACCGCGTCGAGGCCGGCGACGTCTTGGTCATCGAACCGAACGATTTCAATTCGCCGGTTCGATTGCCTGGCGACCAAACCGTGCAGCAAGACGGAACCATCGAACTTGGCAGCTACGGTCGGTTGCTGGTCGCCGGACTGTCCGCTCAAGACATCCAGGATCGCGTCGGAGAACTTGTCACGACCTACGAGATCGCCAAACGCGAAAGCCGCGTCGGGTTGGCGTCCTACAACGGCCCCACTTCAAATGAACCAACGGACTATGGCGTTACCGTACGGCTGGTCAATCAAGACAGCGCGTTGTTCTACGTGATGGGCGAAGTCAACGCGCCGGGATCTTATCCGCTGGTCGGACACGAAACGGTCTTGGATGCGTTGATTGCGGCGGGTGGTCTGTCGGATCGTGCCAACGACCACAAGATCATCCTGACGCGACCACAGCACGGCGGTCAACCTCGGGTCATCTTGCCGGTCTGTTACCAACAAGTCCTGCAACTGGGGGACGTATCAACCAACTATCAACTGCAACCGGGCGACCGAATCTACGTTCCCAGCATGACACTGGGCGAAGACATCAAGCAGAGCTTTCGCTGGAAGAACGAAAAGAGCTGTCCGCACTGCCGCGATTATTCGCGGCGGTAGGGGGGAACTTGCACCAGCATTCCACAATCCCAACGACATAGGGCGACGCTGTCGGGACCACAAGGCTGCATCGTTCCAGTAGACTTGCAAGGATCATTTCATCCTTCGGTTGGGGAGCGCGGGCGAGTGGACTTTGAAAAACGACATCGGGCAGCCGAGAAGAAATCCGTGGACCTGCGAAAGATCGACTGCAAGGATTCTGGTCCGTTCAAGGACAAGGATGACGCGGTCGAGTTCACGGCTAACTTGATCGACAAGATCCGCGACTTGCAGTACCGCATGTTCGTCGAGCAAAAGCAATCGCTGCTGATCGTCTTGCAAGCCCCCGACGCCGCCGGTAAGGACGGACTGATCCGCAAAGTCCTGGGCCGAATGAATCCGCAGGGCTGTCGAACGTATCCGTTCAAGGTTCCCTCGGAACTGGAACGGTCGCACGACTTTCTTTGGCGAATTCACAAATGCACGCCCGCGACGGGAATGGTTTCGATCTTCAATCGCTCGCACTACGAAGACGTCCTGGTCGTCCGCGTCGAAGACTTGGCGCCCAAGAAAGTTTGGAGCCGCCGGTACGAGCTGATCAATCGCTTCGAGGAAAACCTAACCGAAGCGGGAACGACGATCCTGAAGTTCTATCTTCACATCAGCCCCGCCGAACAACTCGAGCGTTTCAAAAAACGACTCGACAATCCGGATAAGCACTGGAAACTGAACGTCGGTGACTACGCCGCGCGAGACAAGTGGAGCGACTACCGAGCGGCCTACGAAGACGTGTTCGCCAAGTGCAATCCCGACTCGGCACCCTGGTACATCATTCCGGCGGACCAAAAATGGTACCGCGATGCCTCGGTTGCCAGCATCGTTCATAAAACGATGTCGCGGATGGATCCGAAGCTTCCCCCCGTCGAAGTGGACTTGGAAGAAGTTCGCCAGTTGTACGAGCGCGAAGCGAAAGAATTGCAGTCGTGATCGTGGTGGAACACCATGGCATTCGTTGCGAGGTAAATTAAGTAACGCGTGATCCATAAGCGACGGTTTCACCGTAGCTGATCCCGCCAGGGTTCAGTCCGGTCTGAACCCTGGTTGGATCAGCCTTAGGCTCGACTCTCCCAGTGGGAGCATATCGAAAACACGACGCTTCGTTTCTTCTGCTACTGAACAATCCTTTCTCTTTTCTCGTTTGCGAAAGTTTCGTGATGTCCATTCGTCCGGTCACTTGCCCCGGTTGCGGCACGACGTTGAACGTCCCCGCGGCGATGGCGAACGTGAAGTGTCCGCAGTGCCAAACGATTTGGAACGTCGGCAATCCGGCGGCGGCACAGCTGGGTGCTGGCGCGATCGCCGCCAAACGAAGTGTGGCCGATCAGAAACAAGCAAACGAAAAATCGCAATCGCAGATGCCGCTGATCGCGACGCTGGTCGCCGCGGCGATGGTGTTGTTGGCGGTCATTGGCATCACGGTCGTGATGTTGTCGTCGACGCCCGCGCCGTCGGAAGTGGTTTCAAACGAAGTCGAAGAAACGATCAAGCCGCGAACGCCGCAGCCTTACGTGGTCGTCGACCTTCCCGAGGAACAACGTCGCCGAATCTACGACGACTATCGCAAGGTCGCCCGCACCACAGTTGAGGCCCCGTTGATGGTGCCGCAAGGGAACGTCCGGGCCAGCTTGGAAAATATGCTGGAAAAAACGTACGACCGCGAATTGGTCACCTTCGCGGCGCTGCACGATATCAAAGTCGAAGACGTGTTCGAGATCATCAAGGAAGGCGACGCGAAGGTCTGGGACAACAGCCCCCGCAGCCACGCCACTCGCGATGGCAAACGGGTCTACGCCGAAGAGATGAGCGAGGGCTGGAAAAAGCCCGGCTCGAATCCCTAATCGGACCAGCTTTCTTGTTGGACTTCACAGTTTCTTAGGACCTGTTTAAGGGAGAGTTTTGACTTTTCTCCCTCTCAAGCGGGCTAGAAAGCTTGTAAACGCGAGGGGGTGCGGTCAAATTGGGTGCGCAAATCCGCAGGGCGAGGGGCTTCTTGCGGGGGGACGACTTACCGCTGCACGCCACCACCGAAGACGCACTTCATGTTCCGATCCTGGAAAGAACCATGGTCTCAATCCGCCGCTGAAAATCGATTCCTGCGAGGTGATGGTCGCGACCGAAGGGGGCGACCGCGACGGTCGCGTTTGGAACGACTGGAAGTTCGGCAACTGCTCGCTCGCGAGGTGACCGGCACCCTCGTTGCCGATGAGACTTGGTCGGGGACCATCGAAGTGGTCAACGACTTGCGGATCGCACGCGACGTCACGGTGACGGTCGAGCCGGGGACCGTGGTGAAGTTTCGTGGCAGTGGCTTCATCGAAGCGATCGGGACGATCGACGCGATCGGGACGGCAACCGATCCGATCGTCTTTACCTCGGTCAACGATGACACCGTCGGCGAAGACTTGACGCCCGGTGTCGATGGCGTGCCGCAGCCCGGCGATTGGCGCTCGATGATTCTGCTTGGCGGTGACAGCACGCTCACCCACGTCGACGTCCGCTACGCCGGTCGGCTCGCGGGCGAAGACGGCATCACGATCAACGAAACGGTTGCCGGTACCGACGGAAGATCGGTGTCGCTATCCGATGTTCGTGTCAGTGATGCGCAATTCGATGGCATCGATGTCGTTCGCGGCAAGCCAACGCTGACCAACGTGACGCTGGTCGATAACGGTGGCGTCGCAATCAACCAAGCGTTCGCCGGCGAAGCAATTTACGACAACGTGACCGCGACGGGCAACGATGGCGGTGACCACGTTCGCTTGATCGGCGGCACGGTGACGACTGATCGCGTTTGGGACTTTGGCGGCTTGCCCGCTCACTTGTTCGGCGACGTCTCCGTTAGGCAGACGGGCAGTTTGACGATCGCGCCGGGCAGCGTCATCAAAGTCAACAATGGTTTCATCCAAGACAACGGCGGCACGATCATCGCCGAGGGCACCGCCACCGCGCCGATCGTGTTCACATCGGTGACCGACGATACCGTCGGCGGCGACTCGAACGCGGATGGGGATGCGACCGCGCCCGAACGTGGCGATTGGCGCACGCTTTATCTGTACAGCGGCAACAGTTCCTTGGCCCACGTCGACATCCGCTATGCCGGTCGATTCTCGGGCGAAGGAGGCGTCAATATTGACGAAAGGTTCGCGGGCGTGGACGGGCGATCGGCGTCGCTGAGCCATGTGCGAATCAGCGACTCCGGCCACGGTGGCATCGAAGTTTCTCGCGGCAAGCCGACGTTCACCGACGTCGTGTTGGTCGACAACGGCGGCGTCGCGATCAATCAAGCGTTTGCGGCCGAGCCGATCTACGATGGCGTCGTCGCGATCAACAATGCGGGTGGCGATCACGTTCGCCTGGTCGGCGGCACGGTGACGACGGACCGCGTTTGGGATTTCGACGGCTTGCCCGCCCACTTGATCGGTAACGTCTCGATCACGGCCACAGGCAGTTTGACCATCGCGCCGGGCAGCATCATTAAGGTTGACGGTGGCTTCATCCAAGACAACGGCGGGCCACTGATTGCCCAGGGCAGTGCGGACGCGCCGATCGTGTTCACGTCGGTGGCCGATGACACCATCGGCGGCGACTCGAACGCGGATGGCGATGCGACCGCGGCCACGCCCGGTGATTGGCGTTCGCTGTATCTGTACAGCGGCAACAGCTCGCTGGCTCACGTCGAGGTTCGCTACGCTGGGACGTTCAGTAACGAACAAGGCATCACGATTGATGAGCGGTTCGCCGGCGTTGACGGTCGTTCGGCATCGCTGGCCGATGTTCGCGTCAGCGATTCGTTGCGTGGCGGCATCAATATTCTTCAAGGCAAGCCGACGTTTGCCAACGTGGTGCTGGTCGACAATGGAGGCGTCGCGGTCAATCAAGCGTTCGCGTCCGAGCCGATTTACGACGGTGTCACCGCGATCGGCAACGCCGGCGGCGATCACATTCGACTGGTCGGTGGAACAATCACGACCGTCCGCGTCTGGGACTTTGGCGGACTGCCGGCACACCTGACCAGCAACGTGGCGATCGGCTTGAGCGGCAGTTTGACCGTCGTGCCGGGCAGCGTCATCAAGTTCGCCGCCGCCGCTTTCATTCAAGACAACGGTGGACCGCTGATTGCCGAAGGCACCGTCGACGCTCCGATCGTGTTCACTTCGTTCGCCGACGATACCGTCGGCGGCGACTCGAACGCGGACGGCGATGCGACGTTGCCCAAGCACGGTGATTGGCGATCGCTGTACCTTTACAGCGGTGACAGTTCGCTGGCCAACGTCGAGGTCCGCTACGCCGGTACGTTCAGTAGCGAACAAGGCATCACGATTGACGAGCGGTTCGCCGGCGTCGACGGTCGATCGGTGTCGCTGACCAACGTGCGAGTCACCGAGTCGCAGTTCGGTGGCGTTGGCATAAACCAAGGCAAGCCGACCTTCGATAACGTCTCGGTTGTGAACAACAGCGGCATCGCGTTCATTCAAGCGTTTGCGGCCGAGCCGATTTATAACGACGTGACGGCACGCGGCAACGAGGGTGGTGATCGCGTTCACTTGGCTGGCGGAACGATCTCGACTGATCGCGTGTGGGACTTTGGTGGACTGCCGGCGCACCTTACCGGCAACGTGACGATCGGCGGTACGGGCAGTTTGACGATCGTTCCGGGCAGCGTCATCAAGATCGGTACCAACCTTTTCATCAACGATAACGGCGGACCGCTGATCGCCGAAGGCACCGCCGATGCGCCGATCATCTTCACGTCGATCGCTGACGATACCGCGGGCGGTGACTCCAACGCGGACGGCAATGCGACGTTGCCCGCCCCGGGAATCTGGCGGTCGCTGTTCCTGTACAGCGGCGACAGTTCGCTCGCGCACGTCGACGTTCGCTACGCCGGAGCCTTCTCCGAAGACGGCATCACGATCGACGAACGTTTCGCCGGCGTCGACGGCCGATCGGTGACGCTGACCGACGTGCGCGTCACCAACTCGCTGGCGGACGGCATCGGCATTCGCACGGGCAGTCCCGAACTGACACGCGTGCAAACGATCGCCAGCGGTGGCATTGGCATCGATGTCACCAGCGGCTCGCTGACGCTAGTCGATTCGGACATCCTTGGGGGCACGCAAGGCGTTCGCGTTCGCGCCGCGGCGACGGCATCGGGGACCGGCAACAGCTTCGTCGGACAATCCCAGTTCGGTGTCTTTCACGACGGCACCGATCGCACTCGCGCTTTGTTCACCGAAAACTATTGGGGTCATCCAGGCGGCCCGCACGATCCATCGGCCGGCGATGGACTGGTCAACGACAATCCACCCGGCACTCCGGTCAGCGACTTCGTCGACTACGGTTCGTTCCTGTCGATCCCGCCGCGACCGCTCGGGCCGACGGTTGCTTCTTTCCGACGCTTGCCGCGGATCGAAACGCCGATCCACCATCGTTACGACGCCGAAGCGAACTATTTGGATCACTCGGGGACTCGCAACGGCGCTCCGATTGGCAACGCGCACTTCGGCCCCGGTCGCGACGGCGGGCTTTCGTTCGCATTTGATGGCGACGATGTGATCGACCTTGGTGCCTGGGCACCGGCCCGCGATTGGACGATCGCCGCTTGGGTGCAGCCGACACAGGTCGCTGCGACGGGCCGGACGATGATCACGGGAATCTCGAACGGGCCTGCCGAATGGAACATTTTGATCCAAGACGGGAACTACGCGACCAGCACTCCGGCGACCGTCTTGGACAGCGGTGTCGCGGCCGAAGTCGGTGTTTGGACCCACGTGGCGGCAACGGTTCGAGGCACGCAAACGTTGCTGTTCATCAACGGATCATTGGTCGGAACCCAAGAGAGAAACGGCGTCTATGCTCCGTCCAGCGTCGGCGTTCGGATTGGTGGTAATGCTTACTTGGTAGGTGCAACGCCGTTCATCGGATTGATCGATGAAGTTTCGATCGTTGAACGTTCGGTGTCGGATGCCGAGATCATCAGCTTGCGTGATTCGGGCACGATCGATTTCGTCCCGCCAATCGATCGTTTGCAAGTTCGCTTCGACTCCGCGATTGACCCATCGTCGGTCCAGCTCTCGGACTTTTCGCTGGCCGGTCCCGCCGCCGTCGGCATCAGCGGCTTTGAATTCGTCGGCACCGACAGCGTCGTCTTGACGCTGTCGACGCCGCTAACCAATGCCGGCAGCTACGTGCTGAGCGTCGGACCGGACATCCTCGGTTCGATCGGCATCGCGATGGACCAGGACCGCGACGGCACGCCCGGCGAACCGATTGATGACGTGTTCGGCGGAACATTGATCGTCGATTTGCGAGGTCCACGGATCACGTCGCAAACGCCCGCGACGACGACTTCGTCGGTGCTGTCCAGCGTCACGGTGACGTTCGATAAAGCGATCGACCCCGATTCGTTTTCCGCCGCCGACGTCCGGCTGTACAACGACGACCAAGCCGCACGGCAAGACGCCCATCGTTCGGTCACGATCGCCGAAGGCCTATTCGACGTTCGCGCGGTGGAAGCGATCGATCCCGTCACGACATTGGCCGAAGCGATCGCGGTGTTGGACGACGTGGCACTGCAGTCGGCAAGCGAAACCGTTCGCACCGACCGGATCAACTACGGCGACGTCGCGGGCAACTTCGTGCCCAATCGCGGCAACCCCGAAGTCGCCACCGATAACCAATTTGTCCTCGATGTCACCACGACCATCAACATTCCCGTCGCGGGCCAGTGGACGTTCGCCGTCGGCAGCGATGACGGACACCGGTTGCAGATCGGTGACTTCGCCGGTGAGTTTGTTTCGACACGATCCTTCGCGACCGACCTTTATATGTTCGACTTTCCCGCCGCCGGAACGTATCCAATGCGGTTGATCATGTTCCAAAACACCAGTTCGAGCGGGCTCGAATTGTCGGCCGCGCAAGGCGAACTCACCTCGTTTGATCCCGATCTGTTCCGCTTGGTCGGTGACTCGACTCTGATCGAGGCGGGCGTGCGACCGCTGGGCGTCACGCCGACCGACGACACCAACACGACCTTCCGCGTCCAGTTCCCGCCGCAACCGTTCGACGGCGATTACGAACTGCGAATCCAACCGGCCGCTCGCGACGTCTCTGGCAACACGCACGACCAGAACAACAACGGCGTCGGTGGCGAAGCGGCCGATGTTTATGTCAGCACCATCACCGTCGACCGGCAACCGCTGCGGATCATTTCCCAGTCGCCATCAGGCACGCAAGTCGGCGCGCTGCAGTCGTTGGACGTGACGTTCAACGTGCCGATCACGCAAGGCAGTTTCTCGACCGGCGACGTCCGCATCACCGGGCCGGCCGGCGTCGTCCCGGCGACCAGCATCGATCGACTGAGCGACACGACCTACCGCATCAACTTGACCCGCAGCACCGCCGACGGCGTCTACAACATCATCGTCGGTCCCGGCATCACCGACGTTGGTGGAACATTGATGAACGCCGACGGCGACGCGATCGCGGGCGAAGTCGATGACCGTTACGTCAGCACGTTGACCGTCACCGGTGCCGGGCCGTTCGTGACCGATTTGACCCCGCGAGGCGTCAACCCCGCACCGCTTTCTTCGGTGACGGTCCGATTCAGCGAAGCCGTGGACCTATCAAGCTTCACTGCCGCCGACGTCGTCATCACCGGCCCCGACGGCATCGTTCCGGTCACCGGCATCACGTTCGATGGGACGCTGTCGTACACGTTGTCGTTCGCGCCGCAAACGACCTCGGGCGTGTACTCGATCGCGATCGGACCGGCGATCGTCGACGTCGGCGGCACGGCGATGGACCAGGACCAAGACGGTACCGCCGGCGAGCCGGCCCAGGACGTCTTCACCGGCATGTTCACGATCGATTCGGGCGGACCGAAGGTGTTGTCATACACGCCGGACTTTGTCTCGCGGCCTTACGCGTTCATCGACATCGTGTTCGACGAAGACATCGATCTATCGACGTTCACGCCGCAAGACGTTTCGATGGTCGGGCCCAATGGCGTCGTGCCGGTCAGCCAAGTCGTCGGCATGGACATGAACAAAGTCCGCATCTCGTTCGCCACGCAAACGACGCTCGGCGATTACTCGCTGGTCATCGGTCCGGACATCTTCGATCCGTCGGGCAACGCGATGAACCAGGACGGCGACGAGGTGTTCGGCGAAGCGGACGAGGACACGTTCACCGCGACGGTCACGTTTGCCGCGCCGGACTTGACCATCGATTCGTTCACCGTGCCGACGTCGGCGCAGAACGGCGATGTCGTTCGCATCGAGTGGACGGTCCAAAACGACGGCCTGGCGACCGCGGCCCAACCCTGGACCGATCGGATCGTGCTTTCCCAAGACGACGTCTACGGCAACTCGGGCGACATCGAACTCGGACGCGTCGTCCGCCGCGACGACTTGGTCGACGGCGAGACCTACACCGCGTTCATCGACGTGGCGATCCCGTTCGGCATCCAAGACGATTACTTCATCCTGATCCGCACCGATTCGGCCGGCCAAGTCTTCGAGAGTAGTGACGTCAATAACACGACGTCGCGGCCGATCACGATCGCGCTGGCCGATCCGCCGGCCGACCTGATCGTCGACGCGATCACGACGCCGGCGACCGGCTTCATCGGCGACTCGATCGATGTGACTTGGCGAGTGCGGAACGATGGAACGGCGACGACGATCGCGACGACTTGGGTCGACCGCGTTTACCTGTCCAGCGACACGGATTTCGGCAGCGACATCCTGCTGGGCAGCGTCACGCACAACGGTTCGCTCGGCTCGAACGCTTCGTACACGATGACCAACACGTTCGTCGTGCCCGCCAGCGTCGCCGCGGGAAACTACTTCGTCATCGTGCAAACCGATGCGACCAATCGCGTCATCGAACCGACCGCGGAAGGCAACAACATCACATCATCAACGGCATCGATCGCGATCAGCACCGCGCCGCTGCCGGACCTGGTCGCCAGCGGCGTGACGCTCAGCGGGGCAACGCCCGCGATCAGCGGCGAAGTCGTCACGGTCAATTGGACGATCGCCAACGACGGCGACAAGACGGCGACGACGGACTGGACCGACGCGATTTATCTCTCCACCGATGATGTGTTCTCGGACGATGACGTGCTATTGGGCGAGTTGTCGACGGCAGACGATTTGATCGTCGGCGGCTCCATCGCTCGATCGGCGAACGTGCGATTGCCCGACGCGGTTTCCGGCAACCATCACTTCATCGTCGTGCCCGACGCGAACAACAACGTCAACGAGGGTGCGGGCGAAGACACCGTGCCGGCGGCAAGCGACGCAGTCGAAGTCTCGTTGTTCCCGTACGCGGACTTGACGGTGTCACAAGTCGTTGCACCGGAGCTACTGGTCGGCGATCCTGTCGACTTGACCGTTTCGTGGACGGTCCAGAACGTCGGTGCCGGTCCGGGACGCGTTCACAACTGGACCGACCGCGTGATCTTGTCCAACGACGACATCCTGGGCGACGCCGACGACATTGTTTTGGGCACCTACACGCACGTCGGCGCGATGCCGGTGGGCAGCCAGTACACCCGCACCGAGATCATCCAGCTTGCCAATCGTACCAACGGACGATTCACGCTGTTCGTGCAGACCGACGCCGACGATGCGGTGTTCGAGCTTGCCGATGACGCGACAAACGTCGGCTCGCCGGGGCACTTCGTCGACGTTTCGCGGACCCCCTACAGCGACCTGGTCGTCGAATCGGTCACCACGTCGGGCGATCCCGTTTCGGGTCAGCCGATCGGTGTATCGTGGACGGTTCGCAACAACGCCGATCGTGGCATCGCGACGACCGATCGCGACACGTGGACCGACTTCGTTTACATCTCGCCCGATCCGACCGGCGCGACGGGATTGCGACTGATCGGCAGCAGCACCCGAGGCGGTGCGCTTGCGCTGGGTGGTTCGTACACTCGCGTCGAAAACTTTGTCTTGCCGCGAACCACCGAAGGCCAGCAATACGTTTTCGTCCGTACCGGCGGTCCGAACGAGTTCCTTTACAACAGCAACACGGCGATCGCCGATGGCAGTAATGCCAATCCGGGTGGCGGCAACCAAGCGGTCAGCGAACCGATCGATGTGTTCCTGGTCCCACCGCCCAACGCGGACTTGGTCGTTGCCGACGTTTCGGTCGGCGGCGCGACGGAGTTTGCCGACGGCACGCAAGTCGAAGTCACATGGACGATCCGCAACGAAGGCGAAACGACGGAAACCGGTTGGCGAGATCGACTGTTCTTGCAATCGACCGCCGGCAACGAGACGTACCAGTTCGGCAAGTACGCCGTCGATGAACCGATCGCCGCGGGCACGACCGTGACGCGAACCGAAGTGGTTCTGCTGCCGCGAACGTCGGGCCAGTTTCGGTTCTTTGTCGAGACCGATACCGACGACGTGATCTTTGAAACCGACAACGTCCTGAACACAGGCTTCACCGATCCGTTTCAGATCAACTTGCGAGCCCGTCCGGACTTGCAAGTCACCGTGCAAAGCGATTACCCGGCCGCGATCACGGCGGGCACGTTGTTGCCGGTCGAGTTTCGCGTTCGCAACTTGGGCACCGCCGACACGCCCTCGGCGGGCAGCCGGTGGAAGGATCGCGTGTGGTTGTCGTCGTCGTCCAGCAGCACGGCCGGCGCGTTGCTACTGGGTGAACTCGACAACGGTTCGGCGCTCGGGTTTCCCGGTTCGCCCAACGGGCTGTCGACCGAATACGTGACCACGGCCAGCTTCTTGATCCCTCGCGCGATCTCGGGCAATTGGTTCGTGTTGGTCGAGACCGATGCGAGATCTCAAGTCGACGAATTCCCCAGCGAGAACAACAACCGCGCGGCCAAGGCCGTCGCGATCGATGCCAATCCGGTGCCGCCGCCCGACCTGGTCGTGACGTCGATCCAAGGCCCCGGTGACACGTTCGATGATTCGTCCTTCACGGTTCGCTACGCGGTCAGCAACCTCGGCGCTGGACCGACCGATCCGGGTTCGTGGACGGACCAGATTTGGTTGACGCTGGGTACCGACGGTCCCAAGCCCGGTCGCGGCGATCGTTTGGTCGGCACGTACCGGCACAGCGGCGTGCTTGAGGTCAACGACAGCTACGAAGCCGAAGCGACCGTCAACATTCCCGTGGGGCTGACCGGGCAATACTTCTTGACCGTTTACGCCGACGGTTACGGACGCGTTTATGAAGCCTCGTTCGCATCGAACGTGAACCCCGATGCGCCCGGCGACTTGGACGGCAGCAACTACGGCAGCACACCGATCAACGTGTTGTTGACGCCGCCGGCCGACCTTCGCGTGTCAACGGTCACGGTGCCGGCGGGCGACGACGGTAATTCGCTACCCATCGTCGGCGGCGAAACGTTGTCGCTGTCCTGGACCGTCGACAACATCGGCACGGCCGCGACCGATCGCGAATCGTGGGCCGACGCGATCTACATTTCCGAAGACGACGTTTGGGATCCAACCGACCAATTAGTCTTTGCATTGCCGCACGTCGGCCGGCTGTTGCCGGGCCAGTCGTACACGCAAGACGCCGAGTTCACGTTGCCGCCGACGGCGCGCGGCAACCACGTGCTGGTGCGAACGAACGTCGATCCGCGGATCGCGCTGACCGACGAAGACAAGTTCTTGGACGAAGTGAAGGCGGTCCTGCAACGCGTCGAAGCCGCCACCGGCAAGCCGCTCGGCGAAACCAGCCTCAGCGACCTGCGTCAGTTCTCGCAGTCCGAACTCCGCGCGATCCTGGCCGGTCCGACGCGAACGCTTGCGACCGTTTACGAAGGCCCGTTCACCGACAACAACGTCGGTTCGACCGACATTCCCGTCACCGACGCGGTGACCGATCTGGTCGTCGAAACCGTGACCGCGACGCCGACCAGCAAGTCGGGCGAACCGATCACCGTTCGCTGGACGATCGCCAATGACGGCGATCACGCGGTCGCTGCGGATACCGACAGCGTCACGCAGTACGTCTTTCTTTCCAAGGATCAAGTTTACGACGCCAGCCGCGATTTCTACGTCGGTGCAAAGGTCCACTTATTCAACCAACCGCTCGGTCCCGGCGAATCGTTCAGCGATAGCCTGGTCGTCGCAACCCCGCCGGGCAGTAGCGGGACATGGTACGCGCACGTGTTCACAAACGTGGGACTGTCACGCGGCGGCAATCCGATTTTGAATCGTTGGAGCCGCAGCAGCTTTCCCCATTGGGTCAGCGACTTGCAAGACAAGCCGTGGGAAGACGGCAACAAAGACAACAACTTCCGCGTCAGCAATCCGATCGCCGTCGAGTACGCCGAAGCCGACTTGACGATCACGAACCTGACCGCGATCCCGGTTGATCCCGACAGCGGCAGTCTGCTGAGCGTTTCCTTCACCGTCACCAACTCCGGCACACGCGCGACCCGCGTCGACGACTGGACCGATCGCGTGTTCTTGTCGACGGACACCTCGACCGACGCTTACGACATCGAACTGGGGCGGTTCCGTCGCCGCGATGCGCTCGGCATCGCCGAAAGTTACGAAGTCAGCATGGAAGTTCGCGTGCCGGACAACATCGGCGGCGATTTCAACTTGATCGCGTTCACCGATGCCACGTTCGGCGCGGGCAGCTATGGTCGTCCGTTGCCGTATCCCGCGACGACGGGCCCGACGCGGTCGCTTGGCATCGCCGATAAGGTGCTGGAGTTCGACGGCGAAGGCAACAACCAAGTCGCGATCCCGTTGGACGTTCAGTTCGTGCCCGCGCCGGACTTGGTGCTCGATTCGCTGACTCACACCCTGAACGTCGATGTCGGCGAGGATTTCACGTTCACCTACGTTTACAGCAACGACGGCGGCGCGGTGCCCGATCGGCAAACGCCCTACTTTGACCGCGTCTATCTTTCTCGCGACCGATTCTTGGACGTGTCCAGCGATCACTTCGTCCGAGAGATTGGCCGCATCGATCCGCTGGCGGCCAGCGAAACCGGTTCGATCACGCAGACCGTGCGCGTGCCGCGTGGGCTAGTCGGCGACTACTACGTGATCGTCGCCACCGACGTTCCGCGTGCGTCGCGAGCCGATGGTGAGGTGCTGGAAGCCGACGAAACGAACAACGTGATCGTCGGGCAAACGCCGATGCTGATCGTTCTGCCGCCGCCGTCGGACTTGCAAGTCGTCGACGTTTCGGCGTCCGCATCGGGACAAGTCGGCGACATCTCGTCGGTCACTTGGACGGTGGAAAACACGGGCGACGAACGCGCGCGAGCACGCATCGCCGACGCGGTCTACTTGTCGGCCGATAACGTCTGGGACGTCGGCGACTTGTTGCTCGGCCGAGTCGATCCACTGGGCGTGCGGACCCTCAATCCCGGCGAAACGTACACGTCGACGCTGGACTTCGAGATCCCCGCGACGCTGCCGGGTGACTACCGCGTGATCGTTCGCACCGACATCTTTGATGACGTGTTCGAGGGCGAGAACAATCGCAACAACGACTTGCCGTCGGCAGGCACGATCAACGTGACGGTGCCGCTGCTGCGGCTGGACATTCCGCTGGCCGATCAGTTGGCCGTCGGCGTTTCGCGTTTGTTCCAACTCGACACGTCGCCCGGTCAAACGATCCGCGTCGGCTTGGACAGTCTGAACAATGTCGGCTCGCACGAGTTGTACGCCAAGCACGAGGCGCTGCCCCGACCGTTCGATTTCGATGCGGCTTACGAAGGTTACTTGGCCGCCGACCAAACGCTGGTCATCCCCGAAACGCTCGGCGGTCGTTACTTCATCCTGGCCCGCGCCGGCATCCGCGTCGATGCCGAAGACGACGTCTACGATCCGAGCACGCGAAACGAATACCCGGTCGAGTTGACCGCATCACGCCTCCCGTTCGGCATCACCGGCGTGACGCCCGATGCCGGCGGCGACGATCGCTACGTGACCGTGACGATCTCGGGTGCCGAGTTTCCACCGCAAGCCGCCGTGCGTTTGGTGCGGCCGACGATCGCGGAGTTCGCGCCGGTGTCGGTCACGCGAGTCGACGCGACGGAGATCATCGCGGTGTTCGATCTTGCGCGACGCGCCGCACGGTTTGTACGACGTCCAAGTGCTGCATCCCGACGGTCGGCTGGCGGTCGACCCGTATCGATTCCAAGTCGAATCGGCGGACCCGTTGGAAGTCAACGTCGGCGTCGGCGGTCCCAGTTTGATCGGTCTGGGCGAGACCGGTGCGTATGGGTTCGCGGTCCAAAACTTGGCCAACGTCGACACGCCGTACACGATCATCGAGTACGCGTTTCCGAACATCCAAAACGATGAGGGCATCATCCGCGGCCCGGCGATCACGTTTACGTCGGGCGCTCGCGGCGACGATGGCACGATCTCGCCGTTGTTCGATTCGATCTCGACGTTCGATTCGTCCGAGATCGCTGGCGAGTTGAACCTGGACGGCGTGTTGACGGCGCGAAGCGTGGCGATCGACTTGCCGGCCAGCGGTGTGACGGAAATCGGCAGCCTGGTGACGATCTATCCGGGACTGCGCGAGGAACTGGAGGAAAACCCGAACTTCCTGGCCGAACTGACTCCGGAGGAGATCGAGGCTCTGGCGTTCGATTTCTACGTCACCGCTTCGGCAACGCCGCTGACCAGTGCCCAGTACGTCGACTATCAACGCGGCGAAGCGGCTCGCTTGCGGACCGCGATCCTGGCTGACATCGACGCGCCGAACCAACTGGTGTCGATCGCCGGCGATGGCGAAGCGTTTGCCGATTTGTTCTTGGCGGCGCTGGCCGATGTCGGTTTGCTGCGCGACGAAGACGCGCCGCCGACGGCGACGCCAACGTCCGACAACGTCAACCTGTTCTTTAGCGCGCTGGGCGGACTGCTGGGCGGCGATGCCGGTTCAGGCATCATCGACGACGCGGCGGTCGAGTTGGCGACGGCGGAAACGACGCTGGTCACGCTCGTCGAGCGTCTGCGCGGGTACTTCGGTCACACCGCCGACGTGTTTGGCGGCGGCGCGTTGCCGACGTTTGACCAGTACGATCTTGCCGCACCGAACCCGACATCGTTCATCGCGTTCGAGTTGCGAGCGGTCGTGCCGGATGACGATCGTGGCGAAGTCGCCGACACGATCTTGTTCAACTTGGATGACTTCGGCCAACAGGTCGGCGATTCGATCACGATTACCGGGCCGACCGGGGTCGATGTCGATAACTTTGTGCCCTTTGAAACGCCGCTGCCGTACAGCGTCACCGCGACGTACGACAGCGAATCGTCCGACGCGGCCAACGAGATCCGGATCCTGGTGCCGCTGGACGACACGATTGACGAACGAAGTTTCCAACTCGGCGGCATCACGCTGGGCGGACGCAACATCACGCTGCCGCCGGGCCGTCCGAACTTCGTCGGCGAATTCGATCTGGTCGACGACGAAGGCTACCAGTTGCAAGTCACCGCCGGCGTCGACGCCAACACTCGCGTCGCGTCGTACTTGCTGCGCGCGATCGATCCACGCGACGGATTGCCGCCGGTCGATCCCGTCGGTCGGATTGTTGTCGCCGGGCGAATCACTAACGGTTCGTTTCTTTGCCAGCGTCAACGACACCAATGCCGCCGGACAAACCGGCGACCCGCAAACCGGCGACGCGATCGAGATGACCGCGCGCGTGATCATCGACGGCGCGGCACCGGTCGACAGCGAAACGACGACGGCGACGCTGGATGCCTTTCCACCGACCAGCAGTTTGGTCGTCACGCCGATCGGCGGCGATCGTTACCAACTGGCTTGGTCCGCCGTCGACGATGCGGGCGGCAGCGGCGTCGCGGCGTACTCGTTGTTGGTTTCCGGCGACGGTGGCACTCGGTTCCGCAGCGTCTTGTACCGCACCGCGGAGACTTCGTTCGTTTACGAAGCCGACGCCGGCGCTCGGCCACAGTTCCTGGTCCGATCGATCGACGCGGCCGGCAACGTCGAACCGGTCGCCGACGGCATCCGCGTTCCGCGATTGGTGCCCGACATCAACCTCGGTGGTTCCGCACCGCCGACGGCCGTCGTCGCTCCGCCGCTGCCCCGCGCGACGCCGCAACCCGAAACGGTGGCGGACCGGTTGTTCGACGAATCGGCGTTGGGCATCCCGTCGCGGACCAGCGCGACGCAGCCCAGCCGGTTCGCGCGAGTGATCCGTCCGCTGGCCGCCGAGCGCTTCGCGACGATCCCGGGAATCTCCGGTGCAAGCATTGGTGCGCTGGCGATGGCGGTCGGGCCCGACGGCAGCGTTTACGTTTCCGGGGGTGCCGGGCGGAACGAGCTTTACCGCATCGGCGAGGGCCAACCGAAGCGATCGTCGGCTGGTGGCGACCCACGGATTCACCGATCTACGAAATGGTGTTCGACGCGGCGGGCCAACTGTGGGCGTCGACGGGCGGCGAAGGATTGTTGCAGTTGGATCCGGCCACCGGTGCGGTGCTCGATCGCGTCGGCGCGGGCATCTCGTTGGGGTTGGCCGCGATCCCGGGCCAAAACGCGATCTACGTTGCGACCACCGGCGGCGTCGCGCGGCTGGACACGGCGACGCGACGTTTAACACCGTTCAGCAACGTTCGTGTCGACGCGATGGCGGTCGATGCCGACGGCACGTTGTACGGTACGGCTTGGCCGACCGGCGGCGAAGTGCTGCGATTCGATTTCCGCGGTCGCGCCGAAGTGATCGGTAGCGTTTCCGGCGGTGCCGAATCGTTGGCCATCGGTGCGGCCGGTTCGCTGGTCGACGGTGCCCTGATCGTCGGCCATCAAAACGGCGGCCGAATCAGCATCATCGATCCGCAATCGCTTCGCCAAACCGTCATCGCCAGCGGCGGGACCGGACGCGTCGAAGGCATCGAGTCGCTGCCCGACGGACGTTTTCTGGTCACGCAGGGCGATCAAGTCGACATCTTCTTTACCGTCGCCGCACCGCGTGTCGTCGACACGATCATCCGCCAAAACAATCGCGCGGCGTTGGTGTTCGACGTCGGGTTGAACGCCGCCGATCCGGCGCGAACGTCCAGCGCCACCCGCGGCGCGAACTACACGATCGTCAACAAGGACACCGGCCAATCGGTCGGCATCGGCGCGGTCCAGTACGACGCCGCGACGCGGACGAGTGAGTTGTTGTTCGAGTCGCTCGCGCCGGCGGAATACGAATTGCGAGTCGCCCCGTCGATCGAGAGCGAACAGGGCATCCCGATCGGCGGCAACGGCTTCACCACCACGTTCCGCGTCTTTGAAGACGTCTCGATCAGCACCAGCGTTGCCTACTCGGCCACTCGCATCCACCGCGGCGACGGCACGTTGCTGTTCGACGTCACGGTGACCAACACGGCCGACTTTGACATCGCCGGTCCGATCAACGTGATCTTCGACCAGTTTGGTGATGCGTCCGTCGTCTTCTTTGGCAACGACGGACTGCCCGCCGACGCCAACGGCTTTCAAGTGCTTGCCGATGGCACGGTGCTGGCCGCCGGCACGTCGTCGCTACCGCAAACGGTCGTGATCGCGAACCCGAATTTGCTGGACCTTGATTTTGATCCGCGAGTGCTGGCGACATTGCCGCCGAACCTGTTGCCGACGTTTGATTCGACGCCGCAGTTGTCCGCCGCGGCGTCGGCCGAGTACGAGTACGCGGCGACGGCGTCCGATCCCGACGGCAACCGCGTGACTTACGTACTAACCGATGCACCGGAGGGAGCGACGGTTGATCCGAACAGCGGCGCGGTGTCTTGGATGCCGACTCGCGGGGCAGCGCCGCGGACGACGTTCGAGCTGCGTGCGTACGACGCGCGGGGTGCGTTCGAGCGGCAAGTTTGGACCGTCGACGTGACCGGTGCCAACCGACCGCCGATCATCGCGCCGGTCGAGGACTTGCTTGCCACCGAAGGCGACTTGATCGAGATTCCGATCAGCGGATTTGATCCCGACGGCGACGATCTGTTTTACTTTGCCGATCGTCTGCCGCCCGGCGCGGTGTTCGATTCCGTCGGACAAACGCTGCGCTGGCGACCCGGTGGCGATGACGCGGGCGTGTACGAAAGCGTCCGCTTGATTGCCAGTGACGGATTCGTCGAAACCAGCGTGACGTTCGATATCGTGATCGCGAACAACAACGTCGCACCGACGCTCGCCCCCGTGGCCGATCGAACGATCAACGAAGGCGACGCGATCACGTTCCGATTGTTCGGGAACGACGAAGACGGCGACACCTTGCGTTACCTGTCGCCGAATTTGCCGCCGGGCGCGTTCGTGGACCCCAACACGGGTCTGTTCGAGTGGACGCCGGGCTTTGATCAGCACGGCGTGTTCGATTTGACGTTCTTTGCCGACGATGGCGAATCGTTGACGCGAGTGACTTCGACGATCACGGTCAACAACATCAACGGCCCGGTCGCGTTCTCGGCGATCGGCGAGTTCACGATCTTCGAGGGACAATCGCTGGACGTCCGCGTGGCGGCGTTTGATCCCGAGTTCCCCGTTGCGCCGACGAACTCGTTGACGACGACCGATGATTTCTTCATCGACTTTGCCGGACTATTGCCGGACCTGACCTACACGCACGGCACGTTGCCCGATGGCGCGACGTTCGATGTCGATCGGCAAGTATTCACATGGACGCCCGCGTTCGATGCGACGGGTGGACTGGAAACGCGGCGGTTCGAGATCGATTTCACCGCGACCGACGATGGTGATGGAACCGGCACGCCGACCAGCGACACGGTGACGCTGGCGATCAACGTTCGCAACGCCAACTTTCGTCCCGAAATCACGACCATCGACAACCGCATCGTTCCGGTCGGCACGACGCTGGACATTCCGATCGTGGCGGTCGATCCCGACGGCACGCCGATCGAGTTGGACGTGACGATCGGACAGTCGACGCAGTTACCGTCGTGGGCGACATTGACCGATAACGGCGACGGCACGGGCACGCTTTCAGTCTCGCCGGTCGCGGGGGATCGAGACGACTACTTGGTCACGGTTCGCGCACGCGAAACGACGGGCGAAGCACCGCTGGGCGAATCGGTTCAGTTCATCTTGCAAGTCACCAGCGCGAACGAACCGCCGCGTTTGACGCCGTTCTTTGATTCGGTCGCCCTGGTCGGCCAACCGTTCACGTTGGTGATCAACACGACCGACGCGGACGAAGATCCGCTGACGTTCACGACCAGCACGCTGCCAACTGGCGCGTCACTAGTGACGGAAGATTTCTACGGCCGCGCGACGTTCACATGGACACCGACGGCGGCCGACATCGGGCAGACCACGATCACGTTCAATGTCGCCGACAGCGGCAACGACGGCGCGGGCGGCGTGCTGAGCGATTCGCGAGAGATCACGCTGACGGTACGCGAAAACAACACGCGTCCGAACTTGGAACCGATCGGGGCGCAAACGATCGCCGAAGGTCAAACGCTGCACATCAACGCGGCGGCGACCGATGTCGATGGCGACGACGTGTTCTTCACCGCGGCGCTGGTGCGAGGAACGACGACGACTCGATTGCCCACCGGCGTCACGTTCGATGGCGACTCCGGTGCATTGACTTGGACGCCGACGCTCAGCCAAGCCGGCACGTATCGGCTTCGCATCACCGCGTCCGACGGCGCGGGCTCGCGCAGCGAAGACGTGCTGGTCACTGTGACGAACACGAACCAGCCGCCACAGATCAATCCGCTGCCCCGTTTGTTCGCTCGCGAGGGCGACCAAACCGTGTTCTCGATCAACGCCGGCGACGCCGACGGCGAACCGCTGATCTACAGCTACGACGGCGACGCGATCGACGGGTTCACGTTCGATCCGCTGACCCGAGTCGTGATCTGGGATGTCGATTTTGAATCGGCCGGCGAATACTCGTTGCCGTTCACGGTGACCGATCCCAGCGGCGGCAGCGATACGATCGACGTCGATGTGCAAGTGCTGGCGACCAACCGCGCACCATCGATCACCGCGCCGCAACTGCGAAACGCACAAATCGGCGAAGCGTTCACGTTGGTCATCCCCACGTCGGACCCCGACGGCGACGACGTCACGCTTGCCGCGATCGATTTGCCCGAGGGCGCGACGCTGAACGTCGTCGATGGCGTCAGCCAGATCGATTGGACGCCGCAAAGTTTCCAAGCGGGAACTTACACGGTGCGTTTGACGGCCGATGACGGTGCGACGCAGATTCGGCGGGCGCTAACATTGGTCGCATCGCTCGAGCCGGTCTCACCGGACTTGCAAATTCTGTTGACGCCGAGCTTCCCCGCCAGTCCCGGTCAAACCGTGACGATCGAACCGATCGCCGATAGTGACGTGGCGATTGGTGAGGCAACCCTTTCCGTTGACGGGACACCGATCGTGTTGGATTCGGTCGGCCGTGGCAGCTTCATTGCCGACGCGCCAGGCCGCTACGAAGTGACCGCGACGGTGACCGACATCGAAGGCCGCACGACGACCACAACGCGTCCGATCTTCGTCCGCGACTTGGCCGACCGAGCCGCACCACGAATCGAGATCACCGAGTTCGCGCCGCCGATCGTGACCGGCACGCGCGACATGATGTTCGACATCTTTGACGATGGGCTAGCCGAGTACAAAGTCGAACTGGTCCCAATTGGCGGCGGCGATCCGATCTTACTACGCGAAGGAACGACCAGCATCGTTCGCTTGGTCACGATCGATCCGTCGCTGTACGAGAACGGTTTCTACGTCGCGCGAGTGACCGCCAGCGACTTTGGCGGTTTGACATCCGTGGCCACGTTCGACTTGGAAATCAATTCGACCGACAAGTCCGGCGCGGTCAACGAAACGGCGACCGACATGACATTCACGCTGGCCGGCATCGATGTCGATGTGACTCGCTTTTACAGTTCGATTCGATCGCTGGATGCGGCATCCGATTTCGGAGCGGCCTGGTCGTGGCCGCTGGTCGATCCGCAAATCGCAATCGGCGGCGACACCACCGACGACGTCTTCGCGGGGCTGGCTGACGGCACGCGGTTGTACTTGACGCTGCCGACCGGCGAGCGAGTGGGCTATACGTTCGCACCGACCGAACTGACCGACGCTGGTTCCGGCGTGACGACTTACCAACCCGCATGGACGGCCGATGACGGCGTGACCTGGACGCTGACCAGTCCCGCGACCGCCCCGCTTCGCCGCGCCGGCGGAGCGTACTTCGTCGTCGGCACCGGTTTGTCTTATTCGCCCAACGTCGCCAGCGACGTCTCCTTCACCCTCGTTTCGCCCGCCGGACAGCGGCACGAATTAACAGAAAAGAGTCCTGACACCTTTTTGCTCAGTCGTATCGTGGCGGCCGATGACCGCACCTCGCTGCGGTTCACTAGCAGCGGAATCGTTGCGTCCGACGGATCCAACCTGACCATCGTGCGAAACAGCCATGGTCAAATCAGCGAACTGGTTGGAAGCGACGGCCAGCACACCGTCTATCGTTACCAATCCGACGGCCAGATGGTCAGTGCGATCGATGCCGTTAGCGGTGACCGAACGTTCTATGGATACGACGATGAAGGGCGACTAACCGTCATCGCACCAACAGCTAGCGATGGTATCCATTTTCCATACAACGGTGACGGCACACCGCTGCCGACTTCGCCGGTCGCACCGCATTTGGGCGGCACAAGATCGATCATTGCCGGTGACCTTACCGGCGCCACCATCGAAGGTGATGTCGATCGCTACGCATTCACCGTCACCGAAGGCGAACTTCGTAGCAGTCCTACTGGTCGCATCACGGTCGGCATCATGACCACGAGCAGCGACTTTGATCCGAATCCGGCGACGATTGAAGGACTATCCAGCGGATTTGAGTCGACCATCACCGGCCGCTCGATAACGCATGTTTCCATCGTCACGTCGGGGACCTACGTTCTGTCGCTAAGCGGCGGCACGGGCGAGTACTCCGCCTCGATCTTCCTCGTCGGAGATGCAGACAACGACGGCGATGTCGATGCGAACGACTCGTCCATCGGCGGCGACTTCGACCGCGATGGAGATGTTGATGAGGTCGACACTGCGGGACTGAATGCCATGTTCGGCTTCGTCGCCAATACGGCACCGTCACAGCGTACCAATTCGCCTGACATTGTCAGTCGCGGACGCAACGCTGCGGTAACCGATTTAAATGAATGGTTGGTGGACGCCGAGATGGATCCGCTGACGTTTGTTTCCGTCGTTGGATTGGATGCGGAGGTACGGCCGCTCGGCAGCGGGCTGTATCGGATCGTTCCCACGGGCGACGCTTCGGCCATCGATGTTTCAGCCAGTGATGGCTTGCTGAATTCAAGTTCAATCCGCATCGGCGTGCGCGATGAAGTCCCAAGCTTGATGGCCTTAGAAACGGTCAGTCCCGAAATCGTTTTGGATCTGGGGGCGTCGAGCGTCCTCGATCTGATCGCTCGAAACGCCGTCGGGGAAGAAGTTTCTCTTTCGTTCGACGAACTGACGTTCCGATCGCTCGATCCCAATGTCGCCGTTGTTACCGACGGCGGGATCATTCTGGCTGGAAACGAGGGAACGACTGCGGTGCTGGTGTCCGCGTACGGCTACACCACCGCGATCGCCGTGACAGTCGGCCAGCGTGACGGGGACACTCGCCAGTTCTATCCGGAATCTTATGCGATGGCCGTCGGGGATACCCGCCAGTCCATCATCCGTGTTCGTCGGGATGAAGCAGTCGCCAACGTCTCGGCTGCTGCGGACGGAGCCATCTATGTGTCGTCGGACAACACGGTGGCGACCGTGTCGGCGGAGGGCCTGATCACTGCGACATCGGCAGGCCGAGTCGATATCACGATGATCCAGGGCGGATACCGGAGCGTCGGAACCTTCGTGATCGAACAGCAACCCGCGTCGCAAACGAAAACCGTCGGCACCAGCGGTGGGTTGATCGCGAACGCCTCAATCCTGGTGGGCATCTCGCCCGGGTCGGTCGCGCGAGATGTCGCCGTCTCGGTTCAGAGCGTGACCGAGGCAGATGCACCGTACGATCTGCCCCCCGAGTTCAGCTTTGTCGCCGGAGTCAATATCGATAGCGGCGAAGATGTCATTGAAGGCGAGGTGAGCGTGCGTCTGGCCGCACCCGCGGGCATGTCGACTGGCGATTCGGTATTCGCGTTTCGTCCCGTCGATGTTCGTGAGCCCGACGGTTCCACCTCATCGATCTGGGCGATCTTTGACACGCTGACGGTGGACGCTGCTGGGACGTTGTCGACCAACAGCCCCCCGTATCGTTCGCTGGGACCGTCGCAAGGATTGTTCTCCGTGACGCCACGGTTGAGCGGGCTGATGATGTTGATGGCTCCACCGAGCGTGGGAACGATCTCGCTGATTACCGGAATCATGGATGCGGAAAATAGCTTGCGTTCGGTGCAAACCGGATCCGATGGGCACAAATACATCGTGTTGTCTTCGCCGTTGGCCGACTTCAACATTCCGGCACCCGCAAGCGTTGAAACTCGGGTGACGGTGCGGTCGGTGAACGCGGAGGGACAGGTCAATACGATCGACTACGCCGTCGACACATCAAGCGGACCGGTCAACATGGGCGTGGTCGTGCCGCCACGTCCGGTCCCGATTGGACGCGAGGTCGCACCAGAGATTCAGACGGTTCGGATCGACGTGGTCGGAGGAAATCCCGAGCTAGTCATTACCGGAAGAGACTTTTTAAATCCGATCGAGGGTCAGGTTGGGTCTGGTCGCGACGAGTTGTCCGTGCGTTTGGTGGTGGGTGGCCAGGACATCCCCGACGATGACGGAACCGAGATCGTCGGCGGCCTCGACTTGTTGGTTCGCGGATCGGAATTAACGCTGACCGGCGACGAGATTCGCTTTCCCGTGCCACAGGGAATCGCCGTGGGCGACGCAATCATCCGGATCGAACGGCCCGCCAAGATCTTTGAACGTTCGTCGGGGCGGTTGATCGATGGAGTGCTAACCAGTAATCCTGCGAAGCTGGTTTCGGTTAGCCAGTACTTATTCGCCGCGCAAGCTGGTGGCACCGCGATCGATGTGATTCGAACCGACAATACGATCGACACCGAGATCGGGCCGAAAAAACAACCGATCCGAATCGGTCAAATCGAAGTCGAAAATCTCATCAACGGTCGCAGCGAAAATCTTGGAACCTATGACATCACGATGTCGGCGGAGGGGCAACGGGCTTACGTTTTGCTGCCCACGACATCCCGAGTTGGGGTCATGGATCCGATCGCGCTGCGAATGATCGATATCATCCCGGGCAACATGACGCCGACACCTGCGGGTGGCATGGTCGATCTGGTCGACGGGATCAACTTGCCCGTCGGCAGCGTTCCGCATCGCGCCGAATACGACGGCAAACGCGACCGTCTGTACGTCACCGATCGCCATCATCCCACCCTTTATGTCGTCGATACGGATCCGACATCCAGCACGTTTCATCAACTGATCGCAACGGTAACCATTCCCAATCCGCTATACGCGAGTCGCGGATTGACTGACGTCTTGCTTTCGAGCGACGCATCGCGATTGTATGTGGGCGTTCCCGGAGCCAATGGCGGCGACGGAATTCTGTACGTGTTTACGGTAAACGATTCCGACGCATTGCTTCCGCTGGAACCGGCAGAAGCTGCGACGCAAATCGTAGACGTCGGGCCGTTGCCCTACCGCATGACGCCAACCGATGATCCCAACGTGATCTTGGTGGTGGACCGGCAATCGGATCCCCAGGGCGTCGGCGTGATCCGTTTCGATCCCATGACGGGATCTCATGAACCGCCGGCTTTCATCAACCTGAATGCGTTTACCGGTGACCAAGAACGTCGCCCAATCGGAATCACAAACCCGTCTGACATTGTCTACATCCCCGCAGACCGTTTCAAAGACGAGACATCCACCATCCCCGAGATTCGGGATGGTCATCCGCCATACGTTTTGATTTCGTCATTCAATAAGTTCAACGTCTCCGATACAAAGCACAATCCAAACTTGGGTCCGTTCGTGCTGCAAGACGGTCGTTTCGCGACCGAGTCGGGCACTCTGATCCCGACCATCGTTGCCGCGGGCAGCAACGTCGGCGTGATCCGCGATCCGCTGGCGGCCCTTGACGGCGATCGCGTGATTCCAGCGACGGTGACTGCGCCGATCCCCGTTGGGTTTTCGGATTCGTTGGAAGTATCTTCCGACGGGTTGCAGTTGTTCCTAGGTTTGCAAGCGCGTGATCAAGTTGCTGGCTACGACTTGGTTCAGTTACTGCTAAACACGGAAATCACGACTCAACAGTACATCGAAGATGGCAGTCCTGGTTTGGGCAGTTTGATCCAGCGGTTGCCGGTCAACACTGTCCACCCGAGTATCAATTCCAACGCAGACTTGCGGTTCCATGAACTGCCGCCGCGTCCACTCGACGACGATGGGAACCCGATTGGCCCGGCCAATCCGTTGGTATTCGGAGTTCCGCCGGTCGGACCGTTGGGTGAAACGCCAAACCTTTTCGCGCCGATCGAAGTGGGACGGTTGGGCCGCGGTTTGGTCGCCACTGTCTTACAGAAGGCGGACATCACACCACTGACATACAACCATCAGCCAACCCTGTGTGACATCAATACCCTTTCGTGCGCGTTGAAAGTCGATGCCGGATTATCCGCTCAAGCCGACGCTCACGATGGATCGCTGATCGAAACGCACGCGTTGGCGACGTTCAAATCCGGGGATCAGGACTTCGGTTTGACACTGCGATACGACTCCGCCCGCGCAGACGTTCGTCCTCTGTTGCATGTTTCGTATCCCGGCGTCCCACGCGGCGGAGACATGTTAGTGACTCGTCTTTCGGCGCAATTGGGCGAGGAAACGTTCAAAGCGGATGGCTTCACCGACACCCCCGAACGACTCTCGGAATTGAACCTAAAAGGTGGCGAACACTTCTTCCAAAGACCGACGGCAGAGAACGACGGATTCGCGTTGCAAATCGATTTGTCAGACGGCGAATCGGGTGTCTATGACTTGATCGCCAACCTGGGTCTCTACCGGCGGAAGGGCGAAAAATTCGAGGGTGTTTCATCGGACATGGTCAGCAAGGTCGCTGTGGTCAATTCCCGCAAGTCGGCGTTTGGTGCTGGTTGGGACTTAGAGGGATACCGCCGAATCTACGAAGCCGGCGGTTCGGTTTTGATGGCCGATGGTAACGGTAGCGAGACGATTTGGGAGTTATCAACGGACGCCGACGGCAAGCCAACTTATTCCTCCACCAGTGACACCGGCACGTTGAAATTGGAGGGCGGGAATTTTGTGTACACCAGTCGTCGCGGAGTCGTTGATCGGTATGACGTGAAGGACCGCTTAGAAAGTCGTACTGACCGAAACGGCAACATGCTTTCATTTGAACACTCCGGCGATCGTTTAGTCGCCGTCATCGACACCTATGACCAACGGACAACTTTCACCTACGCCGGTGACCGGATCATCCGTATCACGGACCCTGCAGGTCGAACCACCGGGCTTTCCTATTCCGGTGACACGCTGGTGCAAATCACGGATCCGGATTCGACGTTGCGCGGGTTTCAATACGATCAACGACGCTTGATGCAAGGGCAAACCGTCAAACGCGGTTTCACGGAAGCGTATCAGTTTGATGATTTCGGGCTCGTCGAAAGCGGAACACGCGTCGACGGTGCGCAGTTCCAACTGACGCCATCGCGGGCGATCGGAATCCGCAAAATTGGCGATAGCACCAACCCGGATAAGCCGGCCAAGCTTGAAACGTTTGAAGGTGGCATCGGCGCGGTGGCGGACGCACGTTACATCGGTTTCGATCGTCGGGTCAGTGAGTTGGAAGTGGATGCGAGCGGTCGCTTGTCAAAATCGACCAACGCTGCCCGTACCGTCAGCCTGGAACGAAACGAATTTGGTCAGATCCGAACGACCGACGACGGACTGGGAAATCTGACCCGTCTGACCTACAACGACTCGGGCGATCTGATCGGGGAGTCTTATGAACCCGCCGACGGCCAGGGTTGGACACGGTCCTATGCCTACAACTTGTTCGGTGATTTGATCGAAACCGTTGATCGTGGTGGACGAAGAACGGTCATCACCGTCGACGGGGCCGGCAACCGAACCGAAACACGCGTGCTACCCGCGGGGCTGGCACCTGTGGTGACGACATTCGTTTTTGATCCCTACGGGTCTGTTGTGCGATCAACCGACCCGGCAGGTCGAGAAACGACGATGACGCGAGACGAATTCGGGCGTGTCACCAGCCACACGCTGCCGGGCGGCGACACCGTGACGACGAGCTACGATCCCGCCGGCAACGTGGTGCAAACCAGTCGTGGCGGAATCGTCGTTGCCACCGCGCAGTACGATCTTCTCAACCGAGCTACCTCTCAGTCGGCTGGAAGCATTCTGACATCAACCACTTCGTACGACGAAGCGGGCAACGTGATCGCAGAAGTCAATTCGTTTGGCGGGACAACCTTTCATGCCCACGATCCGCTTAACCGCGTCATCGAAACGATCGACCCCAATGGAGGCGTTTCAAGTCAGCGATACGATCTACGCAATAACGTGATTCAAACACAAACGGTCGCTTCCGGAACGTCCGCGTTTACTTATGACGAAAAGGATCAGTTGATTGCCCACACCGATGGTCTGGGGCGAACACGTCGATTGTTCTACGACGCGCAAGGAAGGCCCACCTCCGAGATCGATTCGCTCGGTCGCACGTCCTCGCGCACCTATGATTCTCGCAGCAATCAGACGTCAACGAAAACGCCCGGGCGGCCCGCGACGACTTACACCTACGACGCGCGAGACAACCGAACGTCCGTCACGGATTCAGCAGGGCGGGTAACGCGGACGGACTACGACGGATTGGATCGACCGATCAAGATCACTGATGCCGATGGCGGCGAGATCAGCTTCACCTACGACGTGATCGGCAACCGGCTGACCGCGACCGACCCGCTTGGACGGACGATCACGACGACTTACGACGAACTCGACCGTCCTGTTACCGTAACGAATCCGCTCGGTGAAAGTGTGTCCACAACCTACAACGCTGTGGGACGAATCATTGCAACGATCGATCCACTGGGTAACGAGCTGCAATACGAATACGACGCCGCCGGTCGGATCACCCGCATCACGGAATCAACCGGCGCGGTCACATCGACCCAGTACAACGAAGGCGGTCGCGTCGAAGTGATCACCCTTCCCGGCGGCGATACCGAGCGCCGCGAACATGATGCCGCAGGAAACGTGATTGCAATTTCCGACGCCAACGGGCTGACGATTACATCGGAGTACGACAACGCCGGTCGATTGATCGCCACCACCAATCCCGATGGCGGACAGGAGTCGTACACCTATGATGTGCTCAGCAGACCATTGACGACGACCGATTCGTTGGGCCGGACCACCGCGACGGCTTACGACAATGCAGACCGGATTGTCTCCGCCACCGATGCGGCCGGCGGCATGACGAAGCTGGTCTATGACCAAGCCAATAATTTGGTGTCGCAGACCGACGCGATCGGAAACACGACACGCTGGACCCACGATTTAGTCGGCAACATCGTCACGCAAACCGATGCGCTCGGTGGGCTGCAACGGTTCAGCTACGATTCGCTCGACCGCGGCGTTTCCACGACCGACGAATTGGGACGGACGGGAACGCGGACTTACGACGCCGCCGGACAACTGATTTCTATCACCGATCCGCTCGGCCAAGTCACGACGTTCGCCTACGACTCCGCTGGGCGGCAAGTGTCCGCTACCGATCCACTCGGCCGGGTCAGCCGGTCGGTTTTCGATGCCGCCGGTCGATTGGTCGCATCGATTGACGCGGCCAGTCAGGTCACCGAAATTGAGTACGACGCAGCGGGCCGACAAACGCGAGTGACGGCAGCCGACGGTGGCCAAGTCGAAATGATTTATGACGCGCAAGGCCGCTTGGTTTCTCAGACGGATCCGATCGGACGCATCACGACGTATCAATACGATGCCGGCGGACGCGTCACTGAGATCACCGATCCGACCGGCGGCGCGACGCGTATCGCGTACAACTCGCTAAACCTGCCGATTACCATGACCGCCGCCGACGGTTCGGTATCAAGAACGGAATATGACGCCGCGGGCCAAACGACCGCGTCGATCGATCCACTCGGGCGACGAACCGAAACCCTGTACGACAATCGCGGCAACGTGATCCGTCAGACTTTTCTCGGCAATGCAAGCACGACCTTTGCTTACGACGCGGTGTCGCGAAATATTTCGCGTGTCGATTCAAGTGGGACGCAGTATGAAACGGAGTTCGATGCGCTCGGCAACGTGCTCGCCGTCACCGACGGCCGCGGTGGGGTGACAAGCTTTGTTTATGACGCAGGATCACAATTAATTCGGCAAGTTGATCCACTCGGAAACACGACGACGGTGACCTACGACGCCGTGGGCCAACAAATCTCACGGACCGACGCGCGGGGGAATGAAACGAAACTCACCTACGATGCCGGTGGGCAACTGATTCGGCAAACGCATGCCGACGATTCGTTCACCGTGACGGCATACAACGCAGTCGGTAACGCGATCAGCGAAACAAACGAACTGGGAAACACTTGGCAAACCCAATACGACGCGGTTGGTCGAATTACCAGCGTGTCCGACCCGCTGGGTAATCAGGCGGTCACGACGTGGAACGCCGCTGGCGAGCGGATCGCTGAGCAAGATTCGCTGGGCAACGTCTTTGAGTTTTTCTACGACGCGTTGGGCAATCAGATCGAACAGAAGTTCCCGGTACCTTTCGATGGCGGATCTGCGGCGTCGATCTTCATTACCCGCGACGCCGTCGGACGGCCGCTGACCATCACCGACCGCGAGGGCAATACAGAAACCAACATTTATGACGCCGCAGGACAACTGGTTTCCTTCACCGATTCACTGGGGCGAGTCACAACGTACGAATATGACGGTCGAGGAAACGAAACCACGATCACGCCGCCGATCGGTGGTTCGCTGGAATACGATTATGATTCGCTCGGCCGTCGTGTGCGGACCACGGAACCGGGGGGGGGCATCACGACCTATCGATACGACAATGCCGGCAATCCGGTGGAAGTGACCGATCAGCTCGGACGATCCACCTTCTATTCGTACGATCTTGCCGGCCGACAGATCAGCGTGTTGACTGCGGACGGTTCGACGACATCCACCGCGTATGACGAAATCGGCAACCCGATCCGCCAAGTCGATGGTGCCGGGCGGGTCATCGCATTGGCCTACGATTCTCGAAATCGTTTGACCACTGAGACGCGTGACAACGGCGCTGTCACGACCAACACTTATGATTCGGCTGGTAATCTAATCAGCGTGACTGACGCCGTCGGTAACGTGACCACCTATACCTACGACGCGAACAACCGGGACATCGCGGTCACGGATGCCACGGGTTCCACGACGACGTTGGCGTACGATGCGAACGACCGTTTGATCGCCAGGACTGAACCACGCGGCCGGGCCACGACCTTCACGTTGGATAACTGGGGCCGCGTCGTTGCTGAAGAAACCACCGACGACAACGGTGACGTTACAGTGGTCACCAGCCGATACAACGCCAACGATCAGTTGGTCTTTACCGGTGACGGTGACAGTTCGTTGACGTTTTCGTACTTCGACGATGGCCGCGTGGCGTCACAGACTCAGGCGTATGACGGGGTGTTGGGCGTTTTCGTCGGCAGCGTGGACTATTCCTATGACGCGGGCGGCCGTCCGTCGGGACATCAGGTTCGCGTCGCTAACACGATCGACCATCGCGTCGGCCGAACTTACAACCAGCGCGGCGACACGAACCGATTGACGTTCGAGGTCCCCAGTCTGGTGGAACTTTTGGTCGACTATTCTTGGGATGCAACCCATCGTTTGATCGCGCTCAACCGATCCGGTTCGGTGACGGCGCCCAATGGTGGTTCGGGTTCCTCGTCGACTGCGGCGTCGATCCAAAGCGATTGGGTAAACGACACGCTGGGAAGGCCCATCGTGATCTCGCACGAAATCAGCAGCATCGGGATTGCACGAAATGCCGAACACCGACTGGTCTACGATTCGACTGGACGTGTGATCCGCTCGACCGATGACTTCGGCACGCACGATTACGCCTATGACGATTCAGGACAAATCGCCGGCGTGATGCATTCCAGTGACGTCCTTGCGGACCAACAGTATGTATTTGACGGTGCCGGAAACCCGTCGACGTTTGACGGTGCCGAGATCACCGTCGGCCTGGGCAATCGTCTGACCCGCGATGGACGGTTTACCTATTCGTATGACGACGCCGGAAACCTGATCGCGAAAGAATCGATCGTCGATACCAGTCGCGTCGACTATGGGTGGGACGGACGCGATCGATTGATCGAAGTGCGTGAAACGGATGCCTTGGGCGAAGTCACCAAGGTTGTCCGCTACGCCTATGACCCGGCCAATCGTCGGATCGCCGAAGTCGTGACGCTTTCAGGCGGTGCAACCACCGAAAGTGCAAGATACTTTCTGTATGACCGTGAAGACATCGCGGTGACGCTGTCCGATGTGGATGGTCCGTCCGGCGAGGCGCCGGCACTGGTTGGCGAGAGATTCTTCCATGGCGTGGGGACGGATGAAGTCCTGGCGCGTCACGATGCCACGGCTGCCCAAAGCACCGATGCCGAAGTCCTGTCCGCAATCGATTGGTACTTGGGGGATCACCTCGGCAGTGTTCGCGATGTCGTCGACGCGACCGGACAAACCCGCGACACGATTCTGTACGACGCGTACGGAAACTTTTTATCACGAGATGACACCACCGTCGCGCTTCCATTCGGGTTTACTGGTCGCGAGCTCGATGCAGCGACGGGACTTTACTTCTTTCGCGCCCGCTACTACGACCCGTCGATCGGCCGCTTCTTATCGCCTGATCCGAGCGGGCTGGCGTCGGGCGATGTCAATCTGTATCGCTACGTCGGCAACAATCCACTGTCGCTGGTCGACCCCAGCGGGTTGGTGGCGGAGCAACCTAGCAACCTTCAGCGAAACGTCGAATCGGTCGCGCAAGGGATCGAAAGTTTTGGACAATACATCGGACTAAGCCCCACACTTTTTCGCAGCGAAGCCAATCCCATTGGCGTGGGCTCCTATTTAAACGGCAAGCTGAGCAATTTGTTTGAGGGCAGTCCCACGGCGGTCGCGCTGGGTTCCCTTGTCGAGGGTCTGGTCGATATTCCGGGACACTTGGCGAATCTGACCCGGTTCGGCGGTGGATTGTTCGAGGGATTCCTGAACATTGCTTTCGACGTAAAGAACACGTTCGTCGACATCAACAATCACGCCAACGGAATTTACTCGACCGAGTCCAATCTGTTCAAAGCGCTTGACAGCGTGAATTCCTTTGGCGACGTGCTTAGCTTAGGAGTGTCGTTGTTCATCGCGCCGGCGTTTAGCTTCATCGATTTCGGGGCCAAGGTGTTCAGCGGCGATCCGTTTCAGGCTGGCAAGGCCACCGCGACCACACTGCCGGAAATCACTGCGGTCCGCGGTCTCCGGCCCACTCGTGCTGCGAAGTCCTTCTTGAGCCAACCGTTTGGCAACGGTATTTCGGGATTGCTTGATCTGCCCGTTACCTTTGGTGGCATCGCCCAGGTCGGTTACGGAGTATTCGGCGCGTCGGCGGATTGCTCGCCAAGCGCTCGCCGGGATCAGCGACTTCAAACAACGTTCCGCCAACCGAGCAGACTTCCACGATGCGCTGCGTGATTTGGGACGTTTCGAGAAATTTAAACAAGCCCGCTCTGAAGGCTTGCGTGCCGCCAGCGATAACCCCCTCGGTGGCCTGAAAGCAAACCAGATTCTTGACACACTTGACAACGTGCACCCGTCCGTCCGGCATTCGGTCGAGAGAAAATCGCCCATCGGTCTACAGCTCATTTACATCTTGGAAAAGATGCAGAACTCGCCGGGGATATTTAATCGCACGATCGATTTGATCAGCACACCAGGTTCCAACGTTACCAAACGCGGCGGAACCTATGGACGAACCGAGTATGATTTTGGCAAATTTGGTTTGACCGATGCAAAGTTCATTGAGTCGGGAAAACGGGCGTCCGCGGATCCATCCGCTCGCGGTGCCATCGTCGGCGGGTTTGGATCCAACGGCACCTCGCTCGGTTCATTTGTTAACCAACACATCCTGGTCGAGTCGCTAATTAGTGGCCAACTGTCCGTGAAAGGGCTGAAGCGGCTACACCCGGCGGCGGACTTGGAGGCATTGTTGACCGGGCGACTGCTGGCCAATCCCACCAAGCGCGGCGGCCAATTTGGCAAAGACACGGACAACGATCTGGCAATCAGCAAGAACGGTGCGTTCGCTGGTTTGCAGCCGTGGCGCGAATTCGATGGACTAGGGCATCACCTGAAGAAAAGCCAAATTCGCGACCTGTTCGACCCGTCCTTGCAAGGTCGTGCGTTTGATCTGAACTACGGCTTTTTCGAGAACCAAAGCCGCACCGGGTCTAGCTTGACCAACCGAGGACGAATTTTGTTCAAGGAAGGCAAGTACATCGGTCGGCAGGAATCGCGTTTGTACGGGGTCGATGGAAGGGTCGTCCGTGACTTCCCAGAACTGTTCACGAAGGTTCCGCAGTCCAAAGCACTCTACAACCGTGACGACCTTCGCCGCGCGTCACAGGTTTTTTTACCTACCGCGGCAAAGTACGCGACCTCGTTGACGTTCGCGACGATCGGCTCGGTCGACATCCTCGGCGGTGCAGCCAACTTGAATGCGAAGTCCGCCGCAAGCGGTGACAACTACGTCAACGTAGCATTCGATTTTTACTTTCCTGACCGACCGACCACTGCCGCCGGCAGCGTTCCAACGATCCCCCGTGGCAACCCACTGTTGCAGACCGCTTCCTTTTCCACGGTTACCGCGGGCTCATCGGCAACCATCGCGGGGCCGGTCTTGCCGGAAACCACTTCGATCACCACGGACGTTCATCCGATCCACTTCGATCATGTGCACCCGGCGATCCATGTCGTCTTACCAAACGAGAGTGCGATCGAAGTGTCGCCGCACCTTTCGACCCAGTCCGTCACCATGCTCGCGCACTTCGCGTGGACGTCTTGGAAATATCAATCAACGTCCGTCCAATCGTCGCCCGTCCAATCGACTCACGACCAATCGACTCACGACGCACGCTCAGGTGTCGCCAATGTCGCTGAGTCGGGCCAACCTGTCATTGAAATTCGCTTCGAGGATTTGCCGGGTCGCGTATTGGCGGAGAGTCGACCCGGCCTCGCCGACGAAGCAGACGTCATCGTCTTCGACACCGATGCCGCCGGGATCGGTTGGTTTGTCGATGCAACCCCGTGGGAAGATATCGAATTGGAGTCCGGCGGAACGGGCGTTCAATCGTTCGACCTGTTGACCGTGATGACACACGAGATCGGTCACCTGCTTGGATTCGGTCGCGGCTTTGAAGCGTTCGATGGCCGAGTTCAAACGGACTTCGGTGACGGGTCAAGTAGAGGCGGACAAATCGTTCACGATGAATTCGTTTGGCAACTGACCGACAATGGTTCCGAGCTGGACCCAAGCGTTCATCCCGACGCCGTGATGGCGGCTACCATTTCGCCCGGGATTCGTCGTCGTCCCGGTCAGGCGGAACGGTCGCTCATCGGTTCGCTTTCCGGTTCCACTTACAGTTTGGTCGATGCATTGCACCAGCATGATGGCTCGCGAGTGCCGCTGGGCTTCATCACTTTCGCGGACCATGCGACCGATGCGTTGCACCGCGGGCCGGCAGTAGGGCTGAGTGGCGAACTGACGGCAATCGACCACTCACCGTGGCAAACGATAGGCAACGTCACCTTGACCGACGGCATCGCGACCATCCGCGAGGACGTTGGCATGGTTAGCGATCTTTCGCAGACGTTTATCGTACCACCGGGATTACGATCGATCTCGTTCACGCTCGGTGGCGTGTCGATGGACGTTGCCGGCGATCATCCGGGGGAAGCATTTGAGGCGGCGATCTTGCATGCGATCGAGTCCGATTCGGTCTCGGGCGAAATGGTCGGGCTTTCCGGTGGCGATGCGTCGTTCAACTTACAAGCGGGCGGAATGGCTTCGTTTGCCGACGGCGTGATCGTCTCCGGTGCAACCGCTAGTGGTGACATCATCGATGTCAATCGCGAAGACATCCGCATCACCTTGCCGGTGCCCGAATCGGCGTCCGGCCAAGCGGTCACGTTGTACTTCGACCTGATCGGTTTTGGTGCCGATGAAAGCAGCGTCACGGTCAGCGACGTGCGAATGAACTTCGTCCGCGGATGGCAAAACCCGATCAACCGCTTCGATGTGGACAACTTCGGAACCGTGTCGGCGCTCGATGCACTGGTCATCATCAACGAACTCGCTCGTAAACGAGTCCACGATCCGGTGACGCGGGAACTGTTCGCAATCACGGACGACGTGGGACCGGCACCGTTTTACGATGTCAACGGCGACGGTAAAGTCTCCGCGCTCGACGCCTTGCAAGTCATCAACGAACTCGGCCGGATCTCGGGGCGACTGGAAAACGAACTGCCGACCTCGTGGCAAAATCCGAACCTAGCCCGCTGACGTTGATGGCGACGGTTCGGTCTCGGCCATTGACGCCGTCATTGCGCTGAACGAGCTTGGACGAGGCCAGTTCCATGACCGCGAGACGGGCCTCATGGTTCCGATCACCGAAACGGTCCGCCCGGCTCCGTTCTACGACGTCGACGGGAACGGGGCGATGTCGGCGCTCGATGTCGTCCGAGTCATCAACGCATTGTCGCAACGATCGTCCGCAGAACCCGAATCGAACGACGCGGCACTGCTATCACTGTTGGATGATCGGTGAAAAATTTAACAGCCGAAGCCCAAACGAACGAAGCTCTGTTTTTGCATCTACCGGACCATCTCGCGGCGATCTGGCCTTTCGATATTTCCTAGCTCGGTCCAAAATTCTTGCTAACAAATCGGTTGGTTTCGGAATGAACTGGTATGGAAGAACCCGCACCGAGCCGAAACGATGCCGAAATCGTTCGCGAACTGACGCGGTGCCAATCGGTGCTGACGGTCTATTTGCGGCGTTTGATGCCCGGCGATCGGGCCTTTGAGGAAGTGTTGCAGCAGACCAACGCCAAAATTTGGGAAAAGCGGTCCGAGTTTGAAATCGGGACCAATTTTTCTGGTTGGGCGATGGCGGTGGCAAGGTTCGAGGTCCTGAACTATCGAAAAAAACGAGCCCGGGACGCTCGCCTTCAATTCTCCGGCGAACTCGAAACCATGATCGCGGACGAAACGCAGAATCTTCAAAATCACGATCCCGTGGACGGTTTTTCGCAACGTCGATCGGCGCTAAAGGATTGCTTGGACCAACTGAAACCGGCAGGACGCGAGCTGTTGTTGTCCCGTTACGAATCGGGCGAATCGCTGGGTGAGTTGGCGGCTCGAATCGGCCGCAGCGTCGGCGGCGTCCGAGTCTCGCTGTCGCGTCTTCGGTCACAGCTTTCCGACTGCATCGATCGACGAATCGAACGGGACGCCGCGGGCGAGCGAACGTTGTACCCCGACGGAGGCACGGTATGAAACCTTCCAAGATGACGCCTTCTAAGATAGAACCGGCGGATCGCGATCAAATGTTGGACGAATTGATTGATGGATCCATCAGCGAAGCAGACTTCCTTCGCATCGAAGCCGAGATGATCGTCGACGCGGAAGTGCGTCAAGCGTTCTACCGCCGCGTCGAACTGGACGTGATGCTTGACCAAGAATCTAAATCCGAAGCGGAACCCGCCGCGATCGATGTTGCTTCCGCACCGGCGGTGACGTGGACGGTAAAACGGTTGCTTGCTTCTTTCGCTCTCGCCGCCGGAGTTCTTGTTGCGTTCGGGTTGGTGTGGCAGTACGCATCGTCAACCTCTCAGACGATTTCGCTAACCGCGTCGGACGAAGAAGATAGTTTCCGTCCTTCGCCGATGCGAGAATTTTCGGCCACCGGGTTCGCGGTACTGATGAGTCAGTCGGAATGCGTTTGGTCTGACGCAGCGATTTTGCCGGGCAAGTTGTTGCCGATCGGGGATCTGCATTTGCAGTCGGGGCTGGCGTTGATCGAATTCTTTAGCGGTGCGCAGATGGTAATTGAAGGCGACGCGAAATTTTCGATCGATTCGGCCATGCAAGTCACCATGACGTCCGGTCGCGCTCGGGCTCGCGTGCCCGAACCCGCGAAAGGTTTTCTTGTCAAAACGATCTCCGGCGACATCGTGGACTTGGGAACCGAATTCACCGTCGACGTCAGCGCGGATACGTCTGATGTTCACGTGATCGACGGCGAAGTCGAATTGCACTCAACCGGCCGAGACATCCGCCGGGTGTTTGGCGGCGAAGGCTATCGCATCGGTGGCGACGCCGGCGGATCGACGTTGGCGATGACCGATGCCGGGCTTATCAGTCCCGCCGATTTTTATGCTCGGTCCGACGATCGGTTGCAAGCTCGTTTTGACCAGTGGTTGGCGTCGTCTTCCGATCTGCGTTCGGACGAACGATTGATCGCGTTTTTTGGTTTTGATGAAAACGAGATCAAGCGGCGCAAGTTGTTTAACGCTCGCACCAGCAGCAATGATGGTGCGACGCGAATCGCCGACGGAACGATCGTGGCAGCGGACGCGACCGCGGATCGTTGGGGACGAGTCGGCGAGGCGCTCGATTTCAGCCGTGTGGGCAGCCGCGTTCGGGTCAATGTTCCTGGCCAGTACCGTGGCTTGACGCTGAACTGCTGGGTCAAGATCAACGGCCTGGATCGCTGGTACAACTCGCTGTTTTTGACCGATGGACACGAAGACCGCGAACCTCACTGGCAACTTATCGACGACGGGCGAATTTTTTTCTCGGTGAAAGTTCCCTCGCGTGACGAATCGCAGACCGCCCGCCAACACGTTTTCTATTCGCCGACCGTGTGGGATCCGTCGCTCAGCGGTCGCTGGATGATGCTTAGCGTCACCTACGATGTCGACCGGAAACAAGTCACCCACTTCGTCAACGGTTCCGCGATCAGCGTCGAAGCGATCCCGGACTTCGCGCTGGTCGAATCGGTTCAGCTCGGCGACGCTTCGATTGGAAATTGGAATGAACCGATGTATCGATCCGACGCAAGCTTTGCGGTGCGAAATTTGAACGGCTGCATGGATGAATTTTCGATTCACACGGGTACTTTGAATGAACAAGAAATTCTTTCGATCTATCGAAAAGGAAATCCAAATGCGAATTAGTCTCGCGATCATGTGCGTCGGCCTGTTGGTTGTGTTTCTTTGCGGTGGGCAACTCGCCGCTGCGAACGAAACGGACTCGCAAGCAAACGGCGAACGGTTGTTTTCGCTGAAGATTGCGCCGGTGTTGAAAGACAAATGCCTCGGTTGTCACGGTGCGGATCCGGACGACTTGAAGGGAGCGTTCGGAGTTCTATCTCGCGATGAATTGATTCGTGGCGGCGAATCGGAGGAGCCCGGCATTGTGCCCGGCCATCCCGATCAGGGCACGTTGATGGAAGCGATCGCGTGGGCGGGGTTGGAAATGCCGCCCAAGGAAAACGATCGGTTGACCGATGCGCAAATTGAAGCGTTTCAAACTTGGGTTTCACTCGGAGCCGCTTGGCCGGACGAGGCGACGCAGACACGTTACCGCGACGAAGAAGCCGCTCGCGAAGTTACCGAGGACGGACGGATCGTTCGCACCAGCGGCGGCACTTCTGATCAATGGACGACGCGGCGTTACCAAGACGAGGACCTGTGGGCGTTCAAGCCGGTGAAGAAAGCGGAAACGCTTTTGCCGAGCGGTTTGTCACGCGAAGATGCGATCGACTTCTTCGTGGATGCATCCATCAACGAAGCCGGGCTGACCAAGGCCGGCGAAGCATCGCCCCGCGATTTGATCCGCCGCGTGACGTACGACTTGACCGGACTGCCACCGACGCCAGGGCAGATCAAACAGTTCGAACGGGATTTCGCCGACGACTCCGACGCCGCGTGGGATCGTTTGATTGAAAGCTTGCTTGCCAGTCCGCGATACGGCGAGCATTGGGCGCGGCACTGGTTCGATGTGACTCGGTACGCCGACACGGGCGGGATGTCCAACGACTTTGAACGATCCAACATGTGGCGGTATCGCGATTATGTGATTCGGTCGTTCAATAGCGACAAGCCTTACAACGATTTCATCGTCGAACAACTCGCCGGCGATGAACTGGCCGACCAATCGGTTCGCGATCGAAATGACGGATCACACGACGTTGTCCTGAAAGCCCAAGTCGATGGGACTTACAACGAACAAGAAAGCGAATGGATCGTGGCGACGGGGTTCCTTCGCATGGGACCGTGGGACAACGCGATGGTGCCCGACGACGAGGCGAGGCAGATGTACCTGGACGACCTGGTCAACATCACCGGCCAAACGTTCTTGTCGCAAACGCTTCGGTGCTGCAAGTGTCACGATCACAAGTTCGATCCGATCCCGACGCGAGATTACTACAGCATCTACGCGGCCTTTGCGACCACGCACATGGCCGAGCGATCGGTGCCGTTTTTACCGACCGAAAATCTTGACGGTGCCGAGCAGGGCGAGACTCACATTCGGCGAATGCTGGACTTTGCGGTGGCGGAAAAGAAAAAGATTTTGCAGAAGCAAGAAGACGCGGCCAGGGCTTGGTACGCCGAAAACGACTTGCCTTATAAAACCGAGAACGATCGCAAGGACGACGCCGACGAAATGAAGCCGCCCC
Organism: Pirellulaceae bacterium; assembly: GCA_963836865.1. Lineage (GTDB taxonomy): Bacteria > Planctomycetota > Planctomycetia > Pirellulales > Pirellulaceae > Rubripirellula. Next base: position 1,042,021 of record CAWILC010000003.1, on the reverse strand, counting down.
GTGGCGTCGGATTGGACATTGTCGAGCAAGGACGATTGAAAGTCCGCGAGCAGGACGAGTGGATTTGGACGCGGCGTTTGGAACGTTACCAGCCGATGGCGCAGAGTGTTTACAACTCGCGCGAGACCAAGCTCGCTTGGAATAACGCTCGCAAGTTGCGGATCAAACGCGACGCCAAAAACACGGCTGACCCGATCAGCCACATTTTGATCGGCGGCGCGATCACGGCACTCGGTGACCGAGTCGCTCCGGGCGTATTGACCGCGATTTCGCTGACCACCGGCGGGGTGGCCACTTCATCGCCGGTTCCCGAAACGATCGAGGGTCGCCGATTGGCATTGGCCAAGTGGATCGCGGATGAAAACAATTCGCTGACCACTCGCAGCATCGTCAACCGCGTTTGGCAGTACCACTTTGGCAAAGGCATCGCCGGCAACGCGAACAACTTTGGTGCGAAGGGGTCGAAGCCAAGTCACCCCGCATTGCTTGACGTGCTGACGTCGGACTTTGTTGATGGCGGTTGGTCGATCAAGGACTTGCATCGGCGCATCCTGATGTCCCAAACCTATCGGCGTTCATCGATGCCGATCGAGCCGCAGAAAATGGCGACGGTCGATCCGAACAACGAACTGCTTTCCGTGTTTCCTCGCCGCCGAATGACGGCCGAGGAGGTTCGCGACACGGTGCTTTCGGCGACGGGCGAACTTGTGCACTGCGGCGGCGGCTTTCCGGTCATGCCCGAGGTGAACATGGAAGTCGCGTTGCAACCTCGCATGATCCAGTTTTCGCTCGCGCCGGCGTATCAACCTTCGCCGACGCCCGACCTACGCAATCGTCGTTCGGTGTACGCGTACCAGGTTCGAGGTCAAGCCGACCCGTTCACCGAATTGTTCAACCAACCGGGTGCGAACGAATCGTGCGAGTACCGTGAGGTCGCGACGGTGACGCCGCAGGTCTTCACGCTAATGAACAGCGACATGATGACGGACCGATCCATCGCGATTGCGAAACGATTGATAGAAGACTCGAATATGGACGACTCGAACATAGTCGAGACGCCCGATCGAATCGAGCGTCAGATCAAGTCGGCTTTTGAAACGGTGTTGCTTCGCAATCCGACGACGATCGAGCGAGAAAGAATGAAAGCCTACGTCGTCGACATGATCGCCTATCACGATCAAACCGAAGTGCCGAAGCGAACCTACCCGGTCGCGATCACACGCTCGCTGGTCGAAGAATTCAGCGGGCAAACGTTCGAGTACGAAGAGATTCTTCCCGTCTTTGCAAACTATCAAGCCGACACGAAGGCCGACGAAGTTTGCAGTCACACGCGAGCGATTGCTGACATGTGTTTGTTACTGTTCAACGCGAATGAATTTATTTATGTGAATTGAGGCTAGCCTCGGTTACGTTGTTTTTCTGGCTCTTTGAAAGATTTGGAACCCGATGCACAAACTCGACCACTCGCGACGCGCGTTCATGTACGGGCTCGGTTCGTCGCTCGGCTCGGTGGCGCTAACCGATCTGTTGGCCTCGGAAAAAGCGACGCCGCCGCAGTTGTCGGATGCTCGCAAGCCGATGCACCCGCCCAAGGCGAAGAACGTCATCATGCTGTTCATGGAAGGCGGTCCGGGCCAGATGGACACGTTCGATCCGAAGCCCGAACTCGATCGAATGCATAAGCAAGAGTCCAGCTTGACGTACGGGTTGGAATCAGGATTCAAGTTCTTCGTCGGCAGCCCATTCAAGTTCCGCAAAGCGGGCAACAACGGCATCGACATGTGCGACCAATGGCAACACTTGGTTGACCCGTTCGTCGCGGACGAGCTTTGCAATTATCGCGGATGCCAAGCCGAATCGCTGAATCATCCCGAGGCGTTGTTTCACTTGAACACAGGCAGTCGGCTGGGCGGCGATCCCGCGCTCGGGTCGTGGGTCAACTATGGCTTGGGCACCGAGAACGCGAACCTGCCCGGGTTTGTCGTGATGACAGAACTGGCGCTGCCGCAGGGCGGGCCGACGAACTGGAGTAACGGTTTCTTGCCGCCAAGTTTTCAAGGCACCCGGCTTCGTCCGCAAGGATCACCGATCTTGGACTTGGATTCGCAAGCGTTCAAGACTCGCGAACACCAACGCCGAGCGCTCGGCGAACTGGATTGGCTGAACGAACAACACCTGCAGTCGATCGGCGGTGATGACGAAACGCTTCGCGCTCGGATGCAGGCCTACGAGCTTGCCTTTCGCATGCAGATGGAAGTCCCCGGCGTCGTCGACTTGGATGACGAGAGTCGCCGCGACGCAGCAGATGTATGGGCTGGATGATCCCGACACGAAGACGTTCGGGCGTCAATGCTTGATGGCGCGGCGTCTGGTCGAAAAGGGTGTTCGGTTCGTGCAGATCTTCAGCGGCGGTTGGGACAGCCACGACTATTTGCAGCGTGGTCACACCGCGCGAATTAAGAGCGTCGACAAGCCGATGGCCGCGCTGATCCGCGATTTGAAACAACGCGGGCTATTGGAAGACACGTTGGTGATCTGGACGGGCGAGTTCGGTCGCACGCCGGACAACAACAAACGCGGCGGCGTCTACTCGCTGGGCCGAGGCCACAACAGCCAAGCGATGACGATGTTGATGGCCGGCGGCGGTGTCAAACCCGGCGTCGTCGGTGCGACGGACGAACTGGGCGCAGGCGCGGTCGAGTGCGTTCATCCGATCCGCGACCTGCATGTGACGCTATTGCATCTGTTGGGTTTGGACGACAATAAGCTGACGTATTTTCACGGCGGCCGATACAAACAGTTGTCACAATTCGGCGGCGAGGTCATCAAGGACTTGATCGCTTAGAACTCGGTGAACAACAACAACTGACGTAGTTGATCCCGCCAGGGTACAGACCGGACTGAACCCTGGCGGGATCAGCTATGGTAAATCCGTCATTTATTGATCACGCGATGCTTAGCGCGTCAGCGCCAGCCACTTCTTCATCAGCGTCGATACCAGCGGCGTTAGCCGCGTCTTGTTGTAGGCGTCGCCGAGTTTGCGGATGACTTCGGCTTGGGTCGGATACGGATGAATCGTTCCGGCGATGCTTTTCAGGCCAACCCCATTGGTGATCGCTAGCGTGACCTCGCCGATCATGTCGCCCGCATTTTCGGCGACGATCGTTGCGCCGACGATTTTGTCGGTGCCCTTTCGCACATGAATTTTCGCGAAGCCGTCGGTGCGGCCGTCCAAGATCGCGCGGTCGACGTGGGAGAGGTCTTGGCGATAGGTGTCGATCGCGATCTCTTGCTCGGCGGCTTGGCTCTCCGTCAAACCGACGTGTGCCAGTTCCGGCGACGTGTAGGTGACCCAGGGAATGACCAGCTTGCTGGCGTTGGACCGCCCCATGAACAACGTGTTGCCGATGACGGTGCGAGCGAGGAAGTCGGCGGCGTGGGTGAACTTGTACTTCGACGCGACATCGCCGGCCGCGAAGATCATCTTGTTAGTCGTTTGCATGCGATCGTTGACTTTGATGCCGCTGCGATCGTCAAACTTGACGCCAGCGTTTTCCAATCCCAAGCCGTCGACGTTGGGACGACGACCGATGCCGATCAGCACTTCGTCGCCGACGACTTCACGCTGGACGCCATTGATTTCGCAGACGCAGACCTTCTCGTTGTCGCGCCGGATGAATCGCACGACGTTCGTGTTTGCGACGATCGAGACTCCGTCGCGGGCCATCGCTGCTTGCACGATCGATGCCGCGTCGGGGTCTTCGCGATGAAGAATCCGGTCGTTGGAATCGATTAGCGTCACGCTGCTGCCCAGCCTCGCGAATGCCTGCGCCATCTCGCACCCGATCGGACCGCCGCCGATGACGATCAACCGCGCGGGAAGCTGCGTCAGCGAAAACAATGTCTCGTTGGTCAGCGCATTGATTTCGTCCAGACCAGGAATCGACGGCTCGGCCGCGCGAGCACCCGTCGCGATGACAGCTCGTTTGAAAGTCAGCGTTTGACCATCGACATCGATGGTCGAATGGGAAACGAACTTGCCGGCACCAGGAAGACGTCGACGCCGAGGTCACGAAATCGCGAGGCCGAATCGGCGGGGCTTATGTCGGCGCGGATCCGTCGCATCCGCTGCATCACGGTTGCAAAGTCCACGCGATAGCCATCGACTTCGGTGCCGTACTGGCCAGATTCTCGCACCGTCGCCGCCACTCGCGCGGCCGCGATGATCGCCTTCGATGGGACGCAGCCGACGTTCAGGCAATCGCCGCCCATCAGGTTGCGTTCGATAAGCGCGACCTTCGCGCCGAACCCCGCCGCGCCCGCCGCAGTGACCAATCCGGCCGTGCCGGCGCCGATCACGACCAAGTTGTATCGTCCCGATGGCGTTGGGTTTTTCCAATCGGACGGGCGAACGTTTGCGGCCAGCGTTTGGTTGTGCTGGTCGAATGGTTGAAGTTCGGGTGGTTGAAGTTCGGGCGCGATGGGGTTCGGATCAGTCATGAAGTTTTCGATGTTCGTTTCGCCGAGCAAATATTGCTTTGCATCATAAGGCATCGGTCGACGGCACTTTCCGCGCCGCCATTTTTGCTTTCACGATCGCGACGATCTTCTTGGCCGCGATCGGAAAGATGCCAAGCACCGCAAACGCGACCAGCAGTTCGGTCGTAAATATGCCGCCGGCACCCTGCTTTGCCAATTCCGCTAGCGTCGGGACCGTCGATCCGGCGTAAACGAACACGGCCGTGCCCGCCAACATGCCGATTTGGCTGACCCACCAGAACGTCCACGTCTTCATCGGCGTCAGCCCCATCACGACGTTGATGACGAAGAATGGAACCGCGGGGATCAGCCGAAGCGTGAACAAATAGAACGCTCCATCGCGTCGCAGGTTTTCGTTGAACGCCGCCAACTTTTCACCGAAGCGAGCCTGGATTGAATCGCGAAGCAGATAACGGCTTAACAAAAACGCGATCGTCGCGCCCGACGTCGAGGCAAAGCTGACCAGGATCAGCCCTCGGGCCCAACCGAAGTACCAACCCACCGCGAGTGTCAGCACCGCTGCGCCGGGCAGCGATAGGCCGGTCGCGATGACGTAGATCGCAAACGCGATGACGTACACCAGCACGGGATGTTCGACGCCAAAGTTTCGCAGCGAGGTCTCGTGCCGGGCCAAATTTTCCAGAGTCAAGGCGTCGCCGACAAACGTCCATCCCGGCGATCACGACCGCGGCGAACACGACCAACATCGTGATCTTGGTCTTGGTCATCGTTTTCGTCCTATGCGTAAAGTCGGCGATGTCTAGCGATTGAATGTCCACCGAAATATGACGTGCACGCCGCTTCGCGGTAAAGTCAACGTGTCAACTTTACAAAGGAACGCCCCATCACCACCACCACGACCATTCAAGCGATCGATCCCGTTTGCGGCATGACCGTTGATCCGACCGCTGCGCCGCGAAGCAAGCACGCGGGCAAGTCTTACTTTTTTTGCTGCGCCGGTTGCAAAGAAAAGTTTGATCGCGATCCCGAGGGTGTGCTGGCCGCGCGAACGACCAAGTCGGCGATGCCTGGCGACGACGGGCATTCGTGCTGTGGCACCAAAAAGTCGGGCGCTGCAAAGAAGGGTTCGGCGACGGCGATTTACATCTGTCCGATGCACTTGGAAATCGAACAGGTCGGGCCGGGCGATTGTCCGATCTGCGGCATGGACTTGGAACCGAAGTTCGCCGAGTTGGATTCGCAAGCCGACGACGAGCAGTACGCCGACATGAAACGTCGGTTCTGGATCGCGGCGGTGCTTTCGGTTCCGCTGTTCGCAATCGCGATGGGACCGATGGTCGGCTTGCGTGTCGCCGATCGGATCGGCGGTGAAGCAGCCGCGCTCTTTCAGTGGGCGTTTGCGACGCCGGTCGTGTTCGTGTGCGGTTGGCCGTTGTTGGTTCGCGGAGCAAAATCGTTTCGCAGTTTGAACCTGAACATGTTTTCGTTGATCGCGGTAGGAAGCTTGGCCGCCTATTTTTTCAGCATGATCGTGGTGCTGGTGCCAGGCGTGATCCCGAGTGCGTTCTTCGATCACGGTGTCGCGCCGCTTTACTTCGAGGCCGCCGCGGTGATCGTGACGCTGGTGCTGATGGGGCAAGTTCTTGAACTTCGCGCGCGGCGGCAAACCGGTGATGCGATCCGCGAACTGATGCGGCTTGCGCCCGATCGTGCGACTCGAATCACGGACGACGGCGACGAGGACGTGCCGCTGGAAGTGGTCAGCAAGGGCGATCGATTGCGAGTCCGTCCCGGTGAAAAGGTTCCCGTCGATGGCCGAGTGCTGTCGGGATCGAGCAGCGTGGACGAGTCGATGTTGACCGGCGAACCGATCCCGGTGCAAAAAGATTCGGGCGATGAAGTCACCGGCGGCACCGTCAACCAAACCGGGTCGCTGGTCATCGCGGCCGTCGGCGTGGGGGGCGACACGGTGCTGTCGCGGATCGTTCAAATGGTGGCCGATGCCCAGCGAAGTCGTGCGCCGATCCAGCAGTTGGTCGACCGCGTGTCGCAGTACTTCGTGCCGGCCGTCATCGCTTGCTCGATCGCTGCGTTTGTCGGTTGGTCGGTGTGGGGGCCGGATCCAAAACTGGCCCACGCGTTTGTCGCGGCCGTCGCGGTGTTGATCATCGCGTGCCCGTGCGCGCTCGGGTTGGCGACGCCGATGTCGGTGATGGTCGGGGTGGGGCGCGGCGCGAAAGAGGGCGTGCTGATTCGCGATGCGGAAGTGCTGGAAGTGATGGCGACCGTCGACACGATCGTCGTCGACAAAACGGGAACGCTGACGCTCGGCCGCCCCCAAGTCACCGCGGTCGAAACGTTCGGCGATTGGAACGCGGGTGAAGTTTTGAAGCTGGCCGCGACGCTGGAGCGGCAAAGCGAACATCCGCTCGCCCGCGCAATTGTTAATAGAGCAATCGTCGATCACGCCGACGCGGATCACCAAGCCGAGTCGATCGAGGCAACCGATTTCACCAGCATCACCGGCGGCGGCGTTCGCGGGATCGTCGATGGTCGTGACGTGTTGATCGGTAGCGCAAAACTACTGGCGGAACATTCCGTTGCTGACATCGATGCCGGACAACACGTCGCGGCATCGCATCAATCTGGCGCCGCGACGGTCGTCTTCGTCGCGATCGATGGGCGGCTTGCGGCGGCGTTTGCGATCACTGATCCGATCAAGCCGAGCACTCCGGCGGCGCTGCAAACGCTGCACGAGCTGGGCATGAAGATTGTGATGTTGACCGGCGACGCGCCGGCGACGGCCGCGGCGGTAGCGGGGCAACTCGGCATCGACGAATATCACGCTGGCGTTTCGCCCGAGGGCAAGCACGACTTCATCGCGAAGCTGAAAGCCGACGGCAAGGTCGTGGCGATGTGCGGCGACGGGATCAACGATGCTCCGGCATTGGCCGCGGCGAACGTGGGCATCGCGATGGGGACGGGCACCGGCATCGCGATCGAATCGGCCGGCGTGACGTTGGTCGGCGGCGACCTTCGCGGCGTCGCGGCGGCGGCAAAGTTAAGCCGCAAGACGATGCGGAACATTCGCCAAAACCTGTTCTTCGCGTTCGTTTACAACGCGCTGGGCGTGCCGATCGCGGCGGGCGTGCTGTACCCGGTCTTTGGCGTTCTGCTGAGCCCGATGGTGGCGGCGGCGGCGATGAGTTTCAGCAGCGTGTCGGTGATCGGCAACGCGCTGCGTCTTCGCTTAGTGCGTCTGGGTCAGGGCTAGTTTTAACAGCCGCGGAGCCCTTCTCGGCACGGTTATCTTTGACCCTGAACGGGTCACGGCGGGGGACCTCCGCGATTCTGTTTTTTCTGCCGAGGCGGGCGGAAGGGGCTTGTCGGAGCCATTTCTGCTCCGTAATCTTGTCTTGTTGCGAGTGATTCGCATTAGCAGCAAGGTCGCTCCGGACGCTCACCCATTCCCCCCCTTCCCTCCTTCCAAGGGTCAACGGCATGCTTGGCAACCGTTTTCTATCGATATCCGTGCTCGTTTTGAGCGGTTTGATGTTTCCCGCTCGACCCGCCTCGGCGGCGATTATCGGCCCCGGGCAGACGATCGTCGGAGTCGACGGCCCGATTTTCGGCTGGGCTCGTGGAGACGTGGGCAGCACCTACAGCGGGTGGGACGTATTCGAGGCCGCCCTGCCGCCGGGCAACCCCGCCGGTGCTCCGAGTTTTGGGTTCACCGACACAACCCCCGAGGTGGCCGGCCAGTTCGGGACGCCGGGATCGATCACGGTCAGCCCCGGCGGAATTCCCACCGGAAGCGGCAATGCGTATTCGCCGTTTGCGGCGCTCAGCTTCAACGCCATCGTGCCGTCGGGAATCGCCGGTGCGAACACTCGCATCGTGGCCCAGTTTCAAACCGGCGGCAGCGAGCTGGCTTATGGCAACATCTTCTTGAGCCTGAACACGGCTGCCGCCGGCACGATCGCGCCCAGCTTCGCGATCGAGACCGGACGCACGCCGCTGGGCGGATTCGGCGGCGAACAGGTCGAGTACTTGGCGCTGTGGGATTTGACGACCAGCCAATCGGCCTTTCGGTTGGACTTCGGCGCGGCCGAAAGCTCGCTGGGGCTGCAACAATTCCACGTCGACACGTTCACCAGCAACACCTCCTTCGTCACTCCGTCGGTGACCGCGATTCCGGAACCCGGATCGTTGGCGGTGTTGGGACTGACCGGCGTCGCCGTGGTGATGGTCCGGCGACGTGGCCGCGTGGCATCGGGGCGGTCAAGCCAACGACGATCGGCCTTCACGCTGATCGAGTTGTTGGTCGTGATCGCGATCATCGGCATCCTGGTCGGGCTGTTGTTGCCCAGCGTCCAAGCGGCTCGCGAAGCCGCGCGTCAAATGTCTTGCGGCAACAACCTGAAACAGATCGGGTTGGCGATGCACAATTACGACGACGTCCACAAACGGTTGCCGCCCAGCGCGATCGGTGTTCGCGTCGGTGGTGCGGGGTCGCAACCGATCCACGATGCGGGGCTGACGCCTTGGGTTTCGATCCTGCCGTTTTTGGAACAGGACGCGCTGTTCCAAGAATTTGACCTTCACGCTCGGCTGTCTTCGCCGCGAAATGACGCCGCCGGCAAGCGAACGCCCAGCGTTTACTTGTGCCCGTCGATGTCGCTTCCCGATGGCGGTGGGACGCCAAACGGTTATTCCAGCTATGCCGTGTCGACGGGAACTAAAAAGTATCGCAACGCCATCCACAACGGCGCGATCGTCGATGCGATGAACGTCTTTCGCGGCGAGCGGGTGACCGCGGGCGTCCCGGACATGATGTCGTGGATGTCGTGGATCAACGTCGACGACATTTCCAACGCCGACGGGGCCAGCCACACGTTGCTGGCCGGTGAATTCGGGGTCCAAGTTCGCGAAACCACTTCGCTGCCGTTCCCGTTTCCGGGCGCAGGCGGCGAGAGCGCCGGACAGTGGGCGAACAGTTATCCGTATGCCTCCGCCGCGTCGACATTCGGGAAATTCAACGCCAAAGAGATCTCGCTGTTCGACATTCCCTCGTACGAATCGTTCCGTGGTCCGCATGCCGCCGGCGTGCAGTTTGTACTGACCGACGGCAGCGTCCGCTTTCTTACCGAATCGGTCGACAACACTGTTTTGAATCGTTTGACCGCGCGGAACGACGGTGAAACGGTGGACGAAGGAGCGTGGTGATGCGTGCGATTCGGCCGAGCTGGGTGGTGTTGATTTGCATCGCGGTCGGCGGCTGCAACGCTCCGGTGCAATCGGTGGTGACGGCGTCGGGCCGAGTCGATGTTGGCGGGCAACCGCTGTCCGGCGGCGTCGTGACGTTGGAACCGATCAGCCCCACGACGGGCCCCAACGCCTCGGCACCGGTTTTTGCCGGCAAGTTCGACGTGCCCGCGACCGCGGGATTGCACGGCGGAACGTACCGCGTTCGCGTGTCGATGATCCCGGCCGAAATTCGCGAGACCCTTCCCACGGATCAGGGATTTTCCCTGCCGCCTGAAAACGCCGTCATCGCACCCGCCTTTGATGCGGACAGCCGATTGACGTGCGAGTTGATTCCCGATCAGCAAAACGTGCTCGCGTTTGAAGTCGCGTTCCTGAAGTGAACCGACTGCTTCGCTTCCATTCCAACCAACCCTACTTTCGACATAGGTTCTCTCAAGATGAAAAAACAACGCTTCCGATTTTCGTTTATCGCTTTGCTAGCCGTTTGCGTTTTGCCCGCCACCGCGAGTGCGCACATGCCCTGGCTGGCCACTGACGGGGACGGCCACGCCGTGCTTTGGTTCGGCGAATCGCCCGGCGATCGAACCTATCACATGCCCGCGCCGATCGCCGCGATCGAGTTGACCGGCAGCAAATCGGGCGACGCGATCACGACGGCCGCGGTCGAGACCGACGAATTGGTGGGGCTTCGGTCGAAAGCCAAGGCGGACGGCGGCGGCGAGATTACCGGCGTGGTCACGTACGGCTTGTACCACGGCACCAAGCTGACCTATCACGTCGAACACTTGCCCGGCGATGCATCGCAGTGGCCGACCGAGCCGCGATCCGGCGTTGCGTATCAAACCGTCATCACGCCATCGCCATCGGGCGGCGTCTCGGTCGCGGTGTTGGCCGATGGCAAGCCGGTGCGGGACGTCGAAGTGCAACTGTTCTGTGACGACGGTCACGTCGAAGGCACCGCCACCACGGACATCGCCGGCATGGTGACGTTCGATGCCAGCGAAGTCGAAGCGGGTTTGAACGCGATCTCGGCCAGCATCACGGCGGACAACGAAGGCGAGCTGAACGGCGCGGCGTACACCAGCACGACGGACATGATCACCGCAACTTTTATGATGCCGAAATCAAATTCATCGCCTTCGGAAAAGACAAAGCCGCAATCGAAAAAGCCGACCGTCGATCTCAACAGCGGCGCTTCGATCGTTCCGTCGGGCTTGCCCGAGTTGCCCGAAGAGCTGACCAGTTTTGGGGCCGCGATCTCGGGATCGAAGATTTATGTCTATGGCGGCCACACCGGTAGCGCCCATTCGTATTCGGTCGATGAACAATCTGATCGGCTGTGGTGCTTGGACATGGCCGCGAATGAAAACGCATCGTGGCAAACCATCGCCACCGGGCCGCGACTGCAAGGGCTGGCCCTGGTCGCGCACGACGATTCGCTGATTCGCATCGGTGGCTTCACCGCGACCAATCAACCCGGCGAAGATCACAGCTTGCATTCGCAAACCTCGGTCGCTCGTTTCGATTTGGCGACCAATGCATGGACCGACTTGCCGGCGCTGCCCGAGTCGCGATCGTCGCTCGATGCGGCGGTGCTGGGCGATACGGTCTACGTCTTTGGCGGTTGGCAGATCGACGGCGACAGCGACGCCAGCGTGTGGCATGACACGGCGTGGGCGATGGACCTAAGTCAGACCGAACCGCAGTGGACCGCGATCGCATCGCCGCCGTTCAAGCGTCGCGCGATCAGCGTCGCCGCGTTCCATGACAAACTTTATGTCATCGGCGGCATGCAAAGCGAAGGCGGCCCGACGACGCGTGTCGACGTGTACGATCCGGCCAGCGATTCATGGTCGCTCGGTCCCGCGATCCCGGGCAGCGGCATGTCGGGATTTGGTTCGTCGTCGTTCGCCGCTGGCGGCGAATTGTTCGTCACCACGATGGACGGTTTCGTTCACCGCTTGGGTGGCGAAGGTCAGGCGTGGCAAACGATCGCAAAATCCGAACCGGCCAGATTCTTTCACCGCATGTTGCCCGAAGGCGATCGCGGTCTGCTGATGATCGGCGGCGCGAACATGGAGGTCGGCAAGTTCACGCAAATCGATCGCATCCAAGTCCGCTGATTCGCCGACCGGTTCGCTTCGACAGCCGCGCGAGCGGCGGCTGATACTAGCCAGGGGTAAGTTTGACGAGCGTCAGCTGATCAATTTTCCAACCCCCGCATCGGCCCGGCGGTTTCGCCGCCGGGCCGATGCGGGGGGAGATTGATTACGTGACGGATTCCAGGGGCTGCGTCCATCTCGCTGACGCTCGTCGAACTTACCCCTGGCTAACTTATCTGCCGCCACTACGTGGCTGAAGCAAACTGCAACATGCACCCGAATCAAGCGTCCAGCGTGAGCTTGCCGGTGCTGTCGCCGAACGTTTCTTGCGGCGTGCCCATTCGCTGCAGAAGTTCCAAGTGCAGGTTCGCCATCGGCGTGGCTTCGGGCAGCTTTTGGTGGACGCCGTTTTTGATGCCTTGGGCCTCGCCGCCGGCGAAGATGATCGGCAAGTCGTCGTGGTTGTGTCGGTCGCCGTCGGAGATGCCGCTGCCGTAAACCAACAACGTGTTGTCCAGCAGCGATTGACCGGAGGCGAGTTTTTGCGATTTCATCGTGCCCAGCAAGTACGCCAGTTGTTCGCTGTAGAACGTGTCGATGCGAGCGATCTTTTCGAGCCGTTCTTCGTCCTTCTTGTGGTGCGAAAGGTCGTGGTGACCGTCGCCGATTTCGATTTCCTTGAACGAGCGATTGCTGCCGTCGTGGGCCAGCATCAACGTGGATACTCGCGTCGTGTCGGTCACCAGTGCCAGCGACATGACATCGATCATCAATCGCATGTGTTCGGCGTAGCTATCCGGCACGCCGGCGGGCGTGGGCACATCGGGGTCGATGGGCAACCCGAAACGCTCGGCCTTTTCGATTCGGTTTTCGATCGCGCGGATTCCAGTCAAGTACTCATCGACTTTCCGGCGATCGTCGCTGCCCATTTGTCGGCTAAGGAAGTTCGCTTCTTCGCGTAGAAAATCGATCACCGATTCTTGGCGAGCTTGCCGCTGGCGGTAGTTTGCTTGACGCTGGCCATGCGATCCGTCGCCGAACAAACGTTCGAATACCAACCGCGGATTCGATTCGGGCGGCACCGGCGTCGTCTCGTCGGCCCAAGCAATGTTGTACTGGTACGCACATGAGTAACCCGAGTCGCATTCGCCGCTACTGCGAACGCCGTCACAGGAAAGTTCCAGCGAGGGCAAGCGGGTTTGATGACCGATCTTTTGTGCGACGACTTGGTCGACGGAAACACCCAAGTGAATGTCCGCGCCGGCGGTCTTGTGCGGCCGCGCGGCGGTCAAGAACGTCGCGCCAGCGCGAGCATGGTCGCCGGCTCCATCGCGGTGGATGTAGGCTTCCCGGTGTTCCAGTCCGGTGATGAAGCGAAGCGAGTCGCGGAACGGTTCGAGGGCTTTGGTCGAACGATTGAACGTGAAGTCCGTGCCCTCGCCTTCGGGACGCCAGTGCTTCATGTTGACGCCATTGGGGACGTAAACGTAGCACAACCGCATCGGTTCAGCGGTCTCGGTGGCGGCTGCCGCGAACGCTTTCGCGTCCAGGCTGGGCAGGATCGGCAAGGCCAGGGTCAGGCCGGAAGCGCGAAGGAATCGTCGTCGGGATGGGTTCATGGTTATAACGCTTGTGATTTGGTCTTTGTAGGTTCGCCACGCCGTGGCGGAGCATCCGATGGTGCAGCAGCGTCGCTGCTGGGCCCTGCCACGGCGTGTCAGGGCTACGTTGAGTGTCGGCTTTACGGCGTCACGGCCGCAACGGAATCTGGTTTCAGAGCGTGCGTGAATGGCACGCTTCTTACGACCGCTCCGATCAGCGTCTTCATTTTACCGCCGTCGGCTTTGACTTCGGCGACGATTCGGTCGACTGTCGTTGCGTCACTGTAGGTCAGCCCGCGGCCGAGCGCGTAGATCAACATCTTTTCTGTCAAACAGCGGTAAAAGTCATCGCGGCGCTCGTTCGCCAAGATGTCCGCCAGCTCGATCACCGACTCGAACTTCTCGCCCGTCATCAGCACCCCTTTGGGGTCGATCGCCTTATCCGGTTCGGCCTCGCGATCTCGCCAACCCGGTAGGCCCAATTCCATGTCACGGTACTGGCCGATCGCATTGTAATTTTCCAGCGCCAAACCGAGCGGGTCCATTCGTTGGTGGCAGGACGCGCACGCGGGGTCCTTGCGGTGTTGTTCCAAGATCTGACGAAGCGATGCGTCCTTCATGTCGCCGGACTTCGATTCTTCCAGCGACGGAACGTTCGGCGGCGCGGGCGGCGCGGGCGTGCCAAGTAAATTTTCCAGGATGAACAGCCCACGCTTGACGGGACTGGTTCGCGTCGGATTGCTGGTCACCAGCAGCACCGAACCGTGCGTCAGGATCCCGCGCCGGTGGCTGTCCGCCGGCAAGTCGACCTTCTGCATTTCTTTCCCTTTGACGCCGTCGATGCCGTAGAACTCTGCTAGGTCTTCGTTCAGGAACGTGTAGTCCGCATTAAGAAGTTCTTCGATCGGACGGTTCTGCTCGATCAAGTAGCGAAACATCGTCAGCGTTTCGTCCTTCATCGCCTGCCGGACCGGCCACTGAAACACTTTTTCGTCTTGGCGATACGCCAGGACGTGCTTGACGTCGATCGCGACGTGTTGGACGTCACGCGTCTTGAGCCATTGACCGACGAAGTTCTCGACGCCGACGCGAAGTCGCCACTCCTCGCCGATCATGCGGTCGATTTGTTCCTCAAGTTTTTCACGCAGTTCGCCTTTCTCGGCGATCGCCATCAGTTCCTCATCCGGCGGACCACCCCACAGGAAATAACTCATCCGCGTGGCCAGCGAGAGGTCGTCGATCGGTACACCAAGCGGCGACGTCGGAAGGTCGGCGGGGACATTTGACAGCCGTTCGCCGGCGAGCGGTTCTTCGACGCGGAACAGGAATCGCGGCGAGGCCAAGATCAGCTTGACCGCCGAGGCGATGCCATGTTCGTAGCCCTTGCCGTCTTCGCCGCGAGTGTCCCGAGCGATGCCGCACAAGCGGGCCAGCGTTGGTTCGTCGATGGGGCGACGAAAAGCGCGAGTCGCAAAGCGGCGCAGGACTTCTTCGGTCATCGCGTCGAGCGTGTCGGCGCCGGCGTCTTTTGGCGGAGCATTATTGAACAGGATGCGTTCGCCGCTCTTGTATTCTTTGAAATCGCCGTCCGTCGGACCGACAAAATGGGCAAACTCGATACGAAAATCGTACGGCGCGGCGCTTGCGTTGTCGGCCTGTTTGCTGGTCGTGTCTTTGCCCGTCGGATGAAACAGGACGCTCAGGTGCAACGGCTGGTGACCGACTTGTGCCAGTCCTGAGAGCGTTCCGCCGGTTTGGTAGTTGAACCCAACGCGTTGCTTCGCGATCTCCTTCGGCGACGATCCGTCCGCGTCGTGAAGGAACAGCGTCACTTCGCCTTCTTGATCGGTGTTCGTCCACGCTCCGTCCAGTTTCCATCGCACCGAGACCTGGTAGGTGCCCGGCCGCTGGAATTTCTTTTCAAGGTGAAAGGAGTGGTCGTCGGTGAACCGGACGCCGCGTGCTTGCGGACCATCGACCGAATCCATGCGGAAGTGGTCGCCATAGAAGCGTTGCTCGGGCCAGCTCGGGCCGCCCGTCGGGATCGCATCCTCGACGATCGATTCGGCCGCCGCCAGATATTTTTCCAGCAGCACCGGCGAAATGTGTAGGACTTCGCCGATCGTGTCGAACCCGTACCCCGTGTCGTCGGCCGGGAACAACTCGTCGACTTCAACGTCCACGTCGGTCAACTGCTTGACCGTCTCGCCATACTCGGCCCGATTTAGTCGCCGCAGGACGACCTTGCCCGGATCGACTCGCGTGGTGTCCAGTCGGAAAACATCTGATTGAATCCACTCGACCCACGCCGAACGCAGCGTCACGTCGGGTTGATACTCGTCGGAAGGCGGCATGGTTTCGGCGCGGATGTTCGCCCAGACCGCTTCCCATTTACCAGTCGTTTGGTCGCCGTAGTCGCCGGCGGCGAGCTGGTCGAAGCTGAACCCGCCTTCTTCACCGCCGTCGCCGTGACATCCGAAGCAGTGATCCTCAAAGCGATCACGAAGGATTTCCAGGTCGAACGTGACGGCTTGGTGAGCCAGATTTTTCGGCTTCTTCTGCGGAAGCAGATACGAACGGCGTCAGCGAAACGGCCGAGAGCACGACCATGGGCCGCAGGAACATTCGACAGAAGAAATGGGCAGGCGATGCAGTCGTCATGCGGCGAATTTGCGATCGGGAGGGCGGATGGAGGTGGGAGGTGACTCTGGCTTGTGCGGGCACCCCAGCCGCTTTTTTTGGCTGCGGGCGGGACGCGGGGTGCACTAATTTCTTATTGTAAGCGACCGGCGAAAAGTTGCTAGCGACAACGGCTTCGATCGCGACTTTGACGTCGCTTTGAAGGCGGTAGGGTGGGTCCAAGAGCGCCAGGCGGTAGGGTGGGTCCAGGAGCGACAGCGACGCCAGACCCACCATGACCCCGCCATTGCTTGTGTCGTCATTGCTTGTGTCGTCGCGGCGGTGGGTCTGGCGTCGCTGTCGCTCCTGGACCCACCCTACTTTTTACCCGCCCTGTTTTGGGTGCTGGGGTGGCTCGTCATGGGGGATGGCTTTGGCGTGGGACGCGTCCCTTGTCGAGAAGTATCGATTCCGGTACGCTCTTCGCTCTCGCGGGCCGCCGGAACGTCTTCGTCGGCCCCCAAAACTTCACCACTGTCACTCGTGGGACGAAGGGCGATGCGTCGGAACGGCCGGTTGGGCTGGTCCGCGTGATGCTCTGGAAACAGACCGTTTTCGGCCGATCTTTGCGGTTCGACGACCCTGATTCTCGTAGCCCGTGACGGTCCAGCACTAGGAATGTTGTCGATGGCCAATCCCATTGTCCAAGAAATGATCGAAGCCGGCGTCCACTTCGGGCACCGCACCAGTCTGTGGAACCCGAAGATGGCCCCGTACATCTTCGGTCGCAAAAACCAAATTCACATCATGGACATCCGCGAAACGCTTCGCGGGATGTTGCGAGCGAAAAAGTACCTCGGCCAAGTCGCCGCCGGCGGCAGCCTGATCCTGTTCGTCGGAACCAAGCGTCAAGCGGGCGAAGCCGTGGAAGAGCAAGCGCTCCGCTGTGGCATGCCGTTCATCAGTGAACGTTGGCTCGGCGGCACGCTGACCAACTTCCGCACGATCCGCAGTCGTCTGACCCGCTTGGAAGAACTTGAAGCTCTCAAGGGCAGCGAAAAGATCAACGACTACAGCAAGAAGATGCAGTCGACGATTAATCGCGAGTACCGCAAAATGTACCGCAACCTGAACGGTCTGCGCAGCATGAACCGCTTGCCTGAGTGCCTGTTCATCGTCGACCCGGGCAAGGAACGAAACGCGGTCCGCGAAGCCAAGCGGCTCGGCATCCCCACCGTGGCCCTGATCGATACCGACAGCGATCCGTCGCAAATCGACTTGCCGATCCCCGGCAACGATGACGGCATCCGCAGCGTCGAATTGATCATGAAGCAAATGGCCGATGCCGTCATCGCTGGACGTGGCCAGCTGGCCATGAACAAGTCCGACGACAGCTCGGCCAAGCCGGCCGCCGCGACCGCCGAAGCCGCTCCGGTCGCCGAAGTCGCCGCGACCGAAGGCTAATTCCCTTCGGGTTCGTCCTGCCCCTCGTAGGCCTGCGGCTCCGCCCGCGGGAAGCACCATTCATCTTTCGATCCCGCGGGCAGAGCCGCGGGTCTTCGTTTCATCATACGTTTTCGAGACAGAGGATTTTACGACATGTCTGTTACTGCAAAAGATATTGCCGACCTGCGTAAAGCGACCGGCGCGGGCATCATGGACTGCAAAGCCGCCTTGGCCGAATCGGGTGGCGACATCGATGGCGCACTGGACTACCTTCGCAAGAAAGGCCAAAAAGTTGCGGCCAAACGAGCGGACAAAGAAACCACCGAAGGCGTCGTCACAATCATCAAGAGCGATGACGGCACCAATGCCGTGATCCTGGCCATCGGCTGCGAAACCGACTTCGTCGCGAAGAACGACGAATTCATTGCTCTGGTCAACAAGTTCGCTCAAATTGCGTTCGACAAGGGAGCCAAGACCAAGGAAGAAGTGTTGGCGCTACCGTTCGAGGACACGACGATCCAAGAGAAGTTGGTCGCTCAAACCGGCGTCATCGGCGAAAAAATGGAAATCGTCGACTTCCACCGCGTCAAGGGCGACAACCTTTCGACCTACATCCACGCCGGCAGCAAGATCGGTGTGATCGTGTCCTACGTTGACGGCGGCAAAGCCGACGAAGCGGCCGGTTTCTTCCGCGGCGTTGCGATGCATATCGCGGCGATGAAGCCGTTGATCCTGCGTCCGGAAGAGTTCGACGAAGAATTCGTGACCAAGGAAACCGAGGGCCTGCGAGCTCAAATCATCGCGGAAAACGAAATCAACGAACGCGAAAACTTGGGCAAGCCGCAAAAGAACGTTCCCAAGTACGCCAGCAAGCGTCAATTGACCCCGGCCGTCATGGCCGAGGCCGAAGCGGCGATCAAGGCGGAACTGGCGGCCGAAGGCAAGCCGGAAAAAATCTGGGACAAGATCCTGCCCGGTAAGATGGACCGATTCATCGCCGACAACACGCTATTGGATCAAGAACGTTGTTTGCTGAGCCAGTTCTACGCCCTGGACGACACCAAGACCGTCGAAGCCGCGATCAAGGATTTCCATCCGGAAGCCGACATTCTGGTCTTCCGCCGCGTTTCGGTCAGCTAGGAAGGGGAAAGAAGTAGTCAGTAGTCAGGCGTCAGTAGTCAGGATCTGTTGCCGCTAGGTTGCTGGGGAACATGTTCGAGGACGGTTCCTGGGGCTCTCGTTCCAGGTACTATCCGTCGTTGCTACTCGGCTAAACCCTGACGCCTTGCTACTGACGCCTGGCTACTCTCTTTGGCACTGGTCATGGGATTCAGCGTCCGCTGCTGGGTCAATTCTTTTGCCGCGTGGTAACGCGACGCCACGCCCGGCTGCGGCACCAGACCGCCGCCCAGGATCAAGATCGACAACAGGACGATCGCGAACCGCTCGCTCGGTCGCGCGTGCATCGGAATGGACGTCCTTTGCGTGCGGCCGGTGAAGATGCGGAAGTACGCCATCATCACCGCGATGCCGCACAGTGCCGCGGCGATCACGACCATCGTGCCGACCAGCGGGTAAACTTCCACCGCGCCTTCGATCAGCAATTCCATCCCCACGAAACCGATCGTGAACGGAAACCCGATCGCTGCCAGCCCGGTCAACAAAAAGAATCCGGCCAGCGTCGGCATCTGCTCGCGTAGCCCGTGAAAGTCGACCAGCGAAACGCGACCGATTCGGGCTTCGATGCAGCGCAGCGTGATGCCGAACCCGGTCAGCGATAAACCGACCGACAACCAAACGCAAAGCGCGCCGGTCAAACCGATCGGCGTGACGATTTCCAACCCGACCAGCACCAGTGAGGCTTGGCTGAGGAACAGAAAACAAAACATACGTCGTGCTTCCGTTTGCACCAGCGCCATGCCGCCCGCATAGACTGCCGTTACCAGCGACAGCAGCGCGATCGATTGCAACGCCCAATCCGGCGCCACCGGCAACACGAACCGCATCACCGCGTACGCACCCGTCAGCGGCGTGACGAACACGATTGCGGTTCCGAACGTCGCCTTTTCAAACAGGTCCGTCATCCACAGGTGAAGCGGCGCGATGCCGCTGCGGATCAGCGCCGCCGCCGTCACGAGTGCTCCACCAATCAACGCCACGTTGCTGTTCGGATCGCCAATCACCGACGCCGCGTAACCGACGACCAACAGCAAAACGAACACGGCCATGTGAGAAACAAAAATGCGAGTGCATCGGTCACGCCGTTTCAGTTCCAGGTAAACCGGAATCGTTGCGACAGCCAACAGCACGACCAACGTCCACGACGCGCGGCAACTGAGCGTGGCCAGCAAGATCGATTCGGAAACCAATGTCGAAGTCAGCGAAAACCGAGGCGCCTTCGTTCGCAGCGTCGACAAGATCACGACGAAATGAATCAGCGCCCCCAGCGGCAACAGGAATGCGGACAACTCGTCCACGACGAACACCTCCTGGTGAAACAACCAGTTCGCCAGCGGCCAGTGATCGTGCGCCGCGAACGTGCCCAGCAACGTGAAGTCGACCAACTCGCCGACCGTTAACAACAACGTCACGGCGGCGAACACGACGGCCGCGCGAAGTTGTTTGTCGGCGGACGAGACGAAACGAATCCAAATGGCACCGAAAATCGGTACCAGGATCGATGTTTCCATCCAAGGAAAATGCAACTCACCCATGATCGATCTACAAAACCTTCCCCGTCGATTCCGGATGCAGTTCCACTTGGTCTGACTCGCGAGACGATTCCGACGACAACCAATCCATTGTGCCGCGTTCCCACGAGTCGAATTTTTTGAACAACGTCACAAACGGCATCACGATCCACTGGTCCAGCGCCGTGTCCATGAACCCTCGATCGAACCCGAACCGATAGCACCAACGATCCACCGACTCGGGCATCCACGCCGCCATCCGCAACGGCCGCGCCGTCAATCTTCCTCCCACCGCGTTTTCCAAATTTTGATAATCACGCAGTAGCGTTGGAGCTCGCAACAACTGCATCGTCCGCATCACCGCGTGACCGATGATGTGAATCAGGGCGAGGTACCGCAGCCCCAACCCGATCTCGACGACGATGATGCCGACTTGAGTCAGCGAGGCGTACGCGAGCGAAACCTTCACGTCGTGCTGGACCCGCGACATCAAGGCTCCGCACAGTGCGGATACCACACCCAGCGAAATCACCACGACTTGCAAGACGGTTGAAACTTCCAGCAACGGGCTGACTCGCAGCAACAGGTACACGCCCAAGTGAACGGACAGCGCACCGTAGAAGATCGCACTCGACGGCGTCGGACCCTCCATCGCTCGCGGCAACCAACCCGAAAATGGGAATAGCGCCGACTTACCCGCCGCCGCGATCAACAATAGCGTGCCGACGAACAGGGCTTGCTGCGGCGTCACCGCCGCGGTGCCCTCCGGCCACACTCCGCTGCTCATCAGACCCCCGAAATCGCCTTCGCCGGTCAGGTGATGAATCGAAATCGCGGCGATTAAGAACGCGGCGTCTGACAAACGATAGATCGACCACACTCGTTGCCCGCTTCGCACCGGGTTTTCACGTTGGTCGAAATACGCGACCAACAGGGCCGACGACAAACCGACCATTTCCCAGCCGACGAACAAGGTCTCGATCGTGCCCGCCAGCGACGAGGTGACCATGCCGGTAAAGAAGACGGCGTAGTACAAAAAGAACCGCTGGTAACCTTCTTCGCGGTGCAGGTATCGACGAGTGAAGGCGCCGACGACGCCGCACAACACGCACGACAAAATCACGAACGGTACGCTCAACCGATCAAACACGAACTTCAAATGAAAATGGAAATCCTGCTCCGGGATCGTCACCCAGTCGCCCCATTCGATCGGGACATACCGCGTGCCGACGGCCAACATCAGGACCAGGATCGCGACGGCGGGCAGCAGCGAAAACAGCACGGCGGCCTGCGTCAACCGCGACACCGAACCCTCACTGAGCGAGCGACCCGATAACGCCGACAAGCCCAGGATCCCAATCAGAATCGCGGGGCTGGCGACGACGGCGGTGCCCAGCGTTTGAAAGATCAGGTCGGTCGAATTCACGGTGTCACCGCCATCGACTCGATCGCCGCGAATCCCAAGTGCGATCGTTGGCCGCGATACCAGTCGATCGACGACGCGACTGTCGGGATTGATGTCGCGGCGGGATGATAGTTCACGAAGCGTCCTTTTTCGTAGCGCCGGATATCGCCGGTGTCGGGGTCCAAGACGGCAAGCTGAACCCAGTTGCCGGTCACCAGTCGATGAATGTTTGGGTTGCCATCGATGATGCCCTGCATTCGTTTGGGCGTCGTTTCGATCACGAACAGAATCCGCATCGGCTCGTGGATTTCGACCATCTGCTGCGACAGACCCGGCCGCAAATCGCTGCTGGCCCCGGTCATCACGCCGACCATCGACGCGATGTTGTGCGGCAGTTTCGATCCGCAGCCATAGCCTTCGTTGTCGACGGTCGAAAAGTAGTATTCCAAACTGATGCCCGCACATACGGGAATCGCGGCGGCAAGGATTCGAGCCAAAATCGTGGCCGCGTCGTCGTCAATCGCGGGGTCGTACGATACGACAAAGCTACGTCGGTCCAGGAAAAGACCTCGCGTCCAGTCGCGGCGTCCGACGCAAACCATCGCGTTGGTGGCGTGGTTGTATTCGGGACGAGCCTGCGAGAGATCTTCGCGCGTTGTTCGACGTGTTCGAATGCCGCCTTGATCGACAAGTCCAACGGCGCGGACTCGAATCGACGCGACCGTTCGTGCGCGTTGCGTGCTCGCGCTTCGTCGATGCTGGTTTCGATGCGGCGAAACAACACGCGGTGCGAACGTGGCAAGCCGTCCAGGTCGTAGTACTCGACCGCGTCGTTGCAAGTGTTGTGGTACGCGCCGACGAAGCGAACGTCGTCGGGCAGCGTGATGCCTTTCTCGGTCACCAATGCTCGCACCCGAGCATCGTTGGCCATCCACGCGAACGCTCGCGCGTTCGGACCGCCACGTCCACCGCTGCACGCGCCGCAGTTGTACGCCGATTCGTGCGGGTTGTTTAGGCTGCTGGAACCGTGTCCAAAGAAGACAACCACAGGCGGGAAATTTTCGACCAACCCGATGTCTTGCAAAATTCGCACGACGATGTCGGCCATCTCGGGCAAGCTGTAACCAAGCGAGTCGAAGTCTTGGCCGGGTCGTTCGGTGATTCGTTCGAGATGCAGTTCGGTCGCGGGCGGACGCACGATCGAACCGACGGCCTCGCGAATTTGCGACGTTAATCGCGGAGCCATGATCCGCGCGACTAGCGGGAACGTTGCGACCGCGCCGAACACGCCCGTCACCCAGCCGCCGATCATCGTTCGTGAACTCGCATGAACGGTGTGCGTCAGCGTGCCGATCCTGCGTCGACGTTCGGCTCGTTTTTCGCTTTCTTTCGCTGACGAAAACAGCGGTTCTTCGCGGACGTAATGGTCCGGCGTGATGACGTTCGGGCACAGCGGTCGATAGTGCGCGTGGTCGGCACCCTGGTAATTCATCGCGACGGCGTAAAAACCGGCGGCCGATGCGGTGTTGCAATCGGGATCGACTTCTTCCAAGTGCCGACGCATCGATTCTTCCCGGTCGTCGATGCAGAACACGGTCGTGAACGCGGGCGGCGTTTTTCGTTTGGACTTTTCGATGATCACATCGCGGCGGGTTTGGCAATGAATTGAGATCGCGTCGAGAGCTTCGCTGCGATACTTGCGTTCGTATGCGACGTGCAAGATCCGGCGACGGTCCAGCGCCGAGAACGATTCGATTTCGCTGATCAAACGATGCCACTGGGGCGGGGTCATCGTCAGCAAGTTTTCGGGGATCCAGCCGCCGGTCTGGGCCAGTTGAAAGACCGTGTACGTTCGCTGCTGGGTCGATGATGTTCGCGATCCGCGAACGTGTTCGATCGCGCGAGTGTGAATGGCGTCGACGTCAGTGGTTTGAAATCGTCGTTGGCCGGCGTCCGCGATCGCGGCCCGTTCCAGCAGCAATCGAATCGCAAGGTATTGAAAAAGCGAATCCGCCGGCGCGGGCTTGGGCAGAAACGGCGTCGACGTTTCCATCTGCCAAATCATGCCCGCCCAACCGCGAAGGGCCAGCAACGTTTCACCGATGTATTCGTCGTAGGAAGTTTCGTCGATCGACAACGCTTCCAACGACTGGGCGATCGACGCGATCGAATCAAATTTGCCGTCGATGATCTGCCGCAGCATCGGCTTTAACGATCGCATCCACGACGGCATCATCGTCATCGGTTGCACATAAAGCCGCGCGAACGACTTTGCGAATCCCGCGTCGCGATCGGGCAACGATAAACCCGCGAAGCCTTGATCCAAGAACACGCCGCAAAACCGAATCAGCACTTCGTTGACCAAACGATCGGTATCCTCGCCCGTCGCGGCCAGCAGCACGTCGCGATGACGAAGCGGGATCGGATCGACCGATGGGTTCAACTTCGCGATTTCAACGCCTCGCTGACACACCTGCCACAACCAATGCAGCGTCAATGATTGCCACGTTGCGTCGGTCCATGATTCGATGTCGCGGTCGCCAAAGCGTTTCAAAAGAGTCGCCAACATCTTGCGTTCGGCATCGCCCAGCGTCTCGCGTCCATTGGATCCGCGGTAACGCATCACCCAAGTTTTTGTTTGAGCGACGATGTTTTCTCGCCGCGACGCTGTCAGTTCATCGTTGAACTTGCGCAGCAAATCCGATTCGGCCAACAACCATTCCAGTTCCGCATCTGGAACCGACGCATGCGGTGGCATCTGCATCATGGCCAGGCGAAGTGTGTAACGGGTTCCAAAGGTGGACACCAAGTCGTCGGCGTCTTCGCCAAGGTCTTGCATCAACGCATCGCGAAGATCGCCCAGCGTGATGCGTCCGCGGCGAAGGGCTTCGCGGTACTTCGCTTCGGACAGGTAGGGCTGGCACCCGTACATCGAACCGCCGACCACCACTGCATCATCGAACGGCAAATCCTCGAACGCGTGCAGCGTGTTGTGATGCACGAAGATCGAGATCGGCCCCTGCGACGGCAAGTAGTGCGTCGCGTGCTCGATCGCGTGACGAAGCCGCGTGAAGGAATGGTGGGCCAGGGCAGGCGATGGGTGGGTCGCCGAAAGCACGGTCGCGTTGCCGTCGGGCATGCTGGGATGTCATCCGGTGGGATGGTGGTGATATGTCACCGGCCGATAAAGCATGCGGCGTGCCGCGGGGGAGACACCAAAAGCACCGCAAAAACACGTGTTCAGAGCGGCCGCGAGAGTCCCGTGATGCAACGCGATGCAGGTGGCCTGCAAGATGTTGCAGGGCGTAGGTCCGCCGCGCCGTGGCGGAGCATTGCACTGAACCACAAACAGCGTTGCTGTTCGGCCCCGCCACGGCGTGTCGGGGCTACGTTTCTTTACAGCCCTAGATCGCCGAACAGCGGAGCACTGCATCAAATCACGAACAGCGTTGCTGTTCGGCCCCGTCACGGCGTGTCGGGGCTACGTTTCTCTACAGCCCCAGATCGCCGAACAGCGGCGTGCTGAGGTAGCGTTCGCCGAGGCTGCACATGATCGTGACGATCCGCTTGCCCTTCATGTCCGGACGCATCGCGACTTGGTGCGCCGCCCACATGTTCGCGCCGCTGCTGATGCCGCCGACGATGCCTTCCATCTTCGCAAGCTTCCGCCCCCATTCGAACGCATCTTCGTCGTCGACTTGGATCACGTCGTCGACCAAGGACACATCGAGGTTCTTCGGCACAAAGCCCGCCCCGATGCCTTGAATGCGGTGCTTGCCCGGCGCACCGCCGCTGATCACCGGCGAGTGGATCGGTTCGACGGCGAAGGCTTTGAAGTTTGGGTTCTTCTTTTTCAGGTAGCGCGCCACGCCGGTGATCGTGCCGCCGGTGCCGACGCCGGCGACGATCGCGTCGATGTCGTGACCGCTGTCTTCCCAGATTTCGGGACCGGTGGTGGCTTCGTGGATCGCCGGGTTGGCCGGGTTTTCAAATTGCTGGGGCATGAACGCGTTGGGCGTCGTCTCGACCAGTTCGGCGGCGCGACTGATCGCACCCTTCATGCCTTCGCCGGCCGGGGTCAGCACCAAGTTCGCGCCCATCGCGCGAAGCAGCGCGCGACGTTCGACCGACATCGACTCGGGCATCGTCAGCGTCAACTTGTAACCCTTGGCCGCGCACACGAACGCCAGCGCGATGCCGGTGTTGCCGCTGGTCGGTTCGACGATGTGAGTTTCCGCGTTGATATGCCCATCTCGCTCGCCCGCTTCGATCATCGCCACGCCGATGCGGTCTTTGACGCTGTTCAGGGGCTGAAAGAATTCGCACTTCGCAAAGATCGTCGCTCCACCGGCCGGTGCCAAGCGATTGATCTGGATCATCGGCGTATCGCCAATGGCCTTGGTGGCGTCGGCGTAGGTTTTTCCTCGAGGCATCTTTTTAGTCTCCAGTAGTCAGTCGTCAGTGAGGATGTCCGCGGACGTTATAGCTTTTTTTCTAGTGAGCGTATTAGACCCGCAATCATCTTTGCTAGCTGCTTGGTCTCGTCCGTTATCTCGTGCATCTGCTCTGTGTCGATCACGCCAGTGCGGGATGCAATGTACGCTTGAGTGCGAAGTTCGGCCGCCATCCGGACGTGATTCGGAGCTACGAACGGAATCCTTGGGAGAACGCTCGTACCCTTCGGCGATATTCGACGGGATGGAAACCGCCGCGTTGCATTTGACTGACTAGCCCGAAATCTTTTTTCGGATCAAGGATTTGATAAAGGCGAACTGCCAACTGGCAGCTACGCTTCCAAACGTCCAACGATTCGAATCCGACGCCAACCATCTCTCACCCAAAGAGCGTTTCCTGACGACTGGCTGCTGACGACTGATTACTAGCTACTCAACCGTCCACGTATCGCCGGCGGCGAAGAGGGCTTCCAGATCGCCTTCGCCCTTCTTTTTCTTGGCGAGCGTGACTTGATCGTTGATCTGGTCGTCATACGTCGAAATGCCTTCAACCGCTCGCAGGACGCCGATCGGTTCGGGCATTTCCGGGTAACGCATTCGGGCCAGCATCATTTGGATGGCCGGGTTTTGGGCTTTTTCGTCGTGGATCAACAGGTCGTCTGCGGGCACGTCGGCCGTGTTGACGACTTCCAGTTGATGGCCGACCAGGCGAACGCCTTTCTTGCCACCGTCGAAGATCAACGGCTTGCCATGTTCCAGCTCGACGACGTTCTGATCACGCTGTTTCTTTTCTTGCGCGTAAGCCATCGCGCCGTCGTTGAACACGTTGCAGTTCTGGTAGACCTCGATCAGCGACGTGCCCTTGTGCGCCGCGGCGCGGGATAACGTTTCACCGAGATGCTTGACGTGCGCGTCGATCGACCGGGCGACGAAGGTGGCTTCGGCGGCGAGCGCAACCGACAGCGGGTTCAGCGGGTGATCGATCGCCCCCATCGGCGTGCTCTTGGTGATCTGGCCTTCGACGCTGGTCGGGCTGTACTGGCCCTTGGTCAAGCCGTAGATGCGGTTGTTGAACAGCACCACGTTGACGTCCAGGTTCCGACGAAGCATGTGGATGAAGTGGTTGCCGCCGATCGACAACGCATCACCGTCGCCGGTGATGACCCACACCATCAGTTCCGGACGTGTCGATTTTAGGCCCGTCGCGAACGCGGGGGCGCGGCCGTGGATCGAGTGCATGCCGTACGTGTTCATGTAGTACGGGAACCGGCTGCTGCAGCCGATGCCGGAGACGAACACAATTTTTTCACGCGGGAAGCCGAGTTCGGGCAGAATCTTCTTCATCTGCGCCAGGATCGAATAGTCGCCACAACCGGGGCACCAGCGGACGTCTTGGTCGGACGCGAAGTCGGCAGCTTTTAGGACGGGAAGGGTGGGCATAGGGATCAGGGATTAGGTAGTGAGTGTTGGGTTGGTGTTCGTAGGTCTGCCACGCCGTGGCGGAGCATCGAACTGGACTCGAACAGCAAAGCTGTTCGGCCCTGACACGGCGTGTCAGGGCTACGTTGATGATCGGCGAGCTAGCTCGCTTGGCGAGCGGGTTTCTGTTTGCGCCGCGACGGCGTGGGTCGGTAATTTCCTCGACCAGTTCGGTGACCGAGAACGGCTTGCCTTGGACTTTGTTGAAACCGATGCAGTCGACCAAGTGTTCGGCGCGAAGCAGCATGCGAAGTTGCCCGGTGTTGAGTTCCGGCACGACGACGGTCTTGAACGAATGAAGCAGCTTGCCGATGTTCTTGGGCATCGGGTTCAGGTAACGCAGGTGAGCGTGGCTGACTTTGTATCCGGCCTTCCGCACTCGGCTGACCGCGGTATGACACGAACCATACGTGCCGCCCCACGAAACGACTAATACGTCGCCCGTTTCTTCGCCGTAAACATCCTGCGGCGGCAAGCGATCGGCGATCATCTTCACCTTATTCGCTCGCGTGTTGGTCATGTGTTGGTGGTTAGCCGGGTCGTAACTGACGTTGCCGCTGCCGTCCTCTTTTTCCAGTCCACCAACTCGGTGCGTCAAACCGGGCGTGCCGGGGATCGCCCACGGACGCGCCAAGTTTGCGTCGCGGGTGTACGGTTTGTACTGCTGCGAACCGTCATTGCCCTCGGGGTGTTTGACCACGATTTTGGGCAGCTCCGACAGCTTCGGCACTCGCCAAGGTTCGCTGCCGTTGGCGATGTAACCGTCCGACAAGATGATGACCGGGCACATGCACTCGACCGCGATCCGCCAGGCTTCGATCGCAATGTCGAAACAGTCGCCAGGCGAACGAGGGGCAAGCACCGGCAGCGGCGATTCGCCGTTGCGTCCGAACATCAATTGCAGTAGGTCGCTCTGTTCGGTCTTTGTCGGCAAGCCCGTGCTGGGGCCGCCGCGTTGGACGTCGATGACGATCATGGGCAGTTCCAACATCATGCCCAGGCCCATCGCTTCGCCCTTGAGCGCGATGCCGGGCCCACTGCTGGCCGTGACACCCATGCTGCCGCCGAAGGCCGCGCCGATGGCCGAGCACATCGCCGCGATCTCGTCTTCGGCTTGGAACGTTCGCACGCCAAAATTTTTGAACCGCGTCAGCTCGTGCAGAATGTCGCTGGCCGGCGTGATCGGGTACGTGCCGTAGAACAGTTCCTTGCCGCTGACCTTCGACGCCGCGACCAGGCCCATCGCGATCGCTTGGTTTCCCATGATGTTGCGGTAGGTGCCAGGCTTCAGTTCAGCCGCTTCGACTTGATAGCTCTCACCGAACGCTTCGGTCGTTTCACCGAACGCCCAACCCGCTCGCAGCGCCGCCACGTTCGCCGCGGCAACGTCAGGTTTTTTGCCGAACTTGTCTTCGATGAATCGCAGGGTCGGATCGAGCGAACGGCCGAACAGCCAATAGACCAATCCCATCGCGAAGAAGTTCTTGCAGCGATCGGCCAGCTTCGTTCCGAGATCGAATTCTTTAACCGCTTCGCGAGTCAGCTGCGTCATCGCGACTTTGACGACGCGGTAGGACTCTTCGATCACGCTGGCGTCCAGCGGATTCGATTCGACTTTGGCGAGCTTGAATTCTTTGTCGTTAAACCCGTCTTCGTTCGCGATCAGAATGCCGCCTTTGCGAAGGTCGCCGAGGTTTGTGACCATCGCGGCGGGGTTCATCACAACGAGCGCATCGAGTACGTCGCCGGGCGTAAAAATTTCTTCGCTGGCGAACTGGACTTGGAAGCCTGAAACGCCCGCCCGGGTGCCTCGCGGGGCACGGATTTCGGCGGGAAAGTCGGGGAACGTCGCAACGTCGTTGCCGGCCAGGGCGCTGGTGTTCGTTAGCTGCGTGCCGAGCAATTGCATGCCGTCGCCAGAGTCGCCGCACAGGCGAACGGTGATGCCGGTAACCGATTGAACGTTCTTGGTCGTGGTGGGCGTGGCCGTCATGAAAGTCTGGACCGGAGGCCAGTTAGGCGTAATTGGTGGAGGATATAGGGGTTGTATCGATCATTCCGACTCGAAAACTTACCGGAAGTTTACGGAAAATGCGTTTGGGGGAACAGGGAACGGATGGGAGCATGGAGCGAAGAGCCTGGAGCGCGGAGGAAGCCGGCTCGGATGCTGATGATGCTAACAGCTAATTGCTAACGCCGAATCCCTACTCCTACCCCTCCAGCACCGCTTCGCCCCACAGGCTAGGGTCTTCCATAACCGGGAATTCTGGGCCGACGGA
Organism: Pirellulaceae bacterium; assembly: GCA_963836865.1. Lineage (GTDB taxonomy): Bacteria > Planctomycetota > Planctomycetia > Pirellulales > Pirellulaceae > Rubripirellula. The sequence goes on along the minus strand of CAWILC010000003.1, from coordinate 1,012,178 downwards.
AAACGTTTGCCAGCCGAGTTCACGGTCGATGACGGCGTAGTACAGACTGATCCGAGGTTGGTCGGCCGGGTCGAAACCGGTCAAGGCATCAATCGGGATCCAGCCCGACATCTCGTACCCGTCGTGCCTCGCCGCCGCGACGATCTTCAGCGTTCCAGAGGGGAACGATTTCGGATGCAACCTGGCCCGATGGATCGGAATCATTGCCGCGGTGGCGTGTTCCCGTTTCGGTCCGCCGCCGGCCGGCATGAACAAAAACCGATGGCAATACTGCGTCGCGCGGTGAATCAGGGGGCTGCACCGGGTGTCGATCCAGACGTGGAACCCGTCGCTGTCTTCCAACCGAGAATCCCGACACCAGGGCAACTGCCGTTTCCCGTTGACGCTGACGTGCAGCCCAATCCCGCCCGGGTTCCACGCCATGCGAACGTCGGCAAACACGGGCCGATCGCCGAGTGCCCCGAAAGACGGGACGCGGCACTCCGGCGGCAGCTTCAGTCCCTTGGTCGACCACGCGCAGTCGTCGCGACGAAGCGAAACTTCGTAGCGAAACAGAAACGTCGGATCGACAAGCGTCGAAGGTTTGGAATCGTCCAGCGGATTGGCCTTAGTCGTCAACAGTATGATGAAGCCCAATGATGGTACGAATCTTGAAACGAAGCCTGGTTTTGGACAAGCCCCGTCGTTACGACTTCGTTGTTTTCCGTTAGACCTTCGTCGATTGCGAGCAAACTCCTCGCTGAAAAATCTAGGGTCGTGGAGGTCTAGAGAACGTGGCAACCATGCGCCGCGATGTCCGTATTGTTGATGACTCCGTCGCCATTGACGTCGAAATCGGGCCTGTATCTCGGAGGGCTGTTGAAAGATGCAATGATTGGTGTGATGTCAGTATTATTTCTGGCACCGTCTCCGTTGGCATCCCCATAAAGTCGAAAGAAATTGTCGTTGGGAACCTGCATTCGAACCTGACCGCCGAAGCTGTAGTTCGATGCCATTTGCAGCGAACTCACTGCATCCACGGTTCCGCTCGCTAAGATATTCAGGCGATAATTGCCGTCGACCAATGAATTGCCTCGGCCACCCGTTCCCAACCGCGTCACCACCGATGCCCCCGCACCAAATGTCAACGTCGCGACCGAAACTCCGGTCGTATTGTCGACCGCCACGTTGACGATGTCGACCGGCGTCGACGTCGTGATGTTAGTGACCGAGACGGCCGAGGCGAGCAGCGCCGGATTGACGGTCGTGTTAAACGTGACCGTCAGCGACGTCAGCATCGATCGCTGCGCTTCGCCGTCGTTAACCACCACGCCGACGATTTCGGGTTGAATTTGCAGCGGCGCTTCCACCGCCCCGATATCAACGCCAGCACCGATCGGGCGCGACACGCCACGTTGGTCCGCCGCGGGCGATCCGGCCAGTCGTCCCGCGTCGATCAGCGGGCTGCCGATCAGCGGCAACATCGTGACCGTGGTGCCGCCGTTGTCTGCCAAGTCGTCCAGCAGCGGATCTAGCGGAGTTGCCGACGTGCCGACGCGATTGCCATCGGCATCAGGCGAGGCGGATGCGACGAGGCCCGTGCCTTCGTTGCTGCCGATGAACGAACTGAGCACCGTCAAGCTGGCCGCTCCGCCAGCGGGGGCGCTGAAATCGGCGTTCACGTTCCCGATGTTCTCGGCCACGACCGAATTAAGTAGCGACAGCGATTCGCCCGGAACCGCGTCTGCGAAGTCGATGCCGCCGCCCCGATTGAACGCGGAGTTATTTACCACCGTGCTATTGACCAGCGAAACGTCCGCGTCGACCGCGAAGATCGCCCCGCCGTTGCGAGACGAATCGTTCAGCGTGAAGGTCGCATTTGTCAGAGTCAGCACTCCCGAGCTCGAGAACATGCCGCCACCGTCATCGTCCGCCGTGTTCAGCGAAAAGGTCGAGTCCGTGATCGTGACGTCACCGGTGCTGTTGATTGCTCCGCCGCCTGACACGCCCGCGCTGTTCCCACGTACGGTTGAACGCACGATCGCAAGCGTTCCGTCCAAGTTGACGATGCCGCCGCCGTCATCAAGCAACGCCAAGTTGGATTCGATCAGCGAATCGGTGATCGTCAGCGCCCCGTCGGATTTAAAGATCGCCCCGCCGCTGCCATCGGCCCTGTTCGAGGCGAACGTGGTGTCCGAGATGTTGACCGTCCCGTCCAAGCTATACAGCCCGCCCGCGTCGCCAGCGGAAGCATTGCCCGATACGGTACTGCCCGTGATCGTCACGTCGCCGTCGCCGCTGTAGATGCCGCCGCCGACGTATCCCGCACCGGTCGCCGAGTTGTCACTGACCGTTGAATCGGAGATCGTCACGTCTCCTTCACCAAACGAAAAAATGCCCGCACCGCTGCCAAACGCCTCGTTGCCCGAAACGATGCTTCGCGTGAGGATGACGTCGCCATCATTGGTGCTGATGCCGCCGCCGCTGAAGTAGATCGTTTCGTTGTTAGACACATTGCTGTCGATGACCTCGATCGTTCCGTCGAACTCGCTGCGGATGCCGCCGCCGCCGTTGGCGCGGTTGCCCGTCACGACGCTGTTCTGAATCGAAAGCGTGCCCGCGCTGCTGAAACGGATTCCGCCGCCGTCACCGCCTTCAATGTTGCCGCCCGTGATCGTCAGGCCCTCGATCGTGACGTCGCCGGCGCTATCGGTGATGTCAAAGACGCGGAAGTCCGTCGTGGTCGCATTGGCTTGGACGGTCAACACCGACGATCCCGGGCCGTCGATCGAAAGCGGTCCCGAGATCACCAACGCCCCGTTGGTCGGTGCCAGAGTCACGGTTCCGGTGATCGCCGGCGCGAACGTGATCGTGTCCGCACCGGCCGACCCGTTGGCCGCACTGACGGCGTCACGCAGCGTGCATTGCAGCGCCGTACACGATCCGAACGGCGCGTCCCCGGCCGATACGACAGTGAACGATGCCAGCACGCGGCGGTCCTCCAACACTTCGACGATCGATCGGCGGCGGGCGGCCGAGCGTGATCGCGACGATGCCGCAGATCGTCGCCGAACGCGCGATGTCGATCGTGACGCTGACTTCAGTCCACTCAAAAGAGACAAGATTCGCATGGTGGGATGGCTCGGAATCGGAGAAAGCAAAGAGAAGAAAGCGGATCGTCGTGGCGGGGCGAATTGGGCACGCTCGGCCGATTGGTAGAGTCTTAACGATCACGCCGTTGGGGACGATTCTAACCCAACGCCGATCACAAGGGCATGATCGGTCCAGCAATTTGGTCATCCCTCTAAGCCGCCACCAATGTCGCCGCCGGTGCCGCGTCGGTGAGAAATTGTGCGCCGATAACCGTTACCACCGGAAAAGGCCGTGCTGTTTTCGCATTGAAGCAAAGTTTCAGCCCACTTGAACCCCCCGATTGAATAATGGGACTTACGTTTACTCGGTTCACGCCAGTACCGCAGTGCGGGTTTCAGTACAGCAGTTCAGGTTCGCGTTTCGAGTCAAAAGCCATGTCCTATTCCGGTTACCACCGCACCCCACCGCGTTCCGCCCTGGTCATTCTGGGCGGCGTTTTGGCGTGGATCGGGCTATGGTCCGGGGCCATCATCAGCGTCCCGGGCTATCACTTGGCCCTGACCGTGGGCGACCAGCCGATCGAAATGACGTGGGAAGAACTCGCCAGCGGAACCCTGCCGCCGCACGGCTACATCCGACTGGTCGACGTCCAATTGCTGGCCGAAGAACCGGTGGAAGCCTTCCCCGATTTCGCCATCAATGACGTCTTCTTCATCGATCCGGACAAAGAACTCGACACCACCGATCCGGTCTACAAACCAGCCGCCGTGGACTTCCTGCGTGACGAGTCGTTCTTCGACATGCCGGTCGTCGTCGCGCCGCTGTCAAAGACGATCGAAGAAACGCCGCCGCGGATTGTCGTTCCAAGCTTCGATGGCGCGCTTTCAGCGGCCTACGAGGAAGTCGGCACCAGCAACACGCTGACGGGCGTCTTCTCGATGAACCGCTTCCATCTTGATGGCCGTGACATCACCGAAGGAGACGACGCCCAAGACGTTTGGCACTACACCTACCTGCCGATCGACACGGTCAACTCGCGCACCGACGCCATGACATGGTTCGCACTCAGCTTCCTTGGCATCGCGGCGGGCTTGGTCATCTGCGGTGCGGGCGGCCCGTCGGTGATCTGTTGCTTCTTCTTCCAAGCGCCTTCGATCCTAAGCCTGTTCGGTTATCCGCTTCGCTACGGGCGCGGCAACAATTTCACGCGCAGCCTGTACGCCTTTGGCGGCATCTGCGGGATCGTGTACGGTTACCAAAGCCTGTTTGTCCAAGGCCGTTTCGGCCAAGTCGACGGCGTGCTTTTGTACATTGTTGGGGGCTACCTTCAGATCTCGATCGGTTCAGCGGCACTGCTGGGCGCGGCTGTCAACACGGCCTGCGGAAAGCTACGTCTCTCACTCGACGCGACCAGTACCAAGAGCAAACCGAAGCCGCGGATGACGTACCAGCAAGCTTGCGGGATGAAGCCTTCCGATGCGATCAGCACTCGCCCCTACGTCGAACCCGTCGCCGGTTCGCTGTCCAAACAAGCATCCAACGATCCGTCCCGCCCGATCACCGATTCCTTCTTGGCGGTCGGATTTTCGTTGCCAAAGATGATGACGTGGAAACGAAGCAAGTCCGTCGCCGGAAGCTCGGCGATCCAGCTCGGTTGCGAATCGATGGTCATCGTCGAAACCGAAGCCGCCGCCGAATCGGGAGCCGATGGCGGACGTCCGCGTTTGATCAGCATCCTGCAGGACGGTTTGACGATCATCACGTTACCACCCGATGCACCGGAGTCGAAAAAGCGATTCGGAAACGCGGGTTGGTACAGCCACGCCGACGGGGCCGACATCGAAACGATGCTTGCCAACCACTTGCAAACGACGATTAACATGGCCGAAAAACGCAACACCGCCGTCGTCGCAATCGAAGAAAGCGAAGTCGTCGCGGTTTGTCAGCTGGCTCACCGTGTTTACGCCGCGATCCGAACGCAGTACGGCGAAGCCCACTACGAAGTCGCGCCGGCCCGCTACGGACGATTCAGCTTCCCACCGCAACCGATCACGGTCTTGCAAACGGTTTAACGAACCGACTGGCAAAGCACGCCACGCTCAAGCCCACGCCTCCACCGGCAACTCGTCGGCCAACGACTTCATCGATTCGCCAAGCGCCAGCATCAAGTCCTGTTTGGGCAACGATCCGTCGATGGCGTCGCCGACGAACAGGTCGCAGAAGAACGGCACCAATAGCGCCTCGCCCTTGGGCAGCGCCTTGCCCAGTCCGTGCAGGAACACCGGCGTGATCGGCACCTCGGGATGCCGCTTGGCAAGGTGCGCGATGCCGCTTTTGAACGTCGCTCGCTTCTCCGGCTCGCCCCGTGTCCCTTCGGGAAACAACAACACGATGCAGCCGGAATCGATCGCTTCGGAAATCGGATCCAGCGGGTGCTTTCCCCGTTCACGTTTGACGTTCGTGCGATCGATCGGAATGATGCCGACAATCTGCGTCGCAAACCAACGACGCAGCGGCCGCGTCATGAAATAATCCGCCGCCGCGACCGGCCGAGTGCATCCAAGCCGCCCCGACCCCAGCACGTTCATCAGCGCGAACACGTCCAGATGACTGTTGTGATTGGCCACGATGATCGCCGGCCCGCACGTCGGCAACTTTTCTTGCCGCCGCACGTTGGTGCCCAAAAACACCATCATCAGCGGTCGAACGACCAGCAAGAAAAACGGATAGCGAAGCCAGTGGTTCACGGATGGTTCAGCCGTAACAGTAATACACGAAGTGAAAGAAAAGCGGCGCGGTGAAGATCAACGAATCGACGCGGTCAAGCACGCCGCCGTGCCCGGGCAGCGTCGCGCCGAAGTCCTTGATCTTTAGGTCTCGCTTCAGCGCCGACAAACACAGGTCGCCCGCGAACCCCGCCAGGCCGATGATCCCGCCGGCGGCGATTGCGGTCTGCCAATTCAAAAGCGTCAACCGAGGCCCCACGATCGCGGCAAACCCAATCGTCGTCGCGACGCCGCCGATCAGACCAGCGTACGTCTTGCCCGGCGAAACGTTGGGCGCGACCTTCCGTCCGCCGATCGTCTTTCCCCACAAGTACTGAAAGATATCGTTCAGCTCGGTGACCAACACCAAGAACAACAGCAATCCTGCCCCAATCCCGAACTCACCGCCATCACCAACGAATGCACCCGAGGGCTCGATCCGCGGGGCGTCTCCGACCGTCAGGACCAGCAAGAACGCGGCGTGCGAAAGGCTGAACACGGTCAACATCAATGCCCAGTGAAGCGATCCGGCCGCGCGAAGAAAACCTTCCGTCTGGCCCATCATCCACATCCGCGTCGGCAACCACACGAACATCACGACGGGAATGAAGACGATGAACATGCCGTACCAAGCCGTCGCGGCAAGGTAATACTGCACCGCAACGGCAACGTACGCATAGAACAACACCCGCCGGTCGGCTCGCCGCGTCGGCGTCATCGACAAGAATTCTTTCAACGCCAAAAAACTGGTAAAGCCCAAGAACCAAATCGTCGCCGTCGCCGACCAGCAAAGCGACGCACAAAAGAACCCGACGATCACCCACCAAGTCCGAATCCGCGATCGCAGTTCCGTAAAGTCGTAATCCGGCTTGGCCCGAACCAGTCGGATCGAAAAAGCGCTTGCGACCGCTAACGACGCGAACAGCAGTACGATCGTCAAGCGAACTTCCGGAGCGAGATTCATGACGCAGAGTGTAGCGAAAAGAAATGCGTCTGCGGACGAGCATAGTGACATCGTTCCGCCATCAAAAAACGGGTGCCCGCGAAACTCTTGCGACCGATCAGGCTCTACAGTAAACGCCGCAACCGCCTCTGTTCGCCCACACCCAAGCCCCGCATGTCCCAAGCCGTTCCCGCCGACGATGCTTTGATCAAAACGAACGATGGATCGTCCGGCGTCTTATGGACCGACGCGGCCGTGGTCGCCGCCGCCACCTCGGTGTTGTTCTTGGTGCTGTACACCGGCACCGCGATGATCACCGAAATGCGAGCGGTCGCGAATCCCGATTCGATCGGAACGTGGTACTACGCATGGGAACGGTTCATCCCCTTCGTGCCGATCCTGATCATTCCGTACATGTCGATCGACGCGTTCTTTGTGCTGGCCCCGTTCACTTGCCGCGATCGCGCGGAACTGGCGATCCTTGGCAAACGATTGGCCGCCGTCGTCGTCATCGCGGCAATCTGTTTTCTGTTGTGGCCGCTGCAACTCGCCGTGCCTCGCCCCGTCGCGACCGGACCCTTCGGCGGCATCTACAACTGGTTCGTGTCCGTCGATCGACCGTACAACCTTTGCCCGTCGATGCACATCGCGCTGCGAACGGTGCTGGCCGCCCACTACGGCAAACACACTCGCGGCGTCGTGCGGTTGGCGATGAACGTTTGGTTCTTTTTGATCGGATGTTCGACGTTGCTGCTTTATCAACACCACGTGATCGATGTCGTCGGCGGGTTCGTGCTTGCGTTGCTGGTGATGTACGCGATCGATGGGTTGCCGTGGCGACAAACGAAAGTCGGCGGAGCAAAATTCGCGTGGATGTACGGCGGCGTGTCGGTGTTGCTGCTGATTCCGATGTTATTGAATCCGGCGCTACTGAATCCGGCGTTGGGCTGGATCGTGCTTTGGCCGTCGCTGGCAAGCTGTCTGGTTGCGATCGGTTACGCCTGGGCGGGGCCAGCCGTTTATCGACGCCAGAACGGAAAACTGTCTTGGCCCAGCCGCATCGTTCTTGGTCCGGTCTTGGCGGCGCAGTGGTTGTCGTGGAAACATTACGGACGCCAAGCAAACGCGATCGATCACGTCGTCGGCGGCGTCTTCATCGGACGACTGCTTACCGACGACGAAGCCCGCGAGGTGACGCAAGAAAAGGTTCACGCCGTCATCGACGTTTGCAATGCGTTCGACGAACCCGAGTCGCTGTGCAAGATCACGCGGCTGGAACCGCCCGTGTTGGACCTGACCGCGCCCAGCCGCAAGCAGCTCGACCAAGCCGTCGACTTCATCGAACGTCATCGCGATCGTGGCGTGTTGGTTCACTGCAAAGCGGGTTATTCGCGAAGCGCCGCGATCGTGGCCGCGTGGCTGGTCCGAACCGGGCGAGCGAAGAACAGCGAGCAAGCGTTTGCGATCATTCGAGCCGTCCGGCCCAGCATCGTCGTGCGACCCGAGATCCGATCGCTGGACCTTGCGGAGGCGAACGATGCCTAGCGTTTACGATTTGAAACCCAAGTTCCAATCGCTGCTTCGTCCGATCGTCACGCGATCGGCCGCGGCCGGCGTGACGGCCAACCAAGTGACCGTGCTGGCGACCGCGATTTCGATCGTCGGCGGAACGTTGATCGCCGCGTTTCCGAGCTCGCGATGGCCGCTGGCGTTGTTGCCCGTCGTGCTGCTGGGGCGGATGGCGCTGAACGCCGTCGACGGGATGCTGGCCCGCGAGTTCGGCCAAAAGAGTCGACTCGGCGCGATCTTGAACGAACTCGGCGACGTCATCAGCGACATCGGCTTGTACCTGCCGCTAGCCCTGGTCGACGACGTCGCCGCTTGGCCGGTGATCGGGCTGGTGATCGCGGCGGTCGTCGTCGAATTCACGGGCGTTGTCGCGGTCCAAGTCGGCAGCGATCGACGATACGACGGGCCGATGGGCAAGAGCGATCGTGCGTTCTGGATCGGGTTGTTGGCGACGCTGTTGGCCGTCGGCGCGATGCGTCCGGCGTGGACGATCGCGTTTGTTTGCGTGTTGATACTGCTTTCACTAATCACGGTTTGGAATCGATCCAAACGAGCCCTTCAAGAGCGACCTTCATGAGCGATCGAGTCTGCACCGAAGCCACGTTCACGGCCAGCGACGGAAAGCAAATTTTTTATCGAGCTTGGTCGCCGACGCAGGACGCCGTCACCAAGCGAGCGATAATTTTGTTTCATCGCGGCCACGAACATTCGGCTCGTTGGCAAGACTTTGTCGACAAGAGCGAACTGAATGATTGCTGGTTCTTTGCTTGGGACGCACGCGGGCACGGACGCACGGAAGGCGTTCGCGGCGCGGCCGAAAGTTTCGCTCGCATGGTTCGCGATGCCGATGAATTCGCAAGCCATCTTTGCGAAGCGCATGGACTGGCGATGTCCGACTTCGGCGTCGTCGCGCAAAGCGTCGGCGCGGTGTTGGCGGCGGCTTGGATTCACGACTATTGCCCGCCGGTCCGCGCGATGGTGCTGGCGACACCATCGCTGCGGATTCGTTTGTACGTGCCGCTTGCGATCCCCGGGCTGCGAGTGCTGCGGAAGATCAAACCGGACAGTTTCATCAAGAGCTACGTGCGACCGACGATGCTGACCCACGATTACGATCAAGTCCGCGCGTACGCGAAAGATCCGTTGATCTCGCCGCAAATCGCCGTCAACATTTTGCTGGATTTGCACGACACGTCGACTCGGTTGATCGATGACGCGCATGCGATCCACACGCCAACGTTGATGTTCGTCTCGGGCAAGGATTACGTCGTTCGCCAAGACGTCCAGCATCAGTTTTTTGCCGGGCTGTCATCGCCGGACAAAGAAATCGAAGTGCTGCCGGATTTTTATCACAGCACGTTTTGGGAACAGGATCGCGGTCCCGTCATCCGCCGCAGCGCCGAATTCTTACGAGCCCGTTTTGACGGTTCAGCAACAAATGTTACGTCAAGGCACGCGACCAGCCACGAATTGTCGCGGCCTTCCTCCGCTCGGTATCAATCGCTGCAAAGTCCGCCGTCGATCGCCAAGAAGGTTTTCTTTGCGGCGCAGCGATTGGGGCTCGCCACCGCCGGACGGCTTAGCCGCGGCGTTCGAATCGGCTGGGCCTCCGGTTTCGACTCCGGCCAATCGCTCGATCACGTCTATCGAAACGTCGCCGAGGGCACGACGCCGGTCGGGCGGTTGATCGATCGCGGGTATCTGGAATCGATCGGATGGAAAGGCATCCGCCAGCGAAAAGTTCACATGGAAGAACTGCTTGATGCCGCCATCGATGCGGCGCTTCGCGACAAGTCGCAGATCACGATCCTGGACATCGCCGCCGGGCCGGGTCGCTACGTTTTGGAAACGCTGAAAAGGCATCCGGGCAAGTCGATCCGTGCGATCCTTTGCGATCGCGATCCGGGCGGCATCGCCGAAGGGAACGAGCTGGCACGCGAATTGAAGTTGTCCGATCAAGTCGTATTTCGACAAAGCGATGCGTTCGATCCGGAAAGAATCGCGGAGGCGTGCGGCGGTCAATCGATCGACATTGCGATCGTTTCGGGGCTGTACGAATTGTTCCCCGACAACGCGATGCTGCGTCGTTCGCTCGACGGTTTAAGTCGCGTGATCGCCGACGACGGGTGCTTGATCTACACCGACCAGCCCTGGCATCCCCAGCAAGAAATGATCGCGCGGGTGCTGCCCAACCGCGACGGCGATCCGTGGGTGATGCGATGTCGTTCGCAAGCCGAGATGGACGCGCTGGTCGGCGAAGCGGGCTTGATGCGAACAAGCCTACGCATCGACCAGTGGGGCATCTTTTCGGTCGCCATCGCGAAGCGAAAGACCTAGTTCGCCGTCACCGTGACGTTGTCTATTGTGATTTCGGCGTTTGTGGAATTGCCGAACAGGCCGGGGCTGCCGTTGCGGTTAGGCGAATCGTCGGTCGCGGTCAGCATCCAGTCCTTGGGTTCGGCTTCGTCACGAGGCCACGCTTTGCCGCGAAGCACCGCTTGGTCGCCGACGTTTTCGGCTTGAAATTTCAACCGATACCACACTCCGGCTTTCCAAGTCACCGGCACGGTCTTGGCCATGCGAAGCTGCGCCGTCCAGGTACGGATTTGCAGTTGTTGCGATTCGCCCATCAGGTCCATCGTGTACCGCTGGGCGATGACGCCCATGTCGGGCAGCTTCGCCGCGCCGGCGGCCGCTTGGACGTCGACGGTGACGGTGTAGTCGTGCAGATCGGTCGGCCCGAACCAGGTTTGGCTGCGCGTGCCTTTGGGGATCGTCGTGACCTTGACGATCGCGGGATCGCCGCCGACGTCGCGAGCTTCGTGACGATAGCGGGCCCCGATCCAGGTGATCGGGACTTGAAGGTCCGAAAAGTCGAACGACCAAGGCAGCGACGGCACGACGCGGTAATTCGCGATGCCGTTTGCCGGGCCCGACGATGCCGCCACCGAAACGGCGACGTGACCCGCGTCGGCTGCGACCGTCAAAACGTCGCCGTCGACGGTGGCCGGCCCGGTGACGGCGTACTTCACGTCGGCGGGGGTTGCGACCGGGGCTCCATTTTTGTCAAAGGCCGCGATCGCAAGTTTCACCGGCACGCCCGGCGTCACGATTGCTTCGGCGGGTGTGATGCGAAGCGTCACGGCCGAGCCGCTTGACTCCGGTGCATCGGTTGGTTCCGCACTAGCGGTTGCACCAGAGAAATCGAACTCATCCGATTCGCTCAAGCAAAACAATCCGCCGGTGGTCGACAAGTAAATTTTTCCGCCCGCGACGATCGGCGATCCGCCCACGTCATGGCCTTTGGGAAGGCGAACCTTCGAGACGACTTCGACGCCATCTTCGGAGGGACGCAGCACATAAAAGTATCCCGTGCCCGTGCAGGCATAGATCTTGCCGTCGGCGTAAATCAGGCTTCCTCGCATCGACGTGCCCAGCTTCAACGGTTCGCCGACTTTCTCGCCCGTCGATGCGTCCAGGACGTGCAGCCGCGAAGAGTCTTCGACGACGTACAGCCGGTCATCGACCAACAACGGCGAAGACTTCCCGACGATCAATTCTTCCGTTCGCCAGACTTCCGCCGGCGACTTGTTGATCGCCGCGGCCAAGTCGATTTTGACGATCGCCCCCATCAACGTTCCGATCGGGTTCTCTTCGCCTTGACCAACGTAAGCGTGCCCCGAACTATCGACGACGGCGGTCGTGTTGATGCCGCGGCGCGAAATCGGAAGGCTGAACAGCAGCTTACCGGTGCGAGGTTGAAAGCCGTGCAGGCCGCCATCGCCCGATCCGCAAATCATCACGTCTCGTCCGCCCACGACGGTGAAGATCGGCGTGCTGTACGTCGTGTCCTCGGGCAGCGGCCGCGTGCCGTTGTGCCACGCGAGCTCGCCGGTTCGTTTATCGAACGCGAGGTAACGGTGCGTCGGCCGCGCGGTCTCGTCCCAGCCCGTCGTCACGCCGCTGATGATGGCCAGATCGCCAACGATGACGGGCGTGTTCGTTCGGCCTCCGTAGGTCGAAAGCATGCCGTATTCTTCGCTCATCGAATGCGACCAAACGGTTTTCCCCGTTTCGGCGTCGATGCACTGCAGCAGGCAACACGCACCCAGGGCGAAGACGGTGTTCGTTTCGACGTCCGCGGTCACGTTGGACCAACCGACTCGTTCGGCCGGCACGTCGGACAAGAACACGTTGTAGGTGTTTTCCCAGACTACTTCGCCCGTCGTAGCGTCGACGCAGATGACTTTTTCGCCGTCGATCGGCGTGTCGGGATGGTTGCGAACGATCGTGAACAGCTTGCCGTTCATGGCGACCGGCGTGCTGATGCCGCCGGCGTCTTCGCTCTTCCAGACGACGTTGCTGCCCCGTCCGCCCTTGGGGTTGAATTTCTCGATCAGCGAATCCGTCGGGCCGACGCCGTTTTGGCCCGTCGGCACGACGCCGTTTTGCTTGGGGCCTCGCCAGAACGTCCACTCTTGGGCGGACACGGTGCAGGCGGTAAAGGCAAGTAGAGAAAACGCACAGAACAATTGACGCGTCGAAACGCATCGCACGTTGGTTTGCATGGTCGGCCGATTTGGCGAAGGCGGGGACGGCACTGCAGGAAATGGTGTTGAGGAACAACACAGCAGCCGCGTTCTGCGAACTTTAGTATCCGCCGTCGGGAATGCAAGAGGCGGGAGTTTGGGGGCAGTAGTCAGTAGTCAGTAGTCAGTAGTCAGTAGTCAGTAGTCAGTAGTCAGTAGTCAGTAGTCAGGGTCAGGTGTCAGTGGTCAGTGGTCAGTGGTCAGGTGGTCAGTGGTCAGTGGTCAGTGGTCAGTGGTCAGTGGTCAGTGGTCAGTGGTCAGTGGTCAGTGGTCAGTGGTCAGTGGTCAGTGGTCAGTGGTCAGGCGCCAGTAGTCAAGCGTCAGGCGTCAGTAGCCAGGGTCTAGCCGCGGAGCGGCGGCATAGCCGGTGCGTGGCCTATGTCGCCGCTCCGCGGCTAGATTCGTTTTGGGGCGCAGGTCCAGGGGCTTCCGCCCCTGGCTATTCCTATGCCGCCGCTCCGCGGCTAAAACCCTGACGCCTGACTACTGACGCCTGACTACTGACCACTTCCCTCAAAGCCCGAAGTCGCAGTAGCCGCTGTCCTGCAATCGGACCATCAGCTTGATCAGCTCGGCCGGCGAATCCAGGTTCAAGTGTTTCAGGACGGCGCTGCGAGTGTTCTCGACCGTCTTTTCCGAACATGCCATGTCGTCCGCGATCCTTTTGGTCCGCTCGCCCCGCGCGATCGCCGCCGCGATGCCTCGGTCTCGGTCGCGAAGCGTCGAAAAGCTTTGCCAGGATTGTGACAGCGGCAGCAACTTCAACACGCGGTCGTCCGGATCGACCGAAACCAACCGCGAGATGCCGAGGATCGCTTTTCGGGGATGGCCGAGCCCTAGCAGCGAGGCTTTGAAAGTCCGAAAGCAAACCAGCCGGCCTTCGCAGTCGCGTCCCGGATGCCAAAACATCAGCTCGTCAGCCCCCGCGACAATCATCGCGTCGGAATGCTGAGACGTCGGAATGATCGTCTCGTTCAAAAAAGCTGTGCTGTGTCGCCCCGTCGGCGGCGTCTGGTTGGAAAACATCAGCTCGTACGCCGAATTGTGGACCAACATCGTCCCGTCGGTGGACTTTAAATAGACGAAGTCCGGAAGGTGTTCGATAACCGAGATCACCGGAGTTTTAGTCTGGATCGCCGATCGAACAGTCGCGGTCAGCTTGCTGCATTGCTGATAGAAAGCAAGGCAATCGTCGCTCGGTGGCTCGAAAAAGCCGTCCGGCATCGTCGTCGAAGTGCTCATGGCGGTGCTTCGGTCGGTACAGGAGGTGGGGGCGCCTCCGGCACGACACTGCTCCGCCAAGTGCGGTGTCGCTTCAGAAACGAGATCAGGCAGGAGAAGGGGGCAGGGCGAACCCTAACCGGAAAAGTATACCGGAGGGGAAAGGATGCGGGTTGGGCAACGTATGGCACGCAGTGCGGTTGCTCAAGAGCAAAAAAGTGGCGCAGCGGCGAGACCGAAAGGGGCAGTCCCGGTACTCGCCGTGCGCCACAAAACCGCTTCATTGGGGCACAAACGAAGCGATCTGCCAGCACGCATGGGCTGGCGAAGAAGTTCCAAGAGTATCGCATACCGCGTGCGGGAAAGACGAGTCGGAGTTCGATTTTGCGAACAAATTACGGAAACGGAAACTGGGCTAGATGGCGTAACCGGACTTCGCTTGCCGGCCGCGTCGCGATTTTGCTAGTCCTGCCATTGATAGCGACCAAAACTCCCGAATTTCCCGAGTTTGCCGATGGATTGCCCCGCCAACGAAAGCGTGCGAGTGTGCCGATTTGCATGCCTGCGGGGGCTGGCGATCGCTTTCACGTTTGCCGCCGGCCCGCTCTGGCCCGTCGCCGCCCAGCAGGTCGACGCCCCCATCGCGACCGAAGTTTTCGCCGACGAACCGCCGCCCTACGACCCTGCCGCGTTCGACTTGAGCGCCGAGTTGCCGGTCGAAAAGTTCCGCCGCAGTGCGTACCAGGGTTCTGAAATCCTGGGCGGGTATCTGTGGGACACCGGCGACCGACTCGGCGGTCTGGATCAAACGTTCGAGGAAGCACGGATCAGTTTCGGCATGCCGCTTGGCGTTCTGTTCGGTGGTGGAGCTTCGACGGATAGTGTCTTGGGCATCCGCCCTTACTTTCGTGCCGACCATTTTAACGGCCCGGTCGACGTCGACTTGCCGGGCACGGTGTACGACACCGGCGTGACGATTTTGAACCAGAAGAAGTGGAACGAGGTGTTCTCGTCGACGGTGATGCTTAGCCCTTCGATCCGTTCGGACTTTCGCACGTCGGACAACGCGTTTCGGTTGTTTGGGCTGGCGCTGTTGAACTGGACGCCGCGTGAGGAGCTCACATTTTCGGTGGGCGTCGTGTACTTTGACCGAGCCGATGTGAACTTGTTGCCCGCGATCGGCATCACCTATCGCCCGGCCCCGTGGTGGAAGATCGAAGCGACGATGCCCCGTCCGCGGATCGCGCGACGGCTGTGGAAGAACGGCGCGGCGGCGGAAGGCTGGGCGTACCTGGGCGGCCAACTGGGCGGCACAACCTGGGCGGTCAAACGGGACAGCGGCGTGTCGGACGAATTGACGGTCCGCGACTTCCGAGTCGTCGGTGGCTACGAAGTCATCGCGGCGGGCAACCGAGGCCTAACAGTCGAAGCGGCGTACGCTTTTGGAAGGAGCATCGAATATGAACGCGACGACTTCGATGAAGATTTGGAGGACGCAGTCAGTTTGCAAGCGGCATGGCGGTTTTAGTCGTCAGTCGTCAGGCGTCAGGTGTGAGCCGGCAGGCGCCAGGCGTGGCGATCGCGTCGCCAGCCGCGTAGCGGCGACATAGGAATAGCCAGGGGCGGAAGCCCCTGGAAAACGTGCCCCCAACAAAACGAAAGCCGCGTAGCGGCGACATAGCCGGTCCCCGGGGCTTCCGCCCCTGGCTATTCCTATGCCGCCGCTCCGCCGTTGAACCCTGACTACTGACTCCTGACTCCTGACGACTGACTACTCCCCCTCACTGCCTGTCGGACCGTTCGGTTTTTGATTTCGTCCGTCAATCTTGCCACCGCTTCGGCGATCGGCATCGAACCTAAGTCGCCGTCGATTCGGTCGCGAAGTGCGACGTGACCGGCTTCGGCTTCCTTCGGGCCGACGACGGCCATGTAGTTGACCAGGTCCAGTTGCGCGGTGCGGATTTTGGCTTGCACCTTGCCGCCGGTGTTGTCGACCGTGACTTTTAAACCCGCGTCGGTCAATTGCTCGGCGACCTGCACGGCGTAGTCCAGCGACTTGTCCGAGAGCGGCAGCACGCGGACTTGTTCGGGTGACAACCACATCGGGAACGCGCCGGCGAAGTGTTCGATCAACATGCCTGTGAATCGTTCCAGCGACCCGAACGGCGCGCGGTGGATCATGACGGGGCGGTGCGTGGAATTGTCCGACCCGTTGTATTCCAGCTTGAAACGTTCGGGCAGGTTGTAGTCCAACTGCACGGTGCCAAGTTGCCACGAACGGCCGATGCAATCGCGAACCATGAAGTCCGCCTTTGGCCCGTAGAACGCCGCCTCGCCGGGTTCTTCGTTGAAGTTTAAACCGGACTGTTGCAGCACCCCGCAGAGCGCCCCTCGGCGCTGTCCCATTGTTGTTCCGTGCCCACGTACTTGGTGCTGTCCGGATCACGCAGTGACAATTGCACGCGGTAATCATCCAGCCCGACCGCGGCCAGTACGAACTTCGTCAGTTCGATCGTCGCGCGGAATTCCGCTTCGACTTGATCGGCGGTGCAGAAGATGTGCGCGTCGTCTTGCGTCAGGCCGCGAACCCGCAGCATCCCGTTCAGCTCGCCCGTTTGCTCGTGACGATAGACCGTCCCGAACTCGAACAACCGCAACGGCAGTTGTCGATAAGAACGTTGTTGAGCCTTGAAGATGTGACAGTGGTGCGGGCAATTCATCGGCTTGAGCAAGTACCGTTCGTTGACCATTTGCCATTGGTGCAGCACGTCCCGTTTGGACTCCGGCGACGCGGAAGGTTTGTAGTCCGGCAGCTTGACGCCGAACACTTCCGCCGCAGCGACCAACTTGTCCTCGTCGTCTTTTGACAGCGAACCGTCCGTCAGCTTTTGACTCCACCCGTCCAACATCCCGCCGACTTCGCTGCCGTACAGCGGCGCGAACTGGCTGTCGCGGTAATACGGAAAGTGACCGCTGGTCTCGTACATTTCGACGCGGCCGATGTGCGGGCTGTAGACCGGGTCGTACCCGCGGGACAGTAATTCCTTTCGCAAGAAGTCCTCCAGTGCCACGCGAACTCGCGCGCCCTTGGGTAGCCACAAGCACAGCCCTTGTCCGACTTCGGGGCTGATCGAAAACAGTCCGTGTTGTTTGCCCAGTACGCGGTGGTCGCGGCGTTTGGCTTCTTCGATTTGTTCCAGGTACGCCGTCAGTTCTTTCTTGTCAAAGAACGCGGTGCCGTACAGACGTTGCAGCGGCCGCTTGGACACGTCGCCTTTCCAGTGCGAACCGGCGACGGACATCATCTTGATCGCCTTGATCTTGCCAGCGTCCGGAATGTGCGGTCCGCGGCACAGGTCGACAAACTCGCCTTGGCGATAGAAGCTGACCGAAGCTTGGTCGGCCAGGCCTGTGTCGACGTGTTCGACCTTCAAGTCCTGATCGAGATCGTCCAGCAGCTTGCGAGCTTCGTCGCGAGTCAGACTTAAACGCTCGAACGGTTCCTTTTCTTGGATGATCTTGGCGATCTCGGCTTCGATCTTCGGGAAATCTTCTTCGCTGATCGTTTCGGGGATGTCAAAGTCGTAGTAGAACCCGCCTTCGGTGGTCGGACCGAACGCCAGCGAGACGCCTTTGTAGAGCCGCATGACCGCGCGAGCCATCACGTGGGCGGCCGAGTGACGCAGGACGTCCAGAGCTTCTTTGTCGCGAGTCGTCAGCAGTCGCAGCGGCAGCGGCCCGTCGATGCCCAGGTCCGACGCGACTTCGCCGAGCGGTCGTTCGGCATCGACAATTTTTTCGCCGATCTGAGCCGCCATGACACCGCGGGCAAGTCCCTCGCTGATCCCGCGAGCAATGTCCATCGACGTGGTTTCGGCCGGATGCGTGGCCAGGGTGCCGTCGGGGAGCTGAATTTGAACGGTCGCGGGCGCGGAAGCGGTACTCATCGGAGACTCGGGGGCCTGATTGGGGAAAACTGCGGTCCTGGCATACCAACGGCCAGCACCACGCAGACGCAAAGGATGCAGACGCAAAGGATGATGGGCGGAGGCCGAAAGCGTCAATGCCGAAACAGAGGGGTTCAATTAGAGTAGGACAATTGTCCCAATTGTCCCCCTGAACCGGGGTCGCAAAGTGAGGACTCCGGGACAATCAGAGTAGGACAATTGTCCCAATTGTCCCCCCTGAACTAGGGTCGCAAAGTGAAGACTCCGGGACAATTGGGACAATTGTCCTACTCTAAGACAATTGTCCTACTCTGGGACAATTGTCCTACTCTGGGCACGACCATTGCTATCGCCCACCATCTGTTCCAGAATCCAGTGGGCTCGCCCAGGTTCGCTCCTTTCCTCTCTTTGCCAGATTGCCGATGCGTTTCGCCGTCTTGTTATCGCTCGTTTGTTGGATCAGTTTCGCCCAAGCTGACGAAGCGCAGCCGCTGATGACGTACATCCAGGTTGACGATTTCGACGACCTGGAACGCTTGGCCGCACGCTCGGCCGCGGCCGACTTTGTCCCCAAGGCCGCAATCGATCCGTCGCTGGCGGCGCTTGAGTATGACGACTACGTCAAGATCGGGTTCAAGTACGCCAACGCGACGTGGTGGGGAACCGAAAGTCCGTTTTGGATCGAGACCTTCCATCCCGGCTTCGTCCAACGCGAAAACGTGACGCTGCTGGTTCGCGAAGACGGATTCAACCGGCAAGTCAAATTTTCGACCGACGACTTCAACTACGACATCAAGGACTTTGACCCCAAGAGTCTTTCCGCCAGCGGTCACGCCGGCATCAAGATCGCCGGAAGGTTCCCGGGCGGGGCGACGCAGGAAATGCTGACGTTCCTGGGGTCGAGTTACTTTCGTGGACGAAGCGAGTACACGATCTATGGTGCGTCGGCGCGAGGACTGGCGGTCGATGTGGCGCTGAACAAGGAAGAAGAGTTTCCTTTCTTTCGCGCGTTCTGGGTTCAAGAAACAGCCGAGGACGACAAGACCGTCCGCGTGCTGGCGCTGATGGATTCGCCGTCGGTAGCTGGTGCGTACCAGTTCGATTTGACACCGGGCTTGGTGACGACATCGATCGACGTGACCGCGTCGCTGCACTTTCGCCGCGTGCCCGAGAAAGTCGGACTCGCGCCGCTGACCAGCATGTGGATTTGGGGCGACGGACTGGCCGGACCGCCCAAGGACGCACGGCCGAGTGTGCATGATTCGGACGGCTTGCTGATTCGTACGAAGAGCAATCGGTCGGGCGGTGGTGACGATTGGACTTGGCGAGCGTTCGCTCGGCC
Source organism: Pirellulaceae bacterium (assembly GCA_963836865.1). Classification (GTDB taxonomy): domain Bacteria; phylum Planctomycetota; class Planctomycetia; order Pirellulales; family Pirellulaceae; genus Rubripirellula. The sequence goes on along the minus strand of CAWILC010000003.1, from coordinate 992,730 downwards.
GAGCTATCCGTCGGTGACTCGTTTCGCGGCCGAACGACTGGCGGGCTTTGGCGTCATGCAGCGGAACACGGCCTTTTATCACTTCGACGATCACAACGCTCAATATCACAAACGACCCAGCGTGTTCGTGACGCCGACGAAGGGCTGGCCGGCCGGCGAGATCGAGCTGTTGGAGATCCCCGGCGAACACGAAGGCGTCGACAACATCGGCGCGTACTGGATTCCCACCGCCGCGGTCTCGACCGATTCGCCGCTGAAATTTGGCTACCGCGTCGACATCTTCGGCGGCACGCATCCTGACGAAAGCAACGTCGCTCGCGCGACCAACTTTCAAATCGAACGACCTGAAACCGAAGGACAGCCGATCGAGATAACGATCCGGTTCGCGGGCGGACCGATCGCAAACTTGGACGACGACGCGAACGTTGAATTGGTGGTGTCGACGATCCGCGGCGAGGTCAAAAAACGATCGCTGAAGAAAACGGAAACCGGCGACTGGTTGTTGGTGCTGGACGTGACGCCGACGGAAAACGCACCGATGGAGTTACGCGTGGGACTGCGACACGAAGGCGAACCGATCACCGAAACGTTCGCGTATCTGATGCCCGAAAGCGAACCGACGTTTGTGTATCCGGATGTGTATACGCGGTAACGAGACCCGCTCGCCGTAGGTCCGCCACGCCGTGGCGGAGCACCGCATTGTAGATGCGAACAGCTATGCTGTTCGGCCCCGCCACGGCGTGTCGGGGCTACCTGGGTTGTTCGCTCTGTCGACGCCGCGCCGTTTCATTGATCTTGATCCGGCCTTCGGGCCCTAGCGACCCGTACGCCGCGATCTCATCCAGCGTCCGCGCACATCCCAAACAAACGCCATCACCATCGATCGCGCACACATTAATGCACGGCGAGGCGGCAGGGTCAACGTTCGGGTCAGTTTCCGGCATGATGAAAACGCGAACTCACGGTGTACTAAATCCGTCGGGGCCGCCGACGATCGGCATGTGTTTGTAATCGGTGACGACCCATCTGTCGCCCTGCTTTTCAAACCGCAGCAACAGCTTTCGCACCACGCGGACGTTGCGGATGCCGCCTCGCTTGCTGCTGACGTCCACCTTCACACTCAGTTCCGCTTCCCCCGTCGACCCCATCGGACTTTCGATCGTCGTGATCGAACGCATCTTGTTCACGCGAGCCATCGCGAACTCGAAGTTCGGTAGCTCCTGTTCCGCCATCCTTCGGGCTCCCGCATCGCCGATCAATTCGTACACGTCCTCGAAATCGTTTCGTTCGACCGCATCGGCGGTTTCGTAAATGATCCGTTCGATCTGTTCGCGATCGGTTTCCCAATTCGATGCGATCACGAACACGCCGGGAATCGCAAAGAAAAACAAACCGCCCACGACTGCGGCCGTCTTCTTGCCGGTCTGCAGCCATGCAAGCAGCATCGCCATTCCGGTCGCCGCCAACATCACGGCGATGATGATCGGTTGCTCGGCTAACAGATTCGCCATCGGTCACGCCCTTTCGCGGAAGAGAACAAAGAGGAGTCCGTCAGCTTACACGAATCCAAAACCAATTTCGGGATCGCGAAACGAGGAAACGAAATGAGGGGACAGTGTATTCACCTACTTCGCCGAGAACTGAAAGGTTGGGTCAATCCAACCATGAAGCGGGCCAACCAGACGAGCCGATAGAACGATCAGGGCAAGCTGTCCGAGCGACCGGCCGGGGCAAAGGGCCGGTCGCTTCGGACAGCAACTACGTCGGCATCATTCACGTCGGCGTCCGATCGCGTCAGTACGGAACGCCGACCGCGTCGCACAAGAACGACATCAGCGGCCTCGCTTTCTTGATGCGATCGATGATCGTGTCGACGACGTCGGGCGATGTCAGTTGCGATTCGGTCAGCGGCGCGAGCGCGATGAAGTCGATTCGCCGAAGGTCTTCGATCATCGGGTGATCCTTGTCGTAATCGCGAGGCGACGTCTTCAAGCTCTCGCCGCCGAGCGAATACGTTTCGCGAAACGTTTTTTGGTTTCGCACTTTCTTCCAAGCTTTCGCATCGCCCGCGATCGCCGCACGGATCGCGGCCAGCGACGGGGCCGGCGGACGCCAACATCCCGCGCCGATGAAGCACTCGTCCGAGTCCAAGTGGAGATAGATGCCGGGCGCGTGAATGTCACCGTCGGCTTGGTGACGGACCGAGATGCCGACGTTGGTCTTGTACGGCGTCTTGTCTTTGCTGAACCGAGTGTCGCGGTAGATCCGCATCACCGATCCACCATGACCCTTGGGCACGACGGCCAGCATCGGCGCGACACGTGCCAACGGCTTTTCCAAGCGGCGAACCAGCTCGACGGCCGGTTGCTTGACGTCGTCGTCGTAACGCGACTTGTTCTCGTTGAACCAATCGCGATCGTTGTGGCGTTTCAGGTCGCGAAGAAACTTGAACAGCGCCGGCGACAAAACAGAATCAGCCATCAACCGTCAAGCCTTTCAAACTTTCGTCGCGACTTGCGATGGCGTCGACGGCGGCGAATCGGTCTGCTCGATCGACTCGAACCGATCTCGGTACCACCAACGTTCCCACAACCGAGGCGTTCGCAACCGAGTGTCATCGCCGTCGACGGTGTGTTGCTTTCCGCGGCGAGTGCAAAGTCGAACTTGTCCGTTGGACAACACTTCGTCGACGACCCAAAACTTGTCGACCATGTACTGGTACATCTCGCCGCCGGACGACGGACGCACATCGACGGCGCGTTCGCCGGGTGACTTGCTGATCTTCTGTTTCCGATAGATGACCCAGTCGCCGGGTTTCAGCTTGTTGACGTCCATGATGGGCAAATCGCAGAAAGGAAGGCGTCGATACGGAACAGCGGCAGCGGAGCAGCAGTAACGGAACAGCAATGTCGGGAAGCAAATGCTAAGCCGCAATTCCCGACATCGAATTTTGCGCTCTTACGCGATTCCGTACAACCTGAGAGACGATGACGTTTTTCAACGCTACGATGCTTGCTGTTATCCCTGTCTACTTCCTTGCTGCTCACGTCGTCATGTCGTCTGAACTTTTCATCTCGCTCGATGGCATCGATGGCGTCGGCAAGTCGACTCAGATCGTGCGGTTGTCCGATCACTTACGTGGGCTCGGTCACGACGTCGTTACCGTTCGTGATCCAGGTTCAACGGAGGTCGGTGCGAGAGTGCGATCGATCTTATTGGACAGCAACTTGACGATGCACCGTCGCACCGAAGCGATGTTGTTCATGGCCAGCCGCGTTGAGATGATCGACAAAGTGATCGCGCCGGCGCTTGCCGCCGGCAAGACGGTGATCTCGGATCGGTTCTTACTGTCAACGGTGGTTTACCAGAGCGTCGGCCAGACAGGTACGTCGCCGGAGTGGTTGTGGCGGATGGGACAACTGGCAAACGGTGAGCTTTCACCAGCACTGACGTTGCTATTAGACATGCCGGCGGCCGAGTCGATGCGCCGGATCGAAGGGCCTCGCGATCGCATGGAATCACGCGGCGTCGACTACATGGAATCTGTCCGCGCGGCCTTCCGCGATCAATTGCCCCACACCGGCGGTGCTGGCAAAGTTATCGACGCGGCCCAGTCGCCCGACGACGTCGCGGCGCAGGTCATCGCGGCGACGGAGGCTTGGCTTGCGAAACGCTAGCACGGCGTCGTCACTTCAATTGCGATTCCAAGTGCAACGCCTGCAACGTTTTCAAATCACCCAGTAGCGCCGATCGGATCTCCAACGGGATGCCGTCGGGACCGCCGGCGGCAAATGCGGCTTCGATCGCTTTGGATTGCGGCACGCTTAGCGGCGTGTCGCTGCCGGTTTGCATTTGGATGTGCGTGTGCAAAAGATGAAACTTTGGGTCGCGGATGACCGTCTCGAACAAACTTGGTCGCTCGATCATCAATTCCAATTGGTTGTCCGCCAGCACACGAGCTTGCGCGTCGGCGATCTCCGGCGGCGACGTTTCTTCGGGGATGACCAGCAATCCCATCCGCGCAAGCGATTTACCCGCACGCTTGCTGCCCATCGCGACGGCCAACGGAATCGAGATGACCAAGCCGACCAACATCGGCGCGAACCAAACCGCCAAGCCCGGCGCGAACAGTGCGATCGCAAGCGATGCGATGACGCCGATCAACGTGAATAGCCAAAACTGTCCCGCCGCCTCGCCCCACGACACGCCCCGCTCGTCACGTTGTTGAGCGGACCATTTGACGGACTTGCCAGAGATCGACGCCAACACGAAACGCGAATGAAACAGCGCCATGATCGGCGACAACGCGATCGACATCAAAATCTCGGTCAGCCCGCCGGCCCAAAGCTTTATCGCGCCGCCGAATTGCGACCGCAGCGATGCGTCGCGCGTGATCGCAATCAGGCTATAAATCTTCGGCAGCAACAACATGGCCATCGAAACGACGAACAACGTCAACGCGCCGCCGGTCGGCGAGATGGTGTCAGCGATCGGCGGCGAGGTGCGATCGATGATCGTCCCCGCAATGCACAACACCGTGAACGCGATCCAGATCGGCGACGCAGCGTACGCCATCACGCCGGATGAGAAGTGGAACCGCGACAGCGGATGAAAACCTTCGCTGATCGCCAGCCTCGCGTGTTGCATGTTGCCCTGGCACCAGCGTTGATCACGGATCGCGTAGTCGGCCAGCGTCGGCGGGCATTCTTCGTAGCTGCCGCCCAGGTCGGTGGCGAGTTCGACCTTCCAGCCGTTTCGCAACATCAGCGCCGCTTCGACAAAATCGTGGCTCAGTATTTCGCCGCCCAGCGGAGCTTTGCCGGGCAATAGCGGCAGGTCGCAATGCCGCAAGAACGGTTCGACTCGAAGGATCGCGTTATGACCCCAGTAGTTTCCATCGCTGCCCGCCCACGCCGCAAAGCCTTCCACGAACAAACGCCCGTACGCGGCGGCACTAAATTGTTGAATGCGGGCGAACAACGAATGGCGTCCGATCGGCACCGGTGGGACTTGCAAGATGCCCAGCCGATCGTCGGCGTCCATCCGCCGCGTCAGTTCGATCATCGTTCGGCCAACGACCAAGCTGTCCGCGTCCAGCACGATCATGTAGGCGTAATTGCCGCCCCAACGTTCGCAGAAGTCGGCGATGTTGCCGGCTTTGCGAGCGACGTTTTTCGGCCGATGGCGATAGAAGATGCGAGCCTTCGGATAGGCATCACGAAGCTGCGACCAAGCGTGTTCCTCTTGCAACCAGACTTCGTGGTTGGTCGTGTCAGAAAGGATAAAGAAGTCGAACGTCACTATGTCGCCGGCTGATTCGAGCGACTGAATCATCGCTGCCACGCCCGCAAAGACTCGTTCAGGCGATTCGTTGTAGACCGGCATCAGCACTGCCGTCTTGGACAGCGATCTGTTTCTCGAATCTACCAAAACTTCTAAAGCGAGATCATTTGTTTTCGACCTGCCCAGCCGGAACCAGCCCAGCGTGGCGAGCCCGAACGAAAACGCGATCCAGCCGAACAGCAACGCGAATGGAACGATGCTAAGACATTCGACCCAGTTCAGGCCGCTGCCGCCGGCGACCACGACGGCGTAAAACGCGGTCGCTGAAGTCGTCGCGAGGCCGGTCCACACGCCGATCGCCCAGCGGATCGGTCGCGATGTCGTTGACTTTGGTTGTGTCACAATTTTTACGACGCGGTTCGCACTGTGGATTCGGCTCGCACGTTGGATTCGGCTTGCACTTAGGATTCCGTTCGTTGCGCTCGCGCCAATCGGCAAATGCGAAACCATCGCTGCCGTCTTCGTCGCCAGTCCGAACGTCCAGTTCTGCGGCCGGTAGGTCGATAGTCGCAACGGTGCGGCCAAACGATTGGGGTTCGCCGGTTGCATCGGCTGGTGCGTTTCGGCAGGCACAACGGAGGTCGACTCCGCGATCCTGGCTGCGACGGTTTCCATCGCGATCATCAACGCCAGGCGTTCCAGCGGCATCGTGGATTCTCGGCCGTTGTCGGACGCGCTGCGGGACTCGGCGGCGTCTACGATACCTTTAGATTGCGTGATCGCCTCGGGTTGATTCCAGCCCGAACGCAGCAAGTACGCGATCACCAGATGAATCGATTTGACGTGAACGTCGGCGGGCCACGCGATGCCGGTTCGGTCCGCGTGCAGGAATGGTTGGGGCTGGTTTTGAGATCCGACGTCGATATCGGTGAATGGCTCGGACATGATTTGGGCAACCCAACGTGCGAAGAGAAGAGAGACAGACGAGACACGAATCATTTCGTCTTTGCTTGGTTCGGTCTATAGCTACAAACGGTGTGCCACTGGTTCGCGATCGCGTCGGCACGCCTTGCCCGGCCGCCGCGAACCCTGCAATCGCTAAAATCGGCAATGTCGCCCGGGGGTTCCTAATGGCGACTAGACTGACCTAAGAGTTGCTCGTTGGCAAAAATTGCGGTTAACACCGGTGGCGGAGATGAGTATGCTCGCCGATAAGAAAAGTGTTAAAGGTTTGAAACGACGTCAGATGGCCGAAAATGGTCAGCGAAAAAATCTGATATTGCTCTCAAACCGATCGGCGTCTGCAAAGAACTGCGACGCTGTGCGCTTTTCCTCCCACCTCAATCTCCCCCCCAGCCCACGACCCCTCAGTCTAAGACCATCCAGCCTAAGTCCTGCCCAGCCTAGAGTCCCAGCAACCTGGGGTTCTGCAGCTTAGGGACCCAGGGCCGGAGCCCCCGAAGTCCGGGTTGTTAGATTCCGAGCCAGCTCTTCACCGGCAATAGATCGTCAGCGCATCTGCGTGATCGGTCGGCTGGTCTTGGAGCGGTTCACGGCGTAAGACGCCGATCACGCCTTTTGTTCAGGGTATCGCAATGAAGCGGTTGAACCTCGCACTTTCGCGTCGCAAATTTCTTGCCAGTGCCGCCGCGTCGCCATGGTTGGCGTCGATCGCAGGGTCGCAATTCGGCGTTTCTCAAGCCTTGGGAGCCTTCGACGTGACGTCTTCCCCCCCAGTCGATTACCCGCTTTCGTCCGACGATTTGGCGTTTTTGGACGACATGCAGCGGCGTAACTATCAATTTTTCGTCGACGGCGCGGACTCAGTCACGGGATTCGTGCCGGACCGAGGTAGCGGTCACGGTAAATGGTTCGCCGATCACAGCAGCAGTGCCGCCTGCGGGTTCGCGCTTGCCGGGCACGCCATCGCGGCAGGAAACGGCTGGATCGATCGCGAAACGGGGATCGCGAGGACTCGCCGGTTGCTCGATTCGCTGGTCCACCTGGCCGCGCACGAACACGGCTTCGTTTATCACTTCTTCGGACGCGCCGACGGCGGGCGGCGAATGCAGTGCGAAGCGTCCTCGATCGACACGGCATTGATGATTGCCGGTGCGATGGCGGCGCAAAAGTCGTTCGCCGAAGACGCGGAAGTCAACGGACTTGCGGACGAACTTTACGCTCGCGTCGATTGGCAGTGGATGCTCGGCGACAACGATTTGATGCACATGGGCTGGACCCCCGAGGGCGGCCGATTGCCGTACCAATGGGACAGCTACAGCGAGCTGATCATCCTGGTCTTGCTCGCCATCGGAGCCCCCAACCGGGCGATCCCGCCGCGATGCTGGCAAGCGTGGCGTCGCGAGCCGGTGTTGCACCATGAAGGGCAAGGGTTTTTGTCGTACCCGCCGCTATTCGTACATCAATATCCGATGGCGTTTTTTGATTTCCGAGCCGTCCGTTCGCCCAGCGGTCGCAGCTACTGGGACAACGCCGTTTTGGCTCACCAGGCCCAAATCGCGTTCATGAGCCAACTCGGTTCGCGTTATCCCCAGCAGTTCGGGCATTACGGCCGCGACCTGTGGGGGCTGACCAGCAGTGATAGCGCCGGCGGGTACAGGGACTGGGGCGGGCCTTACCAAATCGACCGCTTCGAGCCCGATCGGGGCATCGACGGGACATTGGTACCGAGTGCCGCGGCGGGCGGGCTGGCCATCGTGCCGGAGGACGCGCTTAGGACGCTGCGTCACCAGTACACCCACTTCGGCGACCAAGTCTACGGTCCGTACGGGTTCGTCAATGCATACAATCCGGCGCAAAACTGGATCGGCGAAGACGTGATCGGCATCGACACGGGCATCTCCCTGATCATGGCTGACAACCTTCGCACCGGCGGCGTCTGGAACGCCTTCATGCACCACCCGGCCGCGGCCCGGGCGCTGGATCTGGCCGGGTTCACGGCGGCTTAACGACGGCATACTAAGGTTTTTGCAGCCCTGACACGCCGTGGCAGGGCTGAACAGCGAAGCTGTTCGATCTCAGGCAATGCTCCGCCACGGCGTGGCGAACCTACGTCGACGCTCGTCAGCCCACGGCTCTTGACAAACGCTTCCATTCAAACGATTGTTTAAAACACTTGTTTGAATTTCTGGGGAGAGGTCCGTTTGTCCGATACGCTTGCTGAAAACGAGCTCGACACCGCCGCGCGGCTGCTGGAAGCGGCCGGGCCGGTTTTTGCCGCGCGTGGGTTTGACCGCGCGACCGTCCGCGAGATCTGCTCGGCCGCCGGCGTCAACGTCGCCAGCGTCGGGTACCACTTCGGCGACAAGATGGGGCTGTACCGGACACTGATTCGGCGGATTCGGGACGCTCGCGAGCGTCAGTTTCCAGCACCCAACCATGATGTCGCTGATCCGGCCGAGGTGCTGGCCAAGATTGTTCGCACCATGATGTCGCGGATTCTGGCCGCCGATCCGAGTGGCTGGGAATCCCAACTGTTCATGCGTGAGATGCAGAACCCGACGCCAGCGTTCGAGGACCTAGTCCGCGAATTTTTCAAGCCCCTCTTCAACCGCTTGGTCGGCGTGATCGAACAGTTGATTCGGGACCAAGCCGACAACGACCAAGCCGGTATCGACTTTGACGTTCCGGAACACGTCAGTCAGCAGCTGGCGCTCAGCGTCGTCGGCCAATGCGTTTACTACAAAGTCGGCGCGGGGTGATCGAGATTTTGATCCCCAAGGATCAGCGCCGCGACCATTACGACATCGAAACTCTTAGCCGACACATCACGTCCGTCACGTTGGCGGCCGCAAACCAAGCGTCGCAATCACTATGAATACCGCTGAATCGAAACCGCCCGAAAACGTGTCTTCCAGGAACGTTTCACCCGACGAAGTATCCATCCAAACCCAGCCGATCGTGGTGGGCGCGAACACTCCGTCATCGCCACCTGCCAGGTCAACGCTTGCCGGCGGCCTGATGTTCAACGTCGTCGTGCCATTGATCCTGCTGGCGATCGCCGGCGGAATCGTCGTGTTGCTGGGCAGCGTCCAGCCCGCGACTCGGCCGGCACTGGACACGACGCGAGTCGGAAGGCTGAAAGCGTTGCCGCCGGTGCGAGTCGAATCGCTGCAATCGCTCGAGCAAACCGGTGCGCCGCTGCGTCTGCAAATCGACGGAACCGTCGTGCCGTACCGCGAGGCTCGCGTGGCCGCGGAGGTCGCTGGCAAGGTTGTCTTCAAGGCTGATCAGTGCGAGGCCGGATCGTACGTCGCCAAAGACCAGTTGCTGATGAAGATCGACGCGACCGATTATGAACTGGAAGTTGATCGGCTGACCCGGATGAAGGAACAGGACTACCAAGCGATCCGCGAAGTCGATCAGGAAATGGAGAACGCGAAACGCTCGATCGAAGTCGCCAAGAAAGACTTGGCGCTTCAGCAGAAAGAAGTCGATCGCCAAAACGCGATGCCCAAAGGATTTTCCTCGCGGGCGGAAATTGATCAGGCCAATCGAGCGTTGCTGGCCGCGCGGCAACAGTTGGTCGGTTACGAAAATCAGTTGGACCTGTTGGCGCAGCGACGCATTCGATTGGAAACTTCCGAGCGGCTGGCTCAAACGCAGTTGAAAGCCGCCGAGATCAACTTGCAGCGAACCGAAATCCGCGCCCCCATCGAAGGTGTCATCGTCAGCGAAGAAGCCGACTTGAACACGTTCGTTCAGCGTGGCACGACGCTGGTGATCATTGATGACACGTCCAAGGTCGATGTCGCAAGCAACCTTCGCATGGACCAGCTTTACTGGGTCCTGAACCAACGTGACGACGCCGTTGACACTGCATCGCGAAACTATGACTTGCCCGAAACGCCGGCCGTCATCGAATACGTGATGTCGGGCCGCGACAACGTCGTTTACCGCTGGGCAGGCAAGCTGTTGTCGTACGACGGCATCGGCGTCGATCCCGAAACGCGAACGGTGCCGGTGCGTGTCGTCGTCGAGAATCCGTCCCAGATGGTCGATAAAGACGGAAAGCCGGTCGTTGACACGGTGGGTGAACCGAATCGAAACCGTGCCCCGTCCCTGGTCCGTGGCATGTACGTCCGTGTCAAGTTGATGATCCAACCCAAGAGCACGTTGGTCGTCATTCCGGCCCGGGCGCTGCAACCGGGCAACCGCGTGTTTCAGTTCTTGCCGGATGATTCGGTGCTGGATGTGACGACAGACACCAAGACCGATGGCTCGTTACAAGCCGTTGCACCGGAGGAAAAAGTGTCGATCGCCGACTCCGACGAACCGATCGTCGAAGACACCTTCGATCCGAAGAAATGGACCGCCGGCAAGGTCGTCCTGCGTCGCAACATCGTCCCGGTTGACTCGCTGACGCTGGAAGGGCTGGCGGACGTTTCGATGCAAGAACTATCTGGCCAGTCGCAGTTTGCCGGTGCTGGTCGGATGTGGGTCTGCGAAGTCCAGGACGCCGATTTGGCCGGCGGCGCGATGGTCGTCGTGTCGCCACTTGGCGGCGTGGAAGAAGACCCGGTACCGGTGCGAGCGGACAACACGGGCATGGAGTCGAACTCGAACCAAAACTCGAACGTGAACGACGGCGTGATCGCGTCGCCGCAGAAAAACAATTCAAAGCGAGGGGCATGATGAGACGAGTCCTAGCATGGGCGATCAGCAACGCCCCCGGCATGAACGTTTTGATGTTGGCGTTGATGCTGGTCGGCGGCGTCGCGCTGTGGAAGATGCGGCGTGAGGTCTTTCCGGCTTTCGAGCTGGAAATCGTCATGGTCACGGTGCCCTACCCCGGCGCGACGCCGCAGGACACCGAGGAAGCGATCTGCCAGAAGATCGAGGAAGCGATCCGCTCGATCGATGGCATCAAGAAGGTCAACTCGATCGCTCAAGAAGGCGCCGGCTTTGTGCTGGCCGAACTTCGCAGCGACGTCACCGACGTGCAAAAGATCATGGCCGAGATCGACCGCGAAGTCGATCGCATCCCCAGCTTTCCGCTGCTGGCCGAAGACCCGCAGGTCCAACAGATCACGTTCCGCGAAGCCGCCATCCGCATCGGTGTGGTCGGCCCGAACGATCGGTCTCGCGAAGCCGAATTGAAACTTCGCAGCGTCGCGGAAAAGGTTCGCGACGAAGTCCTGACGTTGCCGGCCGTTTCGTCGGCGTCGGTGATGGGCGCGCGTCCCTACCAGATCGACGTGGAAATCCCCGAAGCGACACTTCGAAGTTATGGATTGTCGTTGCAAGAAGTCGCCCAGATCATTCGGGCACGGAACGTCGAACTGCCCGGCGGAAATCTGAAATCAGAAGGCCAAGAGATTCTGCTGCGAGCGAAAAACAAAGGCCGCATCGGCGAAGAAATTGGACGTCTGCCGCTGGTCACGCAGCCCGGCGGTGTCGTGCTGACGGTCAACGATTTGGGCACCGTTCGCGACGAATTTCAAGACGTCACGTCGGTCGGCGAAATCAACGGCGAACCGGCGATGGTCGTCAACGTCGAACGCACCAAGACGGAGGACTTGTTGGCGATGGTCGACGCGGTTCGCACGTACGCCGCGACGGCGGAAGTCCCCGAAGGTTATCGCATCGAATTGTGGGGCGACTCCTCGACGGAAGTTCGCGGCCGGTTGGACTTGCTGCTCCGCAACGGTGCCCAAGGATTGCTGTTGGTGTTCCTGGTGCTGACATTGTTCTTGGAAATGCGGCTGGCGTTTTGGGTCGCGCTGGGCATTCCGATTTCGATCCTGGGTGCGGGGCTGATGCTTTCCTACGGCGGCCAGACGCTGAACATGCTGTCGCTGTTCGCGTTCCTGATCGCACTGGGGATTGTGGTCGACGATGCGATCGTGATCGGCGAAAACATCTATGCGCACATTCAAATGGGTAAGCCTTTGAAACAGGCCGCCATCGATGGCACGTTGGAAGTCATGGGCAGCGTCGCGGCGTCGGTCACGACGACCGTGATCGCTTTCTCGCCGATGTTTTTCGTCTCCGGCGTGATGGGCAAGTTCATGGCCGTGATCCCGTTCGCGGTGATTGCCATGCTTGTCATTTCGCTTTGGGAATCGGTGTTCGTTCTGCCGACCCACTTGGCTCACAAACACACCGGGTTCTTCAAGTTCCTATCGATCGTCGCGTACCCGTTGCGACCGATCGGGATGTTGTTGAACTGGGCATCGGGTCACGCCAGCACGGCGATGGACTTCGTTTGCAATCGTCTTTACTTGCCGACGCTAAAATTTTCGCTGAAGCATCCCGTCGTTCCCATCGCCGCGGCGATCGCGATGTTCATCTTCACCGGCGGGCTGATTCGCGGTGGCATCGTCCCGTCGATTCTGTTTCCGAAAACGGATAACAACAACTTGCAAGCGACGGTCTCGTTCCCCGACGGCACGCCCGCGGTCGAAACCGATCGCGCGACGCGGCGAATGGAAGAGGCCCTTCGTCGGGTCAGCGACAAGCTTGGCAAGCAACACGCCGAACGTCTCGGTGTCGCTCCGGAGGCCCTTTACGTCAATGAGGAAGGTCAAGGCAGCGGCCCGGTCCGCTTGACCTATCGCGACGTCGGCACCATCACGAATTTGCAGAACGCGGCCGGCGGTGGGGGCAGCGGTTCGCACGTCGGACAAATTTTTGCCGAGCTTTTCGATACCGAGATTCGCGAGGTCCACAGCGACGAACTGATCGCGATGTGGCGAGCCGAAGCGGGCGAGTTCCCCGGTTCGGAACGCATCACGTTCGGCACCGTCGGCGTTGGACCGGGCGGCAAAGCGATCGAGTTCAAGTTGCTGGCCTCGGGCGACAACGTCGACCAATTGCTGGCCGGCACCGAAGCGATCAAAGCCAAGCTGGCCGACTTCGCGGGCGTCTATGACATCGCCGATGACAACACGCCAGGCAAATGGGAATTTCAATTTCGCGTCAAAGACCGCGCATTGGCCACCGGCGTGACGCCGACGGACCTGGGCGAAACGGTTCGCAATGTTTATTTCGGCGCCGAAGCGATGCGACTGCAACGCGGGCGTCACGAAGTCAAACTGATGGTCCGTTATCCCGAAGACGAACGTCGCAGCCTGGTCGACTTTCGCGAGATCCGCATCCAAACGCCCGACGGATTGCAGCGACCGATCACGGAACTTGCGGAAGTAAATTTGAATCGCGGCTTTTCGGAAATCAATCGCGTCGACCAGATGCGCAGCGTCACGATCAGTGCGGACTTGGACGAAACGCGAGCCAACGCGAACTTGATCATTGGCGAATTGCAAACATCGTTTATCCCGTCGCTGTTGCAGAAATACCCGGCCTTAAAAGTTCGTTGGGAAGGGCAACGCGAACAATCCAACGAATCGGTCAGCAGCCTGATCACGGGCTTCTCGATCGCGATCGTCGCGATGTTCGTGTTGTTGGTGTTGCAGTTCCGTTCGTACGTCCAACCGCTGTTGATCATGGCGATCATTCCATTCGGCATGATCGGTGCCGTTTGGGGACACGCGATCCTGGGCTTGCCACTGACCTTGTTCAGCATGTTCGGACTAGTGGCACTGGCCGGCGTCGTGGTGAACGATTCAATCGTGTTGATCGATTTCATCAACGCGCGAGTCCGTGACGGCGTGCCAATCCGCGAGGCGTTGATTGAATCGGGTTCACGGCGTTTTCGTCCGATTCTGCTGACCAGTCTGACGACGATCGCGGGGCTGGCACCGCTGATGATGGAAAAATCCTTCCAAGCTCAACTGTTGATCCCGATGGCGGCCAGCCTCGCGTTTGGTCTGATGTTGGCGACGGTCTTGGTGTTGATACTGATCCCGGTGTTTTACTTGCTGTACTTGAACGCGATCCAGGCACTGGGTTTCTCGGCGCTTGAGGAGGAAGAGCAGTAGAGTAGGTCAATTGTCCCGATTGACCCCGAGTCATTGAATGACCCCGAGTCACCGAACCGATGTCGTGACGAGGGACAATTGTCCTACTCTGATCGGTCCCGAATCACCCATGCCCAACCCCACCCCGCTTACCGATCGCTTCGGCCGTGTCCACGACTCCGTGCGAATCAGTGTCACCGACCGCTGCAACATTCGCTGCTTTTATTGCATGCCGGAGGTCAACGCGACGTTCATGCCGAAGGATCGACTGTTGTCGTTCGAGGAAATTCACCGCGTCGCGACGATGCTGGTTCGCGATGCGGCGGTGCGGGACATTCGCATCACGGGCGGCGAGCCGCTGGTGCGACGCGAACTGCCCAAGCTGATCGCGATGCTGGCTGCGATCGAGGGGCTGGACGATCTTTCGATGACGACCAACGGCATTTTGCTGGCCGATCAAGCGGTCGCGCTTCGCGATGCCGGACTGCGGCGGCTGAACGTGTCGCTCGATACGCTGGACGCGGAAGTGTTCAAGAAGATTTCGCGTCGCGACAATCTTGCCCAAACGATCGCGGGCATCGATGCGGCGATTCATGCCGGTTTCGATTCGGTGAAGCTGAACGCGCTGGCGATCGCGGGCGTTTCCGAAAACGAAGTCACACGGTTGGTTCGGTTCGCGATTGATCGTGGCGTGACGATGCGGTTCATCGAGTTCATGCCACTGGATTCCGACAAGGCGTGGGCGAAGAACCGCGTGCTGTCCGGCGACGAACTGATCGCGATCATGAAATCCGAGTTTGGCGATGTTCAACCGATTGATCGGGACCAAGTGTCACAGCCGGCCGAAGAGTTTTTAATCAACGGCGGCCGAGTCGGCATCATCCGCAGCGTCACGCGGCCGTTTTGCTCGGCTTGCAATCGCATTCGGCTGACGGCCGACGGCGCGATCCGGAACTGCTTGTTCGCCAGCGATGAAACGCCGCTCCGAGATGCCTTACGCTCCGGTGCAACCGACGGTGACGTGATGGCATTGGTTCGCAGGAGCGTAGCGGCAAAAAAAGCCTCGCACGGGATCGACAACGAAGGGTTTGTCCCCCCGGACCGGCCAATGTATTCGATCGGGGGCTGAGTATTAAACGTAGGTTCGCCACGCCGTGGCGGAGCATAGGATTAAACGTAGGTTCGCCACGCCGTGGCGGAGCACTGGATGGATATCGAACAGCGTTGCTGTTCGGCCCCGCCACGGCGTGTCGGGGCTACATTGCGCCACGGCGTGTCGGGGCTACATTGCGCCA
This sequence comes from Pirellulaceae bacterium, assembly GCA_963836865.1. Taxonomy (GTDB): domain Bacteria; phylum Planctomycetota; class Planctomycetia; order Pirellulales; family Pirellulaceae; genus Rubripirellula. Next base: position 977,273 of record CAWILC010000003.1, on the reverse strand, counting down.
CGGCGTGTCGGGGCTACATTGCGCCACGGCGTGTCGGGGCTACATTGCGCCACGGCGTGTCGGGGCTACATCGCCACGGCGTGTCGGGGCTACATTGCGCCACGGCGTGTCGGGGCTACATCTGCGCCACGGCGTGTCGGGGCTACATTCGCCACGGCGTGTCGGGGCTACATTGCGCCACGGTGTGTCGGGGCTACATCTGCGCCACGGTGTGGCGGGGCTACATTGCGCCACGGTGTGGCGGGGCTACATTGCGCCACGGTGTGGCGGGGCTACATTCCGCCACGGCGTGTGCGGGGCTACGGCGTGTCGGGGCTACATTGCGCTACGGCGTGTCGGGGCTACATTTTGCCACGGTGTGGCGGGGATGCGAGGTCATGCCATTGCGAATCCGCCCACCGGTTCGCGAGCGGCTTTTTCAATGAAATCGCTGTTCATCCCGAGATCCTTCAGCAGCAATCGCGTCGAAATGCGGCTCGATTCGTAGATCACCGGCAGGCCACTGCCCGGGTGCGTGCCGCCGCCGACCAAGTACACGCCGTCGAGTTCCTCGAAACGGTTGTTCGGGCGTTTGTGCAACATCTGGCCCAGGTTGTGTGCCAAGTTGAACGTCGCGCCTTTGTAGATCGCGTATTTGTTTTCCCAATCGTCCGGCGTGATCCGATGCTCGAACCGGATCCGATCGCGGATGTCGTCCAGGCCCAGTTCGGCCATCTTGTCCAGCGTCAGGTCGCGGAACCGATCGGCTTCGACCGACCAGTCGACGTTCGAGGTCTTGTGAGTGACCGGCACCAGCACGTACATCGCGCTGTGACCGGCCGGGGCCATCGTCACGTCGGTCACCGAAGGGTTTTGAACGTAGATCGACGGGTCCGTGCTAAGCACATGATCGACTTCGATTTCGCGAAGGTTGCGTGAGTAATCCTTGGCGATGTGGATGTTGTGGTGGGGCAACTCCTCGTAGATGCCTTCGAGGCCCAGGTAAAGCATGAAGGTGCTGCACGAGTACTTTTTCCCGGCTAGCTTTTCGTCGCTCCAACGTTTCCGCGACGCATTCGGAATCGTCTTGGTCATCCAGTGAGCGAAGTCCGCGTTGACCACGAACGCATCCGCGGTGTAGCGATCCGAATCAGTGTGCAGCGCCGTCACTCGCTTGCCCTGCATCTCGACCGACGACACCGATTCGTTCAACCGCACGTCCACGCCCATCGACTCGGCGATCTCGGCCATCCGTTCGCTGACGCGGCTGCAACCGCCCTGCGGATGCCACACGCCATACTCGTATTCCAAAAACGACAAGATGCTGAACAGGCTTGGGCATTGGAACGGCGACATGCCCAGGTACTTGGCTTGGAACGCGAACGCGATCACGAGACGCGGATCGGTGAAGTAACGTTCAAGTTCTCCGCCGAGCGATCGCATCGGGTGCAGGTGCCGGGCCGCGCCAAGAAGCGACGGCTTCATCAATCCCACCAGCGACGAGAACGGTTGTTCCAGGATCGGGCGAAACTTTTCCAGCTTCACCCGATTGTCGTCCATGTATCGCTTCAGTGCCCCAACGTCCGCCGGTGCAAACTTGGCGATTTGGCGATCCATCGAATCCATGTCCGGCGTGCAATCGAGCTGTCCGCCGCCGGCGAACGTCAGCCGGTACTGGGGATCCAGCCGCGTCATCGGGACGTCTTCGATCAGTTCACGGCCGACGCTACGGAAGATCTCGCCGAGCACGCGTGGGTACAGAAAGAACGTTGGCCCGCAATCGAATCGATATCCGTCGCCTTCGATCGCGGAGGTGCGTCCGCCGACCCGATCGGATCGTTCAATCAACGTGACATCGCATCCGGCATGAGCCAATTGCATGGCGGAAGCGAGTCCGCCGGGACCGGCACCGACGACGACGACTTTGCGAGCAGGCACTTGGGTGGGGTTCCTGAGGGATTTTCTTTTCAACACGCCTCGGCCGAGACGTAGTTTCGCCGCGCCTTGGCGGGGCGCTGGGTTGCAGTCCGGACAGCTTTGCTGTTCGCCCCCGCCACGGCGTGTCGGGGCTACGTTCAGCGACGACGCGGGCGGCGCTACGTCAAACTCTTTGCCGCTACTGTAGCGCATCGGCTAGCATTTCCCCAGATCACTAACGCGTTAAAACCCGCCGTCGATCCCGCCCGCGTCCATTTGTTCTTTGACGATCGCTTCAATCCGCACGTCCGGAAAACTCGCATCGTCCACGTCCGACCGATCGGCGATCAGTTTTGCCCGTTCGACCGCCGCGTTGACCGACATCATGTCCAGCGGCTGCATCAGCGTGTGACCGGCGGGGACGTTCGGGTTGGTGTCGTAAACGGGCGCAAGAACTTCCTCGAAATCGAAGGACGTCGCGCGGCCTTTTTCGACGGCGCGGCGAAGCCGAGAAAGCTGCTTGGTGATTTCGGCGGACTCTTCCGGCGTGGCGTTTTTCTCGGCGAAGCTTTCGATCGCTTGCAGTTCGCCCCACTGGATCACGGGCAACCGCTGAAGCCGCTGCAGGATGCCGGCCGATTGCCAGTTCTCGTACTTTCCGCGTTCCATGTCGGCGGCAAGTTCGTTGACATCGGCCAAGATCGCGGCTTTGGATTCTGGGTCCAGCAGGCTTTGTTCGAGTTCCGGGATGTACGCGCCGCGGATCGTTCGCACGGCGAACTCGGTGCGTTTCTGAAACAGCACCCAAGTCGAAAAGGCACAGAAGATCAGCCCCGCGATGCCCATCAGCGCCGTCGCGGCCAGGATCGCCGGCAACCAACCCGGCCCGTCGTCGACGATGACCAGAGTATCAGACTGGGTGGCTTCGGATGGGGTCTCCGGTGCATCAGTTGGTGACGGCATGGGAAAAGGTCTTAAGAACGTAGCCTCGACACGCCGTGGCGAGGCCGAACAGCAACGCTGTTCGATCGGATGCGTTGGATGCTCCGCCACGGCGTGGCGGACCTACGTGAAAACCTCGACCTCAGTCCAAAAACTCGATCTTCAAAATCTTGAACTTCAGTTTGCCTGCCGGGGCGTCAATCTCGGCAATGTCGCCGACCTTTTTACCGATCAGGCCTTGGCCGAACGGGCTGGTCACCAGGATCTTGCCCTCGTTGACATCGTCCTCGCCCGCGCCGACCAGCGTGAATGCTTCTTCGTCGCCGTACGCCATGTCTTCGACCGTGACGGTGCATCCGAAGACAACTTCGCCCTTGGGCAGCGTCGACGGGTCGATGATCGATGCTCGCGCGATCTTGTCTTTATGCTGACTTATCTTCGCTGCGATCATGCCTTGGTTTTCGCGCTGAGCGTGGTACTCCGCGTTCTCCTTCAAGTCACCTTCGGCGCGGGCCTCGGCGATCTTTTCGGTGCAGAGGTGCATCTCGCCTTCCAAGCGTTCGATCTCGGCCTTGATTTTGTTGTAGCCCGCTCGCGTCATGGGTACCGAGTCGATCATGGCACCGTTTCCTTTTCGTGCAAATTTCAGTCGTGGTCGCCGACGTGGCAACGTTTCGCTCACTAACAAAGAAAACCTTTCCCAACATCGGCGGGGAAAGGTTTCGTGCGAATCAACTCGCCAGTGTCGCTTGTGGGGGGCGACGTGTAAAGATGAAGTAGCTTGGAGCGGGGAGCATATCGAGGTTTGCTTTAGCCGCGAAATGCACCCGCAGAGCTGGGAGAACAAGGGCGTTTAGTAGTCCGGGTTTTCTTCGTCTTCGTCGTCATCCTGGCGTTGGGTTTGCTGCGATTCGCTATTGCCGCCCTCGTGCGGGACGCTGATTTCTTCGTCCAGCCACCGGCCCATGTCGATCAACTGGCACCTTTCGCTGCAAAACGGCGGCGTCGGCGTTTCGTCGATCTGGAACGGGCGACCGCATGTGCTGCAAGACAGCGTGCCGGGACGCCGGGTTCGGGTTTGGTTGGTTTTTCGAGCAGTGTCGAACGGGTCGCGGCGGTCCATTTGAATTGTCTTTTCGCGGGAGTGGTCCTATCGTTTTACCAGTCCTATCGTTTTAACAAAGGATACAGCAATGAAGATCGGAGTGGTCGGGACGGGAATGGTTGGGGCGACCAGTGCTTACGCATTACTGATGCGAGGCATCGGCCGCGAGATCGTGTTGGTCGACAAGAACAAACAGCGTGCCGAAGCCGAGGCCGAGGATCTGAACCACGCCGTGCCGTTCGTCAGCCCGATCTTGGTTCACGCGGGCGAGTACGCCGACTTGGCCGGCGCGAAAGTCATCGTCCTGGCCGCCGGCGTGAACCAGAAGCCGGGCGAATCGCGTACGGCCCTGCTGCGCCGCAACGCCGACATCTTCGCCGAGGTCGTTCCCGAATGTTTGCACCATGCGCCGCAAGCGATCTTCGTCGTCGCGACCAACCCGGTCGACGTTCTGACTCATCAAGCAGCAACCGTTGCCGCGAAGTTGGGCATCGACAAGGCTCGCGTGATCGGTTCGGGCACGACGTTAGATACCGCGAGGTTTCGCTCGATTCTAGCTCGGCGGTTGTCGATCGACGCCAAACATGTACATGCCAACGTGTTGGGCGAGCACGGTGACAGCGAAGTGCTGGTGTGGTCGGCCGCGAATGTGGCGGGGCAACCGATCGACGAGATCGCAAAACTTCGCGGCGTCAAAATCGATGACGAAGATCGCCGCAAGATCGACCACGCGGTGCGTCATGCGGCCTACGCGATCATCGAAGGCAAAGGGTCGACGTACTACGGCGTCGGTGGCGCGATCAGCAGCATCGTTGACGCGATCATGCACAACCGGCGAACCGTTTTGACCGTCTGCAGCCACTCGCCATCGGTGGGATCAGTCGACGACGTGACATTGTCGCTGCCACGAATCATCGGGGGTGAAGGCGTGGTCGCGACGCTTCCAACGCCGCTATCAAATTCCGAGAAGGCTGACTTGGAAGCCAGCGCAAAGGTCATCCGAGAGTCGATCGACCAGTTGTGAGCCGGCGGGGAACTGCGGTTAGAAGTGGCGACGACGCCGACTGGCGACTCCGTCTGCAGGAACACAACCCCGCGGGCGGAGCCGCAGGTCTACGAATTGGCGGACTTGGCCATCAAAAAGATATTTTACATGTAGCCTTTCGTCGGAACCTGCTGCCTCCGAGATGCGTCCTAATCAGCACGCAAGCGGATTGCAACGAACACCACCCCGAAGCGGTGAACATTTCGTCACGGGCATGACATTTGCGACCTTTTACCTTTTGAACCTGACCGGACTGCCATCCGTACAGTTGTTCATCAGACACACTACCCCCAGCGTGTCTGTCTCCATCGTCTTCGCGCACCAGAAGGAACGTTCATGGTTTCCCTCTACTCCAACAAAGTTTCCGCAGTCGACACCGATCTCGAAGCGGATGAATCCAAGCCGGCTCGCACGGTCTATGCCGATGACCAAGCCGATGCACTCGGACTATACCTCGAAGAAATCGCGCGAACCAAACTTTTAACGGCAACCGCCGAATTAAAGCTTGCCACTGCGATGGATGCCGCTCGAGCGGTTTTCCGCCGCGAAGTGCTTCGTATCGGTTTTGTCGCCGAGGCAACCGTTCAAGAGCTATCGGGCGTTGCCGCAGGGTCAATTCGCGCCGACCGCGCGCTTGATTACAGCGTCGCGGACGAAGCGGCCAAGCGAGCGTGCGTAAACCGTCTGCCGTTAAATTTGCGTACGGCCGCGGGTGTTCGCAATCTGATGCGAGAGGACTTCGCGGTTGCGGCGAGTCGTTCGACATCGAAGCGTCGCCGCCGTGTCGCGCTTTCTGGCTTCGTTCGTCGACGCGAGCATTCGATCATGCTGATTGAAGAGTTCGGCGTTCGGCTGACGTTTCTGGAAGAACAGTACACCGAACTGAAGCGTCGGTATCGCCGCATCGTGAACCTAAAGACCGCGCTGGAAGGTGGAACGCCGTCGGTCGACCTGGGTCTAGACGATCAAAGTTTGATGCGGCGCGAATATGCCCGGCTGCTGGCATCGACGATGCATTCATTCGCCGGCCTGGGTCGCCGAATGGCTCGGATCGAAAAGGCTTACCATCGTTATTTGGACGTGAAGAGCAAGCTGGTCGAGGCAAACCTTCGGTTGGTCGTTTCGGTGGCAAAAAAGTATCGCGGCCGAGGCGTGTCGTTCTTGGACTTGATTCAAGAAGGCAACGCGGGATTGATGCGAGCGGTCGAAAAGTTCGAGCATCGTCGCGGGTTCAAATTGTCGACCTACGCCACCTGGTGGATCCGCCAAGCGATCGGTCGTGGCGTGGCCGAACAAGGCCGCGCGGTGCGAGTGCCGGCGCAGGTGATCAGTGAGCTGAATGAACTGTCGCGTGTCAAAACGAAGTTTTTCCAGCAAACCGGTCGGCGAGCGTCAAAGAACGAGCTGGCTCAACTGACCAACACGTCGACGGAGCGCTTGGCGATCTTGGAACGCGTTGCGGAAACACCGGTCAGTCTGAACCAGGCGACACAGGGTGGTTCACAGCAGGAGTTCGGCACGTTGCTTCCCGATCGATCGGGCGAAACGGTTCCCGAAAGCGCCGATGCGAACGATCTCCGCGACCGCTGCTCGCAGTTGCTAGGCACGTTGGGCGATCGCGAACGGCAGATCCTGCTGATGCGATACGGATTCGGCACGCACTTTCCGCACACGCTGGCCGAGGTGGCGACGGTCTTTAGCCTCAGCCGTGAACGGGTGCGACAAATCGAGCGGGCCGCGATCGGAAAACTGAAGAGTGCCGACGTCGCCGATCATCTGGCTCAGTTTTTGAACTAGCCGGTCTTAAATTGGCTGGTCTTGAAGTGGCCGGACTTAAACTGGCTGGGGTCACTGGGTCGAGTCGGATCATTCCGGCTCGATCCCGAAATCTCGGACCGTGGTCAGCGTTGTTAGCTCGACGCCAATCTTCTCGAACGCTTCTCGGCCGCCGGCGAGTCGGTCGATGATCGCGATCACTTTGTCGCACGTCAGCCCGAACTCACGCACCGCTTCGACGGCCTTGATCGCGCTGCCGCCGCTGGTGATGACGTCCTCAACGATCACCACGCGGTCGCCCGGTTTGACAGGGCCTTCGACCTGCTTGCCCGTCCCGTGGCCCTTCGCTTCTTTGCGGACCATGAACCCGCGGAGGGGCAGGTCCCGTTGGCCTGCGATCGTCACGATCGATGCTGTGATTGGGTCCGCACCGATCGCCATCCCTCCGACGGCGTCAGGAAGATCGCCCCATGATTGCAGGACGTCCAGCATGCCTTCAGCGATCAAGTTGGCACCTTTCGGATGCAGCGTGATCGTGCGGCAATCAAGGTAATAAGACGCTTTCTTGCCGCTGGCGAGCGTGAAATCGCCTCGGCGAAGCGCTTCGGTTTGGATCAGTTCGAGAAGGGTCATGAGGGGAGGTGTTAGGTTTTAGGTGTTAGATGTTCGGAAAAAACATCGTGGTGAAATTGCGTCGATCAAGCAACCCATCCGCCGCGAACGCTTTTTCTAATCGCTAACACCCGATCGCTAGACACACTTTTTAATTCCGAATCACGACCGCCGTTGCACGTAGCCTCGACACGCCGTGGCGAGGCCGAACAGCGAAGCTGTTCGAGTAGGATGCGTAGGATGCTCCGCCACGGCGTGGCGAACCTACGTCTAGTTCCGAATCACGACCGTCGTTGCGCGTAGCCTCGACACGCCGTGGCGAGGCCGAACAGCGAAGCTGTTCGAATAAGATGCGTGGGATGCTCCGCCACGGCGTGGCGAACCTACGTCTAGTTCCGAATTTCGACCGCCGTTGCACGTAGCCTCGACACGCCGTGGCGAGGCCGAACAGCGAAGCTGTTCGATAAGATGCGTGGATGCTCCGCCACGGCGTGGCGAACCTACGTCTAGTTCCGAATTTCGACCGCCGCTGCGCGTAGCCTCGACACGCCGTGGCGAGGCCGAATAGCGAAGCTGTTCGAGTAGGTGCGTGGGATGCTCCGCCACGGCGTTGCGAACCTACGTCTAGTTCCGAATCACGACCGACGAGCCCTGCGACAGAATTCCGTACAGGTCGTCCGCGTAGTCGGCGGCCAGCGAGATGCATCCTTTGTCGGTCGGACTGGTCGTTGAGGGGCTGCCGTGGATGCACAATTGTCCGCCCAGGTCGATCCACGCGTTGCCGTATGGATTATCGGGACTATTGGGCGGCACCGGCGAACCGGCGGCGTCGTAAAACGTTCGGGATTCTTGCTTGTCCTGGACCGTGAACGTTCCGGGCTTGGGCCGTGGGTCGTTGCCGATGCCGACCGGGAATCGCCCCGCGTACAGATCTCCCAGGAACAACGTCAATTCGCTGGACGCCAAGTCGACTTCGGCACGAAACGGACCTCGGACGATTTTCAATTCCGTGCCTGGCAGCACCGTGATCGGGTCTTGGATCTGGTTGATGTTGGCCAGCAATTGCCAGGGGACTTCATACCGACGCGCGATCTCGATCAGCGTTTCGTTCTGGCCGACGCGATGCGGCGATTCCATCAGGTGTCGCTTCGAGTAAATGACTTCGGCGGCCAGCGGATCGAGCCGCGAGAGCAATTCGCTGCGTTGTTCGCCCGTCAGGTTGGGCGTGCTGTAAAAAATGCTGAGCGTCGAAAGAGCTTCTTTCCGCTGGTCCGCACCGTATTGCCGATCGGCCGTTTGGATGGCATTGGCGAGTCCTTGGTTGGTGGAAGCGCCGATCGAGGTGCCGCCGAGCTGCGAATCGGAAGACAGCGAATTGCCGGCGGCTGAAACCGGCTGGATCATGGCTTCGGAATGGAACGGCTGGCCCGTCGACGGGTCGAAGCTGGATTGAGCGGCGATCGGGTCGGGCACCGCGAACGTTCTGTTGGTGACGGGGTATTGATCGGGGATGGCGGAAGCGGCGTTGCGATCGCTGATGGAGAAACTGGCGCTGGCGGCCGGCGTATTGGCAGGCATCGAAGCCGCGGCGGGAATCGGTTCGGGGGCGACGAACGATGCCTTCGGGGCACCCAATTGCATGCCGCCGAGATCCTGCATGCTGCCCAGTTCCGCCGTTGGCGTCTGGCCGGGCGAGAGCGTGGCGAAGTTCGGGCCGTTGGCGGGCATCGAATTCGTGGGCGTCAGTCTGGTCGCGAACGCGGGCACGGTGTCGAGCGGTTCGACGATTTCGGGCGAACCGGCCAGCGAACCGGCGTTGATTTCCAGCTCACCGAGCGATGGCGGCAGGGCAGAATCGATTTGCAGCGTTCCGTCGTCGGCCAACACCAGCATGTCCTCGACGTCGGACGGCAAGGCTTCCGGCGGCGTCGTCATCGACACGTAAGCGCCGTAGATGACGGTCAACAACAGAACAAAGATGGCAGCAGATTTGATGGTTTGCACGACTGGTCCTCCATGACCCGGACGGCCGCTCGTAGGCGACTGCGATCCGCGATTCCAATGCAACGGCGAGGCCCGCGAGATTCCATGCGCGGGCCGAATGTCGAACAGCGTAACGAAAAGCTCCGAATGCAAGCCAGACCAGAATTAGCCGGGAGGATGGAGGATGGAGGATGGAGGATGGAAGAACGCCGCGTGGAGCGTGACGCCGCAAACACTCCAAGGTTCTCAAACACCAACCCCCACCGAACCTGAAACCTGAAACCTGAAACCTGAAATCTGAAACCTGAAACCTGACGCCTGACGCCTGACGCCCCCCCCGCTCCCCTTCCCCACCTCACTGGGCTTGTGACGATTTTTGCACATCCATATCATGCCGCATCACTGATTTGTGCATTTAAGAAGGCAGTTTCGTTTGATGACCGCATTAATGGACCGATTCGCGACCGTGTGGATCGGAAATGCGTGGCAAGCGATGCTGATTGGGCAGGAGGCCGCGCCGGCGGTGGATCCCGGGGCGGGCGATTTTTTATCGCCGTTCCTATTGCCCGCCGGGCTTTTATTCCTGTTCTATTTCATCGTGATCGCACCGGAACGTCGGCGTAAATCCGAAGAAGCTAAGTTGATGTCGTCGCTGAAGAAGAACGACCGCGTCGTCACCATCGGCGGCATTCACGCGGTCGTCGCCGCCGTGTCGGCCGATAGCGACATCGTGACGCTGCGAATCGACGAAAGCGGCAACACTCGAATCAAAGTCAACCGCTCCGCGATCGCGCGGATCATCAACGAAACTCCCGCTAGCGCTACCGAATCAACCAAGGACGACGACGCTGCCGCGAAGAAATGACTCGACGCGGACGGCCCCTCCTGTTCCTTTTTCCGACCAAAATTCTGATCTAAGAAAACGATGGACTGCTCTTTCATGACCGATCTGGTCTTCGCCGATTCGGCACTGCAATGTTTCCAGTCGGCCTTCACGCTGCTGGGCCAATCGGCCACCGACACTGCCGCGGCGGTGACGGATTTGGCAAACGCTCAAGCCGCCGAGGCCGGTGCGGCGGGAGCGGTTGACGACGGCATTTCGTGGGGCCAGTACATCGCGGTCGCGATCGCCCTGGCCGTCATGATCTTGCCGTTTGTCGTCGGCAACTTCCTGGCCAAGTCGATCAAGATGCCGACCTACGGCACTCGCTTCGGCTGGATCCTGCTGGCGATCACGGCCAGCGGCGTCGTCCTGGCCAATAACCGGCCCGGCCTGGGCGTCGACCTCCGCGGCGGCACGATCCTGGTTTACGAAATGGACCCGGGCAAGCTCGGCACCGCCGACGCCGAAGGCATGCAAAAGATCAGCTCGGAAGACCTTGTCGAACCGCTGACCCGCCGGATCAACCCCTCCGGCACCCAAGAAATTGTGATTCGCCCGTACGGTGAATCGCAAATCGAAATCATCGTCCCCGAAGTCGATCAACGCGAAGTCGACCGCATCAAGGGATTGGTCGAAGAAGCCGGGATCCTGCGTTTCGCCATCGTCGCCAATCAGTCCGACCACCAGCCACAAATCGACTTGGCGGTCGACCAAGCATCGTCACCCCAGCGTTCGGCACGTCTTAGCGAAGTGGTCCGCGACCCGGCTTTTGACGAAGAAAACAACATCGTGGCGTTCTGGGCGAACGTCGACCGTGAGAAGGAAAATGGAAAGCCGGGCCAGCTTCGCGTGGACGTTTCCGATTCGATCGTTCGCAACGCCGACAGCGGCGAAATCTTGCAACTGCCGCCGCAACTTCGCGGCCCGAACGCGACCGAAGCCGTCGCTGCCTACATCGACAGTCTCGGCATCTCGGGCCTGGAAGTGTTGATGATCCGCGATCCTCTGATCGACATTACCGGGGAAGACCTGGCGTTCGCGACCAGCACGTTCGACGAAAAAGGCAACCCGGCCGTTGCGTTCAACTTGACCAGTTACGGTTCGGATCGTTTCTTCGTCTTGACCACCAACAATGCTCCGATCGGACAACGCACCCGGCAACTTGGCATCGTGCTGGACGACAATCTTTTGTCCGCCCCCAGCATTCAATCGCCGATCCGCAAGGAAGGACGTATCACCGGCCGGTTCACTCGCCAAGAAGTCGAATCGTTGGTCCAGATCTTAAAGGCAGGACAATTGCCCGCTGCACTGACGAAGCAGCCAATTGCCGAAAACCAAGTCGACGCGACGCTGGGACGCGACACGATCACCAAGGGAGTCTGGGCGATCTCGGTCTCGTTGATGCTGGTGCTGATCTTCATCCTGTTCTATTACCGCTTCGCCGGCGTCGTCGCGTGCATCGCGTTGATGATGAACTTGGCGATGATCCTGGCAACGATGGTGCTGATCAATCAACCGCTGACGCTGCCGGGGCTGGCGGGTCTTGTGCTTACCGTCGGCATGTCGGTCGACGCGAACGTTTTAATTTTTGAACGGATTCGCGAGGAACTAAAAAAGGGCGCGGCATCGCGGATGGCGATTCGCAACGGCTTTGCCAAGGCGACCGTCACGATCATCGACGCCAACCTGACAACGCTGATCACGGCGATCGTGCTTTACGCGATCGGTACCGACCAAATTCGTGGCTTCGCGGTCACGTTGATCTTGGGCATCCTGTTTTCGATGTTCACGGCGATCTACGTCTCGCGAACGCTGTTCGACTTGGCCGAACGTCGCGGCTTCCTTTCGCTGTCGATGTCTGACGGAGTCAACTCGCTTCGCACGGCAGTCTCGGGCGAAAACGGCTTGGATTTCATGAGCAAGGGCAAGTTCGCGCTGGCGTGTTCGGCGATCTTGGTCTGCGTCGGCGTGGCTTCGCTGTTCGCCCGCGGGGCCAGCATCTTTGACATCGACTTCGCCGGCGGATCGTCGGTCCAGTTCCGTTTGGACGGGCCGCTGAAGACGGACGAAGTTCGCAACATCGTCAAGAACGACATGGTCCGCGTTACCGAGACCGGCACCGAAGACGTTCCCTACACGGTCAACGGCGTGACGATGGAAGGCGTCGAACCTCGCACGGTTTACAAGGTCGACTCATCGTTCCCGACCGTCGAAGAACTCAAGGCCGCCGTCGCGAAGTCGTTCGCGGCCGCACCGGGCGTCAAGCTGGTGACGTACAACGTTTCGATCAAACCGGCCGGCAACGAACTGTTGGATGGCAAAGCAAAACCGGCCGACAGCAGCCGCTATGTCCCGTCGACCAGCAACGGCGTTATGTTCGCTGTCGCTCGGGCTCAAGACGATTCAACCGACGATTCAACCGATGACGTGCCGAAGGTTGGTGCCGCCGCATCGGTCTCCGAAGCCACCGTCAACAGCAGCGCGATCATCGAACTGGGCGTCGAAGGCGACGACAGCGGCGGATTGCTGAACGGATCGACGCTAAAGGAAGCACTGCTTGCCGCGGCCGCCGAAGTGAACGTGCCGCTCGTCGAACGTTCGATCGAGCTGACGCCGTTCGGTGAAGGTAGTGACAAGTGGACGATCGATTCGTCGGTGCCATTCCAAAAGTGGAAGGTCGACATGCCGATCCGTGCGGTCGATGCCGACAAGATCATGGAATCCTTCAAGACAAAGCTGGACGCCGATCCGGTCTGGATCAGCAGCAGCAGCGTCGGCGCTCGCGTCGCCGGTGACATGATCGGCCGCGCGTTCGGAGCGTTGTTCGCCAGCCTGCTTTGCATCATCGGTTACATCTGGTTCCGATTCCAACGCGTGATCTACGGCTTGGCCGCGGTCGCGGCGTTGGTACACGACGTGTTGATCACGCTTGGTGCGATCGCGATCAGCTACTGGGTCGCCGACGCACTCGGTTTCCTGCTTATCGACCCGTTCAAGATCAGCCTGACCGTCGTCGCGGCGATCCTGACGATCATCGGTTACTCGCTGAACGACACGATCGTGGTCTTCGACCGCATCCGCGAAACGAAGGGCAAGGCACCGCGACTGACCGGTGACATGATCAACTCGTCGATCAACCAAACGCTCAGCCGCACGCTGCTAACGTCGCTTACCACGTTCATCGTGGTGATCCTGCTGTACTGGTTCGGCGGCGACGGCATCCATGCGTTCGCGTTCAGCCTGGTCATCGGCGTCGTCGTGGGAACGTACAGCAGCGTCTTCGTCGCCAGCCCGATCCTGTTGTGGCTGGTCGAGCGAGGCGAAAAAGCCAAACTGGCCACGTCCTAAGACGCCAAACCTGTAGCCTCGACACGCCGTGGCGAGGCCGAACAGCGAAAGCTGTTCGATCCATGCTCCGCCAGGGCCTGGCGGACCTACGACACCCGTAGCCTCGACACGCCGTGGCGAGGCCGAACAGTGATGCTGTTCGATCCATGCTCCGCCAGGGCCTGGCGGACCTACGAGGTGTTAGCGATAACCGTAGCCTCGACACGCCGTGGCGAGGCCGAACAGCGAGAGCTGTTCGATCCATGCTCCGCCAGGGCCTGGCGGACCTACGACGTGTTAGCGATAGGGCGAGCGATCCCATGCGACCGAAGATCTTTCTCACTCGGCAACTTCCCCCGGAGACGATGGAAGTGCTGCATCGCGAGTCCGAGTTGACGTTCAACGCCGACGATCGCGTGCTGAGCAAGGACGAGATCATCGCGGGTGTGCGTGGCGTCGACGGGCTGATCTGTTTGCTGACCGACACGATCGACGACGACATTCTGGCCGCCAACCCGAACCTAAAAGTCGTCGCGAACTACGCCGTCGGATTCAACAACATCGACGTGGCGGCGGCGACGCGGCGGAAGATTCCCGTCACCAACACGCCCGGCGTACTGACCGATTCGACAGCCGATTTGACGTTCGCGTTGATCCTGGCGACGGCGAGGCGAATCGTCGAAGGCGACCGCTTGGTGCGGACGCGAACGTGGACCGGATGGGGACCGCTGCAACTGCTCGGCGGCGACGTCTCCGGTGCAACGCTTGGTTTGATCGGATTCGGACGGATCGGCCAAGCCGTCGCGCAGCGGGCGATCGGCTTTGACATGAACGTCCTGTATTGGAACCGGTCGCGGATGTCGCCGCTGGACGAAGCCAAGCACGGTGTGACGTACGCGCCGATGGACGACGTGCTGGCGGCAAGCGATTTCGTTTCGCTGCACGTCGCGATGACCCCCGACACGCGGCATCTGATTGGTAGCGAACAGTTTGCCAAGATGAAATCGACCGCGACGATCATCAACACCGCTCGCGGGCCGATCATCGACGAAGCCGCGCTGGTCGATGCGCTGGCCGGTGGCATCATCGGCGGCGCGGGATTGGACGTGTACGAGCACGAACCGTCGCTGCATCCGGGGCTGTACGGCCGCGACGATGTCGTGATTCTGCCGCACTTAGGGAGTGCGACGATCGGCACGCGGTCGAAGATGGGTGCGATGGCTGCCGATAACGCGCTGAAAGCCTGCCGCGGCGAAGTGCCGCCCAACTTGGTCAACGCGGAAGCGTTAGACTAGACGTCCACAATACCGTCGCCCTGGTACGCGGTGACGGGGTTGAACAGCAACGCTGTTCGGTATCCATGCAATGCTCCGCCACGGCGTGGCGAACCTACGAAAACTACTGCTCCGCCACGGCGTGGCGAACCTACGAAAATTACTGCCATGACGACCAAGTACGCTCCCCTGGACCCTCGCCAAAGACTTCTTCTAGGCCCCGGCCCCAGCACTGTGCCGCACCGCATCTTGCGGGCGATGGGATCGCCGACGCTCGGCCACTTGGATCCCCAGTACATCGGGTACATGGACGAAACGTGCGAGATGATGCGGGAGGTTTTTCAGACGAAGAACCAATTGACGTTTCCCGTTTCCGGCACCGGCATGGCGGGCATGGAAACGATCCTGGTCAACCTGATCGAACCCGGCGACGAAGTCATCGTGTGCATCAACGGCGTCTTCGGCGGACGCATGAAAGACAACATGGAGCGATGCCATGCGACCGTTCACGCGATCGAAGTCCCCTGGGGCGAAACGTTCACCGACGAAATGATCGCCGAAGTCGTCACGAAGCACCCCAAGGCGAAGATGCTTGGCATCGTGCAAGCGGAGACGTCGACCGGGGCGCTGCAGCCGATCGAAGGCTTATCGAAAATCGTTCACGACGCCGGCATGTTGTTGGCCGTCGACACGGTCACGTCGCTGGGCGGACACGAACTGAAAGTCGACGAGTGGAAGATCGATGCCATCTATTCGGGCACGCAAAAGTGCTTGTCATGCCCACCCGGCCTTTCGCCCGTTTCGTTCTCGCCGGCGGCGCTCGAAAAGATGGACGCTCGAAAGACCAAGCCGCAAAGCTGGTACTTGGACGTGTCGATGCTGAAGAACTATTACACCGGCGGCGGTGCATCCTCGGGCGCTCGTGCGTATCACCACACCGCGCCAATCAACATGGTCTACGCGCTCCGCGAAGCACTTGCGATCGTGCTGGAAGAAGGCCTCGCCAACCGTATCGCTCGCCACCGCAGAGTTCACCTGCAACTTCGCGCGGGGTTGGAAGAACTGGGGCTGACCTATGTCCCGAAAAATTCGCTTTCGACGCTGAACTGCGTCCTGGTTCCCGAAGGCATCGACGAAGCCGCAATCCGCAAGCGATTGCTGAACGAGTATGATATCGAGATCGGTGGCGGCCTTGGCGTGTTCGCGGGCAAGGCGTGGCGGATCGGTTTGATGGGCTATGGCGCGACCCATCGCAACGTTCAAACGTTACTCGCGGCGCTGAAAGAGTGCATGACAACGACGTGAGCAAACTGGCCGGGCTGAAGACGCTGTTCGGAGATCGCTTCGTCGATGACGCGGCTTCTCGATCGTCGTTTGAGTCCGACGGCTTGACCGCGTTCAAGGCCAAACCGCTCGGCGCGGTCATGCCCGAGACCGAGGCCGAAGTCATCGCGGCGGTTCGCTGGTGTCACGACAACGACGTGCCCTTCGTCGCACGTGGCAGCGGCACCAGCCTGTCCGGCGGGTCGCTGCCGGTGGCCGACGGCATTGTGATCGCGCTGAATCGGCTGAATAAAATTCTTCGCATCGACCCGGTCACTCGCACCGCCGTCGTCCAGCCCGGCGTCGTCAACATCAAAGTCACCCACGCCGCGTCGCCGCACGGGTTGTACTTCGCCCCCGATCCGTCCAGCCAAACGATTTGCACGATCGGCGGCAACGTCGCGTTCAATTCCGGCGGCGCGCACTGCTTGAAGTACGGCATGACGTCGAACCATGTGTTGGGCATGCGAGTCGTCACGGCGGCGGGCGAAGTCATCACAATCGGGAGCGAAAGCACCGAAGCGATTGGCCCGGACTTATCCGGTTTGTTCGTCGGCAGCGAAGGCCTGTTCGGCATCGCGACCGAAATCACGCTTCGATTGCTGCCCCGTCCGGAACGGTTTCACACCGTGCTTGCCGCCTACGATTCGTTGGCCGCGGCCGGCGATGCGGTTTCCGCCGTGATCGAATCGGGGATGCTGCCCGGTGCGATGGAGATCATGGACGCGTTGTCGATCCAAGCGGCCGAGGCCGCCGTCGATTGTCGTTATCCGCCCGGTGCGGCGGCGGTGTTGATCGTCGAACTGGAAGGACCGACCGAGCGGATCGAGCACGAGCGAGAACGACTGGCCGAAATCCTTTCGCGAAGCGGCGCAACCGCGCAAGTCGTTGCGGCCGACGACCAAACGCGAATGCGAATTTGGAAAGGCCGCAAAAGCGTGTTCTCGGCGGTCGGTCACTTGAGTCCGGATTTTCTGGTCCAAGACGGCGTCGTGCCTCGCAAACGATTGGGCGAGGCGTTGGTCGCGATCGAAACGCTTTCGCGCGAGTCCGGGATTCGGATCGCGAACGTTTTTCACGCCGGCGACGGGAACCTTCATCCGCTGATTTTGTTTGACGGAAACGAAGACGGGGCGCTGCATCGCGCCGAAGCGGTCGCGGCCGAACTGTCGCGGTTGTGCATCGCGATGGGCGGTTCGATCACGGGCGAGCACGGGGTCGGGATGGAGAAACGCGACTTCTTGCCGTTGATGTTTGACGGGCCCACGGTCGCGATGTTCGATCGCATCCGTCACGCCTTCGACCCGAAAACGATTTCCAATCCCGGCAAAATGTTCCCCGGCACGGAATCGCCTGCGCTGGCCATGACGGGCCTGCATCCGCTTGAACGCGCGGGCGTCATCAGTCGTGAATGAAACGATTTTAAGACCCGAATCGATCGACGACTTGCACGCGATCGTCGCCGACCACGACGTCGTACTGCCGGTCGGCAACCGCACCAAATGTCCGCTATCGGATAACGTCGACGCGACGATCGTTTCGGTCGCGAACTTGTTTGGCGTGATCGAGTACGAACCGTCCGAGTACACGTTCACGGCGTGGGCGGGCACGACGATCCAGACGCTGGTCGATGTCTTGGCCGCGCGGAATCAATACTTGCCGTTCGATCCGCCGCTGGGTCGCTGCGAGTGCCTCTTACAGTAATTAACAGTGCAACGATTGGGGGCACGGTCGCGGCGGGACTTTCGGGGCCGGGCCGGTTTCGTTACGGCGGGGTGCGTGACTTTTTGATTGGGGCGAGTTTTCTGTCGGGCGACGGTCACGAAATTCACTCGGGCGGCAAAGTCGTCAAGAACGCGGCCGGCTTCGACATTCCAAAACTGATGGTCGGAAGCCTCGGCCGGCTCGGCATTCTGACGCGGCTAACGTTCAAGGTCTTTCCGAAACCGATCGCCACGCAAACGCTGACCCTGATCGCCAGCGACACGCCCGACGCGATCCAAAAGATGGCCTTTGCCGCATCACAGCGATGGGAACTCGACGCGATCGATTACCGTCCCGCCACGCAAACGATCTTCTTTCGCTTGGCCGGTCCGCCGGAAGTCAACGAAGCGATCGCAAACGACATCGCGAGCAAGTTCGGTGGCGAAACGAAACCGCTTTCCGATGCCGACACGTTTTGGAACCGCATCACCGACTTGGACTTCGGCCCGATCGTGGCAAAGGTTCCGATCACGGCGAGCACGCTGCCGCTGCTGAGCGATTTTTACGATGCGATGCACGTCAGTGCCGCGGTGAACGTCGCCTGGATCGGCCTGTCGAGCGAAGACGAGGTCAAGCGGTTGGACGCGGCGCTTCAAAAACTTTCAATGGCCGGATTGGTCGTCACCGGTTCAATCGGACGGTCGCCGATGATAGGTTCGATTCCGAAAACCAAAACGATGGACCGCTTGCAAGCCGCGATGGACCCGGCGGGCAAGTTCGTTTTGATTAAATAGCAAACCTCGTTCCCAGGCTCCGCCTGGGAATGCACTGCCTCGGAGGCTCCGCCTCCTCGAACGCAACCGAAAGAGGCGGAGCCTCGAAGGCAGTTTGGTTCCCAGGCAGAGCCTAGGAACCAGGAACGTAGCTGATCCCGCCAAGGGTTCAGTCCACTGACGTAGCTGATCCCGCCAAGGGTTCAGACCACCGACGTAGCTGATCCTGCCAAGGGTTCAGGCCGGACTGAACCCTGGCGGGATCAGCTACGGTATATCCGTCAGTTACCACACCTCATTCTCCAGCATCACGCACCATGTTACACACCATTGCACCGGAGAATCACGGGCCGCACGGCGACGCGATGGCCCGCGCCGTCAGCACTTGCGTTCACTGTGGGTTTTGTTTGGCGGCGTGTCCGACGTATCAAGAACTCGGTCGCGAAGCCGATTCGCCTCGCGGACGCATCGTGCTAATGAAAGAAGTACTCGAAGGAAAACTTTCCATCGAAGACGCCGCCGGCCACATCGACGCTTGCCTCGGATGCCTCGCCTGCGAACCGGCTTGTCCGTCGGGTGTTCCCTATCGCGATTTGATCAGCCCGTTTCGAGCGCTAACGACGCCGCAGCGAAAGCTTGGCTTTTGGCAAACCGTTCGCCGCACGATGGCGCAGATGACGTTGCCATACCCAAAACGTTTTCGGCTGGCCGCGATGACCGGAAAGATCGGCAAGGCGGTTCCTTGGTTGGTTCCGAAACCGCTGCGAGTGATGGTGGACATGTTGCCGGATCGCTTGCCCGCCAAACAAACTTGGAACGATGTTTATCCCGCGATCGGGATTAAGCGAGGCCGCGTCGCGATGTTGATCGGGTGCGCGCAAACGGTGCTGGATCCCGACATCAACACCGCCACGATCGAAGTGCTGACGCGAAACGGCATCGAAGTCGTGATCCCGAAATCGCAAACTTGTTGCGGCGCGTTGTCATGGCACGTCGGCAATTTGCCGGCCGCGCAAAAGTTTGCGTCGGCTAACTTGCGAGCCTTCCCCGACGACGTCGACGCGATCTTGACCAACGCGGCCGGGTGCGGTTCGGGGATGCACGAGTACCCGCTGATCTTACAAGGCACCGACGATCATGACTCCGCTGAAACGTTTGCCAAGCGAGTGTGTGACGTCTCGGTTTATCTCGCTGGTCTGGACGGATTGCGACCAATTCCCGATTCGCATCGGCCGCTGAAAGTCGCTTATCACGATGCGTGTCACTTGGCCAACGCGCAAGGCGTGACCGCGGAACCTCGACAAATTTTGCGATCCGTTCCCGGCATCGAAGTCGTCGAGATCGCCGACGGTCATTTGTGTTGCGGTTCGGCGGGGACGTACAACATCGATCAACCGACGATCGCCGCCTCGCTGGGCCGCCAGAAAGCCGAACATGTGATCGCGACGGGGGCCGTGGTCGTTGCGAGCGGCAATATCGGATGTCTGACACAGCTTTCGCTGCATTTGCGGGCCGCAAAGTCGCCGATTCGCGTCCGTCACACGATGCAGGTGCTGGCCGATGCTTACGGGCGAGATGATCGCGACCGAGCGGTCTAATGGGGCAATCGGCGCAGTCGTTCATTCGGCGTTGACCGTGGGTGCGGGTCAACTATAGTTCGCCTTTTCGCGTGCTAGAGTTCGGTTTCTTTATGCGAGCCGAATCGCCGCGTTCTCTCACGTTCCCGCCGCCCGCGACCGATCCGGTTGCTTTGGTTTGGTCGTTCGCCTTCGCGATGCGTCCATCGGCGAGACGCGTCCAATCAAAAGTGCAATGCTGAATTTCTTTCGACAACAATCTGGCTCTATTAAAAACGACGTGCTGTCCGGTTTGACGGTGGCGCTTGCGCTCGTCCCCGAAGCGATCGCGTTCGCCTTCGTCGCTGGCGTCTCGCCGCTGATCGGACTCTACAGCGCGTTCTTCCTGGGCCTAATTACCGCCGTCGTAGGCGGACGACCGGGCATGATTTCGGGTGCGACCGGCGCGATGGCCGTCGTCGTGGTGGCGCTCGTTTCGATGCACGGCGTCGAGTATCTGTTTCCGACCGTCATCCTGTGCGGCTTGTTTCAAATTTTGATCGGACTGTTGCGACTCGGCAAACTGATCCGCATGGTGCCGCACCCGGTCATGTTGGGTTTCGTCAACGGGCTCGCGATCGTGATCGGGCTTGCCCAGCTTGGAAGTTTCAAAACGTTGTCGGTCGATGGCACGCTTGAATTTCTAAGCGGCGGACGGTTGGCGATCATGTTAGCGCTGGTCGCGCTCACGATGGTGATCATCTGGGGACTGCCGAAACTGACGCGTGCGATCCCGTCGTCACTGGCCGCGATTTTGACGGTCACGATCCTGGCGATCGTCATCAACAATTCGTACGGCAGCGGTGAGAACCCGCTGGCGAACGTCGGCGACATGCTGCGAACGAACACGCAGGCCAGCGCGATCGCGGAAGCAAAGCTTGCCGCCGAAACGACAACCGACGTCACGTTGGTTGCCGTCACGGGCAACGAAGTGATCGATAAGACCAGCGAAGTGCTGGCGGAGGCCAACGCGGTCGCGGCGAGCGACGTCGCCACGGACGGGGATGCCGGCATCAGCGGCGGACTGCCTCGCTTGTTTTTCTTGGACTACGAAATCGTTCCGATCAACTTCGCAACGCTGAAAATCATCCTGCCGTTCGCGATCGTGTTGTGCGGCGTCGGTCTGATCGAATCGCTGATGACGCTGACGTTGATCGACGAGATCACCGAAACTCGCGGCCAAGGCAACCGCGAATGCATCGGTCAAGGCACCGCGAACTTGGTTTGCGGATTGTTCGGCGGGATGGGCGGCTGTGCGATGATCGGTCAATCGCTGATCAACGTGAACAGCGGCGGGCGAGGTCGACTGTCGGGCATCACGGCGGCGGTTTGCTTGCTGTTGTTCGTGTTGTTTTTGGCTCCGTGGATCGAACAGATCCCGATGGCGGCGCTGGTCGGAGTGATGTTCATGGTCGTGATCGGGACGTTCGAGTGGGCGTCGCTGAAAATGTTTCGCCGGATGCCGACCAGCGACATGCTGGTGATGGTGTTGGTGGCGGGCTACACGGTGTTGATGCACGACTTGGCCTCGGCGGTGATCTTGGGCGTGATCGTTTCGGCGCTGGTGTTCGCTTGGCAGCACGCCACGCACATGGGCGCGGACGTCAAGTTCAACGAAGCGGGCAGCAAGATCTATCAACTGCACGGGCCGTTGTTCTTTGCATCGGTGTCGTCGTTCAAAGAGATGTTCGACGTCGCCAACGATCCGGACGATGTCGTCATCGACTTTTATTACACACGTGTCTACGACCAATCGGCGCTCGAAGCGATCAACGGACTGGCCGAAAAGTACGTCGCCGCGGGCAAGCGATTGCACCTGACGCACCTCAGCGACGAGTGCCGCAAGCTGCTTGATAAGGCCGGTGACCTTGTCGAGGTCAACGTCAGCGAAGACCCGCACTATCACATCGCCACCGATCGCTTGGCGTAAGCACCAAGCACATAAGTGGCGTAAGCTTCCAGCTTGCGACCAACGACACCGCAAGCTGGAAGCTTACGCCACTTTCATATGGTCCGTTCGGTCCTAGAACGAATCCACGCCGATCGGGCGCAGCATCGGCGTGGCCGGGATCGATGCGGGATCCCACGCGCTGATTCGCACGTCGTCCAGCGTTGCTTCGCCCGCGCCGATCAGCTCGAACATCACGCTGACCTCGCCATCGACCAGCGTTTGTCGGTACAGACGAACCGGGGTCCAGTCCGGGCGAGCACGAACGAGCATGCCCATTTCTTGGCCGCCGACCGAGTCGTAAACCAGCACGCCTTGATGAGGCCCGCCGAAGCCGAGCGTTCGGACGACGGCGTCAATGCGGATCGGCGTGCCGGCGGGCACGCGGACGGTGGGGCTGCGAATTTGAATGACGGTGCCTTCGTAACCGCCCGGCAGCGGATCGTCGTGAATCGATGCGACTCGCGCCAGCAGCGCACCGGACCCTTGATACGTTCCTCGGTTGATGTGCAAAACATCGCTGGTCGCCCGCGCGGCCAATCGCTTGCCGAACCCCCAACGCCCCGGACCCATCAAGTTCGCATCGTCCAGCGACCCGGTGGACAGCAAGTTCGGGCCCCAACCCGCGTCGTCCATCAGCGGACGCCAGGCGGTTTGAATTTCCGCGGCACCAAAATCCATCGGCGGGCTGCTGGTCGGCGTCGGCCAGTCGGGCATTAGCGCCTCGGCCAGTTGCCATTCGCTGCGTAGCGCCCACGCGTCCGCTCGTCGCGCCATCCGCAACGTTTGGTCGATGTCGCCGGCGCGGTAGGCCGGTTCGGCTTGGCGAAGCGTTGACCGTGCCACATCAATCATGTTCGTCGGCACCGCCATGCGGCCGACTCGCGCCGCCATCGCGCCGTCCCAACCTTGTGACGTTCGGCGAACGGATTCTTCGGCCAACTGCCAACGGTCCAGCGCCGCTTGGCGGGCGAACAGGTTGGCTTGCCGCGTCAACGCGACACCTTCGCTCGGGTCGGTGCTAAGCACCACGATCTCGGCCGCGTCCGGTGACACGATCGACAGCCGCGATCCCGTCGACGTCGACTCCGGCGTCAACCGTTCCGCCGAAAAATGCGTCAGCCGCCATGCCGTCTTCGCCGCATCGGCCGGCGTCAATTGAATCTCGATCGAATCGCCATCGCCCGCCAGCGTTTCGCTGCCGCGATTGGCAAGCGACGTCAAAATCAACAGGTCCGTGCCGCCGGTGGACAGCCGCGTGCATCGGTACCCCGCGCCGGTGATCGGCGGCGGCGGCGCGGGCGTCGACGAAGCGACCCACGGCGCGATCATCGCCACCATCCGGTTGACGTAGCTAAGCGACATCGCGCGAGTGTGATCGAATATCGAACCGGATGACAATGGCCGCGTCGATCGATACAGAATCGCCGTCGGAGTCGATTCCAGCGACCGCATCGTTTGCAACCACATCGCATGCCAGCGATAACCCTCCGGCATCGGAGCGCCGATCCGCGTCGCGATCGCTTCGGTTTGCAACAGCATCGATTCGGGCGGCATCGCCGCGATGCCGACGGCCGTCTCGACCCGGTCGCCGACTTGTTGCCGCGTTTGGACCATGCGGATGACTTCTTCGCCGCCCTGCAGTCCTCGTCCACGCGGGGGCAGGTCGTCGATGATCGCGTCCAGCAGCGGCGCGTAGCTTCGCCATGCTTCCGACGGTGCGGCCAGGATCGGACGTTGCCACCGCGAAGGCCAGCCGCGAATCCGCGCCGACGCGGCGGTCGCTTCATCGATCTCGCGATTGTCGTACGCCTTGCCCATGCCGATGTACCAGCCCGCGATCGGTTCCAACAGCGCCTCGATCTCCGGCTCCGGTGCATCGGGTGGTGGCGAGTAAACGGCCATGCGAGCCTGTGCGGCTTCGGCCAAAATGCCGGCATCCGGCGGACGCGACAACAACACGGCATCAAAGCCGAGCGAGCGGACCCAGGCGAGCGGTTCGCCGTTGTGTTGCAAAATTTTGGTGATTCGTCCGATCGGAAACGCGGGCGGACGCGAGACGAAACCTACCGAGTCGCGTTCGTCTTGCGAAGCCATCGCGTCGATGCGAAGCAACATCGCATCGGTCGTACGTTGGTTTGTTGCACGTTGCCGCGTGGCGACTTCACCGTCGCGAGCGTTCCCGGTCGAGACGCCTTCGCCGATCGGCAACAATCCATCGACGGACAGTTCGTCCAATCGAATCGCGGTCTTGCCGGGGCCGGTGTACGCGTTGATGACGACTCCATCGACGAACGCATCATCAAGGTCGACCGTCGCGCCGTACTCGCTGCGCATCGCCATCTTCTTCAGCCGCAAGCCGCTCTCGATCATGCCGATGCCCAGCACCGCGAACTCGCCCGGCGTCGTGTACGACGCGCCGTAGATGATGACGGAAACCGGACGCCGCGTTTCGGGATCACGAACGTACGGGAAACGAACTCGAAAGCCGATCTTCGCGCCGCGCTTGGCGCTCATCACGGAAACTTTCGCCAACAGTTCTTCGATCGGACGCACGGGCTCGATCGGATAGATCAGGATCGCTTCGGTGCCGTTGCCCGCGGCGAACGAGATCGTCTCGCAAGCACCACCGCCCACGCCGCCGGTCGCCAAGTTCTCGTGCTCGATCACGCGAGCGGAACAGTCGGACGATTCCAGATGCCAACGCGGCGGATACGTGTCCAGCGAGTCGACGATTTGAGCGCCGACGTGATTGGCGAAGCAAAGCGAGGCGAAGAAGTTGATCGCGAAGAGCGTTGCCAACTGTCCGCGCGAGCGCAAGGTTTGCCTGCGCGGCGCATCCGACGTGGAATCAAAGTTCTTGGTCATGAAGTTGGACTTTGAATGATTGACCTCGAATCGCAACCGCGGAACAATCCCCACGTCGATTCGACCTGTCGGCAACCGGATGCGTTCTCGCCCCCGAAGTTGCCTTTTCCAGTCGACCCAAATCCGAGTGTGTGGGGAAAGCGACGTGGTGAATAAAAAAAACCACATGACGATCGCGACCCATCGCCAAATGCGTAAGGTGTTTGTGTATCAAGATTTAAGTGGTCCTGCCAAGACGAAACGAGGTGGCGTTTTGGCAACGTTGCGTTTTGACAACGCGGCGATTTGGATCACCGTAAGTGCTTGCCGACAAACGACTTTCGCATGTCTGTGTGATGACCGCCGAAGGGACCCGGCACCGCAAATGCAATGGATGGCATCTCAACGAAACGCGACTCCCAAACGACTTCTCGCAACCAGCCATTCGGAGCTACCCCCAGCATGTCCAACGCTTCCAACGCCATCGGATCGACCAACCAAATCGCCGACGAAACCCCGGTCGAACTGCAAGAAATGGCAAAGGCGATCGAGTCGCTGCCGCAACGTTACCGCGACGTGGTCGCCCCTGCGATGCAACGCGTGGTCGAATGCAGCACCCGCCGTCGCCGCATTTTGAACCTGGTCCAGGAAGCCCTGTCGCAATTGCGATTGGACATGAAGTACTTGATCTTCGACCTGGAAGCGACTCGCCGCGAACGCGACCAGTACAAGGAAATGCTGGAAAAAGACGGCCTGCTGTAAGGACGTCACGCCATGACGACTGCCCGACTTCGGTCTATGCAGCGTCGGTCTATGCAGCGTCGTACCATCCGATGGGTCGTTGTCGTCGTCGCACTCGGATGGATCATGTTGAATTTGAAAAGTGTCGTTCGAGGATTGACGACCAACACGGCGGCGATCGCGGTCGATGCGGACGATCCCGAACTTCGGCCGGTCGAGCTGAAGACGTCGCCGGTCGAAACGGCCGAGCGAATTGAATCGTGGGCCGAGTCGAAATCGATTTGGAACGTCGAATCGAACGAGGTCGATGGCGGGATCGCGACAATGCATCTGACTCGCACGACCCGCGTCTTCCGATTCGTCGATGACGTGTACGTCAACATCGCGCCGACCGATGGCGGCAGCGTGTTGACGGCAACCAGCAAGTCGCGACTCGGCAACGGCGACCTGGGCCAAAACCCGCGGAACTTGAAAGAGCTGATCGCGGTGGTGCGAGGGTAGTCGCGCACCGCCACACGCGTTCGTTGCTAAGGCCCCTGAAGTAGGTCCGCCACGCCGTGGCGGAGCAATCCTTCGAACAAGAACAGCTTCGCTGTTCGGCCTCGCCACGGCGTGTCGAGGCTACGCCGTGGCTCGCGTTGACAAAGTGGTGTCCGACACCTTTCTTAACCCCGCACCGCCATCTTGTGCAGTTCCGCGACGTCCAGCATCAACGCCACCGACCCGTCGCCCAGGATGCTGGCCCCGGCCAGGCCCTGCAAACCGATGAAATTGTCGGCCAGTGATTTGATGACGACGTCTTGGCTGCCGATCGATTGGTCAACGGCTAAGCCCATCGGCCGGCCGCCCGACTGCAGGATCGCGATTTCAAGTTCATCGCTGTCGTCATGATCGGTCATCGCCGGCGGATCGTTCCAGTGAAACAAATCGTCGACGGAAACCAACGACGTGAACTTGCCACGGACCTCGAACGTTTGCTTGCCGTTGACGCGGGCGATGTCGCGGCGGCGGATTGAGACGATTTCGCGAACGTCGTCCTTGGGGATCGCAAACATGATCCCGCGAATGCGGACCAGCAAGCTGCCGATGATGGCCAGCGTCAGCGGCAGCTTCAACGTGAAGATCGTCCCGACGCCGACCTCCGTATCGATTTCGATCGAGCCCGAGAGTTCTTCGATCCGCGATTTGACGATGTCCATGCCGACGCCGCGCCCGGAAATGTCGCTGACCTTTTCGGCGGTGCTGAATCCCGGACGAAAGATCGACGCCACCGCTTCGCGATCCGACATCGAACTTGCGGCATCGGCCGTCATCAAGCCCTTGGACACCAATCGCGATCGAATCTTGTCCGCATCAATGCCGCCGCCGTCGTCCTTGACCATGATGGTGACATGGTTGCCGCGATGCCGCGCCGAAAGCGAAACGGTGCCGGCGGCCGGTTTCCCCGCGGCCAATCGATCCTCGGTGCTTTCCAGCCCGTGATCGATCGAATTGCGGACCAAGTGGACCATCGGATCGCCCAGCGCGTCGATCATGCGTTTGTCCAGTTCGGTGTTCTCGCCGTCGATTTCTAGCTGGACCGTTTTGTTTCCATCTTGCGTCAAATCGCGAACGACGCGGCGGAAACGGCTAAACAGCGGCCCGACGGGAACCATGCGAGTGCCCAGGACGCCACGCTGGAGACTGTCGCTGACGCGAGACAATTGGTCGATGGCTTCGTCCAATCGCGAGAAGCATCGTCTGCCGTTTTCCCACAACAACGATTGTTCGCGAATCAATTCCAGTCCGGATTCAAGTTCGCCGATCGTGGCCGACCATTTCGCGGCGTCGACCTGCGCGGACTTCTCCGGTGCGTCGGCTTGTAACTTGAACAGCTCGATCGCGCGAGCCAGCGTGTCGCAAAACTCGCGCGACCGAGCGACACTGTTGCTCTTGCGAAGCCCCGGCCCGATCTCGCCGGAAACCTGAATGAACTGCGCCCGGTTGACCACCAATTCGCCGGCCAGGTTCATCAGCGAATCCAGCCGATCGATGTCGACCCGCATCGTTTCATTGATCTTGTCGTTCGGCTTCGCGGGCGTGATCAGTTCGGATTGCGGCTCCGCTTTCGTTTCGGTCGGTTCGACCACGTGGGGCTTTTCGGTCGTCTTTTTCATTTCCCAGACCGCCAGCGGTTCGGCGTCGGCATCGCGAGGCACGCGGACTTCGATTCGCGACACGCCCTCGGTTTTGGCGACCGCGATCACTTCGTCGGGGGCGTGGACGGTGTTAATGATGATGTCAAAGACGGTGAAATCTTCGCTCGATTCGCCGTCTTCCAGTTCCGGCCGCGTCGCCTTGATCTCGCCCAAGTTCCCGACCGCGGTCGCGACCGTCTTGGCTTTAAAATCTTTCAGCAGCAGGTGATCGGCGAACGTGACGACGACGTGGTAGTCGGTGCCGAGGTCGGGAAGGGTGTAAGCTTGCGCGGCAGCTTCTCGCTCAGGCGAATCGTCCCGCTCCGGTGCAACGTCTGGTAACGGTTCTTCTTTCGGCTCATTCACCCTCGTCGAACTGGCGACCAAGTCACTGACTTCGGGGTCGTCTTCACGCTCGAGTTCTTTCTCGGCGGCTTCTTCCAGCACTCGCAGTTCTTCTAGCAGCTCGTCCGGCGCCGACAATTCTTGGCCGTCACGTTGGCGATTGTTGCATTCACGCAGGAAGTCGATGCAACGCAGCGTCAAGTTCATCGTCGTGCGATCGAACTCGATCCGGCCCGAACGAAGCCGTTCGAATCGCGTTTCCAGGTGATGAGTCAGGACCGTGATCTGGTCAAAGCCCATCATCCCGGCCGCACCCTTCATGCTGTGCAGCAACCGAAAGGCAGCGTTCAGCGATGCGGCATTGGCCGGATCGCTTTCCAACACCAACATCGTGTCGACCAAGTCGTCGAGCTGCTCTTCGGTCTCGTCCAGATAAATCTGCAAGTAACCGGACAGGTCGTCTTCGGGTTCGATGTCGTCGTTAGTCATGAAAAAACGGAGGTCAAAACGTAGGTTCGCCACGCCGTGGCGGAGCATCGGACGGGAACAGCAAAGCTGTTCGGCCCCGCCACGGCGTGTCGGGGCTACATACTCGGCCCCACCACGGCGTGTTGGGGCTACCTTGGACTACTTTTGATACAAAAACGTCGACAACTTCTTCAGCGGGTTTTCCAGACCGTAGATGCCTTCGCTTGGGCCGATCACCAGGTAGCCGCCCGGGGCGATCGACGCGGCGATGTGACTGAGCACGGTTTGCTTGGATTCGTCGTCGAAGTAAATCAACACGTTTCGCAGGAACACGCAATCGAACGGCGGCTGGTTCATCGCGTCCATCAAGTTGTGCCGGCGAAACGTCACCATCTCACGATACTCACTGCGAAGCTGGTATTCAGCAGGAACGTCGTCGGTTCGTCGAAAGTATCGATTCAACTTGTCAGCCGGCACGCCGTCGATCATCCGCTGCTTGTACTTGGCCGCCCGCGCGGTCTCCAGCGACGTTTCGCTGAGGTCCGTCGCCAGGATCGTCGTCTTCCAATCGACCAACCGGAAACGCTTTTCGGCGATGCAGAACGCCAGTGAGTACGGTTCGGCACCGATGCTGCACGCGGCCGACCAGACTCGAAGCGTCGGCTTGCGATTGCCCAAACGATGCGAGGCGTGAAGTTCTTCCAGGAATATGCCGCTGAACCAGTCGAAGTGCGGCTCGGTTCGGTAAAACGACGTCTCATTCGTCGTCACCACGTCCAGCATCTCGTCCAGTTCCGCCTTGCCTGCCCGCGACGTCGCAAACCGAAAGTACTCGTCCGCGTCCGTCATCTCCATTGCCCGAAGCCGCCGCTGCAGACGGCTGGAAAGCAGCGTAACCTTGCGGTCATCCAACCGGATGCCGGAGAGCTGGTAGATCAACCGGCCGAAGCGATCGAATTGTTCGCTGGTCAGTCGCATCACGCCAACACGTCGTCGATCACGCGGCCGTGAACGTCCGTCAAACGGAAATCGCGGCCCGCGTAACGATACGTCAATCGCTTGTGGTCGTACCCCATCAGCCGCAAGATCGTGGCGTGCAAGTCGTGAACGTGGACGCGATTTTCGACCGCTTTAAAGCCCAGTTCATCGGTCGCACCGACGATGTGCCCGCCGCGCACGCCGCCGCCCGCCATCCAGCAAGTGAACCCGTAATGGTTGTGATCGCGGCCGTTCATCTTGCCCTGGTTGCTGCCTTCCTTGGGCATTTCGACGACCGGCGTGCGTCCGAATTCGCCGCCCCAAAGCACCAACGTTTCATCCAGCAAGCCGGTCCGTTTCAAATCGCCCAAAAGCGCCGCGATCGCTTGGTCGACGGTCTTTGCATTGCGTCGATGTCCGTCGGCCAAGTCGTCATGGTTGTCCCAGGGCTGGCCCGCGCCGGTGTAAAGCTGGACGAAGCGGACGCCGCGCTGGACCAACCGACGCGCGATCAGGGCTTGCCGCGCGAAGTCGCCCTTGCCGTACAAGTCCAACGTCTCTTTCGATTCGCGTGAAACGTCAAACGCCTCGGCCGCATCGCTTTGCATTCGGTAGGCCAGCTCGAACGATTCGATCCGCGAATTCAACTTCGCTTCGCCCTCGCGATCGGCCGCGTGCGATCGGTTCAGCGAAGCCAGCAAGTCCAACTGTTGCCGCTGGTCCGAACTTGCGACCGTCGTGTTGCGGATGTGATCGATCAATTGTTCGACTCGCTTGCCCGACGAATCGATGTAGGTACCCTGGTACTTGCCCGGCAGAAAACCGTTTTGCCAGTTCTGCGATTCTTTGATCGGATACCCGCCCGGGCACATCGCCACGAACGAGGGCAGGTTCGCGTTCTCGGTGCCCAGCCCGTACGTCAGCCACGATCCCATGCTGGGCCGCACCAATCGCGATTCGCCGGTGTTCATCAGCATCAACGACGGTTCGTGGTTGGGCACGTCGGCGTGCATCGACCGGATCACGCAAAGTTCGTCCGCGAACTCGGCCGTTTTGGAAAACAGTTCGCTGATCGGCAGCCCCGATTCGCCGTACTGTTTGAACTCGAACGGCGACTTCATCACCGCGCCGGTCGGCCGTTCAGTTTTAAAATTCCCCGTCGGCGCGGTCTTGCCGTCGAATTCTTCGAGCGCCGGTTTCGGATCGAACGTGTCGACTTGGCTGGGGCCGCCGTTCATGAACAGGTGAATGACGTGCTTGGCCTTGGCCGGAAAATGGATCGGCACTTCGCCGGCCGACATTGCGTTACCAGCGATTGCACCGGAGCGATTTACAGCGGTGATATTCGCACCCGATTCGGCGGCCAGTAGATCGCCGAGTGCCAGCGCGCCCAGACCGGTGCCACAGGCTTGCAACATTTCGCGGCGTGAGAAAAAGTTTTGGTTCATCGGTCTAGTCCACAAACGCGAATTCGTTGCTAATCATCAACACTTGGGCAAGCTGTCCGTCGCGGCCGAGCGGATCGGCGGCGACGTCGGCGATCGGTCCCGAAAAATCTTTGACGCTGCTGGATTCGACCGACCCGTCCGCACCGGTAAGCTGCACGGTCACGCGAAGGAAGAAACCGTCGAACGAATCCGTCTGGCCGGGGCTGGCCACGAACTCGATAAACTCGCCCGCTTTGATTTTGCCGCGAAGCGGCGGCAGCGGTCGGTTGTTTTCTTTTTGCGTCTCTTTGAACTTGCGTTGGCCGCCGATCCAAACGCTGAACTCGATCCCGTCGCCTTTGTTTTGATGTCCGACCTGTCCGCAGACGGCAACGTCGGCATCGAACGGGGCGCGGAAGCGGCGAACGGTGGCGTGATCGGATGATCGCGGCGTGTGGCCGTTCTCGCGATCGACAAAGGCGTGGCCGGCCGGCGGTTCGGTGGGCAATTGCTTGCCCGCTTGCCAGCGGTCGCCGGTGAAATGCGGCAAACGGCGTCAGCGACTTGACGCGGTGTTGGTCATCGATCGGGCCGACGCCGTACGACCACAATGATCGCGGTTCGATGACGATCGGTGGCGGCGAAGCGGGTTGCGACAGGAACTCGATCGCCATCGCAAGCTCTTGCATGGTCGGCGAACGGCGAAGCACCGTCGCAAACATTTCGATCGCGATCGCGGCATAGTCGTCGGCCGCGCGAGATCGCACGGACGCGGCGACGGATCGGGCCAGCGTCGTCATTTGCGGGCTGTTCATCAGGAACAACGCTTGCTGGGGCACGGTCGTGTAATAACGTCCGGGCGAATGGGCGTCGGGGCCGGCGAAGTCGAACGTGCGGAACATCGCGGGCAAATTTTGGCGATCGATCATCGCGTAAACCGTCCGACGCGGCGGCGGCGGCGACAGCGTGATTTCGATCGGCGGACCACCGATCGTGGTATCCAAACGATCGGCCACGCAAAGGAATGAATCTCTCAGCGATTCAAAATCTCGGCGACGTCGATTCGCGCGGCCCATCGTTTCGTTGTCGGGATCGGCGACGACGGCGGCGTCGGTCTTGTCGGCGGACTGCTGGTAAATTCGCGTCAGCACGATGCGGCGAACGATCTGTTTGATGCTCCAGTGATCGGCGAACTCGACCGCCAACTCGTCCAGCACTTGCGGTACGGCGGGCGGCGGCGTGCGGAAACCGAAATCGCTTGTCGAATCAACCAACGGCTTACCGATCAGCACGCCCCACAATCGGTTGACCATCACGCGAGCGGCCAGCGGATTGTCGTCGGCGACGATGCGGTTGGCCAATTCCAAGCGTCCGCTGCCGATTCGAAAAACGCGGCTCGTCGGGCTTTCGCAGCGACGTCAAAAACTGGCGACGGCGCGATCTCACCTTGGTTGCCTTGCTGGCCGCGAACGAACACGCGGAAGTCATGCGGTTTCTCAGCGTCGACCAACATCAACGGGCTCGCGCCGGCCTCGATCGCGGCTTCGTCGGGCGACTTGCTGCTTTTGAAGATGCCGAACATCGCGTAGTAGTCGACCGTCGGAATCGGATCGAACTTGTGATCGTGACAACGCGAACACGCCACCGTCATGCCCAACAGGCCTCGCGTGACGACGTCGATCTGGTCGTCGATCACGTCCAGGTTGTTGACGTACTTTCGCCCCAGCGTCAAAAAACCCATCGCGTCGGCGTTGCCATCGACGTTGTTCGGATCGGTGCGATCGCCCGCCAATTGGTGCCGCACCATTTCGTCGTAAGGCATGTCGCGATTGAAAACGTCGATCGTCCAGTCGCGATACCGCTCGCTGCCCTTGTACCGGCGTTCTTGTCCGGCGAAGCCGTAACCGATCGTGTCGGCATAACGAGCCACGTCCAACCAGTGCCGACCAAACCGCTCGCCAAATTCGGGCGACGCCAACAGCGAATCGACCAAGCGGACGTATCGATCGGGGCGAGTCGAGTTGGCAAACGACTGGATCGTTTCCATCGAAGGCGGCAGTCCGGTCAAGTCGAAATACAACCGTCGAACCAGCGTTTCGTCATCGGCGGGACCGTTGGTCGTCACGCCACGAGCCTGCGCTGCGGCGAAGGCCCACGCATCGATCGCGTCTCGATCGGCGGGCGACGTTTGCTCCGGTGCAATCGGTGGTGACGGAAAGTTGAACGCCCAGTGCGATCGCGGGTCGCGGCCGATCGGTGACGTGCTCGCTTCGGCTTCGTCGTCTGCACCGGGATCAATCGTACGAGGATCGATCGTACGGGGATCTGGGGCTCCCATCTTGACCCACTGCCGCAGGTGCTCGATCGCTTCGTCATCCAGCTTTCCCGCCGGAGGCATCTGCATCGATTCGTCTTCGTAGGTGACGACGCGGACCAGCAGACTTGCCGCCGGATCGCCCACGACGATCGCGGGGCCGGTCAATCCGCCGGCCAACAGTCCAGGCATTGAATCGAGCCGCAAGCCGCCTTCCCGCTCGCCGGTTTCATGGCTGTGACACTCGTAACAGTGTTCGACCAGCAAAGGCCGAACGTGCGTTTCGAAGTAGTCGAAATCTTCCCCGTCGGACGATTTGGCGACGGTGACTGGCAGGACCAGACCGGCAGCGAGTGCGCAGCGGAGGAACCAGGCGGGCAAGGTGGAACCGTGGGTGCGTAGGAAGGAAAACGTTGGCGAGTGCCGCCGGAGGTTGCAAATCGGGGTGAGATGCTCGGCGACCGGGCAATATCATAACCGATCGACAGTTCGTCGACCAAACCAAAGGTCCCCGATTCGCACCGATTGCGGTCCGCCCGCGTCCCTTAATCGAACCAGCCGGTCCCAGCAGACGCCGGCGTGGGCGAGGCGTCAGTTTTCGGCGCGAAAGTAGCTGATCGGGAAAATTTGGAAAGCATTCTGTGTCGACACCAAGGGGACGCCTCGATGGGATTTGTTTGGGTTCCGAGCCTTTTTCGGCCGATGGTTCGGCCCGCCGAATTGACTGACATCCACGGCGGGCTTTTGGAAGTGACCGATCATGGCACCGTCAATTGGGGGCGATCGCTGAGGCTGTCGCGCCAGCTTGCTCACCACGGCGTCCGCCAAGCCGTCGTCACGGTCGACGGCGATGCGATCGACACGGTCGCCCGGCGGCTGCCGCATTTGCAAGCGTTGTTGGACCAGCAAGGCATCGACTTGAACGTTCGCGTGGCGGCCCGGTTGCGACTTCGCAGCGATTTGTTAGACCGAGTCGTACGGACGTCGATGACGATCGCGGGGCTGAACCAACGGTACGTATTTCTTGCCGTTGCACCGGAGAATCGGTTGCCAGTCGCGCCGATCGTCGAACAACTGCGACGCATGAACCTGACCACGGTTTTGATCGCGCCGGAAAAGTGCGTCACGCTGCGATCTCGGGTGCTCGAGTGGACGCGGATTCGCAAGGCCGGCGGGCTGGTGCAAGTCAGTGCGTCCAGCCTGGTCCGAACCGCCGATCGTTCTCAGCGACGGTTCGCGGAGAGGTTGATCGCTTCGTCGCAGTGTCACTTCGTCGGATCGGAAGTTGGTGACGCCAGTGACCAGCCCGCGACGATCGCGGACGCCTTCCCGAGGCTGGTGCGTTTGGCCGGCGAAGCGACCGCCATCGAACTGTGTCACGGCAACGCCAGCGACCTGTTCCACGACCGCGCCGTGACGCGAAAGACGCCGGCACCGCGGATCGCAACGAAGGCCTGGGATCGGCTGGTAAAGATCGCGTGAGTCATTGTAGGACAATTGTCTCAATTGTCCCCGGCGCTTCCGGGCGGTTGCCCGTTGGTCAATTGGGACAATTGACCCACTCTGTGCCGCGTGAGTCATTGTAGGACAATTGTCCCAATTGTCCCCGGCGCTTGACGGCGGTTGCCCGTTGGTCAATTGGGACAATTGACCTACACTTTGTTGCCAGCGGATTGAGGCCTGTTGCCAAACGGGGGTGGCTGGCGAAACGCTGTTCGATCTTCTGCTATGGTGTGCCGCTAATCGATCGCAATGCGAGCGGTCCGGCGGTGTCACCTAATCAGTAGAAGAGAGCGGATGAGCGAGTCAGTTTGTCGGTGGGGTTTTTTCGGAACGTCGGCGATCGCGAGAAAGGCTTGGAAAGCCGTTCGCGTCAGCGGCAACGGTCGCGTTGCGGCGGTGGCCAGTCGTGACGTCGCGCGAGCGCAAACGTACATCGACCAGTGCGCCGGCGAAGTGCCGCAAGTCGAACCCACCGTCGCGGTCGGGTCTTACGAATCGCTGCTATCCCGCGACGACATCGACGCCGTCTACATTCCGCTGCCCACGGGCATGCGAAAGCAATGGGTCGTCGCGGCGGCAAACGCCGGCAAGCATGTGCTGTGCGAAAAGCCGGCGGCGATCGACGTCAAAGACTTGCGCGAGATGATCGAAGCCTGCGAATCAAACGGTGTCCAGTTCATGGACGGCGTCATGTTCGATCATAGTGCTCGGGTGCAAGCCCTGGAAACGGCGATCGCGGACGACCGTGCGATCGGCGACGTCCGCCGCATCCAGAGTCACTTTTCCTTTCCCGGCGACCAATCGTTTCGCGACGGCAACATCCGCACCGACGCGGCGCTGGAACCGCACGGCGCGTTGGGCGATTTGGGTTGGTACTGCATCCGGTTCACGCTGCGGATGATGCGACTTGAAATGCCGACGCACGTTTGCGGACGGACGCTGACCAAGCTGCAAGGCAAGGACTCCGGCGGCGCGGTGCCGGGCGAGTTCGCGGGCGAGATGGAGTTTGCCAGCGGCGTTTCGGCCCCGTTTTATTGTTCCTTCTTGAGCGCGAACCAACAGACAGCGATGATCTCGGGCGAGGAAGGTTACATCAGCGTCGACGATTTTGTGCTGCCGCTTTACGGCGGCGAATCGTCGTGGACCGAGCATCGTCACGTGTTGTCGATCGACAATTGCCGCTGGAACTTTGCACGTCACAGCGATCGCAAATCAGTGCGTGAATTTGCAAGCGGCGAAGCCGATTCGCAAGAGGTCGTGATGGTCCGTCGGCTGGCTGAGATCGCGTTGTCGGGCAAAGTCGATGCGTTCTATCCCGAGCTGTCACTAAAAACGCAAACGATCCTGAACGCCTGCCGCCGAAGCGACAACGAAGGCGGCGGCTGGGTCGAAGTCAAAGCCTAACAACATCGTTTCTCTCATCCTCCATCCTCCATCCTCCATCCTCCATCCTTTATCCTCCATCCTCCATCCTCCATCCTCCCCGCTCCCCCATGCTAACGCTCCTCTCCTTCGTCTTCTTCACCGCCCTCGTCGGCGTGTTGACCTACCTGATCGTTCGCGGCAAGGAGAGCGAATCGAGCGAGGGATATTTCTTGGCCGGCCGATCGCTGGGGGCCGGCGTGATCGCGGGGTCGCTGCTGCTGACGAACCTGTCGACCGAGCAGTTGGTGGGTTTGAACGGAGCCGCGTTTGGCGACGGGTTGGAAGTGATGGCGTGGGAGGTCGTCGCGGGGTTGTCGTTGGTCGTGATGGCGTTGTTTTTTCTGCCGCGTTATCTGGCCCGCGGCATCACAACGATTCCACAGTTCCTGGCCGGACGGTTCAACCGAACGACCGAATCGATCACCAACGTGATCTTCATTCTGGCCTACGCCGGCATTTTGTTGCCGATCATCTTGTACTCGGGCGCACGCGGCCTGTCCGGCATCTTGGACCTGCATCAACTGACCGGGATCGAAAGCGATCAAACGATTTTGTGGATCGTCGTTTGGTTGATCGGCATCATCGGTTCGATCTACGCGATCTTCGGAGGCCTTCGCACGGTCGCGGTCAGCGACACGATCAACGGGTTCGGGTTGTTGGTCGGCGGATGCACGATCGCTTACTTGGGATTGCAGTGGGTCGGCGATGGCGATGCGTTTGCGGGTTGGTCGACGATGCGGACGGCCGAGCCCGAACGATTCAGCTCGCTGGGCGATCCCGATTCAAGCGTGCCGTGGCCGACGTTGTTCAGCGGCGTGCTGCTGCTGAACATGTTTTACTGGACCACGAACCAGCAAATCATTCAGCGAACGTTCGCGGCCAAGTCGCTTGCCGAGGGCCAGAAGGGCGTGCTGCTGGCCGCGACGTTCAAGATCTTGCGCCGTTGATTTTGGTGCTGCCCGGTATGATGGCGTACCACATGGATTCGCGTGGACAACTGTTCGGTGCCGATCGCTTGGCGGTGATCGAAAGCGAAGCGGCCGAGAAGTTTGAAGCGATGACTGCCGAACAACAAGCCGCTGCGACGGCCGGCGGCGTGACTCGCGGAGACGTGATCGCCAAGAACGTCCGCGGCAGCAAGCAAGACAAATCCTACGGCGCGCTGGTGCGTCAAGTCTTGCCGACTTGGATGACCGGATTCTTTGCTGCGGTGATGGTCGGCGCGATCTTGTCGTCGTTCAATTCGGCGCTGAATGCGACCGCAACGTTGTTCAGCCTGGGTTTCTACCAGCGTTTCTTTAACCCGGCCGCTGACGAGCAAGCGACGGTGCGGAGCGGACGCATCTTCGGCACTTTCATCGCGGTTGTGGCGATGTTCGTCGCGCCGATGTTGGCGGGCCAGGACAGCATTTTTGGTTACTTGCAAAAGATGAACGGGTTGTACTTCATCCCGATCTTCGCGGTCGTGCTGCTGGGCATGTTGGACCGACGCGTGCCGGCTTGGGCGGCCAACGTCGCCCTGATCGTCGGTTTTGCGTCGATCGCGACGGGATACTTTGTGCTGGGCGATTGGATGGCGGCGATCAAGTTGCACGAGTTCCATTTTCTGGGCATCGTCTTCGTCGGACTGCTGTGTCTGATGGAGTTCGTCGCGTTCATGTCGCCACGGCAGGTCGCCGAATCGGCCCCGGAAGAATCGTTGTCGCCGATCCCGATGACCAAGTGGCCGCTGGCGGTGCCGGCGGGGGTGGCGTTGGCGATCGCCGTGCTTGCGATTTACGGCTACTTCGCCATTTAACGAAAGTTTGAGTCTTTTTTCGCTTTGACGCAGTGACCTGAACGGCTGAACGTCTAAACTCTCCTCGGGATCATCGGATTTGGTTTCTAACCTTCCATGGCTGAGGCGAGCGCAACGCGATGTCTGACTTCCTATTTGACGACCAGAACACGCCGCATCGGTCGCAATTCGGACGCGACACGATCGGTGATTCGCAGCAGCAACCGCCGCCGTTCGGGGAAGGCGATCGGCTGGGTGAATTCGTCCTCGAAAAATTGCTCGGCAGCGGCGGCAGCGGGTTCGTCTACCGGGCGCTCGATACCGACGCGGGTCGCGAGCGCGGTTGCACGAAGTCAAAACGATGCGCCCTGAAGGTGCTTCGCCTGGGCGATCCCGAAACGATCGTCCGCAATCGCTTGGGATTTCGCGGGATGACCCAGGTCCAACACCGCAACCTGGTCCGCGTCGACCGCATCCACCGGTTGGGCGACTACACGGCGCTCGCGATGGAAGAGGTGTGCGGCGAAACGCTTTCTCAATCGCTGAAACAATTAGTAGCGTTGCCCCACGACCAAGCGTTCGCGACGCTGCTGGCGTGGATGCGTGACTTCGCGGCCGGCCTGGCCGCCATGCACGCGGCCGGCTTCATTCATCGCGACGTCAAGCCGCAAAACTTGATGATCGATAGTCTTGGTCGCGGCCGAGTGATCGATTACGGCTTGGTCGAAAAGTTTGACATCGATTGCGACACGACCCAAGAATCAAACTTCATCCTGGGCACGCCGCGGTATTGGTCGCCGGAGATTTTGTACCGTCAACGGTACCTGCCCGCCGGCGACATCTTTGCGCTGGGGTTGGTGATGCTGGAATCGGTCCGGTTCCTGTCGTCGCATTTTCGCAGCGGTCATGCCGATCCCATTGACGATGGTGTTCAGCGTGATAAGTCAGCCGACGTGGATGCGAAGTTGTTGTCGGGTGCGATTGATGATTTGTCGGACGATGTGCCAGAGTTGATGATTGAAACGTGTCGCGAGATGCTAGACCGGCACGCGGCCGAACGTCCGACCGCGATGCAGATTGCACGGTTGGGCTTGCCGCCGCAACCGATCAGTTGCACGACCGGTCACGAACCGATGATCGGTCGCGAGCTCGTCTTGCAGCAAATCAACCGCTGGATCGATGGCGTTTTTGCCGGCCGGACCGAGCGGTTGCATTTGTCGGGGCCGTCGGGCATCGGCAAGACACGAGTGCTGGACGCGGTGATCGATTACATCCATTCCAAACTTTGGGGACAAGTCTTTCGCGGACGGTGCCGAATGCGCGAGGACGCCCCGTGGCAAGCGTTCGAGCAGATTTGCGATTCGATCGCAAACCGATATTCGCGGCCCGATCGCGAGCCCATCGAATTGGACCCGGTCAGCGCGGAGATCCTGCACGGAACGTTTCCGTTTCTGCGAAAGACGATCCTCAGCAAGATGGACTTGCCCCTGGCCGGCAGCTCCACCATGCGGTTGGACTCGTTGGAAGCCGCCGCGCGGTTCAGCGTTGAACTCCGCAAGGTCGGGCCGCTGTTCATCGTCGTCGACGACACCCAATGGGCCGACCAAGACAGCTTGAACGTGCTGGATCGGTTGCAAACGGCGACCGGCGAGATCGGGCTAGGCGTTATCACTGTCTCGCGCAGTCAAACCGATCGCCAACAGATTCCGCCGCACGTCAAAATTCACCTCGGCGCGATCGACAACGAGCCGGTCAAAGCATGCTTGATGCACGCGGCTGAAATCAACGGCATCCAAATCGATGACGCGGCGGTGCAAGAATTGACCATCGCCGTCGGCGGCAGCCCCTTTCGCTTGCAAGAAGTAGCGTACGAGTTTCGTCCCGGCGGTGCGCTGTCGCAGATTCACTTGGACTCGATGGTTGGTATTCGTGACAAGCGGCCGATGGGAGAACTGGTCAGCATCAAACGGCTGTGGCAATCGCGGCTTGATCGCTTGAGCGACGAGGCCAAGGAAGTGTTGTTGTTCGTGGTGACCGCGGGCGGCCGAGTCAGTACGCAGCAGCTTGGCGAATTGACCGGGCAGGGCGCTGATGTCGACGTCGCGGTGTCCGACCTTTCGCGGTTGCGTTTGATCCAAGACGATGCGACGGGCGGCGAGTGCATTGCGATCTTTCACGACCGGTTCGCCGACCAAGTCACCGCGACGCTGTCCGATCGTGACAAACGGCGTGCGAACGCGGCCTGGGCGTCGCTGCTGGTCCACGCCGACGATTCGCGGCGGTTGGCCGCGCGGATCGCGGGCCACTGGATCGCCGCCGGGCAACCCGGCCGTGCGGTGTCCCATTCGATCCTTGCGGCCGAGGACGCCCAGCGGACGTTGGCGCACAGCGAAGCGGCACGGTGGCACGCGCGAGTGGTCGACCATTTGTCGGGCGAAGAACGCCTTTATCACATTCGCCAAGCGGCACGCTGCTATCGCGATGCCGACTTGCCGATCGATGCCGCACGTTACTTCATGTTGCTGGCCGAATCGTGCGAGGGACAGGAACGGTTCGACTGTGAACTCAATGCCGCAGTGCTGATGCTGCGATGTGGCCAGTACGAAATGGTCCGCGAACGGTTGGTTCACTTCGCCAGCGAGCTGGGGCTGCCGCGTCCCAAATCGCCGACGATGGCGAAGGTCAGCTTGGCCGTGCAACTGGTCCGGGCCCACCGCGGCCGAGGCGAGTTGATGCGGTCGTTGACGTCGCAGCATCCATCGACCGAGCCGCTGCCAAAGCAGGCCTCCAACACGGACGTCGTCGCGGGAATCAACGACGCCGTTCGCCAGCGGTTCGAGTTGTGCTTGGCGATCATCCGTCCGCTGTCGATGTACGACAACCTTTACGCCGGCGAACTCAGCATGGCAGCGTCGCGGTTGGCTCGCCAGACCGGCACCGTGTCGCAACGGATCAATGTCGCGGTCGGCGAGTCGGTGTTCGGATCGTACGATCGTGGCCCAAAACGAGACGAAAGCGAAGCGAACCTGAAACGATTGATCAACGTCGCACGCGATCACGGCGACGCCCTTTCGCGAGGCGACGTGATGGCGGGCATCGTGTTCACCCACGCGCACGCGGGGCGGTGGACCGAAATCGAAGCGTCGCTGGAAACGTGCATCCAGCACTACGACCAATCGTCCGTTTCGCACGGGTTCGAGGTCGCGCATGTCCGCTGGGTCGGTCTTTGGGCGGATTGGATGACCGGCCAGTGGAAGCGGATGCGAGAACGTCACGAATCGATGTTCGACGAAGCGGTTCGGCGAAACGATTTGTTTCAACAGCAGATCTGCTGTGGCGGGTTGGGCGGAAACGCGTGGCTCGTTCGCGATCGGCTCGGCGACTTGAAGACACTGCGTCAGAAAAAGTCCGCTGCGGTACCGATGAAGCCGGGCGAGGTGATGCACTTCATGGACCAGTTCGGCATGTCGCTCGACGCGGTCTATGAAGGCGACCTGGACGCGGCGTGGCGATTCCAGATCGAAGCGGAACTAGACATCGCAAAGCTGCCGCTCCAGTCTTACCAGCTAGCGAGAATCATGGCCGCCGCGAACGGCGCTCTGGTCGCGCTGCACCACTTCGCCGAATCGCAACGCGGCGATAGTCGGTGGGAAGGCCGAGTTCGTAAGCGAACGCTGGCCCTACGCCACGAGCGATTGCCGTACGCGAGAATGTTGGCGAATTTTTACGATGGGTCGCTGAACCATT
This sequence comes from Pirellulaceae bacterium, assembly GCA_963836865.1. Taxonomy (GTDB): domain Bacteria; phylum Planctomycetota; class Planctomycetia; order Pirellulales; family Pirellulaceae; genus Rubripirellula. The sequence goes on along the minus strand of CAWILC010000003.1, from coordinate 935,317 downwards.
TACTGTACCTGTATCGTTCGCAAGGCGACGAAAATGATCACGGTCTGATCGCGATCGATCAACTTCGTCGTGCTGCGGACGAAGCCGATTCGCTCGGGTTGTGGCCGATCAAGTGGGCCGCCGAAGACGCGATCGCTCGCCTGAGCGAAGGTGACGACGACCAACGTGATTCGCTGGCCGCGCGAATGTTGATGGCGGGCGTTATTCGACCGGACCGTTTGTCCCGGCTTTACACGGCATTGTGATCGCGGGCGGTCCAGTCCCCTTGCCCCGACGGAATCGAGTTCGCTAGGTTTGCGTGGCGGTTTCCCGTAGCGGTCCCCGGCTGGTGGGCTACGTTCTCGCCGCAACTTCCGTTTTTATCGCCAAAGCGTTAAGCTCCTCAAGTTGACCGACTCCGCCGACTCGCCGTCCGACACAAAAACCGAAGGTTGGTCCGACCGCCTGGCCGATCGGTTTGCCTGTTCGCTCGGACCGGTGCTGGCCGATTGGTTTGACCGCGAACTGTGGACGCTGACGGGAACCCGCGAATTTCACGTCGCCGCGACGCCCAAGGAACTTCTGGAGTCGACCCCCGAATCGATCTGGCCGGGCCTGATGAACGCGGACTTGGTGCCGATCGTCTCCAACGGGGCTGGCGATTGGCTTTGCGCTTCCATGGGCGCCGACAACGTGCTGTCCAAAATCGTGCATTGGTACCACGGCGGCGGCGACTGGATCGAGTGGGGCGACGACTTGGCCCAAGCGATCGTCTTCGACGCCATTCAGTCTCGTTTGCCGGGTTCTCGTCGGCGTCACGCCACTCCGGCCGAAACAATTCACGGCGGAACGGGCTCCGGTGCAACCGCTGGCAACGGCGATGCCGATCCGATGTTGGCGTGGGCACTGAACCACGTTCCGCCAACGGTCGGCGATTTGTTTCGCGACAACACATCGACTGCTGGACAAGTCGCAGACGTATTGATCGACCACGAGGTCGCCGAAGTCGCCGTGCGCTTTGAACTGGTGCAAGCGGCGCTGAATATCTCGGGCTTGGAAGAAGTTTCGATCGAAGGACTTTCGCCGGGCTCAGGCGCATTCGCCAAAGCATCGTTCGATCGAGACACGGTTTCGTTCGAGCTTGCGAAACGGATCAGCCTGAAGACTGGTTCGGAAGACTGGCGAGCACAGGACTGGTCCGCCGCCGAGACGCACGCGGTTGCCGTCACCCAGCGCTCGCCCGAATCGGCGTGGGCATGGGACGTGGCGGGCTACGCTGCGATGCGTCGCGGGGATTCGCTGGTCGCGATGGGCCGATGGTTGTGCGGATCGCAGTGCCAACTTTTTTCCGATCAATCGGTTCGCCTGCAAACGCACTGGGCGGCGTCGATCGCGGCCAAGTTTTCGGCGGCGATGCTGGCGGAACATTTTCCGAGCGCGGTCCAAGATTCGGAATACTTGACGCTGCTTTGCGAGCACGACGCGGCGGTGCGGAGCGATCGCGTGTCCCGATTCTGGATGGCGGAGGGCGAGGAAGCCTTGGCCGGGGACGATGGGCAGGCGGCGCTAGATGGTTTCGTGGCGGCGGGGTGGGACATCGGCATGCGTCCGATCACGGCGTATGCGGATCTGCTGGATCGGATCGCGACGACCGCGCAAAAAATCGGCCAGCCGGGACGAGCCAGGCTGGCCGAGGTGCATCGCGAATGCTTGCGAGATCGATACGGGGCGTGACCGATCAGTCAATCTTGTTGCGATTGGATCCCTGCTTCGGCTTCGAATCATCGCGGCGGCTGAGCCCAGCGCGATCCATCAGCGAGCTCTTCATCAGTTCTTCGACGTAATCGTCATCGGCCGGTGGCGGGCCGTACGCGCCGAGCGATTGTGGTTCGTATTCGATGATGTAGTGGTGCTTTGCGAAGGACAGCTTGCTACCCGGGTCGATCCGTTTTCGGACGACGGTTCGGTCGTCGACCTTGGTGCCGTTGCGGCTGCCCAAGTCCTTGACGAACCAGTAACCCTGTTCCAGCGTCATCCGGCAATGCTGGGTGGACACGTTGGGGAAACGAAGTTGAATGTCCGATTCGCCGCGGCGGCCGACCAGCAATCGGTCTTTCACCAGAGGAATCGGGTCGCCGCCACCGATCGGCGTCAATTGCCCGTATTTGCCCACGTACTCGCGGGCCGGGGCGGAGGGATCTTCATAGCTCACGACAGGTTGTCTCCAAAAAAAGGCGCGACGGGATGACCCTCGCAAAAACAAAACGCAAACCAACAAATCGGATTCAGGCGATCGCCTTTTCCGTTAAAACACTTCAAAATAAACGCGAGAAAAGGACGCATGTCCCTTCAAATTTTAGTTGATTCCGCAAACGGTTGCCGTTTCCATTTTGGCGGTGGTCCCCCGATTGGCAAATGATTCCGTGAATGTACCAACCGATTTTGACGATTCGACGGCTTGGATCGGCGAAGGCTTGCCGATCAACGCGTTTGGCGCGGCTCTCCGTCGGCGGTTCGGCGGGCGAGTCCAACGGGTCAGCATCGATGCCGGTTTCACTTGCCCGAACGTCGACGGCGCGGTGGCCAAGGGAGGCTGCAATTTTTGCGACAATCGATCCTTCAGCCCCTCACGCCGCGTTCGTCTGAAACAGGTTCATGACCAATTGACCGGCGGCATCGTTACCGTCCGGCATCGGTACAAAAATGTCAGCGGCTTCATCGCGTACTTTCAACCGGCCACCAACACGTACGCGCCGGTCGAACAGCTTTCGGAAGTCTACGAATTGGCACTCGGCATCAACGACGAGCCCGATTTTGCGGACACCGTCGTGGGGCTGGCCATCGGGACTCGTCCGGATTGCGTTCCCGAATCGGTGCTGTCGATGATCGAATCGATCGCCGCGCGGACGTACGTCTCGGTCGAATACGGCATGCAGACGATCCACGACGCGGGTCTGGCGTGGATGAACCGGGCTCACACGCACGCCGACATGGTCAATGCGATCGACCGAAGCCGGGGCCGCGGGTTCGAGATCTGCGGACACGTGATCCTGGGCATTCCCGGCGAAACGCATGCGATGATGATGGAGACGGCGGACGAGGTCGGGCGGTTGGGCTTTGACGCGATCAAGCTGCACAACTTGTACGCGGTCAAGGGCACGCCGCTGGGCCAGCAAGTCCTTTCCGGCGAAATCAAAATGATGGACCGCGAAGATTATGTGCAAACGGTGGTCGACTTTTTGCAGCGGGTGCCGCCTCGGGTGGTCGTCGAACGGGTCAGTGGGGACGCGCCGCCGGACTTTTTGATCGAGCCGAAGTGGTGCTTGGAAAAGTCGCAACTGCGGCGAAGCATCGAAGCCGAATTTGCCCGCCGGGGGACTCGCCAGGGCAGCCACTTTGTCGCACCCCAGCTGGCCCCCGCCGATCGACCGGAGCCGCCGGACCAAACCCCGGCGTCGATTAAAGAAAAAATTGAAACGCGCGGCCGTCTGCCCGTACTAAAGATGCAGGGCTAAGCACGTGGCGTAAGCTTCCAGCTTGCGACCAGCTTCCAGCTTGGGATTTCGCCGACGCAAGCTGAAAACTTACGCCACGTTTTTTGGCGAAACGATCGTTTGCGGTCCGGGCGGTAGACATTGTCCGCGGGGGCTCTTGTGGACCTTTCGCAAAGCCGGTTCGTTGCTGATAATCAGGGCGAGGCGACGGTGACCACTTGCGGCATCGCGCGTCCTTTCAACTGCAAGGCGGATTTCTGATTTACATGGCACGCATCGCAATCGTTTTCGGTCTACTGTTGTGCGGACTTTCCGTCGCCGGCATGGTCGCCACGATGATCAAAGATCCGGTCCAATTCATGCCACTGCTGCTGGGGATTCCAATCCTTTTTTGTGGCGTCGTGGGGCTGAATCCGCACCGTCGCCGGTTGTCGCTGTGGACAGCGGTGATCGTGGGGTTGATCGGCGTCGCCATGGGCGTGACCGAAGGTATCTTCATGGGCGTCCAGCGAATCGATGGCGAGATCGTCAACCCGGTTGGCTGGCGATTGACATTGGTGATGACTTGGTTGTGCGTGATCTTCGTCGTCGTGACGGTGATCGGAATGGCGCGGGCTCGGCGGGGCAGAAAAGCTGAGCTGAAACGGATGGCAAACGAGTCGATTCGAGCGGCGACGACGAACGAAAGCGGCGACGACGATCTACCGGACGCTCCGGTGCATCGATTGGCGACCGACGAAGCGATGCCGATGCAGTCCGTCGCATCGGATCGGTCATGACGCTGTCGGCGTCGACGGTCGCTCTGTTACAAGCTTTTGCACCGGAGGATCCGCTCCGCGGTCGCGTGGCGACGGTCTTGCGGTCGCTTCCGGCCGACGTGCAAGCCGATTTCGGCGACGATCCGCGTTTTCAAATTATCCCGATGACGATCCATCGTCAGGGCGGATCGAAGTTTTATCTCGCGCTGCCCTCGCCGGACGGATTGGGCAGCCGCTGCGTGGTGCTGAAGCCGCACTTGGCGACGTGTCCGGAGCCGTTCGGGCTATATGTGATCGCGCACGAACTTGCGCACGCATTCTTACGAAACGGATCATGGAACGGCGTCATCGATCGCGAAGACGCCGCCGATGCGTTAGCCGCTCACTGGGGTTTTGCCAGGCCCGTTTGATCCGAAAGGGGCCTACAGACTGGCGATCAATCGCATCAGTTTCGGAACGAACCGAGAGAGCGCCCGCGACCGATGGCTGATCGCTCGCTTGACCGTTTGGTCCAGTTCGCCGAACGTGCGGTGGTACTCGGGGATGATGAACAGCGGGTCGTAGCCGAAGCCCGCAGTGCCGCTGCGCGCGGTCGCGATGACGCCGCCGCACGTGCCGTGTTCTCGCAGGTGAACGTTGCCGTCGGGGTCGGATAAGCAAAGATAGCAGTTGAACTTCGCGCCGCGTTTTTCCGCTGGCACGCCGGACAATTCGCAAAGCAGTTTTTCATTGTTTGCTTCGTCATCGCCGTGCTTTCCCGCGTAGCGGGCCGAGTAAACGCCGGGCTCGCCGTGAATCGCGTCGACGGTCAAACCGCTGTCCTCGGCCAAGACCCAGCGCTTCAGATGGACCGCTTGCTGCGTGGCTTTCAAAGCCGCGTTTTCGGCGAACGTGGTCCCCGTTTCGTCGACGTCGATCGCATCGGAAAGTTCGGCCAGCGAAGTCAGTGCGATTCGATCGGTGGGCAGCATCGACCGAAGTTCGATCAGCTTCTTCGCGTTGCCGGTGCCGAGGACGAGTTGGAACATGGTGCTACTATCGCATGCCGAAGGCGGCTTTGTAAACGCTGGACTTCGACAGTTTCGGGACCGCGATCGGGACCGGTTGGACGTCGAAGGGTACCATGCCGATGTTGTTGCCGGCGACGCCGTTTTGTCGCGTGGATACTTGGCGAGCAAGTTCCGGACGGACATTCAGGGCACTGTAGTTCTGCATGAGTTTGCGGATCGGGGCCGAGTACTCGAATTGGCCGTTGGGGAGCTGTCGGCCGAGTTCCTCGAATGATCCGATCGTGACGATCGATCGTTCGCGGTCATGAAATTGGTACGCATCGACGCCTTGCTTGTGAAGTGCGGCGCACATTTTGTCGGCGGCCTTTGCACACCCGTCCAGCCGTTTCATGCTGGGCGTAAAATCTTTTTCTCGCTTGCCGTCTTCGATCGTCGCCGCACCTTGAAAGGTCTTGACGATGACGGTGTACTTGCCGTCGCATTTAAGCAGCGAGTGGGGGACGTTGTCGTTCAGCTCGTGGACGAACGAATCGACCGTCGGCGATTGGAAATACTCCTCTGGCAACATCGGATTGCGAGTCACAAAGGCACTACTCATCGGGCCTTTGTTTTCGTTGTCGCCGGACCGCTTCAGTCGGCTGGCGAGTGCTTTCACCGCCGTGACCGGACTGGCCGTGCTGGTTTCGGCTTCGATCGCCTTGGGGTCCGAAAGCGTTGCCGGCACGAAGGTTTTGATGCGATTCAGATCGCGTTCGATGTTGCCGTGTTCGACGTTGTCATATTCGCCGACTAAGACCGCGTACGCTTCGTAGGTGTAGTCGTTGGCGTAACGAGCCTTCCGCGACGTTCGCTGGTCGTAAGCGACGGTGCCGGTGAAGTCAAACTTTTCGTTGTAGATGAAAGCGGGCAAGCCGAGTTGGCTGCGAATTTCCAGGGCCAACTTTTGGGCGCGATCTTTGCTGCCCTGACCAACCTGCGTCGACGCCAAGATCAACCATGGGCCATCTTCTTCGCTCAATTCGTAGGTCTTCGAAGCGTCGGATTCGACCGAAGGACCTCGCCCGAACATGCGAAGCAGGCTGGGCGGATCGGCGAGGGCGGACCCGGCGGCAAGGCAGGACAGGATCAATGCGATGGTCAAACGAACGGGCATGGCGGGGGTTCCGTGCGGAAGGCGGCGGAGAATCGGCGGATCGACCCCGGCTTTAACAAAAACGACCAGATTCTAGAAAGAGATATTTCGCCAAAGAACGGCTTGTTGATCCCGGTGATACGCGCTAGCCTGCGGGCTTGTCCGACGCATACCTATCCGTCTTTTAAACGCCGTTTCTCACACCCGACGAATTCGCACGATGCTTTTCCTAGCCGCCGGAATCGAAGAAACGCCCGTCGAGCCGCAGTCGGCCGGCATCATGCTGCTGTTCGCGGCTGTGATGATGGCGACGTACGTTGGCGTGGCCGTCGAGCGGTTTCACAAGACGGTGGCGGCATTGTGCGGCGCGGCGGTGTTGGTCGCGCTGGGCCTGGTGCTGGGCCTGTTCGAGTACCCGAAGATTTATGATTTTCTGAAAGAAGATTTGAACATCTTCGGCGTCATCATCGGGACGGGCATCTTGGTCGACGTGGTCGGCAAGAGCGGCCTGTTTCACTTCATCAGCATGTACATCGTTCGCTTCACCGGCGGCCGCGCGTCGACGTTGTTCTTTACGCTTTGCATCGTCACGTTCCTGTTCGTGGCCGTGCTGACCATCGTGCCAGCGATGTTGATCTTAAGCTCGTTGGTGTTGGTGATCTGCCGATCGCTCGATTACAAGCCCGCACCGTTCCTACTGTCCGTCGCCATCTGTGCCAACAGCGGCGCGATCGCGACGTTCGCCAGCGGGCTGCCCAACATCATGATCGGAACGGCCGCGCAGATTCCGTACATGCAGTTCCTGCAGGTCTCGTTGCCCTACGCGGCGATCAGCCTGTTGATCGCGATCGGCATCTTGCGATTTATGTTTCGCAACGATCTGCCGTGGAAGCAAACCGCCGAGCAAAAAGCGGACTTGAAATCGCAAATCGAATTGTTCGACCCCTGGGCGATGGTCGAGGATCGCAAGGTCCTGTATCGCAGCGGCACGATCCTGATGGCGACCGTCGTCGGGTTCGTCTTTGCCCAGCAGATGGGCGTCGGCATGGACTTCATCGCGATGGTCGGTGCAACCGCGGCGCTGTTGTTCGCAGGCAAGGGCGTCGAGGATGCGATCGGCAAGGTGAACTGGACCGTGATCCTGTTTTTCATGGGCCTGTTCGTCATCATCGGCTGCGTCAAACAAACCGGCGCGTTGGCGTGGGTGGCACAGCAAGTCGTCTCGCTATCGGGCAACGAAATGACGCTGCTGATACCGCTGCTGGGTGCGTTCGCGGCGGTGGCCAGCAGCATCGTCGATAACATTCCGGTCGCGGCGACGTTGATCCCGATCGTCCAAGACATCAGCGGCAACAGTGGCGGCGCGGTGGCGGCGGAACCGTTATGGTGGACGCTGATCATTTGCTGCAACCTTGGCGGCAACGGAACGCCGATCGGTTCGATCAGTTGCGTGATCGCGATCTATGCGCTCAAACGCGAAGCCAACCAGCACATCAGTTGGGGCATGTTCTTGAAACTGGGTGGTACCATCATGGTCGTGCAAGTCGCCGGCGCGATCGTTTACATGCTGTGGTTGTACCATCAAGGTCTTCTTCCTTCTCTCGCTCCTATCAGTTGAATCGCCATGGTCGCCTCTCCCCAGCCAAACGACATCGACCGCGACGTGGACGCGTCGATGCGGATGTTCGAACAGTCCAAGGTCGGCGAATCGGCCGCGTTGTCGCCGATCAAACCGTCGCGAGTGATGGCGGTGCTGGACGGGTCGCCGCAGGACGAAACGACGATGCAGTCGGTCGCGTACTTGCGAGAAACGTTCAACGTCGAAACGGTGGTGCTGGATGCGCGAGACAAGGTCAACTAGCGATAAAACTGACGAAGACAAAGTGGATCTCGCCATCGCGGCGGCCGGCAAAGTCAGTGGGGCTCGGCCAATCTTTCGCGGCGAAGGAGAATCGTACGACGCGATCCTGGCCGCGATTGATACTCACGTCGTTGATCTGGTCCTGATCCCGTGTCCCTTTGGAAGATCGTTCGAGAAGATCGGGACCGATAGCGCGGGCACGGTCATCGACGTGATGCTGGCGCGGTGTCCCCGACCGATGCTGGTCATTCGCCGCGACGATCAACCGCTTGGCAATTGCGTTCAAACGGTTCGCGTCGTGGTCAGCGGCGAAAGCGATGTCGAAATGAAAGCCGCCGGATGGGCGTTCGGCTTGGCCGCCGCCGGCGCGGTGGTGTCGTTGAACTTGGTGGTCGAAAAGGAACAGTACGAAAACATCCGCGCGATCATCGAAGCGATGACGCCGGGCGCGTCAGTCGACTTGGCCGCGTTCAGTGCCGCGGTCACCAAGACGCACGCGTCGCTGCACGGCGCGATGGCCAAGACGACGGCGGCGATGAACTTGACGTATGAACTGAAACCGCAAGCCGGCGAAACCGCGCCGCCGAACCCGCTTCGCGAATCGTCGGCGATGTTGCTGGTGATGCCGATCGAAGTCGACGACCGCTTCACGCAAGGCTTCGTCCAAGACCGCATCCGACGAAGCCCGCACCCGGTCCTGGTCGTCCCGGGACACGTCCCGAGCTAGAATCAGTCCTTTAAAACAGACGGATACCCTCAATCATGCGAGCCCAATGTGATGAGCAAATCGCTTTCCCCTGAGAACGAAGCCTACGTTCTTAGCCCGGAGGGCGGCACATCTCTGCCGGTGGCGTCAGCCACCGGTCCACAGAAAAACTGTCCCAAAGCCCGGAGGGCGGCACATTGCGTTCTTTGTATCGCCCTCCGGGCTAGCGATTCGGATATCAATAGTTCCGGTGGCTGACGCCACCGGCAAAGATGTATCGGCCTCTGGCCTGTTGACCGGGAACAAAAACGTGATCGATCAGCGGCGTGTGAAGCCCAACCTTTTAACAGCCCACGCATTTCCCAACCCAGTATCATTGCTAAGTAAGATTACCAAACGCGATATCATGACTTCAGCGACGCCAACGATCTTCCATGTCACTGATCGTTCGCCCCACCCATGACGTCCTTTGCCATCGAACCGATCTATGGATCGTTGGCTTTGGCCATGGCCGCGATCGGCGTGACCGTCGCGGTGATTGTCATGGTGACGCCGCCGACGATCGTGCCGGCCCAGCGTCGGTGGTTGATCGGACTGCGGTTGCTGGCCGCGGCCGTTTTGATCGTCGCGCTGCTTCGTCCGACGCTGGTGCGAACCGATAATCGGCCCGCCGATGCGGCGTTGATCGTGGCCGTGGACACGTCGGCCAGCATGACGATGCCGGACGCGGACGGTGATTCGCGATGGTCGACTCAATTGGAAGTCTGGAAAGCGATCGCCGCAGCCATCATCGGCAGCGACGACGGCTTGGACGTGCGGTTGGTCGGATACGACGAAGCCACCAAGCCGATCGCAAACGCCGATGCGACGTCGCTGGATTCCGTCACTCCCGATGGCAACGCGACGGACTTGCAAGCCGCGACCATGGGCGCGATCACGGCCGCGCAAGGACAACCGATCGCGGGAGTCGTCATGATCGGCGACGGAGCCCAAACGGTGCCGGTGGTCGGCGGCGGCGCGGGCCGAGCCGCGCGGACGCTCGATTCGTTGGGCGTGCCACTTTGGACGGTGCCGATCGGGCCGCCGCGAGGCGAATCGGATTCGCGCGACGTGGCCATCGACGCGGTGCCTGAAAGCTTGCAGTTGTTCGCGGGCAATCAAGTCGACATCAACTTTCAAGTCGCCGCGCGAGGCCTGGCGGGCAAGGACGTGCCGGTTCGTTTGACGTGGATCGACGCGGACGGCAACAAAACCGAAACCGCCGTCCGCAGCGTGCTGGCCCGCGGCAGCGTCGACACGCTGGCCGTCACCATCCCCGTCACCGCGCCGCCGCCGGGGACGTATCAGTTAGTCGTTTCGGCCGACGTCCAAGACGGCGAACTCGTCGTCACCAACAACCAACAGCGATCTTTCGTCGATGTGCGCGAAGGCGGCGGACGAATTTTTTACGTGTTCGGAAATTTGGACCAGGAACAAACGCTGATCCGCCGATCGCTGCGCCGGTTTCCCGATTTGGATTTGACGTACCGCTGGATTCCGACGGACACGTCGTCGTCATGGCCGGTCGATTTGCGAGACGCTTTCGAGCCTGGCAAGTTCGACATTTATATCTTGGGCGACTTGCCCGCCGCGGCGCTCGGGACGAGACAACTGGAACAGTTGGCGACGGCCGTCGATCGCGGCGCGGCGTTGGTGATGACGGGCGGCTTTCGCTCGTTCGACCTTGGTGGTTACGCCGATTCGCCGATCGATGCCGTCTTGCCGATCAAGCTGGACCCTGCGCGGCGACGTCCGGTCTCGGCGGAACCGAATGATCAGTTTCAATTGTTGGCCCCCGTGGTTGCGCGGCTTGCTCGCACGCACCCGATCACGGACTTGGGCGGCGGCAGTCCGACGGACACTTGGCGAGACTTGCCGACGCTGTTGGGGGCGAACCAGATCGTCGGCCCGAAGGTCGCGCCGGGCGTGGAAATATTATTGGAGAGCGAGCAAGAAGATCCGCTGCTGGTGATCGGTCAATACGGAAGCGGCCGGACGGCGGCGATCGCGTTTGATTCGACGTGGCGATGGTGGCGAGGCGGTTACGACGACTTGCACCGGAGATTTTGGCGTCAGTTGATGCTGTGGCTTTTGTCGCGAGACGATTCGTCCGACGATGAAATCCTGTTGCAGTTGGATGCCAGGCGTTTCGCGGCGGCCGATCCGGCTGACTTTCGCGCCGTGGCCGCGACGAGCGTCGGAAAACTATCGGCCGAAGTCATCGATGACGCCGGCAAAGTCGTCCCGGTCGATGCGGCGATGCAGGTCGGTGACGAAGCGGTGCTGTCGGGCGCGATCCCGACGCTTCCGCCGGGCATCTATCGCTTGAAAGTATCCGCGGGCGAAAACGTCTCGCCGGTCGAACGTTCGTTCCAAGTCATTGACGAAAGCCGTGAATTGACTTCGCCGATGGCGGACCCGGTGTTCCTTCGGCAACTCGCATCGCTGACCGCGGACCACGGCGGCCAGTCATTCGATCCCGCCGACGTGTCGGACTTGATCGCGAAGATCAACGAACGTCGCAAACGATCCGAAACGCCCGTGATCGAAAAAACGCGGCTCGGCGACGGCCCGCTGACCGGCTGGCCGATGTTCCTGCTGTTCGCCGGATGCCTGTCGATCGAATGGTGGCTGCGAAGACGCTGGGGCATGGCTTGACCGGGTTGACGATCACTCGCTCCGTGGCTTGGAGTATCATGGTCAAGGCTGACGAGAACACGAACGACGGAGTCCGAAATGATCGACCTGACGGTGAAGAACTTAGATAACGAATTGATCAACAAGCTCGGTGTGATCGCGGCCGAAAATGGCCAGGACCTGGAGGCATTTGTTCAATCCGCGTTGAATCAAATCGTCAGCAACCATGCCGCCAAACAAAACCCAGGATTGGGTTCACGAATGGCCGCCCGCGTTCAAACGATCGGCCTAAAGTCGCATGAGTTGTTACCGACGATGTCCAATCAAGTGGTCCGCGATCCATTCACGGAAGACAAATGATCGTCCTGGACACGAATCAAAAATCCTAGTCACAAATTACTCCTTGGGTCCTTCGTCGTTTCGGGCTCGTTTGTGTAGGTACAGTTTGATCGGGACTTCGCCGAAGGGCAGGTGGTCTCGCAGGACGTTGATCAGGTAGCGTTGATAGTCGTTGCCGATTGACTTCGGGTCGTTGACGACCAGTACGATCGTCGGGGGCTGCGTTGCAACTTGCGTGGCGTAATAAATTTTCGGCCGGCGGTTTTGGAACAGCGGCGGAATGTGGGCGTCGACGGCGGCGCGGATAACCTTATTTAACTGGCCCGTCGTGACACGCTCGCTGGCTTGCTTGAACAGCATCGTCGAGTGGTTGATCAGCGTCTTGACGTTCTTGCCCGTTTGGCCCGTGATGAACGCGATCGGGGCGTAGGCCAACGTCGGAAATTGACCGCGCAAGTATCGCACCCAGCGATCCGTCGGGATCGCGCCCTGCATCAAGTCCCACTTGTTGATGACGAAGATGCACGGCTTGTAGTTTTCCATGACATAGCCGAGCAATTGCTTGTCGACTTTGGAAACCGTTTCGGCCGCATCGAAAAACATCAGCACGACATCGGCGCGGCGGACGCTGCGTTGGGCGCGGTGCATGCCGTAAAATTCCAGGTCCGTCCGCTGGCTCTTTCGCTTGCGAAGGCCCGGCGTGTCGATCGCCATGAACGTTTGGCCGTCCATTTCAAACCGCACGTCGACGCTGTCCCGCGTCGTCCCGGGAACCTCGCTGACGATCATCCGGTCGTCCTCGGCCAGCGTGTTGACGAAGGTGCTTTTACCGACGTTGCGACGGCCGACGATCGCGACCTTCATTTGCGTTTCGGCTTGCAGTTCCGCGTCCGCGTCGGGCAACCGGTCGACGATCACGTCTAACAAGTCCTCACGGTTTCGGTTCTGCGTCGTGCTGACCTGGATCATGTGACCGCGGCCCAGCTTCAAGAACTCGTCGGCTTGGATGTCCATGTGCGGTTGGTCGGCTTTGTTGGCGACCAGGATCACCGGCCGCTCGACGCCACGCAGCCGCTCGACCACTTCGCTGTCCAGCGGCATCAATCCCGTTTGCACGTCGACGACCAGCATGAATACGTCGGCCGAGTTGATCGCCAGCTCGATTTGCCGCGTCACGTCGGCGGTCAAGTCGTCATCGTCGACGATGCCGATGCCGCCGGTATCGATCAGTTCAAAGAACCGGTCGTTGTGTTCGATCAGCGTCATCATGCGGTCGCGAGTCACGCCGGCGTGATCGTCGACGATGGCCAGGCGGCGGCGGGCGAGCCAGTTGAAGAGACTGCTTTTGCCGACGTTGGGACGGCCAACGATGGCGACTTTTGGAACTGGCATTTGACCGACGAGCGACGAAGGGGACGTGAAAACGCGAATGTAATCCCACAACTTACGTTGGCGCGGCGGTTTCAGACAGGCCCATACAGATGATCCGTCTGGTCACTACAATCCAGCCATGGCCGATTCGAACCCGCTTTACGACCCCCACGAAATCCACGCCGCCGCTGCGGCGTTGGCCGATCACCTGCACCGATCCGGCGTCGGATTCCTGCCCCGAGTCCGCGCGGACGTGGCCGAACAGCTGACGTCATGGTTCGGGGTTGATGCGGCAGAAGACGCCGAAGCCGAAGAAATTGCTCCGCCGCCGACGTCTGTCCCAAAGCAAAACGTTTCGCCGAAGTCGCCATCGCCCGCCCGCTTCCACGCCGATTCGCAGAACCGATTCGGTGCCCGCGTTTGCGGGTGCCGACGGTTCCTACGCCGGCCCGAGCTTGCCGGCGGCCGAGCGAAAAGCGTTTCTGGAAACGCTGGCCGCCGAGGTTTCGACGTGCGTGCGATGTCCGGTGCTGTCAAAATGCCGGACCAAGACGGTGTTCGGCGAAGGCAGCGTGACGCCGCGGTTTGTGTTCTTCGGCGAAGGGCCGGGCGCGGACGAGGATCGGTCGGGGCGTCCGTTTGTCGGTCGCGCGGGCGAGCTGCTGACCAAGATGATCGAAGCGTGCAAGCTTCGCCGCGAAGACAATTACATCCTAAACACCGTCAAATGTCGTCCGCCGGCGAACCGAAATCCGGAACCTGACGAGATCGAAAACTGTCGCGGATACTTCGAGCAACAACTAGCGACGCTGCGCCCCGAGTACATCGTGTGCCTGGGCGCGATCAGTGCGCAGACGCTGCTAAAATCGAAGCTGCCGGTCGGCCGGCTGCGCGGCGAGATTCATGCTTACCACGACAGCAAGGTGATCGTGACGTATCACCCGGCGTACTTGCTTCGCAACCCGGCCGCGAAGAAAGCGGCTTGGGACGACCTGCAGATGATGATGCGAGACGCGGGGTTGTTGGCGGGCTGATGCAGCCGCTCAGTTGATCTCGTGCAGTTCGACCTTGAAGTGCAGCGTCGAATTGGGCGGGATGCCGGGCGTGCCCTGGGCGCCGTAACCGAGTTCGGGCGGCATTTCCAGTTCGATCATGCCGCCTTCGCTGACGTACTGCAATCCTTCGCCCCAACCTTTGACGACGCCGGACAGGCTGAACGAAGTCGGTTCGTTGCGGTTGTACGACGAGTCGAACACTTTTCCGTTGTCGAGCCAGCCCGAATAGTCGACCGTCACGCGATCGGTCGGGCCCGGCTTGGGCCCGTCGCCGCGGCGCAGGATCCGGTACTTCAAGCCCGAATCGGTGACCGTGAATTCTTCTTGCGCGTCCGCGTCCACTTCCATCGGTCCCCGCCGCGGGCCGGCACAGGAAACGGCCGCGATGGCGATCAGGGCAAAGGAGAACAGGGCAAGGCGTCGGGAGTGAGACATGCTTGGATCGGTAGGAAAGCGAGGAATGAAGCAACTTTTGAGAGTCTAACACGTTGGATCGATGCAGGCGATTGATCGCGTTGACAACGTCGCCCCGACACGCCGTGGCGGGTCGCCAAACGTAGCCCCGACACGCCGTGGCGGGGCCGAACAGCTTTGCTGTTCAATGGGTTGGATGCTCCGCCACGTAGCCCCGACACGCCGTGGCGGGGCCGAACAGCTTTGCTGTTCAATGGATTGGATGCTCCGCCACGGCGTGGCGAACCTACGTTTTTGGATGCTCCGCCACGGCGTGGCGAACCTACGCGGTTGCTCCGCTGCGGCGTGGCGACGTCATTCGTCCACCGGAAAAATTCGCTTCGGCATCCATTGATCGTCCTTCGCGAACACAATCCCGCGAAGGCTGCCCTCGTCCGTGATCGCGGCGACTTCGTGGGACAGCGAATCTCCGACCGATTCGACCTCGTCCCGCGCGACGTTTAGTCCGCAGCCCAACCGCCACGACTGGGTCGCGTCGACGACGATTTGCGGCAGGTGCGAGACCGCCATCAGCGGCGGCAACAACATCGACGCTAAATTTTCATCGCGAATCCGGTCCAGCGAAACGGCTTTGGTGTGCGAGAAATCGCCGACCCCGTGACGGATCAAGTGCGACATCACCGCGACGGTCCCGCACGCGCCCGCCAAGTCCATGCCTAGCGAACGAATGTACGTTCCCGAACCGCAAACGATGTCCAGTTCCATCTCCGGTGCATCGACTCGTAACACGGACAGCGAGTGGATATCGACTTGGCGAGTCGGCATGTCGACGTCTTTGCCCTCGCGCACCAAATCGTACGCTCGCCGGCCATCGATCCAGATCGCAGAGTGTGCCGGCGGCGTTTGCGTGATGCGGCCGATCATCGTTTTCGCAGCCGCTTCCAACTTCGCCTTCGTCGGCATGGGAAGCTTCGGATGATGCGTGACGTCGCCTTCCAAGTCGCCGCTGATCGTCGATTGGCCCAGCAAAAATTTTCCGCGGTAGTGCTTGGGCTGCTGTTGCACGTACGGCACCAACCGCACCGCTCGGCCGACGCCGATGACCAGGACGCCTTCGGCCAGCGGGTCGAGCGTGCCGGCGTGGCCGACCTTTACTTTCGCGCCCAGCTGCGTGCGAACGTCTCGCAACCGCCGCTGAACGATGTTGACGACGTCCCGCGAAGTGACGCCGGGCGGTTTGTAGGCGTTGATGAATCCGAACAAGATGCGATGATGCTTTGAAGATTGAAACGACGTTACTGAAACACCCCAGGCCAACCGAATGACTCGCCCCCCCGAAAAAGTGGTCTTCCAGGGCCATCGATTTGACGTTCACCAAATGGAACTGACCGGCAGTGATGGACAAGTTTATCATCGCGAAGTAATTCGACACCCCGGCGCGGTGGTGTTGTTGCCGATGATCGATCGCGACACCGTGGTGCTGATTGAAAACGCGCGACCGACCGTCGGCGAAACGCTGTTGGAGTTGCCCGCGGGCACTCGCGAAGTCGGCGAACCGGCGGAGGAAACGGCGAAGCGAGAATTGATCGAGGAAACGGGTTACTCGGCCGGCACGATCCGCAAAGTCCACGAGTTTTATTCGGCGCCGGGCATTTGCGACGAGTTGATGCACTTGTACGTCGCAACCGACTTAACGCCGGGCCAGCACGCGCGCGAAGCGGTGGAGCAGATCGAGAACCACATCGCCACACGCCCGGAGGTGAAGCAGTACATCGCGGAGGGGAAGATTCGCGATGCGAAGACGCTGGTGGGGTTGTACGTGTTTTTGAGTTTGTAGGTTCGCCACGCCGTGGCGGAGCATCCGATGCACGAACCGCTTTGCGGTTCGGCCCCGCCACGGCGTGTCGGGGCAACGTTTGGCGGCTTACCCTGCTCGCGCGTACACGATGCCGGATTTCTTTCGTGCCGTTTGCTCGATCGCGCCGACTTTCCTTAACACGTACGCGATCTTTTGCGCCTGCCAAATCGGGAGCTTCATTTCGCTGGCCAATTGCGTCGTGTTGAACGAGTCGATGTCCGTCGGCAGATCTAATAGACCCAGCAAGTCCGCGGGCGTTCGCAGTTCGATCGTTCGTTCGATCGACGTCAGCGTCACGTCGACGACTCGGTAATCCTTTTGCCAACGCCGTCGACGTTTCGGCTTGCTCGGCACGCGATGCTGTTCGACGTGGATCATCGGGACTTCGACGATTAGGTTCGCGTGCGGAAAGACCCGCGTGAAATAAATCAGCTCATCAAAGACATCCAGCACCGAGCCGCGTTTGGGGCTGAGCCGTCGCGACGTCACCTCGCCGTCGACCTTAGCCAACTTGACGATCCGCGTCCGCTCGATGACCGGTTTAACGACTCGCAATGCGTGCCGCATCAGCAGGCTTTGGCACTTCGATTTGATCGCCGAAAGCGACGCGCACTGGATCTCGATCAGTTCGTCGTCGCGGACCGCGTCGATGCGAAAGCGGCCGACGGTGACTTCGGTTTGCGATGGATCGGCGGCGTAATGCCGTTTCAATTGCTGGTGCAGTGACGTTTCCATGTCGGGAAGCGTACCGAGCGGGCGACGCGGTCACCAAGATCAATCAAATAGGACAATTGTCGTAGAGTGGGTCAGTACCATTGTCGTAGGGTGGGTCAAGGAGCCTCGGCGAGGCAAGACCCACCGCTGGCGGGTACGCGGACTCGGTGGGTCTGGCGTCGCTTACGCTCCTGGACCCACCCTACGATGATACGATGATATGTTGCGACGTTGATCATGGGTCGCGGCGGAGGTCGCCTTGGTAGGCGGTTTTTTTGCTGGCGAAGTAGTCTCGCCATTTGGTTTCGTTGTAACCGAAGTCGACTTCCGGTTCGATGATCCGCAGCAGCGACAGGACCGCCGGGTTGGTTCGCGTGTCGTTCTGGACCGTCGCTTGGCTGCCCGTCGACATGCCGCCGATGCCGTTGCCGCCTCCGCCACCGTCGCCGAAGCCCAAGTTCATCCCGGCACCCGCCGGCGTGACGATCTTTCGCGTCGTTACTAACGCATTGACGTAGTTCATCGCCAGCT
This sequence comes from Pirellulaceae bacterium, assembly GCA_963836865.1. GTDB lineage: Bacteria > Planctomycetota > Planctomycetia > Pirellulales > Pirellulaceae > Rubripirellula. Next base: position 917,419 of record CAWILC010000003.1, on the reverse strand, counting down.
CGGGATCCGGAAAGTACGAAAGCGCCTCGGCGGCGCGATTGACGATGCCGTGATCGCCCGACCGCAGCATCGGCAAGTAACTCGCGACCGCCGAACCGGAACCGTAGGCTTGCAGCGACGTCAGCGCCATCTCGCGGATCGTTGGATCGGGCTCGTCAACGCCAGCCAACACCAACGCGCGGACGGACGGTCCGTTTTTGAACTTCGACAGCAACCGCACCCACAGCTTTCGCATTGCGGCGCTCTGCGTTTGTTTGCCTCGCGAATCGTTCAGCTGCGACGCGATCGCGGATGCGGCCAGCGGATCGTCGATCGCTTCCAAGGTCGCGTAGGCTTCGCCGGACTTGGACGAATTCTTGCTAACGATACCGACCAGCCGGTTGATGTCTTTGATCCACAGCTTCGACGCGACCTCCGCTTCGTCGTTGGCCTCTTCGATCGCGAACGATTCGGGCAGGACTTGTTTTCCTTTGACCGAAATCATGCCGCGGTCGTGCATCAGGTCGGTGCGAGTGACCCAGCGGTTGCCTTGTTTTTTGTAGCCCAACGATCCGCGAGCCTTCGCGTGGTCCGGGTCCAACTCGATCGCTCGCCGCATGTGAAACCGTTTGTAGTAGTCCGAACGTCCGGGAACGTTGTCGGCCGTCATGCACCAGATGGCCAGCTGGTAATGCAGTTCGGCATCGTTACCGGCTTTTTCGGCGTTGCGTCGGTACTCGGCTAAGTCGTCGGACATGACGACGCTGCGAACACGGCTGGCAGGGATCGCGACTTGGATTTCGTCATCGACTTCGACGACGACGTAATCGGGCGACCGTTTGACTCGCCCGTCCAAATGACCGCCGCCCGAAATTTCAACGGTGTCGGCGCGGGAACACGCGGGAAATGAAATCACGGTGAGGATGACGGCGAGGGTTCTCATGGTGTTATTCTAACACACAAAGATTGAAAGCCGTTGACCGCCCGTAGCCCTGACACGCCGTGGCAGGGGCAAACAGCCGTAGCCCTGACACGCCGTGGCAGGGCCGAACAGCTTTGCTGTTTGGTGGGGCAATGCAATGCTCCGCCACGGCGTGGCGGACCTACGTCTGCAATGCTCCGCCACGGCGTGGCGGACCTACGTTTTTGCTGGAAACCATCATGAAAGCTGCTTACATCGAAACGACCGGCGACCCCAGCGTAATTCGCGTGGGCGAGTTGCCGATGCCGAAGGTTGGTCCGGGACAAGTTCGTATTGCCGTGCATGCCGCGTCGGTCAATCCGATCGACACGTACGTTCGCGGCGGCGTGGTCGCGTTCGAGTTGCCGATGCCGTTCATCCCGGGCTGCGACGCCGCCGGCATCGTCGAAGAAGTCGCCGCGGACGTTCACAGCATCACCGTCGGCGACCGAGTGTGGTGTACGAACCAGGGATTGCTGGGCCGTCAGGGCACGTTCGCCGAGCAGATTGTGATCGATCACCAGTGGTGCTTTCCGCTGGCTGATCAAGTCAGCTTCGTCGACGCGGCGGCTTCGGCGTTGGTCGGCGTGACGGCTCACTTGGGCCTGTTCCGCGAAGCTGACTTGCAGGGCGGCGAGACGATCCTGGTCGTCGGCGGCAGCGGCGGCGTCGGATCGATGGTCGTGCAGATGGCTCGGCACGCGGGCGCGCGAGTGATCGCGACGGCGGGCGGCGAAGCGAAATGCGCGGCGGTCAAGGAACTCGGCGCCGACGTCGTCATCAACTACCAAGCCGAATCGATCGGCGATGGCGTTCGCCGGGAAGCTCCCAAGGGCATCAACGTCTTCTGGGAGACGCGCCGCGAGCCCGACTTTGATCTGGCCGTCGACCTGATGGCGCCGCGTGGCCGAATGGTCTTGATGGCCGGCCGCGACGCCCGGCCGGCGTTTCCGGTCGGGCCGTTCTATGTAAAGGAATGTTCTTTGCACGGGTTCGTGATGTTCAAAGCGACCGCAGTGGAAATGCGTGCGGCGGCCGAGGACATCAATGCGTGGATGGCGATGGGCAAGCTGAAAGCAAACGTCGGCCGAACGATGACGCTGGGTGAAGCCGCCGAGTCGCACCGATTGCAAGAAGCGGCCACGCTAAACGGATCGGGCGAGTTGGTCGGGAAAATTGTGGTGGTGATGGAGTGAGGCGCCGACGTAGGTTCGCCACGCCGTGGCGGAGCATCCAACGAACGAACCGCGTCGCGGTTCGGCCCTGCCACGGCGTGTCAGGGCTACGTTCGCTAGGCCCTGCCACGGCGTGTCAGGGCTACCTATACTTCGCAACACATTGATTGAAATTTACCCATAGGACATCGCTGAATGAGCGTCGCCGTTTCTCCGACTTGGACGATCCAGGACACTGCCGACCTGTATGACATCGCTCGTTGGAGTGACGACTACTTTCATATCTCCGGCGACGGCCACCTGTTGGTTTCGCCCGATCGCAATCCGGCAAACGCCATCGACGTGAAAGAGCTGGTCGATCGATTGGGCAAGCGGGGGCTGGACCTGCCGATTCTGGTTCGCTTCAACGGCATTTTGGCCGACCGCCTGAAACGGTTGAACGATTGCTTTGCCGAAGCGATCGCCGAACACAATTACACCGGGCGCTATCGGTGCGTCTTTCCGATCAAAGTTAACCAACAACGCGACGTCGTCCAGCAAGTCATCGCTCACGGCCAGCAATACGGATTCGGCGTCGAAGCGGGCAGCAAGCCGGAACTGCTGGCCGTCGTCGCGATGACCGATCCCGAGATGCCGATCATCTGCAACGGCTTCAAGGACGACGAATTCATCCAGATGGCATTGCTGGCCCAGCGGATGGGCCGGACGGTGATTCCGGTCGTCGAAAAGGTCAGCGAGCTGGACTTGATCCTGAAGCATGCCGAGACGTTGGGCGTTCGTCCGTCGATCGGCATGCGAGTCAAGCTGGCCACGCGAGGCACCGGGCGGTGGCAGGCCAGCGGCGGATATCGCAGCAAGTTCGGGCTGACCGTCGCCGAAATGCTCGCTCAACTTGACCGGCTAGTCGAGCTCGGCATGGGCGATTGCTTTCAGCTTTTGCACTTCCACGTCGGCAGCCAGATCGGGAACATCCGCCAACTGAAGTCTGCGATCCTGGAAGCGTCACGCATCTACGTCGATTTGTACAACCGCGGCGCAGGACTGAAGTATCTCGATTGCGGCGGCGGCCTGGGCGTCGATTACGACGGCTCGCAGACCGATACCGAATCGAGCATGAATTACACGGTCCAGGAATACGCCAATGACGTCGTCTATCACGTGCAAACGGTCTGCGACGAAGCCGACGTGCCGCACCCGACGCTGGTCACCGAATCAGGCCGCGCGATCGCGGCCCAGCACAGCATGCTGATCATGGACATCCTGGGCGTGACCGGGCAAGGAAACGTGCAATCACCGCCGATGGAGTTGCCGGACGAGTACGAACAGCCGGTCCATGACCTTTGGATGGCGTACGAACACCTGTCGATCGAAACGGCCCGAGAATCATTTCACGACGCACAAGTCGCGCTCGATCTGTGCATGAATTTGTTCAGCGGTGGATACTTGCCACTGGAACAACGTGTCGCGGCGGAAAATTTGTACTTTTCAATCTGTCATCGGATCAAAAAAATTGCGGCGGAGATGGACGAGACGCCGGAGGAGCTGAAGCACTTGGACCGGATGCTGTCGGACATTTACTTCGCCAACTTTTCGCTGTTCCAATCGCTGCCCGATTCGTGGGCGATCGACCAATTGTTTCCGATCCTTCCGATCCACCGTCTGGACGAAGAACCGACTCGGCACGCGGTCCTGGGCGACGTGACGTGTGACAGCGACGGCAAGGTCGATGCGTTCATCTGCGGCGGCAAGCGTCAAGAAACGCTGAAGCTGCACGAACTGCGGCCGGGCGAACCGTACCAATTGGCGGTGCTGATGGTCGGCGCGTACCAGGAGATCCTGGGCGATTTGCACAACCTGTTCGGAGACACGCACGCGGTGCACGTCGACATGGTCGATGGCAGCGTGAAGGTGCAATCGATCGTCAAGGGCGACACCGTGCAAGAAGTGCTCGGCTACGTCCAGTACGAAACGCGCGAGCTGGTCGACAAGCTGCAAGAGGCCGTCGAGGACGCGGTCCAGCGCGGCGTGCTGAACAACGAACAAGCCGGCGAAACGGTCGCCTTCTACGAACGTTCGCTCGGCAATTACACGTACCTGTCGAAGCGGATATGACCTCGCGTCGCCCGCGTAGGTTCGCCACGCCGTGGCGGAGCATTCCACGAGGGAACCGCTTTGCGGTTCGGCCCCGTCACGGCGTGTCGGGGCTACGTTGTCGCGAAGCGAAATCCTTACAGCATCCCGCCGTGGGTTCGGATCGGCGTCAGGTGGCTGGGGCTGTCCAGGAACCAGAATCGTTCCCATTCGTCGACGACGCTGCGGAGGTCTTCGCTGGTGAACAGCAATTGTTGGACCCGGCGTTCGGGGCGGGCCGAGTAGATCGGCACGAAACATCCGACCGTGGTCGTCAAACAGGCGGCAAGCAGGGTCAGTTGGATCAGGCGTCGCATCGATCGTTCCTCCGTGAACGGGTCGCTTCGTATCAGTCGTTGCTGGATCAGTCGTTGCCCCAACGGCCGGTCGGGCCAGGGGGCGGCGCGTCTTTCGCGTCCGGTTTGTTCGCGTCGTAGTGGTTGACTTCGTCGATCGGTTCGGATGGCGTGTCGTCGGCACGGGCGACTCGGCGAGCTTCCGCTTCGTCGAGTTCTCGCACCTTCGCTTCCATGTACTTACCCGGCTTGAACGTCACGACGTGCTTTCGCGGCACGTCGACCTGTTCGCCGGTTCGCGGGTTGCGAGCCTTCCGAGCGGCTCGAGGCTTGACCTCAAAGACGCCGAAATTCCGCAACTCGATCCGTTCCTCTCGTACCAGGCAATCGATGATCGCGTCAAAGGTCTTCTGGACGATTTCCTTGGTCTGTTGCTGGGTCAGCCCAACCTCTTCCGAGATCGTTCGCACGATGTCTTTTTTGGTCACTCTGACTTCCCCACGGTGCCGGCAGTTAAGCGACGGCGATCGTTGTAAACCCTTGTCCAACTTCAACTTAACACTGGGCCAAGTCTAGGCGGCGTTCTTCGGGGCGTCAAGATCGCAGACGACCAACAAACCGACGTCCGACGGGAATCCCCGCACATAACTTCGGATCACAACAACCCTATCGGTCCGAACAATCGGCATCCTTGAACTATTCGGCACAATCCGAAAAGAATCAGGAAAGCGAGTCAAACTGTTCGCCGCTTAAACCGACCGCAGGAACTTTGCCATCGCCGCCGGCAGCGGTGATTCGCAGTGCAGCGGGTTTCCGGTGACCGGATGGACCAGCGACAGCGTTCGCGCGTGCAGGGCGATGCGTTTGCGGATCCAGCGGGCGTGGTTCGCCTTTTCCGGTTCGTAACGCGGATCGCCCAGCACGGGATAACCGGCGTGGGCAAAGTGGACGCGGATTTGGTTTCGCTTGCCGGTTTCCAATTTTGCCTCGACGTGCGTCGCGTCGACCAGTCTTGCTAGCACGCGGTAGTGCGTGACCGCTCGTTCGGATTTCTTTGACGGGCCGGTGACGTATCGGTCCAGGTTGTTGCCCGTCGCCAAGTACTCGTCGAACGTGCCCGTGTCGTCCGGCATCACTCCGGCCACGATCGCCGCGTACAGCCGCTCGGGTTTTTTGTGCTTGAACTGTTCGATCAAGTGCTGGGCGACGGCTTCCGATTTGCCGAACACCAGCAAGCCGCTGACCTCGCGGTCCAACCGGTGGACGACGAAGGCTTCACGTTTGCGTTTGGAATGGCTTAAGTAAATGCCGACTCGTTCGACCAACGTGTTCGGCTCGTCGTGGTCCGTCGGCACCGTCAGCGTTCCGGCGGCCTTGTCGACGACGATCAAATCGTTGTCCTCATGCACGATCGTGAACGTGCGATCGTCCCAGCGTTTGATCTTCTTTTCGCGATAGCGTTGGTTCGGGTCGTACCGCACCGCGACTTCTTCGCCGGCGTTCACGATCGCTCCGCCATCGCCGCAAGGTTCGTCGTCGATGGTAACGCAGTCGTGATCGAACAGGCCGCGGACTTGGCTGTGCGAAAGTTCGGTCATCGTCCGAACGACGCCGTCGACGCGACCGGCCTGTTCGGGAAGGACGTTGTGTTGAAGGGTTTTCAGGGGCATTGATTCGTAGGTTCGCCACGCCGTGGCGGAGCATTGCATGGGATGATGTCACCAACAGCGGAATGAACCCCGCAATCATTGTCTCTGCGGACACCAGCCGCTCGCCGGCCAGAATGCTGTTGTTTGCGAATGACCGCGACCCGTTATCATGACCGCCGGTTCGCGTCCTGTCACGCGGTGAGGCATTGCGTTTGCACTGCCGATCGATGCTACGCAGTCCGCACCGTTTCGCTGATCCGTCTGGGAGGTTTCTCCGCTAACGATTCGCCAACCGCTTCGGCAATGATTTTCCAAGCTTGTTTTAGTGACGGGCCGGTGGGTTGTCGCAGCATGTCCATGAAGCCGTGGTAGTGTTCAAAGTCACTCGCCGCGGCGTCCCGTTTGAATGCCAAGGTGATCGATGCCTCGTAAGAAACCCACCAGCGAAACCACGCCCATCGTGGCCCCGAAGAAGTCCGTGTCGACCGTCAAGTCGCCACCCAAAAAATCGCCCCCGAAGAAGCGGGCGATGCGGACCAAGGCGGTGCCCCCGGCGAGCGTGGAACCTAATAACGGAGAAGCCAGCAACATGCTAATGCGCCAGCCGTGTCCCGCCCTCAATTTTGCTTACTCGCCCCCGTTCGGCGCGAAGCTGCAAGACACCGGAGTCCAGTTTTCGGTGTTCAGTCGTTCGGCCACGGCCATGCGGTTACTGCTTTACAACAGCGTCAACGACCGCGAACCGGCCGAGATCATCGACTTCGACCGCGACAAAGATCGTTGGGGCGACGTGTGGAGTCTGCACGTTCCCGCGCTGACGACGGGACAGCTCTATCACTTCCAAGCCAGCGGTCCGTGGGCACCCGAAAAGGGTCACCGCTTCGACGCGACCGCGCGGTTGATCGATCCTTATGCCCAAGCCCTGGCCGGCGAATTTCAAAAGAGCGATGACGGCGTCATCCGGCCGCCGATGTGCGTCGTCGTCGATGACGATTTCGATTGGGAAGGCGACCGGCACATCCGCCACGACGTCAGCGAATCGGTGATCTACGAAATGCACGTTCGCGGATTCACAAAATCCAAGACGGCAAAGGTCAAGTGTCCCGGAACGTACCTGGGCGTGATCGAGAAGATTCCGTACTTGCAAGAGCTCGGCGTGACGGCGGTCGAATTGATGCCGGTCAACGAGTTTCCGATCAAGGACATCCACGGCAACAAGCTCGATCGCCCCAACTACTGGGGTTACGATCCGATGGCGTTCTTCTCGCCCCACCGCGGGTACGCCTTTGACCAAACACCGGGAGCACAGGTCAACGAGTTCAAACAGATGGTCAAGGCGCTGCACAAGGCCGGCATCGAAGTCATTCTGGACGTCGTGTTCAATCACACCTGCGAAGGCAACGAAAAAGGCCCGACGCTTTCGTTCAAGGGGCTTGAAAACCAGGTCTACTACATCCTTTCCGAAGGCCAACACTTTTGTAACTACAGCGGCTGCGGCAACACGATCAACGGCAACCATCCGGTTGTCCGCGAGATGATTTTCCACTGTCTACGTCACTGGGTTCACAACTACCACATCGACGGTTTCCGGTTTGACTTGGCCAGCATCCTCAGTCGCGACCGGAAAGGCAATTTGATTCCGAACCCGCCGATGGTCGAACTGATTGCCGAAGATCCGCTATTGGCGGATACGAAAATCATTGCGGAAGCTTGGGACGCCGCCGGTGCGTACCAAGTGGGCAGCTTTGGCAACCACCGCTGGGCGGAATGGAACGGTCGCTACCGAGATGACTCACGCGGATTCTGGCGTGGCGACGGCGGCACGCTGGGCGCTCTCGCGACTCGGCTGGCCGGCAGCAGTGACCTTTACGAGCACGACGGACGGCCGCCGTTTTGCAGCATCAACTTCATCACCAGCCACGACGGCTTCACGATGAACGACCTCGTCTCGTACAAGGAAAAGCACAACGACGCCAACGGCGAAGAAAATCGCGACGGTGATAACCACAACATCAGCGACAACTACGGCGTGGAAGGCCCGACGCGAAAGAAAGCGATCGAAGTCACGCGAAAACGTCAGATTCGAAACATGCTGACGACGCTGCTGCTTAGCCAAGGAGTGCCGATGATCGTCAGCGGTGACGAGATCCGCCGGACGCAGAAAGGCAACAACAACGCTTACTGCCAAGACAACGACATCAGTTGGTTCGACTGGCGATTGGTGCAGAAGAACGAGGACTTGTTTCGCTTCGTCAAGACACTGATCCGGTTCCGCCGCGATCAGCCGACCGTTCGGCGTCGGACTTACTTGACCGGCCAACCGGTCGACGGCCGGATGATCCCGGACGTGTCGTGGTACAGCCCATCTGGCAAGCATTTGGAATGGGGACAACCGGACCTATCGATGGTCGCCTACATCGCCGCGCCGGCGATCAAAGACGATCCCGAAGGCCTGGGCCGCGACGTCGTGATGATGTTCAACAGCACCGGACAAGAACGGGACTACAAGATGCCCGAGATCGGTCGGGGGATGAATTGGAATCTGTTCATCGACACGGCGGCCGATTCGCCGAACGACATTTACCCCAGCGTCGACGGCCCGATGCCGGCGGCCGGCCACATCATCCCGATGGCGAACCACAGCATGAAAGTCTTCGTCAGCGGGAAGTAGGAAGAAGAGGGATCAGGCGTCAGGCGTCAGGCGTCAGGCGTCAGGCGTCAGGCGTCAGGGATCAGGAGAAGCCGTCGCGTTGCTTTCCTAACTCGTGACAACTGACAACTGACAACTGACGACTGACGCCTGACGACTGACAACTAACACCCCGCCCCTTGCCAGTTTTGGCCGGATTGCGAACACTACAGGGCGGGAAAGTCGTCGTGCTTTCCTCCGCCCTACTTTTACTTCAGTGGCCCGCGATTCGCTTTGCAATTGGCGAACGCTGGCGGGCTGCCATTTCGGCCGACGCAAACGCACTTCAAAAATCTCACTTTCGACAGATACCGAATGACTTTTCCAGCTGATTTCGATCCCCGATCGCCGCAGCTCGCCGCCAGCTCCTATCAGGGATATCAGCGCCAACGTCAGATGACGTTGGGCGACCTGTTGATGGAAAACCGCATCGTATTTTTGCAGGGCGAGATCCATTACGGCAACGCGAACGAAATCGTGATGAAGCTATTGTATTTGCAGAGCGAAAATCGCCGCAAAGACATCCACTTCTACATCAACAGCCCCGGCGGATCGGTGACCGCCACGCTGGCGATCTACGACACGATGCAGATGATGTCGTGCGACATCGCGACGTACTGCGTCGGCGAAGCGTGCAGCGGTGCGGCGGTCTTGCTGGTCGGTGGCACCAAGGGCAAACGGTACTGCTTGCCCAACAGCCGCGTGATGATGCACCAGCCCATGGGTGGCGTCGGCGGTCAAGTCAGTGACATCGAAATTCAAGCCGCCGAAATGTTCCGCTACCGCGACGTGTTGAACGAGATCATCAGCAAGCACAGCGGCCAATCGGTCGAAAAGATCGCCAAGGACACCGACCGTGACTTCTTCCTGGGTGCCGAAGAGGCGAAGGAATACGGTCTGGTCGACGACATGCTGACTAAGCCGCCGGTCGAAGAGGAAGAAAAGTAAGCCGCAGGGCGCTCGCCGCGGGTCTCACTCCGCAATCACGAACCCATCAACCGCAGGGCGCTAGTCCCCGGTTTTTACCGTACATCTTTTTACCGAGAAAAATTCTTATGCCCATGATTCCCTACGTCGTCGAAAAGAGCGGTCGCGAAGAACGTGTTTACGACATCTACAGCCGGTTGCTGAAAGACCGCATCATTTTCTTGGGACAACAGGTCAACGACGACATCTCCAACGCCCTGGTCGCGCAGATGTTGTTCCTGCAGTCAGACGATCCTAAGGCTGACATTCACCTGTACATCAACAGCCCCGGCGGATCGATCACCGCCGGCATGGCGATCTACGACACGATGCAATTCGTATCGTGCGACGTCGCGACGTACTGCATCGGCCAAGCCGCGTCGATGGGCGCGGTGCTGCTGACCGCCGGTGCCAAGGGCAAACGATTCGCACTGCCCAACGCCCGAATCATGATCCACCAACCGCTGGCCGGCATGCAGGGCACCGCTCGGGAAGTCGAAATTCACGTCGGCGAACTCCGCCGCATCAAGCAGCGAATGAACGAGATCATGATCGAGCACACCGGTCACTCGCTGGAAAAGATCGAGGAAGACACCGACCGCGACCGCTTCATGAGCGCCGCCGAAGCCGCCGAATACGGCCTGATCGACAAAGTGGTCTCCAAAGTCGACGAGAAGTAGGGGATAGGTTACAGGTTACAGGTTACAGGCGACAGGTCACAGGATTGTTTGTAGCCGTGCCGTCTTTTCGCTGTTACCTGTTACCTACCCCCCCCGCCCCCTTCGTCTAGTGGCCCAGGACACCGTGCTTTCCGCTCGGGAACGCTCGTTCGAATCGGGCAGGGGGTATCGCGCGGGCGAATTGGGTCTTACAGGCGTTCGGAAGGAGTAGGGTGGGTCGAGTGTGCCGGTAGGCCACGATGACCCACCATTTGTGGGCGTCTCACGCGGTTGGTGGGTCTGCATCGCTGGCGCGATTTGACCCACCCTACAAAAGACGCACGTTGTACGCGAGCAAAACGCCCTCTTGAGAAAGCGTCTAGTGGCCCAGGACACCGTGCTTTCCGCTCGGGAACGCTCGTTCGAATCGGGCAGGGGGTATCGCGCGGGCGAATTGGGTCTTACAGGCGTTCGGAAGGAGTAGGGTGGGTCGAGTGTGCCGGTAGGCCACGATGACCCACCATTTGTGGGCGTCTCACGCGGTTGGTGGGTCTGCATCGCTGGCGCGATTTGACCCACCCTACTAAAGACGCACGTTGTACGCGAGCAAAACGCCCTCTTGAGAAAGCGTCTAGTGGCCCAGGACACCGTGCTTTCCGCTCGGGAACGCTCGTTCGAATCGGGTAAGGGGGTATCGCGCGGGCGAATTGGGTCTTACAGGCGTTCGGAAGGAGTAGGGTGGGTCGAGTGTGCCGGTAGGCCACGATGACCCACCATTTGTGGGCGTCTCACGCGGTTGGTGGGTCTGCATCGCTGGCGCGATTTGACCCACCCTGCAAAAAACTCACGTTGTAGGCGAGCAAAACGCCCTCTTGAGAAAGTAGCACGGGTCGAGTATCTTCCGCACTCCAACGCACCCATAATCACTTAATCTTCGATACAGGACGCCTCGAAATGGCACACAAAAAGGGTCAGGGCAGCAGCCGGAACGGTCGTGACAGCAACGCGCAACGCCGCGGCGTCAAGAAGTTCGGCGGGGAAGCCGTCCGTGCGGGCAACATTCTAATTCGTCAGGTCGGCACCAAGTGGCACCCCGGCAAGGGCGTCGGCCAAGGCAACGATTACACGTTGTTCGCCCTGATCGATGGCAAGGTCATGTTTGATCGCGAAGGTCGTCGCATCAACGTGGTCACCGAGTAAGCTCGGGCCGATCGGCAAAAGAGAACAAAACGCTCGGCAATCTGCCGAGCGTTTTTTATTGCGTGAAACACTCAGGACCGCAGGAACAATAAGTGTTGTAGCTGATCCCGCCAGGGTTCAGATTTTGACTGGGACCGACTGAACCCTGGCGGGATCAGCTACGACAAAAACCGTCAATTATTCGTCCTGTGGTGGTTATCGCATCGTGCAGGTGTTTTCCTTGGCCAACCGCCGAACCACTGGCAATTCCGGACCCGCGTTCGTCTTGGGCAACCGCATCGCGATCGTGCAGATCGCATCGCCCGCCACTCGCGACGACGATTTCACCATGCCGGCGATCGACCGACCGATTGCCGACGGATTTTTAAGGGAGGCGATATCGATCGAGCGGCCTGCCACGTCCAGCCGACAAAGCAGATCGTCCATCAAGCATTCCGGCGAACTCTGCACCAGCTCGTCGGTCGGTTGCCAAAGAGTCTCTTGCCACATCGAATCTTCGGCGGCGCGGTCGAGTTGCTGGCGGATGCAGAACGGCGAACTTAACGCCGGCATCGCCCACACCATCATGTCACGCGGAGCCAAGTCGTAGGCGAGGTATTCTTCCACCGGAATCGTCATCACCAGTGGCGCACTGCCGACCAGCGGATCCAGCTTCGCGATCACGATCGACGGCGCAACCGGCAACGCCATGTGGCCATTTGTATCGATCGGTTCCTGCATCGCGAGCGCTTGGATTTGTGCGTCCAGATTCCGCTCGTCCGTCGCCCGCAACGATTCCGCCGAATCGACTAAGCCGCGGCACCAGGCGTGCAGTTCTCGGACGCTGGCCAGCGAATTTTCGATCGCCGGGCCGGCCATCGCGAACGGTTCGACGAACTGATGAACCTTGACGCCGCCCAGCGATGCGATCGACGTCGCCAATGCAACGGCGGTCAACTGGGGCGAGGGTTCCGTCACGACCTTCTTACTCGGCCGCGCCGCGATCGTTTGCTTCAGGATTCGATGCACGTCGACCGGACATGAATCGTGCGTCGAGCAACCGCCGACCCAAGCACCGGCCAGCGAGTGATCGAAGGCATCGACAAAGTTTGGTTCTTCAAAGTCAAACACGCTGTTTTGCTGCGACGCAAAGTCTTCCGCGGTGGCCGTCATTGGCGGCAGCACTTCTTCCATATCCACCCAGCCACAAAGTTCTTCCGTTGAGGCCATTTCACGGCCGGCCGTCGAGGGGAGGGTGCATCGATCGGTGGAAGAACTTTGTGGTGGTGCAAACAATTGCACCGCAGCGAAGCCGTCGGGGGAGAACGGTGTCATCGCTAAACCAGGCACGGTTACCAACGGATGCACCGGAGCGATGTTGCTGCCGCAGTCAAAACCGCCGGCGTGGGACGTCGCGGCGAACATGCCGGCCGAGGTCACGGAGATTCCGGTGACGATCGATGCGAGCGCGACGTGGCGAAGACGGCGTTTGATGGATGCGAACATGGTCGGTGAACTCCGTGGATAACAAATGCCATGGAAACGGGAAATTGCCGGATCGATCGATCGGATGCGATCCGAGCGTTTGTCCGTCCTCATGGCGGGCTGCGTCGAAGCGGGGCGACGCGGGTGGCGGCGGGAATGGTCGCGTCGAACCGACCCTCGACTTTTCCAATTGGGAAAAATCACTGGGTCGCGGCGACAAGAGAGCTATCGGCGACTTTACGGCCCAGGCTTACCCTTCGATGTGGGAAAGCGTTACCGAACAGCGATGACCGGTCAGGTTGTGCCGATGGTCGCAGTGGCCCCGAGTAACCAGTGGCCCCGACTAAGCAGTGGCCCCGAGTAACCAGTGGCCCCGAGTAAAACGCGATGCAAGAAAACGCGTTAAACCATCGCCAGCAGAAAGTGCAAAGCGCGATCGTAAATTCCTGGCGAGATCGATTCTCGCGAGCCCGCGATGTTTAAAGTTTCCGGCCGCAGTTTATCGAGCCAGTCTCGGCAAGCCCGCGGTTCGGAGTCATCCATCCGAACGGAAACGTACGGCTTGCCCAGCCGCTTGCAAAGGTTGAACGTCAGCAACGTTCCGCCTCGCAATTTTTTTTCGTACAGGATCAACGTCGCGTCGCTGTCGATCACGTTTTGTTCGGTCCGAACGGCGTAGTCGGGCGATGCCAACTCGACCAGTTCGTACCGGCTGGGGATCGTGCCGTCTTCGGCCAGCCGGCCACGCGGACACCAACCGCCGTGCTGGATGCCCAGCGAAATCGCCCAGTCCAACCCTGCACGATCGACGCCGGTTTGGCCTCCCGAGACGACTCGCGACGGCAAGAATGCGGGTTCAGGCATTGCGGTGGTCCGGGTCATGCGGCGGCAATTGAAAACTTTCGACGACGCGATCCCATCGACCTCGGCGATCGCCCATCGCACTGGAATACGGTTTCCACGACGGCGGCGGTTCGGCGGAGAATCGCATCGTCGACTTCAGCGTTGGGTGTTCAATGTGAAGTTGCCAACTGTGCAGTGCAACCCCCAGGGCCACGCCGTCGCGGCCGATCATGGTGGTCCGTGCGTCGTACTTTCGGTCGCCGACGACCGGGTGCCCACGGTCGGCGAATTGGACTCGAATTTGATGCTTGCGTCCGCTGATCAATTGCACCCCGACGACGGTTTGGCGATCGGTTCGGCCCAGCACGACGTATCGCAGCGACGCTTCCTGCGAATGGGCCGAGGGCCGTACGACTCGCATCCGCTTGGCCGCGTCGTCCTTGGCGACGTGATCGACCAGCGTGCCTTCGTCGCCATCGAAGTCGCCTTCGACCACCGCCAAGTAAATCTTCAATGCTCCGCCGCCCGACTTTTCGGCGAACTGCGGTGTCAACCGCGATGCGGCTTTGCTGGTCCGCGCTAGGCACAGCACGCCGGAGGTCATCGAATCCAGGCGGCTGACCACGCCGATGAAAACTCGCCCGGGCTTTTGGTATTTCTCTCGCACGTAATCGCAGGCCATCGAATGAGCCGTCGCGATGCCGGAATCCGCTCCCATCGTGGCCAGCCCGACCGGCTTGTCGATGACCAGCAGGTGATTGTCTTCGTGTAGAACGCGGAGGCTTTGCATGGAACGACAGACAATGACAAGCGGAACGTTGCGGGCGACGGGTTTGGTTTTAAGCTAAAATTTCCATCTTACGCTTTTGCGATCATGCGTTGTCCGTCGCCCCATCTTTCCACGCCCCGTTCCGGAGTTCCTTGCCGTGCTGGTCCAGCAAATCAAAATCTTCAAAAGCGTCGACACCGAGATCCCCGAGATGGAACGTCAGATCAACCGTTGGATGCGAAAGAGCGGGGCCAGGGTGCTTTCGATCACGGGCAACTTAGCCGGCCAGAGCGGTTCGCATGGCGGGCCGCTAAATTCATTCGCGGCCGGCGACGTGTTGATCATCGTTCATTACGAAGTCGACGCGCCGACGACGTGATTCTTTCTCGACGTCAAAAAATTCTCGACGTCTGAAAAATATCGCGAACCAGCAGCAAACCGCTTCCGTCTAACAAACAGCCAACGTGCATTGCCTGTTGGTGTGCAGCACGGTCGCAGCAGAATTTTGTTCGCAAAGTTCTCTTGAAACGGGGTTGCCACCAGGAGATAATGCATGCGTCGGATCGCGATAACGCGTCGCGATGGACCTTTCAGTACGGCGATCGACCCTTTCTGGTTGGCACCCGGGTCGAGAACCGTCTAACCGATGATTTGAAGGGAGGTGAGCAAGTGGATTTATGCTGTACTAGCCAACGGGGTGATTACCGTTAGCAGAAGTCGGCGGACCTATGCCTCGGCATAGTCACCCCAATCGTTCATCGCTTTGATCGAACGAACTTTTCCCGTTTGTCGAGATACACCTTGGTCTCGGCAAACGGGTTTTTTTATGCGCCGATGGTTGCACCGAGCGTCGATGTGGTTCGACTGAGCGTCGATGTGGGACCAATCCAAACCCATCCGTGTAAGCGGCACTTTGGCACGCGGCATAGGGGCACGCGGCATGTGGGCTGGCGGCATGTGGGCTGGCGGCACTGCAAGTCGGTTTGCAAAGCTCGTATACTGAAGCCAGCCGACATCCCCCCGCTCGCCCTCACGGACGCCTTCCCATGACGACGCAACGATTTCTGACGACGCAACGACTTCGCAGTTTGAAACGCAACCTCTTTCTTGCCGTGGCATTCTTGTTGCTCCCATCAATTGGTTGCGGGCCAGCGGACGTCGCCTCGGCCGATACGCCCCTGTCGAATACGAAAACCAAAAGCGGAAATCAGAACGTGGAAAAGAATGCTAAACCGCCCGTCATCATCGGGCCCTACAACCCGCTCAATTCGCAAGAGTCCTACGTGATCCTGGAAAAAGGCACCGAGCGACCTGGCGACGGCGGCTACACGATGACCAAGGATCCGGGCATCTACCTGTGCCGCCAGTGCAACGCGCGGCTGTATAAGGCTGACCACAAGTTCGTCAGCCACTGCGGCTGGCCCAGTTTTGACGACGAAATCGAAGGCGCGGTTGCTCGGCACCGCGACGCCGATGGATACCGAGTCGAAATTGTTTGCGCGAATTGCGACGGCCACCTCGGGCACGTGTTCGAGGGCGAACGGCTGACGCCGAAGAACACCCGCCACTGTGTCAATTCGATCTCGATGCGGTTCTACCCCGAAGGAAAAGAGCTGCCTCCGGTCATCAAGCAAGAACTGCAACCCGGCGACGTGCCGGCGGAAGTTGAAGCGAAAACCAAAGCCAAAGCGGATTCAAAAACGGACGACGCGTCCTAAACGGCGAAGTATGATGTCGGATCAATCCTTCATATGCTTTAAGAGCCAAATTCGTGACCCGAGTCCTGATCACCGCGTTTGAGCCCTACGATCGCTGGCCGGCGAACAGCAGTTGGGACGCGCTATGCGATCTGACGCGGTGGTATGACGGGATCGCCGAGGTCGTCACGCGTCGGTACCCGGTCGACTTGACGCGGATGAGCCTATCGCTTCGCAAGGACTTGCAAGAGAACTACGACTTCGCGATTCATTTGGGCCAATCGCCGGGGGCTCCGTTTGTCAAACTGGAAGCTGTCGGACTGAACGTTCGCAGCGACGGCGGGCCGCTGGTCATGGAGGCGCCCGAGGCGTACCGATCGCCGATGCCGCTGGTGCAGTGTTGTGACGCGTTGATCGCAGCGGGGATTCCCTGCGAAGTGTCGCATCATGCGGGAACGTATTTGTGTAACGCCGCGCTTTTCTTAAGCCAGCATTACACGCGGTCCTTCGGCATGAGAACGCAGTCAGCGTTCATCCACTTGCCGCTGACCCCATCGCAAGCTGCCGCGGACGCTGGCGCGAGGTTGCCCAGCATGAGCACGCCAATGGCCAGCGCCGCGATCGCGGTCATGCTGGACCTGCTGACCAAAAAGCAGCCGCAAAGCATCGCGTGATCAACAAGCCACGGATCAGCGTTATCCACCAACAAGTCACGAATTTACCGTAGCTGATCCCGCCAGGGTTCAGTCCCGTCTGAACCCTGGCGGGATCAGCTACGTCAGTGGTTGTTGTCTCAACCCTGGCGGGATCAGCTACGTCAGTGGTTGATCACCGAGCGATTGGTTTTTCACTCGCGGTTTCTTCGTCAAAGATTCACCTTCTCGCGCCGAATGCGGCTCGTTCGGTTCCGCTAAGATCTGGACTTCAATAAGTCCAATTCATCGGAGTCCGATACTGATGCGATACTTTGCGTTGCCGCTGCTGATGCTTGCTTCCTTGATGCCGGCGACGGCGCACGAGGGTCACGAACACGAGGGTCACGAACATGGGGACCACAAACACGAACATGGTCAGCATCCCAAAGGGTTCTTCACCACTCGCGGCGATTCGCGGACGTTGCCACCGGCTAAAGAAGAAGACGTGTTCCACTTCGTTGTCTACGGCGACCGCACCGGTGGCGTGCCCGAGGGATTAAAGGTGCTGGAACAAGCCGTCATCGATACCAACTTGCTGGACCCCGACATGGTGCTGACCGTCGGCGACCTGATCCAAGGGTACAACGAGACCGACGAGTGGATGGAGCAGATGACCGAATACAAGGACATCATGGATCGCTTGTCGATGCGGTGGTTTCCGGTCGCGGGCAACCACGACGTTTATTGGCGAGGCAAGACGCCGCCGCCGCCGGGACAACACGAGGCCAGTTATGAAAAACATTTCGGGCCGCTGTGGTACACGTTCGCGCACAAGAACGCCGGCTTCGTGGTTCTGTACAGTGACGAAGGGGATTCCAAAACGAACGTCAAAGGCTTCAACGAAGGACGATTGCAAACGATGTCCGACGCGCAGTTGGACTTCCTTCGCAAAGCGTGCGAGCAACATAAAGATCTTGACCACGTCTTCGTCTTCTTGCATCACCCCCGCTGGATCGGACGCGGTTACGCCGGCGGCAATTGGGACGTCGTGCATGACATTTTGAAAACGGCCGGCAACGTCAGTGCGGTCTTTGCCGGTCACATTCACCAAATGCGATTCGATGGTCCCAAGGATGGCATCGCGTACTACACGCTGGCAACGACCGGCGGACACCTATCGGCCGATATCCCCGATGCCGGATACCTCCACCACTTGAACATGGTCACCGTGCGTCCCGATTCGGTGACCGTTGCCGGCTTGCCCGTTGGCAGCGTCATCGACCCGACCGAGTTCACGCCGGAATTCTTGGCCGAGATCGAACAAGCACGCAGCATCCGGCCCGAACAACTCGGTAACGACTTGCTGTTGAGCGTCGACGGGTCGGCACAAGGCACGATGACGTTCGCAATAAAGAACCCGTCGACGCGTCCGGTCGATGTGACGGTGTCGCTGGAACAAACCGGTGGCGATTGGAAAAGCACGCTCGATCACGATCACTTCACGTTGCCGGCCGGCGAGCGGAAAACGATCGACGTGGCGATGCGCCGTCTGGCCGATCCCGAGTCGATGCTGACGATCCCGCGAGTGCGTTTGGACATGCAGTACGTCGGACAGTCGTCCCGGATCTCGTTGCCGCCAATTACGACGCCGGTCGCGATGAAGTTATCGGCGCTGCCGGCAAACTACTTCGATGGCGAAACGAACCAGTGCGTGGAAGTGGCAAGCGAACAGGACGCCGTGCGAATCGAATCAGCGGAACTGAACGTGCCCGACGGTGCGTTCACCTTGGAAGCCTGGTTGAACCCGTCGCAGTCGGCAGGCATGCGAGCGGCGATCGCGAAGACGCAGGTCAGCGAGTTTGCGATCTTCATGGACGAAGGCGTTCCGCAATTCGACGTTCACTTGAACGATCGCTACGTCAGCGCCGAAGCATTGACAAAGCTGCCGGTCGACCAATGGTCGCACGTCGCCGGCGTGTTCGATGGCAGCGAAGTTCGCATCTATGTGGATGGCAAGAAAGTCGCATCGAAGCCCGGTGCGGGCAAACGGACTCGCAACGACTTGCCGCTGTACATTGGTGCGGACCCCAGCGGCGGCGGCGCGGCGACTCGCGCGTTCCTCGGTCGGATCGACGAAGTCCGAATCACGGACGGGGCCGCCTACACGGACGATTTCGATCCGATTCGTCGCCTGGGGGTGACTCCCAAGACGCGGCTGATGATGCACCTGGACCGAACGCTCGGCCCGTTCGTGCTCGATCACAGCAGCAGTGCCACGATGGGACTGCTCGGATACGATCGGATGCTGGTTCCTGTAGAATAGATACGTTCGAGTTTGGCGCGTCGGTTGCAGGGTTGATCCGGCGTGCAAACCCTCTCCCACCTTTTTGATGAAAGACATCTCCATGCTCCGCAGAATCATGCTCCGCAGAATTTTTTCCGTCTCGGCACTCTCCGCTTGCGTAGCCGTTGCCAGCTTCGTTTCGCCGACCGCGTCGGCCGATGAACACGGTCACAGCGACAAACCGGCCGGCGCGCTTGCCGCGCTGCCGACGTTGGGCGTCGCCGTGATGATGCCGACCAAGGACCAGAAAGTCCGCGGCATGATTCGCCTGATGCAGAAGGGCGACGACCTGCGTCTGTCCGGTGCGATCCGCAACCTGACGCCGGGCGAACACGGGTTTCACATCCACGAATACGGCGACCTTCGCAACATGGCCGACGGAACCAGCACCGGCGGTCACTTTAACCCCGCCGGCGTCCCGCACGGCCCGATGGAAACCGGTCACGTCGGTGACTTGGGCAACGTGACCGCGGACGCGGAAGGCGTAGCGATGATCGACATCACGATAAAGAATACGCAGTTGCACTTTGTGCTGGGCCGCGCATTCGTTGTCCACGCGGGCCGCGACGACTTGACCAGCCAACCGAGCGGCGACGCCGGCGGCCGCGTCGGGGTTGGCGTGATCGGAATCGGCAACCCAGATTTCAAGAAGTAAAAGATTGTAGGACAATTGTCTCAATTGTCTCAATTGTCCCTCCGACTTCCCCGCACAAAACTTGGGTGGGACAATGGGGGACAATTGTCCTGCTCTGGTTCGCTACCTGACAAACCCGCTCAGCAACCTGATGGTCGCCTGGATCGATTCCAGCGACGCCGTTTCGTTGGCCGTGTGATAGCCCGTCGTTGGAATCTGCAGCGTCGTGCCCGTGATGCGACTATCCGATGCCGCGATCACTCGGCCCAGTTCGGTGCGGCCGAAAGACAGCGGTTTTTCTCGGTTGCGGTTCTGCTGTTCAACGTACTTGTCCTTAAACGAGTACGTGATGCCCAGGTCTTCGCATCGCGATCGAATCTCTTCGGTCAGCTCCGCCGCGAACGTGGCCGATGCGTCGCGAGTTCGCAGCACGACATGCTGTGCCGTCGCGGCTTCCTTCGTCGGATACGGACTGGTGTCCAGCACGATCAACCGCTGCGTCTGCAAGTACTCGCGTTGGAACCACGCGGTCGCGTATTGCCAACTGCGACCGGCTTCTTCACCCGCCGTGAATAGCGCGGTGCCTTGGAAACCGAGCTTGAACAAGTAAACCAACAGCGCGACCGACAACACGTTGTCCAATTGAGCGCGAACGAAACCGTCGGCGACCGCCAAGCGGTCCAAGAACGCGACCGGCGTTCCGGGCTGCAGGAACTCCAGCCCTTCGACTTCGAAGATCAAATTCTTTCGTGCCGCGCAGATGAACGAATTCGTAATCGTTCCCTGGCCCAGATAACTGCCCGCGTACGGCGTGTGGGCTTGGACGCGTTGGCCGTGAAAGCGGTCGGCGATCAGTTCCATCGTCTGTTCGGAAACGCTGTCGCCGGTCAGCTCGCCGCGGTTGGCGATGATGAACGCCGCGTATTGAAACTCGTTCGGGCCGGTGCAAAACAAGCCGTGCCGGTCGATGTGCGCCGACAAGATCGCACCCTCGGGATCGTTGCCTCGCGCGACCAGAACGCCGTGATAGCGTGTGACCTTGATCGGCAGTTCATCCAGCTCGCGCCGCAGCACGCGAAAGAATGCGTCCTCGCTGCCGCACACTGACGGCTCGCGAACGAGGCCACGAAGCAGGATCAAAAAGTCTTCCAGTTCTTCGGTCAACTCGGCATGCGTGCTCATTGATGGGTATCCAGTAGGTCCGACACGCCGTGGCGGAGCATCCGATGCGAACAGCATTGCTGTTCGGCCCTGCCACGGCGTGTCAGGGCTACGGGCTGCCGGCGTCTACGGCTAGGCGTTAAACGAAGGCTTCAATCTTTGATGTTTAATGTACTGACGCGTATGAGGCCGGCGCCTTCGGCTGGGCGCTAAACGAATGCTACGTCCCCGTCCCCGCCACAAACCGATCATGAAGGCGACGATACGGGCCGGCTTGGTCCAGCAGTTCGGCGTGGCGGCCTCGCTCGACGACTTCGCCGCTGGACAACACCAAGATTTGGTCCGCGCTTCGGATCGTGCTCAGCCGGTGCGCGATCACGACGCTGGTTCGGTTTTGCAGCAACCGACCGAGCGCCTTTTGAATGCGCACTTCGGTCAGCGTGTCGACCGCGCTGGTCGCTTCGTCCAAGATCAACACGGCAGGGTCGGCGACCAGTGCTCGCGCGAAGCAGATCAATTGCCGCTGGCCCAGCGAGACGCGTCCGCCACGCGAACCGGCTTGCGTGTCCAAGCCGTCGGGCAAGTCGTTGATCAGCCAACTGCAGTCGAGCGCCTCCAGTGCGGCGATCGCATCCGCGTCAGTCGCACCGTTTCGGCCGGCGATGATGTTGTCCAGCACGGTGCCGCTGAACAGATAGTTTTGCTGTGGTACGACCGACACCGCGCGAGCCATCGACGCGGTCGTGACGCCGCGGATGTCTTGACCATCGATGCGGATGACGCCTTCGTCGGGCAAGTAGTAACGTGCGACCAGGCCCGCGAGCGTCGATTTTCCGCTGCCCGTCTCACCGACCAACGCGATCATTTGCCCAGCCTTTGCAGACAACGAGACGGATTTCAAAACCGGCCGTCCGGGTTCGTATGCGAAACTGACACCGTCGATTTGCAAGTCGCCCTTCATCGGCATCGCAAACGGTTTTGCGTCGTCTAAGTCCGACCACTGCGGGGGCGTGTCCAGCAACTTGAATACTCTTTCGGCACCCGCCATCGCCGTCAGCGCTTGGTTGTACTGGTTGCCCAAAATTTGAATCGGGCTGAAAAACAATCCGGCCAAGAACCAAAACTGAATCAAGTCGCCGACCGGCATCGGATCGGCCGCGACGATCGCGCGATAGCCGCCGACGATCAGGACCAGGCCGAGCGAAATTTGTCCGGTCAGTTCCAATAGCGGCATCATGCGGCCGCCTTCGCGAGCGCTGTTCATGTTGTACTCGGCGTGGTCCGCGGTCAGCCGGCGGAACATGTCCGCGTTGGTGTCCTCGCGGGCGAGCGCCTGGGTCACGCGAATGACGGCGACCGATTCGGCGATCGTTGCCGTCACGCGGCTGAAGCTTTCTTGCACGTCACGGTACGCTTGGCTCAACCGGCTTCGCATCACTCGTCCGATCAACCAAACGAACGGACTGATCGCCAGCACGACCATCAACAACGGCAGGTCGTACCAGCCCATCACGGCGGCGGCGATGATCATCTGGCCGCCCTGGACAAGACTGACGAACAAGACGTCCTGCACGCCCGTTCGCACCGAATCGCAATCACTGGTGATGCGGCTGATCACGCGTCCGGTTTTCGTTTGAGTGTAAAAGCTCATCGGCATCCGCTGCAGGTGCGCGAACACGTTCGCGCGAAGGTCGTGGATGATCGCTTCGCCCAGTTCCAACGCTAGCCGCTGGCGATGCATCAACGTGAACTGCGTCAGCGCCGCCAGCACCAACACGCCGCACGCCGCCCACGTGATCGAACCGATGGGAGCCTTGCCAGTGATTGGACCGTTGATGACCGCGCCGATCGACCAAGCCAGCGCCGGCAACTGTGCCGCCCGTAACAAAACAAGCACGATCAACATGTTTCGTTTGGCCGCGTACGGACGCATCAGCGACCATAGCCGCCGCACCAGCGACAACGATAACGGACGCCGTCGCGCGTCGGCTTCGGGATCGCGAACGATGCGAACCATCGCGGGAAACGATTGCGTGTCCGATTTCGATTCGATGCTGCTCATCACGTCGCCTCCGTCGCCGATTGGCTTTCGACGACGTCGCGGTAAGGACCGACTTGATTCATCAAATGCTCGTGCGTTCCTTCTTGGACGATGCGGCCCTCGTCGATCACAATCACGCGATCGGCACCACGAAGGGTGCTGATCCGATTGGCGACCGTCAACGTCGTTCGTCCGACCGACGCGGCGTTCATCGCGGATACGATCTCGTGTTCGGTTTCCGGATCGATCGCCGAAACGGGATCGTCCAGCAACAAAATCGCGGGGTCAGTCAGCAGTGCTCGGGCCAGCGCCAGCCGTTGCCGTTGTCCGCCAGAAAGCGACATGCCGAACTCGCCCAGCATCGTGTCGTAACCGTCCGGCGACGCTTCGATGAACTCGTGCGCGGCGGCCAACCGCGCGGCCATGCGGACTTGTTCGCGAGTCGCATCGGGAACGCCGAAGGCGATGTTCGCGCCGATCGTGTTGCTTAGCAGCAGCGGTTCTTGCAGCACCAATCCGACGCTACGTCGAAGCGTTTTCAAGTCCCACCGTCGCACGTCGACGCCATCGACTTCCACGACGCCGCACTGCGGATCGTAGAATCGCGGCACCAGCGACAACAGCGTCGACTTGCCCTGCCCGACGCTGCCCATGACCGCGACCTTTTCGCCTGCGCGAACGTGCAGCGAGATATCCGAAAGCACCGGCGCTCCGTCGACGTACTGGAACCAAACGGATTGAAAACGGATTTCGCCGTGGACCGAACTTGGAACGTAAGGCTCCGTCGGCGCGGCGACTTCTTCGGCCGCGTCCAGCACCTCAAAGACACGCCGTGCCCCGGTCAGGGATTGCTGGATCGTTCCGGCCAGCCCCGAAAGGTTGCCGACTTGATTGCTGAACTGTTGCAGCAAGCCCGCGAAGACGATCAAGCCGCTGCCCAGTTGCAAGCGATCGATCGAAGTCAAGTAACCGCCGTAGATCAGCAGCACGACCAAGTTGATTTGCGTCAAAAATTGAATCGTCGGGCCGAAGCGACTGACGCGAGCGAACACTTCTTGCTGCTGATCCTGGACGCGATCATTCGCCTGTTTGAACCGTTCGATCTCGGCGTCTTGGCGGCCAAGCGACTTGATCACCGCGATGCCGTCGACCGACTCGGCCACTCGCAAGACCAATGCGTCGAACCGCTGGCGAGTCTCGTCGTACATCGGCCGAACGGTTTGCGAAAAACGTACCGACAACCACCACACCACCGGCGTCGTGACCAGGCAAACCGCCGTCAGCCCCGCGTCGATGCGAGTCATAAAGAATAAATACACGACCAACGACATCGCAAGAATCGAAAGCTGGATCAACACACCGTCAATGAACGTTCGCGTCGATTGCACGTCGCCGGTGACGCGGTTGATGATCGTGCCGGCGGGTTGGTCGTTGTAAAAGCGAAGGCTCAATCGCTGCAATTTCGCGTACACGTCGGCTCGCAAGTCGACAACGATCTTGCGATGCACCAGCGTGCCGGACACCATCGCGTAGGTGTAATTCAATATCGCGCGGACGACCGCGATCAACATCAGCGCCACCGCCAGCGTCACCACCTGTTGCATCGGAGAAGACGCGGCCGGAAACCGAAGCGACAGCGGCAGCGTCGGCACGACGTCGGTGTCGCCGGAATGGAACCGAATCACGTCGATGGCCAGCCCGCCGATCTGGACCAGCGACACGGCAAGCGCCATCAGCACCGCTTGCAGCGCCAGCATCCCAACGCACCACGGCCAGTATCGCCACGCCAATCGCAACAACCGCGCGACGACGGCGGCGTTGGATAGGTCGGCCGCGGGGGACATCGTGCCGATTGAAATCGGGTCTTTCAAATTCAATGCAGCGCGAGAGGACAAAACGATGTCGCGGGGGCGAAGGGGGCGGGCCGTCAAACCTGACGAGCCGAAACTTACGCTGTTCGTCTCAATCTCGACAGCCTAAATCGGCAGCCCGTCGCGCTGATCCAACATGCTTACGCGCGGACTTCGATCCCGTTGGACAATTCGGTCGTGCCAGCGGTCGTCCGGGCGATGGCGAACGCGATGGCGCGTTCCTCGTTGGTGGAAACATGCCCGATCAAACGGGGCCCCTTGGCGTCCGAAGAACAGCGGACGTTGTCCAGATTGTTACGTTTCATCGCTGCATCGATGCGTTGCCGAAGCGTGTCGTCCACGCAGTCGTTCAGTTCCGAATTCGCTTCAATCATCTCACATCCATCTTGGAAAAAGCCTTGGGGCCACCTTTGGCTGTTTGCATTCCGCATCGCGAGGGGGTCCCTTAAAAGGGTCATGTGACGATACGGCTGTGGGTAGCCCCTGGTCAGTGGGGAAGTCACGAAAAACGTCCACCTTCCTTGAAGGGGCGAATTTCCTAGAATTACTGCACGTTCAGAGTCCTACTTCCCCATTCTGGCTGCCTTTTCGTTTATGCCCCGCTACAACCCCGCTGAAATCGAGCCCCGTTGGCAAGCGTTTTGGGAACAGGATCGTACGTTCGCCACCCCCGAAATGCCGACCGGCGACACAAAACGGTACATCTTAGACATGTTTCCGTACCCCAGCGGCGACGGATTGCACGTCGGGCACCCCGAGGGTTACACGGCGACGGACATCACGGCGCGGTTCTGCCGGGCGCGAGGCGAAAGCGTGCTGCACCCGATGGGCTTCGATGCATTCGGGCTGCCCGCGGAAGAACACGCGATCAAGACGGGCGAACACCCCCGCATTCAGACTCAGCGGAACATCGACAACTTCACCTTCCAGCTAAAAATGCTGGGCTTCAGTTACGATTGGGACCGCGTTCTTTCGACGACCGACGAAGACTATTTCAAGTGGACGCAGTTCATCTTTTTGGAACTGTACGACACCTGGTTCGATGCCGGTCGCACAGAAAGGCCGGCCGATCGCCGAGCTGCCGATTCCGGCGGAAGTCGAAAGCCGGGGCAGCGACGCCGTCGAAGCATACCGCGACGATCATCGGTTGGCGTACGAGTCCGACGCATTGGTGAACTGGTGTCCGAACTTGGGGACGGTGCTTGCCAACGAGGAAGTCGTCGACGGCAAGAGCGACGTCGGTGGTCACCCGGTCAAGCGAATTCCGCTGCGACAGTGGATGCTGCGGATCACGTCGTACGCCGAGCGTTTGTTGGACGGGCTGGACGACTTGGACTGGCCCGTCGGCATCAAGAAACTGCAACAGGACTGGATCGGGCGCAGCACCGGCGCGGAAGTCGACTTTGCGGTCGGTAACGGCAGCGAAAAACTTCGCGTCTACACCACTCGGCCCGACACGCTGTTCGGGGCGACGTACATGGTGATCGCGCCGGAACATCCGATGGTCCAGTCGCTGACGACCGCGGACCAGCGCGACGCCGTGAAAGCGTACTGCGAAAAGGCGTCGTTCAAGAGCGATCGCGAGCGAACCGACGGCGATAAGCATAAGAGCGGCGTCTTCACCGGCAGCCACGCGATCAATCCGGTCACCGAAAAGCCGATCCCGATCTGGGTCGCCGATTATGTGCTGGCCGGTTACGGCACCGGCGCGATCATGGCGGTGCCGGCGCACGACGTGCGCGACTTTGAATTTGCGAAACAGTTCGACTTGCCGATCATCCAAGTCGTCGCGCCGCCGAAGAACGATCCCGACCACGACGCCTACGTCGCCGGCGAAAAATGCTTTGCCGGTCACGGCACCGCGATCAACAGCGGCCACTTCGACGGCAAGAAAACCGCCGACGTCAAAGCCGAAATCACGGCGTGGCTAGCGGAAAAAGGAACGGGCGTCGAAGCGGTCAACTACAAGCTGCGCGATTGGTTGTTCAGCCGCCAACGGTTCTGGGGCGAGCCGTTTCCGATCCTGCACGAAGTCGACTCGGCGGGCAACGCGACGGGTCGAAAGCGAGCGGTCCCGTTCGATCAATTGCCCGTGACGCTGCCCGAGCTTGCCGATTTCAAGCCGCACGGTCGCCCCGAACCGCCGCTGGCCAAGGCGGACGACGATTGGTTGTTCGTGACGCTGGACGGCAAACGTTACCGCCGCGAAACGAACACGATGCCCCAGTGGGCCGGTTCGTGCTGGTACTACCTTCGCTACATCGACAACAAGAACGACGACCGCTTGATCGATCCAGCGAAAGAGAAGGCCTGGATGCCGGTCGACCTGTACGTCGGCGGGGCCGAGCACGCGGTGCTGCACCTGTTGTACTCGCGTTTCTGGCACAAGGTCCTTTACGACCGAGGTCACGTGTCGTGCGCCGAACCGTTCGGCAAGCTGGTCAACCAAGGCATGATCTTGGGCGAAGTCGAATACACGGGCTACGAAGACGCCGATGGCAAGCCAGTTTCGTCGAACCAAGTCCGCCGCGACGAGGACGGCAACACCATTGACGGCTCCGGTGCAATCGTTAGTGCGCGATCGCTTTCCGAAGATGAAGTCGACAAGCGAGGCGACGGGTTTGTGCTGAAAGCGGACGAGAAGATCCGCATCGATTCGCGAGCTCACAAGATGTCCAAAGTCGCGTGGCAACGTGGTCAATCCGAACGAGATCGTGCGTGAATATGGTGCCGATGCGCTGCGGTTGTACGAGATGTTCATGGGACCGCTGGAAGCGACCAAGCCGTGGGCGACCAACGGCGTCGGCGGCGTGAAAAACTTTCTGGATCGCGTTTGGCGTTTGATCGTCGATGAAAAGTCGGACACCGACGCGCTGTCGCCGGCGTTGGTCGACGCCGACTGCGACGACGATCAAAACCGGATGCTGCATGCGACGATCAAGAAGGTGACCGAAGACACGGACCACATGAGCTTCAACACCGCGATCGCGCGGATGATGGAGTTCACGAACTTCTTCACGCGATCGGAAACACGGCCGATCGTCGCGATGAAAACGTTCCTGGTGTTACTGGCCCCGTACGCGCCGCACTTGTGCGAAGAGCTGTGGCACCGGCTGGGCGAAACCGAATCGATCAGCAAAGCCGCCTGGCCGACGCATGACGAATCGGCGCTGGTCGAATCGGTCATCGAAGTCCCGCTGCAAATCAACGGCAAACTGCGATCCAAGATGATGATCGCAGTCGATGCCGACAAAGACACGATGCTGGCCCAAGCCAAATCGGACCCCACGATCGCGGAACAAATCGCTGGCAAAACGATCGTCAAGGAGATCGTGGTCCCGGGGCGGTTGGTGAATTTGGTGGTGAAGTGAAGCTGGGGCGAACATCCGATCGGTCCTTACACCGTCGATTTCGTTTGCCTGCCGCTGGTGCTGATTGTTCGCGTTCCCGGTTTCCGAATCACGCAAGACCGGCTTGCGACGCGGACGTGGATCGAGAACCATGTGTGCCGGCAAATTGAACTACTTAACGCGAGAAATTAAACAACATGTCCATCGGAATCGGTATCGTCGGCGTCGGAATGATCGCCAATTTTCACGCTCGCGCGATCACCGATGCGAAGGGCTGCCACCTGGTCGGTGCGACCGCTCGTCGCCCGGATGCCGTGGCGGAGTTTGCAGGCACGCATGGTTGCCGCGGCTTCGAATCGCTCGATGCGATGCTGGCCGATCCTGACGTTCACGCGGTCAGCATCTGCGCCCCCAGCGGCGCGCACCTCGACCCCGCCGTCGCGGCCGCGCAGGCGGGCAAGCATGTCATCGTCGAAAAACCGCTGGAAGTCACGACGGAGCGATGTGACGAAATCATCAAGGCTTGCGACGATGCGGGCGTGCGATTGTCGGTCACGTTTCAAAGCCGCTTTCATGAGTCCAGCCGGTTGATGAAACAAGCCGTCGAGGCCGGACGGTTCGGCAAGATCACGATGGGCGATGCTTACGTGAAGTGGTACCGAAGCCAAGCCTATTACGACAGCGGGGCATGGCGAGGCACTTGGGCGCTGGACGGCGGCGGCGCGCTGATGAACCAAGCGATCCACTCGGTCGACCTGTTGCTGTGGCTGATGGGGCCGGTCGCCGAGATCAGCGCGATGACGGCGACGATGACGCACCAGCGGATCGAGGTCGAGGATGTCGCGGTGGCAACACTGAAGTTCGCAAACGGGGCGCTCGGCGTGATCGAAGCCACAACGACGGCGTATCCGGGGTGCCTAAAACGGATCGAGATCAGCGGCAGTCACGGCACCGCGATCTTGGAAGAAGAAGACATCAAGCAGTGGACGTTCGCCGAAGAAACGCCCGAGGACGAAGCGATTCGCAAACGGATGGCGGGCAAGACCGAAACCGGCGGCGGCGCGGCGGACCCGTCCGCGATCGGTCACCACGGCCACACAATGCTGTTCGAGGAAGTCGTCGCATCGATCACCGAAAATCGTCCGTCGATGCTGGACGGTCACGAAGGCCGACGCAGCGTCGAAGTCATCCGCGCGATCTATGAGAGTGCGAAAACGGGACGGATCGTGAAGCTTTAAGCAGCGCACATGGTGGGTCTTGCGTCGCTGGTGCTCCTTGACCCACCCTACGTTGTGCTTCCGCGTTAGTTCAAACTGAACGGCGGTGGGAAGCGGTCTTCGGGTTCGGCTTTGGGAGCTTCGGCGGCAGCGTCGTACAATTTGACGTTGCCTTGGCGGAGCAGGCGGACCAACTGCTCCGCTCGCGCGTCGACGTCGGCTTCGGCCAGCAGTTTTAGCTTTGCTTCCACCGAGAACGGAAGCGTGTAAGAGATGACGTCCGTGATCGGGCCCAAGCCCATCTGTCCGGCCATCAGTTCGTGCAAGTTCTGTTGCACGTTCGCACTGGCCGGAATGATGTCCGCGAACGCCGACAAGAGTTCGCGTTTCAGCTCGCCGCGACCGCTCGCCCCCGACGGCGAATAAATGTCGTCGTCGACATCGACCTCCGCGATCCGAAACGTGCGGCCCGCGTCGACTTCATCGATGATCTGGGCTCGTTTGCTGCCCACGACCAAGACGTTGTGCCGGTCGTCGCCTAAGTCCGCGTGCGAAACAATGCGGACGATGCAGACGGTCGACGCGATCGGCGGCGAATGGTGCGGCATGGTGGACACGCCGCCGGTCAACGTCGCCATCGCGATCAATCGATCGCTGGCCAACGATTCGGCCAGCATTTCACAGTACCGGGGCTCGAAGATGTGCAGCGGTTGCATCGCGTGCGGAAACAACACCAACTCGGGAAGCGGAAACAAGCGGACGCGACCATCGAAATCGTCGGGCAGCTTGGTGACAACGTCCAAGTCGTGCATGAGCAAACAACCGGTGAAAAATTCGAGCGAAGGAAAACGTCGCGATCAGTCGCTGCTGCTGAACGACATCAGCAAACGCAGCACGTACCAGAACAACAGTACCACGCTGGCAAACAACGCCAGCGACGCGGCGACGTACTGCGAAGTGTGATAGTGGTGCAAAATGTTCGACGTGTCGTACAGGATGTAACCGCACGACAACGCCACCATCAGGCCGCTGAACCAGATCCCCATCGAGAACCCGAACAGGATTCCCGCGACGATCATGCCCATCGCGACGATACCGCCAAGACCAAGGTACTTGCCCCAGCCCGACAAGTCCGCGCCGGTGAAGAACACCAGCCCGGTCAATCCGACGAACGTGACCGCCGTGATCGCGGCCGCCATGATCGGCAGACTCGGTTCGCCCATGACGCGAATGCAAACGTAAAGCATCGGCAGCAGGATGATGGCCTGGGCAACAACGTACAGGCTTAGACCGGCGTACTGCATCGCCTTGGACGTGCTGCTGGTCGCCCAGCTTCGGGCCACCCAGCTGACCAACATGAACGCGCCAAGCACGATCAGCCATCCGTAGCCGCCCATCATGCGGCTGACCAGCGCGTTCATCGTGTTGACGGGAACGACCGCGAATAAAACGGCCTCGATCGCGATCAAACCCAGGATCGCGCCGGTCATGTGCGCGTAGGTTTTTCGGATGAACGACAGGCGTTCGTTTTCGGCGGCAAAAGCGGCCGGCGTGTCCATCGATGAAACGGCGTACGGGTTGGGGCTGTCGACATGCATCGGTCGGGTTTCCTGATAAGGATGACTGAGTTCGGGCGTTTGGATCGTGCTTTGCAGCGGCGTTCCGCGAGGACTCTAGCAGTCCTGACGGTCGGTTCGGGCTACCCAATACTATACGCACGGTTGTTCGCGGCGTGCGAGACGAATTGATTGACGGGGGCGCGGCGATCCGTGACACTGGGGACGAACGTGGCGATTCGGCGGGGGCGAGATGCCTGCCGCGAAGCTCACAGAAGACCCGATCCGGCTCCCTTAGCACGCAGTTGGCAACATGCTTCTCTCTGGCAACGAGATTCGGCGGCAGATGGACGAAACCATCCGCATCGAGCCGTTCAGCGACGATCGGGTCAACCCGAACAGCTACAACCTGTCGCTGCACAACGAACTGCTGATTTACGAGGAAGTCGTCCTCGATGCGGCCTCGCCGAACCGCTATCGGCGGATCGAAATTCCCGCCGAAGGCATCACGTTGCAACCGGGCCAGCTTTATCTGGGCCGGACGGCCGAGTACACCGAAACGCACGGCCTGGTCCCGATGATCCAGGGCCGATCGTCGCTCGGGCGGCTGGGCCTGTTCATCAACCCGGGCGGCAGCCTGGGCGATTCGGGGTACTGCGGCACTTGGACGCTGGAAATGCACTGCGTCCAGCCGGTGCGAATCTACGCGGGCATGGAAGTTTGCCAGATCTATTACCTGCAAATGGTCGGCGATTGCGAAGGTTATTGCAGCGAAAAGTACCAAAACAGTCGCGACATCAAGCCCAGCCAAATGTTCCGCGAACTGGGCAGCGACAGCGGCGAAACGCAGTTGGAACTGAAGTTCGACGAACTGATCCACGGGGCACGTTAGCGGCCTGGATTCGCGTCGTCGTTCCGACAGCCGCGTAGCGGCGGCACATATTAGCCCAGGGTGAGGGCAGCGAGCGGCAGCGAGTTGACCGTAACCCTGGGATTGCGTTCCCCGAAAAACACTCCCCCGCGTCGGCCCGGCGGCTTCGCCGCCGGGCCGACGCGGGGGGAACGCTGAAAAACTTTCGTTGTGCCGTTTCGGACAAACCTTTACCCTTGCCGAGTCCGTCCCCCCCGCGAATCAAACCCCCTCCCGACGCTCGGCAACGCCTTGAGTACTTCATCGGAGCCATCGAACTCGCCCTCGGCGTCTCCTGCGGCGTCTTCCGCAACGTCGTCTGTGCCGTCGGTCGCCGAGCTGATTCATGGCCGCGTCGACCAGGCGGCCGAGCAAGCCGACGGGCCGTCCGAGTTCTATCGCCAACTGGCCGAATTGGTGCTGCGACATTTCTCCGGCGGCCTGGTCGCCGTCGACGCGCCGGGCTGGTCCGGGCCCGGTGATGCTGGTCAGCGACGACGGGCTGGCCGAAAAGATTTCGCGGCCCGATTTGATCTCGCTGCTCGCGTCCGCCACCGCTTCGCCGGTCGCCTGCAACTTGCCGCTGGCCAATTCGGCGAACGATCCGGTCGCTGATGGACTGGCGCGAGGCCTGCGGATCGAGCTTTCGCCCGCGCCGCGACGCGCCGCGCTGATCATGATTTATCCGACGGGCATTCGGCCGGCCGCGATCACTCAAATCGAAGACCTGCGTCACCTGCATGCCTTCGGCGATGCGTCCCACGGCGCGATCGACAAGCTGGCGATGCGGTCGAAGGTCGATCCGCCCCGATCCGATCCCACCAGCATCGATTCCGACCTCGCGATCGGCGATTCGACTCGCGGCGTCGGCATGTCCGAACGACGCGCGATCGCAAACCATCGATCGCTGCGACTGCTGCACCGCGATTTGGACTTGGACGCGACGTGCTTTCGCATCGCCAACGAATCACGCCGACTGCTCGATTGCGATCGAACGACGGTGCTGGTCAAAAAGGCTGGAAAGTTTCGCGTGATGGCGGTCAGCGGCATCGCCGTCGTCGATCGACGCGGCAATTCCGTCCGCGCGGTCGAATCGGTGACCAATGCCGCCGTCGTGCTCGCCAGACCGCTGGTCCTGCCCGGCACCGAACCGCTGCCGCCGCAATTGCAAACGCCGCTGGACGAATACTTGGACGAAACCGGCGTCGCCGGCGCGATCGTTTTGCCGCTGCATTCGCCCGATGGCGACGAAACCGACGAAGACGCGAACACGACCGAGTTCGACGCGCTTTCGGGAAGCGGCGAGTGCTTGGGCGTGATGGTGCTTGAATATTTTTCAGGCCAGATGCCCGCCGAAGTCAGCGTGCCGATGGCGATCGTCGCGGGCGAAGCGTCGATCGCGCTTCGCAATTCGATCGAGCACCGCAGCGTGTTCGGCTTGCGAGTCTGGAAGGCGGTCGGCCGCACCGTCGGTGGTCCGCGTTGGCCCTGGTTCGCCGCCGCCGCGACAACCGCGACGGTGATGTTGATCGCGTCGATGGTGATCCAAATCGAACACCAAGTCATCGCGACGGGAACGGCATCGCCGACGATGCGTCGCGACGTGTTCGCGGGCGTCGACGGCATCGTCAAAACGCTTCACATCGCCGACGGCCAAACGGTCAAGTCGGGCGACAAGTTGTTCCAGCTTGAGAACGCGGAACTGGAAAGTCGCGCCGAGGCGCTGGCGGGTGAGATTCAAACCGCGTCGCAGCGTCTGGCGTCGATCCAATCGGTTCGGCTGAGCGGTGCGTCGGACGGCGATCAATCCAGCCGCATGGCGATCGAAGAACGGCAAGTGCAAAGCGAGCTAACCAGCTTGCAAGGCCAACTGAAAATCGTTCAATCGCAGCAAGCCGAACTGGTCATCACCAGCCCCATCGACGGCGTCATCGTCGGCTGGCAATTGGAACGACGACTGGCCGATCGCCCGGTCTCGCGAGGCAACTTGCTGGCGTCGGTCGTTGACCCGTCGGGGCCGTGGTCGCTGCGCTTGCAAATTCCCGACGCCAGCGCCGGCGACGTCATTGACTCGGCCAAGCAAAATCAAAACTTGCCCATCACGTTCGCGGTCGCAACCGAGCCCGAATGGTCTTACGCCGCACAGCTCACGTCGATCGCCACCGCATCACGAATGGATGAATCGGGCCAGTACGTGATCGATGCCGCCGCGGCGATACAAATCAATGCACCGGAGAATGACGCGTCGGAGTTCGACGTGCAGTCCATGCGAAGCGACGCCGACGTGACGGCCAAGATCACCTGCGGCAAACGCTCGATCTTGCGAAGCTGGTTCGGGGACGTGTTCGATTTTGTGCATCGGAATGTTCTGTTTTACTTTTGACCTCGTAGACCTGCGGCTCCGCCCGCAGGATGATCGCCTTTTCCTGCGGGCGGAGCCGCAGGTCTACGATACATGACCCAGCTCCGTCCCCTTGACGTTCCCGCTCCGTCGGCCGATCGGCCGCGCGGTCGCGTCGTGCTGGCGCGGCGGCGGTTGGACTTGAAGGTCACGCGGACACGGCACAAGCATGAAGATGCGATCGTCGTCAAAGATCCGATCGCGATGAAATACCACCAGCTTCGGCCTGATGAATACTTCGTCCTAGAACTGCTGGACGGAACGCGGACGCTGGAAGAACTTCGCGACGCCTATCAAGCTCGCTTCCAGCCTGAAAAAGTCACGCCCGCCGAACTGAACCAGTTGATCTTTCGCTTTCACAAGTTCGGGCTGACGGTTTCCGACGCGCCGCTGCAGGGCGATCGCCTTCGCGAAAAACAAGCCAAAGAAAAACGCCAGCGCTTGCTGCAACACGTCACCGGCGTGCTGTTCATTCGCTTCCCCGGCGTCGATCCCGAACCGTTGTTGAAGCGGTTGTATCCGATCGTGCGGCCGGTGCTTTCGTCCGGCGGCATGGTGGTCGGCATCGGCTTGGCGATGGTTGCCACGGGCGTCTTCGCGACTCGCGTCGACACGTTCGCGGCCGAGTTTCCGGCGATGAACCAATGGATCAGCGCGAAAGCGGTTTTGATTTTGGCGGCCGTCATCGGCGGCACAAAAGTCTTGCACGAACTCGGGCACGCGGTCACTTGCAAGCACTTCGGCGGCGAGTGTCACCAGATCGGGCCGATGCTTTTGGTGTTCACGCCGGCGTTGTACTGCGACACGTCCGATTCATGGATGCTGAAGGGCCGTTTCCAGCGCGCCGCCGTGGGCCTGGCCGGCATCGCCACCGAAGTCATCCTGGCATCGATCGCGACGCTCGTTTGGGCATCGACCGGCCAAGGCATCGTTCACTACGTCGCCATGAACGTGATGTTGGTCTGCGGCGTCAGCACGGTGCTGTTCAACGCCAACCCGCTGCTTCGTTACGACGGTTACTTTGTCTTGTCCGACTTGGTCGACGTGCCGAACTTGGCCGAAAAGTCGCGATGTCGGTTGGCCGGACGCGCGAACCAACTGCTGATGGGCGTCGACGAAGTCAGTCCCGAACCGATCTCGACGACCGAAGAATTTTGGTTGTTGGTTTACGCCGCGGCGGCGTTCGTTTACCGATGGTCGTTGACGCTGTTGATCCTGTACATGATCGCGACGTTGATGCGACCTTACGGGTTGGAATCGATCGGCCGCATGTTGGGTCTGTTCGCGGCCGGCGGCATGTTGTTCGCGCTGGTTCGCGGCCCGCTAAGCTTCTTTCGCAATCCGTCTCGCCGAAAGCAAATTCGCATGAACCGAGTCTTCGTCTCGTCCGTCGTCGGGGCCATGTTGTTGGTGCTGGCCCTGGTCCCGCTTCCGTCCGGCGTGTCGGCCGACGCGAAGATCATTCCGCACATCGAAACGCCGATCTACGTCAAGACATCGGGAACGCTTCGCGAACTGTCCGCGCGACCAGGTGACGTGGTTGAAAAAGGCGACACGATCGCGCGGCTGACAAACGCGGAAGTCGAATTGAAATTCGCGACGATCCAAGGTCGTCATCAAACGCAAAGCGAAGTCGTCACGGCGATGCGTCGCGCGGCGCTTGATTCGGTCGAGATCGCAAATGAATTGCCTGGCCAAGAAGGCTTGTTGGCCGACTTGACCGCACAACTTGCCACTCACACCACGCGGCGAGACGGTTTGACGATCAAGTCGCCCGCGTCGGGTCGCTTGATCGCCGCGCCGCGTCGTGGCGAAGATCGGAAGGCATCGGACGAATCGCGGATGGTCAGTTGGTCGGGCTATCCGACGGACCCGCACAACGAAAGCTGTTTTTTGGAACCCGGGCACGAGCTCGCGTCGGTGCTGGGCGACGATCGTTGGGACGCCGAAATCGTGATGCCGCAAAGCGATGTCCAGCGGATCACGGTCGGCGCGGGCGTGAAATTGGCGCTCGAAACGATGCCTCACAAACGCTTCGTCGGAACGGTCACCGAGATCGCGACGACTCAGTGGGACGAGACGCAAAACGCGGATCGGCGAGACAACCCGAACGCCGCGCGTTCGCAATCGCCGCTCGCAACTTCCTACGCCGTGCGAGTGTCGCTGGACCAAGTCGACGACGTGCCGCTGATGACGGGCGCTCGCGCGACGTGCCGCGTCGAAGCGTCCGCGATCAGCCTGGCCGGCCGAGTCTGGCGATTGCTGACGGGGTTGTTCCGGTTTCGGTAAACCAGAGTAGGACAATTGTCCCAATTGTCCCCTGTTCTCGTTTCGTTGCCGTTCATTGCCGCGGGGGACAATTGAGACAATTGTCCTACTCTGTTCAGCCACACCGTTTAGCGGTTCAGCTAAACTATCGATCGCGAACATCCTTCCCCCGCCAAACTTCTCGTCCTTTCCAGAGCCTTTTCACGATGACCGATGCTTCCGGCCAAATCGACCACGGCCAGATCGACCACGTCCTGATCGAAGACCGACTGTTTCCTCCGCCGGCCGAATTCACCGCGAAGTCTGTCTTCAAAACGCAAGCCGATTTTGACGCCGTCGCCGACGCCGCGAAGAACGATCGCGATGAATTTTGGAAAGCCGAAGCGATTGAGCACTTGCACTGGTTCGAACCGTTCACAGACGTTTGCCAGTGGAACGCGCCGCATGCGAAATGGTTCGTCGGCGGAAAAACGAACGCCAGCTACAACTGCTTGGATGCTCACGTCGCGGCCGGTCGCGGCGACAAGACCGCCATCATTTGGGAAGGCGAACCCGGTGACACGCGGACGCTTTCGTACGCCGAACTTCGCACCGAAGTCGCCAAGTGTGCCGCCGCGATGTCGGGCATGGGCATCGGTGCCGGCGACGTGGTCAGCATCTACATGCCGATGACGCCCGAGCTCGCGATCGCGATGCTGGCCTGCGCACGAATCGGCGCGGTTCACTCGGTCATCTTCGCGGGCTTCAGCGCCGAATCGATCGCCGATCGGAACAACGACGCCGGCGCAAAAATGATGATCACTGCGGACGGGTTGTATCGACGTGGAAAAGTCTTGCCACTGAAAGAAACCGTCGACACGGCGCTGGCGAAATCGCCGACCGTCACGTCCTGCATCGTGCTGCGCCGGACCAACACAGACGCGGCCATGGTCGACGGACGCGACGTGTGGTGGCACGACGTCGTGGACAATCAAAGCGGTGACTTTGATGCCGTGCCGCTGGACAGCGAATCGCCGCTGTTCATCCTCTATACGTCCGGCAGCACCGGCAAGCCGAAGGGCATCCTGCACACGACGGCCGGTTACAACCTGTGGGCCAAGCGAACGTTCCAGTGGGTGTTCGATCACCGCGACGATGACATCTATTGGTGTACCGCCGACTGCGGATGGATCACCGGTCACAGCTACATCGTGTATGGCCCGTTGTCGGCCGGCGCGACGTGTTTGATGTACGAAGGAGCGCCGAACCATCCCGAGGAAGATCGATTTTGGGACTTGGTCGAAAAGTACAAGGTCACGATCATGTACACCGCGCCGACGGCCATCCGCGCGTTCATCAAGTGGGGCGACCATCACGTCGACAAGCACGATCTGTCCAGCTTGCGGTTGTTGGGCAGCGTCGGCGAAGGCATCAATCCGGAAGCATGGATGTGGTACCACGAAAAGATCGGCGCGGCGCGTTGCCCGATCGTCGATACGTGGTGGCAAACCGAAACCGGCGGCATCATGATGAGCCCGATGCCGGGCATCACGGCAACGAAGCCGGGATCATGCACGCGGCCGCTGCCCGGCGTGATCCCGATCATCCTGGACGAAGCCGGACACCCGGTCGACGCGAACCACGGCGGCATGCTGTGCATCGCCGAGCCTTGGCCGGGAATGTTGCGCGGGATCTGGGGCGATGAAGAACGTTTCGTCGATCAGTACTGGTCGATGTTTCCGGGCAAGTACTTGACCGGCGACAACGCGCGGCACGACGACAACGATTACTACTGGATCATGGGCCGCATCGACGACGTGATCAACGTGTCGGGTCACCGCTTAAGCACGATCGAGGTCGAAAGCGCGCTGGTCAGCCATCCGGCCGTTTGCGAAGCCGCCGTCGTTGGTCGCCATGACGATTTGAAAGGCCAAGCGATCGCAGCCTTCGTCACGATCCGCGACGCGCACCCGAACGAAGAACTTCGCAAGGAGCTAAAGCTTCACGTGCGAAAGCAAATCGGCGCGCTCGCTCAACCCGATGACATCCGCTTCGCCGCCACGCTACCAAAGACGCGCAGCGGAAAGATCATGCGACGGTTGTTGCGCGACGTCGCGTCGGGCCGCGAAGTCATCGGCGACACGTCGACGCTGGAAGACTTGTCGGTGCTGGCCAAGCTGGACGACAACGAAGACTGATTCGTCACGCCGCGTGGCGATGCTGCTCGATCGATTCGACCGCCGCTTCGACCACCGACGGCGTGATCGGATCGATGCGATGCCCCGCAGCGACTTGCAACGTCGTTTCGGCCAAGTCCGCGATCGATGCGATGCGTCCTTCCGCCATCTCGTGCAATCGAACGACCGCCGCGTCCGTGAACATCGTTGCTTTGCCGCCGGCATGCGTCAGCGCGTCGGCAATGAAACGCAAACTGTCGGCGACATCGATCGGTTCCAGTTCGATTCGCATGCAGCATCGGCCGAACACGGACGTCAATTTCGCGACTCGGTCCGCATCGCATCCCATCACGACCGACAAGTCGCCGTCTCCCATCACTAGGTCTCGCGCGACCGTCGCCGCCGCGGCCGCGCAGTCGTCGATCATCCAAACGGTTCGAATGCCCTTACGAGAACTCGCGTCGATGCATCGACAAAGATCTTCCGGCGTGACCTCGTCCGACGAACGAATGCCAATTCCGGTCGCGAATTGATTCAGCACGTCCGTCGCGGTCCCGTTTCCGGCCGTCAAAACGACCTCCGCTGCACAATCGCCGAAGCCTCGCGCGGCCGCCAACCGCGTCATCAACCACGTCATGCCCGAGCGAGGCGGCGCGACCAGGAACGCCGAATTCCAGGTGCTGGCGACGAAATAATCCAGCCCCGCGATCGCTTCCCGCTGGGCCGCGGCCGCAAAAAACAGCGGGCTTTCGTTTGCCGAAATTGACCCCTGAAAAAACGGTCGCCGTTTCAGCCCCCAGTAGCCGAGATAGTCCATCGAAAAGGTCCGTCGAAAAGGGAGTTCACGCGGTCGGGCAACCGTCATCTTCGTTATGATCGGCGACCTGAATCACCTTTCTTGAGTCCGACCGATCACGAAGTTCCGATGACGCGCCGCTATTACGTTCCCGATCTGACCACCGGCCTGGTCGCGATGCCGACCGAAGAAGCCCAACACGCGATCCGTGTCATGCGAGTCCAAGTCGGCGATGGCGTGACGTTGTTTGACGGGCAAGGCCGACAATGCGAGGCCCAGGTCGTCGCGATCGGACGCAATGAATGTCAATGCGATGCCGCCGCCATTGAATTGGTCGACCGAGAACCGGCCTGCGAAATCCATTTGGGCATCGCGCTGCCGAAACCGGATCGAGCGAAAGAATTGATCGAGCGTTTGACCGAACTGGGGGTCGCGCGGGTGACGCCGGTCACCGCCGCACGGACGCAGCGACCGACCAGCGATTCGGTGCTGGAAAAACTTCGCCGCGGCGTCGTCGAAGCGTGCAAACAAAGCGGTCGCAACCGATTGATGACGATCGACGACTCGGTTTCATCGTCCGAATTCTTCAGCGCCCACTCCGGTGCAAGCGTTTGTATCATCGCGCACCCGATGGACGTGGCGACGTCGATCGTTGACCTGCGCGGAAACCCGACCGTCACCGCCGCGATCGGCCCGGAAGGCGGATGGACCGACGACGAAGTCGCGACGGCGATCGCGGCGGGGTTCCAAGGCGTGAACCTCGGCGATCGAATTTACCGCATCGAAACGGCGGCCGTCGCGATCGCTTCGGTGCTGGTCGCTTAGCGGAACCGCGTCATCACTCCACCACGTCGATGATGATCGGCTGCGTCGTGATGTCGTCGGCGACGATCGCTTTCAAAAAGAACGCTCGCTTGCCCAACTTCGCGACCGGATCGGCCGTGATGAAGAACTCGCGTTCGGTTTGACCTTCCAGTGCCAATAATCCGTTCAAGCCGATGTTGTCGACGTAGACGCCGTGAGTCACGTTTCGGCCGGCATCTTCCTTGCCGAAGCTGACTTCGTTGTTGAACGCTTCGGTCCGATCCAAGATGACTTTCGCCGACACCGTTTCGCCACGCCGTACCGTCAGCGTCCATGATTCGCCCGCCGCAACGACGCGGTCGCTGGGGATAAGCGTCACCAACGCCCCCGGCGTTTCTTGCATCACCGTCAACTCGCCCAGCGAACCAACCGAACGTTCGACACGTCGGCCCAGCACCATCGCGGACGCGGTCACCTTCGGCGACATGGTTCCGTCCCAGCCTTTCGCATCGGCGGGCAAGTAGACCATGCCCAACGCGCTCCGTTGACCCGCTTCGATGGTCAGCGGAAAGTTCGAGATAACGTCGTCGGGCAAGCCATCAACGTCGAATGTGACTTCGTCTTCAAAACCGTCCAAACGATCGACGCTGACTTTGAATTCGCGACCGCCGCCGCGAGGAATCGCGGGCTTGATCGGATCGATCTTCGCCGCGAACGATGGCTCGGCCGCTCGCAGCGTCAACGAGTACCGATAGTCCGCGCCGCCTTCGCCGCGAGTGTCCGTGATGCGAACGGTGTAACTTCCATTCTCCGGTGCAACGAATAGTAACCGGCTGATCCGCTCGCTCTTTCGCATCGGATCGTCGTCGTTTTCGTAGTAAACATCGAACACCGGCAAGCCGTTGGCCGTCGGTTCTTCGCCGTCGGCAAGCGGGCGAACGATGTAAGCCGGTTCGCCGAGCGCGTGCGTGATGTGCGAGGTGCCGAAGTAGGTCCAGCGGTTGCCTTCGCCCGGATAAACATCGAACCCCGAATCGGGACCACGCGGGTGCATGAACAGTCGAGTCACTTCGCCGTTGGCGTACAGGTAATCGTTCAGGCCCATCTCTTGCCAATTGAAAACGCGGAAGTCGTTCGCTTGTCGCGAATCTTTGCCGCGGAAGGTGAAGTACGAGTCGCGGATCGCTTGCAAACGGACTCGCAGCACCGGTTGACCGCTCTCGTCGTAAACCGCCACCACCGGATCGATCATCGACTCGGCGCCGTCCTTGCTTTCCTTTCGCAAGTCCGCATCGATCGCCCAGACTTCGCCGCGATTGGCTTTCCACCGATACGCGTCGACTTCACCCGCGACGCCGATCACGCCGGCGACTTGCACGCCGCGAGCAACATCGATGACCGAATCGGTTTCCGTTTCCACCATTTGCACCGGAGCGTCCAAGTCCATGTAGACGGGCGCGACGGCTTGCCGAGGGTTCGCCTTTTCCGCCGCGATCGACGGGAGTTCTCGCGTGACCACGTCGCCGTTCATCAGCGAAACGGTCAGCGTCTTGGCGTCGGGGCTGATCGACAGGTCGCTGCCCGCGCCGGCCAGCGGTTCCAACGTGGCGGCTTGGTTCCAATCCGAAGTGCGGATGACTTTCAAGTTGCCGCCTTCGCTCAGCACGACGACGACGTTGCCGTCGGGTGAGATCGCGAAGTTGATCAGCGGCGTTTCGTCGACGAACCGCGTCGCGATGATCGGGTTGATGGCGGGCTTGTCCGCCGAACGTAATCGCCACACTCGCAGCCGATTGTCACCGCTGGCGGCCAGGATGAATTTGCCGTCGCCCGTCACGCCGACCGCGAACACTTCACCCTCGGGTTGACCGAGCGTGTCCAGTCGCTCGCCGGTTGCGACGTTCCAAACCTTCGCGGTCTCGTCCGCGCACGCACTGACCAACGTTTTTCCATCGGGCGAAAACGCCAAGTCGAAGATCGCGCCGTTGTGTCCGGCTAGCGTTCGCAATGGATCGCCGGATTTCGCATCCCACAAAATGATGTCGCGGTCGTAACCGGCCGTCGCGATGATGGATTCATCCGGCGAAAACGTAGCCGCGTAAAGCACGTCGCGGTGTCCGACCAGTTCGATCGTTTGATCGCCGGTGGACACGTCAAAAACAATGGCTTGGCCGTACGCGCCGCCCAAACCGGATGCAATCAGCAGGCGTTTGCCATCGCGTGAAAACTCCATCGCGTTGATTTTGCCGATGCCTTCGTTGATCGTCGCGACGAGTTCGTTCTTCGCGTCTCGGAGTTCGACGTTGCCGTAGCGAGCGATCGCGCGCACGTTGCCATCGGCGGACGTCGCGATCGCGGTGACTGGCATCGTGACATCGGCGGCGGTCGCGATCGTCGGCACACGCAAGTCACGTTTGATCGGCACGTCGCCGCCCGGTCCGTTCGTGCTGGGTCCGATCGCGCCCTGTTCGATCCAGGCCGCGATCAAGGCGAGTTCGTCTTCGCTGGGCCCTTCGGCATCGTCGGGCGGCATGACGGGTTCCATTTTGCCGGCCGCCATCAAGAACAGCCGACTGCTGGACGGGACACCGGCCGTGATCGCCAACCCGTTCTCGCCGCCGGACATCAGCGCCGCGTGCGATTCCATGACCAGCCCGCCTTGCGCCTCGTCGGCCGTGTGGCAACCGATGCAGTGCGCTTCAAAGATCGGCAGCACGTCGCGAACGTAATCGATCGGCGCGGCCGCGATGGTGGATGTGGATAGCAGCAGGGTTAGGATCAGGGTACGCATGATGATTCGAAATCTTTATCGCGAGACGTCGGGCACTATCTGTATGTCCGCCAGGCCCTGGCGGAGCATCCAATGAAACCAGCTTCGCTGTTGGGCCTCGCCACGGCGTGTCGAGGCTACGTTGTTGATATTCGTTTTAATGATTGAACGTAAACTCAGTACTGGTCAGCACGCTCCAGGCCGCGTCGCGGAGCGCGGTGACTCGGTCGTCGCCGTATTCCGCGATCACGGTCAGCAGCGATTCCATTTCGGCATCGGTGGGACTTCGTGAGAGCGCTCGCGTGAACAACTGATCGATGACTTCTTCGTCGGTTGCGTCTTGCTGGATCAGCTTCGCGATGAAATTTGTTTCGCTGTTCAGTTTCGGATTCAGCGTTTCGCCGTTGGACAGGTGCAGCACCTGCACCATGCTGGGTTCGCTGCTGCGTTCGCAGTCGCACGTGATCTCGCGAGCGTTCCGGCCGAACGTTTGCAAGAAGTACGAATCAACGGACGAATCGTACAACTCGATCGCACGAGTTCCGCTTTCATAAAAGTCAGTCTTCTGGAAGTCCGCGCCCGGGAACGCCAACTGCGTGAACGACGTCGTCGTTCCGAGAACTTGATCGATCGAATCGAGCAACACTTCGGCCATCATGCGGCGA
Source organism: Pirellulaceae bacterium (assembly GCA_963836865.1). Lineage (GTDB taxonomy): Bacteria > Planctomycetota > Planctomycetia > Pirellulales > Pirellulaceae > Rubripirellula. The sequence continues at coordinate 873,363 of CAWILC010000003.1, read as the reverse complement.
GGATAATAACGACTCAGGTACTTGTCTTCGTCCCGATTCGCGTCCGTCGGCAGACTGCTGCGAGCGTACGTTTCGCTCTTCAAGATCGCTCGCATCAACTGCTTCAAATCGAACTCCGCATCGACGACGTACTGGGCCGACGCGGCAAGCAGCGGCTCGTTCGACGCCGGATTGCTGGTGCGAAGATCGTCGACTTGTTCGACCAAACCACGGCCGAAGAAGTTCGCCCAGATTCGGTTGGTGATCGAACGGGCGAAGTACGGATTGTCGGGGCTGACCAACCATGACGCCAACACTTCGCGGCGATCGCTGGGGTCGTCCATCGACATCGGCGGGGCGTCCAGCGGCGCGGGCGGCTGGGGCTTGCCCGTGTTGGGCTGGATCAAATCGCCGACAGCCGAAACGTACAGCGTGCGGATGCCGTCACCGTTGCGTCCGTCGCCGCCCCAGCCCTTCGCTCGCACTCGCGCGAACAGGTTCGCCATCGCGTAGTACTGGTCGTTGGTCCATTTTTCCAGCGGATGGTTGTGGCACTTCGCGCATCCGATCGACAACCCCAAGAACGCCTGGCAAGCGTTCTCGGTCATCTCTTCGGGTGACTGATGCAACGCGAAAAAGTTGGTCGCGCCGTTGTCTTGGCTGTCACCGGTCGCGGTCAGAAGTTCCCGCACCGTTTCGTCCCAAGGCTGGTTCGTGGCAACCGCATCGCGGATCCACTGGTAATAACTCTTCACGGCGATCGGACGCAGCCGAGTGCCGTTGATCAGCAGCACGTCGGACCACTTGTACGTCCAATAGCTGACGTAATCCTCGCTCGACAACAGATGCTCGACCAACCAATCGCGACGGCTGCGCGACGGCCGATCGAAGTACTCGTTGCGTTCCTCGTCCGTCGGCAACCGGCCGATGGTGTCGACGGTGGCACGCCGCAAAAACGTCGCGTCGTCACATCGCGGCGACGGGGGAAGCTTTAATGTTTTCAATTGAGTCTAAATTTAAATCGTCGATGAAGTTCGCTCGCGACGCATCATCAAAGACTTTCGCGTCGACGTCGTTCGCGTACGGCACCGTCATTCGCGCGAGCGCGACTTGGCTGCCGAACCAAACCAGCACCGCGCCTTCGCCGCTGCCGCGAACGGTCACGCCGCCGCGATCGTCGACGCCCGCGATCGCTTCGTCGGTGGCGGTGAACTGCGACCATTTCGTGACGTCGACCGTGCTTCCATCGTCGTAATGCCCGGTCACGACCAGCGACTGTTGATCGCCGGGGGCCAGCAGCGCCGCGTCGGGCGTGACGCTGATCCGTTGCAGCCGAGCGTCATCGGCGGCGGGTGGTTTCGCGCCCGATGCGATCCAGTCGGCGATGACTTTGTAATCGGCCGAGTCGGCCTGCAACCGAATGCCGCCTTTGTGCGGGACCGCGCCGGTGGGCTTGGCCAGCAGCAACGACTGGCCCGGGTCCGCCATCTCGATGCGGCGTCCGCGTGCTTGCCGCGCGATCGACAAGTAGTCGGCATCGGGGTCGTAGCCTTTCAGCGACAATCGAAACCCGCCCTTGCCGGCAAGAGCGCCGTGACAAGCGCCCATGTTGCAACCGTTCTTGGTCAGAACGCTTTGCACGTCGTTGCGAAAGCTGGGCGCGTCGTCGGCACGAGCGGTGGCGGCGAGCGCGAACAGGATGATTGAGGTTACAAGTCGTTGCATCGGAGTAACTTTACAAAATCGATAACAAAACGTAGGTTCGCCACGCCGTGGCGGAGCATTGCATTGGCTGACTTTGAACAGCGTTGCTGTTCGGCCCCGCCACGGCGTGTCGGGGCTACGGGTTTTGCCACGGCGTGTCGGAGCATTGCATTGGCTGACTTTGAACAGCGTTGCTGTTCGGCCCCGCCACGGCCTGTCGGGGCTACGGGTTTCGCCACGGCGTGTCGGGGCTACGGTTCTACGCAAACAACTCTTTGATCTCACGCACACCAAAGTCCACCAGCGGGAACGGGCGGCCGCCGGGGCCGGGCATTTCGGCGTGCAGGTCCAGGCCCAGGCTGTGGAAGATCGTGGCGATGATTTCGCCGGGGCTGGTCGGACGGTCTGCCGGGACCGCGCCGATCGGGTCGCTCGCGCCGATCGCTCGGCCGCCTTTGACGCCGCCGCCCGCGAACGTGCAACTGAACACTTGCGGCCAGTGGTCGCGACCGCCCGCCGGATTGACCTTCGGCGTTCGTCCGAACTCGGCCAGCCCGCAGACCATCGTGTCGTCCAGCATTCCGCGAGCGTCCAAGTCCGCGATCAGCGCCGAATACGCTTGATCGTACATCGGCGCGACGATGTTCTTCATGCCTTCGATCGTCGTGAACGGCTTGCTGCCGTGGATGTCCCAGGTGACTTCGTTGAACACGGTCAAGAAAGTATTGATGGTGACGAAGCGAACGCCGGCCTCGATCAAGCGACGCGACAGCAAGCAACATTGTCCGAAGCGGTTCATGCCGTAACGCTCGCGAACCGACGTGGGTTCCTTCGACAGATCGAACGCCTCGCGAGCTTGCGGGCTGTTCATCAATCGGTACGCGGCCTCGAAATTTTTGTCCAGCATCTTTGCCGACTCGGTCGCTTCCAGTTCCGCCATCCGGCTCTCAATCGCTTCGCGCATTCGCCGACGACGATCGATGCGGACATCGCCCAAACTTTGCGGCGGCAACAGGTCCGGCACCTTGAAGTTCTTGACGCTCGGGTCCGCCATCAACGCGAACGGATCGTAGGCCTTGCCCAAGAATCCGCCGGCTTGTCCGTTGGGCAAATTTCCGCCGCCGCGGCCCATCGTTTCGGGCAAGACGACGTGGGCGGGCAAGTCGGTGCGTCGGCCTCGCATGTACTGGACCACCGCGCCGGCGTGTGGATAGTTGACGCCGCCGGTGAACTGACGGCCGGTCTGCAGCATCTGCCAACCGGCATCGTGAACGGCCGCGGCGGTGTGGTAGCACGAGCGAACGATCGAAAACTTGTCAGCGACTTCGGCGTGCATCGGCAGGATTTCGCTGACTTGGAAATCGCCCTTCGTCGAGATCGGTTGGAACGGCCCACGGACTTCCGCCGGCGCGTCGGGCTTCATGTCGAACGTGTCCAGTTGGCTGGGCGCGCCCAGGTTGAAGATCATGATGCAGGACCGTTTGTCCTTGGACGCATCGACGACGCCTCGTTCGGACGCCGCCAGAAACTCGGGCAGGCCAAGCCCGAACGCGCCCAGCACACCGACTTGCAAGAAATCGCGTCGCCGCGTGCCGCCGCAAGTATGAGTTGATCCGCGGCCGGTTAAGTTCAGCATCGTTGGTCTCGGAAAAAAGGTTCACTACGGCCTAATCCACCCCCGCATTCTAATTGTCGGGCGGGATGGCCGCTTGCAACGATCGCGCATCTGGTTGTACAAATCGCGCATGGCTAACGATTTTTCAGGCTTCCGATCCCGCTTCTTCGAATCGCTCGGCGACGTCACGCAGTTGTTGCGGTTGTTGGACTTTGTGCCCGACGTGTACGCCTATGTCAAAGACGACCGCGGCCGGTTCGTGGCGGGCAACCGGGCGTGGTTGACGATCCGCGGTGCGAAAACGATCGACGACATCGCCGGTAAGACTGATGCCGACCTGCACCCGCTGTACTGGGCGCGGCAGTATCAGGAAGAAGATCGCCGGGTGATGGATTCGGGCGAGGAGTTGCCTGAACAGGCCTGGTTGGTGCCGGCGGGCGACGGGAAATTATCGACGCTGATCAGTACGAAGATCCCACTGCGGTCGCGGCCCGGAAACGTCATCGGCATCGCGGGCATCATGTACCGCGCGGACAAGATTTCGCCCGCGACACGAAAGGCCGACCCGATCGAACGCGCGGTCGCGATGATCGCCGATCGGTTCAGCGGTCCGCTGGAAGTCGCCGACATCGCGGCGGAAGTCGGTCTGTCGGTCAGCCAGTTGAACCGACGCTTTCGATCGCAGTTTCAAGTTCCCCCGTCGGAGTATTTACAACGGGTGCGAATCGATCGTGCGAGTCGGTTGCTGGCGGAGACGGACGTGCCGATCTTGGACGTGGCGCTGCAAACGGGATTCTTTGACCAGGCTCACCTGACCCGCACGTTTCGCAGGTGGATGGAGATGACGCCGAACGAGTTTCGTCGGTTGGGGACGCCTAAAACGTAGGTCCGTCACGCCGTGACGGAGCATTGCCCAGTCATGAACCGCAAAGCGGTTCGGCCCTGCCACGGCGTGTCAGGGCTACGGTTTTATGGCACGACTTGATTTCGCTTATCAAGGTACGCTTGCCACACCATGCGTGTCGCCGTGCTGCGGTACGGTCGCCATCGCTCGGCTCGCGCGATCAGTTTTTCTTTCGTGTCGTAGTCGCCGCCGTCGAGTTCTTGCAAGCCTTTCACGAGCGCCAAATCGCCCGTCGGAAAGATGTCTTCGCGAAGCAGCGCCATCATCAGAAACACGTCCGCCGACCAATCGCCCAATCCAAGCCTAGCCGTGATAGCCGCGCGGACTTCATCGTCGGACTGGTGCCGCAGCGATCCGACGCGAAACGTTTTGTCGACGACGTCTTGGGCCAGCGCGATCGTGTACCGGGCTTTCTGACGACTGAAACCGAGACCGCGAAGTTTGTCATCGCCGAGACTTAAAATCTCCGGTGCAATGACTTGTCCGCCGGACGCGGAACGCAGTTTGTCGAACGTCGACTTGGCCGACGCGAGCGAGACTTGTTGTTCCAAGATGATGCGAACGAGCGTTGCAAACGTCGCCGGCCGTTTCCAAAGCGGCGGCGGTCCCAGACGATCATGAACCGCCGCCAAGTGCGGATCGACGGCGATCAGGTGGGCGACGGCGTGGGACATGGAGGGTGAGTCATGCGTGGAGGCTTCCAACAACGTAGCCCCGACACGCCGTGGCGGGGCCGAACAGAAAATCTGTTCGGGTCCGCCGGGGCCCGTCGGACCTACTTACTAAATCAAGCTGTCCAGTTCATCGGTCAGCGACTTGAAGTGCGCCAGCGTCGTGGCGACCGGTTCGGGGCTGGTCATGTCGACGCCGGCGTCTTTCAGCAGGTCCAGCGGATCTTTGCTGCAACCACCCTTCAAGAAGGACAAGTAATCGTTCAGCTCGGACTGGCCGCCGCTTAAGACTCGGCGTGACAGAGCTACCGCGGCCGACAAGCCTGTCGCGTACTTGTAGACATAGAATGCGCGATAGAAGTGCGGGATGCGGAAGCATTCCAGTTCCAGTTCCTTGTCGATCACGAAATCGGGACCGAAGTACGCTTCCAACAACTCGCGATACGCCGCCTTGAACGAAGCCACCGTCAACGGCTCGCCGGCTTCCGCCATCGCGTGGATGACTTTTTCAAACTCGGCGAACATCGTTTGACGCACCACCGTCGCACGGATGCTGTCCAGTTCGTTATTGATCAGGTACGCCCGTTCGTTATCGTCGGCCGCGTTCTTCATCAGGTATTCGGTCAACAGTTGTTCGTTGAACGTGCTGGCGACTTCGGCGACGAAGATCGTGTAGTTGTAATACTGGAACGGTTGATGCGACGACGAGTAATGACTGTGCATGCTGTGGCCGGCTTCGTGCGTCAGCGTGAAGACGTCGTTCAGCACTTCCGGCTTGAAGTTCATCAGGATGTACGGATCGCCCGCGAACGTGCCGCAACTGAACGCCCCAGACTGCTTGCCACGGTTCGGGTAACGATCCGACCAACGGCCGCGAAGGCCGCCTTCGAGCGTCGACAAGTAATCGTCGCCGAGCGGTTGCAGCGATTCAAGGACGACCTCGACGGCTTGATCCCACGAGTGATGTTTCTCGATGCCGGACAGGATCGGAACGTAGGTGTCGTAGTGATGGATCTCTTTCAAGCCCATCTTCCGGCGACGAACATCCAGGTAATGATGCACCGTCGGCAGCGATTCGCGGACGGCCGAGATCAGGTTGTCGTAGACCGCGACCGGAACGTTGTCGGGGAACAGCGACGATTCCAGAGCGCTTGCGTAGTTGCGCGCCTTGGCGTAGTAGACGTCGCGTTGGACGCTGCCGCACAGCGTTGCCGCGAACGTGTTTTCGTGCGACGCGAACTGTTGGTAATACTGATGAAACGCATTGCGACGGACCTTGCGTTCGGGACTGATAAGAAGCTGTCCGAACGTGGCGTGCGAAAGTTCGACCGTGCGGCCCTTGTGGTCTTCGACTTCGCCGAACCGCAAGTCCGCGTCGTTCAGTTGTCGGAACGCGTTGCCGGCCGCCGACGCCATCTCGCCCTGCATCGCCAGCAGACGTTCTTCGTTGTCGGTCAACGTGTGCGGTCGGTAGCGGACCAATCGTTCCAGTTGCAACTTGAACGGGGCGACGGCCGGATCGGCGATCAGTTTTTCCATCGCCGGCGGTTCGATAGCCAGCAGTTCGGGCCGCATGTACGAGGCGGCTTGCCCGGCGCGGACGGCCAAGTTTTGGAACCGCGACTTCATGCCCTGGTACTTGCTGTCGCCCTGGTCCTCGGTCGTTTTTAAGAACGCGTACGTGCCCAGACGCTCGGCGACTTGGTCAAACTGGTCATCAAAGTTCAGCGCCGCGGCCAGCGTCTCGGCCGATTCGCCCAGCCGTCCACGGAACGTCTCGAAGGTCGGGATCTTGGCTTCGAGAGCCTTGAAATCGGCTTCCCAGGCCTGATCGCCCGTGTACAGGCTGGCCAAGTCCCAGGTGTCTTCGGCGGGAACTTCTTTTCGGTCCAAAAGCTTCGCGGGGGCGGCAGTACTCATCCGGCGTGGTCATCCATGGGGAATCGAAAGAAATTGGAAACGGTGCTTCAACGGCGATTGTAGCAGCGGCACCTGCCGACCGGCTCGATGGGCCGTTTTGGGGCGAGAATTCACGCTCATCAGACCTTTCAGGGAAGCCCGATCAACCTTTTTCCTGAAAAAATGGTTGCGCGGGTTCTTCCATTTGAGTTTGTCGAATTAGGCTGAAAGCACTGCCGACGGCCGAAAAATTGATTTTTTTCCCGTCATTGGTTGGAATCGCATCGGAAGCTTGTACGACGACGTGCTGCTTCCCCCCTGCGGTGCCGACCCAGTTCGTATCGGGGGATACGTCGTCGAAACGCGAGCCGCGGTCAAATTTCCCTCGCTGGAATGGATCGCCGACTTCGTCCGATCCTTCCACCGACCCGGTCATGCCTGTGGCATTCTCCTCCGCAACTTTAACGACGCCTTCCGTCGATTCGATGGCTTCCGCCCTCGGTTTGGACGCCGTTGTATTGTCGCCGACGGCGTCCCCGAAGGGATCGTTGGAACCGACCGAATTGGTCGTCGCCAACCACACCGCGAAAAAGCTGCACCGCGGCTTGGCAACGAGCTACGCCGGACAGACGTTCCGCACGGCCATCCCCTTTGTACTAATCGACGCCGCCCTGACCGCGTCAGCCCTGGTGTCGGTTGCCTATCTCTTTGCGATCCTCAGCGGCAGCTCGTTCAACACGGGCACTTGGATGCAGTTACCAGCCCTGATCTTCCTGCAATTCGGATTGATCGGGTTGCACCAGTTGTATCCGGGGGCCGGGATCAGTCCCGTCGACGAACTTCGCGGTTTGATGCGATCGACGATGCTGGCGTTTTCATGCCTGTCGGCGATGAACTTGTTCTTTGGACAGCTTTCGCGATACGAGTGTCTGTGGTTCGCGATTGCGGCAGCATTGGTTTCGATCGGCTTGCCACTGGCCAGGCAAATTTGCCGAGAAGTATTGTCGAGAACAAATTGGTGGGGCGTTCGCGCAATCTTAGTAGGATCATCGTCCGACTGCGAAAACGTTTTTGCGCGAATTCACACCAAACGCAGCAGCGGGTTCGATCTTGTCGGCTATGTCTCCGACAATTACGACGCCGATGCGGCGTGCAACGCTCAATACTTGGGCCACATCGACGACGCATTCGCGATCGCGTGTCGCAAGAACGCGCCGGTGGCGGCGATCGCGCCGCAGCAACCGCACGAGATCGTAAAGCGGTTGATGTTCCAATTTCCGTCGATGGTATGGATTGACAATCACGACGTCGCTTACGAATCGTCCGAAGCGCTGGCGGCTTATAAAAGTCGATCGAACACGCCGTTTTTGCACTTTATTCCGCGAGCCAGCAAGCGGATCCTTGACTTGGCCCTGGTGGTGCCCGGACTGATCGTTCTTTCGCCGGTTTTTGCGGTGATTGCGATGCTGATCAAGCTGCGATCGCCCGGCCCGGTGTTCTACGGCCCGCTTCGCATCGGCCAGCACGGACAGACTTATCGTTGTTGGAAGTTCCGGTCGATGGTGATCGACGCGGACAAAGTCTTACAACAGAAATTGGATCAAGACCCGGCGGCGAAGGCCGAGTGGGAACGTGATTTGAAGTTGAAAGATGATCCGCGAATCATTCCCGGCATCGGGAATTTCATTCGCCGCTGGAGCCTGGACGAATTGCCCCAACTTTGGAATGTTTTTAGGGGCCAGATGAGTCTGATTGGTCCGCGTCCGATCGCGAATTACGAAATCGTTCGCTACCAAAAACACTTTTATGAATACACCCAGATGCTGCCTGGGATCACGGGATTGTGGCAAGTGTCCGGACGAAACGACACGACTTACGAGACGCGAGTCTTTTTAGTTCACCACTATGCGGCCAATTGGTCGCTTTGGTTGGACGCTTGGATTTTGGTCAAAACTCCGATAACTGTTCTAACCCGTCGTGGGGCGTACTGAACAAAAAGATTTTTGACGCTTTGGAAACGAAAGACTGGATTCGATTTTTATACGAATCAAACTTAACAGAACCGTTAAACTCCATCCCCCGAGATTACCCAGATGAAAACCCTCCGCACATTGAGCGCCTCGGCTGCGCTCGCCATCGCAGCGACCGCTGGCGTGAACGTTTACGCCGCCGCGCCGTCTACCGAACCGGCCAAGCAAGTTGCTTTGCAAACGCCTTCGGAACTCGCCTATTCGCTGCAACAAATTCGCGTCGACAACATCGCCGGCAAAACCGTGGTCAGCCTTCTGGCACGTGTCGACGCCCTGGTCGAACAAATCGACGCCTTCGTGTTGGCGAACCCGGAATCGGCCGCTGAACTTGCCGAACTTCGCAAGAAGGCTTTGCTGGTTCGCGCCCAACTGGCAAGTGGCGAAGCGACCGACTTGGTCATGCAAGACTGTGTCGATTGTGCTCCTGTTGCTGATTTCGCGCCGGCACCGATGGACGGAACGATTATCGGCGATCCGATCTTAGGCGAATCGATCATGGGTGCCCCGATGATGACCGGCAACGGCGGGTTCGTTAGCGGTGGCGGTGGCGGTGGATTCGCCGGCGGTGGCGGCGGTGGATTGCTGGGCGGTGGCGGAATCGGTGGATTTGCCGCGATCGGCCTCGGTGCCGCTGGTTTGGCCGTCGGACTTGCCAACGACGACAACAACAACAACCCGGGTCCTCCAGCGTCGCCGTCGAATTCAACGGATGGCGACGACAGCGACGACTGATCCGATCAGTTTGATGCTGGATTCAACTAGGAAACACGGCGGAACCATTAACGGAAACAAACCCGAGCGTCTCATGCTGAGTCGACTTGGGTTTTTCTTTTGGCGTAGCTTTCCCAGATTCTCTCGCCACCAGGGGGCCGAATTTTCTAACCTGGTCGTTTCCCGCCGGTTCGATGCGGGCTGATCCGACGTCCAGGATGTTTGTCAGGCATGACGCCAGCACCCCCGCGCACCGCAGCCGGCCTCCGCTCAGATGTTGGTCCATGCGCAAACGCCGGTCCGGGCACAAACGCCGAGCTCGCATCGCTGCCGAAGTCGCGATGGTTGTCCAGTTGGCCCGATGCTGAGTTCATCCAGCGATGGGACACCGCGACGACCGTCGTCGGATACCAATCGCCGAAGTCGCGACGTTGGCTGGTCGGCGCGGTCATTTCCAACGCGATCGTGGTCGCTGTGTGCAGCACCGTGCAGTGGACCTGGAACTCATCGAACACGCTTTCGTACTCGCAATTTAACGCAGCCGCGTTGCTACCCGGCGTCAAGGGATTGTTGGTGTTGTCGCTCGGGCGCGAGCAATCGAAGCGGTCCGGCATGCAAGCGATGCAAGTGGCCGGCGTGATCATGAGCGTCGTGTTGTGCGGCGGGCTGGCGATGTCGCTTTCGCGAGCGGTGTTGTTGGCGTTGACCGTGGCGGCGTTCTTGATCGGGCCGCTGCTGGTCGGCATTTCGTTTCGTCATCGACCCGTATCGTGGATGGTAATTGACGACGCCATCGACGGCGATGGAGGCGAAGTACCGGTTGGCGTTTGCGATCGCGCTCCAAAAAAGCGGGTCGCCATCGAACAGGCGGTCTTGAGCCAGCAGTCTTTTCTCGACGACGATCGGTTCGCTCGCTTCGCGGCCGGTTCGCGAAAACGTTTGTAAGTCGTGACGCATGGCGTCGGGTGGTTGGTACGTTTTGAAAAAAGGCTTAAATCATTCATGTGCGTGATCGTTACCTGCGACGTTGGCGGCAATGCCGTCCCGGACTCGCTGGTCGCGGCGGCGCCGATCGCGTTGGCTCCGCTGGGATTCGCGCCGGCCGATCAAACGGTCGCTCGGATGTCTCGCCGAGCGGAACCGGGGCATTTGCCTCGGGCGATCGCGGGAGACGACGTGGCGATGTTTTTTGCCCACCGGTTGGCAGCGGGCTTTGACGCCCCGTTGGTAGCCAATGCGTATTCGCCGGAGTTGGTCGACGTCGGGCGATCGGTCCACCACCGCGAGCTTTTTCCGAAGACGTCGCGGCGTTGGTCGGCGGAAGTCCGTCAGTCGCTATTGGACGAAATTTATTTTCCGTATCGTTGCCGGGTTCGTCGGGCGATCGCGGAATCGCTGCTGCGGTATTCGTTCGTGATTCACCTCTCGGTGCGAACGTTCGAGTGGCGAAGCAAAGGGAAACCGCGGCGAGCCGATTTGGGGTTGCTTTACGATCCGTCCAGCGAGGACGAGCGGGACTTCTGTTTGGACTGGATCGACGAGCTTTACGACGAAGCCGAGATGCTCCGCGTCCGCCGAAATTATCCTCGCCGAGGCACCAATGACAGTCTGACCAAAGCGATGCGAGCAGAATTCGCTGGCACGCCGTACTTGGGCATCGAGGTCCAAGCGAACCGGGCATGGGCATCGCGACCGGGAGTACTGCGGGACGAGGCGATCGAGGGGATCGTTTGGTCGCTGCGAGCGATCACGGATGACATCGCCGTGCGGGCAGCGTGATTGTGGTCATCCCGAACCCCGCTCCGCGGGCGTCTCGCCCGCAGTCGGCAGCAAGCGGGCGGGACACTCGTGCAACAGTAGGGCATCAGCGGACCGGTTCGTCGCACGACCCATGAAACCGGTTTCATCGATTGCATCAACTTTCACGAATTTTTCGCATTCGCGACGCAATTCAGTTGACTTGGGGGGGGAAGGCGGCCATTCTGGACGGCTAAGTTGCCCATTCCGGCGCAATTGAATGTTTGGAAACGGTTTCAGGGCCGTAGAAAACGTCTGCGGCGTCCGGATTGGGAAGGCGCCATCCCATCCCCGGAGAACCATTTCATGAAACGTCTTTTTTCAATCCCAACGCTCGCGCTGTCCCTTGCGGTCCTGGCTTCAGCCGCTTCGACGGCCACCGCCGCGACCTCGGTCATCCTGTTTTCGGATGACTTCGAGGGCCGTGTCACCGGCAGCGGTGACGGCAACGGCAACCCTGCCGGAGCCGGCAATGGCAGCTCCTCTTGGGGCACCAACAACAATAACCTCGGCGGCACCAACACGGCCGCCTACATCACCAGTCCATCGGCGGCGCTCGGCGGCGGCGCCAACCAAGTCGTCGGTTCCAACACGTTTAGCTCGCCGTTCGGAAACCAGGGTCACCTCATTAGCGGCTCGTCCGTGGTCGGTTACCAGAACTGGCTTTCGTCCGCACCGGATGGGTTTGAGGTTGAGTTTCGATTCGATCGCAACACCGATCCTGCCAGTACCGGGGGTGGTTTCTTGGCAGTCGGGCTGGGTGTCAACTCGTTGGATCCCGTCGATCTGGGGCCGTCGGCTTCGATCGCGCGGACTAACTTTGGGTTGCTGTTTCAACAGGCAAACGCTGGCAACGCCGCAAACGCATCGACGTTCGACAGCAACGTGCTGATCAACAACTTTGACTACCTTGATCCCAATTCACCGGCCGACGTTTTGCTGGCCATCACGCCAACGCTCTCAGGTGCTTATGGGATCGGAGCGACGATCGGTTATTCGGTCAGCGTCAACGGCACGGTTTTGAACACCGGCACATTTACAGGAAACGGGGAAGACCTCAGCCGAGTCAGCTTCAGCAACAACAACTTTGCCCAGCGCTACGTCGACAACATCGTCATCCGAGGCATCACCGCGACCGCGATTCCGGAACCCAGCAGCATCGGTGCGCTGGCGATCTTCGGTCTCGGTGGAGCCGTCATCGCTCGCCGTCGCAAGAAGGCCGCTGCCGCCAAGGCGTAAGTTTTTTCAGCAAGCCTCATCGAAACGCAAAACGCTCGGCGCGGGAAACCATTTCCCGCCCGAGCGTTTTTTATGCGCTGAATGAATTTAGCCCGCGACCAGGCTGGCCGTCGGGTCCACTCGCCGCGCGTCGCCGGTCAATCGGTCGGCTTGCGATTCATCGATCCGAGGTTTCAGCGTCGCGAAGTACCACACGCACACGCCCGCGATGCCGACGCTGCAGACGGTCCAAAGCGGCGAGTACTCCGGCCCGTTCTCGGTGGCCGTGACGAATAGCGCCGCGCCTTCCCATGATCCGCCCGCGACCCGCTCCATCGAGACCGATAGCGCGTTGTTGGTGAAGTGAATCAGCATGCCGGGCAACACGCTGCCGGTTCGCAGCGCGATAAAGCCCAACAGCAAGCCCATGATCGTCGCCGCGATCGATTGTTGCAGCACGCCGTGCGAGATGCCAAAGAAGATCGCGCTGACCAGAACGGCGCGGAAGTGTCGTTTCTCACGAACCAACCCGCCGAAGATGAAGCCTCGGAACGCAAGTTCTTCGCACACCGCCGGAACGGCCGCCATCAGGAACACGACCGTCATCCACGGCGCGGCCGAGATCTGGTCGGTGAATGGTTTCATTGCCGCGACGGCTTGATCGCTGATCGGGTACATGTAACTGATAAATCCGGCCAGCATCACGTACAGCGGATGCATCGCGATGCCCAACAACACGGCAAGTGGCAAGGTCGTCCAGTCCGGCATCCGTATCCGCAGGCTCTTGCGAATCGACGTCGTCATCATCGTCGCCATCAACAGCGCCGGGGCCAGGATCATGCCCAACTGCGGCAGGATGATCAGCTTCGCAAAGCCTTCGATCGTCGTCGGCATTTCGGTCACGGCAAGCTTGCCAAAGAACAACGCGACCAGGATGATCGCGCCGCAAGCAAACGCTTGCACCGGAGTGGCCAGCGTTTGACGGTCTCGCCAAAGGTGACGCACCCAACCGCGCAGTTCCCATTGATCGCTGCCGCCGAACAGGACCGCTTCGTCATCGAATTGCCGACGCGCCCACGACACCGCCAAAAACAAACACGCCGCGGTCACGCCGGCGACCATCGGAAAGTACGTCAGCGCGAAAAGGTACTGGCCTTCGACCAGCGATCGCACCATCAAGAACATGCCCGTGACGGGAATCAAACTTGTTCCTACGGTCAACGTCGTGCCGGGCAACATCGGCAACATCACCAGCGGCAACGTCACCATCATTAGCGGCATCAAATAGTATTGACCTTCTTTGCTGCTACGCGCCATCGCGGCAACGGCAAGCGCCAGCGCGCTGAACAGCGCCGACAGCGGCACCAGCGCGACCAACAACCACAGCATCGGAATGATCGGCGGCGTCCCGATCGTGCCGCCGGTAAAGCCGACTTGCTTGAACACGAACGAGCTGGTCACCAGCATGCTGGACGCGTTCAAGATCGCCGTCATCATGCTGAACGTCGTCACCGCGCCCAGCTTTCCCCAAACGATTTCGCTTCGCAAGGCGGGACTGCAGAGCAGCGTCTCCAGCGTCCCGCGTTCCTTCTCGCCGGCGACCAAGTCGATCGCCGGATAGAACGCGCCGGTCATCGCCCAGACCAACATGATGAACGGCAGCAGCTTGCTCCACAGCGCCGTCTCGCGAGTCCGTTCGGGGGCGATGTCGATGTCGGACAATGCGAACGGCGAAAGAATTTTTGTGTCGATGTTCGATTCGGTTAACCGCTGCTTGACCCAGCCGGATTGCCAGTTCATCAGAATCCGCGTGACGCGATCTTTGGCGACCATCGATTGGTCCGACGCGACGTTGTAAAGCAATTGCAGCGCGGCGGATTCGTCGTCACCTCGCTTGGACGGATCCGCGAAATCGGGTGGCACGATCACGACGACATCGTACGCGCCGTCGCGCACCCAGCCCGTCGTTTTGGATTCCAAATCGCCCGTGATGGACGCTTCTTTCCAGTGGTAAGTGACCAGATTCAATTGATCGTTTTGGTGGGTCAGGTTCGATGCGAACTGTTTCGGTTCGGCTTCGACCAGCGGCGGCACGCCGACCAAGTGATCGACACCGACGACGCAAACGGACGTTTCGTGTTGACGCGTGAACTGTGCGATCTGCAGCAGCAGCGTCCCAACGAGCGGGTACAACAGGATCGGCAGGATCGCGATCGTGAACAACGTTCGTCGGTCACGAAGTTGGTCGCGCATTTCGCGAACGTAGATCAACCAGATCGCCGACAGCCGTGGTTGGCCGGCCTTGCGAGCGGCTTTGCGGATCGCTCGAGATTGCAGACTCATATCATCGCTCCATCGGCCGATAATTCCGACTCGCGTTCGTCCGCCTCGTGACGGCTCAGCAGACCAAAGAACAACTCCTCGAAGTCATCTTGCTGGTGACGCTGTCGCAATTCTTCCAACCGTCCGGTGTCCAGGATTCGTCCGCGGTGCATGATTGCAATTCGATCGCACAGCCGTTCGACCTCGCTCATGATGTGCGTCGAAAAGATCAAGCACTTGCCGGCGTCACGCAGCGAACGAACGACGCTTAGCAAATTTCTCGCGACCAAAACGTCCAAGCCCAACGTCGCTTCGTCGAAGATCAACACCGGCGGGTCGTGGACCATCGCGCGAGCGATCGAGACCTTTTGCTTCATGCCGGTCGACATCTTCGATCCCGGCACATCCCGAAATTCGCTCATGCGAAGTTGGTCGAACAGGGTTTCCAGTCGCTCGCCGGTTTGCGTCTTGGTCATCCCGTGCAGGCGACCGAAGTATTCCACCATTTCCCACGCCGTCATGCGGTCGTAGATGGCGGTGTTGTTACTGACGAACCCGATGTTGCGGCGGACTTCGGCGGCGTCATGCGCGACATCGAACCCGGCCACGGTCGCGATGCCGGAGGTCGGGGACAGCACCGTCGATAGAATCCGCATGACCGTCGTCTTGCCCGCACCGTTGGGGCCGAGCAACCCGAAGATTTCGCCTGGTCGAACGGTAAAGGACACGCGATCGACGGCGACGAACGTTCCCCGGCTCAGGTCCTCGTACGTTTTCGTCAGGTGTTGGACGTGAATCATGGGGACTGCCGGAGTCAAATAAGAACAAGGACTAAAGGCAGGTTAGCTTGCAGCGGTGGGCCGCGAAGAGTTTCGCCGACGGCTTGGGGGCAAATCGACGTATCCCCGGCGGCGCAATCGTTAGGGTCGGGGAACCATTGGCACAACCGTTACGACCGATGTCGGCTTCGTCGCCTCGACACGCCGTGGCGAGGTCGAACCGCTTTGCTGTTCGGTTTAGTGCCATGCTCCGCCACGGCGTGGCGGACCTACGTTTCGAGGACTCAGTCCTTCACGCTCAGCCGGACGACTTGTCCCGAGACCGCATCGAGCGATTCGATTTCTTCCGTCGCCTTGCGAGCCGCACCGGCGCTTGCCGCATGCGTCATGATGACCAGCGTGACCGGGTCGGCGTGCGGGCCGTTGGTATCGTTTTCGTGCTGGATGACCGATGCGATCGAGATCCCGTGCTTGGCCAGCACCGCCGCGATCTTCGCCAGCGTGCCCGGATGATTCGAGACCGGCAAGCGAAAGTAATAACGTCCGACCAGCGTGTCGGCGTCGCGCAACTTGACTCGCGGTGGTTGATCGCTGGAAAAATATTCCAACGTCTGAAACGTCAACCGAGTCCGACCGACGGCGGTGTCGATCAAGTCCGCCACGACCGCCGACGCCGTCGGCATCTGGCCCGCGCCCAGTCCGTGATAGAACACCGGCCCGACCGCGTCGCCGATCACTCGGATCGCGTTGTACGCATCCCGCACTTCCGCGATCGGCGTGCCGATCTTGACCAGCGTCGGGCCGACCGAAAGTTCCAACCCGTCGTCGGCAAGCTTCGCCACGGCCAGCAGTTTGATGCGGTAACCGAGCTTTCCCGCGTACTGCAAATCTTCCGGCGAAAGGTTATCGATCCCGACCCTGGGAATCTCTGACCAATCGACGGTCGCGCCGAAGGCCAGATGCGAAAGAATCGCAAGCTTCTGCGCCGCGTCGCTGCCGTCGACGTCCATCGCCGGATCGGCCTCGGCGTACCCGAGCCGCTGGGCTTCGGCGACGACATCGTCATACGACGCACCACGTTCGTCCATTTGCGAAACGATGAAGTTGCTGGTGCCGTTGAGAATGCCCTCCAGCGATACGATTTGGTTCGCCGACAAACACTGGCTGATGTTGGCGATGATCGGGATGCCGCCGGCGACGGAAGCTTCAAAGGCGATGCTGCGGCCGAGCTCTCGCGCTCGCGTGAAAAGCTCGGGGCCGTGTTGGGCCAGCAGCGCCTTGTTGGCTGTGACGATGTCCTTGCCTGCTTCCATCATTTTCAGCATGATCGTTCGTGCGGGCTCGAGGCCGCCGATCAGTTGAGCGACAACGGTGATTTCGTCATCGTTCAAGACGTCGTCGATCGAATCGGTGACGATCCCGTCGGGCAATTCGATGTCGCGAGGCTTCGACAGGTCGCGGACGACGGCTTTTTTCAGCCAAAGCGTCCGCCCGGCGTGCCGCGAAGTCCGGTCGCCGTGGTCGAGTAAGAGACGGGCCACGCCGGTGCCAACGGTGCCCATACCAACAATCGCGATGTTCGTTTTTTCCATCGCAGAATGTTAATCGGTAGACTGCGACGTGAGAAGCGACGGCGACCGCCAGCCGCAACGGAAACCTTTCCCCCAAGAAAATACTCATGAATGCGTACCTGAAAGCCGCCTACGAGGAAGCCTGCCTTGGCCGTGACGAGGGCGGGATCCCGATCGGTTCGGTGCTGGTCATCGACGGCGAAATCGTCTCGCGAGGCCACAACCGGCGGATGCAAAGCAGCAGCCCGATTCTGCACGCCGAAATGGATTGTATTCAGCGAGCCGGACGATTGACGGCCAAGCAGTACGCTCGCGCGACCTTGGTGTCGACGCTATCGCCCTGCGACATGTGCAGCGGCGCGGCACTGCTTTACAAGATTCCCAAAATCCTGGTCGGCGAAAACGTGACGTTCCAAGGCCCCGAAAACTACGTCCGCGATCGCGGCGTCGAAGTCGAGGTCGCCAACGATGCCGACTGCATCGCACTGATGCAAAAGTTCATCGCCAACCACCCGGCACTGTGGAACGAAGACATCGGGATGTGAGGGCAATAGCGCATCCGCGTAGGGTGGGTCCAGGAGCGTCAGCGACGCCAGACCCACCATCTCCGGTCGGACGAATGGTGGGTCTGGCGTCGCTGACGCTCCTGGACCCACCCTACCATGCTACTTCTTCTACTCCACCGCCAACTTCCGACGATGCACCGCGTTGCCATTGGTCACGTAAAGATACGAATGGCCCTCGCCACCTAGCGTGCAACTGGTCAGCGGTTTTTCGGGGCTTGGTGCTGGCAAGACTCCGCAGGGTCGTCCGGTTGCGTCGAAGATTTGCACGCCCACGGCACTGGTGACGTAGTATCGGCCCGCCGCGTCGACCGCCATGCCGTCGCCTTTGGAAGCGGTCAGGTACGGCGGTGGATTGCCAAAGTTGAACTGGCCCTGTTCGTCGATCGCTAATCGCATCGGCATCGTGGGTGCTTTTGCGTCGAGCGAACCATCCGCACCAACGCGGAACGTCCACGTGGACTCACCACCGCTGTCGGATACCGCCAGCGTGCCGCCGTCGTTCGATAACGCAATGCCGTTGGGACGCGTGATGCCAGTATCCACGACGGTCGCTTCGCCATCGGCGATTGCGATGCGAGTGACTTGCTTTTCCTTGGTTTCGGTGATGTAGATGAAGTCGTCGGAGACCGCCAAATCGTTCGGTGAGACGCCGCTTGCGATCTCACGAATTTTTCCCGAGTCGGTATCGATCGCGACGACGTGTTTCGACCCGCCGTGACAACCGTAAAGCACTCCATCGGAACCAACCATCATGCCGCTGAGGGCTTTCTTGGCGATGATGGTTTTGGTGCCGTTCTTCGCATCGACGCGGTAGATCGCGGGCGCCTTCATGTCGCAAAAGTAAAAGTTGCCATCGGCGTCGGCGCAAGGCGCGTCGACGAAGCCCATCTTGTCCGCGACGACTTCCCAGCCTTCGCCGGGGATCAACAAGTTCATCAGCGTCATGTCGCCGCGCAGGTCGTCGCTGGTGTCGATCGTCGGCGTGTGCGTTTCTTCTCGCCACAGCCACGCGATGCCTTCGGGAAATTTCGATCCGCCCCAGTTCGGGCCGTGCTTGTAGCCTTCGGCCCAGTCCATTCGTACGTCGTAACCCATGTAAGCCAACGATGCATGCATTTTCTTGTTCGCCCACGGCCAACTGCCGAATGCATTGTCGACGTCGCCGCTGGAATCGGCCATGTAGACGCGGATCGGCTTGGGTTCGGTCTTGCGAACGATGGCGTTGTACACGTCGCCGCCGCGGAGGTTGGTGAAGCTTCCGACGCTGGAATAAACCTTGCTGAACAAGTCCGGTCGCTCCCAAGCCGCGGTGAAGGCGCAGATCGCGCCGCTGCTGGACCCGCCGATCGCTCGCATTTCACGGTCGTCGCTGATGTTGTATTTCGATTCGACGACGGGAAGAATTTCTTCAGCCAGCATTCGCACGTACTTGGTGCCCAGCCCGTCGTACTCGGCGCTGCGGTTGGTCGGCTTCTTGCTGTTTCTGTTCGGATCGGTGCCGGGATTGATGCACACGGCGATCGTCACCGGCATGTCTCCTCGCGCGATCAAGTTGTCGAACACGACCGGCACTCGCCAAGGACCTTTCTTGTCTTGGAACCGCTGTCCGTCTTGAAACACCATCAGTGCCGCCGGCTTCGACGCGTCGTACTGAGCCGGAACGTAGACCCACCAATCGCGAGTTGTGCCTGGGAAAATTTTTGACTCAAACGCGGGCATCTTCGTCACAGTTCCGGCCGGCACTTCGGCGCTAGCCTCCGCGTCGGGATGCATCACCAGTTTGTCATTCGTCTCGGGCGATGGAATCTTCGTCGACTCGGCAGCGTCATCCCAAATCCAACGCATCGCATCGGGCAAGATTTTTGCGGCGAACTTGCCGGTGTGTCCGCCTTCGGTCCAATCGAGCTTGTAGGTGTAACCGGCGTACTGAAGCGCCGCCGCCATGTCGTGGTTGCCAAGTGGCCAATCGCCGTGCAAGTTGTCCAAGTCGTCGACGCCGTCTTGCAAGTAAATTTTTAACGGCTTCGGGTTGTCTTTCGTTTTGCGAATCAAACCGGGATACGCCCAGCCGCCGCGGATGTTGGTGTAGCTGCCGATGTGGCTGATGACTTTGCCGAACACGTCCGGCCGCTGCCAAGCCGCCGTGAACGCGGCGATACCGCCGGAGGAAATGCCGACGACGCAGCGATCGGCGGGATCTTCGGAGACGTTTAATTTTTCCAGTGCAACGGGTAGTAACTCATCGATCAAGAACGTCGCGTGATCGCTCGAAAGCGTGTCGTACTCGTACGAACGATTGCTGCGGTCCGCCGCACGTTTGGCAGAGTCATTGGGCTTGGTCGCCGCGATGTTACCGGGGTTCACGAAGACACCGATCGTGACTGGCATCTCGCCGGCGGCGATCAGTTCATCCATGACCACGGGGGCGCGAAAGTCGCCATCGGGATTGACGTAGTTCTTGCCGTCCATGAACACCATCAAGTTCGCGGGCGTTTTTCCGTCGTACTGGGCGGGAACGTAGACAAAGTACTCGCGTGTCGTGCCGGGGAAAACTCTGCTGGTGTCGAACGTGGCCGACGTGACTTCTCCGGCATTCTGTTTCAAGTCATCGGCAAGCGTGGTCGTCGCGACCAAGCACAGGCAAGCAAAAAAGAAAAGCGTTTTCATGGCGGGACCGAAACAGCGGGAAGGGGGGGGACTCGAACAGCGGTCCACGATCATCGTCGCTGGCCGACCGCGAATCAAGCGACCGCGGACGCTTCGCAGTGGTTAAACTGAACGTTTTCGTGCTTCATCAAAGGCAATGGTTGATGCTTCGTTTTGTTTTGATTGTGTTTTTGCAATCCGCTTTCTTGCTGGCCGCCGCCATTGCCGCTGAACGGCCCAATGTCGTCGTCGTGATGACCGACGATCAGGGCTACGGCGAATTTTCGTGCAACGGAAACCCGATTACACGCACGCCCAGCATCGACAAGCTGGCCAGCGAAGCCGTTCGCTTGACCGACTTTCACGTCGCGCCGATGTGTACGCCGACGCGAGGCCAGTTGATGACGGGCTTGGATGCGTTTGCCAACCGAGCGATCAACGTCAGCAGCGGTCGCACGTTGCTAAAAGCCGACTTGAAAACGATCGCCGACGTGTTTCGTGGCGCGGGCTATCGAACGGGCTTGTTCGGCAAGTGGCACCTCGGCGATAACTATCCGTTCTGCCCGGAAGACCGCGGCTTCGACGAAGCGATTTGGTTTCCGTCCTCGCACATCAACAGCGTGCCGGATTACTGGGACAACGACTACTTCGACGACACGTACATTCACAACGGCAAGCGACAAAGGTACAGCGGTTACTGCACCGACGTGTTCTTCGACGAAGCGGCGCGGTGGATGGGCGAGCGTTCGGACCAACCTTTCTTCACTTACATCGCGACGAACTCCGCCCACTGGCCCTGGTTCGTGCCCGATCACTATCGCCAACCGGTGCGCGATGCTATCGCGGCTAACGAAGATATCGTCAAGCATCTGGACGCGAGCAAGCGTGAGGACTTGGTCAGCTTTCTGGCGATGGGAGCGAACATCGATGACAACGTCGGCAAGCTCGATGCGTTCCTGTCGGCAAACGGGTTGATGGACAACACGATCGTCGTGTTCTTAACCGACAACGGCAGCACAATGGGTCAAGATTATTTCAACGCCGGCATGCGAGGCAAGAAAACGCAGTTGTGGGAAGGCGGCCACCGTGTGCCATGCTTCATCCGTTGGCCCGATGGAGACTTCAAGGTTCGCGACGTCGCCACGTTGTCGCACGTGCAAGACTTGATGCCGACGCTGGCCGATCTGGCGAGCGTCAACGATGTACCGCGGGATCTTGATGGTGTCAGTTTGGCAAGCGTGTTGCGAGGCGAGACCGATTCGGTCGGCGATCGCAAGCTGGTCATCAACTACAGTCGCATGCCGCTGGCCGAGCAAAAGGTCGGCGGCGTCGACATGACAGTGCCCCAACGTGACGGCGCGGGCGTGCTGTGGCGGCGTTGGCGGTTGCTGGAGAACAAACGTCTGTACAACATCGATGCCGATCCGCACCAGGACCATGACGTCGCCGTCGAACATCCCGATGTCGTCGCGGAAATGCGATCGCATCTGCAATCGTGGTGGGATGATGTCAAGATTGACGTGGCAACGCCCGAGCGGGTGGTGATTGGCAACGACGCGGAGAACCCGATGCTGCTGACCGCGTGCGAATGGCTGGACGTGTTCGTCGATCAACAAGTCCAAGTTCGTCGCGCGACGCAAAAGAACGGCGTCTGGCATTTGATCGTCGATCGGCCCGGAACGTACACTTTCACGCTGCGACGTTATCCGAGCGAAGCCGACGCGAAACTGGACGCATCGATGCCGCCGATCGACGTGACCGATGGAACGTTCATCGCGGCAAATTCGCTGCCGATCGCGTCGGCTCGGATGACGATCGAATCGCAAACGATGACGGGACAGCCGAACGACAAAGGGACCGCGGTCGAGTTCACGACGACCCTGGACGCGGGACCGACGGAGCTGCAAACGTGGTTCGTCGACGAAAACGGGAATGACATCTGCGGTGCGTATTTCGTGGAAGTCCGCCGCTCGTAGGGTCAACCTCGTAGACCCGCGGCTCCGCCCGCGGGACATCAACGTAGACCCGCGGCTCCGCCCGCGGGATATCCTGCGGGCGGAGCCGCGGGTCTACGGGCGTACGCTGGCCGACCCGCGACAATCCTTTTATCTTGACGGCAGAGACGCGACCACTTCCCCCAACCCCCGCCGACCATGACCGCCGCTTACGACACCATCATCATCGGCGCGGGCATGAGCGGTTTGGCGGCCGGCATTCGGCTGGCTCACTTCGATCAACGCGTCTGCATCCTCGAGCGACACTACACGATCGGCGGGCTCAATTCGTTCTACCGGATGGGCGGACGCGACTACGACGTCGGCCTGCACGCGATGACCAACTACGCCACCAAGGGCAGCGACAAGAAAGGACCGCTGGCCAAGCTGATCCGCCAACTGCGGTTTCGCTGGGAAGATTTTAAGTTGGCCGAGCAGATCGGTTCGTCGATTCGGTTTCCTGACGTTTCGCTGGATTTCACCAACGACATCGAGCTGCTGGAATCCGAGATCGCGAAGAACTTCCCCGACCAAGTTGACGGATTCCGGTCGCTGTGCGGATCGCTGCTCGACTACACCGACATGGACGGCGACGCACCGAACTTCATGCGGTCGGCGCGCGAGGTCATGGCCGAACACATCAGCGAACCGCTGCTGATCGAGATGTTGATCTGTCCGCTGATGTGGTACGGCAACGCTCGCGAGAACGACATGGACTTCGGTCAGTTCTGCATCATGTTCCGCGCCTGTTACTTAGAAGGATTCGGCCGACCGTTCAAAGGCGTCCGCGTCATCCTGAAGAATCTTGTGAAAAAGTTTCGAGGGCTCGGCGGTGAATTAAAACTGCGCAGCGGCGTGTCGAAGATCCACGTCGAGAACGGACAGGCCTGTGGAGTCGTTTTGGACGACGGGACGGAGCTGACGGCGAAACGCATTTTGTCTTCCGCCGGCAACATCGAAACGCTTCGCATGTGCGACGACATCACCGAAGTCGACGTCGCTCGCGCGGGCAAGCTGTCGTTCATCGAATCAATCTCGATCTTGGATCGCAAGCCGATCGATTTCAATTTCGACCGAACGATCGTGTTCTATAACGACAGCGACAAGTTCCACTGGCAGAAACCGGATGACAGCCTTTGCGATTCGCGAACCGGCGTGATTTGTTCGCCGAACAATTATTTGTATGAACCCGACGAAGGCCAGTTGCCCGATGGCGTGATCCGCATCACGACGCTTGCCGATCACGATCGTTGGTGCGAGCTGTCGGACGAAAAATACCAAAGCCAGAAAGTGGCCCAGTACGACGACGCGGTCGCGTCGGCGGTCCGATTCATGCCGGACTTCCGCGGTTACGTCGTCGACACCGACGTGTTCACACCAAAGACGATCCGCCGATTCACGTTCCACGACAATGGCGCGGTTTATGGCGCGCCGGACAAACAGCTTGACGGAACCACCCATCTGCCTAACGTCTTCCTGTGCGGCACCGATCAAGGATTCGTCGGCATCGTCGGCGCGATCGTCAGCGGCATCAGCATGGCCAACCGTCACTGCTTGCAGGTTTAGGCGAACATCATGAACCCGCAAACCATCATCGCAACCGTGATCGTCGCCATCGCCGCCGGTTGGATCATTCGCCGAATGGTGCAAACGGTGCAGAAAGGCTTGGCAGGTAAAGCGGGAAGCTGTGCCGGATGTCCGAAGAACGCAGCCGAAAAAAATTCGCCGCCGGTGGTCGGGCTCGGGGTCAAACGGCTTTCGAGCAAAGAGGGTCAGGGCGATTAAATGACGGTTGCGTTTTGTTGACTCAGCATCACGCGATCAACACGTGACGGATTTACCGTAGCTGATCCCGCCAGGGTTCAGTCCGTTCTGAACCCTGGCGGAATCAGCTACGTCAGTCGTTGTTCACCGCGTCCTTAGAAGAAAAAGTTGATCGACAGGATGTGGTTCATTCCGTCGATCCGGCCTTGGTGATTGATGTATTGGTTCAGACGACCAATCTCGGCGGCCCAAACCGTATCGTTCAGACGAGCGAAACAAATCGGGATCTTGTCAGTGTCTTGTTCGCGACGGCGTCCGTATCATTTGGCGTCGGTCAATTTTGACGTCGATGCGATGGGAAGCCACTCCATCGATCGGTTCCGACAGATCATTCAAGTTAGTTCTCCCGCAAAAAGTCTTTCATGTCAAAACTATCCCGACGTGGTCTCATTACCGCTGGCGCCGTCGCGGCGACCGCCTGGACGGCCCATGCCCAAGATTCAACCGCCGACCCAGCCGCCGAATCATCCAACGGTTTCCGCCCCGTGCCGACGAAGAACGGTTACACCACGTTGACGCCGGACGAAGCGCTAAGATTTCTGATCCAGGGCAACGAAAAATTTCTTTCCGGCGAAGCATCCGCACCACCGATCGGCCCGCAGCGTCGGTTGGAATTGGCCAAGGGGCAATCACCGTTTTGCGCCTACGTCACGTGCTCGGACAGCCGTGTGCCACCGGAGTTGTTGTTCGGCCGCGGGCTGGGGGAACTGTTCATCATTCGCAACGCGGGCAACACCGTCAGCGGCTTGGCCGCGATGGGATCGATCGAGTACGCGGTCGCCGTTTTGAAAGTTCCGTTGGTCGTGGTGATGGGTCACGAAGCGTGCGGCGCGGTGGACGCGGCGGTCCAAGTGATTGAAAAAGACCAGCGTTTCCCCGGCGCGATCGGCGACATGATCCAACCGATCTTGCCGGCTGCGTTGGGCGTGCGAAATTCGGATGGGAAGATCGATCTTAGCGAAGCGATTCACGAGAACGTGCGTCGAACGGTCAATCGACTTCGCACGGAAGCCGACCCGATCATGCTGGAACCGCAGAAGGCTGGCAAGCTAAAGATCGTCGGTGCTTACTACAGCCTTAAAAACGGTAGCGTCGATTTCTTTGATCGCCCCGCCTGATGTTTTGCTTCACCGGAAACCATGGGGGACAATATCGCAGCAGCGGTTAGCGGCGACGTCGACGGATCGTCACGAAACTAATCGCGACCACCGAGCGAAGGATCGACGATGACGGTTCAGCAACGGCGGTCACGATAGGCCGAGCGCCGATCAAATTCCATCTGCCGCAGTCGGCACGTGTTCGATCCGCATCAACAGCACGATTTGTTCGGCCTGTTGATTCGCGTTCAGGCCCACAAACATGTGCTTGGTAAGTCCCGTCATCGGCAGCGTCGGCGCGATGACGATCACGTCGCCTTCGGAAATTTCCAAGTTCAAATCCAGCGTCGGAAACGCCCACACGGGACGGCGTTGGCCGATGCGAAACGCTGATTCGCTGCCGACCCATTGCTGTCGCATTTCGCCGTGCTGAATTTCGGGACGCAGACGCAGATGAATTTGCTTTTGACCCGTCGATCGAATCGGCTCGACCGCGAAAAGGTACTGCGCGTCAAGCAACGTCTTGCCGATCGTTTCGCCGTCGATGCGAGCCATCGCGACGTGGGTGCCTTCGATCGGTTGACGAAGGGGGAGTTCATATCGCTTGCCGATTCGCATCGGGATTTTCTTCGCGCCGCGCGACACATCGCTGGCAACCGACGCACTGGTCAAGAACTTTTCGACGACGTCCTGTTGCGATGCGATTGAAGCCAGGCGGTCGCGGAACGATTCTTCGTTGCTGACCAGACCGACGCGCAAGCCATTTTCCAGAAGCCTCCGCCGCAGCGTCACGTCGA
Organism: Pirellulaceae bacterium; assembly: GCA_963836865.1. Taxonomy (GTDB): domain Bacteria; phylum Planctomycetota; class Planctomycetia; order Pirellulales; family Pirellulaceae; genus Rubripirellula. Next base: position 847,239 of record CAWILC010000003.1, on the reverse strand, counting down.
TCGCCGTTTCGTCGACCCACTGCCACATCGACGCCGCTCGATCGGCCGCCATGGCCATGTCGACGCCGGCTGCGTCTTCGCCGGTCGCGTGCAGCTTGATGGGGACGAATTCGACGTCCATCACGATCGATCGGCGATGAGCTTTGTCCGCGACAACGGCCGGTTCGGCGATCAGGTCGTCGACCGATGCACGGTTCGACCATGTCGCGCAGCCACCGATGCCACTCGCTAGCGAGAGCCAGATCAGGACGCGAACGGGGCGAAGCCGATTGAAAATGGGTCACTTCCGCCGACAGAGATTGGGTCCGAACGACGTCCGGAACGGGCTGACATCAATCGCGGAAGTTACGAACGCGGGGATGGCGGCGTCAAGACAAATGGGGGATCGCAATCAGAGGAGGCCGGCGTGCCGTTTTACCCTCTTTCGTTTTTGACGGTTTGTTCTTACAATCCCGAGTCAATTCTCGCTTTTGAAAACTTTCCCCCGCTAGAGACCATCCATGCCGTCCGGAATCGAACGCGTCCGCGAAATTCGTCGTCGACGCACCCGCAAGAAAAAAGTCGCCAAACTGCTCGCGCGGGCCAAAGCCGGAACGATGGAAAAGACGGAAGTGATCCGCAAGCTTCGCCGCATGACGACGGCGCGGAAGTCATCATCGAACGTGAAGGCCTGCGAAAGGCGTAAGCAGATTTCGGTCGATCTTGACGCGGTCAGGGTCAAGGCTTTACTAAAAAGTCTTCTCGCCCGTTTCTGTTTCTCTGCATCAGGCCGTATCGATCATGCCATGGAAGGCAGTCGTCCGTTACCCCGTCGACATTCGACGAGCACGCCAAATCTTGCGTGATAAGTCCGGCCCGTCGGCTGAATGGTTCCAGCGTCCGATCGCGCTTGTCCTGCACACGAAAAACCTTTTAGTCGACGGCGCTCGTCATCTCGCCGCGATCGCTCATCACGCCAATGATGCTGGTTCGCCGCTGGAACTTTGCTGTGACGATCGGATTCTGGCCGCGATCGCGCACAAGCCGCACGGTCAAACGATGCTGGCGATGCCTGGAGTGATCTACCGCGATCGGCCTTCACCGGGTTCGCTGGTGCTGACCGACGAGAGCGAGATCGGTCGTACGGAATTGCAGGTCGGTCGCGACATCGATCGCAGCGTGCCCGTGATGCCGTACCCGATGCACCCGGCCACGCTGGCGGAACTGCGGACGACATCGCTGGACAAACTTCGCGACCATCCGCGACCGATCTCGATGCTGTTTGCCGGGAACCAGAAGCCTCGGTATGGCGACGAACAAATCGGTCGCGGCTTCAACATTTTGAATCGCTTGGAAGTCGTCGAAACCGTTCGCGCCCACGCCGGCGAACGCGTGGCGGATCGGATCAGCGACGTAACCCCGAGCAACGTCAACCATAGCGATCGGATCGTGTTGTCGGACAGCCGAAGTGAGTCGATCGAAGCGGCTGACTGGTTGCCGGCGCTAGCGGGGGCGGACTTCTTTTTATGCTGTCCCGGATCGTCCCAGCCGACCTGTCATCATTTGACCGAGGCAATGGCCGTGGGCACGATCCCGATCCTGCAATACGCGACCCGCATCACGCCGGTGCTGGTGGACGGCTTCGACGCGATCTGCTTCGACGGACGCAGCGGCCTGATTGACGCGATCGACCGAGCTGCCGCGATGTCGCCCAAGGACGTGGCCGCCATGCGAGATCGAGTGACTGCGTTCTATGAAGAACATCTGTGCGGAACACGGTTCATGAAGCGGCTTCGCGACGGCGACCTGGACTCCTCGCAAGGCCGGATCTGCCTGCCGTTCCACGACCAAAATTTGTATAGCAACTACAAAGCCACCCGCGTGGCGTAACCAGAGTAGGACAATTGTCTCAATTGTCCCCTGTGCAACTTGAAAAAACATTCCGGGGACAATTGGGACAATTGTCCTACAAAGTACAAAGACCATGAACGCACCGAAGCTCATTAGCGTCGTCCTATCGACGTATAACCAACCGGCGTGGTTGGAAAAAGTCTTGGTGGGCTATTCGGTTCAATCACACCCAAGATACGAAATCGTCATCGCGGACGACGGCAGCCGGCGCGAAACGGCCGAGTTGGTCAAGCGATGGCGAGACGAGACGAGACTGACGATCAAGCACATTTGGCACGCCGACGACGGGTTCCGCAAAAGTACGATTCTGAATCGAGCTCTCGAAGCGGTCGCGGGCGATTACGTGTTGTTCTCCGACGGCGATTGCATTCCCCGATCCGACTTCGTTGCCCAACATCACGCGGCCGCGCGGCCGGGACGGTTTTTATCCGGCGGCTATTACAAGTTGCCGATGACGCTGTCACAAACGATTGCACCGGAGCACATTCGATCCGGCGATGCGTTTCGATTGAGCTGGCTTCGCAAGCACGGGTTACCGCCGTCGCATCGCTGGTTGCGGTTGATCGGAACGCGAGTGAGCGTGATCTTGAACACTGCTACCACGACGCGGCCGACGTGGAACGGCAACAACTCGTCCGGCTGGACCGCCGACGTGATCGCGGCCGGCGGGTTTGACCAGCGGATGCGATACGGCGGCCAAGACCGCGAGCTGGGCGAACGGCTGGAAAACGCCGGCATCCGGGGCAAGCACGTGCGGTTTCAAACGGTCGTGCTGCACCTGGATCACGGCCGCGGTTACGCCAACGAAGTCGACTTGCAACGCAACCTGCAAATCCGCGAGGAAACCGTCGCCAGCGGTCGGACTCGTACCGATCACGGAATCCGCGAGGCCGCGTAAGTCACGCCTTCGGCTGATAAGCTGATCTTTGGCGGCTTGCCATCGGTGACCAGCGTCGTGATGCGGATCGGATGCAGTCCTGCGGCGAGGCGGATTTTTGTGGTCACCGTTTGTCCGTCGACGTGGCCGAAATCGTCGTCGATCAAGATCGCGTCATGAAGTCGCACGAGCGCCGGTGCGTCCGAATTGAGCGTGAACGTGTACTCGCCGTCGGCTTCGACTTTGGCGTATCCCGACCACTCGATCGCGCCGCTGGCGGAAGCGCGGGCCGTCAGATCGTTGCTCCAGCCTCGCTCGCTCCGGTGCAATGACTTGCAATTTGGCACATAATCAAAATCGCCGGGATAGTGCGACACAATCAGGCCCGGCTGCGTGGCGGTTTTCTTCACCGCCGGAACCGATTCGTCATCGTACGGCCGCGGCGCGGATTCGTTCGGACGGCGAATCTGCAAGACTCGGTCGTGCATCTTCGCTTGCAACGCATCGAACTTGGCGTCGGTGCCCGCCAAGTTGTTGCGTTCGGCGGGATCAGCGATGACGTCGTAGATTTGAAACGGGTCATCTTGCGACTTCACGTTCGTTCGGACGCCTTTCAGTCCGTCGACGAAGACGACTTGCTGTTGGCCGCGCTTCTGTTTCTTGCGATCCTCGGCGAACGGCCCGTAGTTCGGGAATTTTCCGTTGTTGAAATACTCGACGTAAACCGTCGGCAACGGCAATTGCTGCTTGCCGGTTAGCAACGGTTTCAGCGAAACGCCATCGCAGCGAGCCGGTGCGGGACGACCGGCCAGGTCCGCGAACGTGGCCATCCAGTCGTGAAATTGGCTGGGCGTTTGATCGATGGTTCCGGCCGGGATCGTCTTGGGCCACCAGGCCAGCGTCGGCACACGGATGCCGCCTTCGTAGACGTCTCGCTTGATGCCGTCCATCGGCCCGTAGGATGCGAACGAAGTCGGATCGTAGTTTTTGCCGGCAAGGTACGACTCTTCGTGCGGCCCGTTATCGCTGCTGATCACGACGATCGTGTTGTCGTCGATTTCCAGATCACGCAGCGTTTGCAGCAAGTCGCCGACGCAGTCATCGATGCGGCGAACCATCGTCGCAAACCGTTCTTCGACATCGGTCCAGCCGCGGCCGACGTAATCGGGATGGCGATACGAATCGATCTCGCCGGCGGCCGTGTTGATCATTTCGCCAGGCTTGCCGGTCCACTGCAACCCGCCCTTCAATCCGCCGCCATCGGGATACGCAACCGAGGGAACTTGCAGCGCGGCGTGGGGCGTGTCGTAGGCCAAGTACAAGAAGAAAGGTTCGTCGCCGGACGATGCCATGTGGTCAGCGATCCAATTCTTGCTTCGCGCGGTGAACAAATCGGCGGTGTAACACTTCGTCAGCTCGGACGACACTTCGCGATCATTCCACCAAAGTTCTTTCGGAGCTCGGTGTTTTTCGCTGTCGCCCAACGGCCATTCGTGCGCCGGATAATGAACGTGGCCGTCGACGTGACGCACGTAACCAAAGAACTCGTCGAAGCCTCGCTTCGTCGGATACGCCGGCCACTGGTCGGGCGTTTCGCCGTCGCCTTGCAATCCGTACTTGCCAATCAGCGCCGTCGAGTAACCGGCGGACTTCATGACCGTTGCCAGCGTGTGATTGTTCTCGAGCGCCTTGTCGAACTGGTTGTCGCGAACTTCCGCATGACCTTGATGCGTCCCCGTCAACAACGAACTTCGACTCGGCGCACAAACCGGCGCGGGGCAGTAATGGCGTCGAAGCTGGATGCCCTCGGCGGCCATCGCGTCCAAGTTCGGTGTCGCGTGTCGCTTGTCCGCAGGCCGGCTGTTTTGATGCAGGACGCCCAGGTCGCCCCAACCAAGATCGTCACAAAGAATGAAGATGACGTTGGGCTGTTCGGCGGCAAAGGCGTGACCGCAAAGTGTCAAGCAAAGCAAAAATATTGAAGTACGCATTAGAAATTCGGGTAAGTGATTGTAGGACAATTGTCCCAATTGTCCCCTGGATCGAAGGGTCAGTGATCAGCGGGACAATTGGGACAATTGTCCTACAAAGGTTTCGGGGACAATTGGGACAATTGTCCTACAATGATTTCTTTGTTGCTGTGTAGGCGTAGCGGTTGTGAACGCTTGCGTCCATCAATCCGGCGGTGTTGTACAACGCGATCAGATCACGGACCTTGGCATCGTAGTCCGAATCGTTTCGGTCGGTGATCACGTCGCACGCCTCGTGAACGTCGGACCCCATCTTAGCGTCATCGGCACACCAAAGTGCGGCCGGCGCGTCGCCTCGATTGAGTGATTCTTCGCAGCGAATCGCGGCGGCGAAAAACACCATGCAGGCGGTGGTGAAACGGTCGAAGTCGTCGATCACGGCGTAAGCGGTGCTGACCAATCGATCGAGCAACTTCGCTTCGGCGTTCAGCGATTGTCGATAGTCGTCCGTGTCCGCGTCGTCCAACAAAATGTTCGCAACCCGTTCGACGCCCGCCAATGCGTGCGCGATGCCGGTGCTGTGAAGTGGGTCCAGCGTCAGTGATGACGTCGGTAGTATCAGCACGTTCGATGCCGGCACCGGATCGAACCAGCGTTGCAGCCGTCCGGTCGTTCGCATGTTTGTCACGTCAGGTGCGATCAACTTTGCATCACGCATCATCGCGGCGATCGATGGAAACGATGCCCAGTCGAGCGATGATTGCATCGGCCCGGTCACGCCGACGCTGGTGATGTCGCGGCCCATCCGCAGCATCCAGATCCACGATCGGTCCAGCAAGTGATGCTGGGCCGCGTCGTCGGCGTCGAACGGTTCGCCCGCGTCGTCGATCATCGCCGACCAAGACGCGACGCCGCGAAAATGTCCGAACCGGCTGTGCGTTCGCGTCTGTAACTCGTCCGCGCGATCGGGCGACTGCAACAAACGACTGGCCACCGACGATTGGCCCGACGCATCGATCACCCAGTCGCACAAGAACGTTCGGTCGCCGCAACCCACCTTCCATCTCGCCCCGTCTTTCTCGATCGACGTCGCCGCCCATCCCGAACCGTCGACGACGCCGGCCTCGATCGCTCGGTCGAAAAGACGACCGTCAACGTCGGGGCGATACCAATGCGTGTCAGACACATCGTCGTTGGGGCTGGCGGCGACCAGCAGACTTTTTTCGCCGCGTCGGGTTTCCGCGAACGGTTGATGGTGTTGGTGTTGAAAGTAACTGAAGCCGCGTTTCTTGCCGGCGTTTAAGTTCGAGTGTTCGCGTTGCCATGAACCCCATGTTGACATCGATACCAAATCAGGCAATTCATACTTCGTCCCGATCCGCCGCAGCATCGAATCCGCGATCGGCGTCGATGATTCGCCGATGGCAAAGCGAGGATGCCGTGCCGGGTCGATCAGGACGACGTTCACGCCTCGAACGGCCAAGACTCGAGCGAGGATCGAACCGGCGAAGCCTGAACCGATGATGGTCACGTCGCGCATGGCATCACCATTTGTGAAAGGTTGCTCCGGTGCATTCGTCGGTAACAAGCATCTGTTTCATCCATGTCCCACAGGTCCACGGTCACGCACGCGGCACCATCAGCGCCCGCGATCGACGCCATCAATAGTTCTTCCATTTGATCCGGCTTGATGATCGGAAGTAGATCGGCTTGCCCGTTCCAACCGTGACCGGCTCGCGCCGGAATCAGGCTCACGTGACGGGCTCCGACCGCGATCGCGTGCCGCACCGATAGACTCGCCCAACGAATCGATTCGGCGGCCGTGATGCCGGGGACGCCGACGATCAAGAAGACTCGCAGGTCGACGTTCTCGCTCCGCAGCCATTTCGCGTAGCCATCGAAATCGTCTCGCGTCATCCGCTTGCCGATCCGATCGAGCCACCGCGGCTGGACGGTTTCCAGACCGACGGCGACTTCGAGTCGACCGCTGATCAGATCGCGAAACGTTTTCATTCGATCGCGGCCGAACCGTGGATGGTTTTCGACGATGATCTTTTGGAACGCTTGAGTTTGCTGGGCGATCGATGCGTAGTCGCTCGGCGGGATGCTGCGCGGGTCAAAGAAGTTGCCGCTGTTGTACAACTTGATCCAGTCAGATTTTTCGCTGCCGCGGATTGCTTGGTCGATCTGCGTCCCGATCGCGCCGGCCGGGGTCGGGGTGGTCAGCGTGTTTCGCCATAGGTCGCACATCGAACATCCGATCGGACATTCGGCAGCGGTCAAGAACACGGTCAAGACGTTTGCGATGCCGCCAAGACCATCGGGTTCTGATTCGCGGACGATGGCGTAAGGGGATTCGGCATTGACGGGGTTGCGATGTGGGGTCGGCATGAATTCAACATATCGCACGGAGGCCAATCGTTTAACGCCCAGCCGCAGGCGCCGGCAAATCGTAGCCTCGACACGCCGTGGCGAGGCCGAACAGTTTGCTGTTCGGTGGTTCATTCCATGCTCCGCCACGGCGTGGCGGACCTACGCAGCGCCGGCAAAACGTCGCCTCGACACGCCGTGGCGAGGCCGAACAGTTTGCTGTTCGTTGGTTCATTGAATGCTCCGCCACGGCGTGGCGGACCTACGCAAGCGTGTAGATCGTAGCCTCGACACGCCGTGGCGAGGCCGAACAGTTTGCTGTTCGTTGGTTCATTCCATGCTCCGCCACGGCGTGGCGGACCTACGCAGGCGCCGGCAAATCGTAGCCTCGACACGCCGTGGTGAGGTCGAACAGTTTGCTGTTCGGTGGTTCATTCCATGCTCCGCCACGGCGTGGCGGACCTACGCAGCGCGGCAAATCGTAGCCTCGACACGCCGTGGCGAGGCCGAACAGCTTGCTGATCGTTGGTTCATTCCATGCTCCGCCACGGCGTGGCGGACCTACGCGAGTGCCCGCTTTAGGTACTTACCGGTTGCGTTGTTTTTTAGCTTCGCGACGTCTTCCGGCGTTCCTGCGGCTAATAAATGGCCCCCGCCGGTGCCGCCTTCGGGGCCGAGGTCCAGGATCCAGTCGCAGGCGGCCAGCAGGTCGAAATTGTGCTCGATGACCAGGACCGTGTTGCCCGCGTCGACCAGTTTTTGCAGGACGCCGACCAGGCGTTCGACGTCGGCGAAGTGAAGGCCCGTCGTTGGTTCGTCCAACAGATAAAGCGTTCGGCCGGTCGAGACTCGCGCCAGTTCGGTACCGAGTTTGATCCGCTGAGCTTCGCCGCCCGACAGCGTCGTGCTGGCTTGGCCGAGGTGGATGTAGCCGAGGCCGACGGTTTGCAAGGACAATAGTTGTCGATGGATCTTGGGCACGTTCTCAAAGAACGCGGCCGCGTCGTCGATCGACATGTCCAGCACGTCGGCGACGCTGGCGCCTTTGAATCGCACTTGTAAGGTTTGCCGGTTGAACCGTTTGCCGCCGCAGCGGGAACACGTCACGAACAGGTCCGACAAAAAGTTCATCGTGATGCGCTCGACGCCGTGCCCTTTGCAGAGTTCGCATTGGCCTTCGCGGGAATTAAAACTGAACCGGCTGGTCGAAAAGCCTCGCGTCTTCGCCTCACGCGTTTTCGCGAACACCTTGCGAACTTCGTCCAGCACGCCCGCGTAGGTGGCCGGGCAACTGCGTGAACTGCGACCGATCGGGGCTTGGTCGATCGGGATCAGTTTGTCGATCTGGTTCGCGCCGCGAAGGCTTTTGAATGGACCGGGTTTCGCGCCGACCAGTCCCAGCTTCTTCGCTAGCGCCGGATAAAGCGTGTCGTTGATCAGCGAGGACTTGCCGCTGCCCGACACGCCGCTGACGCCGACCAAGCAGCCCAGCGGAACTTCGGCGGTGACGTTTTTTAAGTTGTGCGTCGTGACGTCGGTAATCGTTAGCCATTGTTTCGGCTGGCGGCGAGTCTCCGGCACCGGCACCCGTTTGACTCCGCGAAGGTATTGCCCGGTCAGACTCGCCTCGTCGCTGGCGACTTCATCGGGCGATCCTTGGCTGATGATTTGCCCGCCGTGCTTGCCCGCCGCCGGACCGATGTCGACCAGGAAATCCGCGTGCCGCATTGTCGCTTCGTCGTGTTCGACGATCACGACCGTGTTGCCTTGCGTTTGCAGTTGGCGAATGCAATCGATCAGCCGGTCGTGATCGGCCGGATGCAGCCCGATCGATGGCTCGTCCAGAACGTAGCACACGCCCACCAGCCCGCTGCCGATGCTGGTCGCCAGTCGCACGCGTTGCAGTTCGCCGCCGGACAGCGAATCGGCGGCCCGGTCCAGCGTCAAGTAACTAACGCCGACTCGCATCAGAAATTCCACGCGACGGGTGACTTCGCGAACGATCGGTTCGGCCACCAGCGTGTGCAGCGCCGACGTCTTCGTCGTCAGCCCGCGCATCCAAACGATTGCACCGGAGAGCGGCATGGCAGTCAGTTGATGAATCGCGGTGCCGCCGATCGTGACGGTGCGAGCTTCCGCGTTGAGTCTTGCGCCGCCGCAATCGGGACACGTGTCTGCTTCATCGCCATCGCCGACGCGGCCGAGTCCGTCGCAGGTGGGGCATGCGCCGTAGGGGCTGTTGAAGCTGAACGTTCGCGGTTCGATCTCGCCGAAACTTGTCCCGCAGTTCACGCACGCGTTTGCGGTACTGAATAGCGTTTCGATGGCGGCTTCGTCATCAGGCTTTTGCACCGACACCGACATCAGGCCATCGCCCAGACGCAGTGCGAGGTCGACGGATGGCGACAGCCGTGATGCGATGTCTTCGCGGAGGACGATGCGATCGATGACGGCTTCGATTGTGTGATTCTTGCGAACGGCAAGCGCCGGGACTTCTTCCAGTAAAAACGTTTCGCCGTCGACTCGAGCGCGGATCAGGCCGGCCTTTTGGATCGACTCGAGCACTTCGCGATGTGATCCTTTGCGGCCGCGGACCATCGGTGCCATCAAGACCAATTTCGTCTTTTCGGGCAGCGTTAACAGCGATCCCAAGATGTCGTCGGCCGATTGGCGGGCGATCGCCGAGCCGCAGTTGCTGCAGTGCGGCACGCCGACGCGGGCGTACAGCAGCCGCAGGTAATCGTAGATCTCGGTGACGGTGGCGACGGTGCTGCGAGCGCCCGACGAGCCGGGTTTTTGGTCGATGGCCAGCGTCGGGGCGAGGCCGTCGATCGAGTCGACGTCGGGGCGGGGGATCTGATCGAGGAATTGTCGCGCGTAGGCGGACAGGCTGTCGATGTATTGCCGTTGTCCTTCGGCGTACAACGTGTCGAACGCTAGCGAGGACTTGCCGCTGCCCGAGACGCCGGTGATGACGGTGACGGCGTCGCGCGGGATGTCGATGTCGACCGAGCGCAGGTTGTGGACACGGGCGCCGCGGATTCGGATGGAGTTGGCGGACAAGAGCAGGATCGATTCCCGTGTGGGCTTGGTTTTGGTGGGGTGCTAGGATGCTGAACGTAGTTCCGCCACGCCGTGGCGGAGCATTGCATTGAACGTAGGTCCGCCAGGCCCTGGCGGAGCATGGATCGAACAGCAAAGCTGTTCGGCCCCGCCACGGCGTGTCGGGGCTACGTTATCGCGGCGTGTCGGAGCTACGGCAACGGCGGACGTCGCCGCTTTACGAACAGATTACCCCACGAGGCGACCGTTGGAACGGGCCGAGACATTTCCGATGATCGACTTGCGGCGTTATGCGGATCGCGAACACTTGCTGCTGGCGTCTTATGCGATGCACAGCCGCGATTCGCGCGGGCGTGCATTCGCCGAAAACCCGCACGCCTACCGCGGCCCGTTCGCTCGCGATCGCGATCGGATTCTGCACAGCAGCGCCTTCCGGCGGCTGGCCGGCAAGATGCAAGTCTTCACCGGCGAGATGGGCATCTACCACCGGACGCGGTTGACGCACACCTTTGAAGTCGCGTCGGTGGCTCGGACGATCGCGCGAGTGCTGCGATTGAACGAAGACCTGACCGAAGCACTCGCGCTGATGCACGACATCGGCCATCCGCCGTACGGTCACTGCGGTGAAGACGTGCTGGACGACTGCATGCAGCCGGTCGGCGGTTTTTCGCACAATCAATTCGCGACGACGATCGTGACGGAGTTGGAACAACGGTACAGCAAGTTCAGCGGGCTGAACCTGTCGCTGGAAACGTTGGCCGGTCAAGACACGCGGGCTCATAAAGCCGAAGCCGCCGTCGGTCGATCGCCGATCTTGGAAGTCCAGATCGTCGACTTGGCTGATTCGATCGCGTACGACGCGCACGATGTCGACGACGCGCTGCAGATGGGATTGCTGTCGATCGACGAACTGGCCGAGCTTGCGGTGGTGCGTCGAGCGCTGCAATCGATCCGCGACAAGCATGGAATGCTGCCGACGACGCAGCTTCGTCAGTTGCTGGTTCATGAACTGATCGACTTGCAAGTCAGTGATCTGCTGACCGTCGCGATCGAGCAACTTCGCAGCGTCGACGGGCATCGCGCGGCGGAAGTTTGCGACGCGGGAGTTCGATTGGAACACAGCGAGTCGCTTGCCGTTCAGCGGCGCGAGTTGGAATCGTTCTTGTTCGACGCCGTGTATCGCCACAAGCGGTTGATCCCGGTTCGTGACGCGGCGGCGATGCGGCTGCGGACGTTGTTCGAGTTGCTGCAGAAGTCGCCGGGCCGATTGCCGCTGCGGTTTCGGGTGCGAGCCGAACGGATGCCGATCGAGCGGGTGGTCGGCGAATACTTGGCCGGCATGACCGACGCGTTCTGCGACGCTCGCTTCGTCGACGCGACGAAGGACCAAACCGGGCCGCTGGCCGACTGGTAATGGCCGACTGGTAATGGCCGACTGGTAACAGCCGGCTGGTGAATACCGCCCCCACCGGCTCGACCGACAAAATCACTCAACCCGGAACGCGTGGCGGACGATAACCATAGTTGACTATAGGGATCAAGTATGTAACCTATCCGTAGAGTTTACCCCGCCGTCAAAGTCGACCGCCATGTCTGCTGAACCGATTCCGACACCGACTCCCGCCACCAGTTCCGCGATGAAACCGCCCGAAAATCCGCCTCTGCAAGTGTTTTCGATCGACGACGGCAAGCCTCGCGGGGCCTTGGCCGCCGATCCGCCGCTGCACCCGACGGACGAATTTCTGGCCGAGCTTGCGGCCGATAGTGCGTCGCTGGAAAAAGCGACGCCCCAGGAAATCCTTCGCTGGACGGTCGACCGCTTCGCCCCGAAATTCACGATGGCGACCGCGTTCGGGCCCGAGGGAATGACGATCCTGCACATGTTGGCCGAGATCGCGCCGGACACGCCGGTGTTCAATTTGGAAACCGGTTACCAGTTTCAAGAAACGCACGACCTTCGCGAAAAAGTGATCGCTCGGTACGGCATCACCGTTGAATACAAGCTGCCCGACACGACGGTGCAGCAGTACGAAGCGATGCACGGCGGGCCGCTTTACAAGACGAACCCGAACCAGTGCTGTTTCGACCGTAAGCTTCGCGTCTTGCACGAATCGGCGAAGGGTTTTCACGCTTGGGCAAGCGCCATTCGACGCGACCAATCGCCCGACCGAGCGAAGGCACCGATCGTCGGCTGGGACAAAAAGTTCCAGCTCGTGAAGGTCAGTCCGCTGGCGAATTGGACCAAGAAAGACGTTTGGAATCTGATCGCCGCGCACGACATTCCGTACAACCCGCTGCACGATCAGGGGTTCCCGAGCGTCGGTTGCCAGCCCTGCACACGAGCGGTCGGGATCGGTGAAGATGAACGGGCGGGCCGTTGGAGCGGGTTTCAAAAGACCGAATGTGGTCTGCACAATTAACCGTCTTTCAACCACGCAAGCTAAAAGGACACGACGATGACGATCTCCGCGCGAGTCCATTACGCTTCGTTGGCGCTGATCGAATTGGCGATCCACGTCGATGCTCCGTCGCCGGTCACGATTCGCGACATCACCGATCGGCAAGGCGTGCCGGGTCCGTTCCTGGTCCAGATCCTGCGAACGCTGCGGTCGAGCGGTTGGGTTCAGTCGATCCGTGGCAGCCAGGGCGGGTACCGTTTAGCGGTCGATGCCGAAACGATCACGCTACTGGACATCGCCGACGCGGTCGGTTGTCCGGACGGAGGATTTAAGGCCGATGGCAAATCGACTCGCGCGGCCGTGCGGTTGCAGAACGTCTGGGAACAGGCCGCCGAGGCCAGTCGAAACGTGCTGGCGTCCGTGACGCTGGCCGAGATGGTCGCTCGAGCGAAGAACAATGACGCGGCGATGTTTTACATCTGAGCGACTTATTCATCGCAGGACCGTTCAGGACTGACCGCGAAAGTTAGCCGCCGATTCGTTACTCTTTTGACGTTGCGGTTCTTGCTCGCTTGTTTTTCCCTAGGAACGTCGTGTGAACGGTTGGCTCATTGTGCTCGCGGTGGTCGCCGCGTTGGCGGTCGCGTTGTTGATCTTAGCGATCGTTTCGCCGCGAAAGTTCGTGCGGCTTCCGTTCCGAATTCTGCTGCCGATCCTGTATCGCAAGCGGATCGTGGGGCTGGAAAATTTGCCGGCCGATCAGGGATGCGTCGTGATCAGCAATCACGTTTCGTGGATCGACGGAATCTTGATCCTGTGGATGCTGCCGCGGAACGTTCGCTTCGTCGTCGACGGCGACAACTTTAAGAACCCGATCACGAACTACTTGGGCAACGCGTTCGACACGATCTACATGTCGGCCAACGTCAAGTCGATCGGCCGCGCGTTAAAAGCCGGTCGCGAAGCGGTCGAGTCCGGCGACGTGGTCGGCATCTTCCCCGAAGGAACGCTCAGCCGCACCGGTCAACTGCAAGCCTTCAAGGGCGGCATCAGCAAGATCGTCAAGAAGACCGACGCGCCGATCGTGCCGATGTGGATGGACGGCATGTGGGGCAGCATCTTCAGTTTTTCGGGCGGCAAGTTTTTCTTCAAATGGCCGCAAGAGTTTCGCCGCACGTTGACGCTGTACATCGACACGCCGATGCCGGGCGACACACCGCTGGAGATCCTTCGCACTCGCGTGCAGGCGCTCGGCGCGAAAGCGACGATCGAGCATCGGCGGAAATTTCCGGTGCTGGCCAAACGGATCATCCGAGTCCTTCGTCGCCGCGGCGGTGGCATGCAAGCGGCCGATTCGATGGGCACCGAAGTGACCGGCCGCGACATGTTAATCCGCGCGCTGGCGCTGCGGCGAATGCTTCGCCGCGAAGTCTTCACCGCCGACGAACGCTATGTCGGAGTGCTGTTGCCGCCCAGCGTCGGCGGCGTGATCGTGAACTTGGCGCTTGCGTTCGACCGTCGCATCAGTGCGAACTTGAACTACACGGTCACCAGCGACGTGGTCAACCACTGCATCGACGACGTCGACATCAATCACGTTTTGTCCAGCAAGCGGTTCATGGACAAGATCAACTTGGATGTCAAAACCGAAGTCGTCTTGCTGGAAGACTTGAAAGATAAGGTCAGCAAGATCGACAAGCTGGTCGCATTCGTGCAAGCCCGATTTGTTCCGGCCGGATTGCTCGATCGCATTTTGGGGCTGAACAAGATCGACTGCGATGACTTGCTGACGATCATTTTCACCAGCGGTTCGACGGGCATGCCCAAGGGCGTGCTGTTGTCCAACGCGAACATCAGCCACAACGTCGACGCGATCGAACGGGCGGTCAAGCTGAACACCAGCGACACGATCATGGGCGTGCTGCCGTTCTTTCATTCGTTCGGCTATTCGGTGACGCTGTGGGGCGCGATGGCGCTCGGGCCGCGCGGGGTTTATCACTTCAATCCGCTGGACAGCAAACAAATCGGCAAGCTGTGCGAAAAGTACGGCGTGACGGTGCTGCTGGCCACGCCGACGTTCCTGCGTGGGTACCTTCGCCGGATCACGCCCGAGCAGTTCGCGAAGCTGGACGTGGTGGTCGTCGGAGCGGAAAAGATGCCGGCCGAATTGTTCGATGCGTTCGAGCAAAAGTTTGGCGTTCGCCCAGTCGAAGGCTACGGCGCGACCGAGCTTAGTCCGCTGGTGTCGGTCAATATTCCGCCGACGCGATCATCGGCGCTCTACCAAGTCGATCGCGTCGAAGGCAGCGTCGGGCGACCGCTGCCCGGCATTTCGACTCGCATCCTTTCGCCCGAGACCGGCGAGGAATTATGCGCCGGCCAGGACGGGATGCTGATGGTGACCGGCCCGAACGTGATGCGAGGTTACGCCAACCAAGACGAACTGACTCGCGAGGCCGTCCAGGATGGTTGGTACGTCACCGGCGACATCGCAAACGTGGACGACCAAGGTTTCATTCACATCACGGGCCGGCTCAGTCGGTTTTCAAAGATCGGCGGCGAGATGGTGCCGCACGTTCGCATCGAAGAAGAACTCAGCCGGTTGTTGGACGACGACACGATCGAAGACGATGTCGTCCGCGCGTTCGTGACGGCGATGCCGGACGAAAAGAAGGGCGAGCGTTTGATCGTGCTTCACCTGCCGACGTCCAAGCCGATCGACGAACTCCGCAAGGGCTTGAGCGCGGCGGGCCTGCCGAACCTGTTCATTCCCGGTCAAGATTGTTTTGTCGAGGTCGATACGATCCCGCTGCTGGGCACCGGCAAATTGGACCTGAAATCGGCCAAGGAGAAGGCGCTGGAGCTAATGCAAAACGCTCGCGTCACGTCCGCCGCTGACGACGACTGAACGGGACGTCAAACGATTTCTTAGGCCTCGAGTTGGCGGACGGTCTTTCCGCGTCGCCACAACGCCACCGCTGCGACGACGACCAGCGTCACTGACGCGGCCAGCATGACGGGTACCACGTGGGTGGGTTCGGTCACGTAATGCGCCTGGCCGGGTTCACCGTGGCCGGGGTGGGCGTTGGCGGTTGCCAGGGTCGTGACGGCCAGGGCGGCAAAAGTGGTCAGGCGATGTGTCATGCTCACGTGGGTTATCCGAAGCGTTGGTTTGGAAGACAGAACGACAGCACCACTTCTACGCCGGCGGTCGAATTCTGTCGAGCCTTGGCGGCAAAACGTTTAAGCGAATCGGCTCGGCCCCGCCGAAAGTATCGATGTCGCGCCACCGTAGCGTATCGATGTCGAGCCACCGTCCCGCTCAAGCAAGTTTGATGATCTGCAAATCGGTCCCCCTATCGATGCTTCGCCCCGGCGTCGTGCTTAGCACCGCGATCCTGGATCCGCTCGATCGCCACGTCAAACTGCTTTCCGAGGGCACCGCCGTCACGCAAGCGCTGATCGATCGTTTGCAAGCGAGGCGAGTCGAATCGGTGGTGCTGACGCAGCGGGACATCGCGACGTTGTCGGCGTTCGAGCCCCAAGGTCGCCGCATGAAAGTGCCGCCGCCGCCGAACTATGTGACTTCGCGTGCGAACAACGAATACGCCGAGGCGATAGACGCTCACGTTCAACTCGGTGGCAAGCTGGACGTTTCCGCCGAACAAGTCCCCTTTTCGGCGTCGCTCACCAAGCCCGTCGATGTTCCTTACGCCGACGGACTGCCGATCGCGTGGGCCGGCGAATCGAACGACCGGATCGATACGGTGACCAGCTTTTTGGACGACACTTCCCACGATCAATCGACCGACATCGGCCCGCTGCGTTCGACTTGCATCGAAGTGCTGGACCGAATGGCCGAGGACGCCGACGCGATGGTGTGCTTGGCCTGCGCACTCGTACGAAGCCGATTACCCGTCGCGTCACGGCATCCACCTAGCGACCATCGCGATGGCGATCGGCACGGAAATGGGCCTCGGCCGCGACGACTTGATCGAGCTGGGCATTGGATGTCTGATTCACGACGTCGGCATGACGGCGGTGGGTGTGAACCTGTTCGAGACCAACAAGCCGCTCTCCGAAGGGCAACTTCGACGGTTGGCCGATCACCCCGTTCGCGCGATCGAGATCGCGGGCGGCTATGGCGAACGGCTCTCGGGACTTGCTCGTTTTGTGATCTACCAGATTCACGAACGGGGCGATGGCAGCGGGTATCCACGTGGGTTGACCATGGACCAAATCCATCCGCTCGCTCGCATCGCCGGGGTTGCCGATGCGTTCGTCGGGATGCTGACCAACCGCAAGCATCGGCTCGCGATCCTGGGTTACTACGCGATGACGACGCTGTTGGGGGACGCCCAAAACCAGAAGTTCGATGCCGCGGTGATTCGCGGATTATTAAAAGCCGCGTCGCTGTATCCGCTGGGCAGCCGCGTCCTGCTCAGCAACGGCGTCGCCGGTAAAGTCATCCGCAGCGGCGGCGACGATTACGCGCGGCCGACGATCCAGTTGACCGCATCCCACCGCGACGTCATCAACCTCCGTCACGAACCGGAACTGCGAATCGTAGATACGGTGCAGGCACGCGCGGCGTAGGTTCGTCACGCCGTGACGGAGCATTGCATCGATCGCGAACAGCTTTGCTGTTCGGCCCCGCCACGGCGTGTCGCGGCATGCCTACGCGACCCTACCGTTCTCGAAACAGCTCGCTGATCGATTGGTCGTGGTGGATCCGCTTGATTGCTTCGGCCAGCAGCGGGGCGACGCTCAGCTGCACCAGATTGGGCAACTGCTTTTCGGCCGTCAACGGGATCGTGTCGGTGATGATGATCGAGTCGACTGGCGCGTCGCGAAGCTTTTCGATGGCTGGGCCGCACAGCACACCGTGCGTCGCCGCGATGTGAATCTCGCGAGCCCCCGCGGCGTGGACCAGTCTGGCCGCACCGACGATCGAACCGGCCGTGCTGATCATGTCGTCGAACAACAACGCGACCTTGCCTTCGATCGGACCGCCGATGATCGTGTTCTGTTTGACCTCCAGCGCGTTGGCCCGCTGCTTATCAACAATGGCCAGGCTTCCGCCGAGTCGTTTGTTGTGACCGAGCGCTCGCTTGATGCTGCCCTCGTCGGGGCTGACCACGACGATCTCGTCCTCGACCAGTCCGCGTTCGATGAAGTACTCGTTCAGCACCGGCGCGGCGTACAAGTGATCGACCGGCACGTCAAAGAAGCCTTGGATTTGCGCCGCGTGCAAGTCCATTGTCAAGACTCGGTCGGCTCCCGCGCGAGTGATGATGTTGGCGGCGAGTTTCGCTGTGATCGGCACTCGGCCTTCATCCTTGCGATCCTGTCGGGCGTATCCAAAGTACGGGATGACCGCGGTGATGCGTTCGGCGCTGGCCCGCTTGCAACAGTCGATCATGATCAACAACTCGAACAAGTTGTCGTTGACCGGCGGCGCGGTCGGCTGGATCAGAAAGACATCGCGACCGCGGACGTCTTCGTCCAGCTTGCAATAGTTTTCGCCGTCAGGAAATTTTCCCAACGTGATGGCGGACGAGTCCAGGTGCAGGTGCCGACAAATTTTGTTGGACAAGTCCCGGTTGGCGCGGCCGCTAAAGATTTTTAGTTCACGCATAACCCATGGTCCGCATCGTTTCGTCGACCAACCGAAGTTCGTCGGGGTTGTTGATCGACAATGATTCGCAAGGCTGCAAACAAGCAACCGCGGCGACCGGACGGCCGGCCTCGCGAAGCAGCCGCGCCGAATCGGTCAGGTAATACTCGGCCTGCGCGTTGTCGCAGCTCAGTTGGTCCAGCGACGAAAGCAAGTCCGGCGTCTGGAACAAGTACGTGCTCATGTTCACTTCGTTAACGGCCAATTGCTCCGGCGTCGCATCCTTGTGTTCCACGATCGCCAAAAAGTTTCCGTCGGCGTCGCGAACGATCCGGCCGAGCCCCGTCGGGTCGTCTTTTTTCAGCGTCCCCAGCAGCAGCGCGGGCTGGGTTTCCGCAAAATTTTTCAGCAGCGTTTTCAGGCTTTCCGCTTGGATCAGCGGCGAGTCGCCGGCGACGACGATCGTCGGGCCGGTCTGTTTTTCCAAGTTCGCCCGGCACATTTGAACGGCGTGGCCGGTGCCGAGCTGCTGTGACTGCGTCACGAATTCGATCGCGTCGTCTCGCTTGGAAAGTTCTTCGCGGACGAGTTCTTCTTTGTAGCCAACGACGACGATTTTTCGCTTGATTCCAGCGTTTTCTAAGGCGTCCAGCACAAAATGGATCATCGCTCGATCGACGACCGGGCACAGGACTTTGGGCAGGTCACTGTTCATCCGGGTGCCTTTTCCGGCGGCCAGGACAACGGCACAGGGCTGGTTCATGCGTAGATCGGGGGGCTAGAAAGAGCGAGCGGACGATCGGCCTCGGGCGGCTGCCAAGATGGTGAACGGTCCAGGCGAAACAAACAAGCCGACGATTCGATCTGGATTCGGATTGTTGGTAAACCGTAGCCTCGACATGTAGCCCCGACACGCCGTGGCAAATGTAGCCCCGACACGCCGTGGCGGGGCCGAACAGCATAGCTGTTCGCAATTTGTGCAATGCTCCGCCACGGCGTGGCGAACCTACGTCTGACCACGCAATGCTCCGCCACGGCGTGACGAACCTACTTTGCCATGAAACCCATCACCGACTTTATCGCCTATCTCGTTGTCCGCCTGTTGGTCGCCGTCATTCAGACGCTGCCGGTCGATATGGGCGATTCGCTGTGCCGTGGGATCGCTTGGCTGGCCAGCGGACCGCTGGGGATTCGCAAGAACGTCACCGACGCGAACTTGAAATTGATTTTCCCAGATGCGAGCGACGAACAACGGCAACGACTGTCCTTCGCCATGTGGCACCACCTGCTGCTGATGGTGTGCGAGATCGCGTGGGTCCAGCGGCGGCTGCATCTTTGCAACTGGTCCGACCACATCACCATCCGCGGCAATCAAACGATGCTCCGGCACATGCTGTCGGATCGACCGATGGTTCTAGTGACCGGCCACTTCGGCAATTTCGAGGTCGGCGGTTACATGACCGGACTGATGGGTATCGACACGCTGACGATCGCTCGGCAGTTGGACAACAAATACCTTCACCGCTGGGTCGAGCGGTTTCGCAGTGCCAAAGGCCAAATGATGGTCGACAAAGAAGGCTGCGCTGCGGAAGTAGACCAACACTTGAAAGACGGCGGCATCCTGTCGTTACTCGCCGATCAGCACGCCGGCGACAAAGGCTGCTGGGTCGACTTCATGGGCGCCCCCGCATCGTGTCACAAAGCACTCAGCCTGTTCAGTCTGTCCAGCGGTGCGCCGATGATCGTCGGTTCGACACGGCGAATCGGCGGGCGTCCGATGCAGTTCGAGGTCACCGCGCACGCGGTCGCCGACCCGGCCGTCGACGTCGACGTGTGTGCGGGAACGACCAGTCTGACGCAGTGGTACAACGAGCACTTGGTCGGCGCGGTGAACGAGTCGCTGGAACAGTACTGGTGGTTGCACCGGAGATGGCGCGAGGTGCCGGCGAAGGTGGCCAAGCGGATGGCGCGAGCGGCGTAGCCGCGTCGACGCGTCGACGCATCGTAGCCCCGACACGCCGTGGCGGGGTCGAACAGCAAAGCTGTTCGCAATTCGTGCAATGCTCCGTCACGGCGTGACGGACCTACGACAATGCTCCGTCACGCCGGGCCCGTGCTGACGACCACCTGACTCGGCCGGATCACTCGGTCGTGCATTTGGAACCCGCTCGCTGCGACGTGGGCGATCATGCCGGCGGCCTTATCGCTGGGCATTTGCGAGATCGCTTCGTGATAATTCGGGTCGAACAATTCGCCCTCGGCCGGGATCTCGACGATGTGGTGTTTTGCCAGCACGTCATCGAGCTGTTTCGCCACAATCGCGACCCCCGCCTTCATCGCTTCGGCGCCGTCGCCGGTCATCGCGTCCATCGCGCGGAACAGGTTATCACGGACTTGCAGGAGATCCGTGACCAACGGCAGCGATGCGAACTTCGACTGTTCTTCAAAGTCACGCCGCATTCGCTTGCGAAAGTTCTCGGCCTCGGCCTGAGCCATCAGTACTCGCTTGTCGGCTGAGTCGGCGGCTTGCCGCAGACGATTCATTTCATCGTCCCGGGTCTCAGTAAATTCGACGGACGGTTCGGAATCAAACGCCGCATCGGTGGCGTCGTTGAGGTCAAGTTCGTCTTCGGGGTGGTTATCGTTTGGCATGGGTGGATGTCGTTGTTAGTAGGTAGGTCCGCCACGCCGTGGCGGAGCATTTTGACGTAGGTCCGCCACGCCGTGGCGGAGCATTGCATTGGTCGTGAAGAGCTCTGCTGTTCGGCCCCGCCACGGCGTGTCGGGGCTACGTTTCGCCACGGCGTGTCGGGGCTACGTTAGCCTTCGCTTTCACTATCAAAAAACGTTTTCAGTTTGTCTAGGAAGCTGGTTCTTGCTGGCAGCACGGCTTGGTGATCGATCTCGGCGAGTTCTCTTAGCAATCGTTCTTGATCGCCGCTAAGCTTCTTTGGCACTTCGATGAATACTTGCACGAGCAACTCGCCCGGACGGCCGCCGCGTGGATCGACGACGCCTTTTCCTCGCAGCGTGAACACTTCACCGCTTTGCGTGCCGCGTTGGATCGTCAGCGTTTCGGGACCGTCCAGCGTGGGGACTTCGATTTCGGAACCAAGTGCGGCTTGCGTGTAGCTGATCGGCAGTTGCAGGATCAGGTTGTTGCCGTCGCGTTTGAACAGCTCGTGTGGTTTCACCGTCACGAACACGTAGCAATCGCCCGTCGGTCCGCCGTCGGGGCTCGCTTCGCCCTCGCCCGTCACACGGACTCGCATGCCGTCGTCGACGCCGGCGGGAATCGTCACGGTCAGCTCGGCTTTTTTGTTTTCCAGTCCCGTGCCTCGGCAATCGCCGCACGGCGACCCGATGGTTTGCCCGCTGCCGCGACAATCCGGGCATGCCGTTTGAACTCGCAAGATGCCCGCCGACTGAATCACTTGTCCGTGACCGGCGCAGGTGCCACACGTCGTCGGCTTGCTACCAGGCGTTGCACCGGAGCCGGCACAGGTCTCGCACTTGACTCGCCGGCGGAACGAAATGTCTTTCTTGACACCTCGCGCGGCTTCTTCCAACGTCAACGTCACGTTGCAGCGAATGTCAGCGCCGCGTCGGACTCGGCGACGTCCGCCGCGACCACCGCCACGGTTGCCGAACAAGTCGCCGAACATGCCGCCGCCGAACATGTCGCCGAACGCCTCGAAGATGTCTTCGACGTCACCGTACTGGTGAACCGATTCGACGCCGGCGTGCCCGTGCTGGTCATATCGCGCACGCTTCTCGCCATCGGAAAGGATCTCGTAGGCCTCGGTGGCTTCCTTGAACTTTTCGACGGCCGTTTCGTCGTCGCGGTTCTGGTCCGGATGATACTTGATCGCCAGCTTGCGGTACGCGCGATCGATCTCGGTCTTTTTCGCCGACCGCTCGATCTTCAGGACTTCGTAATAGCAGGTTTTTTCGGCCATGAAAAATTTATTCGGGTTTCGTTCTTCGATTGCAGCCGTAGGTCCGCCACGCCGTGGCGGAGTATTTTTCGTAGGTCCGCCACGCCGTGGCGGAGCATTGCATTGATTCCGAACAGCTTTGCTGTTCGGCCCCGCCGCGGCGTGTCGGGGCTACGTTTCGCCACGGCGTGTCGGAATGCGTTTCGCCACGGCGTGGCGGATCGCGTTTCGCCGCGCCGCGTCGGATTGCATTTTGCCGCGACGCGACGCGCCGAAGCCCCGGCGTGGTCAGCATAGGTTTGGGGCGCTATGCCGCCCCGCCGGGGCTTCGGATTGCGGTTTCTCTCGACGGAGAACTTACGAAACGACGCCTTCGGGGGCTCGCTTTTCCTTGTCTTCCTTGTCGTAGTTGGTCACGAGCGCCTCGGTCGTCAGCAGCAAGCCGGCGATCGATGCCGCGTTCGACAGAGCCGTTCGCACGACCTTGACCGGGTCGATGACGCCAGCCTTGATCATGTCGGTGTACTGGCCCGTATTGGCGTCGTAACCAATGGTGAGACCCTTCTGACGAACCTCATCAACCACGACGCTGCCGTCGATGCCGCCGTTGTCGGCGATCTGACGCATCGGGGCATCCAAGGCGTGAAGGACGATTTTGACGCCGACCTTCTCATCGCCCTTGGCCTTCTTCAGCGCCGCTTCAACCGCTTCGTAGCAGCGAACCAGAGCCACGCCGCCGCCCGGCAGGATGCCTTCTTCGACGGCTGCACGAGTCGCATGCAGAGCGTCTTCTAGGCGAGCCTTGGTTTGCTTCATTTCAGCTTCGGTTTCCGCACCGACGCTGATCACGGCGACACCGCCGGACAGCTTTGCCAAGCGTTCTTGGAACTTTTCCTTGTCGTAATCGCTGTCGGTCTGTTCGATCTGAGCACGAATCTGGTTGACTCGCTTGTCGACGTCGGCTCGCTTGCCGCCGCCTTCGACGATCGTCGTGTTGCCCTTGTCGACGGTGACCTTCTTGGCACGACCGAGTTGTTCCAGCGTGACGTTTTCAAGCTGGATGCCCAGGTCTTCGCTGATCAGCGTTCCGCCGGTCAGCGTCGCGATGTCGCCCAGCATCGCCTTGCGGCGATCGCCGAATCCGGGTGCCTTCACGGCACAGACGTTGAGCGTGCCACGCAATTTGTTGACGACTAGAAGCGTCAGCGCTTCGGCGTCGACATCTTCGGCGATGATCAACAACGGTTGACCAGTGCTGGCCGTCTTTTCCAACAGCGGCACCAGATCGCGAATGTTGCTGACCTTCTTTTCGTACAGCAGGATCAGCGCGTTTTCCAGGTTCGCTTCCATCGTGCCGGGATCGGTGATGAAGTACGGGCTGACGTAACCTTTGTCGAACTGCATGCCGTCGACATAGGTGACTTCCATGTCGCGCGACTTGCCTTCTTCGACGGTGATGACGCCGTCCTTGCCGACTCGTTCGAGCGCGTCCGCCAACATCTCGCCGATCTTGTGATCGTTGTTGGCAGAGATCGCGCCGACGTG
The DNA here is from genome assembly GCA_963836865.1 of Pirellulaceae bacterium. Lineage (GTDB taxonomy): Bacteria > Planctomycetota > Planctomycetia > Pirellulales > Pirellulaceae > Rubripirellula. Next base: position 823,570 of record CAWILC010000003.1, on the reverse strand, counting down.
GGCGACTTCTTTCTTGCTGGCAACCGGGCGACCCATCGTGATGAGTTGTTCGGTGGCCGCTTCGACGGCTTTTTCGATGCCGCGACGGATCGCGGTCGGGTTGCTGCCGGCGACGATGTTGCGAAGACCTTCTTTGAAGATCGCGCGAGCGAGCACGGTCGCGGTGGTGGTGCCGTCACCGGCCAGGTCCGAAGTCTTTTGAGCGACTTCGATGACCAGTTTCGCACCCATGTTCTCGAAGCGATCTTCGAGTTCAATTTCTTTGGCGACCGTCACACCGTCTTTGGTCACGGTCGGACCGCCGAACGATTTGTCGATGATGACGTTGCGACCGGTCGGACCCATCGTCGTCGCGACGGCCTTGGCCAACTTCTCGACGCCGGCCAACATCCGGGCGCGAGCGTGGTCTTCAAATAGCAGTTGTTTTGCCACGGGAATTTTTCCTTATGAATGAATGGTTTGAATGAAAGTTTTCAGTCGTCAGTCGTCAGTCGCCAGGAGGAAGCGATCTGCTCTCCTGACTACTGACTACTGTTCACTGACAACTAAAGGACCTTCGCCAAGATGTCGCTTTCGCGAAGGATCTTCATTTCTTGGCCGTCGACTTCGATGTTGCTGCCGCCGTACTTGCCGTAGATCACGGTGTCACCGACGGTGACCGACAACTCGCCGCGAACGCCGCTGTCCATCAGCTTGCCCGGGCCGACGGCAACGATCTTGCCGCGTTGAGGTTTTTCTTGTGCCGAGTCGGGAAGCACGATGCCGCCCGCGGTGGTCGTTTCGGGATCTTCCGGCTTGACAACGACACGGTCATCCAAAGGACGCAGATTCAGTTTGGCCATTTTGTTCTCTTCGATTGAAATTGGTTTGTTGTGTTGAATTGATTGGTGTTGGGGCGGGAGAGTAGTCAGTAGTCAGTCATCAGTAGCCAGGAAGAACGCTGCTTCCTGACGACTGGCTACTGACCGCTGAAAACTTCACTACATCATGCCGCCCATGCCACCCATTCCGCCCATGTCCATGCCGCCCATTCCACCCATGCCGCCGCCGCCATGATCGTGGCCGTGATCGCCACCGGGCTCTTCTTCGACAGGGATTTCGACGACCAACGATTCGGTGGTCAGTAGCAACGCCGCGACGCTGTTGGCGTTGGTCAGCGACGTGCGGACGACTTTGGCGGGATCGACGATACCGGCCGCGACCAGGTCACAATAGACTTCCGCGTGCGCGTCATAGCCGTCCGTCTTGCCCTTCATTTGCAAGACCCGGTTGACGACGACCGCGCCGTCCAGGCCGGCGTTGTTGGCGATCGCGCGAAGCGGTTGGTCCAGGATGTTCTTGATGACGCGGACGCCCAACTTTTGGTCGCCTTCGGTCGCCTTTTCAAGCTTTTCCAGGACCGCCTTGCAGCGAAGCAGCGCCGTGCCCCCGCCCGGAACGATGCCTTCTTCGAGTGCCGCTTGCGTTGCCGCACGAGCGTCATCGAGTAGCGCTTTGCGCTCTTTCATTTCCGTTTCGGTCGCGGCACCGACGTTGATCTGTGCAACGCCGCCGGCCAACTTGGCCAAACGTTCTTGCAACTTTTCTTTGTCGTAATCGCTGTCCGTGTTCGCGATCTCGCGGCGGATCTGCTCGACGCGACCGTCGATGTCCGCCTTCTTACCCGCACCGCTGACGATCGTCGTGCCGTCGCTGGTGATCGTGACCTTCTTGGCTCGGCCCAAGTCCGACATCTTGACGCTTTCCAGGTCGATGCCGAGGTCCTTGAAGATCGCCTTGCCGCCGGTCAGAACCGCGATGTCGCCCAGCATGGCTTTGCGACGGTCGCCGTAACCGGGTGCCTTCACCGCACAGACCGACAGGATGCCACGCATCTTGTTGACGACCAGAGTCGCCAAGGCTTCGCCTTCGACGTCTTCGGCGATGATCAACAGCGGCTTCTTGGCCTTGCTGATCGCTTCCAACAGAGGAATCATCTTCTTGTTGTTGCTGATTTTTTCCTCGAACAACAAGATGTGACAATCTTCCAGTTCGACGCTGACTTGATCTTGGTTGGTGACGAAGTGCGGCGACAGGAACCCGCGGTCAAACTGCATGCCTTCGACGAAGTCGACGTAGGTCTCGTTCGATCGGCCTTCTTCGACCGTGATGACGCCGTTCTTACCCACGCGAGTGAACGCGTCGGCTAGCACGTTGCCGATTTCGGGGTCGTTGTTGCCGGCGATCGTCGCGACTTGTTTGATCTCCGACTTGCTCTTTTCGCTGATCGGCGTGGACAGCTTGGCGATGTGATCGCACGCCGCGTCGACGGCCTTGGCCATGCCGCGGGTCAGCGCCATCGGGTCGGCCCCGGTCGCGATCATTTTCAAGCCTTCGCGGAAGATCGCTTCGGCCAGGACGGTCGCGGTCGTGGTTCCGTCGCCGGCGACGTCGTTCGTCTTGCTGGCGGCTTCCTTGACCAATTGCGCACCCAGGTTTTCAAGCGGGTCGTCCAGTTCGATGTCCTCGGCGACGGTCACGCCGTCCTTGGTCACCTTGGGCGATCCCCAGCCCTTGTCCAGCACGGCGTTGCGACCGCGTGGGCCCAGCGTGCTACGGACGGCTCGCGCCAATTTGCTGACGCCGGCCAGTAGTGGGCCCCGTGCGTCGTCGTCGAAAACGATTTGCTTTGCCACGACGTTTGTCTCCTGTGGTTCGTCTGTTGAAATCCCCGTCGGCAGCGAAGTCGTGCCGCGGGGTGGAAAAGTAGTGTTTAGCGTGCGTGTGTGGTGTCCGCGAACGGTGTCAGCCTGCACCGGTGGCAGGGTCCCGAACGCGATGCCGCCCTAACAGCAAGCCGCGTGCCGGGGCGTTTTTTTGGGTCGCAAACGGTTAATTGGAAAGGGTTTAGGTGTTCCGGCGGGGCGTCGAGAGCAGGCGAGGCTTGCCAGCTTGGCAGAGCTTGGTGCGGGAGGGTCGGACGCGGTAGCGGTCGGGGAGGGCTCCTCGCCGCTTTTTCGCCGTCCCTCGCCCGTGGGCTACTCCGCCGACGCGTCATCCGGCATAATTCGTTGCCTTTCCAGCCTCCCCCCGCTTCCCGGAAACGCACGCATGTCGGACGACAAAATTGGACCCCTTGGTGTCACCTTCGACGACGTGTTGCTGTTGCCCCGCTACAGCGAGATGGTGCCGAGCGAAGTCGACGTCAGCAGCGATTTGACCGAGCGGATCCGGCTGCAAATTCCGTTGATCTCGTCCCCGATGGACACCGTCACCGAAGCCGAAATGGCGATCGCGCTCGCCAAAGAGGGGGGCCTCGGCGTCATCCACAAGAATTTGACCGCCGACGACCAAGTCGAAGAAGTCACGAAAGTAAAACGGTCCGCCAACGGCATCATCGTCGATCCCGTCACGCTTTCGCCCGACGTGCCGGTCCGCCGTGCCGCTGAACTGATGGACACCGCCAATGTGTCCGGCATCCCGATTGTTCACGCCGACCAGACGCTGGTCGGAATCCTGACTCGCCGCGACCTACGTTTCCTAGAAAACCCAGAACTCCCCATTAGCGAAGTCATGACGCGTGATAATTTGGTCACGGCGGTGGGGAATGTAACGCTTGAGGAAGCTGAGAGGATTTTAACGGGAAAAAGGGTCGAGAAACTTCTGCTGGTTGACGAAGATAGAAAACTAACGGGACTTATCACGATCCGCGACATCGACATGATGAAGCGGTTCCCGCGTGCTTGCAAAGACCGAAAGGGTCGGCTGCGAGTCGGCGCGGCGATCGGAGTCGGCGATTTCGAGCGGGCAGAACGCCTGATTCGACAAGGCGTCGATGTTCTGACCGTCGATTCGGCTCACGGCCACAGCCGCAACGTGATCGAAACCGTGCGAGAGATTAAGAGTCAACGAGGATGGGACATCGACGTCATCGCGGGAAACATCGCGACCGGCGAAGGTGCCGAGGCGCTATTGGACGCCGGGGCGGATGCGATCAAGGTCGGAATCGGCCCAGGATCGATCTGCACCACGCGGGTCATCAGCGGCGTCGGCGTGCCCCAGATCTCGGCGATTTTGAGTGCGGTCGAAGTGGCCGCCAAGAGAGGAAAACCTGTCATCGCGGACGGTGGAATCCGTTTTAGCGGTGACATTACCAAAGCGATCGCGGCCGGCGCAAGCACGGTGATGATCGGCAGCCTGTTTGCGGGCCTGACCGAAAGTCCCGGCAAGATGATTCTGTACCAAGGACGAACGTTCAAGTCGTACCGAGGAATGGGGTCGATGGGCGCGATGGTGAAGGGAAGCAGTGATCGGTATCGCCAGAAAGGCACCGAGGCGGGCAAGTTGGTCCCCGAAGGTGTCGAAGGACGCGTGCCGTTCAAAGGTCCGCTTAGCGACTACGTCTACCAATTGGTCGGCGGCTTGCGAGCGGGCATGGGTTACATCGGAACACGGACGATCCAAGAGCTGAGACAGGATGCACGTTTCATCCGCGTCTCAGCGGCGACGGTGAGGGAGAACCATCCACATGACATCGCGATCACACAAGAAGCGCCCAACTACAGCCCCGACGTCGCGTCGGGCGACTCGCCTTGATCGGGCCTTCAACAGAGTAGGACAATTGTCCCAATTGTCCCCTGCTATTAGCTCCTTAAAGATCAGGGACCATTGGGACAATCGTTCTGCTCTGGCCAAGCTCGCACTGGTCGCGATCATCTCCGGTGCAAGCGTTGGTGACACGATCGGGCAGGATTTTGGCTACGGCCAGGGCCTGCGTCCGGTCCCCAAGGCGGTCTCCCAGGTCGCCACGCCAACGCCGCACAACGCGACTCGCGAAGGTTGGAACCTGCAGTGGCGCAAGTCACAAGCGGTTGCACCGGAGCAAGTCCGTTACGCGCCGACTTCGACCAACAAAGCACCCGTGCAGCAGACCAGCGGCTTGCAAGTCGTTGATTCCGCGCCGGAGTTCCAGTCCATTTCGCAGTCGGCGTGGATGACGCAGCCGACTCGCGACGATGACCTGCTTGGCCGTTCGGCTCCGCAACAACAGCCCGCAAACAACCACGTTCGCGTCGCGCAAAGCACGTCCGACAACGACTTCTTCAGCAACCCGTTCGGCGACGGATCGGGCTCCAGCGGCAACGTGATGGCGATGCCCGCCGCGCCGCCGTCGATCGCCGACGACCCGATCGATGATGGTTTTTTGGTGCCGCCAACGGCCAACCCGTCAAACGCCAGTCCATCAAACGACCTTCGCGGATCGTTCGGAATGCCCGACCAGCCCGCACCAACACCTGCTCCAATTCCCGCGCACGCAGCCGCAGCCGCAACTACGCTCGAGCGAACCGTCGCTGGGCGACATGCTGCGCAGCGAAACGCCGCAGCCAAGTCCCAGCGATCGAAAGGTCAAGGAACTACCGGCGCCCAAGAAACTCGATCGGAAGGACCAAGACAGCGACGAAAACATGTTCGACAATCCGTTTCCAAAGCGGGACGCCGACGAACGGGACGCCGACCGAAGCGATCGCGATCTGCTGAACGATCCTCGCGACGACGAAGAAGACGAAGACTTCGGCGACAGCGACGAATTCAAGACGCCCGAGGGAATTTCGTGCGAAACGTTTCGTGAACGCATCGCTTTCCAAACGATCGATAAGGTATCGCTGGACATCAGCCCGCCCTATCGACCGGACGAGTTTGACCAGAAGCGTTACGAGAAGTTGAAGGCTGACTTCGATGACAAGCAAGACATTCGCCAATGGCGAAACGTCGCCGGGACGCCGTTGGTCTCGGGTCGCTTAAAAGACTTGGCGTACGAAAAAGCGATCATCGAAACCGACTTCGGCACGACCGAGGAATTGCAAGTCAATTCGCTCAGCGAAGCCGACCTGGCCTATATCGCTGACAACTGGGGCCTGCCCGGCGAATGCCTGATCGAACAGGTCGCCTACACGCCGCGGGCTTGGACGAAGACGACGATGACGTACAAGGCGTCGAACCTTTGTCACTCGCCGTTGTACTTTGAAGACGTGAACCTGGAACGATACGGTCACACTCGCGGGCCCGTCCTGGAACCGATCGTGCAGACCGCTCACTTCTTCGGCAACATCGCGGTGCTGCCGTACAAGATGGGCGTCCACGCGCCGAACGAGTGCATCTATTCGCTCGGCTATTATCGCCCGGGAAGCTGTGCCCCATGGATCAAACCGCCCGTCCCGATCAGTGCTCGCGGAGCCCTGTATCAAACCGCCGCCGTGACGGGTTTGTTCTGGCTGATCCCGTAAGGGTCGACCGCTCATAGGATCGCGGCGAACTCTGGCTTCGTCTTCTTGCCTCTTGTTCCCAGGCTCCGCCTGGGAACACAATGCCTTGGAGGCTCTGCCTCTTTCAAAAAGCAAAGACGAGGCGGAGCCTCGGGAGCAGTCCGTTCCCAGGCGGAGCCTGGGATTGAGGTGTCGTGGTGGGGCCCGAACGGAAACGAGTCAAAGAAACAAGGCGAAGTCTGGCTTTGTCGCGACCAGGATTTCTCGGATCGCCGTTCGCGTCGGTTCGTCGAGCGCCGGAAAGTTTTCGGCGTCTTCGCCATTTAGCACGTCCGCCAGCCGCCGGTAAATCGCATCGCGCAGTGGCGGTTGCAGCGCCGCGAACGCTTCGCCGTAGATCAAGTACGAAAGCGGATACTTGAACATCCGCGTTTGAAGATCGAACTGCCGCAGCGATCGGCCAGCCGCGTCGAACGGGCCTCGTTTGGTGAACGCATCGGCGAAGACGACCGAGCCGCTGATTGCGCCGTCCAGCGTGACTTCGCCGCGGAACAACAATTCGTCGACGACCTCGCGAGCGTGCAGCGAAATGATCGCCGCGGTTTCGTCAGCACTACTTTCGTTGGCGTTACTTTGGTCAGCGGTTTTTGGTTCGTCTCGTTGGGACTGGTCGAACAGCAACTTGCGGACGGCGAAGTCGGCTTTCGTCATCGCACTTTGCGTTTGCGTTTGATGTTCCAGCACCATCAACGCGACGATGTCGCTATAAGGTGCAAGATAATCTCGCGTGTCAAAATCGTCGCGCAAATGCACGCGGTTGCCGCTTGCCGACGTGTCCAGCTCGGATCCTCGCAGGAACGCGTTGCCCAAATGGTTCATATCGCCGTGCCGCCCGGTCACGTACCAACCGCCCCAGCGATCGGCGATCGGCGTGGCGTGACTGGTGACAAACGAGGGCCGCTGCGAATCGATGCCGCCGTTGAAATCGGGATAGACGCTGCGTACCGTGTGGCCGGGGACGCCGCGAGTCATCGACGTTGCGTGACAACCTAAGCAGTCATAATCGGCGCGATGAATTTTTGCTCGCCAGGGCATCATGTCGACGGTGTAGAACGCCGCGCCAAGCTTCGGATCGTCCGTCGAAATCTCGGCCATGTCGCTGCCCCTGACCCAACCAACGTAGGTGTCGTCGTTGAAGTAGATGGCACGCGGGTTGCGCCGCGAAATGTGTTGAACTTGCAAGCTGGTTTTCGAGAATACCAAAACTTGCGATGATTCGTCGATTTCTAACTCCGCCAGAAGCGCTCGCAAGTGCCCGTTCGATTCGGTGTACTTCAAACGCGTTTGCTTGGTTTCCAACCGATCGATCAAACGCCGCACACGATTGACGTCGTCGGTGTTGCTGTAGTCGATCGGCGGCGCGTCCAGGTCGATCGCCAATCCGGACTGCGCCAGGCACGGACGCGACGTCGCCGCCCCGACCAGCAATCCGGCCGCGATCGCGATCGCCACTGAACAACGTTCCAGAAAGCAGCGTTCCGGAAAGCAGCGTTTCAGAAGATTACGTTTCATCGTCGAAACTTCGGGTGAGTGTCACGCAGGATCGCCAAGATGTCGGCTCGCATCGTCGGCGTCAGGTGATCAAACTCGCCCGACGAATCACGGCCTTCCAGCACCTCGATCAGCCGCGAAATGACTCTCGTGGACGCTTCGTCTGGCAAGCCGGCAAACGCATCGCTGTAAATCAGAAAGCTGCACGGGTAACGAAACAGACGCGTTTGCAAATCGAACTGACGCAGCGATCGGCCTTCGTGGTCGTTCGGTCCTCGAGCGGAAAAGTCGGCCGCGAACGAGCTGGATCCAGACACCGCGTCGGTCAGCACGAACTCGTCGCACATCAACAGGTGGCGCAGCAAATTATCGACGACCGCGTCGATCCGCCGGCCGGCGCTTTCGCTGACGTGATCGGCCGGACGTTCCAGCAGTTCGTTCATTTGGAACGATTGGTGAAGCGCCATCCGCGTTTCGTAGTTCGCCGCCGCGATCGCGTTGTGCATCTGCGTTTGATGTTCCAGCACCATCAGCGTTACCAAGTCGCTGTGCGGCGACAGGTAGTTTTCGGTGCGAAACTTATCCGACAAGTCGACACGGTTCGCGCCGTCTTCGCGGTCAAACGTGTATTCATCGCCGATGCAGATCGTGTTGCCCATGTGCCGCATCGACCCGTGATCGCCGGTCACGTACCAGCCGCCCCAGCGGTCGCGAAAATCGCTTTTCATGTCCGTCGTGAACGAACCGCTGCCCAGCTTTGGCCGTCCCGCTCCGTCCGGAAAAACGCTTCGCACCAAATAGCCGGGCACGTTTTGCGTTCGGCTGGAAGCGTGACAGGAAAGGCAGCCGCCGCGATCGCGAACAAACGCCGGCGAACCCGTTTCGTCTTGCGACAGCGTGTAAAACGTCGCGCCCTGCCGCGCGTCGGTGGCCGCGAACTCCAACACGTCCCCTCGCTGGCAATACCCAACGTAGACGTCATCGCTAAAATACAACGCCCGCGGTAATCGCGGCGAAATGCGGTGCAACTGCAGACTGGTTTTAGAGAACACCAGCGTTTGCGAGCTGACCGGAACATCCAGGGCCGCCAAGACGGATTTCAGATATCCGAACTTGCCGTCGTGATCCAGTTTGACTTCGCCGGCGGCCAATTTCTCGGCCAGCACCGCGACGGGATCGTGGACTTCGGCATTCAGGTAGTCGATTGGCGGCCGTTCGTAGTCGCCTTGGGCAAACGTCGTGGCGGCGGGGGCCAGGGTCAGCAATGTGGCAAGCGTCAGCAAAGTGGCCGGCGTGAGCAAAGTGATCGGCGTCAGCAACGTCGCCAGCGTCAGCGAAGTGGGGATTGCCAGAAGGCGGGCGGGGTTCATCTTCGTTGCCTTGATCGAAGGCGGCGGGTAAATTTGCAAGTCCTACCGATAGCGTACTGAACATCAATCTGCACTTCAAGGTGCAGATATGTGGTTTCGCGATTCATTCTCGACCTTTCCCCCCCTCGCCCGCCCATGCTCTCCAAGACCGCCGAATACGCCCTGCGAGCCGTCGCCTGCATGGGAGCCCAAGTCGGATCGCCCGCCTCGGCGGACCAATTGGCGATTCGAACGAAGGTGCCGCGGCGTTATTTGACTCGTGTTTTACAGGACTTGTGCGCGGCCGGGCTGGTCCGATCGCGTCCGGGCCCGGGCGGCGGGTACGAACTGGATCGGCCGATCGAATCGCTGACGATTTTGGACGTGGTCAACACGGTCGGACCGCTGGCGCGGATTCGGTCGTGCCCGTTGGGGCTGCGTTCGCACACGTCGCTGTGCCCGCTGCACGCGGAATTGGACAAGGCGTACGCGGCGACCGAGGCGGCGTTCGCGGGCGTGACGATCAAGGAACTGATCGAATCGACCAGCCCGATCGTTGCGCTTTGCGAGTCGTGATACCACTGCGGGGACACCATCGGTTGGCTGTCAAACGATGCGTGACACCACGCCGGTTAGGTCGACAAACCGACGACCAGTGTCGCTGACCGCAGCGTGAAGCGGTAACGGTCCGGTTGTTCCGATTTTGCTGATTCTTTCTTTTTTGCTGCTTTGAAGGGCAAACAAGCTAAGCCTTTGCGGGATGGCAGGCCGATACTACCAGCACAACCCGAATTTTTATCTCTTGATGCGCCCTTTCGAGGCCGCGGCGAAGTCGGAATTGGGGGGCGTTTCTAAGAGTCGGAGACCGCGGGTCGCTCGATTTGACGAGGCGTTTGGGATGGCGGGAACTGACCAGCGGGGCGGTTCCTGGCCGAAGGCAAAACTAACTGCAAGACGGTGGAACACGCGATGTCGGTACGGAAGCTGACTGCAAGTCTGCTCACAGCCCTAGCCATGCTAGGCGGAGTCGCATCGGTAGACGCCCAGGAAAAATTTCCGGCGGCGGATCCTTTCGCATTCGATCCCGACTTCAACTGGTTCGAGCCGGTCTACGACATGGACTTGGCCGACATGAAGCCGAGTAAGCGAGCCCCCACGGGCTGGTTCGCAACCTACGACCGGTTGAACCTTTACGGGTCGCGGCCGGAACTGGACGTCCCGACCATCCAAGGCCAGGGCTCGATCAACGCCGAGACCAAACTGGATTCCGGATGGGGTCACCGGTACGAAATCGGGTACATGTTGCCCGGCGAAGACAACGGATGGACGTTCAACTGGACCGAGAACGATGTCTCCGAACATTACGCGGTCCGCCGCGAACGGCTGAACCTTTACAACGGCGGGCAAGTGCTCGGCGGGGAAGGCGGCGACGACGGTGCGTTCGGGGTCTTGGGCTTCGAGGCCCGTCCGGGCGTCCGTAACAACGAAGGCTACAGCTCCCGCTTCATTGACATCGGTAACACCGAAAACGTCATCAACTACGACAGCTATGAACTGAACAAGACCTGGCGATTGGAACCGTATCACTACGGCGGCATCCTGGAACCGCTGGTCGGTCTTCGTTGGATGCGGTTGAACGACTTAAACTCACCGACCTGTTCGACGTCGTTCTGGCGAACCTTGCTGGGGACCCCGCCGACTCGATCGGTGAACAATTGACGAAGACAAGTGCGGTGACCGAGAACGAAATGTTCGGCGGACAAGTTGGTTTCCGATACATGAAGACTCGCGAACGATTCACCTTCACCAGTGACTTCAAGTGCTTCTTCGGCGGCAACTGGCAATGTTCCACCTTCGACCAAACGAACAGACGGTCTTCTATGACAACCCCGTCCCGATCGGCGACGACCCACTTTACATTCGGAACGATGATGGAATCAACACGCGGCCAAGGTTCATCCGAAACGAAGAGTTCTTTGTCGGTTTCGACGTTCGTGGCGAGGTCGGCTACCAACTGACCAAGATGTTGCAAGTTCGCGTCGGGGCACAGATGGTCAACATCGGCCGCGGGGTTTGGCGAGGCGGTGCGGGCGACTTGGGCTTGCCCGGGGGTGATAACGACCAAGATTACCTGATGGTCGGCGGAACGTTCGGCTTGTCACTGAACCACTAAGCAGAAAATTGCGACGCCACCGTCGCAAACGAAATGAGCCTGGGGGGGCGAATCAGCGGTCCCGCGAAGAATTCTTCGCGGGGCCGTTTTTTGTTGGCAAACGATCGTCCATCGGAACGATTTCGCTGGACATCCGAAGCGATCCCGCCGGCGAAGTTGTCGTTGGCTGGCCGAGGCGCTATCCTAAAAGCAGAATCGCCTCGGCACTTCGGCCGTCGCGATCGGTCTGCCTCCCGATAATGAAGGTCGGAATGATGCGTTGGATTTTGATGTTGCTCGGTTTGGTGTTCGCGTTCTTTGATGCTCGCACGCAGGCCCAAACCGCGCTGGCGGAAAAGGCCGAAGCGAAAGCCGAAGCCACCGCCGGCGAAAACGACTCGGCCGAAAAGTCCGAGGACCTGTACATCAAGTTTGCGTTGACCGAGGAAGACAAGCCGAAGGCGCTGCAAACGGCGATCGTCCGTTACACCGGCAAGCCCGGCACCGCTCACGCCGGGAAGGTCGTGGACTTGGTCGGGGTCGTTCACATCGGGCAACGCGAGTACTACGCCGACTTGAACGATCGGTTGTCCAAGTACGAGAGCGTCCTGTACGAATTGGTCGCCCCCGACGGGACTCGCATTCGACCGGAAGATTTAAAAGATCGCCAATCGCTGCTCGGGTCGATGCAGACCGGCATGAAGGACATCCTGAATTTGGAATATCAATTGGAACTGGTCGACTACATGGCGGCCAATTTTCGGCACGCCGACATGTCGCCCGAAGAATTCGTCCAGGACTTGGAAAAGCGTGGCGACAGCGTCTGGAAAATGGTGGCGCGGATGATGGGCGCGGGCTTGGCGTCGCAGTCGGCCAGCGGCGGCGATGCGGGAATGTTGTTCGCGATGTTCAGCAGCGATCGGTCGAAGAAGATGAAGCAAGCGATGGCTCGCCAATTGATCGACATCGAATTGGTGACCGCCGGCATGGATGACGCCAGCGGCAACAATACGCTGATCAAAGGCCGAAACCGCAAAGCGTTCCAGGTGTTGAAGGAAGAACTAGACGCCGGTAAGAAAAACGTCGCCGTCTTCTACGGGGCCGGTCACTTGCCCGACATGGCGGAGCGTCTGGAAACGGACTTCGACATGGTCGCCGGCGAAACGACGTGGCTGGATGCGTGGGACCTGACGCGGAACTAGAATGGGCGGCGACCCGCGGTTTCGCGCTTGCTTGTTTCCGCGGTGCCTCGTAGACCCGCGGCTCCGCCCGCGGGGTGACTGAAAATCCTGCGGGCGGAGCCGCAGGCCTACGAAAACAACCCGCCATGACCAAACCCACCTCCCGCCGTCGGTCCTTCTTGAAAGCCGCCGGCATCTCGATCGCGATTCCGTCGCTGGAATCGCAGCGTAGCTCCGCCAGCGAAACGCCGACGAAAAACGCCGCGCCGCCGATGCGGATGGTTTGCATCGGCAATGAATTTGGCATGTACCCGGGCGCGTTTTGGCCCGAGGCGGGCGAGGATGATCGAGCCCTTTCGCCGTTGTTGCAGCCGCTTCGGAAACACCGCGACGACTTCACGCTGATGTCGCACTTGGACCACGGCGTCAAAGGCGGCCACTTCGCGGTCCACACGTTTTTGACCGGCGTCAAATCCACCGAGGCCCGCGGGATGCCCGATGGCGGCATCAGCCTGGACCAACGCGCCGCCGAACACGTCGGATCGCAGACGCGGTTTCCTTCGTTGACCATCGGCAGCGAATCGGGACTGCACGGCGGTTGCCGGATCAGTTGGACGCGGACGGGCACGCGGGTCCCGCCGATCGAAGGGCCTCGCGAACTGTTCGGCCGCCTGTTCGTCGCGGGCAGCGAAAAGGAAAAGCAACAAGCGTTCGATCGCATCGCCCTGCAAGGTTCGATTTTGGACGCGGTGCTGGGCGACGCCAACCGGATGGCGAAGAAGCTGAACAAGCTCGATCAAACGAAGCTGGACGAGTACTTGTCGTCGGTTCGCGAGGTCGAGTTGAAATTGGAACTCGATCGCCGCTGGCAGAAGGTCGCCAAGCCGAAGCCGACGATGGACCAACCGACCGACCAAGGGCTGACGCGAGACCTGCCGAAGATCTACGACCTGATCGCGCTGGCCCTGCAAACCGATTCGACTCGCGTGGCCACCTTGGAAGTCGGCGGCAGTTTCGCCGCGTCGGACCTGGGTATCAAGAAAGGCTATCACGCGCTGTCGCACCACGGCCAAGTCGAAGCCGACATCGACCTGCTGGTTCAGATCGAACGCTACCAAGTCGAACAGTTCGCGGGCTTTTTGGACCGGCTGAAATCGATCCGCGAACCGAACTCCGATGGCACGCTGCTCGATCACACGATGGCGATGCTAGGCAGCGGCATGGGCAACGCGAATTCGCACACCAACGACGACTTGCCGATCGTGCTGGCCGGCGGCGGATTCTCGCACGGCCGCAACTTGGCTTTTCCGAAAGAAAAGCACAGACGAGTGCCGCTGTCGAACCTGTTCGTCACGATGCTGCAACGCTTCGGCGTCGAAACGGACTCTTTCGCGACCAGCACGAGCACGATCGCGGGGCTGGTAGCAGCATGATCGGCCGAACGTGTACGCTGGCGATCGCGGTCCTTTTTTCGGTTCCCGCGTTGGTCGCGGAAACGGTTGAAATTCCCGAAGCCGTAGAAGACTTCTTGCTGACCCACTGCATCGATTGCCACAACGAAGGCGATGCAAAGGGCAGTCGTGATTTTGAATCGCTGTCGCTTTCCATCAGCGATGAAAACTCGCTGATCGATTATCAAGACATCTTGGATCAGTTGAACTTGGGCGAGATGCCCCCGCCGGAGGTCGACCAACCTTCCGACGAAGACCGATTGGCGATCATCGCGGCGCTGACGTCCGCGATTGCGCAATACCACGATACGGCGACTGTCAAACGATCCGGTTCGGTGCTGCGGCGATTGAACGGGCGAGAGTATCGAAACACGATCGGCGATCTGTTGAAGCTGGACACGACGATCTTTGATCCGACCGAACCGTTTCCTCGCGATCAAACCGTCGACCACTTGGACAACATTGGCGAATCGCTGGTGACGTCGTCGTTCTTGATGGCGTGTTACCTGGACGCGGCCGAACAGGCGATCGACCGCGCGCTCTTTCCGATCGAAAAGCCGAAGGTGCAGACCTGGAAGTTTAGCGACAACTTTCGCCAACAACCCGAGATTGACAACGTTCACCGGAAGACCAACCGATTCCAGCGCATGACGCTGTACGACGTTCCGGGAGCCGACAAGCCCGAAGGGGCGTACGGCGTGATCCACGATTTCTTAGATGGCGTGCCGATCGATGGGATTTATGAAATCACGTTTCAAGCCCAAGCCGTCAACCGATTGCATCCCTACGACGATGACTTGGTCGGCACGAACCGTGACGAACCGTTTCGCATCGGCATCGTGCCGGGCAACCGCGCGGTCGGCGAAATTCATTTGCCCCAGCCGATCGAACCGCTGCTGGCCGAAATCGAGATCACGGACGATCCGCAAACATATACCGCGCGTGTTCGACTGGATCGCGGTTACACGCCGCGGTTCATTTGGCAGAACGGATTGATGGACGCGCGAAACTTGTGGACGAAACTGATCCGCAAGTATCCCGACCAATTTCCCGAAGACACCCAGGGCATTGTCAAAACGAGGTTTCACGCGATCAATTCCGGCAAGCTGCCCCAAGTCCATCTGGACGACATCACCATCCGCGGGCCAATCACCAAGGGGTGGCCGACGGACAGTCAACGTGTTTTGCTGGGCGATGATTTCCATCGAATCGCCGAAACGGGAACGCTGTCCAGCGATCAAATTCGCGGCCACGTAAAACGCTTCGCTTCGATGGCGTATCGACGGGCGGCAACAGACGCGGAAGTCAATTCGATCGTGTCGGTGATCGCGGTGCGAGCAAAATCGGGTCGGTCGCCGATCGAAGCGATCCGCGATGGCTTCGTCGCCACATTGTGTTCGCCAAACTTTTTGTACATCGATCAAACGACGACCAATGCATCGGCACTGTCACCGCACGCACTGTCACCGCACGCGCTGGCCAATCGGTTGTCGTACTTCCTTTGGTCGACGATGCCCGATGAACGATTGATGACACTTGCGGATGACGGAACGTTGTCTCGCAAAGAAGTTCTTAAAAGCGAAGTCGCTCGAATGCTTGCCGATCCGAAATCGGATGCGCTGGTGGACGGGTTTTTGGACAGTTGGCTCGGGCTTTCCGAACTCGGTTCCGCACCGCCCGATCGCGGCGACTTTCGGGATTACTACCGTTACGACTTGCAGACCGCGATGCGAACGGAAACGCGAATGTATTTCCGCGCGATGATCGACGAAAACATGGGAATCGAAAACGTCATCGATTCGGACTTCTCGTTTGTCAACGATGCCCTGGCCAAACACTATCGCATCCAACCGCCCGGTAAGCCCGGTTTCCACCGCGTGACCTTGGATGATCGTCGCCGCGGCGGGGTGCTCGGTCACGCCAGCGTGCTGACGGTGACGGCCAACGGCATCGACACGTCGCCGATCGTTCGCGGCGTTTGGATGCTGGAAAACTTTTTGGGCACGCCGCCATCGCCGCCGCCACCGGACATCGAACCGCTGGACCCCGACGTTCGCGGCGCGAAAACGATCCGCGATCAACTGTCCAAGCACCGGAACAATCCGACGTGCTATGACTGTCACCGCAAGATCGACCCGCTGGGCTTTGCAATGGAAAATTTTGATGCGGTCGGTCGTTGGCGTTCGAGTTACGGTCGCAACACGACACTGGACCCATCGGGTGAATTGCCCGACGGCCAAGCGTTCGCGGACATTCGCGAGCTGAAAAAGATCCTGCTGTCGCGAGAGGACTTGGTCGCCAGAGCGATGACCGAAAAGATGTTGGCCTATGCGACCGGCCGCCGGATCGTCCCGAGCGACCGTCCGAACGTCGACCGAATCATCGCTTCGTCAGAGGGGCTGCACGACTTGATTGAGCAAGTCGTGGTCAGCGAACCGTTTATGACGAAGTGACTTCGCGTTCAAGGTAGCCGCGCAAGCGGCGGAAGAAGCTAGGACCGAGCAGTAGTTTCCTATCGGAAATTACCCTCCCGCTTGCGGGAGGGTGTTGGAGAATGCGGCGCAAATTTGCCGCCATCACGCGGCTTCACCCACCGACTTTACGCCGCCTGCTTGATGAACGATGCCAAGCGATCCGAGCGGGAGGGGCTTTGCAATTTCGCGACGGCTTTGGCTTCGATTTGGCGAACTCGTTCGCGAGTTACCTTGAAGATTCGTCCGCACTCTTCCAGTGTGTAGCTGTATCCGTCGACCAAGCCGTAACGCAGACGAATGATTTCGCGTTCGCGGAACGTCAACGTCTTCAGCAGCTCGTCGATCTTGCCACGCAGGATGCTGCTGGCCGCGTTCTTGACCGGGTTGTGGCTGTCGCTGTCTTGGATGAATTCGCCGAAGCTGCTGTCTTCGCCTTCGCCGACCGGACGATCTAGGCTGACCGGATGACGACCGATGTCCATCACGCGGCGAACTTCTTCGACGGCGACTTCGGTTTCGACCGCGATTTCTTCGTAGGTCGGTTCGCGGCGGAGCGTTTGGGTCAGACGCTTGTGCGCCTGACGCAGCTTGCTTAGCACGTCGATCATGTGAACGGGGATGCGGATCGTGCGAGCCTGATCGGCGATCGCGCGAGTGATCGCTTGGCGAATCCACCACGTCGCGTAGGTGCTGAACTTGAACCCGCGACGGTACTCGTACTTGTCGACCGCGCGCATCAGGCCGGTGTTACCTTCCTGGATCAAGTCCAAGAACGAAAGTCCGCGGTTACGATACTTCTTGGCGATCGAAACGACCAAACGAAGGTTTCCGCTGCTGAGTTCTCGCTTGGTGGTTTCGTATTCGTTGAAGTACTTGCGAGCCTTGGTCATGCGGTTGTGCAGGCTGGCCGGGCTTTCCTGGGTGACCAACATCAGTTCGCGAAGTTCTTGCTTCAGGTCGGCGGCTTCGTCGCGGCTGGTGGCGTCGTTGCCCAGTTCATTCAGCTGCGTACGGATGAAGTTCATGCGGTGCGAGATGTCTTCCAATTGCTTTAGCAGCGGCGTCACGCGACGGCTTCGCAGCGACAATTCTTCGACCAACTGCAAGCACTTACGTCGGTTGCGAATGAAGCGGCGACGGACTTCGGCCTTCAATCGCGGCGACGTGCTCTTGCGAACCATCGTTTCGAAGTCTTCTTTGTTTTGCGAGATCAACCGTTCCAGGCTGCGAAGGTTGTGCGGCATCCGCGCGCTGATTTGTTCTTTGGTCAAGCGTTCGGTCAGCGAGACTTTGATGGTGCGATCAAACGGCAGTTCGCCGCTGTGAACTCGCGTCAGCGTCGCCACGGTGGCTCGCATCGCGTAATCGGATTCCAACAGCGTGCGGCGGAACCGGCGGCGATTGATTTCGATCTTTTTCGCCAAGCCGATTTCTTGTTCGCGAGTCAGCAGCGGGATCTCGGCCATTTGGCTGAGGTACATTCGGATCGGATCGTCGCTGGCCTTGGGCAGGTCGGTGGTGCGAGCGATGATTTCGGCTTGGTCGTCGTTTTCCGAATCGTCTTCGCCGGCGACGGCATCCAGGGCTTCTTCTTCGGTGATTTCGCCGGATTCGATCGCGGCGGCACGGGCGGCGGCGAGCGTGGTTTCCATCGCGGCGGCGACGGAGGCGCGGGGGCGAGGCGTGGAAACGCGGATCCTCGTGATCTTGGCTTCCACCAGTTCGATACCGTGCTTTTCGATGGCCGACAGCAGGCTTTCGAGTTTCTCGGGATTGACGTCTTCGTCTGGCAGATAAGCGTTGACTTGGTCGTAGGTCAGGAATCCTTCCTGAAGGCCAAGGGAGACGAGCGTCGAGAGTTGTTGATCCATCAATTGCATCTTGCAAACCTTTTTTATGGACGTGCCATCGTGACACGCTGGGTCGATTGAAATTCCATTTCCGATCGGAACAATTTTTTAGCGTCGCGTGGCCTCGCCAGTGTTGCATCAAACGAGGGCGTCCGGCCCCTGTTCCGCTTGCGACGTTTTTTTGATGTCTCCCGAGATGCGTTTTGAGGTTGAACAGGTTTCAAACGTGCGGGCGTTTGAAACGTTTTCCAAACGGGACGAAGATTGTGTCCCGCTTTTAAATTCTTGCCTAGCTGAGTTTGTAAATTTTATTTTGGGTGAACGTAGGTTCGCCACGCCGTGGCGGAGCACCTCTCGAACAGCTTTGCTGTTCGCCCCCGCCACGGCGTGTCGGGGGTACGTTTAACTCACTCTTAATCCTTTGTAGGTTCGCCACGCCGTGGCGGAGCAGTTCTCGAACAGCTTTGCTGTTCGCCCCCGCCACGGCGTGTCGGGGGTACGTTTTACTCGCTCTTAATCTTTTGTAGGTTCGCCACGCCGTGGCGGAGCATTTCTCGAACAGCTTTGCTGTTCGCCCCCGCCACGGCGTGGCGGGGGTACGTTTTACTCGCTCTTAATCCCCCTTCGCAGTCGATCTTCCATGATCAGCCGATTCAACAATTCCATTTCTTCGTCTTCGTTCATTGACGCCGACGCCAGGCGTTCGATCTGCACGCTGGCTTCTTGCGTGAAGCCTCGTTCGCGGAACCGCGTCACGATCATCGCGTAACGTTCGGCCGGCGTTTCGGGCAGTTTTCCCAGCCGCAATTCGATCCGCGATTGCATGTTCACGATCTCGTTTTTCAACCCTTCGTTTTCGATCAGCAGCAACAACGAATCGACATCCAAGTCGCGGCCGGCCAGTTCCAAGTCCTGGTACGCCGACATCAACATCCGCGCCGTATTGGACTCGAACCAATCCGGATCAATCGTCTCGACCGCCATCCCGGCAAGCTCCGGCGCTTCGATCAGCGTTTCAAACAACTGACGATCCAGCCCCGACAGCGGCACCGGCTTTTGCACTCGCGGCGCGACTTCGCGGACGAAGCTGCCGTCATATTCTTGCTCGCCCGATTCGGCGAACGCTGCGTTCGGATCGAACGACGACGGGGCCAGCCAGGGTTTCTTCGTCGCGACCTGACTGGCGAAGCGGCTCTTCTGTTTCGCCGCGTCACGGAACGATTGCAGACGTTGTTCCAGTCGTTCGACCTTCAGTTCAAAACTGCGTGACAAACGAACAAGCAGTTGGTCCACTCGCAAGCCCTCGGGCGCTTTCGCGACGATCCGCAGCATCGTGTCGATGGCCGTCGTGACGGCGTGCGTGTCGCGAGTGAAATCGATGCCGTCGGTCAGTCGTGCCAACTTGTGATCGAGCGCATCGGGTGCGTCGGTGACCAATCGGTCGAACAATTCGCGGCCTTGCGATTGCAGGTAATCCGCCGGGTCGGCACCTTCAGGAAGCGTCAGGACTCGCATGTCCACGTCCGCGCCGACGAACAATTCCAACACCTCGTCGGCTCGCTTCTGGCCCGCCGCGTCGCCGTCCAGCACCAGCACGACCTTCGACGCAAAACGTTTTAAAATCTTGACGTGTTGTTCGCCCAAGGCCGTGCCCAAGACCGCGACGGCCGTTTCGACGCCGGCTTGGCGAGCGGCGATGACGTCGGTGTAGCCCTCCATCACCAGGGCTTGCCCGTCGCGGCGGATCGCTTCGCGGGCCAATTGCAAGCCGTAAAGCTGATGCGACTTGCGAAACAACATCGTCTCGCGGCCGTTGATGTACTTGCCGCCCGCCGAGTCGCCGTGACGCTTGGCGATTTCGGGAATCACGCGTCCGCCCAGCGAGATCGGACGGTTCTGCAGGTCAATGATTGGGAACATCAACCGGCCGCGAAACATGTCGACATGACCATCGCCGGATCGACGCGGCGAAGCCAATCCAGCCGCCGCCGCGACCGCGCCGGAGTAGTTGTTCTTGGCCAGCAGATCGACCGCGAAGGACCACGAATCGGGCGCAAAGCCGATGCGAAATCGCTGGCGGTTTTCGTCATCAATGCCGCGGTCGGCCAAGTACGATCGGGCGATCCGTGCATCGGCGGTGTCGTCGGATTCCAAGATGTCAAAGTACGTGTCCGCGGCCAACTTCATCGCCGCAAACAACGTGTCGCGATCGTCGGGGTCGCCGGGCTTCGTTTTGGGGCCGCGCGTGTATTGCTCGATCGGGATGCCGGCCAGTTCGGCCAGCGTTCGAACGGCGGTGGGGAATTCGACGCCGTCGCGACGCATCACAAAACTGAACACGTCGCCACCGATGTCGCACGGCCAGCACTTCCAAGTTTGACGTTCTTGGTTGACCGTCATCGATGGCCGACGATCGTTGTGCCAGGGGCAACGGGTGACGAAGTTGCGACCCTGGGGCTGGAGCTCTAGCGTTGCACCGATCACGTCGACAATGTCGACGGCGGTTCGCACGCGTTCTTTCAGGTCGAGGTCCGTGGGCAAGGACAACCAACCGCTCCGTTAAAAAACCACTCGTTCGGGAAAATGACAAACCGGTTCGATCGATTGCGAATGCATCCCGGTTCGTCTCACCCAACCAAGTTGGCGAAACTTGTTCGATCGGTCCACCCGGTGTCAGCGTCGCCGTCACGAGTAACTTTCGATCCCGACACGTCCGTGCCGGCGATCGAACCATACGCCCGGCCGAAGGCTGCTTCAAGATCAGTTTTTTTGCTCAAAAAATCGTGTTTTCGAGAAAAAAATTCGGCCGAGGGGAATCCGTCTTGACGTCGTCCCTGGCGGGATCGGCGACGTCCGTTGTTGTCCACGGGTTGCCAACGTTTCCAATCGGCGACCTCGGCGATCCGATCGGCCAAGTGACGAACGCTGTCCACGAACGCATTTCGCCGATTGTTCCGTTCTTACCGTTCAAAGTTTTTGTCACGCACAAGATGCCCACGTTTTCCGAAAGTCAAACCGAAATCGCAGGCTAGGTTTCACGGATCCCCCTTTTAATCAAACAGGCTAATTTTAATGTTTCGCGACAACGCTGATTGGACTTCTGTTTGGGCCGCGATCAATCGATCCCAGGCGGTAATTGAATTTGGCGTCGATGGAACCATCCTGACAGCGAACGAAAACTTTCTTGCCGCTGTCGGATATACTCTCGATGAAATTCGAGGCAAGCATCACCGAATCTTCTGTGATCCAGGCTACGTCGAATCGAAAGAATACGTTGACTTTTGGAACGCACTGCGCGGTGGGAAATTTGTCAGTGCGGAATTTCGTCGCCTCGGCAAGGGTGGTCGAGAAATTTATATCCGAGCTTCTTATAATCCGATCGTTGATAAAAAGGGGAACGTCAATCGGATTATCAAGTTCGCGACCGAGACGACTCAGGCAAAGCTGCGAAGCAACGACTTCGAGGGGAAAATAAACGCGATCAGCCGGTCGCAAGCGATGATTGAATTCGCAATGGATGGAACCGTGTTGAATGCGAATGAGAACTTCTTATGCACCTTGGGGTACTCGTTGTCAGAGATCCAAGGCAAGCATCATCGAATCTTCTGCGAAGGGGATTACACGTCCAGTCATCACTATGCCGACTTTTGGCAACGTCTATCCAACGGCGAATTCTTCTCGGATCGCTTCAAGCGACTCAAGAAGGATGGCAGCCCGATATGGATTGAAGCGACTTACAATCCAATCTTCGATTTGCACGGCCGGCCGTGCAAGGTAGTCAAGTTTGCCACCGACGTCACCTTGCAGGTGAAACAAGCAGAACAGTTCCATCTTCTTTCACTGGTTGCAAACGAAACGGACAACTCCGTCGTCATCACAGATAGCCAAGGTAGGATCGAGTATGTGAACCGCGGCTTCACGACCCTAACCGGTTACGAACTTCGCGAAGTCCGCGGCCGAAAACCCGGACAGTTTCTGCAAGGTCCACACACGTGCCAAAAGACCGTGAATCGAATTCGCGAAAAACTGCAACGTCGCGAACCCTTCTACGAAGAAATCCTGAACTACAATCGTGCCGGTGAACCGTACTGGATATCGTTGGCAATCAATCCCGTTTTCGACATAGACGGACGGCTCGAACGGTTCGTTTCGATTCAAGCAAATATTAACCAGACGAAGTTGCAGTCGCTCGAATTTCACACCCGTTTGGAAGCCATTAGTGCTGCCGGAGCGATCGCTCAGTGGAACGCTGCGGGGACGCTTTGCGAAACAAACGCATTCTTGAGAACGTTGGTCGGGTCGACGTCGCAAGATTCCCATGCAAGAATGGCAAATTGCGGATTGGAAGACCTGTTAAGCAACGACGAACGAACGACGTTGCATCGCGACGGCGTTTTGAAGCGATCGCTATGTTGGCCTTGTGCGAACGGCGAGTCCATGCAACTGGATGCCGTCATTTCAACCGTTCGTGATCTGGAAGGACGGGTTAGCAAAATCATTATGTTCGGCGTCGATTCCACCGCACGTCAACGAATGATTGCTCGTGAAACCGATCGTGCGATGGCGGAAGCCGTCGCCGCAAGCCAAGGCATTCGGAAAACGGTCGGTTCGATCGACGATATCGCTGACCAGACCAAGCTATTGGCGCTGAACGCAACCATCGAAGCCGCAAGGGCAGGCGAAGCAGGACGCGGCTTCGCCGTTGTCGCTGGTGAGGTGAAGGAACTGGCCCACCGCAGCAGCACCGCCGTCAATGAGATTGGTGAAATCGTAGAACGAAGTGAGGCGAGCGTTAGAAACTTGGTTGCGGTTTTAAAGAGCCTAACCGAATAGCTTCGGCTTGCCGCGAACGTGACGACGCGTCATTCGATAATTGCCCAAGATGCCGTTTGCACGAAGTCGCATTTGCCGCATCGAACGCGATTGCCCAGCGATGTTGGCTGGACGCGGATCCGGCGCTCGCACCCTTCGCACTGCATCCGCAGTTCGTGCGGCAACTGGACCAACTCGTCCACCCGGTCGCGTTCGAGACCTGGAATGACGATGTCGTCACCGGTTAGTCGCGTCAACAAGTCGTCCGATAGTTCGGCGACCTCGGCGATCCGATCGGCCAAGTGACGAACGCTGTCCTCGAACGCATTTCGCACCAAGCGGCCGTTGCCGAAGTGCCGATCCCGCGACTTAAAAAGCTCCGTCAGCCCGACAATCAGGCGATGCCGAGCCGCGGCGGGCAATTCGTAATCGTTGTTTCGAGCCATCGATTCAAAGATCCGCCCCATGTCGACCGGCGAGAAGTCTTCAAATTCGATCTTCGTGTTGATCCGCGACGACAGGCCAGGATTGGATCGGATCATCTGCTCCATTTCGTCGCCGTAACCGGCCAGGATCACGGCGATCTGATCGCGGTTGTCTTCCATCCGTTTCAATAGCGTTTGAATTGCTTCGCGTCCGTACGCATCATCGCCGGACGAATCGATCAGGCTGTACGCTTCGTCAATGAACAAGACGCCGCCCATCGCGGAATCACACAGCTTGTTGGTCTTCGTCGCTGTTTGACCGGCGTACTCGGCCACCAGACCGCTGCGATCGGTCTCGACCACATGCCCCGAAGACAACGTTCCCATCGCGCCCAGAATTTGACCCACGATCCGCGCGACCGTCGTCTTGCCGGTGCCGGGGTTGCCGACAAACGTCATGTGCAAGCTGATCGGCATCGTCGATAACCCTTTCAACTTGCGCTGGTTTTGCAGCTTTAAAAAATTGGTGAAGCTTTTCACGCGAGTCTTCACGGCTTCGATGCCGACCAGGCCTTCCAGTTCCGCCAGCGCCGCGGCCAAATTCGTATCGCGATCTTCCGGCGATCGCACCTCGACGGACTCCGGTGCAACGGCTTGTTGCTGGGCGTAAGCCTTGGCCGACGACGATCCTTCGGGGCCAGAATTTTTCGGACGAAGCGAGGCCAGCGTCGACGTCGGATTGGCCGGGTAAAGCGCCGAATCAATGTCGCGCTGCAAGTTGTGAAGCGCCACCGATTCTTCGGGCATCGTTTGGCCGTCGCACTTGGCAACCAAGTTTGCCAACCGCATCACGATCGTTTCGACGTGCGACTTGCTATCGGCAAGCGGTTCGTATCGCACGAACGGAGCGACAAGCGATTCCCAGGTCAATTGGTCGGCTTGATGGAACAGCCCGGTCGCGGCCTCACGCAACTGCGTCCCGTGGAACTGCTGGCCCCACAAGTATTCGATCATCGCCGCGGCGACTTTCTTTTCCGGACCCGTCCATCGCTCGTCCGCGCGAACCACCGTGACGTAAACCTTCACCAGCAGCCCGCGATGCAAGTCATCCATCAACGCCGGAAACGCCTGCGCGTCGCCTTCGATCATCGTCGGATAACGGCGGACCATCCACTTACCGCACCGCTGGTACAACGCTCCGCAATCGCGCAGCACCCGGCGCAGCATGCCGATCAATCGCGTTTCGTCAAAGTCAGCCATGAAGCGAAGGGGCTTGGGAAGTCGTCGGGCGGATGCAACCAGTTTAATGGCAAGAACCGTCGTTCCGCGAGGCGCTGGAAGTTATACTTTTCCCGATCCTGTCCGCCCCTTTCCAAACTTCCAATAAGTGTTGCCCATGTCACGTCTGATTCTTTCGCTTGCCTTGCTGCTGGTTTGCGTCGCCGCCCGCGCCGAACACGAGGTGCTGTTGCAGGGCGGCGACCGACTGGCCATCGTCGATTCCGATGGAGCGATCAAGTGGGAAATGAAATGGGGCGGCATCCACGACTTGCACGTCCTGGAAAACGGCAACATTCTGACTCGCCAAGGCGCAGCGAAGACGGTCGAGATCGATCCGGCGACCAAAAAAGTCGTCTGGTCTTACGATTCGTCGAAGATGAACGGCAACGAAGGCAAGCCGATCGAGGTCCACGCGTTCGAGCGTCTGCCCAACGGCGACACGATGATCGCCGAATCCGGCCCCGCCCGGATCATCGAAGTCAACACCGCCGGTGAAATCCAAAAGACGATTCCGCTGACCGTGGATTCGCGCGGCGCTCACACCGACACTCGATTGGTCCGCCTGACACCGCAGGACTCGTACTTGGTCGCGCACGAAGCGGATGGGAAAGTTCGCGAGTACGACCGCACGACGGGCGACATCGTTTGGGAATACGATGTCCCGATGTTCGGCCGCGAATCGGCGTCCGGTCACGGCCCCGAAGCATACGGCAATCGCCTGTTCACGGCGCTGCGTTTGGCAAACGGGAACACTTTGATCGCGACCGGCAACGGTCACGGCGTCATCGAAGTCACGCACGAAAAAGAAGTCGTCTGGCAAATCGAACAAGACGACCTGCCCGGCATCAAGCTGGCCTGGGTGACGACGTTGGAAGTTCTGCCGGACGGCGACTACGTGATCGGAAACTGCCACGCTGGCCCGGGACAACCGCTGCTGGTAAAGATCGACCCAAAGACCAAGTCGGTGACGTGGACCTTCGACCACTTCGACGACTTCGGCAACAACGTTTCCAACTCGGTCCTGGTCGACATGGTTGGAAAGAGCGTGCGATAGGAACCTATCCGACGCGCCGGGTGAAGACGACCCATTCGGCCGCGATCAGGCCAAGCACTCCAATCAACGCCCATCGCCAGTACTCGCGGCGCTGATCGATGCTGCCGATTTCCGCATCGATCGCTTCGTAGCCCAGTTCGACGGCCGGGGCGACCGCCAAGTCGCTCTCACCGCGATCGAACAGGTTGACCGCGAATAAATCAGCCAAGCGGTCGCCATCTTCAATTCGGTAGTTGCCGACCTCATCCGTATCGACGATTTCCAGCACGCCGCTGGGCCCGGCTGAGATTGATTTTTCTTCGCCGCCGATGCGTTGCACCTTTGGATCGACGATCGCGCTTTCCAGCCGCACACGAACCGTTTCACCCGGCCGGTACGACGGCGCGCCCGTCGCCTCCGCCGCGCCAGCAAGGTACCGCAGCAAATTCAGCACAAAAACGGGCCAAGATCGTTCGGCGTACCAGTTCGTGTTGGTCTGCGTCAGTCCGTCGGCGTCGGACGAAATGATCTCGAAACCGATCACCAAGTCTTGAAAGCCATCGCGAGCGGCTAAGACCATCGCGGGACCGATGTCCGCGCCGACCAACTCGGTCGATCCCGGCGGCCCGTTGACGCCGCGTCCCTGGAAGATCAACAGCGAAAACAATTCCAAGTAGCGCATCATCGGGTGCGTCCGATCGACATCGACCAACACCACCGGCGAAGGCTCGCTGGCCCACGACCAACCGGTCGGTTTCGCGGATTCACTCTCCGGTGCATCGGCTGGTAACACAGTATTTGAGGAAACGCTCGGCGGCAACGCGCCGATGAAACAAGTGTTCGTCGCCGGCATTTCTTTTGGGCTGCAACGATCGAAGATGATCAAGTCATCGGTGCCGGCTTCCGCGCGAGCCTTGAAGGCATCGGTCTCCAAGTACGAAGGCAGCACCAATTCGGACCGACAAATCTTCGCCGCTTTTTCAGTTTGCAACCCCAACTCCAGCGGCGTGTTGCCCGGCGTGACCACAAGAACATTGACGTTCCGCAGCGGCGACAGTCCGGCAAAGGCGGTGTTATCGACGGATAGATCATCGTCGATATCCAGCGACAACTTCAGCGTCACCGATTCTTCGCTGTCCAGTGTGAACGACAGGCCGGTTTGTTCGTCGGGGTCAAGTTCGACCGTCGCGGCGTCCAAGAACGTGCCCTCGCGAGTCAGCGTGGCGGTCGTACGGATCGGTTCGTCGCCGAGATTGACGACCGTTGCAAAGGCTTGCACCTGAGCCGGCCGTTCGAGGTTCCGTTGGGCCGAGAACGCCGTGATGGCGGCGTTGGTCGGCGACTTTCCGCCGACGGCGATGTAGGTGGGGATCAAATTTCCGAGATTGAATTCGGTGACGGGCTGAAACCCACCGTCGGTGTAGATCAACAAGTCCGCCGGCATCGCTTCGGCGACTTGGACGTCGTTCATGTCTCCAACTTCGCTGCTGCGTCGCGGATTGGCCAACCCGTCGGCGGCTTTCAGCGCGCCCAAGATATCGGTCGGATGGTTGGTCGGCCGGACTCGTGAGAGCGCCTCGCGAAGTCGCCGACGATCCGACGTGAACGACTGGACGGTGTCGGGCCGATCGCTGAACGTGACGATCATCGCCGTTTCCGAATCGGTCATTTGTTCGATGCGATCGCTTATTTGATCTCGCGCGGTCTCGAATCGCGACTTGCCATCAACGCCGTCGGTCGCGTTCATGCTGGCCGACGTGTCCAGCAGATAAACCGTCCGTCCCTGCGACGACGCTTCGCCGCGAATGCCGGGACGCAGCAGCGCGATCGCCGCAAGTGCAACGGCCAGCAATTGCAACAGCAACAGCAGACTTTTTCGCAACCGCTGGAGCAAACTGTTGACGTGCAAGTCCTCGATCGTTCGCGCCCACAGAAACGTACTGGGTACCTCGACCGGTTCGCGGCGAAGTTTCAAGAAGTAAAGCAGAACGATGCCAACTGGCACCGCCGCGAAGACGGCCCACTGCCAAGGCGCGAGCGCCGATATCCAGCTCATCGCACGACTCCGCGTTCACGCAAGTACTTTGTCACCACGGTCTCGACCGGAACGTCGGTTCGCACCGGAATGTAGACGATCGATCGACGGCTGCAAAATTGTTTGGCCGTGGCAATGAACGCTTTCACGGTGGCTTTATATTTTTCGATGACATGTGCGTTGATCGTGATCTCGGCGGCGTCGCCGTCTTCGATGTCGATCAACTTGCGGTCGCCGCGAAGCGGTGGATCGATTTCCTCGGGCGACAAGATGTGCATCACGAACACGTCCATCCGCCGACCGATCAGCATTCGCAGCGCCGATTCGTAACCAGACTTGTCCATCAAGTCGGTAAGCAGCACGCAGACGCCCGAACCGGTCGTACGAAGCGAAAAGTCCTTGACGCCGTCGTTCAGCGAAACGTTCTGACCGCTGGGCACCGATTCCAAGTATTGCAGCATCTTCCAAAGGCTCGCGCGACCACGCAAAATCGGCGCTCGGCGGCCCTCCGGTCCCAGCGCCGCCACGCTGACTCGGTCGGCCCGACACATGCCGATGTAACCCAGCGCGGCGGCGAGTTGTTTGGCGACGTGCAGTTTTGTCGGATCGCCGAAGTTCATCGACTCGCTCGCATCGACCAGCGCAAAGAAGTGCAGGTCTTCCTCTTCCAAAAACATTTTCAAGAACAACTGGTCCAGCCGCGCGTACAGGTTCCAGTCGATCAATCGCAGGTCGTCGCCGGCGACGTAGTTGCGAAAGTCCGCGAACTCGACGCTTTGGCCTTTGCGTTTGCTGCGACGTTCGCCCTTCATTCGGCCACGAAAAATCTTTCGCGAAACCAATTCCATCCGTTCCAAACGGCCGAGCAGTTCGGGCGACAACAACGACGATACGGGGGCGGCTTTGGGCATCGCACCAGTCTAGCATCCGCGCTGGCTGACGTGTTCGCGAGCGCCGCGAGACCGGCCAGCCGCTGCTAGCAGACGCTCAAGTGCATGACCGCGAACAGATCGGCGTCATCGGTCCAACATTCATCCATGACGAAGCCGGCTTGTGCGGCCATCGACGTGAACTGGTCGATGGAATACTTATGGGAATATTCCGTCAAGATCCGTTCGCCCTTCGCGAACGATACTTCAACCTCATCAATGGCAACGGTCTGATCGATTCGACTTTCGATGTAAATTTCGATCCGCGCTTGTTCTTGATTGTAGATCGCGACGTGTTTGAATTTGTCGACATCAAAGTTGCCGCCTAGCTCGCGATTGATACGACACAGCAGGTTCAAGTTGAACTTCGCCGTCACGCCGGCGGAATCGTCGTACGCATCGACCAGGGTTTTTGGCGACTTGTCCAAATCGAACCCGATCAATAGCCCACCGCCGGAATGACACTGCTGGGCGATCCGCGATAACAAATTTACCGCGGACTCGGACTGCAAATTTCCGATCGTTGAACCAGGAAAATAAACGGTCACGGCGTCGGACTGGTACGCTTCGGGCAAAGCGAAGCCGGCGGTAAAGTCGGCAACGATGGGATGAATCGTCAGACTCGGATAATCGATCCTCAACTGCTCGGCCGTTCGCATCAAGTGCTCGTCCGAGATGTCCACCGGCAGGTACGCGTGTTGATTCGAAAGGTGATCCAACAGCAATCGCGTCTTCGTGCTGCTTCCGCTGCCGTATTCGACCAACAACGCCCCGTCACCGATTCGTCGCCCGATCGCGTCGGCGTTGTCCGCCATGATGCGGGCTTCGGTTCGCGTCGGATAGTATTCCGGCAGCTCGCAAATTTGATCGAACAAGTGAGACCCTTGTTCGTCGTAAAGGTACTTGCAGTGCAACTCTTTTGCAGCCTGCGATAGCCCACGAAGCACATCGTGGCGGAAGCCGGCAGTGAAATCCGAACCGCTAACCGACATGGATTCAAGACTGGAAACGTTTAAGCAATCGGATTGCGGCATTGGACCGTTGTAGCGAAAAGGGCAAAAAAGAGACTGATGCGTCTAGCAAGATCGCTCGAATCGAGGCCCCACCACCAATCCGCTCTGTCTCGCGAATCTGTCGCGAAAGTTTAGCGCGTTGGCAAGCCACCACCAACCGACGCCATTTCACGATCCGTTCGATAGACCCTGCGATTTCGAGGCCAAACGCAACAACCACCACGCCGCCAGCATGCCTATCAAACATGCCCCAATCAGAATCCCGAACAGCACTTGATAGCCCGTGATGCCGCCGTCCCAGCGGTCGATCAGCATTCCGCCGACCAGCGGCATAAAAATTTCTGGCGTGTATCCGATGAAGGACACCACGCCCACGGCCGTCCCGGTAACGCGAAACGGCACGTGCGATTCTTCCAGCAACGCGAAATAAATTCCGCGCAGTGCAAAGATCCCCAAGCACCCGACCAGAATCGTCCCCCACAGCAACCATAGCGGCGATCCGTCTAGGATCACGATCCCAGCGCTTGACAATGAACTCGGCGACATCATCGCCATCGAAAACGATGACAACGCGACAACCACAAATGCGGCGATGACCGTTCGCGATGGTCGGAAACGATCCGCGATCAGTCCCGCAGCCACGGTTGCGATCGGCCGCATCCAACTGCTAAACGTGCTAAGCGTGGACGCGTCCACGTCGGACCATCCCCAAATGTCCTTGGCGTATTGCGAGTAATAATCGATGCCTTTGAAGGTGCAGTACGCACCGACGATCACGATCGCTTGGAACCAAACCGCAGGCATACCAATGACTTCTTGCCAAGCAGAAACCTCGTCGTCCGATCCGCCGTCCGATCCGCCGGCCGGCCTTTCGATTTGGGGCGGTTCGTCTTGCGGTGATGTCTTGGGTAAAAAAAACCAAACCATCACGGCAGCAAGCCCGCACGCCGCGATGTAAGTTGCGATGGTAATTTGAATCGCATGCGTTTTCTCCTCGATCGAAATCTCTGTTTTCGTTGACGAAAGCGCCCAACGAAACATTAGCAGCGCGAACGTTGCAAGCACGGCGGCAAGTAGCCCACGGCCCGCGTCCAGCATCCCGAACGCGCGGCCTTGTTGATCGGTTCCGCCCCAATCGCGAGTCGCTCGGATTAGCGCGGACCAGAACGGCAGAATCGTCGAAGCGCCCCAAAAGGCGTACAAGCCGAACAGCCCCGTCGCTGATGGAATCGTCAGCATGTAGACGCCTGACAAACCCGTGATCAAAAGCGCAAAGCAAAGCAATCCTCGCGCCGAAAAGCGGTCCGCCAAACGACCGCCAAGCAAGTAGCCGATCGTCGCCACGGCGCCGTAAAGCGACCCCATCCAACCGAGCTGCGTCTGGGTGACGTCGAACACGTCGACAAAAGCCGGGCGAAAGTATCGCGAGACGTGAAACGGCAACCCAAAAATTGCCTCGCCCGCAAACATCAAACTGATCAGCGTCAAGATGCGAGCGGCCGGGCCGGCGGTTTCGTCGGTGGGTTCTATCGCGTGCAAATGGATTCAGACGATCAGAGCGAAACGCAAAAGAATCCGCGAGTTCATTCCCAAACCAGCGGCAATCGATTGTCGCTGGGCGTCAAGCGGTCGGGGACGCGAACCTGGGTGCCTTTTGTTTTGGTCAACTTGTCGCCGAGTTCGTTTCGCGCGATCTCCGCGGCGGCTTGCAGCTTTGCAACGACGTCGGGATGCTGATCGATCACATTCTTTGTTTCTGAAACGTCGTTGTCCAAGTCGTAAAGCGCCAGCTCTGCCATCTTGTTTTGATATCCCACCGGCAATCCGTACACGCCGCCGGGATGCCCGTTCAGCGTTCGATACTGGTGCGGAAAAACGAGCTTGAATCGATCGTTGCGTATCGTTTGCAGGCTGCCCGCGTAAAACCCGCAAAACGATTCGTGCGGCGAAGTCGCGCCGTCTTCACCAAACATCAGCGGGCGGATGTCATGACCGTCGATCTTGTGCGACGGCAATTCGGCGTCGATCAATTTGGCGACGGTCGGCACGATGTCGATGGTGCTGCATAGCTGATCGCAGGACGTGCCGGCTGGAATTTTGCCGGGCCACCACATCAAGGTCGGTTCGCGAACGCCGCCCTCGAACATCGTTCCCTTGCCCTCACGCAGCGGCGCCGCAACACCGCTGTGCGTGCCGTAAGACAGCCACGGGCCGTTGTCGCTGGTGAAGATCACCAGCGTGTTTTGCTGTGCGCCGATGTCTTCAATCGCGGATAAGACTTGTCCGACCGACCAATCGACTTCCATTACGACGTCGCCGAACAGGCCCGCACCGCTCTTGCCGCGAAACTCGTCCGAGACGTAAAGCGGAACGTGAACCATCGGGTGGGGAAGGTATAAAAAGAACGGCGTTTCGACGTTGGACTTGATGAAGTCGACCGCTCGCTCGGTGAACTGCTTGGTCATCTGCTGCTGGTCGTCGGGCGTCATGCTATCGATCGCAATCTGCACTTCGCCTGGAGCGGTGCTGCGGATCATCGGCAGGTTGGCCCAGTCGCTTTTTGCGTCGGGATTTCGCTCTCGCTTGGCGATCGTCCCCGGGTGCAGCGGCCACATGTCGTTGCTGTACGGGATGCCATAGAACTGGTCAAAGCCGTGCGAAGTCGGCAAGAATTTTGGATGATGTCCAAGGTGCCACTTTCCAAACGCGGCAGTCGCGTAACCCTTTGACTTGCAAAGTTCTGCCAACGTCAATTCGTCGGCCGCCAACCCGTAATCATCCTTGGGACCGAGCGCCCCGCTGATGCCAAGACGCTTGTGATAGCAGCCGGTCAACAATGCCGATCGCGATGCCGAACACACGGCCGAAGAAACGGCAAAGTCCGTGAACTTGCGTCCTTGCTGGGACATCCGGTTCAGGTTCGGTGTTTGGTAAGCGGTCGCGCCGAACGGGTTGATGTCGGCATAGCCCATGTCGTCGATGAAGATGACAACGATGTTCGGCGGCGTGTCGGCGGAGGCTTTCGCGGCGACCAGTACCAGAGAGATCAGCAGA
This sequence comes from Pirellulaceae bacterium, assembly GCA_963836865.1. GTDB lineage: Bacteria > Planctomycetota > Planctomycetia > Pirellulales > Pirellulaceae > Rubripirellula. Next base: position 790,738 of record CAWILC010000003.1, on the reverse strand, counting down.
ATGAATCGAAGCATAAGCCATCGGTGGGCGGGCGAAGTTTGTAGGACAATTGTCCCAATTGTCCCGCGAAAGCTCGTTACTTTAAACGGTACGCACTCGGTGAACAACAACCGACGTAGCTGATCCCGCCAGGGTTCAGACCGGCCTGAACCCTGGCGGGATCAGCGACGGTGAATCCGTCACTTGTTAATCACGCGATGCTAAAGAGGCTCGCGGGAAATACCGACGGGACAATTGGGACAATTGTCCTACTCTGGTTCGTCTTCGGTCACGAAATCAAATTTGCTGACCCCGCGTGCGCCGCTGGGCAGTTGGCCCGTCACGACGACGTCTTCGACATCATAGCTGGACGGCTCGAATCGTTGGCTGCTGCGTTTGTCGGTGAAGACACGCTGCGGCAACGTCAGCGTCTCGCCGACCTTCAGCGGGCTGTTCTGGATCAGCAAGTATTGCCCGTTGATATCGATGGTCAGCTTTGGGATCTCGTGATCGGACAAGTTTCGCAGGACCACGACTTCGGTCAGCACCGCACCAACGCCGCTGACCGTGACGACCGGTTGGTTGTCCAGCGTCACTTCGACCGGCAGCGGCGGCCCCCCAACGCTGGACGGGAACAACGAGTACACGGCCAACCCCGCGACCACCATCGACAGCAAACTGGCGATCAAACCGACGCGGGTCAGCCGAGTGGTCGGAGCGATTCTGGGAGACGTTTCGTCGGACATCGGTCAAGCGAGATTCAGTTTCGGAGGATCAGAAATTAAGTAGTCGGGCGTTCGGTTTTTCGTTGCGGGCGTTCTTGAACGATGCCATAGACTTCGATCGTTTTGTCGTTGTCGTCCAAGATCGGTTGGCCGCGAACGAGCACGTGTCGGTACTGGCCGTCGCCGCCGCACTGGCGAACGGACAATTCGTACGCCGCGCCCGAATCGATCGCGGCGTCGAGCGCGCGTTGCAATGGATCGCGGTCGTCTGGATGGATCATCTCGAAATACTCTTCGCGGCTCGGTTCGCCTTGATCGCGTGAACGACCGACCAACTCGAACGCTTCGGTATTCCAAGTCACCTTACCCGTCGCAACGTCGAACGACCAAGTCGCCAGCCCCGCCATGCGTTGCAGGTCACGAAGTCGCGCTCGGCTGTGCTTCAATTCGTTCTCCGCCTTCTTGCGAAGCGAGATGTCGCGCATCGTCGTCACCAACATTCGCTCGCCCTGCACCTCGACCGCCCGCGCGGCAATCAAGACATCGATCGGGTGACCATCGGTATGCAAAAACGTCGCCTCGAAATCATCCACCTGGTCGTTGCTTTCGACCGCTTCGATCATCAAACGGCGACGTTCCGGACACGCCCAAAGGTTTAACTCGTTGATGCGTCTTCCCAGCAATTCATCTTCGGTGTAACCGAACAGACGGCCGAACGCTTGATTGGCCTCGACGATTTTTGCGGTCCGGATCTGGACCAGCAGCCCCGCGTCGGGCGACTGCGTGAACAGGGCCGAGTATCGCGACACTTGCTGGTGGCTGGCATCACGTCGCAGCCGATGGTACTGGACCATGACGGCTTCATCCGAATCCGTCTCGCCGGCCGCCTCGTATAAGTTCCACGCCAATTCATAGTCACCTCGATCGGTCGCGACCGCGGCGAGTTCCAATTGCAGACGCTTGCGAGTTTGATGAGCCTTTTCGTTGCCGGGCCAGATGTCAATCGCTTCGCTGAGCAGCGCGTCGGCGACGGCGAAGTTTCGGTACGGGTCGCGATTGTTTTCGGAGTCCGACGTTTCGGCGCGGCCGGCCTGTTCGATCGCACGTCGAACCAATCGCACGCTTTCCTGGTGTTCGCCGTCAGCCTTGATCGCAGCGATGAACGCATCCACGTTGGCGAAGCGATCGGCCGGGTTGGTGGCCATCGCCTTCAATGCGATGTCAACCAGTTCGCTTTCGATGTCGGTCGGCACGATGATGTTGTTTGCCGCCGCATGAATGCACTCCAGCAGCGTCGCGCCGGCGTGCGGCGTTCGTCCCGTGACGATCTGATAGAGGATCGCGCCGAGCAAATAAACATCGGTCGTAAAACTGATTTGACCGGCCGATGAACTGGCAAGTTCCGGAGCCATGTAAGCGGGGGTGCCGCCGATGGAGATGTGCGCGTCGGCGGTGCTTTCGCCCAAGTTGTGGTTGATCGCCAAGCCCCAGTCGGCCAGCAAGACTTCGCCGTACTTGCCCAGCATCACGTTCTCGGGCTTGATGTCCCGGTGGATCAAACCTCGCGAGTGCGCGTACCGGATCGCGTCGGCGACTCGCAGTAACGTTTCGATGTTTTTCGCTTGCGAGAACTCGCCGATCTGTTTGTCCCAGCTCGTCCCATCGATCCGCTTCATCGAATAGAACAACGCGCCGGACGTGTCCGCGTACACTTCGTGCAGTGCGATCACGTTGGGATGATCTAGCCCACCGATCACACGCGCCTCGGCCAAGAAACGTTCGCGTGAGGTCGGGTTTCGCGCCAGTTCGGCTCGCAACATCTTCACCGCGACCTCGCGATCGACCGCGCGTTGGTGCGCCTGGAAGACGATGCCGGTTCCGCCCGCACCCAGCTTTCCAACGATGCGGTAATCGACTTCACCGTCAACGTCACTCAGCACACCCAAGTTGGCGATGTTGCGTCGCGGAACGAATCCGACGTCAACGAACGGTCCGCCAGCGACCAGCACCCCGTCACCGACGATTTGCGGTGTTTCGTTGACACTGAAGTCCATCGTCTCGGTGTGCGAGGCCGAACTCGATGCAAACCCGGCCCAGTCGGGGTGCGTCAAATCCGCCGCGTCGGGCATGAAAAACTCGATCGTCTTTTCGTCCGCCGGCATCTGTTCCAACCGACTTTTCAGCGGCGGGTTCAACGTGATCGATTCCATCAAGCTGGGACGAACGATCGTCGTCGATGGTGAAAACGGATCGGGATGCGATGACATGACGGAAAACTTGGTCGCGGAAGGGGCGTCTTGGGGATCCAATTGTAGCACCCCGGCGATGCCGTCCCAGCGTTGCCATTGTAGGACAATTGTCCCAATTGTCCCGTCCGCCTTGCAGTCGCTTGGATGTCTGAAGGCTGGGGGACAATTGGGACAATTGTCCTACTCTGTCAGGCATCACTCTGTCAGGCGTCGCGGTGGACCGGTATTCGGCGACAGTCGACCGGGGGTTCCACGTCCACTTCCACGTCTCCGGCCGCGTCGGAGTAAACCGCCGCGGTCGCATCGGCGGTGATGCCTTTTGACAACCAACGGCCGAGATAGCTGGCCATCATCGCGGGCAGCAGAAAGACAACGCCCAATAGTGCGCTGGTCAGCAGCCCGAACATGAACAGCGAAAAACGACTGGTCGGGACGAAGTCACTGAACCAGTACGCCAGCAACGAAATGCCGCACACGATCGTCGTCTGGAACATCGCCCAACCACACTGTGACAACGCCCCGAACGCGGCGGAAATTTGGCCGATTCCCCGCGCACGTCGCGAACCAAACCGCGACAACAAGTGAATCGTATCGTCCACCGCGATGCCCAGTGCGACGCTGGCCGACATCACCGAACCGATGTCCAGCGGCAACGCGATCAACCCCATCGCACCGAACAATGCAACGGTCGGAAAAAGGTTGGGCACCATGGCCAAAAGACCACCGATGATGCTGCGCAGCATCACCATCATCACGATCGCGATCACGCCGAAGGCGGCAACGAAGCTGCGAAACAAATCGCGTAGCAAAATTTCTTGTGACTTGTGAACGATCACGATGCTGCCGCTTAGCGTGACCTTCGGCATCGTTTCGATTTTCATTTTGGACAACCGATCGTTGACCGCCGACTTGATCGCTTCGATCTGGCCGGCCAAGTTGTCGTCTTCGCTTTGCGGCATCCGAATGCTGATCCGCCAGATCTCGCGGTCGTCGTCGCGCGAGATGAAACCGAGCTTTCCAAGCGAGCTTTCGGGGTCGCGAATCAGCTTGCGAATCACACTTCGCTGGGCCGTTGCCGATAACGATCGCCGCATTGACACCGGTGGCACGAACGTGGCCGCGGACAATGTCCCGCCGACGTCATCAAGATCGGCGACCGCATCTTGTGCTTGCATGACGACGGCCAGTCGGCGGAGCGGATCGCCATCGGCGTCTTCGATCGGAAACGTGACCAGCAATTCGCCGTTGACGGTCGGACCGATGTGACGCTCGAACCACGTCAACTGAGTCCGGATGTCGCTGTCGGGCAAAAACATTCGCGGCACGTTCACGCTGCTTTGCAATCGACCCAGCCCAAGGGCCAGCGTCGTCGCGATCAGTAGGAAAGAAACGATGACCGGCCAAGGCCGCGTCAACCGGCGCATCATCCACTGGGAAGCCCAACCGCGAAGTCCGGTGCTGGTGTCATGATTGATCTTCGCCCGTGGTGGCTTGGTCAGCACCATCGCGCCGGGCAAAATCAGGATCAGCAACAACAGCGTCGCGATCACGCCAAGCGATGCGACGCCGCCGAAGATCCGCACCGGTTCCAATCGAACCAGCAACAACGAGCTCAGCCCCACCACCGTCGTTGCAGTCGCCAACACGCACGGCGCGACGCCCGCCTTCATCGCTCGCCTTGCCGCGTCGGAACGGACCACATCAGGAAATTCGTGAACGATGTCCAAGTAATAATTCGACAAGTGAATGCCGGCGGAGACGGTCAGCACGAACACCAGCGGTGGCAACACGATCAGCACCGCGTTCATCGGCACGCCGGTGTAGTAGACGGCCGCCAGCACCAGCCCTTCGCCGATGACCGCGACCGCAACGATGACCGCGGTCAATGGAACCGAACGCAAGCAGAACAGGCACAGCACCGCGGCGATGATGGCCGAAGGTGGGGAAAAACGTTCGATCGTGCGAATCGATTCCGCGTCGACGACCGCTCCTTCGAAGGGGCCGCCGACGACGGCGACTTTCGACGCGTCGGTGCCCGCGACCTTGGCCGCCATGTCGCGGATCATCGGGATCAATTCGCGTCGTTGTTCCAACGCCGGATCCGCCATCGAAATCACGAGCGCCGTTTGCGTTTCGTCCGGGCCGATCAGCGTTCCTTGCAAGCGATCGATCGCGGCTTGCCGAGTCAGGTTGGTCGACGACATCAATTGGTCCAGCGTCTCGGTGCCGCTGTGAGCCCAGTGAAGCGGCGTGGGCGAATCGCAAAGTCTTCGAACGTCGCCGATCCACTCGCGCGACCAATCCGGTAATTCGCCGATCGTTTCGGCATCCGTTTCAACGTCATACGTTTCGACGCAAAGTGGCTTGACGATCGCGGCCGCCACGTCCAACGTCGGATCGTCCAGATCGGACGCTGCCCAGCCGACCATGATCAGATCGGCGACCGAAAAGTGGTCCAGGAAATCGTTGAATTCAGCCTTCTCGGTCAACGAGTCCGGCACCCAGTCGGCCGGCCGGTTGTACAGCGACTTGATTGCGGCGGCGGAGTGAACGATCGCGGGAATCGCCAACAATACCAATAACGCGATGCCGATCTTCAAGCGAAGGAGATAGCGTTTCGCAAGCGGATCAGCGGTAGGCATGTCGGAAACGGCTCGGTTGGTAAGAAGATCGTGCTGCGGCCAGCAGCCCTCCCCGGCCGCTGCGGCGTCCGACGCTCCCACTGCGCGGGAGAATGTTTGAGGAGCGCGAGGTCAGATCCCCATCGCGGACGCCAGATCATCCCGCAGATCGTCGTACGATTCCAGCCCCACGGACAATCGGATCAATCCATCCGTAATGCCAAACCGGGCGCGGTCGGCGGCGTCGTAACTGGCATGCGACATCGTTGCGGGTTGTTCGATCAACGATTCGACCGCGCCCAGACTGACCGCCAAGTGGAACAAGTGCGTCGATTCGCAAACCTTTGCCGTGTCGTCGATCGAGCCGTCAATCTCGAACGTCACCATCGCGCCGAAACCACCCTGCAATGTTCGCGACGCAAGCTCGTGCTGCGGATGTGATGCCAGCCCCGGATACAAAACTGACTTCACATTGGGAAGCGACTCCAACCAAGTTGCCAGCTTCATCGCCGTTGCTGATTGCTCACGCACTCGCAAGTCCAACGTCTTCAGTCCACGCGCAACCAAGTGACAACTCAGCGGATCAAGCACCGCGCCGGTCGCATTTTGAAGATAATAAAGTTTGTCATGCAATTCTTTGGTGCTTGCCGCCAGCGTTCCGCCCAAGCAATCGCTGTGACCACCTAGGTACTTCGTCGCCGAGTGCATGACGATGTCGACGCCGTGATTGATCGGTCGAACCAGCGCGGGCGTCCCAAACGTGTTGTCGACACCGATGATCGCGTCGCCGGCGTGCGCGATCTTTGACAGCGCTGCGAGATCCGGAATCGTCATGCGAGGATTGCCGATCGTTTCGGCCCACACAAGTTTTGTCTGGTCCGTCATCGCGGCGGCGACGGAATCATTGTCGGTCATGTCGACCAGCGTGACGGTGATGCCCGATCGGTTGCAGATCTTGTGAAGCAGCCGATACGCGCCGCCGTAAAGATCGCAGCCCGCGACGACGTGATCGCCCTGCGACAACAACATCGTGACGCAGTGGATCGCGGCCATGCCGGACGAGAAGGCGAGCGCTCCGGCGGCGTCATCGAGCGACGCGAGCGTGGTTTGCAAATTCGATCGCGTCGGGTTGCCGCTGCGTGAGTAATCGAACTCGCCCCACTCGCCCGCGCCGGGCTGCCGGAACGTGCTGGCCAAGTGGATCGGCGGCACGACCGCGCCGGTGGCTGGATCGATGGCGTTGCCGACGTGGATGGCGCGGGTGCGGAAAGAGTGGGAGGAATGAGTCATGGTGCAGGTCTCGTATTCCGACACAAAATGCCGAACCAACGTAGCCCCGACACGCCGTGGCGGGGCCTGAAAACGTAGCCCCGACACGCCGTGGCGGGGCCTTGAAAACGTAACCCCGACACGCCGTGGCGGGGCAGAAGAAGCTCGAACCGCTTTGCGGTTCGGGTCCGTCAGGGCCTGACGGACCTACCTGCTAAGCGTCGAGCGCTTGCGCGATGTCGGCGACCAGGTCGTCCGTGTTTTCGATGCCGCAGGCCATGCGAATCATGTTGTCGCTGATGCCGAACTTCACGCGTTCTTCCGGCGTGCAATTGAAATAGCTCATCACCAGCGGTTGCTCAATCAACGATTCAACCCCGCCGAGACTCGGCGCGATGCGGGAAATCTTTGCCGCGTCGACGATGCGGGACGTCTCGATCCAGTCCGCGTCCTTGACCAAGAAGGTCACCAATCCGCCGTAGCCTCGCATTTGGTTCTTTGCGATCGCGTGCGACGGATGCGATTCCAAACCAGGGTAAAACACTCGTTCGACTCGCGGATGATTTTCCAGAAAGCGAGCGACCGCCAAACCGTTTTCGTTGTGACGCTGCATCCGAAGCTCGAACGTTTTTAGGCCTCGCTCGAGCAAGTACAGGTTGTGGCCCGAATTGATGCTGCCCAGGACCCCGCGAAGTTTTCGTACCGAATCAAGAATCTCGCGACGGCCCGCGATCGAGCCGGCCAACAAGTCGTTGTGGCCGCCGAGGTACTTCGTCGCCGAGTGCCAAACGTAGTCGACGCCGTAATCAATCGGACGCAAGTTGTAGGGCGTCGCCAGCGTTGCATCGATCAACGTTTCGACTTCGTTGGCCTTGCCGATCGCGACAAACTTTTCGAGGTCGACCGACGTCAGGTGCGGGTTGGTGGGCGATTCACTAACAATCATTTTGGTTCGCGAATTGATCGCCGCTTCCATCGCAGCGAAGTCGCCGGTGGGAACCTGGTGCGTGACGACGCCGAACCGGGCAAGATGTTTGCTGCAGAATTCGCGACTGCGGTGATAACACTGATCAAAGAAAACGATCTCGTCGCCGCTGGACAGCTTCGCCATCAACAACCCAACGATCGCGGCCATGCCGGACGAGTACAGGATCGCGTCTTCGGCTCCATCGAGCGCCGCGAGTTTCGCTTCGACGCTCTTTTCATTGGGCGTGCCGTAGCGACCGTACTCAGGCCGGTCTTCTTCGCCTTTGACGAACCGCATCAGGTCGGCGGTCGATGCGAACGTGTACGTTGACGCCGTGAAGATCGGCTGAGTGATCGACCCTTCGGGCTTTTGTCGTTGTTCGCCACTGTGAACGGACTGGGTCGAAAGTCCCTGTCCGGCGAAGGTCGGCCGGTCGCCGGATTGCCCATTCGCCGTTGTGCCGCTTGCCGTTGTCGCGTTTGCCGAACCCCCACTTGCCGCACCGTCGGACGGGGTGGAAGAAAGCCGACCGTTTTCGGTGGCCTGTGAGTCTGTACTGGTAGTCGTGTTTGTTGTCATGGCTCTTTAGCAGGTAAAGGCTGCAAGCGGCCGCAAATCCCGATGTGGGACGCGTTTTGGACGAAACATCTCGCCCGCGTCAGTACCCAACGATAGCCACCGAAACCGAAGTTGACAACCGATTTCGCATCGGGATTACCCGGTTTGCCGGGCCGCCTTTTGGGCAACCGCGACCACCGGCAAGGCTTAACAGGATGAACGACGGGACGGGGGCGACCAACCGGCGTGCTACCGCAGCCCGTCGACGAAACGCAATTTCTCAATCACATCCGACACGAAGATTTCCGGCACCAAGTCCAACAGCCCCATGTCACGGTTGAACTCGTTTGCGATCAGGCCGACTTTTCGGTAGTCGTCGATCATCGCTTCGATGTCGTTGGTGTCACAATTGGTGATGCCAAAGTGGTTACTGGTCGCCAGCACGCTGTGCATGTCCATGTACGCGCCGAACGTTTCGGCGAAGTCCTCCCACGGGTGCATCGTCGCGTACGCCGAAATGTAATGATGCTTCCAATTCGCCTTCGGGCCGTTGGCGTAGTACGCCTTCATCGCGTCCGAATACAGCGGATCACGCTCGTCGCCGAAGATCGCCCGGCAGGCTTCCTCGCAATGCCCCAGCACGTCACGCTCCCAAACGTAGTGGCCCAGTTCGTGACGAAAGTGACCGACCAGCGTTCGTTGCGGCTCCCCAAAGTTGACTCGCGCCGTTCACGCTCGACGCTGTCCGCTTCCCGAATGTTGACCGTAATGACGCCGGACGCGTGGCCGGTGTGAACGGGCTTTTCGCCGTCGGCTTTGAAGACGAACGACAATGCCGGATCGTTTGGATCATCGGGCGTATCGATTTCAAAGCCGGCTTGTTCGTAGATGTAAAGCACGCGCTGTTTCGCCCGTTCCAGCTTTCGCCACTTGTCCCGGTGGTCTTCGTCGGTCAGGTCCGGCGTCACGCTGGTGAGTGCGCAGTAATCACATTGAACGGCGTCCGGCGTCGCCGACGTGTCGACCATCCGATTGCAAAAGTAATGCGGTTGGCGGTGGCTGCAAATTCTTAGGGTGGTCCCGCAGTCCGCATTGGTGCAGCGGTCATCGACGATCGCGACGACTTGGTCACAGACCGGACACATGCCGGTGTCGCGGTTGCACTGGACGCATTTGACGCTGCCGAAGAACAGCGTGTTGCCACATAAGCAGGGGAAAGTTTTCATGGCGGACGGTTCTAGCAGAATTGGTGCCAACCGAAGAGCCTGCGTCGGACCGGGGCGCTGTTCGCCCTTCGCGGCTTCCCATTCGCTCTTTCCGCCTCGCTGCGATCGCGGAGGTAGTGCAAAACGGATCGGATGACCAGAATGTTGAACTGACAAACCGCACTTCAACTTTTTGCAGGACCGATCCGTTGACTCACCGTATTTTCTTCCCACTGGCGTGTTTGCTGGTTCTTTGCACCGCGTGCAGCCCCAAGTCGGATACCGCCGTCACTGATCCGACCGTCATCGGCGATGCTAACGACGCGGCGTCCGCCGAGTTGTCGGCCGACAAGTACTTGGTCGACCAATACGACTACGCCGCCGAAACGCTCAGCGAAATTCCCGAGTCGTTCCCCGACGACGACGCCATTCGTATCCTGGCATGGAACATCGAATCCGACGGCGCGAACGCTGACGTGATCGCGGAAGAGCTAAAGGCGCTACCGAAGTACGACCTATACGGGTTCAGCGAAGTCCGCGAGTTGGACTTCGCCTTCATCCGCGACGCGTTGGGCGACGAGTACGCGTGTTCGTACAGCAAGACCGGCTACGACGACCGGTTGGCCTACGCGATTCGCAAAGATCGTTTGCAAATCGAAAACCAATTCGAACTCGCCGAGTTTGAAGGTCACGTCTTGAACCCGGGCAACTATCGATCGCCTTATGTCACGGAAGTCAAAGACCTGAAGACCGATAAGACGTTCTTGGTGATGGTCAACCACTTGGCGCGAGGCAAAGCGGAAGTGCGTCAACAGCAAGCCGAAGGACTGCGACAATGGGCGAAGTCGTTGGACAAGCCGCTGATCGCGATCGGTGATTACAACTTCGATTACGTCTTCAACACCGACAGGGGCAACGAGGCCTTCGACGTGTTCATGAAGGAAGACGTGTTCACGTGGGTCAAGCCGGTCCCGATGGTGGATTCCAATTGGTTCGACGGCAACGGCGACGGCGTCGATGATTACCCGGGATCGCTGCTGGACTTTTGCTTCGTCGCCGGCGAAGCAAAAATTTGGGACGCGAACTGCCGCGTGCTGGTTCGCCAGAAGGACTTCCCCGACGACAAGATGACCAGCGACCACCGTCCGATCGAGCTGACGTTGATTGCGAAATGATGAGTTTGCAAATCAACGACCTCAACAACTTCATCAGCCTCCAAGCCGCTACAGATTCATGCCGCAAACCTGCGCCGGTTCTAAGAAGCCCAGCGTCGTGCCGCCGTACGTTCGGCGATCCCAGTCGCCGGCCGGCAATCGGTCTTGATCGAACGACTTTTCCGTTTCGACCATCAAGACGCTGCCCGGTGGCGCATTCAGCTGAACCGTGCGAATGATCGCGGACAGATCTTCCAGCGATTCTTCCCACAGCACGTACGGCGGGCACAGAAACACGATCCAGGGCGTGTCGTTTGTCGGCGGTCCCAGCATTTTGGTGGCGACGCGAAACGTGTTCGCCGTGACGACGCGGACTTTGTCGTCGATCGAAAGCGACTCGGCCGTTTGGCGAATGCAATCGACCGCTCGGCGATTTTGTTCGACCAGCACCGACGACGTCGCTCCGCGGCTGATCGCCTCGAAGCCGAGCGCCCCGGTGCCCGCGAACAGGTCAAAGCAAGCCGCGCCCTTGCACGCGTGATTCAAAATGTTGAATACGTTTTCGCGAATGTTGTCCTTCATCGGCCGCGTGAACACCTCGCCGTGATAGATGACCGTTCGGCCTCGCATCGTCCCGCCGATGATCCGCAGCTTCGTCGGCTTGGCAGCCTTGTCCGCTTTGGACTTGCCCGGTTTTGGCTTGCCAGCCCTGGACTTGCCAGCTTTTGGGGCGGACTTCTTGGCAGACGACTTTTTGGCGGAAGACGATTTCGATGCGGTGGCGCGTTTCATGCCGCCGAGTATAACGGTCCGGCCGAAAAGGACGAGTCCGAGCGGATTTGGGGGCAAACCCAAATGGGCCGGCCAGCGTACCAACCAGCTTAGCATCGCGTGAACGATAAGTGACGAAACTACCGTAGCTGATCCCGCCAGGGTTCAGTCCGGTCTGAACCCTGGCGGGATCAGCTACGTTAATTACTGTTCACGGGGTGCGTAGGGAGGTTCGCGAGCGTTCGTCGCGGCCCAAACGTTTTCCTTGCAAAGTGTTGTCCATGCGTGTCTTCGTTTCTGCTTTCCCGCGGACCGTTTTTTTGGCGATCGTTGCGGTTTGCTTGCTCGTCTCGACGGTGCGGGTCGTCGCCCAAGATGCCGAATCGGCGTCGGAGCCGCCCGCTGCTTCTCAACTGAATGCAGCTCAAACGGATGCAGCTCAAACGGATGCAGCTCAAACGGATGCCGGTAAAACGGGCGAAGCACGGGGCGAGAAGATTCTCGGTGACAGCGGCGTGTTCGAGTACAACGCGGACACGGACCCCGAGATGATTGCGGAGATCGAACGCCGATATAAAAAGTTCAAAACGCTGTCCTCCGAACTCGGGCAGGCCCTCTTTGAACAGCGGAAAAACTATTTGCTGTACGTCAACATGGAAGAACGAACGCCGCAGGTGAAGGACGCTTACTTCGCCGCCCGCAAGACCGCGCGTGACCTGTTCGATCAAACCTTCACCGCGGCGTTGGAACTGACTCGCATCGCGCCGGAACAAGAGTCCGCGACGTTCCTGGCGACCTACATCGGCAACCGAAACGACCACGACATTTACAACTTGGAAACCAGCGAAGCGGCCAGCCGGCTGATCGATGGCGGGTCCAATCTGCTGTTGCTCTTCAAGGCGGCCGCGCGAGGCGGCGTGGTCGGCGGCGAGTTCGAGCTCGCTCGCAAGCTGCTCGAAGCAATGGACGACGAACAGCTCGAAGACGTCGATCGAAGCTTGCTGTTCCACATGGACAAGCACGAAGAAACTTACAAGAGAGAAATGGAGATCCGGCAAGCCGAGGCCGAACGAGACGATCAGCCGCGCGTCAAATTGGAAACCACGCAGGGCGACGTCGTGATCGAATTGTTTCTCGACAGCGCCCCCTCGACCGTCTCGCACTTTATCGGCCTGGTCGAAGCGGGCTTCTACGACGGCTTGGACTTTCACCAAGTCATCGATCACCTGCTGGCGCTGACCGGCGACCCGACGGGGCTGGGCAGCGGCGGCAGCGGCAAGTTGTTGATGGACGAACACGATCGCCCGGACGCTCGCGCGGCCCTTCGCGGGTCGCTGATCATGGCCAAGATTCCTGATGGTGACGGCGGCGATTTCGTTCCCAACACGGCCAGCAGCCAGTTCGCGATCCTGTTCCTGCCGATCGCCACCGCCGTCGATCAACAAACCGTCTTCGGACGCGTGATCGAAGGCATGGACAACGTCGGCCGAATGCGGCGGATCGACCCCAGCAAGGAAAAAAAGAAGGATGAAATCGTTATTCCGGCCGACCGGATTCTGTCCGCGACCGTCATCCGCAGGCCTGATGACCTGCCGACACCGCAATACCTGACCCGGCGGCAACGCAATTGATTTGAATCGGGCGGGCTTGTTTGCCAGCGCAGTGAGCCACGGATAGACTGCGACGACGGAGACCACCTTGCCATTCCATTAGAACGCTCTCCCACCCCACCACCCGATGAAACAAACCGCTCGCTCGAAAGCCAACAAGCTGGCCAAGCAATCGCAGGCGGACGGTCGTCCCGGCGGAACCCCCAAGCCGGACACGGCCCCGTCGCGTCGCAATTTCATCAAGGGAAGCGGCATGATGTTGGCCGGCGGCGCGATCGTCGGAACCAACCTTTCGGTCGCCCGCGGTGCGCATGCCTTCGGCAGCGACGTCATTAAGATCGGACTGGTCGGCTGTGGCGGACGGGGAACCGGCGCGGCGATCCAAGCGATGAATACCACCGGCGGCGAAGTCCGCTTGGTCGCGATGGCGGACGCGTTCGACAGCAGCATCCAAACGGCCTACCGAACGATTAACAGTAGGCATCGCGAAAAGGTCGATGTCGAAGACGCTCGCTTCGTCGGTCTGGACGCTTACAAGCAAGTGATGCAGTCGGACGCCGACGTCGTGATCCTGGCCACGCCGCCCGGATTTCGTCCGCAACATTTCGCCGCCGCGGTCGATGCCGGCAAACACGTCTTCATGGAAAAGCCGCTGGCGACCGACGCCCCGGGTGTTCGCCGTATTTTGGCCGCAAACGAACAAGCCACCGAGAAAGGTTTGGTCGTGCAAGTCGGCTTGCAACGTCGTCACGAATTTCGATACCGCGAGTGCATCGAGAAGCTTCAAGACGGCGCGATCGGGGACTTCGTTTTCGCGCGAGCGTATTGGAACGGCGCTGGCGTTTGGGTGCAGCCGCGGACGCCCCAGCAAACCGAACTCGAATACCAAATTCGGAACTGGTATTACTTCACCTGGCTGTGCGGCGATCACATCAACGAACAACACATTCATAACTTGGACGTCATCAACTGGCTGGCCGGTGAACATCCGATCGAGGCACAAGGCCAAGGCGGACGCGAAACGCGAACCGGTATCGATCACGGTCAAATCTTTGACCACCACATGATCGAGTACACCTATGCCAGCGGTTTGAAACTGCTTAGCCAGTGCCGTCACATCCCGGGTTGTTGGAACAGCGTCAGCGAACACGTTCACGGCACAACAGGATCGTGTGACATCAGCGAAGCGCTGATCATGGATCGCAGCGGCAAGAAGACTTGGCAAAGCGATTTGCAAGAAGTCAAAGGCGGCAAGGGCTGGCAACAGGAACATCACGACATGTTCGCGGCGCTGCGTCGCGGTGAAACGCCCAACGAAGTCGAATACGCGGCCGAAAGCACGATGACGGCGATCATGGGCCGGATGGCAACGTACAGCGGCAAGGTCGTTCGCTGGAGCGACGCACTCAACAGCGAAGCGGAACTGGCAAACACCGACGCCCTGCAATCCTTCGACGACCCCGCCCCCATCCAGCCCGACGCCGACGGCCGCTACCCCGTCGCGGTCCCAGGCAGCAAACAGAAGGTCGTGTGAAAGAGAGTCACTGCAGGGACAGTCACCGCAGGGACAGGGCACCTCAATAGCTCATGAGGTCACGGGGAAACGGCACCCATTGCAACGCTGTTCCCCATTGCCCTGCAGAGTGCCCCCCTTCGCAGTAGGTTTCGCAAATTCGGTGACAGACAGAACATCGCAACTTGCCGCGGATCGAAATCAATCCGCCACCAGCCATTAAAAAATTAGTGTCCGATTAGCGGAGATTAGTGTTCCGGCGTGAATCGTTTGGGAACGCTAATCGTCACTAATGAAACACTAATCAAGTCTGGGGCATCGATCGGCAATCGCCTGGTCCAATCATCTTTCAACCACAGATATGGACAGATCGACACAAATAAATCCAAGCAGGTCACCGTAGGGACAGTCACATCAAGGACAGCAGCACAGCAGAGCAGCACCGCAGGGACAGGGCACCTTATTAGCGAATGAGGTCACGGGGAAACGGCACCCACTTTAACGCTGTTCCCCTTTGCCGGTCCCCCGAAGTGCCCTGTCCCCGTTTGGCCCTGTCCCCGTTTGGCCCTGTCCCCGTTTGGCCGTTCCGTCCCGCACAACCACTATGCGAGAGTAACTGATCCGCCGTTTTTTAGCTGGATCACAGCCTTTTCTTAATGTTGAGAAATCGACATCGCGACGATTGGAACCTGTGGTCCGTTGCCCGGATCATGCTGCAACGATTCCACTCGTCGGCTGTTTGCTTCGATATCCTTTCACTGCGTCGTCTACAATGCGATCTCAACTGATGCGGCAGTCGTTCCGTTGCTCCCAACACGTGTCACCGAGTTCACGTAGTCAACATGGTCTATCTTTCATGTCCTCTCACGATCTTTCTCTCGTCGACTCTTACTTTGCTCGTCACGATGACGTCGCCAGCACAGGAAGTTGCCGTGGAGCTTGGCGCGGCTGAACCGCTGCCGGAACAACTTTTTACATTCAATTCGGACATGGCAACCGCGATTATGTTTCGTGGAGTCGGCTACGACAGTCCGCAGTTTGAAGATGCGGTTCGCCAGTTGAGGCCGCAGGGCTTGCGTTTCCCTGGCGGAACTTTAGCCAATAACTACTTGTGGTCAAATGATTCTTTCTCTCAGCCGACCAATGACAAAACCGGTTGGGCAGGCGAACAATTGCAACTGTTCCGCAAGATCGGTCGTCCCTACGACTTACCCGGCTTTGCTCGTGTCGTCGGGCGAAACAACGTGATACCGATTTGGGTACTCAATGTTTACGAAGAGACACCCGAAAGTGTGCTGAAGCTGTTTGAGAAACTTGATTCACTGGGGATGAAAGTTGAATCGGTTGAGATGGCGAATGAACCGTATTGGGACGGTCGTTCGATGGCGGACGTCAATAGCTACATCGACGCAACGCGACCAATCGCCGAGGCACTCAAGCGACAACGCCCCGACTTGCAAATCGGTGCATGCTTCGCTCCGTTTGAGAACCCAGCCAACTACGAAGCGATTTGGAATGCCCCGTTGTCGAAACAAGCGTGGTTCGACGCCGTCGTCTTCCACGAATACTACGGCGGTCAAGGTTTCGCACTTGAAAAAGGGGAACGGGTTTCCGCCAAAGCTTTGCAGCATCCCGAGGCTATGGTTGACGCACCAGTCACAAAATTGCGAGCGATCATGCCGGACAAACCAATTTGGTTTACCGAATGGAACATTGGGATGGAGGGGTTGGATCAATGGAAGAACACGGGCGCGGAGTTGCAGTTCATCGCGGCGATGTTCGCTAGCTTGATCGAGCATCGCGAAGCGATTGACATTGCCTGCTTTCATGCCTTCTACGATTCGAGGTTCGGGCCGTTTTATCTTGACGACGAATCAGGTCAATTGCGAACGAATGCCTCATACGAACTATTTCGCATGCTCGGCACGGTGTTCGCGGATGCACAAAGCCTGCGACCGATTAAGCTTGCCAGTGATAATCTGCGAGGTTTTGCGACTCAGAACGCGAGCGACGTTCGGCTCTTTGTCCTCAACCGCGGTGACGATGCGGTGCGGCTTAAATTGCCGCCGGAAATCAATGGTGAACTGGCACATGCAATGATGGACTGCGCACCAAGCCGCAAACTGGATCCCTCAACCTCACATACCAAAACAAAATTGCTCACTGCGGAAGGCGTCACGCTTCCTCCAAACTCAATCAACCTGATCGGTCGTCGCGAGACGTTGGCGTTTGAACCGGCGACAACAGACGACAACAACCTGTTCCCCAGGCGACCGGACTTGTTGTTCTGGTATCCTCCTTATGCAAGCGAGCAACCTCGGTTCAATTCTGAAGGTGTCTACACGGTTGAACTCGCCAAGTGCAAAGACAAATCACTTGCGGTCCTGAAAATGAATTTGGCGTCCTCGAAGCTGCAAGCGGGCGGTGAGTATGCAATTGCTTTCGAGGCGAAAGCGAGCGTGGACGGTCCGATAATTGTCAAATTGCCGCAAGCGGACACGAAGGACGGACAATATTGCTTGCTCAATGGCGACTATGCCCCGCTGCGTTTCACGTTCACATTCGATTCAGGATCGAACGACGGCGGTCTGGCGATAGTTTTCCAGGAAGAATTGATCGCTCAAAGCCCAACCATATCATTGCGAAATTTTCGCATTTATAAGCCATGAAATCGGCGAAGTTGCCACAGCGATTTCCCGCCGATGGCGATTTACATCATGCTGAGGCCTTCGGTTGGCTTTGGATGCTTGCTCATCCGTCTTTGCGTAGGTCCTGATGGACGTGGTCGATGGAGGAAGCGATCTCCTCATTTGTTGGTTCGATGCCGAGGAACTCAACCAGGTTCTTGATGATTTCTTCGGGGCAGGTCGCAAGTTCGGCGAACTCGATTTGGAAGACGGGCACATCGGGATGAGCGGCGATGAAGGCGTCGCGATGTTCAAGCAGACTGCGTTGCAGTTCTTCGCGCTGCTCGTCAGTAGCGGCGAACCGTTGGCCGCGATCTTTCTTGCTGGGCGGATCACCGCAGGGACAGGCAACCTCATTACCTGATGAGGTCTTGGGGAAACGGCACCCATTGCAAGGCTGTCCCCTTTGCCTCTCTCTTTGCCCCGCTTGGCGTGTCGAGCAAATCAAAATCGCGGCCCGTGCCGACGGTGACAAAAAGAAAGGGTCCGCCGGGGTCGACAACAATCTGGCGTGGTCTTCGATAGCTTGAAGCCCAGCGCGACGCGTTTCGGGCCTTCGGAGTAAGCGAAACAGTTGTTCAGGATAGAGAGGGCGGGATCCTGGGAACAAGGAATTCTGGGAACGGCTCTTGGGAACAAGGGACGTTGGACCGAAGCGGCCGCGTCGATTGCCCCGTGCAAGAACTAACGACCAGAAAATAAAGTCGCTCAGCTCTCCGAGCTGATAGCGTAGCGCACCGCTATCAGCTCGGAGTCAATCTGCGCATTAAACAGTACCATTCATTGCGACTCAAACGGTACCAGTTGGTGAGGCCGGGCCGCGCAGCGGGCCGGTGGTACTGTTTGACGTAAGCTTCTTCGGTCGCCAAACCGGTTAACACTTTGGTACCGTTTGAACTTTTTGGCTAGTTTCACATGCGGTAGCTCCGACTGGTAATTTGCATCACGTCACTGTGGTGCAGGAAGCGATTCAAGATCGCTGTCGCGCTCGGTACGTCACCGATCAACTTGCCCCAATCCTCCAGCGGTCGGTTGCTCGTCATCATCGTGCTGCGTACGTCGTGGTGGCGCATGTTCGGCGACAATTAGTTTTTCTCTTTAGCGACAATTAGAAATCCCTGCTACGAGTTCTTGGCGTGTGCCCCGTCGGTAGTTGATTTGCCATTGGTCTTGGCTTTCTCCACACGGTAGCTCGGGACAATCAGCTCCATGATTACGCTGTGGTGCACCAAGCGATCGATCGCTGCGGCCGTCGTCATCGCGTCCTTGAAGATCTGATCCCACTTCGAGAACGCCAGATTGCTTTGTTGCAAACATTCCTCATCGTTTTCTGGGTCTTGGCCCTCGTTCACTGATCATCCGTCAGAAGTCAACTAAATCCCGGATCCCGAGTCTGACCGTGGCGAAGCCGTTCCCCGTGGGTGGATGGAATCCTTCTCACATAATGCGATCGTTCGCCACTCACTTCGTTCGACTCGCGTTCGCTCGGAAGGCTCACATGGCGTCCCGCCATCGCCCGCCCGTCGCTACGCTCCGGTGCAAGCGTTTGGGTCGCTCATCAAAGAGGTTTGACCCATTTGATTTCCCCAAGCGGTGGATCACTCATCAAAGAGGCTGACCCGTATGATTTCCTCTTGTCCTGACGACTAGAACGCCATTCGCGACCGAAAAGGCAAGTAACTGAAAGACTAGGGGCAAAGCAACATTGACTGAAAAAGCCATCAAGCACATTAACGCCGCAGCCAGCGTAATTAAGAATAGCAAACCGCGTGTCGAAAACCTCAGGTCCGAAAACATCGGTGCGTTGATCAACGAAACGGTGGCGGCAACTCCCACGAGTAAAGCTGAAATGCCAACGAGGTTCCACAAGATTGCTGAGAGAAGTGAAAGGGATGACAGCATTGACCATGGATGCGGACCTTCAAATGCCGATACCGCCACTTGTGGAATCACTAGAAAACCAACAAGAAAGAAAACGGAAACGAACGGCCATCGTCGACCCGAAACTTTGCCAATCCAGAGTCCGTTAAGTGCAAGGAAAAGCCATCGTGGGATTTCATCAGAAATCAGACTCCACTGCCCCGCAACAACTTCGGGGAAACGATTTTTGAGAAATTCAAAAACACTGCTGGAGATCGGTAGTGATTCCCACTTGGGTGAGACTAAAGCCGAGTCCAAAACTGCGAAGAACGCTCCAGCAAGAATGCAAACCAAAGCCAATAGAGACCACTTTAATATGCTTCTCACGTAAAGAGTCTAAGTTTCGCAACAATACCACTTTAAGCAACAGAGCTAAATTGGACCAGGGTTTGCTGTCGGTGCGCCAGGCGGATTCATGCCCGCACAAGCAAGCTTGCATCCCTTTATTGCGTTCTGCCATTTCCAAGTATCCAGTATCCTTTTAATACCACCACCCTTTGGTTTTGGAAGGCATACAGCACAACAGTCTTGGCAGTTCAAGACACTCGCATTGTTGCAGCGATTGCAACCTGCAACGCACGCCATCTGACCTTTCCAGCCGCTCCATTTGCCTCTCTTTCCATTCGGCTTTATCGGGTTCCACTTCGGCGGTTGCGGGATTTTTCCGGGGCGTACAGGACCGCCATCGTACTCATATATAGGGACACACTTCGGAACAACGATTTGGTTGCCGGATGGATCAACAAAAGATAGCGACTGGCTGTCCACGTACTAATAAAAGCCGAAGGAATTACTTCCCGTCCAAGAATCATTTGGAAATGGCATTGCCTCAAGATCACGTTCAGCATCGGCAACAAGTTCCATTGAAACGACACCCGATCGAACGAGAGTCAGAAGTTCATTGAAAGAAGGTCCGTCATCAAGTATGAGGGAGAGTTTATCCACTCGATCTAGAAAATCATAATTTGGCAACTCTCGCTCGTTGACGATCGGGCCTCTGGAGCAAGGCCGGATCGGGTGGTGCGTAGATGCCGGTGCGGGTATTGAACTTGCATTCTGGTCAGGCTTGGCGGTCGCGCAAACGCTGCTGCAATTCGGCGAGCTCGGTCGTAAGTGCATTTAAGTGAACTTCCGCCAGATCCGCTGTCGTCGTAGGTGCATCTCCCAGCAGTTCCTGCAGCGTTTGGATTCGACCGGCCAGCAAACCGCGTTCCAGCCCCTCTTCACGGCCTTCTTCACGGCCTTCCTCACGGCCTTCCTCACGGGCACCTGAGATGGCCCACTCGTAGTCTCGTTGGGCTTTTTCGCGTCGGTCATACATTTGTTTGTCCTCCGTTTTCGCGGAAATAATTTCGATCGTCGATATCGCAGTCTCGAATTCAATGCCGGGTAACAAACGACGAAGTGTTTTGGCATCGTAATCCTGAGCAAAATGCAGCAAAAACAACCATTGGTGAAGTTTACTCGCTTCGGCGATGAACTGCTCGTGCAGTTCATACTTCGTCAACTAACAGCACCCGACTGAGCAAGCAAATCGATATCGTTGGGGCAGCCAGGGCGTAGTTTCCGCCTGGAGTCAGTTGATCCACGTCCATGCTGCATGCATAGTACACGAGTCGCTCGATCAGTCCGGCATATACGGAAACCTGCATTTCCACGTTCAGCCAACGCCCTGCCGAGTCCTGGCAGCGGACGTCGAGGACAATCAGCTTGCTTTGGGAAAACTCCTGGTAGCTGAACGGATTAAGGACCTCAACTGAGTCGACTGGATGCTCTAAATCGAGAATCGCATTGAGTAATCCAATCAGAGCAGCGGAGTTCTGAGGCGACCCGAAGATCTTCTTGAACGCAAAATCGACGGTCGGCCGGATTCCCAGCGGCATGGCGTGATTCCAAATGGGACGAAGGAAACAACGGAACCAACACCCATGGTAGCGGAGCCGAGTTTTTTTGTCTGCCCGCAGTCAAGCATGATACGATCGGACTTCATAATGGCTGCCTGTTTGATCGATGGCATCAAACGACCGCCACTTCGTGTGCGTCGCCTCGTCGCCTACGGCTCGCGAATTCAATGCTCGATCCAGCATGGGCGGCTTCGTGCCGCAAGTGTAGCGGACTTCGTGTCCGCCAACAAAAGACGGCAGCCTATCGGCTACCGCCTAGACTCGTTTCACTCCGGTGCCATGGTTGGTGCACTCATTTAATAGGTTTGACTCATTGAATGGCTTCCACCGAAACTACTCACGTCCCCGGTGATCGGTCGCACTTTGTGGCTGCACGCTATCACCCGTCACTTTCGTTCTTCGGACTCGTTATTGAGTCCTGACCCCTTTTGCCCGTTGACCCCTTTTGCCCGTTGACCCCTTTTGCCCGTTGACCCCTTTTGCCCGTTCAAAACTTTTGGCGTCTTTGGCGGCGCCATGAACGCTGGTTCTGAGTCTGCCGACCAGCGAGTCAATGCCTTGCGAAATCTGCTCGGGCTAGTGAAGGCCAAATGATCAGTAGAGCCAACGCGAGCTGCCGTCTCATGGCTTGACTACCTCACTTCCTTTTTCAAACAGCTCGCCCTCGAGTAATTTGGTAGCGTCGTTGTTGGCCTGGGTCATCACTTCGGCCAACGCGACGGCTTGTCCACCGGCGGAATAACTTGCCGCCGCCGCCTGCATGAAGGCATAGATTTCAATCGTTTCTTGCGGATCGATCGGCGGTTGGCGGGTGCGGAAAAAGGTCGCGATCTCGGCAAACAATGGCTCGTAACCTTGGTATTTGCCAAGGTCCGCGATGGCTTTGGTTCCAAATGCGGTTCCGCCGTAACCGGTCTTGCCGGATTCGATAGCGCGGACGGTTCCGAGTCGTCCATCCTCCCAGGTCCCCATTGAGAATTGGCAAACGTCGGTGGCGGTGTGGCTGACCGATTGACACCCTGGACCCATGCAGGTGTAAAGCGTTTCGACGGCGTGGATGCCGTACCAAAACAGATCCACATGCGATGGCTCCCGTTTGAATGGTCCGTGAGCCTGGCAACCAAGCACGTCACCTATCTTTCCGCCGCGAACCGCTTGGGCTCCGGGCATGTAACGCAGCGAGGAGGCGGAGAACATTGGCACTTGGTAGTGCTCGCTGGCCCGAAAGATTGCGAGGGTTTCTGCGAGATCGGAGCCGACCGGTTTGTCGATGAAGACCGGTTTGCCAGCTCGAAACACTTGCAATGCCTGTTGCAGATGCAACGTCCCATCGTTGGTTTCCAAACAAACGCAGTCCACTTCGGCGAGCAGTTGGTCGATGGAGTCAACGATCTTGACCCCGCGAGCTAGAACATCTGCGGTGTACTTAGGAATCCGGCTAAAGCTACTTTCAATCGACTGGCTGCCCAGCGGGTAGGCGGCGACGACTTTAAAACCTTTGAATACTTCGTTCTTTGGCTTTGGATCGTTGAACGTTTTGACCAGGGCCGGCGAGTGAGAGGTGTCCAGCCCGATGATCCCGATGCGGAGGAGGTCCGAGCCCATGGCGGTTGCAGTAAAGGTCAGGGCTGCGGTAAAGCAAGCCACCGAGAGATAGCGAAGCATGGTAAGTCACAAGTATGGTGGGAAAGGTATTGAAGTATTTGATCTTGGCTGAAGTGAGTGGTGCAGCCATCACTTCGAGGGCCTTCCTTGGGAATCGACTTTCGGAATCGAGGTTGGGGATTCAAAGATCTGAGATCTGATGTTGCAACGTCTTTCAACAACGCAAATTCCCGTTCCTTCTCCCCACGCTTCGGAGGGGAGATGGGACAGCCGACGCAAAGACACCTGCACTGAAGTCGACGTCGTCGCAGTCACTAAAGATTTTACACCACCGGCGTCCAACCTTTTTCATACTCCCGGCCCCACAAGGCGGTGGCCACCTCGTTGCCTTGGGGCATTCCCGTTTTGGCGTCAACTCGCAGCACTTCTTCGGTTCGAAATGCGATGTTGCCCAGATGCGTCAATAACGTGCTGTCGTGTGCGACCTGGATATCCGTGTTGGGTGTGCGGCCGGTTCGGATGCAATCAATGAATTGAGCCAAGTGGGCTGTATCTCCGGCTGAATCGGTGACCGTTTGAATTTTTTTGTTGCGATCGTCGAACAACGTGTACCCCTTTCCGAAAACCACAAGGGTACCTTCGGAACCATGGAAACTCACACCGACCGATGAATCATGCGGCCCCATCGGCGACCAACTCAGCCCTTCCCATGTGATGGTTTTGGAATCCGGAAAGTCGTAGGTAACCATCATCGTATCGGGCGTTTGCTGATCGTCGTCATGCCCGTACTTACCACCCCCGGCGGTCACGCGATTGGGATAGGTCACCTGCAGGCCCCACCTTGCCAGATCGAGCATGTGAACACCGTTGTTGCCGAGCTCGCCGTTGCCCCAATGCCAATTCCAATGCCAGTTGTAAGGCACCAAGTTGTCAACGTAAGGTCGTCGTGGAGCGGGCCCCTGCCAAAGGTCCCAATTGAGTGTCGACGGCGGGGCGACTTGCTTGCCGACGCCAATTGACTTGCGACGGTTGTTGTACCAAGTTCGGGCGTAAGGTACCTTGCCAATGCGACCGGATTGAACCAAGTCGATCGCCTCGATGACGGCCGGCCAGCTGCGGCGTTGGGAACCCATCATCACGATGCGATTGTGCTTCCGGGCCGCCTGGACCGCCCAAACACCTTCCTCGGCGGTCTGGCTACAAGGCTTTTCAATATAAACATGCTTGCCGGCGGCGCAGCTCATGATTGCGGCCGGAGCGTGCCAATGGTTGGGGGTCGCCACCACGATCGCATCGACGTCGGATCGGTCGAGCACCTCACGCAGATCCGCGTAAGTTTTCGGGGCCGCGCCGGTTTCCTTGTCAACGATTCCCGCCGCCCGTTGGGCAATCTGGGAGTCGACGTCGCAAACGACGACCACATCTGCGTCGGGGCTGGCGATGAATCCTTTGATCAGCGCCGATCCGCGGTTGTTGGCACCAATGACGGCAACGCGAAGTTTTTCGCCGCCGGAGCCGCCGGGCGAATCGTTTGAGGACTTGTCCGATGCGGTGCCGCTGAACACGGAAGTAGTCAGCGCCGCCGCGGCCTGAAGAAACAATCGCCGGTCACGAGAGACAGAGCGGTTCATTGGCATGACTTCAAAAGGGGTCAGGATCGAATGAGAAGGCTCTTAGTTTGACGTTCCTGACGAGGAATTGCACGATGTAAATTTGCGTCACCCGGAGGCAATAACACGACATCACCCGACGTTTTTTTGCCCCCCCATGACCAAAAAATGATACGTTTCGTTCTTTGGTGGCCATTAAAATAACCGCGGTCAACCCGCCCTGCGGTCGCCCCCCGAGTGATCGCTGTTTTAAAACCACCGCCTACGCAATGACTTCCCACCCAGATTTCCAATCGACTTCCGGAAGCGGCGGATGGGTCAGCCGGATCGGCCCAGCGTTAATTTTGGCGATCGTCGTGATTGGCCCCGGTAGTTTGACGCTTAACACAATTGCCGGAGGCAGTTACGAGTACCATTTGTTATGGGTGCCGGTCACAGCAACATTTTTCATGATGGTCTATACCCAGATCGTGACCAGGATCAGCTTGGTGACCGGCCAAACGCTTTTTGATATCACCCGTCAGCACTACAGTCCTCATCTAGCTCGCATTGGAAGCCTAGTCGGCTTTTCCGCGATCGTCGCTTTTCAAGCGGGCAACAGCGCTGCAGTTGGCTTCGCCGCGTCGGGCTTGTTCGGACACAGCCACAAACTTTGGGCCAGCCTGCTGACGGTGGTGGGCTTTGTCTTGGTGATGCTGCCCAATCTGTATCAAACTCTAGAAACATTTGTCAAAATCGTCGTCGGCTTGATGTTGATCAGTTTTGTCGGAACGCTGGCCATGGTGGGTGTCCGAGGCTCAGCGGCGTTGGCTGGTCTGGTGCCGAGCTTTCCGGACGACGAAGCCGTTTTCTTATCGGTCGGGATGGCATCGACCACGTTCTCGATCCTGGCGGCGGTCTATCAGGGGTATCTCGTTCGTGAGAAGGGATGGGGGGTTGCGCAGCTTCGCACTGGAAGCCTCGATAGCCTGATTGGCATCGGTATCTTGGGGTTCATTTCAATCATTCTTCTGATGACCAGCGCCGCGGTGATGAAGCCGAGCGATACGTTCACCGTCCAGGCGATGGCGTCGCAATTGCAACCACTTGTCGGGCCTCTGGCGTTCTATCTGTTTGGCGGCGGATTTCTGCTTGCCAGTTTCTCATCCCTCGTCGTCAATCCTCTGATCGGCGCGACGCTGTTGGCCGACGGTTTGGGTCAAGACAGCAAGATGGGTGGGCGGCCGGTGAAAATGTATACGGCCATCGCGATCGTCGTCGGATTGGCCGTCGTCCTGGTCTTTGACGGTTCGCCGGTGGAATTGCTGCGGATCGCCCAAGCGTTCGCGATCATCGCCTTTCCGATCCTCGGTTTCTTGGTTTTGGCGATTGGACGTTCACGGTCAATGATGGGTGAATACGTCATCAGTTGGCCAGTGTCGGCGTTGGGCGTTGCCGGTTATGTGGTCTTGCTTGCTATCGTGATGAATTACATCCGAATACTGGCGGGCATGATTTAGCATGAGTCGAATCAAGCGTGTGGCGTTGATCATCGAAACTTCGCGTGAGTATGGGCGTGGTTTGTTGCGGGGGATTTCGCGATTCAACCGCGAGCACGAGCCGTGGTCGGTCTATTTCCAACCCCGCGGCACCGACGATCCGGCACCCAGTTGGCTGACCGATTGGAAGGGCGACGGGATACTTGCTCGCATCGAAACCGAGCGGATGGCCGAGGTCATTCTGCAAACCGGTGCCCCGACGGTCGACCTGCGTTTCCTCGTTCCTGACTTACCGTTGCCGTCGGTCGGGGTCGACGTTGAGACTTTAGCCAGTTTGGCGATGGAGCATTTCCTGAACCGCGGGTTCGAGCGTTTTGCGTTTTGTGGTACTCCGCCGGGCGAGTCGGTATGGATGGACCTAAGAGGCAAGTATCTGCATGACATGGCGTTGGCCCAAGGGTTGGAGTGTGAGGTTTACGATCACGGGAGTTCGCGTCGATCGAAGGTGAGCTGGGAACAGGATCAGCGGCGGTTGATCCGTTGGCTTCGTGGACTTCGCAAGCCGATCGCCGTAATGGCTTGCAATGATCTTCGAGGGTTGCGAGTGCTCGACGCCTGCCGCCGTGCGGGAATCGGCGTGCCCGAAGAAGTGTGTGTTCTGGGAGTAGACAACGATGAGTTTTTGTGCGCCTTTTTCAACGCCACCGCTCAGCAGCATTGATGTCAACTTGCAACGTATTGGATATCGCGCCGCCGAGTTATTGCAGAGCATGATGGACGGCCAAGACGTCAGCGATGAACCGATCCTGTTGCCGGCCGATTGCGTGGTGCCGAGGCGTTCAACCGATTATTTCGCGGTCGAGGACATGGAGTTCGCCGCGGTGCTGCAGTTCTTTCGGGAGAACGCCTGCAAAGGAGTTCGAATGAGCGACGTGACCAAGGCCACCGGCATGGAACGACGGACGCTGCAGCGGCGGATGATCGCGACATTGGGGCGGACCCCCAAGGAAGAGATGATTCGCATCCAAATCACCGAAGCCAAACGGCTGCTCGGCCGGACCGACTTAACGATCAAAGAAATCTCGCGGCTCGTGGGATTCGACAGTAGCCGTTATTTCAGCCGAGTCTTTCATCAACGCGTTGGCACGAAACCCATCGCTTTTCGTGAACAATCACGACGTGGTGATTGAATGTTTCCAGTAACTCCATTGCAAAAGGAACAATCGCAATGAACACGATTTTGGTCAACGATCGGTCGGCCATGGGAGCGTGGGTCGCCCATCATGCCGCCGAAGTTTTACGTCACGCCATCGAGTCGCAAGGTCACGCCCGGATGGTGGTGGCCACCGGCGCTTCGCAACTCGAGGTGTTGGCAGCATTGGTCCAACAGCCGGGCATCGAGTGGAATCGGGTCGAGGCGTTTCACCTGGATGAATACATCGGGATCGATGCCAACCATCCGGCTTCGTTTTGCCGCTACTTGAAAGAACGTTTTGCCGACCGGGTTCCGTTGGCCAAATTCCACTACCTTCGCGGCGATCTGGATCCTCGGACGGTGATTCAGGAAGTTGGTCCGCAGTTGCAATCGGCTCCGATCGACGTGGCGTTGGTCGGTATCGGGGAAAACTCGCACCTAGCATTCAATGATCCCCCGGCGGACTTTGACACGACCGAGCCTTATCTCGTGGTCAAGCTCGATACCGCCTGTCGCAATCAACAGGTCGGGGAAGGTTGGTTTGCAAGTTTGGAGGAGGTTCCGACCGAAGCGATCAGCATGTCGGTGCAACAGATTCTTCGTTGCAAGCGAATCTTCTGCAGCGTTCCCGACTCACAAAAGGCCCACGCGGTTGCCCGAACTTTACGCGGACCGGTCGATCCGGCTGTCCCGGCGAGCATCCTTACCACTCACCCCGAAACCACGTTGATCATTGACGAGGCGGCCGCGGCCGACCTGTCGCCTGAACAACTCGCCGGGTGCAGCCGATCGGACGTGATCGCATGAGCGGATTCGTCGACTTGCAGGTCAATGGTTACGCGGGAATCGACTTCAACGGCGACCGGCTGGAGGAAGATTCGATGGTCCAAGCGTGTCAACGACTCAAGGCCGATGGGGTCGAGCGGATTCTAGCCACCATCATCACCGCCCCCATCAATCGAATGGTTGACCGTATTAAAACGATCGCCGATTGGATCGACATGGTGCCGGAAGTGCGGGACGTCGTTGCAGGCGTGCACGTCGAAGGTCCGTTTATCAATCCCGCGCCGGGCTTCGTTGGAGCTCATCCGATTGGCGATGTTTTTACAGCCACTGTTTCCCATGCCGACCGATTGATCAACGCGGGGCGATCACATGTCAAACTTTTGACGTTGGCTCCTGAATGTGACCCGGGCCAGCGAGTTACACGGTTGGCGGACCGTTGCGGCGTCATCGTCGCGGCCGGGCATTGCGACGCCTCGATGGAACAATTGGACCGGGCAATCGACGCGGGATTGACGATGTTTACCCACTTGGGGAACGGTTGTCCCGTCAAACTAAATCGTCATGACAATATTGTTTCTAGGGTGCTGAGCCGAAGCGATCGTTTGAAGATTTCTTTGATCGCCGATGGTCACCACATCCCGACGTTTGCCTTGGCCAACTACATGCGAATGATCCCGCCGGAAAATCTGATCATCGTGAGCGACGCCATCAGCGCCGCCGGACTCGGCTGCGGGGTTCACCACTTGGCCGGCCAGCGGGTGTTGGTTGATCCCGACGGAGCCGCGTGGGCCCCCTGCCGGACTCACTACGCCGGTTGCGCCACAACGCTGCGGCGTTCCAGGGAAATTCTGCTGGATGAAGTCACCTCAGATGAGGGCGCTGGTCGATGCGGCCATGATAACGAATCCAGGGCGACTCCTACAAAGCCGATCGGCGACTGCAGAGCCATTGGTTTGATGAATGTTAAGCGTGGACGATTGGCTCGTATTGTCAAGTTTGACAGAGCTGCATTGCCAGCTTGGATCTTTTTTGGACAAACAATCGATGAGCGATCTGATTACCTTTTTGACGCAAGCCAGCAGAAACGCTCAGCGCTGACTCGACATCGTTGACACATGAACCCTTTTCGCAAATAGCGGACATGAGTTGGAGATCTCGCTCCAACGAGCAACGTTGGTGACATCGCCGACCAGTTCAACGGTTTTGACTTGGGTGGTCGCCATCAAAACGGCTTGAGGAATTTCGATGACCCGGCTCACGTTGAGCAGTGAGATAGCTTCGCGGTTGTTCGTCGGAAGGTCCACCAGACGAAGCCCCGTGAGCGGATCGGATTGAAGGCTGGCGAACAGCAACCACGCCGCCGCGGTGCCTTGACCAGTGGCGTTGATCGGAAGCCCTTGATACTGGGGCAAGGCAGCGATCGCCTCAAGGCAACGGCGAATGTCAAAGATCCTCATGCCATCAGCGGTTTGCCCCAGTAGCATGAACCGCCGACGAATGTGATCGGCCGTCTTGCCTGTATCGGTCCATCGCGTTGGTCCGACCCCGCGAGGCGGAAACAACACGACCGCCGCGTCCAAATGGGATTGGACTCAGCGCGGACAGCGTGGGAGTCGATCCCGTGACGTCGGTTGATGCCGAGTCGGATAAGGTTCTTAAGTCTTGCTCGACATCGTTCCAATCTTCCGATCGCAGAACCACTAATTGCAACTTCGCGACAGGTTGCGCCGCGTTGATCGGCCGTAAGACATAAAAGGGCAGTCGATAAGGCAATTGACTATCAAAGTGATGGACCTCGCACTGGAATGAATCGCTTCGGTGAACTTCGGATCGTTCAGTTTGAAGTGACTGCCGCTCCGAGTGATCGGGCCAACCGGCAAATGTTTTGGCGTTGAGTTGCTGCGCCCAGCGGTCGGCCGATTCTTGAAGGCTTTGCTCAGTCGCTGGCAGCTCGTCGGCGTTGACTTTGGGTATGAACGATTCCTGAATGGTGGTCACGGTTTGATCAGCGGGTAGTTCATTGAAGACTCGAAGCTCGGCATCGGTGAGCGTCTCTTCAGCCGGAAATTCAATGAGAGAGTCATCCTGTTTGAGCCAACGGTTGAACCATCGAAAGGCGTGAACCCGAAGTTCCTGCGTGTCGCGGTGTGGTCCCTCGGTGATTTGAAGACCGAGTTTGCCGCCAGCCCCGTACAGGCGATAGACGTCACGGACCTGCCGATGAATCTCCAGGACGCCTTCGAGCGGAAAGATGAGATCTTTATCGCTGTTGGAGATCAACAGCGGCCGGGGAGCGGCCAGGGCGGCAACCTTCGGATAGTCCCATCGGTAAGTGTTGACCATGTACATGCAGTCGCAGTGACCCTCCACGCAGCCGTCGACGACGTGGTTGCGAAGCGTCGTGATGCCGGCGACCGGGACGGCAACCTTGATTCGTTCATCGATGGCGGTGATCCACCAGGAGTACGCCCCGCCGCCGGAGCGACCGGTCACACCGAATCGGTCGGAGTCAACCTCCGGTCGTGACTCCAGATAATCCAGCGCACGCACGCAGGTCCAAGCCTCGACCCCCGCAGGAGTGTAGCCGCGATTGTTCCACCACCACTGTCTGAGGCGGTAAGTCCCATGATGGTCCCCCAGAAATTCGCCCCACTGAATCGTATCGATAATCAGGCAGGTATAACCGTTTCGGGCGAACCAGACACCATGATGATGATAAGCGGTTTTATTACCATAGCTCAGCTCACCGTCGGTTCTCCTGGCGTGACCACAGCCGTACAGGATGGTCGGCAGCAGTGCCTTGATCTCAGTGGGAAGATAGTAGTTTGCGGCAACGTAAAGTCCTGGTGAGGGCTGGAAGCGAAGTCGCTCCACCCGATAGCCGTCGTGCTTCGCGGTTCCCATGACTTGGGCATCCAGCGGGGTCCGTGGTGGCATCGGGTCCAGCCCGAGCATTTCCCGCAATTGCCGCTGAAGCTCCGGCCGGCGTTCTGTCCACTGCTCCATCGTGGTCTCTGGGGAAACCACAGGTTGAGACAGTCGCTCGGTTTGCTCTTTAAAGTAATTAGCGACGCGTTCATCACCTCCCAGCGGTCGGTCACCGCTGGGATCGATTGCCAACGCGATCGATGACCACACGATCACAAGACACAAACTTACTGCGATTCGAAACAGAAACGTCATCGTTGAAAATCCAGCTTTTATTACAGTTGATTGGATGCCGCCGGACAGCTATCGACTGACAGCTATCGACTGACAATGACATTTCCCGATTCGATGATCTGGTCGCATTGTCCCACGGTCTTGATTGCGGGAGTTGCCAATCGTGAGAAGACATTGCCAGTGATTGCCACATGATCGCAATCATCCAGCAGGATCCCCGACGCTTCGTTGGGATTGGATTCTAACTGAGTGGCCGCTTCCTTTCGTTTCTGTTGCGGCCTTCCCTGAAAATCGTTTCCAATCCAAGAGTCGCTGAAGTTGTTGCCTCCAATTGCAATGCTTGCCGACGCCGAGCGAACGGCAAGCGATGCATTCTTGACGATCGTGAATGTATTGGCGCTGATCGCACAGCCGTGGGCGTCACGGAGATCAATCCCGCCGGCAAAATTATGAGCAATGACGTTAGCCGAAACGGTAATCCCATAGCAGTCCCGGTCCAGGACCAGCCCCCAACCTTGGCACTCCTCAATCATGTTGCCCGTGATCACGGAACCGTAAGTGTTTTCGACCACAACCCCTTCGCCCAAATGATCGTCGATGTTATTGCCGTTCATCGTCAGGTTGAAGGAATCAACACATCGCAGCCCCACTTGGTTTTCTTCGAACTGATTCGCGGACACGATGATGTCATGGCAGCCTTCAAGATAAACGCCGCACTTTTTGTTATAGGTGAACAGGCTGTTGCTGATACGAGGATCCTCATAGCAATGATCCAGTCGTAAACCATCACCTCCGTGGTGACTGATGCTAACGCCGCGAACTTCCAACTCCTCGATGAAGCGAGCCTCGATCCCCGCACCACTTTGAGGATTTCCCGTAACGCGAAAGTCGACGAGGCTGACACGCCACAATCGCTCTTGGCGCGGGGTGCTCCGGCCAGCAAAATTAGGATTCTCGATGATCAGTGTTGGCAAACCCTCAGTATTGAGATTAATCAGATTCGTCGCGGTTCCCGAACCCCGAATCCGAGTGTCACCGCTGCGGATCCGAAGCGGTTGACGGATTTCAAAATCGCCGGGGGGAATGTGCAAGATGCCACCACTGGCGGGAATCGCGTCAGCGGCATCTTGAAGCGATGCGTACTCGATCGCATTGATGATTGCACTTTCTCCATTGGCATCATGGCAGAAACAAAGCAACATGACCAAAACCGCGGAAAGAATCCGCGTGCACAACAGCGACTGAAATATCATAAGGCAGGCAGGCATTAGCGGAATGAATGGCCTCGACGTTATTCATCAACTTCTTCGGCCGCATTCTCAGCAGCTAGAATTTCAGCATCGTAAGCGTCAAGTGCAGCTTGGTCGGCGTCTTGAACGGCGGATGAGGGGCGATCACAACCCAACATGACGACCAGTCCAACGAAAAGGAACATAAAAGGTGAATGATACATGACAGTACGTTTCAAGTAGAGGGAATGCAGTAGGCAATTACAGAAGGACACAAACATCGGCCAGCGGGGACAGCCCGCCGACTCCAATTCACTTCGCAAATCAGGATCGGCGAGCTAGAGACGGCGATCGATTCAGAAATCACTATCAATCACTTCGCGGTTTGCCCGTGTGCCGAGTGATCCCCAAAGTCCAAAGGGACTAGGGGCACCAGGTTGATTGTTGTTGGCGGCAGTCCCGGACTCGTGAACACAATCATTGTCTTGGTTGCCCGCCTCGATGGAATCAGTGATGAACCGGATCGCTCCGTCGCCCATCAAAACGTGAACACCGCCTTGATGACGACTCGATGGCGGAACGACGGCATTCAGTGTTGCGAAACCTTCGGTAGTGATGGGAGTGTTGGGCGGCAAAATCGTGTTGACTTGGCTGAAGATCGGCATCATGTCGTGCCACCGAAATCCACGACATTCGGTCGTCCGGACTGTTCCACCGGCCCAGAAAGTGGGTCGGGTGGGGTCCAGGCCGGCTTTGTAGCCTGTCACGTTGGCCCAGGAGACATTGGAACCGACGGTTCCTGGATCACCACTGGAAAGCATCGCCGTTCGAGCATCGCTGTCACCCAGATCCGTCGCGATCTCTCCCGACATGATGGTGTTGGACAATCCATCGAGGATGTCGCGAAATTTCAACGCTTGTTGATTGACAAATACTCCCCTCGCGACTGCTTTCGTTCTGGTGGCCGAATCCACGTTGGCCGTATAGGGTGTCGTGACGGTGGGGTCGTCGGTGAATTTGTCCATGTTCAGCGACGAGGTCCGATTGGTGCGACTGGAATCCCCGGTACATGCTGCGTAGTTCGTTCTGGCCAGGGACGGAAGGCCGAACCCAGGATCGCTGGGACATCGCAGCGTTGGGATCTCCGTCACATAGGGAAGATATAGGCGGTCATCGGTCCGAGGCCCCATCGGTCGATAGGGAGGTACTTTCAGATTTCCATCAGCGTCAATTCCCAACGGGTTGCTGAACTGCTCCCAGAACGCCTGTTGCTCCATGAATGGCAGACACCCAACCAAAAAAGACAGTCGCATGTTGCAAGAATGCGTGTCGGAACTCCATAGCTCTCGCGGCGGAGTGGAGTGAGTCCCGGTGCCGTGCTGAGGCAGTTGCGAAAAAGCGGAATGGTAATTATGAATTGCCAAACCAAGTTGTTTAAAGTTGTTACTGCAACTCATTCGCCTGGCCGCTTCGCGGGCGGCCTGGACTGCGGGCAATAACAGCCCCACTAATACGCCAATGATGGCGATGACGACTAGCAATTCGACCAGGGTAAATCCCCTTCGATACTGGACCATATTCTAGTTCCCGTGAGAAAAGATAGTTGTCCCTGAGGTCAATCGTCGAACCACTCGCCGAAGCGACAGGAACTCAACTGCATCAAAATCTAGTGCGCTGCACCGCCGCGACGAAGTGCTAAAAACGCGACAGATAGTGATAGGAACCGGACAAAAAAGAGGACGGTTTTTGTCGGATTGATGGACCTTCGATCGGTTAGTTGCGTTCGTTCTCCCTTAAGTCGATCACTAGCGAATTGGGTGCGACCATTGTGTGGCAACATTGAAGCAACCAAGATCAAATTTTTCACGGCTGGCCCGATCCTGCTCCGCTGCGTTCACCGCTGCAGATCGTTGTCGCGAACTTCAACGAGCTTCGTCTGGAGCTTACCGCGAAGTCGGGCGACTTGATCGGCATGAGCGGGCAAGCCGGCAAGGTTGCTGTATTGGTTCGGGTCCGCCTTCATGTCGTACAGTTCGCAGCCTCCCGAACCATCTTCGGCATACTGCAGATAGGCCCAGCGATCTTCGCGGATCAGGAATCCGTTTCGATTGGGCGCGACGCTAAATGCACTGTCTCTGACCTGACAGTTCGGGTCGTCCAACAGCGGGGAGATGTCGATACCCTGCAGGCCCGCAGGCACCTCAAACCCACACAGCGCGGCAGTCGTGGGGTACAAATCAAGCAGTTCCACCAAGCTGTGACAAACCGCGGGCTGCTTTCCAGGGACTCGGACGATCAACGGCACCGCGGCGGACGGTTCATGCAGTGAAACTTTTGCCCAAAAATCATGTTCACCCAAAAGGTAGCCATGATCACTCGTGAAGATCACGATCGTTTCGTCCTCCAGGCCAGCTTCTCGAATGGCGTTGAGTACCTTACCAACCTGGGCATCCACGAAGGCAACGGAGGCGTAGTATCCGCCGAGCGCTTTGCGTTGCCGACGCAAATCCATCTTCATGTTGATGCTCGTCTTGTAGTTGATGCCCAATCGAGGGATGTCATCCCAATCGCCCTCCAACTTGTCGGGAAGGGCCAATTCATCAAACGGCTTGAACGGATCAAAGTAGGAGCGGGGGGCAACGAAAGGAACGTGCGGCCGGACAAATCCCACGCCCAGCCAAAATCGTTGGTCGGCGTGTTTTCGAATCAGCTCGACCGCTTTGTCGGCAGTCTTTCCATCGCTGTGAATGCTGTCTCCGCCGTCAGCTTGGACAACGACAAACTGGTTGCCGCCGACAACCGGGCGGGCACCGTCGGGATTGTTCTCCAGCGTTTCGCCGTCCCCGGCGGCTTTCCATTCAGGCCCAGGACTGTTGAAACGCTCCGTCCAGGACCTCGCGTCATCGGCACCATTGCCGCCATCGTGGTCACGCCCGTCGCCACCGTACTGGATACCACCGGGCACCCCCATGTGAAAGATTTTGCTCACACGGGCGGAATAGTATCCTTGAAGCTTAAAGTGTTCCGACCATGTCGGGCGATCGCCAATCTGAGGCCTCGGGTTGGTGTAGCCCAGGACGCCGGTAGCGTGAGGGTAATATCCCGACATAAAGGGAGCTCGAGAAGGACCGCAATAAGTCCCTTGGCAATAAGCTCTGGAGAACCGTGTTCCCGAAGCAGCGAGACGGTCGATATTTGGCGTTCGGCAAACCTTATTGCCATAGCACGACAGAGCGGTGGCGGTTAGGTCATCGGAGATGATGAAGAGAACATTGAGTGGTCGCTTTGCTTCAGCTTCGTTCGCGAAACCGGCTATGGCAAAAACCACTAACCAGGTGATCAGACTCGAGCGTTTTGCATTCAACATGTGGGGCTCAATCATTTGGGGTAAGAACAATTGGAGGAGGTTACTGAAACTCCAGTGCATGCGAAACTACTTCCATAACCATCGAAGGCCTTCTGCCGCGAATCGTCTCTTTCGAGGTCAGTCGTCGAACCACTCGCCAAAGCGACAGGAACTCATTTGCATAGAAGGTTAATACACATCACAGCCGCTGCGAAGTGCTGAAAACTGCGCCAGAGGGTGATAGGAATTGGACAAAAAGAAGACAGGTTTCCATCTGATTCTTTTTGAGTCAATCGTTGACGAATTGACTGCGACAACAGCGATTTCCGTTGAGTCGATCGACAGCGATATTACGGACCTCATAAGGGGTGACTCGCTATCAATTCTTGAGCGTAGAAAGCATTCAGAGTTTCCGTGATTTTGGATCGGAATTCCGGCATAGTGGATGTGTTCGGGCCAGAGCCGACGGTGCTAGCCACGGGTGCCGGCCGATACCCGTGGCTAGCGCCGACGGCTCAGATTTTGTCTGTCCGAAAACACCTGCGGATGTGCTTACCAGATCACACAGACAAAAAGGTTGGCCGACATGCGATTAGTGGAATCATCGGGAATTGCTACAGCTTTTGCTGCACGGTAAGGTGGGCACAAAGTCCGGTGGTGCGTCGAGCAGGAATATTGACAAACGAGTCAAGAATTAAATTTGCGTCATATCGGTTTCTATTTCATTGCTCCGCACCATCCAAAGTGTTGCCATCTTCTATCATGCCAAAAAAGGCACAAGAGCTACTTTTGAAGATACGCGAATAGATCGCGTATGTCGGCGTCGCTCATATTTTGAAGCAATTCGTTGGGCATGATCGATTCCGACGACGCTTGGCGGATTTCAACTTCTTCTACCGGGATGCTGATTTGATGATCGCCGCTGACAATCGTTAAGGTTCGTTCGCTTTCCGATTCGATTAGCCCCGTAATCACGCGACCATCAATGGTTTGTATGATATGCATCTGATGATCTTTGGAGACCGATGCGCTGGGGTCGACAATATTTTCCAGCAGGTAGTCGATGTTGGTGCGTTGGGCACCTGTGATGTCGGGCCCGATATTTCCACCTTCGCCAAAGAAACGATGGCACTTTCCGCACTGTTGTTTGAATAGTTCTCCGCCGCGAGCTTGGTCACCTAGGGCGATGACACCCGGCGTTAGCCAAGACTTGAGTTTAATAATCTGTGTGTGGCACGGTCTTTGGGTGTTTTGCGGATCTTGCCCCACAGTCTGCCTAATCTTTTGGAGATCGCTTCGTCGTCAATCGCACTCAATTGCTGCACGGCGATGGCGGTCAAGTCTTGGCCGGAATTCGATTCTCATCCATCGCCGTTAACAACTGACTTGCCCAAGCTGCCCTGGATGCCAGTATCGTCAAGGCGATTTGTTGGTGATCACTGGGCCAGTCGACGTATCGCTCGATGATTTCTTGCCCCGCGTGGTCCAGTCTGTAAACAGCCAGACCGCGAAGTGCCGGCTCGCGGACCGATTCATCGTCCAAATAGCGAAGGAGTGACTCGCCGAAATCGTCAATTTTTCCCGCCACCAAAGCATTGATAGCGTGTTCGTGATGCCGAGTCGGCATTGGGATTGTCGGCAAGTAGGACCATTGATCGTTTGGCATCTTCGTCATGGAAGATCAGGGCAAGCTGCGCCGCCTTCTCTCGCGTCTCAGGATCCACACTCGTGTCGAGTTTGCTGTGGGCTTTCGGCCAACTGCTTGGCATTGTGACCTTTCGGCGTCCTTCCAGCCCCTGAAGAATGCCGGTTAACAGATCTTCGCGACGCGAAGTATCAGGAGCGGCCAATGCTTGACAGAGCAATTCCAGCCCTTCGTCAGACATCGGCGACGAGGCGATTCGCCGCGACATATTGATGCGAATCTGCGGAATTGCCGACGATATGGTGAGTTCGACGTAACGGTCAAGGTCGTCTTGAATTAAGGGTTCGATTCCGTACCAGATCATGAGTGGGAGGTTTTGATCATAGACGTCGTCACGGCGTTTGGCGAGTGCTTCTGCGAGCGGCCAACGGTCGTCCGGCGAAAGACGTTGCAGAGCACTGGCCAGGGCGAGCCGAACGAGTCCGGAATCACCTTTCGCGGCAAGTTCGAGCATTCGTTCAAGAGCGTGCCTTGGTGGCTTTCGATCCTCGCAAAGAAACTGAATCGCCCAGGCATGCAGGTGTTCATCGTCCTCACTCAACAGTTTGACTAATTCGTCCGCCGAAACACCGTCCGTGACTCGAAGAGCCCACAACGAGCGAAGTTTTTTGGGCGTCGTTTTTGCCTGATTCATTTGCGCCCACAGATCCGCATGCAGGCTTTGGATGTCTTCAGTTTGCGCACGTTCGAGCAGTACACGTCTGGCATGACGGACCCACCAATCGTTATCGTGCTTTTGAAGCTGCAATAATTGCTGGTTGGTCATCTTGGCGACGTCTTCGACTGGGTCGGTATCGGTATCCATGTAAGTGATCCGATAAATGCGACCGGTGTGCTTGCGAGTGTTCCGTATGCTGTGGCATTCGCCCGTATCGGACCAATCGCTGACATAGACCTCGCCACCGGGGCCATATGCCAGCGTCACACCCATGAACCAAGGGTCTTGGCTGCGCATCAGGTCGGGGCCGTGCGAAGCAACATAGCCGGAGCCTTTTCGCCGCAGCAGATCATTGTTGATTCGCCGACCGTGGATGTTGTTGGTAAAAAGCTGATTGCGATAAGCAGCGGGAAAGCTGTCGCCCAAATAGATCATGGTTCCGCAATGGGCGTGTCCGCCGCCGGCGGCGTCTTCGGCGTCACTGCCCAATCCGTTACGGACGTTGCCGAGGCCAACGAAGTGCAAATGGTCGGCAATCGTATCGATTCGTTGATAAGCGTATTGGCCGCTTTTGCGGCCTCGCCAAGGTTCGTAGTGCGCCCCTTGGATCACTTGAAACAGATGCGGGTTCACGCAGTTACAAACGAATGCATGACCGTAATCATTCCAATCGATGCCCCAAGGGTTCGTTGTGCCGTCCGCGTAAGGCTCCCAAACATCGCGAACGGGGTGATAACGCCAAACACCGCCGTCAAAGCGAGTTCGTTGTTCGTCAGGCGTTCCCGGTTTGCCGATCATCGACCAATTCGGGGCACCGCAGGGACAGGGCACCTCATTAGCTCATAGGTCAAGGGGAAACGGCACCCATTGCGGCGCTGTCCCCCTCTGCCGCGCTTGGCGTGTCGAGCGAATTAAAATCGCAGCCCGTGCCGATGGTGGAAAAAAGAATGGGTCTGCCGGGGTCGACAACAATCTGGCGTGGCCTTCGAAAGCTTGAAGCCCAGCGCGACGCGTTTCTGGCCTTCGGTGTAAGCGAAACAGTTGTTCAGGATAGAGAGGGCGGGATCCTGGGAACAAGGAATTCTGAGAACGGCTCTTGGGAACAAGGGGCGCTGGACCGAAGCGACCGCGTCGATTGCCCCGTGCAAGAACTAACGACCAGAAAATAAAGTCGCTCAGCTCTCCGGGCTGAAAGCGTAGAGCATCGCTATCAGCTCGGAGAGCTGAGCGACAATTTATGTCAATTTGTACCTGCAGCAGTACCACATCATTGGCGATTCAAAAGCAGGGCACCGCAGAGACAGGCACCGCTGGGACGGCACCGCAGGGACAGGCACCGCAGGGACTGGGCACCTCATTAGCTCATGAGGGGTCTTCTCATTAACAGCGAAGTCCAGCTTGCAAACACCCACGCGATGAACTCCTTCGACGACCGCGCCCCGATCACACCGGACGGCGACGGTCGCTACTCTGTCGCGGTCTTGGGCAGCAAACAAAAGATCGTTTGAAAAACGGCTGAACCGCCCGTTTTCGACTGCGTACGCTGGTCATCGACAAAATGTCTAGAATCGCTTGCATTGTGTAGACAGGTTGTCTACATTGGGCATCGTTGAGACAAACGATTTCTTGGGGGAGCGGTCGGTCATGGGTCGAAAAACTCGCATCTTGCGACGCATCACGGTCGCATTCGGCTTGCTCGGCACGCTCGCGTTGTCGTCACGCTTGATCGGCGACGAACCCACTTCAATGGCCGGTCGGCTCGGGCCGGCGGCGTTTGCGGTGATGATCGACGACGTTTCGCCGCCCGCCGCGGAAGCTTGCGACGACCTGACGCTGCTTCGCCGCTTGACGCTCGATCGGTTCGGACGAGTGCCCGCGTTGTCGGAGATACGTGACTTTTCTGGTCAGATCGAAAGCGGTGATCGGGCCAGCGAAGTCGCCGAGCTGATCCGCGTGATGGTCGATCAGCCGGATCGATATGTTCCCGGCGGCGACATCGACGCCGCCGGACGGATGGCCGATTTTTGGACCGGCGAATTGACTCCGCCGTCGACCGAATCGGGACCGACATCGGCCCCGCTTCGCATTTGGTTGGCCGATCAATTTCGACAATCGCGGCCGATGAATGATGTCGCCGCGATGTTGGTCGATCCCGCCTCCGAAGGCGGCCGCGCGCTGTTCACCGCATCGGGCGGAACGACGGCGTCGTACACCGCGGCGATCTCGCGAGGCCTGTTGGGCGTGCGGATGGAATGTGCCCAGTGCCACGACCATCCGTTCACGCGGTGGAAGATGGACGACTTCTGGGGACTGGCCGCGCACTTCGGCGATCAACCGCTTGCCGGTCGCCGAGGCACCGCGACGTACGAAGGCCAAACGTTCCGCGCCAAGACGCTGGACATGCCCGCCGCGGACGCCGACGCGACTCGCACGCCCAGCGATCTGGCCGCGTGGATCACGGACGCGGAAAACCCATTCTTCGCCGCGAACGTGGTCAACCGAACTTATCAACAACTCGTCGGCAAACCGCTGGTCAGCCCCGTCTTGGATTTGGATCAAGCAGACGCCGACGCGATGACGCCGCTTCGGGAACTCGGCCAGCACTTCGCCGACGAAGGTTTTTCCAACCAGTACTTGATCAGCGCCGTGTTCCTATCTTCGGCGTACTCGTCGCGTTGCATCGACGATCCCGATCGAGTCGCCGCGCGGCCGGTGAAAGTCCTTTCGCCGCGACAGGTCTTCGCTTCGCTGGAACAAGCGTTGTTGCTTCCCGTCGGCCGGATCGACAACGAATCGGCCCGTCACAACGGCATCGGTCGCATTGTGACCCAGCGTTTGGCCGACGCTTCCGACGCGGACCCGCAAGCGTACGTCGCCGGCGTGCCGCAAACGCTGATGATGATGAACGGCCCGCTGACTTCGATCGCGACCGGCGACCGCGGACGGTTGCTTTCGGCGGTCGTCGACGCGCCGTTCTTTGCAACCGCCGATGATCGCGTCGACGTTTTGTTTCTGGCCACGTTGACGCGGCTGCCTACGGATGACCAGCGCGAATCGCTTCGACAGTATCGGGACACGTTTGTGGGTTCCGAAAAAGAATTCTTGGCCGACTTGCTTTGGACGTTAATCAACAGCCCCGAGGTGATTTTATGTCGATGATGAATTGCGTGCGTCTTTCGCGGCGTCAATGGTTGACGACGTCTGCCGCCGCGTCGGCGTCGATGTGGGCGACGGGATCGTTCCGCGAACAACTCGCTCGCGCCGCCACGACGACCGGTCGTCCGCACAAGGCGTGCATCCTGTTGTGGATGAGCGGCGGGCCGAGTCAATTGGAAACGCTGGATCCGAAACCCGGTCATCGCAACGGCGGCCCGACTCGCGCGATCGCCACCAACGTTCCCGGCATCGCCATCGCGGACAACTTGCCTGGCATGGCAAGCGTCGCCGACAAACTGGCCATCATTCGTTCGATGTCGACTCGCGAAGGCGACCACGGCCGCGCGACGGCGCTGATGACGGGCGGCCATCCGGTCACCGGCGTCATGGATCAACCGCACCTAGGCAGCATCATCGCCCATCGCGCCAAAACGCGGACTGTCCCCTTCCGCCCTTCGTCAGCATCACGCCCAATGATTTTGGACGCATCGGTCCCGGATACCTCGGCCCGCAATACGCGCCGCTGATCGTCTCGGGCGACAACCAGTCGGCCGCCGGTCGCGCGGGGCTGACCATCGAACACTTGACGCCGTCGGTGCCCGCGGAAATCACGGCGCGGCGGCATTCGATGCTGCAAATGCTGGACGGAAACATCAATGCAACGACGGACGCAAACGCGGCGGTCACGCGACCGTTGCCATCGACCTCGCCGTCGGTGCGTGCGTACCACAGCAACCGTGATGCGGCGATCAGCATGATCAACTCGGGCGGCGGCGGGGCGTTCGACTTGGACGAAGAATCCGACACGCTGCGAGACGCCTACGGTCGTAATCGATTCGGCCAAGGATGCTTGTTGGCGCGGCGGTTGGTCCAGCGAGGGGTCGCGTTCGTCGATGTCACCCTGTCGGCGGACTCGGCCGGATCGTGGGATTCGCACGTCAACAACTTTCAAGCCGTCGCATCGCTTTGCAAGACGCTCGATCCCGGTTGGTCGACGCTGATCACCGACCTATCCGATCGCGGCATGTTGGAAGACACGTTGGTCGTTTGGATGG
The DNA here is from genome assembly GCA_963836865.1 of Pirellulaceae bacterium. GTDB lineage: Bacteria > Planctomycetota > Planctomycetia > Pirellulales > Pirellulaceae > Rubripirellula. The sequence continues at coordinate 748,621 of CAWILC010000003.1, read as the reverse complement.
GCGAGTTCGGACGCACGCCGCGAATCAATCCCAACAACGGACGCGATCACTTTCCCGATGCCTGGTCAATGGCGATGGCCGGTGGAAAGGTGCGCGGCGGTCAGGTGATCGGCAAGACGACGGCCGACGGCATGGCGGTGGCCGACCGTCCGGTTCGTGCCACCGATTTGTTCGCGACAGTGCTACAGGCGATGGACATTGATCCGGCCAGCGAAAACGAGCCCGGCGATCGACCGCGACCGCTGACCACGGACGATGCACGCGTGATCGACGAGGTCATCACGGGATGAAGTTCATCGCTGCGTTAATTTTCGAGGCGTTAATTGTCGCCGGGCTGCTTTGCGGAAGCAGCTTCGCAAACGACTCGGTCGATCGTCGTGTCGGGGACGACGTGATGGTGGTCTTGCCCGGAGTCGCGTTGCATTTGCGAATCGATGTTCGCCAAAACGGATTGACGCTGGATCAATGCCGTTCGGACTACTTGGACGAATTGATGGCGTCGCTTGACACCGATCACGACGGCAAGCTGTCGCGGGATGAAAGCCGGCGCAGTCCGTTCTTCACCGATGCCAAGAACACGGCCGACAATCCTTTTCTAAAACGATTGGCCACCAGGAATCAATCTTCGCGATCTGGTGCGGGGATGAGTCGCGAAGCGGTCCAGACGAAGGTCGCCGCCGTCGTCGGCACCGCGATGGCGCTCCGCCAAAACGACACGCTGGCCCAGTCCGACCGAAAGGTTTTTGAAACGCTGGACACCGATCAGTCCGGGTCGCTGGACCCCAAGGAAATGCGGTTGGCGGCCGCGCAGATCGCAGCGCGAGATTCCGATACGGACCAGTGCATCACGTTCAACGAATTCTTGGACGAACCGACCGACGACATGATGATGGCCGGCATGGTCGTCGAAGCGGAAACGCAAACGATGCGTTCGGATCGATTGACGACGCTTCGCACGACGACGGCGGCGCTGCGTCTGATCGACCGAATGGATCTTGACCGCGATCAATCGTTGTCGGCGTTGGAACTAGGTTGGGACGACAAACGCTTGGCCGATTGGGATCGAGACGGCAACGGAAAACTATCGGCCGGCGAATGGGTCGATGCACTCGGGCGTTCGGATCGACCGGCGTGCGATTTTCATGTGTCGATCGACTTGGCAAATGGCGCTTCATCGATGACGGTCGTCAACGGCGGCGACGGCGGCGGCGTCGGCGATCACGCGGACGATCGCTTCGACGTGTCGAGAGTTCGCGACGGACAGTTCCGTATCGCCACCCCGGATCGATCGACGCAGCTGACGCTTTCGTATCGCGACTTTGATCCCGTCGCCGTCGCGGTCGACCGAGCAAAGCTGACGATGAACGAACTGGACGTGAACGCCAACGGCTTCGTCGAAGCGGACGAGATCGTGGGTCGCTTCCGATTCGAGTCGTATCTGTTCGTGGCGATGGATCGCAATTCAGACGACCGCGTTTCAGAAGCGGAAATGCTGGACTACGTCCGCGACTATGTCCGCCCGGCCGCGACGACGTGCCGAGTGACGCTGTACGATTTGGGACGTGGTTACTTCGGCCGGATCGACCAAAGCAACGACGGCCGAATTTCGATCCGCGAACTGCGAACCGCCGAACAGAACCTGCAATCGTTTAGCGCTCGCGATCAGGCGGAAGGCAAAATGAGTAGCGAAGTCCAAGCCGGCGGCGGCGGAAACTTTCGCATCGAATTCTCTCGCGGACAGATGATGCCGTTCGGCGAAATCGAACGCCCCGAAACGGAAGCCCCGCAGGCCATCCTGGGCGAACCGGTCGGCCCGGTTTGGTTCCAACGCATGGACCGCAACACCGACGGTGATTTGACGTGGCGAGAATTCCTGGGTCCACGCGACGTCTTCGATGCGTACGACGCCGACCGCGACGGATTGATCGACGCCGACGAAGCGACTGCGACCCTAGACTAAAAACCTCCTTGAAGTAACACGCATGAACAGCCCTGTCGAAACTTACAACGCGAGCGAAGTCCTGGACCGAGTCGAACGGTTGGCGGACTGCAAGACGCAGCTTCTGGACGAGATCGGCAAGGTCGTCGTCGGCCAACGCGATACGATCGAATCGATGTTGATCGCGCTGCTGTGCCGGGGGCATGTGCTGCTGCACGGCGTTCCCGGGCTCGGCAAGACCTTGATGGCTCGGACGCTGGCCGGTGCGTTGGACTTGCAATTCAAACGGATTCAATTCACGCCCGACCTGATGCCCTCGGATATCGTCGGCGCGGAATTGTTGGAACCGGATGCGGCGGGGCTGTCGCACCGAATGAAGTTCGTCCCCGGGCCGGTGTTCACCAACTTTTTGCTGGCCGACGAAATCAACCGCACGCCGCCCAAGACGCAAGCGGCGCTCTTGGAAGCGATGGCCGAAGGGACCGTCAGCGTCGCCGGCGAAACGCATCGCCTGTCGCCGCCGTTCTTCGTTGTCGCGACGCAAAACCCGATCGAGATGGAAGGCACTTATCCATTGCCGGAAGCTCAGATCGATCGGTTCATGTTCAACGTCCGAGTCGACTATCCGTCGCTGACCGAGGAAGCATCGATCATCGGCGAAACGACGACCAACGAAACTCACGTCGCCCAGTCGGTGCTAACCCAAGCCGACTTGTTGGCATTGCAATCGATCGTCCGCGACGTGCCGATCGCCGACGACGTGATCCTGTACGCGGCACGCTTGGCGGTGGCGACCCGGCCCGGAAAAAACACGGCCGAGATCGGCCTATCCGGCGAACTTGCCGGCCGCATCGAAGGTTACGTTTCTTACGGCGCGTCGCCTCGCGCCGGTCAAGCGATGGTGCTGGCCGGCAAAGCACGAGCGATCTTGGACGGACGCTTGCACGTCACCTTTGAAGACGTCGCGGCCGTCGCTCCGCCGGTGCTGCGTCACCGCGTCGTCACCAACTTTCACGCTCGCGCCGACAAAGTCGACAGCGACGAATTGATTCGCGGTCTGATTGCCGCCATGCCGCGCGAGGCAAAACGTTGATCACTGAATCGTACCGAGCCGCTGATCCTCGCCTGCAAGCGTTGACGCTGCGCAGTCGCGGCATCGCGCACGGGCTGATGCAGGGCTTGCACGCCAGTCCGTTCTTGGGACACAGCGTCGAATTTTCGTCGCATCGTCGTTACACCCAGGGCGACGACCCGCGGCACGTCAATTGGAAACTATTCGCGCGGCATCGCAAGTTGTATGTCAAAGAATACGACGCTGAAACGAATTTGAACGTTCACTTGGTGCTGGATGCCAGCCCGTCGATGGCGTGCCAGACCGGCGGTGCGATGTCCAAGTTTGAATGCGCCGCCTCGATGGCGCTCGCGATCGCAATGATCGCGATCAACCAGCACGACGCCGTCGGCATGACAACGATCGACGATGACATCATCGATCATACCGAACCGTCGTCACGCGGCGGACGGATCGAAGACATCGTCGGTCAAATCGAAATCGCGTGGCGACGATGTCAGTCCGACAAGGCACAAGCATCGGCAAAGGCGGGTCAAGGCGTGTCGCGATCGATCGGTCACGCCGCCGAGATGACGCGCGGCTACGGCGTTGCGTTCGTGCTGAGCGACTTGATCGATGACGAAGCGGCGGTGGTCGACGGTTTGCAGTCGTGGCGATATCGCCACCATGATACGACGGTGCTGCAAGTGCTGGATCCGTGGGAACGTTGGTTGCCCGAACCGGGCCGCGTCAAGGTCGACGACTTGGAAAGTTCGGCATCGGTGACGACTGAATTGGAATCGATTCGGGCGGCGTACTTGGAACGAGTCGATCGCTGGATCGGCGGCATTCGCGACGGCGCGCTATCGCAATCGATCTCGCATCACGTCGTGACGACCGATCGTGACCCAGCCGAATCGTTGTTGGAGGCACTGCTAAAACGATGACGTTTGCCAACCCAATCTTTTGGCTGGCCGCCGCGGCGGCGGGCCTGCCGATCCTGTTGCATTTGATCCAGCGAGTGACCAGCCGCCGCGTTCGGTTGGGCACCGTTGGATTCTTGGACGAAGTGTTGTGCGAACAGTCCCGCCATCGCAAGCCGCGAAGGTTGTTCTTGCTGATGCTGCGAATCGCAGCGATGTTGTTGATCGCCGCGCTGTTCGCAAAACCTTTTTTGTCGAAGCGTTCGACGAGCAAATCAACGGGTCGGCCGCAAGTTATTTTGGTCGATCGATCGCCCAGCATGTCGGTGCGGATGCCCAACGGCGTTCGTTTGATCGACGTCGCCCACGCTCGCGCGGTTTCGCTGGCGACGGCCGGCGGTCGTGATTTAGCCGAAACCAGTTTTGCTTGGTTTGACGATGAATGTCGCTGGATCGACAGGGATGCGTTTCTCGATACGCGCCGCGCGACAACGTCCGCCGTCGCGAGTGACTTTGGCTCGGCATTGATGGCGGCCAAAACCCGTGCGGAAGGCATAGGGGCCGTGTGCGACGTCGTGATGATCACCGACATGCAAGATCGTGGACTCGATGGTGCTCGTGATATCGACTGGCCGAACTCGATTCCGCTGACCATCATCGACCTCCATCGCGATCAAGTCGAGAACGTTGCGGTCATGGACGTGGAGATGCGTTCCGATGCAACCACAAATGCGCGTGAGCCGGACGTCGCCTCCACGCGAATGCCGTCGATGCGCATGGATGGATTTTCGTTGCCTCGTCGCAGTCCCGTCGATGCGACGCACCACGCGGTCGTGACGTTGACCCGAACGAGCGACTTGGTGGGCGGTGAAGCTTCGTTGCTGGTCGATGTCGTTGACTTGAACGCAGCGGGTGGCTCCAAAACGCTTCGCAGCGTTCGCAAATTGATCGAGTGGGGTGGCGGCGACGAAGCGGAAACGACCTTGAACTTGGGCGAATTGCCAGCGGGTCAGTACGCGGTCAAAGCGGTCTGCGAGATCGACGATGATTTTGTCACCGACAATTGGCGTGAGACCGGATTGTGGGTCGGAGATGCGATTCGCGTTCCGATCGTGCTGATGCCCGACGAAACGATCGAACCAACTTTCTTGGTTGCGGCGCTTTCGGCGTCGACGACGACGGACTCCTATGAAGACCGCCTGCGTCAGCTTTCAACGGATCCAAAAACCAGAATCTCGTCCGAGAAGTCCCAGCAGCGATTTGAGCCGACGGTCGTGCCAGGCGACTGGAACGCGGATCCCACCGGCGACGTGGTGGTCGTGGTCAATCCGACGGCGGACGGCGGTCCGAACAATGCCAAGGTCGTCAAGTTCATCATGGATGGCGGATCGGTGGTCGTTTTCCTGGGCGATCGATTGACGGACGGCGAGTCTACTGTGCCGTGGTTGCCCGGCGGCAACACGCAACTGAGAGTCGCGGGCTTTGCTCCGTACCGAATCACGACGTTGGATTCGACCGACGAATCGTTGAAAGCGTTTGACGACTTTCAAGTCGGTAACTTGACGCGATTGGCGTTTTCGCGAGTGGTCGCTTTGGATCGCGAAGCGAAGTCGGCGGACGTGTTGGCATCTTTCGAGGCCGATCTGCCGGCGATCTCGCGGCGGAAACTCGGCAAAGGCTTCGTCGTTTGGTGCTCGTTCTTACCCGTTCGGCAATGGGGACCGTTCGTCACGCATCGCCTATTCACGCCACTGTTGCAACAACTCGTCGGTCGCGAAGCGGGGTTGACCGGCGACGGTCCAGTGCGTGTCCATCTCGCCGGCGATCGCTCAAGTGCATCCGCCCCATCGGTGATCAAACAAGGGCGGACGATTGAGGTCATCCAGTCTCCCACGTCCGAATCCGATTTCACGTTCGCGTCGATGGAACGGTTCGCCGATGCGATGGGCATCGACGCGAAAGCACTTGTCTTGTCGACCACGACCGTGACCCCCAACCGAACCCCCGACCGAATCGATGCGCCCGAAGATGTCGGTGACGATGCCGCCATCGGATCAGGCGGCAAAGTGCGACGCAGCGAACAACCGCTATGGCGTTATTTGGCGGTCGCTTTGATTGGTTTGTTATTTGCCGAATCGTTGGTAGCCGCGAGGACTCCCGCATGAGCACGACCTTAGAATCTGAAATCGAACAGTCGGGTGATCACCGACGCGTTTTCCGAGACGCTCGCGTCGACGGCTTGACGACGCCAGCGGACGTGCTGGCGAGATTGGATCGGTTTCGCGTCCGGAAACGAAAAGTGATTTTCGCATCGGTGGTGCTCGCGACCATCGCGACTGCCGCGGCGTGCTTGTTCTTCGTCGCCGTGGTGGACTATTGCTGGCCGATGCCGATGTTGGCCCGAAGACTGCTGCTGGCGATCAGTTTGCTTTCCGTCGGATCGGTCGTTGTCGGTCGCTTGCTAGTGATTGCAGTTCGAGGATGTTCTCGCACGGGCATTGCGAAAGAGCTGGAATCAATGCACCGACCGCTCGGCCAATCGCTGCGAACGCTGATCCGCGCCGGATCGACCTGCGCCGAATCAAATCGCGAAGGCCAACGTGCGTTGATGTCGAACCTGTTGGCGACGAAAACCGACACCGCTTGCGATGCTTGGGGAATGGAGGACCGGCAAAGCCGCACGCCGCTGACGATCACCGCGTCGGCGTGTTTGTCCGTCGGTTTGATCGTCGTCGTTTGGTTCGCTGCTAGCTGGGACACTCGTCTGTCGATTCGGCGATCCCTGTTTGCAGACGCAGCCTACACGACCGTCAACATCACGCCGGGCGATACCACAATTGTCAAAGGCATGAGTGCCGATTTGTCGATCGAATTGATCGGCCGCTTCGACGATACCGTCCAATTGTGGACTCGTCCCAGCGACAATGAAACCGCCCAATGGCAAGCAAGTCGTTTGGAAACAGCGGCAACCGAAGTCGGTCTTGCAACCGATGACCGGCCGCACCGTCGTTGGACGGCGACGATTCGCGAAGTTCGCGAATCGTTGGACTACCGTTTTTCCTACGACGGTTCGATGACGCCGACCCATCGAATCACGTCGCAAGAACCGATCGTCATCGTTACGCGGCAGTGCCAAGTGATCTCGCCCGAATACACAGGATTGCCGACGCGGACGTTCACCGACCCAGACGTGACGGTCGTGGAAGGTTCTAGGTTGACGTTTGAGATCAAAACATCGTCCCCCTTGAGCGCCGCGAAGCTGCAGCGATCGGACACCTCCGGCTCCGCCATCGACATTGCCACCACGATCGATGGTTGCATCGTTCGTTTCGAGTTAGACGCAAACGCAAATATCGCCTGGATGCTCGACGGCGTGAACGAGGCCGGAGTCCCTCTGACCGATGCGTCAGGCGACATCCGAGTCAAACCAGACGTCGCACCAGAGATACGCTGGGTATCGCCGAACGTGGAAACACGTGTCAGTTCGTTGGCGGAATTGACCATGCAAGTCGATGTGCAAGATGATTATGGCATCGTCGAAGCGGGCATTGTGTTTGACATCGGCGACGCATCGGGCAACGTACTGGCGAATTTTGCATGGCCCGGCGGCAAAGGTTTGTCGCGTGCACCGACGAAGCGAATGCTGCGTGAGGTGTTGCCGCTGGAGCATTTCGACGTCACCCAACGCGACTTTTTGACTTATCACGCTTACGCCATCGACAACCATCCCGATGCGCCGCGAAGAATCGAGAGTCCGGTTCGCTACATCGACATTCGTCCGCTGCGTCAAAATCTTCGTGAAGCTCGTTTGATGCCGGCGGAAGCGAACGAGTTGAATCGGCGACGATTGCAACTTTCCGAAGCGATCAATCGACAACGACGTTTGATTGCGCGAACCACCGAGATGCTGGCGTGGCCAACCACGAAGATGCAATCCGGATGGCGAGCGGTCGAACGACACACTCAATCGCAATCGGATTTGGCCGACGCGACCCGCGAAATTGCCGAGCGTCAGGTTGCCGAAGGCAATGATGATGTCGACTCGCTCGCAAACGCCGAAGCGTCCATGATCGCGGCAGTCGATTCGATGGAAGCCGGCGAGATGGCGATCGCGCAGACGCAGCAGGATGACGCGCATCGCTTCCTGGTCGAAGCACGCGACGAAATTGACATCACGCTCGTGAATGCGAATCTGCCGCCGTTGCGTCGCGATGTATTGAATTCTTTGCGGCGGCGACTCCGCGAACAGGAAGACGACAACCGTTCGCAGCAACGTGAACTGGCCGATCAACTTCGCCAACTCGCGCAACGACAACGCGCACTGGCCGAACAGTTGGTCGACGAAGTCGTCCCGGCGCAGCCGCTCGCGTCTGAACAGCAAGATCAAATTCGCCGCGCCGAAGTGATTGGTGAAGTGATTGACAATCAATCTTGGCCAACCGAATCGGTGCCTCGGCGGATGCGTTTGGTAGTTGATCAAATGAGCGAAACGCTCGCCATGCTCGATCGTGTCACGCCGGACGACAAACAACGCGAGAGCGAGCAATATAGTTTCCTTCGCACCGCGGTCGACTTGGACGAACTCGCCTTTCAGATCGAAACCTTGGCCGCGGAAGAGCCGACGACACTACTGCAGACGATGGCCCAGTCGCTGTTCCAATTATCGGAAGCCGAGCGTGATCTCGGTGACGAACCGAACCCAGAGAGCGAAGACTTTGTTCGGCGGCGAAGCGAAACGATGTTGGATTTGATCGCCGAGTTGGAAGGGCCGGCCGACGAGCAAGTGGAAGTCGTCGTGGACTCGCTGCAAAAAGTACTCGACGAATTGCCCGTGGTCGATCGACTGCGCGAGGCGATGGAAGTTCGCGGAAAGCCTCCCGCGGAGGATTCCAAACCGAATCGACAACGTCGCGGGCAAGTCTTCCAGCAAGCTGCCGAAGACCTCGCGCGAGCGTACCGAGATCTTTCCAGTCCACGGCTGGAACAACTTCAACGACTCAAACGTGAAGCGGAACAATTGGCCGCAGCGGCCGAGGTCGAAGATGGCGTCAGCGGAGATACCGAAGTGTTGACCGCGATGGCAAAGAACTTGATCGCGGGCCTCGAAAAACAAGGCATGGACAGCGAGGCCGATTTGATTTCCGACAAGCTCGCTTCCACGTCGGTTGGTCCGCGGACCACCGGAACACGGAGAAGCGGGATGCGAAAGGCGGCCGAGTTGGTCAAGCAGGAACTGCAAGCGCGAATCGCCGAAATCTTGCTTCGTGAGTTTGAAGGTAGCGGTGATGCCGCCGTGCCACCCGGTTACCAAGATGTCGTCGACGACTACTTTCGCCAACTGACGAACCCATGATGGATTGCCATTTGTTCTCAATGTTTGCACTCGTTTCGATGATCGCGGAAACTTCGGCCAGTGATGCCGGACTTCCCAGTGATGCTGCGCTTCCAAGTAGTGCAGCGCTTCCCACTGACGCCGCGCTTCGATGGGTTCCCGTATTCGCTCCAACGGCATTGGCGGCGATCGCTGTCGTGCTGGCACTCGTCGTTGTGCTGGCGGCGCTATCGATGCGACGCCCCCTCCACCGTTCGCGCTGGGGCATGATTGGATTGCGGATCGCGGCACTCGCCATGACGACTCTGATCGTTTTGTGCCCGATGCATGTTCGACTAAAACCTTCGCCGCCCGATCGCAAACCGATGGTGATTCTGATCGATGGCTCCCGTAGCATGACGTTCACCGAAGACGGTGGCGATCGCTGGACCACGGCAATCACGACGGTTCGTCAGGCTTTTCAACAAGCCGGCGAAGCAGCATCCGATCTTCACGCTTACCAATTCGGACGTCGTTTGGAATCGTTCGACGAACTAACCAATGTCACATCGACCGACGACGCTGCCAAAATTCCCCCATGCCCTAAGTCGTCCGAGACCAGACTGTCCGAAGCACTGCGTCGCGTCATCAAACGCTACGGCGTTGACCAGCAAGCAACCACTGAAAACAACTCGGCGCCAATCAGCGGCATCCTGGTCGTCAGCGATGGCAGGGTCTCGCGATTGGACCAATGCGAATCGGCCGCCGAGCAATTGGCGGTCGCTGGCGTTCCGATTCATGTCCTTTCCGTCGGTCGTCCAGGCAGTGGCGGTGATGTCGCGATCGCTTCCGCATCGGTGCCGTCGTTGGCGAGAAAGTTTTCGAAGGTTCCGATTGAACTTTTTCTGCGCTCGTTCGGAATGAGCGAAACGCCGGCGAAGGTTTCCGTTTGGGACACTACGCTCGATCCGCATTCGCTGTTGCTGGAAACGTCAATCACGCTGACCGGAGGTCCACAAGCAATTTCGATGCAGGTTCCGATCGCAGAGAAGTCATTGCCCATCACGATTACCGTTTCGCCCGATAAAGGTCGCGGCGAACCTGAACAAGGTCGCGGCGAACGCGAGCAAGATCGCGGAATGCTGGGGCAAGAATTGTCGTTGGCAAACAATTCGATCGAAACGGAAATTGAAATCGATCGAAGCAAGGTGCGAGTTCTGTATGTCGAAGGCGAGCCGGTCGGCCAATCGGCGATCGGATCATTCTTTTCGTTCGGATCTGCTTCTGCGGGTGTCACAAATTGGTTGAGCGAAGCGATCGGGTCGGATGTCGACATCGAATGTTCCGCCTTTGCACCCACCGGAACTCGCGGCACTTTTCGCAGCATCGATGCCGATAACGTGGACAGCCGAAATGGTTTCCCCAACGATCGGCCAGGGATGTACGCCTACGACTTGATGGTGCTTAGCAACGTTTCGCTGGATCAATTCACGGGCCAGCAGGCCGCTTGGATGGCTGACGCGATCAACGACCGCGGTGGCGGATTGTGGCTTTGCGGAAAGAACACGATTGAAGCATCGAAGTGGAACGGATCGCCGCTGGAAGAGTTGTTGCCGTACAAAACGAGCACGCCGGGATCGCAAGTCTTAGATGGAAGCCTGCAAGCGGCTGCGGCAAGTCATCCGATTTGGAAGTTTTCTAACTTGCCCAAGACCGATGCAACCATGCGAGGAAGCCTTCCGGACCTGAGACTCTCGCTTCGCCCACTATCGCCAACCGGACTCGCCGAAACTTTGGCCACGCTTTCCGGGGACGACGAATCCGATGCCGCAGCCTCCGCCGTCATGCTGGCCGCCGATCGTGGCCGCGGACGGGTGTTGGCGTCGTCTTTGTCGCTGGGGGGACGATCGGGACAGTTGTTTACCGATGCCTGGAAATTGAACGACCCGGTGGCGGCGACTAAGTTCATCCGCAACATCGTTTATTGGACTACCGAACGCTCCTTTGTTGGACGACGCCGCGTCGTGGCTCAATCGGACAAACGTTTCTACCGCGGCGGAGAAACGATTGGACTGCAGGTCGTCACCTTCGACGAAACGTCGCGACCCGCGACCGAGAACCGCGTTTGGTGCTCGCTGATGCCAACTTCACTCGACGACACGACTTTGTACTCCCCGGTGCGTTGGCCCGATGGGATGACAAGAACCAGCGGTGAAACCAACCCAGCGATCGCATGGGGCGAGGAGTTCGAGCTCGTTTACGACCCAAAGTTGGTCGCCCACGTGATTCGTCTCGACCTATCGGATTCAATTTCTGGAGACGGCCAGTTCATCATCGAAGCCACGGGGTATCAGGGCGATGCCCCGGAAACGCAATACTCGCACGGGACGCAGGTTGACAGCACATCGATCGATATCCGCGTGATGAATGACCCTTTCGAGCTCCGCAATCCACTTCCGAACCACGAATTGCTCGCTCGGCTGGCGAAGATAGCCAACGGAAAGGTGGTCAATGATCCCGCGATGATCACATCACTGATCCGCAACCGATCGACCACCGCGGTGCCGCCGACGGCTGAATTGTCGACCGCCTGGGATCGCTGGTGGTGGTACGGATCGATCGTCGGACTGCTGGGCATCGAATGGATTTGGCGACGTCGTGCCGGGATGGCTTGATCGATGCTGGCTTGCAATGAACGTCGAATGTAGACACACTGTCTACATCCTTTGAATTGTTTTTTTGGAAACTGAACTGATGGCTCGCTCTTCCAACGATGTGACGGACGCCGAACTGGCGATCCTGGAATGTCTGTGGTCCAACGGACCCCAGAGCATGAAACAAATCGCGGAATCGTTGTACGGTTCTGCGTCCGCATCAAACAACTCGACCGTCCAAAAATTGCTTTCCCGGATGGAACACAAAGATTGCGCGGCGCGGGATCGTGAACAATGGCCACACCTATTCGCTGCCGCGATTGATAAAGACGAGTTGATTGCGCGTCGACTGCAATCCACCGCCGACCAATGTTGTGACGGATCATTGACGCCGCTTTTGACTCACTTGGTCAGCCACGGAAAAATGACCGCGGCCGAACGAAGCAAATTGCAACAGCTGCTTAAAAACATCAAATAGACGTTTGCCAAACGGGTAACTCCCTATGTTCGTGTCCCTTGTCCTCGCCAGCGTGATCGCCGGGATGCTGTTGTACGCATCGCGGTTGGCCGTGTTTGCAGGTCAGGGATCGATCGCACGCGGTTGTGTGGGATTGGCGATCGCCGGACTGGTTGTTGCGATCATTTTACCCAACTGGATCGGGCAACCTCATGTCTTACCCCTTCCGCCATCGGTGATGCAGTTCGTGCGACCGATAGGATTGCTCGCGTTCGCGGTTTGGTTGGTGGGCGCTTTGTTGGTTGCGATTCATTTCGTCGCGGGTGTCACGCGAATGCGACGATTGGTTCGCGGCGGAACATCGGATCACGCGGCTTCGTTGCGACTGAGCGAATTGCTGTCCGACCAATTCGATCCTGGGATTGGCATCGTGTTGATCGATGAAGTCATCTCGCCTTGCTTGTGGAGAGACGGACGGAAAGCCAAAATTGTCATTCCGCGATCTTTGTGGCATCGACTCTCTTCGACCGATCGCGACTGTTGTTTGTGGCACGAATGGAGCCATTTTCATGCGGGCGATGATCGATTGCGGCTCGCTTTGGTGGTACCGCAGGTGCTGTTGTGGTGGCATCCGCTTCTGCCGATCGCGCTCAAACGCCAACGGGAACTCGAAGAAATCCAGTGCGATGCGTTAGCGGCCAGCCGCATGTTCGGTGGTCGCGCGGCCTACGCGCGTTCGTTGCTGAATATCGTTGACACATTGCAATCGCTTTCGATGTCAACCCAAACGCGTGACCCTGGACGAGAGACCGTCGTCAACGAACTGTTCGCGTCGATTGGTAACGCGTTTCCGATTCAGCGGTGGCTTTCGCAACAGTCGCCATCGATGGCGGATGAACTGCATGCCAGACTATCCGCCTTGGCAACCCGGCATGTCGATCCACCAGACCAAGGCCGCTGGAGCACGGCGAGCCAAAAGGTCTTGTTGGCAACCGCATCGGCGTGGGTGCTGTTGATCCCATCGGTATCGTGGATTGAGTTTGAGGATGCGATCCTACCGATCAGGGGCGGTTCGGCACTTGGCGTCATTCGAACAGATGCTGTCGCTAACGCGAATGTCGCCGGGCCACAAGACACGATCGATGTCGATCTTGCCGCCAATCTCGTGCGTCAGGATTTGATGGACGCTGATGAGAGCGGCGGCTTAATCCTTGGACCGACGATCGAAGGCTGGTGGACGCCGACGCAACCGATCGAATTGCCCGTGATATCGATCGATGAACGTTCCGCGGTGAAAATGTTGGTGGGTGGCGGTGGGCAATTGACGCTTGATGGTCAAAGCGTTCTACCACCGCACCCCGAATGGACGGTGATCGAAGTGATTCCCGGCGGTGTGTGTCGCGGACTTCTGAGTGGACAAGACGACGGGTCGATTCGGCTTTGGGATCCCGCGACCGGAATGAGTCGTTCGCTCGTCGGTCGGCACTCTGCGGCCATCACCGCGATCGCAGCGACGCCTATTGGCGTGAAGGGACATGTCGTGAAGGAATATGGCGTGAAGGAAGTTGGGGATGATTGCATCGCGTGGGTCGGCGACGAAGCGGGCAACGTGATTCGATGGAACCTGGCCGACGGCTCGTCGACCGCGGTATGGAACTCCGGTGGGCCACCGATCGTTTCACTTTGTTTTGTCGGTTCGCATGACCTCGATCGTTTCGATGACGACGTGCCGAGCGTCTTTGTCATGACGGGTGACTGGCAGTCGATCGATCGGAGTTCCACATCGACGCTGCATCGATTGGATGCGGAATCGTTGGACGCGGTGCATTCGACCGTGCTGCCTGGACTCTACGCCGCGATTGTCGGCCAGCATGACGGACGATTCGAGCTCGCAAACTGGAACGGCGAAGTCCATCGAATGTTTGGGGCTTCCGGGGCGTTAACGTTCCATCGTCAAATCGACAAAACGCTCGTCTCGGCGATCGTATTCTCTTCTTGCTTCTCTTTGGTTGGTGATCCGGATGACAATGACAAGATTCGATAGGTTGCGGTGTTGTATATCAGCCACCTTGGTACTGGCGTCGCTTTTGTTTTCGTCGAACGCGGAAGCGCAGTTCTTTGATTTTTTTGGCGGCACAACACCGAAGGCCGCCGTTGAACTGAAGCCCGAGGAAATCGATCAATACCTTCGCGACACGGCTAAGGCCTACGCGTTCACCGCTGGCGGTCGACCGTTGACGTTGATCGAGCAACCGCTGCTTGACTGGCAAAACACGACGCGGCTGTCCGAGCAGGGATTCTTTTACGCCTGGACGCTCGACGACCGACCGATGGTGCTCGGCTGTTTCTTTACCTTTAAGTTGCCCACCGCGACCCGCGCCAAACACGAACTGCTTTCGATGGCGGATGGAGAAGTCAAAGGCACGCTTGACGGCGAGACCGTTTGGAATCCGAAAACTTCACTCGTCGATTTTAAACGGGTCCCCGAGGCTCAAGCACCAGCGGCATCCGAAGCTCGACGGAAATTGCAATGGTCACAAATCGCTCGCCGTTTTTCTGCCCAGCATGTTCATCCCGAAGGCGAGGTGACAGAACTGCGACGGATGACCAAGCCGATCTACAGTTATCGCAGCCCGCAAAACAAGATCATCGATGGCGTCATCGTTCCGATGGTGATCTCGACGGACCCCGAAGTGTTCTTGATCTTCGAGGCTCGCGAAACCGACCAGGGGCCTGCTTGGTTCTACGCGGTGGTGCCATCCCATTACCACGAATTGCGATTATCGATCGACGGAAAAAACGTTTGGTCCAAACCGCTTGAAATTCAATACGAGAACATGCAGCAGGGTGACTTTGCGGGGATGCGAACGCCGTACACATCGTTCCATCCAAGCAAGGACGTGCAGTGACCGAAAACCAAAGCGTTCGGCGATTCCGTGGCTTCGCGCTCGCGATGATGGTGTGCTTCGCCTCGTCAAATGCCCAGGCGCAAGTCGACGAGGTAACCGATTTGCCGGATCGAGCATGGATCGTTGTTTCGCTGGTGGATCAATCGTTTCTGCGTGCTGAACTGCTCGAAACCACTCGCACGCTTCATCGCGGGTTACAGACACGAATGGGGATCGAGGCCGAAAACATCACGGTGATGGTCGGCGATGAAGACTTTTCACAGACGCTGGCATCCGATGAAATCATCGCGACGGTCGCGGACAAGACGCTGGTAATTGATTCGATCCAAAGCAGTGACGAATCCGATCGAGCGTGGCTGTTTTGGATCGGCTATGCATCAGGGACCGAGGGATACCAATTTCACGTCGCCGGCCCTGATTTGAATGGCAACGAGATTTCATCGGCAATCAAGCAGATGAGCGCAAGGACCAAGTTGGTTTGGTTTTTGACGCCATGTTCGGGCGCGATAATCGAAAAAGTTTCGGACTCGAACACGGTGATCGTCACGGCAACCGAGTCGATCGACGAAATCAACGGCACTCGCATGACGGAAGAACTCGCGTCGTTGCTCGATGGCACCGACGCGATCGACGATGTCGACGCGGACGGGCGAACGACGGTCTTGGACTGGTACGCGTCCGCGTGTTTGCGACTGCAACGAACTTACGCCGCCAACGATTTAATTTTAAGCGAGCATGCACTGCTGGATGATGACGGTGATGGACGCGGCACACCCGTCCATTTGCGTTTGATTGAAACCGTAATGGTTGGTGACGGTGACGATCGGTATGCGATTGACCTTCGCCAATCACCCGTCAAGAGCGCCGAAGGTGCTCTTGCGGCAACGATCGAGTTGATGAACAAACCCACCGAATAGAAATCTCATGATGAACGCATTTCAAAAAACATCACCATTAAGATTCTCCCGGTGGGCGATCGCCTGTTTGGTTTTGGTCGGTACATCCGCCGCATTGCACGCCTTTGATGGGCCAGTCGCCCAGTCACGGAAAACCGTTCGCTACGCGTGGAAGGCGGACCAGTCGGGAGATGGGAAATACGTCGCGGCTAGTTACGGACACTGGAACGAAATTGGCGAGATCGTGATCTTTGACGCTTCATCCGGCGATGTGCGGCATCGGATTGCGTTGCCGTCGGGATCACGTGCGCTCGCGACCGTTCCTGACGCTGATGGCAAGCCGACGGACCGTTTCGTCGCGGGTGACTTTCGTGGAAACTATTACGAACACGAATTCGCGACGGGCAAACTGCTACGAACTTGGCGACAACCCCGCGGAAGCGTTGAGTGTCTATCGTTCAGCAGCGATGGGAAGAAGTTGATCGCCGGCAGCAACGGAGATTTTGTCGTCGTATGGGATTTCAAGACCGCCGCACCCGTTGCCGGCTACCACGGCCATCCGGGCAATATCTGCTCAGCCGTGATGTCGCCGGACCAGCGCTTTCTGGCCAGCGGCGACGAATTTGGAAACGTCTACATCGCTGACGCTGCGACCAACACGGTGACGCACAAGCTGCGTCACCCACCAATCGATTGGCCCGAGACGCGAACGTGCTATATCGGCGGGGTGCTGTTTTCTCCCGATTCGCAAATCCTGTACTCGGTTGGTATCGATGGTTTCCTTCGATCATGGGACGCCGCTACCGGTGAATCAATTGCTTCATTCGATGGCGAATCATTGCAATACGCGATGGCAATGTCGGACGACGGCGAACTGGCGGTGCTTAAAAGGTTGGGGGGTCTAGTTCGTTGCGACGCCGATCTTCAGCCGACCCAAACGCCGCCGGTCGTCATGGCAAAGGAAATCGAATCGCGGGTTTCAGCGATGAGTTTGACTTGGGGTTTGCGTTGGATCGCTGACAATCAGTGCCTTTCCGCATCCTGGGATCGAAAGATCCGGCGCTGGGACGTAGCGACGGGCGAAATCGTTCAGACGTACGACCCCGCCCCCAAGATCGAACCGCAAAACAGAATCGTCTCACTGGTCGCCTTTGACGACGACAAAACGGTCGCCACGATCGCCACGGGCGGAACCACCCAGGGCTACGACGCGGCCACACTTCAACCTACCGATACATGGCAGATCGCCGTGCCAAGCGAACGCCAGAAAACCGATCCAGCCTGGATCGATCGTGTGGTCCGAGTGGACGACCACATTTGGGTGCGAACAGAGAAGTCGCAATGGTTCCACGGAACGCGTGAACAAGTCAAAAATTCGCAAGTCTTCCAACCGATCGCCATGAAGTTTTTGCCGAAGGATTTAATAGATGTTCGGGGAAAGCGGGGATTGGACGGGGTCGAGTTTTGGGTGGCCACGGACGATGGGACGGTTTCCGTGTATCGAGAGAGCGACGGGCAAAAACTGCAACAATTTTCGACGGCCGAAACGTCAACGATGATGGCCGCCCACTTTGCTCCGGATCTGCGCTCGATCGCTTGGATGACGCAAAAGGGGGTCATGCTAACGCAAGACTTCACCAATTCGCCTTCGGGTTTGCCAACCTTAAACTTTGGGACCGTCGATAACGAGGTGTTCGCACTTCCAAACGGTTCACTGTTGATCTCGGCTGGCGGCGATGATTCGCGAATTTTGACGTGGGACAAAAACCAATTTCGCGGGACCGAAGTCAACGGTCAGACGACGGCGACGCTGGCATTGGAAGGTGGCAAGACGCTGATCACCTGTTCAAACGAAGGATTGTTGCAACGTTTTGAAACGATCGCACCACCGCTACCGCCCAGCGCGATCTACCGCGGGCAAGACGCGACGGAGCAGTGGCGAGCCATCGCCCGTCGTGACGGCCACTGGATCGTGATCACCAAAGACGGGAAATTCCTGACGCTCTCCAAAGATCTCCGTGATATCGAATCTTCCACGTCGTGGTACAACCGGGGACTCTGTTCCGCGACCTATGATCCCGGTCGCGATGTCTATTGGGTCGGCAGCTTTGGGGGGGATCTTGTTTCGATCGATGCTAAGACGGGCGAGCGTCGACAGCCGATCGATTTGATGGTCGCCGGGCGGGGCCATGTGGATGCCATCGTTCTATCAGCGGATGGACAACGAATTGCCTGCGGTCTGCGAAACGGGGCCGTGGTGATGGCCCAAGCAAGTACCGGGCAAATCGATTTGATGTCGATGCTGGGTCCGATGCCGGTGAAAGACATCGCTTGGTCAAACGATGGGAAATATCTGGCCGTCTGCTTCGGCGACATGGCGAATGATTCCCAGGCCGGTTACGTCCACATCATCGACACTGTGGATGGAAGCAGCAAAGTGCGACTGACGGATCATCAGGCATCCGTCGACGTCATTGCTTTCACAACCGATGGCCAGTCGTTGATCACCGCCGGTCAGGACCAGCGAGTCTTGACGTACGCCATGTCAGAAATCACCAAAGCAGCCAATGAAAAGTTGGTGCCAAAACCGATCGCCGAAATGCGAATGAGTTCCGCGGTGAAAGCCTTGCAACCCATCGCCCCAAACCGGTGCGTTGTGACCTGTTACGGCGGCGAAGTGGCGATCATCGACTCGGTTCGCCAACGGATCGTCAAGGAGACATTGGGTCACGTCCAGTCGGCACCGACGACCGAGAGACCCAATCCAGCGAAGCCGTTTCCAAATCACATCGGGTTTGATCTGGAAACTCGATCCATCGTCACCGCAGACATGAATGGTGAAATGTACCAGTGGCAACTCGAATCGGAGGAAGAAGAATGACGAGTCCACGTTCGGTCTCGCGGATGATTTTCGTCGTGTTGATCCTTTCATCGCCAGCGTCTCGCGTGATCGCGCAGTTTTCTTTCGACGCGCCATCGGCTACCGACGGGGTGAAACAGTCGACTGTTCCAACAACAGTACCGTCTGCCGAAGTCACTTTGGAATCCTTGGAACCGTTGCATCGAAAAGCTGCACAGGAGTACGCCATCTATTCGGACATCGCGAAGACGCATGCCTTAACATTGCAGCGCGAACCCCTTTCGCAGTGGGTCAACGTGAACCGTGCCGGCGGACAGTTGGGGCATGTCTTCGTTTGGATGGATGGTGAAACGCCGGCGGCGATCGGAGGTATCTTTTCATTTCCTTGGGGCGGTGTGATGACAAATCGCCGTGTCGTTCATGAGATGCACGCGATCGCGCCGCAGCGACTTGGGGTGGACCGTCCGGGATACGAATCCCGATGGCAACCAAAGACTGGACTGCAGCGATTGCCGATTCCCGGTGTCGACGATTCGGCCCATTCGATGGCTCGGTTCAATCTCGTTTTGCGGCATGTTGCCACACGATTTTCAGGTCACACCATTGATATGAACGGCGAGCGATGGCCACTACGTCTGCTGCCAAAACCTTTGATAGTCTATCCGGTGCGTCACGAAAACTCGGTTGGCTTTGGTGCCATCATGGGAATGATGGGCGATGTCGGTAGCGATCTTGAATGCGGCTTGGTCATCGAGGCGGCGAGTGACCAATCCGACTCGCCCCGACCAAGTACCGACTGGCGATTCGCACCGATTCGGATGACCGATCAGGAAGCGTTCTTGTTCTTCAACGATCAACCCATTTGGCAAAGCGTTCGTACGGAAACCGACACAAGATTTTTCGACACTCCGCAGGTTTATTTTCGATTTCAGGACCGAACCATCAAGCTCGACCCGTCGCCGTAGCACAACGTGATGACCAGGCAAAGCATTAACAGTTTCAGTCGCAATCAGTCCCGAAACGAAATCACTTCCCGAACCGACCAATCAGATCGGCAAGTCGAGCAGGGTCGATCGGCTTGACCAGGTGATGGTCAAAACCGGCCGCTTCGGCCTTCGCGATGTCGGATTGTTGACCGAAGCCCGTCAAAGCGACCAGGACGGTTTCGCGGCCCGCTTCTTCCGATCGGATTTGGCGTGCGACTTCGTATCCATTGATGCCTGGAAGTCCGATGTCGACCAATGCGATGTCCGGCCGATGTTGGCGAATGGCGATGACACCTGTTTCGCCGTCGGGCGCGGGGAAGACCTCATGGCCATCGAGCGACAAGATCGCGGTCAACATCTGGCGACTGTCATCCAAGTCTTCGATCAAGACGATGCGGCATGGTTCCGCAACCGCCGGTTCGGTTGAAACGCTTGGTAGCGGAGCGGTCTGCGATGAACCGGGATCCAGCATCGGCAGGAACACGCGAAACGTACTGCCGCAACCGATCCCTTCGCTGGTCGCTTCGACCCGACCGCCGTGCTCTTCAACCAACGACTTTACCAATGTCAAACCGATGCCCAATCCGCCATCGCTTTGGCCCTGCGTCGCGCTGACTTGGACGAACGGTTCAAAGATTCGATCGAGTTGTTCCGGTGCAAGTCCAACGCCGGTGTCTATCACTTCGATGATGGCAAACTTTCGCTCGCGAAACACTCGCACGCGGACATCGGAATTGACCGGGGAATACTTCGCCGCGTTACTGATCAGGTTCACCTGGACTTGGACCAACCGCATCGGATCACCCGACACGACCAGTGGTTCATCGGGCACGATCCAGATCAAATTGCGAGCGTTTTTCTGGATGTCCGATTGAACGGTTTCGCGAACGTTTTCGACCAATTCGCATAGGTCGACCGGTTCCATCTTCAGGTCGATCTTGCCTTGCGAGATCCGCGACATGTCCAGCAAATCCGCCAGCAGTGATCGCGTCATGCCGATCTGCCGTTCGACGATTCGGACCGCTTCAACGCGGGTTGTGTCATCGACCCGCTCGTCGCGGATCAGGCGACACGCGTTGAGCGCCGCGCCAAGCGGATTGCGAAGCTCGTGCGAAAGCGTCGCCAGGAACGATTCGCGCTGGGCGACCTGTTCGCGGATTTCTTGTTCCATCGCGATGCGGTCGGAAACATCACGGGCGATTTTGGAGATCCCGATCAAGCGATCACGACTGTCATAAACCGGTGACACGGTCAGCGAGACGTCGATCCGCTTTCCGTTTTTGGTAAGCCGCACTGAATCGCGGGGTTCCAGACGTCCGCCCGACGCGATCGACGCGCGGTACTGTTCGACCTCGCCGCGACGTTCGTCCGGGATCAAGCAAGTCACGTTTTGGCCGACGATTTCTTCGGGGCTGTATCCGTATAGTCGCTGCGCACCGACGTTCCACGTCGTGATGACGCCTTCCAGGTCTTGACCGACGATCGCGTCGTCCGTCGATTCCACGATTGCCGACATCCAACGAAGGCGATCGCGTAAGACTTCCAGCGACGATACGTCGACCAACATCAATACCACTCCTTCCACGTATCGCCCGATGCGGTAGGGCAGCATCCGCATCAGATAGCTGGTGCCATCCTCGGCGACCGTTTCGCATTCGCGAGGTTTGTTCTGAACCATCACCTGATTCAACTGCTCGATCAAATCAGCGACCACGAACTTGGGCAAGAAGCTTCGGATCGGCCGTCCGACGTCATGCGAAACCAGGTCGAAAAGGTTTGCGATGCGAGAGGTAAATCGTCGAACGCGAAGGTCCTTGTCCAAGAACACCGTTGCGACATCGGTGTTGTCCAGCAGGTGGTTCATGTCCTGGTTCAACTCGGCCAGTTCGCTGATCTTGCGTTGGTGTTCCGAATTGACGGTGTAGAGTTCCTCGTTGACGCTGTGAAGTTCCTCGTTGGTGCTCTGCAGTTCTTCATTGGACGCGATCAGTTCTTCATTGGTCGCTTGCAGTTCTTCGTTGCTGGTTTCGAGTTCTTCGATGGTCGCTTGCAGGTTTTCCCGCGAGTAGCGAAGGTCGACTTCAAGTTGTCGAATGTGATCGCGCGAGGCGTCAAGCTCGCCCGGCATCGTTTCCATCTCGATCGTCGATTCCAGCGGACGAGTTTCCAAGGCCTCGAACGAAATCAAGTGGTGTTTGCCGCCGAGCGAAGGATGCGACAGCGGCGTAATGGTCAGATTGTAGGCACGCTCGACGAAGGTTCCGGGCTGTTCTTCGGATCGCAATGCGACGTTCGAGAATCGGATCGGCGTGTTGTCCGTCATCGTTCGGCCGATTGCGCCGGACAGCGTCGTCCGCAACGCTTCATCCATCAAATCGAGGACATCCAGCGACGGCTTGCGAGCCTGCAGACGCAGAAATTTCTGAGCACCACCAAAACTATCGATCAACAAACGATCTTCATCGATCAACAAGCTGGGCGGCATGAACCGATTCAACATCAGATCGTGCAGGGTTTGTTGTTCGTTTTGCGTTTGGCGGGAACTTAGCGCCCCTCGGACCGACGAAGCGTGCAGCGGCGAAATTCCGTCCTGGTAGATGGGTGCACGGAACTCGTTCGGCAGTCGGACTTCGCGGCGCTTTTTGTAGATGCGTTCGCGTTCGTGGACGACGTCAAACTCGGTTGCCAATTCGCCCGGCGACTCGCTGCCGCCCAGCAACATGACGCCGTGCTTGCGAAGGGCGTAATGGAACATGGATAGCGCCCGCGTCTGCGCCACGGGCTGAAAATAGATCAGCAGGTTGCGACACGAAACGAAATCCAGATCCGTGAACGGCGCGTCGCTCAGCACGTTGTGCGGCGCGAAGACGATCGACTTTCGAAGATCTGGCGAAACCTGGAACCCGTTCTCGCGTGGGACAAAGTACTTGTTTAACCGTTCCTCGGAGACGTTCACCAATTCGTCGGTGCGGTAGATGCCGCGGCCGGCATGTTCCAGCGATGACTTATGAACGTCGGTCGCGAACAGCTTGAAGTTCGCCGGGCGTCCCGCCTTCTCGAACGCCTCGTGGATGCCGATCGCCATCGAATAAGGTTCTTCGCCGGTCGCGCAGCCCGAGATCCAAGCACGCAGCGTTCGGTTGGGATCACAGCTTGCAACCAATTCGGGAAAGATCGATCGATGCAGCAGGTCGTACGTCGCGGGGTCGCGAAAGAACTGTGTCACGCCGATCAACAGGTCGCCGTAAAGCGCATCCAGTTCGCCGGGCGTGTCGTGCAACCGGCGGGCGAAGTCGTCCAGACTGGCCGCGCCGATGATCTTCATGCGGCGATCGATCCGCCGCAGGACCGTCGTGTCTTTGTAGACCGAAAAATCGATGTCATGCACGCGGCGAAAAAGTTGATAGATCGATTCGATCCCGTGCAGCGAATCTTGACGCTTTTCTTCGCGGACCATGCGTTCGGTGCGAGTGAGCGTTTGCTCCGTCGCGATTCGAACGAGCAGTTCGCCGATTTCTTCGGGCACCAAAATTTCGTCGACGACACCGGACGCTTGGGCGCTCGATGGCATCCCGTCGAACTTTGCAGTCTTGGGACTTTCGCTGATGACAAAGCCGCCGTGCCGCGCGATCTCCATCACGCCGCGTGACCCGTCCGAACCGCTGCCCGACAAGATGATCGCGATCGCTTGGCTGCCGCATTCTCGAGCCAGCGATTCCAGAAAATGATCGATCGGCAGGGCCAGTCCCTTGCTTCGATCCTTGTCCGTCACGCGAAGCCGCCCGTCCTCGATCACCATCTCTTTCTTCGGCGGCAACAAATACAGCGAATTTGACTCGACCAACATGCCATCCTCGGCGCGATGGATGTTCATCGTCGTGTCACGGCCGAGCAGTTCCAGCATCATGCTCTTGAAGTCGGGCGAAAGGTGTTGCAGCACCACAAACGCCATGCCCGTGTCGGACGGCAAATTCCGAAACAGCTTTTCCAGCGATTCCAGCCCACCGGCCGAAGCACCGACGCCGACGACGTAACTCGGTTTTGACTCGGCGAGACCGGCCTGCGGCGCGGCGGCGGGAAAAGGAACTGAGATGGAGTCGAGTTCTTCTGGTGACATGGTTTCCTGGTCTGCTACCGATGGTTCATCCGGGCCGCCCACGAAATTCTACCGACCACCGATTGAAGTGACCACTTTGCGTGCATTTCGGTGGCCTTAGCATCGCGTGATCAATAAGTGACGGATTTACCGTAGCTGATCCCGCCAGGGTTCAGTCCGGTCTGAACCCTGGCGGGATCAGCTACGTCAGTTGTTGTTCACCATGTGCTAACGGGTGGGGCATGGAAACGATATGATTGCGGAACGCCATTGACGCATCCTTTCCACGGCCGACCATGTCCAGCGCACCGAAAATTGAGATCAGCACCGACCTGTTACGCACTTTGCATCGTATCCATCGGCAACGCGCTGATTTGAAATCACGTCTGCAGCGGGGGCCGCGGCAAATCAAGGCCGGCGAAGCCATGATCGCGACGGCTGAATTGAACTTGGCGGAGGCAAAAAAGGCGGTGAAGGCGGCAAAGCTTGTCGCCGATGAAAAGCAGCTTCAACTTTCCAGTCGCGAGGCCCGCATCCATGATCTGGAAGGCAAACTGAACACGGCGTCCAGCAATAAAGAGTTCACGATGCTGAAGGAACAGATCGCCGCCGACCAACAGGCCAACAGCGTGCTGAGCGATGAAGTGTTCGAGTCGCTCGAGATGATCGACACGTTGGAAGCCGATGTCGCCGCGGCGAGCGCAGAACTTCAGAAGCAAGCCGACGAGCACGGCATTCGCGTTGCCGACGTGGGTGCGAAAATGAAAGTCGTCGAGGGCGATCTGAACAACGTCGAAACGCAATTAAAGAACGCCGAAGCGGCGATCCCCGCAGCGGCCAAGGCGGACTACATTCGTTTGACCGAGGCACGCGGCGAAGAGGCACTCGCGCCGGTCGAGGAAGAGTCATGCGGCGGGTGTTACCAAACGCTTACGATGCAGCACCTGGAAACGCTGCGGATGTCGCTGCTGAGTCGTTGCCCGAACTGCAACGCGTTCCTTTACTTCCCCGAAAACCTGCGACCGTGATGCGCGCCTTTTCGATGCAATTGAATCAGTCCAGCCTGACAAAACGTCGGCACTCGTTGTCGGTGATTGCGTTGCTGTCGGTGGCCGCGTTGCTATTGATCGGGTTAATACTTATTAGTGCGGTCGGTTGCACGGCGTCGACGCCACCCTCCCCGTTGTCGATCGATGGCATCGATCGGACCGGCGAAGCGGACATCTCGTTTGCTGATCAAGTCAAATCGAATCGCGAAGATGATGGAACGGTCACGGACCTGACGTTCACCAATCCGCTCGGCGCGACCGTGGCGATCAATGATTTCATCGGCGAAAAGAACTTGCTGTTAGTCTTCACTCGCGGCTTCAGCGGCACGATTTGTCCGTTTTGCACGACGCAAACTTCTCGATTGATCGCGAACTACGAAAAGTTTGCCGACCGTGACACCGAAGTGCTGCTGATCTATCCAGGCCAAGCCGAACAGCTTGGAAATTTTCAACAGGCCGCCGTCGAGGCCTCCGGCAAAACGACCGTTCCGTTCCCGATCTTGTTGGACACCGGCTTGGTGGCGGTCAACCGATTGGGCATCGCGGCGCACCTTGCCTTTCCGTCGACGTTTCTGATCGACAAAACGGGAAATGTTCGCTTGTCGTATGTCGGATCGACGCCGGCGGATCGCCCGTCGATCAAAGCATTGTTGGATCAGATCGATCAGTTGGAACCGTAACGTTTTGCTGCGGTCATGTTTTGGCACGTTCCGCATGCGCGGGCGTCGAGAAACGGGAGGCGGAAAAATCTTCAAATTCTTTGGGGCAGAACCGTGACCCTTACCAATCGCTTTCTTGCTTGACCGAATTGATGATTCGTATGTTTTTGAAGACGAGCCTCTCGTGATTGTGATCGGTATCGTCGGCAGCCCCGCGGGCGGGAAATCTACCGTTGCGACTCGGTTACAGGATCTCGGTGCGACCTGGATCAACGCCGATCAGATCGCCCGATCAGTCCTGGAATCCGCCGACGTTCAATCGCAATTGGTCGCCCGTTTCGGTTCCGCGATCCTCGGCAAGGACGGCATGATCGACCGCGCTCGACTGGCCGACATCGTCTTCGGGGATGACGATCGTTCTCGCGACGCACTAAACTATCTGCAGGGGCTGACGCACCCACCAACGCGAGCAAAAATTCTAGCCACGCTGCAGCAGTGCCATCGCCAGAACGTCGACGTCTCGATCTTGGACGTGCCTTTGCTGTTCGAATCGCATTGGGACACGTCATGCGATGCGGTCTGGTGCGTCGACTGTCCGTTCGAGATTCGGCTGGCTCGCGCGGCCAATCGTGGCTGGGACGCAAGCGAACTAAAACGACGCGAACATAATCAGCTCTCGATCGAAGAAAAACGAAGACGCAGCACCCTGATCCTCGACAACAGCGACTCCCTCCAACACCTTATCCAACAAGTCGACGCGGCCCACCAATTGCTGATTGATCGAATGCTGATTGATCGGTCCAGCCGGAACGAATCCAACGAGCACGATAACCACTGCGACGGACATTAGCACTCGGTGAGCAGCAACCGTAGCTGATCCCTCCAGGGTTCAGACCGGACAACAACCGTAGCTGATCCCGCCAGGGTTCAGACCGGACTGAACCCTGGCGGGATCAGCTACGGTAAATCCGCCGCTTATTCAACCTCGTTTACTTCGTTCGTTTGGATCGAATCTGGTTACGCCCATTCGATCTTCGCGGGCGAGAAAGTGTTTGCCGAATCGTTCCGTGTTCGTGCGCGTCCCACCTACTCTCCTCCTCTCTTCCTCATCGCTTCCCCCAAGTCCCACCATGTCCTCTCATCGGCAACCGCCCCGTGACCAGTCGTCTGGAAACGGGTCTGGATCGAACCACTCGGGTTCCAATTCCAACCATTCGGGTTCCAACCATTCAAACGGCGATTCGTCCGGGTCGAAGCGACGAAGCGGTCCGCGTGAGTATCGCGACTACCGCCAGAGCCAATCGCGGCCACGACACCCCGACGAAGAAACCGATAAGCGGATTCGGGAACTGGATGCCGAGCGCGATCCGTTGTCATTGCCCGAGGAGATCGTTAGCGAAGCGAACAAGGCCGGCCAGCGAGTTGGAATTCCGACGGTCAATGATGCCGAACCAACGTGGAACATTCGCGACCTGCAACAGATGACGTTGCCCCGGTTGCAAACGCTTGCCAGCGAAGAAGGCTTGGCGGCCGAGGGCGATGACACGGAACCTGCGACGTCGAAGCAGGAGCTGATCTTTCGCATCTTGAAGCATCGCATGAAAGCGAACGGCTTGATGTACGGCGAAGGCACGCTGGAGATCTTGCCGGACGGGTTCGGGTTCCTGCGTTCGCCGCTTTACCACTACCTTTCATGCCCCGACGACATTTACGTTTCGCCTAGCCAGATCCGACGCTTCGGGTTGCAAACCGGGTCGCACGTGGCCGGACAAATTCGACCGCCCAAAGAGAACGAACGGTATTTCGCGTTGCTGCGAATCGAAGCGATCAACCGCCAAGATCCGGCGTCGCGAAACCAAGTCGTCCCGTTCGATGAA
The DNA here is from genome assembly GCA_963836865.1 of Pirellulaceae bacterium. GTDB lineage: Bacteria > Planctomycetota > Planctomycetia > Pirellulales > Pirellulaceae > Rubripirellula. The sequence goes on along the minus strand of CAWILC010000003.1, from coordinate 720,954 downwards.
TTGACGCCGCTGCATCCAAATGCTCGCATCATCATGGAACACTCGCCGGATGAAATTTCGACGCGAGTGGTCGACATGCTGACGCCGATCGGTTTCGGCCAGCGCGGTCTGATCGTCAGCCCGCCACGTGCCGGCAAGACGATTTTGATGCAGCAGATGGCTCGCGCGGTGCTGAAAAACTATCCGGACGCGTACACGTTCATCTTGTTGATCGATGAACGGCCCGAAGAAGTCACGGACATGGAACGCGAAATCCGCGGTCCGCAGTGCGAGGTCATCAGCAGCACGTTCGACGAACCGGCCCAGCGGCACATTCAGGTCGCACAAATGGTGATCGAAAAGGCGAAACGCATGGTCGAAGCCGGCACCGACGTGGTGATCTTCCTGGACTCAATCACTCGGCTTGCTCGTGCCCACAACAGCGACGGCGAATCAACCGGCAAGTTATTGTCCGGCGGACTCGATGCGGGAGCGCTGCAAAAACCAAAGGCGTTGTTCGGTTCGGCCCGAAAAGTTGAAGAAGGTGGATCCCTTACGATTTTGGCAACCGCCCTGGTCGATACCGGCAGCAAGATGGATGATGTGATCTTTGAGGAATTCAAAGGCACCGGAAATCTGGAAATCGTGCTCGACCGAACGCTGGTCGATCGCCGTGTCTGGCCCGCGATCGACATCAGCGCCAGTGGCACTCGCCGTGAAGAGATGTTGATGGATCCGGACGAATACTTGCGAGTCTCAAACCTGCGGCGATCGTTCGCCGAGCTTTCCCCCGCCGATGCGATGCAAACGCTGATCAAGGGATTGCGAAAAACCCAAAACAACGCCGAATTTTTACTGAGCATCAAAGATGTCGACTGAACGTCCCCCCACCACTTCCGACCGCGCCGGCGAAATCAATGGCATTGATGGCGATTTGCCCGAGGGCAAGATCGTGATCGTGGCCAGCCGCTACAACGCAGCGATCTGTGATTCGATGGTCGACGCGGCGGTCAAAACAATCATCGAAGCCGGTTATCCGGAACACCTGGTGCCGGTCGTTCGCGTGCCAGGTGCATGGGAAGTCCCCGCAGTCGTTCGCACCGTGATCGAAGATGACGACGTGATCGGCGTGATCGCGCTGGGATGTGTCGTCAAAGGCGAAACGACGCACGACGAACACATCAACCGCGCCGTCAGCAGCGCGCTGATGGACCTGACAATCGACAGCGGTCTGCCGATCGCGTTCGGGATTCTGACTTGCAACACAATGGACCAAGCTGTCCAACGAAGCGGCGGTAGCGTCGGAAACAAAGGCGTCGAATCCGCCGAGGCGGTTCTGGAGCTGCTGCGTCTGAATCAAAAGTTGTCTGACGAAGTTTAGGCCATAAAAAAAGAGCCGCACGTGCTGGCGTCGGGTACATGTTTGCACCCGCGGCCAGCGGCGGCGGCTCATTCTTATTGAACGCTACGAACTTTGAAGCTCAGTAAACAACGACTGACGTAGCTGATCCCGCTAGGGTTCAGACCGGACTGAACCCTGGCGGGATCAGCTACCGTGCATCCGTCAATCATTGTTCACGCGATGATTCACTCGTTCGAGTTGTCGACGTTCGATTCGTCTGCATCGTTGGACTTCGATTGCGATGGCTTCTGGTCGGCCATCTTGCTCTTCAATTCGTCGAGCTCTTTCTGCATCGACTCGAATTGCGAACGAAGTTGATCGAGTTCTTCCTTCAACTTCGACGAATCATCCGTCGTCGGCTTGGCTGATTGATAACGATCACCAGAGCTTTGATTCTGATCGAAGGTTGCCGTCAGCGATTGCGCCTCGCCATTGCGAACGATTTTCATGTCGACCGGTTGCCCATTGGCCGATTGAATTTGTTGCTTCAGCGAATCGATGCTTTGAACCGGGGTGCCGTTGAAGCTAGTGATGACGTCACCCGCTTGAAGACCGGCATTGGCGGCAACACTATTCTGCAACACACTTTCGATCCGCATGCCTTGGTCGGTCTGCGATAGGCCGACGCCAAGCGATGGGCCGCTGTTGCTGGAAGTGACATCCGTACGACGGATGGAATCGCCCTGGAACGTCTGACTCTGCAGCGTGCCGAGCGGTTGGTTCGCATAAATGCGTTGGCCCTGCGGATTCAGGAAGAACGTGCGTCCGGTTTCGTCTTGATAGATCGTCGTTGATCCGGCCTGCCCCAACGATTGGTTTACGTTCGGCAAATCGCCGCCCTGTTGCATCGCACGTTGGTCACGCAGTTGTTGCTGTGCCGGCGTTTCGATGGTTGACCGGGCTCCTTCGCGAAGCCCGCCGCGGACGGCATCGCCGACGCTCTCGCCCTGCGTCAATCCGCGAGTGGTGCGATCGATGCCACGCGAAATCGCGTTGTCGCTTGTCGCTCCATCACCCAGTGGGGTCTGATTGTCGGCCGACAAACGTTCTTCAATGGGATTCTTGTCGAACCCCTGTGCCGATGCCGTGTCGCTCGTCAATCCGCTGCCCACGGCGATGAAGCCGCCCAGGGCCGCAATCGTGGTGACTCGCTTAAGATTTTGAAACGGTTGATTTTGAATGGTCATGATTTCTCCAATTTGTTTCTTGTATCGAGTGAAAATGATGATGGTGGATCAGCCCGCCGGTTGGTGCTAAAAACACCAATCATTGCGGCGAGCGATGCCTTGCCATCGCAGTGAAAGAAAGGAGCAATGGGCGCGCCAATGAGTCATCTTTTCCGACCGACCGACGAACTTTGCGAACTCCGTTTCTGGACCCACCCGACCTTCCGGCATTTCCCATTTCGATGAAGCAACCTTCCAGCGATCGAGTCGATCAACTGCGAACCGAGATCCGTCGGCTCGATCATCTGTACTACGTCGAAGCAAGGTCCGACGTTACCGATCTGCAGTACGATCGGCTGCTGGATGAACTTCGTCAGTTGGAAGACGAGCATCCCGAACTGCGGTCGATGGATTCGCCGACGTTGCGCGTCGGTGACGCGCCGGTTGATCACTTGGCTCAAGTGCCCCACGCGGTGCCGATGCTGTCGATCGACAACACGTATAGCCGCGAAGAACTGAAAGCGTATTTCGATCGGACGGAAAAATTGCTTGCTGAAACAATGCTGGACGGCACAACGCTGGACGGCGAACCGATCGGTTGGGTGATGGAGTACAAGATCGACGGCGTTGCCGCATCGGTTCGCTACACGGCCGGTTCGATGGCGATGGCGGTGACTCGCGGAAACGGGTCGGTCGGCGATGACATCACGCACAACATTCGCACGGTCCGCGATCTGCCGCTTTCGCTGATCGGCGATCCGCCGGCGGTGCTAGAAGTGCGCGGCGAGGTCTACATGACCAACGCGGACCTTGCCGATTTGAATTTGCGTCAAGTCGATGCGGGCGAAGAACCCTACAAGAACACTCGCAACGTTACCGCCGGCACGATCCGCTTGCTGGATCCGTCGATCGCGGCGCAGCGGAATCTGCGGTTCTTTTGCCACGGCATCGGCGAAGTCGACGGCCTTCGTGCGACCAGTCACATGGAATTCCTGGCCGAGGTCGGACGGATGGGAATTCCACCGACGCCGGACGTCCGGTTCTTCGCGTCGGCCGCCGAAGCGATGGACGCGGTCGCGGAATTGGAAGAGGAGATGCCGGACCTGCCGTTTGAAGTCGACGGCATCGTTTTCAAAGTCAACGATTTTGCCCAGCGTGAAAAGCTGGGCATCCGCAGCAAGAGCCCGCGATGGTTGATCGCGTACAAGTTTGAACGCTACGAAGCCGTCACGACCTTGCAAACGATCACCGTTCAAGTCGGCAAGACGGGCACGATCACGCCGGTCGCCAACCTAACACCGATCGACATCGCCGACACCACGGTCTCGCGAGCATCGCTGCACAACGCTGACGAGATCGAACGCTTGGACGTCCGCGAAGGCGACACGGTCGTCGTCGAAAAAGCGGGCAAGATCATCCCGAAAGTCGTTCGCGTCGAAAAGCATCGTCGCAAAGGCGATCCGCCGAAGTGGTCGTTCCCGACGACGTGCCCGCAATGCGAAACACTGCTGGTTCGTGACCAGGGTGGCGTCTACATTCGTTGTCCGAACCCATCTTGTCCGGCGCAACTGCGACAGCGATTGATCTACTTCGGCAGCCGAACCGGCATGGATATCGATGGGCTGGGCGAAGAAGTCGTCGACTTGCTGCTACGTCACCATTTGATCGCGGGCTATGCCGACCTATACCGCTTGACGGTCGATCAAGTCGCCGATTTGACCTGGCCGAAACAGCGCAAAGGCAAAGACGGTGCGATGATCGACGTGCAGTTCGGCAAACGAAATGCGGAAGCCCTGATCGCGGGCATCGAGGCGAGCCGAACGCGCGGGCTGGCGAGATTGTTGGCGTCGATCTCGATCCGTCACGTTGGTCCGCGAGTCGCGAAGTTGTTGACGCACGCTTATCACACGATCGAAAAGCTGGACGCGGCGACGCAGGAAGACTTGGCCGGCATCCACGAGATCGGCGACCGGATCGCGGCCAGCATGCGAGAGTTTCTGGACAGCGAACCGGGCAAGAAACTGATCGCGGACTTCGCTGACGTCGGCGTGAAGCTCTCTGATCCCGAACCGATTGAAATCGAAGGCGACAACCCAATCGCCGGCAAGACGGTCGTCGTCACGGGCACGCTGAAGAAGTTCAAGCGAGACGAGATCAAAGGCTTGATCGAAAAGCTCGGCGGCCGCGCGTCCTCCGCCGTCAGTCGCCGCACCGACTTCGTCCTGGCCGGCGAAAAAGCGGGCAGCAAACTCGACAAGGCCAAAGAACTCGGCGTCACCGTCATCACCGAAGCCGAATTCCAAGCAATGTTGGACGCGGCGGAATGATCGATCGCTGACTTAGCAATCGGTGAACAAGAACTGACGTAGCTGATCCCGCCAGGGTTCAGACCGGACTGAACCCTGGCGGGATCAGCTACGGAGAAACTGAACCCTGGCGGGATCAGCTACGGAAAACCCGTCATCTATTGCTCACACGTCTTTCACGCGATCAGGTCTTTGATCACCGATCCGCCGAACTGGCTTAGCTGTTTGAAACGGCCGCCGTGGTAAAAACTTAGCTTGTTGTCGTCCAACCCCAACAGCCGCAACAGCGTGACGTGGAAGTCTCGCACATGCGCCTTTCCTTCGACCGCCGCCATGCCGAGTTCATCGGTCGCGCCGATCGTGTGACCGGCGTTGCAACCGCCGCCCGCCATCCAGATCGTCATCGCGTTGGGATTGTGATCGCGTCCGTACTGCGTCCCGCCTCGCACGCCGTTATCCGGCGTGCGTCCGAATTCACCGCACCACACGATCAGCGTGCTGTCCAGCAAGCCGCGTTGTTTCAAATCCGCGATCAGCGCCGCGATCGGTTGATCGACGCCGCGAACCAAGTTGCCGTGGGCGCGTTCGATGTAGTCGTGGCTGTCCCAGGTGCCGTTGTAAAGCTGGACGAATCGGACGCCTTTTTCGACCAGCTTTCGGGCCAGCAAGCACTTTCGTCCGAACGCATCGGTCGCATCGTTGCCGATGCCGTACATCGACTTGGTCTTGGCGTCTTCGCCGGACAGGTCCAACACCTCGGGGACCTGCATTTGCATTCGGAACGCGAGTTCGTAATTTTGCATCCGGGCGGCAAGTTCTTCGTGCCCGGGATGCTGGGCCAAGTGCGACTGATTCAGCTTCGCGATCAAGTCCAAGTTCTTTCGCTGTCGCTCGGTGGTGACGCCCGGCGGCGGCGTCAAATCCAAGATCGGGGATCCTTTCGCGCGAAGCGGCGTGCCTTGGAAACTGGCCGGCAGATAACCATTGCTCCAGTTCGCCGCGCCTCCTTGCGGATAACTGATCTCGGGCAAGACGATGAAACCGGGCAAGTCCTGGTTCGGCGTCCCAAGCCCATACGTCACCCACGCGCCGATGCCGGGATCGCCGCCGAATCGATTGCCGCAGTTCATTTGGTACATCGCCGTCGGATGGTTGACGCTGTCGACGGTGCAACCACGATAGAAACAAAGTTCGTCCGCGACGCCAGCCAAGTGGGACCAGTTATCGGCCATGTCCGCGCCGCTTTGACCGGCCTTGATGAATTTGAACGGGCTTCGCACGTAGTACCGCTTGCCGCTTTCCATCGCCGACTTCTGTGCGCCTTCGCGGATGAACTCTTTCAAGTGCATGTCATCCAGCTTCGGCTTCGGATCGAACGTGTCGATGTGCGACGGGCCACCTTCCATCATCAAGAAGATGCAATTCTTCGCCTTGGCCGGCACGTGCCCCTCACGCGGTGCCAACGGACTGGCTTTGTCGCTGGCCGAAGCATCGTCGGCCAGCAGCGCCGATAACGCGATCGTGCCGAGCGACGAACCAAGGTTCATCAAACTCTGCCGGCGAGAAATTGCGTTTTGGTTCATCATCGGCTCAGTAGACATACGCGAACTCGTTGCAGTTAAGGAGGACCAAGCAAACGTCGGCAAGCGCGCGGACGTGAAGCGGGACGTCGGCAGGTTGCAAGTCCGGGACGAAGTCGGCGTAGGCTTGCAGCGTCTCTTGGAACGTAAATTTTTCGCCCGTGTTTTCCTCGACCGCCTGGCGAGTAATCTCCAGCGGCGGCGAGACCGACGAAAGCTTTTCGGTCGCGATCATCGCTTCGATGTCTTGCCAGTGTTCCAAGCATGATTGCAACTCTTCGGGACTCGGCCCGCGTGAAAGACACAACTGAAAACAACGCCGGATCATCGCCGCATCGTCATCACATTCCTTTGCGACTCGGTCGGCGAGTGCCAGCGATCGCGAGTGGATCGCTTGTCCGTTGAACAGACTGAACACCTGCGGCGTGACCGTCGACGCGTCCCGTCGTTCGCACGAAAAGTCGGGCGTCGGTTGGTTGAACACTTCCATCGACGGATCAGGCAAGCCACGGATCTTCATCGCATAGATCGACCGGCGATGGCGTTGGCTCGGAAGCGGATTGGGCACCCACGCCGACGCGAACGTTCCCATCACTTGCCGCGGTTGCAAGGCGGCTTCCAAATTCATTTCTGGTCGGTTGGGAATGCCACCGAGCGTCGGGTTCAGTTCGCCCGTCGCGGTCAACATCGCATCGCGAAGTTCTTCGGCGGTCAATCTTCGGGGCCAGAAGACGGCGTAGCTGATGCCTTCCGAATCGGCTTCGCGAAGCTTGTCCAAGTTCGGGTGCGTGGCCGATCGACGATACGCTTTGCTGTTCATGATTTGTCGGTGCATCGCCTTGATGCTGTAACCCTGCTGGACCAATTCCGCCGCCAAGAAATCCAGCAACTCGGGATGCGACGGCTTCTTTCCCGTACCACCGAAATTGTTCGGGTTTCCGGCCAGCGGTTGACCAAAATGCCAAAGCCAAATTCGGTTGACGATCGCCCGCGTGGTCAGCGGATTGCGTGGATCGGCGATCCAGTCGGCAAGCCCGCGGCGTCGGCCTTCGATGTCTTTGGTTAGCGGAAAGTCTGACGGCGGAAGTTGACCGTCCAGTACGCTCAGCACGCCCGGCGTGACCGATTGTCCGACCGCGAACGGGTCCCCGTTGACTCGCACGCAAGACGCTTCCAGTTCGCCGACGTCCATCCGATTGGCCGGCATCCGAAGGGGTTGATTGACCGACGTCATCTGCGGCGTCCGCCCGTTGTAGACGGCCAGTGCGAAGGGTTCGTATCGTTCGAGCGCCCACTTCAGCCGTTCCAAGCCTTTGCGGGCGACCCGTTCGTTGCCGAAATCTTCGGGCGTGAATCCGACCAGCTTGGGTGGATACTGATCTTCGGTGATTTTTTTCTTGTCCACCTTTGTTTTCGCAATCGTACTGCGAGCGATGTCAAAGACACCGGTAAAACTACGTTTCGATTGGGTCTTGTTGCCGCTTTCGACGAACGCCTTCGCATCGGCGACGGCTTTGTTCCAAGCGGCCGCGTCCAGGTCTTGCTTTGCGTACCAAGCGGCCGCGTTGTCCAGTAACTTTTGGTCGAGCGATCGAAGCGCCATCAAGTGCTGCTGCATCGTCGCGTAAAGATACTTTTGTTCGTCGAAGCCGCTGACGTTTTCGTTGTCCAAGAAGTCGGCACGTCGTTCGGACAACTGCGTCGTCGCGAAGACGGCTTGGATCGAGTAATAATCCTGGGTCGGAACGGGATCGAACTTGTGATCGTGACAGCGGGCGCATTGCAACGAGTGCGCGAGGAACGTTTCGCCGACGCCGTTGGTGACGTCGTCCAAAAACCGTTGCCTCGCAACACGAGCGACCTCCATCCCGGTAAGCTCCCACGGGCCCATCCGCAGAAACCCCGTCGCGACAATCATTTCCGCGTTGCCAGGATCGATCTCGTCACCGGCGATTTGTTGGCGAACGAATTCATCGTACGGCAAGTCATCATTGAAAGACCGCACGACGTAATCGCGGTATCGCCAAGCGTTGCCGCGTTCGTAGTCGTTGGCGAAGCCGGATGAATCGGCATAACGAACCACATCAAGCCAATGTTGGGCCATGCGTTCGCCATAGTGCGGACTGGCGAGCAATCGTTCGACCAGCAATCGCATCGCATCGTCCGGGTCGGCCGCATACGCTTTCGCGAACGCGGTGACTTCGTTCGGCGACGGAGGCAGCCCGGTCAAGTCAAAAGTGGCACGGCGGATCAGCGTCTTCGCGTCGGCATCGCCCGCGACCGTCAATCCATCGGGCATCCGTTTCGCGATCAACGCGTCGATCGGATTGCCCGCGGGTACGTCGGGCTTGATGACGGGTTGGTAAGCCCAAAGGTCTTCGGGTTGGTAGCGACGGTTGGTCCATTCGGGTGCAAGGCCGCCCGAGGTCGCAACGATGACGCCGTCTTCGGCTTCCCACGCGGACGCATTTTGGCTTGCAATTTCGTCTCGGCGGTTTTCGTCCGGCCACGCCGCGCCGGTCTCGATCCATTGCTTCAACCAATCGAGTTGTTCGGCGTACAATCGGTCCGAATCCTTCGGCGGCATGGCGGACCAATCGTTGTGATCGCGTGTCGCGGCCAGATAGATCGGGCTGTCGTCGGGACGTCCGATGACCAGCGATGGCGTGTCGCTGTCGCCGCCTCGCAGGACCGCTTGCCGCGACCGCATGTCCAAGCCGCCTTCGATGTTGTCTTCGTCCTTGCCGTGACAGGCCAGGCATTTTTCGTGGATCAGCGGAACGATCCGGCGAACGAACAGCGATTCGGAAACCGTTTCATCGGCGAATGCGATTCCGCCGAAAACGAACCACGCGATCGCGAAGCTGGCGAAAGGTGTTGGCAACGTGGTTGGCATCGATCGCGTCCGGGTTGGCGGGGGCAGAATGAACGTCCAGTTTAATCGTTTCGTTCGCCCATCGCCGACGCGGCTTCTCGCTTCGCGGCAGAAACGGGTAGAATGGACCCTGTTCCTCGGTTCGATCCGTTTCTATCGAGTTTGTCATGTGGTGGCGTTTCAAAATTTGTTCGGCGACGACGCTCGCGATCGTGCTGTGGACGATGGCCTGGTCGTCACGGTCGAACGCACAAGACTTGGCGACCAATTCGGTCGGGCAACTGATCCAGCAGCTCGGTTCGGACAGCTACGCGACTCGGACTCGCGCGATGGAGCGGCTTCAGCGGCTGGGCTTGGAAGCGTTCGACGAACTGCACCGGGCTCAGTACCATCCCGATATCGAAATCGAAATGGCGGCCCGGTATCTGGTCAGCAGCCTATTGGTCAGTTGGTCCAAGGACACCGATCCACCGGAGGTTCGCGAAGCGCTGCATGAATACGGCGCGCAGGATGAGACCGAACGCAGCAGCCGGATCGAGATGTTGGCCGAGTTCAAAGACCGGGCGGGCTTGTCGGCGCTTGCGCGGTTGACGCGATTCGAGACCTCGATGCGGCTCAGCCGCGACGCGGCGCTGGCGATCCTTGAACAACCGATGGTCGAAGACGAAGAGGGCCGTCGACGCAACGCGGACCTTCTATTGGAAGTGCTCGGCGACAACCAACGCGACACGTCGCAGTGGCTTCGCGTGTATGCCGAAGATTTGGCCACCGGCGAGTACTCCGACGATCGTTGGAATGCGTTGATCGCCAAACAACGTCACGACGTCGACGCGATGATTTCGCAAACGGCGACGCGGGCGTCGGTTTTAGAACTGGTGCGAATCTGTGCTTCGCGAGCGATCGACGCCGGACTTCGCGATGAGGCGATGCGGCTCGCTCGCGAACACATCGACTTGATCGAACCGACGACGCGGCAATTGGTCGAAGCGTGTACTTGGGCGATCGATCACCAACTTCATCCGTTCGTGTTGGCGTTGCGAGAAGAATTCGGAACGTTCTTCGACCAGCAACCAATCTTGTTGTACGGCGCGGCCGAAGCGTGGAAGGTCGGCGGGAACATCGACAAAGCGAACTCGCTGGCAAAGATGGCCCTGGCGATCGAACCGCTTCCGCTAACGGCCGAGCAAAAAGAGAAATCGTCGCCGAAAGGTTACGAAGACGCCGCGCAGGCACACCTGGACATTGGCAGCAACCTGCGGCGACGCGGCTTGTTCGAGTGGGCCGAGCTTGAGTATCGCCACGTGATCGAATCCATCGAAGTTGATGCGGCTCCGTCGGCGATCGTCCGCGCCGAACTGTCCGCGATGCTGGGCGAATTGCAGCGGCACGCCGAGGTCGTCAAAGTCTTGCGTCCGCTGGTCGAACGCGTCGAAAAAGACGACAAGATGCGACAACGGTTGAATGCAAATTTTTATCAACTCAATCGCACGCAAAGCGATCTGTTCTATCACGACGCGCTAGCCGATTTGGCAAACGGAAAAGTCGACGATGCACGCCCGAAACTGCTGAAGTGCTTTCTCGCTGTATGACAACGTCGACATTCTTGATCGCAATGTATCGCACTGAAGGCGACGAGGCATGGAAGACGATGGTAAAGACGAAACTGAAGGGCTCGATCCAGAAAGTCCGAAGCCAAGATCGAGCAGGCCAGTCAGCAAAACGGAATGCTGGGGCGGTTCAACGTTGGGCCGGCGGACCATTACATGAATGAGTACGCGTGGTTGGTCAGCAACACCGAGGGCGACTATCGAAAGGCGCTCGAATACAGCTTGAAGTCTTTAGAGATGGACCCTGATTCGGCCAAGTATGACACCTGCGGCCGCTGCTACTTCGCGGTCGGCGACCTGGAAAACGCACTGCTGATGCAGCGTCGGGCGTTAAAACTGGACCCGCATTCGCCGCCGATGATCCGGCAATTGAAAGAGTTCGAGGACGCGATGGCGGCCCGCTAGGACCGAACGGCCAAGAACTGTGTTAGTTTGCAAGTGGCGTAAGCTTCCAGCTTGCGATGTCGTTCATTGCAAGCTGGAAGCTTACGCCACTTATCTTCCGTTGGGTCCTTCGCAGATTGGTTTTGGTTAGAATGCGGGCGGTAACCCCTTCGCATCGAGAGACTTTTCCCATGTCCGCACTGACACGTCGCTTCGCCCTGAAATGCATCGGACTGGGCGGCACCTGGCTCGGGTTCGCCACACCATCGCTGGCCCAAGACGCCGCTGACGAGACGGCAGACGAGACGGCCAGCTACAACAGCACGGTCATCTCTTGGTCCGACGTTCACGACCGCGTTTGGTTAAGCGGGGACGTCTGGGCTAATCCGATGGAGGATTGGCAAGTCGTTGGCGGCGCGGCCGAGTGCCAAACGTTTGCCGGCGATCGGAACGTGAACGCCCTGACCGCGCAGATCACCAACCCGGCCGAATCGTTCTCGACCTCCGTCGTCGTCCGCCAAGCTGAAACGCGACGCAACGGCGAACCGGCGGGTGCCGGTTTTCTGATCGGACTTCGCAGCGACATCGGCGACTATCGCGCGAACTGCTTCGTCCGCAAAGGCATCGCGGCGGGAATCGTTGCTGGAAAATTGGTGTTGGGCAAACAATCCGTGCCGATCGACATCGACTTGGAAAACGAAACGCTGTTGTCGCTTCTGGGGAAGCCCAAAGATGGCGGCTACGAATTGACGTTGGCCGTTGCGGATGCGGACGGCAACCCGGTCGCGCAGGTTAGCGAGATGGTGGCCACGCGAGCGGTCATCGGAAACATCGCGATCGTTTCCGGATTGAATATGCCGGAAAAGAAACAGGGCAATGCGCGGTATCGGTTCAGCGACTGGATGATCGAAGGCGACGCCGTGATGATCGATCCGGAACAGAAGTTTGGACCGATCCTTTGGTCGATGTATTCGCTATCCGATTCCCGCGGCAAAGACGGGTTTGTGATGAAGGCGACCGTCTTGACCGGACCGCTGGGCATCGCGGACACGCAGAACGTCGGGTTCTATTTGGAACAGGACGGCGAAATGAAATTGATCGACCAAGTCGCGCTGGATACCGATGCCTGGACCGCGACAATCGAAATCACCGAATGGGACGCCACCAAACCGCATCGCTTCGCATGGATCTATCGCGAACTCAATCGCATGGGCGACGAAACGACGACGACGTATGGCGGCACCATCCGGGCCAACCCGACCGGTCGTCCGCTGCGGATCGGCGCGATGACTTGCCAGAACGACTATGGGTTTCCGTACCAACCCGTCGCCGACAACATCATCAAGCTGGACCCCGACCTGGTTTATTTTTCCGGCGACCAGATTTATGAGGCGCACGGCGGTTACGGCATCATCCGCCAACCGGCCGAGCCCGCGATCTTGAATTACTTGCGAAAGTTTTATCAGTTCGGGTGGTCGTTTCGCGAAGCGATGCGTGACCGGCCGACAATCTGTTTGCCGGATGACCACGATGTTTTCCAAGGCAACATTTGGGGCGAAGGCGGTGCGCCGATGGAGGACACCGACGACGGCGCATCATCGAAGGGCGGTTACGTGGAACCGGCGCGGATGGTCAACGTTGTCCATCGGACCAACTGCAGCCATCATCCCGCTCCCTACGATGACACACCGGTCAAGCAAGGCATCAGCGTGTACTACGGCGACATGGTTTACGGCGACGTCGGGTTTGCGATCCTTAGCGATCGTCAATTCAAGAGCGGTCCCGAACACGTCGACACCGGCGGCGGCAGGGCCGATCACGTTCCCGACCGCGACTTTGACACGTCGACGTTGGATGGTCCCGACTTGGTGCTGTTGGGCGAACGGCAAGAAAAGTTTCTTGAAGAATGGGCGGATGATTGGCGTGGCCACAAGATGAAGGTCGTGCTTAGCCAAACCGTCTTCAGCAGCGTCGCAACGCACCACGGCGACTTCGACGGTTACCTGAAAGCCGACCTGGATTCGGGCGGCTGGCCGCAGACCGCTCGCAACCGCGCGATCGAAATCATGCGAACCAGCAAGGCGTTGCACATCAACGGCGATCAACACCTGACGTCGATGTCGCAGTACGGCGTCGATGCTCAGCGGGACAGCAATTGGGCGTTCTGCACGCCGGCGATCTCAGCGGGCTATCCGCGTTGGTGGCGTCCGGACGAATTGGGCATGCCGCACACCAACCGGCCGCGGCACGGGTTGCCCGATACCGGCGAATTCATCGAAGGATTCGGCAACAAGGTTTACGTTTACGCAGTCGGCAATCCGGAGGTTGCTCGAAAGCCAAACCGTTATTTGCGAGCACACCAAAAGGCTAGCGGATTTGGGTTGGTCACGATCGATACCGAAGCGAAAACGTATTTGTGCGAAGCGTTTCGGTTTCTGGTCGATGCGACCGATGGCAACCCCGGCAATCAGTTTCCCGGTTGGCCGGTGACGATTCACATGGACGAAAACGCGGGTCAAAATCGGCTTCAATAGAAACAGGTCCAATGACGTCGTCTCGGGTGCCTCTCGTGTTCCCACGGTCGCCGGCTAGAATGCTGGCATGACGCTTACCAGCCACGCGATTGTTCTGCTGGCAAAACTGTTCAGCGGGTTCACCGTTCGCTGGGTCGATTGCCAGCCCGATACTTGCCAGCGCATTTACTTTGCCAACCACACCAGCCACCTCGACGCCGTCGTGTTGTGGTCGGCCCTGCCGCGCGAACTTCGCTGCATCACTCGGCCGGTCGCGGCAAAGGATTATTGGTCGACCGGATGGTTCAAGCCTCATTTGGCTCGTTCGTTCAACGCGCTGTTGGTCGATCGCAAAGAGATCAAGGTTCACCGCAGCCCGATCGATACGATGCTGCAACAGATGGGCGACGTGTATTCGCTGATCATGTTTCCCGAGGGCGGGCGATCGTCGGGCGAAGCGGAGATGTCGGACTTCAAGAGCGGACTGTTTTACATGGCGAAAAAACGCCCCGACTTGGAATTGGTGCCAGTCTACATCGACAACGTCAATCGCATTCTGCCGCGCGGCGAAGTCTTGCCGGTGCCGCTGTTGTCGTGCATCACGGTCGGGCCACCGATCTTCCTGGAGACGGGCGAACCAAAGCACGAATTTTTGAAGCGGGCACGAGCGTCGGTCCAGCGGTTGAAGGACCTCTAGGATCGCGTGAACAACAACTGACGTAGCTGATCCCGCCAGGATTCAGCCCGGTCTGAACCCTGGCGGGATCAGCTACAGTAAGTCAGTTACTTAATGATCACGCGCAACTTAGTTTCGACCGGGAAGTGCGTTGACGCTGAAACTGCGATATTTTCCACACAGGAACCCGGCCTCGCAGTGACCTCGACGTTTCACCATTGGCCGATCACAATGACAGGCAGTTTGTCGGGGCGTTTGCATCCTGATGAGGAGAACATTTCGGAAGTGACGATGGCCAAGAAGAAATCCGCCACCCCGTTCGAGCACGTCGAACCGATCGGTGATCGCGTCCTGGTGCGGAAAGACGAGCCCAAACGTGAGACGCGCGGCGGAATCGCGCTGCCCGATGCGGCGGAGATCCCCACCATCACCGGCCGGATCGTCACGATCAGTGCGGCGGTCGAAAATGACGAAGAACTACCGCTTCGACAATACGACAAGATTCTATTTCACCCCAAGAATGCCATCCCGGTCGATTTGGAACACGACAACCAATTGTTCGTCGTTCCGGTTGAGGACATCGTGGCCGTGTTCCGCCGCTCGCCCAGCACCGAAAGCGTGAAAGAGGGCTAAGCGGATCAGCGTAAGGCGGGGGGAGCACGCCGCCGCGAGGTTCGCTTGTCGATACTTCTTTCATCGTTCGGCTTCGGTGCTATCGTTCGGTCTTCGTGGCAGCACGCCCGGTCGCGCGGTTTCCCGCTGCATCGAAGCCTGACGCTCTACTCGAATCGACGGTCATTCGACCATGCTTGCTTTTCTTATGCCACGCTTTGGCTTTCCCAATTCGCGATTGTTTGGACCGCGTCGTGTTTCGCGAATCGCGTCCCGACGGACACATCGGTTCGAGTCCTTGGAATCGCGACGGATGATGATCGCCGAAGGAGCGGTTTACAATTTGAGCACGGTCGTGGACACCGCCGGCATCGTTGGGAATGCTTCGGCGCAGGTCGACTGGGGCGATGGCACGACCTCGCCTGCGACGATCACCGGCGGCAACCAAACCGGTAACTTGAGGATCGTCTTCGATTACTCGTTAGACACGGGCCGCTTCTTCGGAACGTCCGCCAACGACATCCGCCGCGTCCGGTTGCAACAGGCGGCCGATGCGCTCGTTTCGCGGTTTTCGGACACGTTGACCGCCGTCGCGCCGTCGCCGTTCTTAACCGTCCGACCACGGATTTTTCACCCATCGGCCGGGCCCTCTAATTCTGCCACGGGCAATCTAATCGACCTGCCGCAGAACCCCACCATCGCCGCCAACACGATCATCGTTTACGCCGGGGCGCGGGACTTGCCGGGGGCCGTTCGCGGCGTCGGCGGAACGTCGGCGATCAGCATTTCGCGAACCTGCATTCCCGGGCCGCAGTGCAACCAAGCGATCGCCAGCCAGGACGCGATCCGCAGCCGAGGCCAAGCCGGCGTCTTGAAGGCGTCGCCCGATGACGTCGCGCCGCTGTTCGGTTCGATCAGCTTTGACGCTCCGTCGCGGAACAACTTTTATTACGGCGAAGATCCGGCCGGCGTCGCGGCGGGCGAGGTCGATTTCCTGTCCATCGCCACGCACGAACTTTCGCACGTGCTGGGCTTCGGCACGTCCGATTCGTGGAATCGATTGGCCGCGACGGGGGCGTTCACGGGTGCGAACGCGCGAGCCGCCTACGCGGGTTCGGGGAACGTGCCGCTGGTCACCGCCCACTGGGCTCCCTCGGTCGTCAGCGGTCAACCGACGTTGATGGGACCGGTGATCAATTCGGGCGTTCGTGTTCCGTTTTCACCGCTGGACTTTGCCGCGATGAAGGATCTCGGGTGGCAGTTGATCGCAACCAACGCCACCGTCACCGCATCGCATCGCTTTGCCGACGACGGAAGATTTCCGGTTTCGGTCACGGTCAGCGGTGCCGCGATCGGCGACTTGACCACGGTGCTGCCGAGCGTCGTCGTCACGAACGTGGCTCCGACGCTAAGCGTCGTTGGCAATCAAACGGTGACGCTGGGCAATCGATTGTCGCTGGTCAATCTCGGATCGATCAGCGACCCCGGCTTCGTCAACATAGCGGCCACCCCACGTACCGCGGAAACGTTTTCTTACATCGTCGATTGGGGTGATGGAACGATCGTGGACGGCACCGCGACGATCGATCGCGTGGGCAACGCATCAGGACTGGCCACGTTGGCATCGTTTGATGCCGGACACACTTACACAACCGCCGGAAACAAGACGGTCACGGTCTCGGTGACCGACGATGATGGCGGGCGAGCATCAAGAACATTCCAGGTCAGTGTCACCGCTCCGCCCGAGCTATCGCTGGCGCTCAATCGGAGCACGGTCGTCGAAGATGCCGGAAGCAATGCGGCGACGTTGACCATTCGTCGAAGCGGACCGGCAATTTCATCCGATCAAACGATCACGCTGCGTTCGTCCGATATCACGGAGATCACGGTCCCGGCGTCGGTCGTGATCCCCGCGGGCCAAACCTTCGTGACGGTCGGCGTGACCGCCGTCGACGACAACTTGCTCGATGGAACGCAAACGGTCACGATCACCGCGTCTAGCAGCTCGACCGACGACGATTCAATCTTGATGACGATCACGGATGCCGAACGTTTGATCGTGACGTTGGCTGAAACGGTGATTCGCGAAGATCAAACAGACTTCGCCACGATCGTGATTCGGCGAAGCAACACCGACACTCAAGAGTCCGTGTTGGTTTCGGTCGCCGGACTCGATCCCGAGCAATTCACTGCCCCGAATCAAATCACGTTGGCGTCCGGACAGCAACAGGTCAGCTTGCCACTGCGACCGATCGACGACGACGATCCCGAGCCGACTGAGTTCTATACGTTGACGTTGACGACGAACGTTTACGATCCGGTCACGATCAGTTTCGAGTTGCGCGACAATGACACGCCAAGGTTTCAAAACCCGGTCGATCGTTTCGACGTCGTGGGCAACGACGGGGTTTCGGCGCTGGACGCGTTGGTGGTAATCAACGCGTTGGCAATTCGATCGGATCCGCAGATCGGGCCGGATGAGGAGTTCCAGGGCGTCTACTTCGACGTCACCGGCGACAACCGAGTGACGGCGCTGGACGCATTGCAAGTCATCAACGAACTGGCCAAGCGGCGGGTCAGCAGGCCGGCGGCCGAAAGCGAGTTCGACGTGGCGATCGAGTCGATGTCTTTCGTGCGGGACGATGCGGCAGATGACGAGGACGACCGCTGGGACTGGGTCGACGCGGACCAAAACTACTTCTTGGTGTAACTAAATTTGGTTCGAGGTCACGTCCCGAGCCGCGGATTTTCAATCGCGTCGGGATCGTCTAACTTGTCCGTCGGGCGAGTCCGTCGGATCGCCCGCGTTCTGATCCTTTGCGTTGACGTTTTCCATGACCATCGAACCGCTGCTGTTCACCTACTGTGTCATCATCGTCGTGGCGTCGATGGCGGGCGGTTGGCTTCCGACGCTGGTTCGGATGACCCACCTGCGGACGCAGTTGTTGATGAGCTTCGTGGCCGGGCTGATGCTGGGGATCGCAACGCTGCACCTGTTGCCGCACGCCAGCGTCGAATTGGGGTCGGCGTCGAAGGCCGGCGCGGCGACGCTGGCCGGCATCCTTTTGATGTTTTTGCTGATCCGGTTGTTCCACGTTCACCAGCATGACGCGCCAGCGATCGAGGCGACGGCGTCGGATCAATTGTCGCACGATCACGTTCACGCCACGCACTGCGACCACGACCACGGTCACGATCATGCCCACAACGAAGCCAACAAACGGCTCGGCTGGATCGGCATGTTGTTCGGCTTGGGGCTGCACACGTTGATCGACGGCGTGGCGCTAGCGGCCAGCGTCGTGGCCGATGCCCAGCACGGCGCGTGGTTGCCGCTGGCCGGCATCGGAACGTTCTTGGCCGTCGCCCTGCACAAACCGCTGGACGCATTCGCGATCACATCGGTGATGCAAAAAGGCGGATGGTCGTCGGCTCAGCAAGCGTGCGTGAACTTGACCTTCTCGCTGGCCTGTCCGATCGGCGCGGCGCTCTTTTATTTTGGCGTCATGCGAATCACCGGCGGATCCGCGATGCTGGGTTGGGGCTTGGCGATCTCGGCAGGATTTTTCATCTGCATCTCGCTAGCCGACTTGCTTCCCGAAGTCGCATTCCACGATCACGATCGACTGAAGCTGACCGCGGCGCTGCTAGTCGGCGTTGCACTTGCCGTCGCAGTGGAAAGCCTGCCCGGCCACAACCACGACACCCAGCCGGCCACACCGGCGGTTGATGTCGGGCGGGAACTTCCGTGAAGTCGTGATGAATTTGATCCGCCGCTAACGTCGCCGATCAGCTCATTCCTTCGTGGACAAAGTTTTCTTCGGGCGTGCCGAGTTCGGTGAGTGTCTGCTTCATCTGGTCGACCATCTTGGGCGGGCCGCACAGGTAGAACGGTTGATCGTAGTTATCAACGCGAGATTGCAGCCAATCGTGGTCGATCATGCCGTGCTCGTAATCTTCGTGCGATTGGTCCGTCAACGTGCAAACGACGTTGCGACCGAGCAGACGAAACAACTCGCCCTGTAACATCACGTCGGCCTTGGTGCCGCAACTGTAGAACAATCGATTGCCTGCCAGCTCTTGCTTCTGTTCCAGCATTCGGAAGATCGAGATGAAGGGCGTGATGCCGGTTCCGCCCGCGATGAAGACGCCTGGGCCGCGGTACTGGATCGTTCCCCACGGCTCGTCGAACAACAAGCGATCGTTCACATCAACCTTGCTGCCCAAGTGTTCCGTCATGCCGGAGTGCTCGGGGTATTCGGATTGCGGATACGACTTGATCACGAATTCAAGCCGTGGATTGTTTGGCAGCGAAGTCATCGTGAAGGGGTGTTTGTTCTCGCGGTGTCCCGATTCGTCGATCGACAAGTCGACGGCTTGACCGGGCCGATAGTCGAACCCGTCGGGACGCTCGACGACATACAAATACGCATCCTTGGCGACGGGTTCTTTGTGCAGCACCCGCGATCGGAACTTGGCGTACGAGTTCCAATCCGACGTGCCGCTTTCC
The DNA here is from genome assembly GCA_963836865.1 of Pirellulaceae bacterium. Classification (GTDB taxonomy): domain Bacteria; phylum Planctomycetota; class Planctomycetia; order Pirellulales; family Pirellulaceae; genus Rubripirellula. The sequence goes on along the minus strand of CAWILC010000003.1, from coordinate 701,347 downwards.
GGCTTGGGATCGCCCGGTCGGTGACCGTTGGCGGTGTTGGCGGTTGCTGCGGAAGCGAATGTTGTTTTTGATTGCGACATGGTCGTTTTCGATCCTGCGGTTTGCGTCTTGATTCGATGCGTACTTATTTGCGTTTGAAACAATCCGTTTGCACATCGCATGCCAGCGGTCGTGCGGCATTGTTTTCAGCCTGTTCCGACGGACGAGCCTGTTTTCATGGATGTCTCGAGGGAACGAGCGACGACTTTTCCGCCGTTTTTTTGGCGCGTAAATTGCTTTCCTCGCGGACGGAGCGATACGATTGAATCGGCGGAATTCTGACCATCGAAATCGTTTCATCAGCAAAACGGTTCATCACCACAACACAGGATGAGGTCATGCTTCGATTAATGCTTGGCGGCAGCTTTGCAGTTTTGGACGCTTCCGCGACGATTGCGACAATCACTCAAGGATCCCACTGGGGATGGATCCTAGCGATCTCGATCATTTCTTCGCTGGTCGTTTTGGCGGCGTCGGTCTTCATCGAGTCCGTTTTGTTTGCCGAACACTTCTGGGAAGATGGCGCGGACAACGATGCGAACCCGATGGCCCTTGCCGCCGGCGAATCAAGCGAACGCCCGCTTCCGGTACGTCAATAGTTGATAGCCGCTGACGTCGATCTGCGATTCTTGAAACAAGCCCGGCCAAGTCCGCAAGCCGTACTGGTCGGCTTGCTTGGTGACGACCACGATCCGTCCGCCATCGCGGACAAGCTTGGTCGCCGAGTGGACGAAGTGTTCGGCGATCGCGAACCCGCCGTAGTAAGGCGGGTTCAGCAGCGCGAGATCGCACGGCGACACGTCCGGTAAATCGCCGTCGTGGTTCAGGATCGCGGTCACGTTGCCAAGTCCGTTCGTTTTCGCGTTGGCGATGACGCACTGGATCGCGCGAGCGTTGCTGTCGACACAGTAAGTGTGTCCTTCCGGACCAACACGAAACGCCGTCGCAATCCCGACCGCGCCGCTGCCGCAACCGAAGTCCAGCACTCGGTCACCAGTGGTTGCACCGGAGTGGGTGATCAGCAGCCGCGCCGCGACGTCCAGCGAGCGATGCGAAAACACGCTCGGCCGCGTCATGATCGTGATCAGTTGTTCTTCGTCGCGAAAAACGAATTCGGCATCGAAGCGGCGGTGCTTGCGAAGCGGTCCACGTTTGGTCGCGGTGTAGACCCAACCGTCCGGCGATCGCTGGCAATGGACCTTATCAAAGATCGCCTGCATCTGTTCGCGAAGCCATTTGTCGGCCCCGTTGTTGACGCTGGCGATCATTTGCCCGCCGACGGTCAACCGCTGGTGCGTCTGTTGCAAAACGTCGCGCGTCATTTCGGATTCGCCGCGTTGCAGCACCGCGACGATCGCAAGCTGGACCGGTTCGTCTGGTAGATCGGCTCGGCAAACGACATCGACGTCATGCCAGAACTCGACCGCCGCCGCCTTGGCTTCGGCCGCCCGGAACCCGTCGACGTACCACGCCGTCACTCGCCCGACCGGACAAAGCGACTTCGCATGCCACCCCGCCTGCCCCCGCCCGGGGGACACGACTAAGCACGTCTCGAACGCACAAGACGCCATCGAATCGATAATCAATTGCTCGCTGGGCAGCGGCGGAAGGACGTGAACCAAGGAAATCGGGCTTCGGGAGAAGGAACAGACGGGGACGAAAATCGCGAATCGCCGAGTCTATCCGAAGTCGCCCTCGGATTGATGCCGGCGATTGATCTTGCGGGGGGTGAAACTGCGGGCGTAAAGTCGGGCGGCTAGTTTGACGCTCACGTGAGGAAAAACAGGATGTTTCGCCTGCTGATGACCGCTTTTGCCCGCTGCCGTGCCGCGACGCCCCTCGCGACGCTGGCGGTTTGCACTTTGGCAATCGTTTCGGCCGGTTGCAGCCAGAATCCTTACTTGGCCAGCCCCGGCGGCGGAGCGTGGAACCTGCCTCAAAACCCCGCGATCACTCAGACGCAGGCCCAGATGGCCGAACTGAATCGCCGAGTCCAATTGCTGGACGACAACAACCGTCAATTGACGACGCAATTGGCCCAAAGCGAGCAACAAATTCAGGTTTATCGCGACGAATCGACGGTCCTTCGCAACCAGCTTGCCGCCGTGTCGCAGCAAATGGAATCGACCGCCGTGGCCGCTCGCGATGCCCAATCCCAAGTCCGCGGCATGCAGGCCTCGACGCAGGTTCGCGGCGGCGCTTCGATCCAGCCCAACACGAACCTGACTCAGATGGCCGCGAAGTTGAACCTGGGCGGCATCCCGGTGATTCCCGACGGAAACGTCGTTCGAATCGTAGTCCCGTCGGACCAACTGTTTCCGCCCGGCGCGGGCCAGCTTCACCCGCAAGCCGCCGCGACGTTGGACCCGATCGCGGCCCAGTTGATCGCCAATTTTCCGCGTCAGCGAATCGGCATCGAAGGCTATACCGATAGCGCCCCGATCTACGGCGGCGCGGTCGGCACCAGCCACCAGTTGACGGCCGCCCAAGCCGCCGCGGTGCTGGACCAGTTGACTCGCCGGAACGGAATGCCGGCCAACCAGTTGTTCACGGTCGCCCAGGGAAGCAACAATCCTCGCCAGTCCAACGATTCGCCCGCCGGCCGAGCGGCCAACCGGCGGATCGAATTGGTGATTTATCCGGACGGGTACTAAGCACCGAGTGAACAACCACTGACGTAGCTGATCCCGCCAGGGTTCAGTCCGGTCTGAACCCTGGCGGGATCAGCTACGGCAAGTCGGCCACCTGATGATCACGCGATACGAAGTCGATTCAGGGAGCCGCAGGCCTACGAAGCGTTCGGCTTGGTCGGTATGCTTGGCGTCGTTGAATCTTCATCCGTCGCCTCATTTTCGCCGCCGTCATGCTCGTTTCGCTGAAGTGGTTATCCCAGTACATCGACATTCCCGTTTCGCACGCCGAACTCGCCCTGCGGCTGAGCCTTTCGGGGCTGAACCACGAAGAAACGACCGAGATCTACGATGACGTCGTCGTCGACCTGGAAGTGACCAGCAACCGCGGCGATTGCTTGGGCCATTTGGGTATCGCTCGCGAGATCAGCGTGCTGTATGGCGTCGATGTCAAAACGCCCCAGCCAAAGCTTTCGCCCTCCGGCGTCGTCGTCGATTCGCTGTTAAAAGTCGAAAACGAATTCTCCGGTGCATGTCCTCGTTACACCGCTCGCGTCATCCAAGGCGTCACCGTCGGCCCGAGTCCGGATTGGCTGATCGAATCGCTTCGCAGCGTGTTTTGGAAACGCCGCGTCGATGGAACGATTGACGATTACCAAAGCGTCAACAACGTCGTCGATGCGACCAACTATGTGATGATGGAATGCGGCCAACCGCTGCACGCGTTCGACTTGGCGGCTATCGCGGGCGGCAAGATCGTCGTGCGAGCGGCGAAGAAGGGCGAGACCATTGAGGCGATCGATCACAAGTCTTACCAGCTTGATCCGTCGATGTGCGTGATCGCCGACGCATCCGATCCGCAAGCCGTCGCCGGTGTGATGGGCGGTGCGAGATCGGAAGTCACGTCGTCGACGAAGGACCTAATCATCGAAGCGGCCGTGTTCACGCCGCTGTCGGTTCGCCGCACCGCTCGAACGCTGAAACTGCATTCGCCGTCGTCGTATCGGTTCGAGCGGAAGGTTGATCCGGTGGGCGTCGAGTGGGCGTCGCGCCGCGTTTGCCAAATCATCACCGACATCGCCGGCGGCAAGGTCGCCGACGGCATCATCGACACCGCGCCGGCGCTACCAACCAATGCACCGGTGGTGCTGCGTGGCGACCAGATCGAGCGCATCCTTGGCATCAAGATCGATGCCGCCGAAGTGCAACGCATCCTGACGAAGTTGGGCTGCGAAGCGAAACAGTCTTCCGCGTCCGCGAGGACTTATGTCGCGCCGTCTTGGCGTCACGATTTGACTCGCGAGGCCGATTTGATCGAAGAAGTCGCGCGGATTCACGGGTACGACAAGATCCCCGAAGACGCCCCGATTCCGGTCGCCCCCAGTTCCAAGCGTGAATTCGATGTTGCGATGGAACGGGTCCGTCACGTCCTGACCGCGGCCGGTTTCAGCGAGGCGATGACGCCCAGCATCGTGACCGAAAAACTGGACACGTCGATCAGTCCATGGACGAACTTGCCGGCGCTGCAAACCGAAACGCCGATGCTTCGCGGCGCTCGCCGGCTGCGTCGATCGTTGGTGCCAAGCTTGGTCGAAGGCCGTGCGACGAATTGGGCGTTGGCGTCGATCGCGGCGGACCTGTTCGAGATCGCGCACGTGTACTTGCCCAGCGAAGCGACCGGTGCGGACGACACGTTGCCGTCGGAGTTGTATTGTCTGGGGATCGTTTCGGGCCAGGATTTCTTCGTCGTCAAAGGCGTCGTCGAAACGCTGTGTCACGCGATGGGCATTGACGAACGCGTCGCGGTCCAGCGAACCGATCGCGACGGATTCGCCAGCGGAGGCTGCGTTTCATTGATGCTGGGCGAAGATCAAGATGCGCTGCACTTGGGCTATCTCGGGATGGTCGACGTGAAGCTGCAAAAGGCGTGGAAGCTGCCCGATCCGGTCGTCGTCGCGGAACTGTCGTTGCCGGCGCTGATCGAACGATCGCGGCTGGTCCCGCAACAGAACTCGGTCAGCATGTTCCCCAGCATCGAGCGAGATTTGAACTTCATCGTCGGCGAAACCGTTCGCTGGATCGACTTGGAAAACGTCGTCCGCGCGGCCGTCGGCGAATCGCTTGCCGATGTCCGTTATCGCGAAACGTATCGCGACCCGAATCGCGACGGCAAGGATCGCAAGCGGGTGCTGTTGAGCGTCCAGATGCAGCGTCACGACGAAACGCTAAGCGGCGATCAAGCCGACGAGCTGATCAGCAAAGTGATCGCGGATTGCAAGAAAGAACTCGATGCGGTGTTGGTGTCGTAGCGGAGTTCGTTTCGTAGCGGTGTTGTAGCCCTGACACGCCGTGGCAGGGCCGAACCGCTTTGCGGTTCGATGCCGCGAATGCTCCGTCACGGCGTGACGGACCTACGTTTGACGCGAACTTAGCTAGGCCCGTCAATCGCCGCGATCCTTGCCTGCGCTTCGCCGGCCCAGGGGCTGTCGGGGGCCAGCGTCAGGAACCGCGTCCAGTGATGACGGGCTTCGATGTCGCGGTGCAAGTCCTCCAGCACTCGCGCCAAGTTGTAATGCACCTCCGCGTAATCGTCGTGCAGCGCCAGAGCCCCGCGAAACGCCGCGACGGAAAGCTCCCACTGATCGGTCTCGGCCAAGACGCTGCCCAGGCTCGCGCGAGCTTCGACGAAATCCGGATCGATCTCGATCGCGATGTAGTAACGTTCGCGAGCCGCAATGACTTCGCCCATCCGATACAACAATTCGCCGATCTGGAAACTGATGTCCGCGCGAGGCCCGTCGCGAGCGATGATAGTGTGACAGTAATCGATGGCGGTGGCAAAGTCGCCGTCGTCCTCGGCCGCGAACGCCGCCGACAGTAGCGCGTCGCTTTCGGCGTGAGGGGAATGACGCAGCGAGTACTCGTCGGACACCGAATCGGCGTTTCCGAAAATTGAAAGCGTGGTCGGCAACGACGATGGCGGAAACGAAGTGGCTTCGTCGTGCTCGATCGCTTCGTCGTGTCGATCATCCATCGCCGCAAAGTCAAAGCGAAGTTGGCCGCCCGGTTCCAGCAAGCCTTCGCCGTGACGCAGCAGCACTTGTTTGCCTTCGACCAGGATCGACAACTGATCGAGTGGCCGCTGGATGTCGGGCAGCACCGCGACCCATTCGACCAGCCGCCGCTCGATCGCTTGGGGACTGGCCCCCGACGCAATCCACTGGGCAAGCCGCCGCGCGGTCGCGACTTCTTGAAAATCAAAGTACGGCAAACGGTGAAGCGTCTGCACCGGCGTGATCAAACCACGACGCTGCCACCGCCGGATCACTCGCACCGACACGCCCAGCAAATGGGCCAACATCGCCGGCGTGTAATAACGGCGGATCGCTTGCTCGATCTCGACCAACCCCAACCGATGCCAAAGATCGGTCTCGTGCAGGATCTCCAACCGGCCCTCCGCGGCGGCTTCCCGAACCGAGTCCCGCAGCAATTCCGCTTCCGCCAACGGCGACTCGTCCGCTCCGACGACGACCCAGTCGATGTGATCGTCGTCGGCGTCGACGACTTGGCCGCCGTAGGACCGCAGCACGTTGGTGGCTTCGCGTTGGTTCATGCCGCCGAACCGACCGACCAGCGCGATCCGCTTGCCCGACGCCGCGGATTCGGCCGCATCGCTGGTCTCGGGGATCGTTTCGAGTTCGGGTTCGTCCAAAAAAGCAATTCCAAGTGGTAGACCTGCGGCTCCGCCGGCAGGATCCCGCGGGCGGAGCCGCGGGCCTACGATTACAACGAGGCAGGATTCGTTTGCAGCTATACTGCGTTCCGGTTTGCCCGCTTTTATCATCGCGATCTCGTCGCGATCCAACCCCCCAAAGGTCCGCATGAAGATTCGTTTCGCGTTGTCGCTGCTGCTGGTTGCCGTTTTTAGTTTCGCCGGGATCGCCCAAGAAGCCGCCGACGCCCCGCCCGCGAAGAAACCGAGGGGGCTGAAGCTGGCCGATCCGGAACCGGAAACCGCCGAAGCGACCGAAACTGCCGAGGCTAAGACGCCGCCCGAATTGGATTCGCACGGCAAAGCGATCGAAGAATTCTTGCTGGTCATGAAGATGGACGAAAACACCGAATTGACCATCGATCAAATGCTGGCCGCGCAAGTCCAACAGAACCCGCAGATGTCGGTCTTTACGGATGTGATGAAAGCGTTCTTGAACAAGCACTTGGCCTTCGACGTCATCAAGTACGACATGATCGATGTCTATCGCCAAGCGTTCACCGAAGCTGAAATTCGCGAACTGATCGCGTTCTATCAAACGCCGATCGGCATCAAAGCGGCTGAGCGTTTGCCGATGCTGGCCGCTGCGGCCGCCCAAATCGAAGGCCAACGTGTGCAAGCCAACATGGGCGAACTGCAAGCCGCGATGGCGAAGCGACAAGCCGAACTGCAATCGAAGATGGCCGAGTAGGGATTGGTGGAGGTCTCGCGTTCCAGTTTTTTCACGAAGACGTTTGCTGATGAAGTTTTATTTGTTTGCGCTGGCTGTTTGCTTTTCATCCACGCTGCGCACGTCCCAGCCGAACGCCGACCAGCCGAACATCGTGTTTGTGCTTTGCGACGATCATCGGTTCGATTGCTTCGGCGCGGCCGGCCATCCGTTTTTGGAAACGCCCCACATCGATGCGTTGGCCGCCGAAGGCGCGATGATGTCGCGTGCTTACGTGACGACGTCTTTGTGTTCGCCCAGTCGCGCGTCGATCTTGACCGGGCTTTACGCGCACAACCACCGCGTCGTCGACAACTACCATCCCGTCGATCCGGGCTTGGTGTTCTTTCCGCAAACACTGCAGTCGGCCGGTTACCAAACCGCGTTCGTCGGCAAGTGGCACATGGGCGGCGAGAACGATGATCCGCAGCGCGGGTTTGATCATTGGATTTCGTTCAAGGGTCAAGGCACGTATTTTCCCGACGGTCACGGGACGACTCGCGAAGTCCCACAGACGACGTACGACGGGCTGAACATCAACGGCAAGCGAGTCGACCAGCCCGGTTACATCACCGACGATTTGACCGAGTACGCGATCGATTGGATCGAGAAAGCCGATCGCTCGCGGCCCTTCTTTTTGTACGTCAGCCACAAGGCCGTACACGCGGACTTCGTGCCCGCCGACCGTCACCGCGGCCGATATGACGGCCAACCGTTGCCCATCAAGATCCCGACGCCCGAGGAAATGGCCGCCGGCAACCTGCCGATGTGGGTTCGCAATCAACGCAACAGCCGTCACGGCGTCGACTTTGGTTACAACCTGAAAGACTTTTCGCCGCAGGTTTACTATCGCCGGTACTGCGAATCGTTATTGGCGGTCGACGAAGGCGTCGGCAAACTGCGCGATCACTTGGCATCGTCGGGCTTGGCCGACAACACGATCTTCGTTTACATGGGCGACAACGGATTCCAGTTCGGGGATCATGGGCTGATCGACAAACGAGTCGCGTACGAAGCCAGCGCGAAGGTGCCGTTGCTAGTCGTTGCACCGGAGAAGGTGCCCGCGGGCACGATCGTGACGGACCTGGTCGGCAACATCGACATCGCACCGACGTTGTTGGAAGCGGCGGGACTCGCCCCGCAAAAAGAAATTGATGGCCAAAGCTTTTGGAAGTCGCTTTGCGGTTCGTCCGACGCGGTCGCGCCGCGAGAGGAATTACTGTACGAGTATTACTGGGAACGCAATTATCCTCACACGCCGACGCTGCACGCGATCATCGGCGGTCGGTACAAGTACATCCGCTGTCACGGGCTGTGGGATCGCGACGAACTTTACGATTTGGAAACCGATCCCGACGAGATGACAAACCTGATCGATGCTCCCCAGCAAGCCGAGCGAATCGTGGCGATGAACGCGAGGCTTTGGAAGCTGATCGGGGAAAGCGGCGGCAACGAAATGCCGCTGCTGATCGATCACGGGCCGGTGTTTCCGATGCGGGATAAGAGCAAGAGCGAACAGGCTCCGTTTCCAGCAGAGTATTTTGCCGAGTAACTTACGCCGCGTAACGTAGCCCTGACACGCCGTGGCAGGGCCGAACCGCGAAGCGGTTCGATCCAGTGAATGCTCCGTCACGGCGTGACGGACCTACGTTGTCTTCCGCCGCGTTCCCACCCACACCAATCCCAAGCCCACGATCGCGATGGTCGTTGCGATCGCGATCCACGTCGCGGGCAGGTGAGTTTGGTTGTCGAAGTCTGCACCCAGGAATTCCAGTTTCTCGTGGTAGTGACCGACCAGTTCCAGCAGTCCGTTGTGGACGAAGTGCATCGCCATGCCGGGCAACACGCTGCCGCTGCGATACGCGATCCAGCCCAACACCAACCCCAGCAGCGTGCTTGGCACGAACCGTTCGACCAGCAGCGCCGAACCGGTCAGCACATGAAACAGGCCGAACAACATCGCCGTCAGCGCGATCGTTTTCGCAGGCGAAAGCAGTTTGCCGAACGCGGAAAACAAGAACCCGCGAAAGCAAAGCTCTTCGATGATCGCCGGGGTCGCCGCCAGGGTCAGCAGCAGCAGCCAGGGCGGCACGAGTTTCCACGCCTGCAAGATTTTTCGCGTCTGCGCGATCCGTTCTTCGCTCAATCCGCCCACACCGAACCATTCCGCCAACACGAACGCTTCGTGCGCGATCGCCCACGCGCCAAGACCCGTGACGATCGCGCCGATGATGGCAAACACCGCCGGCTGCCGCAAACGAAACGTCGACGTCATTCGGTTTCGGCCCAGCCACGCGGCCAGCCACGGCACCAACCCGAACACGACGACCAGCGCGACCGCCGACAAGATCATGCTGCGAACTTGCAGGCCGGCTGCTTGCGGGTCCGTCAAGTCGGCGGCGTTTCCGATCAGCGCCGCCTTCACACCGCCGAGGTACTGCATCAACACGTTCGACAACACGAAGTAGATCGGCACCAAAAGCGCCAGCACCATCGCGGCGGCCTGCGGCGTCGGCACGTCCGTGATTTTCTTCGGACGACGAAACAGCGACGCGACCGATTGTTCGCTGGTCCGCGTGACCGCATCGCTGCCGAACAGTTTCGCGGCGATGCCGATCGCCGCGGCGGCGTAACCGACCGTGGAAAGCACGGCTGCACCGGCGGCACCGGGCTGGACCGTTCCCGCCAAGACTTCTCGAGCAAGTAGCACGATGTTGATCAGCGGCACGACCGCCAGCGGTCCCGACAGGTTCACGCCCGGCAGCAACGACAACATCGCCGGCCCGATCGAGAACAACATCACGGGAATCAAATACGCTTGCGCTTCTTTGAACGATCGCGCGAAGCTGGTCAGCGACAACAAGACCGCCGAAAAGAAACCGCTGAACAGCACCAATAGTCCAAGGATCTGCAGCACCGCGATCCACGGGAACCCGGTCTCGCCGCCCGTCAGCAGCGGCAACAATCCGCCCAGCCACAACGTCGTAAACATGGCCAGCAGGTTCGCGATCGCGGTCAGCAGCGCCACCGTCACGACCGCCACGTACTTGGCAAGCAGCACAAAGAACCGTGGCACCGGCGACGCCATCAGCGACTCCATCGTGCCCCGTTCCCGCTCGCCCGCGGTCAGGTCGATCGCGGGATAGACCGCACCGGTGATCGTCATCAACACCAGCACTAGCGGCACGACAGTGGCCAGGATCGGCGTTTCGGTCGGCTCGCCGATTTCGTCGACCACCACGTCGACCGGCGGACGAAAGTCGGGGTTGGTGGACTCGGCGGATTCTTCGGCGAAGGCCAGCTTGAACCACTGCAATCGCTCGACCAGAACTCGCCTCGCGTTGAGGCTGTTCAAATCGCCCGCGAACGAGATGACTTGGACGACGTCTTGCCCGTTTGGTCCCGGTGCAAGCGAAACGGCGATGTCGACCTTGCCCGTTTCCAACGCTTGCACCGGAGAAATCGGGACGCCGTCCAGCGTGTCGGTGGTGTTGAAAAACGCGAACGTCGCCAGTCGTCCGCCGTTGGCCGCTTGGACTTCATCGGGCGGCATCGCTTCGGGGTTACTGATCAGCGCGTCGATCGCGTTGCCTTCGTTGTCACTGGACACGCCGATGCGATAGACGACTTCGGCCGAAGAATCGGTCGAAAGCAGAAACCGATTCAGCGCCATCGACAACAGCGGATAGACCAACAGCGGCATCAGGACCAGCGTGATGATCGTGCGGCGATCACGGCTGGTTTCTTTCAGTTCCTTCTGACACAGCCGCCAAAGCCGACTCCAACTGAACGCGGCGTGGGAACTGGGACGCGAAGTTGATGTGGAACGTGACGGTGAGCTGGGCGGAGAGACAGACGACATCAATTTCCTCGCATCAGTTCGACGAACATGTCGACCAAGTGGTCTTGGCCCGTCGACGTGCGGAGTTCATCCATCGTGCCGGTATGGCGAAGCTTTCCGCGATGCAGCAACCCGAACCGGTCACACAACCGTTCCGCTTCGTCCAGACGGTGAGTGCAAACGATCACGGCTTTTCCGACCTCACGAAGATGTTCGATGTATTCAAAAATGGTTTGCACGCCGACGACATCCAGGCCTCGCGTCGGTTCGTCCAGCAGCATCACCGGCGGATCGTGGATCAGGCCTCGCACCAACGTCACCCGTTGCCGTTGGCCCGTCGACAACGTGCCGGCGCGGCGATCCAGAAAACTTTCGATGCCCATCAAGCCGGACAATTCTTTGCACCGCGCCGCGGCGACGTCGGGCGGGACCGCGTACAGGTCGGCGAAGTACATCAGCATTTCGCGAACCGTCAACCACGGGTAAACGCCATCGCTGGCCGAGACGAATCCGAGTCTGGCTTTGACGCCGATCGGATCGTCGGCCGTGCGAACGCCATCGACCTCGGCAAAGCCCTCGTCGGGCTCCAACAACCCCAGCACCATCCGCAGCGTCGTCGTCTTGCCGGCACCATTGGGTCCGAGCAGTCCGTACACCTCTCCCGGCGAAACATGAAACGATAGGTGATCGACCGCCGTCAGATCCGACTCGTCCAGCGAAAACGTCTTGGTCAGCGAATCGACAAGCAGCATGGGGAGGTAGGTTTCAGGTTTCAGGTTACAGGGGTCAGGGGTCAAGTTTCAGTTTCAGTTTCAGTTTCAGTTTCAGCTTCAGCTTCAGTTTCAGGAGCTGCCGACTCGCGTAGGTCCGCCACGCCGTGGCGGAACATTCATCGAACCGCTATGCGGTTCGGCCCTGCCACGGCGTGACAGGGCTACATTGGCGTTTGGATTTAATTTCGTTTCGGTCTACGCCTGGACTGGCCCAGCCGCCATAATGAGACCGTACGAACCCTTCCGCGACGAGCCCAACGACATGACTTTGCGTTTTCGTGACCTACGTTTCCCGCTTGCCTTTTGTTCCGCGATGGTGCTCGGGTCAAGCCCGGCCGTGATGCCGATCGGTTCGGCCCAAGAAGCCGCGACGGAAGCCGCCACCGAGGCGGCGACGCCCGACGACACGACCAAGCCGGGCGACGCGACCAAGCCCGACGACGCGACAAAGCCGTACGACGCGACCAAGCCGGGCGCGGGAGCCGGCCAGGGCGACTTGGACGAAGCCGTCATCCAGCGGATCGACGCCGACAGCACTGCGAAACTGGAGTCGGTCTCGGTGCTTCTGGAATCGGCGATCCAAAAAGGACTCGACGAAGAAAACAGCGCGTTCGCGAAACAGATGCTCGGCTCCGTCCTGTTGCAGCGAGCCCAAGGCTTGGCCGAAACGCTGGTCCAAGTCAACGGTCGGCGTCGCGACGACGTGCGAAGCGAGGCGGTTCGTTTGTTGAAGCAGGCGACCGAGCAGGATCCCGAGCTGATCGAGGCTTACCTCTTGATCGCGCGACTGAATCTGTTGCCCGGCGGCAGCCGCGCTGAAATTGTCGACGCGACCACCAGCGCGATTGCTCGTCTCGACGATGAACCGCGTGAACGAAGCGCGGCGCTCGTGCTGCGGGCGCTCGTCCAGTCCGATGAAGCCGCCAAGATGTCGGATTTGGATGCGGCGATCGAAGCGGACGCCGAAAACATGGAAGCTCGCCAAGCCCGAGCGCTGTTGAACCTGCAAGCCAACAAGGTCGAATCGGCGATGGAGGATCTGGAATTCATTCTGATGAAAGATCCAACCAACCAAATCGTTGCCGGACAAGCCGTTCAAAAATTAATCGAACTCGACCGCTTGGACCAAGCCACCGAACTGGTGACGAAGCTACTGTCCAGCAAGCCGAGCGAGGGCATGTATCGGATGCGAGCGATCCTTTACCGGGCGGCCGACAAGCCCGACGAAGCGATGGCGGACTTGAACAAAGCGATCGCGATGTCGCCCAAAGACCCGATCTCGTTGTTGCAGCGGGCCGCGCTGGCGCTCGATCGCGACGACGTCAAATCAGCCAAGTCGGACTTCGCGGCGGCACTTGAAATCGAACCGCGAATCGAAGGTGCCGACGAAGCGATCGAGCTGCGTTTGCAAATCGCGATCGCGGAAAACCGCATGGCCGACGCGATCAACGACGCGCAATTGCTGGTCGACAAGGATCCCGGAAACACCTTCCGCCGCTTGCGTCTGGCCAGCCTGTATTCGATCGACGAACGGCCACGGAAGGCAATCGACGTGCTGACATCGATCCTGAAAGACGATCCCAAGAACGTTGCCGTGCTGCGAACTCGTGGCGATGCACTGCTAAGCGTCGGCGACCACAGCGGCGCGATTGATGATTACGAAGCCGCGATCAGCTCCGTTGGAAACCTGGACATGGAAACGGCCGAAGAATCCGAAAAGGCCGAAGCGTCCGGCCTGTACAACAACCTTTCTTGGGTGTTGGCGACGTCGCCTAACGATTCGGTGCGAAACGGACGTCGAGCGCTCGAGCTTGCTGAAAAAGCGTCGGAGCTAACCAACTACGAAAAGCCGCACATCCTTAGCACGCTCGCCGCCGCGCACGCGGAACTCGGCGACTTTGAACAGGCGCGGAAGTGGAGCGGAAAGGCGGTCGAGTTGGCTCGAGAACAAGAAGACGAACAGCTCGAGCAACTTCGCGGCGAACTGGAAAGCTACCAGGAAAATAAAGCGTGGCGTGAAAAACAGGAAACCGAGGAAAACGCGGTCCCGATCCTGTCGCCCGAAGATTTGATCGACACTTAACAAGCACGCCGGCATGGCCTAACCTAAGCATTCGCGTGATCGTCAAGTGACGGACTTATCGTCGCTGATCCCGCTAGGGTTCAGTCCGGTCTGAACCCTGGCGGGATCAGCGACGTTAGTTTTCGTTCGGCGAGTGCTTCGCACTCGGTTTTAGCTCCAAGCTCCCCGCTGCTTCCCATGCCCTTTGCAAAACTTGTTCTCGAAGACGGCCGTGTTTTCTCCGGTGAATCGTTCGGTGCCACCGGCGAAACGACCGGCGAAGTCGTTTTCAACACGTCGATGACCGGCTATCAAGAAATCTTGACGGACCCCAGCTATCGCGGCCAAATCGTCACGATGACATACCCCGAGATTGGCAACTACGGCGTCAACTCGATCGACGTCGAAAACGTGGCCCCTTCGCTGTCCGGGTTCGTCGTCCGCGAGCGCAGCCGGATCTACAGTAACTATCGCGCCGAAGGCGACTTGGATGCGTACCTGAAACAGCACGGCGTGATCGGGCTTTCGGGCATCGATACGCGGGCGCTGGTCCGGCACATCCGCCAAGCCGGCGCGATGCGCGGCATCATCTCGACGGTCGATGCGGACGACGCCAGCCTGACGGCCAAGGCCAAGGCGGCCCCCAGCCTGGTCGGCCGCGACATCGTCGGCGAAGTCATGCCGAAGACGTCGGTGACGTGGGACGAAAAGCTGGACGAATGGACCGCTCACGAAATCGGTAACGCCGTCGATTCGGGTGCGGGTTCGCACGTCGTTTGCTTGGACTTTGGCATGAAGTGGAACATTCCCCGCCACTTCGCTTCGCGCGGTTACCAAGTCACCATCGTCCCGGGCAACACCTCGGCCGACGACATTCGCAAGCTGGAACCCTCGGGCGTGTTTCTGTCCAACGGCCCCGGCGACCCCGAACCGCTGACTTACGCCCACAAAACGATCGCGACACTGCTGAGTCATGTTCCTGTGTTCGGGATCTGTTTGGGGCATCAACTGTTGTCGCTGGCCTGCGGCGGAAAGACGTTCAAGTTGAAGTTTGGCCACCGTGGTGCGAACCAACCGGTGCTGGATTTGACGACCGGAAAAGTCGAAATCACGACCCAGAATCACGGCTTCGCGGTCGACGCGGACTCGCTGCCCGACGAACTAGAAATCACGCACCGAAACTTGAACGACGACACGGTCGCCGGCATCCGCCACCGCGAACACGCCGCCTTCAGCGTCCAATATCACCCCGAAGCCGCCGCCGGCCCGCACGACAGCCATTACTTGTTCGAGCGTTTCCAAGACCTGATCGCGGGCCCAGCAAAGGTTTAACGGATCGGCGTCGGATTCACCCCGGCGTGCCCGCCGGTTCGGGTTCGGTTGGGTATCACAGCTCGTTCCCACGCTAGTAGCGGCAGATTCGCCAGGGGTGAAACTCGTTCCCAGGCTCCGCGAGGCTCGGGAACCCCTGGTCTTGGAGGACTCCGCCTCCCCCGCTGTCGCGGCAAAGAGGCAGAGCCGTCGGGAATGACACGTGACGTTCCCAGGGCAGTAGCCCTACGCTCCAGGACCGACCGCTAATAATCTTTGCCGCCACTACGTGGCTAAAGCAAACAGTGTTGTGCACCCTCAGGTTCCCGTCACGCGGCTTCCCCTTGACCCCGGCGCGGTCGGCTTGCTAATCGAAGGACTTGAGTTTTTCTCCTTCGATTTTGACGTGTTTCTTGGTGACCGCACGCAAGCCCCGCCGAACGACGTTGCTGCCTTGGCTGGCAATCGTGGTATTCGCTGCGCTGGTGCCGAGCACCGGATGCACCGGCCGCGCCCAACGCGATCTGTACGCGGCGAAGCTGAACAGCGAAGTGCGAGTGCTGGAAGACCAACTTTACGCCGCCGATTACGAAAATCGCGTCCTCCGTGATCAACTTGAACGGTACCGCCGCGAAGTCGCGGATGCGAAAATCCCCACGCCGTCGATGATCCGGCCCCACGATCATCCCGACTCATTGCACTCTGGTGATTCACGTTCGGGTCGCTCGCGTGCGGTCCCACCGCCGATCGTTGATTACCACTCCGACATGCCGCTGGTCGACATGGGCCACGGACTCGAAACGGAGGTCCCGCCGCGGGAGGGCGAAGTGTTCGAGGCGCCGATGGTCGACGATGGCCAAACGGCAGACATCAACGCCGATGACTTCGATTCCAATATGTTCGTCGATCCGGGCGTCCCCGAAGACGTCGAGATGTTGCAAACGCCCCAGCCGAACTTGCTTGCACCGAAAGCGGACAAGAAACAGGACGCGAAGGCCGCGCCGAAGTTCGACATGCCCGACTTCAACACGCTGCCCGCGCCCAAGGACACGCCGCCGAAGGCATCCAAGCCGCGACCGTCCGACAATCCCGGACGATTGCCCGCGCCCGGCGGTCCCGTGCCGCCCGGCAAACGCGACTTGGAAGTCCCGCCGCTGATCCCCGGCGAGATGTTGCCTCCGGATCCGAACGGCGGCGACGGAAAGCCGCCCGGGCAAATCATCCTGCCCGATTCCATTCAAGCCGGGGCCGTCGCGCCGGATCGGTTGGAAGTTCACAAAACGCTGTCGGTCGGTCATTACACCGACGGCAAGTTCGACGGCGCGGTCATCGTGATCACCGCGGTCGATGGCGACGGACGGCCGATGGAGATGGACGGGTTCGACATCGACGCGGCCATGTCGATGGTGGTGCTGGACCCGACGCGGGAATCAAGCGAGGCCCTGGTCGGACGCTGGGACTTCACTCGCCAGCAAGTCGAAACGATGATCCGCACTCGGCCCGTGCCCGGCATCCACATTCCGATCGAATGGAAAGGCGACGTGCCCAACAGCGAACGGATCATCGTTCACGTCCGACTGGAAGGTGACGACGAAGCAGAAATGAATGCCTATGGCGAATTGAGATTGTCCGACGCCCAAACGATCAGCGACTGGACGCCCCGGGCCAGCAACCTACGCTAGCCGAACTCAGCTTGATCCCATCGGCTGGCAAACCCAGTCCAAGTCGGACGCGATCGAATAGACGCTGCCGTCGGGCACTTCTTTCCAGCGACGCGAATCCGTCGGCTCCGACGCGACCGTGATCCACCGTCTCGGGTCGCCGGCAACGCGAGCGGTTTGGCCGGCGAACCAGTGAAGCGAATTGCGAAGCCGCGTGCCGACCAGGACGTTGCCGTTGGTCAAGAAAACGTTCAGCCGCGCCACCCGCTCGCTTTCGCTGGATTCCTCCGCCGCCGCGTTCCGGCGATCGAGTTCGACGATGCCGGAAGCCAGGGATAATCGCATGCGAGCCAATCGGACGCATCGGTCACCGATGATTGCACCGGAGTCGGTCAATCGCTGAAGCAACCAGTAGAACATCAACTCGCTATCGGTCTCGCCCAGGATGTTCTTCCGCAATCGCTTGGACACCTCGCCGGTCAATTCATCACGAAGCTGATCCAGCGCCGTTAGCGTTCCGTTATGCGCGAACGTCCATCGTCCGAACACGAACGGATGGCAATTGACCCGCTTCCGCTCGCCCCGCGAAGCCCGCCGCACGTGCGCGATCATCGTCTTGGAAAGCGTCTGTCGGATCGCGGCGTCGAATCGATCGTCCTGGTAGGCCGGTTCGGGTTCGCGGTGCCAACACACGTTCGCGCCGTGATAGCTGACCAGCCCCCACCCGTCGCTGTGATCGCGAAGCGTCAAGTCGCAGCGGCTTTGGTTGCACAGCGAACGCTTCGCCGTCTTCAATTCTTTGATGGCGTCCACGACGTGACTGGCACGCACCGCAAACATTCGACACAAGATGGAAACCCTTCAATCGTTTTGCGTCAAGGCGACGGTGCGCTGTTACTGGTGAATTCATTTAACTGTTCGACGATCTGACGCATCGTTTCAGTTGGCAAGGGTTGCAGGTGACCGTGATCGGGCAGATCGATGAAATGCTTCGGGGCGCATCGCGCGCTATCGAACAGGTTCTTGCCACGTTCGAACGGAACGATCGTGTCGCGTCTTCCGTGGACCTGGATCAGCGGACCTTTGTAGTTCGTCATCTTGGCGACCGAGTCGAATCGATTCTTCATCAGCAAGCTGACTGGGATGAACGGATACCGTTCTGCAGCGACGGAAATCATGCGATCAAACGTGCTTTCCAAAATCAGCGCCTTCGCACCGTCTCGGCTGGCCACCGCGACCGCGACGCCGCCGCCCATTGACGTGCCGAAGATGACGATGTCCGTCGGCGTCAAACCAAACCGCGTGCAAAGGTAATCACGAGCGGCCAGCCCGTCTTCGATCAAGCCTCGCTCGCTCGGTGTGATATCGTCCTCGAACCCGCGATACTCCGCCGCCATCACGGTCGCGTCAAACGACTCGGACAGGTCGGTGATGTACTGATCCAACCATTTCGCTTTCGATGCGTTCCCGTGGAAGAAGACGATCACGTGCCGAGGGTTTTGCCGCACGATCAAACGACCATCCAGCATCACGTCGCTGGTCGATTCGTACGCGACCCGTTCGATCGAGTGCCGGCGGCGGGATCGCGTCGGTGTCGTTCCATGAAAGCGCCGGGATAAACCAGTCGGTCTTCCATGTAAACCATCATCGCGACGACGACGGCGTACGCCAACAAAGCAAACTTGATCGCGCCGATGGCGATCCGCGTTGGCACGCTGCGAACGGGCTTCCGTTTCGTGCGAGACTTTTTATGTCCGCGAGGCTGATGCGTTTCCGGCTTCTCTCGCTTCGAAGGCGCTGGGTTTTGCTTCCCGCTAAAGCTTGCGTTCGGCTTTTTGACAACCTTGTCGCTTGCGTTCGGTTCATCTTCCATTTGATTCCGCCTGTCGTTTCCGCCCGTCAATGTCCGCTGGTAGAAATTTTCCGCCGATAGAACCGTCACATTCGCGATTCGCCGACGCCAGCGTACCCGATCGACGGCTTTGCACGACGCAACTTCGCCGGACTTTCGGGGCGGTCGCACCCGGCGTGCTAAGTTTTAGGATGCATGCTCGGATTGTACCGCTTGCAAAACCGTTTTCGCAAAAGCCTTTCATGTTCCGACTCGATCACACGCGGGACCCTCGACGCGACGCGGACAAGATCCGTCGTTGGCGATCGGGTCGTATCGTGATGAAGGCCGGCCGTTTGGTCGAGGTCCAGCGTCGGCTGACCACCGGCAGCGTTTCGGTCGCGCAGGTCTGGTGGCAAGCAAAGTATGGTCGATCCGACGATGACGTCTGCTGGATCGACTATCACCAACCCTTCGGCATGTCCCAGTTCTTGACGCTGGACTACGTCCGCGCCGGCAACCGAGCGGGTTACCAATCATTCCGCGGCGCGGCGCACGTGCTGGACGAAATTGCTCGCCTTCGCGGGTCGCTGGCGATCGTTGCCCACGTTACCAATTCGCAGCTGACCGACCGATTGCTCGTCCGCCTCGGCTGGCAACGGCACCTCGACGGTTGGAAAGGCCGCCACTGGATTCGCCGCTTCTATGACGGATACCCCGCCACGTCGATCGACCGCTACATCGCGGCGTAGACGACGCTATTTCTAATCAGACGTGTCCAGGTTCAAAAGAATGAACCACCGGTCGCCATGTTCCAGTTCCAAGAACGTCCTTGCCGTTAACGCAACCCCGACGGATATGCGTACCAACAGCGCGAACTTATCTGATGACGTTCGGCTTCGCATTCACGCCCACGACGTTGACGGTGGTTGGGGCTGCCACAGGATCGAACCGCTGGAAGCGATGAAGGCTTCAATAGCGTCGTCAACCATTAGTCAGGGGCGACCTCGCGACCGACCAAACCTTTCGGACCACTCGACGAAACTTCGGCTGGTCGCCGCAAGGTCTCCTGGAAATATTGCCGGCGATAGTGCAGCACCAAGGGCGCGGTCACGATTAGCACGCTCCATTTCGCGTCGTCGTCGGAAGTCACTGCAGTCTTTATTGCATGGGGATACCAAAGCGGTCCCGCGCTGAACACCTAGTTTCAACGACCTTTCCCCCTGCGGACCGATGCCCTTTTCGCTTTCGCAAGCCAGGGCGGCAATCAATGTACAGTTGGATTCTTGTTCAGGGTCAAACGAAAACTGCGCAAAGCGAGTGCATCGCTCCCCCCACTGTCGCTCCCCCCGGACTAATCGTTAAAGACATTGCTTGTTCCTACTGCGAGGCGACGAATCCACTCAAACAGCAAACGATTTAGTCAAAAAGGGATAACGCATTGAAATCGAAGGCACGTTTCGTCGTTGAGCAATTCGTTTTAGGAATCGAGGCTGATGACAAGCGAGCTAAAGATCGATTTGATTTGGATTTTGATTTGCGGCGGGCAAGTGTTGTTGATGCAAGCCGGGTTTTGCTTGCTGGAAAGCGGAATGGCCCGTGCCAAGAACAGCATCAATGTGGCGGCGAAAAATATCGCTGACTTTTGCATCGCGTGCTTGGCGTTTTGGATCGTTGGTTTTGGCTTGATGTTTGGCGAAAGCTTCGGCGGTTGGATCGGTCTGCCGGCCGGATTGACGCCATCGATACAGCGACCCGAAACGATCGCGTTTCTTTTCTTCCAAACCGTGTTTTGCGGCACCGCCACGACCATCATCTCTGGCGCGACCGCCGAACGGATCAGCTTCCGCGGCTACTTAATCGTTTGCGTTCTGGTCAGCGCCATCATTTATCCCATCGGCGGTCACTGGGTTTGGGGCGACGCGCTGCTCGGCGGCGGAGCACTCGGCGGCAACGCCGGATGGTTGCAAGCGATCGGCTTTGTCGACTTCGCCGGAAGCACCGTCGTCCACTCCGTCGGCGCATGGGTTTCGCTGGCCGCGATCTTGATCGTTGGTCCGCGTCTGGGAAGGTTCAGTTGCAAACGCGGTGCAATCAACGGCAGCAACCTGCCCAGCGCCGTCGTCGGCGTAGTCGTGCTGTGGTTCGGTTGGTTAGGGTTCAACGGAGGCAGCACGTTCGGCTTGACCGCATCGGTGCCGTTGATCCTAGTCAACACATCGTTGGCTGCGGCATCGGGTGGCGTGGTGTGTTTGCTTCACAGCGTCGTCCGGCACCAGACGTTGAACATCGGCCCGGCGATCAACGGAATCGTGTCCGGGTTGGTCGCGATCACGGCTTGCTGTCACGCAGTGGGGTTCAACGACGCATGTTTGATCGGCTCGGCCGCCGGCGTATTGTGCCTTTTGTCAACGCACGGCTTGCAGCGACTGGGCATCGATGACGTGATCGGCGCGATTCCGGCGCACGGGGTTGCGGGCGTGTGGGGAACACTATCGTTTGCCCTGTTTGGTGACGTCGCGATGTTCCCGCTCGGGCACGATCGCCTTGGACAGTTCGGCATTCAGTCGTTAGGCGCTTGGTCGATATTCGCTTGGTCATTCGGGATCGGGGTGGCGGCGCTTGCGACGACCAACCGTGTATCACCGCTGCGAGTGTCACGACGGGACGAGTATCGCGGGTTGAACATCGCCGAACACGGGGCCAGCACCGAACTGGTCGACCTATTATCCGACATGAATCGCCATCAAAAAGCGGGCGACTTCACCGGCACCGTGCGCGAAGAACCGTTCACCGAAGTCGGTCAGATTGCGACTGTTTACAACCGAGTGATCCGCCGTGTGAAAGCGGAAACGGCATCGCGGCAACAAGCCGATGACCGCTATCGACAGATCTACGAAAACTGCATCGAAGGACTTTACCAAAGTCGACTCGACGGATCGATCATCAACGCCAACACGGCGATGGTCGAACTGCTGGGCTATCAAACGCTGGCCGAACTGCGTGGCGAATCGTCCGGAATTGCGGAGGCGTGCTACTTGGAACCCGATCGGCGGGCGGTGTTCCTGGATCGTCTGTTGATCGACGGAACGGTGCGCGACTTTCGTTCCCAAATCAAGCGTCGCGATGGAAGCGTCATTTGGGTTGGCGAAGCCGCGCGTCTGGTTCGCGACGATAGCGGTCAACCATGTCTCATCGAAGGAACCCTGGTCGACATCACGCAGCGGATGTCGGCGGACCGTTTGCAAAGCGAAAAAGAGCAAGCCGAATCGGCCAACATGGCCAAGAGCTTGTTCTTGGCCAGCATGTCGCACGAGATGCGGACGCCGCTGAACGGAGTCCTTTCGATGCTGGAATTATCCCGCGAGACGACAGACGATGCCAAACGAGATCGTTACCTTAGAATCGCATCGCAATCGTCCAAGACGTTGCTGTCGATCATCAACGATGTCTTGGATTTATCGAAGATCGAAGCGGGCAGGATCGACCTGGAATCGATCGCGTTCCAGATCGAACCGATGGTCGACGAAGCGGTCGAGATGATGTTCCACCGCGCCCGCGAAAAACAATTGCGGATCGCGGCGACCGTTGGGCACGACGTTCCCAGCACAATCACCGGCGATCAAGTCCGGCTGAATCAAGTCTTGATCAACCTGCTTTCCAACGCGATTAAGTTCACCGACGCTGGCGAAGTGTCGATCGAAGTTGACCGCGATCGATTCGATAGCGGGGCACCGGCTTTGCGTTTTCGCATCACTGACGACGGCATCGGCTTAGCCGCCGACCGGCAAGCAGCGGTGTTTCAATCGTTCACGCAAGCCGACGCCAGCACGACGCGCCGCTACGGCGGCACCGGGCTGGGCCTATCGATTTGTCGCCAGTTGGTCGAGGCGATGAACGGCGACATCGGTGTTAATAGCGAACTCGGCAAGGGTTCAACGTTCTGGTTTCGTATCCCTTTGGTCGCCGCAGCGCACCCCTTGGAAGAAGAATCGAAAGCGACTCCAAGAGACAGACGGCGATTACCAATAGTTGCACCGGGGCGGCTGTCGGTTCTGGCGGACATGCACGTTCTATTAGTCGCCGAATGCCACGCCGAAAGCAAGGCGATCATGGATCATTTGAACCACTGGGGCGCGGAGGTTGAATGGATACATACAGTGGACGATATCACCGACCTTCAAACGCAACCCAAGTCGTTGCACCGCGTCGCGATCGTTGACAGCGCGTTCGCCGAGTCGTTCCTGGCCAGCGACCACCATGCCGCGATCCCGCATCTTTTGCTGGTGGGCGAAAGTCCGCTTTCATGTCATTTTTCCGAAACGTTGATCGAACCGGTGCGTGCATCAGTTTTGCTTGACACAGTGCTGTCGTCGGTTTGTTTGCGATCCGCCGTGACGCCGCCTTCGAATTCAACGTCGGATGCTGAACCGATTCCGGAAGTCTTCGGGGACGGTCGATGGATACTGATTGTGGACGACAACGAAATCAATCGGATCGTCGCCAGCGAGCTCGTCCGATCACTCGGATTCGAGCCGATCGCGGCTGACAGTGGTACCCAAGCAATCGACGTGCTGACGAACATGGACGTCGCGGCGGTACTAATGGACTGCGAAATGCCGGAAATGGACGGCCTCGAAGCCACTCGCATCGTCCGGCAAAAACAACGATCCGGTGAACTCATGAATGCTCCCGGGGTGCCGCTGCCGATCATCGCGCTGACCGCGCAAGCACTCGACGGGAACCGGAAAGAATGTATCGCCGCGGGCATGACCGATCACTTGACCAAACCGATCATCCGCAGCGAATTCGCTCGTGTGCTTTGCCTGCATCTTGGACCATCGGCGACCGAGGCACCTATCGATCTAGACTGCGTGGTCAAGCGTTGCGGCGGGAATCCCGACGCGGCTCGCGAAGTGATCGGTCTGTTTGCCGACCAAGTTCCGATGCACGTGCAAACGCTCCGCCGGAACATGGCGGACGACGACATCGACTCCATTCGCCGAACGACGCATCTGTTGAAAGGCATGGCCGGAAACCTGTCGGCCGACTCGATTGTCGCCGCTTGCGAGACGTTTCGCGACACAATTATCGAACGCGAAGATGCCGACATGGCGCACGTTCACTTGCGGGATTTGGAAGCAAAGATCGACGATACCGTGCGGTGGATTCAAGCCGGCTTAAAAGATTTGGAAGACCTTGGGCACAACGGAACTTAAAATGCAAAATCGAACCCCCGCGCTGCAAATTTTGGTGGTCGATGACGACCCCGTCACACGAATGATGCTGCGTCACTTGCTGGCGGGTGCCGGCTACGCTGTCGATGAAGCGTGCGACGGTCGCGATGCCCTGCGGCAAATTTCGACGAAGCGTTTCCACATCGTGATCAGCGACTGGAACATGCCCGAAATGGACGGCGCGGAATTGTGTCGGCAAATCCGGCACTTTGATAACAGCGGCTACATTTACACGATCTTGTTGACGGCTAACAACACCCAGGCAGAACGCGTCGTCGGGATGCGGGCCGGTGCAGATGATTTCGTCGGCAAACCGTTCAACGAACAGGAATTACTGCAACGCGTTGCCGCAGGTGGACGGGTGTTGCAATTGGAAACCAAGGAAGCGTTAATCTTTGCACTCGCAAAGCTGGCGGAGAGCCGCGACAACGAAACCGGCAACCACCTCGAAAGAGTCCAACGGTACTCGCGGTTGTTGACTCTGGAACTGTGTCGCAGTGGTCGATTTGGCGGTGCTGTCGATGAAGAATTTGCAACGCTGGTATTTCAAACCAGTCCGCTGCACGACATCGGCAAGGTTGGCATTGCGGATTCGATCCTGTTGCATCCGGGCAAGCTGACCGCCGAACAGTTCGAGATCATGAAGACTCATACGACGATCGGCGCAGAATGCTTGCTCGGCGCGATCGAACGATCACCCTCGGCGAAATTTTTAAAGATGGCTTACGACATCGCGCTTTGGCATCACGAAAAGTACGACGGCTCGGGTTACCCGCATGGCTTAGCCGGGGAAGCGATCCCGCTGGCTGCTCGCATCGTCGCGGTCGCCGACGTGTACGACGCGTTGCGATCGCGGCGCGTCTATAAACCGGCGTTCACGCACGAGAAAGCCGTTGAGATCATTCGCACCGATTCCGGCACGCACTTTGATCCCGAAGTCGTCGACGCATTCGAGCGGGTTCACGCCCAGTTCGAGGCCATCGCGGACCGCTTCGCCGAACCATCGACTGTTGATCCCGAAACGACACCGACGGCGTTGCACTTGACGTCGCCAGAAATGATGGCGACGGTATGAAAGTCTGAAAATCGTTTCGCTTCAAATGTTGTTTGGCGGAGACATCCCATCTTTTGATCGACGCGTGCCCGCACCTTGTGATTGACTGCTGACCTGGCCAAAACGCCATCACAGCGGCGTCACTTTGAATGATTCGATGGTATACGAAGACTGACGGTCTGGAGGCCCTACGAATGTATCTCCCGCTCGACGACCGAAGCCGACAATGCCAAGCGGACGATTGATGTAGCTCGTTTCGGTGACTAAACGATCATTGTAGAAACTGCTGCTGCCATTTTTTGTCATCCGTATTTTTAACGTGGCCTTGGAAGGAATCGAAAGCATTCGCTCTTCATGGTAGTGCTCATCCGCCAGTCGCTCTCTCGGCAGCCGATCTTGCATCAGCATTGGATAACCTGGGCTGTAACGCAACGAGCGTCCGGAAGCTTCGGCGGACAGGGCGGCAACGTCAACCGGACCGGCGAACAATGCCATTCCATACGCATCCGCATCACATGACCCTTGTCGAACGATCATTTCAAGTTCAAAAGGAAGTTCGAAACGGATCGGAAATTCAGCGAGAAACGTCGAATCCCGGTTGTGGACCGTCACTCGCACGTCGCCGGCATTCCGCTGGACCAGTCCGTTGCCCATCAGATTCCAGTCGGTTGCGTGTCCTTGAATGATTTCAACGGACTGACCCGCATGGTACCCATTCGCGACCTGATGCAATCTCGCCAAGCCATCTCGAATCATCATCCAGCTTCTCTTGTCAAACTGCACTTTCTGTTTTCGGGGGTCGGCTTGTAAATCTTGCTTGTGCCATGAACAAACCGGATCCCAAACGGATGGAGCTGCCGGACTGTTTTGTTGCAGTGCAACAGGCTCCATTGAATCCGTCTGGTCATCCGCTGGTGATACGCTTTCCGCTTCCAGATTTGCTTCCAATGCATTGATCTCGGCATCCGCAAGCGGAACGATCGTCGCCAGGGCTTCCTCGACCCTCTTCAACCTAGCGTCATCGAACTGCTCGTCCCCAACGATCAGTTCCCGATGCAGCGTTGCCAGCGCTTGCCTCGCTTGTTCAAGGTCAGTGCCGCGATAGGCGTTGATGAACGCGTTGAGCCAGTCTGGTGAAATGCGAAAGTGATGCAACCAAGCTGAGCTCATTCGATCGCCGTGAAGCTGGACCAAAGTGGCGACCGTCGGCAGGTCACTGCGATCCCACGCCAACCGAAGCACCGTCATCAACATCAAGAACGTCTGTCGCTCGTCCGCGACATCTTCCGAAGGTTCCAAGAACTGCTGCTGGAACTGCATCATTGCTTGCGGAAATTCCAAACGCTTTGATAGATTTCCAAACGTCCCAACCTCGTATAAGAACTTGTTCAGTGGTTCGTCATAGATAGCCTCACCCGACTGGGGAATCAAAGCAAGTTCAACCGTCTGCTTCAGCAGTCCTTGTTGTTTCCTTCGGCTTCCACCCCAGCGTGGTTGCGCGCGACTGCTTGTCACTTCCATCAGAGATTGATAGTCATATGCCATTGTCTGCGCGACCCTGAAAAGTTGTTCGACGGTGTATGGCGAGTCCGACGAAACGAGTTGAGCTTCCATGATGCGTCGCAGGCCAAAGACATCATCCGGACGCAGAACGAATGCTCGCATCAGGTGATAAGTATTCAATTCCGAGTGAGAACTGAATTCCCGGTTCTGCTTGTCGGTAAGTTTATAGATGAAGTCCCCGCCGCGGGCATGACGCGCAATGTGATAATGCAACTGACTTATCACGCTGTGAACGAAGTACTCGTCACACGCGGCTGGGCAATCGTCACTTTGGTACAGATTGACGATTCGTTCCACCAACTCAACACGGGCGTGGCTGTTGAGCTGCGCAAAGGCCGGTCTCAGGTTGTAGACCAGGACCGCCTGCTCATCGATCCAATCATCTTGCTTGGAGATCTCACGAAGCATCTCGCCAACGGCATCAAATAACATCATCGATAGTTGACGGCGTTGTTCGGGCGGAAAGTCGGTGAAGTCCATTTTGCAGTGGCGGATCAATGCGATTTTTGTCCAGGGACTGCACTTCCGACTTTGCAATCCTTCAAGCACTTTGATGGAAACTTGATATCGGTTCCCCTTCGTCAAAGTGTAGGAAAGATTCATCAGCAAAAGCAGTGGCTCGACCTCTCCGCTTAAGTGACGATCGAAGATTTTGGTTTGAACGTCGTCATCGATCGATCGCTCCGCGAGTAAACGAAGCATGTTCGCTTCGTAAAGCTCGATCAGTTTGGCTTTCGATTCTTCAGAATCCTGACTTTCCCGAAGGTACTCGTCACGAATCAAATCTGTCATTTGCTTGGCCAGTTTCGCAAATTCAAGGAGCGGTGGTCCGGGTGGCGTTTGATTCGGACGAACCATCGAAGTTCCCCATGGATCATCGACCGCAGCGTCCAGCCACGGATCGTTTGTTCGCAGCAGTTCGATCGCATCGACAAATTGCGCATTGGTCTCCGCCCGATCCGGCAGCAAGGCTCTCAACTTGTTCTGATTTTCTTCCGACAACATCTCAGCAGAAATCCTGAAAGTCGGTTCGCCATATTGCCTTCCACTTTCTTTGTAGAGTTGCGCTTCCAATTCCGCCTTCGCTCGAGTCGCTTCCGCCTCTGCGTCTAATTCCGCTTGCTTTGCAGGCGTCATGACAAAGATTGGCGCGGAATTGTCGGTGCAGCCGAACAACATCAATGAAAACGCAACGGAAAATTTGAAAGTCGGTTTCATTTGATGCTTTCGGAAGAAGGGAGAAGCTTTGTTAAATCGCGAGACAAGTTTTCGGCCACCGATCGATCGTTTTGCGAGTGCAATAGCCAAACTTTTCCAAACCGTTGAAGGTCTCCGGAAGCGGACGACTTTGAACCCATCATGGCATTGCGAATGCTCTGCGTGATGCGAACGGAGGAGGATTTTAGGACGAGGCCGGTGTTGTTTTTGGCAATGTCACGATTAATCAAACCGGATTGATTGTCAGCGTCCCACGTCAACCGAACGATGCGTGTCGCCAAGGGGGGCATCTCAGCCGCCTCTGTCATGTACGTGGGAGCTATCGATGGGGAATCGAATGCGAGTGTTACGCCACAGTCATTGGCGGCGGTTCGGCAGCCCTGCGCGAATTGTCTCCACCAGTCAGAGTTCAGCGGCACCGCGACTTGGATGCGATTTAAATTAGACGAGACAAAACGGTTGGGAATGTAGCTTTCCCCGGTTTGTCCTGTGTTCTGCCCCATGTTCTGCCGCAGAAACAGAAAGTACTGGGCGGGGTCACTCGATTCAAAAACCCGTTCCGCGACTTGCAATTCCGCTTCGCTGTCAATCGGGACGTCGACGTGCGGTGTTTGAGCAAGCAACTGGACTGCTCGATAACCCGTGCCATAGCCGTTCGTGTCCACCGCTCCGTCGATCTGGTCGTTCGCCAGCGCTCGGGCGAGCACCATGGAACTGCCCACGGTGATGATCTTGCATCGCTTTGACTGTCGATCGTCTTTTAAGTGATGGGTCCCCCAGTGGGACGCGTCATTTCCTAGCGTCACGACCGAATGACAGGATCCCAAATCCGCTTCGCGAAGCCGCCAGTGCATCTGCCAGAATTTTCGATCGTTCAGCGACACCAAAACGACTTGCTGTTCGTTGCGAAGCCCGTCAAGGATCGCTGCTTCCCGTTGCCGTTGATCCTTCGCCGCGTCCTGGTTCGCTGATAAATTTGGATCGGGCTGAACCTCACGACGGCTCGCGATTCCGTAACCGCAGAGTCCCAGCAGACACAGACAACCGACCGTTTTTTTCAATGGAGACATAGACACGACGCGTTGAACGTTCGATGCGAGGATGCTTTACCGGGTCACTGTGTCTGCCTCGAAGTCCATGATCGTGCGAAGCAGCCGCTGGACGATTTCGGGATGCTGGTCGGCGATATTGCATGTTTCACCTGGGTCGGCGATGAGGTTAAACAGCATTGGACTATCGCTTTCCAGTGGCGGCTGCATCCATTTGGGCTGTTTCGGAAACTGAAGTTTCCATGGTCCCGACCGAGCACCCGTGACGTCTTGGCCGCCAAAAAGAAAAACTGTTTTATCGCGGCCTCCCGTCCCTTCTAAAACCGGGCGGATGGTGCGTCCGTCCATCACGCGGTCTTGCGGCAGTGGAAGGTCAAGGTAGTCCAACATCGTCGGCATCAAGTCAACGATGATTGCCGGTTCCGCTTCAACACGTCCGGCGGGAATCGTCGGTGGAAGATAGAAGATTCCTGGGACACGCACACCGCCCTCGAACGTCGCCTGCTTGCCGCCTCGAAACGGCGCGTTGCTGCCGCTGGACATGTCCGCGCAAAACCAGCGTTGAAGTTCTTCCGGTTCGTGGGCGACGTGGTGCGTTGCGCCATTGTCGCTGGTGAAAATCACCAACGTTTTCTGTTCAAGATTGAACGCCCGCAGCGTTCGCATGATTTCCCCGGTGCTCCAATCGAGTTCCTCGACGGCATCGCCATACAAACCATTTGCGGATCGATCCTTAAAGTCCGCGGATGCTCCGATGATCGCGTGAGGCATCGCGTGGGCCAGCAACAGAAAAAACGGTTGGTCGTGGTGCTTACTGATAAAGTTCACCGCGTCGGCCGTGTACTGCTGCGTCAAAAAGTTCACGTCGATCGGCTGTTGGACAATTTGTCCGTCCAGCATCATCGGCATCGGCGGCCAACGCTGGTCTCGATAAACCGTTTGCGGATGCCCATCGGTCATGTCGTTCGGATACGGCATCCCATACCAGTGATCGAAACCATGAGCCTGCGGAAGATGCTCCGGCTTTCCATGTCCGAGATGCCACTTGCCGCTCAGATGCGTCGCATAGCCGGCCTGTTGCAGCACCTCCGCCAAAGTAATCTCGTCACTTGGCAACCCATCGTCGGTCGAGGTCGGCCATAGCACGCCGGGACTACCACATCGACGAGGAAAGCGACCAGTCAAGAAAGCCGCGCGAGTTGGCGTGCAGACCGACGAAGTCACATAGAAGTCAGTCATCCGAATTCCGCCGGCGGCCAATTGATCGATCTGCGGCGTGCGATGAACCGTGCTGCCGTAACAACCAAGATCTCCGTAGCCGAGGTCATCCGCCATGATGACTAACAGGTTTAACGGCAACGAATTTGATTCTTTCGGCGTTGTTTCTTTGGCAAGCGACTGGCTGGCCAAAATTCCAGCGATCAGGCACAGTGCGACGAGGTGCGGTTTCATAGTTGAAAATCGTTCCTTTCGTTCGATCGCGACGTCAACGAAGCGGTCCATTCGTCGATGATTGGTGAGTAACGTCGGAAAACAAATCCAACGATAGACCAGGCATTTTTAGTGACTGATACATCCAGTCTTCGTCATGTTTTAGCGTAACCGGCATCCAGTTTAACACGGCCGATCGCACCCGCGTCGGGGAACGGCGGATTCGCAGCGCGGCATGTTCGATGGGCGACGAACTGACCGCAAAATTCAAAGCCGACTCCAGTGCACAGGCTCGTTCGCGGTTCGACCAATGACGCCCGGTGGCAAATTCTTCCCTCGACACCCTTCTTTCTGACTCATCCGGTGGAAGGGACACGAAAGGTTTTGGGCGTACGGAAGGTTTTGGGTACAAGGAAGCTTTTAGGGGTCGCGGTTGTGCAAGTGGCCTGTCACGCGACGCCACCTTTGCGACAATGGACTGATCAAGGCACAACGACACGAATGGATACGGGTGAAGATGGACCAAATCGTTTACTACGACCGGTACCGCGGTGAAACGTGCGTCGAAAAAGTTTACGGCGACCAAGCACTTCGCTGGACCTATGGGACTCGACTCGGGCGGGCCTCGTTGAACGTCCTGGTCAAGCGAGCGATGTTTTCGCATTGGTACGGATGGAAGATGGATCGCCCCACCACGCGAGAAAAGATCGTTCCATTCATTGAAGCCTATGAGCTAGATGCGACGGAATTTGTTCGTGATGTCGACGACTTCGCAAACTTCAACGAGTTCTTCTTTCGCGAGTTAAAGCCCGATGCGAGACCGATCGATGCGAATGCTTCGTCGGTCGTCTTTCCCGCCGATGGCCGCCACTTGTGCGTTCCGGACCTTTCGCGCGGCGAAGGGTTGTTCGTCAAAGGAGAAATGTTTGACCTCGGCACATTACTGGACGACAAGCGTCTTGCCGAACGATACGCCAGCGGAAGTCTATTGATGTCGCGGTTGTGCCCGGTCGACTACCACCGTTTCCACTTCCCCGTCGCGGGAGTTCCCGGACCAACGCGATTGATCAACGGGCCGCTCTACTCCGTCAATCCAATCGCTCTTTGCAGAAACATCGACATCTTGGCGACCAACAAGCGATGCGTGACGGAGTTGGAAACGGACTCGTTCGGGAAAGTTCTGCTGTTGGAAATCGGCGCGACTTGCGTGGGCAGCATCTGCCAAACGTACCGCGATGGAACGTCGGTCGCGAAGGGAAGCGAGAAAGGTTACTTTCGCTTCGGCGGGTCCTGCACGATCACGATTTTCGAGCGTGGACGGATAGCGTTCGATGACGACCTGATCGAACACTCGCACGAAAAGCGTGAACTGTATGCACGAGTCGGCGACCAGGTGGGCACATCGGTCGAAGCAAAGTAGCTGAACGGCGCCCCAATCGCCTGCAGGCGTTTGAAGAACGCATGGTTAGCCATTTCCCATCCGTTTCTGACGATCCAACTCGTCCTCGTAAGCGAGGTCGATCATGTTCAGGACGGAGCCGACGTCAGCCGAACGGGTTGAAAACTTAAACCTGCCGGTCAATTTGAAATCCGGAGTTAGCTCGCCCTTTTCGTGCAGGTCCCACATCTCGTCGGCGTAGTGCGTTTCGGAAAGATGAGGGGCGTACTGGGCGTAGTACTGCGTGATGTTGCGAACGTCCCGCTGCAACATGGCTTTCGCATTGTTGTTGCCCGATGCATTGACGACCTGGGGAAAGTCGATGATGACGGGGCCCGTGTCGTCCTGCAGCACGTTGAATTCGGAAAGGTCGCCGTGGACCAACCCGACGCACAGCATCCGCAGCACATACTTCATCATCGTTGCGTGATCTTTCACGGCTCGCTCGCGAGACATGGTGATGTCGTTCAGACGCGGCGCAACCCCACCGTCGCCATCGGTAATCAACTCCATCAGCAGCACGCCGTCGTAGAATCCGTATGCCTTGGGAACTCGAACGCCCGCAGTTGCCAGCTTGTACAGGGCGTCGACTTCGGCCCGTTGCCAGACGTCTTCCTGTTGATCGCGACCAAACTTCGATCGTTTGTCGATGGCCCGTTGTCGGCGGCTGTTTCGGATCGTGCGTCCTTCTTGGTATTGAACCGCATTTTTAAAACTGCGTTTGGCGACGTCCTTATAGACCTTTGCACATCGCGTTTCGTCCCCGCAAACGACTAGAAAAACCTGGGCTTCTTTGCCGCTCATCAACGACCCCAGGACTCGGTCGACGAGCCCGTCTTCGATCAGCGGTTTGAGACGCGGAGGGACTTTCAAGATGCCGCCAAAACTGGAAGCTTGGTCGCTTCCGCACAAAAGAATGAATGTTTCAGAACGAGGCGGCCCATTCGGGACACGGCCCTCGGCCACGGAGATGCACCCACACGGATACGAAAAAAGCCTGCAAGGTGCAGGCTTCTGACGCTTCGGAGAGGTTCCCGAAGTTGGACACGAAATGACCCCTACGGGACTCGCACTGCGGGGGAAATGTAAACGTTTTGAAGACCTCCAGCAAGAATGGCGCACAAAAGCGGGCCAGCTCTCCGAAACGGCCGTCGCGTGGCTCTCGTTGATGGACTGCGTCGACCCGGAGTTCATGCGAGAAATCGAGAACGTGCGGCGGAGCGTTTCAACGTAGTCGCGTCCGGGCCGCCGCTGTTGACCCGCAAACGACGCTGGCGATCACAGTCGACAACTTCGGGTAATTTTGACCGACGCCGCATGGCATCCCCTCACTTTGGAAGACCACATGAGTTCAGTACGGACCGAAACCCAAGCGGCTTTGGAAATCGCTACACGCGTAGCTCGGCCCATCGTCCGGGCTCTTTGCATTTGGCAAGCCGCGAGGCAGCTCTATGGAGTCGAGGCTGTCGAACTGCCCGCGGCCAGCGACGAAGTTGTTAAGGCAGCCGACAAGTACGAGACCTACATTTTCAAGAAGTAGTACTGGCCGCCGCCATGAAAATTCTAGGCGTCGCTGGCCGGTTCGATGGGACGCTCGGTAACCGCTCGCGCCGAAGGCGTGAACGAAAACCGCGTAAAATGCGGGGCGATCGTTCGGCGTGCGCGCTTACTTACTTACCGCGGTTTCAGAACGCGTACAAAAAATCGCGTCAAAAAACGGGCTACGCCCCGCCGTGGGGCACCCCCGGGAAGGACCCATTTTTCTGGACCGGTCGATGATCGCGCGGCGGGATCCGACGGGACCGCTGGCGGCCCCAGCGGCTCGCTGTCGCGTTGTCGCCTACTTCCCGACGCTGTTGGTCAGTCGGCGACCGCGTCGACACTGGCGCTCACTCGTGTGCCGTCATCGCGTCGCGGCCGCCGCCGCCCGTTGCGCCGCCCCTGGATCGGGCGTCGTCGGCTTCGTGTTGTCGGCGGTCCGGTTTGCCGCGTCGAGCTGTTGCTGGGCGATCGCGTTTTGGCGTTCTATCGTGGCTCGCATTTCTCGAAACTCCGCCGCCAAGTCTCGAAAGAAGCCTTCCTGCCCGGGGGCGTACGCGTTGATCGATTCCGCAACCGTTGACGCTTGGAACGACGCTGACTCCAGTGAACCAGGTGCAAGCACTCCCGCCTTGTTTCGTAGCAAATCCCGAATCGATGAAATCTCGGCATCTAAGCGTGCGACCTTTGGTGCTTCCTCTTCGGTGAGGCCGTCATTGGAAAAGGCAAGTCGTCGCTGTAGCAGTTTTAGAATCAGGTCGACCGATTCCTCCGCCGCCGTAGATCCCTTCGCGATTCCGGAACGAATGAAGCTCTCCGACACTTGCGCGGAAAGAAAACCTCCGATTCCCGGCGTACGTGTTTCTGCGAGAGCGTTGGCGGTGCCTTCGCGGATTGCAGATAGAGCGGAGCCATCCTTATCTTCAAACAGTTGAGCCGCTTGTGCGGACGCGCTGCGATTCCTGAAGTTTGCCTGGGCAAGCTCAGGGGTCCCCGAGGACACGAACGCAGCCTCGACTTCAAAGAAACTGGCGTCGGC
Source organism: Pirellulaceae bacterium (assembly GCA_963836865.1). GTDB lineage: Bacteria > Planctomycetota > Planctomycetia > Pirellulales > Pirellulaceae > Rubripirellula. The sequence continues at coordinate 667,150 of CAWILC010000003.1, read as the reverse complement.
TCGAATCTTATCGAACGCTTCTTGCAAGCCCAGCGATGCTTCGCTGTTCGCGTCGAGAATGTCTTTGAGCAATACCTGGAACCTCGCTTCGCCGAAGCCTTCGCGGCCCGCAAACTGCGTCGCGAGCGGCTGAAACTTTTGTAGCGTTTCGATTCTCCCAAACAGAGTCTCAAAAGACTCGGTGCCCTGAAGGTCCTTTTGTACCGACGACCCAACGTCAACAAACTCCTTCAGTTGATTTCGATCGCGAACATCTGCTTCGGTGGCCGTGCCCTTATCGATCTTCTTGTCCAACTTTTGGACTTTGCTTCTCGCATCGATCAGTTCATCGCCAAACGATGAAAAGAATTGGTCCAACTCCTTTGTGACGGTTGTCGTGAAGGTTGCTGATGAAGAGCCTTGCGTGTCAGCGCCCGCCTTCGTGACCTGCGCAAACAAGGCTCCCGTTTGCCTCGCAGCCTCTTCGGGGTCTTGGTTGCGCACCGTGGCCACGCCACTGACTAGAGCTTGCCGTGCGTTCTCCGCTACCTTCGACTGGTCAGTAATTGCGGACTGGTTCCCAACAGTTTGAAGCAAAGCCAACGTTTGCCGAACATCATCAAGCCCTGTCGCCAATTGAACGGCAACCGCCGCCGCCGTTGTGTCGCCGAGCTGTTCCGGAGTGTTGACCTCGAATCTAGCCGACTGCCGAACGGCCTCTTCAGCCTCCGCCGCGTCCGCACCGCTCGACGCCGCCGCACCGAGCGCACTTGTGATTGCTGACATGTCGCTTAGCCCGGTCTCCCTCGCGATGCTTGGGGCGGCAACTTGAAGTAGGTATTCCCGATCGGCGGCATCAAAACCCGATAAGTTCTTGGCAGCCTCCTGTTGAGCTTCCGCCAATTCCAAGTGTTGGTCGAGCGTCTTTCCAAGCAGTTCCTCCTGGTCCCGTAGATACTGATTCACCGACGATAGTAGCCCGTCCAAGCTCGCGTACGCGGCAACTACCGAACCCATCTGCGTGAGCGTTGAGTTGAACACCTTCGAGAATGAACTGTCCGATTGACTGGACGCGGTTTCCATTTCGCGGTGAATTGCGCGTGCGGCGTCCGCCGCCGCTGGGTCAATTTTTTTTAGGGTTGCAATCACGTCATCGATCGACTCTTCGGCGAGCTCACCGGCACCGACCAGCTTCTCCTTCAACTCTTTGGCGACGGCTTGCCCGACCGGCCCCATCGATCGCAATTTGTCGAGCGTTCCTTCGTACTGCTTCTCGCTGAACCGGCCGGCCTCTTCGAGTTGACGCTTGATCGTCGACGCCGATTGTTCCACGGTCGGCTCGATCGACTTCAGCTTTTCTAAAATTGCATTCATGTCACCGGCTGCAATTTCATCGGCGGCCGCCATGTCGGCCGCGATGCCATCGGCGATCGCTCGCGCGTTCGCCGCCCAGCGATCGCAATTTGGCAAGCGTTTGATCGAACTCGGTTTTCTGGTCAACCTTTTCAAATTCCAAGGCGATGCGGTCGGCAGTCTCCTCACCGGCAGGGCCCAGTGATCGCAGCTCATCCAAATAGTGGGCCAAGCCTTCCGCGTTGTTGCCTGGTTCCTTCAGGGAATCCGAAACACGTTTCGCCGCGACCGAGGCCGCCCCGCCAAGGCTTTCGATTGCGGTCAGCGTGTTATTGAACTCGGTCGCCGCATCGGCGGCCGCCATTTCGGATTGAATGGCGGCCGCTGCCGATCGCGCCGCTTGGGCCGCGGCGGGGTCGAGCTTCTCAAGGTCCGCGAAAACGGTGTCGAGCCCCTTGAAGCCAAACGATCCGGACGCCTCGAACGATGACCGAAGTTCCGTTGCCGCCGCCTGTCCGGCCGGACCAAACTTGGCCAGCTCGCGAAGCGCCGACTTCATCGACTTTTCCGACTCGCGTTGAGCGCGATCGAAGCCCGCCGCGATTTCGTCACCCGCCTTGCCACCGGCCGCCGCCGTTTCCGCCAACTGCTTGGCGTGCTGAACTTCCTTTTGGATGACCTTATCGAGCCCTCGCAAAAGGGCGGCTTCATCACTGGTCAGCTCGACAACTTGGGTGGCCATGGTTCACGCTTATTTGGTTTGTTGGGTGGTGCGGGCGATCAGTAACACGCGATGCCGCGGCGGGACGTATTCGCCCATCCGCTGCAGCTCCGTCAACGCATCATCAGGGTTCGTCGCCGTCGCGTCGTGAATCCAAACGCGGCCGGCGTCGTCGATCAAGTGAATGGTGAAAATGGTATTCATTCCAACGATGACAACGCGGCGGGTCGATGCGTTCGGAAACGGTCGACGACAACGCATTGTCGACGGCCATGGTTCCGCGTCCCGCGTAAAGGCATGTCATCAATTATCGCACAAAAAACGCGGGCGGCCGTTTCCGGCCGCCCGCGATCGTCCGGCCGATTGTTCGACCTGTGACCCCTACGGGACTCGAACCCGTGTTACCGCCGTGAAAGGGCGGTGTCCTAGACCGCTAGACGAAGGGGCCTTGCTGGCCGGTACCGAACACTAAATCTAGGACGTGCGTTCGGAGCCCTGTCGCTCGTGAGCAAGGGTTGTACCGAAACGATGCAAGGACCGTCAAGGCTTGCGAAGCGATGGAGCGAAAAATTCTTTCAGGAAGATTTTTCTGGCCGGGAATGCTCAGCCGTCGCACGCGTTCGGACAACAACGCGGAAGCCGAACGACGTGCATCGCGGTCCGCCGATTGACCATTAAGATTCGATCGATGCGTCGGATTCGACCGAGGCGTCACCGGATTCGACAGTGAGTTCGCCCCCCGCTTCGAGGCTGCGTTGGATGGCATCGTAGACTTCACGTCGATGCACCGGCACCTCGCGGGGCGCTTCCACCCCAAGACGCACTTTGTCGCCGCGAATTTCGACCACAACGATTTTGATGTCGTTGTTGATCACGATGCTTTCGTTCTTTTTTCTTGATAAAACCAGCATGTTCCGTCCTTTATTTTAACCGGCCCAAAATGCTATTTATTTTCGTGCGTGCCTACAGTCCCGATGCCATGCAGGATTTCCGAAACAGCTTCGTTCCCCGCTTCACCGCTACGTAGGCCGGTTGTGCCCGCGAATTCAGTCCGTATGCATTCGCCTTTCCTGACACGTGTAACTCTAGGTCAAAAAAACGGCGCGTCAAGGAATCCCGCCTTGACAAGAACCAAATAGTGACCCCTAAACCGCTCGCAGGCATCCCCAACCCGCAAAATCCCATGAATTAGCTAGCAAACCACCATTCCTCGAATTCGCAAGAAACATCGACACTTTCATTATCGCGAGGTTCTTTCTCAGGTGCGGCCCCCTCCCTATCACGGGAACCGCAATCCGTTGTGCGGGAACCCCAATACGCAATGCGGAACCCTAATCCGCTGTGCGGGACCCTAATCCGCTGTGCGGGGACCGCGGGAACACGCGCTGCGGGAACCACAGGGCGGTTTGTTACGTCTTACTTAAGACCGTCTGGCAGCGAAGTTCACTGGCCACTTTGGCGACTCCTTTCGACCCACTTTTAAACGGCAATCGATTCCCCCATGGTAAAAGCCTCTCGCGATAATCCGGGTCACCGCGCCGAAATGGCGTCTCGCAACGACACGACGGTCTTCACGCCGTCGGGGGCTAGCAAAACGCTACCGCTGGTTCGCCGAATCGTCAGCGAATTGATGGGGTTGCAGTCTTTGATCGATGCCCAACGCGAACAACTTCGCGGCATCGACGCCTTGACCGAAACGATCGATTCGCGGACGTATCAAGAAGAAGTCGAAGACGTTCGCGATTCTTTGGAAGACGACCAGCAACAGATGCAGGCGTGCATCGACGAACTGGAATCCTTCGGCGTCGTCGTTCACGAACCGTTCGACGGCTTCGTCGACTTTCCGGCCGTGCTGAACCGTCGACCGATCCGGCTGTGCTGGCACCCGGCCGATGAACGGGTCAATCATTATCACGAGCTGCATCAGTCGCCGTCCGATCGCAAAAAGCTGGACGACGCGGTCATCGATGCGTCGGCGATTGGATGGGCGGGAAGCTGTTAAACATCGCGTGATCGGCAAGCAAAGCGGTTTGCTTCGCGGTCAAAGCGTTACCGGTTGCCTTCGCGTCGAAGCGTTAATTCGCGAATGATCGATCGACCGGCGACGAACTGGTTGGGCACATAGCTGTTTTGATCCAGCGGCACTTCGATGCGAACGGTGACCTCTTCGGTGTCGCCGGTGATGGTGCCGGGCGAGACGCTAAGGGTGACGTTGGTCGCGCCGATGGTGCTCATGATTCGCGTTGCTTCGGCGCTGACTTCGCCCGCTGTCGCCCCCGGAATGATGCCGACGCGGCAGGCTTCGTAAACCGCGTTGTCGGCGGTGTGACGAATCATCACGACGCGAACGAACTCGAACGCCGCAAAGAAAAACAGAAACAACAACGGCGCGACCAGCGCAAACTCGACGGCCGTGGTGCCACGGCGGTCGCTGCGTTTGGGTCGACGAATCGATGCAAGTTTCATCACGTTTCTTTTTGCGAGTTCTTTGACGGATGGGGCTACGGGCGCGTGAATCGATGGATGGACTACTGCGTCATCACGGTGCCAAGGGTCAACGCGATCTCGCGATAGATCGCAATCAATTGCGCCGTGTTATCGGCGTGGAAATGTCGACCGCCACCGATCGAGGCGACTTCTCGCATCCGTGCTCGGTCGGCATCGGAACCGAACGTGATCGTGTGAATGGTCACGTCGTCGTCGGCCAAACGGCGAGCGACGCCGCGAGGTTCGGGACCGCGGTTGTGGCGTCCGTCGGTCATCACGATCAATGTCCGTTCGACGAAGTTGGCATCGCGGCTGTTGTTCATCAGTCGCTCGCCCGCTTCCATGCCGCGAGAGATGCTGGTGAAGCCGCCGATCGGAAGCGCTCGCATGCCGTCGGCGATCAGGTTCAAGTTTTCGGTCAGCGGCACGTCTTCGCTCGCGAATTCCGCATACGACGCCAAGCCGACCGATTCGTCGACGGGGGTGGCGTTCAGCGTGGACACGAACGTGTCGATCGCGGCGACCAGGCCCGCGTATTTGGATCCCGCCATCGAACCGCTGCGGTCGACGACCAATACGATGTCGCGTTCGATGTACGTCGCCGCGGCGGTGGCTTGCGGTTCAAAGAACGGCATGCCGAATACGTTGCCGAAGAACAGCGGTACCGGTCCCGATAGCGAGGCGGAGGTGCGGCGGCCGTTGACGATGACGCTGTTTTGGGGGCGTCCGCCCGAGGTGAACGCGAACTTGCCGCTGGTTTGTTCGGTGCTTCGTCCGAACGAGAAGTCGCCGGCGGAAAGCAGCAGCGGTTCATTGTTGACGGTGTTGGCGGCGGCGATTTGTTGGCCGCGGGCGATCGCTTGATTGACGTCCAGCGTTTCGGCCAGCGTTGCCGCGGCGGCCTTGGATGCCGCGTCGGTCGCCGAACGAAGTTCGGTTCGCGACAGGTGCATCTGCGCAATGTCGACGCTGAACGCGACGGCGACCATGAACGCGACCATCATCACGACGATCAGGACCAGCATCGCGCCGCGGCGATCGCGAGATGGATCTCGGCGAGCTTGTAAGATCACGCTGAACGATTCAATGGATTTCTTCATGCTTACTCTTTCAACATCACGACGCGGGCGGTAACGAGGCGGTTGGGAATGAACTGCCCGGCCAGCGGGCTGTTGGTCAGCGTCGGCGCGGTGACTTCGATGACGACTTCGGTGCCGCGTGGCAGCGAGGATGCTTCGCCGCTGGGAAAGCTGACCCCGAAGTCATTGACGTTCCGCGAAGTCAAAATGTTGACCGCACGAGCGTCTCCGTTGGCGTTGTTGCTGCCCGATCGAACGGCTTCGCGAATGCCTTCGTAGGCCGCCACGTTCAGTGATTGTTTCAGGAAAATGAAGCTGGACGCTTCGATCGACCCGAACACCAGCAGCACCAACACGGGCAAGCAGACCGCGAACTCGACCGCCGCGACCCCGCGGCGATTTGGATGGCGATGTTTTTTTCGATCAGTCATGGAAGTTACCGGAACCGGCGTTTGACAAGTAATGAGCGGGAAATGAGTAGGCTTACAAGGCAACCGTCGCCGCATCAGTCGGCCTTCTTGCCCGCACGGTCGGCCGGTTCTGTGACCGGGGCGACGCTGTCGTTCAGCATGTCGCCGCGCTTCATCACTTTGTTAAAGTTCGTTGCGATCTCCGCCCAGAAGTCGTTCGTTCGGAAGTGCAGTGGTGCGACTTGTTGGCCTTCGCTGGCGTCCGAAAGTGCCGAACGCAAACGCAGGATCGGGCCGGCGAAGCGGTTGGTCAGCTTCAAGGTGTCCCATACGAACGCCGGAATCAGCGCCAGCGTGATGATGAAGAACGGCAGGAACCGTTTCAACGTGTCCCCGAACGTTTGTCCCCACGGCACGTCGGGTTGTTCAAACAAACGAATCCAGATCGTCAACGCCAGCGCGTTGCAGACGAAGAAGACAATCCAGTGGACCGCGATCTTGCGAAGGACGCCGCCTTGGACTTCAGGATCGACCCAGGCCTTGCTACGTTTGGTGGTGACGGTGCTCATGGCGATTGCTTTGCCGATGGGAAGGGAAAGGATGGCTTGGCGCTGGGGCGAATGCCGTGGCTCGACAATCGTTGCCACTGGAAACCTACAACACGCCTAACGGTCAGGCGGGTTGGGAAAAAGAAAACGCGGGCGCAAAACCGCGAACTCGATCCGCTTGAAGTCAAGAAAACGAATCGGAATGGATGATGCCACCGAACCACCGGCGGCATAATCGTTACAACGGGAGCAAATAGTCGTCAGGCGTCGAGTTACCAGTCATTGCACCGGAAATTCTTCCAGCGTCACTTCGCGGAAAAGCGTGATCATGCCGGCGGTCTGCTTGATCACGACGCGATCGGATTCGATGACGTCGCCCAGCGTGACGCGAGAGACGTAGTGGTCGATTTGGTTGCCGCGCCGCAGCAGCAACGTCGTCTTGTCCGGGATCATCCCAATCGTCCGCAGGTGATCGCCCAGCGTCATTCGCGCGAACGGCGGCAACCAATGCCGCTGGACCAAGTTCAATCGCGAGGCAAGATCCGAGAACCGGGCGAAGTCGACCGCCATCGTCGGATCGGTCGGCGTCTGAGTCGACGTGGTGTAGGTCGCGCCTCCGAACTGAATTTGGAAGCCGCTGAACGGATGGGTGACCGTGGTGACCACCGAGTCGATGCCGAGGTCGCGGCGTTTTTGGGTCGTGTCGGCGGCCGCACGAGCTTGAGCGGTGATCTTGACCAAGTCGTCGATGGCCAGGATCGTTTGGACTTGTGAACTGCGATCCAGCATCGTGACGGTGCCGGCGGCGGTGTCGTAAACGGTTACCAAGCCGGACTGGATTTGCGGAAAGTCATAGAACAACCCGTTGTCCAACACCACGCGGTGATTGGCGATCGGTTGGGCCTCGCCGCCGGCAAAGGTTAACAAGTCGACGGCGAACGTCGCGGCCGAAGCGACTGTACAAACGACGCCGGGCGCGACCAGCATCGCCAGGACGGCCAGCAGGCGTAGACTGTGGTGATTCATCGGCGAGTTCTCTTTTCTGGCGACGCTTCGACCTGGACGATGGGCGGCCTGCCAGCGTAGAAAAGGTGCGCGGGGCCAGTCTAGGTCAATGCGAAAACACGTCAGCTCCAATTCCAGTTTTCGTAGTTTTCGTAGTTTTCGTAGGGTGGGTCAAATCGCGGCAGCGATGCAGACCCACCGAGCACGCGAGGTGTCGGACGAATGGTGGGTCAACATGGCCCACCGGCACACTCGACCCACCCTACAAGAAATTACGACTTCGACGCGACCAAGTCGAACCGCGATCAACACCTCATCCCGAACGGCGGAACCCTGGCCCATGTGGCAAACGCTCTTACTGATTCCTCACGAAGTTGCCGGCCTGCCCGTGTTCGGGTTCGGTTGGGTCCTGATGGCGCTCGCGATCGGGCTGGTCATCCGCTTGGTCATCGCGGCCAAACGTGGCCAATCGGTAACCGACGTGCTGGCGACCGAGGGTTTGGTTTGGATGATGGCGGGTGTCGTCGTCGGCTTTGTTTTGCCGTGGGTCGAGCTTAAAAACATCGACGGCCAGCCCGTCGGCACCGCGATCCGCGGCTATGGCGTGATGTTGCTTACCGGGGTGGCGACGGCGGTGGGGCTGGCCGCCTATCGCGCAAAACGATACGGCATCGATCCGGAATTGATCTGGAACTTGGCTCCGTACGCCTTTTTCGGTGGCATCATTGGGGCTCGCGCCTTTTTCGTCATTCAGTATTACGATCGGTTCGTCGGCGACAGCTTCACCGAAACGGTCGGCAACATGCTGCGATTCACCGAGGGCGGGCTGGTCGTTTACGGATCGTTCATCGGCGGTTTTCTAGCGGTCTCTTTCTACCTGATGCGGCATCACTTGCCGGTTTTGAAGCTGGGCGACGTGATTGTGCCATGCATGTTCTTGGGAGTGTTTTTCGGTCGGATCGGCTGCTTGATGAACGGCTGTTGCTACGGCGGCCGCTGCGAAGACACGTCGATGGCTTTGCACTTTCCGCCTGGCGCGAAGGTCTACGACGATCAGCTTTACAGCGGCGAACTGGTCGGGATCACATTCGACGACGCATCGCGAAGGATCACCGACGTCCGCGCCGATTCGCTTGCCGATTCCGCCGGCATCGTCGCGGGCCAGCGGGTCGACCAGATCACCGTCGACCGATCGGCGATCGAGGACGCATCGCGGGTGATCCCCGCCGAAGACGTGCAGCTGGGCGTCGTGATGACAATCGATGGACGACGGGTGCGTTTCGCGGCGGCGGAGTTGCCTGCGTCGGCACTGCCGGTTCGGGCGGCTCAAATCATCAGCAGCGTCGGCGCTTTGGCTTTGTGTTTGACGCTGTGCGTTGTATCGTCGCTTCCGCTCCGCACCGGCACGGTTATGATGCTGGGTTTTGCATCCTACGCCGTGCTTCGGTTTATTCTTGAAATCGTACGAGTTGACGAGGCCGGACAGTTCGGGACCAACTTGTCAATCTCGCAATGGGTCAGTGTCTTTGTCTTCGCTTTTTCGATCGCCGGATTGTTTTGGATCCACCGACCCGGCCGCAAACTTGTCACCGAACGGCCCTCCGCGTCGTGACGAGCGGTCGCGTGACGAGCGGTTACGTAACGAGCGGTCCGTGACGCCGTGATGCGGCACCGCGATCTGCAACCCGAATGGATGGACCAGCCAGACATCGATCCCAAGTTGCATCAAGAGGCGCTGGTCGGTCTGTCACGCCTGAACCGTTTCACTGGCATTGACGCCGTCATGTATCGGCATTTGAAAGCCTACGCCAGAAGCGGCAATGGGCGAACGCTGCGAGTGCTGGACGTGGCCAGCGGTGCCGGTGATGTGCCGATCGCGTGCATGCGGCGAGCGGCCAAGGACGGCATCGCGATGCAGGTCACGACGGTCGACATCAGCGACGTCGCGATCGAAGAACAGAACCGCCGGGCCGGCGAGGTCGGCGTGACGCTGCGCGCGATCCAGATGGATTGCTTGTCATCGCCGTTGCCCAGGGGTTTTGATGTCGTGATGTGTTCCCTGTTCATGCACCATCTGGAAAGTCACGAAGCATCGCGATTGATGCACGCGATGCAGATGGCGACCGAGCAAGCCGTGGTGGTTTGCGACCTGGACCGATCCCGCTTGAACCTGGGCTTGGTCGCGATCGGTGCGCGGCTTGTCACTCGCAACCCAATCGTTCACAGCGACGCCGCGACGAGCGTTCGAGCAGCGTTCACGGCCGAGGAGTTCAAACACCTTGCGGAAACGTCGCTCGGCCGACCCGTTCGCGTTCGCCGAACGTTCCCGTGCCGGTTCGTGGCGACGCTGGACGAAAAAGTGGCCGTCGAAACGGCGGTCGCGTTCGCATGAGCAGTGATCCCCAAGCATCCCCGCGAATCCTAATCGTCGGTGGCGGACCGGCCGGTGCATCGTGTGCGATCCGCTTGCGACAACTCGGCTTGCCGGTCGACGTCGTCGAGAAAGAAAGTTTCCCCCGGCCGAAAGTTTGCGGATGCTGCATCGGCGTCATCGGGCTGGAGATGCTAGATCGATTGGACGTCAGAGCGGGCGCGATCGCGGGCGGGACGCCGACGGTTCGCTGGCAAGCGTCGCTGGAATCGCGAACGATTCGCATGGACCTTCCCGAAGGTTTGGCGATCTCGCGAGAACGGCTGGACCCGTTGTTGCTTGACACCGCGTCGTCGCTGGGCGCGACCGTCCGCCGCCGACACACCGCGACGATGCAGACGGTCTCCGCCGAATCGGTGATGGTCCGAATCACGCATGATGGCCAAACCCGCACCGAGAGATATGACGTCGTCGTTTTGGCCGCGGGACTTCGCGTCGCGGGCGTCAACGAGTTGTTGCCATGGACGCAAACGCCGGAGGGTCCATTCGGGGTTTCGCTGATGGCCGACTGCGACGGCGTCGAACCAGGCGTGATCTACATGGCCTGCGACGACGATGGTTACGTCGGCGTGGTGCGGTTGGCGGAGGGACATGTCGATGTGGCCGGCGCATTGATGTCGGGTCAGTCCGCATCGGCCGCGGGCAGTCCGCTCGATCGCGCGATCGGAATTTTATCGCGAAGCGAATTCCATTTCGGGCCGCTGGCAAACGTCTCGCCCGTGATGACGACGCCTCCGCTGCGACGGACTCGCCGAGCGGGAAACGGCCGCGTGATCGCGATCGGCGACGCGGCTGGCTATGTCGAACCGTTCACCGGCGAAGGCATGACGTGGGCGATGCAAAGCGGCATCGCGTCGGCGGAACGAATCGCGGCGACGATCGAGACGCCGGAGCGGATCGGTGCGCTTTGGCAATCGGATTTGAAGGATCTGCTGGACTCGAAAAAGCGAACGTGCCGCTGGGTGACCGACGCGCTTCGGCGACCGACCGCCCGCCGCGCCGCCGCGATCACGCTTTCCCTGTTTCCTAGCCTCGCCAAGCCGCTGGTGGCCCGCTTGAACCGTTCGTGAAACTGGAAACTTTCTGATTCCCCGCCATTCGGGTTGACGCGAACTTTGCCGGGCTGCTATCGACCAACGACCGCGAGGGCAAAGCCCGCTCTTGTTAGCCCCCCGCGGACCCGATCATCCATTGCGAAGTTTTGACGTGGTGAACGCTTTGCGGGAAACGTTCGCTGGCCTAAAGTGGGCTAGAGCGTCAAACGCCGGCCACGACGGTTACTGGGTCAATCGTCTTGGCGGACGGCTTCACGTCAAAACTTCCATCCGCATCAGGGCGTCGCCACGAACGACGCCCTGATGCTTTTTTACAGATGCCTTTTCACAGACGTCTTTGCATGGCCAGCAACGATCCCACCTTCGCCGACGTTGAAATGGCTTCCGCGTCGGACCTTGGTTCTGGTCCATCATCAGCCGCTCCATCATCAGCCGACCCGTCATCAGCTGGCCCATCACCAATCGATGCACCGGAGCGGTCGACGGAACCTGTCTCAGCCGTCGCGTTTGAAAAAACACGGCTTCGCAGACGACGTCGACAGTTGGCCGCCGTTGGATTTGCGTTGATGTCGTTTATCTTGCTGGTCGTCTTTGCGACGAACCATTACGAGACCACAGTCGAAGCGAAGAAGCCGACGATCGATCCGGCGGAAGTTTTTTCGGCGCGGCTTGCCAAAGCACGAACGGACTCCGAACAAACGACGCTGCACGTCTCCGACATCGAAGTTACCGACGCGATGGTCGCCGAGATCGCCGACATGGATGACTTAACGACAGTGATCTTTGACAAGGGCAAGCTGACCGATGCGTCGATCGACGTGCTGGCGAAGCTGCCGCGGCTGGAACACTTGCGTCTGCGTTTGTCGCCGATCACCGACGACGGTCTTCGCAAGTTGACCGAGTGCAAGACGTTGATGTTCCTGAACTTGCCGCACGCAAAATGCACATCCGAAGGCGTCGCGGAACTGGCCGAATTACCCCGGCTGCGTCAGTTGCGACTGGGGTCGCCGAATCTTGACCGAGACGTTTGCGAACAAATCGCGATGATTCAATCGCTGCGAACGATTCACCTGATCGGAGTTCCGGTCACCGACGACGGTTTGAAAACGCTGGCCGAGATGAAGCGATTGGAATCGTTGTACTTGGACGATTCGGCGGTCACCAACGCGGGCTGGGTTTGGCTGTTTGAAAATCACGGGCACTTGCACGTTCATGTCAACGAACAGCACCACGACCGCGACCCACAGAACCACAGCCATCACGATTGAGCGAGTCTGTTCCTTAAACGGGACTTGCCCGCGAAGTCATTTCGCGTCGCGAGGGACGATGTATGATGGGGCGCGGCGTTCGTCCTTTGGGTCAAAGCCCAACCTGATCAGGCGCCACATCGATTTGTTGTTCACCGTTTTTTACCGGCTGTCGCGTCCATGAAAATTAAGTGCCCGAGCTGTTCGACGCAGCTGAACATCCCCGACGCGGCGGCGGGCAAAGTCGTCAAATGCCCGTGCGGAAAACAATTGCGAGCCCCTGGTGGAGCTCCGCAAGCCGCCTCGCCTGCCGGGTCCGGCGCACGGCCCGCCGGTGCGATGCCTGCTCGGCCGATGGCCCGACAGACGCACCGCGGTGCAAACACCATCGACGCCGACATGTTCGACGAATTGACCGAGGATGATTTGGTCCCGGTGCGATCGGCCTCCAATCCATTCGGCGCATCGGCTGGCGGAAAGCTGCGGCAACAATACGGACCGAGCGGTTCGGGTGGCGGCGGCAACGTCGCATACGGCGGCGCGTCGATGTCGATCGCCAGCATCGGCAGCCGCGTTGGCGGCGCGATCATCGACGGGGTGATGGTGATGATCGGACTGGCAGTCGGCATGGGATTGTCAGTCGCCGTGATGGCTGCGATGGGCCCTCCGGCCGAAAACGACAATCCGTTGGTCTCGGCCAGCTTTTGGCTGATCCTTTTGGGAGGCGGCATTCCATCAATCATTAACTACGTTTTGATATCCAAGTCCGGTCAGACGGTCGGAAAGAAGATGGTCGGAACCGTTATCGTCGATCAAGAGACGGGCGTTCCGGTCGGCTTTGCCCAAGGCGCATTGCAGCGAACGATCGTATTCGGCATGTTCACGGGAATTCCAGTGATCGGCGCTGTGTTGGCGCTGGCCGACATCGGGTTTTTGTTCAGCGAAGACCATCGGACGTTGCACGATCGATTCGCGAAGACGAAGGTCGTCAACAAACGATAATTCCGAACTCGAGACGATCTGCGACAGGAACGACGAATAGACCCGATGACCGATTCAGCGCCCGCAATCCCCATCAAACATCCGCGAGTGATCCGCCGCCTGTTCCGACTTGGTTTCACGATGGTTTTCATCGTTTCTTGAAACCGTACCTCGGTCGCCATTTTCATGCGATCGCCGTCGGCCGATCGTCGCGGCCTGATCAGGATTCAAAACAACGCATCACGGCTGACCAGTCGCTGCTGGTTTACGCCAACCATCCGTCGTGGTGGGATCCATTGACGGCGCACTTTATGAACCGCGTCGTTTTTCCCGAGCGACAACTTTACGCGCCGATCGACGCGGTCGCGCTGCAGCAGTACAAGGTCTTCGGCAAGCTGGGCTTCTACGGCGTTCAGATGAACACGACGTCGGGCGCGTCGGCGTTTTTGAAACAGAGCCGCGCAATCTTGGCCGCGCCGGGGACGGCGTTGTGGTTGACGCCCGAAGGACGGTTCACCGATTGCCGCGATGGGTCGCCCGAACTGATGCCGGGGCTTTCGCACCTCTGTTCACGGATGACATCGGGCGTGACGATGCCGCTGGCGCTGGAGTACGTGTTTTGGGACGAGCGGTTGCCAGTTTGTTTGGCAAAGTTTGGCGAGCCGATCGAGATCGCGAAGCACGCGAACTTAGATAAGCCCGCGTGGAATCGTTTGCTGACCGATCGGCTCCGGCAAACGCAGTCGGAACTGCAAGCAATGGCCGTCGCGCGGTCAAGCGAACCATTTGACAACTTGCTGGCCGGTACTCGAGGTGCCGGCGTCGTGTACGATTCCTTTCGCCGGTTCAAGTCGCTGGTGACCGGACAAAAATTCAAAGCTCAACACGGCCAACAATTCCAATGATCACGACTCTCGCGCTGATCGGATTGGTGTTGGCGATGATTCCCGCCGCAATGTTCTTCGTGAACGTTCCGCTGTTTGTAAATTGGCACGCCCCCGGATCGCGGGATGACGCCAACGATGCCGTCGCGGTGTCGGTTTTGATACCGGCGCGAGACGAGGAAGCGGCGATTCAAAAGAGCGTCGCGGCGGCGCTTGCCAGTGAAGACGTCATCACCGAGGTCGTGGTGCTGGATGACGCGTCGACGGACGGGACCGCCGACATGGTTCGCGCGATGGCTCAATCGAACGACCGAGTCAAGCTGATTCACGGCAAGCCGTTGCCGACGGGTTGGAACGGAAAACAACACGCGTGTTGGCAACTGGCCGCTGCCGCGACGCACGACCGAATGGTGTTTTTGGACGCCGACGTTCGATTGTCACCCGACGCGATCTCACAGCTCGTGCGACGGCAAGATCGCACCGGCGTGGCGCTGTTGTCCGCCTTCCCGCACCAGGAAACGGGGACGTGGCTGGAAAAATGGATCATCCCGATGATGCACTTCGTCTTGCTGGGGTTCTTGCCGCTGGCTCGAATGCGAGCCAGCGATCATCCGGCGTACGCATCGGGCTGCGGGCAATTGTTCATGACGACGAAAGCGGCGTACGCGACCGCGGGGACTCATCAAGCGATCGCGGGATCGCGTCACGACGGCTTGAAGTTGCCCAAGGCATATCGGGAAGCCGGGCTTACCACCGACGTCGTCGACGGAACGGATCTGGCCGAATGCCGGATGTACACCGACACCGGACAAGTCGTTCGAGGCGTGCTAAAGAACGCGAGCGAAGGCATCGCAAATCCGCGGTTGATCGTTCCGTTTTCAGTGATCCTGGTCGGCGGCGCGGTGCTACCGATCGTGGCGCTAGCGTGGGCGATCGCGGCGGGAAAAACGGTCGCGATCGTGATCTCGGCGCTTGCCGTCGTCGTCAGTCATATCCCTCGCACGATCGCGGCGAAGCACTTTCGCCAACCGATCTTCGGCGTCGTGTGTCATGTGCCGGCGACGGTCACGTTCGTCGTGCTGCAATGGATCGCGCTGGCCAATGCGGTGCGAGGAAAACAGATCGCGTGGCGCGGGCGGACGGAAAGCTAAACGCAGTGACACTCAGTAATTGGTGAACAACAACTGACGTAGCTGATCCCGCCAGGGTTCAGATCGGACTGAACCCTGGCGGGATCAGCTACGGCGACACAACAAACAGAGGTTGTGTCGCCGCACGAATTACATAACTGAAAAAAATCACGCCGAGCTGACTGCCGTTTGCACGTTATCGGGGCTTAGCAATTGATCGTCCGACCTTTGCTCGTCGGCCCAGACTTCCATGCCCGTGCTCTCCGCGTCGCCTCGGATCGTTGCAAACGCCACGTCCGCCGCATCGCGTCCGGTGCCGATGCGAACGAAGCCGCCGACCGGGGCCAGTCGGGTCGCGTCGAACAAGAACCAACGGTCGTTCAAGTATGCCTCAAAAAAACCATGGAAGTCTGGCGGTTGCAAGTTGACCGCGTAACCGGAAACGTAACGCGCCGGAATGCCCATCGCGCGGCACAGGCTAATGGCGACGTGCGCGTAATCGCGGCACACGCCGACACGTTGCAACAGTACATCGCAAGCCGTTGTCGTCGGGCCGGTGCTACCGGGCGTGTAAGTCAGGTGGTCGAACGTCCAATTGCAAATCGCGGTGACTCGCGAGTAGCCCGGCATCAATTGGCCAAATTCTTCCGACGCGAAGCGGAATAGTTTGTCCGATTCACAGTACCGACTGGGATTCAAATACGCCAAGACATCGGCGGGTAAGTTCTCATACGTCGCTTCGACGATGCCGGTCGAATCGACTTGGTCAGCTTGCAGCGCCACGTTGGCGCTGTACTTGATCGTTAACGGACCGGGCTCGACGTTCAATCGCAGCAAGCGATTGCCCAAGGGGCCAACGGCGCACTCTTCGACTTTGTGGAAAGGCTCTACCTCGAGCGATTCTTCCGTCGTCTTCTGGTGCTCGTTTTGAGCGACCGAGAGATTTAGCAGGAACGTGGTTGGCGATGCGATGTCGTACTGCAATCGACAGCCGACGCGAATTTGGTTCATAAGTTTAGTTTCGAGTACAGATTTTTGACGGGCGAGATGGAAACGATTCGACGCCGACATCGCGTCACCGATGAGCAAAAGGAGCAAAGGATGTACCGGTCCCATACGGACGGTATTGTACGACCCTCATCGTACGACCCTCATCATACGACCCTCATCGTACGGCCGGTATCATACGGCCGGATAGATCGCCGCGAAGATCATCGTGATGGCGAGCGCTGAAAGGCCCATCGCGGTGCTCATCGGCGAAATCACCTGCAAGCCTTCGCGTTCGGTCATGCCACTCATCCGGGTGATGACCCAGAACGCGCTATCGGTCATCCAAGAAATCGGCTTGCTGCCCGCGCCGATTGCCATGGCCAAATAAACCGGATGAAACGGCAACGCCTCCGCCGTCGCGATCCCTTGCAAGACGCCCGCCGCGGTGATCATCGCCACGGTCGCGGAACCTTGCAGCGTGCGGATTGATGCGGTCACCAAGAACGCGACTGGCAAGATCATCAGCCCCGGCACATCGCCGACCAGACTATCAACCGCCGATTCGATGCCGGCTTGGCGAAGCATCGCGCCGAACGCGCCGCCAGCGGCGGTGATAAGAATGATGTTGCCGGCCGAGGCCAGCGATCGCGTGACCAGGGTCTTGCGTTTGGCCGGCGGACAAAACCTTAGCAGCCCGAACGCGAACAGAACGCCGAAACCGATCGCGATGTTCTTGTCGCCAAACAACGCGATCGCGTCGGTGGTGGCGGTCCGCGCGATCGTTTCGCTGTCGATCAAGTAATCCAAGATCGAACCCGACGTGATCAGCACCACTGGAATGACGATCGGCAACAGCGATGCGATTAGCGATGGCATCGGACCGGTTTCGATAGCGTCGGACTCGGCCGAACCCGAACCCGAACCCGAACCGCGAACCAAGCGGGTTTTCTTCTTCGCCTTCGCCGCCCTCGATCGCACGCAGCGGCACGTCGTTGAACCGGTTGATGACTCGCGCGGCAAACAGCGACACGATGCTGCTGCAGAACCCGATCGACAATCCTGCGATCATCATCGTGCCGATGTCGACACCGATGATGTCGGCGACCAGCAGCGGACCCGGCGTCGGCGGCACCAGGCTGTGCGCGATCGAACCACCGGCCAGGATCGCCAGGATGAACAGGACGTAATCCTTGCCCACGCGAGCGCGAAGCGACCGAGCAAGGGGAATCATCAGATAGAAAACGGTGTCAAAGAAAACGGGGATGCCCAGCACAAACGCACTCGCCGCCAGCGCCTCGGGGGCTCGCCGCGGCCCGGTCAGCTTCAACATTCGGTCGACGATCACCGAAGCGGCACGCGACTCCAACAGGCACCCGCCGACAACGCTGGCCAGCGCGATCAGGATGCCAATCTTGCCTGCCGTATCGCCAAACTCTTTCGCCAATCGAGACGGCGGCGAGGTCGCGATCAACGCCTTCGCTTGGCTTTCGGTCATCCGCCCGCGATCGACTTGGTACTGCGTGTAGCTTTCGATCGGCGCGGTGCCGCCGGTTCCGACGGCGGATAGGACCGCGACCAACATGCCCGCCAACAGCAACGTCAAAAAGGCGTGCAGCCGAAATGCCAAGATCGCGACTAACACGACCGCGACCGAAACGCCGACGATGATCCAGGTGCCGAAGGTCGACTGGGTTGCCAATAGGTCCATCACGAGGTTGCCTTGGTCGCTTCCAAACCTTCGCGCGGGGAACGCGTTTGGGTTGCGACGGTGGGTGGGAAAGCAGTTAAGAAAAGGAAGGCCCACGATGCAGCGAAGACATCGTTCGCGGCGGCTGCGACAAGATGTTCACCGTTTGTGGCATCACACCTCCGCGGGCTTTTGCATTAACCTAACGACTTCCCGGCGTGCATTGGTTTTGGGACGCGAAAAAGATCCGTTACAAGGGCCGATTCGTAACGCCATTCCCAGCAAGACAGCTCGCACCGGCTTCTGCTTGATAATTCCTCCGTAAGTCGACCATCTTCATGAGCGATACCGCCGTCGCGACGAAACACAGCTTTTTTTCGCGGCACGAATTCGGCATCCGCCGCGTCCACTCGTTGTTGGGCATCGTGCCGTTGGGCTTGTACATGTGCGTTCACCTGACGACGAACGCGAGCCTGTTGAACGGTTCCGAAACGTTCCAGCGAGCCGTCTTTCTGATCCACAGCCCGGGCAAGTTGTTGCCGATTATCGAGTGGGGATTCATTTTTATCCCGCTGGTTTTTCACGCCGTGATCGGCGTCTGGATCGCCAAGACCGGACGCGACAACAGCAACAAGTACAAGTTCGCTAATAACAAGCGTTACGTTTGGCAGCGTTGGACCGGCGTGATCGCGCTGGTGTACCTGTTCTTTCACGTCCTGCACCTGCATGGTTGGTTCCACGCCCACGTTTGGCTGGACGTGATCCGCCCGGTCGGCTTCGGCATGTTCCGCCCGTACAACGCGGCCAGCAGTCTGGTTTACGCGATGCAGGGGTTTTTCTGGCCGGCGTTCTACTATATCGGTGTGATGGCTTGCGTTTATCACTTGGCAAACGGGCTTTGGACCGCCGGAATCACCTGGGGCCTGTGGATTTCGCCGGCCGCCCAGGCTCGCGCGACCAAGGTTTGTGTGGCGTTCGGGCTGCTGCTTGCGGTTATTGGGACAAGTGCCTGGTGGGCCGCCGTGTCGCCAGGCGAAGCGGAAATTGCGGAGTACCGCGAGGTCGAAAATCGAATGTACCGGGCGTCCGTGGAAGCCGGTTTGGTGCCGGAAAATGCCGAAAAACGCTACGGACCGGATACCTATTCGATCACCGGCGATGACGAAACGGCCATGCGAACCGGCGATTGAGCTAGTTCGTGCGTCTTCCGTGAAAATTAACAGCCGGCTTGCAGGCCGGACCGAACTACTAGGTTAGGGAAACTATTCCATGTCAGAACATCGCGTCGTCGTCATCGGAGGCGGTCTTGCCGGCTTGGCCTCCACCATGAAATTGGCCGAACTGGGCGTTGCGGTCGACCTGATCTCGCTGACCCCTGTCAAACGGTCGCACAGCGTCTGCGCCCAAGGCGGCATCAACAGTTGCAACGACCAAACGCGACAGCTTGGCGACAGCGAATGGAACCACTTCGACGATACGGTCTACGGCGGCGACTTCCTGAACCACCAACCGCCGGTCAAGGAAATGACCGACTGGGCGCCGAAGGTGATCGAACTGATGGACCGTCTAGGCGTTCCGTTTAACCGAACCGGCGAAGGTTTCATCGACCGTAGGCGGTTCGGCGGCACGTTGTACAAGCGAACCGCGTTCGCCGGCGCGACGACGGGCCAGCAGTTGCTGTACGGCTTGGACGAACAAGTCCGCCGCCGCGAAGCCGAAGGGCTGGTCAAGAAGTACGAGTTTTGGGACTTCCTAGGGCCGATCATCGACGAATCGGGTCGCTGCCGCGGTGCAGTCGCCCAAGACATGGTGTCGATGAAGATCAAGGCGTTCCCGGCCGACGCGGTTGTCGTCGCGACGGGCGGTTGCGGCCTGATCTACGGACGCAGCACGATGAGCGTGTTCTGCACCGGCAGCGCCGCCAGCCGTTGTTTCCAAGCAGGTGCGAAGTACGGCAACGGTGAATTCATCCAAGTTCACCCGACCGCGATCCCGGGCAGCGACAAGCTGCGGCTGATGAGCGAATCGGCTCGCGGTGAGGGCGGCCGAGTCTGGGTGCCGCGAACTCCGCAGGACGTTCGCGAACCGCGGGACATTCCCGAAAACGAACGTTATTACTTCTTGGAAGAACGTTATCCCAAGTACGGCAACCTTGTCCCGCGGGACATTGCGACTCGCGAGATCTTTGACATTTGCGTCAACGAAGGCCTGAGCGTCGATTCGGACAAGATGTCGGTCTACTTGGACCTGACGCACATTCCGAAGGCGGAACTGGATCGCAAGCTCGGCGGCATCTTGGAAATTTACGAGAAGTTCCAAGGCGTCGATCCTCGCGAAGAACCAATGCGAATCTTCCCGGCCGTTCACTACAGCATGGGCGGTCTTTGGGCCGACTACGTCAAGAACGAATCGACCGGCGGCTTGCAAGCCGGTGCGCCGCGAAACCACATGACCAACATCGATGGCTTGTACGCGATCGGCGAATGCGATTACCACTACCATGGCGCAAACCGACTGGGTGCCAACTCGCTGCTGTCGTGCATTTTTACGGGCCTGTTCACGGGATCATCGATCCTGAACTATGCCTCCAGCCAATCCGAAAGCTACAAGGACTTGTCGCCGTCGGTTGCGGACGAGGCGGTACGCATTCAACAAGAACGTCACGATGCGCTCTTGAAGGGCGATCCGTCGTGGGACGAAAACCCGTACCTGATTCACCAAGAACTCGGCGACATCATGACTCGCGTCGCAACGGTCGTTCGCCGCAACGATCAACTGCAAGATGCGCTGAACAAGGTCGATGACCTTCACAAGCGAGTGATGCGATCGAAGCTGACCGACACGGGGTCATGGTCAAACCAGAACGTCATCTTCACAAAGTCGCTGCAGGACATGTTCCCGTTGGCGAAGACGCTGCTGAAGGGCGCGCTGATGCGAGACGAATGTCGGGGTGCTCACTACAAGCCGAACTTCGCCAAGCAGGCACTCACGGCGGACGACCCCGTCGAACGTCGTCAGCAAGCCGAAAAGTGGTGCGACGAATTCGAGGAAAACAATCGCAAGTACTTGAAAAGCACGATTGCGAAGTGGAACCCGACCACGAACATGCCGGACATCACGTACGAAGACATCGACACGTCGCTGCTGGCCCCGCGACCACGTTTGTACGGTCTGGTCGGTGCGGAAGACATCGAAAAGGTTTGGAAGGAACGGGCCGCCGCAAAGAAGGCGCAAAGCAAACCCGAACTGGCGAGCGTCTAATTCGCTGCTCGTCTACCCGCACTCACGTAGACCTGCGGCTCCGCCCGCGGGATTGAATACAACGACGACCCATCCCACTCACGTAGACCTGCGGCTCCGCCCGCAGGATTGAATACATAAGACGACCCATCCCGCGGGCGGAGCCGCGGGTCAACTTAATACCTTAAATCCCAGGATCGAAGGATGATCGCCCTCGAACCCAGCTTGAAAAAACGTCCGCAGTTCATCAACGTCCGCATCCGTCGCCAAGATGGACCGGGCAAGGAACCGTATTGGGAACTGCACAAGATCGAATACGAAGCGGAACTGAACGTCATCACGGTGCTGCAGCGGATCAGTTCGCAAGCGAAAACCGTTGACGGAAAGACCGTCGCGCCGGTGTCGTGGGATTGCGGATGTCTGGAAGAAGTTTGCGGGTCATGCACGATGGTCATCAACGGCCGCGTCCGCCAAAGCTGCAGCGCGCTGGTCGATCGTTTGCTCGATGACGACTCGGACGAGATCGTTCTGGAACCGATGTCGAAGTTCCCGGTCCTTCGCGATCTTTGGGTCGATCGTCAACGGCTGTTCCGCGGACTTCAACGTGTCAAAGCGTGGGTGCCGGTGGACAGCTATTACAACATGGGCGCGGGCGAGCGAATTCTGCGTGAAACGCAAGAACAGAACTACCCGCTTAGCCAGTGCATGAGCTGCGGTTGTTGCTTGGAAGCGTGCCCGCAGTACACGAAGATCGAACTGACCCAGAAGGACGGCGAAACGGACGAAGCGTTCGAGGCGCGAAAGACGGAAGCATTCGATGAAGGCTTCGTCGGTGCTCACGCGATCTCGCAAGCGATGCTGTTCAACAATCACCCGACCGGCAAGTCGCTGGCCGGCGAACGTTTGGAAGCATTGATGGGGCCGGGCGGCATCGCGGCATGCGGCAATGCTCAAAATTGCGTTTCGGTCTGCCCGAAAGAAATCCCGCTGACCACCTCGATCGCCCGCGCCGGACGTGCGACCACCGTCCAAGCGGTGAAGAAGTGGTTCGAGAAGTAGAAGCCGGGAGATGCGAGCGAGTAGTTACTCCGCATCGGTGTTGCTTGGTTTTTCTTAGGGTGGGTCAAATCGCGTCAGCGATGCAGCGCCACCATTCATCCGGCGGATTTGTACGACGGTGGGTCATCGTGGCCTACCGGCACACTTGACCCACCCTACAAAAACTACCCGAGTGCCGGTTCCAACACTGGCGTCGTGTGGATCATCAGCTTCTTGTGGTCTCGGATGACTCGCATGAAGTCTTCTTCTTGAACCGGCTTGCTGATGAAGTCGTGGACGTCCAAGTCGTCGCAGCGTTGACGCAGACTGGGGTCCGCCGACGCGGTCAGCACCACGATCGTGGGTTCGGAGTAGGTTGGATCCGAAGGCACGTTTGCTCGCATTGCTTCGACGACTTCCAAACCTTCGCCGTCGGGCAACATCATGTCCAACAGCATCAGGTCCGGCCTTCGGGCGCGAGCGAAGATGCCCTCGCGACGCAGAAATTTGTTCGCCTCGGCCACCGAACGCACCAGCGTCAAGCGATGGTGGACGCGACTGCGGCGGAGCGAGTAGATGGTCGCGCGGGCGTCGGTCCAGCCATCTTCGACCAGCAGAATTTCCATCGGCTTTGTTTTTGAACTACTGAGCATTTCAAAGCTCCTCAAAAAAGGTCAGGCAGTTTTTTGCGGCGTTCGTTAGCGGACAAAACAGTCGTACGAACGATCGATCAAATCGTTCTCTTGCAACTCGTGCCGCGTCAGTTCTTCGTCGAACGCTCGCGTCTGTTGGATCAGCTTGCACAGGTCATCCCACGTCACGCCGCGGTATTGAAGTTCTTCGCCATGTTCGGCCAAGTCCGACATCCGCAAGTACAACGGAGCGTGCTGGCGACGGGCCTCAGCCGCCGCTTGGCAAAGAGCTTGCCCGTCGACGCCCGTCGGCAGTTCGGGCAATTGCAGGTAGCCGTACGATTCTTCCAGCGAAAACTGCATCGCCAGTCCGTCACGCAGGTCGTCCAACAAGCGGACCAGCCGGCGAGCGATCAAAATCGGTTCGTCATCATTCAAATCACAGGCGCGGCGAACCTGCCGGACCAGCGACCAAAGTTCAAGATTGCTGTCTTTGATTTCCTGCAAGAAAGCGGGATTGACGGTCCAGATGACCGACGGCGTCACAACGGGACGTGCGAAAGACTCGATTTGATTTACGACCGACATCTTCAAAGGCTCCTTCGAAGGTGGTTGCGAACGAGATAAGGTTCGGGATGTTCGCCGCTTCCCAGCGTAACGCTGGAATCAAGTTCCCGTCAAGCAAATTGGAACTTTTCGTGAAAAATTGCATATGCTAGCGGCCTAACCACAAAAAGCGTTCAGCGTTTGAAAAATCCGTAAATCAGGATGCAGCGGAGTGCACTGACGCCGTCTCGCCAGCCGATCTTTTTGCCTTCGTCATACCAACGGTGGTGGTATCGGATCGGACGTTCGGTAAATCGCAGGCCATTGCCGGCCCAGCGGGCGGTCAATTCGATTTCGATCCCGAATCGGTTCTCGCGAAGTCGATCCGCGATGCCGGTGAAGTGTTCGCGGCCCGCCATCTTGTAGCACGTCTCGACGTCGCTCATCCGGATGCCGATGGCGACGCTGGCTAGACCCGTCAGCAAGCCATTGACGGCTTGATGCCACCACGGCGAAAGCGATCGATCGCAGTGCCCATAACGGGTTCCGTAAGCGACGTCGGCCTCGCCGTCGAGGATCGGTTGCAACAGCAAGCGAAAGTCCGCCGGATCGTATTCCTGGTCCGCGTCTTGGATCACGATCACGTCGCCGGTCGCTACCGCGATGCCGGACTTGATCGCGGCGCCTTTGCCCGCGTTGGTCGCGTGATGAACCACGACGATGTCATGGGTGCCGTCGAAGGCGTCGATCGCTTGGGAGGTGCCGTCGTTGCTGCCGTCATCGATTAAAATGATTTGCATCGGCATGCCGGTCGCGCGGAGCCGCGCGACCACCGATGCGATCGTTGCATGTTCGTTGTAAACGGGGACGATCACCGACAAGCAAAAACCGTTTGGCAAACGATAGATCGCAAGCTTGCGACATGCACTCGGACCGATCGACGCGAGCATCGCGTCGACGTATCGATCGCTCCACCAATGGCTTGGCGGAGGCGTTTCGGAAACTCGTTCGGAAGCGTCGTCGAGATCCGTTTGCGAAGCCGGAGGCATGAAGTTCTTTCGTGAAATGTTTCGCGATGATGCTGCGCATGTCCGCAAGCAGGGAAGTCGATTTTAACCGCAACAACGCGTGTCGTTTGCATGCCAGACGTCATCGATCGTGACGGCCATAAAGCCTTCGCGATGCCGGTGCAAGTCGACATGAAAGCAGAACGTTGAGATGAAATTTTTTTTGCAGCGATGTCGTCCTGCATTTCGTTGGCTTTTGTTTCGGCGTGGACATCGAAAGAAAAATCTTGTGTGAGATCGATGTTGACATCGGACGAAGACGACGCCAAATTCCTGCCCGTCAGCCAAGTCGTTGCGGCCCGCCCGATGCGACGAAGAGCTGGTTTCACTTTCGCAAGTTACTGGAGAGCACGCGATGGAATTTGCCATGAATTCAAGCACGCTTGATTCGACCAAATTCCGACCTCGTTGGTTCGTTCTCGTCACTTGCTTGCCGCCGCCCGGTCGCTTCATCGACGGGTAAAGGCCGGCCCATCTCCGACCACACGATGCTCGAATGATTCGAAGCGTCCAAGGACGATTGCGAGGATGCAATCGGTAGCACCACTGGGATGGCACGACGGATCTCGCCGGCGAATTTTATTCTGATTCGCGAACATGGAAGTCTCCCATTTTCTGCCGCACGCTTCGGCGTCGCTTCGTCGGACGTTTTGGAAATGATTTCCTCGGTCGATCGTGGTGGGCAGTGATTCGCGACCGGACAGTGCAGGATGCACGACCGGTTTGCGTTTCTTTTTTCTTTTTGCTCGGCCGGACTGGTCATCGCCGTTTCGACGCGGATAATCAACGCATGATTCCGCTTCGCGATAACATCCCAAGCCGTACGACGCCGTTTGTCAATTACGCGATCATCGCGTTGTGTTCGATCGCGTTTGCATTTCAAGTGACCAGCCCGGACGGTGGCGGACGAATCGCCGAACAATACGGCATGGTGCCGCTGCGAGTGTCCGATTCCGACGCCATTGCGGTCGTCAAGCAACAGGTCGCCGTCCGCGATCAACTCGGACGCACGGGCGTGGCCACCGTCGACCGAGAACTCGCACCGACACCGATCGCGCCGTGGATGACGGTCATCACTTGCATGTTCTTGCACGGCGGTTGGATGCACTTCCTTGGCAACATGTGGTTCCTATACATCTTCGGCGACAACGTCGAAGACCGGCTTGGGCACGTTGGATTTTCGCTAGCCTATCTGGGCACTGGGATCGCGGCGGGCCTTTCTCATTTGGCAACGGATCCTGCTAGCCCCATCCCAACGATCGGAGCCAGCGGTGCGATTGCGGGCGTGATGGGTGCCTACGCTTGGCTGTACCCGCACGCGAAGGTGCAAGCGGTGCTGCCGATCATTATCTTCTTGCAGGTGTTTGTCGTGCCCGCGCCGATCTTTTTGGGAATTTGGTTCGCCATCCAAACCTTTAGCGGACTGTCCGCCGCATCAACCGGCGTCGCGTGGTGGGCTCACATCGGCGGCTTCGTTGCCGGAGCCCTGGTCGCGATCGCGGTTGGCCGTGCTCACCTCGGTAACGAACCGGTTTCTGGACGCCGTTTCTGATCGCCGTCCACTGATCGCCGCCCATTGGTCGACGTCCATTGACTGACGCTACTAACCGAATGCCTGGTCCCGTCGCGTCAACCGAGCAACTCGCTTGCGGTTTCCCCGATCACGTCCGATGGCTTACCCAACTGGTCGCGACCTACAATGACGCATCGGTAACGATTACGCTGTTTGGCGAAGCGAGCCGCCGCCGGAACGTTCCCCGTTTTCTCTTTGGTCCCCATCACGGATGACACTGACGCCGCCCCCATCGAACCTGCCGCCCTCGACTCCACCGCCATCGACGACACGGTACGAGCCGAATCCAACGATCACGCTGGAAGGATCTCCAGGCGGGAAGACCGATCCGAAACTGATGGCCGCCTACGAACGGCTGAACAGTTCCGCGAAGGTTTCCTGGACCGGGCACCACCACATGCTAAGGCTGCTCGGTCGGGGCGGACAGGGTGAAGTCTACTTGACCGAATACCGTGGCACGGACGGCTTCACGGTGCCGGTCGCAATGAAGGTGTTTTCGCCCGAGCGTTACGACGGCAGCGCCGCGTATACCGAAGCGATGGGCCGAGTCGCCTCGATCGCCGCCCGCGTCGCCCTGATCCAGCACGACAACTTGCTGGACGTGCAAAACTTTTTCGAGCGCGAACGAGTTCGCATCATGATGATGGAATGGGTCGACGGTTATGACCTTCGTCAATTGATGTCGCCACGGTGCTTGCACCTGCTTAAAGGTCACGTCAGCAGTCGTCGTTGGCGATACATCAACGAAGTGATCTTGACCGAAGGCCCCGACCAATCTCGCTTCAAAGCCGGTGTCGCAGTAGCCATCGTTCGCGAAATTTTGGCGGCGCTGGCCGCGCTTCATCGGGAAGGCATCGTTCACGGCGACGTCAAACCAGCCAACATCATGCTAAAGCGATCTGGACACGCAAAGCTGATCGACATGGGTTCGGCGATCGATTATCGAAACCCGCCGCGCGATCGCGAATGCACGCCGCTTTACGCCGCGCCCGAAGTCCTGGAGAACCGCGAAGCGACGCCACGCAGCGACTTGGCCAGCGTCGGTTACGTGTTGATTGAATTGCTTTCGGGGTGTGCTCCGTTCGGCCAGAAAACGAAACTTCGCGATCTGTTACAAGCAAAACGCGAGCTTCCGTCGGAATTGCACACGGTGCTGCCCGATGAGGTCCTTCGCAATGAACTGCTGATGAACTTTATCGGCGGCTTGATCTCACCGGACCCGAACCGCCGTTTCCCCAACGCGGAAGCGGCCGAGCACGTTGAAAAGGGTGCAGCGGCATTCCATCGCCAATTGATTCTGGGCGACATGGCAACCGAATATGACAACGACATTCGCGTTTGGTTGGAAGAGCTTCGGCGTTTGGAAACCGAGAACGACGGCATCAACTTGTAGGCAGTGATCCGGAAAAGACGATTGACACTTTTCCCGACCCTTAACCAAACGAAAGTTCATGGACGCACACCACCTAGAAGTCGCCATCGCTGCCGCTCGCGCGGCGCGGCCGAGTTGATGTCTCGTCGAGATAGCCGCACGGTTAGCGAAAAAGCGCCCAAAGATTTGGTCACCGACGCCGACCTTGCGTCCCAAGTCGCGATCCGAAAAATTTTAATGGATGCGTTTGACGAGTACGTTTTCGTCGGCGAAGAACAAGGCGAAAACGAACCGCTCGAGTCGGTCCGCCGAGGCGATGCGGACGCGCCAGCGTGCTGGGTCGTCGATCCGCTCGACGGCACGATCAATTACGTGCATCGACTGCAATCATTCGCCGTTTCGATCGGGCTGTACCATCGCGGCAAGATGCGTCTCGGCGTGATCCTGGATCCCGTCACCAATGAACTGTTCACCGCGATCGATGGCGGCGGTGCTTCATGCAACGGGCAAGCCATCAGCGTCAGCGGATGCACCGACTTGTCCGATGGCCTGATCGCGTGCAGCTTTCCCGCGGGCGTCCGCGCCGATGATGTCGAGGTCGTAAAGTTCGTGAGAGTGCTGGAACGTTGCCGATCGCTGCGACGGTTAGGAAGTTGCGCGCTAAACATGTGTTACGTCGCCGCCGGACGACTCGACGCCTACTGGGCGACCAGCGTTTCGGCGTGGGATTCCGCCGCCGGTACGGTCATCGCACGAGAAGCCGGTGCGACGATGACGGCATACGACGGCAAACCTTTTGACGATTGGTCACCAAAGTTCTGCGTCAGCGGCTCACCGGAAATTCACACCACAATGGTCGGACTTTTAAAGTGAGCCATTCGCATGACTCCGCTTTCGCAATAGAAAGCCAACCAGCATTGCCGCAATCGTCGCTCGCCATTGTCGCTCAGCTTTCCAAGCTGATAGCGAACGCCAAATTACTCTCACCAAGTCATCCTCACCACATCGTTTTTACCAACGGCGGCTTTTCACGCGATCCCAAGTCGTCGGTTCGGGTGTCGTTCGCATCAAGAGCGCAGTCACGGTCGCGCCCAGGAAGATGCCGACGACGAAGCTGGTCAGCACCGACTCGGTTGGCCGCTCGGCGATGCACTCGTCGGCTCGCATGTAGGCATACTGAGCCGACTCGCTGGCCTGATGCAGCGTGTCAGACGCCGCGCTGGTCACCCGCTGGGTCAATGGTGCTTGCTGCGTTTCATTTTCGATCGACGCGTTTGCGGGCTGTGTTTTGGTAGGCATCATTCAATCCGTTCGGTTTTAAGAAAAGTGGTTCATGAATTCGATTGCCGAATTGCTTCGATCAACTCGGCCTTCTTCATCTTGCTGCGCCCGTCGACGTTCAACTGCGCGGCACGGTTTCGTAGTTCATCGACGGTGCGATCTTCCAGCGACGTGTTTGGGTTACCGGTACCTTGCGTCGTCGCGTTCGGCGTTCGGCCTTCCTCGCGACGTTGTTTGTTGACCGTACGAGCGGCGACCTCTTGCGCGTCGTCTGTCGACTTGCCGCGCTCGAGTTCGCTCTCTTTGATGTGCTCGTATTGGCGTTCGTCTTTGTCGGTCCACTCCGGCATCATCTACCTCGTCTGGCGAGCGTCGTTAGACAGCCGATCCGCGGCGGCCCATGACTAGTCCGATCACGAACAGCACCAGGAATACGACGAACAAAATTTTTGCGATGCTGGCGGCCGTGCCTGCGACGACGCCAAATCCGAGGACGCCTGCGATCAACGCGATTACAAGAAAAGTCAAAGCCCAGCCTAACATAGCGATCTCCAAAGTTGAATTTTTCGTGCTCGCGGACGCTTACAGCACGCCCCGGCGAGTCACGGTGCCATAGAGCGATTGGCGTGCCAAAATCGTGAACGATTAGAAGAATTGTGGAAAGCAATATGGATGGCAGGTGACCGAAGTGAACCGAAATGTCCCGCTTGGTCTCAGGAGATCCAAGGTGTCGCGAAGGCGTCCAGCGGAGACCTTCGCCACCTGCGTTCCTGTTGATCTGCCCTATTGATCTGCCCCTGTTGTTAGCTGCAGCTGATCTGCACGGGTTAATCTGCTGGGGCATCCGCAAGACCAGATGCCCGAACTGAGTCGGCAACCCTACTTTTTGGAACGGACACCATTTTCCATGTCTTCGCCTTCCATGTCGTGACGACAGTTGGCAGGCGAGTGACGCCGAGCGGGAGATTAAGCCACGTAACTGGCACTTTTCGTTGTTTGCTCTCCCTCAAAGCATTCGGACTCGATTTCCACAGCGAAGTACGGTGGCGGTATGCCGTCAATATCCGAGCCATCGGTGTCGGTTGCCCCATTGACGTAAGCTCCCTCTGCATCACAACTTGGGGCAGGAAATTCGTTCCGCCACCTCGTTTGGTACGCCGCTAGCTTTTAGGGTATTGTTCACGAATGAATGGTCTGACGGTGGCAATGGATAAAAACGTGCGTTGTACTTGGACGGCACCGAGCAGGATTACCAGTCGAGCTTCGAGAACCGCCGTTTTGTCTTCAAGAAAATAGGAAACAAGCATGACATCTGAAAACGCAATGCTGGAAGAATTCGCCCAACGCGAGTACCAGCACGGCTTCGTGACCGACATCGAAGCGGACGCGATCGCGGCGGGTTTGAACGAAGACGTCGTGCGGTTGATCTCCAGCAAGAAGAACGAACCCGAATGGTTGCTGGAATGGCGTTTGAAGGCGTACCGGCATTGGCTGACGCTGGAAGAACCCAATTGGCACAATGTCAAGTATCCGCCGATCGACTACCAGGCGTCCGTTTACTATTCCGCGCCGAAACAAAAGCCAAAACTGAACAGCTTGGACGAAGTCGATCCGGTGCTGTTGGAAACGTACGAGAAGCTTGGCATTCCGTTGCACGAGCAAAAGGTGCTCGCCAACGTCGCCGTTGATGCGGTCTTCGATAGCGTTTCGATCGCGACCACGTACCGCGAAACGCTCGAAAAGCACGGCGTCATTTTCCGTCCGTTCTCCGAAGCCGTTCACGAACACCCCGAGCTTATCAAGAAGTACCTCGGTTCGGTCATCCCGTACTCAGACAACTTCTACGCCGCGTTAAACTCGGCGGTCTTCAGCGACGGTTCGTTCTGCTTCATTCCCAAGGGCGTGCGATGCCCAATGGAGTTGTCGACGTACTTTCGCATCAACGCCCAAAACACGGGCCAGTTCGAGCGAACTTTGATCGTCGCCGAAGAGGGCGCCTACGTCAGTTACCTGGAAGGATGCACGGCACCAAAACGTGACGAGCACCAACTGCACGCGGCCGTCGTCGAACTGGTCGCGATGGACGACGCCGAGATCAAGTACTCGACGGTCCAGAACTGGTACCCCGGCGACGCCGAAGGCAAGGGTGGCATCTACAACTTCGTGACCAAACGCGGTGCCTGCCGAGGCGAAAACTCCAAGATTTCGTGGACGCAGGTCGAAACCGGTTCGGCGATCACGTGGAAGTATCCCAGCGTGATCTTGCAAGGCGACAACTCGGTCGGCGAATTCTACTCCGTCGCCGTGACCGCCAATCACCAGCAGGCCGACACCGGCACGAAGATGATTCACATCGGCAAGAACACCAAAAGCACGATCATTTCCAAGGGCATCTCCGCGGGCGTTGGCCAAAACAGCTACCGCGGCGAAGTCAAGATGATGAAGGGCGCGACAAATGGACGGAACTTCTCGCAGTGCGATTCGCTGTTGATCGGCGATCGCTGCGGAGCTCACACGTTCCCCTACATCGAAGTGCGAAACACGACGGCGAAGGTCGAACATGAAGCATCGACATCGAAGGTCGGCGAGGATCAAATTTACTACCTAAGGCAACGCGGGTTGTCGACCGAAGATGCGGTCAACATGATCGTCAATGGCTTCTGCAAAGAGGTTTACGACGTGTTGCCGATGGAGTTTGCAATCGAGGCCAGAAAACTGCTGAACGTTAGCCTTGAAGGCAGCGTTGGTTAATCGAACCATCAACTTCAATTATCAAACCTACTGAAATTTTCATGTTAGAAATCAAAAACCTGCACGCTCGCGCCGACGACAACGAAATCCTCAAGGGCGTCAACTTGACGGTCAAACCCGGCGAAATCCACGCGATCATGGGCCCCAACGGATCCGGTAAGAGCACGCTGTCGCATGTGATCGCAGGTCGTGAAGATTATGAAGTCACCGAAGG
The DNA here is from genome assembly GCA_963836865.1 of Pirellulaceae bacterium. GTDB lineage: Bacteria > Planctomycetota > Planctomycetia > Pirellulales > Pirellulaceae > Rubripirellula. The sequence goes on along the minus strand of CAWILC010000003.1, from coordinate 635,449 downwards.
TCAAATCCTTTACAACGGAAAAGATCTGTTGGAAATGGAGATCGAAGAACGTGCGGCCGAAGGTGTGTTCTTGGCTTACCAATATCCCGTCGAGATCGCCGGCGTCAGCAATAAATACTTCCTGCGAACGGCGATGAACTCGATTCGCAAGTATCACGACCAGCCTCCGATCAAGCGAACCGAGTTTCTGGCCTTGCTGAAGGAGAATCTTGACCGTCTGGGCATGGACAAGAACATGATGGACCGTTCGGTCAACGAAGACTTCTCTGGCGGCGAAAAGAAACGAAATGAGATCCTTCAAATGGCAATGCTGCAACCAAAGCTTGCGGTACTGGACGAAACCGATTCAGGATTGGACATCGACGCATTGAAAATCGTCGCCGACGGTGTCAACGCGTTGCGAAGCCCAGACCGAGCAACGATCGTTGTGACGCACTACCAACGATTGCTGGATTACATCGTGCCCGACCATGTTCACGTGCTTGCCGGCGGTAAGATTGTTCGATCGGGTGACAAGTCGCTGGCGTTTGAGTTGGAAGAAAAGGGCTACGGTTTCTTGCAAGAACTCGCCGCGACCTAAACGGCAAGCAGCGAAGCAACGTCCAGCTGACCTTCCAACTATTCAACCATCGAAACATGATCGCTACCGAAATCGATACCTACCAAGACCAACACGCCGCGTTTAAATCGGAATCCTCGCCGGAGTGGCTCGTCGCACTTCGTCAACGAGGGCTCGACGCGTTCACCCGTTTGGGTCTTCCCAATCGCCGGTTGGAAGATTGGCGGTTCACCAACATCGCATCTTTGACTGCAAAAACGTACGAGGTCGCGTCGCTGATCGAAGACGACAACGACGAAGCGGATGAGTTGGCGGCCGGCGCGAATTTGGATGACGAGTATCACCGCTTGGTGTTCGTCAACGGCCGCTACAGCGAAAAGCTTTCGCGACGACATGACGTGCCCGCTGGTGTAGTGATTGATTCGTTGAGCGACGCGGTCCGTCACCGTCCAGACGACGTCCGATATCAACTCGAAAACGGCATCGATTTCGACCAATCTGCCTTCACGGCTTTGAATACGGCGTTCGTCAGTGATGGAGCGATCATCGACGTTCCCGACGCAGTCACGTTGGATCGGCCGATTCACTTGGTCTTTCTGTCGGTCGGCAACGGACGTACCGTTTCGCACCCCCGCAACCTGATTCGCGTCGGGAAGGGTAGTTCGGCCGATGTGATCGAAAGCTACCAAGGACAGGGCGATTCGTACTTCACAAACGCGGTCACACAAGTGACGGTCGCCGACGGCGCGGAACTGAACCATCACAAGCTGCAGCATGAACAAGTCGGGGCGCTGCACATCGCGACCACCGGCGTCGATCAAAAGGACAGCAGCCGTTTTCGTTCGCACTACTTTTCGTTCGGTGCGTCGATCGCTCGAAACGAATTGGACTGTCTACTCGATGGCGAGCAGATCGAAACGACGCTGAACGGGTTGTATCTGCCGACGGGCGACCAGTTGATGGACTGCCGCACCCGAATCGACCACGCCAAGCCCAACTGCAACAGCTACGAACTCTACAAAGGCATTTTGGACGACAAGGCCAGGGGCGTCTTCAACGGCAAGATTTTTGTTCGGCAGGACGCGCAAAAAACGGACGCAAAGCAAAGCAACCAAGCGTTGCTGTTGTCCGATGACGCCGTCGTGAACACCAAGCCTCAGTTGGAAATCTACGCCGACGACGTGCGATGCACGCACGGGGCAACGATCGGTGAACTGGAACAAGATGCGCTCTACTACTTGCGTTCGCGAGGCGTCCCGATGGACTTGGCCAGACAGATTTTGATCTTCGCCTTCGCCAACGATGTCGTGCAGGGCGTGCAACTTCCAGCGCTCAAACGCCATCTCGAATCGGTGCTACTGGCCGGCCATGACCTGTCCGAAGACATTCTGTAACCTTCAAGCACGCGATCAGTTCGATCGCGTCGTGTGATCAATGGGTAACGGATTTGCCGTACCTGTCGTTCACCGAGTGTTGACGCCACTTTCAAAGATCACCTGCGTCGACGCGCGATCTCGTCCAGCTTGGCGTTCTGGTATCGGTACGTTCTTAGGACGTCCAGCGCGGCGAGTGCTAGCACGGTCGCCAGCGCCACCATGACGCACAACCAGCACGCGATCCAAATCGGTCCAGGCCCCGCCATTGCGGCCACCAGAATCAGCACGCCGCAGATCGCCAAGATCGAATTCGTGCGACGGCGGGATCGACCACGCCGACGGAAATAGTCTTGGTCCAGCGGCGTCTTATTCGGCTCATCTTCGGCCCATCCGTGATGCTCGTTCCACTGCAGCCAGCCCGAAAAAGCAAGTAGCGTGAACGACAGGACCAGCGAGCCGGCAAACATGGTGGCCTCGTCTAAACAAACGCAGTTGGAATCTGATTTGATGGCACCGGCGACAACGTCTCGCCCGGCATTCGTAATGTGACGCGCAACTTCTTCCAGCGAAAGAGATGGATCGCGATTCTGGTTTCGTGGCGGGTCTTACGGTTGCGGTACCGCGTCCAGCAAGAAGCAAATCGCTTGCCGATCGTTTCGCACGATCAGATGCCTGCCCGCGACCGTCGGAACGTTCCATGTCTTCGCGTCCATTGCGGGCAGCGATGCCAGCAGACGATAGTCGTCGGCATCGGCGGCGACGAAGGCGACGTCGCCTGATTCGTTTTGGCCGATCAAGACGTCATCAACCAACAGCAGTTGCCCTTGGCCGAGTCGCTCGCCGCGTGGTTGTTTCCAAAGCGGCTTGCCATCTTCGACGCGAACCGCTTCCAAGGAACCGTTGCTGATCGCGTACGCGACATCCCCATCGACGCAGGCATGCGTGAACTTTGTCTTCAGCACTCTCGAGGATGCCCAAACCTCGGTGGCCTCCCAGTCGTCGCCTTCGCTCGCGACGTGGACCAACGCGCTTCCGCCGCCGTAACCCTTGCCGATGATGAACCGATCTTCGCTGGCCGGTACCACCGAAGCACAGTTCGCGGCGGCGTTGGTTTGACCGAACCATTCGAGCTGCCAAAGCGTTCGTCCGTCCTCGATCGCGTGCCCGGTCACGTCGGCTTCGTTGACCGAAACGATCTGCCGTTTGCCAGCCAGAGTCATCACGACCGGCGATGCGTAGCTGATCTGGGCATCGCCGGCCTTCCAGACGACCGAACCGTCTGCGACGTCCAACGCGATCAGGCTTCGGCCGGTGGACGCGATCGAATCGGGACCGCCAAACGGCACGACGCACATGCCATCGACGATCAACGGCGATCCGGCGCGGCCCCACGTCACAGCGGCTTCACTTTCGATTTGGTTCCAACCGGCCATCTCCAGCAAATCGACTGACCAAACGACTTCGCCGGATTGCAAGTCATTGCACCGAAGAATTCCCGTTGCACCTTGGCTGTACACTCGGCCGTCAAAAATAGTCGGCGTCGATCGCGGACCGATGCCACCGAGCGAATGAGAGTGCCGTGCGACGACGCGATCGATCCACAGCAGCTTGCCGTCGATCAATCGGTAACACGACACGCATTCTTCTTCGTCACGCTGTTCGATCGTGACGGCGTGGTCGCCGACGACCGCGAACGACGACCACCCTTCGCCAATGCCAATGTCCCACAGCACTCTCGGCGACGTTGTCGGCACATCGAATCGTCGCTCGTCGATGACGGCGTCGCGGTTGCTGCCTAAAAATCCCGACGAGTCCACCAGGGCGACGGCTTCGGCCGAGTCATCGATCGCGACTTCCGTTTCAACGGGTGAAACTTTTTCTAATTCGCGCGGAGCGGCAAATCGGGAGGCGAATTGAGGCACCATTTCACCGCTGAACCCGTCGAACCGAAACAACGCGGCGGCGGTCGCGAACGAGGCGATCCAGAAAACCGGCACCGCAAACGTGGCGGCACGCGAATGCGGAAAGCGATGCCGCAGTAATCGGGCCGTTTGAAACGACACGGTGATCGCACCGATGACTCCGACGATGTAGCAGCCGAAATTGGCGAACTGGTGGTCCGTATCACGGGCAACCCACTGAATCGCCCCGATCAGGACCGCAGTGATGGCAACAGTGACAAGGGGACGTCGGATCGAAGTGGCGGACGGCGAAGTGGTGGATGGGGGCTTGGAATTCATGAGGGTTTCAAACCGAGGGCGATGAAGAGGTTGAACCAGCAAATCGTACCGCAAACGACCGGATTTGATCCATCAGAGCGTTTTGCGAGCGGGGACGGGTCCGTCCGCCGGCGGGATTTTGGTTTGGGCTATTCGCCGGCCGCAAAATGGTTAGAATTTCGATCGGTAGGATTGTCGATCGTGAAACCGTTGCCTGTGACGTGCCTTTGGGAAACCCCGTCGGTCGAACCGGTAACCCCCGGCCAGCTTTCGTTCGTCCCACTTGGTAGGTCTCCAAGTCGGCCTCTTTCTTTTTGGCCCGGAAAGTAAACGTCGGGTCGTTAGTCCTTGCCTGGGAGTTAAGCGTTGGGAAGGAAATTGTATTGCGGAAACTTGAGCTTCAATGTTTCGAGTTCGGACCTCGAATCATTGTTCAGCCAGTACGGTACCGTTGATAGTGCGCAAGTCATCACGGACCGTGACACCGGTCGCAGCAAAGGTTTCGGTTTTGTCGAAATGGGCACGGACGAAGAAGCTCAGGCGGCCATCAACGGCCTGCACGAACAAGAACACGACGGTCGTTCGCTGACCGTCAACGAAGCCCGTCCCCGCGAAGATCGTGGCGGCGGTGGTGGTGGCGGCGGACGCGGCGGCTACGGCGGTGGTGGCGGCGGCGGAGGTCGTGGCGGCTACGGCGGTGGTGGTGGCGGCGGTGGCGGAAGTCGCGGCGGCTACGGTGGTGGTGGTGGCGGCGGCGGACGCGGCGGCGATCGCTACTAAGCCGGCTTTACCAAGCTAGTTCAATGGATCGAAAGCACTGCGGGTCAAACCGCCGTGCTTTTTTTACGCGCCGATTCGACTCCATCGTTCAACGCCCAGCCGAAGGCGGCGGTCGATCGTAGCCTCGACACGCCGTGGCGAGGCCGAACAGCTTTGCTGTTCCCTGAATTAAGCAGTGCTCCGCCACGGCGTGGCGGACCTACGAAAAGGCCGTAGCCTCGACACGCCGTGGCGAGGCCGAACAGCTTTGCTGTTCCCTGAATCATGCAGTGCTCCGCCACGGCGTGGCGGACCTACGAAAAGGCCGTAGCCTCGACACGCCGTGGCGAGGCCGAACAGCTTTGCTGTTCCCTGAATCATGCAGTGCTCCGCCACGGCGTGGCGGACCTACGAAAAGGCCGTAGCCTCGACACGCCGTGGCGAGGCCGAACAGCTTTGCTGTTCCCTGAATCATGCAGTGCTCCGCCACGGCGTGGCGGACCTACGAAAAGGCCGTTGCCTTCGGCTGAGCGTTAAAGAATTTGGGACGCCATCGGCGACTCGATCAGTTCGCCTTCCGCATGTCCAACGTCACCGCGTATTCGGTCGCCCCCGTTGGCGGCGGGACCTGCGGAATGTCGATCACCCCACCGGTCAACGTGCCGGCTTGGAAACGCGACGCGCGACGGGATTCGGCTTCGTTCGCGTTGATCGGGAACGATGCGTGTGACAGACCGCCCGGATGAACCGCGTGATAGCGGCATCCGCCGATCGAACGACCGCTCGATCGCTGGACGATGTCGAACTGAAGCGGCGTGTGAATGCCAATCGTTGGATGCAAACAACGCGGCGGTTGCCACGCTCGGTACTTCACGCCCGCGACCGCTTGCGATTGAACCCCGGTCGGGTGCATCGGAACTTGAACCCCGTTGCACAGCACCGCCATCTTGGCCGGATCGAAACCATCGACCAGGACTTCCAGACGTTCCAGCGACGAATCGACGTACCGGGCCGTGCCGCCGGCGGCCGGCTCTTCGCCCATCACGTACCAGGGTTCGATCGCGTTGCGCAGCCGCAGTTGAACGTCGTCGAATGAGACTTCGCCGATCTTTTGAAAACGGAACTCGTGATGCGGCGCGAACCAGTCTGACGAAAGCGACACGCCTTCACGATTCAGTTCGCCGATCAGTGTGCAAAGATCTTGCCAGATGAAGTGCGGCAGCATGTAACGGTCGTACAGCGTCGTGCCCCAATGGGCCAGCGGTTCGCGATACGGCTTTTTCCAGAACACCGCCACCGCGGCACGGATCAAAAGCTGCTGCGCCAAGTTCATCCGCGGGTTCGGCGGCATCTCGAAGCCACGAAATTCGACCAAGCCCAACCGACCGGTGGACGAATCGGGCGAGTACAACTTATCGACGCAAATTTCGGCGCGGTGCGTGTTGCCCGTCAAATCGGTCAACAAGTCACGGAACAAGCGATCCACCAACCAAGGCGGTTGATAGTCGCCGATCTTGTCGAGCTGCGCCAGCGCGATTTCCATTTCGTAAACCGCGTCGCGACGGGACTCGTCCATCCGCGGGGCTTGGCTAGTCGGGCCGATGAATCGGCTGCTGAACATGAACGACAACGATGGGTGGTTGTGCCAGAACCGGATGATGCTGGCCAGCAAGTCGGGCCGGCGAATGAATGGCGATTCCGACGGCGACGCGCCGCCAAGGACCACGTGCGAACCGCCACCGGTGCCGGTGTGGCGTCCATCCAAGTCAAACTTTTCGGCTCCCAAACGCGACATCCGCGCGTCTTCGTAAAGCGCTTCGGTCTGATCGACCAACGCGTCCCACGACGACGTCGGGTTCGTGTTGACTTCGATGACACCGGGGTCGGGCGTGACCTTGAAGTAATCGACGCGGTCGTCCGGCGGCGGAAGGTAACCTTCCAGGACGATCGGCAAGTCCAACTTTTCGCACGTCTGTTCGACGGCACTGACCAAGTCCAGGTAGTCTTCCAACCGCTGCGTCGGCGGCATGAAGAGGTGCAGCCGACCGAAGCGGCATTCGACACACAGCGCTGTGCCGATGACGTCATCGCTGGTCGGCAATTCGTCGGGATTTTCTTCGTCCAACTCCTGTTCGTTGATGTTCCGGTTGTAATCGTCGGCATCGCGACTGGAACCACTGTGGCGAACGGCCGGTTCGTTGCCTCGAGGCATCGACCCGAGCGGGTTCTTTCGGGTGAACGGATCGGCCGGCGCGGTGTAGAACGGCGCCGATGCGGCATACGTTGTCGGCAGGGCCGCCAGCGGCAGACGCAACCCGATCGGTGAATCGCCAGGGATCAAATAGAGCTTGTCGCTGCGAACGGGCAATCGTCCGCTGACCCAACCGGCCTTGGTTTGCCACCACGCACGGCGGACCGGCAGGACAAATCCGACCGGCTTGGACAGTCCCTGCGTGAACGTTCGCATCATCATTGCGCGTTCGTTCGGGTCGTCCAGTTTCGGATCGGTCGGATCGACGTCGACGGGCAAGCGATCTTCACGCCACAAATAATGGAACACGTCTTCGTAGACCGGCACGGTCATCTTGGCGCTGATGTTCAGTTCGGTGGCTAGCGAATTGATGAAACGGAGTGCATCGTCGGGCGTGTGTTCGTAATCGGTGCCCTCGTCGGCGATGTATTTCGGGTTCTTCCAAATCGGTTCCCCGTCTCGACGCCACATGCAAGTCAAGGCCCAACGTGGCAGCGATTCGCCGGGATACCACTTGCCTTGGCCGTAGTGCAGCATCGAACCGGGGGCCCAGCGATCTCGCATTTTCAGAAACAGAACGTTGCTGAGCACGCGTTTTTCTTCGCCGACCGCTTCGCTGTTCCACTGCGGGTCGTCCATGTTGTCGATCGAGACGAACGTGGGTTCGCCACCGACGGTCAACCGCACGTCACTATCGACTAACAGCTTGTCGACGTCCGAGCCGACCGACATGATCGTTTCCCACTGTTCGTCACTGTACGGCTTTGTCACTCGCGGTGTTTCATAGACTCGCTTGACTGACATCTCGTGCGAAAACTCGACCTCGCACGCCTCGTGTCCGCCCGTGATCGGCGCAGCGCCGCTGTACGACGGCGTGCAGGCCAGCGGAATGTGTCCTTCGCCGGCAAACAAACCGCTGGTCGGGTCCAATCCAACCCAGCCCGCGCCAGGCAGAAACACTTCCGTCCAAGCGTGCAAGTCGCAGAAATCTTCGACCGGACCGGACGGCCCGATCACGCCGTTTTCGTCCGGCAGCGGTTTTTCGTCAGACACCAACTGGATCAGATAGCCCGAAACGAATCGGGAGGCGATGCCGAGTTGGCGGAACGTTTCGACCAGCATCCACGCCGAATCGCGACACGAACCGCTGTTCATGGTCAGCGTTTGTTCGGGAGTTTGGACGCCCGGTTCGAGCCTGATTTTGTAGTCAACGCGGTGTTGAGCTTTGCCGTTCACTTCGACCAACAAGTCGATGATTCGGTCAGACGACTTCGGCATCGATTCGACCCACTTGGTCATCGCGGGCGAAAGCTCGCTTTTGACCAAGTACGGCGAAAGTTGCTGTTTAACGTCGTCGTCGTACGTGAACGGAAACTTATCCGCGTCGTCTTCGACAAAGAAGTCGAACGGATTGATGACCGTCATGTCGGCGACCAGATCGACGCAAACCGAAAACACGTCCGTTGGTTGATCGAAGACGTATCGCGCGATCGGGTTGGCGAATGGGTCTTGTTGCCAGTTGCAAAAGTGTTTCTTCGGTTCGACGCGGATGTCGTACGAACAAATTTTGGTGCGACCGTGATAGGCCGGGCGGAGACGAACCAGTTGCGGACCGACGATAATTTTTCGAGGGTAGTTGTACTGAGTCTTGTGGTGCAGCGCGACGCGAATGGTCATACGGGCCTGGGTACGTTGAAATAGTCGTAATTCATGGACTCGCCGATTTGATTCAATTCCATTTGAATCAGGTCGACGAACTGGTGCATGCCGCCGGTCATGACATCCTTGACGTGACTTTGAGCAAGTCGGCGTTTGAGCGCCGTAATTTGTTGCATCGCTTCGCCGACGTCTTCGCCGCGAGAATGTTCTTCGATCTCCAAAAGCGACCAGTGCGCCCGGCGACGCAGGACCGAACCGAGCGAGGGAACGTCCGGTGGAACAGGAAGAACGAAACGACCTTCTCAATGCTGACCAAGTGGTGCTCCCGCCGATACGACTCGAAGCCGCTGATCGCCAGCAGCAGTGCCGACCACTGCAGGTCGTCGATCGCCGTGCCGACGTCGCTGACATTGGGCAGCAGATTGAAGTACTTGACGTCTAAGATTCGCGACGTCTTATCGGCGCGTTCCAACAGCCGTCCGACGTTGGCGAAGTGCCACGCCATGTCATGCGCCATGGTGCTGTCCAGGATGCCCGACCACATTAGCGAGTAGTCGCGCACGCGATCGAAGAACGCGGCGGTCGGATCAGTGACTTGGGACGCTCGCGAATCGAACACGAAGTGATAGAACTCGTTGATCTGCTCGAACGTTTCGCTGGACAACGTTTCGCGGACGCTCTTCGCGTTCTCACGTGCCGCTCGCAAGCACGTCAACATCGACGAGTGATAATCGGGATCGAAGGCCAAGAAGTTGACCACCGATTGCTGAGTCGCGGCACCATACTTGGCCCGGAACCAATCGTTGTCGCCGGTCACTTGGACCAGCGGTTCCCAGGGATCGACCAGCGTCTCGGGCTGGTCCAACGTCATGTTCAGCGTCACTTCCAGAAACCGGGCCAAGTTCTCGGCCCGTTCCATTTGACGGCTCATCCAGTAGATCGATTCGGCGACGCGGGAAAGCATGGGAAGTAGGTGACAGGTTGCAGGTGACAGGTAATAGGAAGAAAAAGACGTTGCGGAAAAAGCTTGAAATAGGTTTCACGGTGAATTGGGCACTCAAACTGTGACCTGTCACCTGTAACCTGTCCGCTACTCGTCCTGCCAATCGGCGGCGACTTCTTGGCCGGCTTCAGCAGCGACCCAGGTGTCTTTGCTGCCGCCGCCCTGGGACGAATTGACGACCAGGGAACCTTTTTTCAGCGCCACGCGAGTCAGTCCGCCCGGCATGACCCAGATGTCATCGCGACCGCTGCAAAGGATGTACGGACGCAAGTCGACGTGACGGCCTTCCAACGCTCCACCGGCAAGCGTCGGCACGCGGGAGAGCTGCAGCGTTGGTTGCGCGATGTAGTTTCGCGGATCGTTACGGATCTTGTCGGCGAATTCGGCTCGTTGTTCGGGCGTTGCGTGCGGTCCGATAAGAATACCGTAGCCGCCCGATTCGCCCGCCGCTTTGACGACCAGCTTGTCGAGATTGGCGAGCACGAACTTGCGATCTTCTTCTCGTTGGCAAATGTATGTGGGCACGTTTTCCAGGATCGAAACTTCGTTCAAGTAATACTTGATCATCGCCGGCACGTACGCATAGACGACCTTGTCGTCGGCGATGCCGGTGCCCGGGGCGTTGGCCAATGCCACGTTGCCCGCCCGGTACGCTCGCATCAAACCGGCACAGCCGAGCACAGATTCTTTGTTGAACACATCCGGATCGACGAACGTGTCGTCGACGCGGCGATAGATCACGTCGACTTGTTGCAATCCATCGGTGGTCCGCATGTAGACCTTGTCACCTTCGACCAACAAGTCGCGGCCCTCGACCAGTTCGACGCCCATCTGCTGGGCCAAGTACGAATGTTCGTAGTAAGCGCTGTTGTAGACGCCGGGCGTCAGCACCGCGATCGTCGGGTTGGTCACGTGCTCCGGTGCAATCGCTTGCAACATGCTGTACAAACGAGACGGATAATCGTTGACCGGACGAACCCGCGACGCGCTGAACACTTGCGGAAAGTTGCGTTTCATCACGTGACGGTTCTGCAACACATAGCTGACCCCGGACGGGCAACGCAGGTTGTCTTCCAGCACGTACGCCGCGCCGGAATTGTCCCGCACCAAGTCGGTGCCGGTGATGTGCGCCCAAACGCCTCGCGGTGGTTTCAATCCCATGCACTCGGGCAAGAATGCGGGCGCCGATTCGATCAGCTCGCGCGGGATGATACCGTCATTTAGAATGCACTGGTCGCTGTAGACGTCAGCCAAGAACATGTTCAGCGCCTTGATCCGCTGTTTCAGGCCGGCTTCGATGTGTTGCCACAGCATCGACGAAATGATTCGCGGAACGACGTCGAAGGGCATGATCTTTTCGGTGCCGGCTTCGTCGCTGTAAACCGTAAAGGTAATGCCCATCTGGTACAGCGAACGTTCGATCGCGTTCTGCCGCCGCATCAATTCTTCGGCCGGCAACTGGTTGATCAGATCGACCAACATTTCCGCGTCAGGCCGCGCGAAGTGATTGGCGTCGACAAGCTCATCAAAAAACCCCTCGCACTTGTAGTCCTTCAAGCGAGGTGCTTGAACGGGCGAGGACGCTTGCGAAGAATTCTGAGACTGCGACTGGGACTGGGACGCCATGGTGCTCGTTAAAAAGGCCGATGGATGGGCATAGCTTCAGACAAATCGGCAACGCAGCTGCCAATTCCGCTCGAATCGATCCAGTCCGCCTCTGGACCCTAAGAGTCTATAACGCACGGCCTGTGATGATAGGGGAAGCGAGCAATTTCGGCAAAGTCGTCTTTATGACGGGTGCCAAATGACGGGTGCCAAGCCGGCTCTTCCTCACTCGGACTGTCTCAAGCCGCGACGCGATCGTTACACTTTGGCCGCGGGATTGGCCCGTCATCGCCGACGCTTGATTCAGCTAACCCACCGCATGCCCTTTTCACGCGACCTGCACGACCGATCGACCGCCCGTTGGTTCGCCGGCGGTCTGGCCGTGCTTAGCCTGATCGCGATGATCGTGACGGCGTGGATTTGGATTTATCTGCGTCGCGAACAAGAACTCGTCGCCGGCCTGGTCAAGCATCTGCCGGCTAGCGACATGGCGGCGGTGCGAGAGCTATCGGGCGATCTGCGTCTGCAAGCCGGGCTGACGATTCTGCTGGTCGTCAACCTGATCGCCACCGCGATCGCGCTTTCTTTGGTCGTCCGCGGATACATGAACAGCGAACGATCGCTGCGAGACGTTCGCGTGTTGTCGGCCGACATCCTGGCCAGCATGGACGCGGCGGTCATCACCACCGACCGCGACGGCATCCTGACCAGCACCAATCCTCGCGGGTACGACCTGATCGACATTCCCGACGACGGCATCGGGCGACCGCTTTCGGACCTTCCGGACGAGCACCAGTTGATGGCGACGATCCGCGACGAAGTGGCCGTGACGCATCAAAGCGTTCGCGATCGCGACTACGTCGTCCAACGCCAAGGCCACGGGCGGACGCTCCGCGCCGGATGCACGCTGCTGCGCGATCAAGGCGGCCAGGAAATCGGCACCGTCTTGCACGTCCGCGACGTCACGCAAAAAGCAATGATGGAAGACCAACTCCGCCGCATGGAACGGTACATGGGACTTGGTTCGTTGGCGGCCGGTTTGCAGCACGAGATCAAGAATCCGCTCAGCGCAGCTTTCACTTCACGTTCAACTCCTTTGCGAACGACTGGGCGAATCAGACCCCGACGTTACCGAAACGCTGTCCGTGTTGCGAAGCGAGGTCACGCGGATCAACGACGTGCTGGATGGCTTTCGATCGTACGCGGCGCAAACGCATATCAGTCACGGCCGCATCGATGTTTGCGAGATGATTCGGAAGCTGGCACGATTGCTGCGTCCGCAAGCCGATTCCGTCGGCGTCAAGATTGACCAGCAACTTCCGCCCAAGCCCATCGAGACGTTGCACGGCGATTCGATCCGCTTAGAACAAGTTCTGTTGAACTTGGCGATCAACGCGATCGCGGCAATGCCCGACGGCGGCACGCTGACGTTTCGCGTGACGTCGACGGAAGATTGCGTTCGCATCGCGGTGGACGATACCGGCCACGGCATTCCACCGGAGATCCGCCCGCAAATATTCGATCCCTATTTCACCACTCGCGGAGATGGCACCGGCATGGGGCTAGCCTTGTGCGACAAAATCGTGCGTCAACACGGTGGCAGCATCGACGTACGAACCGGACCGGAAGGTTCAGAGTTCACGATCGTTCTCCCGACGACGGTCGACGGCGATTGATCCATCCAACACTCAGTTAATCCTTTACATTCTCAATTGATGAACAGCCAAGACCACGAAACCTTCCGCATCCTGATCGTCGACGACGAACCGAACATTCGGTCTGGCTTGTCAAAAGGGCTTTCGGGCGAAGCCGACGTCATCGACACCGCCGCCGACGCGGACTCGGCGATCGAAAAGTTTGCGTCCGAGCATTACCAGATGGTGATCGCCGACGTGCGATTGAACAGCCGCATCACGGGCATCGAATTGGTCGCGCAATTGATCGCAAAGCGGCCCGACACGACGGTGATCGTCATCACGGCGCATGGCACCGTCGAAACAGCCGTCGATGCGATGCGAGCCGGCGCGTTCGATTTCATCGCCAAACCGCTGGACCTGAACCTGGTGCGCCAACAAGTCCGCAAAGCGCGACAACACCACACCTTGCAAGCAGAAAACGTCCGCTTGAAAGTCCAACTGGCCGACGCAGGCGCGATCAGCGGCATCGTCGGCGGCGGCGCGGCAATGCAATCGGTCTATCAACAGATTCGCCAAGTCGCGTCCACCGAAGCGACCGTTTTGATCCAAGGCGAATCCGGCACCGGCAAGGAACTGATCGCTCGCGCGGTCCACGATTTGAGCGATCGTGCTGGCGGACCCTTCGTCGCGGTGAACCTGGGCGCGATGCCGGAAACGCTTTTGGAAAGCGAATTGTTCGGCCACGAAAAAGGATCGTTCAGCGGCGCGTCGCGACAAAAACCCGGCTGCTTCGAACAGGCCGCGGGCGGCACGTTGTTCTTGGACGAAGTGACCGAAATGTCACCGAAAAGCCAAGTCGACCTGCTTCGTGTGCTCGAATCGCAAACGTTCATGCGAGTCGGCGGCGAAACGCTTCAGCAGACCGACGTGCGAATCGTTTCGGCAACCAACCGAACCGTCCAAACGCTGATCGATGAAAACACTTTCCGCGAAGACCTTTACTATCGTCTGAACGTGATTCCGATCGAAGTCCCGAGTCTTCGTTCGCGGCGAGAAGACATTCCGATGTTGGTCGAACACTTCTTGCAATTGTTTTGCGACCGACATAGACGAGAAATCAAGCGATTCGCCCCCGACGCGATGGACGTGCTAATCGCGGCGCGATGGCCGGGCAACGTGCGACAGCTTCGCAACGTGATCGAACGGATGGTCGTGACCTGTTCCAGCAACACGATCGAACGCGATCAACTGCCAACCGACCTGACGCCTCGCACGATCGATACGAATACGTCGGCGCAAACCTTAGCCGAAGCAGTCGAAGCGTGCGAGCGAGACGTGATCACCGCGGCACTCGCATCGTGCAGTTTTCATCGCGAACAAACCGCCCGCCGACTCGGCGTCAGCATCCGCACCCTCCATTACAAAATGGGGCGGTACGGATTGCACTGACGCGCGAGCGGCTTGGCGATCGCGATTGCCTACAAATCGAATCGGTCGGCGTTCATCACCTTCGTCCAGGCGGCGACGAAGTCATTGACGAACGCTTCTTTGGCATCGTCGCTGGCGTAGACTTCAGCGATCGCGCGAAGCTGCGAATTGGAACCGAACACCAAGTCGACCGACGACGCACGCCACTTCAAGTCACCGGTCCGCGAATCAACGCCTTCAAAGAAATGTTCACACGCGGCCGACTTCGTCCACGTCGTGTTCATGTCCAACAGGTTCTTAAAAAAGTCGTTCGACAGCGTCCCGGGATTGTTCGTGAACACGCCCAACTTCATGTCGTCCGCATTCGCGTTGATCACTCGCAGACCCCCGACCAGCACCGTCATCTCCGGCGCGGTCAAGGTCATCAACTGGGCTCGGTCGACCAACAACTCGGCCGCCGGGCGATCGAGTTCGCCGTGACCAAAAAAGTTGCGAAAGCCGTCTGCCTTAGGTTCCAACACGTCGAACGATTCGACGTCGGTTTGTTCGGTCGTTGCGTCGGTGCGACCAGCCGCGAACGGCACGTCAACATCAACGCCGGCTCTCTTGGCCGCTTGTTCCACGGCGGCGTTCCCGCCCAGGACGATCAAGTCGGCGATCGAGACCTTCTTGTTATCCGATTGAGCAGCGTTGAATTCCTTCTGGATCGTTTCGTAAGTCGCCAAGACCTTGGCGAGCTGCGACGGACGGTTGGCGGCCCAGTCTTTTTGCGGAGCCAAACGGACGCGAGCGCCGTTCGCACCGCCTCGCTTGTCGCTGTCCCGGTACGTCGACGCGGACGCCCACGCGGTCGAAACGAGCTGCGAGGTGGTCAGCCCACTGCGAAGGATCTTACCCTTCAAGTTCGCGACGTCCTGATCGCTGACCAAGTCGTGATCGACGTCCGGCAACGGGTCTTGCCAGATTTGCGGCGCGGCGACTTCCGGGCCTAGGCAACGCGAGACCGGTCCCATGTCGCGGTGCGTCAGCTTGTACCAAGCCTTCGCGAACGCGGTCTCGAATTGGTCGGGGTTGTCATGAAATCGCTTGCTGATCTTGGCGTACGCCGGATCCATTTTCAGTGCGATGTCCGTGGTGAACATCATCGGCGCGTGCGACTTGGTTGAATCGTGCGCGTCGGGAACGATCGTCGATGCCGATGCGTCCGTCGGCGTCCACTGCTGGGCCCCGGCGGGACTTTTGGTCAGTTCCCATTCGTAACCGAACAGGTGGTCGAAATAATCGGTCGACCATTGCGCCGGCGTCGATGTCCAGGCGCCTTCCAGCCCACTGGTGATCGTGTCCCCGGCGTTGCCCGTGCCGAACGAATTTTTCCAACCCAAGCCTTGCTGTTCGACGGGCGATCCTTCAGGTTCGGGACCGACGAACTTGCCGGGATCTGCTGCGCCGTGCGACTTGCCGAACGTGTGGCCACCCGCGATCAACGCAACGGTTTCTTCATCGTTCATCGCCATGCGAGCGAACGTGTCGCGGATGTCCCGCGCCGCCGCGATCGGGTCGGGCGTGCCGTTGGGGCCTTCCGGGTTGACGTAAATCAAACCCATTTGAACCGCCGCCAGCGGACTGGCAAGTTCGCGATCGCCGCTGTAACGCTTGTCGCCAAGCCACTGCGTTTCGGGGCCCCAATTGACGTCTTGTTGCGGTTCCCAAACGTCGGCCCGGCCGCCGCCGAAGCCCATCGTTTGAAAGCCCATCGACTCCAGCGACACGTTCCCGGTCAGCACCATCAAGTCGGCCCAAGAGAGTTTCTTGCCGTACTTCTGCTTGATCGGCCAAAGCAATCGCCGAGCCTTGTCCAGGTTGCCGTTGTCCGGCCAACTGTTCAGCGGCGCAAACCGTTGCAAGCCATCGCCCGCACCGCCGCGACCGTCCGACGTTCGGTATGTCCCGGCGCTGTGCCAAGCCATGCGAATGAACAGCGGTCCATAGTTCCCGTAATCCGCGGGCCACCACTCTTGCGACGTGGTCAAAAGTGTTGCGATGTCTTTCTTGACTGCCGCCAAGTCCAGCGTGCTGAACTCTGCCGCGTAATCAAAGCCCTCCCCCATCGGCGTGGACTTGGTTGAATTTTGATGCAGCATTTGCAAATTCAACTGGTTCGGCCACCAGTCACCGTTGTCATACGTTCCCGCCGCGGTGTTCCGCGCATTGGCATCCATTCCGCCGCCCATGACGGGGCACTTTTCGATCGGGTTGGAACCGCTTGTGGGCGAAGCGACATCCGGTTCCACGCCGCACACGGTGGACGCGAAACACATCAGCGCAAGGCTTCCGGACAACCGACCAAGACGAGTCGTGTCAAACATAGACATTCTCCAAGAGAAAAGGGTGCGAAGCGGAACGCTCGCAAGCGTCGGCCACCTGCTTTGAAGGGGCCCCTGATTATCCCCGATATCGCCAGAGAAAGCGAATGGGTCTGTAGAACTGCCTTTAGACGGCCCGTTTGACCAACGCGATCAAGATCGTCACATCGGTGGTGTCATAATCGTACACCAGCCGAAAAGGTGCAGTCGAAGAGGGGAAGACGAGGCTGTCCGAACCCGCACGGATGACCGTGGGCAGCGACATCGTCAGCGACAAGTCTTTCATTCGTCGTTTGGTTCCACCGACGACCATGTTTCCGAGTTCTCCAACGGCGTCGACGACCGTTTGATCGACCTCGCCCGAATCGTGCTCGATCAGCGACCGCGTCCACGCTCTGGCGGCAACGTCCGACAATGTCAAACACAGCGACCCTTGCAAATCGCCGCTCCAACCCATCACCACCGAGACCGCGCGGTCGCTTGGCGTTAAGAAGGCGGGCGATTTGATCGGACAACACTTTTCTTTGATCGCGATGGACGTGCCCGCCATCAACTCGAAAGTTTCACGAACCGATTCATCAATCGCGTCCGTGATGGCGGTCTCAATATCTTGGCAAAGAGTGGTCACGAAGTGCCCCTTCAAAGGTTTAGGTCGCTCGATCAGATCGATCCGTTTGTCGCAAAGCGTGCTGCCCGCTGCTTGCGACCGAAAAATCAAACTTTCCGTTAAAGACGGATATCAAGCGTTCGAGCAAATTACGCCGACTGCTTCGGTAACACGCGTTCCAGTTTCAACGTCAACATTTCTTGGTCGAACGGTTTGACCAAGTAATCGTTGACGCCCGCTTGGATCGCTTTAAGAACCTGTTCCTTCTCCGTCTCCGTCGTGATCATCATGATCGGAACTTTGTATCCTTTGCCACGAATGGCTTGCACTAACTCCAAACCATTCATGACCGGCATGTTCCAGTCCGTCAGCACCAAGTCGATGCCCGTTCCATCGCCGAATTTCTCTAACGCTTCGGCACCGTCGGCGGCTTCCACAACGTCATCGATCCAAAGACTGTTCAGGCTTCGTGCGATGATCTTCCGCATCACGCCCGAATCGTCCGCCAGCAAAACTCTCATTGCAACATTCCATAAAATTTTGATGTTGTGTCTCGCTTCGTAGACACAAAGGTTCCCGGATAACCCTAGCATGCAAAACGAACCCGCGAACCGATTGCGGCGAACTTCTCCGACGGAACGTTTCGCTACCACCAACGGTGGAACTGAATCGTCGCAAAGTTGCATTGGACCGGATGGCAATTCAAAAAACGCTGTTCCATCGATCCGGTTGTTACGTTCCCGTCGGTCTTTCCAGCGGTTTGTCGTTTCATCTTCCTAAGAATTGTTTGCGTGGGCGGCTTTCGCGGGATAGGTAACTGGTAACGGCGGGTGACACCATCATCCGCCCGCTCCCACCCTCGGTATGAACCGCGGTCCCGAAGCGCGTTGACCGATCGAATGCACGATCCGGTCCGCGACACGGCGCTGCTCATACGCCACTCCCCGTTTCCCCAACGGGATCAGGATGATTTCTCATGCTTGACGCTGAACTACTGCATGACTTTGTCGAAGAAGCCCGCGAACACTTGGGTGACATCGAAATGCAATTGCTTCAAGTCGAAGCCATGGGCAGCGACATCAATGACGACTTGGTCAACACGGTCTTCCGCGCGATCCACTCGATCAAGGGCGCGGCCGGATTCTTAGGCCTGAAGCAGATCAATGAAGTGTCGCATCGCCTGGAAAACGTCCTTGGCAACGTCCGCGATCGCAAGCTGATTCCCGATCCCTTCAACGTCGACGTGATGTTAAAGGCAGCCGACCGCTTGCGTAAGTTGATCGAGAACATCGACGGCAGTAACGACACAAACAACTCGGAACTGTGCGACAAGCTGGACACGCTGCTGAAGCCGGTGGCTGCCGCCACCAAAGATCCCGCGACTATTAAGAAGGCCGCCGCGTCGACGCGGAAACCGCCGGCGAAGAAAGCACCGAAACCCAAATCCGCTAGCACCCGCGCACCGCGAAAGTCGGTCAAGCAATCCAAGTCGGTCGCCAAGTCCAAGGCCGAGCCGGAAACCGTCACGGTCGAAGAATCCGCGTCGAATCAATTGGATGTCATCGAACACGGTCTCCAGCAAGCCTGTGCCGACGTCAGCGCCCAACCACCCAAGCCAACCAAGAACGAATCCAGCGGTGCCGATGTCGCACCGCGATCGACAAACAACGCCGCAGCCGGCGATGCAACCGTTCGCGTCAGTGTTCGCGTCTTGGATCGATTGATGAACCTGGCTGGCGAACTTGTGCTCAGCCGCAATCAACTGCTTCGCGTGCTCGGTGAAAAGAAGTCGATCGGCAGCAACATCGAAGCGATCACCAGCGGCCTCGATCAAGTCACTACCGAACTGCAAGAAACGATCATGCAGACTCGGATGCAGCCGATCGGCAACGTCTTCAACAAGTTTCCTCGCGTCATCCGTGACCTGTCGGCCAGTCTTGGTAAGAACATCACGTTGATCATGGAAGGCAACGAAGTCGAAACGGACAAAACGATCGTCGAAGCAATCGCCGACCCGCTAACGCACCTGATTCGCAACTCCTGCGACCATGGCATCGAATCTCCCGAACGACGTGCCTCCGCCGGGAAGCCTGTCGTAGGAACGGTCGTTCTGAAAGCGTTCCATCAAGCCGGAAAGGTGATGATCGAAATCACCGACGACGGTGCTGGCATGAACCCACACAAGCTACGAGAAAAAGCCGTTGAAAAAGGTGTCATCACCGCCGAAGCAGGCGAGAAGTTAACCGATCGCGACGTCATCAATCTCATTTTCGCTCCCGGATTTTCAACCGCCGAGAAAGTTACCGATGTTAGCGGCCGCGGAGTCGGCATGGACGTCGTCCGAACGAACATCGAAAAGATCGGCGGCAGCGTCGAAATTGATTCTCGACTGGGTTACGGATCGACGATTCGAATCACGCTTCCGCTGACGCTGGCGATCGTTCCGTCGATGATTGTCGAAGTCGAAGGCGTTGCTTACGCGATTCCTCAATCTAACATCGTCGAACTGGTCCAAACCGGTGGCCTTGAAAAACGTATTGAGCGGGTCAGCAATGCGGAAGTATTGCGTCTTCGTGGTTCACTGTTGCCGCTGGCACGTCTGGACGCGGTCCTTCATTTGAATTCGTTTGTGAAGGACAACCCATCGATTGATAAGCCTCGCAAAGAACAACAACTGGTCGTCGTCGAATCCGGTCGCAACCGATTTGCACTCGCGGTCAACCGTGTTTTAGACAGCGAAGAAATCGTCGTAAAACCGCTCGGCCGACATCTTTCTTCGCTTCCGCTGCTGGCCGGGTCCACGATCCTTGGCGACGGCTGCGTCGCGATGATCTTGGACGTTTCCGGCATCGCCCAACAAATGTCGATCCAGAACGATAGCGATGGCACGTCAGAACACGAAATCGAAGCCGCCACAGCGAAACTGACCGACCTGCAAAGGATGGTGCTGCTTTCGGTCAGCCAGGTTGATCACTTCGCCGTGTCGATGGACATTGTCAGTCGGATTGAGCGTGTTCGCGCCGCCGCGATCGATCGAGTCGGAGTTCGGAAGGTATTGCAGTATCGGGGCGGTACCCTGCCGCTGCTTGAGGTCAACGAAGTCGTCTCGGTCGACCGGATTGATGAAACCGAGTTTGTTCACATTGTCGTCTTCAAGGTTTACGGCCATGAAGTCGGCCTGATCGCCCCGTACCTCGATGACATCCGCGACTGTGACATTAGCATGTCCAACGATGTAAGTGGCGAACGCGGCATCGCCGGTGTCAGCGTGATCGCCGGCAAGACGATGCGAATTCTCGACCTGTACGGGATGACCGAAATCGCTCGCCCCGATTGGTTTGCTCGCAAAGCCTCGACCGGCGACGTCGCCGATGAACCGCGATCGCTCCGCATCCTTGTCTGCGAAGACAGCCCCTTCTTTCGAAACTTTCTTGTCAAGACCTTGGTCGAACAGGGACATAAAGTTTCGGCTTACGAACACGGTGAAGAGGGTTGGTCGGTGCTGACCGAACATGCAAACGATTTCGACTTGCTGTTGACCGACGTCGAGATGCCGGAACTTGATGGCATCGAACTAACGCGACGAGTCCGAGCGGACGGTCGCTTTAAAGATCTTCCGATTATCGCGCTGACGAGCCTGGCTGACGAAGTATCCGTCAAACGCGGCATGGACGCCGGAGTGAACGACTATCAAGTCAAAATGAACAAGCCAGAACTGTTGGCCAGCATCGCACGACTAACCCAGAAGGTTGCCAACTGATGAGTACGAAAACAAACATGATCGAGTCGACCGTCGAATCGATTCAGTTGGTCACGTTCACCGTTGGCGACATCGTCCTTGGAATTGACATCGCTCGCGTTCAAGAAATCAACCGTCACCTGGACGTTACTCGCGTACCCGGTGCATCGCCGATGATTCATGGCGTCGTGAATTTACGCGGTGACGTGGTGACGGTCATCGATCCGCACCGCGTCTTCGGATTGGACCTGGACAAGATTCCGAACCGTCGACGCAGCCTGATCTTGAACGCAGGCGGCGAACGAATCGGAATGCTGGTCGATCAAATCTCGGACATCTTGACCGTCAAGACATCCGACTTGGTCCGGCGACCATCCAACGTTCGCTCGATCGACCGCCAATTTATCGAATCGGTCTACCTGCAAAGCGAGCAAATCGTGGTGCTGTTGGACGCCGACCAACTGC
The DNA here is from genome assembly GCA_963836865.1 of Pirellulaceae bacterium. Taxonomy (GTDB): domain Bacteria; phylum Planctomycetota; class Planctomycetia; order Pirellulales; family Pirellulaceae; genus Rubripirellula. Next base: position 613,779 of record CAWILC010000003.1, on the reverse strand, counting down.
TGCGAGTGATTGAACAATCATCAACGGTCACGTTGCAAAGCGCTGCTCTGTGATCAAATCGGTCTTGCCGTCCGACGTCCAAACATTGATTGGTGACTGCGGACCGCGAAACCAGACCCTGCCCACCTAACCTTCCCCCAAAACCATCCCTGAAACGCTGCCCAACTGATTCGCAGCCGACCTTTGCCCACCCAATAAACCAGGAAAATAGAATGCGAATTCGTGGACGCCTTGTGGCGACGTACCTAGCCTGCGGACTGATTCCGATGCTGGCGATTGCGACGCTAAGTTATGTAAATTCTTCCAAGGGAAACCAAACCATCGGCCGGCATGCCAGCGAGGACTTGGAATCCAAGATCCAGCAGCAATTGGTTGCCGTACGCGATCTTAAAAAGTCAGAAATCACGGACTATTTCGCGACGATTCGCGACCAGGTCATCACGCTTAGCGAAGACGTCATGATCGTCGACGCGATGCGTGACATGACGATCGCCTTTGAATCGATCGTCGAATCGCAAGATTTGAATGCCGACGATATCGCGACCATGCGTTCTGAAATGAAACGCTATTATGACAACGCCTTTGCGAACGAATATCGATCGCAAACCGACGGTTCCGATCCGCAAGCGTCCTCTCGCATGAATAGCCTATCGGACGTGGGTGTCGTATTACAAAATGCATACATCGCCAAAAATAACAACCCACTGGGCAGCAAGCATCAACTCGATGCGTCTGATCACGAGTCCAGCTATGACAAGCTGCACGAAAAGTACCATCCCAGCATTCGCGGGTTCTTGGAACGATTCGGATACTACGATATTTTCTTGGTCGATTCTAAGTCTGGCAACATCGTCTATAGCGTCTTTAAAGAACTGGACTTCGGTACCAGCTTGACCAACGGCCCTTTCGCGTCGACCAACTTTGGACGCGTTTTTCAAGAAGCAAACCGATCGTCCGATCCAGCATCGACCGAACTGGTCGACTTCGAATGCTATTGGCCAAGCTATGAAGCTCCCGCCAGCTTCATCGCCAGCCCGATCATGGACGGAAACGAAAAGATCGGTGTCCTGGTCTTTCAAATGCCCGTCGATCGCATCAATGAACTGATGGCTCGGGAGGCCGGTATCGGTCAGACCGGCGAAACGTTGCTGATTGGCAGCGACTTGCGTCAACGTTGCGACTCGGGTCGTGACCCGGAAACCTATTCGCTGGTCAAGTCGTTCCGCGATGCGTCGGCAAAGAAGATTGACAGCGAAACGATCCGAAAAGCACTCGCCGGCGAATCCGGCATCATCAACACGACCAACTTTCTCGGCGAAGAAGTTGTTTCCGCTTTTGCCCCGATCGAACTGCTGGGATTGAAGTGGGCGATCGTAACGGAGTCAACGACGAAGGAGGCTTATGCTTCGATCGCGAGAATGCAGGAAACGACATCGTCGATCCAAAAGAGCTTGCTGTTGTTCTCGATCGTCGTCGTTGGTCTGTCCAGCATCGCGTTGATCGCCGTCGCTCTGTTGGTCACTCGGTCGCTAATTCGCCCGATTGATGCAACGGTTGCAACGCTGCGTGACATCGCCGAGGGCGAGGGTGACTTGACGCGTCGATTGGACGAAAACCAAATCGGTGAACTCGGGGACCTTGCACGCAACTTCAATCGATTCGCGATTCGTATTCACGACATCGTGCGTCAAATCTCCGGAAGCGCTAGCACGCTGTCCAGTGCCAGCAACCAGCTAAGCAATTCGGCTTCGCACTTGTCCGCCGGGGCGACGCAAAGCAAGACGCAATCGGCCACGGTCAGCAGCGCCGCCGAAGAGTTAAGCATCAACATGCAAAACATGGCTCACAGCACCGAAGAAATGAGCAACGGCATCGGCACCGTCGCTCAAGCGGTCGAAGAAATGAAGCAGACGATTTTGGAAATCGCCGAAAACGCCGAACGTTCCGCCGAGGTCGCTGGACAAGCGACCGCGGCAGCCAGCGTGTCAAACGCCCGCGTCGGCGACATGGGCGCGGCGGCGGACGAAATCGGCAAGGTCATCGAAGTCATTCAAGACATCGCCGAACAGACCAACTTGTTGGCGTTGAACGCGACGATCGAAGCGGCACGTGCGGGCGAAGCTGGCAAGGGTTTCGCCGTCGTCGCGACGGAAGTCAAAGAACTGGCCAAGCAAACCGCGGCAGCCACCGATGACATCCGCAATCGCATCGAAGTGATGCAACGCAGCACCGGACAAGCCGTCGATTCAATCGCCGAAATCACCGAAGTGATCGGCCGCGTCAACGAGCTTAGCCGCATGATTGCCTCGGCCGTCGAAGAGCAAAGCATCACCACGCAGCAGATCAGCACCCACATCGGGAGCACCGCCGAATTGGCTCAAACGGTCGCTCGCGGCGTTGCCGAATCGGCCGAAGCGAGTCGCGAGATCACCGAAAACATCAGCCATGTCGACGGCGTTTTGCAAGAGACGGCCACCGGGGCGGATCAAAGCCGCGCGTCGGGCGAAGAACTCAATCGCTTGGCAACGGAAATGCGATCACTGGTTGATCAATTCCGCGTCGACTACGCCTCCGAAACAGCGAACGCCTAACACCGTCGAAACGGTGGGTTGATTTTGGTGAATTTACGAGAAAGAACTGAAGATGAATTTGCGTGCGTTGGTGGTGGATGATTCGCTGATCTTCCGAAAGGTGGTTCGTGATAGCTTGGCTTCGATCGCCGGTGTCGAAGTCGTTGACGTGGCTCGGGACGGCATCTCGGCAATCGAAAAGATCCGAACCCTACGACCGGACGTGGTCACACTGGATGTCGAGATGCCTGGCATGGATGGACTGCAAGTGCTGGAAGAACTCCAGCGGCAAAGCATCGACACCAACGTCATCATGATCAGTTCGTTGACGTCGCGTGGTGCAGAGACCACCACGCGCGCCCTCGCCATCGGCGCGTTTGACTTCATCTTGAAGCCGAACCATGAATCTCTCGAGGCGAACACGCATGAGCTGCAAACCGAACTCGCCCGCCGAATCGAAGTGCTGCGTCGACGGATGGGCCGTGCACCTATGCGGTCCGTCGTGGCGACGCCACTGCGAAGGGCATCCCAGACGGACTTGGCAACCCGCTGCGATCGTTCCAGTTTGCATGAAACGTCCAATGATGTCGCCGATCTTGCCGCGTCGGAAAAACTAAACCTGCATGCGATCTGCATCGGGATATCGACGGGCGGCCCCAAAGCGCTTAACGAGATGTTGCCGAAGCTGACCGCATCGATCAACGTTCCGATCCTAATTGTGCAGCACATGCCTGCCCTGTTCACCAAGACGATGGCCGAAGGCCTCGATCGGCAATGCAAGTTGACCGTCGTCGAAGCGGCCGACGGAATGCGACTTCGCGGAGGTCACGTCTACATTGCGCCGGGCGGTCGCCAAATGAAGGTCGGCGGTTATCCCGGCGCTTGGACGACCGAAATCACCGACGCCGCACCGATCAAAAGTTGTCGACCGAGCGTGGACTACCTGTTCGCTTCGGCGGCGGAACAATTTCGCTCGCAAGTCCTGGGCATCATCATGACCGGGATGGGCGACGATGGCGTCGACGGGTGTCGGGCGATCGCCGCAAAGGGCGGCACCGTTTGGACCCAGGACAAAGAATCGTGCGCGGTGTATGGAATGCCTCGTCAAGTGGTCGATGCCGGGTTGGCGGACCGGGTGTTGCCGTTGTCGATGATGGACCGCTGGATTCAACAACACGGATGTCGACAAACAGCGATTGCTCTTTAAACGTCATTCCGATCGACGTCGCACCTCCACTCAAATTTCAACTCTGCACCCACCGACCGCCATGTCATCTCTGCCAACGACGAACCGATTTTCCAGTCCCCATTTTACGTCGCCGCAGATGCCGTTGACGTCGAATGATGCGTCGACGTTGCCCGCCACCGAAGCGATGTCGACGCGTGTTTTGTGTGAGCGTTTGCATCAGTGGTGCGGCGTTCACCTGGATCCATCCAAGTCCTATCTGATCAACAATCGGTTGAAGGTGGTGATGGCAGACTTCGGCGTTTCGGATATCGGCGCTCTACTGAAGATGGCGGAACCATCCACCGGGATGCGTGTTCGCGATCGACTGGTGGACGCATTGACCACTCACGAAACCCTTTTTTTTCGCGACCAATCTCCGTTCGAGGCGCTCGGTCGACACATTGCCGGGAGTGCTTTTAGCGCTTCCAAATCGGGCCGACCGGCGCTTCGCATTTGGAGCGCCGCGTGCAGTTCCGGCCAAGAACCGTACAGCATCGCGATCAAGCTTCTCGAAACGATCCCAAACGTGGATGAATATGACGTTTCGATTCTGGCGAGTGACGTGGCGGCCGAAACGGTGATGCGAGCCAAGCAAGGGATCTATCATGAGCATGAAATTCGGCGTGGCCTTACGCCTGAACTGACCAAGAAATATTTCCGCGCTTCCGGCGATCAATTCGAAGTCTGCGAGCGGGTGCGAAAGATGGTCCGTTTCGAGGTTGGAAACCTGAACGGTCCGTGCCAACCAAGCGGCCCATTCGACATCATTTTCTGCCGAAATGTATTGATCTACTTCCGACCTGAAGATGCACTTTCGGTATTACGCAAACTGGCCGATCGATTGACGCCTGCGGGCTACTTGTTTGTCGGGTGCAGCGAAGTGCTTCGCGGGGTCAGCGACATTCTGAAATCGAAATCAATTGGGCAAGCGACCGCTTATCAGCGCGTGCTAACGCAGTAACGCGAGTGACAGGATCCACCTAGTCATAGTGCAAACGCCTATCCCGCACTGACCATCCGGCAAGGGAGCGTTGAAGTTTTGCGGCTTTTATCAAATTGACCACAAAACGGCTTGCCAGCGTTCGATGATATGCAAGGTTTACACGACATCGTTCGGGGCATATGAGATGTCGATTATTTTCAATCGTAAATCCGGTATGCGTAGGGGCAAATTACCATGACGGATCAGGAACAGGTACGCGTCAACTTAGACGAAATTCGCCTGGGGGCGAGTTGCAAGTTTGACATCCAAGACGGAAACGGACTCCTTCTGCTTGGCCGCGGTCTTCCGCTGACGGCGGAAGTGCGAGAACAAATTCTTCAGCGGGGCGTCAACTTCATTGAAGTTGCACCAGAAGACGCGCGTGCGTTGTTGGGCCAAAGACCGACCGCGGGTAAATCGGTTGATAAATCTCGTTCGACCAACCGTTCCGTCAAAGCACGCATCGTCAACCGCTGTTCCCAACCCTACGAACCGGCCCGCGCGGAAGCCTTTCGAGCCAAGTTAGCTGCCGCAGCTTCGGTGATCGCCGAATTGGGTCCAAAGCTTGACGATTGGACCGACGAGAGCGTCCGCGAACTTTGCAGCATTCCATCCGCCATGATGGAAATGATGGCCGATGACGGGGACCAGTCACTCGCGATCATGAACGCGGCAAAGAATGATAACTATCTTGCCAGTCGATGCGCTCGAATGTCGTTGCTTGGCATTGGCACCGCCATCGAACTCGATTTTTCCGAAGCGGACATCATTCAAGTCGGCACTGCGGGACTGCTTCACGACTTGGGCCTGTACCGGTTCCCCGATCATTTTCGCGACCCGACCGTGGCGTTTACAAATGATGAAGCGTGGGAGTACCGCCGTCACAGTGTCGCCGGCGCAGAACTGTTTGCGCAAAGTTCGGTGATCTCGGACGAGACCCGTTTGATCATGCGTCAAGTTCACGAGCGTCCCAACGGTAGCGGTTACCCACGCGGTCTACGACGCAAGACGATCCACCCGTCCGCCAACATCCTTTGCATCGTCGACGCCTACCTGACTTTGATTGATGCGGGGCCTGGACGTCCGCCCGTTCATCCGCACGATGCAATGGTGCTTTTGTTGCACGAAGGCGGACGAGGCAAGTTCGACGGAGTCGCCATCCGAGCGTTCCTAAATCAAGTTTGCTTGTATCCCATTGGAAGCTACGTCCAGCTGAGCGACGGAGCCGTCGGAACGGTGGTGCGTCGAAATCCAAAGTCTTATTCCGAACCAATCATCCAATTGCAAGGCGAAAACGATTCGTTCTTTCGCCTGGAAGATTGTGACTTAAAAATTACCGGATCGAAGTCGGATGCGACGATCACGGAAATGCGGATTCCTCGCGAAATGATGTCCGTCATCTCGATGGAAATGATGGAACGGGGAGCCGCTTAGCGACAACGCACCGCTGAACGATCCTACTGCGGCACGTCATTCATCGCGTGGGCGAGTGCGTCGATGGTTGGCGGCGAAGGCTTGAAGCTGCCCGGCCGCTTGCCGCCCGCGATCATCGTCGGCGTCCATCCGTATTTGTTAGGCTGGTTCCAAACGCTTGCATCGGCTCCGTGCGCGGCCAAGTGTGTCACCAGCTTTGGATAGTTGCGGTACGCGGCACCGTGCATCGCGGTCTCGCCATTTTCGTCGACTGCGTTGGGGTCGAGACCGGCTTCGATCAGCCAGTCGACCACGGCGATGACCTCCGTTTCGGTACCCGCTTCTTCGCCCACTGCGACCACGCCGACACCGCAAGTGGCCATCAACGCATTGCAACCGTCGACATTTGTGATCGCCGGATCAGCGCCCAGGTCAAACAACGTTCGCAGAAGCGGCAGGTCCGCCGTCTTTGACGCCAGCAAGAATGCCGTCGCACCCCGATGGTTCAATTTCGCGCGTCCACCGGTGCCCCGTTTCAGCTTTGCGTTCACTTCCGCGCCAGCGGCAACGAGTTGTCGGACGAATTCCAGACTGGTCACGTCGCCGGAACCGCGGGGCGGCGGATCGCCTTCGACGTTATCGCCACGGTCGGTCTTGCGAACCCACGTCACGGCGTGAAGCGGCGAGTATCCGCTGCGTTGATCGTTCGGATCGGCTCCGCGATCCACCAGTGCAAGCGCCACCTCGAAATGTCCACTCTCCACCGCCAACATGATCGCCGAAGTGCCTTCGCGAGGATTTCTTCCCGAAGTGTTCTTTGGCTTCATCACTCGGTTCACGTCCGCGCCGGCGTCGATCAAACGCATCACCGTTTCCAGTTGCCCTTGGCGAGCGGCGAACAGCATCGCGGTGAAGTCCTGGTTCGTTTCCGCGTCAACGTTGGCGTTTGCGTCTATCAATGCATCGACGACGTAAGTGTTTCCTTCCGCCGCCGCCCACATCAGCGCGGTTTGCTGCGATGTTTCGGTCGCGTTGACGTCCGCGCCGGCGACGATTAGCGCATGCACAACGTCGACATTGCCCGTCCGCGCCGCCGTCATCAGCGGCGTTTCACCGCCGGCGATCGCGACGTTTGGGTCGGCACCTTGATCTAGCAGCGCTCGAACCGCTGCGAGGTCGCCGTTCATGCACGCGATCGAGAGCGCCGTCACGCCGTAGCGATTCTTCGCGTCGACCGTTTGGTCGGCGAGCACCTTCGCAGCCATCATCGCATTCAAAGCGACTAAAAGCCCCACGCAAAGCCATCGTTTCATCATCAAGACCATTTACAACGTCACCGGATCAAAAAGTTCATCGACCGTGCCATCGCTGTCGGAAAAAGATTCCAGCGGAACGCCAACTTGGTTAAGAAGCGTCAGGTGTAAGTTCGAAAGCGGCTCGGGCTTGTCGAACTTGATATGCCGTCCACCCTTCATCTGACCCGCCGCGCCGCCCGCGATAAGGATCGGCAGGTTCGTGTGATCGTGCGCGTCCGAATCGCCCATCCCGCTGCCGTACAGATAAAGCGTGTGATCGAGCAACGTGCCATCACCTTCGGGCGTTTCGGCAAGCGACTTTAAGAAGTCCGCGAACAGGGAAACGTGATAGCGATTGATCTTCGCGACCTTTGCCAACTTCTCGGGATCATTGCCGTGGTGTGTGATCGGGTGGTGAGGATCAGCGACGCCGATCTCGGGATACGTTCGCGTGCTGGCTTCGCGGGCGAGCTGAAACGATACGACGCGAGTGATGTCGCCTTGAAAGGCGAGTCGCTGCAAGTCGAACATCAACTTGGCGTGGTCGGCGTACTGGGCCGGCACCCCGACGGGACGATCCAAATCGGGAAGCGGATTGTCGATCGCGTTGTCCTCCGCCGCCGTGATCCGACGCTCGACCTCACGAACGCTTTCCAAGTAACCATCGATGCGGTTTTGGTCCGAAGCACCAAGGCGGCGTTTTAACCGTTTGATCTCTCCGGTGACGCTGTCCAGCAAGCTCGAACGCTTCGCCATCGCCGCGCGACGTTGTTCCGGTGTCCCGCCGTCGCCAAAGAGCGTCTCGAAAACGATTCGCGGATGCGCCTCGCTGGGCAGCGGCGTCGTCGGCGTCGACCACGACAAGTTATTTTGATAAACGCAGGCGTATCCGTTGTCGCACTGGCCGACCGTCGACAACAAGTCCATCGACAACTCGAGCGACGACAACTGCGTCGCGTGGCCAATGTGGCGCGCGGCAATCTGGTCAACCGTCGTTCCGTTTCGATAGTCCGTACTTTCGGTCCGTTTCGCTCGCGCCGCTGACAAAAACGCCGAATTCGATGTCGCGTGCGAACCAGGATATGCGTTTTGCAAATCGAACCCGGTCAGCACCGTGACTTGATCCTTGACCGATTCTAATGGCGACAACGAGGATGGAAGCTGATCGAGATTGGACCCGCCGGGAATCCACTCCGCCGGGTTGAATCCCATCGGAATGTAGACGTAACCGATCCGCCGAAGTGCCGACGCCGCCGCAGGCGTTGCCGCCGTCGCGGTCGCCGCAGGAACCATCGCATCAAGCAGCGGCAGGGCGACCGCGGTACCGACACCACGCAGCAACGTGCGTCGCGAAATCGAACGGGGAGAAATTAGCATGACGTTGCTTCCAAAGTTTTCTTTGTAGGTCAATTGTCCCAATTGACCCAACCATTTTCGATCAAAACAAACAACTGGGACAGTTGTTTAGCATCGCACCCTAAAACAAGTGTCGAAGTTTCAAATTGTCGCCCAGCTCTTCGAGCTGATAGCGTGAGGCATCGCTATCAGCTCGGAGAGCTGAGCGACTTTAACTGTCCAATCGTGGCTTCCCACATGCATCCGTTCACAAATCCAATCATCGTTCATTCCGCCACTCGATACATGAACGGTTCGCTTTGCACGATCGCTTCGATCAACGACGCGAACCGAAAATCATCATCGCCCGCCGCGTCAACAATTCGCCGCACCGCTGCTCCATCGGACACCGTGACGCCGCGTCCGAGCGCGAAGGTCAGTAGCTTTTCGGTCATCGCGGTGACGAAGATCTCAGGGCGAGCAAGCAGTGCGGATTCCAATTCGTCGACCGAGTCGATGTCAATGCCGTCAGGCATTGTGCCCGCCGAATCGATCGGCAATTCCCCGTCGTGCGTTCGCCAGCGACCAACGGCGTCAAAATTTTCGAGTGCAAAACCGATCGGGTCCATCAGGTCGTGACAATTAGCGCACGTCGGATCGGCGCGGTGCATCGCCAATCGTTCGCGGACGCTGGTCGCGACCAAAGTAGACTTTTCGGCCAAGTTGGGAATGTTTGGCGGTGGTGGCGGCGTGGGCGTTCCGAGTACGTTTTTCAGAATCCAGTGGCCGCGTATCGTCGGCGAGGTTCGTGTCGCGTACGACGTTACCATCAAGATGCTGCCGTGACGCAGGATGCCGCCGCGGTGCGAATCGTCCGAAACGTCGACGGGACGGAACTGGCTGCCGAAGACACCGGCGATGTTGTAATGCCGGGCCAATCGCTCGTTCAAGTAAGTCGTTTTGCTGTCGATCAATCGCAACACGCTTTTGTTGCCGGTGACGATTCCGCGAAACATTGCTTCGGTTTCACCGCGAAATGCTTGGCGGAGGTTGTCGTCAAAGTCGGGGAACAGACGCAGGTCGGGCGTGATCGAATCCAAGTTTCGAAGGTACAACCATTGCGACGCAAAGTTCGTCGTCAACGACTCGGCCCGATCGTCCGCCAACATTCGTTTGACTTGCCCCGACAAAACGTCGGCATCATGCAAACGATCCGATTCGGCCAGCGAAAGCAGTTCGTCGTCAGGCAGGCTGGACCACAAAAAGAACGACAACCGCGACGCGAGTTCCAAGTCGCTGATCCGGTACGGCTGCCCCGACTCGATGTCACGCGGATCCGTTTCGACACGAAACAGAAAGTTCGGATTGACTAGGATCGACGCGAGCGCGTTTTCGATGCCCGCCTCGAATCCGTTTTCCGCATTACCCGTCACAAAGAAACGCACCGGAGAAGTTAGATCGTCGTCCGTCACCGGACGGCGATACGCCCGTCGCATCAGCGGACGCAAAATCGACTCGGCTTGTTTCAACCGAACGGCGGGATCGTTGGACCATGGATCAATGGACGCATCGCCAAAGATCGCTTCGCTGCGTCGCGGCGGGGTGTCAGTTTCGTCATTCGAAAACGGACCGACCAGGCTGATTTGAAATAGCGCCGGTTCGTTTCGTGGATGACGGTGACGATTGAAACTGGCGTCGAACGGTTGACGTTTCGACTCGACCAGCGATCCGCGTTTCTTCTCGAACGTCACGCCCACCCGGTGGACGCCGCCGGTCACGGGGACTCGCACTCGAAGATGCGAATCGACGTGCGTGTAATCACCCCTGCGAGGCGGCGGTTTGACGGTGAAGCGGTGCCGAAGTTCGTCGTCAATCAAGATGTCAATGGAGTGCGATCCGGTCAGGCCTTCGACCTTTTCGTCGCGATCTCGCGTCAGCCGGAGCTCGAACTCGTACTCGCCAGTGGCCGCGAAGTGATGCGAAAAAACCGTTCCGCCACGCGTTCCGATCGGCAAGCCTTGCACGTGTGCGGACTGGGTCTGGTCAGCGGGTATTCGGATCGTCGTGCCGATGGGGGCGATGCCGGGACGACCGATGGCGGCGCGTGCAATTTTCTGCGCAGCCAAGACGTAGCGGCTGATCAGCATCGGCGAGAACTCGCCGACGGTGATGTTGTCGAACCCGTGGCTGGATTCGTCCGGCGGCAACAACTCGGCCCCATCGACCGGCATGCCCAGAAGATCGCGGATCGCATTTTGGTATTCAGTCCGCGTTAATCTGCGGATCGAATCGGTTCGGCCGGGATTCGGGTGGGCGGCCGCTTGATCGTCCAGAACGCCCACGATGGCGGCCTCGGCAATTGCGTAGTCGTCTTCGCTCGGGCGACTCGCATCGGACGGCGGCATCTGGCGTCCAGAAATTCGGCGGAGCGATTTCTCCAACCGTTCGACGTCGAAACGGCCACCAAATTCTCTCGCGAAGTCCGTGTCCAAGCGAAAGCCGGCTTCCGCGTCATCGCCCGCGTGACAATCCAAGCAATGCGTTCGTAGGAACGAAGCCACCGCCTCGCGACCGACCGTCTCGGCAAACGCGAGCGAACAAAAACCGATGACGAGAAAGAGACCGGCGACGATTCGCATCGCGAAGACTCACTGAGCAAGAGAGAGGAAGGGAGCGCAAAGCTCCTCCCAGTCTAACGCAACGGCGAGCCGTTTTCACTTAGCCCTCGAAACTTGCCGGATCGTATTCCGCGGCGCTTTGCTCGGTCGATGTCGATGTCGATGTTCGCAGCTTCGCAATGCGGGCGGCTTCGCTGACGATGGCTTGGGCGGTGCGAAGTTCGATGTGGCTGAACCAACGCTCGTTGCCGGTGTACTTGCTTTCGACGCGGTTCTTCGCAGCAAGTTCTTGCCATGTCAGCCCGTCCATCAGGTGCCAAGCCGCGGCTTGGGCGGCGTTCTGGGTGACTTGACGATAGCCCAGCGATTCGCACAGCACGCGTACCGAAGCATCTTGAGTAAATTGTTCCAGCGGCACCATCTTGTAGGCCATCCGCGGGTTCGGGTCTTGCTTGCCGTGTTCAAGGCAAACGGTATCGACGGCGACTTTCCGCATCTTCTCGGGAGCCAAACGCATGAATCCGCCGCCACCACCGCCCATGCCGCCGCCACCCATGCCGCCACCGCCCATGCCGCCACCACCCATCCCACCGCCGCCGGCCTGACCGCCGCCACCGCCCATGCCGCCGCCACCCATGCCGCCACCGCCCATCCCACCGCCGCCCATGCCGCCACCCATCATCCCCTGGGCCAGCACCGGAACGCTTGCGAAGGCTTCGGGAAGTTTCACATCCAGCGGTTTATCGGTCAGATTTTTGACCAGGACCGTCGCCCTGGTCGCGTCTTGGGGGATGATCTTAACGTCGATTTGTCCAGCATCCATCGCCGCAAACCACTCGGCAGTCGCCGTCACGTCCTGCCCGGGCTTGTCGGCTGCGGCGTTGCGGACCGATACGGGAGCTGCCAACGTCAAAAACGACATCGCGATCGCGGACGCGGTCAAAACCACAATTCGACGAGGCTTTTCAGAGTAAGAAATCACGGTCACGTTCCTGAAAGGAGGGCCTGGATGGACGGCGGGTCGCATCGATGGTGGGTCGGCTTGCGACAGGCGACGGGAATTAGAAAGTGGAACAGCGACGTCGATCGCCGGTGCTTGATCTTAGTCCCGCGGGAACTCGGTTCCAAGCAGAAACGCCCGCTCAATCGCCGGCCGGACAAGTTTTAACGGCAAACGTCTCGCAAACGGCAAAATCAGCCATCCCGAGCACCCGTTGCGAGCGAGCACCCATAGCGAGCAGCCATCGCGATTTGCGGCGGCTAAGCCTTCAATTGCCAACGCGCCCCCAACCCCGACGGTTCAAAGCAGATTCTTTGAAGTTGTTCGCGAAGCGTCTTTCGTTCCGAGTCGATTACCGTCTCGACCGCCGAAATCGATCGACCGTCCAGCGTTTGCATCACGGCCGCGATCAGATAGCTTTCCGCTGACGACAATTCGCCCGCCGCGTGGGCCGGGCCGAGGTCCAGAATCGCCGTCGACGGACGCAACACCTCGGCCTCAGGATCGCTGAACCAAAATTCAGATTCCGCCATCACGCCGCCGTCCCGATCGACCAACTCGAAACGTTCCACGTCGATGTGAGACAACCCAGCGGCGCTGCGTGGCGAGGCCGGGATCGATCGCGCGGACCGAGTCGACGCGGTGCGGCGAAGCTGCAACGCCTCGCGACTGACCGGCGGACGGTAACACGACGTCGGCGCGACCATCGCAGTCAGTTCGCACGTCGGCTCGAACCCGGTTTCACGCAGCGCCTCGCCGGTGACGTGGTCCTGGATCAAGATGCCGACGCCATGCCCGATCGGGTCCAGGCCGGCGTAACCGAGCCGATTGTCGCGAACGACGCCCGCCGAAATTGAACTCACGCCCATCGCGCGGACACGCACGATCGATTCGTGAATCAAGCGTTCGGCCACGATGACATCGCTGCCTTGGCAAGTGCAAACCGCCGCGATCGTGGCGGTCGGTGAAACGCCAGTGAGTGTGGATGGATCGGTCACGGCGCACGGATCGGTCATGGCGTACGGATCAATGACGACGTGCGACCAAGCGATCGGCGTCTGATCGTTCATCGCGACCAGCAACAAATTCGGATCAAAAAACGATCGCGAAAAGATCGCCTGTTCCAATTGAGCGACGTTGACCGACGTGGGAACACCGATCGCCATCCAATGATCCAACCACACGTCTCGCAAAGCGGGAAGGTCATTGTTCTGAAAGGATCGAATCGTGGTCACGCGAGTTGGCCCAACGAGTTGAATCGACTTCACGGCGAAACGAATCGTCGCCGTGTGTCATGATGATGCGACTCCATGATGCAACATCTGGGCCGCAGCAGAAAGCGGGCGACCGGCGTGAACCAGAAAACCGACGGACCAAAAAAACGGTGAGGCAACCCGAAAGTTGTCTCACCGTTTGTTTCAAAAACCACGAGAACATTTCTGACTCTCGGCGACCGCAATCCCACTCGACGTTCGCCTCGATCCAGATCCGCTCAGATTTCGGAATTTGCCCGCAGGCAATCTCCTAAGCATCGGACCGTCCACTAGGACCATCCTCGCCGGTAAGGTTCTGAATCGGCCGATTGTGTCACGTAAGCGGATCATAAGTTGGGAAAGATCGAACACGATAGGTCGGAGTGCCTGATGGCGCGGTTAAATCGAGTTTGCGGGCGTCTTCTTTATTACTGATGCAGCCCGTAGCGATGGATAACGCGACCGCGGTCCTGCGTTTCGATCCGCTTCACTCGAAGTCCAACGATTCCAGCGATTGTTCCAGTGCCGCCGGCGACAAAGGCCCCGACACCGCGTCGCTTGCTTGAACATCGTCAGCCGTCGCCGGACGCACTTGAACATGACCAGCCGTCACCGAAACGACGACGACGCGATCCCCCGCATCAATCGGCATTCCCAAGCTGAACGCATCGACCTTTTCACCATCGACCGCGATCCGGCCGCTCGGAAGCAGGTTCGACTTCGCGACCCCGACCTTGCCGACCAGCTCGATCAACGGTCGTCCCGACGAAGTTACCCGAACGGGTTCCGGTGATGCGACTTGACCGGGATGCTTATTTAGCATCCGACGCCCGATCGGGGTGTACGGATAAACTCGCAGCAGCGCCGACATCAACAGCGGCGTCGAAACAAAGATCACCGCCAACATCACGACGCCAGCGTTGACGCTGTGCGAAAACGAAATCACGACCGTCGAGATCAACGCCGCCGCCGCGCCGAAGCCCATCAGGCCCCCCGTCGGAAGCAAAAACTCGCCCGCCAACATCAGGTAAAAAGCCAATAGCAAAATTACGGCGTACAGCAACGTCATCAATCTTCGACCGCTTCGACGACAATCTTCGTTCCCATCACCGAACTGACACGGATCGCTTCGCCGACACCGATCGATGAGCCATCACTGACCACGCCAACGATCTCGTCACCAAAGCGAGCCTTCCCAGATGGACGAAGCGGTGTCGTCGCCGCGCCGGTGCGTCCAAGCAAGTGACCGAAATCGCCGAGTCGTTCGGATCGCTCGACCGCGGCCGTGTCACCAGCTTCCATGACCAGTCCGTTTAACAGCGGCACGTGCGGCAACAACAAACGCATCGCCACAAAACCGCCAACGATCCCAGCGGCGCCGCCGAGCGCAAGCCATACGCCTCGGCTAAAGACTTCGATCTGATAAACGTTTTTCGGAACTACAAACGTTTGGCTCATCAACACGACGCCCAACACCGTCAGCGCCAGCCCCCCGATGCCGAACACCCCGACGCCCGGCACCACAAACAATTCGATCGCGATGCAAATCAACCCGAGCCCGAGCGCGACCAGTTCCAGCCATTCGGCCGTGCCCGCCAAAAATTTCATCCAAAAGAAAAACCCAAAGCACACCAGCGCGATGAACCCAGGAAAGCTGAGCCCTGGCGCGTTCGCCTCGGCCGACAGTGCCGCGAACCCAATGAATAGCAGCAGAAACGACAGCGTTGAATTGCGTCCGAGTCGTTCCACGAACCGGACCAGTCCGCGATCGGCAACCGGTTCAGGCGTCACGCTCAAACCGATCTTGCGACTGGCCTCGTCCAGCGACGCGACTTCCGAATCGGCCAAGCCCAACGCGATCGCTTCGGTGGCCGTCAAGCCTTCGCCCAGTTCGATCTTCTCGCCCCGATTCCACTTTGCTTTCGCCGCGTCTGTGTTCTCGTTCGATGCGATCTCTGCCGCGATGTCGTCCTGGGTCGCGTAACGCACTCGCCCAGTTTTTTGATTGGTATATCGAAATACTTCCAGCGTCGGATCGATCAACCCCCGGACCAGTGCCGCCGGCCGCCGCGTCTGCGTCGCGATCAATTCAATCAGCTCGTCATACCGAGCAAGCTGTTCACTGTCGATCGCTTCGGCACCGAGTCCGCCCAGCCGCGAGTCCGTCTTCATCATCAGCGGCTTGCACGCCAGCGCGATCAATGCCGCATCACCACGTGCTTCATCGCGTACGAAACCCGCAACCGTCCGCAACCGAGGCGTCGGCGATGCGAACCATCCGGCCAGCGTCGCGCTGTCGTCTAAGTTGCCGCCGATCGAGTCGATGCTGATCAGCCAAGTGTTCACGTCGGTCGACAACGTTGAATCAAGATTGCTTTGCCAACGCCGCGTACGACCGGGCGCGATCGAACCGGTGATCTCCAACAGCGTTCCGACCGTCTCGCCTTCGATGACGGTGTCGTCGATGCGTTTCAGTTCGGCCAAGTCCAACAGCTCGGCGGCTTGTTCGATCGAGTCGACGGTTCCGGCGGCGATGCGAGCGGCACGAAGCTGCTTGGCGTCCAAGCGTAGCGGCGTTCCCGGCACGCTGAAAACTTCTTCGCTGACGACGCGGCCGCTCTGTCGAAGATCGTTCAGCTCGCTGCCGGCCGCGAAGACCTGTTCACCGCTGGCCAACGTAAGTTTGGCGAGTTCGATGCCCGGATCGACCAGCGAAGCAATCACGGCCGGCGGGAACAAACCACGCCGCTTACCGATGCTCTCGTATAGCAGTCCCACCGTTTCGTCATCGCCGGTTTCGCCCTTCGATGCATCGACGATCGCGCCGGCACCGCCAACGATCAGTTGATCCGATGCGACGATGGGCAGCGTCGAATGACCGGCGACTTCGACTTCGACCAACGATACGACGCGGACCTGACGAAGCGTCGTGGCCGTCATCGCGCGAGCGACCCGGAGGGCGTCTTCGAGTTGCGTTTCGTCGCCGGGCGATTCGGCTTCACCGTCGCCGCCACCTTGGTAACGCATCACCACCGTCACCCGCTCGCCGGCGGGGGCGGTTTCCGCGATCGCCGTCAATTGATCGACCAAGCGGTTGGCGTCGCGGCCGGTCATCGGCACGGGAACGTCGATCAGGGTTCCGTTCTTGACTTTGTTTTCGGACTTGCCTGCCGCGTTATCTTTTTGACCGGACGGCTCTTGTGCCGTCACAGGCGACGAAGCACAAGCGAACAACAGCCCAGCGCTGATCGCAAACCCAGCGCACGAACCCAGTGCTGATCGCAACGAGCCAGCTCAAAATTCGATTTTCAGTTCGCTTGAACGTTCTCACGGTCTCTTCCTTTTGCGTCCAGCGGCATTTTCAATGCCGACGTAGAAAGACGTTGGACACCGTAGGGATTATAGGCTTTCAAACAGCCTGACAAGCAACCTTGCAACGCCCCACGTCCGCCCAGGTGGCAACCGGGCTCGAAAACGGGACAATATCGACTCCGCAGGTCAGACTTCTTTTTCACGAATTCTTCGTTCCACCAACCCCCAGACCATCGTGGCCGACGCAGTCATGAAACTCAGCGACGCCGATTCGGATTCCAGTGCCAATGCAAACCCAAGCGGCTCGCCCCGACGAACTCGCACTTGGTCGCATCAATCGACGACGACGACGGCCGACCGAAACACCGATGCCCCCAAACGAAGCCCCCGGCGATGGCGATGGCTGTTGGCGTTGTTTGTCGGTGGCATCGTCGGCGGCGGCTGGATCGTGGGCAACCGAGACGCGGGCGGCCCGGCAGCCGAAAGCGCCGCCGCGGTTCCGATCCCGCCGCAATACGACGCTGACCGAGCGATGGGGTACTTGCGGCAACTGTGCGACATCGGAAAACGAGTCTCCGGCTCGCCTGGCATGACACGACAACAACAGCTGCTGCAGCAATTCTTCGCTGACCGCGGGGCCGACGTGTCGATGCAGACGTTCGAGATCCGGCATCCCGAGGACGGCAGCGACGTGCCGATGGCAAACCTGATCGCATCGTGGGGAATCGATCGGCCGAAGCGATTCTTGTTCTGCGCCCACTACGACACGCGGCCCTTTCCCGACCAAGATCGACGCAACCGACGCGGCACCTTCATCGGAGCCAACGACGGGGCCAGCGGCACCGCGGCCCTGATGGAACTGTCGCACCAACTCGAATCGCTGCCCGACGACATCGGCGTCGACATCGTTCTGTTCGACGGTGAAGAATTCGTTTGGCAACAAGGCCGTGACGACTACTTTTTGGGATCGACGTTCTTTGCCGAAAAGTACAAAGCGATGCCGCCGCCGATCGCTTATCGAGCCGGAATTCTTTTGGACATGGTCGGAGACAAAGACTTAAAACTCTTCTACGAAGGCAACAGCCTGAAGTACGCCCGCGACATCGCCAAGGACGTATGGGCGACGGCGGACCGCTTAAGAGTCGACGCATTCGTAGCAAGAAACCGTCACACAATCCAAGATGATCACTTGCCGCTAAACCAGATCGCCAGCATCCCCACGATCGACATCATCGACTTCGATTATCCGCGTCCCGGCATCGGCATCCCGTCTTACTGGCACACCGAACAAGACGTTCCCGAAAACTGCAGCGGCAATTCCTTGGTCGCCGTCGTCTGGGTCGTTCACCAATGGCTGATCGAACAGTGACGGTGACAACGACACCTTGGTTGATGGTAACGATTTAGGACGATGGAATTGATCTTGCCGCACACGGGTCGATTGGGCCTGTGGTTGTCGCCACGGACGACACCAAAGCCATTGCCGCTGTCAATCCTCCGCGCAACGGCTAGTGAGAGCCCTCCCGTGATGATCGTTTTCCATTTGCCAATCAAGTTCGGAAGCTGAACCAGCAAATAGTTCATTGGCGATACGTATCACCGGGCGGCGGCGAAAGGGGGCGTCTATCGCGGTTTGCGATGTCTGTTGAAGCGAACCAGGGATGTCGCTTCGACAGCCGCGTACTCGGCGGCAGAAACTAGCCAGGGGGAAGTTCGACGCGCGTCAGCGAGAAGAACGCAGCCCCTGGCTTTTCAAGACGAGTCATCAGCTACGCTGTTGAAAGACTCGTAACCTTCGCTCCGGTGCAACCCGTGGTTCAAATAAGCCGCTATCGCGGCGGGACTGCGGTGAGGTGGACTTGGTGAGGGAGTTTGGATTTCGTTGAAGCATCCTGGCAGGAGGAGCTGTTCGCTGTGAACAGCTCAGCAACTCCTCCTACTTCAGGAACACATTCATGTCCAAGTCTAACGTCCAGCCTCCTGCAAATCCACGCGGCCGTTACTTTCCTGCCGAACTTCGCCAGCGTCTTTCCGATGACCTGCATCTTACCGGAAAGGCCAAACGCACTCATGACGGTTACATCCGTGCCGTCCGGCAATTGTCCGACTTCGCCCAGTGCAGTCCTGACAAGGTCACCCAAACGCAAGTCCGCCAGTTCTTTCTGTACCTCAAGAATGATCGCGAGTTCGCGTACGGCTCGCTGCGGGTCGCACTCTCCGGTGTGAAGTTCTTCTTTACCTTCACCTGCAAACGCGACTGGGAGATCTTTGCGATGCTCAAATTGCAGACCGCCAAAACGCTGCCAGTTGTGCTGACCGTCGAGCAGGTCCACCGCATCATGGACGCCACCAAGACCGACCGCTTGTTTGTCTTCTTCTGGACCGTTTACACCATGGGACTGCGGCTCAATGAAGCACTGAACTTGCAAGTCGGCGACATCGATGCCGCGCGAGGATTCGTCCACGTCCATCGCGGGAAAGGCGCCAAAGATCGCTTGTTGCCGCTGCCACCCTCGACGCTGAAGCTGTTGCGAAGCTTTTGGATCACGCACCAGCATCCCACGTTGCTGTTTCCCGGCGATGGGCGAGGCCACACGCTGGCCAAGGG
The DNA here is from genome assembly GCA_963836865.1 of Pirellulaceae bacterium. GTDB lineage: Bacteria > Planctomycetota > Planctomycetia > Pirellulales > Pirellulaceae > Rubripirellula. The sequence goes on along the minus strand of CAWILC010000003.1, from coordinate 594,165 downwards.
TGGCATCAGTACCGCCGAAAATCCAATGAGCGAGAAGACCGTCCAAGAGGCCATCTCCCAGATCACCGGGGCGATGAAACTGGGCAAGAGGGTCACGCTGCATACGCTCCGGCATTGTTACGCGACTCATCTACTTGAAGCGGGCGTCGGGTTGAAGGCACTTCAGAAATTGATGGGGCACTCATCGCTGCAGTCCACCATGATTTACTTGCACTTAACCGAGACCGCCGAGGCCAACTCTCGGGAAGTCATCAACACGATGTTCGGCAACTGCCCAAAGAATTCGAACGCAAGTTGAAGTAATCCTGCACCTGCACCATGCCTTCGGTCGCGGATGCCTTGCGGCAGTTCGCACCGGCGTACTTGAAACAGAATCCAGGCTCCGTCTCAACCATTGGGCAGAAAGTCTTGGCCGCGATCGTGCGTTGCCGCACCGGCGCGCTCGGGGGCGTTCATTACCAGTGCGACGGATGCGGACGCGAACACTGGGTCGGTCGTTCGTGTGGCAATCGGCACTGTCCGAACTGTGGCCACGAGAAAACGCAGCTGTGGATTGAGGCTCAGTCTGTCAGGTTGATGCCGGTGCATCACTTCCTGGTCACGTTCACGGTTCCTCGTGAACTGGGCTCGGTGCTGTGCGCCCATCAAGCGGACGGTTACCGTTGTCTGTTCGATGCCAGCAGTGCAAGCATCCGTGACGTCGGTGCGGCGACCAAGTCACTACGCGGTTGCGTGCTGGGGTTCTTCGGTGTGCTGCATACGTGGGGGCGTGACCCTGCCGTCTATCATCCGCACATTCACTATGTCGTTCCCGGCGGCGGAGTGAAGTTGGATGATCGCGGCGACGCGGTCTCGTGGCAGAGCACGCCGAAGAACTTCCTGTTCCATCATGCGACGCTGATACGAGTCTACAAAGCCAAGCTCGCCGACGAACTGCGAGCGGCGGACCTCTACGACGGTGTCCCCAAGCAAGTCTGGGGTAAAGACTTCGTCGTCGACATCCAACCGGTCGGGCATGGCGTGCCGACGTTGAAATACTTGGCACCGTACGTGCATCGCGTTGCGATCAACAACAGTCGCATCGTGTCGGTCGATGAAGCGGAAGTGACTTATAAGATTCGTCCCAGCAAAAGCAATCATGTCAGCACCAAGCGGGTCACCGGCGAGACCTTCGTCGATAGCTTCCTGCAACATGTTCTGCCCTCGGGATTTCATAAGATTCGTCACTACGGATGGATGAGTCCGAACAGCAAGATCTCGATCGAGGAAGTGAAATGGTTGGTGTGGCTGTTTCTCGGCTGGACGTTCTGGTTGGCCAGCGGCTACGCACCGCAAGAGAAGCCGCTGACGACGCCACTGCGTTGTGCCGCCTGCGGCGGCGTGATGCGGGTGATGGAGGTGACCTACCAGTCGTTGCAATCCATCGGGATCATGCCCGACCATTCGCTGACGTACTTTGACAGTGGGTAAATGAGAACTTCAACGCAGCGTCAAACAAACTTCGCAACGTCATCGGGAGGACGCAGGCTGAAGGTGCGCGACGAGGTCGAAAACGGACGACAAATTCCAGTGCCAACGACGTCCGGCAGCAAGGAGTTGCAACCAACAGCGTCGACAGCAATGGAAGACGGGCAAGCGATTGGCCCAGCAATGTCGTGTGTGACGATTTGGCCGACGGACGTGGAGACACCGTCGGAAGCAAAAACCAAGTAGTCATCCGCAGTCGACTTCCGGGCTTCTTGAACAAATGACTTGAGCTTCGGCTCGTTCCTCGCGAAGTCAAATCATTATTGGTTATCCGTTGCATTGAACGGAGAGAACATCAGTCGAGCGGAAATCCGATCGCCTTGAGCACCTCGAAGTTCAGAATGGGCTGAACAAAGGATAGCAGTAGCCAGACTGCCGAGCAAGTTTTGCCGGAGCGATCCAGCCAGTCAGACGATGGTGTAGCGCTGGAGGTAGCAGAGACCGTGACCCAAGCGGTCAATCCAGCAGATGCCGCAACGAGAGGAGAGCCTCCGATAGCGAAGGGCAGATGGAGAAGCGTCGCGGGCAACGGAAATGCCGTTGCAAAGAACGAATCCCAGCTCGTAAGCATCGCAAGCACGGACGCGATGCAAATCGCGAGAACCGCAGCGCGCCCGGGTGAATTAGCAAGCAAGAAGCGTTCGGGGCGGCGACGGAGAATCATAAGGCCAAGATAGAAGGTGCAGACGCAAAGTGTCGTGCCAACGCCAAACCAGTAAACGGTAAGCGTGTTGATTGCGGTCCAGTTCGCACCAAACGCCGTCCACTGCCGGCGGTGAAACGTCAGCATCGCGAATGCAACTGAGAAAGCGGCGACGAGCGATAAGAGGTCGACAATTGAGAATCGGGTCGGTGTCTGTGTCACTGGCAATCACTTGTAGGGCAACTCAGTCGGATAACGAATTGCGATCTATCCGGACGAAGGTACGGATAGATCGTGCGTTGAACCTGACCGCTTTGGGTCTTTCTACTTGCAGATTTAACCGGACGGGGACTCGATCAGCGATCGATTCTAGCTGCCGCCGACTTCAGCTCGCAAGCGATGGCGTGGCCGCTGAGATGCATCTTCGACGTCCGATTGCTCTGCTTTGATCGCTTTTCGCCCGCGGGTGCAGCACGAAGCTCGGCCGGTTGCTCGGTCGTGTCGTTGTTTCGTGTCGGTCCACGAAAATTCATCCGCTCTCTCGATACCAGCTCGGACGCACGTCGCTGTTCATCACATCTCGCCAACTTGGTTTCGCGCGTTCGCTGATCAGGAACATCTGCTTTCCGCATTCCGGACAACAGCGTCCTTGTGGATCGGTCGCCGATTCGAGCGTGTCCGGCGGATCGATCGATGGCGACTGGTCGTACCGCAACAGCTCTCGGCAGTCCGCGATGAATGTCTGACGATGATGGTTGCTCCAGCCTCCAAAGCGACGGCAGCGGACATAGCCCTTGGGCAAGATGTGCAGCGACCAACGACGTGCGAATTCCACACCGCTGAGTTTCCAGGGGACACTCTTTCGCTCACGGTCACCGCCGTTGACCTTCCCCTCGCGGGCCCAGAACGTCACGTGGCTATCGTCGGCCGAGATCAGACGATTCGACGAGATCGGGCCGCCGGTCAGGTATCGCGCCAAGTACTTCAACAGCGACCCCGAATCACAGCTCACCTCCGGCGGCGGCTGTAGGTTCAGTCCCCACGACACACAGGATAGCTCTTTCAAGAAGATCTCCAATGACGCTGGCTACAGAGCAGCTTGGCGAACTCGCCTTCGAGCTTCAGTCCGCCGCGAGCGTGGATGTGACGCAGTCCTTCGATGAACCGATCTCGATAACAACGGCGAAGTTCACTGGCGTCGACCAAGTGAAAAGGGGTTTCGCGACCGTGCCGCATCGTCGACTTCCAGCGCTTCGGTTCACGCAGCGAAGGACCACCGGCCGGTACCACCGCGTGCACGTGAGCATGCGCATCAAGCTTTTGATTCCAGGTGTGCAGCACCATCAGCGCCGCCGCTTGATACCCTTGTTCCTCTTCGATCGTCTCGCGCAGTGCTCGCCAGCTCGCCGTGAACAGCAAGTCATAGATCTCTTTGCGGTTGCCCAGTGCCAGTCGCGATAATTCACTGGGCAGTGTGAAGACGACTTGAAAGTAGCTGACGCCTTCGATCAACAGCGACTCGGTATTGTCAAGCCAGTCGGCCCGCTTCGATCCGCTGCACGTCGGGCAGTGGCGGTCGCCGCAAGAGTTATAGATCTTGCACTCGCTGTGGCAGTTGTCACAGCGATAGTATCGCTCTCCCAGCTGCGGCGTCCGGCAGAGCGACAACTTGGCAAGTGTGCTTTGAACGTGCGGCGCCGCTTGCCAGCGATGCTGCTGGACGTACTGCGGCGCGAACTGTCTTAGCAAGTCGGCCACACTTAACGGTCGTTGTTCTGGTCGCCCTGGCTCCAGCCGGGCAGTTGCCGAATCGGCAACCAATCGATCGGACTGGGCGCCGATCCGAGATGCGTCCGCCGAACATGCAAGTAAACCATCGTGGTGGCGAAGCTCCTGTGACCGAGCAGTCTGCTGATCGTCAACAGATCGACACCCGCTTCGAGCAAGCCGGTCGCGTAAGAGTGCCTCAAGGTGTGCGGACTTATCGCTTTGTTGATTCCCGCTTCTTTGGCTGCCGCCTTGATCGCCTTCTGCATCGACGTGCCGCTGATCGGGGTGTCGTCGTGCTTGCCGGGGAACAGAAAGTTGGTCGGCTTGTCGACTTTCCAGTACTGACGAAGTTCGCCCAGCAGTCGAGGCGAGATCGGTACCAGACGCGTCTTGTCGCCCTTGCCTTGGCGGACTCGCAGTTGCATCCGAGCGGAGTCGATGTCGGGAATCGTCAGGTTCGATCCTTCGCTCAACCTGAGCCCACAAGCGTAGAGCGTCGTCAGGCAGGTTCGATGCTTGAGGTTCGCCGTGCACTGCAGCAGCCGATCGACTTCGTCGCTTCCCAGCACGACGGGCAACCGTTTGGGACGCTTTCCGAACGGAATCATTGCCACCGGCCATGGCTTGGGGAACGTGACTCGGTACATGAACCGTAGGCCACAAACGGCTTGGTTGAAGGAACTCCAGCCGACCTTTCGCTGTTCGATCAAATGCAATTGAAAGGAGCGTACGTGCTCGGGTGTGGCGTCGACCACTTCGGTGTCGCCGAGAAAGTCAGAGAATCGATCGATGTGGTAGGTGTAGGCATCGATCGTGGCTGGGGCGAAGTTTCGGATTTTCATATCACCGGCAACGCGGGCAGTGATTTCATCGAGTCGGTTTTGATAAGGAGTCATGAGGTGTTTCCCAGTTGAGAAGGTTGAAAAACACCAGGATGCATTGCGTTGTGAAAAGCGCAAGGCCATACAACCGAAACGTTCGCTACAACCGGCCCCCGGTCCGGAATGCCGCCCGAAGCGACTTGGTAGCAAGACGATCGCGCACTGTTGGCAAGGAAGCCAACACACTTCCGTCAGGATGACGCCCCCGCATCAGCCCCAGAGATACGACCAAATACAAGAAAAAGACCGACGACCCAAAGCGGTTAGGTTCAACGGTTGCGATCACCCGGCACGCGAGAACAACTAGCCACTTGAAAACGCCCCGCTCGCGTGCTCGGGTGCATCGATGTCGATGAAACAATTGGGTGTTCAAGAAAACGGTTCTCCGAGATCATGGGAAGACGAGCGATCGTTTTTTCCTTTCGGAAAAACCGGGCTCAAAACGTACTCAAGTCCCTCTCGGAGAACCGCCCCGATGTTATACCTCGGAATCGACCAACACGCAAAGCAGCTCACCGTCTCCCTGCGTGACGAAGCCGGCGACATTCGACTACGTCGCCAAATCTCCACGCAACCACAACGCTGCCTGGAGTTCCTGACTAAGCTCAACGAAACTACCAAGGACGAGGGCGGATACATTGCCGTCGTCGAAGTCTGCGGATTCAACGACTGGCTACTCGAACTGCTGCCCCTGCACGGATGCCAGCAAGTCATCCTCATCCAACCCACCAAGAAACCCAAAGTCAAGACTGATCGTCGTGATGCCCACTCACTCTCCGAATTGCTCTGGACCAACCGCGATCGCCTCCGAGATGGCCAGCCCATCACGGGAGCTCGCCGCGTCGTCCTCCCCACCATGCATCACGCCGAAAGCCAACGCATCACGCTGCTGCGAAAAGACGCCGGGCGAATGCGAACCAAATCCACCAACCGCATCAAGCACATCCTTCGCAGGCACAATCTCCAGTGGCAGATGCCAACAAAGACCTTCCCGAGCGTCAAAGCCATCGCCTGGCTGAAGTCTCTTGCGTTACCTCCGGTGCAACGCGAAGAAATGAACTGGCACCTAGAGGAACTCGAGCGATGGACCAAGCGAATGACCGACCTTGAAGTGATCATCATCGAACGCTGCCAAGGGGACGCGATGGTGGACCTGATTCGCACCATCCCCGGTTGTGCCCACTACATCGCGTTGTCACTGGTGTGCCGCGTCGGCAACCCTGATCGTTTCCCCCAAGGTAAAAGCCTGGCTCACTACTGGGGTCTGACGCCGGGTGTCAACGATAGCGGCGAAGGCGCCGGCAGGCGTGGCCGAATCACCAAAGCGGGCAGCACGATGGCACGTTGGGTGCTCGCTCAAATCACACTGCACTGCCTACGCCATGACCCCGTGATGAAGGCTTGGTACAAACCAATCAAGAACCGCCGAGGCAGCAAGATCGCACGCGTCGCAGTGATGCGGCGACTGGCCACGATCATTCGCAACATGATGGCTCACAAGCAAACCTACTTTGAGTGTCGAGACGCGATGATCGAGCGACGCAAAATTCAACTGGCCACCAAACGCAACGCGGCCTAACAACTTCGCCACCACCTTCCACCCTTTGAGCAATCGCCTATACGAGAGTCTTGATGTGATGAGCATTCGCACCCGTCTCGGTTCGTCAACCTTATGGTTGATGCTTACCAACGGGCGCGGCTTGCCCGAGTCATTCGCCCGGAACCATGCGTAGATGTCACCTCGTGATTTTCGGATCACCTGAATAGTCGACACGTTGCATTGATTAGGAGCCACGACTTGGTAGCAAGCGGAATCGCAACCGATAAATAGTGCTTCACCAATCGAGTGAAGGCATCGTGACACGCTCACGATGGGACCCCACGAAGGAATGTATCGAGGTGCAATCGCATACGAAAAGAACGATCTGCAAATCACCCGAAACGAAGATCCATCCATCACGGATCGACAGACAACAATAACAGCCCAACCGCTTACCAACCGATGCACCGGAGCAGGTGTGAAGCTACCGCTCCAAACACACTGAACCAAAAAAGAAAACTTTCAGAATCGACACTTGGCGGGTCAGCTCATTGTCTCCACCGAAACGTGAATGGCGTAACCAACTTCGGTGTTTGAAGAAACAAGTCGAGTGGCCAACGAATGCCACGTCCGCCAGCTTGTAGAGAAACGTGATTGGCGGGATGAATGCTGGAAGGATCCGTGCCGGATCGCAACCCTGCAGGGAACGGGCATAGGACTCACCTGTTATTATTTGTCGACGAACGACACGCATCACGGGGCGGCGGGAGTTGGGATTGACAACATAATCCGCTGGCCACCGCCGCTCCTGTGCATGCGATGGTTCGGCGGGATCACTTCGCCAAAAACTCCACTACCTTCGAAGCGGTGGCGATGTATTGTTGCTTACCCGACAGCTCGAATACGAGAACGAACCGAATCATATACTTCCCTGGTGCCTGGATCAGGGGGATGGCCCTTACAGAGCCGGTACCCGGCCAGTCCATCCGCAAGTTGAGATCAATGGCCTTTCCGCCCGAGAGGATGACCGCCCGGGCTGCATCCGGATCTTCACCCACGAGGTAGACGGGCGTGAACGATTTGGATTCCTCGTCCTTCTCGGGAGTGACGCTCGCGTAAAGCCCCGTCAGGGGCCATTCGCCCCCGCGCCACTCATGGGCCAGCGTAGTCGTGATCTCATCTGTGGAGGCGTTCGTGATCTTTAGCGGAAGCACGAGGCTTTGTTTCGTCCTGGTCACGGTTGCGGCCGGGGAAAGTTCGATCTTCAGTTCGGATGCCGGAACCCCCTCGTGGAATTCGAGATCCATCTTTGCGTCGCTGGGAGCCGGAGCACCGGACGCAAGGAGTGCGAACAACAGGACGACCGCTGTGGATGCGAGAGCTCGCTTCATGACTGGTTTCCAGCTAGTAGAAAGGGACGAAACCGTACGCCGACGCCGATGTGACAACAATAAGACGAGCCAAAGGCGAAACCGTTCCGCCTCCGCCGCCGAACGTTTGTGATCACCGGGTCGGGAAAGTAAATTTTACCATTGCCAAAATGCCCGTAAGCCCGACTCCGCGCACATCACGTGGTTCAAGTAAGCCGCTAACGCGGCGGGCTGGTTGCGGCTCGAATCCCGGCCTGTGAATTCGCATCGATACGAGACCTGAGCTATCCTTGTGATCATAGCGGGTTCTGTAGCACAGCATGGACACCCAAGTCTGGATCACCCGAGGGGCAGGCTCACTGCAATTCCAATGGACATTGTCCTGGGATTCGGCGGCCCCTGCAAACGGGCACCCCCAACCGCGTTGAACTGCTAGCTGTGCTACTGAGTTCAACACCAGACGAACCCCTGATTTCCTCGGAAATCCTTGAATTTCCAGCAAGCGTCGAGCGAAAACGATCGTTCGTCACTCCGATGAAGGACTGGACCCATGGAAAAACCGTTCCCCACTGAGGCGGCAAAACACGCAACTTTTGCTTGCCGCACCGGGCAGCGAAACGGGCAAATTCAAAAGCTCAATAAAGCAAAGCCCGTTCCAAATCAGCACGGCGGCGACAAGAACGCCTGATCCGCAGCAGCTCTACCGGGCTTCTTGAACAGAGGACTTGAACATCGGCTGCGTTCGTTCCTCACTCCGCGATGTCAAATCCTTATTGGTTATCCGTCATTTACCGAGCAAAGGGCCAGAGTCCGCGTTTGGACGCTGTCTGGCGAATGCAATTGCGGTAGCCGCGATTGTCAGCAACGCACCGACCGTTACGGTCGCCCACACGGTGTTGTGAGGAACAGCGATGTCATCGGGAAGCGTAGAGTAGTACGGTGCCATGCTCAGGTATCCGTGGAAAACACCTATGAATCCGACAATCACGGGCACAAAAACGATCCAGCGTGCTCCGAGAACTGCATCGTCAGATGCCGCCGACCGGTCTTTCGCGAACGAAGCGAAAATCGCAAAAATACCCGTTGCGAACAGCAGCGTTCCGCAGAGTGCCCCTAAGCTGTCAACCGTATCGGCAACGAATGATGACGGAAGGATAGTTGCGAGATACCGCAACAACGCGAAACTCGCGATTCCGCCGATGAAGGAGGGGATCAACATTCGTGAAAGTATCATAAGGTTTCCTCGAGGATAGGGAGCGGGATTGGGTCTGAGCGTTCAGTCGGATAACGCTTGCCATCACCGGGTGGCGGGGGACGACGTGACTTCGAGAAAACCCGACCACCGCCACTCCGGTGCATGGCTTGGTTATTCGGTTCCCAGTTCCGCTTAGCAGCGGAAAGCATTCGGCCATTGTATTGGGCGGTGAAATCGAAGGCAACCTTTCGGGCATTGGCTTCCACTACGGGTATGGCGCGGTGACCAGCGGGAGGCGGAAACGGGGTTGTCGTCACCAATGGTGAGTCCCGAAGGGGATAGCCAAATCGAACCATTGGTGACGTGAACCCCGTTTCCGCCCGATGGAGCGAGGCAAACCCTGCCAACGCCAAACGAGTGACCGTAAACGGGCGTTGCCAACCGCTGCCCTTAGCTTGGAGATCGGTACGTCCCGATCGGCCCGACAATCGAATACACAGTTGAAACAGAGCCATTTAGCGTTGCCGGCAGTCGCGTGAGCCTGTCACGCATCCGGCCATGAGCGAGGATTCAAGCCTACTACCAATGTATTTCAGCCCGAATAACGTCACGCGTAACCGGGAACGCGCGAAGGATTCTCAACTTCAAAACGCTCGGCTCGCGTTCTCCGGTTCACGCGATGGTTATCTGACTTACAACGCTGCGCTTCGGGGTGGCTTGGGAGGAACCTTTGCTTAGCATTATGAGTGTATCAAAATCCCCTTGCAGGGCGTCGTCGTAGCCGCAATAATCTAGTTGTGCTTGGATGGGGTCGCGGAGACCGTCTGCGGATTGGTGGTTTAACCCCGCTGGTTATCTTGGTCCTGCCCGGTTCTTGACGTTGGCATTGATGGCTGGTGGATTTGCTTCGGCAGACCCATGCGACCTCGTTGGTGAACCTAAATTGCAATATACCGGGTACGCCCGATCCGAGCCTTCAAAAGTCGCCGCTGACACGCGAAAATCGCGATGTATCAGCCCGCTAGCGGTGTCGGTCCGTCGTCGTTTTTCGGCACGAAAAAGCCTTGCGGTGACACAAAATTCACCACCCCGCAGAAGGGCCAAGATCGCAGAAATGCCGTAAATCACGGGATGCTAGGGTGCTGTTCCTGGTGATCCGCCGGCTTTGGGTACGCGGAATTCGCCAATGATCGTTGGCGAATCGCCAGACAACCGAATCGTGCAGGAATCCGATGTTAGCTTGGTGTCGCCACAGGTCAGCTTTACGTCACCAGAGAGTGTAAGTTCGTTCGTGCCGCCCGAGAGAATTTTGATTTCATCGCAGGTGCAGCGTATGGTATCGGTTGTGATTTGGCATCGGCCCAGGCAATTCGCGGATGAAATGGCCGGGGATGTGTCTGGCTTTGCGAGTTCAACCGTTGCCTTGAGTGTGATTTGGTCGGACGCGATTTTAACATCACCGTAGGCGGCACGTTGCCACCGAAGTTGGGCATCACCGGACACGTGTATTAGCGCGAGGTCACCCGCGGTTTTCGTTTCAACCTTGGACCCGGCGAGAGTGTAGGTTTGGGTTGTAATTTGAACGTCGGAGGCAACAGCAACCGCTTGGTCGTCTGCGAACGCGCTCGAAGCAATTGAGCAGGCTAGGAATGCAAGCAAAACGCGACAGGTCATTATAACGATCCTCGTGTTAAGGCGGTTGAAGCATCGAAGCGGGCAGCATCGCAAATTTGGCGGTCTGTGTCAGCGTCAACCGGAGCGTGAGAGATGCACAGTCGGATAACGTTTGCGATAACCGGGTGGCCGCGGCTGATCTTCCATTTGAAAACGCGCTGTCGGCCACTCCGCGTTCATCGCTTGGTTCGCCGCATTTTGCCGTTAATTCGAGGTGCCGCCAGATGACGATTCGCCACCAGATTGGTTTGGCGTGGAATGTTTTACCTGCTGCAAGGGTGGGATGCTCGCGCCTCGCTCCTCGGTCGGTACAACTTGCATGGACGGTACTGACGCGCCGTTTTCTATGCGGACCATTCGCGGTACGGCAGCGCCATAACGGTCGGTTGTTCGAGAATCATCGTCAGCCATGAAAATCTCCGTGTATTTAGTCGTTTGATTGTGTTGAAGAATCGGAATTTGTGCTACCACCAGATGGAGCGTTCAACTGCTGCTCGGGAAGTTGTTGCATCGGCGGAATGCTTGAACCCAAATCGTCCGTAGGCACCTGTTGCATATTCGGAACAGTTGCTCCGCCTTCGATTCGTTGCATGCGATTCACGGAAGCACCCTTCTTTTGCGATCCGGGGATTTCCTTTGCCATGTTCGCCTCCGGCGAATTTGAGTGAAGATTTGATCCGAAAAAGCATAGCAGCAAAACTATACCGAGAATAAACGAAATCGCCGACCACCCGGCGAGTCGATCAGTCCATTCTGAGAATTTGTTCGGCGCCGTGAGGGCGTCGTCATTTTTGTTGAGGTAATAGTCCTCGGCGAGAGCTAGCTGACGCTTGATTCCAGCTTGGCTTGTCTGAAAGGAAACGAGCGTCGCGATGATTGCACATACGAATGCGATCCATGACAGCACCAAGCACCAAATACCGTATTCCGCGTCCATGCCACGCAGAAAAGCGACACTGGTCGCGAGTCCGGCACTCGACAAGGTCAGAATTGCGCGGTCAAAATTCTCGTTGTTCGAGAGTTGACGTTTAAGTAGATCGTCCCGCGTTTGTGCGTAGAGTTCGTTTCGCTTGTCGTCGGCCGTCATGCTTCTCCATTGGCAAGCGTTTGGGCGTAAAATTCCGTTGATCTATCGGGCAGGAAATCAAGGGAAAAAGGGTGCAAAGCCTTTCCCCCGTCGGCGAACAACCCGTTCACCGGGTAACGGAGTCGACGCGGTCGGACGGTATAATGCCGAAGGCAACCGTCCGACCGCGGCGACGGAGTTACTCCGGTGCAACGCCAAGGTTATCCGTCCCGTCGGTAGATTACCGAACGCCCGCTTCAGTAGCGTACAGTCACTCGGCGGTTTCAACGCGAGACCAGTTCTCGGAAAACACGCCCTTGGGGTCGATCTGCTCATACGATCCTTCGCTGAATACGATACGAAAATTAAATACCGTCCCAATCAGCTCTCGGGTTGCTTCACCGGCGAACTTAATCTCTTCACGTAGACGGTCCTCCTCCAAACGATAGGTGCCACCATGAACAAACTCGATGGCTCCACTGTCTGGGTTAGGTTGCACCAGTACCCAATGGCTAGCGTTGTAGATCTTCAATCGGGTGTTAATCCCGTCGGCGGCAGCGGCATTTGCATCAGAGATCGCTGAAGTTGCTAACCGCCAGGTTCCGACCAATGTTTCGTGAGAGCTTGAAGCCGCAGTTGCCGATGCCGACACCTGGACAGCGTCGGCTGCGTTCGCCATCTGTTGAAGACCAAACGGGATCAACAGGGCGACGACCGCGGAGACACGAGTTAGACAGTTCATAACAGGTTCCAAAACGGAGCAAAGGGGAGAGGTGGATGTAGTTTACCAAGACCGGATAACGAATTGCGATCTATCCGGACGAAGGTACGGATAGATCGTGCGTTGAACCTGACCGCTTTGGGTCTTTCTACTTGCAGATTTAACCGGACGGGGACTCGATCAGCGATCGATTCTAGCTGCCGCCGACTTCAGCTCGCAAGCGATGGCGTGGCCGCTGAGATGCATCTTCGACGTCCGATTGCTCTGCTTTGATCGCTTTTCGCCCGCGGGTGCAGCACGAAGCTCGGCCGGTTGCTCGGTCGTGTCGTTGTTTCGTGTCGGTCCACGAAAATTCATCCGCTCTCTCGATACCAGCTCGGACGCACGTCGCTGTTCATCACATCTCGCCAACTTGGTTTCGCGCGTTCGCTGATCAGGAACATCTGCTTTCCGCATTCCGGACAACAGCGTCCTTGTGGATCGGTCGCCGATTCGAGTGTGTCCGGCGGATCGGTCGATGGCGACTGGTCGTACCGCAACAGCTCTCGGCAGTCCGCGATGAATGCCTGCCGATGACGGTTGCTCCAGCCGCCAAAGCGACGGCAGCGGACATAGCCCTTGGGTAAGATGTGCAGCGACCAACGACGTGCGAATTCCACACCGCTGAGTTTCCAGGGGACACTCTTTCGCTCACGGTCACCGCCGTTGACCTTCCCCTCGCGGGCCCAGAACGTCACGTGGCTATCGTCGGCCGAGATCAGACGATTCGACGAGATCGGGCCGCCGGTCAGGTATCGCGCCAAGTACTTCAACAGCGACCCCGAATCACAGCTCACCTCCGGCGGCGGCTGTAGGTTCAGTCCCCACGACACACAGGATAGCTCTTTCAAGAAGATCTCCAATGACGCGCTACAGAGCAGCTTGGCGAACTCGCCTTCGAGCTTCAGTCCGCCGCGAGCGTGGATGTGACGCAGTCCTTCGATGAACCGATCTCGATAACAACGGCGAAGTTCACTGGCGTCGACCAAGTGAAAAGGGGTTTCGCGACCGTGCCGCATCGTCGACTTCCAGCGCTTCGGTTCACGCAGCGAAGGACCACCGGCCGGTACCACCGCGTGCACGTGAGCATGCGCATCAAGCTTTTGATTCCAGGTGTGCAGCACCATCAGCGCCGCCGCTTGATACCCTTGTTCCTCTTCGATCGTCTCGCGCAGTGCTCGCCAGCTCGCCGTGAACAGCAAGTCATAGATCTCTTTGCGGTTGCCCAGTGCCAGTCGCGATAATTCACTGGGCAGTGTGAAGACGACTTGAAAGTAGCTGACGCCTTCGATCAACAGCGACTCGGTATTGTCAAGCCAGTCGGCCCGCTTCGATCCGCTGCACTGCGGGCAGTGCCGGTCGCCGCAAGAGTTATAGATCTTGCACTCGCTGTGGCAGTTGTCACAGCGATAGTATCGCTCTCCCAGCTGCGGCGTCCGGCAGAGCGACAACTTGGCAAGTGTGCTTTGAACGTGCGGCGCCGCTTGCCAGCGATGCTGCTGGACGTACTGCGGCGCGAACTGTCTCAGCAAGTCGGCCACACTTAACGGTCGTTGTTCTGGTCGCCCTGGCTCCAGCCGGGCAGTTGCCGAATCGGCAACCAATCGATCGGACTGGGCGCCGATCCGAGATGCGTCCGCCGAACATGCAAGTAAACCATCGTGGTGGCGAAGCTCCTGTGACCGAGCAGTCTGCTGATCGTCAACAGATCGACACCCGCTTCGAGCAAGCCGGTCGCGTAAGAGTGCCTCAAGGTGTGCGGACTTATCGCTTTGTTGATTCCCGCTTCTTTGGCTGCCGCCTTGATCGCCTTCTGCATCGACGTGCCGCTGATCGGGGTGTCGTCGTGCTTGCCGGGGAACAGAAAGTTGGTCGGCTTGTCGACTTTCCAGTACTGACGAAGTTCGCCCAGCAGTCGAGGCGAGATCGGTACCAGACGCGTCTTGTCGCCCTTGCCTTGGCGGACTCGCAGTTGCATCCGAGCGGAGTCGATGTCGGGAATCGTCAGGTTCGATCCTTCGCTCAACCTGAGCCCACAAGCGTAGAGCGTCGTCAGGCAGGTTCGATGCTTGAGGTTCGCCGTGCACTGCAGCAGCCGATCGACTTCGTCGCTTCCCAGCACGACGGGCAACCGTTTGGGACGCTTTCCGAACGGAATCATTGCCACCGGCCATGGCTTGGGGAACGTGACTCGGTACATGAACCGTAGGCCACAAACGGCTTGGTTGAAGGAACTCCAGCCGACCTTTCGCTGTTCGATCAAATGCAATTGAAAGGAGCGTACGTGCTCGGGTGTGGCGTCGACCACTTCGGTGTCGCCGAGAAAGTCAGAGAATCGATCGATGTGGTAGGTGTAGGCATCGATCGTGGCTGGGGCGAAGTTTCGGATTTTCATATCACCGGCAACGCGGGCAGTGATTTCATCGAGTCGGTTTTGATAAGGAGTCATGAGGTGTTTCCCAGTTGAGAAGGTTGAAAAACACCAGGATGCATTGCGTTGTGAAAAGCGCAAGGCCATACAACCGAAACGTTCGCTACAACCGGCCCCCGGTCCGGAATGCCGCCCGAAGCGACTTGGTAGCAAGACGATCGCGCACTGTTGGCAAGGAAGCCAACACACTTCCGTCAGGATGACGCCCCCGCATCAGCCCCAGAGATACGACCAAATACAAGAAAAAGACCGACGACCCAAAGCGGTTAGGTTCAACGGTTCGCATCACCGGGTACGGGCGAACGATAT
This sequence comes from Pirellulaceae bacterium, assembly GCA_963836865.1. Lineage (GTDB taxonomy): Bacteria > Planctomycetota > Planctomycetia > Pirellulales > Pirellulaceae > Rubripirellula. The sequence continues at coordinate 578,999 of CAWILC010000003.1, read as the reverse complement.
TGTATTTGCAGATGCCGTCGACCACCCGTACTCCGGTGCATGCGTTGGTTCAAGTAAGCCGCTATCGCGGCGGGCTGGTTACGGCTCGAATCCCGGCCTGTGAATTCGCATCGATACGAGACCTGAGCTATCCTTGTGATCATAGCGGGTTCTGTAGCACAGCATGGACACCCAAGTCTGGATCACCCGAGGGGCAGGCTCACTGCAATTCCAATGGACATTGTCCTGGGATTCGGCGGCCCCTGCAAACGGGCACCCCCAACCGCGTTGAACTGCTAGCTGTGCTACTGAGTTCAACACCAGACGAACCCCTGATTTCCTCGGAAATCCTTGAATTTCCAGCAAGCGTCGAGCGAAAACGATCGTTCGTCACTCCGATGAAGGACTGGACCGAAGGCAAAATCGATGACCACTGACGCCGTGATTTACAATGATTCTTCGCTAATCAACGCACGCCAGTAGAGCCAAAGTCAAAAGCTCAGTAACGCAAACGCCGTTCCAAGTCCTGGCTGCTTGGCGTGACGGAGCCCTCGCGGAACGTTCAAGTTTCACCGGGCTTCTTGAACAAAGGACTTGAACATCGGCTGCGTTCGTTCCTCACTCCGCGATGTCAAATCCTTATTGGTTATCCGTTGCGGTGAATGAACGATGAGTCATCGCGACCACCGCCCATCAACGCAACGATCAAAATATCGCTACGGTCGATCCTGAAATGAATGATGTAGGAAAACCGCTTGAGTCGGCACGGGCGCAGTCCGTTTTTGGCGACCGCGAACAGAAGTGGGTTGCCCTGAATTCGGCGTATCGCCGAAACATATTCGGCAACAAATTCATCGCCGAGTCCCGGGCGTTTGTCGTCGTACCACACGGCGGCATCGCATACATCGTCTTCAATCTCTGGACGATACGAAATATGCCACATCACCGCCGCTTATTGATGCGCCGCATCATTTCATCGTGCGATATGGCGGTCGATGGGTCTGCATCATGTACAGCGAGCCGACGGTCAATTTCGGCCTGCTGCTCCGCAGGTAACGAAAGGTCAACATCGTCAGGGAGCGTATCCCAAATCGCATGCACGACACGCAAGCGATCCCCCACCGGCAGTGTGGAAAGGTCTAAAATCGTTTGGTCAACGTTCATGATTTGTCCTCTGCCGATATTCTATCCGAGAACTGGCCGAAGGTCGAGCGAGCAGAATGCTCGCGAATCGCAGTGGCTTCAGTCGGATAACCAATAGTGTTTTATCGCGTCGTCGCGACAGCGATGGCCGATAAAACATGTTGAACTGAGCCGCGTAGCTGTGGCGGCTTACTGCTTGGAGATTGTATCGAGTCAGCTTGGCCGGTGCCACGATTTTCAGGACTCGTGGAAGGTGGGCGGCGTGCTCGGTGGCGTGGCTTGCCGGTCGATCGGAGCAGAACGTGTGCGATTTCCAGCTCGATGACAGTGGGCGCGCGTAGCGGTAGCCCAACGGCGGGCGGGCAGTTTGTTCTTGGCAGCGGTCGTCATTTGGTGGACTCCGCCGGTGGGCCGCGCGGGTACCGATTGGGACGGCACAGTTGGATGGCTGGACGCGTCGCAGGTAACTGCGTTGCCAGCAACACGTCACCGCAACTCGGACACGCTTCCACGTCGATCCCCAACACCTCTCGGATCCATTGCTCAAGGGAATCCTCTTGTTCTGCCGCCGGTGGCTGGGTCGATCCGAGTTGTTCGCGGATCTCGGCGAGCTTTGCTCGCCGCTGGCCACTAAACAGAAATCCGTAGTGGCGAATCCGCACGAACCGATCGGGAAGAACGTGAAGCAAGAATCGACCGATGAACTTGTCGGCGGGAAGCTCCATCTCTTTACGGCGGTCGCCGTCGCGCCGATCTCGGTAACTAAAAGTAACCTGACCGTCACGGCATGCCTGCAAGCGATCATTGGAGATCGCCACACGATGGGTGTATCGACTGAGAGGGAACCGGCAAAAGTTCGAGCTGACGTGCTTTTCGCCACGCTTCTTTGGTCCGCGTTTGGCACTTGGGGCAGTGCCTGTTTCGGCAACTGTGGTAAACGGATCGCTCGTAGTCGCACGAAGCACAGCGGTGACGATGTCCACCCAAGGCAGCGGTACGACAGTTGACAATCGCTCGCATGACTTTGAGATGTCGGCGAGGGATGCGATGAGCTTTCAAAAAGTCATTGCCGTGAAGCTTGAAGATCTGGGCCAGATCGATTCGTGTGCTTGCCAGTTCCGCACTCGATGGCGAGGAGACAGGCATCGCCGATCAAGTGCCGCGCTGTTCGCCCTTCGGTTGCGGTCCATCGCCACTCGGTCCATCTTCACTACACAGGTCTACATTCGACAGGTCTACATTCGATCTGGGCAACAGGTCGAGCGGACTGATGACGTTTCTAATATGGCGGTTGGTCACGTGAAGGTATTTCGAGGTGGTCGATAGTTGCCGGTGCCCCAACAACCGAGAGATCACCATCAGGTCGATGCCCGATTCCAGCAGGTGCGTGGCGAAGGAGTGTCGCAGTGAATGAATTCCGTGTCCGGAAGTGACGCCAGCCCTTTCTTTCGCCGCGTAGAACATCCGCTGCGCCGATTCGGATGACATCGGGTTGCCCGCTTGGTTCAAAAACAGCCAGGTCTCCGGTCGAAAGTGCAGCCAATAGCCACGCAGTTCACGCAGCAAGCTTTTGGACAGCACAGAGAATCGATCCTTATCGCCTTTGCCGGATCGGACATGCAGCAGCATCCGCTGCGAGTGTATGTCTCGGACCTGCAATTTGACCAATTCACTGACTCGAACGCCCGAGGCGTAAGCGGTCATCAACATAATGCGACATCCGCTGCAACTCCATCTCACGGATCATCTGCGCGCGCAGTGGAGAGACATTCTTTTCGGGTTTGGGATTGAGAGGCATAAGACGGCTCCTAGGTTTTCAGCAGCGAAGTGATTGACATCACCTCTGAGGCAGCCGCTACGTTGCTCGCATGCAAGAGAAAATTGTCAACGCGCACAAAAAAAGCCTAATTCCCATTCGGAATCGAGCGTTCAGGAAAACTGAACCATCTCCCGCGAAGCGGTTTAGTTCAACGACTTGTTATCAGGTGAACCAGCCCCTCTTCTTTCCGGCTTGGACGCTATTATCACCGGTCCGTCGGCGTGGTGCAACGCTGCTCCGGCGGCGGGAGAGCGTCCTCGCGTGGCCTGCTTTGCACGCGATTTTGCTTTGCCAGTTGCAAACTCCGTTGCCAAACGGATACATTTGCACAGTACCCGCGAATTGCGACCTGTGCTCCGCCGCCCATTCCTTTAGCCGAAAAGGCGGATCGACTTTGCCCAGGCGTCTTCGTAGGCCTCTGTCTATCGCAATAAGGAAGCTTTCCGATGTCGATGTTCTCGAAGTCCGATCGGTTCGAGCAAGAACTTAAGTGGGCAAAGATTTGGTACGGGAAGTTTGCCCACTTCCACGGTCGAGGCGGACAGTTGCAGTGGGACTTTTCGGTGCAAGACGCCATCTCCTTCTTGCAATCCAAACGCGACCAGCGGGTGCCGGCATGGAAACGGATGAAGATCCTGACAGGGTTGTTGATGTACCGGCGGGTCGTTCAGGAGCGACCGATTGAACCGCTTATGTTCATGATCGCCAAGTTGAAGTCGGTTGCCGCCAACGAACGAGCGACGGAAGACGGTTACGGCACGATCGAAGATGTGGTTGGCAAGATCGATCCCAAGGAGTCGGATGCGATCCAACAGTTTCGGCGTGCGCTGCGTAAAGACAGCATGAAGTTGCAGACCGAGCGGTCCTACGTGGGGAAGGTTAAGGCGTTCATGTCCGATCGTGGCTTGACTTGCCTGGAGGAGTTTCAAGCGGTCAACGCTTCCGACGTGGAAACGCACCTGACGGACCTAGCAGTCGACGGTAACGTTGCGGCGTCGACTCAGAACGCCGCATTTCATGGACTGTTAAAATTCTTTACGTTGGTGCGGCGTCGTGACATGGGCCGCATCGAGGCGATCCGAGCCAACAAGGGCAAGCAGATTCCGACGGTGCTGAGCGTCGGCGAAGTATCCCGAATCTTTCATCACCTGGAGGGCCTTCATCTGACGATCGCACAGTTGTTGTACGGATGCGGGTTGCGAATCAGTGAGGGAATTCGGCTGCGAGTGAAGGACCTGGATTTTGAAAATGGCTTGATCGAGATCCACGGGGCCAAGGGCGGAAAGAGCCGTCTGGTACCGCTGCCGACCGAGTTGGTGCAACCGCTGCACCGATTCGTTGATTCGCGTCGGGCGCTTCATCAGCACGACTTGGCCGCGGGGACCGCGTCGGTTTGGCTGCCCTATGCTTTGCATCGCAAGTACCCCACCGCCCATCGCGATTTTTGTTGGCAGTACCTTTTTGCTTCAAACCGTCTGTCGCAGGATCCTCGCACGGGCGAACGCCATCGGCATCACTTGCACTTCGAGACGTTACCGCGGCACTTAAAGGTCGCAGTAAATGCGGCGAGCATTGACAAGTTGGTGACCAGCCATACGTTTCGGCATTGCTTTGCGACGCACCTGTTGTGGTCAGGAACGGATATCCAAGCCGTTCAGGAGTTGCTCGGTCACAACGACGTGAAAACAACGATGATCTACACACATGTGATGAACCGGCCGGGAACCCGAGTGGTTAGCCCGCTGGATCGGCTTGCAAAGGACGCCGATCCGGCACGAGCAGACGACGACGAACGCAACGAAGTTCGCGAGGCGCCGATGATCTACTTGGTCGCTTGAGGTTTGGGTTCTAATTTCGGCGGCAAGCTCGACTTGCCGTCGCAACATCCACCGAACGTTACAATCTCGCCCTTCACTGGCTGGCTCGCAAGACCTCGGGCCAATTGAGGAAGGTGACTCCCAAAAGCACCCCAAAAAAGACCCCGAACCTTGCAGTACGACCGGCTCTTTTAAAAAAGCACAAAAAAAGCCGATGCTGAAAACCCGTGAATCACTGGGTTTGTCTCGCATCGGCTTTGGCTGACTTGCCACTCAGCTACCCCGCAAGGACTTTTCACGGGCGGGAAAAGGCGGGGCTTTCTGATCGGGACAGCCAAAGCTCACCAGATTGCTCACCAGTCGCAACAGGCGAGGCTATCGTGCGGCTTCGTCGCCTGATGTTGGTGCTGAGTGGACGGACAAGGGGATGACGATCACTTGGGCGGGCGATTAGATGTCGCGGATCGGTTGCGGTTGGTTTTTTTGTGCGAGAGCGAGCAGGGGCGTTCGCGAAGACTTGAATCTGAGTTTTCGCGTGGTAGCGTACCGGCCATGAGCACCACGGCAGCCAACTCGATCCAGCAGATGCAGCGACCATTTCAAGCGATGGTCTTCACGCCAGGCGACATCCAGTCGCTGCGGGCTGAGATCGCAAGGGAGGTCATCGAGTCCCTTCGTCCGTTCTTGGACAGTGCGAACCGGTCTCGCGTCGTGGACACGGTCGGTATCGCTAAGGTGCTCAACATCAGCGAGAGCCAGGTTCGGCGACTTCGTAGCGAAGGTCAGATTCCGTCATTCGTCATTGGATCTTCGCCCCGGTTCGACATCGATGACGTCTTGGCCTTTCTTAAATCGAGAAACGAACCGGAAACTGCGGTGGGTGGCAATTCTTGACCACATGCGACGAAACCTGTGGCTAAACTGTCCCCCGCTGCCGAGCGGACGGAACGATAGTGCCCAACGCTCTTTGTGGCGTAGGCATACGAAGTTGCCGTTTGCGGGCTAGCTTCAATTCATGGGACACTCGACGCGGGGAATGCAACGTGGCTTCTTGGTACTACTTGGCAATGGGTGAACCAATCGGACCGATCGATTCGAAGGAGCTAAAGCGTCTCGCTGCTAATGGAACCCTCACAGAGATATCGGAGGTTAGAAAAGACGAACGCGGGGAATGGTTGCCAGCGTCCCGAATTCAAGGACTGTTCGCACGCCCGCCAATGAAAGACGGACCGCCGAACCGCGTTGGACCTCCCGAACCGAGTGCGGACGGCCTGGAAGCGACCAATCGCGTTCCGCCCGAACTTCCTCCAACTCAGGAAGCTTCCCCGCCGTATGCTGCGTCGCTGAAGCCCTATGTAACCGTCTCGAACACTGATTTAGCGATTGCGATAGGCACAGACGACTACAAAGCCAGTGTGGCCAAGCGGTGGCCTAGAATCACCTATGTTGCGGACTTTTTGGAAGGTTACGCGACCGTGGTCGGCGCATTTACTGGCCTGGGCTTTTGGATGTTTTCAACCGGTACAGGCATCGTGTTTGTTTCGTCCCTGATTGGACCCACCCGAGCAAGTCCGATTATTGTGTTGGTTGTGTTCGTGCTAACTAGCGTTATCGCTTACTTCGTTGGCCGATTAACCTACATGTTGATCGCTGTCCAGGCTGATTTACTTCGATGCCTTGTATTGATCGAAAGCCACCTTCGCCCTTCCAGTGTTGGCTAGTCGCGATCGCGGGTCGCACAGGGGGAAGCAATCGACCGCCACGAGGATAACCGAACGAGGTTAGATGGTGAAATCGCCCCGTCGTGCCGCTAGGGTTTCTGTATGAATGAAACCAACGAAAACAGCGTGCTCTTCTCACTCGACGTAGAAGAATCCCCGGACTTCCACGCCCGCATGAGAGCGTTGGCAGACGCGGTCGACACCACGCAGTCGCGGATCGGCGCTACGATCAAAGCGATTGCGGACGGGACCATCACCGAGGCCAAGCGAATTGATCGCCAGACGCGGGCGATTGGTCTGGACGGTGGCACGTCCAGAGTAACCATGGCGACCAATGCACGATCGCCACGTCTGGAGCCGACATCACGTATATCGCAGATGTTTTCGGATTCGGGTGGATTCAGAGATTCCATCCGCGACGTCGACGATTTAAGCCAGAAGGTCGAAACGTTGTCGCAACACGTCAGGGATGTCGGTTCGGAATCTTCAGCTACTGATTGGGTGAAAGAGTTTAGATCCGAGCTTTCCAAGTCGACGGATCGCGTGGCGGACATGCAGGACCAGCTTGCGAACATCAGACTAGGAATTGATGCCGAACCGGTCAGTCGCGAGCTTCGTGTACTACGAACGATCTTTGACCAGATTGGCGAAGTGGCCAAGCAACCCGCGTTTGAGGAGTGGTCCGCGATCGCCAGTCAGAACGTCGAAGCAACACGGCAAGAAATCGAACGCTTGCGTCAGATCATCGCCGATCCGATCGAGCTTCAAGCGGCAACCGATAGCGGTGAACTGGAAACAATGTTTGCCAGTCTCTCGGCCAAGACCAAGGAAATCACGCAAGCGCGGGACCGTCACGCCGAATCGTTAATCAACGAGGCGGAAGCATACGGGCGAACGTCCAGCCGCCTTGAAATGTTCCAAAAGCAATTGAACAAGTTCGGCGAAGAGACACCGGATTGGCCCAAGATCCATGGGACCAAGGAAATGATGGACGCGGTGGTGCGGGCCGTCAGTTGCACGACCAGCTATCGGCGATCATCGGCAGCGATGACATCAGCGCTTGGGCGGAGCAATCGGGAACCGACGTAGGGTTCTTGGCCGAACAATTGGAATGGCTGAAGTCGATTCTGTCGGACCCGGAACAGTTCAAGATGGCGGTGGACAACGGGAATCTATCGGCGGTCATCGACGACGTGGAAGAGAGTATCGAACGGTTAAGCGATGCCAGTGTGATCCATGCCGAAGCGGTAAAGAAGCAACAGGCCCAGATTGCAAGTTTGTCCAAGGACATCGAAACGCAAGACCGAATCTTGGGACGGTACGCGCAGCAGCAAGAGCGTTCGTTCGATTCGATGGTTCGCGGAGCGGAGCTAGGGGCGCAAGGGTTCGGCAAGCTGACCCGTGGACTTGCGCTAATGGGATTCGCTTTCGACGAATCGGATGAATCAACCAAGAAGGCTTTGCAGACGCTTGCGCAAATCCAAGGTGCGATTGACGTAACCGCAGGGGCGTACAAATCGCTTCAGGCTGCGTCGGCGATCGTCAAGGGTCTGTCGGGTTACATCGACGCAATGGGTAAGTCGAGCCGGATCGAAGCACGGCATACGCGGACGGCGAACGAACTATCTCGCGTCCGACAACGTGAACTTCGTCATGAGACGATGGAAACGCTACGGCTAAAATCGGCCACGGACAGTCTCGCTGGATCGCGTGGACGGGATAACGTGGCAAGTCGGTCATCGGGTGGCGGAAGACGCCGTGGTGGCGGTGCTGGGGGCCTTGCTGCGGGCGGTGCGTCATCGTTGATCGGTGGCGGTGGCGATGGACTGGGTTCGTTCCTTGCGTACGAGGCGGCGCAGCGTGGCATGGAGCGAATGACGGCGGGCCGGATGGTTCGCGGAGGTAGCGTTACGGCGATGCGGGGACTTGGAAAACTGGCCCCGATGGTTGGTGCATCGTCGGCGACCGGTGGCGGTGGCGCGGCGGCGGTCGGTGGAGGCGTGGCAGCCGTCGGCGCGGCGGGATTGGCGGCGGCGGGCGGAACGGCGTTCTTGCTCAAGTCGCTTTTTGAAGCGTCTAACGAATCGCGGAAGTTCGGGTTCCGAGGTGGTGCCGAAGAAGGCAGCTTTACCGATAAGGTCGCCGGTTCCAAAGCGAACCCGTGGTCGTGGGTTATAGCGGGCGGCGACATGTGGCGAAAACATCTTTCCGATCAAATCCTTGAGCGTCGGCAAAAGCAGTCGGAAGAACTGCAATTGCGCCGAAGCCACATGGACAATCTTGCGGCTATTGAAGTGGACGGCACAACGGCAATCGCCCAGGCGAACCGATCGGCGGCGGCGAAGATTTTCGAGTTGAAGTTCGACACGGCGCGAACGCCAGAGGCAAAGCAGGAACTACTCCACAAGCAGAAAACGAAGATTCGCAGTCGGTTTGAGGAACTGTCGGACACTTATTCCGATGGGCGAGGGGGTTTCAACTTCGACACTGACATGAAGAACGACCCCGAGGGTGCAAAGGAGATCATCGCGGATCGCGAAGAACTGATTTCGCTTGCCGATGAATGGAACAATCTGCAACGTCGGCAGATCGGTGTCATTGAAGAAGTATCGCAAAAGAGCCAAGCCGCGATCGAAAAGGAACTGACCGGCATTCAATCATTGATGGAAGCCCGCAAGTCGGAAAAGGAAGCGTTGCTGGACCGCAACCAATCCGCTCGCGAACAATTTGCCGACCTTGGCAACGGCGACAAGCAAAACTTCCTGAAGGCGTTACAGAAGGCCCGCGCGGGCGACGAATTGAACGACCGCGAAGTCGATGCGTTGTCAAAGGTGGACACCGAAGAAACCCGCAACTTCGTATCCGATGCGAAGGCCAAGGAGGCACGGGACGCGGGCTTCGACGATCGGGTCATTAAAGGCGACGTGGACAGGGCGAAGAAACTAGCCGCTGAAGAAGATTTATTGCGCCGGGCACTTCGCGACAAGATGGAAGCCGCTGGCGACAACAAGACGCTAGACCAGATCAAAGACATTGAAGCCCGGCAAAAACGGGGCGAGTCGATCGAGGTGGTAGACCGTTCGGCGATCACGTTAAATCTCGAGCGTGATGATGACCGCGTAATCAAGCAGACGGTTGATGCGATCGAAAGCCGGGTGGTCGAACAAAACAAGGCGCTCGTTGCTGGAATAGTGGACCTCTATGAGCAGCGAGGAATTGCAGAGAGGCAGCGTCGTCAACAAGAGCTAGCGGTGAAGGTGGGCACGCGGTTCGGGAATTGACTATTCCAAAATCTCCCACCCGTCTTCAATCCATCCGTAATTTACGGTCATGTCCATTGGTATCGTAGTTTTTCGCTCGTCAGGCTTTGCATGTTCTGACGTTCCTTTCCAAGTCGCGGTTCCTTGTAGCGGGGAGGTCAGGCTTTCGGTGCGGCGAAGGTCATAGGTTTCCAACGCAACATCCCATGTGACGGTGACGCCATCTTCCGCTACTCGTGGTCCGTTGAAACGTGCGGTTTCGGTGTCGAGGAACCTGCGAAAATCATCGGACGTTGGCTCGTTGGAACACCCGCCAAGAAGCAGGACACACAGGCAAAGAGTGTAGGTTTTCATTATCGGTTCACTAGTTGGTTGTGTCGTACCGTCGCTTCTCTTTAAGTCGCCGACGCTCTGAATCAATGAACTGTTTCTCGTCAGCGATCATCTTGCGAACGTACTGCTTGTCCTCATCGCAGAGCGAGGCCAGCGGGACCGTGATGACTTTCCCGTTCGTGCCCATTAGCGACACTTCGGCTTTCGCATAGCCAACGAAAGAAGCCCTGATTTTTGAACCGTGCGGTTCGCTTGTCCATGTGCGGATGAAGGGGAGGTTCGGGAAGTCGGTCGCGAGCACAAGCGGCGACGGGGCTTTCACAGGTTTCCACGGCTTCAGCAGGAAGATCGTGTTGGTTGATCCGCCAACCGTTTTGTAGCTATGCGTTCCAGCGACAATGCAATAGACGGGCGGCATCTGCTGGTCATTGACCGACTTGCTGAAGTCCAGTCCCTCGATTTGTACAAGCGTATCGTAAATGCGCACCAGGGCTTCGGTGTCGCTTAATACCTGGACAATCTTGCCAGCCATCACCCGTCCGTGATCGCCAACTTTCGCTTGCGTGCCCATGCCCAGGCTCGGCAAGCGGGTTAGGCGAGCGTGCTGTAGCGTTTGCTCTTGGTGGTACGCGGTGATGTACGCCCGGAGCATCGGTTCGCCCTGCCAAGGCATCGGTTCGTTGGCGCTTGACGTCAATGTGGTCGCCAGGAAGGCAATGCAAAGAAATGGCAGACGCATGATGGCGTATTTCCGTGTGCGTGGCTCCAGGATGTTTTCCAAGATCGTAGTCGAAATTGCACGTAATGTGTGAACCACGACTTTGGAGAATCAACGGAAGCAGGACGCGAAAGCAAACTTAAAGGTCGGTGATCCCCCGAACCCTCAAGTTGAGGTTTCGGGAGAAACACGGGGAAAAGCCGAAAACTGAACAGCAAATTCTCGTCCCGCAAATCCTGGCATTCTATGAATAAGTTGCGCAACCTCATCAAGTACGCGCGGTCGCCCAAAAGTGTGGAAGCGCTTCCACAGTTCTTTTTGGCAAGTCGGGACAGCTTGCCGAAATTGGCAAAATGCCCCGCGATTGCTGGGAAAAAGCGACAAACTGGCTTGCGAATATCAGCGATGCGGCCCGCGCCGAAGGAAGCGGAACCGTCCGCGACGGATCGCTCCGTCTAGGTTGCTCGAAACTGTGGTTGCGCCACCACAGTTTGGTCCGCATCGCTCCAAATCTTTCGCGACAGATTCTCCAAAACGTACTGTCTCAATTTAAGACAAAAAACGACCGTAAATTGCGGGCTATTTCGCCGCGCGGCCAAAGCATTGAATCCGCAAAAATCCATGGTACGAATTCGGATTGGCCACTGTGGCCAGGAGAGAAGGGCAATTGGGCGACCCGATGTTGCAGTCGGGTCGCCCGCCCAAGTGTTCGCCGTCGGAAGCGGGCGAAGCGGAAGCGTCAAGAACTTCTATCTTCGCACGATTTCAGCCTAAAGCAATAGGCTAATTCATCGTCGGTGCGCACCTGGGGTTACTCCGACTAAGTGCGCGAAATGAAGTGGCTGAAAGATCTAATTTCACCGATCGATGTCGCTTACAGCGACCGCCAAACCCCGAAGAGCATCGCTAGGTTCAACACCGACGCGAAAATCAAACAAGCATTCACCCATCGTGCGAACTGCCGAAACGCATTGGACAGTCAGACGCTCAATTCGTGGCGTTACCGCCTGGACCGATGGGACGCGAAACGTTTCAGGATCCATACGTCTGGCGATGGTAACTACTTCTACGCGTCGTCGCACGCTGGCTCTGGCCTGCTGTGCATCGATGTCGATTGCCACGACGGCGGCGACCCGGATGATGCTATGGCCTGTCTCCGATGGCTAGCCGAGGAACGCTTTCCTGGAATGCACTACGAGCGTTCGACTAGCGGCAGTGGTGGTCACGGTTATCTGATCGTCGACTACGACGGGATGAAGGCCGATCAGGTGCGCGAGGCATGGCGGGACAAAGTCGGTCCATGGCTCGACGAAATCGTGAAAACCGAAGGCTTCGATGTCGACTTGGTGGAGGTTTGCGGCACCCCAACGAATCTAGAGTTCGCCCGCAACGGCAACGTGTCTCGCGTGCGCTTCGGACAACTGGCGAAGCTTCCCCGCGACATGCAGGCGTGCGAGTCGACGACACGGCTGACGATGTCGGACCTAACGGCGATGATGCCCGATAGCACAGTCGCAAAGCCGACCAGGAGGTTGGCCACGGCCGAAAAGCAGAATGGGGAAGCCAAAGCGAAACCAAAGAAGCGAGGCAGTATCCAGGGGAGCTACATCCAACGCGAGATGATCGACGACATGCTGCCACTGGCTCATTGGGTCATCCGAACCGCTGACACGCAGACGCAATGCGCGAAGCGGTTATCGGTCGTCGCGGAAGATGTCGCGATGACGCTTGTGCTTGCGAAGCTTTTCGACCGCCAGGCAAATTCGGATGGGTCGATGCCGGTCGCCCGTTTTCGCGCCCTCTGGCAGCAGTGCCACGAGGATGGAATGACGACGCGGCAGTATCACGGATCGCGTCTATCGGTGATCCGATACGCCCTTGCCGACTTGGGCATTTTGCGAATCGACGACGCACGTTATGCAGTGCCAAGTTTGGCGATTGCACGTACTGACAATGGCCACACGAGCCAACGGGGCATCGCCGCGAAATGGTCCGTCGATGCTACCCAGTTGATGATTTGCAAAGCCCTTGCTACCAACGGCGGCATCGACCTCGATTTAGCTGATTCACCCCCTAGCAGTCAAAGTGAATCCATTAGAACGGAGGGAATGCAGCATAGGGGGAACCTTGAGTTTACCTCTTTTAGATCCTCTCGATTGGAGGAACCAAAACGTCTTCGGCGCGTGCAAATGAGGGACATGTTGAGGCGGGAAGTTCCATCGGTCGACGTCATTCACCTAGCGTCATCCGCATAACGCCGACTCCGCAACCAGTTTGCCCGCCGAAACGTGTCCGATAGGGAAATGGCCATCCTTCGTGGCCGGATTTATGCCCAGCGTAAAGGCGAGCAAGGGGGAGACCGAAAATCAAAAGCCCAAGTTGGGCCTTTGATCGAGGCCGGGACAAAACCGCGAGCTTTCGAAGGAACTTGGCGTTTCAAAACACACGATCGAGCGAGACGCGACGCGCGCCGCCGTCCACGACGAAGTGGCCAAGGCAGACCCGCTGGAAATCGGCATCCACGCCTACATCGCGGTGGACCTTGCGAAAGGCGGTCTCGGTATGGAAGGCGGCATTCGGGCTTACTTGCAAAGCATCGGCAAAGACCATAGCTACATGGCGAAACTTCGCTTGGCCGGTGAGGTCGAAAAGAACTGTGGTGTTGTGTCCACAGTTCTTTTCGAGCCAATTCGCGAATATCGCGCCCCGATCTTGGGAAGTTGCCCACCATCTAATTGCAGTCGGCGCGATGGGACGTCCGCAATTCGCATGGGGAAAATTCAAATGTCAGTGACACTTTCAGTGCCGCAATTTATCAAGCCGTTTCGATTGGCCCGTTCCGTCGCAATGAGTGACGAACGTCCGGTGATCGCAGAGCATGTGCTAATCCATTCGGACGGCGAGCGAACCTTCGTGGTCGCATCCGATAGTCTCACGTCTGTCTGCTTGGACGTTTCCGAGTTTGCGGAACCTACCGCCGCAACGTCCATGGTGCTGTGGGCGGTGCGATTCGGTCAGATCTTGGACGCAATGGGGGAGGGCAAGCTCCTGGTAACCAGCGATGACGACTCCATAAGGCTACAGGGCGGGAGGGCAAAGTATCGAATGCCCTGTATGGACCCGCGTGTCTATCCATTCGCGAAGACGCAAGACGCCGACAGTGGCTATGCTGTTTGTGCTCGGGCATTCGCAGATGCCATCAAGCGAACGATACGGTCCGCTGATCGCTCCGGTGCGCGACCACTACTCGCTTGCGTCAGGCTTGAGTCCGATGGAGACGCGGTGGATGTCGTGGCGATGGATGGTCGGCGATTGTCTCGCTCGCCTGTAGATGCGAACAAGGTAGGTAGTGCCAAACCAATAGCGTGCAGCATTCCGATTCGGGCCGCGTCACGCATCCGCAAGTTTGCGCAGTCTAGTGACAAGGTACTGCTTACGCAGCGTAGCGGCACACTACAGTTATCGTCGTCGGCCGGCGTTGTCCAATCGAGAATCAATGATGGGGCGTATCCCAACTGGCGAAGCCTCATGCCGGATACTACCGGATGGCCGATGTTTCAGATTCTTGAGCGAGTAGTCGTCGCGGCATGCGGCCAAGCTGGGATCACATCTAGCGATCAGTATCCCGGTGTCGAGGTAACGGTAAGCGGGGGCTGGTACACCTTCCGCACGGAATGCCCAGAGATCGGACGCTCGGAGATCAGGTGTGCCGTTTCGCAGTGGGGCGAACCGATCAGGCGAATCCTGGACCTTCGTCACTTGTTGGATTCGGTGCGTTACGCAACGCCCACCTCGGTTATGAGTTTCGCGGCCGATCCCGACGAGCATCGCCCAATTCTGGTGACGGACGGCGTAGGAAATCAGCATCTAATCGCGCCAATTGTGCGCCCAAAGGTTCCGACACCGAGCCTATGTATGTAGCGGCGGAGTCGTCGCGATAAGTAGCCTTGGCGCCTCGGAAAAAGGGATTGAATGAGCAAGAGCAAATCGAAGAAGCAACCCACGTCCTACCGCGTTTTCTTTATCGACGCGAAGACGGGCAAGCCCGCAATGCAAACGGATGCTGTACCGCTCAAGTGCGCGTTGGAGTGGGTGAAAGACTGGGAAGACAGACCCGTTGGGCATGTCGCGGTCATTTGGCCATCGTGGGCTAAGCAAGCGCCCCGAATCAAAACGGTCGATCCGAGACGCGTGCCGGTGGCATAGCGTGCCACTTTGGTACTCGATTGGTGCGGAAACATGTGGGAACTGCGAGTCGACGCGGTGGCCCAGCTATTGGAATCGGTGGCCGCGTCACCCAAAACGTGGCCATCGCGTGGGTGCTGGTCCCTGCAACGGTCGGCACCATGAGTCCCGCGACGATACAGCGGGCTTTCTTTTTCTTTACCTTCCGCAACAAGGGAATCACGGGAATTATGTTTTCAATCAATCCGAAGTTTCGCGACCGGCTTACCAAACTCGACAAAGACCAGCTAACCGCCCTGCGGGAAGACATTCAGGCGGCGGGGCACGTCCGTGACCCACTTGTCGTTTGGGCATCGCCCAGCGGCAAAGAGTTCTTGGTGGACGGTCATCACCGATGGGGCATCATTCAGGAATTGGAGATCGGCTTCGCCACCCGGAAACTGGACTTCAAAACGGAAGATGAGGTTTTGTTGTGGATCGACCGCAACCAATACGCGAGGCGAAACGCTACGGAAGGGGAGATGTCTATCCTTCGTGCTCGGATTTATGCCCAGCGAAAGGCGGAGCATGGTGGCGATCGAAAATCAAGTTCTCAAAACGAGAACTTGATCGAAGGCGGCAAGGAAACGGTCGTTGCAAGGAAGACGGCTGATGTTGTCGCACAGGGCGATTGCGCCACACTGGGCAATCTGCGAAGCTGAGCGAAGGTTCGTGCTTGGGTTGCTGATTTGTAGCGGCCGGGCGAATCGACTCGCTTCGGAATCTTTCGATGGAACGCTCTGCTTCGTTGGTTGAACAGCTCAAGACCGTCTCGGATCCGCGTCCAGGCGAACCCGTTTATCCGTTGGTCAATGTCTTGTTCATGACCATCTGTGCGGTCATCGCAGGCGCGGATGATTTTGTTGCGATTGCAAAGTTTGCCAACACCAAGAAGGAGTGGTTTGCGAAGTTTCTTGATATGACCGAAGGGGTTCCTTCGCACGATCGTTTCAACGCGATCCTTAACACGATCAAGCCTGAAGAATTTCGAACCGATGTTGCTTCAGTGGATCACGCAGTTGCACAAGATCACCGACGGGCAAGTCATCGCGATCGATGGCAAGACGCTTCGCCGAAGTTATGACACGGCCACCGGTAAAGCTGCCATTCACATGGTCAGTGCGTGGGCGACGGCTAATCACATCAGCCTTGGTCAAACGGTCGTCGACGAGAAGAGCAACGAAATCACAGCAATCCCCAAACTGCTCGAAATGATCGACGTTTCCGGGGGTTTGGTGACGATCGACGCGATGGGGTGCCAAGCCGAGATCGCTGCCAAGATCGTTGATGAAGGTGCGGACTATTGCTTGGCAGTGAAAGGAAATCAACCGACGCTGCATGAGGGAATCAAGGCATTCTTTCTGGACCACCTTGAAGATAACTTTGCAAGAATCAATGTTTCCGAGCATCACACGAAGGAAACCGGTCACGGTCGAGTCGACGAGCGCAGCTACTACTTGTGCGAAGTTCCCGACGACCTTCCTGACGCAGGACGCTGGAAGGGTCTTTCTGCGGTTGGGATGTCGATCAACAATACAGAGCGTCGTAAGGGCGACGAGATCGCGGTGCGTTACTACATCCTTAACAAAGTGATTGATGGGGAGTTGTTCGCCGGTGCGGTGCGCGATCATTGGGGCATCGAAAACAGTTGCCATTGGCAGTTGGATGTGACGTTCGGCGAGGATCAATGTCGCATTCGAAAAGGGCACGGTGACGAAAACTTCAGTACACTTCGGCGAACAGCATTAAGCTTGCTCAAACAAGAAAAGACGGCCAAGTGCGGAATCAAAAATAAGCGGCTCAACGCCGGTTGGGATGATGACTACATGGAAAAGGTCGTTTTCAGTCGGTAAATCCCCGTGCAATCGCCCTGTGTTGTCGCAAAGGAACTTGGCGTTTCAAAAGCACGCATTCACCGGGACACAACCCGCCTCACCGTCCACGACGAAGCGGCCAAAGCTGACCCGGTGATTGCCAAGGTGGTCGTGGACATGCCGCAAACCGACGTGGAGGCAATCAAGAAGGAAACAGCATCGGTTGAACCCGAGAAGAAACCCGAAGCGGTGGTCGAGGCAGTGAAGGCACGGGCACCGATCCCGCGACCGGAACCGCCCGTGATCGAAGGCGCTTGCGAAGAATTGATTGCGATGGTGGCGGCTGGTCACGTCAGCGAAAAGGTTGCAAAGTCGTTGGTGGAGCAAGTGCCAGGCATCACCCGTCAACGTGAACTGGTGGCGAAGGGTGAAGCCGCCGTGAAGGCCGCGTCACGCCCTTCGGAACCACCGACGCCCAAAACCCCGGAACTGTCCGAAGCGGCGTTGCTGCGGGGCGTGATGGACGCCAGCAAGGAAGTGAAGGTCAAGGTGCTTGCCCGAACGTTCAAGCACGCGGACAAGGAAACCCGCGAAGCCGTGCTTCATGACTTTTGGAAGAACCTATCCGAAGTCGAGTTGTCGTCGGTGGCGGCGTGGCGCGGCGACAAGCGATTAGCGAAACGGAAGACATATCGACTTCCGAAATGAAAGGCATCGTCGCACGAGCGAAGCACGAGGGCCGCGAGAAGACGCGGTTGTCCTTGGTGAAAGCGTTGCTCGATGAACCGACCGCAGCGATCAAGGCCAGCATCAAAGCATGGACGCACAAGAACCTAGTCGGTAAGTCGGCGGTGTTCATTCCGCCGACAGAGGACGAAGTGTTTGAGTATGCCAAGGAGGTTCGCCGGGACGAAGATTTGAAGGGCAAGAACGGAGGCAAGAACCGCGCGGCGTACGAACGAGCGCCGGATTGCGTGGAGGACTTCTATGCCCACTACCACGCGAACGGATGGGTTCAGGGGCAAAAGGGCGGCAAGCCTATCGGGGAATGGAAGCTGACGTTCTTGAAGTGGTGTCGGTCGCAGATGGAAGGCAAATTTAGCGGCGGCGGATCGACGGAGCCGGTTCGTCAGTCACGCAAACTTGGTCCGCATCCGAGCTTGGTTGGTGTATTTCCAAAGACCGAATCAAAGGCGGTTAGCTGATGAAGTGGAGCGTTGGGCCTTCGCACCCCCAAACCTTCGGCGAGGTGCGGGATATCAAGAACTTTGTGGGTCTGCACGCAAGGTTGAACGTGAAGCGGCATGGATGGAGGTCTGCGACGCAATTGAAGCGGTGGCCCCGGAGATAGCTTCGGAAGTGCTGGGCATTCCGCAGAAGGTGGTTGAGTAGGTTCGCCAAGCCGTCAAGCCGTTGCCGGAGGAAGAAAGGCCGGTGGCGATGTTTGAGCTTGACCGTTTCTTCCCGAATCACGAACCTATTCAGGTCGCCAAGTAGTTCCGACGACGCAACACGTCGGGGCAAAACGCTTTTTCAAATCAGGCTGCGGGAGCGCCGAACCGTTTCACCCGTAGGTTGCAACGATGGCGATGCACTCGCACTACGATCTTGATCGAGGCCGCCTCTCCGGCGAACGTTGGCTGACGACGCGAGAGGCCGCTGAATATCTGAGCTATTCCGTAAAGTCGATCACGCGATTCTGCCGCGACGGACTTTTGAAGCACCGCCGAATTGGATCGCGGGCGCAGTACCGGTTCCGTGTGGAATGGCTCGATGACTTCGCCGCACCGGTTGAAGAATGCCGAATGCCTCGGAAATTGCCAACGTCGCACCGCCTGATCGCGAATCAATCAAGCGGTGCCCTTGCGGCATTGGTGGAAAAGCAACGGCTACGGGACGCCGCCAGTGGTAGACTGGCCAAGCTAGTCGAGAAGAGCAGGGCAAGGGATGCAGCCAGCGGCAGATTGACCTAGCTAGTCTAGAAGCGTGCTAGAGCAGATAGTGGTGATTTGCATCGACAGCCTCAAGTTTGAATCGGATGCCTCTCGCGTCGGACTTTCTCACTGCCGCGTCTAAACGCCTTCCATTATGCCGCTCTGACGTCGTGACCGGAGCATCGAACCAGCGTTGGGCCGAGGAGTTGGTGCGTCTGACATTCAAAATCACCAAGAAAGCGTTTAAGCACCTTTTTCTTTTCGATACGCTCGCCAATCCACGTTAGTCGCCAAGTCGGTACCAGAAATCGTTGATCTGTTTGAAATTAGGTACGCCGATCGCAATGCTGCATCGGTATCGCTGTCATCGCGCCGTTGGTCCGTGAGCAGTGCCTTGGTGTTGCCTGCTCGGTAAAAATTGAGTATCTGCTGTTCAACTTGCGATAGACGCGTTTCGGGCCCAAGTCGCTGCAAGTAGACTGAGAGGGTCGAGGTATTATCTCCATTGTCGTTTCCGTGTGGTTCCGTGGCTACTGCCCAGCAGATCAAATCGCTTGTTCGCAGCTTTACCGCAGGTGACGAGGAACACTTCGTTACTGTTGCGTTGCAGATCGCAGCAAACTCGGCGAAGAAGGGCGATGGAAAACTAGCGAAGGAATTGCGGGATCTCGTTGACGAAGTCAAACGGCGTCAAACTCACGATCGGCAATCGAGTCCCGTTCCGATCGCTCGTCCTTCGGGAGATCTCGCGGGTTTGTTGGCTACCAGCTTCCCCAAGACCCGATTGTCGGAAATGGTGTTGTCGAAGGAAACTCTTGGCCCGCTCTCGCGCGTCATCCATGAATACCGCCATCAGGAGAAATTGCGCAGCCATGGGTTATCGGCTCGTCGAAAGCTGCTCTTGATTGGTCCGCCGGGGTGCGGAAAAACGATGACCGCATCCGCCATTGCTGGCGAATTGCATCTGCCCCTGTTTTCGGTTCAGCTTCACGGGCTGATCACGAAGTTCATGGGTGAAACCTCCGCTAAATTGCATTTTCTTTTCGAAGCGATGCATTGCACACGCGGTGTCTATTTTTTTGATGAATTCGATGCCATTGGTGGCAATCGCGGCGCGTCTAACGATGTGGGCGAAGCTCGACGTATTCTCAATTCTTACCTTCAGTTTTTGGAGCAAGACGATTCAGATAGCTTGATTCTGGCGGCAACCAACTTTGTGGACATGTTAGACGATGCATTGTTTCGACGCTTTGATGACGTGGTTCGTTACTCGCGGCCATCGAAACAAGAAGCAGAGTCTTTAATTCGTAATCGCCTTCACGCGTTCCTCCCCTCTCGTGTGGCTTGGAACAAGATACAATCGGCGGCAGAGGGGCTTAGTCATGCCGAAATCGCTCGGGCCTGCGACGATGCCGCGAAACGATGCGTGATCGACGACCGAGAGAAAGTGACGACGTGTCAATTGGCAGAGTTTCTGAACGAACGTCAGTTGGCTCGATCACCTAATGAACAACTTTCTCCTTGATTGAGTGAGGTGGGGCCAATGGCATCGTTACCGCACTTGTTCCCAAAAGGAACGGTCAAGAGGGAAGACTATGTCTATCCACGCGAGGTTAAGGGTAGCCCCGTCTTCAACGGACCTCCGCGGGATCGCATTCCACACTCCGAAGACTTGCTCCGGCAGATCAAATCCATTGAAGCCACCGATGTAGAAGTCGACGACCAGCAAGACGTCGACATGACCAACGCAATCCGAGGGAAAGTTCTCGAGTTTTTGGGGGCAGTAGGCTTCGATTTGAAATCGGACAGTCTTGGATTTCGTCCGAAAGGCATTGAAATTCGATCCGTTCGTCGCGACGAAGAGGGAAGAGTCCGGGCAACCGTGTTTGTCCCCGATGGGAAAATGGGGCACTTCATCAAACGATGCGAGGAATATGCGACAGAGCTATCGAGGGCCAAAAATCCGCGTCCCAAAAATCAAGACTTGATCGAAGGCATCAGCCAGATTCGCCTCGCATCCTTAAAGTCGTTTTGGAGCGATGCAGGAAGCTTTCCTGCCGAGGGCGATATTGACTATTGGTGGGAGCTATGGCTGAGCAGCGTGGACGAGCCCGAAGTCGCCAGTCTTTTTCAAGCCGATGTTCAACGCCTTGGGATAACGGTCGCGACCGAGAAACTACGTTTTCCGGAAAGGATGGTGGTTCTGGCGAAGGCATCCGTCAATCAGTTAAAGTCGATTCCGAATCTGTTTGAATATTTGGCAGAAGTCCGGCTTGCGAAGCTGTTGTCGAGTGAACTTCTCGAATTGCCAGCAGTCGATCAGGCCGAATACATCAACGAAGCTTTGGAAAGAATCAACGTTGCACTTCCCGCCTCACCTTCCGTTTGCCATTTGGATACGGGAGTCAATCGTGCGCATCCGCTACTGCAGCAATCGATAGACGAAAATCATGTTTTGACGGCCAATCCAAGTTGGTCGGCCACTGATCGCGTGGGGCACGGAACCGAAATGGCGGGCATCGCCCTTTATGGCTGCCTAACTGAAGTCTTCAACCAAACACATTTGATCAATCTTACCCATCGTATTGAATCCGTTAAAATCATGGGTTTGGGTACGACGACCGACCCAGCGTTATGGGGAGCAATGACACAGCAGGCGGTTAACCGGATTGCCATTGCTTCGCCCGAAAACAATTGCCGTAGCTTCTGCCTGACTGTAACGGCGGAAGCCCGGGATGAGGGCTATCCATCGTCGTGGTCCGCTGCGATCGATCAATCTGCTGCGGCGATGGATGAAGACAATGGTCATCGGCTCTTCATCATATCGGCAGGGAACTTGTCAATTGAGCAACGTCGAGAATACCCCGATCGCAATTTTGTCGAGGGAATCGAAGATCCGGGACAAAGCTGGAACGCGATCACGGTCGGCGGCTACACCGAGAAACAGTCGATTCGTCAAAGCGGTCTCGAAGAATGGGAGCGTCTTGCCGTGGGCGGCTCGTTGAGTCCCGCCAGCCGAACGTCTCGAATCTGGGAGGACAAGAGTTGGCCGATCAAGCCTGAGATTGTGATGGAGGCCGGCAACATGCTTCGAAACCCAACCACCGGCGATGCCGACTTTGCCGACGATCTTTCGCTACTAACCACACGACTTGATCATAGCGGAAACTTGCTAACCACGACGGGTGATACGAGTGCCGCCGCTGCCTTCGCGTCGCGGTTTGCCGCACGATTGTGGGCTGAATATCCACGCTTATGGCCAGAAACGATTCGTGCGTTGATCGTGCATTCGGCGACTTGGACCGAAGCCATGCACCACATGGTTCAAGGCACGAGTCGGGAGACGCTCATGCGTACTTTTGGATATGGAGTTCCCAACTTCGAATCGGCGTCGCGAAGTGCCAATCATTCGGCGACAATGATCATCGAATCACAAATGCAACCGTTCGTTAAGACGACCACGGGGGTCAAAACAAAGGATATGCACTTTCATCGTTTGCCGTGGCCGAGTGCGGTCTTGGCAGACCTTGGCGAGGCAGAAGTTCGACTGAAGATCACCTTGTCTTATTTCATCCAGCCGAGTCCTGGTCGTCGTGGCTGGACCAAGAAACATCGCTACCAATCCCACGGCCTGCGTTTCGATGTGAAGCGGCCGGCCGACACCGACGATGAATTCCGAAAGCGTCTGACCGCTTCCGCTCGCGAAGAAGATGAAGGCTACCAGTCCGATCAGGATGACCGAACTTGGTTGATGGGGCGAAACCTTCGATGCAAAGGCTCGGTGCACAGTGACACTTGGATCGGCACCGCCGCAGACTTAGCTGCCGCCAATCTTGTCGCCGTTGTGCCGGTCACAGGATGGTGGAAAGAACGTCCTCATCTAGGATATCACGACAGCGAGACGCGGTACTCGTTGATCATTGCGATTGAAACTGATGACGTCGAAACAGACCTCTATACGCCAATCGAAAACGCGATTGCCATCTCGACGGCCATCTGAAGAAGAGCGACTGATGAGGCAGATAAAAGTGAGCAACTACAGAATTGGCGCTTTGGTTAACTGCCATGGAAGGATGAGTGCGTTGGGGAAAACGGGGGTGCGGTGAACTCGTTCTCGGACATTCGGGATGTCGACTATCGCACTCCGGCGGCAGACGCCGGATTATCTTCCGATCGAAGAAACCGGGGCACCCAGCGTCGGACACCGAAGCACCCTGGAATCGACCCCCAGCCCACTTAATTCTTTGCTCTAATACCCCGCACCAAGCTTGAGTCACCGCCCGGTGTTGGGATAGCACCGCGTTTTCCATTTCGTGAAGCTTCCGGTCCTTCTCGGCCACGTCGTAGAATGGCAGGACGTCTTTCTTGCGAGTTCTTGGCATGGGCGAGAATCAAGTGTAGTCGGGGCTGAGCCAGTAGAGCTCCGCTGGTTTTGCGGCGAACCGAGTCAACTTTTCAACTGTCACCTGATATTATGGACCTGAATGCACTCAAGAAGAACGGTTGGATACAGATTGACGGGGTCGATTCTGAGTTGGCATTGATGAAGATGGCACAGCGAATCGGAGACCCGGTGCCAAGTCCGTCAGGGGAACTTATCAAGTGCATAACGCCGCGAATTTGTGATGACGCGCATCCTGGAACGCTCAGCCACCGGTTTGGCACGGGCACATTGCCGTTTCATACCGACACGGCGTTTTGGGCCGTGCCGGCTCGGTATCTGGTGTTTCGGGTGCTTGGCGATTTCCGTCGCCGGACCCACATCGTTTCATTTCGCAGCATAGTCGATGAGGCCCTCACTGATCTTGTCAGCTACTCGATATGGCTGGCGAAAACTCCGAGATCAGCATTCTATTGCTCGATGAGGGTTCAAAAGATCGGCTTTCGTTACGACGGAAACTGTATGCAGCCGGTCAACGATTCCGCAAAGGCTGTGAAGGTGGCAATTGAGACAGCGTTGAACACTTGTTCGTCTTACCCGATCAATTGGAAAGCTGGCCGGGTAGTTATCGTTGACAATTGGCGTGTTCTGCATGCAAGGGGCGACGCTCCGAAAGATGAAGGTCCACGGACTCTTGAACGTATTTACGTGAGGTAGAAGAATGAGTTGGGAACGCGACCCGTTGTGGGCAAAAGCCAGGCTTTATTTCGAAAAAGCGATGTCGAGACGCCACGACGAATCCGAATTTGGATTGTGGTGTTCACTTGGCCTGGAATTATTGGCGCGTTCCGCTGTCGCATCAGTTAGCCCGGTATTACTCGCAGAGCCGGACAGGGAACAACAGAATGTATTGCACGCGTTGAAAATGGGGTCTGACAGAACACCTAGGAAGTCGATTGGGACCGTAGTCGTGCTCCGGTTGTGCAAGCAGCTATTCGATGGTTTTTCGCAAAAGCACTATGACCTTGCCTCAACCATCATCAACCGGCGTAATGAAGAGCTACACACCGGAGATGCTGCGTTCGAGATCTATCGGTCAAAGCACTGGGTGCTCGGGTTCTACCGCATATGCAGAACACTGACCGAGGCCATGGGAGAATCACTAGAGACTCTGTTCGGTGAGGAGGAAGCGAGGGCGGCAATCTCCATGCTTGAACAAGACGATGAAGGTACGCGCCAGCGAGTCCAGTCAGCGATTGCTGCATCAAAAAAGGCCTTCGGTGAGAAAGGAGAAGACGAACGCGAACAAATTAAGGCAAGAATGGTGGCCGAAGGAAAGAAACTGGCCTACGCCAGGCATCACCGAGTCGCCTGTCCTGCATGCGGTTGTGTTGCGACGATCCAAGGTGAAACTGTGGGCACAGCAAAAGCTGAAATGACTGAGCACGGCAAGATTGTCATACGAGAGCCAGTATCCCCTCGAACGATGACTTGTCTAGGTTGCGGGCTTAAGCTTAACTCGTACGCAGAACTGGACGAAGCAGGCCTTGGTGGCAACTACACTCGAACGACCACAACCACTCCGGAGGATTACTACAATCTCGTTGATCTCGAAACCTATGACCTTAGTGAAGAAGTAAGAGAATTCCTTGCGATGAACCCCGAGTTCATTGATGAGGAGATAGCGAACCGGATGGAATACGACAACGAGTGAATTGGCGAACTATTCCGGAATGGGACGCAAACTGGGAGAATTGCTGTCTCACCGCCCTCCGGCTGCCGACGCCGGTTTAGCGCACCGGCCGTTGAAACCGGTGAAATCTCGAGTCGGTCATCACGGCATTGACACTCGCGTCCATCTCAGGCATCGCACCATTCGAAGAAACTAAACTCGCTCGGATTTCGTCGTTCCGCTGCGTATTTCGAGTCAGATAAGCTGCGACGGCCTGTCGACCTCAGAATCTATGTCGTCTACGGTTCCGAACCCAGGTCACCAGCAAGCATCTTGTTGCAACAACGCACTGGCGTATTGCCTGCGATTTGTCCGATGTTGGAAACTCGTGTCGCTGCCCCCTTGGCTCCAGCGAACCAAAGAACACCAACTGTGTCATCGAATGGTTGGAAAAATGAAACGCACATGTCCGAGGAAGAAATGAAGGCAACGGCAATTCAAGCTTTTGAAAACCAGCATCAAGTAAAGTTGCCAGATTGGTGGCCGCGGGCGGGAACTTTGGTTTCTACGATTGTTGAATCCCGCGATAAGACGCTCGAGCACCTTTCTAGGCTTTCTAGCGACCGCCTGCTTCGCGAGCCTACTTACGGCGTATTCATCCACTTGGCCGATCGAGTGTACGAACACGCATGTGCGGCAATTACATGCTACGCGACGGGTAGCGCAGCAGCATCAGAGGTCATCGCTCGAGTTGCAATCGAAGCGTCTACAAATATTCGCTATATGCTACTAGACGACCACAACTCAATGCTCCTTGCCTGGCTTCGAGCATTTATCAATGAAGATGAACGCCAGATCGAACAGTGGAGCAACTTGCTTTCTGGATTGAGTGGCGACCACCGGAAAAATCATGAAGCAGGAATTGAAAAACGAAAAATACTGCTCAACATGAGGAAGGAATTCGTGACAGCGTGTGAACACGATTTTGAGAATCATGTTGCAATAGATCGGACAGTCAAGTTTGCTCCGCAAATCAGAAACCGCTTCGAAGAGATTGGCGAGCTGTTAGCCTATCGAACGCTCTACGCTCGCTTGAGCTCTCAAACGCATTGTGATGCAGAGGATACGTTGAACTATCTACAGGCAAGGATGAGTTTCTCGCAAGAACTCGGTGAGAAGATGGGACGTGAAACCATCGCCTACAGCGAAATGCTCGTGATATACGGGTGCATTTACTACGTCTTAGGTTTGCGTTGCATAGTTGAAAAGTACTGCGATCTACAGTGCTCAACACTCGAATCGGCATTGACGATCCTTGATGAATTCACGCGTACGATCTCTGAGGAGTGGAGCTGGGGTTAAGTTTCGCCGCTTCTGTCGCAGATGAAGTGAACCTGCACTGGCGCCTGCTGACGGCGGATCGATTACAGCTTCTGTCTGCTCCACCGACGCGTTGAAGAGCAAGAGCATCGTGCGTTCGGATGGTCCAACTGGGATGCCAACCGCACAGCGACTGCCGATCACTCCGCAACATTGAAACGGCGCGAAGACAAGAGCCCGCTGTATCGTCGCGGTACCCATGGTGCCAAGCATTGCCGGAGAGGCATCTACGCGACCGTCCTAATTGCTCCCGAAATGTGGGCGATTGAGTTGCATCTGTTGCATTGGCCCCATGCGCAGCAACGCAGGACGCTCTCTTTGTCAGCGGTTACATCTTTGGCGAAACAACAGGAAGCTCGCATCTTGGAATCTTGCCGTTACATTCCTTTGAGACAGCTTTGCAATTCCAACATGGAGCAGACGAGGCGATGCCAAAAAAGAGTAAGCGATGTGGACCGACCTACAACCTGACAATCGAGTTCCCGCCAAGCATGGCGGGAGCGGACGTGACGCAGGTAGCGGCATGGATCGGAAACGGCCAACGGAACTACCAGCTAACCGTCACCAGCGTCAGAAAGAATCGTCGCCTGCTAGATCCAACGGCTTTGCGTTTACCTTCGGATGCGTTTGATTCCGCGCGAGAGAAGCCATCCAAATAGTTTTGGTTGATGTCTTCCTGACGCTAACTGGGTCGCGTGCTGCGCGTGCGAGGCCGATTCGGTTCCCCAATTTGTCTCGCGTGCAGGCGAGAACACCCGCTTGAGAGCAATTCATGGCAATGCCGCATTCCCAAGCCGAGATCGAAATGGCGACCTTCATGATGCTGGATCACCGCACGAAGGGAGAAATCAAACGCGAACTGCGGAGCCGGTTCGGTGGCAGCACGTACCGCCCCGATTCCATCATTCAAAAAGCTGCATTCCAACTCTATGCCGACGCCACCAAGTCGATGATGGATTGGATTTTGATTGCTTCGGATTCCAAAGAAACCCCGATGCGGCGACGGTACGCTCGGCAACAGGTGCAGCGAATGGGACAGTCGCAGAAGAGCCAAGCCTGAACCCGAATGCGCAACTTAGTTTGGAATCGTCGGAATTTGCGAGGGAAATTTCTTCGATCGTCTTTTGCGGGGTTTTAAAGATGTTTTGTGCAGCGCCCCGCCCGGGCGCAATTGGCGACTATATCCCTGGCGGTTCAATCGCTGGCTTCCTTCGTACGCGAACGATAGTCTCACCACGTCAGCGGCTAGGCCATGCAAGCCGAACCCCGGTCCCCATGCCGGTCCGCCGCCGACTTCATCGTTCATGGGGGTTAGCAACAATTGGGAGTTGTCGTGGCAAGTGTTGTCAAACGCGCGGACCGAGGTTCCTACGAGATCCGATTCTTTACGGCGCCGAATCAACGGCGGAGTTTCTTTCCTGGTGCGTCGTCTACCAAGCGACAGGCAGAGTCGATTGGCATCAAGCTAGACAAGCTGGTGTTTGCCGTATCGCAAAGCGAATCACCGCCCCTGGACGTGGCGGAGTGGCTTCGGACGTTGAACGACAAGCAACATCGCAAATTAGCGAAGTGGGGACTTGTCGAGGAACGTACCCGCGTGGTTCAAGGTGCCATACCGGTCAAGCAAGACAAATCGAAGCTTCGAGGCTGGACGCGACACTACATCGCGTCGGGACGACGGAAGGCACCGACGATCGAGCAGCTTGATCGCGTTGCGGACAATCTGTGTCGGTTCTTTGGCGATGACCGTCCAATAGCGGACATTCACAAAGGCGATGCGGAGGACTTTCGGCAGTGGCTGGAAACGAAAGCGAGGGAGGTTGGAGAAGGCGAAGCAGAATCAGGCTTGGCCCACAACACGGTCCGCCGTCGCATCGGACGCGCGAAGGAAATGTTTCGAGCAGCGATGAAACGCCAACTGATAACGGCGAACCCATTCGAGGACGAGCGATCGGCCGTCGGTGCGAACGTCGAGCGTCAGTTTTTCGTTCCACACGAGTGGATTGAAAAATGTATTCAGGTCGCACCATGCGAGGACTGGCGAATCATGTTGGCATTCGCCCGTTACTCAGGGATGCGGAGCCATGAGACGCGCATTCAGCGTTGGGACGACATCGACTTGCCCAATTCGCAGATGGTGATCCGCTCGAACAAGACGCCGCCAGAGCGGGCGTGTCCGATCTTTCCGGCATTGATGCCGCACCTGTTGCGGGCAAAGGAGTACGCACCGGACGGGGCCGAGTTCGTCCAAACCCGGTACACCCATGAGCAAAACGTCTTGGAAACGTTCCGAAAGATCATCGTGAAAGCCGGATTAAAACCTTGGCCGAAGCTGATGCAAAATCTTCGTGCGACGCGGGAGACGGAGCTTCTCGCAGAATTTCCCGCCAAAGACGTGTCGTCTTGGCTCGGCAACAGCGTCGCGGTCGCGATGAAGCACTATGCAATGCGAACGGAGAAAGCATTTGAGCGGGCCAAAACGGAAGACCCAGCGAAAGCTCACCAGATTGCGCACCACGCGACGCCGCTAGACGGTGTTTCAGAGCAACTTGCCGAGTACACCGAAGAAGAGATCGAGCACGTTTTAGCGTTACTGGACGCTATTGGTGGTGATCTAAGCTACCCCGCAAGGAATCGAACAATCGGCCGAAACACGGGGATTGAGCGGTGCCGGGCTCGATGTTCCCCACCGGTTCCCCCATCGTTGCCCATCACGGGCGAACTGGCCGAACTGCTGAGCCTGTGGGAATCATTCGATGATGCGGCCCGGCGTGATCTGCTGGGCGTGGCCCGTGAGCTGGCGTCCCACTGTTGATGCGTGCGGGTCCTCCCGGGGCCGGGGCGGGTTCCGTGCGGGTTCATTCTCCGATGGTATCCCGCTGGCATCGGCTAGAATCAACTGGGCACCACCACCACCACAATTCACCGGCGGCCCCCGGCCCCGGTTTGGGTCCTCCGGGCCGTTTGTTCCGTTCTGCGGTATTCATAGGCCCGAGGCTTACCAAACATAGTCCGTCCCGTGGGGCGTGCGTGGGGGATTGGGGGCGGTACGTCTGCGTCGATCCCGTTCGCTGGATCGAGTGCCCCCACCCCGGCCGAGAACGTTGGTCCTCCGGCGGCGGCGTTGGCCCCGGGGGTGGGTTCAATCTGACGGTTTTCGATGCTCGATACCCCGATTAGGCGTGCGTATGCTTCCGCAAAATTGGGAATTTTGAAAACCGGTCGAAATCGGCCCCGGGCGTCGGCGATCGGGACCGGGGGGCGGCTGTTTCCTGGGGCCGGCGGTGCCGTAGACCGATTGCTGTCCATGCGTCCGAACAATGTCAAAATTCGTGACGGTTGGCCGGCCAAGCGATCCCCGTAAACGGTGCCGATGCCGGCGGGTCCTTCCTGGGCGGCGGCTTGTCTGGATGGCACTGGAAAGCGTTGGTATGCAGAACTGCATAGCGCAACAATCCTGCCGAAGTGGAGCGGGTCCTTCCTGGGGCGTGACGGTTCCCGTGTAACAATCGAACCATCAGAAAGGATGAGAGATTGGACGGACGGGCCCGAGCCCGTTGTAACTTGTCATGGCAAGCCGGTTGCCGCACAATTCCGGTACGCGGGTTTGGTCGCCCGCTGTTCTGTTACCGCCTGACCCGTGGTGACTTTCGAGGGTAAGCCGTTCGCTACGGCTGCACGATTCAACCGGCCGTCGGCGTCCTTTCCGCCCCGGCCGGTCGAGTCGGCCCGCATGTTGGAAAGGATTGCAGTGCGATTGCAAATTGAGCGAGAGATTGAGCGGCTACAACGGGATTTTGACAAGCTACCCAACATTCCCTGCTGTGTGAGAATCGAGCGAAGCACGATTTACAGTAGGTATCCAAACCGTCGAAAGGTCCCGACCAAGGCCGGCCGCATTCGTGCGTACGTCTATATGGGTAGCGGATTAGAGTTTCCACCGGTTCCCATTCGGAGTGTTGAAGACCTAGCGAGGGCGACGGTTTTCTATGATTTGCGAGGGAAACCGGTAGTCAATTCAAACGGGCATCCCCTAATCATTGATCCGGGTTGGAGACATTCGTACCTGTTGGAAATTGAAGGTTCCGATGCGGAAACCAAACACGTTATTAGAACGATTGAACGTGCGAGCGACTGGGCAAAGAATCGCTGGGACATTTTGAAGCCTCTGCTGTTTCCAAACAAGATCGTTTTGAACAACGGAAGCCGGCTGTGGTGTGATGTAGTTTTAGCGGCGGCTATTGCAAGTGATTCGGCGACGCTTCGGCATATGAATATGATTTGGGTTCAGAGCAAAAAAATGGAGCGTGTCGAAATCAACGCTTGGAAGATTCGGAACCAGTGGGGAATAGAGCGGGACCTAGAAGACGAAGATACGATTGGCGATGATCCCGAGGACGTTTTTACCGAAACACAATCATTGATTGAAGATAGTTTCGAGGTCTTAGATTATCTGAAAAGAGAAATGCCCGGATGCTTGCTGGGCGGTAGACAAACGGATCAACAGGAAAGCGTTCGTGACGGCGGCGATGATGATTTAACAATTTGCCGAGAAGCGTTGCGAGCCGTAGTTGAGGGCGACCTAGCAGGCGTTCTGGGAGCGGCTGGGAAGGTCCCAAGTCGTGAAAAGGTTTCAGAGGTGATGCGAAATATGCTTGCGGCGGATCCTGCCCGTTACGAGTGGTCGGCGGATGAATGGGTTCGGCAATTAGGATGCACCAAGCAAACAATTGTTGGAAACAACAAGAAGGAAATTCCGCCCTGTGATGCATGGGCCGAGAGAATGGCCTGGCGTGAATCAAACAAGCAAAACCGGTTTCCGAAAAAACCGAAGGAAAAAAACTGACCCCGCAAAATACGGGGATAACGTCGGTTTCCTGTTTGGTTTTCTGTCTGTTTTGAAAACCGTCGGCTGTTTGGGTATAGGAGGGCCCAAACATGCCCAAGAAAACAAGCCGCACCGAGACGGCTGAAAGAGTCTCGGTATTGATCCGCATTTTCCGATCTGCGTTGCGTTCTGGCGATGTCCAATTGCGGAACGTGACTGCCGCCGAACTGAAAGAGTATGGGATAGAAATATCACTTCTCGATTCGGTCGATTTGGCAAATGCATCGCACCCATCGATCGGCACCCAAAAGCCGAAAGGGGGTGCCCAGTGAGTGCCAACTACATGGCCCAAGCCGAAGCGATCTTTCGGCGGATGCTTGCCAAGGGCGGAGCGGTTGCGTTTGAGGATGCGGCCAAGAACGTCAAAACTCCCGAGGGCGTCGATCGACGTTGCTTCGGATCGATCCCGGCCCGGATGCATCGTGATGGTGTGATTGTCGAGACGGGTTATCGGCAAAGCATTTCGGCAAAACACAATCACGCAATCAAACGTCTGTGGCGTCTGGCCGATTCAGTTAAAGGCGGTGCCAAGTGAACATCAAGCCAAAAACAATTCTGCAAGTGATTGACCTGTGCGATGGCTGGTCGATCCTCTGCCCCGATCGGCTGCGTGAGCAAGGTTTGCCGAGCAACCTGATCGATGAATTGGCCGATTGTTTTGAGAGTGACCCGAGCGATGGTAGAGCGTCAATTTATTCCGACGGCCAACTACTGAATCAAGCCTACGGGGTTTATTCGCTCGATTTGTTAAAACGATTTGCCGCCCTGGTCAATGCGGATCTGTCTGGCGTGGTTGCGATGGGCCGTGGGACACGAGCCAAGCAATACAAGCGGGCTATTCGTGCGGCATTGGCTACGAAAGGGGGCAAACAATGATGGATCAACAACTATGGGCCAAGTTGAAAGCCGCTTGGGAATCACTCGATACCGATCAGCGGTTCGAGGTCCTGGATCATGCCCGATGGCTTGCCGGTGATAGTCGCCTAGTCGGCGGCCCGTGCGATGGGTTGCGGGTGCCGGATCGGTTTAAGGATCAAGGAATCGGCCTATCGATAGAAGTTAATGGCAAAGCGGCGTTGTACGAGCGGGATGGGGAGATGCTGTGGCGGTTCGCAGGATTCCATCGGATCGGCGGTGAGGGCAGTACGTGGCCCGACATTCGGGCCGAGGAACTGCAATCTTTGAAAGGCGGTGCCCAATGATGACACCCCATGAACTTGATTTGCTGGCCGATGCGTTGGCCGAGCGATTGGCGGGGCGGATCGATGATCGGCCCGGTGATGTTTGGATTGATAACCGTGCGGCGGCTGCGTTGCTGGGCTGTTCGGTTCCGACAATCGAAAGGCTGACCCGGAGCGGTGAACTACCGAGCCGGAAGGTCGGCCGGCTGCGTCGTTATCGGCGGGCTGATCTGTTGGCCCTTCAAACGAAAGGGGGTTGCGATCATGCCGAGTGACCAACAACCCCCGAGCGTTTCAAGCGAAGCCCATTGTACCGACGTGGCGGCGTTCCTGCGTCTGTTGCATGGCCCTGGCGACGTGTTCGAGGTCCGGGTGATTAACTGCCCCGAGCGTGCCGGCGGTTCGTTCGTTTCGACTGTTGCGGGCTGGTTCAATGATCCGGCGGCGGCGGCCCAAGCCGTTGCCGAAATCGAGAGGGTGAAACCCCCGGCGGTTTATGTGACCGTCAACCCGTGCTTGCCTGGGTTGATGGGCCGAGCGGCGAATCGGTTACTGCCGAAGTCGAAATCTACAACGAAGGATCCCGACATCGTTCGGCGGCGTTGGGTGTTCGTGGACATTGACGCAAAGCGGCCCGCTGGCGTCTCGTCAACCGATCCCGAAGTGATCGAGGCCCAAGCGGTTGCCGATACGCTCCGGCGGACGTTGACGGCCGAGGGATGGCCCGAGCCGTTGCTGGGGATGAGCGGGAACGGTGCTTATCTTTTGTGGCGTGTCGATCTACCGAACGATGGCCCGTCAAACGATTTGATTGAGCAAACAATTAAAGCGATGGCGGCCCGGTTCGATACTGACGGGGCCGAGGTCGATTGTTCAACGTTCAACCCGAGCCGAATTTGCAAGCTGTTGGGAACGGTTGCCCGCAAGGGTGATGCCGTGGTTGGTGTTGATGGCATCGATGATCGGCCCCATCGTCGATCGTGGTTCATCATGCCCGAGGGTCCGTTGCAAGTGGTTGCACCGGAGAAGCTGAAAGCGTTGGCGGCCGAAGTGGTCGAGCCCGAGAGCCCCAAGAGTCCCGAGCCGGCGGTAAGCCGATCGGTTCCGGGGGATGTGTTCGATCGATGTTGCAAGTATTTGGCAAAGATGGATCCGGCCGTATCGGGCGAGTTGGGTAGTCGTCGGCTGTTCCATGCGTGCTGCGTGGCGTTGCATGACTTTGGGTTGAGCGATGCCGAAGCAATCCGAGCGATCGAGCAAGCGTACAATCCCCGATGCGTGCCCCCGTGGGATGCGGCGGGAATCAATCGAGCGATCGGAAAGGCCCGTCGTGATGGTGGCCCATCGTCTGGGTTCGGTTCGGCGTCGGATGGCCCCGAGCCTGATCTGTCGATGCTGACCCCCGGCCCGAGTGAACGGATCGATGGTGCGGCGAAACCGGCTGCGGATGATCCGTGGGACGATCCGATACCCGTTGATGCACCGGAGGTCGGCCCGTTTCCCGTATCGGCATTGCCGGGCGTGTTGGGCCAATGGGTCGAGGCGATGACCGAGGCGGCCCAAGTGCCCAGCGAATTGCCGGGGCTGCTGGCGTTGGCCGTCTGTTCCGGTGCGTTGGCCCGGCGGGTCGAGGTTGTGGCGGGGCGTGGCTGGCGTGAGCCCGTCAATTTGTACGTCTGTTGCCTGCTGGATCCGGCGAACCGGAAATCGGCGGTGTTCCGTGCGGCGGTCGAGCCGTTGCGGACGATCGAGGCGGATCTGGTCGAGGTGGCCCGGCCCGAAGTGGCCCGGATGGCGGCGGATCGGCGGATGATCGAGGCCCAAGCGAAGAAAGCCGAGAGCAAGGCGGCCGGCGGTGATGCGTCGGCCCGAGCCGAAGCGTTGGAACTGGCCGAACAATTGGCGGCCGAGCCCGTCCCGAGTCTGCCCCGTTTGATCGTGGACGATGCGACGGCCGAAGCGGTCGAGATGGCCCTGGCGTCCCAAGGCGGCCGGCTGATCGTTGCCGGCCCCGAGGGCGGGCTGTTCGATGTGATGGCCGGCCGGTATTCATCGGCGGCCGGGAATCTGGACGTGTTTTTGAAAGGCCATGCCGGAGATGATTTGGTTGTCGATCGTGTGATCCGTGGATCCCTGTTCGTTCCCCGATGTTGTTTGACGTTGGCCTATGCCGTTCAACCCGAAGTGATCCGGGGCCTGGCCGACAAGCCGAGTTTCCGGGGGCGTGGGCTGATCGGGCGTTTCCTGTATGCGGTGCCGACGAATCGTTTGGGGTCTCGTCTTGATGATCCCGAGCCGGTGCCCGATTCGGTGGCGGCTGGCTATGCGTCCCTGGTCCGACGACTGTTCGAGGTGCCGGCCGATGAAGATGGGCCCCGGTTGCTAACCATTGCACCGGAGGCGGCCGAAGTGTTCCGGCCGTGGCGGCGGGAAGTCGAGGCCATGCTGGCCGATAATGGGCGGCTGGCATCGATGCGGGATTGGGGCGGGAAGCTGTCCGGGCTGACGGCCAGATTGGCTGCGGTGGTTCACCTGGCCCGCTATGCCGATACCCCGGATCCCATTTCGGTTCCCGTCGGTCCCGAGTCGATCGAGGCGGCGATGACGTTGGCCCGTTGGGCGATCGATCATGCCGAGGCGGCGATTGGGTTGATGGCCGGCGGCGATGGTTCGCTTGATGATGCCGGCTACGTCCTGCGTTGGCTGCGTGAGCGTGGACAAGCCGAAGTGACCCGGCGTGATGTGTACCAATTCGGCCGAGCCCGGTTCACGGCCGAGCCCCTGCGGTTGGATCGAGCGTTGGCCCTGTTGGTCGATCGTGGTTGGCTGCGTCCCAATGACGATCGGCCCGTTGGCCCCGGCCGGCCCAGTGTTCGCTATTTGGTTCACCCGATGATCGGTGGGCGTGATGCGGGGGTGACGATCAAGCGTGAGCCCGTGTCGGCACCGATGCCCCCGTGGGAATCATCCGGCGGCGAACCGGCCGGCCGGGTAAGGATGGTGATCTGATGGCGTTCACGGATGCAGAAACCGTCCCCATTATCCCCAATAACCCCGGCCGGTCGAGTTCTGGGGATATTGGGGACGATTCGGGGGCGGCGGAATCGTTGTTTCGGCGGTTGGTCGATTTGGGCGTGGTGCTGTCGATGGATCCCGAGGGCCGGCTGGCGATCGATGCCCCGGCCGGCGTGCTGTCCGATGAATTGGTTGGGTTGGTTCGGTTGCATCGTGAGCGACTGCTGGCCCTGGTTCGGATGGTGCCCAAGGTGGTTCACCTGAAACGAGAGCCGTTTGACGTGCGGATTGATCGGCAGTCCCGTTGGGGTAATCCGTTCGTGATGCGATCCGAGGCCGAGCGAGCCGGAGTTATCGCCAAGTATCGGGCGTGGGTTCTGGATCAACCGGAGCTGTTGGCATTGCTTCCCGGGTTGGCCGGGAAGCGGTTGGGCTGTTGGTGTTCACCCCGGCCCTGTCATGGGGACGTGTTGATTGATCTGGTGGTCGATCGAGTGTTGGCCGGCGGCGATGCGGCCGAGCCGTTGGCCCTGGGGCCGGGTTGGGTGTGCCCGTGGTGCCGGATGGGCGATCGTCTGACCCCGGCCGAGCCCGTCGGGCTACGTTGCGTGCGGTGTGATCGGCTGGCGTTTCGGTGGATCGGTGCCGATGGGGTCGAGCGTTGCGATTGGTCCGAGCCGTTGCTGATCGATGCACCGGAGCCCGGGGAAATCAAGTTACAAGCGATTGCACCGGAGGCCAAGCAAAAACGGGCCCCGGTGGTCGAGCGTGCGGAGCGTTCGCTGTTCGATGCGGCTGAGTTGTCGAGTGAGTGAGATCGTGCGTCCCTGGTCGTTCTGGGGCGTTGTGGATGATTCGTTGCTTGTGATGGCAGCGGATGGTAGCGTGATTCATTCACGGCTAGGGCGACGGCCCGAAAACCGGTTTCCCATGACCGGCCCGCCGTGTTTTCTTATTCATGGGCAACCGATGGGAGTTGATGACGATGGCAAGCGTGACACGAAAAACGCAAGGCGGCCGGGAAGGTTGGCGGATCCGGTTCTATTGCGAGAAGCGGCGGCGGGAGTTGTACCTACCGGGCGTTAGTCGCAAAGTTGAGAAGATGGCCGAGACGGTGGCGGGCCATTGCGAAGCATTGGCCCAAGCCAAAGCGAATAACGTTTCACCCGATCCGGCGGCCCGGAATTGGGCCAATGGGACAACGGGCAAGCTGCGTGAAAACTTGGTCGCTTGGGAATTGGCCGAGCCCATCGCCCCGAAGCTGTCCACCGATGCGGGGCGTCTGCTGGGGCCGTTCTGCGATGAATACGTTAGCGGGCGTACCGATCTGGCCCGAGGAACGGCCGAGCAATACGGTTACTGCCGAAAGGTGCTGGTCGAATACTTTGGTGAGCGTCGGACGTTGGCCGAAATCACCCCTGCGGATGCCGAGCGATGGCGGCGTTGGTTGCTGGCCCGAGTGGTGAAGCCGGCGACCGAAACCACCCCGGCCGAAGTGATGGCTATTGCGACCGTCTCCCGATACGTCAAACGAGCCAAGACGATGTTTGCCGGAGCGGTGGCCGGGCGTCTGCTGGCCGAGAGTCCGTTCGCAAAACTTAAAAGCGGAAATGAAAGCAATTCGGCCCGTCACCGATTCATCACCCCGGCGATGACGGCCCAAGTGCTCGATGCGTGCCCCGATGCCGATTGGCGGGTGATCTTCGTTTTGGCCCGGTACTGCGGGCTGCGTTGCCCGTCGGAAGTGCTGGGGCTGCGTTGGTCCGATGTGGATTGGGCAGCGGGCCGGTTGCGGATCGATTCACCGAAAACCGGGTTGCGGTTCTGTCCCATCTTTCCCGAGGTCCTGCCGGTGCTGTCGGAAGCCCACTATTTGGCGGCCGACGGTGCCGTTTACTGCGTGGGCCGTTATCGGGCGGGGGCCAATTTGGGAACCGAGTTCAAACGGATCGTCGAACGTGCTGGCGTGATCCCATGGCCCAAGCCGTTCATCAATCTGCGATCAACCCGGCGGACGGAACTGCAAGAACGGTTCCCCGATCATGTGATTAACAACTGGCTGGGTCATTCCGGTGCGGTAGCCGAAAAACACTATTTGCAAGTGACCGATGAGCATTGGGGCCAAGCCGTTTCGGACGGTTCCCCCACTGGTTCCCCCATTCCACCTGAGACACGGGGAAAACTCGATTCTGGTTCCCCCACCGGTTCCCCCATCGCCAACAATTCCGGGCCATCGCTACCCATCCCGGAAACAAAAAAACCCCGGGAAAACCGGGGTTTTGATGGTCTGCAATGGGTGCAGACCGGTTGCTTAGCTACCCCGCAAGGACTTGAACCTTGAATGACTGAACCAAAATCAGTAGTGTTGCCAATTACACCACGGGGTAGTGATCGCTGCTGTTGCCGAAGTTTAGCACGACTTTCCGGTACGCCAAAGAGGACATTAAGAAGTTCTTTTGGGTTCGCTGGCGATTGCCGTTACGAGCGCTGCGATTGAACCTTGAAGGCGAGTCCCTGCAGTTCGCTGGCCAGGTCCACGTTCACGACCGCGACGCGTGGGGGAAGCTTCAGCGTTGTGGGCGCAAAGTTTAGAATCCCGTGGATGCCGCAGCCGACGAGTTGCGAGGCGAGCTTGGCGGCTTGGTCGGCGGGAACGGCCAGAATCGCGAGTTCGGCCGAGCGATGGGCTAGGAAGTCCGGCAGCGTTCTAACGTCGCGAATTTCGATGCCTGCGATCGTTTGACCGATGCGGCGTGGGGAGACATCGAAAGCGGCACTGAGCTCGAACCCAAGGCGCTCGAACCCGCGGTATCGAAGTAGGGCGTCGCCCAACGATCCGACGCCGACTAAGATCACTCGCCAACGATCGCCCGACCCGAGTACGGCACCGATTCGATCGATCAGCAGTTCGACATCGTAGCCGACGCCTCGCCGACCAGTTGCCCCCAGCGACGAAAGGTCGCGGCGGACGACGGCGGGTGACACGTTGACCAAGCCGCCGAGTTGTCCGCTGTTGATGTGTCCGCTGTTCGCCTGTCGGTTGCTAGCGAGTCCGCTTACTGCTTCGGTCGCAAACCGTTGCAGTTCGCGAAAGTACAAACTCAACCTTCCGATCGCGGGGCCGGAGAGGGCAATCGGACCATCCGCGTCCGTCTTTTCATCCATGGGACTTTTTCCGGCTGCGGACTACCTGCGAGACGCCTCGAGTAGGTTGCCGGATAAAATTCAGTTGGCAGGCCGAGACGGGGATATTGGTTCCGGAGCAGCGATCGCGTTGTTATCGTCATCGTCCGACGTTGCCGCGATTATCGCGCCGATGCCGGCAAGGCCAGCCAAGCCGCCGAGGCCTCCACCACCGAAGCCGCCTCCGCCGCCGCCAAAACCGCCACCCGCGCCGCCGCCGATCGGCGATCCCGCCATCGGGCCAGGCGTGAACGCTCCGGCGACCGGGCCGATCGGTTCGCCCAAGGGGGCGTCGACGATCATACCGTCACCGGGTTGCTGCATGGACGGGTAATCGTTCTCGACGGCGCTGACGACACCGGGAACCATCGGCGGCGCGATCAAAACGACTGGCAGGACGCCGGTGGCTTGAGCCATTGCAGTGACGAACGATTCCCCATCGGTATTCGTCATGACCACATCCCCGGGATCCGATGCATCAAAAGCAAACGCCGTGTATCCGGCGCCGCCCGACGCGACCAAGCCGTGAACGCCACTGCGGAGGCCGGCGATCTGAAAGCGTCCGTTCGCGTCTGCTTTCGTGGTACCAACGGCATCCCCGTTGAAGTAAATGGTGACATCCGTACCGGCCAAGACTCCGTTGCGGTTTGCGAAGGGAACCAGTTGTCCGGTCAAAGTTCCTTCAGGACCGAGTTTGACTTGATAGCTAAACCGCTCCGCCATCACGCCCGCACCGATGACCGGAGACATGCGAGCGTTCACGCCGCGGCAGCGATCGATCGCTGAGCGAAGTTCTTGCTCGCTAATTTGCAGCATCGTCATCTGCACCGGCCTTGCATCGCTGCCCTGGTCCAACGCATCCGCGACGGTTTTTGCTGGTGTCTTTCCAGCGAGGTCGACCGTTTTTTCTTCAAAGTAATACATCATCGCTCCGTGAACGCTGCCGCCGGAAGCGATGATCGCGTGCAGGCCGGGAGTCGCATCATTGATCAGTACCGTGCCGTCGAAGTCAGGTCGGAACAACGACACTTCTCCGTTGGGACGAATCACTGTCACTTTCGCACGATTCAGCTCCGCCGCAGCATCGGGCATCACCGACATCAAGTCCAGTTTCACACGCACGACTTGCGACGCTCCGAAGAAGGCAACGTTGTCGGCGGGAAGCCGCCCTAGCTGCTGCGTCGTCGGAGACTCCTTCGCCACGGGGTTGTCATCGCCAAATGGATCAACCGACGTCTGGGCGAAGGCGACCGGGCCGGTCATCAGGCAGAAACCGAGCAGAGCCGCGAGAGTTTTCGGGAGGCGTTTTTTCATGGGAGGCTCGTTTGAATGGTTAGCTGATAATTCGTAAGCTGGCGAACGGATAGCCGAGTAGAGCGGATCACCGGGGTTCGGGTTGATCGTAACTTAACTACTCGAGTTGCGAAATCAAGATAAACAATCGATCCCCGGGCCGCAAATTCCGGAGAATCGAATTTTTTAACCCGCGTACCGTACCGAGCCGGTTCCAGCGGTAATTGTGCCGATTCGCATGCAATCGATGCCTTGGCCGCGAATTTGGGCGGCGATGCTGTCGGCATAGAACTCGCTAACCACGGCCGCCATGCCGATGCCCATGTTAAAAACACGCCGCATTTCCGCCTTCTCGACGCCTCCGGTCGCTTGTAGCCAAGGAAAAATCGGCGGCGGTGTCCACGCGGTGTCGTTGATGATCGCGTCGACGTTCTTGGGCAGAATCCGGTCCAGGTTTTCTTGGAAGCCGCCGCCTGTGATGTGGGCCAGCCCGTGCAGCACTTGCTTGACGCGGTAATGCGACTGGACCGCTCGAATCGCGGTGGTATAGATAACGGTCGGACGGAGACAAACATCTGCCAGCGTTTCGCCGCCGAATTGGTCCGGCGCGTCGTCCCAGCTCAGGCCCGCGTCGGCGATCACTTTGCGGACCAGCGAGAAGCCGTTGCTATGCAGGCCGCTGGAGGCGAGCCCCAAGACGACATCGCCGGCGGCGATCTGTTTGCCATCGATCAGCTTTTTGCGTTCGACGACGCCGACGGCGAATCCGGCCAAGTCATAGTCGTCGGACGCGTACATGTCCGGCATGATCGCGGTCTCGCCGCCCAGCAGCGCCATATCGCCGGCGACGCACCCGTCGCTGATGCCCTGAACGATTCGTTCCAGCCGCGCCGGATCGTCGCGGCCCATCGCGACGTAGTCCAAAAAAAAGAGCGGTTCGGCGCCGGTGCACAGCAAATCGTTGACGCACATGGCGACCAGGTCGATGCCGACGGTGTCGTGTCGGCCGGTGACTTGAGCGATCTTCAGTTTGGTGCCGACGCCGTCGGTGCCACTGACCAGGATGGGTTCTTTGTAGTTGCGGGCGAACAGCTTGCCGGCAAAGTCCAGGCTGAACAGGCCCGCGAAACCGCCGTCGCTAGGGATGACGCGGGGGCTGAACGTGCGGTGCATCAGCCGAGGCAGACGGCTCATCGAATCGGCGTAAACGTCTAAGTCGACACCGGCGTCTTTGTAGGTGGCGGGCATGAGGGGATCGGAGTTGGGTGAGTAGTTGAGCGCGTTGCAGTCGGCTTGATGTAGTCCTGACACACTGTGGCAGGGCATAACAGCTTTGTTGTTCGATGGATGCTCCGCCACGGCGCGGCGGACCTACGAGATGTGCTCCGCCACGGCGTGGCGTACCTACGCCTTGGTGGTCTGTGCCAACTTTAGGTGCAGCTCGGTTAGCTGGTCCGTGTCGACGTTGCCGGGGGCTTCGGTCATCAGGTCGGCGGCTTTCTGCGTTTTCGGGAATGCGATCACTTCGCGGATGTTGTCCAGGCCGGCAAGCAGCATGACCCAGCGGTCGATGCCCAGCGCGATGCCGCCGTGCGGCGGTGCGCCGAACTTGAGCGCGTTGAGCAAAAACCCAAAACGATCCTCCGCCGTTGCTTCGTCGATGCCCAGCAGCCCGAAGACCTTCGACTGGGTCGCCGCGTCGTGGATCCGAATCGTGCCGCCGCCGGCTTCGCTGCCGTTGATGACCAGGTCGTAGGCCTGCGCCCGACACTTCTCCGGTGCAACCGTTAGTAATTCAAGGTCCTTTTTCAGCGGGGCTGTGAACGGGTGGTGCATCGCGTTCCAGCGTCCCGTGTCGGCGTCCTGCTCGAACATCGGAAACTCGGTGATCCAACTGCAATTGAGTTCATCGGGATCGATCAGCTTCAGTTCTTGGGCCAAGCGTTTTCGCAGCCCCGCCAATCCCTTGCAGGTCACCTCCCAGGTGTCGGCCAGCACCATCAGCAGGTCGCCGGGCTCGCCGGACATCAGTTCTTTGATCTCGGCCAAATGTTCGGCCTCGAAATTCTTGCTGGTTGGACTCCACAGCGTCCCGTCATCCTCAACGCGGAACCATGCCAGTCCCTTCGCGCCGAAGTCGTTCTTGACGTACTCGGTCAGTTCGTCGATCTGTCGGCGGCTGTAACGAGTCGCGGAATCTTTCACGTTGATGCCGCGAACGAAGTTGCCTGCGTCGGCGGTCGCGCGGAAAACGCGGAACTCTGTCTTCTTGGCCACCGATGTGATGTCGACCAGTTCCATGCCGAAACGCAAGTCCGGCGCGTCGTGGCCGAATCGCAACATCGCTTCGTCATACGTCATCCGTGGAAGCGGCAGTTTGACGGTCTTGCCCAGCACTTCGGTGGCCGTTCGCGCGACCAAGCCATCGATCAGGCCGATGATGTCTTCATGATCGATGAACGACATTTCGACGTCCAGCTGCGTGAACTCGGGCTGCCGGTCGGCTCTTAAGTCTTCATCGCGGAAACACTTGGCGACTTGAACGTAGCGGTCGAAACCGGCCACCATCAAAATCTGTTTGTACAACTGGGGCGACTGCGGCAACGCATAAAACTTGCCCGCGTGAACTCGGCTGGGCACCAAGTAATCGCGTGCTCCTTCGGGCGTGCTGCGGCCCAGAATCGGCGTTTCGACGTCGATAAAATCATGCTCGGCAAAGTAGTCCCGCATCGTCTTGACGATCTTGCTCCGCAGCACCATCGCACGCAGCATCGCGGGCCGGCGGAGGTCCAGGAATCGGTACTTCAGCCGCAGATCTTCGCCGGGCAAGTCGGATTGGCTGGGCGTAAACGGCGGCGTCGCACACGGGTTCAGGATCTCGAAATGTTCGCCGCGGACTTCGATGTCGCCGGTGGCCAGCTTGGTGTTGGTCTTGCCTTCCAATCGATCGGCGACCTTGCCGCGGATCAGGACCACTGATTCGGTCGGCACTCGGCCGGCTTCGTCGATCAGCGGCGATCCGGCTTCCGGTGGGCCGACGACGACTTGGGTCAGGCCGTAGCGGTCGCGGAGGTCGATGAAAACGGCTCCGCCGTGGTCCCGCTTGCTTTCAACCCAGCCGCACAGGGTCACCTCGGTTCCGACGTGTTCTTTGCGGAGTTGACCGCAGGTGTGAGATCGCAGCACGAATCAATCAGGGGCTTAAGGGGGGGAATTCGGTATCCAGACCGGTGCGAGATTCTAGCGTGACGGGTCCGGTTTATTGCAGGGGGCGATTGCGTGCCGCAATGTCTCGCAAGCGGCCCATCGCGACGGCGTGGCAGTCGCGTAAGTCCATCAAAACGATCCGACTTTTGCAAACCTTTGTAAAAACGTCCGCCTTTGCAAATAAATCTTTTCCAGCCTAAAACCGTGAGAGACCGCTAAGCCGTTTGCGGGAAACGACTTGCGAAAACGGCACGAAGATCTAGGAACCATTGGCACGCCCCGTGCTTTAGTTTCTTTCATCAGCCAAACGGCTGACTCAAACGAAAAACACTCAAACGCTTCCCCACGCAAAGGACTCTGCCATGTTGGTTCTCACCCGCAAAGTTGACGAGCAAATTCTGATCGGCGACGACATCAAGATCACGGTGCTGCGAGTTCGCGGTAACAGCATCCGCATCGGCATTGAAGCCCCACGCTCAACTCGCGTCATTCGAGGCGAGCTGGGCTCACAAGAAACGGGCCTACAAGAAATGGGCCTACGAGAAATTGGCCCGAAGGAAGCGGCCGGCAAGGCGTTCACACAAGAGATCGACGTCGAGCTGGAAGGCCCGATCGATGACCTAGCTGAAGTGTTTGCTCACCCCGAAATGCAATCGATCGGGCGAGCAAAGAAAGCCGGCCAATCGACCAATCGAGCGACCAATCAACCCGCCAATCGAATCGAAGCCGTCCGCGGTGACGTTTCCAAGGCGGAACTGTTCGTCGGCTCGGTCGATCGATCTGGCAAAAACGCCAAGCTGACGCGTTCACCGCTGGCTGCGTTCGTATCGGCGTCGTGAGTTCGGCAGCGTGAGTACGCCCGGCATCGAGAAGTCTTGCCGCAATCGTTACCGCTGACCAAGAAGCGGAATTTCGCGTTCGGCGATGCGATCTTGCGAGTCGATCTCGCGGACGTGTTCCATCAAGATTCGTCGAACCTCGAAAACGGCCTTGGGCGTCATGTGAACAGTCGTGTGAGGCGCATCGACCAGCAGTTCGCTTTCGGTATCGTCCATGTGAGCGCTGGCGTATTCGACGACACCGTCGCCGCGTGTCGTTCGCCCGGTCAAAAGCGATGGGTTTTCGAGCACGCCGATGATGTTGTTGTATTTGACTTCGGGTGCTTTCTTGGCACGCATCATGACCGGAAAGATTGGCGACTCGGGGGCCAGCGAATCGATCGCATTGGCCATCGTCAACAACTGTGTGTCTTTGAACAGCAACGGATTTTGCATCGCCAAACGGCTGCCCGTTCCGACGGCCAAGTTGGGCAGCTTGATGAATTTCCGGGCCAGCCACCGCGTGTAGTCGTTGGCGAATTCGCTGCCCCGGTGCGGCGTCGCGATCGTGATGACTCGCTTGACGCTGTTGTTCGGCTTGAAGAACAACGTGCTGACCAGCTTGTTGCGATCGTCGTCGTTGCCTCTAATTTTTGCGATCGCCTGATCGGCGTTTCGGATCGGTTCGTCGCTGACGATCGACCAGAAATCATCGCCGCTGTCGATCGTCTGCATGCGGCTTACCAGTCCGCCCATGCTGTGCCCGACCAAGACCATCTGGTCCAGGGAATCATCGCGGCGGTTGCCATCGAAGACTTTGCGCATCGCGGTCAAGTCGGTACGAAGCTGCGTCGCGGATAGCCAAAACGGTTGACCCGACGGATACAGGTAAAACCAGAATTGGTAACGCTCGCGGACTTCCGGAAAACTTCGCAAGTCATTGAACATGTCCATCCACGTCATCGGGCTGGACCACAACCCGTGAACCATCAGCACCGGAATCCGTTCG
This sequence comes from Pirellulaceae bacterium, assembly GCA_963836865.1. Classification (GTDB taxonomy): domain Bacteria; phylum Planctomycetota; class Planctomycetia; order Pirellulales; family Pirellulaceae; genus Rubripirellula. The sequence goes on along the minus strand of CAWILC010000003.1, from coordinate 534,210 downwards.
GGGTCGTACGGTTCCAGCATGTACAGCCCGCGTCGCTCGAGCGTGTTGTTCGGATTAAGCAGTCCCTCGGTCGGCTCGTTGCGTTTTCGGAAGTCGGGCGTGTCCAAGAAGTGTGCCAGCGGCGTCGTCAAGTCCGTTTCCAGCGGCACCCATTGTTCGGCGAGTTGAATCTGATTGGCGGTCAGCGGATCAAAGAATTCCAGCACGCAAGTCTTCGATTCGCCGGGCCTTGAGCCAGCCGGCACGTCGACGCATCGCATCATCGCGGTCACGGCGTAGCTGAGACCTTTGGGGTAATACTTTTCACGCTGGTCATTGGTGTCGGCCGGCCGCCGAACGGCGATTAGCGGCACGCCCAGTCCGTACGTCGTGTGGCGATTGTGCAGCGTTTCAATTTCGTAGTCGCTGACGAAGTCGTAGTGGTCGAACTCGTCCGTTTTCCACTGGCCTCGCATTTCGGTCCGCACGACAAATTCGCGGTCGGAAGTTTTGATCTTGTACGTCTGACCAGGCTGGATTCGATTTTGTCCACACAGAAGACGCAGCGTGTCTTCCAACGATTCATTGTAAAGATCGCATGCCCCGCGAAACTGCGGATCGTAAAAGTTGCGTGTCGTGTTCAGGTCGACGCTGAATAAGTAGTCGTAACTGTTGGTCAGCGCGGTGCCGAAGTGCGCCAGCGCGTCGCTGGTGCGTCCGTCTTTTTCAGCCTTCTTGCCTTCGACGTACGCCAGTTCGCTGATCGCGTAGATCAACTCGGCTTCGGGCTCTTGATTGATCCGGGTTCGGATCATCTGGCAACAAGCGACGCTGTTCTGCGTGTATTCGTCGTCCAAGTCGAAGCGGCGAAGCGTCGCCCAGGTACGCTCGCTGATCTCGGGACCTTTCTTGCTGACCAAGTGCAGCGAGGTGGCCAGCGGATTGTCGCGTGTCTTGCGATTGGAAAGGTAACTCGGTGTCGCGCAGCCGGCGATCGAAAAGAACAACGCGCACCAACTGATGCACCGGAGCATGCGCAGCCGAAAGCTCGCGTCGACGGTGGTCGGTCGCGCGAGACGTGGTTCGGGCGTTGGTTCCGCAGGTGTGTGCATCATGCATCGATCGCCCAGCGGCAAACGGAGGCCTCGTTTGCGTCGGCGAGCCAGCGGTCCTTCGTTGGCGATAGCATCGGTGTCGGCGAACACTCCGCCGATCCTGGTCGGACGTTAGAGAGCAAGCGTCGCGTGTGTCAACGCGGGTTTGAGCACGAAGCCGCGTGAAACTCGACGGATGACGGTACCTCGGAGCCACACTTCTTTGTTACAGCATGGGTGGGGGCGGAGGCGGTGGTGGTGGGGGCGGCGGAGGCGATGGGGGTGCGGGAGGTGCTGGGGGGCCGGGCGGTGCCGGCGGCGGCGGGGGAGTAGGTGGTCCCGGTGGAGGCGGTGGTGGCGGCGGGGGTGTTGGTGGCGGAGGAGGTGGCGGTGGTGTCGGTAGCGTCGCGGCCATTTGGATCGGTGCCCGCTCGGTCATTAGCCTGGCCCGCCCGACCAACGTTCCGGTCACAAAGTTCGGCACGCCGTACGAATTGCCGGCCATGGGTGCTTCCACGCGAACCTGGACCATCGCCGTCGATTCGTTGATCGTGGCGGGATCCAACGTCACGCTGGCACCTACGATGCCGACGATGGCCAAGTGTTCTTCGGCACGCTGGATCACCGCGGCGGCGGACGCCCCGGGCACGATCGCGTCTCGCGCCGCAACGTAGGCGGCGTGATCGATCGAATGGCGAAGCATCGTGACGCGAGTCATTTCGATGCCGCCAAAGATCAGCGTGACCAACACAACTAGCGTCACCGCGAACTCGACCGCGGTGGCCCCGCGGCGCGATCTGGCGTATCGCTGCTTAATAAACGGAATCATTGCAAATGGTCTCAAGCGGGAGAACGATCGAAGAGAAAAGATTTACTGAGTCAACAGCGTCGGCAAGCGATCGGCGATGTTTCGGAACGCATTGGCAAGTTCCGCCGCCGTGGCCGCATGAAAATGCTCGCCCCCACCGATCTCGGCGACTTCCATCATGGCGGCCTCTTCCGCTTCGTCGCTGAACGTGATCGTGAACACGGTCACGCCACCATCGGCCGCCGCTTGGGCCGCCCACCTCGGATTCGGGCCGTGGTTTTGCACTCCGTCGGTCATCACGATCAAGACCTTCGACGCGAACGGTCGCGACAGCCCGGAATCATTGACAGCGTTTAGACCTTCGTAGATTCCCGACCCGATGGCGGTGCCGCCTGCACTAAAGTTTGCCGAGACGTCGTTCAGGCGGTCGATGACGAGGGCGTAATCAGTCGTCAGAGTCTGCGGCGTCGTGGTTGCGTGGTTGTACAGGGACAAGGAAAGCAATTCCTCTTGCGGCGACGTGCTCAGTTCGTCGGTGAATCGTTTGACCGCTGCGATCAAGTCCAACCAGCGTGCTTGCATAGGGACGGGGTCGCCAAAGGTCCAACCGGCGGGCGCAGTGGTTGGTGCCGGCGGATAGGCCGCCACTTCGCTCGATCCGTATGCCATCGAACCGCTGCGATCGACGACCAACGCGATGTCAATGACGCTTTGAGTGCTGGTCGCGGTCAACAACGGACGCACGGTGAACGCCGATGCGAAGAAAGGAAACAGCGGCTCGATCCCCGCCACCGAACCGCTGTTCAGCGACGTCGTCGTAATGCGGATTGCGTTTCCGTTGGACGCTTTCGGGGTAAAGGAATACATCGAACCTACGCCGGCCCGGTCGCTGTCGCCGATCTGCAAATCGCCGGCACTGATCGGAAGCACGTAAGTGCCGATTGGATTTCGCGCAGCGGCTTCGCGGGCGGCTGCGAGCGCCTCGGCGCGACTTCCCGTCACGTTGTAAGTCCGTCCGGCCGCTCGCGCGGCGGCATCCACCGCGATTTGCATTTCGGTGTTGGTCGATTCCATGTGCGCAATGTTGATGGCAAGCACCGCCAGCGCGAACATTGCCGGCAACAGCAACGCAATCAACAACATCGTCGCTCCGGTGCGTTGATTAGTGATGGGACGATTCATGGAAGGCTAAGGTGTGGGATATTCGTGGGGAGGAAACGAGGGCACGCAAATTTGATCGACCGCGTCGATCAATCGAATCGCAGCGAAACGGACTGCGTCAACGTTCGGTCAGCGTAAAGCCATCCGCCGATCAGCGAGTTGTCGACAAACGTGGCCGTCGTGGTGACCGTGAACCAATCGCCCGATTGGAGTGTGCCAGGATCGGCGGGGTTCATCGTCACCGAATGCCCGCGGACGTTGTGGTCGTCCAGAATCGCCGTGGCTTGGAACGCGACATTGGCCGCTTCCGCACCTGGGACGATGCCGACGCGGGCTCCCTCGAAAGCGGTAATCTTCAGCGTTTGCGAAACGTAGAGCATCGTGCATGCCTCGACCGTGGCCAGCGTCAACATCGTTAGCACGGGCAAACAAACGGCCAATTCGACGACGGCCAATCCGCGCCGCGAAAGCGACGATGGTCGAAGCCGGCGATGGTTTCCACGAGAGACAGTTATCATGGCGTTCAAACGAGCGAGGGCGAGATACCGATTCTTGTTCCACTGGGAACCTAGGCCGGAAACGTCCTCGAAATGACCCGATCAAAATTAAGGTGATCGAAATGCCGCAAGAACGCGGCGATCAAGAAGGCGGCGCCGGATGTTCGGGCTTCGCGGGCTAGCGCGGTCGAGCGTATCGCAACAGAAATGCCGCCACGACGTCGCCGACAAACTCCAAGTCGGACGACTGGTTGGTCAGCAAATGATCGGCCCCGGGAAGCGTCACCAGGCTGGCGGATGAAGCCGTCGGCGACGACTGGATCAGACCCATCGTGCGGATCGCATGGTCAAAACCGACCGTGCGGTCCGCCGGCGAATGCAGCAGCAATGCAGAGCATGCGATTCGAGAGATCAACGCAGTCAACTCGAACTCGCGAAAGTCGTTCAACATCTCGCGGCGAATCGTCCAGGTGCGACCGCCGATCGTAACGGTGCCGACGCCTTCGCGATCGATCGCGGGGTTCATTGTCGATAAAAGTTTTGCCAGGTGAACGGTATCACTGGGCGCAGCCAGCGAGACGACTGCGGCGGGAGCATCGGCGTCTGATGCGTTCAAACCCGCGATTGCCAGCGACGCGGCCCCTCCGAAAGAATGGCCGACCAATCCGGTGACGGGGCCGAGCTCGTCGCCGGCGAACGCGATCGCGGCGCGAAGGTCCGCAAGGTTGGTCGTAAAATTCGTGTGCGAAAAGTCACCCTCGCTGCCGCCCAAACCGGTCATGTCGAACCGTAGAACTTTGATGCCGCGTCCGGCGAGCGAGCGGGCGATTCGCACGATCGCCTTCAAGTCTTTGTTGCAGGTGAAGCAGTGACTGAACACGACGACGGGCGAAGCCTCTGCATCTTCAGGCGGGGCACTATCTAGCCGATCGATGATACCGGCCAGCGCAAAGCCATTGCCGCCGTCGAACTTGACTCGGTAAGAAGACGTCTTTGGACCCAGGCTCATCCGATCAATTCTGGTTCACGATGCTGCCGATGCGACCGGCGCGGAATGCTTCGGCCATCGCCTTGGGCACTTCGGCTTCGGCCAAGACAAGCTGCGAACGATTCTCGGTGACCTTCGCCTTGTTCTGCTGCTCGACCGCGATCGCTTCTGCGCGACGGCGTTCGGCTTGGGCCCGGGCGACTCGAGTGTCGGCTTCGGCTTGATCGCTTTGCAGACGAGCGCCAATATTTTCGCCGACGTCGATGTCGGCGATGTCAATCGACACGATCTCGAACGCCGTTTGGGCATCGAGTCCTCGCGACAACACGACTCGAGTGATCATGTCGGGATTTTCCAGCACGTCGAAGTGCGAACTGGCCGAACCGATCGAGCTAATGATCGCCTCGCCGACTCGCGCGACGATCGTGTCCTCGGTCGCCCCACCGATCAACTGACTGATGTTCGTTCGCACGGTGACGCGGGTGCGAACGCGAAGTTCGATGCCGTTCTTGGTGATCGCCGACAGCGTAGTCTTGCCGCTACGCGACGAATCGGGACAGTCGATGACCTTCGGATAGACGCTCGTTTGAACGGCGTCCAAGACGTCGCGCCCGGCCAGGTCAATGGCGCTCGCTTGATCAAAGTCCAACGGAATTTGGGCTCGGTGAGCCGCAATGATCGCGTGGATCACGTTCATCACGTTGCCGCCGGCCAAGTAGTGCGCTTCCAAGCGACGAGTGCTAATGCCGGTCTCGCGATCGGTGTTCAGGCCGGCCTGCACCGACATGATCTTGGCTTGGACGACGATGTTCGAGTTGACTTTGGTGAAGTGCATCCGAATCAGGCTTACCAAGCTGATGTCGGCGCCCGACATGAACGCCTGGAACCACAGATTGAAGTACCGAAAGAAAAAGAACACCAAGACCAAGCCCAGAAACGCCAGGAACACCCCGCCGGCCAGCAGCAGGATGCTGGACGTGGACCGCTGGGCCAAAAGCGAAAGGTGAGGCATCGCGTGGAACATGAGGGGCAGCGTCATGGTGTCTTTCTGGTTGGGGCGGTCATCAAGGTCGCATGCAGGTCGCAAGTCTTTGTAGGGTCGCGAGTCTTTGTGGGGTGGGACAAATCGCGTCAGCGATGCAGCCCCACCGAACACTCGGAGATCGCTGAAAATGGTATGCGGAAAATGGTGGGTCTTCGTGGCCTACCGGCACACTCGACCCACCCTACAAAAAGACCACGACCCCGAGACACAAGATCATACCGGGTTGGTCAGTCCGGTGACACAGGCCCGGTCGCCATGCATCGACGTTCGGACTCAATCGAATTTCTTCAGCGCTTCGAGTACCAATTCGGGGCTGTCTTTTTCTCGCAGGTGCGCGATCTGGTCCGGTTTCAGGCCGACTTTTTCCAGGTGACCGACCAGGCGTTTCCACACCGTTTCGCGTTTCTTGCCCTCGCTTAGATAAAGCTCGGTGACGGCTTCTTGCGATTTTTGCAAGCTGATCGTGTCGCGGTTCTCGTAGTACCGCTTGATGATTTTTTCTTGGTGTCGGGTTCGGTTCTCGGCCATCGGTCGCTCCGTCGGTGTTGAAATCAGTTCGGAAAAGTCAGTTCACAAAAGCATCAGTCGATTCGTTTGCCGCCCCCGATTATCGCGGCGGTCTTCGATATTCTATAGTTGCATATTCTATAGTGGTCGCGGTTTCGTACCGGAACCATGGATGTCCGAACCCCTAGAAAATTGAACCATGACCGTTTGCCGAGGCGTCCGCGGGGCGACGACCGTCACGACCGATGACCGAGACCAGATCCTGACCGCGACGCGGCAGATGTTGGGCCTGTTGATCCGCCGCAACTCGATTGACGCGAAAGACCTGGCCAGTGCCACGTTCACGGTGACCCAGGACTTGACGTCCGAGTTTCCGGCGCTGGCCGCTCGGCAACTCGGCTGGATCGAGGTGCCGCTGCTGTGTGGATACGAAATTTCAGTGCCTGGATCGCTGCCCAGATGCATTCGCGTGCTGCTGCACTGGAACACGGATCGTAGCCAATCGGAAATCCAGCACGTTTACTTGCACGAGGCGGCGAGGCTGCGCCCCGACCTGATCCAGTTGCCGCCGGTCGACTTTGACGAACTGGAACAGTGGATCACCGATCGAATGAACGAGGATTGAACCGAAGTGCCGTCCGCATCCAACCGTACCGCCAAAACGACTCGCCGCGCCGCCGTTCGCTGGACCGCCGCGACGGAGTTTATCGCCGCGCAGGCCGCCTACGTCGTCGCGACTTCGATGCCATGCACCGATCCGAAAACGGAAGCCCTATTGATCGGTTCGGTCGCCGACATCAACAACCGTTTGCTTTCGGCATCGATCGACGTGGCGAAGTTTTGGAACGAGTACCTGGACGGTCGATTGTCGGACCAGGATCTTTCACCGGCGGTGACGTCGTCGTTGCTGGTCGCTGGCTGCAACGAAATGCAACTCGAACAAACCGCCAAGACCGTGGCCAGACGTTTGACCGACGCTCGTGCGGCCTTCTTTGGTCGTTATCCAAAATTGTCAGAACAACTGGAGCTTCGCGGCCGACCGCTACGCGAGCGCTGGGATACGTACGGCGAAGGATTGCTGCGTGGCGTCGAACGTCAAATCTGGAACAACAGTCCGCCCGAGGATTGGTGGACGGGGCGAACGGTCGGACTGCTGACGCAGCCGTTGGTCGGTGGCTTTGGCGGCATCGGTGATAACGAATCGTTGCCGCATCGGTTTTGGATCGAGGCGATGTTGACCGATGCAGACCCGGCGGTGCCGGAGGTGTTGCGGATCGCGTGGCTGATGACGTCGCTTGCGATCGAAAATCACACCCAAGGCCGATCGACGGGAACGTCAACGGTGCTGCCATGGCACTACGCATCGGTGCCGTTGGTGTTGGCCGCGGCCGCAGACGTGGAATTGGTCGCGGCTGACGACCTGCCGATCGAACGGGCGATGGGGCTATGGAAGTTCGGTGATCAAACGGCGGCAAAGAAAGTCGCCGCGTGGTGGAAAGACTTTTCGGCGCAGCCGGAAGCGTTGCCGGTGGCGCTTAAAAAGTTGGTGCTTTGACTTTTCGACGGTCGGCGGCGGTGTACCCGTGGACTGTCACAGTCGATTAGAGACGCCATTCAAGACCAAGGGTCGCGGGCTTCGCGGTCCAGCATCTTGTTCGCCGCTTCGTTGCCAATGAACTGCTCGGCTTGCGAATCCCACTTCACGACTTCGCCGGGACCCGTTTCCGGGAAACGGCGGATGACGGCGTTGGCCAGGTGACACAGCACCGCCGAGGCGTGACCGACTTCGACGGGCGCACGAGGTTCCGATCGCGTCTTGACGCACTCGATGAAGTTGGCCAAGTGCGCAGAGTGCGGATCGTCGATGCCGCTGGGTTTTTCAGGCAGCCCGACCAACAGGCTTTCGTCCGACGCGGTCGTTCCCTTGTAACCGGTTTGCATCCAGCCGTCGGTGCCTTCGAAACGAGTCTGCACCATTTCGGGACCGCTCTCGCAAAGCAGTTCAACTCCGTTTTCATAGCGACATTGAAATCGAGTTTCGGTGGCGGTGTTAAACAGACTGCCTTCGTCCAAGAACTTTGCGTCCAAGCACTGGATCTCCGTCGGGCCGCCGGTGTCCAAGCCCATGCCCCAGTGCGCCATGTCGTTGCAGTGGGCACCAAAGTTGGTGATCTGGCCACCGGAATAATCGTAGTGAAAACGGAATCGATACAAGCATCGGTCGTCGTGATACGGAAGCGCGGGTGCCGGCCCCAGCCACGATCGATAGTCCAGCGTCTCGGGCACGGGCATCGGTTGCCAGCCCGGACCGGGACCGACTTTGTTGTTGTAGCCAACTTTCGTAACGATTCGCTTCGATCGTTCCCAGTTTCCCCGCTTTGACCGATTCGCAAACGAACATGCTGACCGGATTGGAACGTTCGTGGCTGCCCGTTTGCAGGATCCGATCGTGCTTGCGAACCGCGTCGATCATCGCACTGCCGTCGGCGACCGAAAACGTCAACGGCTTTTCGCAGTAAATGTCCTTGCCCGCTTCGGCCGCCATCACCGTAATGATGCGGTGCCAATGATCGGGAACGACAATCACGACGGCATCGATGTCTTTGCGAGCCAGCACGTCGCGGAAGTCGGCATACGCGCTGCAGTCGCTGGACGCGCCGCTTTTGCTTCGCTTGGCAACTGATTGATCGACCATCTTCTTTGCCGGGTCACGGCCGTAGAAATGCGATTCTTCTTTGTAGCCGTAGCTGCCTTCGTTGACGTCGCAGACGGCCAAAACGTTGCCCAGGTCGGCGGCCAGAAACCGCTTCAACAGTCCCATGCCCTGGTTGCCGGTGCCGATGAAGCCGACGTTGATCCGGTTGCCGGGCGAGGCGGCGGAGATCGAACGCGAACCGATGACGATGGGAGCGGCAACCGCCACGGACTGTTTTAAAAATCGACGACGAGTTTGCACGGGAAGGCTCCGAATTGGATGGATGAGGCAAAACAATTCGCGACAGTCTAACCCATTCATCCGCATGGTTCTCGTCCACCGAAGCTTCTCTTCGATTCGCGTTTTCCGTGACCCACGCTGCTCGTAGACCCGCGGCTCCGCCCGCGGGATTTCCTGCGGGCGGAGCCGCACGTCTACGAAAATTTCCTGCGGGCGGAGCCGTGGGTGTACGAAGATTTGCTGCGGGCGGAGCCGTGGGTCCGCAAAAAGCAGGGCGGTGACTTCGTTTATCGCGTTGTGCCGCGGAGCGGGTACGCGATCGATGCGTCGGCGGTGTACTGGGTCGGTCCTGGCATGCCGCCCAGCATTGGGATCGCAGCTTGAGGGTTCGCCAAGTCGACCGTTTGCGATGCCGAGGTCGGCATCACGAACAGATTCGGATCGCCGCTGAGCAATTGATTGATCGTGTAGTCGCCGATGTCGATTCGCATTGAAAGCGGCGGTCCGACGGCGGGAGCCAAGTTCAAATCAACGCGGTGTGGAAGCGCCACTTGCTGCGCCGAATAGTACTGGTGATTGGTCGCCTGGCTTTGCGCGACCAGGTTGCCCGACGGGGCGTACAAGAACTGATCGGTGACGTAGCCTGCGTCCTTCTGGATAAACAGGACTCGCTGGTACACGCCGGCCGGCGAAGTCACCGCGGTTTGAAGTTCCAGCTTGCCGTCTGGGCGGACCGTCGGCCCGGCGACGACGGTGGCCGCATCGACTTGCACTAAACCAAGTGAGTCCATCACCCAGGTCGGATCGACGGGAAGGATCGCGCGATCGAGCGTCTGGCGATACTGATTGTGGTTGGCGTAGTACAACGTTTTCGAGACCGCCGTGTTGGGGACCTCGAACCAAAACGTTTCGTTGTTGCTGCCCATGTCCAGGCCGGTGCCCAGCAGGAACGGAATGCTGGCTCGCAACCGAAAGTTGCGATCGCGTTGGACGTTCATCGTCGCGCTCAGGCGCGGCAAGCCTGACATCGAGGTCACTTCGACGCTGGCCGAATTGGTCGACAGCTGAGTCACGTTGGCGGTGCGATTGACGACCTGCAAGACTTCCTCCAACGACGGCGTTTCGCTGAACACGACCGGCGGAGGCGGAAACGCAGCGGGTGCGGGCCGACGGGCGCACGTGGCACCACCGGAAACGAACAGGACGAATCCCATCGCGATCACACCGAAAGCTCGCATCCTTGCGTCACTCCTGATTCAGTTGCTTCGTCGCGGCGATGGCGAGCCGCTCCGGTGCATCGATTGGTTATGCTTCGTCTTCTTCGGCGGACGCTTCGCAGTAAAGCAGTTCGTTCAGTTCGTCCCGCAGCGAATCCGATTCGCGTCGCGAGATCTCGCACGTCGCCACGTCGATGATCGATCCATCGGCAATGACTTCGACGCGAAGGGTGTTTTCGGGGACGAAATTCGCTTCGTCATTGTCCTTTGCCGTCGCCGCTTCGGCTGGTCGGACCAAACGTCGCCGCATCAGCATCAAGGCCAACAGGTAGCGGCTTTTCGCTTTGTCGGGAAACGCGTCCATCTGACGCAGCAGATCGATCAAGACCTCGGGCGGTGCGAGCACCAGTTTCCGTTGGTCGGACTTCGGCATCCGTTTTTTCCACCATCCGACCGCGTCATCGGGAGGCCCAGTCCACGCCTCGGCCGAGTAGTCATGACGGACGTAATCGTCGCCCGATTCCAGGATGACCGAGAAATACCATTCGCCCTCGCGAAGCGGACGCTTCAGGGCGTGGCATTGCCGGGTCGATCGGTTGACTTTGTATTCGCCGAGCATAAAAACGCGGAAATCACGGACGGAAAGAGTTCTCGCGGCAGCCTAGCAAAAGGCGAAGGCCGAGCGAAAGTCCGGCTGGGTGGCGGTTTTTGGTGAAGTCTAACCGGCCGAGAAAAATCGCGAGCTCGAACCGCTGCCACCGATCGGGACGGCGATTTTTGCAAGGCATTTCGGGCAGCGGCCTTCGTAGGCGGTTGCCGAATCGTTGCGGTAAATGCGTCCGTAAGTTCGGCAGCACTTGAATTGAATGCCCAAAAACGGACGGGCGGTGCGAGCGGGATCGGGCAGACCGGTCGGTCGCGGATCGCTGCTGGCGTCGAATTGGGGTCTGCTCATTCGTGTATTCGGGAAAGAATGGACCAGGGCGACCGATGGGACTTTTACGTCTTTGCGTCGTGTGAACCACCACCGACGTAGCTGATCCCGCCAGGGTTCAGTCCGGCCTGAACCCTGGCGGGATCAGCTACGGTAAGTCCGTCGTTTGGTGATCACGCGATGCTTGTTCGCTGCCTTCGGTCTACTTACCATCCGCCGTCCAGCGCCGCCATTTCAACAGCGCCGCCATTTCAAAACAATCGCGATCCGGCGGGCGGTTGGTGGCCTCGCAAGAAATCGCCGGCCGCCATGTCGCGTTTGCCGGCCGGTTGCAGCGTCACGATCTGAACCGCCACGTTTCCGGTTGCGACAAAAAATCCTTCGCCGAAAGATTCCCCGGCCAAGATGTCACCAGACAATATTTCGCCCGGCGTGCGATCGCTGCTGTCGATGTCCGTGATCGCGATCCGCTTGATCGCCAAACGCACCGGCGGCTTTTCGGGGTCGGTGATGATTTGCGTGAACGCAATCGGCCAGGGCTGCATGCCGCGGACGTGGCAATCGATCTCGGCGGCCGAGCGTCCCCAATCGATCTGGCCGTCGGACTTTGCCAGTCGCGGCGCCTTGGTGACTTTGGTGGGATCTTGTGCTTGACCGAGTTCACTCTTTCCATCCCAAGACATCAACGTTCCGATCGCTCGCATGGTCGCTTCGATACCGATTTCGGACAGGCGGACTTCCAAGTCGCCGGCCGTTTCGTCGCCGCGAACTTCCGTTTCCGCCTTCGCGATGATCGGACCGCCGTCCAACCGCGGCGTCATGTGGATGACCGACACGCCGGCCACGGCATCACCGGACAGCAGCGCCCACTGCACCGGCGCGGCACCGCGATAAGCCGGTAACAACGACCCGTGCAAATTGATGCCGCCGATCGTTGCGGTCGATAGCGCGTCAGGTTTCAGGATGTGCCCGTAATCGCATACGACCAGCAGCCATGCCGAAACCGATTGCACGCGAGCGATTGCGTCGGCGTCGTTGATGGTGTCGGGATCGAAGATCGGCAAGCCATGCGATTCGGCCCACGAGCGAACCGGCGACGGCGGCGGACCTTTGCGGCTTTTCACTTCCGGCATCGGCTTGGTGACGACCATCGCGATGTCGTGACCGGCCGCACGAAGCGCCTCGAACGTCGGCACCGCGAACGGACCGGTGCCCATCAAGACCAGGCGTTTTGATTGGGTCATCAGATGGGAGATCCGAGGATGAGAAGAGGATAAAACAAGCGAGTTCAAACTACCGCCGACTAAACCACCGCCGACGGAGCACCCGTCGATTGACCTCGCGATTGCGGATGGCGTCTCAGTTGGACCTTCGGCAAGCAAACGATCCGCTCTCTCCGATCTCGCTCACGTGTATTTTTCGTACCACGTTGAAAGGCGATCCACCAACGCGTCATCCGCGGGGATGCCGCCGGATTGTTGTTTGGATCGGAAATCGGTTTCCAACTCGGCGATTGCATCGTCCAATTCACGTCTGCTTTCCTCCGTCATGCGATCGAAAAAGAGTACGCCATCCAAGTGATCGTTTTCGTGCTGCAAAACTCTGGCCAGGAACCCATCGACGGTCCGCTCGATCGGATTGCCCTGCAAATCAAACGCGCTCAACCGTAACGACTTTGGCCGTTTTACTTGACCGTACAAACCGGGCAGCGACAAACAGCCTTCCTGGGACGTTTCGCTTCCCTTGGGCATTTGCAGTTCCGGATTGATCAGCACCAATTCTTCGCCATCGCCTCGCTCGCCCGCCGGATTGACCACGAATATGCGCAGCGGCAAGTCGACTTGATTGGCCGCCAAGCCGACGCCGTTGGCGTCGTACATCAAGTCTAACATTTCCGCGGCAATGCTTCGCAGTTCCGCATCGACTCGCCGTATCGGCTTGCTTTTGATTCGCAGCGTCGGGTGTGGGTGCGGGATGATTTGAAGCGGCATGGTGGAGGTGACTTGTTCAAAGCGCAATCGAGTCCAAACCAGAGTAGGACGATGGTCCCAATTGTCCCCGATCGTCGATCCGTTGCTAGACCTGGATCGTCAACGAATCGAGTGAGATGAAAAGCGGTCCGGGACAATTGGGACAATTGTCCTACTCTGGTCAAGCGTACTGGACACCCGAGAGGCGTTTGGCGACGATTGGTCGGATGCTGAATCTACTCGCCAAACAGCTTTTCGATGCCTCCGTCGAATCCGTTGCCGACCTGAATTGCCGCGTTTCGTCCGTCGCCGGAGCCACGATCCTGGACGCCGGCATCGCCACGCCCGGCTCGATCGCCGCCGGGGTTTTGCTGGCCCGGCTTTGCATGGGCGATCGCGCGGATGTTGCGATCGTATCTGCCGACCCGTCGCGGCTGGCCGTCGCCAACGCGGTCGCGGTGCGGACCGATGACGCGGTGCGTTCTTGCTTAGGAGCTCAGTACGCGGGCTGGCCGGTTCAGACGGACGACTTCTTCGCGATGGGAAGCGGGCCGATGAGGATGTTTCGCGGACGCGAAGCGACGCTGAAAGAGCTGAACCTTTCGGAGGCCGGCGGTCACGTCGTCGGCGTGTTGGAATCGGACAAGATGCCGACCGAGTCCGCGATCGCCCTGATCGCTTCGCAGTGCGGCGTCCAACCGTCCGGCGTCTCGATCGCGATCGCGCCCAGTACTTCGATCGCCGGTTCCATCCAAGTCGTCGCTCGCAGCATCGAAACCGCGATGCACAAACTGCACGAACTGAAATTCGATGTCACGTCAATCGTGTCGGCGACCGGCCACGCGCCGCTGCCGCCGCCGGCCAAACCGGGCGACACGATCGCTGGCATCGGGCGGACCAACGACGCGATGCTGTACGGCGCGACGGTCACGCTGTGGGTCGATGTGGACGACGACGCGATCGAATCGGTCGCGGCAAAAGTGCCCAGCCGTTCGTCATCGGATCACGGCGAACCGTTCGCGAAAGTGTTCAAGAAATACGACTATGACTTCTACAAAGTCGATCCGATGCTGTTCAGTCCCGCGGTCGTGACGATTCATAACCTGCGCAGCGGTCGAACGTGGACCGAAGGATCGATCGAAACGGATGTCCTGCGGCGATCGTTCTTCGGATGATCGAACCACGGTTGAACTCGACGCAAAAAATTCTTGTCCTGGGCAGCGGCGAAGGCTGGCATGCCGGACAGCTTCGCGCCGCGGCGATCGATCGCGGCGACACGCTTTGCTTCGGAAGTTACGAAACGCTGGCCGCGTCGATCGATTCGGGTGGTCGAACACGGCTGGCGTGCGACGCCGGATCGCTCGCCGATTTCGATGCCGTGCTGACTCGCACGATGCCGATGGGGACGTTGGAAACCGTCACGTTCCGGCTGGCCATGATGCACGCGGTGGCGACGTGTTGTCCCGACGTGCGGCTGGTCAATTCGCCTCGCTCGCTCGAAATCGCGATCGACAAGTTCGCGACGCTGGCCGTCGTCGGATCGCTGGGCTATTCGGTGCCGATGACGCGAGTGGTCCAGTCGCGCCGCGAAGCGATGGACGCGTTCGAGAAGCTTGGAGGCGACTGTGTTGTGAAGCCGATCTTCGGCGGCGAAGGTCGCGGCGTGATGCGAGTTCGTGATCGCGAGCTGGCATGGACGACGTTCGCGACGCTAGAACATTTGGGCGCGGTCTTGTACGTGCAGGCGTTTGTGCCGCCGGGCGGTCGTGATACTCGGCTGCTGGTCGTCGGCGACTGGGTGCGAGCGTTTCGCCGGGTCAACGATCGCGACTTTCGCACCAACGTGGCCGGCGGAGGACAATGCACCATGATTGAACCCACGACGCCGCAAATCGAACTTGCAAAACGTGTCACCGCCGCGATCGGACTGACGATCGGATCGGTCGACTTGCTGGATCAGCAAGACGGACCGCCGTGCGTCGTCGAGGTCAACGGCATCCCCGGTTGGAAAGGCGCGCAGGCCGTTTGCGATGACAACATCGCGGCGCGAATGATGGACGTGCTGGCCCATCGCACGGCGGCAGCAACATCGACGCGGGCGGGGGTCTGATGGCGACGCGAGTGCAAGACGGAAACGTCGCGACGCGTCTACGCGTGGTCGCGTCGCTGATGGGTTCGGCGATCGCGATCGCGGATCCCGATGGGCCGACCGGCGTGGACGGCAACCGACCTTACAAGCTGACCACGTTCGGGTCGCTGGACGAAAGCAGCGAACGGATCGCACGCGGCCTGATCGCGTGGGGCGTTCGTCCCGGAATGACGCTGGTGATGCTGGTCCCATTCGGGGCGAAGTTCATCGAGCTGACCTTTGCGCTGTTAAAAGCCGGCGTCGTCGTCGTGCTGATCGATCCCGGCATGGGACGCAAGCACTTGGTGCAGTGTTTGTCGGACGCCAAGCCGGACGGCTTCGTCGGCATTCCAAAGGCGCAAGCGATCCGAACGCTGCTGCGCGGAAAATTTCCAAACGCGAAGTGGAACGTCACCGTCGGTCGCAAGTACTTTTGGGGCGGCAAGACGATCGAACAGATCGCCGAACTCGGCCGCACGATCGCGGACTCGTCGGCGCTGCCAAAGATCCAGCGCCCCGACCCCGCCGCCGTCATTTTCACCACCGGCAGCACCGGCCCGCCCAAGGGCGTCCTTTACACGCACGGCACGTTCCACGCCCAAATCGATCGCATTCGCGAGCGTTACGACATCCACCGCGGTTCGCGCGATCTGGCTTGTTTTCCGTTGTTCGGTCTGTTCGATGCCGTGATGGGCGTGACGACGATCATTCCCGACATGGACCCGACTCGGCCGGCCGACGTCGACCCGCAAAAGTTGGTCGAAGCGGCGGCGCAGTGGGAGATCGATCAAGCGTTCGGATCGCCCGCGCTGTGGAACACGGTCGTCCGCTGGGCCGAAGCGAATGACGTTCGCCAGCCGTTTCCGACGCTGCGGCGAGTTCTTTCGGCGGGAGCGCCGGTGCCGGCGGTGACGCTGGAAAAATTGCGCACGTTGCTGGATCCCGACGCCGAGATTCTGACACCGTATGGTGCGACCGAGGCGCTTCCGATCGCGTCGATCGAGTCACGCGAGATCATCGCCGAAACCGGCCCGGCATCGGCCAAGGGCAAGGGCGTTTGCGTCGGCACGCGGTTCGACGACGTCCTGTGGAAAGTCATCGCGATCGATGACGGACCGCTGACCGACATCTCGCAGACCGTCGAACTAGCCACGCGGCAAGATCGGCGAACTGATGGTCGCCGGTCCGATGGTGACGACTCGCTATGTCGTTCGCGAAGATCAGAACGCGCTGCACAAAGTCGCCGACGGCGATCGCGTTTGGCACCGCATGGGCGACGTCGGTTACTTGGACGCACGCGACCGGTTTTGGTTTTGCGGTCGCAAGGCGCACCGCGTCGTCAGCGGCAAAAAAACATGGTTCACGATCCAGTGCGAAGCGATCTTCAATGCGCATCCGCTGGTGTATCGATCGGCACTGGTCGGTCGCGGCGCCTGCCCGAACCAAACGCCGGTGATCATCGTCGAACCTGTCGCGGGCGCGATGAAGTCACCAAGCTTCCGCCGCGAAGAACTGATCGCGGAACTGAAAGAACTCGCCGGCCGCAATCCGCTGACGATGCGAATCGAAGAAGTCATCGTTCGCGATCAACCGCTGCCGGTCGACATTCGTCACAACAGCAAGATCTTCCGCGAACGATTGGCCGACGAGATCGCGAGCAAGCATTAGCATTACGGGATCAAGAAACAACGGATTTGCCGTAGCTGATCCCGCCAGTGTTCAGTCCAGTCTGAACCCTGGCGGGATCAGCTACGGTAGTTGTTATTCACCGAGTGCTTAAAGATTCGTCGGGCGGAAGCCTATTGGGCCGCGAGCATATGTTTCATGCTGTCGCGGACCAGCGTTTCGATGCCCGGCGTGTAATCGAACACTTCGACGCTGACCCAACCGCGATAGTCGATGTCTTTCAGCGCCGCAAAAATCGGTTTAAACTCGACCTCGCCCATGCCCGGCCCCAACAGGTTCGGGTCGTTGGCGTGGAAGTGGATCATGGCATCGGCGTTGTCGCGGATGATCTGGTCGATCGGGGTTCCCTCGTCGGACATCGCTTTGACGTCCAAGTGCAATTGAACGTGATCGCTGTCGACCATCCGCATCAATGCTCGACCGTCGGCAGCCTTGTTCAAAAAGTTTCCTTCGCCGCGGCCGAGCGGTTCGATGGCGATCTTGATGTCGGAACTTTCCAGCTCCGGTGCAACCGTTTGTAACACGTCGGCGGCGTTGGCCATCGCGGAATCGACGGACTGCGAGGCCGGAAAATTTCGTTGTTGGGGCGAACCGAGCACCATCAGTTTGCCGCCCAGATCGCCGCACAAACGAACCAGCTTGATCAAGTGATCGGCGGTCCGCTTTCGCACGTCGAGGTCCTCGGTCGTCAAGTGAAATCCTTCCGTCTTGGCCAGCAACCAGTGCAACCCGATCGGAGTCATGCCGGCCGCTTCGACGGCGGCGCGATACGCCGCGCGATCGGCGGGCGTGAATCGATCGATGTGGTCGGCCAACATGAACGGCGCGATCTCCCAGCCTGTGTAGCCGGATTGGGCGGCGAAGGCGAGGGCTTTTTCGAGCGGCCAATCGCCGAAGGTTTCGTTGCAGATCGCGTAGTTCATGTTTTCCTCGTAGACCTGCGGCTCCGCCCGCAGGATTGCACTGATTCATCCTGCGGGCGGAGCCGCAGGTCTACGAGGCTGGCGCCTAACCCAGTAGCGACTTTAGCATCGGGAACTTCGCCATCACTTGGTCCATGACTTCGTCGCCGACGTTTTCTTTTAAGTAGTTGACGATCATCGTCACGAATCCGCTCAGCTTATCGGTTTCGACGCCGGCGTTGGTCAGCGACGATGCCAGTTCCAATCCGCTGCCGGCCGATCCGCCCAGGGCGGTGGATGCCATGCCGGCGAGTTTGCCGAGCATGCCGCCGCCTGCGGCAGCGGCGGGGGCGGTCGCACCCGTGGCGACCGATTCATCGATGCCCAGTTTGCTGGTCAGTTGCTTGATCAATTCGTCCATGGAAAATGCCTTTGGCGGAGTGTGAGATTTGGAAAGCGAATTCGCTCGAGAACTAGTGTTATGGCGTACAGGCACAGCGACAACCCGTAGAGCTGCGGCTTCGTCGTCGTCCCGACCGTAGCCCCGACACGCCGTGGCGGGGCCGAACAGCAAAGCTGTTCGCAGACCATGAAATGCTCCGCCACGGCGTGGCGAACCTACGCTGTGACAGACAATCTTTCCCATTCACCCTCCTTTGCCCAGCCGCCCAACGCTCGCTCAGAAAAATCCTGTTTCCGACAAATTTTCCACTACTGAACAAATATTGCTATCAATCTTCACTAACCCTTCATCTCGTCAGGACTTACGGCCCCACGACGGCCTGTCATGACGTCTTCTTCACAATCGATTTCGGCGACGTAAGCCGATTCCCCTCCATGACTTAAGCCCCCGGCAAAAATTCAGTTTGACACCCCAGGAACGATCGCTACGATTCTGCCCAGTCGTCAACATCTAGTGGGTTTCGGCGGCGAGTCCCACTACCGGTAGTGCTTTCATTAACGATTGGTGAAAGTTTGTCGGTGCAAATTCTCGCGATGCGGGCGACTCGAACCGCTGTTGCCCTATTTTCACTGTTGGTAGCCGACACTTCGCACGGAACCCGGCTCGCGTTTTCCTGATCCGGGGAACGTCGCCTGGTAGCGATTCTTGGTGTCGGTCGCCAAACCACGGATGACCCTCAAGGAGTCTCAAAGTTATGGCCACTGTTCTGTCCGCACGCTCCAACGCAAACGACCTGTCCGGCGACCCGGCGATCGAAAAAGTCAACTCCGAGCACGGCGTCGACTACGCTCGCGAGCGTTTCGGCACCAAGATCCGCACCGGCAACCACGGGCTAAAGATCGACGCCGTTTTCTGTCCCGAGAACGACGAAACCCCATTCGAAACGACGCAGTGGAGCCTCCGCAGCGCCTCGATCAAGGACGAGTCGGGCAAGGCTCTGTTCGAGCAAACCGATTGCGAAGTCCCCGCGTCGTGGACCCAATTGGCGACCAACGTCGTCGTGTCCAAGTATTTTTACGGCGATCCGACCAACGAAGGCGAACGCGAAAAGAGCGTCCGTCAACTGATCCACCGTGTCACTCGCACGATCACCGACTGGGGCCTAGCCGATGGTTACTTTGACACGCCGGAAGACGGCGACCGTTTCTATCGCGAACTGACGTACTTGTGCCTGCACCAACACGGCGCGTTCAACAGCCCGGTTTGGTTCAACGTCGGCCTGTACGCTCAGTACGGCGTCTCGGGGTCGAAGTGCAACTGGCGCTGGAACGCGGACCAGCAGTGCGTCGACCAACCGGAGAACTCGTACGAGTACCCGCAAGGATCCGCGTGCTTCATCCAGTCCGTTCAGGACAACATGGAAGACATCATGCGGCTGGCGTGCAGCGAAGCGATGTTGTTCAAGTTCGGCAGCGGCACCGGCACCGACTTGTCGACGATTCGGTCGCAACGTGAAACGTATGTCGGGCGGCGGCACTCCGTCGGGCCCGTTGTCGTTCATGAAGGTTTACGACTCGATCGCCGGCGTCGTGAAGTCCGGCGGCAAGACTCGCCGCGCCGCCAAGATGCAATCGCTGAAGGTTTGGCACCCGGACGTTTTGGAATTCATCGAGTGCAAGTGGGCCGAAGAAAAGAAGGCGCACGCGCTGATCCGCGAAGGATACGAATCCAACTTCAACGGCGAAGCGTACAGCAGCGTTTGTTTCCAGAACGCAAACCTATCGGTGCGTTTGACGGACGAGTACATGGAGGCCGTTCGCGCGGGCGGTCGTTTCCAAACTCGTTGGGTATCGAACAAGGCCAAGCACGATCCGCCGTCCTACGACGCCAAGGAACTGCTGAACAAGATGGCCGAGTGCGCTTGGAACTGCGGCGACCCCGGCGTCCAGTACGACACGACGATCAACAAATGGCACACCTGCCCGAACAGCGGCGACATCAACGCGTCCAACCCGTGCAGTGAATACATGTTCCTGGACGACACGGCGTGCAACCTGTCGTCGATCAACCTGATGAAGTTCGTCAAGCCGGACGGATCGTTCCATGTCGAACGTTTCCGCGCGGCCTCGCGAACGTTCTTGATCGCGCAAGAAATCCTGGTCGACCATGCCAGCTATCCGACGCAGCCGATCGCTCGAAAACAGTCATCGCTTCCGTCCGTTGGGTCTTGGTTATTCAGCAACCTCGGCAGCCTGATCATGACCTCCGGCATTCCCTACGACAGCGATGCGGCGCGTGGCGTTTGCGGATCGCTGACGGCACTGCTGCACGGCGAAGCCAACCGCACCAGCGCCGAACTGGCCTCGGTCGTCGGTCCGTTCGAGGGCTACAGCGACAACGAAAAGCCGATGCTTAGCGTGATGCGAATGCACCGCGAGGCTTGCGATTCGATCGACGACGCGGGACCAGCCGAACTGAAAGAAGCCGCCCGCAAGTTGTGGGACGACGTGCTCGAAATCGGCGAAAAGTTCGGCTTCCGCAACGCACAGGCCACCGTGCTTGCTCCGACCGGAACGATCAGCTTCATGATGGACTGCGACACGACCGGCATCGAACCGGACATCGCGCTGGTTAAGTACAAGCAGCTGGCCGGCGGCGGCATGCTAAAGATCGTCAACCAAACCGTTCGCAAGGGTTTGACGAACCTGGGTTACACCGACGATCAAGTCGAAGTGATCCTGGCGTACATCGATACCAACGACACGATCGAAGGTGCACCGGAGCTGAACGATGAACACTTGGCCGTGTTCGACTGTGCGTTCCAGCCGGCCAACGGCGTTCGCAGCATCAACTGGCGTGCTCACGTCACGATGATGGCCGCCGCGCAGCCGTTCCTGTCCGGTGCGATCAGCAAGACCGTCAACATGCCAAACGACGTCACGCCGGAAGATATCGCGTCGGCGTACTTCTGGGGCTGGGAACTCGGCCTGAAGGCGATCGCGATCTACCGAGACGGCAGCAAGCAATCGCAGCCGCTGAACACGAAGAGCGAAGAGGGCAAAGCGGCCGACGCGAAGGCCAAGGTCGTCACCGAAACGGTCGAAAAGATCGTCTACAAGCCGCGCCGCGAACGATTGCCCGACACTCGACAGAGTGTGACGCACAAGTTCACGATCGCCGGTCACGAAGGTTACTTGTGCGTGGGTCTGTATCCGGACGGACGTCCGGGCGAGATCTTCATCACGATGGCCAAGGAAGGATCGACGATCGGCGGCATCATGGACAGCTTCGGCACCGCGCTTTCGATCGCGCTGCAGTATGGCGTGCCGTTGGAAGTGCTGGTCAACAAGTTCAGCCACACGCGGTTCGAGCCGATGGGTCACACGTCGAACAAGGACATCCGGATCGCCAAGAGCGTCGTCGATTACATCGCTCGCTGGTTGGGTCTGACCTTCATGAGCGGCAGCGATAATCTGCCGCGAATCGAAGGCACCAACGCGGGCAATGACGGCGAAGTCACGCTCTCCGGTGCAAGCGGTGGTAACAGAAGCGTGATGGAAGGCCTCCGCAACGACGCCGGTGCCGCCGTCGCACTTGCCGAACGAGCAACGCTGCTGGCCAGTATCGGCGAATCAAACGGCAACGGCAACGGTCACGCAACGACCGAGTCGAGCGGTGGCGGACAAGGCGACCAGTTCGCCCGCTTCCAAATCGATGCGCCGAGTTGCGACAACTGCGGCAGCATCACCGTCCGCAACGGCAACTGCTATCTGTGTCACAACTGTGGCAACAGCATGGGATGCAGCTGAAAAGCTTTCAGGCGTCAGTAGCCAGGCGTCAGTAGCCAGGAAAGAACGAGAACCGCTGGGTGTTTGCCCGGCGGTTTTTTTATGCCAGGTACTGCCTTCGCAAGTCCGTCAAATATTGAAGCATTGGTCGCGGCTGGCCTTGGCCGTCGATGATGCCGCTGTGGCTGTTGACGTGCGGTTCCGCGTCGGACCAGCCCTCCCAGACGATGCCGTGAACGATGTGTTTGGCCAAACAGGTTCGAATCATCGGGTCGGCGATCCGCAATTGCTCGGCCGCCGCGATCGACGCCGCGTCCGAAAGCACGCCATCGATGGACAAGACGTCACCCGGTGCCTGCGCTCGCGGGTCGGCGCCGGTGCCGCCCGGAACGGTCAACTGGACCAGCATCGGCATGCCCAATGTCGCCCAGCGATCGATCATCAAACCAAAGTCGACGGACGATCGCGGCAGCGTCGCGGCGTCTTTGTAATTGACGCGAACTTCCAATCCGATGCCCGCCATCTGCATGCCCGTCCGCACCAGTGCGTCGGCGAAGTGCAGCGGCGAGATCGCGTCGCGATGCTTGGACAAGTACTCGCCGAACGGTTGATCGAACGACATGATCGCCGGAGTGCTCGGATCGGTCCGCCGCACCGTGGCAAGAATTTCCAACGCCAATCGAATCGCCTGTTCGTCATCCAGTTCAATCGGTCCGCGAGTGTTCAGCCCACACGCACAATTCCAAAGCTGAACGCGACCACGAAACCGAGTCACCACTTTTTCGACGTAGTGCGTGACCGATAGCAGGAATGCGTCGAAGTTATCTTCCAGCAGGTACAACCACTGCGGCATCAACCGCTGGCGAAAGTCGATCAACGGACCGCCGATGATGCGAATGCCTTTGGACGACAAAAACTGGATCGTTTGCTCGGCCGCATCAAAATCAAACCGCCCCGAATCGGTTTCGATGTCCGCCCAGCTCAACCGCAACGCCGCAGCATTGAACGCGGCGCAAAACTGCTCCGCGTGCGGACCTTGTGTCGGCGATGGCGGAACCAGGGTCCCGGCCAGCAGCGTGCCGATGTGCGGCTCGCGTTGCTTCCGAAACGCAATCGACTGGGCCGAGTAAGACTCACCAAGTTCCTCGATCGCGCGTTCCAAGTATCCGATCGCGGCGACGGCGGTCTGCCCGGCTCGTTCGGGGTCACCGACGCCCCCCGCCGATTCCAAAAAAAGCTCCGTGCCTTTGGACAGGTCGTCGATAAAGCGGGCGCTCAATTCCAGTCCCGCGCGGCTCCAAACGTCCGACTGAGACCGCGCCCGATAACAACTTCCTCGGGCGAGTTCTAACGGCAATCGATAAGCGTCGTCAGCGATCGGTCGCAGGCTGCACGTCGACAGCGTTCGATAACCCAGCCCCTCGATCTGGCAAGTCAGGAACAGCTTTCCTGAAGAATCGATCCCGGATCGCGAGACGGTCAGGCGGTTGTTTTGCAAGCGATTGTGCGACTGGAACGGCACGCCTTCGATGCCGCAGATGTAAGCGTCCTGCCACAACGACTTTTCCAGAAAGTCGCGAGCGGCATCGGGGACTTCGTAGTGGAACTGCCCCATGCCGTTGCGTGCCGAAGGGTGGTGTAGGCCTGCGGCTCCGCCCGCGGGATGGGTAACGGTCCTGCGCGGAGCCGGGGATGGACGATGCGGCCGACCGTCCGCTCGAAGGGGAATCGATGGTCAGCCGAACGACCGCTAACATAGTCACTGAAGATACCGACCGCGACCTCTGCACGCTCCCCGCGACCCGTGAATCCGCTTTCATGCTGTACCAATTTGACGACGCAGGTGCGTTGATGTCGACCGATTTGCCGATGCCCAAACGCAGCGGCAAAGTCCGCGACGTGTACGACCTTGGTGAAACGCTGTTGATCGTCAGTACCGACCGCATCAGCGCATTCGACTACATCTTGCCCAGCGGAATTCCCGACAAAGGGCGACTGCTGACCGCGACCAGCAAGTTCTGGTTTGATCAGTTGGCCGTTCGTCATCACCTGCTGTCGACCGAGGTGCCGGCGTCGATCGCGAACCAGTTCGATTGCGAACCGTTGGTCGGCCGCGTGATGGTGGTCGAAAAAGCCAAGGTCGTGCCGTTCGAGTGCGTCGTTCGCGGCTACCTGGAAGGCAGCGGGCTGCGTGAGTACCAGCAGTCCGGCCAGGTCTGCGGCGTCGCGTTGCCGCCCGGTCTTCGTCATTGCGATCGACTGCCCGAGCCGATCTTTACGCCGGCGACGAAGGCCGACGAGGGTCACGACGAGAACGTTTCGTTTGATTTCATGACCAATGCGATCGGCGATGACTTGGCGACGAAGTTGAAGACGCAAAGCCTGGCGATCTACACGTCCGCCTGTGACCATGCGGCCATTCAAGGCTTGATTATCGCGGACACAAAATTTGAGTTCGGCCTCGTCGCGGGCGAGGTCGTGTTGGTCGACGAAGTGCTGACACCCGACAGCAGCCGGTTCTGGGACGCGGACGAATACGAGCCCGGCCGCGCCCAAAAGAGTTTTGACAAACAATTCGTCCGCGAGTGGTTGTCGCGGTGCGGATGGGACAAGCAATCCGACCCACCAGCCCTGCCGCCCGACATCATCGAAAAGACGCGTGCGAAGTACGCCGAGGCGCTCCGCCGTCTGACGGCATAGAGTAGGACAATTGTCCCAATTGTCCCGCTGCCGAATTTCGTTCCGGGTCAATTGGGACAATTGACCTACTCTGCTTGAACCCAGTTTTTATGCCTGATTACGCTACCGAATTCTCTGCCTTGATCTTTGACTGCGATGGAACGCTCAGCCATTCCATGCCGCTGCACTACGTCGCTTGGCACGCGACGATGCTGTCGTACGGGATCGACTTTGACGAAAAGCACTTCTATTCGATGGCCGGGATGCCAAGCGAGAAGATCATCGCGGTGTTGTCGCGAGAGAACGACATCGAGGTCAACGTGGACAAAGCGGCGGCGGAGAAAGAAGCCGCGTTCGCCGACTTGATCGACCAGCTTCAGCCGCTCGATCGCGTCGTCGATATCGCTCGCCGTCATCACGGACGAATGCCGATGGCGGTGGCCAGCGGCGGAATTCGTCCGATCATCGATCGCCAATTAATACAACTCGGCATCGACGATCTTTTCAACGCGATCGTGACTGCGGAGGACACCAAGCTGCACAAGCCCGAACCGGACGTGTTCTTGAAGGCGGCCGAGTTACTAAACGTTGCACCGGAGAAATGCCTGGTCTTTGAGGATTCGCCGCTGGGCTTCACCGCGGCGGAAAAAGCCGGCATGAAGTGGGTGGACGTTCGGGAGTGGTATTCGTAGAGCTAAGTCGATCGCGGCACGTAGCCTTGACACGCCGTGGCGAGGCCGAACAGCAAAGCTGTTCGCAAGTCATGCTCCGCCACGGCGTGTCGGACCTACGTCGTAGTGGACCGCCCTACGGCCATGCCACCAACCCGTCCACCGGCACCACTCGTACGAACCCGTCGCCCTTCGGATCAACCGCGTAGTGATAAGCGTGGGCCTGCCCCAAGCCCGCGTCGTCTGAATCGAACACATCGACGACCGCGCGGACGTACAGCACCGGACAGCCTTCGATCTGATCGAGCACTTTCATCACGGCGTCCATGTCCGACATCTCGAACCGCCACAACTCGCCTCGCACCCGGTCGTCGCCCGGCGTCATCGCGGGATAATCGTGACGCCCGAACAGCGTTCCCCGGACCCAACCCGGCGCGATCGAGGTTGGTGTTCGAGGCCACATTTGGCCGCGGCATTGGTCGCGTTTGAGCGTTCCGTACACAAAAACTTGGTTCATCAGGACTCAGGATTCAGTGAAAGGCTGGGTTTCGCAAACTCGTCGCGATATGTCATGCTGAGAGAAACGTTTCCGCCACCGCCGCCGCCAAAATCCGCCATGCCGATCGATCCCGACTTCGCCGCCGCCCTGACCGCCCACTCGATGGAAATCGACGACACCGTGGCCGAGCGATTGCAGGCGTACGCGATCGTAATGTGGAAACTAAACGAAAACTTAAATTTAACGCGGCACACGACCTGGGATCTGTTCGTCGGCCGCGACCTTCGTGATTGTTTGCAGTTGGCCCCGTTGTTGGAAGCCGGTGAAGAAGCGCTGGACCTGGGCAGCGGCAATGGCGTGCCGGGCATCCCGCTGGCGATCCTGCGGCCCGACATCGAAGTTTCGCTGGCCGAATCGGTCGCCAAACGAGCCAACGCGCTGGGCGAAATTGTTGCCGAGATCGGTGTGCCGGTCACCGTCTATGCGGCTCGCGGCGAAGATCTGCTGGAAGATTTCCGCTTCACGTCAGTCGTCTCGCGAGCGGTCGGCAGCATCACGAAGTTCTGCCGCTGGATCGAACCGCACTGGATGAACGCCGACCGGCTGCTGCTGATCAAAGGCCCAAAATGGGTCGAAGAACGGGGCGAAGCACGTCACCTGGGCGTTCTGGCAAACCTGCAAATGCGAAAGGTCGCCGCGTACCCGTTGGGCGATGCCGAGGAAAGCGAAGGCGTGATCCTGCAGATCTGGCCGAAGGCATCGACCAAATTCGCCGCCGAATAGGTAGCCCCGCTCACGCCGTGGCGGGGCCGAACAGCAACGCTGTTCGCGGATGCTCCGCCACGGCGTGGCGGACCTACGTTCAGCCGAAGCAGACCTTCGGCCATCGCCTAGCCATTCGCTACAGCCCGTTTATACTTTCCCACTCAACAACCTTTCGCTTCCCAAGCCAGCCCACGACATGTCGGACTACAACCTCACCCACCTCAAGCAACTGGAAGCCGAAAGCATCCATATCATGCGCGAGGTCGTCACCGAGTTTAAAAAACCGGTGATGCTGTACAGCATCGGCAAGGACTCCGCCGTGCTGGTTCACTTGGCTCTCAAAGCGTTCTATCCGGCCAAGCCGCCGTTTCCGCTGTTGCACGTCGACACGACGTACAAGTTTCGCCAGATGATCGAGTTCCGCGAAAACTACGCTCGCAAAGAACTCGGCCTCGACCTGCTGGTCCACATCAATCACGAAGGCCTCAAGCACGGCATCAAACCGTGGGAGGACAGCGAACGTCACACCGAGATCATGAAGACGGACTCGCTGAAGATGGCGCTGGACAAGTACCAGTTCGATGCCGCGTTCGGGGGCGCCCGCCGTGACGAAGAAAAGAGCCGCGCGAAAGAACGCGTGTTCAGCTTCCGCGACAAATCTCACCGCTGGGACCCCAAGAACCAACGTCCCGAACTTTGGAACCTGTACAACGGTCGGGTCAACAAAGGCGAATCGATTCGCGTGTTCCCGATGTCGAACTGGACCGAACTGGACGTCTGGCAATACATCCACCTGGAAAGCATACCGATTGTTCCGCTGTACCTGTCCGCACCCCGCCCCGTCGTCAACCGCAACGGCATCTTGTTGATGCGAGACGACGACCGGATGCCGCTGCTTCCGGGCGAAAAGGAAGAAACAAAAATGGTCCGCTTCCGAACGCTTGGCTGCTACCCGCTGTCAGGCGCGGTCGAATCCGAAGCGACGACGCTGCCCGAAGTCATTCAAGAGATGCTGCTGGCCACAACCAGCGAACGCCAAGGCCGAATCATCGACCAAGACGAAGGCGGCGCCGGCATGGAAGAGAAGAAGCGACGAGGCTATTTCTGAGGTATTAGGTATTAGGTGTTAGTTTTGTAGGGTGGGTCAAATCGCGTCAGCGATGCAGACCCACCGACCACCGTAGACGCAAGAAAATGGTGGGTCATCGTGGCCTACCGGCATACTCGACCCACCCTACGACGCTCCAATCTCCAAGCTCCCCCCATGTCTCACAAATCAGATTTAATCGCAACCGACATCGACGCTTACTTGAAGCAGCACGAGCAGAAGCAACTGCTCCGCTTCATCACTTGCGGCAGCGTCGACGATGGCAAGAGCACGTTGATCGGGCGGCTGCTGTACGACAGCAAGATGGTGTACGAGGATCACCTGACACAGCTGGAGGCCGATTCCAAGATCGTCGGCACCACCGGCGGAAAGATCGACACGGCGCTGTTGATGGACGGGCTGAAAGCCGAACGCGAACAGGGCATCACGATCGATGTCGCGTATCGCTATTTCTCCACCGCCAAACGCAAGTTCATCATCGCCGACACGCCCGGCCACGAACAATACACTCGCAACATGGCGACCGGCGCAGTCGCCGCCGACCTGGCCGTCATTCTGATTGACGCTCGCCGCGATCACGGCGTGCTGACGCAGACCAAACGTCACTCGTTCATCGTTTCGTTGCTGGGCATCCGCCACGTCGTCGTCGCGATCAACAAGATGGACTTGGTTGATTACAGCGAAGAACGTTACGAAGAAATTTGCGACCAGTACCGATCGTTCGCCACGCGGTTGGACCTGCCCGATTTGCACTTCATCCCGATCGTCGCTCTGGACGGGGACAACGTCGTCGACCGCAGCGGCAAGATGGATTGGTACAGCGGCAGCACGCTGATGAACTTCCTGGAAAACGTTTACATCGGCAGCGATCGGAACCTGCAAGACTTCCGCATGCCGGTCCAGTACGTGAACCGCCCCGATTTGAACTTCCGCGGTTTCTGCGGCACGATCTCGTCGGGCATCGTCCGCAAGGGCGAGGAAATCATGGTGCTGCCCAGCCGCCAAAAGTCTCGTGTCAAATCGATCGTGACCTTCGACGGTGAACTCGACGAAGCCTTTGCACCACTGTCGATCACGCTAACACTGGAAGACGAAATCGATGCCAGCCGTGGCGACATGATCGTTCGCCCGGGCAACGTTCCCCGTTCGCGTGACCAGATCGACGCAATGCTGGTGTGGATGAACGCCGACGCGATGGTGCCCGGCAAGACCTACTTGTTCAAGCACACGACGCAGACGCTGCCGGGAACGATCGACACGCTGAACTACCGCGTCGACGTGAACTCGCTTCACCGGAGTCCCGCACCAACGTTGGACCTGAACGAGATCGGACGGGTCAGCATTTCGCTGTCCGCGCCGATCCATATGGACGCATACCGCAAGAACCGCAGCACGGGCGCGTTCATCGTCGTCGACCGAATCACCAACGCGACCGTCGCGGCGGGCATGATCTTGGACAAAGCCGGCGACGGGCAAGCCAAGTCGGTGTGGGACGACGAAGCGAAGGTCGGCGACGCCGATCCGAATGAAGTCTCGCAGGTCACGATCGACGAACGAGCGGCACGGTTCGGACAAAAGCCGGCGACGGTTCTGCTGACCGGATTGACCGGCAGCGGCAAGACGGCGATCGGATTGGCCGTCGAACGCAAATTGTTCGACGCCGGCCGGGCGGTCGCGATGATCGACGGCGAAGCGGTCCGACGAGGCCTCAGCAAGGACCTCGGATTCACGGCCGAAGATCGCAGCGAGAATCTCCGTCGCAGCGGCCACTTGGCTCAAGCCCTGAACGAAGCCGGTGTGATCTGCTTTGCATCGTTCGTCGCCCCCTCGGCCGACGTTCGAGGCAAAGTCGCCAAGCTGATCGGCGACGAAAAATTCTTGGTCGTTCACGTCGCCACACCGATCGACGTCTGCCGAACCCGCGACACCAAGGGCCAGTACGCCAAGGCGGACGCGGGCACGCTGTCGAACTTCCCCGGCGTGACGGCTCCTTACGAAGCACCCGAAAACGCGGACCTGACCATCGACGCGAGCAAAACCAGCATCGACGAGTGTGCCGATTCGGTCATCGAACTGCTGCGAAGCAAGGGCTTTATCAAGTAAATCATTTGCTTTTGTAGGGTGGGTCAAATCGCGTCAGCGATGCAGACCCACCGACCACCGTGAGCGTAAGAAAGTGGTGGGTCTTCGTGGCCTAACGGCACACTCGACCCACCCTACAAAAACGACTCTTGTGCCACCGCTACGCGGCCAAAACGGCGCGCGATCAAACGCTCAGCAGCCCTAGCTTGCCGGACTGAACGTCTTGGTCCAGCGAGTCCGCCGCGATCCAGCCGCTCATCATCACCATCGGCATGCCCGGTCCTGGGTGAGCCGCACCGCCGGCCAGGTAAAGTCCTTTCAGGTCCTTGCGGCGGTTGGCCGGCTTGAACGCGCCCAGGTACTTGCCGTGACTGGCCAGGCCATAGATCGCTCCGTTCAGCACTCGATAACGGCTGTGAATGCCTTCCGGCGTCAGCGATCCTTCGTACTTGATCGCATCGCGGATGCCCGTCATGCCGGCGGTTCGTTCCAGCTTATCCAAGATCACTTCGCGGTACTTCGGCAGCATCTCTTTCCAGTCGTGACCGGATCGCAGGTACGGCGTGTGAACCAGGATGTAAAGCGACTCGCATCCCTCCGGTGCAACGCCTGGTTCGCTGATCGCGGGAGCACAAACGTACGCACTCGGGTCCGGCGCGGGCTCGCCCTTCTTGTAGATGTAATCGAACTCTTCTTCGGGATCGCGGCTGAAGATAAAGTTGTGATGCAAAAGCTGTTCGTAGCGACGATCCAGCCCCAAGTACAACACCACCCCGCTGCACGCCGGTTCGGGATCGTTCTTCTTTTCAAACTTGGCGGATTGAGGCGTGCCCTTCAACAATTCGCGATACGTTCGGACTGCGTCGCAGTTGCTGACCACGGCGTCACACGCGATCTCTTCACCGGACGCCGTCACGACGCCGGTCACGCGATCGCCGGACGTGCTGATTCGCATCACGTCGGTACCGATGCGAACGTCGACGCCGAGTTCTTCGGCCAGTTTGCAAAGTGCCTCCGGAACCGCTCGCGTGCCGCCGATCGGATACCAAATTCCCTCTTCGGTTTGCATGTGAGCGATGCTGCATAGGACCGCCGGTGAATTGTACGGCGACGAACCGACGTACTGGGTAAAGTGATCCATCATCTGCGCGACACGTTCATCCGGCACGTGCGAACGAACGACCGACGCAACGCTGCGACCCATCTTCAGCGACAACACGTCCTTCAGCACCGCCGCCGAAAACGCGCCGCCGACGTCCATCGTGTCGGCCAGCCCGCCGACCGATCGCCAAAAGAAGAAGCGATCCGAGACGCCATGCAACTGCTCGCTCATCCGCATGAACTTGGCGTAACCTTCGCCGCTTCGCGACGATCCGGTCAGCGCGTCGATGTTCTTCTTCATCGCTTCGGTGTTGGCGACCAAGTCCAAGACGGTGTTGGGCGTTTCGCCGGACCCCTCGAAGAAACAACGCCACTGCGGATCCAGCGCGACCATGTCCATGTAGTCCGCCAAGTCCTTGCCGGCTTCGGCGAAGATCTTTTTCAGCACGCTGGGCAGCGTCAAGATCGTCGGCCCCATGTCGAAGCGATAGCCTTCGGCGTGATGGACGGCCGCTTTCCCGCCGACCCAGTCGTTCTTGTCCAACAGCGTGACGCGGTGTCCGCGAGCGGCCAGGACGCACGCCGAGGAAAGTCCGGCCAATCCGCTACCGACGACAACCACGGAAAGCGACTTGGGGTTCGCAGCAATCATTTTTCGACGACTTTATTGGGAGACGATAAGCGACTTGTCAGAGTCAGCATGTTAGGGAATCGGCCAGTCCGAGCAAAGGCGATGCGACACGATGGCCGGAGACAATCGATTCCGTTCCCGCCATGATTCGCCGCGATGCTTACGACGACCGCAACGCCGCGAAACGTTCTTTCCACGTTCGGCCGTGCAGAATTGAGATCGCCTTGCCGAGAATTTTTGCATCCGAAGGGGTGGGCGGCTTCAAGTGCGGTGCGAACTTGCCCCGCCGATGCGAGACGACTTTGGTGGTCGTCATCGCCAGCAACCCCTCGGGGCCTCGCGTCACCCCGAACCCGCTTTCGCCTCGCCCGCCGAACGGCAACCGCGGGTCCGCCGTCGGCACGATCAAGTCGTTGACGCAAACCGATCCGACCGACAACTCCGCCGCCAATTTGCTCGCCGCTTTCGAATCGCCGAACACCGACGCGGCCAATCGGTAACGACAATCGTTTACCACCGCGACCGCGTCCTCCATTGATGCGACTCGGACGATCGACGTCACGGGCGCGAAAACGTCGGACTGGGCGATCGCGTCGTTTGGCCCGACCTTGTCCAGCACCAACGCCGACATCGATCCTGTTTCGCGCAGCATCGACGCATCGAACGTTCCGACTCGCACGACCGCGCCCGATTCGATCGCTCGTTCGATCACGTCGGCGGCGCCTTCGCGGGCACTCGGATGCACCGCAAACGCCGTCTGATCGGACAATCGAGATTCCAGCGCCATCAACAAGCGATCGGCCGTCGCGTCGGTGGCGATCAAGCGTCGCGGCCCGATGCAGGTCGCGCCGCTATTGAACGTCAAGCCGAACGCGATCGCGTCGGCCGCCCGGTCGATGTCTGCATCGGGCATCACGACGACCGCGTCGCAGCCGCTAAGTTCCATGATCGTCGGCGTCAGCGTTTCGGCTGCCTTCGCCATTACCTTTCGCCCCGTCGCCGCCGCGCCGGTCAACACGATCAGGTCGACACCATCGTCGATCGCGGCAATGGCGGCTTCGGTCGAAGACGGCAACGCCACCAGCGCTCGCGGTGGCACGCCGGCGCGATGAAACGCGGCAACCATGGCAGCCGTCGCCGCTTCGCAGCCTGGTGCGGGCTTGATCAAAACATGATTGCCGGCGGCAAGTGCTTGCGCCGCTTGAACGCCCGGCAACAATAGCGGATAGTTCCACGCCGCCAACACCAACACCGTTCCGTGGGGCACTCGATCGACGACGCTGTGAACGCCCCACAGCCACGCCGGTCGACCGACGACGCCAAGCTTCCTTGATCGCAACGTACGATCCCCGTGACGCCCGATCCAACCCATCGCCGCGCACAACGGGAACAGCTCCGAAGCGATCGTCTGCGATGCTTCGGTACGTTGTTCGCTGCGACACGCATCGATCAGTTCGGCTTTCCCAGATGCCAATTCCCCGGCCGCGCGGCTGACGATTCGACATCGATCGGCATGTGACAGCTTGGTCCAAGATGAGGGGGGGTGCATCGTCATGCTTGGCGTTTCTTTCTATAACGAAGAAAATTCAAACCGCTTCCTCTTATTACGCTCACGGACATCCCTATGAAAGTCAATCCGACCGACCGATCGGTCTTGGACTCGATCGACCGTCGCTACAGTCCTTATCGTTTTGAAGATCGCATCGTCGAAGACGAATTGATCGTCCGCTGCTTGGAGGCCGCGCGTTGGGCGTCCAGCAGTTTTAACGATCAGCCTTGGTCCTGGATCGTCGCCAAGCGTCAAGACGGCGAAGCGTTCAAAACCATGGTCGATTGTTTGATGGAGTCGAACCAGGGGTGGGCGTCGCGGGCGTCGGTTTTGATGATCAGCGTGACGCGATCGACGTTTCGTTACAACGGCCAACCCAACCGCGTGGCGCTGCATGACTTGGGCCAAGCGGTCGCCCACATGGCTCTTCAAGCGACGGAGCTTGGGCTTCAAATCCACCAAATGGCGGGCGTCAACCTGGGCGTGGCGCGACAAAAATACGCGATCCCCGAAGGTCATCAGCCCGAGACCGCGATCGCGATCGGATACCCGGATCGGTCCGAGCCGACGGACGAGGCTGGTCAAAAGCTGGCCGATCGCGAGGCGGGGTCGCGGAAGCGGTTGACGCTGGCCGAACAAGTTTTCGCGGGCCAATGGGGCAAGTCGGCGGACTTCGTTTAACACATGTTCGTTTAGCATCGGTTCGGTTGGCAACCGGTGCATCACCACGATCGATGCTCACCCATGGAACCGGCCGGCGATGTTAGACTCTTCGGTCTGCCCTCGCTTTGCCGCCCGTTCGTGTTTCGTGCGGCGATCAAATACAATGCGGCGTTGCGAGCCCGAGCCATTGGCGGGCCATCCTTTCGTCCTTCCTATCGAGTCCATTGCCGGTGTCGGAAAGCTGGAATTCAGGTATCGTTTTTGCCCAGTTAACCGACGTCGGAATGCGTCGGGCGAACAACCAGGATTCCTTCGCCTGCTTGCAAGCCAAGTCGGCGCAGCGCTATGCCGACCATGGACATTTGTTCGTCGTCGCCGACGGCATGGGAGCTCACGCGGCGGGCGAGCTTGCCAGCCGGATGGCGACCGAAAAAATTGCGATGCAGTTCTTTCGCGGTGAGTCCGACGAAACCGCCGAGGCGCTCCGGCAAGCCATCATCGACGCCAACCACGAGATCCACCAACGCGGTCAGAACAATCCTGAATTTCACAACATGGGCACGACGGCCAGCTCGCTGGTGTTGGCCGAATCCGGTGCTTACGTGGGCCATGTCGGCGATTCGCGTGTGTATCGATTGCGGAAGGGCGTCTTCGAGCAACTGACGTTCGATCACTCGCTGGTTTGGGAGATGGAAGCGAGCGGTCAGACCGGCCAGGGCATTCCCAAGAATGTGATCACGCGTTCGCTGGGCCCCAGTCCCAACGTCGATGTTGATTTGGAAGGGCCGTTTCCGATTGAACAGGGCGACAAGTACTTGCTGTGCAGCGACGGTCTGACCGGATTGGTCGACGATAAAGAAATCGGCGCGTTGTTGGATTGCTTGCCCGAAGAAAAGGTAGTTCGCGTCCTGGTCGATCTGACCAACCTCCGCGGTGGCCCAGACAACACGACGGTCATCGTCGTTCACGTCGCCGAACCAAGAGCGGTCACCCCGATCCAGGCCAAGGCGACGCGGCCAAAGAAAAAGCTTCCGGTATCCCCCGTCATTCTTGGCACGATTGCAGTCTGCTTTCTGGGTGCCCTCGGGCTGGCCGTGCTTTCGATGATCGATCCGTATGACCCTGACAACCCTGCCGATCGAAATTGGATCGGTCCGATGGTCGTTGCAATCTTGCTGGGTGTGATCACCTCGGTCGTCGCAGCAATTCAATACATCAATGCCCCCAGGCGTGCCGCGACGATGCAGTCAGGACCGCGAAAGCAGGGGCCTTACCGCCGCTATGACGCTCGCCCGACGACGGAACTATTCGAGCGGCTGGGCGAAACGGTGAAAGCGCTTCGCGATGCCGCCAATCGAAACAATTGGATGATGGATTGGGATAAGGTCGATGACCTTCAATCGCTCGGCCTCGAGTCACTGAAGCAAAAAGACATCAAGGCGGCGATCTCTTCGCAAAGCGAAGCGGTCATCGAAACGATGCACCAACTCCGTGAACAGCACAACCGATCGGCAAACGAAACCGCGATCGATTACTAGACGTCTGGCCGTGGATACTGAAGAAGAATTCACGCGACCTATTCCGGCAATTGCACCAGTTGAATTTGCCGAACATCCATAGCCGCTTTGTTCGCGATTTTTGTCGGCTGTAGCTTCACGGTGTAACGGCCGGGTTTGTTGATCGCGACTTGTCCGATCGTTCGCCAGATGAAATTCTGAAAGTGTCCCGTCTCTTCGACGCGAAACGACAGTTCGCTGACGGGTTGGTCGTCTGCGCATGACCGAAAATCGCATGTCGCTGTTGCCCTGGCCCTTGCCACAGCCTTGCAAGATGCCGACGTTGAACACGCCGCCGCGATCAAGATCCATCGTCCAAGTCGCGAAGTCATCGTTGCGGACCCAATAGCCAACGGTGTTCTTGTGCGGTTGTGGTTCGAACCGCAATTTTTCACCCGTCGTCGTTGCGGCAAAGGCGTGTAAGTCGACGCGGCCATCTCCCCACTGCTTTGCCACCACATCGATTGCATTTTCCAG
Organism: Pirellulaceae bacterium; assembly: GCA_963836865.1. Taxonomy (GTDB): domain Bacteria; phylum Planctomycetota; class Planctomycetia; order Pirellulales; family Pirellulaceae; genus Rubripirellula. The sequence goes on along the minus strand of CAWILC010000003.1, from coordinate 498,387 downwards.
CGGCGACGCGTCAAACGTCAGCGTGATCGAATCCGCATCTTGCGGCCGCTCTTTCCATGACACGATCCAGTAATCCGGTTCCGGAACGACGCTGATCGGCACCGACGTGTCCGACCAAGTCGCCGCGCGTAGCGGCGCATGGTAGCGGGGAATTTGCAGTGATTCTTTCGCATCGGTCGGCACGGCAACGTTCAAGCGAAACGTCGTGGCGGTTGCCGGGCTTTGCGCTACGGCGCTTGAGAGGATCAACGACCAGCAAGCATAAAAAACGAATGATCGGAGCAATGAAATCTTTGACATGGAACAGACTTTGGCGTTTGAGTTTCAACCCGATGAACGAGAGCGTAAGCACTTGGTCAACAACAACCGACGTAGCTGATCCCGCCAGGGTTCAGACCAGACAACTGACGTACAACTGACGTAGCTGATCCCGCCAGGGTTCAGACCGGACAACTGACGTACAACTGACGTAGCTGATCCCGCCAGGGTTCAGACCAGACTGAACCCTGGCGGGATCAGCTACGGGAAATCCGTCACTCGTTGAACACGCGATGCTAAATCGCGAGCAGGGCGTCGGCAACTCTTTCGCAGCGCAACCATGCGCCTAAGACCGAAAGAAAGTTATTGGTCCGGCCGTCCAAAGGGGCGGACGATCGTTGCCCGGTTCGCGTATGGTTTACAATCTTCGGGTCCGGTCACGTTCCGACGGCGTGATGTTTGATCCGATTCCTCCTTTGCAAGAAGAACCGATGCCCCCACGATTGCTCTTCCTCGCGATGCTTCTTTGCTTCGCCGGCGATCTGCCGGCGTCCGAAAAACCCAACGTCGTGATCGTCATGACCGACGACCAGGGCTACGGAGACCTATCGTGTCACGGAAATCCGGTGCTAAAGACGCCGCAGATGGATCGTCTGCACGCCGAATCGGTGCGACTGGCCGACTATCACGTCAGCCCCACTTGCTCGCCGACCCGCGCGGCACTGATGACCGGTCACTGGAGCAATCGCACCGGAGTTTGGCATACGATTATGGGGCGGTCGATGCTTCGCGAAGACGAAGTCACCATGGGCGACGTTTTCAAAGAAGCCGGTTATTCGACCGGGATGTTCGGCAAGTGGCACCTCGGCGACAACTATCCGTATCGCGCCGAAGATCGCGGCTTTGACGAAGTGTTCCGGCACGGCGGCGGTGGCGTCGGACAAACGCCGGACTTCTGGGACAACGCTTACTTCGATGGCCAATACTTTCACAACGGATCGCCAACGCCGGTGAAGGGATTTTGCACCGACGTTTTCTTTGATCGCGCCAAAGCGTTCATCACCGAACAATCCAAGTCCGACAAGCCGTTCTTAGCCTACATCGCCACCAACGCGCCGCACGGACCGATGCACAGTCCGCCCGAGTACAGCGAACCGTACTCGAAGCAGAAACCCGGCCTCGCGAACTTCTACGGCATGATTGCGAACATCGATGATAACCTCGGCCGGCTTCGTGACCTGATGGACGAACTGGAAATTTCCGACAACACGATTTTGATTTTCACCACCGACAACGGCACGTCGTCGGGGGCCGGCGTTTGGAACGCGGGAATGCGAGGAAAAAAAGGAAGTGCGTTTGACGGCGGACATCGCGTTCCGTTTTTCATTCGATGGCCAAACGGTAACTTAGTCGGCGGACACGACGTCAAGCCGATCACGGTGCACGTCGATGTCTTACCGACGCTGATCGACTTGTGCGGCATCACTTCGCCGGATGACGTTGTGTTCGATGGCGTTAGCCTGAAACCACTTCTGAAATCTGTCGTCGATTCCAGTTCAAATCAACCGGATTGGCCGGAACGAATGCTGGTCACCGATTCGCAGCGGGTCATCGATCCGATCAAGTGGAAAGACTGTTCCGTGATGACCGATCAATACCGTTTGATCGACGGGAAGCAACTTTTCGACATGCAAGTCGATCCGGGTCAAGAAAAGAACATTGCCGCGAAATATCCCGACGTGGTCGCGCGGATGAAGGAGTTCTATGAGGCTTGGTGGACGGACTTGAAACCGAGCTATGCACAATCGACGCGGATCTACTTGGGACATCCCGACGCGAACCCGGTTCGGTTGACCTGTCACGATTGGATCACGCCAAAGATGACGCCTTGGCATCAAGGTTCCGTCCGCAAAGCGATGAACGGGAAAGCGAACACTGGATTTTGGAACGTGCGCGTCATCGAAGCGGGCGAGTATGAAATCACGCTTCGTCGATGGCCAGTCGAGGCGGGCGCGGGCATCAACGATCCTTTGCCCGCTGGCGAACCGGTCCCCGGCGAAAACGCTTTCCGAACGGCTACCGGAATGCCCATTGCGGCCACCTCGGCGACCGTTTCGATCGGGCCGAAGACGCAAACGACAACCGTCGAATCGGGGGCGGATGACGTGACAATGCGGATGAACTTGAAGGCCGGTGACTTCCAGCTTTCCGCAACCTTCGACACCGACGATGCGACATCTTATGGAGCCTACTATGCCTACGTTCGGCGGATGTGATCGCCAAATCGTGTCACGCTTTTTCACATTGATGATCGCAACGACGATTTTTTTGGCGGGGTGCCAAGATGAGGTCGCTGCGCGAGTCGCGGTCGCTGGAAATGTCGTCTTCGGAACCGACGCGCAAGTCGATGGCTCGATTCGATTCGTCCCCGACGGCGGTCAGTCCGGTCCTGCGGCGGCCACCATCGTCACCGGCGGACAATTCCGGTTTGATGCGGCCTCGGGTCCGCTGCCGGGCAATTATCGAGTCATCTTCACGCCAGGCAAGACCGCCACGGCGCTCGAGGTGCAATCGGCTGAAACGCAAGCAGCTGAAACGCAATCAGCCGAAACGCAACCGATCGAGGGCAAAGCGGACTTGATGGAATTGTCCGCGAAAACGTTCGACGACTTGGGCAACCGCGACCTGCCGCGACTGCAAACGCGAGTCACGGTGACGCAGGACAGCGATCAAATGCTGAATTTAAAGTTCCCAGAAAAATAAACGCCAGCATGGGAACTGATCGCGGCGACGCCTTATCATACGTGTCGTCTTCGCCGCATTCGTCCTCCCGCTATCCGCGAGCAATTGTCTTGGCGACCGAACCTTCCATCGATCGGCGATCGCCGAGCAGCTTGACGCGTCGACGCGGCTTCACGTTGGTCGAGCTATTGGTCGTGATCGCGATCATCGGCATTCTGGTCGGACTGCTGTTACCGGCCGTTCAATCCGCTCGCGCGGCCGCGCGGCGGTTGACCTGTTCCAGCAACTCGCGGCAATACGCATTGGCGATCCACAACTATCACGCCGCGTTCAACACCTTGCCGGCCGGTTCGATCAAGTCTCCGGTCACGTTTTACAGTTGGGGCATGACGGCGATGCTGTTGCCATTCATGGAAGAGGGAGCGAAGTTTGAAACGATCGACTTTGCAGCCGGTTCATGCAACACGCACTTGTTGGACCTGCAAGCCCGCGGCGCGGCCGATCCCGCGTCAAATCCGATCAACATGTTGCTTTGCCCCAGTGACTTTCGCAGCGGCGAAGAACTGCTTAGCGGACCGACCGGCCCGTTGCCGCTGTCCGGCGACGTCGGCTATCTGTATCCGACCAACTATCTGGGCCTGGCCGGAGCGGGCGAAGACGTCGACATCACCAACGCTTACTCAGCGTGTCGCGGGATCATCAAGGGCGACGGAATGTTCTACACCAACAAAGCCGTTCGCTTCCGCGACGTGCTTGATGGAACGTCCAACACGATTCTATTCGGCGAACGATCGCTGCCGCGAGACCTGGGATGGGGCTGGCCGCTGTGCGGAGGCGATGAATGCGAGCAGTACATTTCGGCCGCCGCAGGGTTCTACATGGGCAACCACAAAGACGCCGAATACTTTTTGCACCTGCAACATTTCTGGTCCTGGCACGAGGGCGGCGCGCACTTGACGATGGCCGACGGCAGCGTCCACTTCATGACCTACAGCCTGGACTACGAAACCTTCACGCACTTGGCGACGCGAGCAGGTTCGGAGCAGATCGACGCGGCGGCTTGGTTGCCGTAAGCGACCAGGGACCATGAACTGACGGAGTGGATCATTATTATTCCCCACGCTGCCGAGCGGCTCAAACGCCGTTTCCGAGTCGGTATACTTTCGCAGTTCCCGCCACGTTCCGCTCTCGACGAAGGTTCCCGCCCGTGTCCGCTGTACCGATGACCGTTGAAGAAGAGGCTCGTGTGGTCGACCAGATTCGTGAGGGGCGAAGCCGGATCGTCGAAGAACTTTCCAAAGTCATCGTCGGCCAGCACGACGTCGTCGAACAACTTCTTATCTGTCTGTTCGCCGGCGGCCACTGCTTGATCACCGGCGCACCGGGGCTGGCCAAGACGTTGTTGGTCAGCAGTGTTGCGAAGATCTTTCACTTGAACTTTCAACGCATCCAGTTCACGCCTGACTTGATGCCGGCCGACATTACCGGCACCGAAATTTTGGAACAAGACACCGAAGGTCGGCGGTCGCTGCAGTTCGTGCCCGGACCGATTTTTGCCAACGTCGTGTTGGCCGACGAGATCAACCGCACGCCGCCGAAGACGCAAGCGGCGCTGCTGGAAGCGATGCAGGAACACCAGGTCACCGCGGCCGGTCGACGATATCCGCTGGAAGAACCGTTCTTCGTCTTGGCAACGCAAAACCCGATCGAGATGGAAGGCACCTATCCGCTTCCGGAGGCTCAACTGGACCGATTCTTGTTCAACGTCTTGATCGACTACCTGCCGCCGGCCGACGAGCTTGCCGTGGTGCTGCAGACGACGGCGACGAAGCCGGAACCGATCGAGCCGCTGTTTTCGGGCGAAGACGTTTTGCGTTTTCATCAAGCCGTTCGCCGAGTCCCGATCGCAAACGAAGTCGGCGAGTACGCGGTGCGTCTTGTTGGTGCGACGCGTCCCAAACGTGACGGCACGCCCGACTTCATCAATGATTGGGTCGGCTGGGGCGCGGGATTGCGAGCCGCGCAAACGTTGGTGCTTGGCGGTAAAGCACGCGCCCTTTTGAATGGACGAGCGCACGTGAACTTGGATGACATTCGGACGCTAGCGCATCCGGCGCTGCGTCATAGGGTGCTGCTGAGCTATCGCGCCGAAGCGGAAGGCGTCACGATCGAAGACGTCATCGACAAGCTGCTGGCGACGATCCCGACGACGGTGAAGTCTTGAACGCGGGCGTGAACGTGTCCGCGGAAGCGTCGGCCGATCCGATGTCGCTGATGCGGATCAAGCACCTGCAACTTCGCGCCAAGGCCGTCGTCGAAGGCTTTTACAACGGGCTGCACCGGAGTCCTTATCATGGGTACTCGGTCGAGTTCAGCGAGTACCGCCCCTACACGATCGGTGACGATTTGCGGGCACTCGACTGGAAGCTGTACGCCCGAAGCGATCGTTACTACATCAAAAAATTCGAGGACGAGACGACTCGGCGATGCTATCTAGTCGTCGATCAAAGCCGATCGATGGGTTTTGGTTCGCTGGAGTACTCCAAGGCCGATTACGCGCGAACGATGGCGGCGACGCTGGCTTATTTCCTAAGCACCCAGCGGGACAGCGTCGGGATGATGACGTTTGACGAAGTGATCGGTGACTTCTTGCCCGCTCGCAATCGTCCGGGGCACCTGCGAAGCATGCTTGTCGCTCTCTCGCGTCCGGTCACGGGCAAAGGAACCGATATCGACGCGCCGCTTCGTCAAATTGCGTCCTTGGTGCCGCGTCGCGGATTGATCGTGCTGATCTCCGACTTGCTATCGCCGACGCAAACACTGCGGACCAACTTGGCGTATTTGCGAAGTCGTGGGCACGAGGTGATGATCCTCCGCACGCTCGATCCGGCCGAACTGGAATTTAGCGTCGATTCGCCCGGCATGATCTTGGACATGGAATCGGGACGCGAAATTTATTTGGACCCCCAAGTCGCCAAAGCAGGGTACCGCGAAAAATTTGATCGTCACCGCAGCGAACTTAAAACAATTTGCGACTCATTGGGCGTTGTCCTGTTCGACGTCGCGACCAGTGATCCGATCCAGCAGTCATTGTTCCACATCATCAGCGTTCAAAAGCGACGTGCCGCCGGACCCAACCGCGCTGGCATGCTGAAGGGCGGTGCCGGATGAGTCTGCTGGCCCCGCTTTATTTTGCCGGCGCCCTGGCAATCGGGCTGCCGATCTTGTTTCACCTGATTCGTCAGCGACCCAAGACCCATCGGCAGTTCGGCTCCCTGATGTTCCTGGATCCGACGCCGCCAACACTGACTCGCCGCAGTCGTTTGGACCAGTGGCCGCTGCTGCTGATGCGGACGTTGGCGCTGTTGCTGTTGGCGGCCGCGTTTGCACGGCCGTTCTTTCGCTCGATCGATCTGTCGGACGCTCAATCACCACCGCACCAACACGTGATCTTGGTGGATACATCGGCCAGCATGCAGCGCAGCGGACTTTGGCTCAAAGCAATCGCGGAAGCCGAACGGGTGATCACCGGCATGGCCGATCAGGATCGTCTGGCCATCGTTTCGTTCGATCGAAAGCCGACAACGTTGCTGCGGTTCGGCGGCTTTGAAGCCTTGCCGAACGAGGTTCGACGGCAATCCGCATCCGCGATCTTGGCGGACCTGAAACCGACGGCAAACGCGACCGACATCTCCGCAGGCCTGGTCTTGGCTGTTGATGCGGCAACCGAGATGGTCGACGCCGAAGAATCGTCGGCGGAAACGGCGGAAACGGCGGAAACGGGGGGAATTGGGCCGACGACCATTCATCTGATCAGCGACATGCAAGCGGGCGGAAATCTTACGGAACTTCAATCGTTCGTTTGGCCCGCTCTGGTGCAAGTGCTGGTGCATCGCGTCACCAGTGATGATCGAACAAACGCGGCCGCATTCCTGATGACGCCCGAAGCCACCGTCGATGCGATGGATGACGCTGACCCGGAATCGGTTCGCGTTCGAGTGATCAATTCGCCGGACAGTCGCGGCGAGTCGTTCACGCTGGCTTGGCAAACCGATTCCAAACCCGACAGCGACGCCGTCTCGGTTCAAGTTCCGCCGGGCCAGACGCGGATCGTTCGCATGAACACGCCGCCGCCGGGATCGACCTCAATCATCCTTCGCGGCGACGATCATCCATTTGACAACGTGCGGTATTTTTCGATCGCCGAACCAAAGGCTCAAACAATCGGGTACTTCGGCGATCTCAGCGACGATGCTCGAGACAGTCTGCTGTACTACCTGCAACGTGCTCCACTTGGCGACCGGAGCCGAACGATCAACACCATATCGATGAGTGCATCGGAATTTGCCGGCGACATCGATGCTACCGTGACGCCGTTACTAGTCATCGCCGATAGCTTGCTCGCCGAATCATCGCGTGTCGTGGACAAGTATTTGCAGTCCGGCGGACGGGTGTTGTTTGTGCTGGACGATTCTGCAACATCGCCGCGAATGACCGAGACACTCGATCGGATCAACGATGGCCCCTTGCGAATCACGGAGGCGGAGGTCACCGACTATCACATGCTGTCAAAGATTCAGTTTTCGGACACGATGTTCGATGCAATGTCGGATCCGCAATTCAACGACTTTACCAAAGTTCGATTTTGGTCGCACCGCCGCGTCACTGGCTTGGATGAACAGTGGAACGTGACGGCAACGTTCGATGATGGCGATGTCGCCATGGCAAGGCGGACGGTCGGAGCGGGACAAGTGATCCTGTTGACGGCCGGATGGCAACCGAAGTCCAGCCAGCTCGCACTATCGACCAAGTTCATTCCGCTGCTGGCCGGATGGCTGGGCCCGGCCGATTCAAGATTCGCGATCATGGACGTCAGCGTCGGCGATCCGTTGCCGGCAAACCTAATTTCGGCCGACGGGAAAGTCGATCGGGCCGAAGCGCCGGGTCTGATGCAGATCGATAACGATGGGGTCGTGCAAACGATCGCCGTGAACATCGCGGCCAGCGAAAGCGATACCCAGCCCGTGGACGACGAGGCCCTCGAACAGCTCGGCGTCACAATCGGCCAGGCCGTTCCCAACGCGGACGCATATACCAATCAACGACAACTGCGCGACCGCGAACTGGAAAGCCGCCAAAACATTTGGCGGTGGTTGTTGGTCGCGGCACTCGCGTTCTTAGCAATCGAAACCTGGTTGGCCGGACGACTGTCCCGGTCACCGTCGTCTCCCATCATTTACGATTGATTTGAATCGTGTCCTCACCGCCGCGGCGATTGACTCAACCGAAACTGCGTTGAGCGTGCTAGGTCATCGTTTCGCTCTAACAGCCGCGGAGCAGCGGCAAAGATTGACTCAATGGACAACGCCACTTTGGATAGGCTTCTTGATGATTTGCAGCGTTTCCGAACTCATAAGCCGTTCTGGCGCTAGCCACGGTTTTCATCGCGAAAACCCGTGGCTAACGGGTTATGAAATTAGTCGTTGGGACATTTCTAATGGCGAGCGGCAAGACGCAAGCCGCTGGTTTGTGGAGTGGATACCCGCGGCTAGCGCTCTGCGGTTCACCAAATCAACAGCTCCCTGACGCCAAAACGCCTATTTCAAAATGGCGTTGTCCAAGTAAGGGTTAGTTCTGAAAGCGTCAGCGAGATGGACGCAGCCCCTGGATGACTGCGATATGTACCCAACGAACCACCGCAGTCTTTATTCACACAGAAAGGACGACAGAAGCTTTCTTGGCGAATCGTCGGCGTCGCACCACAAAACCGCCCGCGGCAATCAGAGCAATGGCCGCGAACGCTGACGGTTCCGGAATCGCTGACACCGTTCGGACGTTGTCGATGTAGATACTCAGGGGAGCGTTATTTGACTTGTTCACGAAAAACTGGAATCCCGTAGGAATGATATCGTTCGCCCCGGAATCGAAGGTCCCAAAAATTTGATTGAAAGATTGGTTGGTGGCGAAAGTAGTCGGGTGCGTTGCGGATGCCAAATCAATCGAAACCTCAAACGTGCCGGGCGTGTCAAAGGTCTCGAGCGCCACGATATCACTGAACTGCGTCGGTAGACCAAACAGCTGGCCTGGGCCAGGCTGGGAGGCTCCGAAAATGGTAACGCCTAAACTTGCAAATCCCCGAGGAGTGAGCCCGACGGCGAAAGGCTCCACGATCGTTAGGTCGAAAAATACTCGCTCAAGACCCGGCGGGTTACCGAGGGGCAATGGAACCGTTGAGGTCAGCGCCCCGACAAATGTCGCACCCTGAACAACGGAGATGTTCAGGGCCGTCGAACCGCCGGTCACACCGACCCCTGAACCAGCGACGGTAACGCCGCCCCCGTTCGCTTCAAAGCCGCTAAGCATGCCTTCAAAGTCGTAAATGTTCTCCGCCAATGCTACGTGACCAACAGAGGCGAACGCGAGGATAGCAGCAAACAAGATCTTCTTCATGGTAGATACCCAACAGAGAAAAAACTGGAAACCTCGCCTGACAACATCAACTCCGAAGAGTTCAATTCACCTTCACGGAAACCGCTTGTATCTTCCGAAGCAACGACTCCTCGCCGTCGGCGTCTTGATTGATCGCCCAAATCATCACCCCGCCAAGGCCTTCTTTGAATGCCATTTTCGTCTTTTCTCGAATGGTCTCCGGCCCATTGTAGTAGATCGTACTGCCGCATTCGTCTGACTGCGCTAGCTTCGGGATGCGCCACCAGAATGTCTCGGTAAGCGATGCCATTGTTTGCGTCCTTACCAAAACCATATCCATAGAACGGCAAGCCCAGGACAATCTTCGACTTCGGCAAGCCCGCCTTGATCCAATAGTTCGTTGTATTTTTCGCCAACTCGATTGAAGAATGCTGGCCAGGTTTATTAGGATTCCAAGGTCCAGTCTCGTTGTACGCCATGACGTTTACAAAATCAAATTTTGCGAGCGTCTCGGAAGTCACCCGATCTCCGCCGTAGGTATGGGACAGCGCTGCAGAAAGCGTTTTGCCAGATTTTTTCAACTCCATTGCGAGGATATGGATGAACGGTCCATAACTCTCTGTGATCGCGGGTCCCTCCAAGTCTACATCAATGCCGTCTAACTGATGCTCGTTGACGTAGGCGACCAAGTCTTTCGCGAACGCCTCTCGCTTCTCAACTGACAACAGTTCCGCATAACGCTTTTCCAAATCCGGATCCGTTGCCGCCGCACCTCCGCCGATTGCCACCAAAACTTTGGCACTGACGCGATGTGCGGCGTCGCGAACCCGATCGTTGTTCTCGTGGTACGTCATCGTTCCGACGAGATCCCTGGGGTTCTCAAATGAAAGATTGACGTGCGTGAGACAGCCGATTTCGATCGCGGGCAAAACGACGTCCATGCCGAAATCATTCTGCACGTAACCCACGACCCGGAAGCTTTCCTGACCGATTGCTTGGCTGATCAAGCTAACAACCGACGCGGTGGAAAGCAATATCGCGAGCGAGATACGTTCGAACACTACCGATTCCTAAATAAGAAAACTAAATTGCCGACACTGATCGATGTAAACGGTAGATCAGTTCGGTCCCGATAGATTCGCTTTTAGCTCCTTCGAACGGTCCACACCGGCCGATTTCGAGCCAGCTTGGATCTCGGCCATCCGACGTTCAATCTCCTCCGGCGATGCAGTCGTCTTAGCATGTTCGCTGGCATCGAAGACGAGCTCGGTCGAATTATCGGCACCGCATCCGGTCAGACTGACCAATAGTATTGCAAGAAAGCTGCTGGCGATGTTCAGACGCATTATGTTTTCCATGGGAAGTGAAGCATTGAAACTTAAAAAAGGAGAACACCGGTTGTCCCCCCGTTGCTGCCGCTCATTCGAGGCTTACGATTTCAGAACTTGCCTTGGTACCCATCGCACCCCAAACGCCGTAAGGACTTTCAACGCCTTGCGCGGTCCATGGGTTGACGGCGGTCGCGTTAGAATTTCCCGCATCAATCGAATCGGTAACAAATCGAACTGCCCCGTCACCCATCACGCTATGGACGCCACCTTGATGGCGGCTTGACGCCGTAAAGTTTCCTTCAGCTTCATACGTTCCCATCCAGTTTCCGACCGGTGCTTGCTGACAGATTTCGCCGTTTGGGGGCAAGCAAGTTTGGAAGCCGGTGTGAATTTGAAAACCGTTTGACCACTGAAAGCCGCGTACGAAGCGAGGGCCATTGGTTGGGTCTGCTTGAGCAGGTGTTTGCACCGTGGAATTCCAGAACTTGGGTCGCAGCGGATCGATCGAAACTCTGCATGCCAACAAGTTGTTTGCAATGGTGCCGTCTGCTTGCTGGGTCGTTGATGTTCGGACATCGCGATCGCCCAAGTCGGTCGCGATTTCACCGATCATGATTGTGTTGGACAGACCGTCCAAAATATCTCGGAAGCGTGTCTGCGTTCGAGCGTTGAAGAAACCTCGGAGGGTCCCTTTCAAAGATGGCCAGCCTGGGATCGAGTAATTGTTCCAGGATGCATAGACACCGTTCGAGTTAAGAATGGTGTCGCCCTGGCACGCGGCGTAGTTGGTGCGACCATAGGATGGAGCACCTTTCCCTGGGTCACTTGGACAGCGTAACGCCGACAGTTCGGTCACCCACGGTATATAGAGAGGGTTGTTGTCAACGACCGGACCCATTGCCGGCCACGGCGGCTGTGAACTTGTCGAACGACGCGTTCCGTCTGCATTCATATCCGATGGGTTTGCAATCTGTTCCCAAAGGGCTTGCTGTTCAATGAACGGCAAAGTGCCCACAAGGAAGCTTAGCTGCAGGTTGTTGTGGCCCGGGTAAAAGCCCGGTGGCCATGTGTGCAGCGGGTTGCCGGTTCCCGTTCGTTGCATTGGTAGTGAACGGTAAGCGGACTCATAATTATGCAACGCGAGTCCAAGTTGCTTCATATTGTTGCTGCAGCTCATTCGCCGAGCCGCTTCACGAGCCGCTTGAACCGCGGGAAGGAGCAAGCCAACGAGGACACCAATAATGGCGATCACCACTAACAACTCGACCAACGTAAAGCCGCGAAGCTTCGTATTCGCGTTACGTTTACTATATTTTTCACGCTTCGTGTCGGAAGCAAACTCCGAGCGGTTAGACGAGTCTTTAAGATTAATTTGATGCATTGCAATGACTCCGTGGAAACAGTGAGGATCTAAGATTTCGCACCGCCTTGTGTGAAGATTATCAGAACATCGAGAGAGGACAACATAAATGTCTTCGCATTTTTCCCCGCGTAGGTGGTGCTGCCGCAGAACGAATTTTTGGTTGAGTTGCCGACCATTAACGCCTCCACCAACGCGGTTTTATTGCGAGGGTCATGCGATGACCCCTCCGTCGCGACGCGCGGTTGTGCGAGCGCGTCTTGGGAAGTTTGATGTGTCCGAGCAACGTCCCTGATCGAAGTGCTTGATGGGTGCTCGACTGGCTTTTTCGACATGGTCGACGATGCGGCTGGGTAGATTTACAGCTTGCACCGGTTCGATCACCAATCGCGAGCGTGGGATCGTCTGCCTCCCGCGTCAATCGTGCGGCCGAGGATCCGCTTGCGATAAGAATTTGCAATCGGTCCAGACGATCGAAGCAGCGTTGATCGGCGATCGGCGTTACGATGGACGCAGTGACATCTGTCTCTGGACCCTGGACAACCATCCATCCTTATCAAGCATTCCATGAACGAATCATTGCTGCATCGCATGCGTCCCGTCGCCGCACGGCTTCGCGGGTTACGCTTTTGGCAAATCTGGATCGTTGCGTCCGTGTTTGTCATCGCGACTGGGCTGTGGTCGCTGTCGCAAGCAAACGCCGGAGACGTTAACGGGCGTGAAGCCGCGACGATGCTTGCGATCAGCGCGGGTTGCATCGCGATCTTTGCCATCACCGTGACTCGTTTTTTGTACCGCGACCCACGCGTCATCGCCCGTCACATCGAAACTCACTATCCGTCGCTGGATCAACGCCTGCTTACTGCGATCAGCCAGCAGGACGATCAACTCGGGTACCTGCAGCAACGTGTCATCAAAGAGGCACGCGATCACTCGCGGAGCAATGCGTGGGCGGACGCGGTCTCACCCACTCGCGTTTGGATCAGTCGACTATCGGGACTGACATTGACCGCCGCCGTCGCCGCCGTGCTGGGGGTTTTGGCCGGGACAACACCGGATACGCAAACCCGCGCCGCGATGCGAACCACGACCGCGACCCGCGTCATCATCGAACCTGGCAGCACCGAAATTGAGCGTGGAACCGGGCTATTGGTCACGGCCAGGTTCGAGGGCGGCGCGTTCGAGGTGGGCGAGCTGGTTTGTGTCGACGACGACGGATCGCAAACGGTCCTTCCGATGCGGCAAAATTTGGATGACCCAGTCTTGGGTGGCTGGGTCGCGACGGTCGACCGACCGCTGACCTACCAAGTCCGCACGCCGGGCTGGGATAGCGATCGATACCGTGTCGAAGTGTTCGAGTTCCCCAAGTTGGTTCGCGCGGATGTGGATTTGACCTTTCCCGAATACACCGGCCAGTCGCCAAAGCACATCGACGACACCGTCCGCGTCTCGGCGGTCGTCGGAACCTCAGTGATGTGGACGCTGCGTTTGAACAAGCCGGTCGCGAAGGCGGAGTTGATCGACGAGGCGGGCGAGCGATTAGCGATCGATTTTGAATCCGAAACTTCCGCCGACGGAACCATTGCAATCACGCTTGCAGAATCAAAGAAATTTACGGTTTCGCTGGTCGACGCCGCAGGCCGGCAGAACGTGTTCCCGACAATGCTGTCGATGCGAGCAATCGAGAACACATTGCCGAAATTGAAGGTCACACCGGCCGGAGACAGCACGGTTTCGCCGTTGGAGGAATTCACGATCGCAGTCGAAGCCGTCGACGACTTCGGCATCGCTGAACTGGGCCTTCAATACTCGCTTTCCGGCGGCACTCCAGTCGACATCCCGCTGGATGCCGACATTGCCGGGCGAACGAAATCGATCCTGTCACCAACGATTGCACTGGAGGACATCGGCGCGAAGGAAGATGACCTGCTGTCGTATCATTTCTACGCCATCGACATCGGTCCCGACGGGGAATCACGACGAAGCGAATCGGACATGTACTTTGCCGAAGTCCGCCCGCTGGAAGAAGTTTTCCGCGAAGGCGATCCGCCGCCCGGCGGCGAAGGGCCGCCGCCGAGCCAAAACGCGGGCGATGCGGATGAACTGGCCGAACTGCAGAAAGAATTGATTGCGGCAACGTGGCGGGTGCTACGCGACGTGCGGGGTGATGCGGAACTTGAAACACTTGCCGAGTCGATCGAGTTGTTGGACGAATCCCAAGCCGAAGCGATCGCGAAGCTGGATGAATTGGCGGGCGAGATCCAAGACGCAAAGTCCAAAGAGATCGTCGATGAAGTGCGGACGTCGATGACGATCGCGGCCGCGCAAATTGAATCGGCGGAGGGTAGTTCGGCGAAGTCGAACGTTGCGGATGCGTTGTTCGAGGCGATCTCGCCGATGCAAGCCGCTTACGGTGGACTATTGCGTTTACGGGCTCGCGAATTCGAGGTCACGCGGTCCCAGCAGCCGAGCAAGGGGCAGGGCAGTGCGTCGCAACAACGCAAGCAGAAAAAACTCGATGACTTGGAACTGGACCAAGACGACAGCCGATACGAAACACAAAGCCAAGCTCGCGAAAGCAGTCCGCAAGAATCGCAGCAACGCGAAACGCGGCAGATCCTCTCCCGTTTGAAAGATCTCGCGCGGCGGCAACAAGACTTGAACGAAGAACTCGCTGCGCTTCAATCGGCGCTCGAAGCCGCCGAGGACGAAGCTGAACGCGAAGCGATCAAGCGACAGCTCAAACGACTCCGCGATCAGCAACAAGAACTGCTTCGCGAAACCGATGAACTGGCCGAACGGATGCAGCAGTCGCAGCCCGAGTCATCGAAGTCAGATGCATCGAAGTCAGACGCATCGAAGTCAGACGCTGCCGATGCACTGCAAAAGCTGGAGGAAACCCGAGACAACGTTCGCCAAGCCGGCGAGGCGCTCGAGCAGAACGATGCGTCCGCGGCGCTCGCCTCGGGGAAACGAGCCGAGCGGCAATTCGAGCAGCTTCGTGACGAGTTTCGCGAGGCCGCGGCGGGGCAGTTCGACGAAGCGATGAAGCAATTGCGGGACGAAGCCAGGCAGGTCGACGAACAACAACAGGCCATCGACGAACAACTTTCGCCAACCTCCGATAATCTTTCGCAAGCTCCCAAACCCAGCCCGGGATTGCGATCGAGTGACGCGCAAAGCGACGTCGGGGAAGCGATCGACCGACAACGCGAATCGGTGGGCGATCTGCTTGAGAAGATAGAATCAACGGTCGCCGAAGCCGAGGTTGCGGAGCCACTGCTAGCGCATAAACTTTACGATTCGTACCGTAAGGCCAAGCAGGAACGCATCGATGAACGATTGCAACTGGCCGAACGGCTGGCGCAGCGTGGCATGAATGAAGAAGCTGGCCAAGCGAACGAGGAAGCTTCACGTGCCGTCGGCGCACTTCGTGAAGGACTCGAAGAGGCCGCTGAATCAGTCTTAGGCGACCCATCGAAAGCGCTCCAGCAAGCGCTCAGCCGGCTCGAACGACTCGACCAACAATTGCAAAACGAAATGAAATCGAATCCATCGTCGAAAGGTCAGGGAAAATCCCCGAACGAAGGAAAATCCCCGAACGATGGAACGTCGGAGGGTAAAGGAAAATCGGAGGGCGAAGGGAAATCAGAGGGCGAAGGTCGCGGGAATCCGGAAAGTGATGGAGATCGCAAAGGTGAAAGCAACCAAGCCGGCAATGGTGCCCCGAACTCCGCCGCAGGCTCCCCCGATTCATTCCCAGACTTGTCCCTGGGCGGTTCGTTCGGGGAGGCGTTCGGCGGATCAGCATCGGGAGCGTCCGCGAACCGGCCGATCACCGGCGAAGGTTACCGCGAGTGGTCCGATGCGCTTCGGGATGTCGAGGAGATGGTCGACGATCCGGACCTCCGATCGCAAGCGGCGCAGATCCGCGATCGTGCTCGTGACATGCGGATCGAGATCGTTCGCCATTCCAAGGAGCCGACGCAAGAAATGATGGAAGATATGATCGCAACGCCGCTTCGCGAACTCAAACGAAACGTCAGCGAAGAACTGATGCGTCGTTCCGCCGATCAGAATTCGAACGTTCCGATCGATCGCGACCCGGTTCCGCCGCAATTCACCGAAGCGGTTCGCCTGTATTACGAACGACTCGGAAGCGGCAAACCGTGATGAAATACTTGATCGACGATCCGTTGGTTTGGGGCGCGGCGGAGTGGGCTTGGCCGGCCGCGATCATCACCGGCGTCTTGTCACTGCTGGTCCTTCATAGTTACTCCAGCCGTGGCGGCCCGACGTGGGTTCGCTCAATGGCGGCGATGTTGAAGATCGTCGCGATCGCGTTGGTCGCGCTGTGCTTGGTCGAACCGATGGCTCAAGGAACGCGGCCGCGTCCGCGAGCGAACGTGTTGCCGATCCTTGTCGATACCAGTCGCAGCATGATGATCGGCTCCACGAGCGACGACACCAATCGCTTCGATCGAATGATTGCCGCCGTCGACGATCAAACGCCCTGGATGGTTCGACTCGGTCAAGCGTTTGATGTCCGACGCTACCGCTTTGATGAGCGGATCGAAAACGTCAATTCGTTTGATGCGGTCGCGGCAGACGGAAACGTGTCGTCGATGAATACGGCGCTCCGTTCGTTGGCCGATCGTTTCGCGGGGCGTCCGGTCGCGGGCGTAGTGATGATGACCGATGGAAACGCGACCGACGAAAACGGAAACGAAGACTTCGATTGGAAGACGCTCGGCTTCCCGGTCTATCCGGTCGTTGCCGATGATGTCGCGGACCTGGTCGACGTGCGGATCGCGAATGTCAGCGTTCGACAAACCGATTTCGAGTCGGCCCCCACGACGGTGACCGTGATCGTCGACTCCATCGGCGTCAATAAGCAACAAGCCACTGTGCAACTTCGCAGTTTCCCCGCTGGCGATACGGAACCTGAAACGATCCAAGAGCAACCCGTGACGCTGGACGGAACGCACACGCCGATCCGGTTTCGCTTTCGACCGAAGTCCTCGGGGGTCCAATTCTTCGTCGCCAATGTCTTCACCGAAGCTGATCGTGAAGCCGTCGCCGCCGTGCAAAAGCCCGAGTCGCGTTTCGGCGAAGCGACTTTAATTAACAATTCACGAATCGTCACCGTCGACCGACAGGCCGGACCATACCGCGTGCTTTACGTCGCGGGCCGGCCGAATTGGGAGTTCAAATTTTTGCGACGCGCGATCGCGTCGGATGCTGAAATTGAATTGGTCGGGTTATTGCGAATCGCGGACAAGGAACCCAAGTTCAGCTTCCGTGATCGCGGCGTCAGCGACACCAATCCGTTGTTCGCGGGGCTTGGCAAAGACGAAGAAGAGATCGCGTCTCAGTATGACGAGCCGGTCATCCTGCGTTTCGGCGTGAAAGAATCGGACGAGTTGAGCGACGGCTTTCCAAAGTCGGACGAAGAACTGTTCGGCTACCACGCGGTAATTTTGGACGACATCGAAACGGATTTTTTCTCACCTGATCAGCTGCTTCGATTGCGGAAGTTTGTCAGCGCCCGCGGCGGCGGATTGTTAATGCTGGGCGGGACAGAGTCGTTCGCGGGCAAGCAGTTCGGCGACGGCGTTCTTGGTGAGCTTTCGCCGGTGTACGCGGCGCGAAGGTTTGCGACCGACACGACAAAAACGTCGAACTCCGGCAAGATCGCGCTGACTCGCGAGGGACTTCTGCAAGCGTGGACACGGCTTCGCGAAAACGAAACGGCGGAGCAAACACGGCTGGCGACGATGCCATCGTTTTTGACCGTCAATCCGGTCGGCGAGGTCAAGCCGGGCGGCTCGCTGCTGGCCGTGGTCAAGCAAGATGGGGTGCAACAAGACGGCGGCGATGTCGCGACGGCGATGGCGGTCCAGCGATTCGGGAAAGGCCGCACCGCGGCGATCGCCATCGGTGACCTTTGGCGATGGTCGATGCGGCAAGTCGCGGACGAAAAATTGGCTTCCTCCGAAGACGCCGACGATCCCGCTCGCGCGTGGCGGCAAACGCTGCACTGGTTGGTCGGCGATGTGCCACGCCGAGTCGAAATGCGGATCGAAGCCAGCGTCGATCCAACTGCTCCGACGAATATCATCATCGAAGCACGTGACGAAGCATACTTTCCGCTGGACAACGCAACCGCGCTTGTCACGGTGACGTCGATGAATGGAGAGACCGTATCGATCGCCGCCGAACCCGATGTGAACGCGGCGGGAACGTACGTTGCGAAGTTCTGGACCCGCGACTCGGGCGGGTACCAAGCCACCGCGTCGGTGGCATCGGCTGACGGCATCGACGTTGGCGAGGCGCGAACGGGATGGACATCGCAAGCCGACGCGTCGGAAATGGCAAACCTGCAAATCAACCGAGCGTTTCTGGAAGCGGTCGCGACCCAAACCGGCGGCGAGGTGGTTGCTCTTCGCGACCTGGCCGCCTTCATAGACGAATTGCCCAATCGAGACGTTCCGGTCGTCGAAACCTGGGTCTATCCGCTTTGGCACCGCGGATGGGTGATGATGATTGCGCTAGGGTGCCTGTGCGGCGAATGGGGACTGCGGCGCTGGAAGGGACTTGCGTGAGAACGCCGCCGGTTTCGGCCGGCTTCCCCCCCGCGTCGATACCCTGCCGATCACGATTGGCTAGACG
Source organism: Pirellulaceae bacterium (assembly GCA_963836865.1). Lineage (GTDB taxonomy): Bacteria > Planctomycetota > Planctomycetia > Pirellulales > Pirellulaceae > Rubripirellula. The sequence goes on along the minus strand of CAWILC010000003.1, from coordinate 479,595 downwards.
GCGACCTTTTGACTTGACCACGTTAAATAGTCACACTGTAGATCCCGCCCCTTCCTGCCCTCCCCAAACGCCCTCCCCAGACGCCGTCTCTTGGCGAATTTTTCCATGAAGTTTTTGGTCAGCGTTCTCGTTCGCCTGATGGTCCCGGCCGGTATTTTGGCGGTTGGCGGATACGGTTTCAGCGTTCTATCGGTCGAGCCGGAAAAGGAAGCTCATGAAGCGGCCCCGGACCAGGTTCTGAAAAGCCGTGTGCGATCGTTGTCCGCAGGCGATTATGCCGTGAAGATCGTGACCAACGGGATCGTTGGGCCGCACGACCGCGTCAGTCTGAGCGCCGAGGTAACTGGCACGATCCGCAAGACCTATCCGAGCTTCGAGGTCGGCTCTTTCTTCCGCACCGGCGACCTGTTGCTGGAGATGGACGATCGCGACTACCAAACCTCACTGACGGTCGCCCGAGAACAATTCAAGCTGGCCAAGTCCACGCTTGAGCTGGCCGAATCCGCCCACGAACGCATCGCACAACTGGCTCGTCAAAGCAGTGCGTCTAGTTCGGAAGTGGACGTCGCGTATGCGTCCTTGGTGCAGGCTCAATCGCAAGTCGAAATTGCCGCCGCCGCCGTCGATCAAGCGGAAAGAAATCTCGAGCGGACGAAAGTCTATGCCCCGTTCGAGGGCCGCGTCGCGTCGCGTTTGATCGGCACGGGGCAATTGGTCAGCCCGGGAACGCTGCTGGGCGAAGTGTTTGCGGTCGATTACGCGGAAGTGCGATTGCCGGTGGCTAAACGAGAGCTACGTCATTTGAACTTACCCGAGCTGGAAGGCGATGCCCCCGTCGATGTCGAATTGGCCGACGCGATCGATCCTTCGTCGGGATCGGTATGGAAGGCGAAAATTGTACGCACCGAAGGCTCGCTCGATGCGGACTCTCTGGAACTGTTCGCGATCGCCCGAATCGACGACCCCTTTTCGCTTCACTCCGATCACGGAATCCTGCGGATTGGACAGCCGGTGGTGGCAACGATCCGTGGCGAAACGTTAAGCGACGTCGTCGTGATACCTCGCGGCGCGGTGCGTCGTCTGGATCAGGTGTATCTAATCGATCAGGAAACGCTGACGCTTCGCTCGATGACGATTGATGCGTTGTGGTCGGACGCTGACAACGTCATTGTTCCCAACGGCACGATTCGCGAGGGTGAATTGCTGGCGACGACGATGCTGGTTTATGCTCCCGAAGGAAGTTCGGTCGCGATCATTCCCGAAGAGTCATCGTCGGTCACGCTCGCTGGACAACCGCCTGAGTTGGAACCGACACCTTGATCCGCTGGTTCACCAACAACAGCATCGCGGCCAATTTTCTGTTGATCGCGGTGATCGTCGCGGGCGGCTACGTCGCGATCAATCACGTGCCATTGGAAGTCACTCCGGCGCTAAGCTGGAACACGGTGATGATCGACATGGAATACCGCGGTGCGACGGCGAAGGACGTCGAACGGGCGATCTTGATTCCCGTCGAAGCGGCGCTCGAAGGCGTCGACGGCATCGAATCGCTAAACGCCGATAGTTTTCGCGGCGGCGCGAAGTTCTTCCTCAGGGCGAACCGAGGCAAGGACCTTCGCAACTTGATGGATGACGTGAAGGCTCGGATCGACACGATCACGACGTTTCCCGCCGAGACCGAACCGCCTCGAGTGACAATCCCCGAGTCGGCGAACTACTTCGATATCTTGCAGATCGCGGTGATGGGGAACTTGTCACCGCACGAGATGCGCCGCGTCGCACGGCGGGTGCAGAGCGATCTGTTGGAAATGCCCGGCATCAGCCGTGTCGATATCGAGGGGGACAAGGAATCAGAAGTTTCCATCGAAGCCAACATCGAAAAATTGCTCGCGTACAACTTAAGCTTTCAAGAACTTACCGACGCGATCCGCGGCTTCTCGTTGGACTTGCCGGCTGGAGCGATCGATAGCGACAGCGGGACGTTCGTCGTTCGCACCCGCGGGCAAGCGTATTCCGAAGCCGAATTCGAGGAGATCCCGATCCGCTCGGCCGCGGGTGCGGAAGTGCGGCTGGGCGAAGTCGCGACGATCCGGGACGGGTTTGTCGAAGGCGACCAAAAACTTTTCTTCAACGGCAAGCCTGCGTTGTTCGTGCCGGTGATGCGAGTCGGCAGCGAGAGTGCGCTCGGGATCTCGAACGAGGTTCGGGAGTACGTGCGGACGGCACGAACGCGCTTTCCCGAAGGAATTGAACTGGAGATCTGGGACGACGAGTCACTGGCGATTCGGCATCGATTGAGCACGCTTGCGTGGTCGTTGTTCCAGGGCGGTTGCTTTGTGTTGTTGATCCTTGGGCTGTTCATTCGTCCGGCGCTCGCGTTCTGGATCGTGCTGGGCATTCCGTTCAGCTTCGCCGGCGCGGCACTGTTCATGCCATGGTTTGACTTGACCGCGAACGTGATGAGTCTGTTCGGGTTTATCATCGTGACGGGGATCGTTGTCGATGACGCGATCGTGACGGGCGAGAACGTCTACTCCAAAATTAAAGAGGGCATCGATCCGCTCGAAGCGGCGGTCCAGGGCACCAGCGAAGTGGCGACGCCGGTGACGTTTGGCGCCCTGACGACGATGGTGGCTTTCTTGCCGCTGATGTTTTTTGACGGAACGTGGGGCGATTACGCGCGGCAAGTGCCGCCGGTCGTCGCGCCCGTGCTGTTGTTTTCGTTGATTGAGTCCAAGCTGATCTTGCCGGCGCACTTGAAACACTTGCGTCGGGAAACGGGCCGCGGTCTGCTGGCGCGTTTTCAAGCGGCCATCGCGTCGGGACTCGAACGGTTCATCTCCGTCGTCTACCAACCGACGTTGGTGCTGGCGGTGAAAAATCGATACGCGGTGATCGCGGGCTTTGTGACGCTGGCGTTGTTGACGGCCGGCTATTGCATCGGCGGACGAATGGGGTTCGTCGCGTTCCCGAGCGTGGACAATACCAAAATCAGCGCGATGTTGGACTTGCCCGACGATACGCCGCTGGAGGTGACGGAGCAGTATATCGATCGAATTTCTGGGGCGCTCGATCAACTGAAGACGGAGTTCATCGATCCTGGGACGGGTGTTTCGATGGTGCAAAACATCGTGCGGTTGTCAGGCGCCCGTCGTCCGGGATCCAACTTCGATAAGTCGGCTGGCTACATGGCGTTCGAGGTGTTACCGCCCGAAGACCGCACGGTGCCGGGGCCGAAGAACAGCGAGTTGGCGACGCGATGGAGCGACCTGGTCGGTGAGATTCCCGAAGCAAGGCGTTTTGAAACGCGGTCGGAAGCGGCCGTGGTTCGCGACGACGCATTCGATGACGAGGATTTAAATATCGAGCTGCGGGGTCCATCGTCGCCCCAGAAACGCGAGGTCGCTCGAGAAATCAAAGCGATGCTGGATGGCTACGCCGAGCTGAAGGACCAATGGGCAAACGTGACCGAGGGCCAAGATGAACTCGAGATCACGCTGAAGCCCCGAGCCGCTGAGTTGGGGCTGACTCAATCGGCGTTGGCAAGTCAAATTCGGCAGGCGTTCTTTGGTGAAGAGGCCCAGCGGTTGCAACGCGGCGTGGATGATATTCGCGTGATGGTGCGCTTGCCCGAAGAAGCACGTCGTTCATTGCACACGCTCGATCGGATGCGAATTCGAACGCCGCGAGGTGCCGAAGTGCCACTGGAAACCGTGGCGACGATGAACTTGGTGAAAGCACCATCCCAAATCGAACGGAACGACCGTGCCGAGATCATTCGTTTGGGAGCACAACCCGTCGACGCGGCGGTCGATGTGGTGGGGATCTCGAAGGAGATGGCACCGAAGCTGCAAACGTTGTGCGTTGAGAACGGTTTGTCGTACCAGTATCTTGGCTACGTCGCGGAGGCGGAAAAGACCAAACGTCAAACGATCATCGGCGCGACGCTGTTGTTCTTGACGCTATTCGGCTTGCTCGCGATCGCTTTGAAGTCGATGGTCCAACCAATCTATGTTTTGCTGGCAGTCCCCTTTGCGATCATCGGGGCGTTGGTCGGTCATATTCTGTTAGGCCTGACGCCTTCGTACCTGTCGATCTTCGGAATGTTGGCACTCGCGGGAATCGCGGTCAACGACACGCTGGTGATGGTCGACTACATCAACCGTCGCCAGCAATCCGGCGTGTCGCTACTGGACGCGGCGTTGGAGGCCGGTGGGCGGCGGTTCCGTCCGATCTTCTTGACCTCGATCACGACCTTTGTGGGGCTTTGCCCACTGATGCTGGACAAATCAGTTCAAGCCCAGTTCTTGATTCCGATGGCCGTCTCGCTGGCGTTTGGGGTGTTGTTCGCCACCGCGATCACGTTGTACATGGTCCCCTGCGCCGTGATCGTGGGTGCCGACTTAGGACGCATCGCAAAGGCAGCGCTTCGGTGGTACGGAGCCCCATGGACACGCAACACGCGTGATCAATGAGTGACGCATTTACCGTAGCGGATCCCGCCAGGGTTCCGTCCGGTCTGAACCCTGGCGGGACCAGCTACATTGGTGGTTGTTCGCAAAGCGCTAGGGAGCTTGATAAGTACATTCAGACTGGCGAGCCGGAATAGCTGATCGCCATTTTTTGGACGGCTTCGGCGACGGCTTCGCGGAAGGCTGGTGGCGACATCACTTCAGCATCGGCACCGAGCGACAGCACCTTTGGAAGTACTTCGCGCGGATGCGAAGCGGGCACGGTCATCAGCGTCGTGCCGTCTTCTTGCGATTGTAATTTCTGTTCGGGATGCCACGGATCTTCGCGAACGTACGCGGCCGCGCGAGCGCCCAAGCGAATGACGACCGGCGTGGGGTCTTCGCCTGAAAAGATGCCGATGCTTTTGCCCAAGTGCTTGGACAAGTCGATGTTCGCGTCCGGCTTAAAGTATTCGTCCAATGCCGTCGCGTGTCGGAATCGATCGAGCTTCCAATTCCGCAGACGCTCGCTCGGCTCGGCGACTTCCGGAGCGGCGGCGACGACGTAGATGCTGCTTTGGTAAACGGCCAACCCGTACGGTTCGATCCGCCGTGTCGAAGCAGGCTTGCCGACCGATTCATATTCAATTTCGACGACACGATGCTCGACGATCGCGCGGTTGATCGTCTTCAGCACGCCTTCGTGGTGCTCGTAAGATTTGCTCGGCGTGCCAAAGACGTGCAACGTCTTTCGGTAACGCGAATAGTGATCGAAGACGCCGTCGGGCACCGCTTCTTGGACTTTGTTCCAGAACGTCTCGATGCCGCGCCAATACTGCGTGCCGGCCAACGGATACAGTAGTTCGCGGCCGATCGAAAGCGCGATCATCTCCGACGCCGACAAACCGACCTCGTGAACCGGAGTCGCGTTCTGGCCCAGCTTGTAAACCTTGCCACGTTCGACGGCATCGTTCTGAATGTCAAAACCGGCCGCCTGCAACGCTTCGACATCGCGGCGAACGGTTCGTTCGTGCAAGTTGGTCAGCCCCAAGTCGGCGACCAGGTCCGCGCGAAGTTCTTCCAGCGTCCGACCGAACCGCGAGTACTCCAAAAGCTGCAAGAGCTTGTGTTGTCGGATGAGTTGTTCGTTGCGTGCCATCGATTGCTGTTCCTTCCGTGAATGATCTCGATCCCGCTGACGCGGAAGCCGAAGTTTAACACGTTTCGCAATCGGCGAATCACGGACGCGATCGCCAGCAAACCATCGGGCGCGAAGGCTCGACACGCGAAAAAGAAACCCAAAAAAATTGGGTGAAAGACAAGTGCGGATGAGAGGACTTGAACCTCCACGACCTTGCGGCCACTAGAACCTGAATCTAGCGCGTCTGCCAATTCCGCCACATCCGCATGTGGATTTGAGGCACGAAAGACGGGCTCGTCGAAGACTTTTTACGCTCGGCGACAGCCGCTTTTCATGCTGGCCCGCAGAGAATATCGCGTGAAGGTTTCATTGACAAGCCGCGATCGGTCTTCGCGTCGTTGAAACAGCTGGTTCTTGAGCCACGGTCGGCCATCGATCACACTGGTGGTCATCGCACCGCAGCAGACATGACCGGTGCCGTGACCCCATCTCTACCGTGCCGAGACCCCGTCCCTAGTGACCCCGTCCCTGCTGACCCCGTCCCTACCGGTGACCCCATTCCTACTCAGGTGACTCCGATCGTGCGACTGAACTGCTTAGGCACCGTCGGGTATCACCCCAACGATCACCGACACACGTCGTGTTACTTTCTTCCCGAATCCGGCATCGTTCTGGACGCGGGCAGTGGCGCGTTCCGGTTGCCCGACCTGGTCCAGACCGACACCCTGGACGTGCTGCTTTCCCACGCACATTTGGATCACACGTTCGGGCTGACGTTTTTTCTGGACCTGCTGCACCAAATTGAAAAACGTCGTGGTCGACCGCTGGATCGTCTGACGGTCCACGGCGAGGCGGCAAAGTTGCATGCCGTGAAGACGCATTTGTTTAGCGACCTGTTGTTCCCCGCAACGCTTGACGCCCAGTGGCTTGCCATCGACGATCGACCGAGCTTTTTGATCGGCGACGTGACGGTGACTTGGCGTCCACAAATCCATCCCGGCGGATCGGTCGCATACCGATTGGAATGGCCAGCGATCGGCAAGTCGGCCCTAAGGTCGGTTGAAAAATCGACTGGCAAGTCACTTGTCTATGCGACCGACACGATCGGTGACCTTTCAGAAGAATTTATATCATGGAGTCACTCAACGGATCTGCTGATGCACGAATGCTATTTTCGCGACGACGCGGCCAAGTGGGCGATGAAGACCGGTCACAGTTGGACCAGTCGCGTTGCCGAAATCGCGATTCGATCGAAGCCAAAAAAACTGATGCTGACACACATCAATCCGATCGATACCGACGACGACCCGGCAGGCATCGAGTTCGTTCGTCAAAGAGTCGACTCAGAAGTGTGTCTGGCCGAAGACGAACTGGCGATCGAGTTTTAAATCATGCGACCCTTGACGCCAAACTGTTTCGCTCCGGTGCACTGGCTTGTGACAGGGCTGGTCATCGCCGTCAATTGCTCGATTGCATCGATTGCCTCCGCCGAGAGTTGGGTCATGGCGGCAGACGCACTGCTAGAAAACCACTGCTACGACTGTCACGCCGGAGGAGCACGCGAAGGTGGTTTGGACTTGGATTCAATCGGCACCGACCTGGATGACGCGGAAACCTTTGCGATGGTCGTCCGCATCGCCGACCGCGTCCGAAACGGGGAAATGCCACCTTCGGCCGATGCCGAACCGATCCCGGAAAGCGATCGCATCGCGTTTGCCAATTCGCTGCACCCGATGTTGATGGCGGCGGGGCGGAAAACGAACGCGACGGTGCTGCGGCGTTTGAATCGCGTGGAATACGAAAACACCGTCAACGATCTGTTTGGCACGAACTTGGACTTGTCGCGGACATTGCCCGAAGACGGGCGGTCGCACGAATTCGACAATGTCGGCGAATCGCTTGGCGTGTCGATGGTTCACCTGCAACGTTATCTCGACGCGATCGATTCGGTCATGGACGCCGCGATTGCGACAACGAGCCAACCGCCGACGGTCACGACGGTCCGAGCCAGTTACGCGGACACTCGCGAGGCGGAAAAGTTCATCGGCGACGTTTGGAAAAAGCTCGACGACGGGTCGGTCGTGTTCTTTGCCGATCTCGGTTACCCGACGGGGATGCTGCGTGGCAGCGAGGTGAAAACGCCGGGATGGTACGACATCCGAGTGACCGGGTACGCCCATCAATCCGAACGCGACATCACCTTTCGCGTCGGCGGCACCAGTTTCGCTACCGGCAGCGAAAAGCCGACCTACGGGTACTTTGCGTTTCCACCGATCGAACGGACCGGCGGCGAGCCGACCACGGTGCAGATGCGGACTTGGATCGACGAACGGTTCATGGTCACGATCGATCCTTGGGGCCTGGTCGTCAAAGATTACAACCTTCACAAGCAGGGTGCCGACGGCTATCCGGGTGCGGGACTCGCTATCCAAGGCGTTGAAATCGAGGGCCCGATCGTCGAACCGTTTCCCTCGCCCGGTCACCAGATGATCTACGAGGGTCTCGACCGCGTCGAGGTCGATCCGGCAAACCCTCGAGAGAAGACGAAGCCGTGGTTCGTTCCAAAGTTTGTAATTCAAACCAACACGCCTCGCGAAGATGCATCGCGAGTGCTGACGCGGGTCGCACGGATTGCTTTCCGCCGACCGGTCGACGCCGACGACGTCATTCCGTTTGTCAACTTGTTCGATCACGAACTTGATGCGGGGTCAAGCTTCGACACCGCGCTACGCACCGCGATCGCAGCGATCTTCTGCTCGCCAGATTTTTTATACTTTGGCGAGCCATCCGGATGGCTCGACGATCACGCGCTCGCGACACGGTTGGCTTACTTTCTGACTCGCACAACGCCCGATGATGCGTTGCTTGCCGACGCCGATGCCGGCACGCTTTCGACCGACGCCAAGGTGCTGCTCGGTCACGTCGACCGCCTGATCGATGGGCCGCATCACGACCGGTTTGTGGACGATTTCACCGATGCTTGGTTGAACCTTCGGGACATCGACGAAACCGCTCCTGACCAAACGCTGTTTCCTGAATATGATCCGTTCTTGCAACATTCGGCGGTCGCTGAAACGCGAGCGTTTTTTGGGGAACTGATCGCGAACGACTTGCCCGTCGGCAACATCGTCAAAAGCGACTTCGCGATGCTGAACAACCGATTGGCAAAGCACTACCAGATCGGTTTAGGCGACATCGGAGCGGTCGAAGGGCCGGAGATTCGCCGCGTCGCAATTCCGCCAAACTCCGTTCGGGGCGGATTGATTTCGCAGGCCAGCGTTTTAAAAGTTTCCGCCAACGGGACCAATACGTCGCCGGTCGTTCGCGGCGTTTGGACGATGGAACGAATTTTGGGCCAGACTCCGCCGCCGCCACCGCCGGGAATCTCTGGGGTCGAGCCGGACATTCGTGGTGCGTCGACACTCCGTGAATTGCTGAATAAACATCGCGATTTGGATTCGTGTCGAAGTTGTCACGCGATGATCGATCCGCCTGGGTTTGCGCTTGAAAATTTTGATCCGATCGGTGGCTTTCGCGAGCGGTTTCGAAGCCTGGGCGCGGGCGAAAAGCTATTCAACGAGGTCAACGGTCGTAAAGTGACGTACCGGCTGGGACCGCCCGTCGATGCCAGCGGCGATCTGGTCGGCCACGGCCGCTTCGACAATTTTGTCCAGTTCCGTGACCTGCTTGCCAGCGACGAAGACACGCTGGCCCGGGCATTGATCACCAAACTGTTGACGTTCGCGACGGGTCGCGAAATGGCATATGTCGATCGCACATCGATCGATGCATTGGTCGACGCATCGCGATCGAACCGTCACGGCGTTCGTAACATGATCGAGTTAGTGGTGACCAGCGATGCGTTCCGCCGAAAGTAACATGAAAGAGGTTTTGTGATGCTGATTCCAACAAGCCCGCTGCCACGCCGAACGCTGCTGCGCGGCGCGATCGCGGCCTCGATCTCGCTGCCACTGCTGGAGGCGATGGGTCCATCGGTCGCGCGTCGAGCCTCCGGTGCAACGATTGGTGACAGGCCGCCGAAGCGATTCGTGGCGATGTGCGCGGGGCTGGGCTTTCATGCACCGTTCCTATTTCCAAAAACGGAAGCCGAGGATCTGGTCTCGTCGCCCTACCTATCGAAGCTGGCCAAGCACCGCGATCAGTTCACCGTCTTTTCGGGACTGTCGCATCCTGAACAGCAGGGCAACAACGGGCACGCATCGGCGATGACTTGGTTGACCGCGGCGACGCGACCGGGCTTGGCGGGATTTCGCAACACGATCTCGATCGATCAACAAATCGCCGAGGCCGTCGGGATGCAGACTCGGTTCCCGTATCTAACTCTGGAAACGTCGGGTCAGTCGTTATCGTGGACCGCAAACGGCGTCGGCATTCCGGCGATGTCTTCGCCGGCAAAGCTTTACAAAGAACTGTTCATCGATGGGTCAAAACAACAGGTTGACGCCGAAGTCGCGGGACTGCGACGCGGACGCAGCATCCTGGATACGATCGGCGGACGGGCACGAGCGCTGGAGAAAAAACTTGGCAGCCGCGATCGCGAGAAACTGGGTGAGTATCTTGGATCGGTCCGCGATTTTGAAACTCGACTGCAGCAAAGCGAGGGCTGGGTTCGCAAGCCGAAACCTCGCGTCGATGCGAACCAACCAAAGGACATTCAAGACAAGAACGACGCGATCGAGCGGCAACGGCTGATGTACGACATGATCGTGCTGGCCCTTCAAACTGATTCGACGCGAACGGTTACCTATTCGCTGGGCGGATTGAATTCGGTGCCAAAGGTTGACGGGGTGAACAGCGACTGGCATGGGTTGTCTCACCACGGCAAAGACCCGGCGAAGATTGACGAATTGAAGTTGATCGAGCAGGCCGAGTTTGAGGTGCTTGGGGAATTTCTGACCAAGCTGAGGGCCGTCGACGAAGACGGGAAGACATTGCTGGACGGAACGGCCGTGTTGTTCGGGTCGAACCTTGGAAACGCGAGCGCCCACGACTGGCACAATCTTCCCATCCTGGTCGCCGGAGGCGGTTATCGGCACGGACGCTACGTCGCCCACGACGCCAAGCGGAATACCCCGCTGGCGAACCTCTTTGTCGAAATGGCGAATCGAATGGGCGTCGAAACCGATCACTTCGGCACCAGCACCGCCGCGGGCGTCCGGGGGCTCGAACAACTTGCGGAGTGATTATGATGTTCGCGAAACGTTTCCATTCACCTTCCCTCGAATTGGTTCCCCCGCCATGCGAAGCTTCCTTTCGATTGTTCTGATCTTCTCCGCGGTTTCGGTCGCCACCGTCTCCGTCGCGACTGCTCAATTGCCAAACGGTTGGCGGCAACATGATTTTGATCGGCCGGTTCCGAAGGTGGTGACGCCCGGCGAAGCCGTGTTGCCCGCTCCACCGCCATCCGACGCGATCATCTTGTTCGACGGCACCGATCTATCGGCGTGGCGAGATTCCGAAGGCGGCGATGCGAAGTGGGTGTTGGTCGACGGCGTGATGGAATCGGTCAAGGATGCCGGATACGTCTTTACCCGTCAAACATTTGGCGATTGCCAACTGCACATCGAATGGGCGTCCCCGGAAGACGTCCAAGGCGACAGCCAAGGCCGCGGCAACAGCGGCGTGTTCCTGATGGGCAAGTACGAAGTCCAAGTGCTAGATAGTTTTGACAACCGCACCTACGCCGACGGCAGCGCGGCATCGATCTACGGTCAGTATCCTCCGCTGGTCAACGCATCGCGTGGTCCCGGCCAGTGGCAAACGTACGACATCATTTTTCGCCGACCGCGTTTCGATTCGGCGGGCGACGTGTTGTCACCGCCGCGAGTAACGGTGCTTCACAACGGCGTCGTCGTGCAAGACGCGACCGAACCGTTCGGGCCGACATCATGGTTGATGCCCAGCGAGTTCAACCACCACGCGGATCGATTGCCGTTGTCGTTGCAAGATCACGGCAATCCGGTGCGCTATCGCAACATCTGGGTTCGACGTTTGGACGAGAACCCGCGTCACGCTCCGGTGCAACCGTATGAAACCGAAACGATCGAGTTGTCGCCGAGCGAGCTTGACAAGCTGGTGGGTAAGTATGGGATGCATGAATTCATCCGCGACGGACGCAAACTGCGAGTCCGTTTCGGCGGCAGCACGCAAGACCTGATCGCGATCGACCCAACGACTTTCCACAGCCGCTACACCGCCGCCAAGTTCACGTTCGAGTTGGACGAGGAAGGCAACGCAAAATCGGTGACTCGCGAGTTTGGCGGCGACACGGCGAAAGCGAAACGGGATTGATCGCCATGGAATGAAGGCTACTTTCACCCTCACTTCCGCAACGCTAACGGGTATGGAATCGTCAATCGTTGCCATCTTTTCCAATTCCGGCGTCTCCGAGAAAAACAGTTGGAACGGCGGCGGCAAATCTCGCATGTTCGTGCTATCGTGTTCGGCTAACTCTTGATCCCTCTCCATGTCGCGACTAACTCATGTTTGACCGTCGAAATTTTTTGGTTGCATCCACTGCCGCGTCGGTCGCAGCGGCGTCCTATGCGGTATTGGCGGCGGAGGATCCGTCGCGTTCGCCGAACGGGGATGCTCTGAAATTGCCGGTCACGTTTGGGTTGAACACCAGCACGTTGCGAGGGCACAATCTTTCGGTGCCAGAGCAAATCAAAGTCGCGAAGCAGGCGGGATACGATGCGATCGAACCGTGGGTGCGTGACCTGGACGCATTCGTTCAGGACGGTGGCGACCTGTCGGACTTAAAATCGCAAATCGAAGACGCCGGGATGTTCGTTGCCAGCGCGATCGGATTTGCCAACTGGATCGTCGACGACGATGCGGCCCGCGCGAGTGGTTTAGAGGATGCCCGCAAAGAAATGGTGCTGGTGAAGGCGATCGGTGGCGACCACATCGCCGCGCCGCCGATCGGCTTGCACTCCGCCGACGCGGTTTCGCCGCCGCTGGAAGTGATCGGCGATCGGTATCGCGATCTGTTAAACGTTGGGCGTGAAATGGGCGTGACGCCGCAGTTGGAATTGTGGGGATTTTCGCCGACCATTTCAAAACTCGGCGAACTCGCTTACGTCGCGACATCGGCTTCGCACCCGAACGCGTGCGTGCTGCCGGACTTCTATCACATTTACAAAGGCGGCAACGACTTCGCGGGACTAGCGATGATCGAAGCGTCGGGCATGCACTGCTTTCACATCAATGACTATCCGGCGATATCGCCCGATGGGATCGCGGACAAGGACCGTGTGTTTCCAGGCGACGGCGTTTGCGAGTTGCCGACGATCATCCGTGGGTTGATCGACCGAGGATTCGCGGGCACGTTCTCGCTGGAACTTTTCAACCCCGAGTACTGGAAGCGAGACGCTCAATCGGTCGCCGACGAAGGACTACTGAAAAGCAAACGCGTCGTCTTAGCCGCACTCGCGATTTGATCGCTTCACATCGCGTGATCAAAGTTGCCGGATCAAACTGCCGGATCAATAAGTGACAAAATCACCGTAGCTGATCCCGCCAGGGTTCAGTCCGGACTGAACCCTGGCGGGATCAGCTACGTCAGTTGTTGTCCACTAAAGGCCGTCCCCGCCCACGGTTCCGAAACAGCAGTTCCCGGTGAACGGTAGTTTTAAGGATTGGGCATCAGATTGATCGTTTGCGAAGTCGTTCGTTCTTGAATCGGAGTCGTTGTGGTGGGTGCTTGTTCAGGCTGATGAGCTCGCGGCGGGTGGTTTCGTCCGTTTTCGTGATCTATTTCTGGGGACAGCGTGAACGCGATCCTTCCAACTGCCCAGGGCACCGGTTCGCTGTTGCTCGGTCGTCGCGGATGCCATGCCCAGTCAGCCGCACTTAAAACACAACTTCTGGATTTGGTCGACAAGGAAAGCCAAGAACATCAACGTCGCGAAGACCGTCTATAAGTTTTTCTTCCCGTGCCCGAAGTTTTGGCCTGAATGGTAGCCCTGGTTCTTCAGCGTATTGAATGTCTCGTTTTCGATCTTCCATCGGCAACGGCCGCCGACCACCAGTTTGGAGACGTTGCTCTGGTCAATCCGTCCTCGATGACGATGCACTTGAGTTTGGGGTGCAAGCGGCGAACCAGCTTGAGCAAACGCCGCACGGCATTTCGCTCACAATCGTTCTTGTTGTTGCCGTCCTGCTGGACGATCGCTTCGACGGTGATGGGAATGATGACTTTTTGATCGGGATGAACCAGTACCGCGGCGACCATTCGGTGCGAATACTCGGTCTTGCCACTCTTGCTGTTCTGCACCAAGCACTGCGGGCACGAGATGTTGGTCGAGCAAAAGTATTTGGTGCCGTCGATCACCAGCAGGTAGTGACCGTCATGGAACACGAACGGCTTGAGCATTCCGCCACGTTGCAACTCAGCAAAGACATCGGCAAAGCACTCGTTCAGATCGGCGGGATCGACTTGGTCGAGTATTTCACGGTGCTGGGTATCGCCGGGGATCGACTCGATCCGGTACAGATTTATCAAACTGTCGTCTTGCCGCCGGGCATCGAAGGCCAACAGGGACGGCTCTTTAAGCGAGAACATGGCAAAGGCAGCCATCAGGCAATCGGGCAGCGAGTGATCGACGCTTCCGCCCGTCGTCGATCCGCGATCCTCTCGAACCGACCTTGCAGGCCGTCGATCAGCGAGCCTGCGGACAGATATTTTCGGGCGTGAGAGGGTGGGAGCTTTGACATGAACTAGCCTCGAGGGATGGTCCCTCAATGAAGCAAACTTCGGATCTGACGTGTCGCAAAATCAAGCCAAATTTACCTAAAACATCGCGAATTGCTAGCAAATGCCCGCCCAAGAAAAGCGACCTTTTTACGCTGGCTAGGAATCGCTGGTAACAAATTGCAGTGAAGGATGCCGTGAGCCTCATCTGACAGCCCTTAGACATTGCCATCCTCACTCGTGTTACGGGTGCGTTCCACTTGCCCAGCACCTCTAGTTACGTTCAGATGCCTTCCAATGAAACGTGAACGCAACCACCATACAAAGAAAAACAGTAGCAGGCCGACTGCAAATGTAGCAGCTGCGAATATGTCCCTAGTTGATTCTTGGCCTGGAAGAACGGTTATTGAGGACGCGACCAAACTAACACAAACGGCAAGAATTCCGAATCCGGTCGCTAATCCTTTCAAGAGCCTAAAAGTTGTATTCGACACAAGTGTATCCCGTGTGCGGGTTATAGACTGTACGAACACACTTCTTTGGTATTTCTGTTCCGGGTGCATTATTAAACCATCCTTGCGAAAATGAGCGGCAGTTAAGTTTTGCGTTGTACGGGGCCGAATGATTCCGATGACTAAACAGTTTCAGAAAGAACGCCCTGTCCTGTTCACAGGTTGTTTTCTTCTTTTGGCTAACCGTCGCGGTTGGCACTGGGTCTGTAATATAGGTTTCGCCAACAAGGAAGCAGCCATCTTCACCGCAGCGACTAAAATTGGCACCAAACGAAAAACAAACTTTTGACGACGGTTCTTTCCCCTCAGAACAAGGGCCATCCCACACGTCAACGCAAATGTTTTGATGAAACCGATTGTTTATCGGGCTGTTCGTATTATTACCTGTTTCGAGATAGATGTCTGTTCCAGTAGGATCGGTGTAATTCAGCGGATTTACCACCGCGTAACCATAGAGGTTGTGGCCGTGTGCTTCATATCCGATTGGGTCTCTGGAGCAAAAGCTGCCCGTTCGTGAAGCGTACATTGCTGACGCCTCGCTGCAAAGCAAAGCGGAAAACAGCAACATTCCGGCGGCGGATAGCAGTCGCGTAGTCATCGTTGATCCCTATGGTTGGTCGAATGGTGAGTTGATCGGTGGGAGACCGTCGCTCAAGGCGGTTCCAGGAAAATGCGTCGGCTTCCCAACATTCATTAAGTGGGGAACGTCGCGGGGCGTTATGACTCGCATCAAGTTGCCGAGAAACGCTCGGTAAATCTTGCGTGTGGGTGCGGCCTTGTGAGCCATCGCATACGTTGCCCGTGCCTCCGGATACAGCTTGTTATCCTCCAGACAGTGACCCCGTGAGGCAAGGAAACCCGCGAACGCTTCGGACGCCGTTAGAGACTTTAGATAGTCACCGTCTCGTACTTCGGATGGTTCGATCTTGTCCGGCCACGTCATATAGTGCTCATCGTCGTAGCTATTCAAACCTCGACTGCTACCCTCGATGTTGACCCGGTCGTCTTTCGCATCCCAACGGCAAAAGACGTGCTTTTTCGCATGAACAAGGTAGACCGGGTATCCAAGGCGTTGGGCAACGGCTGTATAGAGAACGGGCATCGAAACGCACGTTCCGCCGTTGTCGCAGTCAATCATCCCATGAATGAACAAGTCTTTGCTCTTGGTAAAGTCAACATCGCTGATCCGATCCGGATTGTAGTGAACGCCAAAATCCTGTTGCAGCACGGTTACCAGCATCAGCATCCGAAAGTAACCCTCGGAATCTTTGAACTCGGACGGGTTCGTGTAATACTGATGGATGTTCTTGTCCGTCTCACTGCGGACCAGGGATGTCCACTTCTTGAGCGTTTTCAAGCACAAATCAACGTCGATGTCTTCCGCACCGGAAAGCCCATCAGCACAGCGAAGATTAAGCAAAGCCAAATCTTGCTTGTTCAACTCGTCGGATGTCATCAATGACAAGTCGCCAAGTGATGGCAGGTCGTCAACCTAGACGGGAAGCGGTTTCGCGTCCGCCGGACGTGGGAGAATGTAGAACGTACAGGCAACGCCCAACGCAGTCCCGACAACAAACGGGGCAATCAATCGTGCCCCGATTCGCGTGGTCCTAAATTCAGCTTGTGCTTGCGGTGTCTCGGGTTCAGCTCGACGATGTCGCCGACGTGCCTTCATGGTCTCACCCCGTATAGAAAAGATTCGGAGATTAGATCAGTGCGGCTACCTGGGTTGCAAGAAAAATCCGAACCGAATTCCAGAGTTTTTGGTTACCGCGTCAACGGCGGATCAGTCCGGGAATGACTCTCGCAGCCAGCGGGCTACGTCATGCAGACCGGCATCGTCCAGAATGGCCGCTGCCCGCTCGATGTCTGACTGGGTAACACGCTGGTACACAGCCTGCGGACCTTCGATGGATTGCCGTGATTTACCGGACAATCCAGAGGTATCAATGGGCGCTGAGGGACTCGAACCCCCGACCCTCTCGGTGTAAACGAGATGCTCTAACCAACTGAGCTAAGCGCCCGACGGGTGATGGTGATGAGGGGTTTGGCGGGATGCAGGTTCGGGATCGATTCTTCGGACCCCGATGATCTGGACGCTGACCCCTATGGTCTGAAACCTGTAGCCTAAAAGCTGACGGCTTCTTCTTAGCGGCTTAGCAGACGGGTGCGGCGGGCTCGGCGTTCGGCTCGCAGACGGGCGCGGCGATTGGTTTCGCTGGGCTTTTCGTAGTATTCGCGGCGACGCATTTCCTTCTTGATGCCGCTGCGTTCGACCAGCTTACGGAACCGACGAACGGCTTCCTGGATCGTTTCCCTGTCTCGCACCACTAACTTGACCATCGTTTCTCCGAATACATCTGCTTAAGTTTTCTCCCAAACGGTGGGAATTTCTCGACCCGCGGACCTCTTCCACGGCTCGTGTGGCCCGGCAGTTTAGCCGCAATCCACCATTCTGGGCAATGGGCATACCGCTGTGCCCCCGCCGATTTTAAGCGTCGGACTGCTTTCGCGTCGCCGACTCGCATTTCAATCGTCCACGCCACGGTCATTGCTTGACGGGAATTCAGCGATCTCGCCGGCGGCGGCGTTTCCCGCACGATCGGCACGTCCGGAAGAATCGTCAAATTCGACCGGCCTTCGCGGACCGAATTGATCGCACCCGGGGTACCGACCCAGTCGCCGATACGCCGATTGACCGGTTAGCGCGGGCTGTCGGATCAGTCGGCGACGCTGAAAACAACCGCTTTCCAAAGACAATCATGTCGCCGACGCCAACCTCGCAAGTCGCCGATTCGGAACCCGGACAACTCCTGCAAGACCTGGAACGCCGCCAGGACGACGTGCTGGCACAACTGGACGACTTGGACGCCAAGTTGACCGAAGTGCTTCGCGGGTTGGGCGTATCGATGGAAGACGGCATCGACCTCGATATCGTTTGATGCAGCCGTAGGCCTGCGGATCCGTCCGCAGGTTTCCCGCGGTCGGAGCCGCGGGTCTACGACAGGTCCCGCGGGCGGAGCCGCGGGTCTACTGGCGGGCAAACAATAGGCCGGCCATCAGCGCGATCGCGGGGACCAGGAACCACGCGAACCGGGCTTCCAGCGTGTCGACCTGCGTCGTTTCAAACTCCGACGCTTCGACGCTGGCGATGTAGCTGTGGTAGACGTCAACCATGTCGACTTGTTTCGTGCCGGCGGGGATGTACGCCCCGCCGGTTTCGGTGGCGACTTGCGATAAGACTTCTCCGTTCAGCTTGGACCAGACCTGTTGTCCATCGTACTGGATGAACGCGTCGCGGCCGGACCGCGTCGTCATCGGGATCCGTGCTCCTTCGGTCAAATCGCCAAGCCCGATCGTAAAGATCGTCACGCCGGTTTGCTCATGCGCTCGCTTGGCCACCTCGACCGGTCGGCTTTCCATGTCCTCGCCGTCGGTCAGCAGCACCATCGCTTTGCTTTCGCCGGTCGTCATCAGAAAACCTTCCGAGGCGACCGAGATCGCATCGCCCAAACGCGAACCACCGCGAGCAACATTCTCGGGTCCGACCTCGTCGAGCCTTTGCTTGAAGTCGTCGTAGTGGCTGGTCATTGGAACGGCCTGTTCGACCTCGCCGGCAAACAGCACCAAGCCGACGCGATCGCCCGCCAGTTCATCGACGGTGTCTTTGATCATCTGCTTGGCTCGCGAAAGCCGGTTCGGCGTCACGTCTTCGGCCAACATGCTCCGCGAGACGTCCAGTACGAACATCAACTCGATGCCCTTCTGCGGAATCGGACGCGACACCTGCCCCCAACGCATGTCCGTCAGGCAAAGCACCAGCAACACCAGCGTCGCCATCGTGGCCAAGCCGGTGATCCAAAGGCCGGGTTGCCGCGTCGATGGCGATTGCAAATCTGACGTTGCCCAGCGGCGAATCGCTCGTCGATGGCGGACGGCGGCCAAGCCGGCGACGGTGACGACGGCGATCACAAGCCATAGCCAAGCGAGGTTCCCGAGCGAGCCGAATTGGATGTTGTTCATGATCAATGCTCCGCCACGGCGTGGCGGACCTACGTAATGGATGTGAACACGATTCGTTTCATCGCCACCGCCGCGGCGACCAACCAAAACGCGATCAACAGCAGCGGTGGAAGTTCCCAGCCGCCGAGGCGAACCGATTGCACGGCCAGTTCGCGATAGTCGGTGTACGTTTGCGTTTCGACCTTGGTCTTTTCCAATTCGTCGATTTCGTCGTAGATCAACTGAAGCGAATCAGTATCGGTCGCACGAAAGTATTTTCCGCCGGTTTGATCGGCAATCGCGATCAACGTTTCTTCGTCGATCGTGACCTCGATCATGTCCACCAAGATTTGTCCCGACCGCGTTCGATGAACGGGAAAAGGAGCTTGACCTTTGGTGCCGACGCCGATCGTGTAGACCTTCACGCCCAGTGTTTTGGCCAGCTTGGCGGCCTCAATCGGGTCAATTTCACCGGCGGTGTTTTCGCCGTCGGTCAGCAGGATGATGACCTTCGATTGCACGCCGGGTTTGCCGTCAATCGATTCATCGCCGGACCGCTCCAGCGAACTGAGTTTATCAACGGCCAAGCTAATCGCATCGCCGATCGCGGTGCCATCTTCCTCTCGCCGGCGAACGATTTCGGTGCGATCGAGCTGAGCGACCAAGAACGTGTGATCGAGCGTCGGCGGGGTGATCGCGTCGGCGAAGCCTGCGAAGGTGACCAGCCCGATCAGGTCACCGGCGCGGCCCGAAACGACGGCCTCGCGAACGACGGCGTCGCGGTTCCGCTCGGTTTCGTCGCCGATGACAAACTTCGACGCGACGTTCTTGATCGCGGTCAACCGATCGACGTTTTGGCCATCGATCTTGAAATCGAGTGCTCGCATGCTGCCGCTCTTGTCGACCACCATCTCGATCGCGATGCCTTCGCTGGTGACGACGGTTTGTTCGCGTCCGTAACGCGGACGAGCGAGAGACACGATCATCAGCGAGAGTGCGGCGAGCGACATCGCCGTGGGCAGCCACACCAATCGCTGACGCAGCGTCGGCGGTTGGTCCCACGCCACGGCGGCGGAACTGTACGAGATCGAAGCGGTCGATCGCCGCGTCCACCTTCGCCAAGCGATCAGCGGAACAATAAGCAGCAGCGATAGCACCCAGGGATACAACAGCATCAGGTCGCTCCCTTGCCGTTCATCGAGGTCGACTGAACGACGCGTTGCAGGTCATCACACCACTGCATGATCGATGTTTCGCTTTGCAAGCCGCTGGCGAATTTAGATCCGTCGGCTTCGCGAAGAAAACGTTGCAACGTTTGAATCGTTTCGTCCGGCCATCCGATCTTTCGTGTCGTCGCGACCAGTTCGGAAGAACTCATCGCGGACGTGTCTAAGTTCGTTTGGTAGCCGATGAATTTCTTTGCAGTGACCGCCAAGCGATCCAGCAACACACTGTGATGCAATTCCTCGGCCGTCGACCCCCGTACCGCTTCGATCTGCTCGATTGCCCATCGCATCGGCGTGAGGCGCGAGCTTCGGCGGCGGTAAACGATCATCGCGATGGCGGCAAGTGCGACAAGCGAAAGACATAGCGGCCAAAGACGAGTGCTCAAAACGGAAGGTGGGTCGACAACGTCTTTGAAGTCGCGGGCCGACATAGGATCTTCGTCTTCGGTCAAGTCGCTGACGATCGCGATTTCGATCGGCGGGCTGATCAGCTTTCGCGGTCCGGTGGTCATGCCGGGCGACTGATAGCGAAATTCTAGCGACGGAATCGTCGTGGTTCCCGAAGTGAACGATTCCAACTCAAAGACATACGTCTGTACGCGCCGATCGCTGTTCCCTTCCGCGGGCAGCGGTCCGGATGTGGTCTTGGACAAAACCGTCAAATTTCCCAGCGAGTCGCCAACCGTCGGCGGAAACAGGCTGATGCCGACCGGCGAGTCAATTGTGACGGAGAGAGCGATCGGCATTGCAACCTTCGCCGTTACCGGATCGACGTCGACCGTTAGCGTGACTGCGCCGTCAACCATTTTGCCAGCCGGCTCCGGTGCAACCATTGGTGCGGCCGCGGACGAACGTGTGCAACCGAACAAAAGAATTAAGACCACGAAAGAAAGCTTCACCCGCCCATCTCCCGACGGTGAAAAAACCTTTGCAGCGGTTTGACGTAGTCTTCGCCGGTGAACAAGCGAATCGGTTCAAGCCGCATCCGACGAAACATCGCGTCGGTGGCGTCCCGGCGATGCAGCATCATTGCCGCAAATGCTTTTCGATGACGACGGCTGGACGTGTCGATCGATACCAAATGACCCGATTCGGGATCGCGAAGCCGCAGCAGTCCGACGTTGGGCAGTTCCATCTCGCGGCGGTCGGCGACGACGATCGGAATCACGTCGTGCCTGCGACGGGTTACTCGCAGCGTGCGTTCAAAGTCATCGTCCTGAAAATCGCTGACCAAAAAAACGACGCTGCGACGGTCGGCGGTGCGGCCGAGATGGTCCAGGACGACGCGGATGTCAGTGCGACGCCCGATTGGTTGACCCCGTCAATTGTTTCGATGGTTGCCCCGTCGATTGTTTCGTTGGGTCACAGTAAAGCAGTTCGCGGATGATTCGCAGCACATGGCGGGTTCCCTTTTGCGGCGGAAGCGCCTTTTCGATCTTGTCGGTGAACAGCGTCAGGCCGATCTTGTCGTTGTTCTTGATCGCGCTGAAGGCCAGTGACGCGCCGACTTCGGTAACCAGTTCGCGTTTGGTTTGATGTTGCGTCCCGAAGTCCAGCGATCGCGCTCAGATCGACCAGCATCATCACGGACATCTCGCGTTCTTCGCGGAATAGTTTGACGAATGGCTCGCCCGCTCGCGCGGTCACGTTCCAATCGATCGTTCGGACGTCGTCGCCGGGTTGATACGGACGCACTTCCTCGAACTCGATCCCACGTCCTTTGAACGCCGAGTGCCATCCGCCGGCCAGCAAGTCGTCGACGACGTGCGACGTGTTGATTTGAATCCGGCGAATGTTCTGCATCATTTCGCGAGGAATCATGGGAGGGAGCGTGGAGAATGGAGAATGGAGAATGGAGAATGGAGAGTTGTGTGAATGGAGAACGTAGTGATGCAGGTTCAGACCGGACTGAACCCTGGCGGGATCAGCTACGTCAGTCGTTGTTCAACAGGTGCTTCGCGGCGACATAGGTTGGAGCCGTTTTGTGTTGCCGCTACGCGGTCGAGTTTCCTGACAACTGACAACTTCCTATGGGATCGGGACGGTGGCTAGGATTCTGGCGACGATGTCTTCGGCGGTGGTTTCTTCCGCTTCGGCTTCGTAGGTGATGATGACTCGATGGCGCAGCACGTCCATTGCGATCGCTTTGACGTCTTCGGGCGTCGCGTACGCGCGGCCTTGCAGGAAAGCGTTTGCTTTTGCGGCCAGCGTCAGATTGATCGTCGCGCGAGGCGAAGCGCCGAACTGAATGAACTCGTCCAAGTCCAACCCGTACGCCGCCGGGTTCCGCGTCGCCATGACCAGGTCGACGATGTAGCCTTCGACGGGGCCGCTGACGTGAATGCGGTCGACTAAGTCTCGCGCGGTCATGATTTCGGCGGGCGTCGTGACGGCAGCAACTTCGATCTTGGCTTTCGTCTTGGACATGCGACGAAGGATCTGCAGTTCTTCGTCGCGGTTGGGGTAGCCGACGACGACCTTCATGATGAAACGGTCCATCTGGGCTTCGGGCAACGGATAGGTGCCTTCCTGTTCGACTGGGTTTTGCGTGGCCATGACCATGAACGGTTCGTCCAGCAGGAACGTTTCGCCGCCGATCGTGACTTGGCGTTCCTGCATCGCTTCCAGCAGCGCGCTTTGCACCTTCGCGGGCGCTCGATTGATCTCGTCGGCCAGGATCAAGTTGGAGAAGATCGGGCCTTTCTGAACGACGAACTCTTGCGTTTGCGGACGGTAAACCTGAGTCCCGATCAGGTCCGCGGGCAACAGGTCGGGCGTGAACTGCAGCCGCTGGAATCCGGTCGAAATCGCCTTCGATAGGCACGCCACCGCGGTCGTCTTGGCGAGTCCCGGAACGCCTTCGATCAACAAGTGGCCACCGGTCAGCAGTGCGATGACCATCCGCTCGATCAAGCCCTCTTGGCCGACAATCGTCTTGCCGACTTCATCGACCAGCCTGCGAAACGGATCACTGTGCTGGAGGATCTGTTGGGTCAGTTCGGCCAAGGCTTCATGGCCGGGCGTTGCGGCAGCGGGATCGGAAGTGTGTGGATCGGGCATCACGGGATCGAGAGGGCGAAAGGCGGGGAAATCGAGCGGCGAATGATCCGTTCAACTTATCTGCCATTACGTCAGAAAGTCAGCCCCGGTTCGCAGCTCTTGGCCCGGAGGGCAACACATTGCGTCGTTTGTGTCGCCCGCTGGGCTAGCGATTCGGATGTCATTGGTTCCGGTGGCTGACGCCACCGGCAAAGATGTGTCGGCCTCCGGCCTGTCAGCCGGCAACAACAACGTGGTCATCCAGCGGCGAGTCAATCCATACCTATCAATAGTCCTAACCCCGCGCCCCCGAAAAATCAGTGTTCGATTAGCTTCGATCAGTGTTCCCAAACTTGAGCACGACGTGGGAACACCCGTCTTCGCCAATCATCGCGTGCTCAGCTACATCAGTTATTGTTCACCGAGTGCTTAGCCTTTCTTCATTGCCTCGTACGCATCGACGTAGCGTTGCAAAGCGTCTTTGTCGTTCAGTTCGCCGAAGCGATCTTGCAGGTTCAGGTGCGTGTCCAAGATCGCACGGCTGAGCGAAATCGCCGGGTCGAAGTATCGCGAGTAGATGCGAAACAACGCGTCGCGGTTTTCGAGTTTTCGGTAGCGAGCGGCGACGCTTGAGAATTCTTCGGCGGCCGAGTTTAGATCACCCGCCAACGCTTGGTAGCTCGAATCGTCATCGACGGCGACCATCGATCGCCATAAAGCTCGCTGGATCACGATCACTTCGTATTCGATTTCTTGGATCGGACTTCGCGGAACGTCCAGCGGCTGCCATGCCAGCCTCAACGTCGATGGAAAGTCAATGAAGTCCGACGCGAGCGTCTTAGCGAGCTTGTTCAGCTCGCCCGCCCGTTTCAAACGCTCGACCGTGCGAAGGTTGATCGATTCGACAGATTCACCGAACGCTCGCGCGGACTCGCCCGCCGCGATCAACTTCTGGACAATCGGATCGGACGCATCATTAAATCGATCTTTGGGCAGCTCGTCCATCGAGGCGGCGCGGCGGGTCAGCTGATCCATTTTTTTCTTCAGCTTTTGAAGCGAATCGATCGTTTCGGCGACCACCATCGTATCGGTCGAAGGGTTGCTGTCGGAAAGCCTTTGCAAAACCCTGCTCGCCTCGTCGATCGCGACCTTGCATTCGTCCAGTACTTTTTCGTGCGAGTCCGTCATCGGAAGGCTGGCGACCAGCGTGTCCAATTTCGCTTTCGACAACATTCCGGTAGCCGGCAAACGATCGCGGTTGGCGACGATCACTGCGACGATGCCGGCGGTGATCGCGATGCAGATGATCGGCACGATCGATTTCCGCAGCAGGATCCCGATGCCGGGGCCTTGCTGTCTTGGTTGGACGCGGCTTTGGAACGTGGGCGTCGGCGTCGAAGGCAATGAACCATGCACCGGTGGTGGCTCGGGAATCGGCGGCGTGGCCGTATCGATTCGCACGCCCTTGGGTTTCGCAGGGGCGGCGTTTGCGATGATCGGTTCGGGCAAAGTCGAAAAAGCGTCCAGCTTTGCCACCGAAATGATTTTTCCATCGGGCAACATTCCGAAACGATAGCGACATTTCGGGCAACCGATTTCCGACGCGACGGTCGGCCGTTGCAACCGCAGCGGCAAGCCGCATTTCGGGCAGCGTAGATCGAGGGTCGCAGTCATCGGCATGGCCATCAAGAATCGAAACGTTCGCCGTCGAGGCGGACGCGAACAGTACGCTCATTGTACGAGATGCTAAGAAAACTCTGACGCATCAAAACCCGAAAACGATCGGCGAGGTAGAATTGAGTCGACGGCTGTCTGTTCTGGCACGCACCACCGGACCTTCTTTGTGCATGAAAAATTGATGTCGAGATCGCGAATCATCTTCACGACATTTTTTTTCGCCGTCTTTGGGGCGGGGTTCAGTGTTCACGCCGACGATGCGAGCCGCGAAGCGGCGTTCCGCGATTCGCTAATGCCATTGCTGCGAGCTTACTGCATCGATTGCCATGATGTGGGCAGCGAGTTGTCGCTGGCCGATGCAAACTCGGCGGCCGATTTAGCGAAAGAGCGAAAGGTTTGGCTGCGAGCGCTCGGGCAAGTCCGCCTGGGCTCGATGCCGCCCGAAGACGGCGACGCGATGGACGCGGCCACCCGGGCTCGAATGGTCGACTTGCTGGACGAGCTCGCAAACGCGGTCGACTGCGTCCGCAATCCGAACGCCGGCAAGGTCGCCCTTCGGCGGCTCAATCGCGCCGAGTACCGCAACACCGTTCGGGATTTGACCGACGTCGACTACGCTCCCGCGGAGGGCTTTCCCGGGGACGACGTTGGTTACGGTTTCGACAACATCGGCGACGTGTTGTCGCTGCCACCGCTGCTGATTGAAAAGTACTTGGACGCGGCCGAGGTGATTTCTGGGAAAGCGATCTATACGCCGCCACCGGGCGAAATTTACGAGACCGACAAAGCCCCGGCTGCACTGATCGATGCGGAAAAGCACAGCCTGCGAGGCGACCGCGTCACGCTGACCAGCAACGGCACCGTCTCGTTTCAATCCGACTTGCCCTTCGGCGGCAACTACGAATTGACCATCACCGCGTCGGGCGACCAAGGCGGGCCCGATCCGGTTCGCATGAAAGTGGTTTGCGGCACGTTCGACAAAACGATCGACGTTTCCAACGAGTCGTCCGAGGACTACACCGTGTCGATGCGGCTGGGACGCGGCACGCGGACGGTCGAGATCAGTTTCATCAACGACTACTACAACGACGGCAAGGACAGCAACCTGCACATTCATCATGTGCATTTGCGAGGCGAAGAACGAAGGCCTTACTCCGTTTCGGAAGACAAGTATCCGCCAAGCCATCGGCGGCTGATCTTCGTCGAACCATCAAACAAAATTACCGGTGGCAATGTCACGACGGACGAAGCGACGGCGAAGGTGATGGGGCGTATCGCCAGCCGTGCGTTTCGTCGTCCGGCCAGCAACGACGAAGTTCGGCGGTTGGTCGGGCTTGCCGCTTCGGTGCGAGAAGAAGGTGGCAGCTACGAAGAAGGCATCCAAGTCGCGCTGCAGGCCGTGTTGGTGTCACCGCACTTTTTATTCAAGGTCGAACAGTACCGGTCGCCCGACAAAACCGGAAAGATGCCGCCGATCAGCGACTACGAACTGGCGACGCGGATCTCGTACTTCCTGTGGAGTAGCATGCCGGATGACGAACTGTTGTTGATGGCCCACCAAGGCAAGATCCGCGATCGAAAAGTATTGCTGGGCAAGGTCGCGCGAATGATGCAGGACGCTCGCGCCAATCGCTTCGTCGAAAATTTTGCCGGCCAGTGGTTGCAGCTTCGCAATCTGGACAACGTCAATCCAGACACGCGAGTCTTCCGAACGTTTGACGATGAAATCCGCGATCTGATGCAACGAGAAACGCTGACGTTCTTCGCGGGCGTGATGCGAGGCAACCAGCCGATCCCGACGCTGTTGGATGCGGACTTTTCGTACATGAACGAAACGCTGGCGAACTACTACGGCATCCGCGGTGTGAAGGGCAACGAGTTCCGCCGCGTGTCGCTGGCCGGGACGCCGCGGGGCGGATTGCTGACGCACGCATCGGTGTTGACCGTGACCAGCAATCCGACGCGAACGAGTCCCGTCAAACGTGGCAAGTGGATCCTAGAAAACATCCTTAATACGCCTCCGCCGCCGGCCCCACCAAATGTTCCCGAATTGGAAAAAAGCAGGCTGGTCGGAACGCTGCGTGAGCGGATGGAGCAGCACCGCGACAATCCGGCTTGCGCGGCGTGCCACAACATGATGGATCCGCTGGGCTTTGCGTTGGAAAACTTTGACGCGGTGGGCCAGTGGCGAACCCGCGACGGTCGCGACCCGATCGATGCGTCAGGGAAGTTGCCCGATGGAACCGAGTTCGTCGGCGTCGACGATTTAAAACGCATTCTTTCGAGCGAGCGACGCGAGCAGTTCGTACGCTGCTTGGCGGAAAAAATGTTGATCTACGCGCTCGGGCGCGGAACCGAATATTACGACAAGTGCGCGATCGACAAGATCATGGCCGATGTCAAACGCAGCGACTACAAATTCGCGTACCTGCTGGCCGCGATCATTGAAAGCGAGCCGTTCCAGAAGCAAGGCTATCGCGAGTGATGCGTCGGACGACGGCTGGACTGACCGGCGAACTGACCCATGAATTGACCGGCAAGTTGACCGGCGAGTTAGTCGGGGGCCTAAAGATCCAGCGACGACGAAAACGCTTGCTCGCGATCATCGCTTTGGCGTGGGGGGTTTGTCTGTTTGCGATGGGCCTGATGATGGCCGTGTCGGTCCGCAGTTCGATTGCCGACGAATTGGCCAGCACGCTTCGCGCGAACTTGATCGCGAGCGAGGCATCGACGCGAGTTTACTTTTCGGCTTTGATCGCCGACGCCGATCGCTTGGCCAGTGAAGTTGCAATCGGTCAAGTTGCTGGGGATGATGAAACGCTGAAAGTGGATCCGTCCAGCGTCGCTTCCTCGCGCATCGAGTCGGTGCTGGCTTGGTGCGTCATCGATGCGTCCAACCGAGTCGTTCAAAGCGATGACTCGGAATTGATCGGCGACACGTTATCGGTGCCCCCATCGACC
The DNA here is from genome assembly GCA_963836865.1 of Pirellulaceae bacterium. Classification (GTDB taxonomy): domain Bacteria; phylum Planctomycetota; class Planctomycetia; order Pirellulales; family Pirellulaceae; genus Rubripirellula. Next base: position 451,870 of record CAWILC010000003.1, on the reverse strand, counting down.
ATGCGAACATTGGAACTTCGCCGGGCGGCCGTCTCGACACCGTTTGCTCTATCGAACCGTTCCCACGGTCAAGTCATGGCGGCGTTGTCGCCGATACACGATGGTGGTCGGCGCGTCGGCGCGGCGGTTTGGTTGGTCGATCCGTCCGAGCATTGGTCCAAGACGTTTTCAGCTTTGGATTGGCGCGAAAGCGGCCAGACGTTCGCGATCGATCGGTCGGCCAGGATGATTTCGCGAGGCCGCTCTGTCGATCAGCCGAATGCAACCGAAGTGATGGTCGTTGCCGGAGATCCACGGCGACGCGCGCTATCGGTGATGGCGGACCAAGTCACGCGCGGCGGGACGGGAATGGACTTGGACGGCTATGAAAGTGATCGCGGCCGAACGGTGATCGGTGCTTGGACTTGGGTCAGTGAATACGAAATCGGTTTGGCCAGTGAAATTGAAGTCGCGGAGGCTTACTTGCCGATGCGGCGGATGTGGCGATGGTTGTTCGCGATGGCGGGGCTGATGGCATTGCCGCTATTCTTGCCGTTGGCGATTTGGCGGGCCGATCGGACGCAGCGTCTTGGAGGGATGGTCGACGACGCGGCGCGTCGCATCGGACCGTATCGACTCGGCCAAACCCTCGGTCGCGGCGGCATGGGCACGGTCTATCGCGGTACCCACGACCTGCTGCGTCGGACGGTGGCGATCAAGGTCCTGGAAGGTGAGTCGGCCAGCACGCAGGCCGTCGCGCGGTTCGAACGCGAAGCTCAGATGACTGCCCAGCTTCGTCACCCCAACACGATCGACCTGTACGACTTTGGTCGGACCGAACACGACGGTTTTTTTTATGTGATGGAGTACGTGGACGGCATCACGCTTGAAGACTTGGTGGACGACTTCGGGGCTCAACCGCCGGCGCGTGTGATCCATTTGCTGTTGCAGGTCTGCGGATCGCTGTCGGAAGCGCACCAAGCCGGGCTGATTCATCGCGATATCAAACCGGCCAACCTGATGATCGCGAATCATCCGGGCGCGCCGGACATGGTCAAGGTGTTGGACTTTGGTTTGGTCAAGCACCTCGCGACGGAAACCCTCGCCGGCGCAAACTTGGGAACGGACTTGACGACGACCGCGGGCATCACCGGCACGCCGATGTACATGTCGCCCGAAACAGTTCGCGATGCCGGCATGTCCGACGCCCGCAGCGACATCTACTCCCTCGGCGGCGTCGGCTACACGCTGCTGACCGGTCGGCCAATATTCGACGGCGATGCGTCGGCGGACATCTGCATGAAACAGTTGAAAGAGGAACCCGTTCGACCATCGGATCGTTTGGGACGGCCGCTGCCGATGGATTTGCAAAACGTTTTGATGAGTTGTCTGCGAAAGGATGCGGATGAGCGTCCGCGTTCGATCGACGATTTGGCGGCGACGCTTCGCCAGTGCCAGGACGCGAGCGGTTGGTCGGAGGTCGACGCCTTGCGTTGGTGGCAGGTTTTGCGAGACGATAGGGCCCGGGAAGGAACTCTAAGAGTGGTTTCCGGCGGCCGCGCGACCAAAGCCGGTGGCCTTTCAACCGCTTGGTAGCTACGAACGAGCAAATTTCTTTGGCACCTTGAAGCGGCGATGTTTGGATCTTTGCGAGGTCAACAAGACGACACGATCGACTGGACCAGCCTGCTTTCGCTGCTGGAAGACGACGATCGACGCGCGGCCGTGCAGCGAGATTATCCCGGCGAGGGTCGCGATAGTTATCTGACGGCGCTGCGTCGTTTGAGTCCGCAAAAGCTTGCCGAGGTGATGTCGTCGGGGCGAAAGTTGCAAACCGCCGAAAAGCTTGCCCAGTGGCCGACCGTCGCGATCGCGGGAATGCTAAACAGCGGCAAGACTTCGCTGGTGGCGACGTTCTTGAGCCCCATCGGTCGCGCGCGAACGCTTCGTGGGACCAGCAACGATCAGGGCACGCACCGGTTCGTGTTGTGGTTGCCATCGGCTTGGCAGTTGGACGCGGAACTTTGGCAACTGTTGATGGACCGAATCGCCGATGCCGTCGGCGGCACGCCGGAAATGTTGTCCGATGATCCCGCGACCGCGCACGGCCAATACAACAACCGAGGCGGCGACGGGATGGCACTCTCCGTGCCGCTGGTCGCGACCGATTCAGCGCTGGATGATTCCGGCATCGGGCTGCTGGATTGTCCTGATATCGTTTCGGACGAAGATTTGAAACTCGGTTCGCCGACGCAGCGCCGCGAATTGCTCGGACGCGCCGCGACATTGTGTTCGGCGTTCTTGGTCGTGACGGGAGCCGAATCGTCACGCGACAAAACGCTGGGCGACTTGCTTCGCATCGCTTCGGATTTGATGCCCGGCGTGCCGCGAATGCTGGCGGTCAATAAAGTTCGTCCGAAGCAAACTCCCGATCAAGTTCATGAAACGTTTTCGCCGCTTGCTCGGACCCACGGTATCGAAACGATTTACGCGGCTTACGATTTCGAGATCCCATCGAGTGGCCCGTTCATTCCAACCACACGGTCGGCAAAGACGGTGGCGGTGATCGACGACCCTGATCCGATGCCGGTGTTCTTTTCGGTGCGCGAAGATGCCGACGACAACCCACCGGCGTCGATCGAGAATGATCGGCTGCTTTCGGCGATGCCGCAGCGTTTGGATCGCGGCGTCTTGTTCGAGAAGTTTCGTTTGGCGTTGCAAAGCGGATTGCGGACGGCGGTCTGGGAAGAAGGTTTTATCGCCATCGATCAAGATGCGGACGATTCGGTGTCAAAGACGGCGAAAGCGCATGCGTGTTTGCTGCAAGCGTCGTTGGAATTTTTTGCGCATCGCCAAGTCGGCGGCGAAGTCACCGAGTTGCGGTTGCATCAAAGCGAACGCATCATCCGGCAACTGTCGGAATCGTTTGCCGTCACCGCGCCGTGGTACGCGAGGTGGGGCGTTCGGTTGAATACGAAGATGCGCCGCATCTTCGGCGGCGCGGGTGACTTGGTTCGTCAATTGACTCCGTCGGCGATGGCTGAAAAGACGGCCGACGAAATTCGCGGGAAATTCCGAAGCGGCGAATACGGCGGGTTGCTGACACCCAGCCGACTACTCAAAGCGATCGATCGATTCGGCGGCGAATCGAGCCTTCGACATTGGCCCGCCCTGAAGGTCGCCGAATCGTCGGACGCGCCCCATCCGGCCAACTCGGATGCCGATTTGCAGCGTTGGTTCGACGCGGCCGAAGCGGCGATCCTGCGGTTCGAACGAGACGACTTCACGTCGCTGGACCCGCGTCGGTTGGACGAAGCGGTCGCGAAGATGTGGATGGAAGTCCCGACCAGCAAGAAGCTTGCCGCCGGTTTGACGCCACTGGCCGCGATGCTAGCCGCGATGGGCGGCGTATTGATGATCCCACTGGATTTCGGCACCACAGTGATCGCGTCCGCATCGATTCCCGAACTGTTGGGTGCGATCGGTTTGACCGCGTATGCGACGATGTGGGCGGGCGGCCAAAGTACTCGCAACGTCGGCCAGCAAGCCGCCCGTCAACAGCTTGCCGACTTTCACGCGGTACTTTGCGACGTGTTCGGCGTCGCGCGACCGACCTCGATGGCTCCGATTCGCGTGGGCGGCGCGAGCGAAAAGTTGTTACCGTCAAAGATCATCGTGCGTGAAGCGATCGGGCCGACCTTGCCCCTTTACCGCGTTCGCGACGAGTTTCGAGTAGAGCTGAAAAAGATTCTTCCCCGTGGCGGACCACCCCTGACGTGAACTCGATCCCAACGCCATCGACCGTGAACTCATCACGCAATTCGTCGTCAACGGAAGAGAACGTCGGCCAACCCGGCCGCGATTTTTTGCTTCGTGTTCGTCGTGCGGCCACGTCCGTGCTAGGGGATTCGTCCACCGGTCGCGAGGTCATCGAGCTGTGTGACCAGCACGCCGAAGCGCGGCGCATGATGTTGGACGAGCGAAGCCAAGGAAGCACGGTCGTCGCGATCGTCGGTGCAACCGGTCAGGGCAAGTCATGGCTGATTCGGCAAATGGTGCGTTCGTCATCGGTCGCAAGTGCTATCCGAAGCGGCAACAGCTTGGACGAAGCGACCGAGAAGCTGACCTGGATTGGGCCCTCGCCGCCGGCCGACTTGGATCCGCGTCACGAAGATTACGTTCGCTGCGCGGCGGCCGACATGCAACCGATCGGCACGCCCTACCTTTTGGTCGACGCGCCCGGCGCGACCGATGATCGCGCGTCGATCGCGGCGGTAGCCGGTCGAGCGCTATCGATGGCGTCGGTGTTGTTGCTGATCGTTCGACGCGATCAATTGCGAAGCGAGATCGTTGCCACTCTGTCGCAAACCAGCGAAGGTTCGATCGTCATCCCGGTCGTCAACTCGGTACGCGACGATCATCAGTTGTCCACCGACGTCGATGCCTTCATCGCGCGAATGCGAAAGGCGGCACCGCGCAGCCAGATTGTTACGCCGATCGTGATCGATGACTTTGACGTCGATGATCGCGACGAGTCGACGATCGGAAAAGCGGCGGCCGAAGAAGTCGCTCGGCGATTGCAATCGGAACTCGGCGATGCATGGGACGGCGACAGGCGACGGAGCACTCGGCTATCGGCGTTGGACGCACGATTTCGTTTCGCGCTTCATTCGATCTTGGGCGATCGACTGCCTGATTTGACGGCGGCGGTGCGGCGGTTGAACGTGGAAGCGAGAAAGCTACCGCTGGAGGTTGCCGAGTCCTTGGTCGGTGGCGGCGGATCGATGCGGGCCGCTATTCGGTCGCGATTGCGACTGTCGCTGCTGAATGATACGGCGGCGTTTTGGTTCCCGTATCGCACGATCGTTGGCATTTTAAACTTGACCCATGGCGCGTGGGATCGAGTGCTGTTGTCGCTCTCGGGATCGCTTCCGTCGCTGGTCAGCGCGGTGTGGACATCGACGAAAAATTTGACCGGCGATCGAGATGCGAGCGAGGACATTCGCAGCGGTTTGAAACGACGCAGCGATGCGGCGGTTGCGGATCGGTTGGGGCCGCTTGCAAATCGCTTTCGCGACGAACTGGCAGCGCTCCGGCAAGGCAAACGTCACGCTGAAATTTCGCTGACCGACTCGGCCGATCGACGCGCGGTCGCGTCGCTATCCGGATTGGATACGTTGCAAGAACGATCGCAAGAAATTTTTGAAGCCGAAGCCGATCGCGTGTCAATGTCACGCGGCGCGGCGGTCGCGTGCGGACTTGTCGGAACGGCGATCTTCTGGTTTCTGATGGCCGGCCCCGTGATCGCGCTCTATCGCGGTTACTTTGATGCCAGCTACGTCGCGCTTCAAGAACTATCCGGCGACCTGGAATCGTTTCCGCGTCCCGACTTTGCCATGATGCTGACCAGTTTGATTTTGTCGACGCTTCCGATGGCACTGTTCGCGATGATCGTGTTATCGATTTCGCAAAGCCGATCGCGGGTGCGGGCGGCGGAGGATCGGATTCGCGGTCGGCATCATGACGCGATCGAGCAACTGCAACGCGACGGCGTGTTGCAGCTTCGCTGGGACGAACCACTGCTTGCCGACGCGGAATTTCTACTGTCGGCCGGTGCGGTGGATGCGGATCCAGAGTAGGTCAATTGTCCCAATTGGCCCGCGGATCTTTGCGTTTTTTAGGAAGCGACAATTGGGACAATTGTCCTACTGTGTTAGAACGAGTCGATGCAAACTTTCTTCGCTCAAGCTGATCTGGCCACCGAAGCCGCCGCCGATGACGGTGCGGGCTGGATCGATATTTTGCTAAGCGGCGGTGCCGTCGGCGTCACGATCTTGTTGGTGTTGTTCGCGCTTTCAGTCGCGGCGGCTTACCTGGTGTTCGATCAAGCGATGACGCTTCGGCGAAAAGAAGTTTTGCCCGACGGCGTGGCCGATGCGGTTCGGCAGTCGTTGTTGACGGGACGGTTGGCGGAGGCCGATGCGGCATGTCGACGATCGCCCAGCGTGCTAAGCGTGGTGTTGTTGTCGGGGCTTTCGGAAATCGAGTTCGGTTGGAACGAAGTCGAAAAGGCCGTCGAAGATTCGCTGGCCGGACAGGCCGCCCGATTGATGCGGCGGATCGAATACTTGTCCGTGATCGGGAACATCGCGCCGATGGTGGGATTGCTGGGCACGGTAACCGGGATGATCTTCGCGTTCCAGCAGGTCGCGACGACTCGGGGCGCCGCCGGTGCGGGCGACTTGGCCGAGGGCATCTACCAGGCGCTGGTGACGACGGTCGGCGGATTGATCGTCGCGATCCCGTCGCTTGGGATCTACGCGGTGTGTCGCAATCGCGTCGATTCGTTGATCGCGGACGTCGCGTACCAGAGCCAGCACGCGCTCGCACCGGTCAAGCGAAAGCCGCGGAGGAAGTGAGAGGATGGAGAATGGAGGATGGAGGATGGAGGATGGAGAATGGAGGATGGAGAATGGAGAATGGTCGCTGGATAGCCGCGTAGCGGCGAAATAGGAATAGCCAGGGGCGGAAGCCCCTGGTCAATGGCGCCCGCACGATCGATAGCCGCGTCGCGGCGGCATAGCGATACCAGCGTCAAGCTATGTCGCCGCTACGCGGCTGCTTCCTGCTAATCCCTACTTCACGCACGTGGCTTCCATGACCGTGAACAGCGACATCGGGTTTGGCTTGTAGCGATGGTCCATTCGCATCGGTAGTTCTTTGACGATTTCGTCCAGTTCGATGTCGGTACGCCAACCGAGTCGCTGGGTGATGTTGCCGGCTGAATCGACGACGCGAGCGATCAGCGGATTATCGCTGCGGAAGTGGTTGATCATCAGCACACGTCCGCCCGGTCTGCACACGCGAACGATCTCGGACATCATTTGCTGCGGACGCGACACGACGCTGATGGTGTGAAACGACGTCACGATGTCAAAGCTGTCGTCGGGAAACTCAAGTTGTTCGGCGTTCATCGGAAACACTTGGATGTGGTCCCAGTTTCGATCGGCGACCAGCAGTTCAGCTTCGGCCAACATCGCTTCGGAAAGGTCGACTCCGGTCAGCGAAATGTTGGTCGGGTAGCAGTCCAGCGACATGCCCGTTCCGACGCCGACTTCCAACACTTTCGATTCGGCGGGAAAGTCCAAGGACTTGATCGCCGCAGAGATTCGTCGTTTCGCGACGGCCGGCCACACTGCTTGGTAGGCCGGCACCAGATGGTTGTAGAACGGGCTGTGATGGGGCTGAGGAATCTTTTTGTTCGGAACGGAAACTTGTTGCATGGAAAAACCTCAAACGACTTCGTGACGCGGGAAGCCTCCGCGATCGCCCGAGCGGTTCAAACGATCCGCCACCGAACGACCGAACGTCCGCCCTCAGATCTTACGCGTTTTCCATCGGCGAAAAAAATGGCTTGCCGCTCACCCGGACGCGAATCGAGGCATTTATTACAAGCCCGATACAATTGCACCGATTAGCCGGCGGTTCCGTCTCGAGCGGTATCGTGGGGGTGCCGATAACGAGCCCACAGCGCCCGTAGCGGCGATCCAAACGCGTAATAACAAAACGCGATCGGTAGCGCCAACCAGTGCAGCAGCAACGCGCCGATGACCAAAAACAGACCTTGGCCGATCTGGTTGGGCGCGCGGCGGCCGCGAACGAGTTGTTGAAAGACGTGCGGGTACTGGAACCGCGACACCATCAGGTACGCCAGCGCCAGGGCCAGCGCAGGGATCAGGTAGTGCGACGCGATCAGCGCGCTTGCCGCCAGCGACTGGATCCAATCGGGGTAGTACGGATCGACATAGCCGGCAAGTTCCGGCATTGCGATCGCGAACGCGGCCAGCGTTCCGGCAGCCGCGGGACTGGGCAGGCCTTCAAAGCCTTCGTGCGCGTCGTCTTCGCCGGTTTCGACATTGAATCGCGCGAGGCGAATCAGCACGCACAACGCGAACAAAACTCCGATCGCCCACGTCAATTTCAATGGCAAGAACGTCCCGTCGTTGTAACGCCAAACCAGGACCGCCGGCGCGGTGCCGAATGTGACGGCGTCGCAAAGGCTATCCAGTTCCCCGCCGAAACGACTTTCCTGGCCCGTCATCCGTGCCGCCGATCCGTCCAAGGCGTCGAACAGCATGCCACCGAAGATAAACGTGCCGGCGACCAGCAATTGCTTTTCGTTCTGCCAAGCCAGCGTCTCGCTCATCGCGATCGCGATCGCCGCCAGCCCGCAGACGCCGTTGCCGAGCGTCAGCAGCGTCGGCAAGACGGACAGGGTCAGGCGGCGGCGTCGACGCTTTTTCTTTTTGCGTTTCGAGTCCGTCGTCAGTTCCAGCAGGTGGCTGCCATTTTGCTCGGCATTTTGATCGTCGGCCAAATCATCTGCCGAGTCCGAATCGACCAGTTCCGAATCGACCAGTTCCGATTCTGGATCCTCCGCTTGCGGATCTTCGTGAAAGCCGCGTTTCATTTCGCTCATAAGGTCGTGGTCCGGGTTGCGAATGAGTGGCGGAGAAGAAGCGGGGATGGTCCATCGTAGTCGAGATTTCCGCCACGTCGCCGGGTCGGACCCGGCATACTATCCGCTATAAAGGAAGCCTGTCGATACGCGGAAAGCCCCAGCGCGTCACCAACCCAAAGCGACTTGATGTTCACACCCCGCTATTTGACCTCGTTTCACTCGCGTCGCGCCTTGCACCGGTTCACCGACATCCTGGTGATCGGCGGCGGATTGGCGGGTCTGCGTGCGGCAAACGCCGTCGAATCGCACCAGTCCGTGATGGTCGTCACGAAGGACAAGCTACGCGAATCGAACAGCAATTACGCTCAAGGCGGCATCGCGGGCGTTTTGGATCCGGACGATTGTTTCGAGTCGCACGTTTCGGACACGTTGGCCGCGGGCGGCAACCTTTGCGACCTGGAAATTGTCGACATGGTGATCCGTGAAGGGCCGCGGCGGATCGAAGAACTGGTTCGCTGGGGAACAAAGTTTGATTCCAGCGACGGCGAATTGATGCTGGGCCGCGAGGGCGGACACAGCCGCGAACGCATTGTTCATGCCCGCGGCGATGCGACCGGCGCGGAAGTCATGCGGGCGGTCATCGAAAGAACTCGCGCGGCCGAGAACATCGACATTTGGGAAAACGCATTCACGGTCGACTTGCTGACCTACGAAGGCCGCTGCCGTGGTGCGATGATCTCCGACGATCTGGGCCAGCCCGTTTTGGTGTGGGCCAAAGAAACCATCCTTTGCACCGGAGGTGCCGGTCAGGTCTATCGCGAATCGACCAACCCCGCCGTCGCGACCGGTGACGGAACGGCGCTCGCCTATCGCGCGGGCGTGGAACTGCGCGACATGGAATTCATCCAGTTCCATCCGACGGTGTTGTACATCGCCGGGTCGTCACGTTCGCTGATCACCGAAGCGGTCCGCGGCGAGGGCGCTTACTTAGTGGACAGCAACGGCCATCGGTTCATGCCCGAATACGACGGCCGAGCCGAATTGGCTCCGCGCGACGTGGTCAGCCAATCGATCATCCGGCAAATGGACAAGACCAAGCACAGCAACGTCTATTTGGACCTTTCGCACTTGGACCCCGATCACGTCCGGTCGCGTTTTCCCGGCATCGCGGAAGCGTGCAAGAAGTTCGGGCTGGACATCACGTCGGATCGCATCCCCGTTCGTCCGGGCGCGCACTACGTCATCGGCGGCGTGACCGTGGATCGGCAAGGACGAACGAGCCTGCCCGGATTGTGGGCGGCCGGCGAGGTGACCAGTAGCGGACTTCACGGCGCAAACCGCTTGGCCAGCAATAGTCTGTTGGAAGGCTTGGTCTACGGAGCGCATGCTGGCGAAGCGGCATCGCGGATGGCGGCGGAACAATCGCGAAACCTGTCCGCGTTTCCGATTTCGCATCCGGTTCACACGATCGCCGAATCGTTCGACGTGGCCGACGTGCGGGTGTCGCTGAAAAGTCTGATGGGCCGGCTGGCGGGCGTCGAACGCTGCGGCGAGGGGCTTCGTGAAGCCGCCGATTCGATCCGCTCGTTCGCCGCGTACGTGATGACGCACCAGTTTGACAGCATCGAAGGATGGGAGCTGCAAAACTTATTGCTGACGGCGTCCTGCATCGTCGATTCGGCGCTGGCGCGTTCGGAATCACGCGGCGTCCACTTCCGCAGCGATCACCCCGAACCGGACGACGATCAGTGGCGTCGGCATTTGACGATGCGGTTGGACGTCGACGGCGGACATCCGCAAAAAACGGAGAAGCTGAAGCCGACGGTCCGGCCGGAGGCGACCTTCGGGGTGGAAACGTAGACCAGAGTAGGACCATTGTCCCAATTGTCTCTTGCATTCGTTGACAGAAATTCGCGTGGGGACAATTGGGACAATTGTCTTACTCTGATTTGCCAAGGGACAATTGGGACAATTGTCCTACTCTGAAGAAAATTTCGATCAAAAAGGCGAAACCAGCACCATGATGGAACGAGCCATCCAAGCGGTCGATACCGTCCAAGATCCCGGCGAACGTCCGCTCGTCCTGCATTCCCAATTGACCGGGCCGATTCGTGAGTTGACGTTTTTACAAAAATCGTTGTTGTTCGCTGAACTGTCGATGATCGCCTACAACGACGAAGACGAGGCGCAACGCGCGTGCGACATTGTCGGCTTTCCCGATGTGAGTTTTTACGACCGCGACGGTTCCCAAGCGTTTCGGTTTCGCAACGACCACGATTGCGTGATTGCGTGCCGCGGGACCGAACCGAACGAATGGAACGATATCAAAGCCGACGTGAACGCCGCCGCGGTGCTGGCCGAAACGGCCGGCAAGGTTCACCGCGGGTTTAAACGCGAGGTCGATGACCTTTGGCCGATGCTTGAAACGGCGCTGCTAAGCAACGATCAACCGCTTTACTTCTGCGGCCATTCGCTCGGCGGTGCGATGGCGACGATTTGCACGGGACGGTGCTTCTTGTCCCACATCAATTCCAACCCCGATGAATTGTTCACGTACGGTTCGCCGCGAGTGGGGAACAATCGGTACGTTAACTTTGTCAAGCTAAAACACTATCGTTACGTCAACAACAACGACGTCGTCACGCGAGTGCCACCGATCTTGATGGGTTACCGGCACTGCGGCCGCGAGGTCTACTTGAACCGCAACGGCAAGATTCGCAAGCTCGGCTTGATCGGCCGACGACGTGACCGCTGGAAAGGATTTCTGGGCGGGTTGCTGCGTTGGAAGATCGACCACTTTTCCGATCATTCGATCCACCAGTACATCGAATCGATTTTGAAAGCCGTGATCGAGGAGCGCGAGGACATGGCGGCGGGAAGGCCGGCCAAGACGGCGGACCATTTCGCGGACGATCTTCACGCTCGTGAGAACCAGGAAGTCCCCGAGTTCCAAGCATGACGTGATCTTGAAAAGACTGACTTGCCGTAGCCGATCCCGCCAGGGTTCAGACCGAACTGAACCCTGGCGGAATCAGCTACACCCTGGCGGGATCAGCTACGTCAGTTGTTGTTCACGCGATGTTAATCCTGATCAAACGGACCAGCCCGGTTCGAACGCTAACCCCCCCACGAGTCCGCGCGGATGACGTCCTCCCCCGATCTAGAACCAACCGATCCAAAGCCGACCAGCTTCACGTCTCCCGGCGGCTTCACCATCGAAAACGGCTTCGTCGACATCGACGGCGTCCACTTGAAATTGTCCCAGCCGTATTCGGCGGCGGGCCAGTGGATCGGCCAACACGAAGTCTTGATGCAATTGCTGGCCTGTTGGATCGCGATCGACGACGCCGACTTGCCGCTGACGCCTCGGCTGGTCGGTTCGCCGGGCGTCGGAAAAACTCAGCTTGCGATCGCGGCGGCCAAGGCTCACGGCGCGCCGCTTTACATCTACCAGTGCACCGCCGACACGCGGCCCGAGGATCTTTTGATCACGCCGGTGCTGTCCCAGGGCGGCGACATCGCGTACCACGCCTCGCCGCTGGTATCGGCGATGATCACCGGCGGCGTCTGCTTGCTGGACGAAGGCAACCGGATGAACGAAAAGTCGTGGGCCTCGCTGGCTCCGCTGTTCGACGGCCGCCGGTTGGTCGAATCGATCGTCGCGGGCATCACGATTCCGGCGTCCAAGCCTTTTCGGGCCGCGGTCACGATGAACCAGGACGAATCGACGTTCGAGATTCCCGATTACATCCTGTCGCGGTTGCAACCGACGCTGCAGGTCGGGTTTCCGAACAAGCAGGACGAGATGGCGATCTTGCAGTACCACCTGCCGTTTGCGGAAGCCGAGATGCTGGCGATGACGGTCGAATTCCTGCAGCACTCGCACCAATTGAAGCTGGACTTTTCGCCTCGCGACGGCATCAATCTGTTGCGTTTTGCACTTAAACGGATGGTCCAGAACGCCGATCACCCGATCTCTCGCGACGCCGCGTGGCAGGAAGCGCTCGAAAAATGCTTGGGCGAGGAAGCCGTCGACCTGGAACAACTGGCCAGCCGTCGTCGTCGGACGCTCGGCGGCGACGCGGTGCCGCTGGGGCTGGCCGATTTGTTCTTTGATCCCGACGATCCGATGCACCCCGACCGGGACGACGATGACGATGACGACGATATTGACGACGACGAGCCGTTTTGAGGGCGACGAGGCGTTAAACGAAGTCTGCTGGGAACTTTTGACCGTCTGCGGAGTCCAAATGCCACCCGATGATGCGGACTTTACGGGATCGATCGCCACCCCTCGATTGGTTGGCCGTCAATCCGGCATCGTGCCCAAATCATCATTGTCGTTACGATCGTGCGGCAATCAGGTCAATCCCGCGGCTGTTTAGAGGAAGCGCAGTGGCAATTGTTTGCGGGCTTTTAGCCCCTAACTATACTCGTCAACCAGGTTCGATCCGTTGGACGAGCGTGCGCGCCCACACCCCGACGGTCCGTTCCGGCCCCCGACGAAGACTTTTCGATCACGACCTTTTCCCCGCTAATCGTTCGGCTGTGCAAGCAGGCGACGCCGCCGCGCTCGATCTCTCCTGATTTTCAGCCGGCAAACACCATCATTCCACTACCCATCGCGGTCACCTCCCAGAACTCGGCGGATTGCCTGTTCCACCGGTGACATCCCATTGAAGGTTCGGTCTATGACCTCGCGTAAGCGACTCAACCCCTCGGCATCTGCATCCGATGCTTCGCGTTCGGCAGCTTCGATCCCCGCTGGCAAGGATCTGTCCGGCGACGGTCGACCGACCTCGTCCGGCCGATCATCTCGCCAGCGCAAGTCCGGTGGCGCCGGTAAGAAACGTCGCCAGCACTTGTTAGAGACGCTTGAGTCTCGGCAACTGTTGGCCGGCCCGCAACTGATCGGCATCCAACCCAACGACGGGGACTTGATCGTCAACGGTTCGGTCCGCGATACCGCGCCGCGAGTGCTGACGTTCCGCTTCGACCAAAACCAGTCGATCGATCCGGACACATTCGATGCCATCCGAATCACCCGGGCCGGCGACGACGGAGTGTTGGGAACGGCCGATGACCGCGTCATCAATCCGGGCTTGGTCACGCTGGGCGACAACGCGACCAACGAAGTCGTCGTGCGATTCGCCGATGCTCTGCCGGATGACAAATACAAGGCGGAAGTGTTCGGCTTCGACGATTCCGACCTTGGCATCACGGGCTTGCGAAACACCGACGGCGAGTTGCTGCAGACGGCGACCGGGCGAGCCAATACGACGAACTTTGAATTGCGTTTGGGCGCGCTGATCGAATCGGTCGTGCCACAACCGGTCATTCGCAATGCGGACGGATCGCTGACGCAGAACCGGAACGAAATCGTTGTTTATTTCAACGAAGATCCCCTGTTCGTCGAAGACGTCGCCGCGGCAGGCGACATCCAAATCGGTGCCCAGCGGATCGGCGTGACGGCCGATCGCATCGACCGCTCGTTCGACGATGCCGAAATTGTGTTCGTCCGAGTCGCCGGTGCCAGCGCCGCCTCGGCCGCATACAGCACCGCCACCGATACGATCACGGTCAGCTATCCGACCGGCACCACGTTCGCCGGCATCGCATCGGCGATCAACAATCTGGAACAATTTTCGGCGAGCGTCGCCGCTGGCAACCCGAACGTCGCGTTCGTCCCGCCGACCGATCCGTTGGTTCGCTTCACGGTCAAAGGCCAAGCAAGCGAGCGGTCGGCCGAGAACCCTCGCTTCTATCAATTATTGCTGACCCAAGACACCGTCAGCACCACCGACGACTTGCTGTACTTCCCCACCGAAGTTGTCTACGACCCGATCACTTTCACGGCACGATTGTTCTTCGCCGGCGACATCAACAACTTGCCCGGCGTCCCGATCAGCGGTGGCACGTTCCGCTTGCGAGTCGGCACGGCGGTTGACGATCGCGTCGACCTGATCCTTGCTCCGCAGAACGTTGCGGTCGCTCCGTCGGTTGGCACCGATTTCGGTGTCACCGGACTGAACGTCACTTTCACCTCGCGCGCCGTTGGCGAAAGCGCATCGGGCCGGACGGTTCGGTTTGTCAACACAGGCACGTTGGGCTTGGCGGCCACGGTTGATGCGGCGGGCAACGTTGTTATTAATTTTGGCGGCACCACTCCCACGGTCGGCGGCGTTCAGTCGATCGTCGCATCGACGCCAGCGGTCAACGCGGTTGTTACGGTCACTTCGCAGCTAAACGGCGTCGCGGGCGGACTCACGCAAGTGATCCCCAGTCGCGTCGTCGGCGCGGCGCCGCTTCGTTTGGTCGCGGTTGGCGACACGCTTGGCACCGCCCTTGATGTCGGTGTCTTTCGCAACGATGGTTTGACCAGCAAGGTGTTCACCGAGTCGATCGATGCACAGCAATTTCTGATCGAGCTACCCGGTGGAAACAGCGATCCCGGCCGGTTGGAAATCCCAGACACGGCCGGGAACGGCTTGCTTCAGTACATCAACCAAAACTTCGGTAACAATGGTGCTGACGCGACCGACGGGATCACCGAGATCGCCTACAACTTTAACGGCGTGTTCGCGACCGGTGCAGGCGGCACTTCGTTTCTGAACCAAATTAATGAACGCCAAAAAGAACGCGTCCGCGAAGCCCTCGGATTGTGGTCCCAATCGATCGGAGTCCAATTCCGCGAAACGACCAACGATGGCATCACCTTCGCGCTTGGCGATACGACTCGTTTGAATGTGGTCCCGGGAACACGATTGGTCAATTTCGGCGTTTTGAACGCGAACTTGCGAATCGACCCGACGTTCAACGCGCCGGCGATCGTGTTCAGCAACCAAACGAACTTCAACACGGCTTACGGCGAAGACTTTTTACGCAAAGCGACCGCGGGCATCGGCTTGCTTCTGGGCCTGGAACAGGCTCCCAATTTGACCGATCAAACGTTGTTGTCGCTGACGCCATCGTTCTTGAACGCGACGATCAATCCGGGATACGCGCCGTTCAATAACGAAGCCGGACTTCGTGGGAACGAACCTGCGTTCCCGGGCAACTACGACGTCCTTCACGGCCAATTCTTGCATCGACCGGACAGCGTCGATGTTGACTTGTACCGGTTCGTTGTCGACCTGCAAGACGCCGATCGCGTCGGAACGCTGACGGCGGAAACGTTTGCCGAACGATTGCCCGATTCCAGCTTGTTGGACACCGAGTTGCAATTGTTCCAAGAGTTCGGTGCGTCGGCGACGACTGACTTTGGCATTGGCAACGCTCTGTCGGTTCGTTTCGATTCAACCGCCGAAGGCAAGCTTGGCAACAACACAAGGATCGAGTTTCTGCGAAGCGACCGCGTCGGCGCGAACGGTCAAATTCGCATCACGCAGAAGCTGGACAACGCAGGCAATCCGATCGCCAACGGTTTCGTCGTCGACATTCCTCGCACCAATGCATCGATCCCGACCGTGACCGTCGGCAGCATCGTCAACGCCATCAACAACGATGCGTTCGCATCCAGTCTGGTACGCGCGACGATCGTGACTGGTCCCGCGTCGACGAATGTCGGTGGCAGCGATCGGCCGCTGGCCATTGCGACGCTGGCGGGCGGTGGACTGGTCCAGGTCAGCCGCAACGATGACTACTTCAGCGAAGATTCTCGCATTATCGCGATGCTCGGCTCGGGAACGTACTACATCGGCGTCGCGGCCAGCGGCAATGATTCATACGACCCGACGATCCCCGGCAGCGGTTACGGCGGGCTGACGCAGGGAAATTACAACTTGCATTTGAAGTTCGAACCGCAAGTTGACGAGACCGAAGTCCTCCGCGATCTTGATAATCCCCGCCTCGGCGTTCCCGGTACGGGCATCGACGGTGACGGAGACGGCGTGGCTGGCGGCGTGAACAATTTCTGGTTTCAAACGCGACCCGAAAATCGTCAGTTGATTTTTACCGCCGATGGACGCGGTTTGTCGCCGGCGCAAACGATTCGCATCGTTGGTGCCAATGGCGCGGTTCGGACTTATGAATTCGTTGCCGACGGCGGTGTGCCCCGTCCAGGCAACACTGCCGTGCCTTACAACACGGGCGTGACCGGACAACAAACGCCATCGGGATCGTTGGCGGCGGCGCTCGCGCAAGCGATTCGTAACCAAGTCGGTGCGACCGGTGTGTCGGTCACGCAAGTCGGCAATCGTTTGGAGCTGACCGGCGAACGATCGATCCAAACATCGACGGACTTTATCGGTGTCGATGTTTTGGGACGAAACATTTTTGTCGACAAGACGGCGGGTCCGAGCGCGGACGGCAGCTTGAGCGCTCCGTTTAATAACATCGCCAATTCGGCGGTCGCCAACGCGTTCGGCGCGGCGCTTTCGGGCGACATAGTTCGGATCGTCGGCAACGGCGGTCAAGACGCGAACATCGCGACCGAAGCGGATAACTTCAGCTACCAGGTCGGCGTTTCGGCGACCGGCGGTTTGACGCTGGAAGACGGTCGCAACTTGGAAGTCCCCCAAGGTGTGACGACGATGATCGACGCCGGCGCGGTCTTGAAGCTGCGTTCGGCACGAATTGGTGTCGGCAGCAGCACGCTGCTTGAAGATCGAAGCGGCGGCGCTTTGCAGGTTTTGGGCACGCCACGGCTGGTTCAATTGTCGCGAAGCGGCTTGCCGGTGACGCAGACGGTGCTTGGAAATGAAAACGCGACCTTGTCGGGCTACAGCGACGGAAGCGTCGTCTTCACCAGCATCAACGACAACCAAGCCGATAACGCCACGACCGTTGCTGGTCGCACTCCGTCGCCTGGCGATTGGGGCGGATTGGTGTATCGCCGCGACCTGGATCGCAGCGAAGGACGTTCCGACTTGGAAGACGAAGGCATCTTCTTGCAAACCGTCAACCATGCCCAGATTCGTTACGGCGGTGGCAGCAACCTGCTGATCGATTCGCTGCAACAGTTGGTCAACCCGATTCAAATTTTCGAGCTTCGTCCGACGATCGCGTTCAATGAAATCAGCTTCAGCGCCGACGCCGCGATCAGCGCGTCGCCGGACAGTTTCGAGGAAACCAGTTTCCAGGCGCCTCGCTTCCAACAAGCCAGTCCGTTCACGGCCGACTACAGCCGCGTCGGGCCGTCGATCTATGACAACTTGTTGATTGAAAACAGCATCAATGGTTTGTTCGTTCGCGTCGCAACGACCGCGTCGGCGGCACCGCGTTCGCTGACCGTGGCGGGACGTTTTGACGATACGGACGTGGTCCACTACTTCCCCGAAAACGTGATTGTCGCGGGCACGCCCGGCGGATCGATCCAAGACGGTGTGGTTCCCGAATTGCAGTCGACGGCCCTTGCCGGTGTGGCCGGCGGAACGCTGGCGGCGGGAACGTACAACTATCGCTTGACGTTCTTGGACGCCAACGGATTTGAATCGCTGGCGAGCGCTCCATCGGCGTCGATTACGGCGGCGAACAACTCGTCAGTTCAACTGCTGAACTTGCAGCCGGTCCCGGCCAGTTCCGACTACGTCGCCCGTCGTCTCTACCGGCTCGACCCGGTCTCGGGCAATTACTTTTTGGTCGCAACGTTGGATGCCAACGCGAGCGAGTTCTTGGACAACGGGTCGCGTACGCCGGGCATTTTGGATTTGACTCGCACCGGTGTCCGTGGGCGTCTGGATGCGTCGCTAGTCATTGATCCGGGAACGGTATTGAAGTTCCGCGGAACCCGTTTGGAACTGGGCCAGGGTGCTCAGCTTTTGGCCGAAGGCACGCAAAGTAATCCGATCATCTTCACCAGCTTTGCCGACGATCGATTCGGCAGCGGCGGCACGTTCGATACGAACAACGACAACGGTTCGGCGACGGGCGAAATCGTCGCCGCACGCGGCGACTGGTCCGGCATCTACGCGGCCCCGACTTCGTCGGTAAGCCTGGATTACGCCACCGTTGCGTACGGCGGCGGGGTCAGTCTTTTGGCCGGCGGACAAAGCCGTGGCTTTGCGGCTTTGGAACTGCAACAAGCCACCGGGCGGATCACCAACGGTCGTTTTGAATTCAACGAAGACGGCCAAGACGGTGCCGGCCCGGTCGGACGATTCGGGCTGTTGGGCATCACGCCCTCGACGATCTTCGTTCGCAATTCGCAGCCGATCATCGTCGGCAACACGTTCATCGATAACCGCGGCAGCATCATCGACATCGATAGCGATTCGATGACGGCCGAGCGGTTGGTCGACGTTGGACGGCAAACCGGATCGGTCGAACGACTCGAATCGCTGGATGACAACTACGGCCCGCTGATTCGGTTGAACCGTTATCAAAACGTGGCTGCGACCAGCGAAGCGAATCGCCAGATCACGGCGCTTGAAATTCGTGGCGGCGTGCTGTCGACCGAAAGTGTTTGGGACGACACGGACATCGTTCACTTGGTGACCGACACGATCGAAGTTGGCAACATCCACACGTCTGGCGGCCTGCGACTGCTTAGCCGCAGCAACGAAAGTTTGGTCGTCAAATTCGACGGTTCGGGCAACCCGTTCAGTCCCACCGAGGGCACCGGTTTGACCGCCTCAGGAACGTTGACCAGCATCAGCGATCGCATCGGCGGTTCGCTGCAAATCATCGGCTTGCCCGGAACGCCGGTCGTCTTGACCAGTTTCAGTGACGACACGGTCGGCGCGGGTTTGACGCCGGACGGTCGCCAGTTCACTGACACCAACGGCGATGCATTCGGGTCGCGTCCGGAAGGCAACGACTGGCGAAGCATTCTGCTGGACGAATTCAGCAACGATCGCAACGTCGACTTCATCCTGGAACGAACGATCGCAGCCGAAAACGCGCCGGGACTGAACGGAACGGTCGCCAACGCGCAAGTGCTCGGCGCGATCGCGCCGAATATTTTGTCGGGCGACGAACAACTGCGGCTTGGTTTCGAGGTCGAAGGGTTTTTGTCGACGGATAACGATGTCGACACCTACAGCTTCACCGCCGAAGCCGGCACGCGAATTTGGGTCGATGTCGATCGCACCAGCTTCACGTTGGATTCGGTGATCGAAGTGTTGGATGCCAACGGCAACGTGCTGGCGCGTAGCGACGATAGCTTCGCCGAAGTCGCCGGCCAGCCGCTGGAAAGCGTCGATCCATCTGTCGCCGCGAGCGTCGGATCGCTGCAAGGCGGCGCGGATGCATTCACGGAATTTGGTGCCGGCGGACTGTACCGCGACTTCGACTCGATCAATCCGCGTGACGCCGGATTGTCGCTTTCACTTCCGGGCAATCGTGGCACACGAAGTGTTTACTTCTTCCGCATTCGCAGTGCATCGGTCGATCCCGGCGATCGAACCGGCGGCATCACGAACGGCGGCTACCGCTTCCAAGTTCGGTTGCAGGAGAAGCAAGAGTTCCCCGGCAGCATCGTTCGCTACACTGATATTCGTTACGCCAACCAAGGCATCCACGTCCGCGGCTTGCAAGCGACTTCGCCGCTATTGGGTGACGCGCAGGAAGACGAAGCTGTCGGCGGCGCCGTGGTCAGCAACAATCAAATTACCACGACCGCGAACAATCCTTTCTTTGGCGTGACCACGACCAACGGTCAACGTTCCCAATACATCGGCAACCTGCTTTTAAGCAAGGATCAATCGTTAAGCATCGGTGGCGAACTTTCGAGCAGCAACGACATCGACTTTTATCAAATCGATGTCGCAAATCCGCTCCTCAACGGCGCTCAGCTGAGCACTGTATTTGACATCGACTATGCGGACGGATTTAGCCGCCCCAACACAACGCTGCTGGTCTATTTTGATGCCGACGGACCGACCGGTGCATCTTTGCCGCAATTGGTGTTCGTAGGTGCGGACAGCAATATTTTGGATGACCAGTCCAAGCCCGTCGTCAGCAGCCCGATCGATCTGTTGACTCGCGGTTCGGTTTCCTCGGGCGACCCATTCATCGGTCCTGTTTCGCTCAGCCAGGGGACCTATTACGTGGGTGTGGTTGGCGACGGTGTCACCGCCGACGCACTGAACTCGATCATCGTTCGTCGCGAACCGATCGAATCGATCCAGCGTATTTTTGACGATCACGTCGAAGCCATCGGTGGTGCGACCGCCTCCGCGCCGACCAATGGCGCGATGTTTGATTCGTCAGCGCTGAATCCTGGTTGGACCGTCACGACCGATCGTGCCAGCGATCAAGGACACCAGCGAAGCGCGACGTTCAACGGGTCGCGAAACAACAATCTGTCACCCACCAGCGTCCAGCCGGAACTTCCGGGTCTAAACGATTCTTTCGCGAACGCTCAATCCTTGGAAGCGTTGCAGCCGCTTTGGAGCCTGGCCAACGACGGCAACATCGGCGATCGCATCCGTAACACGTCGCAGTTCATTCCGCACACCACTGTCAATGGAACAACTGTCAACGAGATCGCGGACGTGTATTCGTTCACCGTCGCCGTCGACGGATCATTGGTGATCCTGGACATCGACAACGGATTCAATCCGAACATCCGTGACCCCGACGACTTGCCCGATGGCTTCCCGACCCAGTCCGACCCGAATAGTGTGGACCTAAAACTGCAATTGTTCGACGCGACCGGTCAGTTGGTTCCGCTGGGAACGAACGGGTTCAGCTCGACGACCGACGGTGCGCTCGGTAGCGCGTCGGCGTTCACCTTTTCAAACTTTACCGAGGATCCGTACCTGCAATTGACGTTGCCGGCAGGCACGTACTTCGTTGCCGTCACGCCTGAAGAAACGGTGTTTGACGCCGCGACCGGTACGTTTTCGCTTGACCCGGACGATCGTCCGGAGACGGGGACTTACCAGTTGAACGTGTCGGTGGAGAACCATCCGGCCAGTGGTTTGAACCCCGGCAACCAGTCATACCGATTCGATCGGAGCGAAGCGTCGGGGACGCTGACGAGCGTGCCGTTCGATTTGACCGGCTATGGGGCTCGCGATCTGCCGCGGTTCTACTTCAGCTATTTCTATAGCCCCGAAGCTGGCGATTCGGTAAGCATTCGCGCCACCAGCGATCAAAACCCCGCCGGGACCGTGCTTTCGGACGTCACGTTGATTCCGACGCTGGGCGAAAACATTTGGCGTCAAAGCGTCGCGTCTTTGTCGGCGTTTGCCGGTCACACCAACATCCAGGTCAGCTTCGACTTTCAAGCCACGGCTGGATTCTCGGTCGCCGAAGGACTGTATTTGGACGACTTCATCGTCGGCTTCGCCGAACGCGGTGAATTGATCACTAACGCCGATTTGGGTATCACCAGCGTCAGCGGAACTTCGATCACGCAGGCCGGGGAATATCAACTGGAAGTTCGTCCCGGCACGACTTATGGCAACCCGGTTCCGGGCGGACTGTTGTTGACGTCGACGTTTGACACCAACGCGCGGCAAGCCGAGGTGGCGACTATTGTGGCTCCCCATGCGATGCAGTTGGCCGATGGCAATACTTTCGTGCTGAGCGACGGTGTTCGTAACGTACGTTTTGAATTCGACCTCGATACGGCACCCGGAATTACCGCCGGAAACATTCGAATTCCGTACACCGCGACCAGCAGCCAGTCGGCAATCGCCGATGCGATTCGCACTGCCATCAACTCGTCGGGCGTGCGATCGACGATTCAGATTCAAGCGTCTGATTCGACGGGTTCTGCGACCGGCGGATTCCGTGACGTCACGATCGCGATCGCGGGCACGGTGCTGGGTGACTTTGTTGAACTGGCAACTCCGGATGACCTGCCGGACGAAACCGATCCGATCGATCCGGCGGGTGGTGCGTTCCGATTGCCGGTCGTGTTCAACCGAGGCGTCGGCGATTCGAATGTCAATCGGGCGCAAAGCCAAATCATTATCGATTCCAACAAGATCAGTGACGTTCGCTCGATCGGCATTTGGAGCGAACCGGGCGACCGTAATGTCGATCCTCGCGATCGCGTCGGCACGTTCTTTGATGCAAACCCGATTGGGACGACCAATCCGGGCGCGGTGCGAAATCTGCCAACGCTGAACAACGAAGTTATCGGTGGTCAATCGCCAGGCATCGTCATTCGCAATAACACGGTCGACCAAGCGGGTTTTGCGGGAATCAAAGTCGACGGACAACTTCGTCCTTATGTGATCGATTCCGGCTTGTATGAACTTGGCGACGACGAAGACAACATCCAAGCCTTCCGCTTCGGGGAAACGATATCCGACGGTTTGCTGATGGTAATCGACGCTGCGGATACTCGCGTGGTGTTCGAGTTCGAGGACATCAGTGGCGCGGGCACGACGGACGGCGGCAGCGGCGTCGTCGGCGGAAACGGATACTCGGATGGTCACGTGCCGATTTTCTATCGGCACAATGGATCCTACCTTGGCCGAAACGATTCGCCGCACACTCGGCAAGAAGTGATGCTGGCGATCCAGGGCGCGATCAACAGCAGCATCCTGGTCAACAACGGGCTTAGTCCCTTGGTCACGGCGACCATCGGAACGTCGCTGCGTGGGGCCGACCAATCGTTCAGCGGCATTTTCGGTGGTACGTTTGGCAACGTTCTGTCGACCGACGTGGTCGTCTACGTTGCCGGTGCGACGAACATCCAGTACTCGTTCGCGCAACTGAACCCGCCGCCGGTTCCGGCGCTAAATCCGTTCACAGCGGCACTTGCCCCGATTCACGAAGCACCGCAACCGGTCAGCCGGATCGTCAACAACACGATCTACGGCAACGACGGAACATCGTCGCGATTCACCGGCAGTGCGACCGCGGAACCGAACGACGTTTTGATCGAAGCCGTTGACACAAAGATCGGCTCGGGTCATTCCGGCGCATTCATTCAAACCGGTGCGATCGGTGACAACGCCAGCGGTGCGGCGTTATCGGACGTGGACTTATTCCGCGTGGAACTGGTCGTCGGTGATCGATTGACCGTGGACATCGATACGATCGCGACCGGTCCCGATACGACGCTGCGTTTGTTCGATTCCAAGGGTAACGTCGTCGTGACCAGCACCTCGGACGCGGCACCGGACTTTTTGGAAACCGCTGGTGCGCTAGCGAACTTCGATTCGGCTCTTCCGGCGCGAGCGGCCGACCCGTTCTTGGACTACACCTCGATCGCCACCGGCACTTACTTCATCGGCGTTTCCGCCGCGGGCAACGAGAACTACGACGCACTGTCGACGTCCGGCCGAGTGGCGGGAACCGGTCCTGGTGGCGACTACACCATCGCGATCGAAAACTACACGCCGCGATCTTTTGTCATTTCGCTGGACAACGGAAGCAACGCTCGTTTTCCAAACGCCAACACTGGGACTCTTGCCAGCGACCTGATCGGAACGACATTCACGGTCACGCAGATCGCCGATCTGCAAACCACCGTCGCGGCCGGCAACCCGACCAACGCGCTGACGTTCGAGTTCAGCGGCGGGGCGGCGTACCGATTGCCCAACGGCAACATCAATATTCCGATCCGCGGCGACAATGCGTTCCGCGTGCCGGACATCATGCAAGCAATCGCTTATGCGATCAGCGGCGATGCCTTCCTGCCCAGCACGACGCTTCCCAACCCGCCGCTGCCCAACCACACGATCGGAAACGGACCGGACGGCTTGTCCGGCCCGGTGGCACCGGTGCTGGCCACTGCGTTCGGATTTCTTGAGGGCGACATCACGGACATTCGTACGTATCCGGGCGTCGGCGACTTCAACACCCCGTTCGGGCACGATCGACCGAACAACCCGACCGGATCGGTTGGGTTCGCCGGTACTTCTACGTTTGGCGTTGGCATTTCGGAACTTTACGTCTTCGTTGAACGCGCCGCGAAGATCGACATCAGTCCCGAAGCCGCCGCGGCGGGACTGCGTTTGGACCCGACCGGCAACTTGAACATCGATCAATTGATTCCTGAAACGGGAATCTTGTTGACCGGTGGCAGTAGCGCCACCGTGATGAACAACGTGCTGTCGAACCTTCATCAGGGCGTGGTTTCGGAAATTACGAAGACAGTTAGCTTCTCGGCGAACGGTCCCAACGTTCACCCCAAGCCGTCGGTCGCGATCGTGACGGCCAACGTGTTCCAGCACGTGGAAACGGCGAACAACGTTTTCCGTGAACAGATGACTCAGCCGTTCGTGGTCAACGGATCGATCAGCATCACGCCAGGACCCAGCAACGTCAACGGCGGTAACGACGACTTCAACATCACGCTCGGCAACAATGATCCGTTGTTCGTCAATCCCGAAGGCGGCAACTTTTTGCCGACCGGCAATTCGGTCATCATCGACAGCAGCGTCAACTCGCTGACCGAACGCGACCGCTTGGCCGGTTTGTTGCAGTCGGTCGGATTGCCGGTCAGCAATGTTCTGGCCCCCGATCGAGACATCAACGGAGTCCTTCGAGCGGATAATCCAAACGTGGCACCGCCCGGTGGTCTGGGCAGCCAAGTGTTCAAGGACCGAGGCTCGAACGAACTGGCTGACTTCGTCGGTCCCGTCGCGATCATCAGTGTGCCGCTGGATAACGACGCGGCCGGCATCGACACGTCGCCGGCGACCGGGTTCCTGCGTCTATCGGGCGGCGTCTATGACGAGTTCCGAATTCAACTTCGTGACACCGGGGATGCTTCCGACCCGTTCAGCGGTCTCGGCATCGACGATGACACCGTCGTCGTGCCGGTGATCGATGGCGTCCGCTTGGCCGGCGCGAACGTGTCAGTGTTTGAGGATGAACGATTGCTTCTAGAAGGCGTCGATTACGTCTTCAGTTATGATGAAACGCAAAATATCATCACGCTGACGCCGCTGGCCGGCATTTGGCAGAACGATCGCGCTTATCGCATTTCGCTGAACAACCAAGATCGGACGGTGCTGATCGCGCCGGACGCATCGCAAGTTCGCGACGGCGACCAGTTGTCGGTCACCGATACCAACGGTGCCGAACTGGTGTTTGAGTTCGAGTCCGGGTTCGAGTTGTCGCTGCCCGAAGCGATCTCGCTTGCCGTGCCGCAAGTCGGCACCAACGCGGGCGGCCTGGCCGATGGCGGCTTGTTCCGCATCAACGACGGCGTCAATCCGGTCGTGGTGTTTGAGTTCGATTCCGATGGCGTGACGCTTCCCGGTAGCGTTCCGGTTCGGCTTCCCGCCGGCCAGACCCCGACCGATCCAGCAGCGCTAAACACGTTCTTGACGACGATCGCCAACAACATGCGGACGGCCATCGAGACGCCGCGTGTGACGCCGACCTCGAATGTTTTGCCGCTTGACGTCGACGCTCGCGTGATCGGAACCGAGGTGATTGTCGGCGGCAACCGTGGCACGACGGCCAACACGATCGGCAGCGGTCTGACACAAGCCGTTCGCACGCTGGCACTGCAAGTTCCCGACGTCGGCGCGTCCGCCGGCGGCGTCCGCGATGGCGATACGTTCGTCATCAACGATGGCACCGTGACGGTCACCTTCGAGATTGACACGAACAACGTCGGCCCCAACCCGGGACGCGAAGTCGTCACGATCGGCAATGATCTTTCGGCCGGTGCGGTTGCCCTCGCGATCCAAACCGCAATCAACAACTCGGCGCTGAACATCACGTCCACCGTCATCGCCACCGCCGGACAAACGGTCGGACGGTCGGTGTTCTTGAACCTTCCGCTGACCGGATCGGTCACGTCGCCGTCGGGTCGCTTGGGCATCGTCGGGATCAGCCGTCCGGCGGTCGATGGCGATACGTTGATCATCACGCCATCGGACGGTGCGGCGGCCCAAACGCTGGAAATCAATCGTACCGACTTGGTCGATGAAACTGGCAACGTTCTGCCGCCCGTGTTCACGCAAGGCAACATTCCCGTCACGTCCAATCGCACGACGACCGCGAACGAACTTGCCGCGCTGATCACCAACGCGATCCAAGGCTTGCCGCCGATCGCTGGTTTGCCGATCGGTGACGTCCAACCCGTCGATGGCGGCTTGGTCAGCATCGGCGGTCAAGATGGACTGGGCATCGCCGTCACGGGCCGGACCTTCGAGGTCAGCGGTTCG
The DNA here is from genome assembly GCA_963836865.1 of Pirellulaceae bacterium. GTDB lineage: Bacteria > Planctomycetota > Planctomycetia > Pirellulales > Pirellulaceae > Rubripirellula. Next base: position 425,401 of record CAWILC010000003.1, on the reverse strand, counting down.
CCGTCGGTCACCGGCGCTTCGACGATCGAAGTATTTGGTCCGTTGCTGTTGAACTTGCCGTCCAGTGGCGGATCGAGCTTGCAAGACGGAAGCGTTTTGGTCCTGACCGATCTGAACGGCGATGACGTTGTGTTCGAGTTCAACGACAACCGAACGGCCACGCCAATCCGGCCGACCAGCGACGTCGCGGTCGCCTACGATGGATTCAGCACCGTCGATGTTTTGGCGAACAACCTGGTTGCCGCCATCAATGGTTCGACCGCCGACGTCGTCGCGACACTGCTCGGTAACGGACGCATTTCGCTGGGCCGAATCGACCAGTCGCGTGTGGATATCGACGGCATCGTCGATCCGGCTGACAACATCACACCGATCCCAGGCATCACCGGGGCAAACCTTCGCCGCGGCATCGTGGGCGACGGGGAAGTCTTATCGATCCGACAAGGCGGCATCGTCGTCAACTACGAATTCGAGGCTGCCGTCGGTGGTGGTGGGGTCACCGCGGGCAATGTTCAAGTCGCCTTCCAACCGGGCAGCACCGTCGGCGATGTCGCGGTAAGCTTGGCCGCCGCGATCAACAACAATCGCAACGGATTGAACGTCAACGCGGTTGCCGAACTGGGCAACGACGGCTTGCCAACCGGCCGCGTGAACTTGAACGACCGACCCGGAACGGTGGTCAATGTGACCGCCGCGCCGACGCTGAACTTGATCGGCGTTCCCGGCGGAGCGACACCGATTCGCTTGTCACCGGCGTTCAGTGCGACGGAAGTCAAACAAGCCATCATCTCGGCGATCAACTCGGTCAACCAACCTGGGCAAGTCGCCCTGACGCCGTTGGTCGCTGAGGATCGCGGCGGTTCGACGTTCTTCGTTTCCGGCGGTTCGATTTTCGACGGGCCGGTCCAGAACTTCTCACTGCCCGCGATCACCGACTTGGCCGGCAATCCGCTGGAACCCAATCGTCCCGATTTGACGACGCAGTTCACCATCCTGATGCCGACGGTCGGCTTGGACTTTGGCGACGCGCCTGATCCGGTGGCCGGTGTGTCGGGACGTTACCCGACTCTCAACGTCAACGATGGTCCTCGGCACGTCGTCGATGATCGCCTGTTCTTGGGCCGCTTTATCGATGCCGACAGCGACGGATCGCCGAGCGCGGCGGCCGACGGTGACGACACGTTGATCGCCGGTTCCAGCAACGGCCCGCTGTTCACCGTGACGGTCACCAACGGCGACTTGCGAATCCTTGTCAACTCCGCCTCGGTCAATCCGCTGACTCGCGACGGCGACACCTTCACGATCGACACGGGCGTCGCGATCGCGACGTTCGAGTTTGATTTGAACGGCCGATTCGACGAAGACAACTTTGCCATCACGCCAACCAATCCGTCGTCTGCCGCATCGATCGCAGCGGCGATTGTCCGCGCGATCGGCGAAAGTCCGCTTCGTCCGGCCAGCATCACGTCGGACAGCATCAGCGTCACGGTCAGCGCCGACGACGAAGACGGCGTCAAGCTGACCAGTCAGACGAACCCCAACGGAATCTTGAACCGTGGCATGGCGCTTCCCATCGAAGTCACCGTGACCGGCGCGGGCATCTTGGAAGGTTGGATCGACTTCAATGCCGACGGCGATTGGAACGATCCAGGCGAGCAAGTCATCCCGATGGCTCAAAACGCGACGATGGACGCACTTCGCAGCGAGCTTTGCCCGGTCAACTTGACCGGCACATCGACGAACATCTTCGCCGATGCCGGCGGACCGAGTACGCGAACGTTCTGCATCGTGGTTCCGGCGACGACACCGGTGCCGCCCGGCCCGGTCGAAACTTACGCTCGGTTCCGTGTCTCTCGCGAAGGCGGCTTGTCGCCCACGGGGCTGGCCCTTTCGGGGGAAGTCGAAGATTACGCGTTGACGCTCGTTCCCGGCTCGCCGCCGACGATCAACTCGTTCAACCGTAGCTTCAACGTCGACGAAGACCGCCCGCTGCAAGCACTCGACGCGACCGGAACGCTTACCACCGCGACCAACGACAACGGTCTGCTTACTGGCGTGACCGATGTCGATGGCAACGACGTCGTGATTTTCGCCGACGACGTTGGGCCGCGTGAACTGTTTGTCTCGGGTCAAGTCAAAGCGGGCGATTTGAATTTGAATCGCGACGGAACGTTCACGTTCAATCCGGTCGCCGACTTCGCCGGCGTGGTCACGTTCTCGGCTCGTGTCAGCGACGTCCAGCCGCTCGATCCTGCCAACGAATTGGTCAACTCGCGTCCGATCTCGGTCACGATCAACGTCAATCCGGTCAACGATCCGCCGATCGCGACGACCAACAATGTCGTCGTCACGCGAACGATTGCCGAAGACACCGTGACCACGTTTGCAGCTGCCGACACGACGGTGGGTGGCGTGTTGTTGCCCGGATTGATCGGTGACAAGTACGTTTCCGGTCCGCCCAATGAAGTCGGTCAACCGCTGCTGATTCAATCGGCGTCCAGCGTTCGTGGTCCGAACATCACGACCCTTGGTGGTAGCGTCTCGATCAGTGCCAATGGTCAAACGATCACTTACACGCCGCCGGCCGATTACAACGGTACCACGCCGGATACGTTCACGTATGTCGTCGCGGACTTCCCCGGTGCCGGTCAGATCAGCGAAGCGGCAACGAAGCTTGGCACCGTGACGATCTCGTTCACGGCGGTCAACGATCCGCCGCGAACGGGCAACGAATCGTACGTCGGTCAAGAAGACACGGCGCTGCTGATTCCGATCAACGGCACGACGGCCGCCCCGGGCATTCTGGACAACGACTTGCCCGGTCCGCCGGACGAAGTCACCGCCGGTCAAACGATCTCTTTGGTCGCGACCCAGTTCCCGATCAGTACGTCCAACGGTGGCCGAGTCACTCGCGAAGGAAACAACCTTCGCTACGTCCCACGAGCTCTGTTCAGCGGCGTCGATAACTTTACCTATCGTGTTGTCGATAGTCTTGGCGCTGAAGCAACGGGAACCGTTTCGGTCAACGTCGGCGGTGTGAACAACTCGCCGGTGTTCATCGGCATTAACGGCAACGCCGCAGTGACGTCCATCACGCAAACCGAAAGCAAGACGCAGACGGAAACGCTGACGTACGACTTGACCACGTGGTTCAACGATCCGGAAAGCGATCCGCTGACCTTCACGGTCACGTCCAGTAACCCGAGCGTGGCTCCGGTCACTCTGGTCGGTTCGACGCTGACGGTCAGCTTCCCGCCATTTGCATTCGGTTCGTCGACGCTGACCGTGACCGCGCGGGACAACAGCGGTGCGACGACGCCGGTCATGATCCCGGTGACGGTGCTGAACACCGAAGATCCACCCCAGGTCATCAGCCAGATGAACACGCTAACGGGGCTGGAAGATCAAGTCGTGGTCGTGGACTTGGGTGGCGTGTTTGCCGACCCAGACAACGAACCGCTGACCTATTCGGTCGCTCAGCTCGGCAACGTCGTCAACCCGACCGCCGCGCAGATCGCGGCCAGTCCGCTGGTCCAGCGGATCGATTTCGTAGGCAACGAGATGCGAATCACGTTGAAGCCCGACCAGTTCGGTTCGGCCAACTTCGAGATCGCCGCGGCCGACGCAACCTTCCGCGTCACCGCATCGTTCGCCATGAACATCACCAACGTTCCGGATGCTCCGATCGCGCGAGCGGATGCTTACAACGTTCCGATCGGCGGACAGTTACAAGAACTCAATCCGTCGCGTGGTGTGCTTGCCAACGATCGCGATGCCGACGGCGACGTGATGACGGTCGAATTGGTTTCCGGACCGGCGCGAGGAACGCTGGAACTGAACCCGAACGGCACGTTCACCTATACCAGCACGTCGGGCACGGTCGGTGACACGGACACGTTCACCTATCGCGTGTCGGATTCGACCGGACGGTTCAGCGAAGCGGTTCCGGTGACGTTCACGCTAAATCAATCGCGTTACCAAAACCCGATCGGTTCGCTGTCCGAGGACGTCAACGCGGACGGAAAGATCTCGGCGATTGATGCGCTGCGGATCATCAACTTCCTGGCGAGAAACTTGAACGGCGGTAGCTTTGTCCCGGTAAACTCGATCGGGGCTCCACCGCCGGACTTTGTCGACGCTAACGGCGACGGCCGGGTCAGCGCACTGGATGTCTTGAACGTCATCAATCGCTTGTCCCAGATCAACAACGCCGAGGGCGAACTTGTCACGTCTTCACCGTTGGAGTCCTCGTTCGCGGCGTCCAGCGTCACGACGGGATTCGCGTCCGCCAACATGATCGGCTTGTCCAGCCGTCAAGTCGAACTCGTCGCGGAACGGTCGACACAAACGGCGGACGACCACGTGGCGATGCCGATCGATTCCCGCGACTTGATCTTGGCCGCCGGGTTCACGATCGAATCGTCGTCGAACGAACAAGCGGTATTAGCGGTCCAGTCGGAATCGTCGGGCCCGGTCGTCGTCGAAAGCATCGATGAAGCGTTGTCATCGATGTGGGACGAATTTACCGTGGACGGATTCGACCTCGACTAAAGTCGCACTGTTAACGCCGCGATCGATCGCGACGCATTTCAAACGCGTCGCGTCAAACCCCGGGCAGGAGGCCCGGGGGCTGTGTCCCTTGGATTGGGACAAACATTCATTGCAATTGATACATCCCCCCAAGTCGCACTTCCCCAAGAGCTAGGTCACCCATGACCAAACGAAGAACCCTTCGCCGCCGACCTTCCACCACCCAATCGTCGCGAAGCCTTCACCACGAAACCCTGGAAAAGCGAGAACTGTTGGCGGCCGAATTCGGTCCGCGATTGATCTCCGTCGCGGCCAATTCGGGGGAACAGTTCGACCTGACCGGCACCAATCAATTGTTGGAGTCGCCCCGTGAGATCACGTTCCGCTTCGACGGGGGCCAGCAGCTCAATCCGGCAACGCTATCGGCGTTTCGCTTCACCGCCTCGGGCGGCGACGGCGGGTTCACCGAGGGCAACGAACGGCTGATCACGCCCGGCTTCATCGGTTTGGGCGATAGCGACCGGATCGTGATTGCCCGGTTCGCATCGGACTTACCCGACGATCTTTACACGATCTCGATCGCCGGTTTCGACAACACCGCAAACGGATTGGTGGCTCTCCGCAACGTCAACGGTGACTTGTTCCAACCGACGACGACGGCCAACCCCTTGGCACCCAGCCAAGACATCCTGATGAACATCGAGGTCGGTCCTCGAGTCGTCGCGGTCGTGCCCCAACCCATCGATTACTCGACCGTCCCACAGTCGCAGCGTCGCGATCAGATTCACGTTTACTTCAACAACGATCCACTGGGTAACCCGGCAACGCCGGTGATCACGTCGACCGGCTCGGCCAGCGATCCGTCGGTCGTTCGGCCCGAGTTCTACAACTTGTTCTTCACCGGCGACACCGTCGAAACCGGTGACGACGGGGTTGCGATTCGGCCGACGTCAATCGTGTACGAGGCGGCGCTGAACCGAGCGACGCTAACGTTCTCGGCCGACCTGTCGACCTTCGGTACCGACGGATCAGGCACGTTTCGTTTGCGAGTCGGCACGTCGCAGGCTCTGCCGACCGTCCTGCCGGTCCAGTCCAACGATCTTGCCGGCGATGTCTCCGATACCTTCACGGGCGCGCAAAACCTTGGCGTCAACTTTGGTTCCGCCGGCGATTCCAGCATCACCATCGAAGGCAACATCCAAGCGACCGTCGGCAACACGATCGCGTGGCCCGGCATCGATTCGCCAGGCGTTCGCGACGACCGCCGCGACGCGCAAGTCACCGGACGCGCCGACACGACCGATGGCGTGAACGTGTTCCGTTACAACTTTGCCAGCGTGTACGGCTTGGACACTTCGGGGGCGTTGCTGGAAAACGCGATCACGCCGGCGCAGAAACAACGCACCCGCGAAATCTTGGACTTGTACGCCAAGAACCTGGGCGTCCAGTTCATCGAGACCGAAGACCAGGGCTTGCAGATCGTCACCGGGGACCTTCGGCGCTGGTCGGAACGGCAACGACGGGCCCCGGATTGCCCTTCCAAGAATTTCGCGTCAACGACGCCGACCCCAGCCGTGGCGTGCTGGTGTTGGATGCCGGCGAAAACTGGTTTGACGGGTATGGGTTGTCGCCCGATGCGCGACCGAGTTGGTTCGTCGAAGCGCTGCGTGGCGTCGGAAATCTGCTCGGCATTGGCAACACATTTGAACAGGTTCCTGGCGTGGCCAGCGGATCGAATCCGGCCCTGTACAACGGATCGCTGTTCCCCGGCGCCGGCGGACTTTGCGATCGAACCGGACTTCCTTAGCACCAGCGACATCATCCCCGGTCAGGCGCTGCATCGTCCGGAAATTCGTGACGCCGATTTGTACCGGTTCCAGGTTTCCAAGACCGGTCGCATCTCGATCGAATCATTCGCCGAGCGTTTGCTGGACACCAGCTTGCTGGACACGGACCTGAAACTGTGGCGTCTAAACCCGACCAGCGGCGCTTACGAACTGGTCGCGCGGAACGCAGATTTCTATGGCGACGATTCATTTATCGGCGTCGACGTTGGTCCCGATTCCGGCGGTGCGACGGCGACGTATGTTCTGGGCGTCACGGCAACCGGCAACGATAACTACAACCCGAACATCGCCGGTTCCGGCGGCGGCGGACGATCGCAAGGTCGATACGACTTGCAGATCAGTTTTGAAAGCTCGCAGGTCAACACGATCGTCGACACCAACGGTTCCCGTTTGGACGGCGATTCGGACGGCAAGCAGGGTGGCGACTTTAATTTCTGGTTCCGCGTCGCAAAGACGAAAGACTCGGCCGCCGTCGGCGAAGCAAGAACGTTGTTCGTCAACGCGAGAAGCGGATTCGATGGTGCTGCCAGCGGAACCGTTTCAGCGCCTTATCAAACGATTCAGTTTGCGCTCGCGCAGGCGCGTCCCGGCGACATCGTTCGCTTGTTGCCCAACGGCGGTACCGACGGTCGCATCGACACGACCGCGGACAACCGCGCGTACGAAATCGGTCGCGCCAGCGGCGGCACGATCCTGGCCGACGGCGAAACCTTGGAAGTGCCCAAGGGCGTCACGGTGATGATTGACGCCGGTTCGATTCTGAAACTCCGCAACGCCAAGATTAGCGTCGGCAGCGAGAGCGTTGACGAAGATCGATCGCTATCGGCGCTGCAGATCCTCGGCTCGCCGCTATTCGTTGACGCCGACGGTGCGATCGTCGACGGAACCGTCGACATTACCAGCTATCGCGAAGAAACGCGAAACGGACAATTGTTGGGCGTGGACAACAACTTGTTGACCACGACACCAGCCGCTGGCGACTGGGCCGGAATCGAATTCCGCAGCGACTTTGACCGATCCGAGGGACGACCCGTTTGGGAATCCGAAGGCATCTTCTTGGACTACGTTTCGCACGCCGACATCCGCTACGGCGGGGGCAGTGTGCAGTTGACCGATCCGTCGATTGCGCCGCTGCAGATGTTGGAATCGCGTCCGACACTGATCTACAACAACATTCAGTTTGCTCGCGAAGCCGCAATGAGCGCGGATCCGAACAGCTTTGCTGAAACGAACTTTTCCGCGCCGCTTTATCAACAAGCATCACTCGACCGATTTGGTACGACCTTCACTAGCGACTACGACCGCGTTGGGCCGCTGATTCGCGGCAACGTATTGACCAACAACTCGATCAACGGTCTGTTCGTTCGCGTCGTCACGCCGGCCGTCGGCCAAACCGAACCAATGACGGTCAGCGGGTGCTTCGATGACCGCGACATCACCCACGTGCTTAGCGAAGTGTTGGTGTTGCAAGGACAGCCCGGCGGACCGTTGTTGCTGGAAAATCGTCCCGACGTGGTCAGCACCAACGTCACGCCGACGGCGGGCACGGCCCTTGGAACCTTGGCCAACGGCACGACGCTTGATTATCGAATCACGTTTGTGACCGAAGCCGGCTTTGAATCGCTGGCCAGCATCCCGACTCGCCCGGTCGACGTCACCACTAGCGGCGCGGTCACGCTTTCGGGCTTGCCCGCTGCACCGGCGCCATTCGCTGGACGAAAGCTTTATCGTCTGACCGCTGGCGGCAGTTACGAACTGGTCGCGTCGCTCGATCGCGCGACCGCAAGCTACACCGATACCGGTGTGACTCGCGGCGGATTGCTTTCCGATGCCGCGATCGCGGCCACCGTCGACGAAACTCGTTTCTTGCCACGAACGAACGCTCGATTGAGCATCGATCCGGGCTTGGTCGTCAAGTTGGACGGCGCGCGAATCGAAGCCACCTTCGGCGCGGACTTTTATGCCGAAGGGCTGGACGGAAATCCGGTCGTCTTCACCAGCCGTCTGGATGACCGATTCGGTGCCGGCGGAACGTTCGACACCAATAACGATGGCATCGGTGTTTCCGCTGGTCAACCCTCGCCGGGCGACTGGTCCGGGTTGGTCTTCCGTCAAGGATCCAGCGCCTCGATCGATTACGCCACGATCGCGTTTGCCGGTGGCGACAGCGCCACAAGCGGCGACTTGGCATTCTTCAACCCCGTTGAAATTTTGCAGTCCGATGTTCGGATCGCGCACTCGACGTTTGCGAACAATGCCGATGGCGACAACAACAGCTTCGACATTCGCGACGGTATCGGATTCAACGCCGCGGCGACCATCTTCGTTCGCGGTTCCCAGCCGATTCTTGTCGACAACACGATCATCGACAACGAAGGCGCCGCAATCAGCATCAATCCCGATGCGCTGAACTATCTATCGGTTCAAGACTACGGTCGCGGTACCGGTCAGATCGACACCTTCCGCACCGACGGCGACAACCAAGGCCCGTTGATCTCGGCAAACCGTTTGGACAACAACGGAATTAACGGTTTGCTGGTTCGCAACGAATCGCTAACGACCGAAAGCGTTTGGGACGACACCGACATCGTTCACGTGGCCCAGCAGAACGTGTTCGCGTGGAATCATCACCATCGCAGCGGGTTGCGTTTGAAGTCGGATCCGAACCAAAGCTTGGTCGTGAAGTTCCAGGCCGGCGGCGGCTTGGTGGCCGACAAGGTTCGGACCGATGTCATCGACGCGATCGGGGGAACGCTGCAAGTGCTCGGCCAACCGGGCTTCCCCGTGATCCTGACCAGCATCGCCGACGACAGCGTCGGTGCCGGATTCACGCCGGGCGGCTTGCCGCAGTTGGACACCGACAACGCAAGCGTCACGCCCGCGCCGGGTGACTGGCGTGGACTGGTGATCGATGCCGGTGCGAACGATCGCAACGTTGCGTTCGTTCCCGAAGCCGAACGCGCGGTCGCGACGTCGTCGGCGGTCAACTCGATCCCGGCCAATGCTCAAATTCTTGGTTCGCTAGCGCAGAGCGAAAAGACGGCGGACGAGAACCGACGGCTCGGCTTCAACGTCCGCGGTTCGCTTAGCCAGAACAGCGATATCGACGTCTACACGTTCCGCGCCAACGGTGGCACGGAAGTCTTCATCGATATCGACGATACCGATTTCGGTTTGGACACGGTCGTCGAACTGATCGATGTTAACGGCAACATTCTAGCGATCAGCAACAACAGCGTCACCGAAACCGGCTCGTCCATCTCGCCCGCCGGCGTGCAAGTCTTGCCGTTGTTCAAGTCGGGCGACCGGATCATCGAGAACCCGAATCCGCTGGACGCGGGCATGCGAGTGATCCTGCCCGGTAACAGCGCCAATGCGGACAACGTTTACTACATCCGCGTCCGCAGCAGCAACTTGCGTCCTGGTGATTTGCCATCGCGATTAACGTCGTCGGCGTTCGTCGGCGCGGGCCTATCCAACGGTCAGTACCAATTGTCGATCCGGTTGCAAGAAACCGACGAGATCGCGGGCAGCACGATCCGACTGGCCGACATTCGGTACGCCACCACCGCGATCGACGTCCCTTCGGCACCGTCGAATTCGCCCTTGGCCGGCGAACATGCCGAAGAACTCGACGCCAATGGATTGGACACCAACGATGGCGGTACCGCGTTTGACGGCACCGAAGGTACCGCTCAATTTGCCAACGGCGATGCCGATCCACTCGGTTCGCTAAGCGCCTCCAATCGTGGCGCGCTTCGCGTCAGCGGTGTGCTGGGCAACCAGGTCATCGCGACCAATCCGCAGTTTGGCGTGCTTTCGGAACTGGATATCGACGTCTATCGAGTCGACCTGTTCGCAAACGCTCAAGAACCCAACATCATCGGCGAAAATCGTTTCATCAGTACCACGTTTGACATCGACTACGCCGATCAACTCGGCCGCGCCAACACGTCGATCTCGGTCTACAACGCGGCCGGACGATTGGTGCTGCACAGCCGCGATTCGAACATCTCGGACGACCAGGGCCGACCGACCGAAGGCAACGACCAAACGAATCTGTCCGCGGGTTCTGGCGGCAGCTTGGATGCGTACATCGGCCCGGTCGAAATGCAACAAGGCACGTACTACGTCGTCGTCAGCAGGCGCAGATGATCCCGGCGACGCTGAACCAGTTGTTCGAGGCCAACCCGGTCAACTCGAACGTGCGAATTTTGCCTGTCGACTCCACGCGTCGTATCGGCGAGGAAAACTTTAACGACAACACGATCGGCGTGAACTTGCTTGGTCCGGGCATCGAATTCATTTCGGGCAACACCGCCGCGGAAGCTCCCCAGATCGCACCGGTGTTCGACGCAACGTCGTTGGTGCCGTACAAGCTGGAAGACGTGCGATTGTTCTTGACGCTGGACGGCGGCTTGACCGGGACCAACCAGTCGACCGTCGTCACGCTGGACCCCTTCACCGGTCAGCTCGAACGGACGCTCGGCCAATTCGGACAACCCGTCGGCGACTTGGCGATGCGCCGCGACGGACAGTTGTTTGCTTACAGCCTCGGTCCGCAAACCGGTGCTCAAAACAACGGCAACAGCGGCAACTACTTGAACATCAGTTCGGTAGACGGCAGCTCGAATAATTCCGGCGACGACGGGCTAACGCTTCGTACCAACAACCCGGCCAATAACAACACCCAGGTCAACGACGACATTCAGTTTTTGGTCAACGCGATCGCGTTCGTGCCATCGACCAATACGTCGGCGATCCCGAGCAACAATCCGGAACATTCCGGACGGCGAACGTGCGTTCGTGGTCGGCAACCGGGAAGACGCGGACATCCCATTCTTCAATCCGGAAGTTCCGCTGGCGCTTCGCCGAAACATCATGTACAGCGTCGTCGCCAACACGGGTGCGGCGACGAACAACAACGGCGTCACCAACACGAACCAGGATCGCGACTTCCCTGGGACGAATACGTACAACGATACGATGGGATCGGGGTCGAACAAAGACGAGCTGGGAATCGTCGACACGGGGCAGTTCCCCAATTCGCCGGCCGACCCGACCGGCGCGTTCGTCGACGGTGGCACCATCACTGGCATCGCGATGGACCCCGTCCTTCGCCAAAGCCGCATCTACGCCGTCACCGATGGCGGTTATGTCTATTCGTACAACCCGCTGGACACTCGGGCCGAAGACGTCGATGGCAATCCGGCGAATACTTACAACGACATCATCAATGCGGTGAACCTGGGATTGGTTCCGCCCCATCAAGACGACTTCGTATCGGACGTCAATGGGTTCGTGCAGTTCAGCAGCCTGTCGATGGGTCCGCGGATCACCGAGCGAGCCGGTACTTCGGGGCTTGGCCGATTTGCGCAAATCCTGTTCGCAACGACGGAGCAAGGCTGGCTGTACACGATGCAGGTCGATTCAGTGACGGGTGTGATCGCGCCGGCTCATGTGCTTAGCGATGGCAACTACGCGGTACAAATGCTCGACCCGTTCGGTCTTCCGCTCAACGCCACGCCGACGGGAATGGCGTTCAGCATCCGCGAAGAAAACCTATGGCATCAAACGATCGATCGTTCGACCGATCCAGGTCACGGATTGGATATCAACCCCGACCAATCCCGCGCCGCAACATTTGGTGGATCGAGTCTGTACTTTGGCGTTCAAGTCGATGGCGATGCCGCGAACAACACGATCGAAGGCGGCGTTGCCAACGGCGTATTGAATCCGGGCGGGGCGCACGGCAGCGTCGTCAGCCGGCCGATGAATCTGCAAGGTTACAACGCCGCGGATAAGCCGACGTTGTACTTCAGCTATTTCTTGGAAACGGAAGCCGATGCCGACTACGACCCGCCCAGCAACGGCATCAATAACCAACAAGTCGATGCGTTTCGCGTCTTCGGTGCCGGCGATGACGGCCAGTGGCGACTGCTGACGACGAACGACACCTATCGACGATTTAGCAACATCCCCAGCTCCGACGAATACGACCTTGGTGCTTTGTCGGGCACCCCGGTTCAGGAAACGTTCGAGAACACCGGCGATTGGCGACAAGCTCGTGTCGACCTGTCGCCGTTTGCGGGCAGCAAGAACGTTCAAATTCGATTTGACTTCGCGACCGCCGGCGGCATGCACTCGCAGTTCAACACGACGGGATACCTGACCGAAATTCAAGCGGTCGCCGGTACCGATGTCGTTCCCGGAACCACGTTCTCGCTGTTCGACAGCAACACCTTTGCGTTCCAAACGTTCGAGTTCGTTCGCGGAGCGGCGATCAACGTTCCCGACCCGACGCTGATCGTCGATGGGCAACTGCTATCGTTCACCGATGCCGCGGGCACCGCGACGACCATTCGTTTGACGACGGGCGCACCGACGACGCCAAACGACATCGCGATCGCGCCGACCGACTTGGCGGTCGACATCGCCAATAGGATTGTCGCTCGGTTACAAACGCTTGCCCCGGCGCTGGGCGCCGTCACAAGTGGCAGCCGAGTGATCGTGCCCGAAGCGGCGACTTTTGCGTCCAACCCGGTCAACTTTGATGCCCCGACCGCGGTGCAAAACTTACCAAATGGCAACACGCCGATCTTCTTCAACAGCGAAATGACCATCCAGCAGGTCCGCGATTCGATCCGTCTGGCGCTCGCCAACGGAATCGGCGCGGTCGATCCGGCCACCGGCATCTCGACGGCGACGATCGCGAACTATCCGGAATACGCGGCCACGCGGATCCGGACGTACAACAAGACCGTGTTTGGTAACACATCGGCGCTCGGGTTCAGTCAGTTCTTGCCGGGCGACGATTTCGGTGCCGCGGGCTCCTCGGCGATCACCAATACCCAGACAAACCCGCGGCCGGGTCAAAACAACAACGTCGAAGGCGTTTACATCGATGACGTCGTGATCGGATTCGCCGAACGGGGCGAAGTCGTCTACGAAGCACCGGTCAATCGCGATTTTGTCGTGCTGCCCGAACAACGAACGTTCACGTTCGAGGACACGCAGCAACCGGAATTCCCGAACGAAATTTTGGTCGGCAGCTACACGCTGGAAATTCGCACGTCGTCGGACTACGGCGTGCCGGAAGACTACGACCCGATTCGCTTGGGCTTGAACGAGCAAATCAGCAAGGGTCGATCGTTTGACACCAATGATCGTTTGGCCGATGCGGTCACGCTGATCGCACCGTCGGGCGTCGACTTGTTGGACGGCGACACGTTCGTGCTGGGCAACGGCACCAACCGCGTCACGTTCGAGTTCGACAGCAACGGCAGCGTCACGACGGGCCGCGTCCCGGTGCCGTTCACGCCCGTCGGAACGGGTGCGTTGTTTAGCGCCGATAGTGATGAATCAAAGGTCGTCGCGGCCAGCATCCGCGATGCGATCAACAGCACCGCCGCGCGAAACGTTCTGGGCATCCGTGCCGCCGGACGCGACGGCAGCGAAGTCAACGCGACCACCGACAACCGTGTCGATCTGTTCGGCTCCAACATCCAAGTCAATCCAACCTCTGGACGGTTCGTCAAAGTCGACATGGTCGCGGAGGAAACGTTCTACGGTCGCGAATCGGCTCGGACGCTTCCGGTTGTCGATCAGGACAATCGACTGGTCACCGAAACGTTCTTCGACGGCACGTTCGCTCGCGCGACCGTGACCGATTTCGTCAATGGTGCGACTGATACCCTGGTGGCGGTCGGCAAGATCGGTGACCAAGTCGCGACGCAAGGTGAAAACGTCCTGGTCCCCGAGGTCCCCGAAGCGGACGTCGATGTCGTCAAGATCTTCTTGAACGCCGGCGATGTCATTGATGTCGATCTGGACACGATCGGATGGACGCTCGGTTCGACCTTCGAGGATCCGCTGCTTGAAATTTACCAGGACGTCGATGGTGTTCCGACGCTGATCCCGACGGCCTTGGTCGCTCGCGTGGCTGGCGAGAACAACGATGGCGCGTCGATCGTCGGCTTCGTTGCCCCGGCCAGCGATCACTACTACGTTCGCATCTCGGCAGTGCCGTCCCCGTTCTTTGGGCTCGGCATCGAAAACTTTGGCGACTATCAATTGACCGTTCGCCCCAGCACCGCGGTCGCCCGCGACGTGCTGATGGTCGATTATCACTTCGGCACCGGCGATGAGAATCGATTCCGTCCGCAAGGCCAGTTGATCATCGAATCGAACTTCATCAGCGACTTCGCAACCGCCGGCGTTCGCGCGTTGTTCGATCCGGGCATTGCCAATGTCGACAACGACACGAACTTCGCGAGTAGTCCGCTAGATCGTCGCCCCGGATCCGCGGCAACGCTGCGGAACCCCAACACGGATCGATTGCTTCCCGGTACCGTGATCGCCAACAACGTCGTGATCGCGAGCCAAGGCACGGGTGTCATTTTTAGCGGCGAGCTTCCAGTCGTGGGCGACTCGCCCGCGCCGGTTCCGTTCGGCCGCATTGTGAACAACACGATCGTTGGCAGCGGTGCCGGCAACGGGATCACGATTTCTAGCGGAACTGCCCCAACGATTCTTAACAACATCGTGGCGAACTTCGGCACGGGTTTGAACATCGCCGGAACCAGCACCGCGACGGTGGCCGGCGGAAATGCGTTCCAAGGCAACGGCACCAATTCGACGGTTCCGATCTCGGCGACGAATTTCGTCATCCCCGTTGGTGTCCAGTTGTTCCAAGATGCCGCCAATCGCATCTTCATCCCCGCCGCGGGATCGGCCGTCATCGACAGTTCGTTTGCGTCGCTCAATGACCGATCGAACTTCGTCAACACGGTCAAGCAACCCGTTGGCATTTCTTCTTCGCCGATCATCGCGCCGTCGTTCGATGCGTACGGGATTCCTCGATTTGACGATCCTTCCGTGACGACGCCGGGTGGTGTCGGTGCGAACGTCTTCATCGACCGTGGTGCCATCGACCGCGCTGACTTTGTGCGTCCAACCGCGACGCTGATCTCGCCTCTCGACTTCATCACCGGCGTCGGCTCGTCCGTGGCCGGCGGCGACATCGACCCGTCGGAATCGTTCGTTCGCCTGACCGAGGGCACGGTCGAGTTCTTTGAAATTCAGTTGACCGATCCGTCCGGTTCGGGTCCCGATGCATCGACCATTACGACGGACACCGTGCTGGTGACCGAAAACGGGCGACGCCTGATTCCGGACGTCGACTACACGTTCGGTTACAGCGACAACAGCCGTCTGATTCGGTTGACGCCGCTTGCGGGGCTATGGCGAGACGATGCGGTCTACGAGATCACGCTGAACAATCAAACGCGAATCGCTTATCAAGCGCCCGCGGGCGACGAAGTCACCGATGGTGATCAGGTTATCCTGGTCGACGAGGCGGGCAATCGTTCGGTGTTCGAGTATGAAAGTGGATACTCGCTGGTCGTTCCAGCAACGTTGACATTGACCGTCGAGGGCGCGAACAATGCCTTCGCGGACCAACAGACGTTCGTGATCACATCACCGAGCGGAAACTCGCTGACGTTTGAAGTTAACCTCTCCGGTGCAACCACTGGTGGCAGAGTTCCCGTCGAGCTGACCTCCGCCAGCACGTTGACGGCTGTCCGCGATGCGTTCTTGGCCTCGTTCAGTCTGCCCGCCCCCGGCAACGCCTCGCAAACCGTCGCTCAGTTTTTGAACCTTGCTCCGATCGCGATCGGCAGCGGACAAATTCAACTCGGATCGATCGACGGTCACGTCGTCACGTCCGGTGCGCCGGGGTTGACCGTTTCGGGTCAAGCCGATGGAATCGAAGACGGACAGTCGTTTATCTACGCGACCGCGACCGAATCGATCACGTTCGAGTTCGACACCGATAACTCGCTTAACGATTCCGCCAACGTGGCGATCCCGTTCACCCGTCAAAGCACGCCGGCGCAAATTGCCGAAGCAATCGTCGCCGCGGTTCGCTCGCAACCGTTGGGTCTGACTTCGGCAGTCGCGTCCGACGCCGGCGCGGTCGTGTTGGGCGGAGAAATCGACGATATCGTCGACGAATCGCTCAGCCAATTGACGCTGCAAGGACAGCCCGGCGTGACCGGACCACTAACGCTGACGATTCCCCCTGCTCAAACGGGCCAGTCGATCGATGGCGACACGTTCACGGTCACCAATGGTGGAAACACGATCACGTTCCGCTATTCAACCGACGCCGGGTTGGTCACCACGGACCGATTGGTCGTGCTGTTGCCGACCGACTTGGTCGGAAACATCGCCGCCAAGAGTGCCGCTGCGATCGCGAACGCCTTCCCCGGCGTTCTAAATCCGACTTCGGTCGGCGATCGCATCTTCATCGGTGAACCATCCGCGACCGTGTCCGGCGGAGCCACGTCGGCCACCGGCGGAACGGCGAACCTAGTCGTCGGCGGGATCAGCGGCGGAGCCATCGCCGTGAACTACTTGCCAACCAGTCCTCGCACGTCGATCGCTGCCACGTTGCAAGGCGCGATTGCTTCGTCGCCGCTGAACGTCACGACGTTCGAGGCGGGTGGTGGAACGATTTTGATCGCCGACGCGGTGTCGCTGCAGGGCACCGTCGCGGGCGGGCCGGTGATGAACATTGGCGTTCTTACGCCAGCGATCACGGACCTTGCCGGCAATCCGGTCAGCGAGACGCGATCGAACGAAGAAACCCGATTCACGATCATCATGCCGGAGGTCGTCTTTGACTTCGGCGACGCGCCGGTCAGCTACGATACCCTGGTTGCCGACAACGGCGCTCGTCACACCATCGGAACCAATGGGCTTCCGCGACTGGGCGACTTCATCGACAGCGATCTGGATGGACAACCGCTGACGTCCGACGACGCACCGCTTTCGGTGACGATCGTTCCAGTCAATCCGGCCGGACAACCGACGATCTTCACGGTCGATCCGCTTGGCATTCCCGACACCGTCCTGACGACGATCACAGGGATGCCGGTCGGTGGCGAGACGTTGGTGATCACGGTCGGCGGAACGGTCCGAACATTCGAGTTGGTGGAACTGAACGCGAACCCGATCGGAACGAACATTCCAGTCACGTTCAGTCCCAGCGAAACCATCGCGGAAATCAACTCGCGATTGGTAACCATCGTTCGTGGCGAATTGCCTCAGACTGATGATGGATTGTTGATCGCCGCGAACACGCCGACCTCGTTCACGATTAACGCGATCGACGATGAAGATGGTGTGTTGCAAGGCGACTTGATCGCCAACGGTTTGACGTACCGCGTCTTCACCCAACGTGGTACCGACCCGACCAACGTTCAACCACAAGACGCGCTCGGGTTCTTGAACCCACGCGACCCGGCCGGGACGAACATCGACGTCAAGGTCTTTGGCGCGGGCTTGTTGCACGCTTGGATCGACTTTGACCAAAGCGGTACGTTCGATACCGATGAACAGGTCTTGGCCAATGTCGCGGTCAGCGGCGATGCGGCGACCGGTTCGTTTAACACCGTCACCGTCTTCACGCCCAGCGATGCGATCGAAGGTCTGACGTGGATGCGAGTCCGAATCAGCGAGTCGGGCAACCTGTTGCCGACCGGCGTTGCGATCGGCGGCGAAGTCGAAGACTATCAAGTCCAAGTCATCGCGGTCGATTTGCCAACCCCGGACGACGATCAATACACGATCAATGAAGATGCATTGTTGGACACGGTCGCCCAGGGCTTGCCATCGGTTAGCCAGGGCGACTTGATTCCGCCGGAACCACCGCGATTCCTGCCGGTCCAGTACATCGTTGGCGAACTGCCGAGCAACGGAACGTTGGTCAGCCTGGATTCGACCAACGGCAACTTTGTCTATCAGCCCAACGCGGACTTTAACGGCGTCGACACGTTCACGTATCGGCTGAGCACTCAACCGAACGAGAGCGCCAACACGATCTCGTTGACTTCGTTCGCAACCGTCACGATCAGCGTCCTGCCGATCAACGATGCACCTGGCGGAAGCGACGCGGACTTCACGGCGCAGGAAGACTTGCCGCTGGTCATTACGGCCGACCAATTGCTGGTCGATGCGGTCGCCAACGCCAACGCAGCTTCCGCTGTGCTGCCTCCATCGTCGGCCGGTTTCGACAACGCGCAATTGCTGGCCGAATTGAACCAAGCTGCTTCGCTTCGCGTGACCGCAATCGCGGGTGCCAACGGCACATCGATCACGGCCGCCAATGCGGCTCCCACAACGGGCAATGTTCGCATTACGCCCAGCGGCTTGGGTTTGAACATTCAAGTGACAAGCCCGACCGCCGGCGACATCTTCTCGCTGGCGTTCGCGGGCACGACCGCGACGTTCCAACTGATCCCGGTCGGCGGACTTGTCCAGGCAGGCATCGTTCCGGTGCCTCTCGTCGCTGGTGAAACGGCCGCCCAGGCCGCCGAACGCCTCGCGATCGCTATCGAAGACACGTTCGCATCCACGGTGCCCGTGCTATCGGCGGCCGCAACCGGCGATACGATCGCTGTGACATTCGTGGCCGAAGCGATTGCCGCTTCGTCCAGCGACGCCGCCAAGTTCACCATCGCGAGCGTCGCGAACGGACAAACAGTTCGTCTGCTATCGGCGCCGACTCCGACCGCCGCGCCGACCGATGCGGTCCCGACGCCGATGATCGGCGACACCGTCACGCTAACGATCGCGGGCACGACGACGACGTACGAGTTCATTGCGATTGGTGCAAGCTCCGCGGCGGGGAACGTTCCTGTCGTTGTGTTGCCGTTTGCCGATCCGAATTCGGCAGCCGCGGTGGCATCGGCCGCCGCAAGTCTCGCGTTCGCGATCGAAGGTCAACTCGCTGGTTCTGACTTGGGCGTCACCGCTCAAATTGCGAGCGGAACGACCGCGCCGAACACCGTTACGATCTCGGCGTCGCGTGTGACGGCGGGCAAGTCCGCGGCGACCCCGCGTGGCACCGTGATTCCATTGTTTGATTCGGCGGGATCGTTGATCGAAGTTCGTTACCTGTCCAACTTGGACCTGAACCGAAACAACCCGCCGCCGGCAATTCCGACGCTGACCGATCAGTTCACGTTCGTTGTTTCGGACAATGGTGTGTCGATCGACCTGTTAAACAACCGCTTCGTCTACGGCGCCCCGCTCGTCGATGCTACTCCTGCGACGGCGACGATCGACGTCGCGCCGCAAAACGATCCGCCATTGTTGGTGACGGATCTGATCTCTGTCGGACCGCTCGGCAATCCCGCTAGCGTCATGACGGACTGGGAAATGTTTGGCGGCGGCGTCGCACCGACCGAGGACACCTCTCTCACCATCGATCCGGCATTCTTGCTGCGTAACGACCAACGGGGACCGTTGACGGCCAGCGATGAAAACGCACCCGGCAGCGCGAACGATTTGAGCTTGACGGTGACCAGCGTGGCGATGGTCGATGGCACCCAAGGCACGGTCTCGTTGGTCGGCGGTGAAATCATCTTCACGCCGGCGGCGAACGTCTACGGCGACGTCGTGTTCACGTACTCGGCTCGCGATGGCGGCATCAACGAGGAACTCGGCGGATCTCGCAACCCCGCTCCTTTGACGTCGACCAACGGCACGGTGACCGTTCGCATCCAACCGGTCAACGATGTTCCGGTTGCGTTCGATCGAGCGTTGGCGTTCACCGAGTCGGCGAGTGCCGGCGCTGGAACGCCATTCACGTTCACCCGCGATCGCTTGATCCTGGGCGATGTCGGTGAAACGCCGTCCGCTTCGGGAATGTTCTGCGCCGACGCTGGCGGCTCCGTTCAATGAAGCCGTTCAAACCTCAACACTTCGCGTGGTCTCCTTCACGACCGCAGCCGGAACCGTGGATGCGTCATCGCTGACGGGAGTTGGAAACGAATCGCTGACGCTGGCCAGCGACGAGGGCGGCACGTACACGTTTGACTTTGTCGATGGCGTCTTCACCGAAGGACGATTGACGGCGGCTGCCGACTTTAACGGACGCACCCCGTTCGCACCCACCGAGACGTTCACGTATGAGATCGAAGACAGCGGCGTGACGGTCAATCCGCAGGGCGGTGCGCAGTTCAATTTGCCGGTCGCTCGGTCGACCAATACGGCCACCGTCACGATCACCATCAACGATGCGAACGACGCACCGACATTCACGATTCCCGCGTCCAGCGTCAACGTTCTGGAACGAGACGACAATGTGGGAACGGTCTTGACCGGTTTTGCCACGAATATTCTTCCAGGACCGCCAACGGCCGAAGACGAAACCGATCGTCAGAACGTCGTCTTCACGTTTCCGGCCGCGATGAACGGAAGCGCGACCGTGCCCGCCGGACTGTTCACTCGCTTGCCCGAACTCTCGCCAACTGGAACGCTGACCGTCTTCCCGGCGCCCGACGCGATCGGTACCGCGGTGTTCGTCGTGCAAGCGAGCGACGTCGAACCAGGCACCGCCGGGTTCGTTCCGCGGACGACACTTGCGACGTTCACGGTCAACGTTCGACCGGTCAACGATGCCCCGCGATTCGATCCGAACTTGACCCCACGATCGGACATGCGTGACGCCGACGATGCTTACGCGGTCGCGAACGTCGACAGCAACGGTGACGGCTTGATCGATGACGCAACCATCCTGTACACGCTTCGCGAAGACAACACGCAAGCGATGGGCGTGGTCCAGGACTACTTCATCCCGCTTCGGCGCGTCCCCGCAGTCGGTTACAGCCGTGTCGGGTTGTTGGACGTGTTCACCGTCGGTCCAGCCAACGAAGCCGATGGCAGCGAAGGCGGTTCGCAAACGCTTGAGTTCTTGCAAGCCGGCAACGCGCCCACGGCGGGCGGCCTTGTCCGAACGACGGACCGTGGTGGTCTGTTGACTCCGGTTTTGGATTCCAACAACGTGTTGATCGGGCTGAACTATCGTCCGCCCCGCGACTTCAATTCGTCGTTCGCCGGCTTGGACTCGTTCACCTACTTCGTTCGTGATGACAGCACCGTTGGCGGCGAAACGTTCAACTTGTCGTCGTCTTCCCTGGTGCCGGATCGTCTGACGCGAAGCAATCGCGTCGAACTGAACCTGACGCCGGTCAATGATCGTCCCGAGTTCACGACTGCGACGTTGAACTTGACCGTTCAAGAGGATTCGCAAGCGATCGTGTTCGAGAATTACGCCTCGAACATCAGCGCCGGACCAGCCAACACGGCCTTCGATGAAGTCGATGTCATCAACGGACAAGTCGTCGAGTTCACGGTGACATCGTTGGACTTCTTGCGAGAAGATGCCGACGATTTCTTCAGCGTCTATCCAACGATCAGCGAACAAAGCGGCCAGCTGAATTTCCGGCCCGCGCCCAACGTGTTCGGCACCTTCCGTTTCGAGGTCGTTTTGAACGACCAAAATCGTGACGGTACCGTGTCCAACAATACGACTCGCGGGGACTTGATCTCGTCCATTCCCGTCACGATGACCATCACGGTCAACCCCGTGAACGATCCGCCGATCGTCAACCCGGCGGCCGATCCATTGTCGTTCGAGATCTTGGAAGACGGCACGTTCGAGATCTTGGTAAGTGGTGACAACACCAACCCAGGCTTGCTGGACGTTTACTTCCCAGGCCCCGCCACCGGCGCGACCGACGAAGGGGCAAACATCGCGCCGCGTCCAGGCGGAAACCAAACCGTCTCGCTCGGCACGCCCATCCCGACGACCAGTGCCCAAGGCGGATCGTTGCGGCTGGTCACGACCGGGGGAACGTCGCGATTGGTTTACACGCCTCGCTCAAACTTCGTCGGAACGGACTCGTTCATCTACACCGTGGTCGACAACGGCGTGACCGTCGGCGTCGACAACGTGTCGCGGCCTGACCCTCGTATCGCGTCGAACATCGTCACTTTTGAGGTCTTGCCGGTCAACGACGCGCCGCAGTTCGGCGGGGCCAACAGCGTCGAAAGTAACGAAGATGCGGGCTTGGTTCGCATCACCGATTGGGCCACCAATGTGCAAGCCGGACCGGCAACGGCCGACGATGAACGTTTAGGTTTCCGAGACACTCCGGCTCAAAACCTGTCGTTCGTGTTCACGCAAACGTCGCCCAACACGAACCTGTTCTTGCAAGCACCTCGCGCCATCATCGATCCGGTGACCGGTTCGGCGACGCTGCAGTATCAAACCAACCCGGATGCCAACGGTGTCGCCACCTTCTCGGTCGTGTTGCAAGACAACGGCCCGAACGATTCCGGCATCGGCGACGTCTCGGTCAGCAGCCCGCCGCGATTGTTCACCATCAACGTGATCGCGGTCAACGATCCGCCGACGTTTGATTTGGTTTCCGACTCGATTACCGTTCGCGAAGACAGCGGTCCGTTCAGCAGCCTGCAAGCGACCAACATCAGTCCCGGTCCAGCCGACGAAGCCGATCAAACCGTTTCGTTCGCGATCGAACCGCTGGCTCCGGAATTTGCAGCCCTTTTCTCGCAAGTGCCCGAGATCGACGCCGACGGCGTGCTGCGTTTCACGCCTGCACCCAACTTGAATACGTCCAACGCCAACGGTCCCGTTCCCGTCCGCGTCATCGGTCGCGATTCGTTGGGCGCGGAAACGACCGCGGTTCAGTTCCAAATCGTCATCACGGAAATTAACGATGCGCCGCAAGCGGTCGCGGATGCCTTCACGTCTGACGAGGACACGGTCTTCACGATTACCGTTGAACAACTGCTTGCCAACGATATCGATCCCGACTTGGCAAGCAATGCGTTGGAAACGAACGCGATCGTGTTGCCAGCCGAAAGCACCACGGTCAGCGGTGCTCGATTGCTTTATAACGCCGCAACCGGTGTGATCACCTACGATCCGACAAACGCCGCCGCGGTCCAGTCGCTCGCACCGGGCGAAACGCTGGTCGATTCGTTTGCGTACCGAATCGTCGACGCGGAAGGACTGACTAGCAACTCGACTACCGTCGCAATCACCGTCTCGGGAATCAACGATGCCCCGACGCTGGTCGAAGATTCGCCGACGCTGAACCCGGACGGCAGCACCACCATCCGCGTGCTCGACAACGACTTCGACATCGACGGAACCATCGACGTCGATTCGCTGCGGATCACGCTGCAACCAGCATTCGGTTCGCTCGCGATCCAACCCGACGGCTCGATCATCTACACGCCGTTCTCGAACTTCGGCGAAGAAGACTTATTCCGCTACACCGTCAGCGATAATTTGGGCCTGGAAAGTCCGGAAGCAACGGTAACGATATCGTCCAATGCCAGTCCGACGGCGTTGAATGACTTCGGTGGAACGTTCTTGGCCGAGCCGATCATAATCGACGTGGCCGCCAACGACAGCGATGCCGATGGCACGCTGAATCTGGGCAGCGTCGTAATTGTGACTCTCCCGCGGCGTGGCGAGGCGGTTCCGCAAGGCGACGGCACGGTCCAGTACATCCCCGATCCGACATTCACCGGTCGAGACTCGTTCACCTATCGAATCAGCGACAACGATGGCCGGCAAAGCAACATCGCGACGGTGGACGTGTCGGTGGTCGCAAGCCGACTGCAGAACCCGGACGAGTTCAACGACGTGAACGATGACGGCTTCGTCACCGCGCTCGATGCGTTGCTGATCATCAACCGGTTGGCTCGCGACACCGATGGCGACGGTCGAATTCCAGTGGTCGATACCGATCGCGGTCCGTTCTTTTTCGACGTTTCCGGCGACCAAACGATCTCGGCTCTCGATGCGGTACGCGTCATCAATCGGCTCGGCCAAATCAACAACCGACCGACGCTGGAAGGCGAGTTCACGGTTTCAATGGCGCCGGGCGTCGCCGAACTGCAAACGACGGATGGTTCCGTCTCGACTGTGGTTGGCGTCAACGTGCTGCAAACGCCGGTCAGCCGAGACGACGTATGGGACGAATGGGCTGGCGAAGATTCATTGAACTCGGTCGCCGTGCCAAACAAACTGGTAGGTGCATCGGCGGCGGCGACAGCGACCGTCGCGGATCCGATCGATTTGATCGTGGGTCAACAAGATGACGACGACGAAGCAGACAACGTGTTTGCGGCTGCGATCGACGCCATCCTGACGGACCTCGATTGATTCGATGTGACGGAAACATCGCGTTCCAATCGCGTGAAACTTAACTGACCCGTGACCGAACGGGTCAATTGGTTGGGTTGCGAAGCCCGCGAGTTAGAATTTGTGGATTGTGCCGGTCCTGACGGTCGATCGTTTCTTTTAGGGAAAAGGATCCGGTCGCATTTCAGGGCGTAAAGATGAGCCTGTTCGGTACGATTCAGCAGTCGGCGGGTGCCTTGCAGGTGTCCCAGATCGGCTTGCAGGTCGTCGGCAACAACATCGCCAACGCCAACACGCCAGGCTACATTCGGCAAAATCTGCAGCAGGCTTCCGCTCCGGCGACGCGTGAGGGGGGACTGCTAAAAGGCAGCGGCGTTCGGCCCACCGGCATCGTCCAAGTGGTGGACCAGCAACTTGCCGAGCGGATGTTCAACGCCAAGACCGACTTGGCGGGAGCCGAGGCGCTCCAGAAGGCGTACGGCCAGTTGGAAGAGCTGACCAACGACTTGAACAACGGCGGATTGAACCAGCAGTTCACCCTGTTCAACAACGCCCTTCACGAACTGTCGACCCAGCCGAACGATCCGGCGCTGCGTGATTTTGTCATTCTGCAAGCCGACACGTTGGCCAGCAACATTCGGCAATCACGCGAGTCCGCGATCTCGCGCCGCGAACTTTGGAACGCCGACCTCGATCAAATCGCGACCGAGATCAACCGGTTGACCGAGCGGATCGCGCGACTGAACTTGGACATCGCCACGATCGAAGGCGGTGGTCTGTTGCAAAGCGATGCGACGGGACTTCGCGACCAGCGGTATCGCGATTTGGAATCGCTGTCCGAATACGTCAACCTGAACATTCAAGAACAAGAAAGCGGTGCCGTCGCGGTATTCGTCGGTGGCGACTACCTGATCAGTAACGGGAATCGCCGCGAAGTTGTCACGGCATACAACCCGAAGATCGGCGGCAGTGAAGTCCGCATCGCAGAAACGGATTCGCCGCTCCAGGCAACCCGAGGCATTCTGGGCGCGACCAATCAGGCCGTCGATAGCGTGTTCGGCGATTACCTGGATAACATTGACTCGATCGCCATGGCGTTGATCCAAAGCGTCAACGAAATCCATTCCCAAGGTCAAGGGCGTAAGGGTTACGAAGAGTTGTTGTCAACGGTCACGTCGACCGTCGGCGTCCCGCTCGCCGATGCAAACCTAGCATGGACGCCGCGAAATGGAACGTTTGACATGAGCATCGTCGATGAAGCCGGTGAAGTGGTCAGCGACCACCGCATCAGCGTTCGGATGCTCGGTCAGGTCACCGACTCGACCGTCCAGTCGATCGTCGCAGAAATCGATGCGATCGATGGACTTTCGGCGCGAGTCACGCGGGAAGGTCGCATCGAAATCCTTTCCGATTCGCCGACCGCGCAGTTCACCTTCGGCGAAGACACCAGCGACTTTCTTGCCGCCGCGGGCATCAATACGTTTTTTGTCGGTCGCAACGCTTTAGACATCAGTGTCAATCCGACGATCCTGAACGATGCCGATTTCCTGGCGATCAGCAAGACGGGAATCGGGGAAGACACCGACACGCTGACCGAACTGATCGACATTGTCGACCGTCCTGTCGACCACCTCGGCAACCAATCCGTCCGCGACACCTACGAGCGTGCAATCTCGGGTCTAGGCCAAAAGATCAGTCTTCAAAACAGCACTAGCGAAGGGCTTCGGAACTTCTACGCAACGCTGCAAAGCCAGCACCTTGCGATCACGGGCGTCAACATTGATGAGGAATCGATCAAGATGATCAGCTATCAACGCGCGTTCCAAGCTTCCTCACGAGTGATTTCGACGGCCGCTGAGATGCTAGACATTCTGGTCAATCTGTAGGTTTCTCGCTGTCCCGCATCGACGCGCCCAGCACCCGATAGATCTCCGGTGCATCGGTCTCTCGCGTGTCAACAAGACGCCATGCATGGTCCGTCAGCGTCACATAACCTGCATCGGTGGCCGCTCGTCGCATCTGTTGCGCCGAGCCGCCGCTCGCCAGACAATCTGCCATCGCTTCGCCGACCGCATCGCTTCCGTCAAACTGCACGCACGATGCAATCGCAATTCTGCCGCGATAGCCAGTGCCCAAGCACGTCGGACAATCATCGCCAGAATGCTGAGGGCAAGTTCGTCGCAGCAACCGCTGAGTCACGATCGCTCGGACGCCGCTGCGAATCACGTACTCGGGAATGCCCAACTGAACCAGTCGCCGCAGCGACGTGACGACGTCGGTGGCGTGAAACGATGAAAAGATGAGGTGCCCGGTCAGGGACGCCTGCACCGCGGCTTCGGCAGTTTCCGGGTCGCGAATCTCACTTACCAAAAGCACTTCCGCGTCCTGACGCACGGCACTGCGGAGCGCCGATGCCAACGTCAATCCACCCGCCATATCCAATTCGCTTTGGCTGATCGAATCGATGATCGACTCGACGGGATCTTCGATCGTCATCACACTGCGACGCGGACGCATCGCCGCGATCCGTTTTAGCATCGTGTACATCGTCGTCGTCTTGCCGCTGCCGGCAGGACCAGACAACAGCACCGCACCGTCGGTTTGCCTGCACAGTCGTTCCAGCGTCCCGGTCACTTCGCTTGAGAAACCGAGTCGATCGAGCGAGTCAAATTTATCGTCGGTCTTTAGCAGACGCACGACCGCTCGTGGTCCGTGGACGGTCGGATATATCCCCAATCGCAGCGAAACGGCATCCTGTTCGTTACCACTTCGCGGCCAACGGATGCGACCTTCCATCGGTTGCGTATTGCGGTACGTGGGCAAGTTCGCCAATACCATCAATCGGGCGACGGGATCTGATGGCCCACCAGTCGGCAAGCGGTAATCGACTGACAAGACGCCGTCGATGCGAAACAAAAGATTGTAATGGTCGCCATACGGTTGCAGATGAACATCGGAGGCGCCGCTGTCGATCGCCATGCGAAGGATCGTTTCGACCGCATCGATTGCAAAATCGGGGTGCGCCGAGTCGAGCGCGGACAGTGGACGATGGGTGAACGAGTCAGCGGGACGGTTGGAAGGTTTCACGGCACGCGTCGCCCATCAAATGAACAGAAACGGTTGACCCAACGAAACTCGGATCCGCGAACGAAACAAACGCGGGTTGATCTTGCGAGTCGCTTGACGATACTCTCGCAGTGAATGAACATGCATCGAGAAAGCCGGCCTGCGAACGGCGACCGGTCAATCGTACGAAGGAACACCATGACGACGCCAGTCCAAGCAAAATCACCCGAACACAAACCCGTACAACAAACAGTGCGCATCGCCGCTGTCCAGTATCTGCTGCGCTCCATCAAAGACTGGGACGAGTTTGAAAATCAAGTTCGTTTTGTGATGAAAGCTGCGGGGGATTACAAGCCACAGTTTGTAATGTTTCCTGAAATTTTCACCACCCAACTGCTTTCATTCATGGACACCAGCGATCTGCGCAAAGCCGTCCGCGGGCTGGATGAATTTACAAAGCGTTACACCGAACTGTTCGTCGAACTTGCCGAGCAATGGGGCGTTTACATAATCGGCGGCAGCCACCCCACGATTACCGACGGCAAGTTGCTTAACACTGCCTATTTGTTCTCCCCCGAGGGCCACATATTCACGCAAGATAAAATTCACCTTACGCGTTGGGAAAAGGAAAAATGGCAGAGCGATCCGGGGCAGCATGTGCGTGTTTTCGATACCGCTTACGGTCGCATCAGCATTTTAATTTGCTATGACATTGAGTTTCCAGAACTTGCTCGGATGGTTTGCGAGCAAGGCGCAGACATCATTTTTGTGCCGTCATGCACCGATGACAAGCAAGGCTTTTGGCGGGTTCGATATTGCTGCCACGCGCGGGCGATTGAAAATCAAGTTTATGTCGCTGTAACGGGGACGGTGGGCAACTTGACGGTCGAGGGACTCGGTCTGCACTTCGGCCAGGGTGCGATCATTACACCTTCGGATTTTCCGTTTGCCCGAGATGGCGTGGCCGCGGAGGGGGTGCCCAATATGGAGCAAATCGTGATCGCAGATGTCGATTTGTCGAAGCTAGTCTCCAACCGCATTAACGGAACGACCATTCCGTTGTATGACAAGCGTGTGCAAATCTACGACACGGATGTTGAGGTGATTCAGGCCTAGCTGGAAGATGCCACGGTGGCTTAGCTTCGCTCGCAAACGTCCCGGGTTTAAAACTGAACTGGACCGCAGCCAATCGATTGTCGCGCTGACCATGACGTGACGATTCGTCGTGGTACTGGTTTGCGTGTTTGTTTCCGCGTTGACCGGCAAAGTTGCTGCCAACCTTTTTGCGAATGCGTGGGCGATTAACGTTGATACTTCGATTTGATTCGCGAGATGGCGTGAATCTGATCGACGGGAACCGGGATGCGATAGACACGATTCGACATCGTTTCAATGAAGTAGTAAATGGTTTCTTCGCTCCAGTTCGGGTGTCGCCGTCGTGAGATCCAAACCAGTGTCACGATCAATATCTTTTGGTCAGGTCGATCGACGAATCGAACTTGACGCCGATCTTGGGTGAAATTGATCGGCACGCTGTGTCCGGCGAAGCAAAATCGATTGTCCAGAAACATTGCCGCGATGTTGTTCTGGTGAACGATCACAAAGTTGGGAATCAGAAGCACGCACCAGCCAACGAACATCACCAAGGCAATCCCCAACGCGGTCCCCATCAGCGGCAATCCACAGCGGAACCAAGCTTCAATGCCTACGAACCAATAATAGGCGGTGACCGCAACAGCGGCCGCAAACGCCAATCCGCAGGGGACGCCAATCAAACGCGTCATCCGTTCGAGCAAATCGCGGTAAAAGCAAGTTCGACAAAGCTGACTCTCGCGAGCGTTCATTTGCCACAACGCCAATCGATCGCCCATTTCTGCGGCATGATACGCGGACGCCTCCTTGGTCCCTCGCCAAACAAAAAACCCGCCAATTAAAGACGGAATCGAGAAAACAACGGCCATCCCCGCAAGCTTTTCATCGTCCAGCGGACCGTCTGAGTTCATTGCGATGACGGCCAGGCAAGACGACAGAGCAAAGCACCATCGCGAACAAACAAAGCCGCGGATCGGAAACATCCATTTCGGAATCGATGGGCCCGAAACTTTCGGTGCCTCGTCCTTTGAAGCCCGACCCGGTAAAGCCCGGTTCCGCGAAGCCCAACCTAGGGCCATTCTCGCCAGACGACCGATGGAGACCGTCGGCCAATTGGCCACATAGACCAGTGACGCGATGACAATGACAAGTGCCAGGGTTTGCAGGGCGAGGGAATCGCCACCCAGTTTAGCTGCGATCTCCGCGGACTCTTCCAAGCAGAAAAGCGATATCAAACCACCCAGGGGCACACCGAGTGCATAGGCGGTTACAAAGCTGAGTCCGTTTTTAAGCGGTTGATTCATGCTTCTCGCCAGGCTCGCAGTGCTTGGACGAAATAGATAGCCATGCACAGTAAAGCGACGCCGGCAAAGGCGGCTGCAATCCAGTGCATCGCGTCGGTGTTGCTTTGGTAGTGCCCGATTCTTGCTTCGTGGACATTCGGATTTGATTTTGCATACCGAACGTCGACGGTCGACCCAATGGAAGGCAATTCCCGCACCTTCTTTGATTTCCACTGATCGCGAATCGTCTCTCCCGCCTCGGTTTGGAAAGAATAGTCCACGACCGTCCAAACCGTTGTTCGCGAGAATCCCGATTTTGGGTCCGGCGTTTCATCTTCGTATCGCTCCACTGCCAAGACCGTGCCGGTGGTGATGATCCCCTCGCGATCCAGACGCAATGCGATCTTGCCATAGAAATAAGCTCCCCCTTCGGCCCCAATCACCAATAGCAGTACGATCAGTGGTGCGAGTCCGCCGCAATGAACGTACTGAGACCAAAGCGACGAAGGGTTTTTACACGCGTGTTGTTTCGCATGGCGTGGGTCGTTCATGAATGAATCCTTAATCTTGGTGCTTGGTCTATCTCGCTGCTTGGTCTATCGCGGTGCTCGGTCGATCTTGTTTCCATCGCGAACTCCGGCATCATTCAGCGAGCCAAGGTTTCGGAAGCAGTCGCCAGCCCTGGTCCGTTCGCAGGAAGTACCCGAACGTGGGCCCCGAAACGGTACCTGGAGTAAAAAACTTTGCGTTAAAGAAGATGGCCTGGTCGCTGCGAAGGCGTCCGGCCAAAGAAGCCAATTGTTCGTCAAAATCGAACGTCGTCGGATCCTGAGATAACAAGTCGCTCGATCGAACCCAGCCCAATTGCAGTCGCCGTTCAGCGCCGGCCGGCTCGACCGTGGCAATCTGCTTTCTTAGATCTCTGTAGACGCCGTCGAGCCGAGTTGCGAAACGCTCATCGAATACTCGCCGCGTCGCCTCGGGGCCGGCAAGCATCTTTCCAACGGCAGTGCCCGTTTCGGTTTGGAAGTCTGCGTTTTCCAAAGTCGTCTTCAAGTCCTCCGCCAGCATCATGATCGACGCCATGTCTTTCTGTAACGATTTGGATTGTTCGTCTTGAGCGTCGATCGCCTGCAATCGTTCGTTGGCCGCCCGAGCGGATTCAAACGCGCCGACGTGCAGGTAAAGACTGGCCAACTGATGCAGAACGATTGGAAAAACTCCGCCCAACTCGACCGTCCGCTCGGCGGCGTCGATCGCGAGGCCATCTTCGCCCTGGTAACGCAATGCCTCGCTAAGCAAAAAAGCGAACAACGTATTCTCCGGCGATGAGGCTTGGGCTTGCCTGCACGCGTTGACGAACTGCTCGGTTGTCGGGCCCCCGTTGTCAAACTGCAAGGTTTGTTCGTACCACAACGACGCGGCGCGAGCGATGATGCCGTTGACCGCCGCGGTATCCGCCTCTTCAACGGATTTGGCATACTCCATTGCATCGAGCAACGCAAATTGGGCCAATCCGCCGGCGAGGAAAAGTTCGCAGCGTTCCAGCAAATGATCGGTGTAGTCACCAGTGAGCGATTGTCCCTGGTACAGGATGGCAGCTTCCACGACCCCAATCTTTTCAGACACACGCTGCAGCAACTGGGTCACCCAGTCGTTGTCGGGCGCGAGGCGATTCGCTTCGTTGATATCAGCCAATGCCTCTCGGAAATTCCCGATGTCGCATTGAATCAGCCCGCGATACCCGACGTTGATACTGTTCATCGGATCGATCTGGACCGCCTGATTCGCGGCGACCAAAGCTGGCTCGAACTGATTGGTCAAGTAATAGATCGAAGCGGCCACGCGATGAGCGTCACCCAGTTGATCGTCGGATGCGATCGCCTTCTTGATCGTGGCTTCGGCCTCGCCATACTCGTTCGACTTCAATTGAGACCAAGCCAACAGTGTGTCCCGTTGCGCCGTTTCGGTAGATGTGAACATGACCCCTGCTCGAGAGAACCTGGCTTGGTTGCTGGACAAAATGTCGAGCATAGAACCAACGTAGTCTGGTTCGTTTTGGTACATCGCGTGTTGCCCTCGGCGAAGCGTCAATTCCTTCAGCTCTAGTGCAAGCGACGGATCAGACGACGCGATCAATTCCTTCAATCGATCCTGCTCGGCGGCCAGCTCTTCATACGTCTCCGACCCGCTGGGACGGTGATTTTCTAAAGCGGCTTGTTCCATTTCCGCCTTCAAAGACATGCGTTTGTCGAACGCACTTCGGATCTCGGCGACGTGAACCAATTGGTCGGTTCCCTGATACTTTTGCTCATACTCTTCAAGAAAGATTGCCACCTTCTTGAATTCGGCCATGTCCATCAACACGTTCAGGCGACGGACCTCACCGACGTAGTGTTCATTGTTCATCGATTTAAAATTCGCCAGCGACGCCTCCGCCATCTCCCATCGTTTTGCACGGGCGTGCAGTTCGCCCATCAACAGTTGTTTCAGCGGCCCGTCGCTGACTTCGATGCTGGCCCGAAGATCGCTGGATGCCCAATCCAGAACATTCAACGCCACCAGTGCGGTCGCGCGTTCAAGCTTCCACTCGGCCGCCTCGCTGGCGCCGGGAAATGTCTCCAAGAGCCGAGTGTAAAAAAAGATGGTCTTCAGACGCTCGCCATTGGCCTTTGCCGCCTGAGCTTGTAGTTGAAATCCAAGTCCGTTACCGAGCCGCGTCAGCCGCTCACAATCTTGTTTCATTTCGTCGATTCGATCGAGCTGCTTCCAAGCAATCGCCCGCTGCAGCAACAAATCTACATTGCGTGGGTGCATCTCGATCGCGGAACCGATTGCCTCGGGGATTTCGTCGATCCGCCCCAAGGCTCGTAATGCTTGGGCCTGCAGACGGTAATATTCCGCCTGTTCAGAATCGGCCTCGATGCCAGCTAGGCACTGCGTCAACGCCGCTTCGAATTGGTCGGCCTGCGTGGCTTGCTCCAGGCTTTTCTCAATCTTTTCTGGCTCAACCGTCTCAGCCTGCACGACACAGGGAAGCGGGGCGGCGACGGTCAGGAAAACGAAAGAAACGGCGGCAAGCGTGCCAAAAGATGGAAGTTGCGTCATCAAACTAGCTCAGGGAATCTCGGGAAGTAACTAGGCGGAACGAATCGATAGGGGTGCCCACCATCCAGGTTGTGACACCATAGTCCATATCAATGATTGGCTCAGCGTACTCGACCGCTAGTTGTTACATCGAAAGCAAAACTTTCGAGAACGCACAGGCCTGGTTCAGCAAGTTTCCATGCGGAATCCAAAGATCGATCAGGGCAAATGACAGGCGACTGAATCCCAGTGGAAGCAGAGCTCGAATCAAATGCTCGTGAATGAGAAGGCTGGCTCATCCGTCGGAAGAGCCCTATTTATCCCGACGACCGAGCAAGTTCCGCACTCGGAAGCTGGTAGCTCGTCTGACGTCCTCTATTCCTCCGGTTCCGTTCTCGAAATTCGAGACCGCGATTGATTCAATCTCAGCTGCGACAGATTCATATTTGATTCGGGCGTCCTGCGTGCCAGCATCGAGCATCGCATGTAGCAGCCGCAAGTTCGAGTCTAATGCAACGTTGACCGTCGAGAGCCCCCTTCGATACTCACCAACCCGAGTTCGACACTCGATCACGGCAGATTCCCGCCGGCGTTCACGAACAAGCCGAAGCAAAATATCAGCATCACCAGTGCCGGGGTGTACTGTCAGAACATTTAAGATCGGGGCCGGCGCATGTTCCACCGCGTAAGAAACCAAAAGGGTCAAAGCCAACGAAAAAGACATTCCTCGAGACTCCCGAAGGCGGGTTAGGGTTTGGATACTTCATTCGGACGAACCCCAAGCATCACCGGATCTGGTCAATTCATCTTCCATTTGAAAATGGTCCCAAGTCCGAATCCAACGCACAAAGTAGTTATCCGTCGCATGGAACGACCAAGATAGACAACCGAAACGATGCGACAATTGGCGGGCATTGGCAATCTGCGATCAGGTACAGTTGTCATCGAAACCAAGGCTTAATCCGATGCCAGTTATAGCCCGCAAACCAAATTGAAAGCGACAACGCACCGGCAGATTTTTGCAACCATGGTTGATCGTCTTGCTGCCTGAGTGCGATCATCGCAATGAAGCAAACCAGTGAACCAACGTACCAAGGTGGGATTGAATAGGAACGTCGCGGATCGGAGAGCCGATCGCGATGCTCTACGCTAACAGCTCGGAGAGCTGAGCGACTTTACTTTCCTTGTCCTGTTGAACGATCGCTTCGACGGCGATGGGAATGCCGACTTTTTGATGAACATCGCGAACCGCTACCAAATGCCAGCCCAAGGAAAGCGAAGTTGATCCGTTCCATGATAGGGGGTGAACATCGCAGTTTGCGTTAGCCACGTAGTGGCGGCAGATATAAGCCAAGGGCTGCGTCCTCCTCGCTAAAGCTCGTCGAACTTACCCCTGACTAATCTCTGCCGCCGCTTGCGCGGCTGTCGGAGCGACACTCTTGTTCGAGATTCAACGCACATCACAAACCGCGAGATA
The DNA here is from genome assembly GCA_963836865.1 of Pirellulaceae bacterium. GTDB lineage: Bacteria > Planctomycetota > Planctomycetia > Pirellulales > Pirellulaceae > Rubripirellula. Next base: position 390,985 of record CAWILC010000003.1, on the reverse strand, counting down.
CACCCACGATAGGTCGCATTGCAAGCCAGATAAGAGTGGTAAGCCAATATAACGGAGGTAAATAGCGGCACATCAATGAATTCGACCAAGCGTGGCTTGCTCGCCCGCCCGAGGGACCCTTAGGTCCGTCCCATTCAAGCTCGATCAGTTTTCTCGGCATGTACAATCTGATCGTACACAGCCATGCGAGCGATCAACGATCGGACACGGCAGCGATGATCGGACACTGCAGCGAAGCCTTTACACTTCGGCGAACCCTTCCGTCGGATAGTCCCTCGAAAGCGGCACGCGATCAGTTCGGTGCCGCTTTGGATAGCTGACGGGACGACCGAGGCGTGCGTCGATCAGTCGACCTCGGTAATGACGCCATCGTCATCCATCTCTTCGAGATTGTCGGCGCGACGTTCACCGGCATCTTCCACTGCATCTGCGATGGTCTCACCTCGATCTTCTAGCTGCTCAGCGGTTTCGCCCGCTTCCTCTTCGATCGCATCGCCACGCTCTTCCAAGGCCGGACGAGCGGACTCGTAGCGATTCTCGATCGCGTCACCGCGTTCTTCGATGTCCTCGGCTGTGCTGTCGTAAGTGTCACGGACTTCGCCGGCATAATTCTGGGTCGTGTCCCGGACGTCTTCGGCTCGTTCGTCGTAGACCGAGTCATCACATCCGACCAACGCAAGGCCGAATACCAAGAACATCGTCATGAGTGTCGTTTTCATCTTCGTTTCCATCGTTGAGTGAGTAATTTGAGGCAGAGTGTGCCGCGATACATTGACTGACTGCGAGCACGGAGTAGGCAAGCTGCGTGCCAAGCATGAGCGACCAACCGTAAAAAACTTGCCGCTTCGTCGCTGACGATGCTGCCCAACGGTGTCGTTTCGCGAACGATGAACTCAGCCGTCGCGCGGATCACAATTCGCTTGATGTCGACGTGGTCGGAAATCGACAATGACGCGCGATCCGCATCCGCCAACGCGACGAACTTGCTGGTCAGCTAAATTCACCAACGGACCGGCGACCAAAAACGCAACCCACGCGAACACCAAGAGTTCATTGGCGGTCAGCGTGATGACGCTTAGCGGTATGGTCTTTCGCGACGGAAAGGGGGGCGGGCAATCGGCGGGCTATAGGACGAATCTTTGCGGAGCTTGTACCGGAATGACCTTGCACCAGAATAACGTCTGATTCACCGGAACGACGTTTGCGTAGGCAGCGGCAGACCGGTTTCGATACCCAACTCTTCTCGTCTGAATAGGTGTCGCGGCTAAAGGACCACAGGCCAGCAGCAAGCGAGACAGCGGCCAACACGACAGGGGCCAGCAGAATGACCAGCAACGCAAGTCGATTCGGTGATTTCGAGCCCGAACTGCGTGGGAACGAACTGCATGGGAACGGGGAGGCTCGGTACGAAGTCCATTCCGACCGCCTTCGGGTGCCGTCCAATCCATCCGAGGCAAAGTCGCCCATGTTGCCCTGGGTCATCACGATCGCCATTGTTTTGTTGTTGGGCACGCTCTACATCGGCAGCAGTTTGCTCGTTCCGCTAACGATCGCCGGAATCGCGTACCTAGCACTGCGTCCGATGGTGACTCGGTTGTGCCGCGTCGGGCTTGGCCAAACCGCCGCTGCCGCCATCGTCATCGTCGCGTGCTTTTCTTTGATCGCTGCGACGGCGACGATGTTGTATAACCCGCTGCAGACTTGGCTGGCCGATGCGCCTGAGAGCGTCAATCGGCTGCGTTCGAAGCTCGACCAGGTCGCCGAGCCGCTGACAACGGTCGATCGGGCCGAACAACAACTCGACCAAGCGACGGGCCCGATCGACGATGGCGACCATGAAGTAACGGTATCACTCAGCAAACCAAGCGCGTTTGATCCACGGTACTTGATTAACACAACGGGTCATGTCCTAGCGTCCGTCGCGGCAATCGGGGTGTTGGCCTTTTTTATGCTGTGCAGCGGCGATGATGTGCTCAACCGAATTCTGATGGTCTTGCCAGACGAGTCGCGGCGGAAAGGTGTCTTGGAAACCATCAGCGATATCCAAGACAATGTCGGACGCTACCTCGCTCAGATCACCATCATCAACATTGTGCTGGGCGTCGCGGTGACGTTCGTCATGTGGTTGGTCGGAATGCCAACGCCGTACCTGTGGGGTGCGATGGCAATGCTTTTCAACTTCATTCCCTTCATTGGCCCCATCGCTGGCACGTTGATCGTTTTCGTTGCAGCGGGCACCGAGTTCGAATCGTTCAGCCGAGCCATCTTGATGGCGGCCGCCTTCTGGTTGACCACCGCCGTTGAAGGTCAATTTGTCACGCCGACGATCCTTGGACGAACCCTGAAAGTCGGATCGCTGGTTGTCTTAGTCGCCGTCGCCTTCTGGGGGTTCATGTGGGGATTGCCTGGCGTCTTTTTATCGGTGCCGCTGCTGATTGGAATGCGAGAGGTATTTAAAAGCTTCGACGCAACGTACCCGCTAGCGGTCGTTCTCGGCGAAGACCCCTGCGGCAACCCCGACGTAAGCATGCAGAGGGATTGCGAACCGGTGAAGGAAGATGAGCCGATCGCCGAAGCAGTTTAAATACTTGGCGTTCACTCAGAAAGCTACCTTGCCGGCAATCCAAATTGCAAAGTATCGCTTTAGATGCGTCAATCGCAGCATGCGTATCGATGAAATGGACCAAGACTTGCTTAAGACTCTGTTACATCAATAGTCATACGATTCGCCCCCTCCTTAGCGAGCAAACTCATGTCGACAGTCAATCAGTCATCGCGGAAACAGTCTTGGCACGGATTTGAGACCCGATCCATGCCCGAGGTTCCTTCGTGGATTGAAACGCTCGGGCGTTTCGGGCATGCGGCCAAGGGCGTGGTTTACTTCATCATCGGATTTCTTGCCTTTAAGCTGGCGATCGGTGCGGGCGGAGAAGTTTCTGGTTCACGAGACGCGATTCGCGAAATCGGCCAGCAACCGTTTGGCAAAGTGATGCTCGGCGTCATTGCGATTGGATTGCTCGGCTACACCGCTTGGCGATGGGTTCAGGCCGCGAAGGATACCGAAGGGGCTGGCCACCATGCCAAGGGAATCTGCAAACGCATTGGTTATGCGATCAGCGGTTTCGGATATTTGACGCTTGGGCTGTTTGCCGGGTCGCTCGCCCTGGGGATGGGAAGTAATTCAGACTCGACCGGAGGCAGCCAGCCGAGCGCATTGCTCGATTCAACCTGGGGGAGAGTCCTGCTTGGCATCGCAGGCATCATCACGATCGGCGTCGCATGTTCATTTGTCTACAAAGCGTACAAAGCGAAGTTCATGACGAAGTATCGCTTGGGCGAGATGAGTGATTCGGCTCGCAACGCGGCGCTGAACGCCGGACGCATTGGGCTATCAACCCGCGGCGTGGCCTTCGCCATCATTGGCGGATTCATCGTCATGTCCGCTTACCGCGGCACAAACGACGGTGACATTGCTGGCATGGGTGACGCGTTGGCGGCGATCGCCGCTCAGTCTTATGGGAAGCTCCTGATCGGGCTTACAGGTTTTGGACTGATGTGCTACGCCGTCCATATGTTCTTGATGGCCCGCTATCGAAGCTTTAACGTGGCTTCGTAGCAGACGCTCTCAGCGGCCGATAGCTTAGCGGCCCTAATTACAGTGGCCGGTAATACATCGGCAGATGGTCGAGGTGGTGGAAGAGAGAATGCTTGGGAATGAAATTGCATCTCCGATCCACACAATCGCTTCAAACCCGATCGCCAACCAGCAAACGCTTGCAGGACGTCAAGGTCGTGTCATTCAGGATTGGGGAAGGTGGCGACCCTGGACATGCCGTTCGGAAAACACTCGGATCAGAAGCGACGGGATGAGCCACTTTCTTCAATAAGCTTTCAACTTCCATGCCAATAGTCGACGCCAATAGTCGACACTGCGTGTCAGTCCGTATCGGATCACCGGCGCGGTGGGCATGGTTTCATTGTGGTACCGCAAGCTGCCTAACGCGTGCAGCGTCACGGCTTGAACCTTCAACGACAACCACCTTCGGCGCCGCAAACGGCAGGCCCCTCTGGCACACGGTCATCGTCACGCCGGCGAAGAAGAACAAGTACATGTGTGCCATCGGGATGATCAGGATGTCCTGGAACATGCCGTTGGAGAAGTACGCGATCAAAGTGCCCAGCATGATCAGCCCAACGACACGGACCTCTGGCCTCTTCGACGGTTCGCGAGCCAGATGCCATGCGTTCAAGACTACCATCAAGATCCAACCTCCGAATAGCGACAGCCCGACTAGTCCCGTGTCGACCAATACTGACAAGAAAACGTTGTGTTGGTGATAGGGTCTCGCGACTTCCAACGGCAGGTCATAGGTGCGAATGCTGTGATATGGATCTTTGAACGCATAGTAGTGCCCGAAGCCGTGCCCCGTGATTGGACGATCTTTAAACATTTCAAACGCAACGATGGCCAGTAGCGGACGAAGCGCCATCGACTTTTCGGCATCCGCCGCCGTCAGGTTTTTGTCTCGCTTCATTTGGACCAACTGGTCTTTCAATCCCAGCACTAAAGCCCCGCCCAGCAGCACCACGGAAGCCAATCCCAACACGCGAACCCAACGCGGCGAATAAACCAAGGCGACCAAGCCCATCGCACCGATGCCGCCCATCCAAGCACTCCGCGTCAACGTCGCGTACACGCCAAGCAATAGTATTCCCGCGATGATCGCATAGATCAGTTTGCCGCGTCTGCCCGCGTACACAAACATCACGCAGGCGGCGGTTAAACAGGCGCTCAAGATAAACCCGTTGCCGGACGGATTCATTAGTGGTCCGCGTCCGCGACCAAAAAACTCCCACACCTCGCCGTCGACGATATAACGCGGAAACACTAGCCCATGCATGCCGTACACCTCGAAGACCGCGGTCATGGCTAGGTACAGCCCCAGCCCGATCAAACCGCCGATCATCCATCGAACGTCTTGTTGGTGAATGGTGATCAGCCGAGCGATCGCATACATGCCAGCGGGCATTGCGATGTAGAACAGCCACCGCGCGGTCGGTGAGCTTCCGTCGGGGATCGGGCCGCCGCCCAGCGTTCGCACGAAGAACCAGCCGACGATTCCGACGACCATCCAGTCCATCCGCGTCAACGTTGGGAATTTGACTTCACCCATTCGCCAACCGATCGCGGCCAGCCCGAACATGGCCGCCCACAATACACGGTCCAAACTGATTTGAATGGGTCCGTCCACCGCGAAGAACGCTGGGCCGAAGATTGTACCGATGCCCATCACCAACAACGCGACGATAAAAATGCGACCGGATCGAACGATCGGCACCAACCAGACCAAGCCGGCGATCAGGAACAAGAAAATAAGGAATTCCATGAGTTTAAATTCCTGAAGACGCGGGTTCGATCGAAGAAGTCTTTGCCTTCGCCATCGTCGCCTGCTCTCGCCGGGGCACACGGCCGCCCGTGATGATCGCGACCACACGAGGTGCGTATCGGCCAAGAACCATGACCGTCGAATAGGTTCCGAGTAGAACGGTCGGTGTCAATGCCCAGCACGACCATTCATGATCAATCAAGCGGTCACTCAATCGGTGAGCCATCGCCCGTAGCGGAAACTCGTGAACGAGATAGACAAAGAACGATCCGCCGCTCAGACGGATCAGCCACGGTGGATTCATTTGCCAAGCAAGCGAGAACAGTGCGATCATGCCGATTCCGATCGACGCTTGATGCAGCAACAAATCCGTTAGTCCATGATCATTGGCGTACCAGATATCGAAGTCTGCGCGGACGGCGATTCGCAGTCCCGCTAAGCCGATCCAAGCAAGCACAAGGATCGTCCGTGTTTGCATCGAACATCTACCGACTCGATCGAACAGGTCCGCGTGTCGAACGGCGACGCATCCGATCGAAAAGAACAGCAAGGTTTCCATCTGCAATAACCGCCAGCCAGCGACGAGCGGAAATGCTTGACAGTTCAAAGCCCATGCGATCGCGGTCAGTCCGAGGAAGCATCGGCGTCGTACGCGGGTGGAACAACACCAGCGGATGATCGGTGCCATGGCAACCAGGACCATCAAGTCACGAAGAAACCAGAGTTGTTCGGCGGGTGGTCTTAAAATCCACATCGAAACGAATTCGATCGCGGTCAGGTCGATCGGCTTTCCTTCGCCTCGACGGACTAGCAACCAAACGACCGTTGCGATCGAGCCGACGATGAAATATGGCATCGCGACCGTGCGAAATCGCTGAGCAAGCTTGGCTCGATAGCAGGCCAACGTTCCGTCGTCGCTGCGGTAGTAGAACAGTCCGGCGGCAAAGGCAAAGATCGGGACCGCAACGCGAGCGATTCCGCCAAAGCAGAATTCTTGAGCCAGTTCGTTCCACGACGCCATGGCGGCATCGGGATGCGACGGCACGTTCGACTTGTAATGAATACCGACCACCAAAACGGTCGCGAGCAAAGTCACGACGGAAAAGGTTTGTTTGGCTCGGACGGACAAATCCGGATGACGGTCCACCGGCAATCGCTCCGTTTGGCGGCTGGTAAAAACGATTAAAACGGTGGTGACGAAAGCGCATCCCCGGTCCCACTGCAGACGCCAGCTTCGACCAGCGTTCCGTTTGAAACGTAGGTCACAAATCACCGCTCGCCATCGAAACCTTCTGTACAGTTCCAAGCGAAGATCGGTAGACAGCTCCTAAACCGCGACGGATGTTCGTTTTCGTCGCCAAACGGCAAGGGTTCCGATGAACGCAATCGCTGCCAGCGTCGATGGTTCCGGTATCGCGACGACGGTGAAAGACACCGGGATCAAGACTTGGCCGTTGGCAACGCTGGGGCTGTTGCTGGTGACTCGGATCGTGCCCTGTCGCAATCCTCGCTGCGACGTGTCCAGCGATATCAAGGTGCTGAAGACGCCGCCGAGTGCAAAGTCGACGCCAGACGCCGAACCGAACAGGTCGCCGCTGGTAGTCAAATCAAATTCCAATTCATCCGCGCCGATCGACACCAGCACGTCGGCGGCGTTTCGGATGTTGACTTCCAATTCGACGAAGTCGCCCTGCGTGACCTCTGCGGGAATCGTGTCGACCAGCATCGCTTCGAGTACCGACGGAACTTGAAAGTCCATCACGACGGGCAGGTGGTCAGATGCCGATTCGAGTGCGTCAAGCACCTGTGCGGTCGTGAACGTGTTCAACCCGTTGATCCGGATCGTGTTGCCGTCGTTAATTTGATCGTTGCCGGTCGACCCATTGTTGCCGAACGTGCGAAGCGATCCGTTGATCGACGCGACGCCTTCGCCGTCCAGCACTTCGTCGCTTTGCAGGATGAAGTCGAAGCGATCATCAATGCCGCCGCCGATCAGTGGCCCGGCTCCGCCCGACGGACTTTGCGTCAAGAACGGCGCAAGGTCGACCCCGAACGGCGTGTTGGTCACACCCGCATTATAGATTTGAAAGTCGACCCGTTCTCCGTTTGGGAACAGCGGGTCCAGCACCCGACCACTGCCGCTGGCCGCCAGGATCTGCAGCGCCGAGCGGCCCCCAAACTCGGCGATGCCAGACGATTCAAAGTTCGAGTCGACGTTCAAGTCGCCCGCGACGATCACGTTTCGGTTGCCAAGGTTGTTGTTGTCGATATAGCTGCGAATCTGCCGAGCTTCCGTTTCGCGTCCCGCCAAGTCCTCGACCTCGTCACCAGCCTCGAAGTGCGAATTGAAGATGTAAAGATCCGCGTCCGCGCCGTAACCGACCGGGCGAAATTGGTGCAGCAGCGTTTCTCGCGGCTGTGAAATCAAGCCACCGGAAAGATCCCCGAACGAGGTTTCGCCAATCAGGGAAACCGTGTCGGTCCGATACGCAACGCTCTGTCGAAGTTCACCCGCGTTGGGAGTTCCGTTGCCGCTACCACTGGTCGAATTGCCGACGCGAAATCCGCGGGCGTAGGTGATGCCTTGAGACGCGTAAATCGCGTTCAACCGTTGGACCAGGTTTTGCGTCGTCGTATCGGGTTGCTGTTGTTCTTGCAGCAAGATGATGTCAGCCGGCTTCGCAATGCCGTTGACGCTTTCTTCGCCGATCGCTTGGAAGACGATGTCGGCGGACGGACGAACCGTGCGGACGTTCGACGATCCGACCTCAGTACCAAACGTATTGGTGTTGTATGTAACGATGCGAAGCTGCGCGACGGCGGGCATGACTTCAAAGGTGAAAATCAAAACCACGACCAAGCAAGCAAGGAAACACCTCATCGACAAGCCTATCTTATAAGAACGATCAGGTAAGAACGGTCAGGCCTGACGAAAAAGCCCTTCGGGCCCGAGGTTAGTCGTGACCAACGGCTTCATCCAGAGCCCCGATTGGGGCAACGTTTTACGGACTCCTAACGGCCTGTATCGGCCCGTAGTGATAAATTCCGTCGATCATCCGTACCAACGTTCCTTTACCAAAGCGCTGTCGGCCATGCCCGCGCGGATCAATTCTTGGAATTGCGGTTCGGCGTGCAAATCGGAAAGCCGGGGCGATCGTCCTTCGTCGAACCATCGCACCAACGCAGGCATCAGGCGTTTTTGCATGATGTGTCCGGCTTCCATGTCCGACCGCAAGTAGAACGCGATCGTCGTCGGCGACGCCGTTCGCGGGATCTCGCTGGCCGTGTAACCGGCCGCCTTTCGCGATACATTTCCCAGCAGCGAATCGGACTGTCCGATTTTGATCAGCAGCGCCGCCCGAGCGCTTTTCCAACGACGAATGCTTTTCCAATCCGGTAAATTTTCCAACCGCAGCGGACGACCGCAAAAGTGTCCGCCGAACGTATCGGGCAAGTCCGGGCGACCGACCACCATGGCCTGCGCGTAACCAAGTTCCGGAAATCCATTGTCGACCACTCCGACGGGATCGAATCCCGAGTCGTTCAAAAGATTCGTCGGAGTGTGAATCGGGCCGATGCCGGGAAGTCCCAGCAGTTCCAAGTTGCGGATCGCACCGGCATGGATTTCGGTCGTGGGGTAGGGCAGGGATACGCCCGCACGTTCCATCGGAATCCGAATCAGGTTCGTGCAACTGGCACTCGGCGAACCCCAACTGGAAGGAAAAGAGCCGCCTTCGGGAATCTTGCGAGATTGAAAATCAAACGCGATCGATTCCATCGTTTCCAACTGTTCGCTTAGCCGACGACCGATGTCATCGGGCAAACCCGTCGGCCGCACCCACTGGGAATACCAACTGAAACGCGGCCCCAAGCCCGTCGTGACGGGGACCGTTCGCCAGCCGCCTTCGTAGATTTCAAGCAGCGACGGTTGGATCAGCGGTTGGGACTGTCCGGCGATTTTGATGCGCCGGCTGACGAACAACATGGCATGCGGCGCAACACCGGGCGTTTGCAGAAAGCTGTCAAAGATCCCATCGCCGGGATGTTCCAGTTCGACGATGCCGATGTCGCCCGATCGGAGTTCGATGCCGCGAACGCGGATGTGATCGGGATTGCCGTCGACAAATTCCAGATCGCCCATTGCGGGTTGCACGAGCCAGCCGACCGGATCGAGCCGGCTGGACCCGCGGCTAGGACGGATCGACGCCATCGGCGATGGTCCACGCCGTGTGATGGCAGTTCCTGAACGGTCGAGCTGGAGGAGGATGTTCGAATCGATCGCCGGATCCCCGTGATCGGCAAGCGCGGTCGCAAGTTGCATTCCGGTGACGTGATCACCAACGGCGTCTTGCCGAGTCACCAACACACCGGCATCGGCCACCGTGATTCGCGTTCGCAGCCGAGCGATTGTTTCGAGTCCGTCTGCGAACTTTCGGCGATCGACGGATTCAGATTGAAGCCCCGCGATCAGCGAAGCGAGCGACCGTTTGGCCCACGATGACCTTGCAAGCCGCGTCTGGACGAGCGTTTCCGCCGTCACGTTTCCAGCCAAACGGTCGTACTGGGCGTTGACCGAATCGACGACATCGCGGTTCACGTCGATTCCGAGGTTCCCCGAGTACAGGTTCCCCGAGTACAGGTTCCCCGAGTACAGGTTCCCCGAACAGAGTTCGTCGATCAGTCGGTCCCCCATTGGCACAGTCATTCTCGTGGGCATTCTCGCGGGAATCTTTGCGTGCATTCTTAGCTTTTTCGGCCTTGCCGGACGGGAATGGCGTGCCATTATCGCACAAAGACAAAGGCTTCCGCTCCCATTTTTGCAAAAGCGAGCGGTTGCGGGCTACGGAGACTTCGGTCCGGTCGCCGACAGCCGACGCCCAAATCGTACCTGCGACGATTGCCGGGTGTTCCCGGCTGACGTTGTCACCGACGCGGCGATCTTGGTACGGTCCAACCGTCCCCGTTTTGCCGCCGAACAAGAGCGTTTGCCGTGTCCGCTGCCGCCCGCCATGCCCCTGATGATTCGAGCCATTTGATCGTTCCCGCGACGCGGTTGGAACGGATGCGGACTTTGCGTCAGATCGTATCTGCCGAGGGCAAGGCGATCCTAGCCGCGGCCGAATCGCTTTCGACCGAGGCCGTTCGCGCCGCCGAGATGACGGCTGCGTGCGAGGGATGCGTGATGGTGACCGGAGTCGGCAAAGCTGGCTTGGTCGGTCAAAAACTGGTCGCGACGCTGGCCAGCAGCGGCACGCCGGCTCATTTCCTGCACCCCGCCGAAGCCGTTCACGGCGACCTGGGCCGTGTTCGGTCCTGCGACGTCGTCTGGGCGCTTTCCAATTCCGGACGTAGCGAAGAGGTTACCCGCATCGCGGCTCACCTGGCCGAAAACAGCGGCGGACTGATCGCGATCACGGCAACCGACGACAACCCGCTGGCCAAGCTGGCCGACTGCGTCGTCGCGATCGGTCGCCACGCGGAAGCCTGTCCCAACGGGCTGGCCCCGACGTCCAGCACCGCCGTCATGATGGCGGTCGGCGACGGCATCGCGATGCTGGCCAGCACCCTGCGTCGGTTCACGCCGCAAGACTTCGCACGCTTTCACCCCGGCGGTGCGCTGGGTCAAAAACTCGCCACCGTCGACCAGATCATGCGTCCGCTGGATGCCTGCCGAATCGCGGATCAACAAACCACCATTCGCGAAGCGATGATAGGAACAGCGACCGAAAAAGCGACCGGCGGCACTGCGGTCACCAGTCGTCGCACCGGAGCGATCATGGTCACGGCCGGCGACGGACGGCTGGCCGGAATCTTTACGGACAGCGATCTGGCACGACTGCTCCAGCAGCGCGACGAAGCCTCGCTCGATCAACCGATCGCCACTCGCATGACCGCAACGCCGGTCACGGTCCCGTCCGGCGCGATGTTGCGTGAAGCCCTTGCGGTGATGTCGCATCGACGGATCAGCGAGCTGCCGATCTTGGACGCCGCTGGTCGACCGATCGGATTGATCGACATCACCGACGTCGTCTCGTTGGGCGAACTGAACGACGACGGCACCCTAAAGTTCTAAACGGTATGACATTGTCTCAAGCCAGTGATGCGAACCTCGCCGCCCAAATGGTTGCCACGTCGATCCGTTGCATCTTGACCGACGTCGATGGCGTGTTGACCGACGGGCGAATCATCTACGATTCCGCGGGTAACGAAACCAAACGCTTTCATGTTCGCGACGGACTGGGCATCAAGCTTTGGATGCAATCGGGTTGCCACTTCGGCATCGTCACGGCGCGAACGAGTCCGATGGTCCAGCGCCGCGCCGATGAACTTGGCATCACGCACATCTCGCAGGGACGCCGCGACAAGTGGCCCGCCGCAGTGGACATGATGGCGGCGATGAATGTGAATGCCGAACAGGTCTGCTACATCGGCGATGACTTGCCCGACTTGGATGTGATGAATCGCGTCGCAATTTCGGCGGCCCCGGCCGACGCGGCAAGCGATGTTCTTGATGCGGCGACTTGGGTGATGGATCATGCCGGCGGCGAAGGGGTGTTGCGAGAACTGATCGAGCGTTTGATGCGGGCGAACGGTCGATGGCCGGCCCCAAATGCAAACTTGGCCCCCGACGGGAAGGGGCAACCGAACCGATGATGGTCACTCGATTGACACAGTACTTTTCGTCGCTGGTGGTGCTGGTCGTGATGGCACTGGTTTACCAAAGCACCTTCACGCCGATGATCACGCCGCCGGAAGTCGAATCGGTGCCGCTGAAGCAATCGGCGCTGCTGCGAGCGGACGATTCGCTGCAGGATCTATTCGCGGCCGGATCGTGGCAGTTGGGAAGCTGCAAACAACTGCAAACGTCGCAAGGCATGTTGCTGTTTCAAAAATGGGAACAGACCGCCGACGATCACTGGAAGCTTTGGCCGATCACGGTCGTCATTGGTCGCGGGCTGGGGGCCGACAAGTCAGAGGATCCAATCATCATCGAAGCGGCCGAAGGCGCAGAACTAAAGTTCACCGAGTCCTTGGACGTGCTAAGCGGTGGTGCGCCGCCGATCGAATGGGGACGCATGATCGGCGAAGTGCGAATTTTTCGCGCCGGCAACGAACCCACCAACCCGACGCTCGATCTGCGGACCGCAGACGTCGGTATCGACAGCCGAAAGATCTGGACCACCGAAGCCATCCGAATGCAGTTTGGCGACGCGATCATGGTCGGCCGCGACTTGACGATCCACCTCAGTGGCGCGGCGACGCCCGGTGGAACTTCGCCGACGGTGATGGACCGCATGGAACTGATCTATCTGGACGAGTTGGTGATGCCGATGAAGAGCCGCGACGACGGTCCGCCGGCGATGATTTCGCTCGGCTGTGGCGGTCGGGTTCAGTACGACTTTGCAATCGATCAACTGATGTTGTACGAATCGGTATCGCTGGTTCATCAACAAGTCGGCTTGCCGGCTGATCGCTTTGACTGTCAACAGCTTGAACTGTTGTTGAACGATCCGACCAACGAAACGATCACGCGAACGTCGCCGATGGACTGGTTGGTTCGCGTGGTTGCAACTGGCACGCCGGCGATCGTGAAGCTGCCAACCCAGCAAACCGAGATCGCGGCGGACTTCATTGAACTCGATGCGATCACGGGCATCGTCACCGCGGAAGGCAAACGCGGCATTCGCGCACGACGTGGATTTGTCAACGCTTCGCTGGCCCGATTGATCTATCAGTTCGATCCAAAGAACCCCAAAGCGATCGGCGTCATCGACGCCGATGGTGCTGGTATCGTGACGGTTGATGATCCCGAAAATCCCGTTCGGCGGGCGCAGTGGCGAAACGGGTTTCACATGCGTCCGGTCGGCATCGCGACGGCAAAAGATTTTAACACCGAAGCAAAAATTAGCATCGAGGGCGAAGTCAAGGCGTGGTTGGTCGACGGCGGCGAATTCGCGGCCGATGAGGTCCGCGTGTCGTTGGTGCCGACGAACAAACAAACCACGAACGTGTCATCGGCCGTCGCCGTCGGACAACCTGACCAGCCGTCGACGCTAGTACCTGAATGGGTTGAAATCATCGGCCGAGTTCGCATCGCGACGACCGCGGTTGCGGCAGAAGCCGATCACGTTTGGTTGAACTTTATCAACGAAGAAGATCCCAAGCCGAAATCAATCGGCAACGTTGCAGCAGGCCCAACGCCGCCACCGCAAGGCGGCATGCGGCAATGGGTTTCGCAGCCGACCGCTGGTTCGCAAATCACCCAGCCTGTCGCTCGCGCTCGTCCAACGATTCGCGGCGAATCGATCAACGCGCAACTTCGCCGCAATTCGGCGGGCTTGAGCGCTAAGACGCTAGGCGTGATCGGAAACGTTCGCGTCGAACACGTCATGGAAGCCGGCGGACAAAGCATCCCGGCGACACTGACCGGGCAACGGTTGCAGTTGGAAGATCGCAGCGGCGATGACGTGCTGGAACTTTCTGGCACTCCGCTGGCTCCGGCACGATTCGAGATGGGCGACGGATTCTTTGTCGGACCGAAGATCCAAATTTGGCCCAGCAACAACGTCGTCTGGATCGACTCGGCGGGCGAATTCCAAATGCCAACAGCGGCGCTTCCAACCGGTCTTTCGGGAACGGGACTATCGGGAACGGGACAAAACTCCGGTGCAAAAGGTGGTGACGGGAAGTCCAGCGGCATCACGTGGACGTCGCCGCCGCATTGCAGGTGGCAGGGCGAAATGACGTTCGATGGCAAGACGGCCACGCTGACCGAAGGCGTCGACATTCGCGCCGACATGATCAGCAGCGGCCAACCATGGGAAATTCAGTTAAGCGGCGATCGATTGGAAGTCGAGCTGCAAGATCCCGTTCAGATGCGTGACATGGCGTCGATGAAACAAGCCGCCGTCCGCCGGATCACAATGCTTCAAGGCGACCAACGCCCGGTCGTTGCCAGGGCGCTTCAGCGCGGCGGTGATGGCGTACTAGAAGCGAAGCATTTGATCTATGCGAAAAGCCTGACCATGACGCCGGCCGCGGGTGGACAATTGACCGGCGCGGGACCGGGCTGGTATCGCGGTTGGTCGATCGGCGATTCGACCAATCCGTTTGCTGACGACGAGAAATCATCCTCGCCGTCGTTGGTCGCCAACGCGACGATGATCGACGGGGCGATGCGTGAACTGACGGGCATCCACTTGACGTTCAACGATTCAATGCAGGTCGACATGGCAAACCGAAACTTGGATTTCTTGCGAGGCGTTCGCGTCGGCATCCAAAAAGTCAGCAACTGGGACCAAGCGTTCGACGCGGCCAAGATGGATGCGATCACGGTCGGCCAATCGACGTTGGACTGCGACCGATTGCGGTTCGGAGTCGAACCGGTCGGCGTCACCACGCCCTCGACAATCGCCGGCTACAACGACGCCCGTTCAACGCCGTGGGAGATGGAAGCGACCAGCGGCGTCGTCTTTCGGACTCGAAACGAGCAGGGGTTGTTGGAAGGCACTGCCAGCCGCGCCGCCTATTCCGCGTCCAAGGACACGTTCATTGTTGACGGAGCTCCCAACCGTCCGGCAATTATCCGCCGCACGATGCCCGACGGGTCACCGGGACCGCAGGGCGCGGTAAGCACAATGACGATTCGCCCGAAAACGATGACGTTCGATGGTGAACTCGTCGGACTAAGTATCGCGGTCCCCAGCAACGATGGGCGACGCTAGTAGTCTGCGGCAACTCAATTTTCGGGTGCATATCGCGGTTTGCGATGTGCGTTGAAGCGAAACAGGGATGTCGCTTCGACAGCCGCGCAAGCGGCGGCAGATACTAGCCAGGGGTAAGTTTGACGAGCGTCAGCGAGAAGAACGCAGCCCCTGGAATGCGTCTTAACCAATTGCCCCCGCGTCGGCCCGGCGGCGAAGCCGCCGGGCCGACGCGAGGGGATGGACGTGGGGTTCTCCAAAACCAGGGGTTCCACCGATCCTCGCTGGCGCTCGTTCGGTTCACCACCTGGCTAGTATCTGCCGCCACTACGTGGCTGAAGCAAACTGCAACATGCACCCCAATTTTCGGGTAGCGGATCTTGTTAAAGATCCTTGTAGCAAGATCCACTACCCGAACATTGAGTTGCCGCAGGCTACTAGGAAGCCAGCCGAATCGGCGCGGGAGGCCGGCTGATGGTTGCGACTAGGATTTGACCGGACTACGCTCGAGGGTGCATCGGAATGAAGTCCGGTGAAAGTTCGTCCAGGCAATCCACCGAGAGAATTTTAATGCGCAACTTTTTTCCTCCGGCTCTTTTCGGTCGCCGCGATCGTCGTGACAGGCAACTTTTCTGCCAGTGCCGCAATCGTCGCGTATTCTGATCTTGGTTCGTTCGTTGCGGCCGCGACTGGCACGTCGACGACGATCGACTTCGATTCGTTAACGTCCGGTTCGTTGCTGACAACGGTCGGCGATGCGTCCTTCTTTTTGGACGATCCAGACAATTCATTGATCGTTCGAGACACGTTTCCCGAAACGCTGTCGGCACCCAACTACATCGGCGACAGCGGCCAGATCGTCCCCGGCGAACAGTTGGATGATTTTCAGGTGGTCACAATCGCGTTTTCAAACGCGAAGTCGGCGATCGGACTTTGGGTCCAGTTCAATCCGCAGTCGTTGACCAACACCGGAACGCTGACGCTGCAAGAGATCAACGATCCGTTGGCGACCGAAGCAAACGTGGACCGCTTCAATGGCGTTTCGCTCGACCCCGGCTTTTCGTTTGCCGATCGAGCCTACTTTATTGGGCTGGTCGATAGCACGGGGATGAACACGTTGACGGAGGTTGACTTGTTCGTCAGCGATTTCGGCTCGATCGCTTACACGTTTGATAACGTGATCAGTTTTCAAGCAACCGCGATCCCCGAACCGGGTTCGTTTTTGGCACTCGCCTTGATCGGTGGTGGCGTGGTGACGTACCGACGCCGACGATCAAAGTAGCAAGGCATCCGCACGAGCAAAACGCTTATCGATCGAACGTCGATTTGTTTCGCAGGATGTGGTGATAGTGCTGAGCAAATCGGTGCGATTCGTCTCGCACGTATTGCAGCAACCGCAGCGCGAACGAATTGCGGCTTAGCTTGATCGATTCGGATTCGCCGGGCCGAAAAATTTCTTCTTCGCGTTTGGCAAGCGAGATGACCGTCGGCGGCGTGATCTCTTGGTCGCGGAACGCCGCCATCGCCGCGTTCAATTGGCCTTTGCCGCCGTCGATCAGCAGGATGTCCGGGAACGATTCGCCCTGGTCGGACAACCGACGGAAGCGACGCGAGACGACTTCGTACATGCTGCGAAAGTCATCGATGCCATCGACGTCTTGGATGCGAAAGCGACGGTACCCGGGCTTGAACGGCAACCCGTCGATGAACTGAACCATCGACGCGACCGTTTCGCCGCCGCTTAAATGCGCAATGTCCATGCCTTCGATCACACGAGGCGTTTCGGGCAAGCCGAGCACTTTCTTCAGTCCGGTCAGTCCCTTCTTCGGGTCGATATAAAAAACTTCCGGTTGAGCATGCGTGTCCAGTTCACCGCGTTCTTCCAACCGGTTCAGCATGTTAATTTCGTCGCGCAGGACCGCCGCGCGTTCGAAGTCCAACGACTTGCTAGCCGCCTGCATTTCGTCAGCCATTTCTTTGAGCAAGCGTTTCTTGCCGCCTTCCAAAAACGTTTGCAGCCGTTTGATGTCGCGCCGGTATTCTTCCTTGCCGATGCGAAAATTGCACGGCGCGGTGCATTGATGGATGCTGTGCAAAAGACATGGCCGGAACCATTGCCAACGCTCGTCCGATTCGGAAATGTCCAACGTGCAGGTGCGGAACTTAAAGATCCGCTGCAGGACCTGGATCGCACCGCGGAGCGCTCCGGCGCTGGCGAACGGCCCGTACAACTTGACGCCGCGTTCCTTGGGTTCGCGAGTGACTTCGACGCGAGGGAATTCGTCACGCGTCGTGATCATCAGGTACGGGAATGTCTTGTCGTCTTTGAGTTCTTTGTTGTTCTTGGGCTGAATGTCCTTGACCAACCGCGACTCCATCAGCAACGCATCGACTTCGCTTTCGCACTCGACGAAATCGATGTCCGCGATCTCGCCGACCCAAGACGCCGTCCGCGAATCCTCGGCGGCGGCCTTCAAGAAATAGCTGCCCGCGCGGCTGCGAAGATTTTTCGCTTTACCGACATAGATGACGACGCCGGCGGCATCCTTCATCAGGTAAACGCCGGGCACCTGCGGAAACGTTCTGACTTTTGCCGCCGCGTGATCGAAACCCATTACGGCATTTTCGTCCATCGGCAAGGAAGCCGATGCATCGTCCATGATGTTTGCGCTCTGATCCGCGGGCTCGCGATCGGATGGCGAGTCGTCGGGTTCAGAATCGTCCTGGTCTTTCACTCGGCAGCTTTCAATCGGTTCAGTTCGGCTTCGAGTGCCTCGATCCGGCGTCGCAGCACTTCGTCGGATTGGGCCTTTTCGGCCACGTCTTGCGTGGCGTCTTCCGTCGCCTTCGGCGTGGCAATCGGCTCCGGCGTTCCGGCCGGCAACTCCATCATTTCCAGCGAAGGCGGGTCGGACTTCTTGGACGACTTCGGCGCACTGGCTTGCTTTGCCGCATCGTCGAGCTTTGCCGCGTCGCCTTGATTTGTGGGGGCCTCGAAGGTGACCGGCTGGACCGATTCGCCGTCGTCGAACGCCATTTCGTCGTTGTCCGCCGAAGGGATTTCCTTTTTGCCGCCGAACAATCCCCCCAGCATCGAACCGAGGCCAGTGGTTAGCGAACCTTCGGCATCGCCGCCTTGCGATTTGGACTTCGCCAGTTCCGATTTTTTCAGTTTGTTCGATTCAGGCGTGTCGAATCCTACCTCCACGGCGACCAGTTTCGCATCCCGAACCAACTGCAGAGTGACTTGATCGCCTTTCGTTCGGCCATCGAGTTTTCGAGACAGCGCGTCGCTGTCCATCAACAGTCGTCCATTGACCGAGACGATGCGGTCGCCCTGGACGATGCCGGCGAGTTCGGCCGGCGAATCGGACTGAACGTCCTTTATCAACGCACCGCGAACCGTCGGCAGCGTTTCCGCGACGACGCCGAAATCGATCAGGCCGGAGGCGGTGGCCGAACGGTTGGCGGAGGGTTTTTGCTGTGCCTGGGCCGTCATCGCGGTTGGTTCATCCGCCAACGGCTTCGGTTTTACTTGCGTCGTTGTAACGCGGCGATCAATCAACGGGATCGCCAGCATCGCGGGTCGACGGTTGCGGTAGATCTGGACGGAGACGCGGTCACCGGGCTCGAATCCGCGAAGCTGCTTCGCGACATCCGCGGACGATTCGGTCCGACGTCCGTTGACGGCATAGATGTCATCACCGACACGCAAGCCGGCTTCGTCGGCCAACGAATCTTCGCGAATACTCCCTACCACGACGCCCAGTGCGTCGTCTTCGGATTCGTAGACGCTGATGCCAATCGTCGCACGGGTCGCAGTCGGCGAATCGGCATCGGCTTCCGAATTGCCGGAATCCGCCAAGATTGAACGGCCGAAATCGTTCTCCAGATCGTTCTCTTCCGCGGCGAGCGCATCCCGGCTGCCGGGCGCCGCGACCGGGCTGACCCGGCGAAGCGGAGAGGTGGCGGCGGTCGGTCCGGATTGCGTTTGAAGTACCCGAGTTTGGGGCGGCGCTGGCCGTAGTTGGGGCTCCGCTTGGCGAGGCTGATACGTCGGTTGGTTACGCGATTGGATCCGGTCTTGAATTCGACGCAGCAATCCCTGAGCGTTCGCGGCACCTCCATCCATGGCGGGTGATGCCAGGATGACGACGACAATCAAGCGGATGATGGAGTGTCGGCCGCGGAGGGAAGGGCGAAGCATCGAACGTTCCGGGGTTGCATGAGGATGTCGGAAAGCGAGGTCGCGGCGGTCGTTTGATCGAGCCGATGCCCCGTCTGCGATGACGTATGATAAGGTTTGGACGCCAGAAAGAAAAACCGTTGCAATCGTCATTTATGGTCAAAAAAGCAGATTGATGCGTCCAGACGCCACGACTTCCCCGCTTTCGCCGATCCATTTCCAGGTCGAAAAGCCTAGCGCCGAACGGATGCAATCGATTCTGCCGCCGCTGCTGTCAAACCTTTCGCTCGGACGTGCCCAGATTGCGCTCGACCAGATTCGCGGCTGCCTTGCCGACCCGAAAATGGGAACGCTGTCATTGGCCACTTGCGTGAAAAATGACGGCCAGCGGGAAACCATCGCCGCCGCCATCGCCGTGATCTCACCCAAGGGGACCTCACCCGAGGGTGGGCAGATCGGACTGGGAAAGTCGGACACCGCGACGATCGTCCATGCCGGCCCGGTTCAGCGGGATTCTCCGATCTTAGCAACGCACCCGAAGGGAGTGATCGCCGGGGTGGCGAACGCATTGTCCAATCATTTTGATGCCTGCGGCGTCCGTTTTATCCAGTGGGCAACCGATCCGCCCGCCGCGGCGAATCCCGGCGAGGAAGACTCGATCGCCGAAACCCACCGCTGGTGCGGCGGTTTCGGCTTGGAACCCGTCGCGACGTTGGACTACCTAAGCGGGCCCGTCGTCGGTGGCGGACGGTCGCGATTGAAATTCATCGGGTTCGATTGGAGCATCGGCGACGACAAATTGCCTCGCGACTGGACCGCGTTTGCGAAGCTGATCGAACAGACTTACTCGCAGACACAGGATTGCCCGACGCTGAACCGATTGCGGACGGCCGAGCAAACCATGCGAGGCTACGCCGTGTCGCCGTCGCGGGCCGGTCAATTTTGGTTCGCAGTGTACGAGCCGGGAAGCGAACGCGAGTCCATCGGCGATCCCGTCGGTGTGCTGATTCTTGGAGTCCACGGGCCGGCGCAGGCCAGCGACGACGATCCGCCGCCGGTCGTCGAGCTGGTTTACATGGGGCTGGTGCCGGCGGCACGCGGGCGGGGACTCGGGCGATCCCTTTTGACCCACGCGATGACCGCCGCGCGCACCATCGGTGCGGAACGCTTGATCTTGGCCGTCGACCAGAACAATTCGCCGGCGGTTGATCACTACCGCGCCGCGGGGCTGGAACCGATGCTGTGCGAACAGGTGTGGTGCGGAGTGGTGCAAGCACGCTGATTCGCCGCTGGAAATTCTCCGGTGCATTACTTCGTCACACCGCCTAAACGCAATCTTCATACTCGGGGATCGGCTAAGTCGCTTGCTCGGAACGACTTACGCTTCGCTGGGGGGCTCAAACGGCTGGTCATCCCGCTTCGACCGACACGTTTTCCACTGCCACGCAGACTTCCACTTGATGCGGTGGGGCCCCGACGCTGCGTTCCGAACAGCCACAGAATCCGCATTTCTGCGTCAACTCCATCGCGGCAAGTCTTCACAATTCTGTTTCTCGATTTTCTGTCAAGAACAGCGTTTGACTTGGTTGCTAGCAACCCTAGAATCTGGCCTCACGCCCACAGGAGAGACCCTAATCGGGCGTTGAAAATGAGTTCGAGAGGCAGTCACCGCTGCCCGGCGGAGCTAGGTTGGCGAGAGACTTTTTGCCAATGCTTCGGTCGCCTTTCGGACCCGCCACGTGTCGACTCGGCTTGCCAAAGCAAGCCCGGGGGCGATGGTTTTTGTTGGTCCGCGAAACGTCCATGAAGGAGGATTGCGCTACCGGTATGTCTGTTCCGCAAGGCTGCAACGATGGCAAGGATGTCGTCGAACTTTTCAAGGAAGCGTTGGAACAACGAATCGGCAGCGACCGTTTCCGAATGTGGTTCGGCAGCGGTGTGACGTTCGAGGTGATGGAGAAGCCGGCGGCCACGCTGCCGCAAGGTGGCGAAAGTGAATCGGCCAGCCTTGCGACCGGATGCGTGATGGTTCGCGTTCGAGGCCAATTTGCGCTGACCGCCTTCGCAAGAATTTCTTGTCGGAGCTTCGCGGCGCGGCGATGGTCGCGTGCGGTTCGACGACCAACGTCGCAATCGAGTTGGCCGCCGCGGCCGCTGAACAAAGCGTATTGCCGATCGATGGCATCACCGAAGCCATCGCGGCATCGCCCAAGCCCACGCGACTCGCGTCAAGCAAGCCGGCAGCCGGTCAGCGCGGCAAAGCGAAGTCGATGCAGAGTCTGATCGCCGATGGTGCGGGCTCGGTTCGGCGGCCCAATCGTCGTGCCGTTGCCATCGCAGTCGCGCAGCCCGAGTTGCCGCTGGGTAGTGACAGCGACGCGATCCCCGTGACCACGACCACCGGTAAAGCGAACGTGCCCGCGGACGCCGCGCGAACCACGATGACGGTGCAAACCTTCGTGGGCGGTTCGTGCAACCAAATGGCCTACACCGCGATGACGATGGTGTGCCAGCAACCGGGCCTTGCCAGTCCCATGTTCGTTTGCGGTCCGAGCGGATCGGGCAAGACGCATTTGCTCTCCGCGATCGCGGACCAGCTTCGTCGCCGTCACCGGATGCGCCGCGTGATGCACTTGTCGGCAGAACAATTCACCAACGATTTCATCAGCAGCGTCGGTAGCGCCGGCATCACCTCGTTTCGTCGTCGTTACCGCGAAGTCGACGCCTTGCTGATCGATGACGTTCAGTTCTTGGGTGCCAAGAAAGCAACGCTGCGGGAGTTGCTGTACACGGTCGAAACGTTGTCGGCGGCGGGCCGGCCACTGATCTTCAGCGGCTTGCAGGCACCGACGGACATCCAAGGCTTGTCGACCGAGCTGGCCGGCCGGATGGCGGCGGGATTGGTGTGCCCGATCGGACCGCTGGACCTGACCGTTCGCGAAGCGATCCTGCGTCGTTGGCTCGAAGCGTCGTGCAACGTCAAGCTGGACGACGCGATGATCGCGCAGCTAAGTGCGATGCTGGCCGGTGACGGCCGCGTCATCAGCGGCGTCGTCAACACGATCAACCTGCTGGGCCGAATGTACGGCCGCGTTCCGACGATGGACGAAATTCGGCGCTACGGTGGCGATCTGTTGCGATCGGCCAAGCCGGTGGCCAGCTTGTCGGTGATCGAAACGGCGGTCTGCGACGCGTTTGGGCTGCCGACGGATGTGCTGCGAAGCGGCGCTCAGACTCGCGTCGTCTCGGAACCACGGATGCTGGCGATGTACTTGTCGCGTCAAATGACGTCGGCGGCCTACACCGAGATCGCGCGTCATTTCGGCGGGAAGTCGCATAGCACTGCGATCGCGGCGGAGAAGAACGTGAAAACGTGGATCGCCAAAGGCAAGTCGATCGGCCGAGGCCAAGTCGCGATGACGGCGCAAGAAGCGATCGAACGAATCGAAAACCTACTGCGAGCTTAAACCAGAGTAGGACAATTGTCCCAATTGTCCCCGAACCGTTTCCCAGCCATCACCCAGCCTTCAACCAGTCGCCAACTGGACAATTGGGACAATTGTCCTACTCTGTTTACCTCGGGGGTATTCGGATCCATTGGCTTACCCTCATTGTCTACGGGACAACTGGGACAATTGTCCTACTCTGAACCCGCTTCCACGGACCGGAACCATGATCGCCGACGACAACAGCTTTCGACGTAAAAAACGCGAACCCAGCGCCGCCGAAGTGCTGCAGCGGGAACCGCCGTTTGATCTAGAAGCCGAGATGGGCGTGTTGGGCAGCATCCTGTTGATGCCCGAGATCAGTGATGAGATTGCGTCGCTGCGTGCGGACGATTTCTACAGCGACGCGAACCGCAAGATCTATCACCAGCTTCGTGAAATGCACGACGGCGGCGACAAGATCGACGTCACCTTGTTGGTCTCGCGGCTGCGAACCGGCGGAGATTATGAAACCGTCGGCGGAGCGGCGTATCTGGCTCGACTTGCGGGCGCGGTGCCCAACGCCGCGCACGCGATGTACTACGCCGACATCGTTTCCGAAAAAGCCGTCTATCGGCGGCTGATCGAATCCAGCACCGAGATCCTTCGTGACGCGTACGAGCAAAACAGCACGGCGAAAGAGTTGTGGCGCAAGCGGAACAAAAAGTCTTTGCGATCATGGACGGTCGTTCGTCCAGCAACGTCAAGATCATCAGCGACGTGTTGCACTTGGCGATGGACCGCATGGAAGCTCGCCTGCGCGACGAATACGTCGACGGCGGAGCGGAAACGGGATTGCAGAAGTTCGACGAGATGACCGGCGGACTGCACAACGGCGAACTGATCATCTTGGCCGCGCGTCCGTCGATGGGAAAAACGGCGCTGGCGATGAACATCGGCGAACACTGCGCGATCGTGCAGAAAGCTCCCGTGTTGTTCGTGTCGCTGGAAATGTCCGGCATCGAATTGGCTGACCGGATGCTGTGCTCGCTCGCTCGCGTGAACGGTCACCGATTGCGAAACGGTACGATCTCGTCGGACGATCGCGAACGGCTGATCCACAAAGCCAACGAGATCAGCGAATCGCCGCTGTACGTCGACGATTCGCCCAGCCGCACGGTCAGCGAAATTGCGGCGACCGCACGGCGGATCAAACGCAAAGAGAACGGCCTCGGTCTGATCGTGATCGATTACTTGCAGCTGATCGAACCGGACAACTCGCGCGACCCACGGCAAGAACAAGTCGCGAAGATCGCGCGGCGACTGAAAGGCATGGCGCGGGAACTCGAAGTCCCGCTGCTGTGTTTGTCGCAGCTCAATCGCCAAGCCGAAGACGGCAAGGACCACCGTCCGAAGCTGAGCCACTTACGCGAATCCGGCGCGATCGAGCAGGATGCCGACGTGGTCATGTTCGTTCACCGCGAGGAATACTATCACCGCGGCGAAGACAAAGCCCAGTACGCCGGCCAAGCCGAAATCATCATCTCGAAACAACGAAACGGACCGGTCGGCGACGTCGAACTGACGTGGGAAGCCGAGTACACCCGGTTCAGCGACCGAGCGCCCGAACGTCACAGCGAATTCGACGGCTTGGCGGAGTTTGATAACAGCGGGTTTTAGGGAGCGGCATGCTCGTTTTCAAATCGTAGCCCTGACACGCCGTGGCAGGGCCGAACAGCAACGCTGTTCGCCGGTGATGCAATGCAATGCTCCGCCACGGCGTGGCGAACCTACTTCGCCGCCCGCGCTTCCACCGCGCCGCCATAAATCTCGTGCGCGACCAGCAGGACCATGCCGAACATCAGCGGGATCACGTAATACAGCGTCCGAAAGATCAACACCGACGCCAGCACCCCATCACCCACGCTGTCTTTTAACAGCGTCAACAGGATCAGCTCCAACACGCCCAGCCCGCCGGGCACCTGCGTCAACAACGATACCGCGATCGCGACCAAGTACGCGGCCAGCACCATTGCGAAGGGCACCACCGATCCGCCGGGCAAGACCAAGTAAAGCGCCGTCGCGCTGATCAACAAATCGACTGCCGCGACGCTGGCTTGCACCGCCATCAATCCGGGCTCGGGCGGACGCAGGTGCAGCTTGCCGATCGGCCAAGGCTTGCGCCACAGGAAGCAAACCAACAGGTAACCAAGTGCCAGCGACAGCAAGATGAAGCCCAACGTTCGCGTGCCGAGCGGCAACTGGACTTGCGCCGGCAGCTCGATCGGAACGCTGACCAAAACGATGCCGCCCAGGAACCAAAGGCCACTCCAAAACGTCAGGCCCAGCATCGACATTAGCACGACGATCTGACTGGGCGACAGTCCCCAGCGGCTGTAGAACCGAAACCGAATCGGTGCGGCGGCTAAGAACGTGCCCAGGTTGTTGCCCAGCGTGAATCCCAAGAACGCAACCAGAGCAACTCGTCTTAGCGGCAGCGAACGGCACAGGTATCGCAGCGCCAACAGGTCGTACGTGATCAGCAATCCATAATTCATCGCAATCAAGAATGCGGCGATGACCAGGTACACCGGCGGGACCGACAAGAACCCATCGCGAAACTGATCCCAGGTGATCGTGCTGGCTTCGCGAACGAGCAGTCGAACCGCCAGCGCGAACAAACAGAACGCCAGAACCGGGCCGGCGAGGTCGCGAATTTTGAAGTTGGCCAAGTCGGCGGGCATCACAAAAAAGGGAACGCGGTTCGTCGCGGGCGTATCGTACAACGAACGAAGAAGATCACGGTACCCGTCCTGGCAACATCGATACCAAAACGACAAACTGTTCGTTAATCAACCTACGTAGGTCCGCTACGCGGTGGCGGTGCATTCCGCAGAACGTAGGTCCGCCACGCCGTGGCGGAGCATTGCATTGAACACGAACAGCAAAGCTGTTCGGCCCTGCCACGGCGTGTCAGGGCTACGATTGTTTCCCCCCCTTCCACAACGGCAGACACATGAAAACGGTGCGACATGAACTCGTGGTCCTGGGCGGCGGTCCGGCCGGTTACGTTGCCGCAATCCGTGCCGCCCAAATGGGCATCGACGTCGCTTGCATCGACGAGAACGATCGCTTCGGCGGAACGTGCCTTCGCGTCGGATGCATCCCCAGCAAAGCGATGCTGGAGTCAAGCCACCTGTATCACGAAACGCAGCACGCGATGGCCGAGCACGGCATCAAGGTCGGCGACGTCAAGTTTGACTTGTCGGTGATGATGAAGCGGAAAGACAAAATCGTCGACACGCTTACCGGCGGTATCGATCTGCTGTTCAAAAAGAAGGGCGTGACGGGATACCGCGGTCGCGGAAAATTTCGTGACGTCAACACCGTGGAAGTCTCGGGCGCGGAACCGGTTCAGTTGCAAGCGGACCAGATTTTGATCTGTGCCGGATCGCGACCGGCGTCGCTGCGCAGCGTCGAAGAAGACGGCGATCGGATCGGCAACAGCACCACCGCGCTTTCGTTCCCCGACATTCCGAAGCGTTTGGTCGTGATCGGTGGCGGCTACATCGGCTTGGAACTCGGCAGCGTCTGGAACCGGCTCGGCAGCGAAGTCATCGTACTCGAAGCGCTCGACCGAATTCTGCCCGGCATCGATGACGAACTGGCGTCGCTTGCTCATCGCACGTTCAAAAAACAAGGCATCGACTTCCGCACCGGAACGCTGGTCGAATCAGCCAAGGTCGTTGGCGACAAGTGCATCGTCGCGATCAAGGGCGGGGATCCGATCGAATGTGATCGCGTCTTGCTTGCTACCGGACGCACGCCGGCGACGGACAACCTGGGCCTCGAATCGATCGGACTTGAAACCGACAAACGAGGCTTCATCGCGGTCAACGAAAACTTTGAAACGAGCGTCGAAGGCGTCTACGCGGTCGGCGACTGCATCGGCGGCGCGATGTTGGCGCACAAAGCGATGGAAGAAGGCATCGTCTGCATCGAACGCATGGCGGGCGTGAAGAGTCACATGAACTACGACGTCATCCCGGCGGTCGTCTACACGCATCCCGAGATCGCATCGGTCGGTCAAACCGAAGAACAGCTCAAGGAAGCCGGCATCGAATACGTCAAAGGCGTTTGCCCGTTCGGCGCCAACGGTCGTGCTCGAACGCTCGGTGACACGGACGGCCGAGTCAAGATCCTGGCCGATGCGACCAGCGATCGCGTATTAGGCGTTCATATCATCGGCAACCGAGCCGGCGACTTGATCGCCGAAGCCGCCGCCGCGATGGAGTACGGCGCAACTAGCGAAGACATCGCGCGAACGTGTCACGCTCACCCGACCCTAGCCGAAGCCGTCCACGAAGCGGCACTCGACGTCGACAAGCGAGCCATCCACACGGCGTAAGCAAAAGCCGAAGTTAGCGAAATCAGACGTAGGGTGGCTCCAGGAGCCTCAAGCGACGCCAGACCCACCATATTGCATCGGCGTCCGTGGTGGGTCGCGCGTCGCTTGAGGCTCCTGGACCCACCCTACCTCTACCTCACGACAACTCTTTCATGAACGACGGCATCGCTCCGACGTAGGTGTTGCAGTGCCGGCAGACGCTGGCGGCTTCCGAGATCGCGATCGAACATTTCGGGCAAGGCCGCGTCACCGGTCCCAGCGGCATCGACATCGGCATCGGCGGCATAGGAGCGGGATCGCCCAGAATCCGCATCACGCTGGACTCCGTCATGCCGGCCTTTGCGGTGTGCGATCCGTGCTTGATCACGACCGCGTGGTCGCTTTGCAGGCCGACGGCAAAGTAAAACTGTCGGTTGCATTTCGGGCAACGGACAGGTTTACCGGCCAGCGAAACGTCACCGCGAACACGATGACCTTCGGGACAACAATCCGTCAATTTCTGAGAACGCGATTCCATGCGAGACTCCTTTTGTGGGTTCGTGAAGGTTTACCGCCTTTGAACCCCGACAAGCAAGCCAAGGTTCCGCGACCGATCGCAAGGTCGCCGCGTTTCCCCTTAACCAACCCCAACGCGAGTCTGATCGCGGCCCGCCAGCCGTGAAACCGTGAAACCGATTCCGGCGTCGCACCGCTTCACTTCCCTGAAGTCCTGTCCTCGGTCGTTACACTACAAGACGCACCGATCGGGTGATCGGAATCGCGATTCATTGGCACAGCGATAAAGCGGCTTGATGTTTGACCGACTGTTGATTGGCGTGGCGACTTTGCTGCTGGGCGGGCTCGCGATCGCGTCCGAGACAAACCCCGAAATCTTGGTGGTCGTCGGCGCAGCCGGCGGGGACGAATACGAAAAAGCGTTTCAGGAAGCCGCCCAGGTTTGGCAAACGGCCACCCAGCGGGCCGGCGCGGAACTAACCGTGGTCGGGATCGATGCGACAGACTCATCCGATCGCGATGAAGTGAGGTCTTGGATCGAGCAGCGGGTCGATTCGTCGGATCGTCCGGTCTGGTTGGTCTTGATCGGACACGGCACGTTCGCACGCGAGGTCGCAAAATTCAATTTACGCGGACCGGATCTATCGGCGAGCGAGTTGTTGCAGTGGTTGGTGCCCGTCACGCGACCGCTCGTGGTCGTCAACGGTGCGTCGGCGAGCGCGCCGTTTATCAACCGGTTGTCCGGCCGTGGCCGCGTGATTGTGACGGCGACGAAGACAGGCACTGAACAAAACTACGCGCGCTTCGGGGAACGGTTTGCGACCGCGATCGCTTCGATGGATTCCGACTTGGACCACGACGACGAAGTTTCCATTCAGGAAGCGTTTTTGAAAGCTTCCGCGGAAGTCCAAGCCTTTTACGACTCGAAGGACCGGATCGCGACTGAGCACGCGATCATCGACGACAACGGCGATGGACGTGGGACCCCGGCGACGATGTTTCGCGGAAGTCGCGCGATCGCTGACGCAAAGGATGCCGCGGCGATCGACGGCGACGTCGCATCGAAGATGACGTGGTCACCCGAGGGATCGTCACTGGCTTGGTTGCCCGATCAAACGAAACGACGTGCAGAGATCGAACGGAAGATCGATTCGTTGCGGTCGGAAAAATCGGCGCTCGATGAAGACGTCTACTTTGAACGGTTGGAACCGCTGATGGTTGACTTGGCGCGGCTGTATCGCGAAGTCGAATCGCAAGCGAACGAAAAAGCCGTGGAGTCGGACGAAATGAATCCGGTAAACGGTCGCGAGGCAAGCGACGACGCGACGAAATGATTTGGTTTGACGAGTCCGCGGTTGGGTTGGTCGGATTGGTTGGCATGGTTGAGTTGTTAAGCGCAATCGCGGCGTGACGATTGACGCTAGCGACGACTGCGTGTGACACGTGTGACCATTGCGAGTGTCAATCGCAACGTGACGTGGCGGAACACTTTATTCGCGGCGGTGCGACGACGACGACGATAGCGTTTGTGTTCGACCGTGATTGGATCGTCTCTCCAACGATCCAAGCCACCCTCCCCCCGCGTCGGTGCCGTCCCTCGCGAAGGTCCGAGCGTCCTTGCAAATTGGTCCTGATCCTTAGCAACCGCCCGGCACAACGTGTGTCGTTTGAGTTCGCATTTGCAACGTCGCTCGGCCTTCGCACGGCATCGCCTGCCCCGATTGTCAATTCACCCTTGGCGATTCTTCAGTGGCAAGTCATCGGTTTGGACAGTCTCTCCCACCGATCCTGCCAAGCTTCCACCGAGGGCATCCATGGCCAAAAAAGATACGTTTCGAATCGTCACCCGCGCCACCGACGGTTCCTTGTTGATCCGCGATTATCCGACGTGCGATCCCATCACCAACGCTCATCATCAAATCGGGACGGACGATTGCAGCACCGACTTGGAACTCCGTGGCCTTCCTGTCTTTCGAGGCCTGATCGGCCCAATGCCCGAAGGCAAGACAATCGTTCGGTACGAGTCACCGGAGGTGTTTGAAGCGCTGACCAAGGAGTGGGGTGCCGCGAAGCCGCGTCGCCGAACGCGTCGGCCGGCCAAAGCCGAAGTCGCGGAACTGGACGCGGTCGAAATCAGCTAATCCGCGCTTCATCCAGCCGATCAAACGAATCAATAACAAAACCCGTTCGCCCCGTCCGGCGATCAGTCTTCACGGATTGGTCGGCCGGACGTTTTCGTTGGATTGGGATTGCAAGCGGTCTTTCGATCGGGCTATGTCGGGGGGGAATAGACAGGAATTGTCCCACCTTAATCGTTTCCTGCCTCGCCGAACCGTCGGATGTCCCCGCCTTACCTTTTCTCGAAACGTCGTTGCCGAAACTCTCGGGCGACCGCTGCGCTTTATAAGAAGTGCGGGTGGCTTATCTTTCTGGTCATCGGCTGCGTCGGTTGCGGGACGACCCGCGAATACAACGCGACGCAGCAATTGGTGGTCAGTGACGCGGTCGATCGCAGCGTTTCATCGTTGGACTTTCGACCGCTTTCTGGACGAAAAGTTTATCTTGACGCCAGTTACATCCGTCACATCAAGGGCGAAGGCTTTGTCAACGCGGAGTACGTGACCAGCGCGTTGCGGCAACAGATCGTCAGCGCGGGATGCTTGATCCAAGACGCCAGCGGCGATGCCGACATCATCATCGAAGCTCGCATCGGGGCGCTCGGCACCGACGACCACCGCGTCACGTTTGGCATTCCCGAGAACAACGCGATCTCATCGGCGGCATCGCTGATCCCGGGCAGTCCGCAGGTCGCATCCATTCCCGAGATCGCGGTCGGCCGGCGAGAAGCACGCGAAGGGGCGGCCAAGGTCGCCGCGTTCGCATACGACCGTGAGACTCGGACGCCCGTTTGGCAATCCGGCGTCAGCCCCGCGACCGCGACCGCGCGAGATACGTGGGTGCTCGGCGTCGGACCGTTCCAAGGAGGATCGATCCGGCGTCAAACCAAGTTCGCCGGCAGCAAGCTGCGGTTGGGCAGCAAAACCAAACGAGGCTCGCCGGCGAAAAGCTTTGACCGACCGCCGGTCGACTACACCGCCGAAACTCGGTTCCAGGACGGCTGGCCCGTGCTGGACAACAACGGCTCCGCGAGCGGCATGATTAGCGAACCCGCCGGCGTCACCCCCGCCAACCAAGACGTCAAACGAATCGCGGAACTTCCGCCGACGGAAAAGTAAGTTCGTCCCGCTGGGCGAACAAGCCGATTCCGGCCGCGCCGAAAGTCGGCCTGATGGTAGTGGGTTGCCAAAGAAATTAGGCTTGGCGTGAACATCCGCCCGCTACGCTAACGCTTGATCCAACCTTGACCGACTCGCATTACCAATTGATTGACTTCGGCGACGGTCGCAAGTTGGAATCGATCGGTGGTTACGTCGTCGATCGGCCCAGTCCCGCGGCGACGTGGTCACGGCGGATGATGCCGGAACGCTGGGCCGACGCCGACGCCAATTATGACGTCGCGACACGAACGTGGGCGTTCCGCAATCCTTGGCCCAAACGTCATACGATCGATTGCGGCATGTTCATCATGCCGGTTTCGCCTACGCCGTTCGGGCACATCGGCGTGTTCCCCGAACAGTCCGATAACTGGCGATGGCTGGCCGATCACGTCGTGACGCCGCAGCAGCGGACCGACGGACAACCGGAATCCAAGGCGCTGAACCTTTTCGGCTACACCGGAGCCAGCACGATGGCGATGGTCCGTGCGGGCTTCGAGGTCGCGCACGTTGACGCGGCGAAGCCGAACGTGCAAGCGGTTCGTCACGCGGCCACGGCCAGCGGCATGGTCGACCCGCCGATCCGCTACTTGGTCGACGACGCATCGAAGTTTGCCGCCCGTGATGTGCGACGAAATCGACACTATCACACGATCGTGCTGGACCCGCCCGCTTACGGACACGCCCCCGGCGGCAGAGCGTGGCGACTGGATCGAGACCTTTGGCCGTTGATGACGGATTGTTTACAATTGCTTGCACCGGAGTCGTTTCGATTGTTGGTGACGGGCCATTCGGCCGAGATCGACCAAAACGTGTTGATCGAGTTCTTGAACCAATCCGAAGCGATCGACTTGTCTGGCGTCGACATTCAATCGGGACGATCCGGGTTGTCGGACCAATCCGATCGAACGCTCGATTGCGGTTTTTATCTCCGAGTTCAAAAGCTGGCACGATGACCACACAAGCGAAAAGCAAACCCGATGTCGACGCCAACGACTTGATCGGCCGACTGCGCTTGTTCGACCGCATCGCCGTCGCATTTTCGGGTGGCGTTGACAGCAGCGTCGTCGCAGCGGCGGCCCGCGTGGCGATTGGAGATAACGCGATCGCGGTGACGGCGTGTTCGCCAAGCTTGGCATCATCGCAGCTCGCGATCGCGACCAAGGTGGCCGCCGAGATCGGCATCGAACATCGCATCATTCAGACCGGCGAAATTGATCGGCCCGAGTACCGGCGCAACGACGGCCGGCGATGTTTTTTCTGTAAGCAAACGTTGTACGACACGATGCAGAGTATGGTGCAGCAGCATCCTGGATTGCAAATCGTTTCAGGCACCAACGCGGATGACCTGGGCGACTATCGGCCGGGTCTTCACGCGGCCGGCATCGCGGGCGTCGTCGCGCCGATGGCGGAGCTGGGTTGGACGAAGGCGGACGTTCGCAAAGTCGCCGCATCGTTTGGACTGTCCAACCACGACTTGCCCGCCGCACCATGTTTGGCCAGCCGCGTGGCCTACGGCGTTGAGGTCACGCCGAAACGACTTCGCCGCATCGAACTGGCCGAACACTGGCTGCAACAACGCGGTTTCGCGACCGTCCGCGTACGACTTCATCCTGGCGAATTGGCACGGATCGAAGTCCCCGCTGGCGACGTTGCGGCTTGCGTGGCACTGAATCAAGATGGAAGTCTTTCGGCAGCGTTTAGGTCGTTCGGATTCGTGTTCGTGACGATCGACATGGAAGGTTTTCGATCGGGTAACTTGAACGAGCTACTGGTCAATATTGACGCCCCGGTTCACGCGAATGCTTCCCGTCCGATCGTCTCCCCCAAAAGCTCGTCATGAACGATCCTTTTCTTGATCCCGAAAGCACTTCGTCGGCCAGCCTGGTCGGCGCGCGGGTCGGTGATTATCAAGTGCTGCGAAAGCTCGGTCGGGGCGGGATGGCCGACGTGTACGCGGCGCGGCATCTTTCGTTGGGCCGCGATGTGGCGCTGAAAGTCTTACGCAAGGACTTCGCCAACGACGCGGCTTACGTCGAACGGTTTCGACGCGAAGCCCGCGCGGCCGCGAAGCTGAATCATCCCAACATCGTGCAAGTCTTCGACGTCGGCAGTTCCGGTTCATCGCATTTTATCGCGCAAGAATTGATCGACGGCGAGAACCTTCGGCAAGCGATCGATCAAACAGGGTCGTTGTCCATCGAAGAAGCGACACGAGTGCTGGTCGACGTCGCTTCGGCGTTAGAAGTCGCCTCCGAAGCCGGCATCACGCATCGCGACATCAAGCCCGAAAACATCATGCGTTCGGTTCGCGGGGCGATCAAAGTCGCCGACTTCGGACTCGCTCGACTCGGCGGCGGCGACTTGGACGGAAGCCGCGCAGACCTGACGCAGGTCGGCTTGACGCTGGGCACGCCCCGCTACATGAGTCCCGAACAGATCCAAGGTCACGCCGTCGATTCGCGCAGCGATTTGTATTCGCTGGGCGTGTCGATGTATCACCTGTTGGCCGGCCGTCCGCCGTTCGAGGCCGATGATCCGTTGGCGCTGGCCGTGATGCACTTGCACGAAACGGCCAAGCCGATCGACCGCGTGCGAAACAAACGCGGCCCCGACGGCAACCCCGATGTGCCCGAGTGGATGGTCGCGGTGATCAGCCGATTGATGAAAAAGTCGCCGGCCGATCGGTTCCAGTCGCCCAGCGAATTGCTGGACGCCGTTCGAAACGAAGCGTCGACGTCGACGATCGATTCGATGGGAAGCGGAACAGCCGCGGCCACGATTCGGTTGCAGCGTGCGACCGAACAGGCGGCGGGGCATCGTCGACGCAAGCGCATCCGCGTGGCCGCCGCGATCGCACTACCGATCGCGACCGCCGCAGCCGTGTTTGCGTTCGCCAACCGGCAACCGTCTAAGTCGTTGGCCGAGATCTTACGGCCCGACACGGTCGCAAAGGCCGCGACCGTTCAAGAACAATACTTCATCGCGATCAATCGCAACGACGAGGAAGGCTGGCGAGCGCTCGAAACGCATTTTCCGCCCGAGAACAGTTCGACCAACGCCGGCTTTCATTCCAAAGCGATGTTGCAACTGGCCCGCTTGATGATGGACCAGGACCAAGCCGATCGCGCCGATGAGGTGCTGATGTCGCTGCTCGCCGATCCGACGGTCGATCGGGTCTATCAAGTCTTGGCGTTGGTCCAGCGGTGTGGATTGTTGGAATCGAAGGGCGACAAATACGAGCTGAAAAGGGCGCGCGAGCGTCTGGAATCCCTCGTATCGGACCTGGTCGCCAGCAACCCCGCGGCGCTCGATTTGGTCGAACGGGTCGTTCCCGAGTCCGAACGGATCCACTGGTCGACGGGCACGGCGGGGTCTTGAACAAACCCTTTTTTCGTTACAGTTTGCGGAATCACCTGGGCTGTCTTCGCGTCCCTTTTTTGCAATCGATCCACCCTTGGATTATCTTCGTGATTCCGCGACCATCGCTTTCTTGAATCTGATTTGATCGGTTGAAATGCTGTACTTCATCCCCTGGGCCATCTTTCTGCTGCTCGTCCTGTTGGCAGTGCCGATCGCATCCATGGTGGAAAAGCGAAAGTACCATGCGTCGATGCCGACGCCCGATCCGGCCGTCGACGATCCCGCGTCCGGCGATGTTGATGCGGACGCGATGGACGCCTCACCGGACGACGAGTTCGGATCTCCGGTCGAGGAGGAAGTTGCCGAGGTCCAGTTCGACGCGCCCGGTGGCGACGATTTTTCCGCCTTCGATGAAGACTTCAAGTAGCTTTCGATCATGCGAGTTCAATCGCACCCTCGACGACAGGACCAGCACCATGACCAATGCGCCGCACGATGGCGGAACGTCTGCTCCGTTGGGGACGCGTTTTTTTGCAATCGTCGTGCTCGCCAGTTTGGTGCTTGGGAATTTGGTCATCGGGGTTGCCGGTCCGCTCGCGTCCTGTCTTGCCGGGGTTGGTCCCGAACACGTGATCGTGGTCGTCAACGGAGCGTCGCCTGAGTCCCGAACGGTCGCCAACCACTACATCGAATTGCGAGACATTCCTGAAACGAATATCATCGTTTTGGATTCCGTCCCGGATCAGTTGAAGATCACCTTGGACGAGTTCAAGAGCCTGATCTTGCTTCCGATATTAAAGGAAATCGATGCGAGAAAGATCGCCGAAAGCGTGCGCGTGATCGCTTACTCGGCCGGCTTTCCCACGTCGGTCAATATCGCACCGCACACGGCCAAACTGACCGATCCGACGCTGAAGAAATACCAACTGCCGACCGCGTCGATCAACGGACTGACGATGCTTTATCAGTTCGTGCTTTCGGACAATCCGACGTACCTGGACTTCGGCGCGAACTTGTACGCGAGAGGTTCGTTTGAACGATTCTTTCGCGACCCGTTCGTCGATGCCTCTTTCAGCATGAAATACTTCGAGGCGGTCAAAGCACGCCGCGCCGAGGATTTTACCGCCGCTGCGGACGCATTCGTAGAATTGTGGAAAGAGTCGCCGACAAATGCGTCGTTGGCGATCCAGGCTGCGGAATGTTTCGCGGAGGCGGAACAAAACGACAAAGCCATCGAAATGGTGGCCGGGGCGATCGCTGGCGGATGGCAGTCGGCGAAGTACTTGACGGAAAGCGAAACGCTGGGGCCGATCGCGAAGGACGTAAGATTGGCCGCCGCCATCGAACAACTTTCCGATTCGCCGACCAACGTCCAGGGGCCGATGGGCTTTCGCAGCGAAGTCGTCTGGACCAAAAACGGCGAACCGGCAATGAAGCCGGACATGGGCATCCGTTACTTGATGTCGTGCGTACTAGCGGTCGTTCATCCGCGTGGCAGCACCGTTGATCAAGCCGTCGAAGTATTGAAGACGGCAAAGCGGGGCGACGCGACGTTTCCCGATGCCGCTTTTTACTTCACCAGCACCGGCGACGTTCGAGCGAAGACGAGATTGCCCGCGGTGACCGATGCGCTGTTGTGGCTGAAGACGCTGGGCGCTCGCGCCGAAATCGCTCGCTCCGTTTTGCCCAACGAATCAGGCGACTGCGTCGGGCTTATGGTGGGAACGCCGACGGCGACGATGGCAACGGCGAAATTCAAACTGGTCCCCGGTTCCATCGCCGACAATCTGACCAGCCTGGGCGGCGAATACAGCAATGCCGGACAAACCAAGCTAACGGATTTTTTGCACTACGGCGCGGCGATGTCCAGCGGCGCAGTCGCGGAACCGTACTCTTTACCGTTCAAGTTTCCATCACCGATGCTCTACGGCTTCTACGCCTCCGGCGCGACCGCGATCGAGGCATTTTCGATGTCGGTGATGTCTCCGTACCAATTGTTGATCGTCGGGGATCCGTTGGCCGCCGCGTTCCTGCGGGCGCCCAGCGATGACATCGCGATCGGAATTGCCGACGAACTGGACGGATCCAAAACGATGGTG
Source organism: Pirellulaceae bacterium (assembly GCA_963836865.1). Lineage (GTDB taxonomy): Bacteria > Planctomycetota > Planctomycetia > Pirellulales > Pirellulaceae > Rubripirellula. The sequence continues at coordinate 354,643 of CAWILC010000003.1, read as the reverse complement.
CTGCGCCGCAAACCAAACTCGATTGCCGATCCCGAAAAGTCGTCGGCCTTGGGAGTGATTGAGTTGGCGATCGATGGCCGAACACTAAAACGTTTTAAGCCAACGGACCAAATCAAACTGAACCTAAATGGTGCACCGCCCGGCATGGTAAACCTTCGCGTGTCGCTGATCGGCAGCGATCCGATGATGCCGGTGTCCAGCGATCGTCGCTGGATGCAGTTGTCACGCGAAGTCCCCGTTCCGGTCGCCACCATCGCCGATGACAATTCTGTCCGCGTCACAACGGACAACGCGACCCAGATCGATTTCATCGTCCACGGCGAAGTCGTCGAATCCGTTGACGCTCAAGCGGCCACGTTTACACCCGACCGCGAAGTGTTCGGACGCGGTCCGCTACGAATTCGGCCGGTCGTGGTGGTGGATGGCAAACGAATTGGCGGAGCTCCAATCGTCCTTCCCGACTTGGCCAGCACCACCGAAGACGCGGACGATCAAGATCTGTTCTCGAACCCCGCCTTGTCCCCGCTGACACCGATGCCGACGCCGACGCCGACGAAGCCGAGCGTCGTCAAACCGAAAGTCGATCGTGTTCAGTACTGACGTGTCGAACGGCAGGCGTCAGGCAGTATCTGGAAACAGTTTTTTAACCTACCAGTTGAATTCCAACCCAACGTATCCGCCGTGCAGCAGGAAACTGTCGTCGGCATGGACGGCCGCGGCCGATGCCACCGATGAGTAGTTTGCGGGGAACGAGTTCGTCGACTTGGCAACTCCGGTCACGCCCAGCAGGCGATAACCACCGCGAACTGTCCAAGCATTGTTGATTCGAAATCCAAGTCCCATGTCCAATTCGCCGAGCGATGACAGCACCGTGTCGGACGATTCGGTATCGATCAGATCGGCCGCCGCACCGTTTCGATATGCGACTTGCGTTTCCGATCCCATCCGATGTCGCATCTCCACTCGGTTGCCGTACAACCCGAACTTGCCGCCGATGTTCAAGTCCAACCGACTGCCCAAGCAGTACGTCAAACGACCGCCGAACTGGTAACCGAACAAGTTGTTTTCGACTTCGACGTGGTCGTAGATGTCGCCGGCGGTGTAGCCGGGCGCGCCGTCGACGTTGTAGGCCAGTTCCATTTCGTCCTGGACCTCGAACCAGCGAAAGCCGTGACTGGTCATGACACGAACGCGACCGCTGCACGACCGTGCGAGCGGTCCGGCGGCGCCGCCGAAGCCGCGTCTTTGACCAAGCCCCAAACCACCGAAGCCGAATCGGCTAAGGAACGAGTCATCGCAGCCCGCATAGGCAACCCGCTGGGCGCCCATCAATCCGAAGTTAAACAAGTTCGCTTCGATGCCCTGGAACGATAGATCGCGTTGAACGCGAACGGCGACCGCGCCGAGCGAGTCGGTGGATGTTCCGTCGACGTGGTCGTAAACCGAATCCGGTCCCGAACCGAAGTCCATCGACACGTCGCGATACTGAGGCATCGTTGCACGGATGCCGCCGGCGGTGCCGCTGCGAATCACCGTTTCGTTTCCGGGGTTCCACAGGAAGTATCCGACGCCAAGACCGTATTGACCGCACCCAAGGTAGCGGCCTCCCATGACGTCGAACCCTGTCGATACACCCGGATCAACGACGGACGTGTTGAAATTGTTGCCCAGCCCGGTCGCGATCTCGCGGTGCGACCCCTCTTCCAATGTCAGAAACAAAACGTTGCCAGCACCGAAGTACGGAAACAGGGTCGGTCGCGGAGCGGCATAATTTCCGGTGCCGCAGCTCACTCCCGATGGGCCTCCGTAACCGCCGTAGGCCGTTCCTTCCCAAGGCGACGCCATTGCTTGGGTGTACGGACTGGAACCGTATGACGAACCGCCTGGCTGACAGGACGCATCACCGAGATAGGCTTCGGTAGTCGGCGAGGCGTACGAGTAACCAGAATTAGAGAAACCGCTGTTCGATGATGAATCCGGAACCGGCGTGAATTCGGAACCAGCCGGCGAGGAAATCTTTGGCGGCGTCGCGGGCGTTGTTCGATGATCCAGCACTGACGAATCGAACGTCCGCGAATCGGCGTTCGCCTTCGCACGTGGTTTTGGTTCCACCACCGGGGCCGGCAATTCCTGGATCGGCGCGGTCAGCTCATTGGCGATCTCCGACGCTTTGGCGGCCGCGTCTTTCGCGTTGGGTGTCGCAATCGCCTCGATCCGATCGGATACCGGATGAAAGTTGTCCCATCGAGCGGGCGATCGATAAGGCGACTGAGCGTTCGCGGTCGTCGCGAAGGCGGACAATCCGAGACCTAGAACAGCTGCCAACGTACGAATGCGATGGGGTGACATCAAGCGAATCCTTTGCTTTGCGGCGTCGCGCTGCGACGCATGGACGATCGTACGGATGGCGAACGCCCGTCGATCAGTGCCGCGATCGGAACCGCAGCGTGGTCGGGCATCCTTGCCCACCGGTTCCATCGGCCCGCGATGTTGCCCGATCTTGGTCGAATCGGTCGGCGTCGTTGCAATCGATAGCCCCCGCAAGTCACAACGCGTTTATCAGTCCACCACGACGCATTCGTCAAAGTCCGCCAACACCAGCAAACTCGCACGAAGCCGATGCGAAGCGTCGACTTCGCCACTGCCAGATCGTCCGACCGATCAGTCTTCGTTGTCACGCGTCAAGTGTCCGCTGCGATTGATCGCAAGCAGCAATCGCAACATGACCGCCATGCTGCCGACGATGCCGACGACGCCCAGGACACTCAAATCTTCGAGTGCCATGAGCGAACGTTCGTGAAACAGCAGCGGCGGAACTTTCATCGCCAGCAAGATCGACGATCCCAAGAACACGGCGCTGGCCATCAACCCCAGCACCATCCGGTTGACGGTGGGGCCGAGGCGTTGATGTTCCAGCTTCAACCGCAAGTCACCATGGCGAGCCATTTTTAACAGCGTGATGACTTCGTCCGGGGCCGTCTCCAACAAGTTTTCAGCTTCTAAATAAACACGACTCGCCTGACGCAGCCGTCGGCCGGGACTGAAGCGTTTGATCATCGATTGTCGAGTGAACTTGCGAACGACATCAAGCGAATCGAAGCTCGCGCCGAGTTCTCGAAGTGTCCCTTCCAACGAGACTAGCATTTTCAATAACAACGCGGATTGATTCGGCAATTTGATCGCATGACGGTGAAGCACGTCGCTGAGTTCGTTCAGCGCGCCGGTCAAATCGAAATCACCGAGGCTTTGTTTTCCGTAGGTGCCGATAAACTCCGCCACGTCGATCGCCAAGCGGGATTCGTCCAGTGTCGGCGGCGCGTTTCCGATCCGGCGAACCAAACGAGTCAAACGGTTTTGATCGCCGGCACCAATCGCGACCAACATGTCCTCGATCGTTTCACGCAGGTTCTCGTCGATGCGGCCGATCATGCCAAAGTCCAAGATGCCCAGCCCACCGTTTTCCATCACGATCAGGTTGCCCATGTGCGGGTCGGCGTGAAAGACGGCTTCGTCGAAAATCATCGTCAGGTAGACGCTCGCGATCGTCTCGCACAGACTTTGCTTGATCGATTCGCGGTCGACGATGACGGCGTCGGCGTTCTGCGCTGCCGCGTGCTCGACGTCCGCCGCGTATTCGTCGGCCAGAAAGTCGGAAAGCCGACGACCGACAAGCTCGTCCATCACCAAGACCTTCTTGGTGCAAAGCGGTTTGTACGGACGTGGAATCGCGACGCCGCATCGATTGCGATCGAACATCTCGGCGAACGTTTCAAGGTTCTGACGCTCGCGAGTAAAGTCCAACTCACGGCTGATCATCGGCGCTAATTGACGAACCATGTCGGTCGGCCCAAACGCCGCAAACGTGTCGACTCGCTCGGCCAACTGGGCTAGCCCGCCGAGCACTTCGATGTCCTGTCGCATCGTCTTGTCAATGTTGTGACGCTGGACCTTGATGACGACCGGCGTTCCATCGACCAGGATGGCGCGGTGAACTTGCCCGATCGATGCGGTGGCAAGCGGTTGCGGATCAATCGAATGAAAGTGGCTTTCGTAATCAACACCCAATTCCGATGCCAGCGTTTCCCGCACCAGCTCGATCGAGTCGGCTTTGACGTTCGCGCGAAGCCGCTTCAGTTCCTCGCCCAACTTTGGACCGACCAAGTCCGGACGCGACGCCAGCACTTGACCGACTTTGATGAACGTCGGCCCAAGATCGACCAATGCCATGCGGACGCGTTGCTCGCGAGAATAATTCGATAGCGGCACCCCGCTGGGATCCTTCATCGCGTCGCGGAACGGCAAGCGAAACTGGGTCAGCCAATCCGCCAACCCGTACCGGCGCAGCACCGTCAAGATCTCTCGCCACCGTTTCAGGTTACGGTACAACTGGGGGATCGCGGTAATTTTCATGATCACATTGTGATCGCCGTGCGACCGATTCGTCTTCCCTAACGGAATCTTTTCTTTGGCTTGGTTTCATCCGCTACTGCTGACCGTCACGTTGATGATCGCATCGGTAGCGATCGCAGCGGTTATCGGAATTTTGGGGGCGTGGGCCGGATGGACGCTTGCACGAGGCGGCGTCGCGGCGCGCTGGTCGGCGATGCTGTTGTTCGCCGCCACGGTCGCCGCGGCCGCGATGCCAATGATTTTGCACGCCACCGCTTGGGAGGCAACTGCGGGAAAATTTGGATGGTGGATGCTGACCCAAACCGGTTCCAGAACCGACGCCGGCGGCGTTTACGGATTCTTTGCCGGCGGCATCGCAACGGGGTGGATTCACGGTATTGTCGGGGCGGCGATGACGACGCTCGCGGCGTGGCTGGGAACGTCGCGAGTGGCCGAGTCGACGATGACGGCGGCGAGTCTAGAGATGGGTCCGACGGCGGCTTTTTTTCGTATCGCGCTGCCGATGGCCGCGCCGTGTTGGATCACGGCCCTGGTCGCGACCGCGATGTTGGCGGCCACGGAGATGACGGTGGCCGATCTTTACGGTTTCCGAACGGTCGCCGATCAGTTCTACCTCTTCTATTCTCTCGCCCCCAATTCTTGGTCCATTTTGGCGGTCTGTTTCGTGCCGCTGGTTGTGGCGTCGACGTCGATGTTGGGTTGGTTGGTTTGGCGACGCAGGCTTGTCAGCCAGAACGAACGGAGTGTGTTGCAAACGCTTGCACCGGAGAAGGTCAGTCTTGGTTTAACGATCATCGCTTCGGCGGTTGCCGGCGCGATCGCGTTGCTGCTGGTCGGCGTTCCGATCTTTGGACTGTTATTTAAAGCGGGACAAGACGTCGTCGTGGTGGATTCGATTGCCCGGATCCAATGGTCTCCTCGATTGCTGGTCAACCGTTTGGTCGAAGCCCCAAAGATCTTCGCGGCCGAGTACCAATGGACGACCGTGATTTCTGCCGCCACGGCGAGCGTTTGCATCGTCATCGCTTGGCCTGCAGCGTTGATCGGACGGTCAAATCGAATGATCGAAAAGTTGATGGACTTCGCCTCGATCGTTTTCGTTTGCATTCCCGGACCAATCGTCGGACTGATGATCGTCGGACTATTTCAAATGGGCCTGCCGGGGCTAACGATGCTGTACCAGCAGACGATCGTCCCAACCGTATTAGCGCTTTCGTTTCGCGGGTTCGCCGTGGCGTACTGGATTTTGCGAAGCGGTTATCGCGGCATCGACGCCGCGATCCTGGAATCCGCCTCGCTAGAAATGCCAAGTTGGCGGCGGTTCTGGACACTCGACCGACGGCTCATCGCGAAACCAGCGATCGCGGCATGGCTGGCAACCGCCATCGTCGCCTCCGGTGACGTCCCGGCCATGCTGCCCGTGATCCCTGCCGGCGTCACCACCGTCTCCGTCCGCCTATTCGGACTGCTGCACAGTGGCGCAAGATATCAAGAAGCATCGCTCGCATTCTGGTACGTCGCCGCCGTCATGTTTGTGGTGGGACTGGCGATGCGGTTCACGTTGCCGGGGCGAGTGCGATTTGTTTCGGCTCTTTAAGAGGCCGAGAAACTACGCGAAGCAGCCCGCGACGCTGGCTTGGCCGCGGTGGTGATGCTTGCCCGATCGCTCGGCGTGCTGCTTGATCGAATCCGGACGGCCGACGCAAATGCTCTTGCCAAAGTACTTTTGCCAGTTCCAGACCAAGTCTCGCCACATCGACAAGTCGATGCCGAGCTCCTTCAGCGTGACACGAAGTGCCTCGGGCACCTCCGACTTGACGTCTTCGATCGACTGCTTCGCCGTCCATCGAAGCAGGTCCCAGTAGTCCTTCCAAGAAATGTTCAGAAAGCCTCGATCGCTGCTGCGGATTCCTCCGGTGTGGACCTGCGGTTGATCGGACAACTGGTCAGGCGAAAGCGTTAATGGACTGAGCCAATCGTCACGGCGGATCTTCCGGCCGGTCGGGTTTCGACGCTTGCTCTTGCGTTCCGCTCGCAACTGGCCGACCGGAGTTTGGCGGATCTTACGTCCGGCTTCGTCGGTCGGAATCGGCTTGAGATCAAACGCGGCTGACGGCACCGTTTCACCGCGATGGGCTTCTGACCGGTCATACGCGCTGGTGTGCGGAGCCTGTTCGGGGCTGGTGGCAATCGCCGCGCGAACCGGATTGAGATCCACGTACATGCAGCACGCCAACAGTCCGGCTTCGTCGACGATCCGCTGCGCCTTGAACCTGCCTTCCCAGAATCGGCCGGTACATTCATCTTGCCGATTTGCCATCCTTGCGATCGGTTCGGCCAGCGCCCGCATGAACCATGAGATGTCCGACAACCGCTGGCGGACTTGGGCCAAACGTTCTTTGTCATCGCAGAGTGCCTTGACATCATTCTCGGTCGGCTCGGCGAGATGTTCTTCGAGTCTGCGTCCGGGGAAGACCCTCAACCACCGGATGGCGACCTGCTCGTCCGACCAAGCGGCGCAGATGTCTGGTCGACTGCGAAGGATTTGGTGCATGTGATTACTCATCACCGCATAGGAAAGCACATCGACGGCAAAGACCGATGCGAGCGACTCCATCCGCCGCCGAATCCACTCTTTTCGGTACGAGTAGTCCTTACCCGAAACCTGGTCGAGACCGGCCAGAAACGCTCGACGGACACACCGTTGAACAACGTGGACGATACAGACTTCACTAGGGTCAAACTGCTCGGCACGATGCGGACGGGGCATGACGTCTCTCCAAGGAACTTGATGATGCAATGAGTGTATCGGCGTACTGAGCACCAGTCAACAGATGGTGGGTGGCACCAATTAAAGAGTAGGTGGGTGGCACCAGTTAACGGGTGGGTGGCAACAATTAACGGATGGCACCAACCAAAGCCAATGGTGGGTGGCACAAACCAAAGCCGCAATCCAGAACGAGACAGAACGCGGTGACACCATACAGAACAGAATGAATGGTGGGTGGCACCGACCAAAGCATACAGAACAGAATGAATGGTGGGTGGCACCAACCAAAGCGAACCAAAGCGAACCAGAGCGGCGGCGTTTTCGCAGCCCGGGCTTTAGCGTGCTAAACTTTGGCGATAGGTTCTTTTCTTTCACTCTTTCTTTTCTTGGACACGACATGCCACGGCGGGTACGCGTCGCAATCACGGTTCTGTTTCTCTGCATCGCGGTGCCCGCGCGGGCGGTCGAGACGGTTCGGTTTCGCGATGGCGATGCCGAGCGGACGGTCGTGGGCGAACTGTTGGTCGAGGCCCAGAGCGGCGGCGTCATGATCCAGGCCGACGACGGGCGGATCTGGCGGATCACGGCTGAGCAATTACTGGATCGTCGCAGCGATGATAGCGAATTGGTTCCGATCAAGACCGACGAAGCGGCCGAGCGATTGCGGGCCGAACTTGGGGATGACTTTACCGTTTATCGAACGGCCAACTACGCGATCGTTCACAACGGCGATGAACAGTACGCCAAACAGGTCGGCGGCTTGTTCGAGCAACTCTATCGCGGCTTCTTTGCGTTCTGGGGCAACCAACGATGGGACTTGCCCGAGCCGCGGTTTCCGCTGCTCGCGGTCGTGCTGAAGAATCACGATTCGTTCTTGCAGCATGCCACGGGCGAACTCGGTGATCGGGCCAGCACGATGATCGGTTACTACAATTTGGCCAGCAATCATATGACGACGTTCAATGTGCCCAACTGGGAACGCAACGTCGCCACGATCATTCACGAAGCGACGCACCAGCTCGCCTACAACGTCGGGTTGCAAACTCGCTTCGCGGACAACCCGATGTGGGTCAGCGAAGGACTGGCGACGTTCTTTGAAACGCCCGACCTTCGCAATCCTGGACGGTGGCGATCGATCGGCCGAGTCAATCCAATCAACTTAGCGCGTTGGAAGATCTACGTGCGAAACCGCCCAGCTGATTCGCTGGCGACGCTTTTGTCCGATGACACCCGTTATCAAAACGCGGCGACCGCGTCGGGTGCGTACGCCGAAGGATGGGCGCTGACGTATTTTTTGATCAAGACGAAGCGTAAGGAATACGTCGAGTACTTGAAGCTACTGAGCGAAGGCCGCGTCTTGGCGGAACGTTCGCCTCGCGAGCGAATCGAATTGTTCGAGCAAGCGTTCGACACCACGCTGGCCGAACTCGACCGAGCGTTTGTGATTTACCTTCAACGAATTCGTGCATAGCCGACGGAAGCTGAGCCGTGGCTGGTCCAGCTTCCATTGCACACTTTAGAGCCCGCGATCAGTTGCCGGCACTTGCCAAGTCCGTTTTCGCGGCGGCTTCGTCCAGACGAAGAATGCACTCGCCACGCGAGCTGATCGTCAAGATGTAGACCTCGCCGGCCCGATCTTGCCCGAACGACAGCACCGCAATGTTGTCGGGCGTGACCTGTTCGTTCCGCGTCACCTTGCCGGTGGCTTCATCGTAGGACAGCGCCCAGACAATGCCGGTGATGTAGTCGGCGTACAAGTACTTGCCGGCAAGCGATGGCACTCGGTCGCTTCGGTAGACCCGTCCTCCCGTGATCGATTTTCCGATTTGGTGATCGTATTCCCACACCGGTTCGATCGGATCAGACTTCGCCGCCGCGCTGCGATTGCCGAACGGGTGCGATCCTTCGCGAGTGCTCCATCCGTAGTTGCCACCCTTTTCGATCACGTTGACCTCTTCCCACAATTCTTGCCCGACATCGCCAAGCCATAACTTGCCGTTGTTTGGATCGAACGCGATCCGCCAAGGATTGCGAACCCCGTAGGCATAGATTTCCGGTCTCGCACCCTCGACACCCACGAACGGATTGTCGTCGGGGATGCCGTATTGTTTGGCATCTTGCGGATTGTCGACGTCGATTCGTAAGACCGAACCCAATAGCGTCGTCAAGTCTTGACCATTGCTGTGCGGGTCGTTGCGATCGCCGCCGTCGCCCAGTCCGATGTACAGGAATCCGTCGGGACCGAATTCGATGCTGCCGCCGTTGTGATTTTGAAACGGCTGTTCGATTTCCATCACCACGGTTTCCGAATTCGGATCCGCGACCAACGATCCATCGCGAGGGATCGTGAATCGCGACACGATCGACTTCGGTTCGCTTGCGTGCGAGTAGTAAACGAAGAAGTGACCGTTCGTCTTGAAGTCGGGGTGCATGGCCAGTCCCAGTAAGCCTTGCTCGTTCGCGCCACGCGCTTTCCAGTCGAAGACTTTGCCGCGAAGGTCCAGCACCATCTTCGACTCGGTCACGTCCGGACGATTTTCAAACGACCAGATCGCGCCGACTTGCGATGCCGCGTACAAGCGGTTGCTGTCGTCTTTCGCGTACGTCAATTCCATCAAACGCAGCGGACGAAGTTGTCCGTTGTCACCGACCGGTTCCCAAGTTTCCCATTGCAGGTTTGGGAACGCGAGCGTGCTGGACAGGCCCAGCTTGCCATCGATCGGTTGTGGCACGCTGCCGTCTTCGGCGATCTCGCGAAGCTTGATGTTGCGGTAAGCAACTTCGTCGTTGTGGTCTTGCAGGCAAAGGTGTCCTTCGCCCAACGATCCAAAGTCCGCGAACTTGGCGAACTTGCTGGCCGCAATTTTTTTCTTCCAATCTTCGCTGCCGATTTTGAAGCGGTAATAATGAAGACCGTTGACGCAGACTTCGCAGTCGTCGTTGGCGATGCGGATATAAAGCTGGTTCCACTGGCCGACCGGTCGCGTCGAATCGGGCACGGTCTTGTCCTTGACCCAGTTCGGGGCCGAGGGCTTGTACAACTGGTAAAGCCAACCCGCCTTTTGCGGATCGTGGCCGGCGACGTTGTCTTGAACCTGGATTTCTGGTCCGGTGTGCCAGGGCGGGCCGTCAGTTTCGGCGACGTGGAACATCACGCCGCTGTTGCCCGCTTCGCTAATTTTGTACTCCAGCGAAAGCTCGAACGATTTGTACTTGTCCTTGGTGATGATGTCGCCGGCACCCTTTTGGTTGCGAACGAGTGCTCCGTCGATGACTTGCCAGCCATCTGACACCGCATCTTGCTTGTAGTTTCGCCAGCCATCGGTGGACTTACCGTCGAACAGCATTTTCCAGCCGCTACGCTTTTCGGAATCGGTCAGTTGGTTGACGTTCGGGTCGGCTGCGGGCGCCTCGGCGCGAGCCAAATCGACCGTCGAGGCTGGACCGACGGCGAGACTGCCGGCGGCCAAGCAGATGCCGGCGAGTCGGGCCGGAAAGTTAAACGCAAATTTCATGTACACAGACCAGAGGAGGTGGGGTGGGTAAATCGTGCCATCAAAGTATTATTCATCCCCCTTCAAGTCACAACAGCGACGGAAACGCCCATGATGCCCAAAGTTCTGCCATTTCGCCCGTCGGTTTGCATCGACGCCGTGCTGGGGGATCACGATTCGGCCGCCGCGATCGACACCGTGGCCGCGTGCGGCATCGATGCGATCGAGTTTTGGGGGTGGTGGGACAAGGACCTGGACGCCATCGAAGCAGCCTGCGAACGGAACCGAATGCAGATCGCGGCTTGCTGCACAAAATTTGTTTCGCTGGTCGATCCCGACCTCCGCGACGACTACTTGGAAGGTTTGACTAAGTCGATCGCCGTTGCGACGCGGCTTCGCTGCCCAAGATTGATCTCGCAAGTCGGTGATTTGATACCCGGCATCGATCGGCAACTTCAGCACGAAAGCTTGGTCGAAGGCTTAAAAGCGGCCGCGAATTTGCTGGACGGCACTGGCGTGACACTGGGAATCGAACCGCTGAACGAACGCATTGATCACGCCGGTTACTACCTAGTCCGAAGCGATGAAGCGTTTGTGATCGTGGACGAAGTGGCCAGCGAAAACGTGAAGGTCGTCTTCGACATCTATCATCAACAGATCAGCGAAGGCGACGTGATCGCGAACCTGACCGCGAACATTGACAAGATCGTTCACTTTCACGCCGCCGGAAATCCGGGTCGGCACGAACTGACCAGGGGCGAGCTGAACTATCGCGAGATTTTTTCGGCGATCCGCGAAACCGGATACGTCGGTTTCGCCGGCTTGGAATACTGGCCGACCACGGACATCGAAGCAGGACTGCGAGAAGTCGCCGGGTGGTTTGACCAATGAGCCAGTCCGACAACGGAATTAAACCTGCGACCACTCGCGATCCAAAGCAACCGCGTCAAGCCGCGATCGCTTTCATTCTTATCACTTTGTTCATCGACATCTTGGGCATCGGGATCGTCATCCCCGTCTTGCCAGAACTCGTGCGTGAACTCGTCGGCGAAGATCCGGTCACGCTTGTCGATGGGGAAGCGGGGCTTCCCGTCGCAGCCGAAGTGGGAGCGACCAGCTTGCCGACCAGCGAAGTCGCGGCAAGCAACATCGTTGATGGCGAAGCGATTGATGGGGAAACAAAATTGGAGACGAAAAATTTCTCCAAGGCCGGACGCTACGTCGGCATCATCGGCGCGACGTACGCGCTGATGCAGTTTCTGTTCGCGCCGATCATCGGCGCGCTGTCCGATCGCTTCGGCAGACGACCGGTCTTGCTGTTTTCGATGTTCGGACTAGGCATCGATTTTCTGATCCAAGGGTTCGCGCCGAACATCTTTTGGTTGTTCGTTGGCCGCATCTTGGCCGGCATCATGGGCGCGTCGTTGACGACCGGGAATGCGTATATCGCGGACGTTTCGACCGACGCGACTCGGGCCCGAAACTTTGGCCTGGTCGGCGTCATGTTCGGACTCGGCTTCACGATCGGCCCTGCGCTGGGTGGACTACTCGGCGGGATCGATTTGCGGCTGCCGTTCTTCGTCGCGGCGGGCTTGGCGTTGTTGAATTGGCTTTACGGATTCTTCGTCTTGCCCGAATCATTGGCTCCCGACAAACGAACCAAGTTCACGCTCCGCGGTGCCAATCCGCTCGACGCGATCCGGCGACTTGGCGTCTATCCGATGGTCGCGGCGCTGGCGATGGTGTTCGTGTGCAAGTCGCTGGCCCAGCGCGGACTCGAAAACGTTTGGGTGCTTTACACCGGTTACCGATTTGGCTGGGATGCATCGACCAACGGGTTGGCACTCGGGTTGGTCGGCGTGATGGCGATCATCGTTCAGGGCGGCCTGGTTCGTCCGGTCATCAAGCGGTTCGGCGAACGAGGAGCCGTGATCGGCGGCACGATCATTTCGGCGATCGCGTTCGCAGGCTACGGGCTGGCGACGCAGGGCTGGATGATCCCCGGAATCATTATGTTCGGCGCGTTCGGCGGCGTGGCCGCGCCGGCGATCCAAAGCCTAGTGGCCGGATCGGTGGACGAGACGGAACAGGGCCGCGTGCAGGGGGCGCTGACGTCGCTGACCAGCCTGACGAACATCGCCGCGCCGCTGTTGTTCAACACATTGTTGTTCAGCTATTTCATCAGCGATCGAGCGCCGTTCCGATTGCCGGGGGCACCGCTGCTGGTCGGATCGATGCTGTTGTTTGCGTCGATCTTCATCGCGATCAACGTCTTCCGCCGGTTTCCAAAACTGGGCGTGAAGTGATTTTTCTGGGTTTGCGTCAGTGGACCGCGATTTCGTATCGTAACTAGCGGATGGATCTAAATTTCCGAACGATCGATGCGGATGCGAGACATGAGGTCGCGCGATGTGGTGGCTGGAACGACAAACAAACGTGATTCGACGCGCGTCTACGCCTGGGGCGTTTTACGACGTCGACGTGGAAGAGTCGCCGTTAAGATCGCAATCTCACACGCCCGAGTTGCACGAGCCTAAATCAAGCGAGCCCAAATTCCACCCGCCTGTTCGCCGACCGAAGCCCAAACGCGAGAAACTGGTCGACTCGCTGACCGATGCCCAGCGAGAGGCTAACAAGGAGATCTCGCAGGACGATTGCGGACACGAAGTCGAAATCGCACAGCTTCGCCGGGACGTCGCCTCGCTGGAATCGATCGTCCGCGCCCAACATCAAGCTGCGACCCGACAAACCGAATTCGCAGAATCCGAACGCAGACGGTTTCACCAATTCATCGTCGGCTACGAACATCACGCCGCGGCATGTGAAGCCGAAATCGAAGCGACCGCGGCCGATCGGGACGCCAGTCGACGCGAGTCGGAATCAGCGATGGCGTCCATGTCCGACACGCATGCCGCCGAGATCGTTCGCTTTCGCCGAATCGCGGAAGCAGCAGAACTGCAGGTGGCGCTTCGATCCGAAACGCTGCGTCGATGCCAACAGCAATGGACGCAACTACGCGGCAACCATCGCGCGGCCCTTCGCAATCAACGAAACGAATCCGACTTCGCGATCAAGGCTCTGAAGAGCGAAATAAAAACACTTCGCACGTCGAAGGCCGCTGGTGCTGACCTTGTCCGTGAATTGCAAGCCGAGAAAGCTCGATCGCAAATCGAAATCGACATTCTTTCCGCTCGCTTGGCAACTGCTGAAGATGAGCGATTGCTGCTCCAAAACGAGACCATCGCGACCAGCGAAATGAATGCTGGTCTCGAACGCTCGGTCGGAGAAGTTTGGGAACGAGCCGCGTTCGCGCTGAATCGAGATTTGATTGCCGCGCGGGATGCCTCCAAACAGCTTCAATCGTCGCTCGCTCAATGCGAGGACGAACTTCACGCGGTCGGTGAAGAAGCGGCCAATCGCCAGCGGCAACTCGAAGCGACCATCGGGCAATGCCGCGAAGCGATCGCGAACAGCAGCCGCGATCATCAAGCCGCAATCGTGATGGTCGAACATCGCGCCGACGAGAACCAATCGTTGCACCGGAGACTGGAAGCGACCGAGCAGCGGATGGCGGAGGCGTGGACGATCGCGGAACTGGCGACCGATAAGCTGCACCGACACGAGGCCACGCTGGAAAAATTACGTGACCAGGAACAACGACTGGTCGACGTGCATCAATCGCAGTTGGCTTCCTTGCACGCGGAAGTGAACGCCCGCGAGGTCGACGTGGAAGACCTGCAATCGACGATCGACGACTTGAACGCGTCCCTGCAAACCGAATCGGCCGAGCGGGAATTGATCCGCACCGAATCGGCGAGACTGAAAGCGCAACTGTCAGCCGGACGGGCTTGCGGATCGCTGCTGATCCAGCAGTACCAAGCCAAGTTGCAGGCCGCCGAAGAAACGATCGCCTTCTACCGAAACCAACTGCAACGGATGGGGATCGCGCCGCAGCGTCGCGCCGCTTAGTAAGAGCCAGAGTCAGAGTAGGACAATTGTCCCAATTGTCCCGCGTGACGCGGTCGGCTGGGGACAATTGGGACAATTGTCCTACTCTGTTTTTGCCTGGGGACAATTGGGACAATTGTCCTACTCTGTTTTTGTTTGCTATGGTCGTCTTGCTTGGGGAGGGGTCGTCGAAATCGGGACTTCCACCTACGGTGTAGGCAAGAATTCTGTTCCCGAAAGAGCGACCATGTCTGAAGCTGCCGCCGTACCGATCCTGCCCCCGCCGATCCTGTTCGAGTCCCATTCCCACACGCCGCTTTGCAAGCATGCCCATGGCGAGCCGACGGAGTACGCGGCGGTGGCGTTGCAGCGAAATTTGCGGGGCCTGATCGTGACGTGCCACAACCCGATGCCGGACGGTTTTTCGTCGGGCGTTCGGATGGCCGAAGACGAACTGCCGACATACATCGACTTGGTCGAACAGACGCGGCAGCAGTGGGCCGGTCGCGTCGAAGTTTGCCTTGGTTTGGAGGCAGATTATTTCGAGGGTCACGAGGCGTACCTCGAAAAACAACTCGACTCGGCCGACTTTCATTTCGTGCTCGGGTCCGTCCATCCGCAGATCGGTGAGTTTCGCAGAGCTTACTGGTCCGACGACGACGTCGAAGTCCAACGGACCTATTTTCGGCTGCTGGCCAAAGCAGCGAAGACGGGACTGTTTGATTCGCTGGCCCATCCCGACTTGATCAAGAATTTGTTTGCCGAGACGTGGGATGCGTCGCTGGTGATGGACGACATCAAACGAGCGCTCGACGAGGTCGCGGCGACGGGCGTGGCGATGGAGCTGAACACGTCGGGAATGATGAAACGGATTGCGGAGATGAATCCGTTCCCGGACATGCTGCGGGAGATGGCGGTGCGAAACATTCCGGTCACTCTTGGCGCGGACGCTCACATTCCCGACCGAGTCGCCGACGGATATCTGGCGGCGATGGAAACGCTGCTCGCTTGCGGGTACAACCACGTCAACTTTTTCCAAGCCCGCAATCGAATCGAAGTCCCGATCGCCGACGCGATGGCCTCGCTTGCCGCCGCCGAAACGGTTTCACGCTAGCTCGGTTCGGGTGCCACCTCCACATTTGCTTCCTCGACGAACATCATGAAAGTCAATGAATACTTTGACGGCAACGTCACCTCGATCGCGTTCGAAAATATTGAAGGCCGCGGCACCGCCGGCGTGATGGCGGTGGGCGAGTACGAATTCGGCACCAGCGAGAAGGAATTGATGAAAGTCGTTTCCGGCGAGCTGCACATTCGCTTGCCGGGCCACGAAAAGTTCGTTGCTTATCCAACCGGTACGCATTTCAACGTCGCCGCGAATGTGAAGTTTGCGGTGAAAGTCGCCCAACCAACCGCCTACGTTTGCTTTTACGGCTAAATCGGCGGTACGCTTCGTAGACCCGCGGCTCCGCCCGCGGGATCATGTTGGATTCCTGCGAGCGGAGTCGCAGGTCTACGAGGTGCCATGATGTATCGTGTCAGTGTTCTGTGCGTCGCGTTCTTGTTTACGCTTGCAGGCGAACTTTCCGCTCAGCAAACCGATCCGCTTCGATCGGCGCTTCGGCCGCGCCCCGACCGTCCGGCCGCCGACCTTGGTGATTCGGTGCGCGAAGCTGCTCGCACGCAAGCCGATTTCGCGCGACGTGTCGGCAACTCGCAAAATTTACAACGCCACTATCGGCCTCGCTATCCTGATTTCTATCCGGGCTTTCAGTACGGATACACCGTTGGCAATCCAGGATTCAATATTCCGACCTACACGCCGGGGTTCGTTCCCTATGGAACGTATGGCGGCTTTGGATACGGGGGATTTGGTTACGGGGGCTTCGGATACGGATACGGCGTCGGACATGGATACGGCGTCGGACATGGATACGGCTACGGCTACGGTTACGGTCACGGCGTGCCGTTCAATGGTGGGTCGGTGACTCGCGGGCTGCCGGGAACGCGAACCCCGGGCAGTCATTACTTTGGCAACCCGCACGCCAGCCAGTACATTCCCCAGTACTGATCTTTTACACTGTCGGCACGACATCTCTTCTCGTGTTCGGGCCGGCAACGTGAGCGAAGAACGACGACAACGATTGATCGCGGTGATCGCACCGCTGGTCGGGCTGGATGATTTCTCGCCCGAGCAGGCCAAGCAGACGTGCAGCGAATCGCTGCCCGGTTACGTCACCCGAACGCTCGGCCATCTGGTCAGCGACGGCGTGCTTGCGAAAGTCGAGACCGACGGCAAGCCGATCTTTCGCTGGGTCGAAACGAAACCCGTTTTTGATCCGAAGGTTTGGATCGAGTCGCAGATTTTCGGGACTCAGATCAAACAGTCGCCCGAGAAAGATCGTCCTCGCGAACGACTGATTCGATCAGGAGTCAAAACGCTCAGCGAAGCCGACTTGCTGGCGATCCTGATCCGCGTCGGCGTGACGAAAGAGTCCGCCGTCGTGGCGGCTCAAAAGATCGCCAACCGCTTCGCCGATCGACTGGAAGACCTGCCCAAATGCACGGTCAAGGACTTAAAAGACATCTCGCCGGCGATCAAGTCCGACAGCTATTGCCAAATCATGGCCGGCATTGAGTTGGGCCGGCGGATCGCCGATCTGAAACAAAACAAAGTTCCGCCGGCAACGAAAATCACGTCGACGGCCGAAGCGATCGCGTACTGCGAACAAACGTTTCGGCGACTTGCGATCGACGCCGTGCAAGAAGAATTCCACATCGTGACACTGGACACCAAGCACAAGCCGATCCAAACGCATTGCATCACGATTGGAACGTTGGACGCCAGTCTGGTACATCCCCGCGAAGTCTTTCACCCGGCGATCCGCGATTCCGCGTCCGCGGTGCTGCTGGTTCACAACCATCCCAGCGGTGATCCGACGCCCAGCCGTGAAGACCACCAAGTCACCGACCGGCTGACCGAAGCCGGCAAGATTCTTGGCATCAACGTGCTGGACCACATCGTCGTGGCCGAGCAGCGTTGCCTCAGCATTCGCGAGTGCTCGTGACGGACAAGCGATCGCTCACTCGTCGGCGTAAACCAACGTGCTTTCTTCTTTGGTGACCGGCTTGGTCGCGTGATCGCTAACGACGATCGCTTTCACGAGGTGAGTTCCGGGAGCGACACCGCGGACGCGAACGCGGTACTTGAATTCCCCGCCAGGCATCAGCTGGGCGTGTGGTTGGAAAGCGACCAGGCCGCGTCCGTCGGTTCCCGCGTCGCCGTCGGTGGTGATCAATTCCAATCCCGCGGGCAATTGCAATTGTACGCGAACATTGTTGTCCGGTTTCGATCCGCTGTTGTTGACCGTGATCTCGTAGCTGGTCTCCGCTCCCAGTTCGATCGGTCCGCCCGGGTTGATGATCTGGAAGCTCAGTTCCGAGAAACCTTCGACCGTGACGGCTCGTTCGGTTTTCGTCATCGCACCTAGATCGGCACGAGCATCGACGATCAGGGCTCGCTCGCCCGCTTCGACGGGAAGCAACGTCAGCGGCACCGAGCCGCTGCCACCGGCCGGAAGATTTGCCAGCGACCAGAACACGCTGTGACGCGACGAATCGTAGGCGCCTTCATAGTCGGTGCTGACGAAAGTGAATCCGCGATCGAGTTGAACAGAGATTTCGACGTTGGTCGCGTCGGCGGTTCCGACGTTGGCAACGTTCAATTGATAGGTCGCTTGTCGTTCTAGGAATCGTCGGGATGGACCGGACAGTTCGACGGCTAGTTCGGGCGCGATGACTTCGACATTGATCGTGTGATCGGCGGTCAAGCCATCGGCGGACACCAGGCGAATTTGGTTCTGAATCATGCCGGGCGAGACCGCGCGAAGGCGAAGCACTTGCGTTCGCACTTCACCGGGCATCAGGCTGCCGATCGCGTTGTCGAGTTCACGACCCTTGGGATGCTCTAAGCCCTCTGGCACGTCGGCTTGCAGCGATACGTTGGTCGCTTCGCCGGTACCGGGGTTGGAGACTTCCAATTCGATTTCAAGTTGTTGACCGATCAACACCTTTTCAGGGGCTCGTTGAACGATTTTCAATTCCGGTCGGGTGCTGATCGTACGAACCGACGCAGCCGCCTCGAACGTGACTCGCGCGACGCTGCCGAGTTCGCCTTCGGTTTCGGGAACCAACTGCATGGTCACTGTGCGCTCATCGCCGGCGGGCAGGGCGCCGAGTTGCCACATCAGCAAGCTGCCCTGTTGTACGGGCGCGGGTGATGCATCGACCAAACGCATTCCGGCGGGCACTCGGTCCTGGACGGTGACGTCGAGTGCTTCGGCCGCACCGACGTTTTGAACGTGGATCACGAAGGTTGCCGGCTTGCCGACGGTGACTTCCGAGGGAGCTCGTTTCTGGATCACAACGCTTGGCGACTGGGCTCCTTCTAAGCGGCGATCGCCGGGAGCGTCGATGACGGTGCTGGGGTCGATTTGCGATGCGGATTGCGGCGCGGCGAATGTCTCGGCTTGCAAACCAGGTGCGTATCCGGCACTCGGCAAGCTCGCCATGCGTGGCGGCGGGACTGCGTCGCTTAATTTTGTCGGCGGCGACGTGAACGCTTGTGGAGCGGAAAAAGTTTGTGCCGGCGGAGCGGGCGGTTGGCCTCGTCCATCAATGCCCAAGGTCGATGCCGATCCGACACCGGCGGTCGGCATGTTCATGTCCTGGGGCGATGGCATCGATTGCGGGACGGCAACGTCGTCAAAGTACTCAACGTCAGGGACTTGATTGAAAGACATCGCAGGCATATTCGCAGGCATCTTCGCAGGCACATTCGCTTGCTCCGGTGCATCTTGTGGTGACGCAAACGTTGCGGGTGTCGCGGGCTGGCCATCGGGAGCTTCCGAAGGGAAGGTCATCGACAATGAACGTTCGCTACGAGTCTCCGCAGGATCGTAACCAGGCAAGTCACTGGTCGGAAAATCGCTGCCTGAGTCGTTGCTGCCTGAGTCGTTGCTGCCTGGGTCGTTGCTGGGCGGCATCGTCCATCCGCCTTGTGCATCGTCATCGTCGTAGGCGACATCGGATTGCGGCATGTCGACGGAGGGATCATCGGGAATCGAAAAACCGCTTTGCAGTTTCGCGGGCGGGGCGGCCGACAGCGTTGTCGGCATGGGCGCGGCGTCGAAGGACATCGACGGACCGCTTCGCATGTCGTTGCGTGGCATGTCCTCGTGCGGCATGTCCTCGGTGTGCTGGACCAGTTCGATCGATCCGGGGCCGAAGGTTTCGTCGTTGTTTCCCGAGAAATTATTCGGTGGAGCGGCAAAATTGGCGGCCGCCTGCATGACTTTGCCCGCCTGGTCGGTGGACTCGTTCAGCCACGATCCGCCGGCATCGTCGCCGATCGGCATCGCCGGTTCACCGAGCGATGGGACCTGCGCGGACCAAGCCGTGGTGTCGGTTTGCTTGTCTTTTTGGGCCAAAGCGGCGGCATAGGCGCCGAAGATGATGGTGACCAGACCTGCGCCGAGTCGAACGCCGAACGATTTCATGGGTCGCATTCCTTCGCAAAAATTCCGGGCAATTCCTTTGCCGTCGCCCTTCGTTATCAAAACTGATTCCCCCGGCGAAAGGGCAATCGTTGTGAAACTAGAGAGCGGATCGTCGCTGGAGTTCTTTTGTTGATCTTCGCGTGATCGTTGCGATCGGCGTGACCGTCATCGATCCCGCAATCATGTTGCGTTAACACCGGAAGCGTGATGCAAAGAATCATCATGCCACCAAGTCGGGTGCTAGATTTCCTTGGGCAGAGTCTGCCCGCAATGAACTCCTTACCAACCCGCGACGTGTTCGAATCGATTCGATCGTGACACCCCGCGGTTCTGATAGCTGGCCGATGGTACCCAACGCACGGATGATCAACATGAAAGGACGCACGCCGGCAAGCCACGCTCGAATACCGATTCAACGTCTGTTGTTGATCGCGGCAATGTTACTCTTAGCGATCAGCAGCGGCTGCACCCGGCTTCGGCTGCCCGCGATCGATCCGACCGGCGCGTGCCTATTCACGCCGCTACCGACCACCACGGGCCTGGCTTTCCCGTGTACCAACGGGGAAGGCTGCGGCTGTTTCAACTGCGTCAGCCGATTCAAAGACAACGTGCTCGGCATTTGCAGCAAGCCCTCGTTCGGTTTTCCAGCGCCCGCGTTCCCCGAACCGGTCGCTCCGCCGCCGTGCCCGACGCCAGCGATCGCCGGTGGCATCTGCAACAATGGCAACGAGCCCTGCGTTCCGAGCGCCCCGTGTGCCGGTTCATGCGCGACCGGTCCTCGTGCGGTCTTACTGGGCAGCGAAGTCGATGCGAACTGCGGATGCAGCCTACCCGATCGGGGCAAGCGAGGATGCATCTTGCTGTCACCGCAAAAGATCGTTGCCCCCGTCGGCGGCGAAGTCGTTTTGCTGTCCGGCGTATGCGGCGACGACGGTTACCTGCAGATGAACGAAAAACTGGAATGGATGCTCGCTCCCGATAGCGTCGGCAACATCATCGAAGTCGGCGATGACGATCCGGGCGTGATCGGCCGTTACGCCGGGTCGAAGATTCGTCCCGAAAAGAAGGATCCGTCGTACGCGATTGGCATCACCAGCACCAAGAAAGCTTTGATCACGCGCGGCAACAACAACCCGAACGATGACGTTCGGCTGGAGAAAGGTCAAACCTGGTTGACGCTCAGCAGCCCCAGCGAAGGCGTCAGCCACGTGACCGTGCTGGCGCCTGAAAGCGAATGCTGGGACCAACGCAAAGCGACCGCGACGATCTACTGGGTCGACGCGAGCGCCGTTTTCCCGGGCGCCGAAATCGTTCCCGCCGGCACGCCGGTCGACTTGACAACTCGCGTGACGCGATCCGATAGAGTTCTGCCGGCGGAAGGCTGGAAGGTACGTTACGAAATTTTGCAGCCCGAACTTGCCGCGTTCGACAATGGAACGTCCGTCAAAGAAGCGATCGTTGATTCCAGCGGCAACGCAACCGTGACGCTGCTTCCTCGGGCGGGCACCAGCGGCACGACCGGTGTGAACATGACCGTGATTCGTCCCGGCGGCGCGAACGACAATTTGCCGACGCTGACGCTGGGCCAAGGACAAACGTTCGTGACGTGGAGTTCGCCGAAGCTTGAGATCCGAGCCGGTGCGCCCGCGGTCGCTTCGTTCGATGTTCCTTATCAAGTCGTCGCGAACTTACGAAACCCAGGCAACCAACCTGCCACTAACGTTCGCGTCGACGTGCAAACGCCCGCTGGCACTCGCATCGTCGGCGCCGACTCGTTCGCTCGCGTGTTGCCAAACGGCGTCACATGGGAAATCGGAACGCTGCCGCCGCAAACACAACTGGATTTGTTTTTGGACGTCGCTTCGCAAGCGCCCGTCGCCATGACCTTCACCGCTCGCGGCGATGGCTTAGCGTCCGAAGATTCGGTTCGCGTCGATATCTTTCGTCCGTCGCTGGGCCTTGCTGTCGCGGCGGTCGAAGATCGTGTCGAAGCCGGACGCCCGGTCACATTCAACATCGACGTGACCAACAACGGCGATCGACCGCTGACCAATGCGTATGTGACCGCGACCGGCGATTCATCGATCATTCATGAGAGCGGTGGAACGTCGGTGCGAGATGTCAAAGACGGACCGCTGCAACCGGGCGAAACATGGCGTAAGAAAGTCGTCTTCACGCCGACCGCATCGGGACGTCGCTGCATTCAAGTCGAAGCGTTTGCCGATGGCGGACAACGGGCCAGCCAAGAAGCATGCACGTTGGTCATCAACGCGGTTCCCCTGACACCGAACTTAAACGCGACGATCGACGGCAAGTCGCGAGTCATCACGGGTGACAACACGTTGATTCGAGCTCGCGTCGCCAACGACGGTCGCGCGGAAGCTCGCAACGTCAACGTCGAAATGATCTTCGATCCGCAACTGCAACTGCTGGCCGCGACCGAGGGTGCGAACCAACAGCGCATCGGCCAACGCATCTTGTCGTGGACAATTCCGTCAATCGCGCCGGGACAGGCGGTGACGTTGGAAGGACAGTTCCGAAGCGTCGCGCCGAGTCCTCAATCGCGTGTCAGCGTGACGGCTCAGTCGGCCGAAGGCTCGCGAGCGGCCGATGCCTTTGCCTTTGAAGTCGTCGGTCCCAGCACGCCTCCACGAACGACCGGACCGCCCGCGCTTCCGCCGGCCGGTATGGCGCCGGAGATACCGGGTGGACCTGTCGCCGCTCCAAGGCGCTCCAAGAAACGAAGGCGGCCCGGCCATGCCTGCTCAACCGCTCGGGCCGACTCGTTCGGCGGCTGCTGCAAACGGTCATCACGCCTCGTAACAACGGCACCGTACGAGTCAACGAGCCGATCCGTTACAACGTCCGCGTCACCAATGACAGCAACACTCGCGACGGACAAGTCGGCGTGCAGTTCGGGCTTCCGCCGGGCATTCGCTTGGAACGACTCGTGCCACTGACCAACCCGGAACTGAGCGATTATCGAATCGACGCCGGCGTCGTGTCGCTGCCATTCATTCCCAATTTGGAACCAGGCCAATCCGAAGAATTCGAGGTCGTGCTAAGCAGCAATCAGCCGCAACCGTTCGACTTCAACGTCGGCGTGCGAAGTCTGAACCAACCCGACGGCTACGCCGAATCAGTTCGGACGGTTGTCACGCCGTAGTATTTCGGTGAGCAGAAAATGGAGTAGCTGATCCCGCCAGGGTTCAGACCGAACTGAACCCTGGCGGGATCAGCTACGGAAAGTTCGTCACTTATTGATCAACCGATGCACAGAGATCACGCCTGTTCCATCGGCGGGCATGAACACACCAGATTTCGGTCGCCGTACGCATTATCGATCCGTCCGACGGTCGGCCAGAACTTTGCATCGCGAAGCCACGGGGCCGGCCATGCAGCTTGGGTGCGAGTGTACGCGTGCGTCCAATCATCCGCCGTGATGACGGCCTGCGTGTGGGGTGAGTGTTTTAGCGGGTTATCCTCGCGGTCCATCGTGCCGTCTTGCACCGCTTGAATTTCCGCGCGGATCGAAATCATCGCGTCGCAAAAGCGATCCAGTTCTTCCTTTGATTCGCTCTCGGTCGGTTCGATCATCAACGTTCCCGGCACCGGCCATGACATCGTTGGGCCGTGGAAGCCGTAATCCATCAAACGCTTGGCGATATCTTCGATTTTGATGCCGGCGTTCTTTTCAAACTCGCGGCAGTCCAGGATGAACTCGTGCGCCACACGACCGTTGACGTCGGTGTAGAGCACGTCGTAATGATCTTCTAGTCGCTTGGCCATGTAGTTCGCGTTCAGGATCGCGACCTGGGTCGCTCGCTTCAGGCCGACCGCGCCCATCATCGCGATGTAGACGTAACTGATCGTCAGGATGCTGGGGCTGCCATAGGGAGCACCCGACACCGGGCCGATCGCGAACTCGCCGGCCGTGTCAGGACGCTGGACCGGGTGACCGGGCAAGAACGGAGCCAACTGCGACGCCACGCCGATCGGGCCCATGCCGGGACCGCCACCGCCGTGAGGAATGCAGAATGTTTTGTGCAAGTTCAAGTGGCACACGTCCGCGCCGCACTTGCCGGGACTGGTCAAACCGACTTGCGCGTTCATGTTCGCGCCGTCCATGTAAACCTGGCCGCCGTTTTCGTGAATCACGTCGCACACTTCGCGGATCGTCGACTCGAACACGCCGTGCGTCGACGGGTAAGTGATCATCAGGGCCGACAGTTGATCGCGATGCTGGATCGCTTTGGCTTTCAAGTCCGCCACGTCGATGTCGCCGCGATCATCGCACTTGATCGGGACCACTCGCATGCCCGCCATCACGGCCGAGGCCGGGTTGGTGCCGTGCGCGGACGTCGGGATCAAGCACACGTCGCGAACATTTTTGACGCCGGCTTTGGCGGCGGCGTGTTCGTGATACGCGCGGATGACCAGCAACCCCGTGTACTCGCCCTGTGCGCCGGCATTGGGTTGCAAACTGACCGCCGCGAAGCCCGTCACTTCGCACAACCAACGTTCCAGTTCGCGGAACATGTGCGTGTAGCCTCGCCACTGCGTGTCCGGCGCGAACGGATGCAGCGCGCCGAATTCGGGCCACGTCACTGGAATCATCTCGCTGGTCGCGTTCAGCTTCATCGTGCATGACCCGAGCGCGATCATCGAATGAGCAAGCGATAGATCGCGGCTCATCAGCTTGAAGATGTAACGCAGCAATTGCGTTTCGCTGCGGTGACGGTGGAAGACTTCGTGCGTCATGAAGTCGGTCGTTCGAGCGTGATCGCCGAAGTCCAAACGTCCTTCGTCGGTAACTTCCGCCAGAAGCGCGTCGACGTCGAAACCGGTGAAGTGGCCGAAGTTGAACGCGGCCAACAAGTCCGCAACTAGCGCTCGGTCCGCGGTCTCGTCCAACGTCACACCCAGCGTCCCGTCGGCGTATTCGCGAAGGTTGATCTGACGTTCTCGCGCCGCATCAGCGACTTGCCGCGACGCGTGCGTCCGTCCTTTGCCCAATCGAATGCGGATGGTGTCAAAGATCGGTCCGCCGCCAACGGAGCCTGCGCCAAGCACCGTATGGCCAAGCTTTTCCAAACCCTTCGCAAGCGCCGCAGTGTGCGCCTGAGTTCGCCGTGCAATTTGTGTCAGCCCGTCAGGTCCGTGATAGACGCCATAGAACGAACTGATGATCGCCAGCAGCGCTTGCGCCGTGCAAATGTTGCTGGTCGCTTTGTCACGGCGGATGTGTTGTTCACGAGTTTGAATGGCCATTCGAAGAGCGCGGTCGCCGGACGCGTCCTTTGACACGCCGATCAAGCGACCGGGCAACTTTCGGGCGTACGAATTCGTGCGTTGAAATGAACGCCGCGTGCGGTCCACCCAAACCCATCGGCACGCCGAAACGTTGCGCGCTGCCGACGCAGATGTCCGCGCCCGAAGTTCCCGGCGCCTCAATCAGCGTCAACGAAAGCAGGTCCGCCGCCGCGACGACGAGGCATCCGGCCGCCTTCGCTTTTTCGGTCAAGCCACGATAGTCGACGATGCGTCCGTCCGTCGTCGGATACTGGACCAGCACGCCACAAAGGCCGCCGTCGCCGTGATCGAAATCGATGTCCGCGATCGCGCCGATCTTTAAGTCGATGCCAAGTCCAGCCGCGCGGGTTTGCAGCAGCGCGATCGTTTGCGGATGACAATCATCGGCGACGTAAAAACCGCTTCGCTTGTGATTAGCGATCGAAGCGCACATGCCCATCGCCTCGGCCGCCGCGGTCGCTTCATCCAGCAGACTAGCCCCGGCAAGCGGCAACCCCGTCAGGTCGGCGACCATCGTTTGAAAATTCAACAGCGCTTCCAAACGACCCTGTGCGATCTCGGCTTGGTAAGGCGTGTACTGGGTGTACCAACCCGGATTCTCCAAAACGTTTCGCAAGATCACCGGCGGCGTCACCGTCGCGGTGTAACCCATCCCGATGCAGCTTCGGTAAACCTTGTTCTTGCTCGCGATCGTTTTTAGCGCCGACAAGAATTCGCGTTCGCCACGCGGCGCGGGGATGTCCAAGTCGCGGTCGAGTCGAATTTCGGCCGGAACGGTCGCGTCCGCCATCTGGTCAAGCGTCGTAAAGCCGAGCGAGGCCAGCATCGTCGTGATTTCGTCATCCGAAGGTCCGATGTGACGCCGAATGAAGCCGTCGGCAAAGTCCAGCAAACTTTTTGGGTCGGCCGCACCCAGGTGTGCGGCATGCGGTTGAACGTCGCCAGACTTCAAGCGATCAGGTGGGGTGGACGACGCGATGCTCATGAGCTTGGTTTCCGAATTAGGAACGGGCAGAGTACCCATCATCCTAAGTCGCCAAGCAGTGATTGTCAGGGCCTGCGGCGTTAAATGCCGACCGGAACATTGATCGTTCCCGCGGCCAGCCCCGGTGTCAAGATCGGCGCGATCGCCGGGATTTTCGGTTCAACGGGCATCGGCATCGGGACCAGCGGCGGCACCGTCGTCTGCGACGGATCAACGATTTCGATCAGGGGCCGTCCGCAACGTTTTCGCAACCATTGTTTGGCCGCAAAGCCGACTCGCCAGCCCGTATGACGCAATCGAGGAAGCATCGCCGGCGAGACCGCACGAACGCGAAGCAGCCGACGCGAATCGTTCGCCAAGCGAGTCTTATAGACTTCGTCGCCACGCAAGAAGTCGATGCCCACGCAGCCGCGTCGATACATCTCCAACATTCCGTCAACGCACATCAATCGTCCCGGTTCCATCGCGGCAAATTCGACGTCGTATCCAGCCGAGTAGCTATACAGGACGCCGTTGCCGCCGACGAGTTTTAGTTCGCCCGCGATCACGCTGCCTTGGTGTTTTAGCACGGCCAAGTACAAACGATCACGGCGCAAAAAATCTCTCGCGCTTTGCGAGATAAACTCGCAAATCTGTTCACTCGCGAAGCTGCCTCGCTCGCCCGCTTCGTTCCACCGTCGTTGGTGCATTGCGATCAAATGGCCAAGCAGCTCGTCGACTTCAGCTTCCGTTCTGGCAATGACCTTTTCGACACTGTCGAGCAATTGTGCCCACTTCTTCAGTTGACGTCGCTGCGTCTTTCCATGGCTCATCAAGTGATCGTTCCACGTCGGTGATGCGTGACGATGCCAAATGCTCATGCGACTGATCCCGTGCAGTCGACAACCGCCTTGGTTCAGGGCCGATGCGAACGCCATCATCGCGGCATCGCCCTCGACAACGCCATCAATTTCGATGAAATTCCAGCCGAACATTTTGTCGTTGTGTGATTTTGTAAGCGCCGTTCCCATTGCCGCGCCGATCGCGACGGCATCGGCGGGATTGGCCAGCACGGACACGTGGTCGGAACACGCCTCGCCGTCGCCGATCATCGACAGCGTGCCGGTCTCGCCGCAGATGTAAAGCGGCATCAGCCCGCGGACGTCGCCCGCATCATCGCGAGCGATCATCAAGTGCGCGCGTCGGCCGCGGCCGATCGTGTTCCACCACGGACGCAGCCACGACGTTTCGCGAAACGGCATGCCGCCTGCCAAGCGATTCCAAGTCGTCGGGTCATCGAACCAGCGGTCGATGTCGTTGGAAAATTCGATCGTGAACATTGCGTTGCCGAAAGTGGAATGGCCTGAAACCCGTACCGAAAACCTACGACGCCCCCCAGACCGCGAACGCGATGTCCCGCCATTCGCATTACAATGTGCCGACAGCTTCCCAACCCAATCCGCAACTTCGCCATCACCGCTACGATCCCACCCAAACGCCACCGACCATGAAGACTTCAACTTGCCGACTGATCACCCTTATCCTTTTGTTCGCACCGGCGATCGCGTTCGCCGATGGGGCGGCCCCCTGGAGCCGCTTCCACGGGGCCGGTGGTCATGGTTACGTCGCCGGCGGAAATATCCCTGCGACATGGACGGACGCTGACTACGCGTGGACGCGAGAACTCGGTTCGCGAGATATTTCGTCGCCGATCTTGCAGGGCGACCGCGTTTTCTTGCTGGTATCCAATCCGAAGGAACAAACGATCGCGGTGCAGTGTTTGAGCGCCGTGACCGGCAAACTGCTGTGGTCGAAATCTTCGCCGCAGTTGCCGCATCACTTGCACCAACGCAACACGCTGGCCAGTAGCACACCGGCGGCCGACGACCAGTTCGTTTTCGTGGCTTGGTCGGATCCGGATCACACGTTCCTGAAGTGCTTTGACCACGACGGCAACGAAGTCTGGACGCGTGACTTTGGTTCTTGGCAATCGCAACACGGCTTTGGGACGTCGCCGGCGATCATCGGTGACAAAGTGGTGCTGCACAATTCGCAACAAGCCGAGCAATTGGAACCGGGACAAACTGCTGGCCGCAGCCGCATGATCGCGGTCGACCGCATGACCGGCGAGACCGCGTGGGAGACGCCGCTGAAGACGACGAAATCCTGTTATGGCGTCCCGACGATCGCCACCGTCGATGGCAAACAACAGATCATCGCGACCGACACGGGCAGCGGAATCTTTTCGCTCGATCCCGACACCGGCAAGATGCTTTGGTCGACGACGCTTTTTAACTCTCGTTCGTGCAGCACGCCGATCATCGCCGGCGACATCGCGATCGGCACCAGCGGAAGCGGCGGCGGAAACAATCAGATGGTCGCGGTCAGGATCCCTTCGGGTGACAACGCTGAACCAAAAGAGTTGTACCGCATCAAGCGAAACGCTCCCTACGTCCCCACATCGGTGCTGAAGAACGATCGGCTGTTCATGGTCGACGACCGCGGCATCGCCCAGTGCATCGACGTTCAATCCGGCGACGTGTTGTGGTTCAAACGCATTGGCGGAAACTTCGGCGCGTCACCGATCATCGTCGGCGATAAGATGCTGATGATCAGCCTGGACGGGGAAGCCACCACGATCGCGGCGAGCGACCAGTTCCAAGAAACTTGGCGAAGTCGATCTGGGTGGCCCCGTCGGCGCGACGCCAGCGTACGCCGATGGACGATTGGTCATCCGAGTCGATGACAAGCTGGTGTGCTTGGGACCGAAGCCGCTTTAGGATCGCGCGGCGAATGGGTGCATATCACGGTTTGCCATGTGTTTTGAAGCTCGAACAGGGTATCGCTACGATAGCCGCGTAGCGGCGGCAGATATTAGACAGGGGTAAGTCCCGCGAGCGTCAGCGAGTTGGACGCAGCCCCTGGAATCCGTCACATAATCAATTTCCCTCCGCATCGGCCCGGCGGCGAAGCCGCCGGGCCGATGCGGAGGGATGGACGTTGGGTTCACAGAACCAGGGGTTCCACCGATCCTCGCTGACGCTCGTTCGGTTTCACCCCTGGCTAATCTGTGCCGCCGCTACGCGGCTGTTCGATTAACACGCCGAGTTCTGACACCATGCTTAGCGCACCTTACCGACGCCTTCCAATTCGGGACGGTACTTGGTCGGATCAAAATTCGGATTGATCCGTGGGATTGCTGCGCCGGTGTCGGTCAGGAAGTTTTCGATCTTCGCGTCTAGTTCGGCGACCTTATCGGGCATGCTGTCCGCCAAATCGTTTTCCTCGCCGATGTCGTTTGCCAGATCGAACAATTGGTAGCGGTGCGCGCCGTCTTCGCCGCCGTGGAAAATGCGGATCAGTTTCCAATCGCCCGCGTGAACGCTGACCGATGGCGGAAGCCAATTCGGGACGGGCGGGTTGTGAGGGAAGTAAGTGAAGATCGCTTCGCGGTCCAGCGCGCCGCCGTCGAGCGCGGGAACGATGCTGATGCCGTCGAAGGATTGACCCGGCTGCGGCGCGACGTCTAACAATTCCAACAGCGTCGGATAGAAGTCGCTGCTTTGGATCGTTTGATCGCTAGTCGAACCGGCCGCGATGCGACCGGGATACGCGACGATCGCGGGACCGCGGATACCGCCTTCGTACATCGTCGCCTTGCCGCCTTTGAGCGGTTTGTTGCTGGTCGGCGTGGTCCCGTCGACTTGGTTGTACATGTTCCCGCCGTTGTCCGACGCGAAGATGATGATCGTGTTGTCGGCGACGCCGAGTTGGTCGAGCGTGTCGATCAACGTTCCCACCGCATCGTCCATGCTCTCGATCATTGCGGCATACGTTGGACTCCGCTGCGGATCGTTAGGGTCGACGGTCTTGCGATACTTTTCGATCAGCGCCGCCTTAGCATCGAACGGCGCGTGAACGCTGAACATCCAGTAGTTCAGAAAGAACGGTTCATCGCGGTGCGTTTTCATGAATGCGACCGCTTCGCTTGCCATGCGATCTTCCAAGTGCTGGTCGGGCACGTTGGGATCGTGATCAAAGTCTTTGAACTTCCACGGCGCGACGAAACTGCCGGCCGGTCCCGGGCCGGGGTGATGCGGGATGTCGACGTCAAAACCATTTTCCAGCGGCGAATGCGGGACCGGTCCCAGGTGCCACTTGCCGAAGTGCCCGGTCGCGTAACCGTTGTCCTTGAACATCTCACCGAGCGTGTAATAGGTGTTCTTCAGCCGCGTGACGGAAGTGGGCAGGGTGGATTTCTGGTTTGGCGCGGACGTCTTCGTCTGCGTCGCTTCCAGCACAACTTTCGGCAGGTGACAGTTCGGCGCGGTGATGCCGTGACGGGCCGGACTTAGTCCCGTCAGGATGCTGGCCCGCGTCGGCGAACAAAGCGGGCTGGACGAATAGGCGTGCGAGAACGTCATCCCGCGAGCGGCAAGCCGCGCAATGTTCGGAGTCTTGTAAAACGAGGTCGTTCCGAACAGCGTCGTGTCGCTGTACCCGAGGTCGTCGGCCAGAATGAAGAGCACGTTCGGCTTCGACGGAGTTTTTGCGGCGAGCGGTTCGCGGGATCCGATCGTCATGCAAAGCAACACAAACGAGAAAGCAATTCGTCGAGTCAACGACGAACTCGTGCCGTGGGCGGCCGATGCTTTGAAAGAGGTCGAAAGACTAGTCACAGGCTTATCACGCGATACGAGGATGTTTCGGCAAGCCGACCAGCTTAACCATTTCCCAAACGCAGGCGTTCCCCGACACGACGTTTTCGCGGCAACTGCTAGACCAGCCGCTTCAACCGATAAACTTGTCGTTTTTGTCCCGACCGACCTGTTCCGAAACGTCGGATCGGCCGATACTAAACGGAACCTTGTGATCGAAAGAGCTTTCGTGCTGTCGTTGTGTCGTGCCATCACCGTCGCCGCATTCTTGCTGCATTCCGTTTTCGGATGTGGGTTGGTGCATGCGATTGGATTCGGACCTCACCGGCACCATGCGTGCGGCGATATCAGCGAGGTAGCGACGTACTGCCATGATCACTCGCTGGGCAGCCACGCCGATCATTCGCACCACATGGACGAATCCATCGAGCGAGAGTCTGCGTTCTGGCTGACGCAGAACTGCGATTGCACTTCTTCGCCACCGCAGCATCAGCACGGGCCGCATGAACGTTCATGCGAATTTGCGTTCGTGTCGCCGAACTCTTCGACGTTGATCACGGCGCCAATGGCGTTCGTAATGATGGCGACTTGGATTTCGATCGTTGTTTGCAGCGACGCCATCCCATCTTGTGCGGTCGGTGGACCGCATCGAAACGAAACTTTTGCGTCCGCACCGGCGCGCTGCGCGGTCCACTGCGTTTGGCGGATTTGAACGATCGAGTTTCCCGTTTGGAAATTCGTTTGTTCCTCCGTCAAAGAAGTTTCTAATGTCCGCACCTATTCATGCGGTGATGCCCGTCCGCGCGATCGTCGTAACCACGCTGGCCGTTATCGCAACCGTCGCCGCCGGCCTGTACGGGCTGACCGATTTTCCGGTTCGTTGGGGCCTGGTCGCGAAACCAATTCCGACAACCCTTCAAAGCGACGATCACGATCACGATGCGCATGCGGGACACGACGATGCGAACTCGATCACGCTGTCGTTGCAAGCCCGCGCAAACCTGCGTCTGAAGACGCAACCGCTATCGGTTCAAACGTACGTCGACTACATCGAGGTGCCCGGCGTTGTGACGGGATGGCCCGGTAGAACGCACATCGCGATCACTTCGCCACTGACCGGCGTGATCAACTCGATCAACGTTTCACGAGGTGAACTGATCACCAGCGGCACGCCGCTGTTCACGCTCCGATTGACTCACCAAGACTTGGTCAACACGCAAGAAGCGTTTCTGTCGCAACTCGGCCAGTTGGATGTCGAGGAAAAAGAGATCCAGCGTCTCGCCCAAGCGTCCAGCTCCGGTGCAATCGCTGGTAAAAGCCGGCTCGCTCGCGAATACGAACGCGACAAACTGCTTGCCAGCATCCGTGCGGGTCGGCAATCGCTGTTGCTGCACGGGTTAAGCGAAGAACAAATTCGCCAAATCGAACGGCGTCGCGAATTGGTCCGCGAAGTCACCGTGTACGCGCCGATCGTTCACGAGGACAATTCGCTGCACCACGATTCGCTCGACGAAGCAAACGATCGCTTGACGAATTCGCCCAGCGCCGAGATCGCGGCATTGCAGCCGCCCACGATGTTGCATCCGGGGCATCTAGAACTTGAAATGCTGGTCACCGAACTGAGTGCCCGACGTGGCGAATCGGTCGAAGCAGGCCAACAGTTGGCTCAATTGTCCGATTACACCCAGTTACTGATCGAAGGCCACGCGTACCAGCGTGATGCCGATGCGCTGCGATCGTCCGCGAAGACGGGTGCCGCGTTGCAGGCGGTGTGGGACACGTCGGGCGGAGAAAAGCACGTCGTCGACGATTTGAACGTCGTGTACATCGGCAATGAAATCGATCGCGATTCGCGGTTGCTGCCGTTCTACGTTTCGCTGGACAACGAAATGGAACGCAGCGAACAACGCGGCGATAAAACGTATGTCAGTTGGCGATACAAACCGGGCGAACGGTTGACGCTGCGGTTGCCAGTCGCGTCGGTCAATAACGCGATCGTGGTGCCGAAGGAAGCGCTCGCCGAGGAAGGCCCGGAACGTTACCTGTTCGTCGAAAAGGGAGGCCGCTTCGATCGTGTTCCAGTGGTCGTGATCGCTCGGGATAGCGTATCGGTTGCGGTCAAGAACAACGGTCAAGTCTGGCCCGGTCAAACGATCGCGACCTCGGGGGCTCATCAATTGCAAATGGCAATGAAGAACAAAGCCGGCGGAGCGGTGGATCCCCACGCCGGACATGATCATTAGGGGATGGAGGATGGAGGATGGAGGATGGAGGATGGAGGATGGAGGATGGAGGATGGAGGATGGAGGATGGAGGATGGAGGATGGAGGATGGAGATTTGTTCGTTTAGTTGGGGAGAGATTGATGACGGTTTATCGAAGGCACACGGATCTGCCGGTTTATGGAGATGCTTTTGAGGCTGCGATGCAGATCTTTCGCTTGACGAAAAGCTTTCCGAAGGAGGAACGCTATTCGTTGACGGATCAAATTCGACGTTCGAGCCGAAGCGTTGCGGCGAATATTGCAGAAGCTTGGCGGAAGCGGCGTAGCAAAGCTTTCTTTGTCAGCACTCTTAACATCTCCGAAGCGGAAGCCGCTGAGACGCAAGTGTGGTTGCAGTTCGCCGTCAAGTGCGAATACCTCGACAACGATGCAACACGTCCGCTGTACGAAAAATACGACTCCATCATCGGCCAACTCTCACACCTGATCCAAAATCCCGACCGCTACATGCTCCCCTACAAGAAATAGCCCCCCACTCCTCCATCTTCCATCTTCCATCCTCCATCCTCCATCCTCCATCCTCCATCCTCCATCCTCCATCCTCCATCCTCCATCCTCCATCTTTTTTCCTCCGTCCTCCATCAAACATGCTCGACGCCATTATCCGCTTCTCGCTGAACAATCGTTTGATGGTGCTTTGCATCGCGATGATCTTGTTGGTCGTCGGCGCTTGGCAGACGACCAGTCTTCCCATCGACGTGTTCCCAAATTTGAATCGCCCGCGAGTGGTGGTGATCACCGAAGCCGGCGGGATGGCACCGGAAGAGGTCGAGGCGCTGATCACGTTTCCGCTTGAGACGGCACTCAACGGTGCCAGCGGCGTGATGGCCGTGCGCAGCAGCAGCGGCATCGGCATCTCGGTCATCTATGTCGAGTTCGATTGGAACACCGACATCTACGCCGACCGCCAAATCGTCAACGAACGGTTGCAGTTGGCGTCCGAACAGTTGCCCGAAAACGTCAAGCCGACGCTGGCCCCGATATCGTCCATCATGGGCCAGATTTTAATGTATGGCATGTGGAGCGAAGGCGACGTGACGCCAGCGATGGAGGTTCGGACGCTGGCCGATTGGGTCGTTCGGCAGCGGCTGTTGACCATTCCGGGCGTGTCGCAAGTGTTCACGATGGGCGGCGGGCGAAAGCAGTTTCAAGTGCTTGTTGATCCCGACTCGCTGCGTTCTTTCGATTTGACGATGAAACAAGTCCACGAAGCGGTTTCGCGATCGAACATGAACGCGACCGGCGGCTACTTGGATGATCGCGGCGCGAACGAACTGCTGGTCCGCGGTCTCGGGCGCGTCGGCAGCCTGGACGACTTGCGATCGCTGGTGGTTGTGATGCGAGGCAACCGCGCGGTCACGTTGTCCGACGTCGCCGAGATCGTCGAAGCGCCGCAAGTTAAACGAGGCGATGCGTCGGCGTTTTTTCGCGATGGAGCGATGAATATCGAAGGCGGCGACGCCGTCGTCTTGACCATCAATAAACAACCCGGAAGCGACACCCGCGTGGTCGACGACGCCATCGCGGTGGCGCTAGGTGATTTGCGAACAGCACTGCCCGGTGACATCCGCATCGCCAACGTCTATTCGCAGCGATCGTTCATCGACCGCGCGATCGAAAACGTGATCGAGGCGCTCGCCGACGGCGGAGTCTTGGTGCTGATCATTCTGTATTTATTCTTGCTGAACTTTCGCACGACGTTCGTGACGCTGACCGCGATCCCGCTTTCGATCATCGCGACGTCGCTGGTGTTTGCGGCGTTCGGGCTGTCCATCAACACGATGACGCTGGGCGGGATCGCGGTGGCGATCGGCGAATTGGTCGACGATGCAATCGTCGACGTTGAAAACATCTACAGGCGACTTCGGGAAAATCGGTCGCTCGAAAAACCACGTCCCGCGATGGCAGTCGTTTTCAGCGCCAGCATCGAAGTGCGAAGCTCGATCGTGTACGGCACCGCGATCGTCGTGTTGGTATTCTTGCCGCTTTTTGCGCTCGAAGGCATGGAAGGACGGTTGTTCGTTCCGCTGGCGCTTGGTTACGTCGTCTCGCTGATCGCGTCGTTGGTCGTTTCGTTGACGGTGACGCCGGCGCTGTCGTCGTTGTTGTTGGTCGGGCGGAAGGCGTGGAACGTCGTGTTGCCAATACTGGCCGCGATGATTTCGGCGCTCGCATTTTACTGGGTCATCCCGAAGCTGGTCGGATGGTTTGGCGACGAAGTGACGTTGCCCGGCGATGCGATCGTTTGGACCGTTGCGATGACGCCGCTGATTTGGTTCGGCTTATGGATCATTGATAAACGGTTTGGTGAATCGGATCACGATGACCAGTGGTTGCAGCGCGGCTTGAAAGCCATCGCCGGCGGAGCGATCGGGCTTAGCATTCGTTTGCCGGGACCGGTGCTGGGCGTGGCGGTGGTGATGGTCGTGTTTGCCGGTGTGACGCTGGTGTCGCTAGAACGCGATTTCTTACCCGCGTTCAACGAAGGCAGCGTGCAAGTCAATGCGTTGCTGTCGCCCGGAACGTCGCTTGCGACCAGCAACGCGATCGGCAACAGCATCGAACGACGGCTGATGAAAATCGAAAGCGTCCGCTCGATCGTTCGTCGTACCGGACGCGCCGAACTGGACGAGCATGCTGAGGGCGTCAACGTTAGCGAACTGGTGCTGGAGATCGCCGACGGAGCCGATCGTGAAGAAACCATCGAACAAATTCGCGTTGCAATGGATGAATTTCCCGGTGTCATCGCCAGCACCGAACAACCGCTCGCGCACCTGATCAGCCACATGGTCTCGGGCGTGAAAGCGCAGATCGGGATCAAACTGTTTGGCGACGACTTGGACGTGCTTCGCCAAAAAGCCGAGCAGATGAAATCGCTTGTCGCGGGCGTCGATGGATTGACCGATGTCGTCGTCGAACAGCAAACCAATGTGCCACAGTTGCGAATCGAACTCGATCGCGATGCTTTGGTGCAGTACGGCTTGCAACCCGCCGACGTGATGGAGTTGGTTGAAACGGCGATGAACGGACGAACGATCAGCCAAGTCTTGGTCGGTGTCCGAACGTTTGATTTGGTGCTGCGTCTTGCCGATTCGTTTCGCGAAGACGAAGCGAAGCTACGTCGGTTGGCGATCACGTTGCCCCAGGGCGGCACGGTGCCGTTGGAAGCGGTTGCCAGAATCTACGAGAGCGGCGGGCCCAACACGATTAAGCGAGAACAAGTGCGTCGCCGCATCGTCTTGCAAGCCAACGTGACCGAGCATGGTGTGGTCGACGTGGTCGGCGACATCAAATCACGCTTGGCGGATCTTGAATTGCCGCCAGGGTACTTCTTGGAATACGGCGGACAGTTTGAAAGCCAGCAATCCGCGACGCGGCGGTTGGCGATCCTGTCCGCGATCGCGCTGCTGGGCATGTTCTTGGTCTTGTACAGTCTGTTCGGCAGCGTCAACTTTGCGCTGCAGGTGCTGGCTGCTTTGCCAACCGCGTTTTTGGGGGCGGTCGCGGCACTGGTCATCACCGACCAAAACTTGACGGTCGCGGCGATGGTCGGGTTCATTTCGCTGTGCGGCATCGCAAGTCGCAACGGAATTCTGTTGTTGAACCATTACCTTCACCTGGTCCAGCACGAGGGCGAATCGTGGACGCCGGCGATGGTCGTCCGCGCCGGACGTGAACGGATGGCTCCGGTGCTGATGACGGCCCTGACCAGCGGCATCGGGTTGTTGCCGCTGGCGCTGGCGGCGGGCGAACCGGGCAAAGAAATTTTGTATCCGGTTGCGACCGTCATCATCGGCGGGCTGATCACCAGCACGATGGCGGAGTTTCTGGTCCGGCCTGCATTGTTCTGGGCGGTCGGTCGCGGTGCCGGACAACGCATCCTGGACGACCGCGCGGGCGTGGCGGACTGGCGGGATGCTTGACCATTGCATGCACGTTGTCGGAAAGTCGCGGCCCGGAATGCTGAGCTAATGCTGTGCTTCTGAATGCTGGTACGATGACAAGGCGTTGATCGGATTGCTGGCCCCGCGTTTTGGAAGTGTGTGATGTTTCGTTCGAGCTTGATCGCCGTCGCGTCGGTTTGTTGGTGGACCTGCATCGTTGCTGGACCAGTGAATGCGGAAAGCGGTTCGGCGTCCGTCGGCGAGGTCGATCTTGGTCCGCACGCGGCGATGGTTCCGCAGTACTTGCTAGGTCTGGTTCACGCCCCCGAGACGCACGCAGAATTGAAACTGGACGAGAAACAAATCGCCGGCTTGGAAACGCTGTTCAAAGAGATCGACTTGCAGTGGTTCCCGGCACGGAACCTGGCCCCCGATAAAAATCGAAAATTGGTCAGCGAGTTGGAAGCTCGCGTCCGCGATTGGTTTGCGTCGAACACGTCGCCGGACCAGCAAAGGCGTTTGAACCAACTCGAATTGTTCGCGCAAGGGAACCGAGTGCTGCTTCGCGCAGACGTTGGCAAACGCATCGGGTTGACGTCGTCGCAGCAAGCCGTGGCCGCGAAGTTGGCCGCAGTGACGGACGAGGCGCAGCAAAAACTTTCGCGAACCAAGTTCGGCGATCCAAGTATTCCCGACTACCAAAAACAACTCGAAGCCGCCGCGAAGGTCGAGCAAGCCGCGCTAGGAAAGATGATGCTGCCGGCGATGCGAACGAAGCTGGGCGAATTGCTGTCCAAGCCGTTCAACACTTCCACGCTGACTCGCATTTACGCGGTCGCACCGGAGTTCAGTTCGACCGGCCAGTGGCTGAACTCGTCACCGCTGTCGATGGATGAACTGCGAGGCAAAGTCGTCGTCGTTCACTTCTATGCCTTTCAGTGTCACAACTGTCACGCGAACTTTGAAATTTATCGACGCTGGCACGAATCGCTGACCGATCGTGGCGTGGTCGTGGTCGGCATTCAAACTCCGGAAACGTCTCGCGAGCGGGATCCGGATGCGGTTCGCGCGGCGGCGAAAGAACGAGGACTTGAGTTTCCGATCCTGGTCGATTTGGATTCGGCCAGTTGGAATGCTTGGGGCAACACGATGTGGCCATGCGTTTACGTCGTCGATCAAAACGGCTACATCCGTCATTGGTGGGCCGGCGAGTTGAACTGGCAGGGCGCGACGGCGGACGAAACGATCGAAAAGGTCATCGACGACCTGTTGGGCTGATCGGGTTAAGTTGATCGATTCGGGTTAAGCGATTTGGATTTTGCGATGGCGTATTGATTCCTTCGTGACCTGCGGTTGGGTTATCATCGGCGGGATGATTTTCCAGCACCGCCACGACGGATCCGCCATGAACCGCCTCTTCTTTAATCGTCTCGTGTTTGCACTGATCGCATGTTGCGGGATTGCGTCGGCCTTTGCACCTTCGCTTTGTGCCGCCGAGCGTTCGCCCAACATCGTTTTCTTTTTCGCCGACGATCAAGGCCCCGCGACGCTGGGGTGTTACGGAAACCCAATCATCCAAACGCCCAACATCGACGCGATGGCGGCACGGGGAACGCGGTTCGATAATGCGTTTGTTAGCCAGTCGATCTGCTGGGTCAGTCGCACGACGATTTTGACCGGCCTGACCGGACGCAGTTACGGGACGCCCGGCAACCACGAACTGGCTCGCGCCGATGCCGTCGAAACGTTTTACACGGACCTGCTTCGCGGAGCCGGCTATCGGACGGGCCAGTTCGGAAAGTGGCACGCGAAGATGCCGAAATCGTTTCGCCAGCAAGACCATTTTGACCAGTACGAGTTCATCGGCCGCGATCCGTATTTCAAGACGCTGAAGGACGGGACGCTGCGTCACGAAACCGATTTGATCGTCGATCGAGGCATCGAGTTCGTGAAGTCGCAAAAGGCGGATCAGCCGTTCGCGCTCAACCTTTGGTTCAACGCCGGTCACGCGGAAGATTCCGATCGCCGAACCGCATTCGGCGTTTACCCATGGCCGCCGTCGGCCAACGGACTTTACGAAGACCAAGAGTTTAAACGGCCCGAAGACGCGGCCGAGATCTTTGCGTCGCTGCCCGAGTCGCTGCAGACGACGATCGGACGTGAACGGTTTTTCTGGCGGTGGGACAGCGATTCAAAGTACCAAGCGAACATGCGAGCGTACTACCGAATGATCAGCGGCATCGACCACGCGATCGGTCGGTTCTTGGAAGTGCTCGATCAACAAGGCTTGGCCGACAACACGATCTTGGTTTACTCGGCCGACAACGGTTACTACATGGGCCGGCGTGGACTGGCCGGCAAGTGGTCTCACTTTGAAGAATCGCTTCGCGTGCCGATGATCATTGTTGATCCGCGAAAGCCGAACCATCGCGTCAGCGAAGCCGAAGTTTTAAACCTGGATTTGCCAAGCACGTTCTTGCAGTACGCCGGCGTCGAAGTTCCCAAACGCTACGAAGGCCAATCGCTGGTCGGTCTGGTCTCAGGCGAAAGCGATGCTGGCGACAAAGACAAAGGCTTTCGCGAATCGACGTTCCACGAACACTTTGCCGTCCGCGATCGATTGCCTGCCTTCGAAGGCGTTCGCACCGATCGATGGAAGTATGCCAGGTACGTCGATTCGGGTGATGAGTTTCTGCACGACTTGGAAAACGATCCGGGCGAGAAAACGAACCTGGTCGGGGATGCGTCCAGCGCCGAAACGCTCGCCGAAATGCGGAAGCGAACCGACCAGTACGTCGCGAGATACGGCGGACCGCTGCAACCGCTGGACGTTCCGTTTGTGAAGTCGACGGTGCCTTACCCCGAAGCCGCCGTCACGGTGTCGCAGAAGGTCGGCCAGGACGGATCGATCGCGTTGTTCAACGGCAAGAACTTGAACGGCTGGGACGGCGACTCGAAGTACTGGTCGGTCCAAGATGGCACGATCACTGGCGTCACCGATGGGACGCTCGATCGCAATCACTTCCTCACGTGGAAGGGCAACTCGGTTCGCAACTTCGAGCTGACCATGGACGTGAAGATTTCCGCCGGTGGTAACAGCGGCATTCAATACCGCGGCGTGATCCTGCCCGAGATCGGTCATGACGTGGTGTCGGGATACCAATGCGACGTCGTACCCGGCAACGCGGATTACGACGGCATGTTGTACGAAGAACGAGGTCGCCGGATCGTTTCGCGCAACGGTCAAAAGATCGTCATCGATCCGGACGGCAATGCGTGGATCGTGGACCAGTGGAAAACTCAGCCCGCCGCACCGGACCAGTGGCACCGATACAAAGTCGTCGCTCGCGCGAATCATCTGCAGCACTTCATCGACGACGAAAAAACGGTCGACGTGATCGACTTGGACGAAAGCGGTCGTGCCGACGACGGCGTGCTGGGCATGCAGGTTCACGTCGGCCCGAAGATGCAGGTCCAGTTCAAGAACTTGTCGCTGCGGCCGTTGCCGGACGCTCTGGAAAATGTGTCAGCGGACGAAGTCCAGATTCCATCGGGCTCCAAAGGCGTTCGCCCGCAAGCGAAGTTGCCCAAGGATTGGACGCCGCCGGTTTACCCGTGATCGAGTCGAGATGTTGAGCCGGAAATTGAGCGCGCGTCGAATCCTTAGTTCTTAGTTGAAACGTTTTGCTGAGTCAGCGCGATGACGGCCCACGCGGTGCCCCAGTCGTTGGCCGTCGCGGTCGGTTTGCCCGCGGCCGATTTCTTCGTCCCGGGAACGATCCATTTGCCTGATTCGGATTGCGTTCGGTGAAGGAAATCGCGGGCGGCGTTCAGACGGTTGGGCGATGAATTTGTTTTCGCCAGCGCGTACAACGCGTAACCAGTGCCCAACGCGTCGCTGGGTTCGCCGGCTTTCCAGCCCCAGCCGCCGTCTTCGTTTTGGCGATCGAGCAGTCGAGTTTGAAAGTCCGCGAGGCTTTCGTCGCCGGACTCGGCCGCGACCAGCAATCGAACTGCGTGCCATTCGGCCGACTGGGCCTCTGCGGCCCCATCGGCAAACTCGATCGCGGCATCCTTATTGAACGACGTGCCTTCAACCAACAACGCCAGCGTCGCCCAAAGCGTAGTGGTGGCTTGGGTTTCCAAGGCCGGTCGACGCTGCATCGGCAACTGACCGCAGGCGTTCCACGACCCGTCGTCGGCTTGTTGGCTCGCCAGCATGTTCGCAAACTCGGTCCGCCACTTCTTCTTTTCGGTTTGCGGAACTCCATCGGTCGACGGAATCGCCAGCAACATCGCCGTCATCGTGTCGATGTTCGACTTCATGGTGGCGTCGCGGTCGCAGTCAGATTTTTGCGCCGGTTTGACGAAGTTAACGACATCGGTGGACCACGTTTTCCAAGCTTCCAGCCGATCGACGGGCACCATGATTCCGGATCGCGCCGCCGCTTCGTGCGACCAGATCAACGAGGGGACTTGGTGACAAGAGACGCAACCGCGAGCGTCGATCCAGCCTTGCCCGGCGTCGCGAACGTACCGGAGCGCACGTGGGATGCAGTCGTCTTCCACGCCGGCGTTGTGTTTAACGCCGGGGTCAACGCTAACGCCAGCGTTATTCACGCCGGCGTCCTGGCCACGGGCACAAATTCCGAGCGGCGACGTCAGGCTGACCAGGATCCACAAAAGAGGCTTGTTCATGACGTCATCGTACCACCGTGTCCGGTGCTGGTCGTGTTTCGCAGGCTCGGACCCGCCGAGCTATCGTCGCCGAATTCCCGAGACGTCGCGGTTTTGGCACGGCCATCGCGTTATTGATCCTTTTAGAGCTTGGATCGGGCGATCGATCGATTTCGGCGTTGCAGCTTGCGTCAATCGTGGCATTTTGCAACACCTACAATCGGAACGGGCGTGCCGAACGAGCTAATAAACGTTGTTTTTTCCGTGGCGACCGACTGGGACCCGGAATAAACTCGAATTTGAGTCTTTTCTGCTGATCCAAAAACTGAGACGGGCCAAAAACGGCCCGTTCTTCCTCGCGACGGCTTCTTTCCGCCGACGCGACCTTTGAGATACCACTGATTGGGATACCACTGATGGGATTGCGACACGTCGCCCACACGCTCTTGACGCTGGCCTTGGCCACGACGAGCACTCTCGTTTCCAGTTCTTACGCCGCCGAAACGTCTAAGCCGGACAACGCCGAATCAAACATCGACGCCGCGCAAATTCGCATCGCGACGTATCGCGGCGAATCAGGACAGGACGCTGGTTTCTTTGCAGCATCGATCCAGCCGTCGGCCGATGACGCGTTGATGGCCGCGACCAGTGAGGCACCCGCCGACGTCGTGATTTTGGTCGACACCTCGGCCAGCCAAGTCGGCGATTATCGCAACGAATCGATCGCTGCGGTTCGCGGAATCCTGGGCAAGCTGCGTTCGACCGACCGCGTGCGAATCTTCGCGGCCGACGTTCGAGCGAGCGATCTGAGCAATCAGTTCACGCCCGCGGGTTCCGCCGGGTCCGCCATCGAATCATTGAAGAAGCGATTGCCGCTGGGCAACACGAACATGGTCGCTATCGTCGACGCAGTCCGCGCGTCGTTGGTTGCCGAGCCCCAACGTCACACCCGATCGATCGTCTACATCGGCGACGGCGCGTCCGTCGATGCGATGGGCGACACGGATCGTTTCGCGGCATTGATCAGTGCCTTGCGAGCCGACCGGATCGCGGTTTCCAGCCTGGCGATTGGCCCGGTCACCAACGTCGAACTGATGGGCGTGCTGGCCAACCAAACCGGCGGCGTCGTCGGCGTGGTTTCGACCGAGCCCGGAAACACCGCCGCCGCACTGGCACCACAAATCGCTCGCGCCGCAACGACTTCGCCGATCTGGTTGACCGAAGCAAAGTTGCCGGCGGGAATGTCGTCGGTCCAAGCCGACCGTTTGCCGCCGCTGCGACTCGATCGCGATTCGATCCTGATCGGAAACTTGGCTGCCGATGCCGCTTCGTCGGGCAAGCTGCAATTGACCGGCGAGACGTCGACGTCATCGGTGCGAATCGTTGCCCAGGCGGACTTGGAAGCCAGCCATCCGGACTTTGCGTTCTTGAGCGGATTGATCCATGACTCGACCAAGGACAACGGATTGCGTTTGGCGACCGCCGGTTCGCCGCTGCTGCGTCAGACCGCACAGATGATGGCGACGAAGTCGGAATCGCTCGTCCGCGCCGGCAACATGGCGCTGCAACAGGGCAACAAACACGGCGCGAAAGCGGTCGCTGAAATGGCGCTACAAGCCGACCCGACCAACCCCGCCGCGGTCGCGCTCGAAAAAGCCGCCGGCAACCGATTGGTCATGCAAAACGAAGGCGGATCGCTGGACGATATCTTCGGCGGCGGTACGCCCGCGGTCGACGATCCGTTCGGGACTCCCGCAGGCGATGCGGCGTTGGATGCACCGATCAGCGAAGATCCCTTCGGCGCACCGGCCGGCGACGCCACGATGGATTTCGGCGATGAACCTGCTCCCGCAGCACCTGCTCCTGCAGCACCTGCTCCTGCAGCACCTGCTCCTGCAGCGCCTGCGGCATCCGCGCCTGTTGGGATGCAGCCCGCACCCGTGGCCCCGCGTGCGGTCGCCCCAATGCCGGCGGACGGGTTTGACAATTTTAACGATTTCACCAATCCGATCGGCGACCAAGACTTGTTGGAAGAGCGAGGCGGATTGCTGGACCAAGTTCGCGGCGAACGGGCCGCCAACGACGGACGGCTTCGATCGAACGTTCGTGCGGCGCTTCGTGCGGCCGAGCGACAACTGCGAACCGACCCGACCAACGTGGCTGGGTCGCTGAAGAGTTTGCTGGCGAACGTCGAAACGACGCCGGACATCGACCCGCAATTGCGAGCCGAATTGATTTCGCAAGTCCGCTCGGCGATCCAGGTCGCAAGCCGCGCCCAGTCGGCGTACAGCGAAAATCAACGGAACTTGGAACAGGTCGTCGCGGCCGCGAACGCTTCCGCGCGAGGTCTTGA
The DNA here is from genome assembly GCA_963836865.1 of Pirellulaceae bacterium. Taxonomy (GTDB): domain Bacteria; phylum Planctomycetota; class Planctomycetia; order Pirellulales; family Pirellulaceae; genus Rubripirellula. The sequence continues at coordinate 310,331 of CAWILC010000003.1, read as the reverse complement.
AGAAACGTATCGCCGCGAAGCGACGCTAAAGACACTGTCCCAGCAGATGAACGCGTTGATCGACGAAGGACGCTACGAAGAAGCCGACGGCACGGTCGCGGTCGAGTTCACGGCGCTGGCCGGCGACACGATCACCAACGACTCGGTCGCGGGCGAACACTTCGCGCTCCAACCGTTGATGTTGCAGGTTTACGCTCGCGACCGTCGTTACACCAAGCAACGGGAACGTGCGTTCGTCGATGCGTTCTCGCTGGTTCTAAAAAGCAACATTCCGTTCGTCGACGAACCGCCGATCGTGTACCCGGACGCCGACGTTTGGCAGCGGCTAAGCCGTCGCCGGATCGAACGTTACGGCGCGATCGAATTGGTCGGCGACAACGAAACTGAACGTCGGATCCAATCGGCGTTGTCGAATCCGACGACGCACAACTTTATCGAGTTGCCGCTGTCCGACGCGATCGCCGAGATCAGCCGGATTCACGAGATCCCGATCGTGATCGACAACCGCGCGCTCGAGGAAATCGGTTTGTCCGAGGAAGAAGCCATCACGTTGGACCTGACCAACGTCTCGCTTCGTTCGTTCATGCGACTGATGCTGCGACCGTACGAATTGACGTACATGATCAAGGACGAAGTCATGCAGATCACGACCACCGAAGCGGCCGACGAAAACTTGATCAACAAGGTCTATCCGGTCGGTGACTTGGTCGTCCCCGTCATCCAACTCGGCGGCGGTGGCGGCATGGGCGGCGGCATGGGGGGTGGCATGGGCGGCGGTGGCGGTGGCATGGGTGGTGGCGGCATGGGCGGTGGCGGCATGGGCGGCGGCGGCATGGGTGGCGGCGGCATGGGTGGCGGCGGCGGTGGCGGCATGTTTGCCGTGCCGGACGACGTGACGCTGAACTCGAAAACGTCGACCGCGACTTCCACGACTTCCGCGACTTCCGAAACCGCACCGGCGAAGAAGACGATCGCGGCAGGCGACAGATCGCTGCGCGCGATCACGATCAAACCGGTCGACGGACAGACCGCCGAGCAGGCTTGGGACGCGTTCTTTGCCGATCAAACAATCAATGACGCGGCCGAGCTGACGATTTTGGATCAACGCATCCGCAGCACCGTCGCGATGTTGTCGGCCAGGGCGGGCGTGTTGCAAGAAAAGGGTGACGTCGAAGGCTCGGTCGCCCAGTTCGCCGCCGCTCGCGATTGCATCGCCGGCGCCATCCGTGCCGGTCACGTTCAACCGTGGATGTACCAGGCTTATGCGATCGCGCTGAAAGCCACCGCGGCTCCTGCGGTGGACATCGAACGGGCGCTATTGTCGGCGGTCGACTTTGCCGAAACGCCGGACGACTTGCTGAACGTGGCTGGTCGATTGGAAGACATCGGATCGACCGAGGCGGCACTAAAACTTTGCCGCGACGTCGCTGTGGCCGATCCGTATCGCCGCGAGACCTACGTCATCGGCATGCGTCTGGCTCGCCGATGCGACAACGTCGACGGGCTGATGTGGGCGTGCAAGGGAATTTTGGGCCAAGCGTGGCCGGAGAGTTTCCAATCCGTCGTCGATGAGGCTCGCCTGGTCGCTCGCGCGACGCACGCCGACTTGATCGAAAATGGCAAGCCAGACGTCGCGGCCGAATTTAACAAGTCGCTGCAATTGGCGGCCTCGCACGACGTGATCGTGCGAGTGTCATGGACGGGCGACGCGGACATCGACTTGGCCGTCGAAGAACCCTCGGGCACCGTTTGCAATTTGGATAACCGATCGACGGCTGGCGGCGGAACGCTGGTCGGCGACGCGTTCCCCGGCAGCGTCGCGGACGAGTCCGGAACGGTTTCGGAAACGTACCTTTGCCCGCAAGGTTTCTCGGGCCAATATCGTTTGCTGGTTCGCAAGGTGTGGGGCAACGCATCGACGGGCCGCGTGTCGGTCGAAGTTTTGACGGACGTGGGCCGTCCGGAACAACGGTTCATTCGCCAAGAAGTGCCGCTGACCGAAAAGGACGCGCTGGTCATCTTTGAAGTCAAAAACGGCAAGCGAAAGCAAGAGATCGGCGAAGCCCAACTGGCAAACCTCCGCGACGTTCAACGCAAAGTCGAAAACGAAGTGCTGGGTCAATTCCTCGGCGGGGCGGGCAACGAAGAAGTCGCTCGTCAGCTTTACAACGATATCCAACGCGCGACCGGCGGAACGGGATCGTTTGGTGGTCCTCAAAACGGATTCTTTGGCCGCGGCGCAGTCGGGTTTCGTCCTGAACTGACCGTGTTGCCCGAAGGGGCGACGCTGCAAACGCTCGCGATCATTTCGGCCGATCGACGCTACGTCCGAATCTCACCGGCACCGTTCTTCTCGCAAATCGGCGACGTCACGACGTTCAACTTTGTTACTGGCGAAGACGGTGGTGGTGGCGGTGCCGCGGGCGGCGTCGGCGGCGGTGCGGCCGGTGGAGTCGGCGGTGGTGGTGGTGGCGGTTTCGGAAACTAAGCCGTTGGCGGGCGGGACTATCGTGGTGGCGGGGGCAATTGCAGTTGGCCAGCCGTCGCGGACAAGGATTGCTGGTAGTGTGCCAGCAAGCCTTGCACGGATCTGAATTCGGGTCGCGTGGCCAGCGTTTGATATTGCGGATTCGCGGCGACGGTCGCAAACCGCTCGATCGTCGTAGCGAGTTCTTCCGGGGTCGGGTTTTCGCCGCGGATCATCGCCATCGGCAGGGCCAAGTAGGTCGTCCATCGATCGTCCAGCACTTGATACAGCCGCGGCGCGATCTGGACGATTTGGCCGCGAAGGACTTCGCTTTCCTTGGCTGCATTTTGCTGAACCAATCCCGAACTGGCCGGGCGCTGCGACGCCATCGGATCGATGCCGAGATTGGCGTGACCGGCAAATTGGGCCACCGCAACCGTCAGGTTTCCGGCCGGCTCGGGCACGACGACGGGCTGGCCAGGACCCGCACTGGGGTAATAGTTGCCGGTGGCGAACTGGTCAATTTGAACGACCGAACCGTCGACGGAAACCCCCGCGAACAGGCCTCGGCTGCGGCTGTATGTGTAGATTTCGGCCTGCAATTTCCCGTCCGTCGCAACGGCGGCTTCTCGACCGACCGGGCCGGCGGCAGCGGCGGCGTCCGCGCCCAAGGTCAACTTCCCGGACAGCAATCCTTGGATGCTGCGAGCGGTCTTGAAGACCAGCACCAGGTCGGAGGACTGCACGCCGATTTGCCAACCGATGTTGCCGCCGGTCAGCGTGATGAAGACGGGCGCGTGCCAGACGCCCTGCAATTCGCCGCCATCGGGTTCGCGAACGAACAATAATCCGCGTCCGTGCCTTGCCCCGACGATGAAGCTGCCTTTGACGACGTTGGGAATGATTGCGACGCCGTGGCAATCGTTTAACATCGCTTGTGGGATCGCGTTGCCGGGCGTCGCCATGGCTTCGGAGAGCACCATGGCCGAGGCGGCAACGATTTGATCTTCAGGACGCACAGCCACAGCACGCGGAACAGCGGCAACCTGTGCCGTCGCAGTCGACACGATGGACGCCGTCACCACCAAGATTGATGCGAAACCAATGCGACAAGCCATGCAAGAAGGAACCATCGAACCCATCCGTGAATCGAGAAGCAGAAGTCGCAAGACGCTTGGCCGAAGAGTCTAAGCGTTTTCCGCGCCCGACAAACGCCGACTTCGGCCAAAGGTGCAGACGATTTCTTGTAGGGTGGGTCGAGTGTGCCGGTAGGCCACGATGACCCACCAGTTTCTGCCTGATCGGTGTGAATGGTGGGTCTTCATCGCTGACGCGATTTGACCCACCCTACAGAAAGTCTAAGCGTTTTTCGCGCCCCGACAAACGCCGACTTCGGCCAAAGGTGCAGACGATTTCTTGTAGGGTGGGTCGAGTGTGCCGGTAGGCCACGATGACCCACCAGTTTCTGCCTGATCGGTGTGAATGGTGGGTCTGCATCGCTGACGCGATTTGACCCACCCTACAGAAAGTCTAAGCGTTTTCCGCACCCCGACAAACGCCGACTTCGGCCAAAGGTGCAGACGATTTCTTGTAGGGTGGGTCGAGTGTGCCGGTAGGCCACGATGACCCACCAATTTCTGCCTGATCGGTGTGAATGGTGGGTCTGCATCGCTGACGCGATTTGACCCACCCTACAAGAAGCCCACGCTCCTCGCGAAGCAGGCAACGCATGGCCGGGGTCCATTCTGGCACCCGATGACGTTACCTTAACGCCCAATCTATATTCGCTTCCCCGCAAAATGACCCCGCCCTGATGCGCAGCAAGATTCAAAAACAGGTCGGCTTCCTTCGTTCGACCGCCATCGGAGGCGTGTTTTTTCTGCTGCCGCTTGCCGTCGCGATCGGATTGCTGGGCCAGATCTACGGCATCGTCGCGGCCGTCGCGGTGCCGCTCAGTGAGATGATTCCCGTCAACACACCCGTCGGCATCGCGTTCTTGTTTTCGCTGTCCGTCGCAATCCTGATCGGGCTTTGCTTTGCCGCCGGCGTGGTTGCCCGCCGCGCGATCGGCAAAAAGTTTTCGACAACGATCGAGAAACAACTGATCACGGTGTTTCCAAAGTACGCGATCTACAAAGACCTGCTGGCCGGAAACTTGAAGCATGATTCGGACGGACCGTCGCTGACGCCAGTGTTGGTCGAGTGTCCCGAAGGCTTCCGAATCGCGATGCTGGCCGACCGCATCGACGGCGGCTTCGCGGTCGTTTATTTCCCCGGAGCACCGGACACCTGGATCGGTTCGGTCGTGATCGTGCCGGAGACAAAAGTTCACTCGACGACTTTGGACTTCAACGAAACGCTGGGCGTTTTTGAGCGTCTGGGTCGCGACAGTCGTGGCGTCCTGGCACCGCTGCGCCCGCTGATGCAACCAAGCTAGTAGGGTGCGATTGGGGCGATCGGCTCAGTCCCCTGCGGGGGCTTCGACGCTATGATGAAGTTCGGTTCAACGAACGACATCTTGCCCGACCTTCCCGAGACGATTGCCATGCGACGAACGAAGTTGCGACGAATGATGTTTTGCGCCGCCACCCTGCTGGTGCTTTTCCGCTTATCCGACGACGTGTCCGCCGACGAGGCCGAAGTGCGTGACGCGATCACCGCCTACGTCGTCGCCTTCAATGCTGAAGACGCGGACGCCATTGCATCAATGTGGTCAGAGAACGCATCCCACGTCGACCGAACCGCGTTCGAGCAGACCGAGGGGCGGGATGCGATCATGGCCGACATCAACGAAGTCTTCGCCGGCGATGTATCCGTAAAATTGTCCGGCAGCGTCGAAGCGGTTCGCATGGTCACGCCGTCGGTGGCAAGCGTTCAAGGCGAAATCAACGTTACCGTCGGCGACGAAATCGCGACCACCGATCGGTATTCGGCGATCTTGATCAAGCAGGACGGCCGGTGGGTGATCGATTCAATGGAAGAATCACCAGTGGTTGCACCGGAGTCAAGTGCGGCGGCGCTGTCGCAGTTGGACTGGTTGATCGGGTCTTGGAAAGACGCCGGCGGGAAGACTCCGGTGCAATCGGTGGTGCAACCATCGATCGGCGGCGCGTTTTTGGTTCGCACCTTCCGTTCGACGACCGACCAGGGCGACGAACTCGTCAGCACTCAGATCATTGGATGGGATGCGGCGAAGTCGCAAATTCGATCGTGGACGTTTGATGGCGACGGCTCGCACGGCGAAGGAACTTGGACGAACGTCGGCAAAAACTGGCTGGTCAAGAGCTCTCAAACGCTGGCCGATGGACGGATGGCCTCGGGGACGTACGTGATCAGACCGACAGCCGATGATAGCTTTACCGTGCAATTGATCGGCCACCAGGTCGATGGCGAAATGATGCCGTCTTCGGAAGTCGTCACGGTGGTGAATACGGATGCGCAGGACGTTGCAAAAGTCGACATGGCGGACGAGACCGCTGCCCCGCCGTTGAACTGATTTGTTGCCGAACTACTTTTTCCACTGAACTATCGTCATGAACATCCAATCCATTTTTTCGGCAGCCCTCTCGATCGCGCTGACATTGATCGCCACGACCGCAGACGCTCGCGGTTTCAAAGGCGGAGGCGGAGGCGGAGGTGGTTTTCGCGGCGGCGGGGGCGGAGGAGGCTTCAGTCGTCCGGCCAGCATGCCTCACCTGGGCGGCGGCGGTGGCGGGTTTTCTCGGCCCAATGTTTCGATGCCCAGCAACTTCAATCGCCCGAACTTCAATCGCCCGAACGTCAATCGCCCGAATGTATCTAGGCCGAACGTATCAAGACCGGTCGTGACGCCGGGCAGCAATCGTCCTGGCGCTGGTAGCTCGATCACCGGAGGACTCAAGCCGTCGACTCGCCCGGCAACGCGGCCTTCGATCACCGACCGACCGAACTTATCGAAGCCGAACCTGCCCCGACCCGATGCGTCTCGGCCAGACGCATCTCGGCCGAACGTTTCACGGCCCGTGACTCGTCCCAGCAACCCGAGTCTCGGCGGTCGCCCGAGTCTGCGTCCGGACGGCAATCGGCCCTCGATCGGCAAGCTGGACGATTTCCTTGGAATCGATCGGCCGTTGACGCTGCCCGGAAGAGTGCCCGGCCAGCTGCCCGGCAGGGATCGCCCGATCGCGAATCGGCCGGGCGTCGATCGGCCCAACATCAATCGGCCCGGCGTTTCGCGTCCCGATCTTGGCAATGCCGTCAACAACCGTCCGATCAACATCGACAAATTGAATGTCGGTAACACGGTCATCAACAACCGACCATCCTGGGTCAACATCGATCGCGATCGCGTCAACACGTTGCAACAGAACTGGGGCCATCAAATCGGTGGCCTGCACAGCTACACCAGCTCGCACGCCACTCGCATGAACCGTTGGCACGACCACGCGAAGGACATTCGGTTCCGGTGGGACGGATATCACCATCATGGCAACTGGTTCGCTGGCGACTGGTGGTACAGTCACCCGGGTGGCCTGTCGCGTTGGCACTACTACCACAGTTTCAACCGTCACCCGTGGCGATATTGGTGGACGGTTCCGACGTTCGCGGTGGCCACCTCGTGGTTCACTTGGCAAGCGCCGGTGGAAGTCTGGACGGAACCGATCTATTACGACTACGGCATGGGTGACAATGGAACGGACGGAAACGTGACTTACCAGGACAACCGCGTTTACATCAACGGCGAACCGGTCGCCTCGGCGGACGACTTTGCCGAAAGCGCTGCGGCGCTCGCCACGGTCACGCCGCCAACGGATGACGATGCCGCCGAAGAAGCCGAGTGGTTGCCGCTGGGCACGTTCGCGGTATCGACCGACGACAGTGATGTCGAACCGAGTCAAGTCTTGCAGCTCGCGGTCGACAAATCCGGTATCATCGCCGGCACTTTGTACAACCGCGACACGGACCAGGCTCAAGCCGTGCAGGGCCGCGTCGACAAGGCGACTCAGCGGTGCGCGTTTCGCTTCGGTGAAGACGAAAACGTTGTCGCCGAGACCGGCTTGTACAACCTGACGCGAAACGAAGCGTCGGTGTTGGTCCACTTTGGTAAAGACAAGACGGAAGACTACGTCCTGGTGCGATTGGATGCCCCGGAAGCAGACGATGCCGCGGATGGCGACGCCGAAGGAAGCTGAGCCGCGACAGGTGAACACTGCAGTTTGCTTTGGCCACGTGGTGGCGGCAGATACTAGCCAGGGGTAAGTTTGACGAGCGTCGGCGAGAAGAACGCAGTCCCCGGAATGCGTTGCAATATGCACCCGTCGCGAAGGCATCCCGCGGCGTTCCCAGCATGCAGGCGATACGTCCGCTGACCGGATGCGATCAGAATGCAGGCGAAGTCAGACGCGAGGTCATCAGTTGCCTCATTCGTGGGTCCGCGATCGGCTGGGTCGTGATCATCAGGTAACCGACCGCCATCATCAGCGTCGTCAGCGGCGTTGTCACGATCTGGCCCACGTAACACGCCAGCACTCCGCCCAAGCCGAGCGCCGCCGTCAGCACCAACAGCAGCAGCGATGTCAACTTGTTCTGCATCGTGATTTTTTGAGCGACACGAAACGCGTCCAGCCAATTCGTTTGGCCGTCGGCGACCACAAACGGCCATGACCACAGCAACCAGTACGACGCGATCAGCAGCGGCAGAACGATCAACAGCCCCAGCCCAAGAACGCCGAACATCATCGCCTCGGGACCGATCAAGAAAGCCAATCCGGCTCCGATCGCGATGATGATCGCCATGACGCCACCGATCGCAAGCGTTGCCAGGATCCCGCCTCCGAAGAAGCGAAAGAAGATGATCGCCGGTGCGAACACGTCATTCATTGGCGACGGTTGGTCTCGCGCGACCGCAAGCGCCACCCGCGTCAGGCCCAAGTACAACCAGATGCTAAGCGGGATCGTCACGAAGCTGGTTGCGACGTTGATGATGCCGGCGACCGGTTCGCCGATGAACTTCGTAGCCGCCGCGTTGACGATCGCACTGAAGACAAAGACTCCGATCGACGCGATCGTGGTCAGCACGAAGATCCCGACGATCGCTCCCCAGCGTTCTTTGAAGATCGCCCACGTCGCCCCGAAAATCTCCTCGACCGATCGTTGGCCGATCCGAAACGCACCGATCGACACCGTCTGGCCTGCGGTCGAAACCGCCGCGGCGGGCTGGTACGGGTTGGACGGCCGGAACGACGCCGGCGCGGGCTCATCGATCGCACCGCCAATGGGCGTCGAAAATGGATTTTGGCCGGGTGATGCCGATGCCCCGGCGGCGGAACCAGTTGGTCCCGCGACCGCAAAACGAGACTGACATGCCGGGCACTGGACCATCCGGCCGGTGGCGCTGGCGGGCCACTCCAGAAGGCGGCGGCAGGATGGACAGGGTTGCTGAATGGTGCTCATGGGCGGCATCTTAGCGAATCGGGCCAGCCACCACCAACAGACGCAAAGGTTCTTCTATCGCGATTCGGGCCCCTATCCGCTATCTGCCGCCGCTACGCGGCCAAACAAACGGTTTCAGATCAAGCTCAACCGCGACGGATTTCGCTTCCTTTAAAACGTACCGCGATGTGATGCACTTTGCGTTGTTGGTACTCGATCTTTCCAGTTTGCAAGTCGAATCGAATCGGAGTGCTGTGACGCGAGATGTCGACGGTGGCGTGAAAGCCGCGTTCGGAAAAGACGTCGATCAACATCGCCAACGCATCGGGTTCTTCCCAGATCGCGTCTTCTGAATTGATGCTGGCTCGACCGCTGATGGCGTGCCGAACGATGATCGGCATCATACGTTCTTCGATTTCGTCGACGACGCGGTGAAATAGCTTGGCGCGTTTATCTTCATAGGCATCCAAGCGAACAACCAAGTCGCGACGGGCGTGGCTGACGATTTCGCTGGCCAGCGGAATTCGCCGCAGCGTGTGAAACGTCCGCGGATCAAGCTCAAGCGAACTCTGATATTCCAGTTCGCGCAAGATGTTCTCTTGCACTTCGGCCAGCGACGCTTGCGCGTTGATGAAGTGGTAATGAAAGATCTGTTTCAGCGAAACGAGCGCGTCGTAGGTGCGTTCCTTGAAGACGCGATAACGGTTCCGAGCAAGTTCTTCGCTGAAATCGGTCGGACGTTCTTCAACCGGTGCGGTGTCGCTTGATTGCGAGACGCCTTCGTTGTGCGCGATCGTCTGCCGGCCGCGTTTGAGCTGCCGCGCGACCGATTCGGCTTCGTCGATGAACAGCAGCAAGATGTGAAAGATCGGTTGGCGGAAGGGCACGACGTCGGCCGCGTCGGCAAACTCGCGTCGCAATCCGACCATCTCGTCGTACAACAACTTCAAGCATTCGACTTGGACTTTCGTTCTGGGAAAGCCGTCCAACACAGCGCCGCCTTGGTATTCCGGTTGCAGCAGTTCGCGAAAGACCAAACGCACGGCTTCGCGGTCGCCAACCATGCCGCCCTGGGCCTTGATTGCGCGGGCTTCGGGACTGTTTAGCAGTTCGCTGACGACGATGGCGTCGGTGGAGATGTCGCGAACTTTACGAATGAAGTCCGTGTTGGTCCCTTTGCCTGCGCCGGGGGCACCGCCTAGCAAAATTAACTCCCGTGGGAACCGCATCCCTGTCCGGCCACGCTCGTCTTCCAGTTCTTTCCAGACCGATTGGAAGATCAAGTGCGCGTCTTTGACTTCCAGGTCCGCGGGCGGCGCGGCCTTCTTCATCGGCGGGGGAAAGGAATCGGCCACGTCGTCGGTTCGCTCGCGAGGGGTTGTGGAAAGCGGTCTGGTCGACAGCTTAACGAGGCCCACGAAGTTTCAAAAGGACGACGAGACTGGAAGCCTTGATGCCACGATCAGTTTCCAAACGGGTCGCCACCGAACGGGTCTTCCATCGCACCGCCGCCTCCGCCGAACGGATCTCCGCCGCCAGCGCCGAACGGGTCGCCCCCGGCACCGGCACCGAACGGATCGCCCGCGCCGGCTCCGAACGGATCCGTGCCGCCGGCGTCAAAGGGGGAGGTTTCTTTAACTGGTTCGTCTTTCTTGACCGGCTCGTCTTGTTCGGGTTGCGGGTCCGGCTGGGTGCTGAACTTCGGAATCGGCGAATCGGCCGGACGGACGCACTGGACGACGCCCGCGTCGCTGACCAAGTACAGCCGGTTGGTTTTCAGATTCGGAAGCAAGCGACCCGGACGCACTTCGCCGAACGTCGCTTGTGTCTGGCCCGACTTGCGATCAATCACGGACAAAGCGCCACCCATTGTGCGGACGAACAGTTGATCGCCGAAGCCGCCAAGGATGGAGCCGACGTTTGATACCGGTTCGGCCCACATCGTATTTCCGCTTTCCGTTTCCAGCGCAAACAGCCGCCCATACGTCGACAACACAAATAGTTGGTCTTCCAGGACCAGCGGCTTTTCAAAGAACGGTTCGCCGAACGGCGACGCCCAAAGTACTTCGCCGGATCGGGTCGCGCGGATGCCGTAGACCTGTCCGGCGTCGGTTGCGAAGAAGAAACGGTCACCGTCGGCCGCCGCGATTCCGCCGATGACTTTGCCGTCGGTGTGCAATCGGAACAGTTCGTACGGCTGGCCATCGAGCTCCATGACATAGACAAAATTTCGATCGGTGGCCCAGGCGACTTTGTCCGATGAGGTGGATTTGATCGGCGTGCCCATCGCGTGCCCGGCCACTCGCTTTCGAAACGGGTCGGCCAATGGATCCCGCATCGGATAGCCCTCGATGCCACCGCCCAGCGTGGCGATCATTGCGAACTCACCCGCGTTGACCGCACCGAATTCAGGAATACCGATCGTGCGGTGCTCGTCAGTGATCTCACCCGTTTTTGCGTCGACTTCGATGACGTTCGCGCCGTTAACGATGGTGATGTAGTCTTCGCTAACCCCGAGTTCGCGGTACGGCAGACCTGATCGCCCGACGTAAGACATCCAGATCGGTTGACCGGTTTCGGCATCTCGCGACTCCAAGAGTCCGTCGTTGGCAATCGAGTACAGCACGACGCGGCGGACTTCGGTGGTTCGCATCGTTGCGTCAATGCCGCGACGCTTCATGCGACGGATCTCGTTGCCCGCCAACCGCTCGGCTTCTTTTTGGTCGATCGGCTTGCCCAACGCGTTGGGCGTTCCGACGGCGATCCGCATCAAAACCTTTGCGTCGTCGACTGGCGCTGCGTCATCCGGCTTTACCGCATCCGCGTCCGCATCCGCATCCGCGGCAAGTGTCGGCTCGGGCTTCTTGGCCGTTTTCGTTTCATTCGCCGCTGCCTTGTCCGACGTCGCGGCCTCGATCAATTCGACGTATTGATTCGGTGCGGTTTCGTGAACGAAAAGCTGCTGATCGACGATCGACGTGACGCCGCCGGGCGCATTGATCGTTCGCTGCCAAGACTCGACCAATCCCAAACGCTTCGCAACGCCGGCGGACATCAGCGACTCATCGGCGGCGGACCGAGACGCATCGGCGGCGACAACAAAGGTGATCGCGACAAGAAAACCAATGGCGAGCGGACAAGGCATGGATCGTCGTATCATGAGTTGTCGTGTCATGAGTTGTCGGGTCATAAATCGTCGTAACATGGATCGCAGCGGGTTGGCGAAAAGATTGATGGTGACGCGACAGTCAGATCACGGCCCTTCCAGTTTAACCAACGAAGCGGCCGCTCGTCGAACGATTCCCAGCGTGATTCTGATCCGCCGGTATGGCCTCGCCGGCCGCAAGGGGTTCTGCCGGTCGTGACGGAAAATCAACGTTGGGCTATACCTACGGGCCAGCAAAAAAACTGTCCGTTTGACATTCGATCCGAGGAGAGTGCAGCGATGAAACGACTGCTAATGATCGTGGGCGACTTTGTGGAAGATTACGAAGCGATGGTGCCCTACCAGATCCTGCTGTGTGCGGGCCACCAAGTCGACACGGTTTGCCCGGCCAAGTCGGCCGGCGACTGGGTCGTCACGGCGATTCACGATTTCGAGGGTCATCAAACGTACTCGGAAAAGCCAGGACACCGATTCGCGGTGACCGCGTCGTTCGATCAGGTCGATCCGAGCGTCTATGATGGATTGGTGATTCCGGGTGGGCGAGCGCCCGAGTACTTGCGGTTGAACGAGCGGGTGCTGGAGATCGTGCGTCACTTTGCGGAAACGGAAAAGCCGATCGCCGCGATCTGCCACGGCCCGCAAATCCTGGCCGCCGCGGGCGTCCTGTCGGGACGATCGTGCAGTTGTTACCCCGCGGTCGCCCCGGAGATAACGATCGGCGGCGGCACCTACGTCGAACCCGCTGCGACGATGGACTCGGCTCACGTCGATGGCAACCTGGTCACCGCCCCGGCATGGCCCGCCCACCCGGCGTGGATGCGAGAGTACATGAAGTTGCTGGCGTGAAGAACTGTTTGAAGGGTGAAATGGATTAGGGAATCGCTTTCGGGGACTGCCTTGCAATCCTGGCGAGTTGTTTAATCGGAACGAGCTTCATCCGTTTCGGAACAACGTCCCCCCTGTCCGCCGAGTCGATCGCTCGGTGTGGCTCATACTTCGGGTGTGCGAGGATGCACAGCGGGCGGTCGCTATCGTCCCGCGCTTCCCGATTCTGCTGCGCAATCAGCAATGTCGGAACGATCAATTCTTCCATCAGGTTGAGCATGCCGGCGGACCAAACCATCGCTATCGAGACACGGACCGATACGCTGCGGATCATTTCGTCGGGCCGCGATGGCGACGCGTTAGTTGGCGTCGGGGAAGACGGTCGTGATTTTGAGCTGCGCGTCCTCAACGCAACGTCGCAGACACGGACCGTCGCCATCGGCCGGCAGCTGGAACGACTTGAGTTCGCGGACCACGTCTGTATTCGCAGTCTCGCTCAGCCGCTTCGTCACGATTGTCCGCCAACGTTCTGCCTTACGATTCCCGTCGGTGTCGATCCACTGGCCGATCGTCTGTCCCGAAAGATGGACGAGCTTGAACCCGTGGCGCGTTTCCGAATTGCCGCGATGTTGGTTGATACATGCGAATCCGCTCACCGTTTGGGACTTTGTCACGGCAGCTTCGATGCATCGACCATTCTGGTTCGTGTAAGAGCGTCGTCGGTTGACGTTTTTGTCGACTATTCGGCGATGGCGTGCAGCCCCGATGAACACCGGGTTGAGTTGACCGTCGACGACGACTTGGCCTCTCTGCATCGCTTGCTCGCGTCCCTGTTGAAGCCCGTTCTCGATTCGGAAGGCGTGGCCGGATTGGAACCGTTGTCGGGACGCAACCGGGCCGTGTTGCGACAATGGATCAAATCACTCAGCCATGTTCCATCAACAAATTCGCCTCCGACACTTGGTCAGTGGCGATCCGTGCTTGAAGTGTTTTTGCCGAGCCGCGGCATCAATCAAACGAAGGAGGTTGATCAGACTGGCATCATTGCGATTGCCAACATGCCCATCGGCTCAGGCAGCACGAGCCGAATGCAACCGAGCAACTTGACGCAGGATTCGTCTCCGGAGGCGATGCCGCCACGACTCGGTCGCTTTCGAATCGAATCGAAAATTGGCGAAGGCGGCATGGGAGCGGTCTATCGCGGCGTTGACCCAACCAACGGGGAAGTCGTCGCGGTGAAAGTGTTGAGGCGAACCGGCAAAGACATCGCCCAGTCCGTTCGGCGGTTTCGCAAGGAAGCGAGATTGTTGCAAGACGTGCAAAACGAACACGTGACTCGCTTGATCGAAGTCGGCGAAGACGGCGGATTGCACTACTTGGTGATGGAGTTCGTAGAAGGCATTGATCTTAAAGGTTGGTTGAAGGGTCGATCGGCGTTGCCCGAATCCGAGGCCATCGGGTTGATGATTGATCTCACGCGAGCACTCGTTGACGCTCACGCTCGCGAGATCATCCACCGCGACATCAAACCGGAAAACGTGCTGCTTGAAATTCGCCATGACGCACCGGATAGCAAGGGTGCAATGGCCGCTCGTCCGATCGCTGACTTCACGCTGAAGCTGAGCGATTTTGGGATCGCCCGGCACGTCAGCCAAAGCGAATCGATGGAGGTGACCCGGGCAGGATCCGTGATGGGGACGCCGAAGTACATGTCCCCCGAGCAATGCAAGTCTTCCGACGACCTGACACCAGCCGCCGACGTTTACTCGCTCGGCGTCACGTTGTTTGAATTGCTGACGGGACGGGTTCCATACAACTCCGACGACTTCATGAAAATCGCGGCGATGCACTGCTTTGACCCGATCCCTTCGGCTCAAAAGAGTAACGCGCAAATTACCGACGCGGTCAATCGAATCGTCGGACGAGCCCTGGCAAAGAAGCCGGCCGATCGTTTCGGCGATGCCTCGCAAATGCTCGCTGAGTTATTGCGACTGCAACAGGGCGATGCGTCCGAATGGCTCGCTCATCCGAAACTGCCGGACGATCACGGCGGCGACAAAGTCTGGGAAAAGACGGTGACATGGGAGATGAAAAGCGACCCGGCCGACCTGTGGCCGCTTGTCTCCAACACCGAACGACTGAACGAAGCGATCGGTTTGCCGGCGGTGGAGTATCGAACCGAACATGATCCGGTCATCGGTACTCGTCGCTTCGGCTCGTTCACAGTCAGTGGCATGAAGGTGTGCTGGGAAGAGCATCCGTTCGAATGGATCGAAGGACGCCGGATGGGCGTGCTGCGCGAGTTCAGCAGCGGTCCGCTGAAGTGGTACATGAGTGTCGTGACGCTGGAACCGATTGCCGGCGGCGGGACGAAGTTGTCGCACCAGCTGCGAGTCGAGTCACGAAATTTGCTCGGCCGCGTGATGACGACGCTTAAGATGGATCGCGAAGGCTTCCGCAACCTGGAACGCGTCTATCGCCGCGCAGATCAGTCCTTGGCCGGCAAACTGACGGCGAAGCAAGGCAACGATCCGTTTGCGGATCCCAAACCGATCTCGAAGTCACAAGCAACGCGATTGTCGCAAGCGATCGGCCGGATGGTCCAAGCCGGCGCGGATGCCGACGCGGCCGCGAAGCTCGAAAGAGCCCTCCAAGCTTGGTCGCCGCAAGAGTTGGCCGGTCTTCGTCCGCTTGCGATCGCCGATCGGTTGGGTGTGAATGGTTCGGTGATGATTGACACTTGCTTGCTTGCCGCACACGAGGGCATCCTGAATTTGCGATGGGATGTGCTTTGTCCGACATGCCGTGTGTCGGCGGACACCAAGGATGAATTGTCACAGATCAACGCGCACACCAACTGTGAAGCCTGCGACGTGGACTTTCAATCCAATTTGGCGGGCGCGATCGAGATGGTCTTTCAGGCTCACCCCGAAATCCGTGAAGTCAACGCTCAGAAGTACTGCATCGGTGGACCAGTACACTCGCCGCACGTCATCGCACAGGTCCGCGTCGACGCGGGGGAACGTTTGGAGGTGCCGTTGGACTTGACCGCGGGCGATTACCTCGTTCGCGGACCACGACTGCCACGCACGCAAAATATGGTCGTTCAGTCGACTGCCGCGCCGTCGAGCGTCCAGTGGTCGCTGTCGTCCTTCGGGACTGGTAAGCACACTCCGACGCTGCGAACCGGGCGGCAAACGATCACGATCACGAACGATCGTGATGCGTTGCACATCGTTCGTATCGAACGCACCATCCCGCGGGGCGACGTCGTGACCGCGGCGATGGCGTCGACGCATCCGCTGTTCCGCAAGCTGTTTCCGAACCAGCGTTTCCGCGAAGACAATCCGATTGCGACCGAGACGATGACGTTTCTGACAACCGGTATCAATAACGTCGACCAGCTTTACGTGAACCTCGGCGATACCGACGCCTACGCTGCCATTCATCGACTGCACGACGAAATCGCAACCAGCATTTCTGGTGTCGGTGGAACGGTGGTCAAAACGATCGGAGAACAACTGCTCGCCGCGTTCGCGACTCGTGAAGACGCCGTGATTGCGACGCTGCGAATTCGCGAACGACTGCACCAGTCCTCCGATCAATTCATCCAATTGGGCATCGGCGTTCACTGCGGCCCAACGCTGGTCACGACTCAAAACAATCAACTCGACTATTTTGGCAGCACCGTTCGTGCCGCCAGCGGATTGGTCGGTCACGCAGGCAATGACACGTTGATCACCGAAGCGGTCTACGCCGATGCCAGTGTCGCGCGCTATCTGGATCTGTCGAACAAACTTATCGAAACCATCGACCTGCCCGGTCATCCCAAAACACGCGTCAAGCGAATCGCCTCTACGGAGCAATCCCAATGACTATCGCATATCCGATGCCCCTTACAGTCACGTGGACGTTAACGGAATTTGGCAGTGGCGACCAACAACGTCGTACCATCAAGGTGCCAACCAAGCGAGTAACCGTTGGACGCGGTGACGATGCCGATCTATGCATCGCCGTTTCGTCGATTTCAAAACGTCACGCCGAGTTGTGGACCGACGACAACGGCCTGCACGTCATGGATTTGGGAAGCACCAATGGAACGCACCACAATGGAAAGCTGATTCACACAGCGAAGCTTGCGGTGGGCGACTTGTTGCAATTCGCAAATGCCGTTTTTCGCGTCGGGTGTGCCGAGGAAAGTTTTAACGACGGAACGATGGAAGAACGGTTGATTCCGTGGGCGCAAACGTTAATGACGTTCGAGCGTCTGTTGTCACAGCGCGCCGTCGTTCCACATTTTCAACCCATCATCACGATGGACCGCCGCAACACGCCCGGCTATGAAGTGCTGGCCCGCAGCAATCTGCCTGAACTGGCATCGCCAGCAGCGATGTTCGAGGTTGCGGAGCGGTTGGGTCAACAAGCGTCGCTAAGCGAATTGATGCGTGACGAGGCGGCCCGGTTGATGACCGGTTGGAATCGCTGTGAACCAGTGGTGTACCTGAACACCCATCCGGCCGAGTTCGGGACCGAGCGGATGATGGAGTCGCTGCGGCAACTCGCAAGCGATTATCCGCAATTGCAATTTATGATCGAAATTCACGAAGGCGCGGTCACGCGGATCGACCAGATGCGTTCGCTGCGTGATGAAATCAAGGGCCTGGGAATGAAGTTGTCCTATGACGACTTCGGTGCCGGGCAGGGGCGACTCTTGGAACTTGTCGAAGTCCCACCGGACGTATTGAAGTTCGACATGCAATTGATACGCGACATCGACAGGGCATCGCGAAACCGGCAAGATCTTTTGCGATCACTGATCCATATTGCGAAAGACTCTGGGTCAATCACCTTGGCGGAGGGAGTCGAGACCGAGGCAGAGCATCAAGCGTGCGTTGAGCTCGGTTTTGAGCTTGGTCAAGGATTCCTGTACGGCCGACCGGCCTCTCACCTGTGTGAAGAATCTGATTAGTTTATCGAGCACCTTGCAGTGGTTTTTTCAGCGATCCTAAAGGTTGTATTTCGACACTAGGTCCTGCAGCGTTCTCGCTTGGGCGGTTAGCTCTTCGGCGCTGGCGGCAAGTTCTTCGCTGCTAGCCGCGTTCGACTCGGTAGTCTCGCTGATCACCTTGATGCCCAATTGAACTTGTTGGGCGCTAACCGACTGCGTGTCGGTTTGGTCGCTGATTTCGGAGATGCGTTCGGCCGACTGGTTGACGCCTTGGACAATCAATTCCAGCGATGAACCGACCTTCTGGCTCAGCCCCGCACCTTCGCCAACTCGCTTCGATGATTCGCGGATCAGTTGCGTGATCTCTTTGGCTGCTTCGCTGGACCGTTCGGCCAGCTTCCGCACTTCATCGGCGACGACGGCGAACCCGAGCCCGTGTTCGCCGGCGCGAGCGGCTTCGATGGCCGCGTTGAGGGCCAGCAGGTTCGTCTGGCTAGCGATCTCGCTGATCACTTGGATGATTTCGGAGATCTGCTCGCTGGATTTTTCGATCAACCGCATCGCGTTAAGCGCTTCGCCGACCGCCTTACCGCCTTCGATCGCCATCTGCGACGTCGCGACCGCTTGCTGCTTGCTTTGCGTGGTCATGTCGGCGACCAATTGAATCGAACTGGTCAAGTCGTCGATCGATGCGGTCATTTGTTCGACGCTTGCCGCTTGCGATTGGGCTCCATCGGACAACGTCGCACTGCTTTCGGCAATCACTCGCGCGCCCTCGGCAAACTCGTTCGCGCACGCGATGACTTCTTCGGTCAGGTGCCGCGAAATGTCGTGTTGCTGGTCGGCTTCTTGTTGCAACTTGACTCGGTCGGTCACGTCGGTAGCGATCTTGATCACTTTGTACGGCTTGCCGTCACTGGCGATGATCGGATTGTAGGATCCTTGAATGTAAACCTCGCGTCCGTCTTTACCCAATCGGCGATATCTCGAGATCATGAACTCGCCGCGATTCAAGCGATCCCACATCGCTTTGTATTCGGGGCCGTCGGCGTAGTCGGCATCGACGAACATGCTGTGATGCTTGCCGATGACTTCGTGGGCGCGGTATCCCATCGCGGATAAGAAGTTGTCGTTCGCGTCAAGGATCGTACCGCTTAAGTCGAACTCGATTATCGCTTGCGATTTGTCGATCGCGGTCACCACGGCTTGCAGTTCCGCCATCGCCTCGAGGCCGACACGTTTCACCTTTCCAGTTTTTTTAGATGCGGTTTTCGACTTCGTCTTGGACTTCGAATCATTCGCCATTGGACTTCATTCCCGACACGTTGCTGGTGGTGTAATTTTGATGAACATGATGCAGCTTTTCGACGTTCAGCAGTTCGTCGACGTCAAGCACGATCACCAAGCGGTCGTCGACTTTGGCAAACCCGTGGATGTACGTTGCATTTTCCGACGCGATCGTCTCGGGGGCCGGTTGAATGTTGTTGTCGGCGATCCGCAAGACTTGCGTGACGGTGTCGACGGTGCACCCGATCGTCCGCGTGCCGACGTTGACGACGATGGTTCGCGTTTCATCGTCGGTGGGTTTTCGCGAAAGCCCGAATAGGGCACGAAGATTAATGATCGGGATGATTTCGCCCCGAAGGTTGCTGACGCCGTCGACATAAGACGCAACCTGCGGCGTCGTCGTGATGTCTTTCAGGATCACGATCTCACGAATCTTTTCGATACGAAAGGCATAACGCCTCGCGTCGACCTCGAACTCGACAAACTGAGACGTGTCACTGCGCCGGATCGCGACCGATTCGGAATCCTCGGACGGTTTGGTCATGGCGAAACGAATTGCTTTCGGGACGGACGGGATCGCTTGAGAGAAGAACGGATACGCCCGTTCAGACGCGTCGTCCAGCATACTCAGCGAATCACGAAAAAAGGGTACTGCCCGCGGCGATCGAGCAACTTTTTGAGGGATGGCGATTACGATTCAAGCGACTTGACGCCTTCGACCAAGTCGACCATCGCGTCGGTCAAGATCCGGCCTTGCCGCCACATGATGACGATGCGTCGCTGGCCGAGCTGTTTGCTTAGCGAGCGGGTGGTCAGCCGTTTGCACAAATCCCCGTCGCGTCGTCCGGCCAGGATTCCGACGCCCATTCCGGCCGAAACACAGGCGATCGTGAAGGCACTGTTGCCCGTTTCGGCGACGATTTTGGCGGTCAGTCCGTGGCGATGAAAGGCTTGGTCGATCGCATCGCGTCCGTGCGTGCGGCTGGTCGTGACGATCAAGTCGTGCTTGGCCAGTTCGCGTAGGCTGGACGAGTTCGCCTTCGCGAAAGCGTGGTTCTTTTTCGAGACCGCTAAGAATTCGACCGTGTAAGCCGGTTCGTAGTGAATCCGCGGCGATTTTTGTTGCAGGCCAGGCTCCAGCGTCATCGCCAGATCGGCTTCGTCGGCCAGCAACACCTCCTCGGCCCGACGGTCGTTGCCGTGTCGAATCTCCAATCGATGCGGATGCTTCTGGCGAAACGCTTGGAAGGGAACCGCGAGATCCTCCAACATCATCCGCACGCCGGTCATGATTCGGATCGATTGATCGTCGGGAACGTCGCGGATTAAGTCGAACGTCGAATCCAATCGGACCAAGATGCTTTCGACTTGTTCATGCAACCGTTTTGCCGCCTCGGTCGGTTTGACTTGACGACCAGTCCGCTGAAACAGCTTGACGCCGTAGGCCTGTTCCAGCGCTCGGATGTGTTGCCAGACCGACGGGATCGACAGGTGCGAAACCTTGGCGGCGGCTGCGTAACCGCCGTGCTGCATCACCTGCTGGAACGTTTGCAGGTGAGTGATGCTGACTTCCAAGATTCGGTCGCTGGCCACGGCAGTTTCCAGACTTCAGGAAAAGTGAATGATCGTTTCTTATTATTCGATGGTAGTGAAACGCCGGCGCATTACAATCACCAGCCGCCCCGCCCCGCTCTTATCCTCCTTGACGCATCGATGCCCTCCATGACTGCGACGCGTCAACGACACTGGCTCGTGTTCCTGTTGTTCCTGCACACGGTCAACACGTACATGGATCGCGTCTGCATTTCGGCCGCCAAGGGGGCGATGCAAAAAGACGTGTCGGGGCTGGATGATCAAATGATGGGCTACGTCTTTGGCATCTTTGCCATCGGCTATGCCTTGTTTCAAATTCCGGCGGGGTGGTTCAGCGATCGCGCGGGGCCGCGTCGGGCGCTAACGATCGTGGTCATCATCTGGAGCATCTTTACGGCGCTGACCGGCGCGGTCTTCACCGCGATCAGTCTGCTGGTCGTCCGGTTTCTGTTCGGCGTCGGCGAAGCGGGCGCGTACCCAGGCGCGACGCGGGCGCTTTACAGTTGGCTACCCGCTAAAGAACGCGGGCTCGGGCAAGGCATCTTTCACTCCGGGGCCCGCATCGGCGCGGCGGCTTCCCTGGTCGTGATGCCTTGGGTGATCGACTTGGTCGGCTGGCGGATGACGTTTGTCCTAAACGCAATCGTGGGACTGGTTTGGGGCGTCGTTTGGTGGTTCTGGTATCGCGACGATCCTTCGCAGCACGCCAGCACGAACGAAGCGGAAGTAGAACTGATCCGCGCGGGCATTGCGGAGGAAGCGGCAAGCGAATCGAAGCTGCCTTACATCCAAATCGTGACCTCCGCGAACGTGTTGCTGGCGATGTTCCAGTACGCGGCCAGTAACATCACGTTCTTTATCAGCATCACTTGGCTACGCCCGTACCTGGTGACGACATGGGGCGAGCAGTACGGGTACCTTTCGGCGCTGCCGCTGCTGTTCGGTGCCGCCGCGTTATGGGGGGCGGGCTACGCTGTCACGTTCATGCACCAACGAGGCATGCCGGTAATGTCGCGTCGGTTGCCCGCGATGATCGGCTACTCACTGGGTGCGGCCGGCCTGTTGATGTGTACGCAAGTCTCCGAGTCCGAGTCCGTCTGGGTCTTCGTTGCTTGCTTCTCAGTCGCATTGATCGGCGTCGAGATGACGATGAGTCCGAGTTGGGCGTTCTGCATGGACATCGGCGGATCGCGATCAGGTTCGGTGTCCGCGGCGATGAACATGGTTGGCAACCTTGGCGCGGCGGTCAGCGCGGTTGCGTTCCCGTACTTCGTCGCGAACATCACGATCCCCGTCGTGGCTGAGACGACGGGAACGGCGAACTCGTTCTTTGTCTTTGCCGCCGGAATGAATTTGCTGGCCGTGGTGGCATGGTTGTTCATGAATCCCCGACGCGAATTGAAAGAGGCGTCGCCGGCCGCGATGAAGACGCGATTGGCGTTCTTCATTGCCTTGATCGCCGTCGTGCTCGCGGCGCTAATCTACGTCAACTTCTTGCGACCGACCGAGAAAACGAGCCAGCGAGCTTCAGTGCGGGATATCGCCGTCGTGGATCTGAACGAAATGGAACACAAACCATGCGCGTGATCGATCTCAGCCGCTCGATCGACAACGAAATGCCAGGTGTCGACATTTCGGTCGCGAAACGTCTGCAAGTCGAAGGTTGGAACGCGACGACGCTATCGTTGTATTCTCACTGCGGCACGCACATGGATGCGCCGAGACATTTTTTGCCAGATGGACGCACGATCGATCAACAAGACCTTCGCGAATGCGTTGGTATCGCAACGATGGTCGACTTGACACCGGTGTCACCGCGTCAATTGATTGACGTCGATGACTTGGGGACGCTGGTCGAGACGATCCGGCCGGGTGCGAGATTGCTATTTCGCACCGATTGGTCGAAGCGATACGGGACGCCGGAGTACCGTGACGGACTGCCTCGCATTTCGCTTTCGCTGGCACGTTGGCTGGTCGAAAAACGAGTCGCATTGATCGGCGTCGAGCCGCCATCGGTGGCCGATGTCAACGACATCGATGAACTAACGCAAGTGCATCAAACCTTGTTTCGAGGCCACGTTTTAATCGTCGAAGGGCTCGTGAACTTGGACCAAATTCAATCTGCGACATTCGACTTCATCGCTTTGCCACTAAAGATCGCCGACGGCGACGGATGCCCGGTGCGAGCGATCGCGATCCAGCGTGATCGAATCGACGATTCGGCTTTGCATTCGCTCGAAACCACACTTCCTTCATGAGTGACTCCGTAAAACGATTGCCGATCCTGGGTTGCATCGCCGACGATGTGACGGGCGCCACCGATTTGGCCATCAACTTGGTCCAAGGCGGCATGAAAGTCGTGCAGGTCTTGGGCGTTCCCGAAGCCGAAGCGTTGGCGGCGGAAGCCGTCGATTGCGATGCGATCGTGATCGCGCTGAAGTCGCGATCGATGCCCGCAGCCGATGCGATCGAACAATCAGCGACTTGCTTGCGGTGGCTTCAATCAATCGGCGTTTCGCGTTTCTATTTCAAGTATTGTTCGACATTTGATTCGACGGTCGACGGGAACATTGGTCCCGTCGCGGAAGCCTTGATGCAACGTCTCGGAGTCCGCCAGACGGTGTTTTGCCCCGCCTTTCCGCGTGCCGGCCGAACCGTTTACCAAGGACACCTGTTCGTCGGCAAAACGCTGCTGCATGAATCCGGGATGCAAAATCATCCGCTCAATCCGATGACCGATTCCAACCTCGTTCGGTTTCTATCAACTCAGACGACGTGCCGCATCGGCTTGCTCGATCACGCGGCCGTGGCGGAATCGGCGGAAGCATGCGAGAAAGCTCTTTCGTCGATGTCCGACGATGGCGTCGCCATGGTGATCACCGACGTCGTCGAAAACAGCGACTTAGTCACGATCGCCGACGCGGTCGGTTCGCATCGCTTGGTCACCGGCGGATCGGGACTTGGTCGATACCTTCCCGAAACGTATCGCCGACTTGGTCTGTTTGCTTCGCCAGCTTTCACGCCGACATTGTCCAGCGTCCCGGGTCGGAGCTTGATTCTTTCAGGCAGTTGTTCGGCGCGACCGATGCGCAGGTCCAATGGATGCGACAGCGATGCCCGACACGGTCGATCGACGTGGCGGCGTTGATGCGGGATCCGACTTGCGAATTGGCGAAGGTAAAGTCGTGGGCGAAGGCTTGCGAGCCCGACGTGCCGCTGATGATCGCATCGACTTCGACACCGAAAATCGTCGCTGAACTGCAGGCCCGTTTCGGTGCGAGCGAAGTCGCCGAAACGATCGAACGCTTCTTAGCTTCGGTCGCCGTCGCGCTGGTAGACCATTTGAACGTTCGACGCCTGGTGCTGGCGGGCGGCGAAACGTCCGGCGCGATCGTTCGTGAACTCGGCGTCCGGTCGCTTCACATCGGACCCGAAATCTGCGCGGGTGTTCCATGGACGGAAACAATCGATCGGGAACCCAAACTGCTGCTGGCACTGAAATCCGGAAACTTTGGCGGCGAAAACTTCTTTGCGGCCGCCCTGGAAAGGTTGGCATGAACGAAAGAGAACTGCGCGAACAAATCGCGATCCACGGCAAGTCATTATTCGATCGAGGACTGACCGCCGGCAGCAGCGGAAACATCAGCGTCCAATTGCCCGACGGGATGTTGATCACGCCGACGAATTCCTGCCTCGGCCGAATCGATCCCGATCGGATCAGCAAGCTGGACCGGCACGGTGAATTAGTCGCCGGCGACAGACCATCAAAGGAAGCGTTCTTACACCATTCGATGTACAAGTCGCGGCCGACCGAAAAAGCGATCGTCCATTTGCATTCGACGTACTCGGTCGCCGTATCGTGTTTAGCGGACATTGATCCGGCGAACGTGTTGCCACCGATCACGGCGTACTACGTCATAAGAGTCGGAACGCTGCCACTGGTTCCGTACCACGCGCCAGGCGATGAACAACTGGCAAACGCCGTGGCGGAATCCGCCAAGTTGTCTCACGCCGTGCTGCTGTCCAACCACGGGCCGGTGGTCGCGGGTGCCAGCTTGGAAGCTGCGGTCAACGCGACCGAAGAACTGGAAGAAACGGCGAAGCTATTCTTGCTTCTGCAAACCCAAAAGACGCGGTTTCTGTCCAGCGAACAGGTCAACGATCTGACCAAACGTTTTACAAACTAAATCGAAGAAGCAATCCCGCGATTTCTTAAACCCACTCCCACCTCTACAAACTTAACACTTCCAATATGTCTTCTTACAACATCGCACTTTTGCCCGGCGACGGGATCGGCCCGGAATGCATGGATGCGACTCGCGTCGTGCTGGACGAATTGGTTCGGCAGACGCCGGGCTTGGACCTTCTGATGACCGCGTACCGCGCCGGTGCGGAACTGTATCGCGTGACCGGGGACGTGCTTCCGCAGTGCGTTCTAGATCGTTGCTTGGAAGCGGACGCGGTACTGCTTTCGGCGATCGGTCTTCCAGACGTCCGTTTTGCCGATGGCACCGAGGTTCAGCCCACCATGATGGTCGGACTCCGCCGCGCCCTTCAAGTTCACTCCGCCGTTCGCCCTGTCAAACTCTATCCCGGTGCGCCGTGCGTATTAAAAGACACCGGCCCCGGCATCGACTTCATTATCATCCGCGAAAACCTGGAAGGATTGTTCGCATCCTTTGGCGGCGGTGCAAAGGTCGGCAACGAAGTGGCGACGGATACGTTAGTGGTGACGCGGAAAGGAACATCGCAGGTCAGCGATTTCGCGTTTCGACTGGCCCAGCGTCGCAGCGGACGCACCAAGGATGGAAAAAAGATGGTCACCTGTGTTGATAAAGCAAACGTGTTCCGCAGCATGGCGTTCTTCCGCGAAGTGTTTTTTGATGTGGCGAAGTCTTATCCGGACATTGCCAGCAATGCCGTTTATGTCGATGCGATGAGTCTGTACATGGTGCAGAATCCATGGGACTTCGACGTCTTGGTCATGGAAAACCAGTTCGGCGATATCCTGTCCGACCTTGGGGCGGGCTTAGTGGGCGGATTGGGCCTTGGACCATCCGCTGAAATTGGGGAAGAACACGGCCTGTTCCAGCCCTCGCACGGCACCGCGCCCCAGCTTGCCGGAAAGAACGTCGCGAACCCTTTGGCGACCATTCTTTCTGCGTCCATGATGCTCGATTGGCTCGGCGACAAGCACGACGACGACATCTGCATTCAAGCCGCAGTTAGACTTGAGCAAGCCGTCGCGATGCTGCTGGCCCAGGGCGAAACATTGACCGCTGATCTCGGCGGGATGGCATCCACGTCTGATGTCGCGGACGCCGTCGCGATCAATTTGTCCCGCGTTGCCGAAGCCGTCTAGCACGCTTCCGATTCGATTGAGTCTTTCGATCTTTCCCTCCTTGTCCGAACTCCCTCCGCTTCTTTTTCCGTGAGCCCACCTATGAGAAACCGTTGTCTTCCCTTTGTCTTCGGCTGGTTCTTGTTTGCGAGTGTCCTCTATGACCGCGTGTCCGCGAACGAGCCGATCGTTGACGACTCGGTCGTGTTCGCCGAGGTCGATGGCTTGGTCGCGATTGAAGCCGAGCATTTTTTCGAACAAACCAGCACCGACGTACGAGCGTTTCATCTGACAACATCGGACGTCACACCGGGATTGTCCCCCGACCCCGATCCGAACCATGTCGCGGGCGCCAGCGGCGGTGCTTACATGGAAGTTCTGCCGGATACGCGTCGCAATCATTCGGACAAGCTGATCAAGGGCGAAAACTTTTCGCCTGAGCCCGGCAAGATGGCCGTGTTGTATTACAAGGTGCATTTCAGCACGCCGGGCAAGTACTACGTCTGGGCTCGCGCCCATTCCACGGGCTCCGAAGACAACGGCTTGCACGTCGGGATCGATGGAACATGGCCGGAATCAGGACAACGACTGCAATGGTGCGAGGGCAAGAATAAGTGGACTTGGGAAAGCAAACAACGCACCGAGGAAGTTCACTGCGGCGAGCCTTATAAGATCTTCTTGGAAGTTGCCGAGCCTGGCGAACACGTCGTTCAATTCTCGATGCGAGAAGACGGTTTCGAGCTGGATAAGTTTATCTTGACGACTGACCGCGATTTCGTGAGCCCGAAGGGCGTGGGCCCGAAGTCAATTCTGAAAAGCGGCACGCTTCCAAAACCGTTCGTGTTTGTCAAGGCAAGCGAAGCAACCACGGTGGCTGGCAAGCCGACGCCGGATTCCAAATCTAACGATGCGACGTCGCTTGCGATGCCGGCGATGATGTTCGCCGATGGGGATGTCAACGGTTACTACGTTCACGACAAACGATGGCTCGCGATCAACCCGGACAAGAACAAGAACGGCAAGGCCGCGCGGACGTTTCCCTACCCGACGGGCGTCTACGATGTGACGCTTCAAACGGTCGGTGAGAACGACGGGTCGTCGACTTACACGGTGAAGGTCGATGGCGAGTCAATCGGGACCTACCTCAATCCGATCGGCACAAAGATGTTTCAGGAAGGCATCGCCTTTCACAAGACTTGGAAGAACGTTGCCATCACGGACGGTGCGATCGTCGAAGTCAGTTCGACGATCGGTAGCGCCGATGGCAAAGAATACAGTCGTGCCCGTTGGAGTGGCCTCACATTTACGCCAGCCGACAAGGAAACTCGACAAGCCTCAAAGTCAGCCCTGAACGACCAAGCGAGAAAGCAAAGTGAATCGGTTGCGGCCAACCAGACCAGTCCGACCGTTCCGGCCAGCAACGACCCGTTGCAGATGCCGCGCGCGGCCGATGGCGACGGATCGATCACGGTGACCGGCGAGACGAAGACATGGCACGCGATCACGCTGGACCTCAGCGGTCCCTACGCGCACGAGAAGGACAACACGCCCAACCCGTTTACCGATTATCGAATGTCGGTCGACTGGACGCATTCCGACGGAACTACGTACACGATTCCTGGATACTTCGCAGCCGATGGTGATGCGGCAAATTCATCCGCGCAATCGGGAACGACTTGGCGATCACACTTTGCCCCCGACCGAACAGGCCAGTGGTCGTATGAAGTGTCGTTCGCCCGTGGAAAAGCTTGCGCCTCGACATCGAGTCCGCCGGCGACGGGATGGCTGCGTTCAGTGGCGGCACCGGATCGATCAAGATCGACCCGTCCGACAAAGTCGGCCGCGACCTTCGCGCCGCCGGGCGTCTGCGTTACGTCGGCAAGCACTACCTACAGTTTGCGGGATCAGGCGAGTATTTCTTAAAGGTCGGTGCCGACGCGCCGGAGACGCTGCTGGCCTATGCGGACTTTGACAACACGATCGCTGGCAACGCAAAAAAAGCTCCTTTGAAAACTTGGTCGGCTCATCAACAAGATTGGAACGAATCGGATCCGACTTGGGGCGACGGAAAAGGCAAAGGACTGATCGGTGCAGTCAACTACCTATCTGGCAAAGGTTGCAATGCGTTTTCGTTCTTGACCTACAACGCGGCAGGCGACGGGGACAACGTTTGGCCGTTCATTCAACGCGAAGACAAGCTTCACTACGACTGCAGCAAGCTGGATCAATGGGGCATGGTATTTAACCATGCCACGACGAAGGGCATGTACTTGCACTTCAAGATGCAAGAGACCGAAAACGATGATCACAAGAAAGGTCCAAACGCAAACGCGGGTCGCGTCGATGCAAGTTTGGATGGCGGCAACCTTGGGATACAGCGAAAGTTGTATTGCCGCGAACTGATCGCTCGGTTCGGCCACAATTTGGCGTTGAATTGGAACTTGGGTGAAGAAAACACGCAGACGTATCAGCAGCAGTTAGCGATGGTCAACTACATCGCCGACATCGACCCGTACGATCACAACATCGTGATCCACACGTTCCCGGAACAGCAAGACAAAGTCTATCGACCGTTCCTGGGGTCGGATTCAAAGCTGACGGGATTGTCGCTGCAGAACAGTGGGCTTGAAACCACGCACGCCCAAACGGTGAAGTGGGTGACGGAATCGGCAAAGGCGGGCAAGCCTTGGGTCGTTGCGTTTGACGAGTCCGGTTCGGCCGCGCACGCGCAGTGTCCCGACTTGGGCTACAACGGATTCGACGGTCGCGACAACACCGGAAAAATGGTCTACACCCAGCACAAGGTCCGCAAGCAAACGCTTTGGGGAACCTTGATGGCGGGCGGAGCCGGTTGCGAATACTACTTTGGATACCAATTCGACCAAAACGATATCGTTTGCGAAGACTGGCGAAGTCGCGACCAAAGCTGGGACTATTGCCGAATTGCGATCGGATTTTTCCATGACCACAAGATTCCGTTTTGGGAAATGACAAACGCGGACGAACTGGTGGGCAACCCGGCGCACGACGTGACGCGGTACTGCTTTGCAAAGCCGGGGTCCGTTTACGTCGTGTACTTGCCCGAGGGCGGCAACGTCGAACTTGATCTGATTGGAGTATCGGATTCGTTTACGGTCCGCTGGTTCAATCCGCGGACCGGCGGCGATCTTCAAGCGGGATCGGTCAGCACGGTGACCGGCGGGCGTTCGGTCTCACTGGGCAATCCGCCAAGCGAAGTTTCCGGCGAAGAAAACGATTGGGTGGCGCTGCTGACTCGACGGTAGCGTGCCCGCTCATGATCTAATTACGAAGAAAAACAACGTCGCTCGGCTTTCCAAGCCAATAGCGCTCCATCCCAAGTCAAACGCTATCAGCTTGGAAAGCTAAGCGACAATGATTCGCGATCCGCTCGGAAAACCGAGCGGGAGGACCGAGATCGGAGTTGCTCGAACGGCGACGGCAGTAGCGTTCCGCTAAATTTAGATTTTTGCGTTCGTTCCATTTCGACGTGGTTGCTGCCAACTTCTCTCACCCAAAGTTTGATCCCATGCGACTTTTTGCGTTCGCTTTCTTGATATCGCTTTCGTGCTTCGTTTGCATCGCCCATGCCGATGCTCCGCCTAACATCGTCACCGTCTTGATCGACGACATGGGGTTCAGCGATCTGTCATCGTTTGGGGGAGATACTGATACGACGAACATCGATCGGTTGGCCAACGAAGGCATTCGGTTCACAAACTTTTACGTTAACTCGCCGATATGCTC
The DNA here is from genome assembly GCA_963836865.1 of Pirellulaceae bacterium. Lineage (GTDB taxonomy): Bacteria > Planctomycetota > Planctomycetia > Pirellulales > Pirellulaceae > Rubripirellula. The sequence goes on along the minus strand of CAWILC010000003.1, from coordinate 280,528 downwards.
GCCATCCCGAACGGCGCTGACGACCGGCCAGTATCCTCAGCGATGGCGAATCACTTCGTACTTGGACAACCGAGCGGCCAATCAGCGGCGAGGCATGGCTCAATGGCTCGATCCCGCGGCCCCCGTCCTCGCTCGTCAACTACGCGACGCCGGATACTTTACCGGTCATTTCGGAAAGTGGCACATGGGTGGTCAGCGTGACGTCGGCGACGCACCGCTGTTGAGCGAATACGGTTTCGATCGCAGCCTGACCAACTTTGAAGGCCTCGGTCCGCGGGTGCTGGGGTTGAAGGATGCGTACGATGGCACTGAACCGGCACTACATCACTTGGGAAGCGACAAGCTCGGACGCGGGCAGATCGAAATCATGGATCGCAGCCAAATCACCGGTCGATTCGTGGAACGCGCCATGCAGCACATTGATGAAGCGGTCGCCAAAGATCAGCCGTTCTTTGTCAACGTCTGGCCCGACGATGTGCATTCGCCGTTTTTTCCACCCGAGGTGTTGCGAGACGAGAGCGATGGTAGCAAGCGACAACTTTATCTTGCCGTGTTGAAAGCCATGGACGATCAACTGGGCGAGTTATTCGATCGCATCCGCGATGACGCGGTGCTTCGTGACAACACGCTGATCGTCGTCTGCAGCGACAACGGCCACGAACTCGGCGCGGGCAGGTCCGATCCGCTTCGGGGCAGCAAAGGATTCTTATACGAGGGCGGCATCCGCAGTCCCTTGGTCGTTTGGGGACCGGGATTCATGCCCTCGTCCGCGACCGGATCGACAAACGAGAAATCGGTCTTTTCCGCGATCGACGTCAATCGATCGCTGTATGAATTGGCCGGCGTGCCCGTGCCATCCGACGTGACGCTCGATGGCGAAGACGTTCTTTCAACGATGCTTGGCAAATCGCAATCCGGCCGCCGTTCGCCAATCTTCTTTCGCCGTCCGCCGGACCGTCCGGTGACCGATGAAGCGGCCAAGTCCGTTCGCAAGAGCAAGGATTTGGCGATTGATCCGTCCATCGGTGATGCGCCCGACTTGGCCGTGCGAGATCGGAACTGGAAGCTGCTGATGAACTCCGACGGATCGAAGGTGAAGCTTTTTGATCTAAGCCAGGACGTCAACGAATCAAACAACGTGGTCGATCAGAACGTGGCGATTGCCGATCGACTCAAGCGAGCCCTTACCGACTGGAACGTCAGCTTGCCCAAGGACGCCGGCGATCATACGTTCGAGAATTCGATGCCGCTATCGAATGTCCAGTTCGTCAATCCAATCGGCGAAGGAGCCGACCCGTGGGTCATCCGGGATCCGAACGCGGACCGATATTTGTGGTGCAAGAGCGAAGACAATACTGCGATCGCAATCGGCACATCCAAATCGTTCACGTCGTTTGGTACCAAACACATCGTGTGGCGTGCGCCAGAATCGGGGATGGTGTCCAAAGAAATTTGGGCACCGGAGTTGCACTTCCTGGATGATCGGTGGCACGTTTACTTTGCCGCGTCCGATGGAGACAACGCCAATCACTTGGCGTACGTGCTGGTCTCCAAGACGGTCGATCCGCTGGGTCAGTACGAACTCCGCGGCCCCTTTCTGACGGGCGATGCGATGGCCGAAAACAACGGATCGACTCCGTCGCCAAATCTTTGGGCGATCGACATGACGGTGCTGGAACACGGCGGTCTCCGGTACGCGATCTGGTCGGGGTGGGACCGAGCGGGTTCGGACCAGCAATACCTTTACATCGCGCCGATGAAATCGCCCGTCGAGTTGGCCGGTCCTCGCGTGCGTCTTTGTGAGAACGACGACTTTCCTTGGGAATTCACCGAAGACGACGGGAACGGTCGAGGGCTGAACGAGGCCCCGCAAGTGCTGACCAATGAAGGCCGCACCTTTGTGACGTATTCATGCGGGGCGTCCTGGCTACCGACGTACAAGTTGGGCCTGCTGGAACTGATGGGCGACGATCCGCTCGATCCAAACTCGTGGGTCAAGACTTCGCAGCCCGTCTTCGAGAGTACGCCGCAGACGTACGGCGTCGGACATTCTTGCTTCGTCTGGTCGCCGGACGGCAAAAAGCTGTGGCACGTTTATCACGCCAAGCAAGATCGCGATCCGGGTTGGCGTCGAAGCGTTTTCGTGCAGCCGATGACATTTAGCGAAAAGGATGGGCGACCGGATTTCGGTCGGCCGATTGGCGAGGGCGTTCCGCAGCAGATGAACTGATCACAACGGAGGAACGAAGCGATTTATCCGAATCGGCGTTTGATTTCCCTTCTAAACGCACAGCGGTCGTGAACGAAACAAAATTGTTTTTTGTTTCGTTCGCGTAACAAGTCGACTCCCAAGCGGGCTTTAAGGTTGCAGCGTTCGATTTTCGACCCTGCCGTTTCTGACCCTTTCACCCTAGTTCTTTTCATGGATCTCTCGCACGACACGACTCCACCGCTCGGCGAACCGCGGAATGTGATCCTTCTCGGTCTCGACACCCCGTTGAAAGCGGTTTGCGGATCGGTGGCCGCTCGGTTGAACGCGACCGCCCATGTCCTGGATCAAGCCGAACAGCTCGAACAAATCGCCGGAAGTCTTTCGTATCCGACTTGCTTGATCACCCGTGGACGAACAGCGATTTCCATGTTGCGAACGCGGCACGCGATCTACCGTGGCGAAATGGATTGGAAATCGAACGCGAACGAGCCCTTGGAATGGGCCCGCATGATCCCTCTGGTCGTCATCGATTCGGACTCCGACGCTGAAGTGGCGATTGATTGCCTTAACCTTGGCGTCGACGTCTATCTCCAACAGCCACCGCACGAAGACGTGTTCACGCAAGTGGTCGATCAAGTGCTACAGCGCAACGCCGTGCAGAAACGAATGATTTGCGAACACCGCCGGCTTGCACTCGTCATTGATCAGTTGACGCTGCGTCAGCAAAACATCTTGGCGGACGTTATCGACGGCTGCCCAAGCAACAAGATCGCGTCGAAGCATGACGTTTCCAAACGTTTGATTGAACTCGAACGCAGTCGCTTGATGTCCGCGTTCGGTGTCCGTTCGGCCAGCGAATTGCTTGCGCTGATGGCTCGAAAGGAACTTTTGGATCAAGCTTTCATCGGTCGCGACCGCTTGTTCCTTCGATTCGATAGACCGCAACGTCAGTCCGCAAGATCATCGCGTTATCAACAATCGCCGGCGACGCCATGATCTTGCCGTCAACCTGATTGACCGCGACGACGTCTACTTCGCGTCCGGGTTTCATCACGGTGACCTTGCCGTCCTGCGAACCAAAGTACAAATGACCGCCAACCAGCACCGGCGATGCTGAGTAGTCGCCTCCGATTCGCTCTTTCCATAAAATTGCACCGTCCGCCGCATCAACGCAGCTGGCCACACCGTTGTCCGAAACGACGTAAATCAACCCTTTGTGCAGCACCGGCGACGGCTTGGCCGGGATGCCCGACTTGACCGTCCAGTCGACGTGAGTGTCCGTCACGTCGCCGGTTCCATCGATGCGAACGGCCCAAAGCTGCGGCTTGCCAAACCCGGTGCAGAAGTAAACGATGTCGCCGGCATAAACCGGACGCGGCACGACACTGAAGCCCGTCCCATGCCGCAACCGCCAGACCTCGTCGCCGGTCTTGGGCGAATAGGCAACCATCCACTGCGCGCCCATGCAGATCAATTGGTCGCGGCCGAGCGAATCGGTGATCGCGATCGGTGTGCAATACGACTTCATCGTATCGCCCGAAGGAGCGTCCATCGGCGGCCGATCGGTTTCCCACCTCGTCTCGCCAGTCGTCTTGTCCAGCGCGACCACGTATTGCCGATCCATGCCGTCCTGGATCAGCACCAGCAAGCTGTCGTGGACGAACGGCGAACTTCCCGGCCCGACACCGTGTTCCAGCGGAAAGGTGCGTTGCCACGTGACGTTGCCGCTTTCGCGATCAACGCAAAACGTCCCGTAAGTTCCGAAATGGCAATACAAATGCGGGCCGTCGAGGACTGGCGTGGGCGATGCGTAGCTGTTCAGCGAGTGGATTGCGTCGGGACCTTCGACGGTCGTCAAATCAATCGTTCGCAGGACCGATCCGGATCGCAGGTCGACGCTGATAAGCTTCAACGCGATGGACTTGGCGACGGCCAGTCCCTTCATTTTCTTTTCCTCGATGCCCGACTCTCGCAGCATCGCCAACCGCTCGTCCTCGGTCGGAACAAGCTCGACCGCTGTCGTCATCCAAATCACTCCGTCGGCAACGACCGGCGACGACCAAGCCCGGCCTGGCAGCGGCGTTTTCCAAGTCACATTAGCGGACTCATCGAACTCGACCGGAACGACCTGATCTAGCACGACGCCGTCGCCGTGCGGCCCGCGAAACTGAGGCCAATCGTCACCGGCGAATGCTCGCGGTCGGGCGGTGCCCTCGGCCAACAGGCTCGCGGCGAAGATGCAAACGAGCATCAATTTTGAAGACGAAAATTTCATGGCCAAACGGTCTCGGGTTCGCGATGAAGGACGACGGATGTGTCGCCCCATCTTAGCCCAAAGCCGATCCAGTCATGCACCGCGAAAAAAAACCGCGAGAGACCCCCGAACACACCTCAAAGCCCTGGCGTCCAAGCCCAAAGACTGCTAAATTTCCGCCGCAGCAGCCAACACGCTGGCACCCCTAGCTCAATTGGATAGAGCATCGGTCTACGGAACCGAAGGTTACTGGTTCGAATCCAGTGGGGTGTACTTCTAAAGCCAGTAGCCGCAACGGTTTCTGGCTTTTTTTGTGCGCTGCCTGAAATCGATCGAACGTCGATTTTGCAGGATTCCACCAATCTGTTCCCTGTCCAGTTGCGATCGCAGGAGCCGCTTCTTCGACAAGGATCTTCCCTAAGCTGCCTGCCCCTACGACGACTTCGTGCCATCATTTTTGATATCGGGTAAGGTCGAGCTATCGACCCGTTCGGTGGCATGAGACAGACGTACGCACGGAGGTAAGCACAGACGTAAGCGTCGACCGAAGTCAAGGCAACGGCTTACCAACGCGGGCCTCTTCCTTCGCCGATTGATTCTTGCCAGCCACGACGATGCGATTTATAACAAATCCCGGTCAGTTGTTCACCTTGCCGAGCCGCAGCGGTCGGCGAATGGATCTGGAGCTTGCACTCGATGGCGACTCGGTACGGTCAGCTTGCGATTATCTTCTTCGGCTTGATCACTTTCGCGACGGAGTTTGGTGATTGCCAAGCGGTAGAGGCAATTCCGAAGTCGGTCACGACGGACATTTATATTTCTGAGACTCGCGAAACCTGTGTCAACGCGGATGTCGGACGGGTCGAAGCAGGATTGGATTACGAAGTTTCCATTCAACTGCAGAACAAGACGGGGCGAGACGTCCGGTTCGACGACGTCGATCTCACCTGCAATTGTCAAAGCTTTGAGCCGAAGTCGGGGTTGATTCGCGAAGGAGACTTCCTGACATGCAGGTTGAAGTTTAAGGTTCCCGCGACGCCGCAAGAAAGCCAAAGCGGAGGGTCATTCCGGCTGGTGGATGGCGGGCAAACGGCAATCAACATGGGCTTTGGGTATCGGGTGGCCGACTACGTCGGCTTCGAGGACTCGATGGTGTCTGTCGAGATCGCCGAGGGTAAAGAACAGGAGGCGTTCACGGCCAAGCTTGTTCATAGTGACTCGGCGGACTTGGACGAATAGACCATCACTACGGAAGGCTTTCGAGGCAACGTCGCGATTGAAGCCGACCGCGTCGGCAGCACGATCGAGGGCGTGGCGAAATTTGAGGCCGAAGATAACGCCCGGTTCAACGACGATTCAGGATGGCTGGTATTGTCGAGCAAAGAAGAGGCGCCGGGAAAACGCAGCGGATCGCCATGACGATTCGGGCCACCCGAAAAGTCGCGGTGCGGCCTGTGCGTCTGCGTGCGACGACAACCGATGACCAATCCATCTACCAGTCGACCGTCTTCGTTCAAGTGCTGGAGAAAGAGCTCCTCTCAAAATTAAAACTCCCGCTCGTCAGCGTCGATTGTCAAGACTTCACAGTGACCGCCGATGCCGCCGTGATCGCCCCGGGAGTGATGAAGGTCAAACTACGATTTTTCTTGAGCGAAGACTTCGTCTCCAAGGATACGCAAACTCGCATATGGATGCCTTTAAAACTACGCATCACATCCAAGGAGTTCAACCACGTCGAGGACTTGAGTGTCAGTTTCCCGCGATTCATTCAGACGGAACAAGAGGATTGACGTCTTCCTATCAGTATCGATTTGAAACACCAACTGGACAGCGTCACTTTGGATTAGCCGCTTTGGCGTTAGGGAGCTGTTGCTTTAGTGAGCCTCAGGGCGCTAGCCGCGGGTATCCACTCGACAAACCGGCGGCTATCGCCTTGCCGCTCACCATTGGAAATGTCCCAATGACTAAAACAACAGCCTGTTAGCCACGGTTTTTTGCGATCAGAACCGTGGCTAACGCCAGAACGGCTTATGAGTCCGGAAGCGCTGCAAATCATGGCACAACCCATTCTCGAAGCTGTGTCCCAACATCACCAAAAGTAAGTTTGCTTGATGACCATGAACCGATTTGGAAACCGGCTCTTCAAACGAGCCATTTGGACGAAAGACCCGGCTCAAACTGAAAAAACCGTGGCAAGAGCCGAAACGGTTTGCGGACTTCGGATTGGTTCTCAGCTTGCACTTCGTTTGACTGGCCGAATCGTTTTCGCCGCCTTCGTGATCAACGCATTGTTGATTGCGATGACATCAGCCCGGTTGACGGCGCAGGAACCTGGATCAGGAGAATCGTCAGCCTCCGACGCCGAGCGGCATGAAGCGAGAGATTTGATTTTAGCATCGATGCAATCGGGGCTGGAAAGTTTCCCGATCGATGTTCTGGTCGATGTCCAGCAGACGCGGCTCTTCGATGACAAACCCACTCGCGTCGAAGAGGGTCGGTTCCGGCTCTACGTTGACCTCGACAAGCAAATTTTCGTCCGGTGCGGTGTCGAGCATCGAGAGTCTGTCCGCTCGCTGGACCAGATCTACCCCGTCGACAAGTTACCGCGGTATGTAGGCGTCAAGATATTCGGCAACACGTCATTCACTTACAGCGTGGATGGTTTGAAGACGCAAACGCACGAAAGTTTTAACGATGCGATCGTGTCGACGAACTTCGCGATGCCGAACGCTTGGGGCGTCCTTGGGTTCCCCTCCAGCACGCCCCCTTCAGTGATGGCGGAGTACCTACTTGAAGCGTTTGCGAACAAGTCAAGCGAAGCAACGGTTAGCGAACTCGATGATGAAACACTGAAGATTCAGCTCGTCACACCATCGAAGATCGATCCTAAGTATGACGACGATTTCGTCTGGCACATACGCCGGGACGACTACCGTGCCACGTCGTTCGTACAGCGTCGTCGTTCCAAGGATGTGAACGCCCTTCACTGGTCTCAAGACACTCTTTACGAAGATCGAGGTGGCGTCGCCGTTCCGATCTTTATCCAGAGCACGACGTCGGCGATTCGGATCGTGAATGGAAAATACGAAGTTGGAAAGGTTCACATCGAAACAACGATCGTCCCAGTGAAGGAGAAGGTGGAGTTCCCGCGGACGGAAGAGCTTGACGCGGTGGAAATTGAAAAGCTGATTAACGTCCAGGCGAAATAGTTTGAAAGACTCTCATGTGCTGCGCGGATGACTTGTCGCGGGCGTCGACTTCGCTGCCGACCGGGAGCAACTAAGATCCTCGAGAACGAATTGCTGGCTTGGTAACCCGACGCGTAAGCTCGCGGCACTCGACGACGGTCCAACTTAATTTTGAGGCAGCAAAACTCGTCAAGAGTTTCGGATCTTTCAGCGAACACACCGAAAGCCTAAGTGACCCTCGCTCCCCCCGACCCATTTTTTTAGCTGTCCCAACGATACTCGTTGATTCCAAGAATCTGACAGCCACGTAGCGGCGAAAGAGGGAAGTTATCCTGGGGGCTAGATCGAGCAGCGGACGCCGCGGTTGCGGATATACTGGAGCCTGCCGTCGTCGGTGCCCGCCTCGTACTTTTCGCCAAGCCTCTCCTCTCGCCATGCGAATTCTGGACCTCGTCACCCCGCAGTCGCTGTCGCGTGTGGCGCGGTTGCAACTGCTTGCCCGAACGGTGGTCGAAGGGTACTGCAGCGGTCGGCATCGCAGTCCGCACAAGGGATTCAGCGTCGAGTTTAAAGAGCACCGTCCGTACGTTCGCGGCGACGAGCTTCGCAACATCGACTGGAAAGCGTTCGGCAAGAGCGATCGGTTGTACATCCGCGAGTTCGAGGAAGAGACGAACCTGCGTTGCACGTTGCTGGTCGACCGCAGCGGTTCGATGCGATACGGCGGCGATCGGGCGGCGCAGACGAAGTACGACTACGGCCAGACGCTGGCCGCGGCGCTGGCTTATCTGATGCTGGGCCAGCAAGACGCCGTCGGCGTGATCAGCTTTGACGACAAGCCTCGCGCGACCGTGCCGACACGCAGCCGTCCGTCGCACTTGCGAACGATCATGTCGGCCCTTGCCGAAGACGTCACCCACCGCGAAACCGATCTGGGCGGCGTCTTTCAAATGATCGCGCCAAAGCTCGGGCGTCGCGGCTTGGCGGTGATCGTTTCCGATGGCATGGGCGACATCGATTCGCTCGGCCGATCGCTGGCTCTGTTCCGGTCGAAACACCACGAAGTCTTGTTCTTCCAAGTCTTGGACCCCGACGAAGTCGACTTTCCCTTTTCTGGCCGCGTGCAGTTTCGTGATCTTGAAAACGAATCGAACCAGCACGTCGTCGACACCCGGTCGATCCGCGACGCGTACCTGACGAAATTTGACCAGCATCAAGCGGCACTGAAATCGGTTTGCCGTCGCAACCGCGTCGACTTGTTCACGGTGACGACCGATCGCCCGTTCGATGACGCCTTGCACGAATATGTGTCGATGCGGAGGCGGGTGCGGTGACGTTGATCAATGGACTGCTGGCCTTCGGCGCCCTCGCGTTCACGGTGCCGCTTGCGATACACCTTTTGTATCGCAGTCGTTATCGCACGGTCTCGTGGGGCGCGATGCACCTGCTCGATACGGTCGTTCGCACGAACCGGCGACGACTGGAATTGATGAACTTGTTATTGTTGCTGTTGCGTTGCTTGTTGCCCGTGCTGCTGGCGTTCTGTTTGGCACGTCCGGTGCTTACCGGTTTCCGCGTGCTTCCCGGCGACCAACCGCACACGGTCGTGATCGCCGTCGATGACAGCCGCAGCCTTTCCGCGCGGGACACCGACGGGACGCCGCGGATCGATCGCGTCAAACGTCAACTCGCCACGATGATCGGTCAGCTTTCGCGGCAAGACGAGGTTATCGTGATCGCGTCGAGCGACGGGTCGCGACCGATCGAATCCAGCGGTCCCTGGGAAGCACTTTCAAAGTTGCAATCGATCGAAGCGACCAGCGGCCCGACGAACCTTGGATCGCTGGTTCGATCGGCGATCGAGGCGGCCGGCCAAGCCCGTCATGCCGACCGCCGCGTGTTGGTCGTGTCGGATTTTCAAAGCAACATGGTCGACGAAGCCGCGATCGAGTCGCTGACGAGCCTGCAAACGACGATCGCGAATCAGCCGATCAACCCGTCGGTTCAGTTTTGGAACCTGGGCGTGGAATCATCGGATCTGGCGAACGTTTCGGTCGAGTCGATATCGACGGATTCGGCGGCGATCGTTGCGGGCCGGTCGAGCCGCTTTTCCGCTCGCATCCGAAACGCCGGCGACACGCCTGCCCGAGACCTGCGATTGAACTGGTCGGTCGGCCCAAAGATCACTTGTCCCAAAAACGGTCACGATCCCGCCGCGGTCGACCGTCGAAGTACGTCTGACTCACACGATCGACGAACCCGGCGTGCAACCGTTGTCGGTCGCGGTCGAGATCGGCGACGCACTACCAAGCGACAACGTTCGCACGATCGGCGTCGACGTGATCCGTCAAGTCGATGTGTTGTTGGTCAGCGGCGAAACGAGCAACCGACCGCTGGCGGGCGAAACGGATTTCATGGCGATCGCGCTCAGTCCCTTCGCGTTCGGCGGCCAAGACCAACCCGATGCCGTCCGGACGACAACGATCAACGAAGGAAGACTGTCCAAAACGCTGGCTCAAAAATCGCCCGACGTCGTGGTGCTGGCGAACGTGCGAAGATTAAGCGACGACGAAAGGTCCAAAATCGCGGCGTTCGTTTCATCGGGCGGGTCGCTTGTGATCTTCGATGGCGATCGAGTCGACACGAAAAGTTTTAACGAAGTTTGGGGCCGAGGCGAGGCCGGTTGGACATTGCCGTTGAAGCTAGGCGACATGGTCGGCGGCGATGCATCCCCCGACGCAACCACGTTCCCGATCGGCGGCATCGATCCGCAGTATTCGCCTTGGATGTTTTTGACCGGTTCAGACTCCGGTGCAAACGGTGGTAGCGCCGCGTTTTCCGACATCGATGTGTTCGGCTATCGAAAGCTCGTCGCGAAGGAACCGACTGAACCGATCGACGCGGCCGACCCAACCGAACCGATCGACTCAACCGAACCGGCCGCGCAAGCGCTCCTGTCGTTCGCCAATGGCGATCCGCTGGCCGTGATGGCATCGCGGGGGCGTGGCAAAGTCGTGCAGTTTGCGATTCCGTGTGACCTGGCGAAGACGAACCTGCCGACGCGGCTGATCTTCTTGCCATTGATCCAGCAATTGACGCTTGACTTGGCCGGTTCGCAGACGATCGCAACCGTCGACGTGGGAACGCCGATCCTGTTTTCAATGGATCAATTCCGTCGACAACTTGACCCGCCGGCGAAGGAAAAACCCGGCGCGAAACCGACTTACACCGTCATCGATCCAAGCGGCAAGGAAACATCGGTCGACATCGGCGATGACGAGCGATGGATCGAGGTCGCCGACACGCGGCAATCCGGGGCGTACCGACTGCGCCGACAAGTCGACGCCATCGAAGGCGACCCGATCGTGACGCAGACCATGCGAATCGCGTCGGTGCCGGCCAGCGAATCGCAGCTTCGTGACGCCGAGGGTTCGCGGATGGAACGGGTCGCCGAGTTGGTCGGCGGCTCGATCGATACCCAGTTCGATTCGTTGGCGGCGGACGATCAGACGCGGCGTTTTGGCCGCGAGATCTGGCGTTGGTTGCTGGCGGCGTTGCTTCTGGTGATGGTCGGCGAAGTGTGGTTGCAACAGCGAAGCGGCGGAGTCAGTTCGACATCGAAGCGACTTCCGCTGCTGCCTCGCGGAGCCGCGTCATGATCGCATCGCTTCGTTTCGCCAGCGATCTTTCGCCTTGGTTGGTGTTCGCCTTGGCCGCGGTCGTAACCGGCTTGGTTGCTTGGTTTTACTTGCGAGAAACTCGCGACGTCGCGTCGCCGCTGAACTACTTGTTGCCCTCGCTTCGCGCGGCCGCGGTCGCGTTGACGATCTTGATCCTGGCCGGTCCCGTTTGGCACCGACGGATGACCGTCGGAACGCTCGGACGAGTCATCTTCGCGGTCGATACGTCGCAAAGCATGTCGGTCAGCGACAGCCAAGGCGACAGTGATAAACCGTCGCGGCTGCAACGCGCGGTCACGATGCTGGGCGGCGACGTTTCGGACGAAGGATGGATCGAAAAGCTGAAGTCGACTCACCAAATCGACGTCGTCGCCTTTGACTCGGGCAACCCGTCGATGGTCTGGTCCAGCAGGGAAGAACCAGTCGATGCACCGGAGCGAAACGTCGATCGGTTAAGTGGTCTTCGAGCGGTCAAATCGGAATCCAATCGAACCGATCTCGCATCGCCGCTGCAATTGGTGCTGGCAAGCGCCGCGGGCCGACAAGCCGACGCTTCCGAATCAACGCTCAAGCGAACCGCCGTCGTCATCGTCTCGGACGGACGCGACAACGTTGGCCAATCGGCGGTCGACTTGGCCGCGCCGCTTAAGTCGGGCGGTGCGATCGTTCACGCGATCGGTGTGGGCAGCGCCGACGAACCCAACGAGATCGCGATCGTCGGCGTCGACCGTCCCGAAACCGTCGCCGCCGAAGGCCGCTTGGCCGGCACGATACGCCTGCATCAATCCGGCATGGCGAACCGTCCGATCACCGTTCGCATCGAATCGGGCGACGGCGGCGATGTCGTCTGGCAACAAACGATCACGTCGACGGACAAGCCGACGCAAACGATTCCGTTCACGCTGGACGTCGACGCGATCGTTTCCGCGATGACCGAAGATGATGCTCGCGGCGTCCGCCGAAGCACCGTCGTGATGGACCTGAAAGCAGTCGTGCAATCGGACCAGCGTGATCAAACGAGCGAGAACAACACGATGCCGTTTCGCGTTGCGGCGACCGTTCGCGATCGACGGCTGTTGATCTTGGACGGGTCCAGCCGTTGGGAAACGCGGTACGTTCGTAACTTGTTCCAGCGGGATCCGGCTTGGTCGGTCGACACGTTGCTGTACGGTCCCGGCACCGACATGCCGCGAATCAAACGAGGCGACGAAGCGGGCCAGTTTCCACGATCGCGTGAACGTGTCGCACAGTATGACGCGATCGTTCTGGGTGAAGTCCCGCCCGATCAATTCGAGTCTCGTGATGTCGACCTGATCCGTGAATTTGTCACTCGAGGCGGCGGCCTGATTGTCATCGATGGCCGTTACGAACGCATCGCCGAATTGGCGACGACGGGGCTGGCCGAAATGTTGCCGGTGCAAATCATCGACGCGCCCAGCATTCCGGTCGCCTCGATCGAGCCCACGCGGATCGGGCGCGATCATCCGATGTTGAACCTTAGCGGGGATGAAGCATCGGTCGATTCGCTTTGGGCCAACCTTCCGCCGCCCGTTTTTGCCGCTACGGTCGACGTGTTGCCAGGGGCCGAATCATGGGCCGATGTCGTTCGCGTCGGCGGTGCGAAATCGCCCTGGTTGGTGACACGGTTGTTCGGTGCCGGGCGAGTCTTTTACATCGCGTCGGATCAAACTTGGCGTTGGCGTTACAAGGTCGCCGATCGTTTTCACGCAAGATTTTGGAACCAACTGCTGGCCGCCGTCATGCAGCCGCCGTATTCGGCAAACGACGACTACGTCGCGATCGGCACCGACCGCATCGAATACCAAACGGGCCAATCCGCGACGATACGGGCTCGGTTGCAAGACGCCGGTGGCAAGCCCGTCGGTGACGCGACCGTCGACGCGATGCTGTACCGTGACAACGAACTGGTCGCAACGGTGCCGCTTGTCGTCGATGATCCCGACCGAGGAACGTACCAGGGCGTGACCGGCGGATTGGAAATCGGTGCTTACGACGTTCGAATACGAGCGAGCGGTTTTGACGCGGCCGCGTTGCAAGCCAGCACTCCGATTTGGGTCGGCAACCAAGACGCCGTCGAGATGACTCGCGTCAGTTTGGATCGCGAAACGCTAGCGTCGATCGCGTCGGCCGGCGGCGGCATCTTCGTCCATGAATCGTCCGCGTCGGAAGTCCTGGATCAATTGCGTCCGCTATCTTCCGGAACGATCGTCGAATCAGACGTGTTGATTTGGCAATCGTTCTACTGGTTCTGGGCGATCCTGTTTTTGTTAGCGCTCGAGTGGCTTCTTCGTAAACGGGCGGGGCTGGTTTAATCATGTCAACGATCGCATCAAATCCGCTTACGCCAGCGTCAAAGCCGTTTGATCGTCTGCAACTGAGTCCGCACACACGCGACCTGCTGATCCGGTTCGGCCGTCGACGAAAGACGTTGTTGATCGCGCGTTCGGTTGCGATCGGAACGTTGGTGTGGCTAGCCGCGATGATGGCGATCGCGATCGTTGACTTTGCGTTGAAGCCGTCCGATGCGGTCCTGTGGTCGCTAAGCCTTGGCGGCTACGCCTTTGCAATCACGGCGGCTTGGTTTGTGGGCCTTCGTCATTTGCGTGGCAGTGACCCCAAGACGCTGGCCCGTCAATTGGAATCGATCGATCCTCGCTTGCGAGACGACTTGCTTTCGGCGGTCGAATTTTCGGACCCCGATTCGGCCAACGGTTCCGAATCGTTTCGCGACCGGTTGCAGCAAAGCATCGAACGGCGAACCGAGATGCTGAACATGCGGTCGCTGTTGCCGTGGGAGATGGTCCGTCGATCGATGATGGCTTGCGCGATAGTGTTGATTGTTTGCGCGTCGCTGACGTTGATTCCCCGAGCCCAGTTCGGTCGCCGGTTCGCTCGCGCGATGTTGCCCGGCATCGCCATCGAACGTGCCTCGCTGACCCGGCTTACCATCGTCGAACCGTCACCGCCGACCCGTTACGTCGCGCAGGGTGATGCCGTCGGCGTGATGGTCCGCGTCGGCGGATTAAGTGTCGACGAAGTCTTCTTGCAGCATCGCGTCGACGGCGGCGATGTCGACGAAACTCGGATGAGCGCGCGTACGCTCGCGACCGCCTCGGTTGCCGATGACGCAGGACTTTTCGCGGCCAACGTGTCGGTCAACAGCGATCCGGTCGAGTATCGAATCATCGCCGGCGACGCGATCACGCTGTGGCACACGCTGACGCCGCAGCCACGGCCACGCATCAAGTCGTTTGTGAAGGACTATCAGTTTCCCAGCTACGCGCGGCTTCCCGACCGCAGCGAATCGGCCGATGACGGCGACCTTCGCGCGCTGGTCGGCACACGAGCGACCGTGACAGTCGAATTTGACGAACCGGTCGACGAACCGACGTTCAAGTTCGGCGTCCGCGGGCCCAGTTACGCGATGGAACCCGTCGACCAATCGACGACGCGGTTCAAATCGGTGATCCCGATTCGGACGCCGTCGGTCTATCAAGTCGACGCGACCAGCGTGCGATCGGGACTGAACAATCCGTTCAGTCCTCAATACACGATCACGCCGATCATCGATACGCCGCCGATGGTGCGGTGGGGCGACGATCAAGCCGAATCGATTCTCGCTTCGCCGCTGGACGTGGTCTCGTTTTCGGCCGTCGCGATCGACGACTTGCCGATGGACAAGCTGATCCAGGAATACCAACTCAATCGCGAACCGCTGACGCAGCGATCGATCGCGATGGACGACATCACCGGTCAAAAGTCCGGTCAAGCGTCGTCCAAAGAAATCGACGTTCGATGGGACTGGGATTTACTTCGCCGCGAAACCGATGTGACTGGCAAGTCGGTCAAAGAATCGAAGAAACTTTCCGCCGGCGACGTCATCCGAACTCGCTTCGTCGCGATCGATCGATTGGGCAATCGCGGCGAGACGAACTTTCTAGAGGTATTGATCGTCGATGAAAACTTCAACCCCGACCGTCACGACCGCTTGGACCAAATCGCCGGCCTGACGCGGTTGGTGACCGAATGGACGCAGCGTCATGCGGCACTGATGAAGACGCTTCGCGAAACGATCGCCGCAAATCGAACTCGTCCCGAAACGACGGACACGGTCGCGGAACTTGACGAACTGCTGGTCACCAGCGAACCGCTGTTGAAGGTCGCGCGAGATCAAACGACGCAATCGCGATCGCTGGCCGAGGCTCGCGTGATCGAACTGGTCGGTCGCGGCATCATCGACCTCGACGGACGATCCCGCGCGATGATCGCTCGCATCGAAAGTGCGGCGTCAAATGCAAGCGAAGCGTGGAAACCGTCGGCCGAAAAGATACTTCGCCAAGCCGAAAACGAAGCCAAGCAACTCGGCGATCAATCCGAGCGAATCGAACAACTGATGCAAAACGAGTTCGCATCGCAGTTCACTCGCGCGATCGCCTCCGACGTCGCCGCGCTGCACCGCAGCGTCAAACCGTTGGTCGCGGACGATGACGCATCCGGCCAATTGACGATGACCACCGAGCGTTTGTTGCGGCACCTCGTGATCGTTTCACGCCGCTTAAAAATGGTCGACGGCTTGCTGGAAAAACACGTTAACGGATTGCCCGATTCGACGCGGCGACATTTTCAGCAGTGGGACCGTTGGTCCTCAAACATGAACGGATTGCTGCAACAAGCGGTCGACTCCGAACCGGTCGAACAGCATTTGGGCAACCTGATCACGTTGTTCAAAAACGAATCGCTGGAACAGTACACGCACCGCATGACCGACGGCCGCCTATCCCAAACGCTGCAATCGATGATGCGTGAGATTCCCAACACGATCGGGCCGCTTTCCAATCGTATCGGCGCGATGAAAGATGCCGGTCGCGATTCCGTTCGCGCCGCCGAGCAAATCCTGCGTGGCGACGATTCTGACAAGACCGCGATCGCGGTGCGAGACAAAGCGTTTGCGGACGCGGAATTCGCGTTGATGCGTGAACTGATTGCGAATCGAATTGCGGCGGAACAATCGCTTCATCGAAGCTTGCCGTCGATCGATCTTCGCTACGCCGCGGACTTGAACCTGATCGGACGCGCGATCGAGAACGTCAGCGAGAACGGTTATGTCGCCTACAAAGACGAATCAGCGGACCAAGTGTTTGAAAACCTTTCGCGTGCGTTCCAGCAAATCGAAGGCCTGCACGAAGCCGGCATGGGCTTGCGAGAAATCCAATCGCTACGCGACGCCGAGCGACGTTTGCGAGGCAGCGTGCGCGAAAAGTTCGATCATCCCGATCGGATGGACCACTACATCGCCGCGATGGAATGGCCCGTGCGAACGATGCGAGAGGCCGGTGTCGATTGGAAAGCGATCGAGCCGATCGACCAAGCCCGCTACAACGCCAGCGTCGAACAGGCTCGTTCGCGAATCACTTCGCGACGCTGGTCGGGCGATACGATGGTGTCGGCAGAAACGTCGCTGTCCGAAATCGAATCCTCGCTCGGCGACGCGATCGACAATTTAGAGCCGACGATCGAGACCGCGCGTCAAACGATTCTGCGCTATGTTTTGTCGCTTCCCGAACAGGCTGAAAAAGCAGCCGAATCGGTTCGCACGGCGGACGACTCGAACGACCAGGATGCTGAAAGCGAAGTCGACAAAACCTTGCAAGCTCTCGTCGACTTGGCCAACAACGCAGACCTGAACAGCGATGCCGAGCGCGAACTCGCTCGCGATGCCGACGCCGCGACGGCGCAGATCAACGATGCGAAGAAACGAGCCGAGGAAGCATCGCCGGACAACGCCGACACGATGAACGACTTGGCCGAGACGCTCGAACAAACCGCCGAGCATTTCCGTGCGGCGGAAAATGGCGAGGACGTTTCGCAGTCTCGCGAGGCGCTGCGGAAGGCGGAAGCCGAACTGCAAATCGAATCGCAATTGCAAAAACGGTTCGACCAAGCCAAAGCGATGGCGTCGGCGGCCGAAAGTTCGCCACAAGAGATGATGGAACGATTGGAACAAGAGCTCCAGCGAAGTCCGCCGATGCAAAACGAGTTGTCGGAGATCGCGAAGGCGGCGGCCGACTCGGCAAAGGCCGGGCTGGAACGCGCGGTGCGAGAGGAAGCGTCGCTCGAACAATCGCTGCAGCGGAGTGATCCGTCGATCCGCGAACAGAAAGCTCGTGCCGCTCGCGCGATCACGAACCTGGCTCGCCGCGCCACCACGGTTGAACAAACGCTGCTGAACGCTTCCGAAAATGCCGCCAAGTCGGCTTCGGCGCCTGAGGTCGATCGAGCAATCACGCAGGCTCGGAAGACGTTGCAGCAATCCGTTCAAGCGACTCACCAAATGGGCGGCGAATCGGCTTCGCTGGAACAGATGAAGTCGACCGCCAACGCGCTGGCCGAAGCGATTCAATCCGCTTCGCAAGCGTTGGGCAAAGCATCGCAAGCCGCATCAAAGGACGCGGACAAGGCACAGCATGACGACGACGCACGTCGTAAACGCGAAGCCGAACAGTTTGAACGATCACAGCGAGACGTGCGAACGCAGCGGGCCCGCGCCGCCGGTCAAGAACGTCAAGAATGGTCCAACGCCGAACGCGACGCGGGCCGCAACGTGCAACAGGCGCAGCGTGAAATGCGAGACGCCGAACGGTCGATCGGCCAAATCAAACAACGAATCGAAAAAGAGAAGAACGATCCGTCGGGACTGATCGCCGAACAAAAACGAAACGAAGAACAAATTGGCGTCCGCCAAGGAGGCTGAACGAGCCGCCAAAGAATCGATCGAGTTTGCGAAAGTGAAGAAGGAAAATGCGACGCAGCGGGAACGTGAGCTCGCAAAGCAAAAGCTTGACAAGCTGGAAAAGCCGAACCCGGCCGCCGAACTGGCCGATCGGCTGGCGGACGAAGCGATCACGGAACTCGCCGACATCCAAAAACAACTCGCACCGTGGTCGTCGATCGATAAGGCCAGCGATTCGATGCAAGTGTCGACCGATCAAGCGCAGCAACTGGCGAGTCGTCAAGAACGGATCACCCAAGACGTGGCCGAAGCGTCCGCCGAACTGGAACAGGCCGCCCGCCATGAAGAACGACTCGGTCGCGACGACACCGCCGAAATGCTGAACGAGCAAGCCGAGTCGATCGTCGACCAAGCCAAGTCGGCCTCCGAAGCCGCCGCGGAATCATTGCAATCCGCCGCATCGGAAGCGGCAAAAACGCCCGAGGCCAATCGCAAGGTCGGCGAAGCAAAGTCAGCGATCGAAAAAGCATCGCAATCGCTCGGCCGAGCGATGCAAACGCCCGAGTCGGGTGACGCCAATTCGCCGGCGTCACCCAAATCGCCCGCTGCCGAAGAAAGCGAATCGCCCTCGCAAACTCGCGCTCGACAACTCGCTCAAACGCTCGACGAACTCGATCACGCGATGGCGGAATCGGCGGAGAAGGAAGGCAAGCCGCAGCCCGGCGAAGGAGACGCTTCACCGAAAAGTGAATCGCCCGGTGAATCGTCCAGTGGCGAACAGGCGAACAGCGACAACCAGGGAAAGCAAAATCCGTCGCCCAATGCCGGGGAACTCTCACCGACGCTCGCCGGTCTGATCCAAGCCCAGGCCCAAGCCGCCGCGAAAGAACGCCAACAACAGCTCGATCCATCCCCCGATGGCGAAGGTGATGGACCGCCGTCCGACACCCCGTCGCCTTCGCAATCCGCCGGCAATCCGTCTAGCGAATCGGGCAGCGGCCCGATGCCCGAGGGCGGTGAGGTCGGCACCCATGGCATCAATCGCGAGGGCGATCCGTGGGGAACACTTCGCGAACGAACGACCGATGACGCGACGGAATCCGCGACCGCGAAAGTCCCTTCGCAGTACCGCCGCGAAATCGAAGCGTACTTTCGCGAGGTTAGCCGGCAAGCTGCCAAAGCCAATGCCGAAACATCATCCAGGGAATCGCAACCATGAACTCGCCGAACGTTTCCGAAGCGATCGGACGTCGTCGCTTCGTTCAATCGCTGGCCATGATCGGGGTCAGTTCAAGGGTTCTGGCCCAGAAGCCTGAAGCGTCTCCCGTGATCGATGCGTTGTACTTGAAAGACGATGTCGATCGCGCGGTCGAATCGGGCATCGAGTTTCTGGTCAAGACGCAGCGCCCCGACGGGGCGATCGCCGATCGAGGCCACGAGGTCGCGATGTCAGCGCTGGCTGTGATGGCGATGGCGGCAATCGGAACCCAGCCTTCCGTCCTAGATAAGCGCGGCCGTGCGATGCAGAGCGCCATCGATTTCGTGCTGTCACCCAATCATCAATCGATGGAAGGTTATTTTGGCGGCCGCGACGGTTCGCGGATGTACGGCCACGGCATCGTAACGCTGATGTTGACCGAACTGCTGGGCATGGGCGCGACGCTGAAGCAAAACGAACGCATTCACGAAGCCCTGGTCGATGCGATCAAAGTCATCCTGGCAGCACAGGCAGTTCCAAAGCCCGAGAAGCTGCGCGGCGGTTGGCGCTACTCGCCCGATTCCCGTGATTCCGACTTGTCCGTTTCGATTTGGCAACTGATGGCCCTGCGATCTGCGAAGAACGACGGCTTGGACGTGCCCGGCGAAGCGATCGATCTGGCGATCGAGTACTTGCGGTTTTCATATGCGTCACCGATCGAACCCGGCGGACAGCCTCGCGATGCGGTCAGCGGATTCACCTACACTCCCGGCAGCCATCATCCAACGTTCACCATGACGGCGGCGGGACTGTTGGCGCTGCAAGTTTGCGGGCTTTACGATTCGCCGTTGGTGGAAGGGTCGGCAAACTGGTTACTCAAGAACCCGCCGAAGCAAAACGAACGCTTTTTCTACTACGGCGTTTACTACTATGCGCAGGGCATGCATCAAGTCGGCGGAAAGTTTGCCGAGACGGCCGACAAAATCGTCCCTGAACTGCTGCTCGATTCGCAAGCCGCGGACGGAGGTTGGACGGCCCGCGGGGGCGAGGAACGGAACATCGGTTCGGTTTACGCGACCGCGCTGACCCTTTTGAGCCTTAGCGTCCGCTATCACTACCTGCCTATCTATCAGCGCTGATGGGTGCGTTTGCGTGATGCCGCAATTCGGCAACGCATTTTGATCGTTTGATCGCGATAGTGCGATTGTTCACCGGTCCAATTGTTCAACTGTCCAGATGCATCGCTCCGGTGCATTCACTAGTGGCCGCGAGTTTGGGTCGTTTGTGTTCAGTTGTCGAACCCACGGTCGATCGATCACACTTGTAGGGTCCGGCGTGTTTCCGAGGTCGCATGGCGTTGGTTGAATTCACCCATTCTTTCACGCGAACTTAGAAAGCGATTTCGGCGAACTGTCATCGTGTCGACAATGAGTAGCGAATGCTTCGCCAAATGCTGGAGCGTTGATTCGTCACGTGATTCGTCGTGCAACTGCAAATTCGCAATGCCTCGAGTTGGCAGAGGGAAGTCGATTGCAAATGAGCAAAGATGCCGCACGACTTCGAAACCAACTCATCGGCATTCATTTCGGCATCCGTAGCCGCGTTGTAGAAATGAGTTCATAAAGAACAGATCGAATGTTTTACGATCCAGGAACGTTCGTTGAAGATTGTGAACCTGCCCCCTCCCTCCTCTTCCCTCCCTCTTCCCACCGCATCATGAACGCTGAAGTCACATCCCTTGAAAACGACTGCTCGGCACCCAGCTTGCCCCGACCAACCGTTTATCTGATTGATCGCGAGCCCACGACGCGAGCCAATTTCGTGCAGCTGTGCCGAGCAGTCGACTGCGATTTGATCTCTATCGTCTCCGTCGCTGATTTTTTTGGAATTGAAAGCTGGGTTCGCCCAGCTTGTCTGGTTTGCGATCTGTCCATGTTGGAAGAGTCGGGGTTCGATCTGAAATCAGAAATGCTGCGGCGCGGCTGCAACATGCCGGTCCTGTTCGTATCCGATCATCGGGATGTGGACGTCGCCGCGCGGGTGACCGGGCAAGGCGGATGGACGTTAATTCGGAAGCCATTTGAAATTTCTCGGGTCGATCACTTGATCGTCAGCGCGACGGAGTCGGATCGGCGAAGCCTGGAATTGGAAGCGATGCAGTCGGCGACCGAAGCATCGCTGGCCCTTTTGACCGAGCGGCAACGGGGAATCTTGGGTTGCGTCGTCGAGGGCTTGCCGACCCGCGTGATCGCTCGCCAATACGGCGTTTCAACGCGACTGATTGAACTAGAACGTTCCGAACTGTTGAAGGCTTTTGGCGTTCCAACAACGCCCGACCTGACTCTGAAGATGGGCGAGTATCGCGTCCTTCAGCGATTGTCGCTGCGAACCGACCAAAGCCACTTCGGCCTGCCTCGGCCATCCGCCACGCCCCGGGAAGTGCCCGCGGCTGATGCGCGGCACGGGTGACTTGCGACAAGCTGAAAGTCAGTCGACCGAGTGCGTTGCCACCGCATGACGCGCTTTCATCCGTGTCAATTCTGCTTCCAACGTTCGTCGCATCTCTGCAGCTTTTTCGGGACAAGCTTCCGAGAGATCGTTTTGCTCGGAAACGTCCGTCGACAAATCGTACAACTCCAGCCGGTCGGTTTCCGCAAACGTCAGTGCTTTCCAATTCCCTATCCGGATCGCCGATTGGGGACGCGTTTGCGAGACGCCGAAGTCGTCGACGCCAATGGTTTGCAACGCGTTCAGAAACTCTGTCTCGGGATGATAGTATGGAAAGTGCCAAACCAAGGGCCTGTCCAGCTCCTGCTCGCTTTCACCAACCAGCAACCGACGCAGGCTTGATCCGTCGGTGGTCACTGGATCTTCGGAAGCAAAGTCAACCAGCGTGGCGGGCAAGTCGTAACCGATCACGGGAACATCGCAGCGACTCGACCGGGCGACCACGCCAGGCAGACGAACGATCAGCGGGACACGAATGCCACCTTCGTACAAATTCCATTTGGAACCTCGCAGCGGTGAACTGGCGGTGAACTCCGGGTGACCACCGTTGTCGGAGGTGAATACCACCATCGTATTGTCTGCGTCTGCTGAGTCTTCGATCGCGTCCAAAATTTGACCGACGTGATGGTCGAACGTTTCCAAGAACGCGGCATATTCCAAACGTGCTTGACGCCGCGGCGAATCTTTCGGGATCAGCGCTTCGTATCGTTTCACCAGCCATCGTGCGCGGTTCTTGACCGGCGTATGAACATAGAACGATGACGCAAACGCAAAGTATGGTTTCGCATGATCGCCGCGAATGAATTTGGTCACGCGGTTGACCATCGTGTCGTCCGGATATTCGCCAGTGGGCAAATCGTCGGGCCGATCTCTTGGATTCCAAGCGTACGGATGATCCCCAAAGTCCTCCTCCGCAATTTGAAAGCCTTGCCGGCTTGGTCCAAACTTCGGATGCCAAGCGAGGTATCGATTGTTGTGATGCTCGCTGACGTGCCACTTGCCAAAGAAGGCCGTCTGATATCCACTCCCTGCCAATCGCTCCGCCACGGTAATTTCCGATAGCGGTAAATGATTGGTCAGGGGTGGCGTTTTTAGAATGGGTTCAAAGTCGAGTCGTTGTGGGCCGACTTCGTTCTTGACGACAAATTCCAAGCCCAGCCGGGCAGTCGTTTTGCCGGTCAATATGCTGGCTCGCGAAGCCGAACAAATTGGTGCCGGCGCGTAAGCCTGCGTGAACATCATCCCGCTGTCGGCCAATCGATCCAAATTCGGCGTTCGATGCCACGGATGGCCGTAACAACCCAGGTCCGACCACCCCAGGTCGTCCGCCAGGATGAAGACGATGTTTGGTTGACGTTTGATCGAGGCGGCCAGCGGATCGCCGAGCAACTTCATCTTCCCGATCAGTTTTTCGTTCAGAGCTTGGTGAATCGCTACCACCGCGGGGTCATCACTATCGATCAGATTGTAAGATTCTTCCGGGTCAAGCGTCAAATCATACAACTCGTCGCGTCCATCGTCCGTGACGATGAACAGGATGTTCGTCGGACGAGGCGAAGTTGCCTGTGCGTTCACGACCTTTGATGGCAAAATTGTGAACGCGAAGAAACACAAAACAGCGACTGACGGCAAACGTCGCACGAAAAAATCCACTGTGACGACCAACCGTCCGAAGTCAGCGATAGATAAATGGCTCATAAATTGGCTCGATGCGAGGACGTTTAATGACGGGATGATGCGCGGCTTTGGTCATCGCTTGAATGCGGCTCAACCGACTCCGCAAAGCGATACTTCGATCCCCAGCTCCGCCGCGGCAACGGCTTTGGCCTGCATGGCGAGGTCTGCTTCGCGTGCCGAATTTGCGTAAGCGACTTGGATGTGGTTTGCCTGATGTCGAGCCATCATCTGGTTTCTCGAGACGCCCTTTAGCACCGCGTGCATGATCGGCCAAACCGGCGTCGTGGCGTCCCATCGTCGCTGCGTTTCGGACTCGGGCAATTCGATCGCCACGGCGCGGCCAAGGTCCATCTTCAACCTTCCTTCGGCGACGTAGATCCGCGACCAAACGACTTCGCCGGGCTTTGACACTCCGCGGATCGTGCTTCCGCCCGATGGAAAGTACATTCCCGGTTGGCGAAACCCCTCCGCCCCCGCCCAACCGTCGGCGAAGTGGGACGCGGGAACCGCACCGCTGATTTCCAGCACCCAAACTTCGTCGTCGACCGTTCCGGATCGATCGACGTCGGACCAACGCAAATCATGCAATGTATTTTCGACCGGTTGCCCCATCGCGCGATGCACTCGATCGGTCAACAATCCGTCCAACCCAGCACACTCGTCGACTTCGTTGAAGTGCGGTAGCGGTCGCCCGCTCCAAAGCTCGCGAGACCCGTCGCGTGACAGTACCGGCGGACGCACCGAATCGTTCAACATGCCCTCGACCAAATCACTGGCGGGCAAAAGATCCTTCAACCCTTGTTGATACTGAATTCCGATCGCGTCGCACCCAAAGTCGTCCGCGATTCGCATGGCCGCGATGTACATCCGACATTGGTCAAGAATTTGCGAGTCCGTCAAATCGGTTTCATGATTCGTACCGGTGTGGAATTTCATCCCGTGTCGGTCCAACCAATCGCGAACCGCCTGGGCTTCGTCGGCACCGGTTTGTGTGGTTTCAAAGTATAGCGCGGACTGACTCAATCGTTCTTTGAAGACACCGAGCGGACTGAGTAAGGAATCAGGAATGATCGCGTTGAACATTCCCATGCAACCTTCGTCAAAGATGCCCAAGATCGCTTTGCCGTTTCGCAGTTCGTTCGCGACACGGGTGCCGACTTCAACCGATTTCGGATCGCAAGCGTTTTGATCCAGCGGAAGTGCATGCGACGTGTCGTGTGTGACGTCGCCTTGCGTCAACCATTGCCGAAGCCGCTGTAGAAACCACTCGTCGTCGAACGATTCGCTCCAAAGTGAGCTGTATCGGACGCCGGCTTTGGTAAGCGAACCGTTCAGGTTCAACATCCCGACCAAGCCCGGCCATTGGCCCGACCAGTTTGCAACCGTCAAGATCGGGCCGCGATGCGTCATCAAACCCGCCAAAACGTGATGCGAGTACTGCCAGACCGCTTCGGCGACGATCAACGGTGATTCAGGGTCAATCGACTTGAACACTTCGATGCCCTGACGTTGCGATCGAATGAATCCGTGCCCACGGACGGGATCCATTTCGTGACCGCGAACGACGCGCTGCCCAAGGCTCTCGATGACCTGCGTCAAACGAGTTTCCATTTCAAGTTGCGCCGCCCAACAAACTTGGTTGGCGGAATCTCGCAAATCGCCAGAGGCGATCAACGTTATAGAAGACGACATGGTTGACTCGAGTTTAAGACGGCGAAGAATTTGAAAATTGCTTGGCGAGCTGGCGATAGCTCGCATAGATCGATTCGTACGCTTTCACACGTTGCTGGCAAGGAATTACTAAGTCACGTTTGCCATCGGGAACGCCGGCCATTGCGGTTGCCGCTTCGGAGATCGAGCCGAAGCCGGTCACGGCTTGGCCTGCGGCGATCATGCCCAACACCGCCGCGCCGACCGCGGGGCCTTGCGTGGACGGGTGAATTTCGATCTCGCGTCCAAGCACGTTTGCATAGACTTCGACGAACAAACGGTTGTGATGCGGCAAACCGCCCGTCGCAACGAAACGCTCGATCGGAACGCCGCCGTCTTGCAATAGGTCGACGATCCACCGCAACCCGAACCCGGATGCTTCCATCATTGCCAAGTACATGTGCTGTTGCCCATGTTCCAACCCCAGACCGACAAACGCACCACGAAGATTTCCATCCATCAGTGGCGTTCGGCAGCCGTTCATCCAGTCCAAACAAAGGACGCCTTCGGCTCCCGCGGGCAACTTGGCCGCCGCGTCAGATATAGAATCAAATGACTTTAAGTTGAATAATTTTGCGAGCCACGCGAACGCATCGCCGACCGCCGCCTGACCGGTCTCATAACCAAACAAGCCGGGCAGAATTCCGCCATCGACCACGCCGGCAACGCCCGCGATATCGAATTCGCCGGTCGCGTTGATCATGTGACAACTGCTGGTTCCCATCACCATGACCATCGTCCCGGGCTCGGCCGCGCCGACGCCGGGAACGGCCGCATGGGCGTCGATGATCGCGGCCGATACGGGAGTACCAGGACGCAGACCCATGCAACCGGCCATCGACGTCGTGAGGCCGCCGGCTACCTGGCCTGGCGACTTCATCGAACCTGGCAGGCGATTGGCGACCGCCTCGGCGAGTCGCGGATGCACGGCCGCGAAGTATTCTGTTGGCGGATACCCGTCGCGTGCCGACCACATCGCCTTGTAACCAGCTTGGCAAGTCGACCGAGTCAACGAATCCGCGTTGCCGCCGACCAATTGCCACACGAACCAATCCCCCGCTTCGATCCACACTTCGGCGGCGTCCGCGACTTCCGGGGCTTCCTCGATCGTCTCCAACAGTTTCGGAAAGAACCACTCCAACCCGATCGTACCGCCGTATCGTTTCAAGAACGATTCGCCGCGATGGTTTGCAACCGCGTTCATCCGATCGGTTTGAGTCAGTGCTCCGTGATGCTTCCAGAGCTTAGGCCACGCGAGCGGCGTTGCGACGAAGCGATCGAGTTGGCAAAGCGGAGTGCCGTCACGAAGCGTCGGCAACATCGTGCAACTGGTGAAATCAACACCGATGCCAACGACCGATTTTCCATCCAATCCGGCACGCGACAATGCATCCTGCGTTGCTTCGACCGCCGAATCGATCCAATCGCCCGGTGCTTGAAGTGCGTAACCAGTGGGAAGCCGAATGTCGGTCCCGGGAAGATGTTTCGTGATTTGACCATGCTGATAATCGGACGTTGCAATGGCGAGTTGGCGTCCGGTGGTATCGACAAGAATCGCGCGGACCGATTCGGTTCCAAAGTCCAAGCCGAGGGCGACCGGAGCGGTTTCGGTCATTGCTTCGCCTCATTTTCCAGGTCGTCTAGCAACGGACCGCCAACAAGCCGCGATGCATCCAGTACCACATGCTTGATCGATTTGCGATCAAAGGTATATGTCAGATGAACTAGCCCGTCATCGGATTGGATGATCGCGGGATAACTGTATTCGCCGTCGACACGGTCTTCCAGTATTCCAATCTCGCTCCAAGATTCGCCGTCGTCCGAGATCGCCAAACTTAGCGTTCCCCGCTTGCCCCATTTAGAATTGCCCGACTTGATCGGGTTGTACGCCAGCAAGTGCCTGCCATCATGAAGTGTGATCGCGTCGATGCCAGCATTTGGATTGGGCAGCGACGTCGCTTTCATCGCGGACCAAGAAAGCCCATCGTCCGTCGACGAACTGGTCGCGATCACACTCTCTTTTGTTCGACAAAGCACTTGCAGCCTTCCGTCTTGGTGTCGCAAAAAAGTTGGTTGAATATCGCTGAACGATGCCGAGCCGTCGATTGCGGAAAAGCGTTTCCACGGCGTCGATATTTTACCGTCGACCAAACGATTGGATTCAAGATGGACGTCCCAGCCCTGGTCTTCCGTCGACGCTCCACAAAGCAACGTTCGATCGTCACCGATCAGTATCGGCTTGCACCGCACCGGCCCGATGATCCCCTCCGGCAACCGAACGCGATCGGTGAACGTGCGACCGCGATCGTAGCTGACCATCATCTCGCCCCACCACTGACTGGGACTGGGGCCGACCTTGAAAAACAACATCGTCGGTGCATCGCCGGGCGGTTGAAACAAGACCGGGTTCCAGCACGGATAACGAAGGCCGTCATGTTGAACGCCATCGGCGATTCGCCGCGGGGAACTCCACGCCGCGCCATCGTGATAGCTAGACCAAATTCCAACGTCTGGGTTTCCTTCCTTCGATCCGCCAAACCAAGCGGCCACCAGCCCGCGACTGGTCTCGACGATGGTCGAAGCGTGACACTGCTTAAATGGTGCTTTGTCGAAAACGAATTCTTCGCTGATCCATCCCGGGAAGGGAGCGTCACCGGCGGACGGTGCGGGCTTCGCTAACAATTGCTGGTCGTCAAACGTGATGCAGTCGTCATGCCGAATGTGATAGATCCGACCGTTCTCGCTGCCGACCAGCAAGTCCGGTTTTCCATCCCGATCAAAATCGCAAACCGCGGGACTTGCCGTGTGTCCGGAAACATTCCGCTGAGTCAGATTGCCAACGTTCTTTAGCACCATTTCACCGTCGCGATCTTCGCAGTTTCGATACCAAGTCACGTTTTCGGAATTGACCAGCACATCCAATCGCGAATCGCCGTCCCAGTCCACGACCGCCAACTTAACACGTCCCGAACCACCACAAGATTTCGGATTCAAGCGAATCTCGCGATCATTTTCATCAATAAAGATTCGTTCCGCGGCGCCACCGGCCCGGCGCAGCGTCAGATATCCTTCTTGGTCCAGCATCACGAGATCGAGCTTTCCGTCACGATCAAAATCGATCGCCAGTGGCGTCGTTCGCCACTGAGTCAGCGTGGCGGCGGACTTGGTCTGAGACCAATTCCACTTCGGCGGAAACTCCTGTCGGCCGGTGTCAAATTCTTGCTCGACCAAGACCCCCGAGTCGTTCAACAGCAACCCGACTTTGCCCAAGATCGAGTTGTAAATGATGTCTCCGTCACCATCGCCGTCCCAGTCCGCGACCGACAAACAGGTGTAACCCCATTTGGCCTCGCACGGTCCTTGGATCGAGCCATTTGGACCGGCCAGGACACGAAACGGAGTCGTCTGGCCGGCGACGCTGCGAATATCCAGCAATTGAACTTCGGCCCACTTCGGCAGTGCGTTCTCCCCGTCGCCAAGATTTTCAAACCAACCGATTTGCCCCGCCGTGTTGCCGCACAAAATGTCATCGTCGCCGTCGCGGTCCCAATCATAGGCAAAAGGGGTCGCAAGCGCTCCGAACTTCAACGTATCCGCGATCTGTCGAAAGTATTTCGGCGGCGCGAACGAGGGCATCTGATCGTGTAGCACTCCAGTGTTTTCGACAAACGCGACACGTCCGTCTTCATCGCCGACAATCAAATCAATGTCGCCATCGGCATCCCAATCGACCGCCGTCGGCGTGATCATCTGCAAATCCATCACGAGAGGATCGCCAAGGCTGTTTTCAAGCTTGATGCCGGCCGCGTATTGAGGATCCTTTCGCGTTCCAAGATTTTGAAAATAAGTAAAGCCGTCTAGGAACTCGCCACAAAGCAAATCGAGATCACCGTCACCATCAAAATCCGCGAAGTTCGGGCTTGGCCAACCATAAACATCAATGTCGCCGCCACCCGCCGTCAAACATATCGGCGGATGGGAATAGTTCGGCGAGGCGTCATCGCCGTCGTTGACAATTAAATAGACGTATCCGTGCAGCGGACCGTTTCGCCACACGCCACGATTATCATAAGCGTGGTCCCAACCGAGTTCCGACCAGTCGCCACTGCCGACGACGATGTCGTGATCTCCGTCGCCATCAAAATCGACGCGACGCCACATGTTCGCCCGAGTCCGCCCGTGGGCGGCGTGCGGATTGTTCGATGGATAGATTTTCACTGGATTCTGAAAATCGAACTCGCGTGTTGCCGGATCACGACGAAACTCCTTGCCTGGAATCATGATCACGGGATCATCGCCGACCATGCTAAGCAGCATGAAATTGTGGGCCGGACCAATCAGAACTCCCGGCTTGAACACCGGCATTTTGACGCTTGCGTCCTGCGACGGATTCTCAAAGAAATAGACGCCACGGGACGGCTTGTCCGGACATCCAACGACTAAGTCCAAGTCCCCGTCCCCGTCGTAGTCAAACGGCATCGGATCCGCCCAAAGACCGACGCCCAGATCGACCTCTAGGCCTGGGTTTTGGTACGCGAGCGGTTGCAATTTCCACGGTGTGTCATCCGCTTGGCACAACGCCGATGTCACCCCTGTGATCGCAAACCAAACAAAAACCAATCGAATCATGGAAGTGCCTTTCGGGATAATGTCAAACGAGGAATTCATCGGTCACTGGTTTTGGTGCATCGCGATCAGACGTCCAAAACCAATCATCAAACAGGGGCCAAGCACGATCACCAGCAAGGGGTTGAACGGGCTTGCGAAACGATCCCAGCTCGCCGGCCAAAGACTGTTTTGCGAAAGCGTCATCCACGCGATCATCACCATTCCGACGCCTAGAACGAAAACCGCGTGGGGACTGCGAATTGACGGAACAAGCAGCCCGAGAAGGAACAGTCCAACGATCGCCGCACCGAGCACGCTTGACATCAGCCACCACACGTCCAACGCGCTGTCGGTCAAGCGAACGAGCGCCAGCGCCATGATCGTGCCCATCCCGCCCCATGCGATCGTTGACAAACGCAACACAGCGACCGCTTGATCGTCAGTGCAATCGGGACGAAAGAGTCGCTTGTAGAAATCGCTCATCACTAGCGTAGCGGCGGAGTTTAAAGACGTCGAAACCGTGCTCATCGCGGCGGCGAAGATTGCCGCGATCAATAGACCTCGTGCTCCGCTGGGCAATTGGGAGGCGATGAAGTGCGGGAAGACACGATCCCCGAGATCTTTGTCGGTTAGTTCATCGATGCGTTGGGATAGCCGCTCGGGATAACCCGGCGTCGACTTTGAATCGCCCGCCTGCGTCAATTTTTGCGTTGCGACGATTTCGCGAACCTCGCTTAACTGTTCGGGATGGGTGTCGTAGAACGCAAACAACGATGAGCCAATGAACAGGAACAACGCGCTGACGGGAACGTACAACAGCGCTCCAAACCAAATGCTCTTCGCGGCTTCGGCATCCGAACTCGACGCGATGTAACGCTGGACGTAACTTTGATCGACGCCAAAGTTTCGCAGATTGTCAAACAGCCCGTAAACCAACACGATCCAAATGGTCGGCTCCGATAGCGGCCAGAGCGCAGGGCTTCCCAGCGAAAACTTATTCGCGTCGCCGGCGACTTGGATGACTTCGGCGGGACCGCCCGGCATTCCGTTTAGCAAGATCCAAAGGGCCAGCAGCGCCCCAGAAAGCAACACGACCGCTTGAATCGCGTCGGCCCAAATCACCGCCACGATTCCGCCGACAAATGAATACAAGGTGACGACAATCCCGGTCGCTGCAATCACGATGCGAATGTCCCATCCGAACAGCACTGCCATCGGAAGCGCCATCAAGTACATCACCACGCCGATGCGCGCGATTTGATATAGCAGATAGAAACCGCTGGCAAACAGCCGTGCCCACAAGCCGAAACGTTTTTCCAGCAACGAATAAGCCGACACTTCTCCCGAGGATCGATACAGAGGCAAGAAAAATCGAACGGCGATCCAAGCTGCCAGCGGAATCGCGAGCGAGTACAAAAACACGTTCCAATTGTGGACGAAGGCTTTTCCCGGAAGTGCTAAGTAGCTGATGCTGCTCAAGTAAGTGGCAAAGATCGATAGTCCGCAAAGCCAACCCGGCAGAGATCTGCCCGCGGCGACGAATTCGTCCGACGAGCTATTGCGATTCCAAAAGTAGAAGCCGGCTCCCATGATGCCAACGAAGTAACCGACCAGCACGATGTAGTCGAGTGACGTGAAGAACATCGTCCCAATGATCGGGCCCCCGACGAACGGGCCCCCGACGAACGGGCCCCCGACGAACGGGCTCGCGGCTATCAGACTGACGGCAATCACAATACACCGATCGCGTGGAGCACCGCGGCGACTTTGGCGCGTTCGGGAGCCAAAAATGCGTGAAACGGATCCGCCGGTAAATCATCACAGATGCCAAGCAGTGATAGAGCGCATTTCGTCGCCTTGATGTGACGCGAGGCGTACTTTCCAACGTCGTAGATCGCTTGAAACTGCTGAACGAGAGCGATCGTTTTTGCGGTCGCCGCTTCGTCACCAAGCCGAACAGCCTTTTCGAGATCGACGAAAAGTTTTGGCAGCACATTCGCACCGCCGCTGACTCCTCCGTTTCCGCCGAGCCGATGGGCTTCGACCAACAGGGCTTCCGGACCGATCAAGACCGACCAATCTGGACGTTCTTGTTTCAGTTCACAAACGCGGGCGAAATAGTCAAGGTCACCGCTGCTGTCTTTCACGCCCACGATCGATTGCAGGTCGGAAATATTCTTTAATGTTTCAATCTCATACCAAACTTTGGTCAGCCCCGGCATGTTGTAAAGCATTACGGGAAGCGGAATCATCGGAACAATGTTTCGCACGTAGCTGGTCAGCTCGGTTTGTCCGGCGGGAAAGTAATAGGGCGTCGTCAGCACAGCCGCGTCCGCACCACACTCCGCCGCGTAACGTGCCAGGTCCACCGTTTCGACGAAGGCGGTGTCCGCGACGCCGACAAGTACCGGCACGCGGTGATTGACCAGGCGGACCGATTCGCGAATCATCTCGCGACGAAGGCGATAACCAAGACTGGGCGCTTCGCCGGTGGTCCCGAGAACGAAGATTCCGGACACGCCGCCGTTGATGACATGCTCGACCAGCCTTTCAAGTCCCGCAACATCAAGCCGATCCCGCTGCAACAGCGGCGTCACCAACGGCGGCACGATGCCTTCGATGAAGGTTTTTTCGATGGACCTCGCGATGTCGGTTCGGTTCAAAAAGCTTCTTTGGCGATTCATCAATCAAGTGTCGATCAATTGGGCAACGTGTTTGAAATGCGGGAAACCGACAAGTTTATCCGAAATGAAGTGCCCGCGCCGTCGGCATGCATGCTGCAACCACCGTCGATCGCCAGCCGAAGCCGTAGCACAAAAGCGGGTCTAAGCATTCGCCCCCTTAAAAGCGCCCCCTTAAAAAGGGACAGGCAACAGCTAGCCGAGCGCATTCGAGATTCGAGGCTCATGCCCTTTAAACGCCCTCTAAAAGGACAGGCAAAGGTTAACTGAGCTCGATTCAGGGCGGAAAGCGGGCTCTGAAAGGGGACTGAAAACAATTTGTCCTGGCCGATCAGAAACCTCGGACCTATCTTCTTGTGTGCAAGCCGTTAGACGAAGGTCCTGCGGTGCAGCAAGGCGGCTGATAGCCGCCAACGCAGAGGTCGGCGTAGCACAGAACCTTCATGTCTGCTTGCTTGACAAATAGAGAAGCGTCGCTTGACGCTACTGGCCCGCTTGCAACGGGTTGCCCGGACTGCAGAGCCATTTCTGGCCGCGACGGGTCGCTTCACCCGCCAAGCTCTCGGCTGTTCCGGCTGCCCGCTTGAACATGCGGCCAAACTTCTTCACCAGATCGCACCAATCATGCGAGTCCAAGCCCAACCGGGAGAGGATCGGTGCCAAGTGCGATGGGATGACGCCGCCTTTGTCCTCGCGAATCTGTCGACCGGTCCAGTCCAATAGCTCGAGATAGCTTTGCATCGAGATCGAAAGAAATCCCTTCTTGCTCGCTCGGCGCCCGCCCCCGTCGACGTCCGCCCCGATCGCGTCGTTGCGTTCGCTGATCTCGATTGGGCTCATCCAACCACTCTTCTCGCGACGCCTGCTCCGTTCCCAATCATGAGTGCTCATTCGTGAACGATCGCCACGCTCGTGCAGGTCATCGATACGATCCTTCGCGCCGGTGTACGGACTCGTCTCGGGAGTCTCGGCGATCGCCGCCCGGATCGGGTTCAAGTCGACGTAGGCCGAACAGGCCAACAGCGACGCTTCATCGAGCAGCACAACGGCTTTGTAGCGTCCTTCCCAAAAGTGACCGGTCACCTCGTCTTCGGCATTGCTTCGCCGGGCAATGTTTTCCGCCGTGCATCGCATCCACCAGCTTAAGTCGCTCAGCCGAGTCCGTCGCTGAGCAAGTCGCTCGGGATCGTTGACGATCATGCCGATCTCAGGCTCGGTTGGTTCGGCAGGCGAGCCGTCTTTGTTTCGCCGGTGCGGAAACAGACGCAGCCATCGCCTGGCCACCTCTTCGTCGCTCCAAGTCGCTAGCACATCCGGTCGACTACGCAGGACCAAGTGGATGTGATTGTGCATCACGGTGTAGGTCAGGCAGTCGATCGCAAAGACACTGGCGAGGAACTCGAGACGCTGCCGAATCCATTCTCGACGATGCTCGAAAGACTGACCGGATATCGGATCGTCTCCGCACAGAAACGCCCGACGAACGCACCGCTGCACGCAGTGGACGATCTGAACTTCGGCTGGGTCGAGGACTTCACCGCGGGCAAGTCGGGGCATTGGACGACCTTCGATAGCGGACGGGGGGTACTGCGAAATGACAATCTACCGACGAAACCTACCAGAAACAAGTCGTTTTATTGCCTGTCCCTTTTTGAAGGGCTATGAGACGCCGCGTTTTTTGCGGCTTTGCTGTAGGGTGCGACGGTGACGGCGCTGACACGGGTGTCGGTGACGATACACGGCAAGCGCTCCCGAATCATTCGCTGCCAATGAAGTCCGCAGTCCGTTGCCGCTGGTGGGAAACGTCCAAGGTTGCAGTCTCGAACGACGAGGTGACGGCCATCCCCTAAGGCTGATCGACCGGGATTGCCGCGGCAATCCGAACAAACCTTTACGTTGTTAGTGGGGCCTTGAGTTTGATCGGAACGCCGCCTCGACATGGCCCTTTTGCTTTTGGACGGGATGGAGGATAGTTTTCGTCGGGCTGTCGTCGTGCCGTGGCGAGGTCGATGCCCAACAACTGCCACGCCTACCAACTGCCACGCCCAATTCAATCATGTTCGACCCACGAATTCAGCGGTAACGTCTAAATGTTTCTACGTCCGGGTCCCTGTTCATCTCGCCTCCCAACGCCGAAGACCGTTACCCATTCGATAACGCTGTGGATCGCGATCTTCATACCCAGCATCGTCGGTTGTAAAGGAAAGGGCGAACAAGCCACCCCGCCGCCTCCGACGCCGGTGACCGTGGCCAAGCCGGTGGTGCTTGCCATCGTCGAATGGGACGAGTACACCGGGCGACTCGACGCGATCGATTCGGTCGAAATTCGTGCTCGCGTCAGTGGCTACTTGAAATCGATCCACTTCGACGAAGGCGTGCCCGTCGATCGTGGCGACTTGCTGGTCGTGATCGATCAGCGACCTTTCGAGGCGGCGTTGATCGCTGCGAAAGCGAGGCTGAAAGAGGCGGAAGCGAAAAAGTCAGAATCCGAAGCGATGCGGCGTCAGGCCGAAGCGAACAAGACTGACAGTGAAGCTCAACTAACACTCGCCGACCAACGACTTGATCGAGCGCGGAAGCTGGCCCGTTCGAACGCGATCGCGCAAGAAGAACTGGACGAACGATCGAGCGAAAAGTTGCAGGCCGAAGCTGCTCTGGAAGCCGCCAAAGCCGCGATCGAATCGGCGATCGCAGCCATCGCCACGGCCCAGGCAGGCATCCAAACCGCCGCCGCGAACGTGGACTCGGCGGAACTGGATCTGAGCTACACCGAAGTTCGAGCGCCGATCAGTGGCCGCATCAGTCGCCGTTACGTCACCGAAGGCAACCTGATCAGCGGCGGGTCCACGATATCGACGCTGCTTACGACGATTGTTTCGATGAACCCGATTCACGTTTACTTCGACGCCGACGAGCAAGCATTCTTGAAGTATGCGAGGCTGTCTCGTGAGGGCAAGCGTGAAAGTTCACGCGACGTCAAAAATCCGGTCTACATGCGGCTGATCGACGAGTCCGGTTATCCGCACGTCGGCCACATGGACTTTGTCGACAACCAAATCGATCCCAACACCGGCACGATCCGCGGCCGCGCGATCTTTCCCAACGACGATAACACGTTGACGCCAGGCCTGTTTGCGGAGGTTCGTCTGCCGGGCAGCGGCATGTATGAAGCCGTATTGATTCCCGACTCGGCGATCGGTGCAGATCAGTCGGAACGCTATGTCTACGTCGTCGATGATGACAACACGGTCGTGCGAAGTCGCGTCGAACTTGGCCCGATGAACAAAGGACTTCGCATCGTTCGCAGTGGCATCGACGGCACCAAGCCGATCATCACACGCGGGTTGCAACGAGTCTCCGCGGGCAGCAAGGTGGATCCGCAAATCGAAGAAATCACGCCGGACGAAGATGCCGATGGCGGTTTGCCGGACGACTATGAACCGGTGTCGCCGGAAAACTGGATCAGCCGCGACAGCAGCCAACCGGACGAACTTTCCTCTGGCGGCGGCACGATGGGCAATCCGCTCTCGCCCAGTCGTCGCGGACCGAAGCCTTCGATCAACGATGTCGATGTTCCGGGAGAAATCCGCCAATGAAATTTCCACACTTCTTTATCGACCGTCCGATCTTCGCAGGCGTGTTGTCGATCGTGATCGTTCTGGTCGGCGGCTTGGCATACTTTCAATTGCCGATCGCCCAGTACCCCGAGGTCGCACTGCCGACGGTCGTCGTCACGGCAAGCTATCCCGGCGCGACGCCGGAGACGATTTCCAAAACGGTTGCGACGCCGCTGGAACAAGAGATCAACGGCGTCGACGACATGGTCTACATGGAATCGCAAGCGACGACCGACGGAACGATGACGCTAACGGTCACGTTCGCGCTGGGCACCGACATCGATCAAGCGCAAGTGCTGGTGCAGAACCGCGTCTCGATCGCCGAACCGAAGTTGCCGCCCGAGGTGCGTCAGATCGGTGTGACGACTCGCAAGAGTTCGCCCGACCTGATGATGGTCATCCACCTGTTCAGCCCCGATGACTCACGCGATCAGCTTTACATCAGCAACTACGCTTACCTTCAAATTCGCGACGTGCTGGCACGGCTGGACGGCGTCGGCGACATTCAAGTTTTCGGCGGCACCGAGTACTCGATGCGTGTCTGGCTGGACGTCGAACGATTGGCGGCGTTGGACCTGACGCCCGGGGATGCGGTCGCGGCACTGCGTGGCCAAAACGTGCAAGTCGCAGCCGGTGCGATCGGTCAACCGCCACTGCCGGGCGTCAATTCTGGATTTCAAATCAACGTCAACACGCTCGGCCGATTGCAGACGGTTGAAGAGTTCGAGCAGATCATCTTGAAGAGCGGTGACGACGGCCGCTTGGTGCGTTTGTCGGACGTCGCGCGGATCGAACTAGGCGCGACGAATTACTCGGTGCGAAGTTATCTGGGTGAGAAGAACGCGGTGGCGCTGGCGATGTTCCAGCGACCCGGGTCCAACGCGATCGCGGCGGCCGAGCGAATCATTTCGACGATGGACGAATTGTCGACTCAGTTTCCGCCGGGCCTGAAACACGAAGTCATCTACAACCCGACCGCGTTCGTCGAAGATTCGATCAGCGAAGTGTTCACAACGCTTTGGCAAGCCGGTCTGTTGGTGGTGTTGACCGTGTTCGTGTTCCTGCAAAATTGGCGTTCGACGATCGTGCCGGTGATTGCGATTCCGATTTCGTTGATCGGAACGTTTGCCGTCATGCAAGCGATCGGTTTCAGCCTGAACAATCTTTCGCTGTTCGGCTTGGTGCTGGCCATCGGCATCGTGGTCGACGATGCGATCGTCGTCGTTGAAACCGTCGAACGGTTGATCGGCGAAGGCATGTCGCCGCGTGACGCGACGCGAAAAGCGATGGACGAAGTTGGTGGCGCGCTGATCGCGACGACGCTAGTGTTGATCGCGGTGTTCGTGCCGACGGCGTTCATCGCCGGCATCAGCGGCCAGTTCTATCGTCAGTTCGCGCTGACGATTGCAGCTTCGACGGCGATATCGACCTTCGTTTCGTTGACATTGACACCGGCGATGTGTTCGCTGTTGTTGCGTCCGGCAACGCAAGCCAAAGGCCGCGTGGGTCGGCTTATTGAAAAAGTTTTCGGCTGGCCGTTTCGAGTTTTCAACGCGGCGTTTGACAAGGCCAGTTCGTGGTACGCCGGCGCGGTTTCGCGAGCGCTGCGTTTGTCGGCGATCATGCTGGTCATCTACGTCGGGCTGCTCGGGGCGACGTATTTCGCGTTTACAAAAGTGCCGACGGGCTTCATCCCGGCCCAGGACCAAGGGTACTTGATCATCGCGATCCAGTTGCCGCCCGGTGCGAGTCTTGATCGGACCGACGAGGTGACTGCTCAAGTCAACAACTTGGCCTTGGAAGTGCCCGGCATCAAGAACGCGGTCTCGTTCGTCGGGTTCTCCGGTGCGACTCGCGCGAACAGTTCCAACGCGGCTGCGATTTTTCCGGTGCTGGAAGACGCCAAGCAACGCGCCGAAGATGGCTTGGGACTGGACGTGGTACTGGCCGATCTTCGCGGCCGTGTGTCCCAGATCAAGGACGCGATCGTGTTTGTGATTCCGCCGCCGCCGGTGCGTGGCATCGGAACCGGAGGCGGTTTCAAGATGCAAATTCAGGACAAGTCTGGCGCGGGGCTGTTGGAGCTGAAACGGGTCAGCGACGAAATCGTTGCCGAGGCGCAAAAGCAAACCGGCTTGGTGCAAGTCTTTTCCAACTACACCGTCGGCACGCCTCAGTATTACGCGGACATCGATCGCACGAAGGTTCGCATGATGGACGTGCCGATCGACAACGTGTTCGAGGCGTTGCAGATCTATCTTGGTTCGTCGTATGTCAACGACTTTAACTTTCTCGGTCGAACGTACCGTGTGACGGCGCAAGCGGAAAACAAGTATCGCGATGAACGCGAGGACATTGCCCGGCTTCGCACACGAAGCAATTCCGGCGCGATCGTGCCGCTGGGCAGCGTCGTGTCGATTCGCGAAACGACGGCTCCCGATCGCGTCGTTCGCTACAACCTCTACCCCGCCGCCGATATTAACGGCGACACGCTGCCGGGATTCAGTTCGGGCCAGGCGATCGAAGTGATGCAGCGGATCGCGAAGGAAAAACTGCCGCCGGGTTTTGGTTACGAGTGGACCGACTTGGCGTATCAGCAAAAGGCCGCCGGCAACACGGCGATCTATATTTTTCCGCTTTGCGTGCTGTTCGTTTTCTTGACGCTATCGGCCCAGTATGAAAGCTGGCTGTTGCCGCTGGCGGTGATTTTGATCGTGCCGCTGTGCTTGCTTTGCGGCGTGGTCGGTGTTGCGCTGCGAGGACTGGACAATAACATTCTGGTGCAGATCGGGTTTGTGGTCTTAGTCGGGCTGGCGTGCAAGAACGCGATCTTAATTGTCGAATTTGCCAAGGCCGAAGAAGACGCTGGCCGCAACCGATTCGATGCGGCGGTGGAAGCGTGCCGCTTGCGATTGCGACCGATCCTGATGACGGCGTTCTCGTTCATCCTGGGCGTGGTTCCGCTGTTGATCGCAACAGGCGCGGGATCGGAGATGCGACGCGCGCTCGGCACCGCCGTGTTCAGCGGCATGTTGGGCGTGACGCTGTTCGGCCTGTTCTTGACGCCGGTGTTTTATGTGGTGCTGAGAAAGTTTGCGAAAGTAAAAACAGAGTAGGACAATTGTCCCAATTGTCCCGCACAGGTTCATGGTCGTAACAGCCCGGAGGGCGAAACAGTAACAAGGCCAATTGTGTCGCACTCTGGGCTAGGTTTTGCTTTGCAATTCACCGGCGGCTTGATGGGGGACAATTGGGACAATTGTCCTACTCTGATCGACCCCCGAGCTTCGCCGCGAACTCCTTTACCACCGCTCGGCTGGTCAGTCTTGGATTGATGTGGGGCCGTGACTGTAGCAGCATGGCTTGCGCCTGGTCCGCGGTCATCGATCGGTACTTCATTAACCAACACATCGCGACGGTCGCGCTTCTTGCTCGGCCGGCTTTGCAGTGGATATAGACCGTGTTACCGGCGGTCGCGTGCTGCTGCACAAACTCAACCGCCGTTTCGACGTCGGCCAATCGGGGATGCGTGAAGTCGGTCGTCGGGACATGCAATTGTTCGATGCCGTGCCGCTGATAGTGGATGGTCGGACCGGCGTATTCTTCGCAAGTGTTGACGACCGCGCGGACGCCGGCGGCGTACATCGCGTCGACGTCGCGAGCGAACGGGTACGCGCCGACGATCACGTTCGGATCGATATGGTCCCACCAATTGCGCCGCTTCAGAAACCTGGCCAGTGCGTAGTTCCACGAAAGAGTCGGATAGAACACGGATCGAGCGTAAAGGCGGCGGAGGGCGGGGTGCATGACGTTAGGCCGAGAAGATCGCGAGAAAAAGACAGATTCGATCAGCATAAAGAATTCGCTCCCGCGGCTGCACCCACTGTGCCAAAGCGTAGAATGGAAAATATTCTCGAACGGTGACGACGCCCGAACATACCCATGGAGCCACGCCACGTGCTGTCCGCTTTCCGATCCGCCGTTTGTTTGACGCTGCTTGCCGTTGCGATTCAGTGTTCTGCTGCCGACCTGAACGTTGCCCGCGATGCGTTCTCGGCGGGTCGTTACGCCGAGGCCGCCGAGATGGCGTTGGGCGAGGTCGAACGCGGGGTTTGGAATGAACGCTGGCCGCGATTGCTGATCGATTGCCAACTCGCAACCGGCCGCCATGCCGATGCGGTCGCTGTTTACGAGACCGCGATCCGGCGTTACCCCACCAGTTTGACGCTGCGGATGCAGGGCATCGAGTCGTACGCGCGGGCGGGCCGATCCGACGACGCGGCCGAGGCCAAACAACAATTTATCCGGTTGTTGCAAACGTCCGCCAATCGTTACGCCAGCCGCGACAACTTGGTCGCGCTCGGTCGATTCTTCGCTCGCGATGGCGAAGACGCGCGTCAGGTCTTGGAATTGTTTTACGACAAAGTCATCGACGTCGATCCGAATTTTTTGGACGCGCACATCGCGACGGCAGAACTCGCGATCGAAAAAGGTGACTTCGCGGTCGCCGCCGAGACGCTGGCCAAAGCCGACAAGATCGATCCGCTTGATCCGAGAACGCCGTTGCTGGCCTCGCGAGCGTGGGCGACTTCGGATGCGAAGAAGTCGACCGAGTTCTTGATCGAGGCGCTCCGTCGAAATCCAAACCATGCGGACAGCTTGGTCGCAAAAGCGGAAGCGGAAATCGACGC
The DNA here is from genome assembly GCA_963836865.1 of Pirellulaceae bacterium. Lineage (GTDB taxonomy): Bacteria > Planctomycetota > Planctomycetia > Pirellulales > Pirellulaceae > Rubripirellula. The sequence continues at coordinate 239,753 of CAWILC010000003.1, read as the reverse complement.
GGAGGCTTACCAGGATGCCGAGTCCACGATTCAAAAACTGCTTACCACAAATCTGCATGAGCCGCGGGCGTGGAGTCTGCTGGCGGTGCTGGCGCACTTGAGCGGCGATTACGAAATCGAATTGTTGATGCGAGCGGCGGCGTTATCGCCTTATCAAAACAACCCTGAAGTCGATCACTTGATCGGACGCAAATTGTCGGACAAGTATCGGTTCGCCGAAGGGGCGGAATACCAACGCCGCGTGATCGAAGTCGATTCCAGTCACTCGGCCGCGACGTTTCAACTGGCTCAAGATCTATTGCGTTTGGGTCAAGACGAAACCGGATGGATCTTGGCCGAAGAAGTTGCCACGCGAGATCCATACAATGTGGTCGCGCACAACCTGATGACGCTCAGCGACCGAATCGGCGGCTTCACCCGGATCGAATCAGACGGCATCGAAGTGCGGATGGAATCACGCGAAGCGACCATCTACGGCGACCAAGTGATGGATCTGCTTCGCGAAGCAAAAACGGTGCTTTGTGAGAAATACGACGTCACGCCCGAGCAAACGATCGTCGTTGAGATCTTTCCCCAGCAAGGCGATTTCGCGATCCGCACCTTCGGCTTGCCGGGCGGTGCGGGCTTCCTGGGCGTTTGTTTTGGCCGCGTCATCACGGCGAATAGCCCCGCGTCGCAGGGCGAACGGCCATCGAATTGGCAGGCCGTTTTGTGGCACGAATTCTGTCACGCGGTGACGCTGGAAAAGACGCGCAACCGAATGCCGCGTTGGCTCAGCGAAGGCATCAGCGTTTACGAAGAACGCCAACGCGACCCATCGTGGGGCGAAAAGATGTCGCCGGTGTACCGCGAAATGATGCTGGGCGAAGATCTGACGCCGGTCAGCAAGTTAAGCGGCGCGTTCCTGCGTCCGAAGTCACCGATTCACTTGCAGTTTGCGTATTACGAATCGTCGTTGGTGGTGGAGTACTTGGTCGAAACGCATGGACTGCCCGCGCTGGTTCAAACGCTCGACGACCTATCAGACGGGCTGAGCATCAACGACGCGCTGACGCGGAACGTCGGATCGCTGGAAAAACTGGACGTGCAGTTTCGCGATCACGCGATCAAGCTCGCCGAATCGTTCGCCAGCGATGCCGACTGGGAACGCGATGCGATGCCAGAAAAGATGTCGGCCGGTGAACTTTTAAAGTGGGTGGAAGCAAACCCGAAACACTACCCGGGACTTGCGGCGCTCGCGTCCGCGCAGGTGAAAGCGAAGCGGTATGCCGATGCGAAAGCGACGCTGGAAACGATCCGCGATCTCGGCGCGATGACGGGGATGCGAGGTGGTCCGATGGAACTGCTCGCGATGGTTTATCGACAACTGGGCGAACGATCTTCGGAGCAAGAAACGCTGCGTGAAATTGTTTCGCAAACCAGCGATGGCTTGCCGGCGTTGGAGCGGCTGATCGAAATGGCGGACGAAGACAACGAGTTCGATCGGATGTTGCGGTACGGCGAACAGTATTTGGCGATCCAGCCGTTGGCGGTGTTGGGTCACGACGCGATCGCGACGGCGGCGGAACAAATCGATTCACCAGAGCGGGCGATCGCTGCGTTGGAAGTGCTGCAAAGGTTTGATCCGATCGATCCAGCGGAGCTCGATTATCGGATGGCGGCGTCGCTGACCAAGGTGCATCGAAATCTGGAAGCCAAACGAGCGGTCTTGCGGGCGCTGGATGCAGCACCCCGATATCGCGATGCTCATCGGTTGTTATTGGATTTGCAAAAGGACGTGGAATGATGACTTGGTGGACGACACGTTTTCGATTGGCAATTACGTTGATGATCGCGACGATCGCTTGCGTCGCCTTTGCACAGCGAGGCCGGTGGTACCGCAACGACGATATTTCAGCGGATCGGCGAGGCGTGCCGACGTGGGAAGTCGATCCGGACTTCAAGCATGACGTGTTCACGTTCGTCCGCGTGCGGTATTCGTCGTACGGCGGTTACGGTCGCGGCGGCGGCGGATGGCGAACCGATTATCCGGACAGCGACCTGAACTTTTCGCTGCGGCTTCAACAACTGACGACGATGAAGGTGAACCCCGATCCGATCGTGTTGGAACTGACCGACGACAAGCTGCTGGACTATCCGTTTCTGTACATGATCGAACCGGGGGCACTGGTGTTCAGTGATGCGGAGGTCGCGGCGCTGCGCCGGTACTGTGACAACGGCGGCTTCATGATGGTGGACGACTTCTGGGGCGATGCCCAATACGAAAACTTGGCGATGGAGTTGAAGCGGGTGTTCCCGAATCGTGAACCGGCCGAGCTGCCGCTTTCGCACGAGATTTTTCACTGCGTTTATGACTTGAAAGAAAAGCCGCAGGTCCCCGCGATCGGCTCGGCCCGCCGGATGGCCGACGGCGACATCGCGACCTGGGAACAATCCTGGGATGGCAGCGACACGCGGACGCCGCATTACCGCGCGATCACCGATGACGAGGGCCGTATCATGATTTTGATTTGCCACAACACTGACCTGGGCGATGGGTGGGAACGCGAAGGCGAAGATCAATGGTACTTTGACGAGTTTTCGGTCAAGAAAGCGTACCCGATGGGAATTAACATCGTGACGTACGCAATGACTCACTGATCCAGTTTAAAAGTGAATCCATGAACGAACCGATTTACAAAATTATCGACGCCGATGTTTGGGCGGAAGCGGAATCCACGGGCGAATTCTGCGGCGTCGGCATCGACTTGGCCGATGGATTCATCCACTTGTCATCGGCCGGCCAAGTCACCGAAACGTTGGCGAAGTATTTCGCGGGCCAGACGAACTTGATCGTCGTTTCGGTCGACACCGAAAAGCTGGGCGATCGGCTCCGGTGGGAAGCCTCCCGCGGCGGCGACCTGTTTCCACACGTCTACGGTTCGATCCCGATGTCGGCCGTCATCGAAACGCGGCCTATCAGTCCGGTTTGATAACAACTGACGTAGCTGATCCCGCCAGGGTTCAGACCGCCCACACGTCGATGACTAGATAGCCGCATAGCGGCTGTAAGCTGAGCGACGTGTGGGAAATCAACAGCCACGCGATGCTTACCTCAAAGCACCGTGCTGTCGAAGATCGCAACGCCGGCCCAGGTGTCTTTGTTTTCGGAGATGAACTTTTGGTGCGTCTCGGCGACTTGGTAGGCGTCGTGCGAAGGTCGGTCGGCGAAGACCATGTGCAATGAGACGTCAAAGTCGGCGTTGACCGGGCGGTCGAGCTCTTTATCGCGAACGCCGACGGCAAAATCGATGACGCCGTCGTGACCGGGCAAGTACTTTTGCACCGCGGCAATCAGGTTGTCGACGGCGGGCTGGGACCGATCTTTCAGCGTGAAGAAAACGTGGTGAGCGAGCTTTGCCATGGATGCGAATCGGTTAAGGGAACGAATGTCAAAAGCGACGGCGATAGCTTGCACGACAATTCCGCTGAAATCAACATCCCTGCCCCCGGACCACGATGCCGCCAACAAAACGTTAGAATCCGACTTCGTTTAACGCCGGCCCTTGTAGGTTCGCCACGCCGTGGCGGAGCATTGCATGAACGCGAACAGCGTTGCTGTTCGGCCTCGCCACGGCGTGTCGAGGCTACGTTGCTGGGCGGGGCAAGGCGACGCGGCGGGGCGGGGCGGGGCGCGATAGACGATAGCTTTCAATTCTTACTACCGATTGCGAGACAACGATGCGCTGGATGATCCTGATTTGTTTTGCTTCGCTGGTGGTGACGACCGCATCCGCCGAGCCGCCGGCCGATTCGCCTCGCATGACTCCGTTGGTGCGAGTGATCGAAAAGGCCGAACCGGCGGTGGTCGCGTTGTACATTTATGACGAAGCGAGCAAGCAGTACGGCGGCGGCAGCGGCGCGATCGTTCACCATAGCGGCTACGTTGTCACGAATGATCACGTGGTCACCGCCGAGAAGGGTTACGCGTTGATCTCGGGGAAGTTGGCGAGGTTTCGCGTCGTCGGTCGATCGCCCGAAAAGGACATCGCCATCGTGAAGCTTTTAAACATTCGCGGACGGTTGCCGACCTTGCCGCTCGGGCACAGCCATGACGTCATGAATGGCGAATCGGTTGTGGTGCTGGGCAATCCCGGCGGCCGCGGCATCATCGCGACGGCAGGCATCATCAGTTCCAAAGCCGTCTTGCGGGACGCGCCCAGCGCGCTGGCGATGTCGCAGCGCGACACCACCTACCGCGACAGGTACTTGCAGTTCGACGCCGCAAGCAATCGCGGCAACTCGGGCGGCCCCGTGGTTAACATGGAAGGCCGTTTGATCGGCATGGTGTGGGGCGGCACCGGTGAGGAAGGCATCGGTTACGCGATCCCGGTCGACCGGATTCGCGAGCTGATGCAGGGCATCGTCGAACCCGAATTGATCCACGAAAAATTCGTCGGCATGGAACTCAATCCGCTGGCCGACCTTGCGATCGTCACACGCGTCGTTCCCGCATCACCGGCGGCAGCGGCCGGAATCGCGGCGGGCGACGTGATCGAGTCGGTGGGCGGCGATCCGATTCGTCACGCGGCCGACTGGATCTTTTTGCTCGATACAAAACTGCAAACCGACAAGCCGATCGAGCTGGTCGCGCGACGTGGTTCGGTGACGTTGCCGATGACGATTCATCCCGAACCGCTCAAGCGAACCGAAGGCGTGACCGTCGACGAAGAATCCGTGCAAACGGGTTTGGCGTATCAGTTTTACCCGGGCGAATTCAAGCTGGTGCCGGACTTCACCGAACTAAAACCCGAACGCGAAGGAACCGTCGAAACGTTTGACTTTGACGCAATGCGAGCGGACGCGGCGGACAATTTCGGACTGGTGGTCTCGGGCTATTTAAAAGTCGAAACGCCGGGTCTCTATCGCTTGATCCTGACTTCCGATGATGGAAGCCTCTTGCATTTGCACGACGAAGAATTCATCAACCACGACGGGAATCACCCGCCGTCCGCGATCAGTCGTCTGTGGCAGGCCGACGCGGGCTACCATCCAATCCGCGTTGAATACTTCGAGACGAAGGGCGAGCAGAGCTTGGACTTCGAAGCCGAGTTCGTGGGTAAAACGTCCGCCGGCAAACTGGACGAAGGCGAAGAAGCCAAGCCGACGAAATTCTTCCGAGACAAGTGAGCCGCCCAGCCGAACCACCCCCTTGACCGAGTCTTCCGATTCGCTGACGCAGTTGCAGAACTGCATGACGGCATTTGGGTCGCTACTCCGTTTTCTTTTCTTTCTCTTCTGGCTTGTCCTTGTCTCGCAACTTTTGCATCGGGTTCTGTTTCTTTTCATCCTTGTACAACTTGAAACGGCTGGCGACGATCTTCGGCGGCCAGTGGTTGTTGGCGTCTTCGGTATCAGCCAGTTCGCCTTTCGGGTCGAGTTCCAATCGCACGATTTCTTTTTCGGTGATCATCAGCTTGTTCACCACGTTGCCGTTGGAGCGCCAGATGTCGACCGGGATGCGAACCAGTTCGCTGGTGTTGTCGGCGTAATGGACGCGGACGATGATCGGCATCACCAGGCCGCCGACGTTCTTAAACTTGACGACGTAAAAGTTGGTCGTGCGTCGAAGCATCGCACGTTCTTTTTCTTCCAAGCCGTCCAAGAACTTTTGATATTCCTTGCGAGCGGATTCTTCGACGGCCAGTTCGTCGTAGTCGGCGCTGTTGTAAAAGTCTTTTAGGCCGGCTTGCCAATCGATCCGCTTGCGAAGCGGTTCGTTGCGATCCTTCGATACCGTCGATTCTTTTTCATCCTTTTCTTTACGTTTGCGTTCAGCGTCGACATCGGGATCGCCACTGTCGATTTGGAACAGCTTGACACTCTCGATCGCAAGGTCGACGTGGTCAGTGCTGTAAAACCATCCTCGCCAGAACCAATCCAAGTCGGTGCCGGAAGCGTCTTCCATGGTACGGAAAAAATCGGACGGTGTCGGACGTTTGAACTTCCATCGACGTGCGTATTCGGCGAACGCAAAGTCAAACAACTCGCGGCCCAGGATCGTCTCACGAAGAATGTTCAGCGCCGTCGCGGGCTTGCCGTACGCATTCGGTCCGAACTGCAGGATCTCTTCGCTGCCGGTCATGATCGGCCGTTGGTTGCCACCTCGCATGTAAGGCACGATCAAAGCCGGATCGCCACGGCGGGACGGATAATCGTCCTCCCATTCTTGTTCAGCAAGGTACTGGATGAACGTATTGAGACCTTCGTCCATCCAGGTCCATTGCCGTTCGTCGCTATTGACGATCATCGGAAAGAAGTTGTGTCCGACCTCGTGGATGATGACGCTGATCAGCCCGTACTTGGTGTCCTTGGTGTAGGTGCCGTCGTCTTCGGGGCGGGGACCGTTGAAGCAGATCATCGGGTATTCCATGCCATAGACAGGACCGTTGACACTGATTGCGACGGGGTACGGGTACGCGAACGAGAACTTGCCGTAGACATCCAGCGTGTGAACGATCGATTCAGTCGAGTATTGACTCCACAGCGGTTCTGCTTCGCCCGGGTAATACGACATCGCCATCACGGTTTGTCCGTCGATGGCAACGCCCATCGCGTCCCAGATGAACTTACGGCTGGCCGCGAACGCGAAATCGCGAACGTTTTGGGCATGAAAGGACCACGTTTTCGTTCCCGGCGATCGCTTCGGTTCGTTCGCCTTTGCTTCCTCCGGCGTGATGATAAAGACGGGTTTGTCGGCGGTCTTGGCCGTACTCAAGCGATCTGTCCATTCCGGCTTCATGACGTCCGACGCGTTTTGCAACGTTCCCGTCGCGGCGACGACCATGTCGGACGGCGCTGTGATGCGGACGTTGTAGTCGCCCAATTCCAAGGTGAATTCTCCGCGACCGAGGAACTGCTTGTGTTGCCATCCGGTGTAGTCGGTGTACGCGACCAGGCGAGGATACCACTGCGACACTTCGTAGATCGAGTTGTCGTCATTCTCGAAGTATTCATATCCGCCGCGAGCACGAATGACCTTTGCGTTGACGATGTTGTAGTGGTACGCAACGCTCAGCTCGATCGATGACTCCGGTGCGATCGGTTGTGACAGATCAATTCGCATCATCGTCTTGTTGATGACGTGCTTCATCGGCCCGCCGGCCGCGTCGGTGACCGAGTCGATTTGGAAGCCGCCGTCGAACGCCATCGAGGCCATGATGGCGGCGATCGCATCGAACGTGATCTTGGGTGCCAGCGAAGGCGCGGGCGAAGCATTGTTGGAATCGGAATCCGGTCGGAACCGGTTCTGGTCCAGCTGCATCCACAGGTACGACAGCTCGTGCGGCGAATGGTTGTGGTAGGTGATCTTGGCGACGCCGCGGATCGAATGGTTGGTGTCGTCCAGCGTCACGTCGATGTCATAGTCGGCGCGTTGTTGCCAGTAGTCCGGACCGGGCGCGCCCGAGGCCGTGCGAACTTCACTGGGCGTCGGCAACCAGGTATCGATCTGATAGAAGCGATCGGTTTTGTCGGCGTGTTTCGAGTTGGGAAGCGGCTGGGCGATCGACGGGGTCGCCACGATTATCACGAACAGGCCGAAGATCGCTTGGATGGTCGCTGGCATGGTTCGGCCCTTCATCGTGTTTGTCTCTTTCGAGCGTCAAAAGTTCTTGTTCAGCAAAGGTCATCGTTCGTTTTACGCCCAGCCGAACCCGCCGGCCTGACCCTCGTCGACTTGCGGCTCCGCCCTCGAGGTTGCCCTCGGCGAGGTTGCCTGCGGCCGGAGCCGCAGGCCTACGAAGTGCACGGCGTCTTCGGCTGGGCGTTAAACGAATGTACCGAGTCTAATCCGGTTGAGTTTAATCGGGTCGCGGCGATTGAGGCTGGTCGCGTAAGATATCGGCAGACGGACATCCGAATCCCCCATGCGTTGACAACTGACCGTGACGAAACCGACCGCAGCCCCCATTCCGGCCACCCAGTGGACGACCGGTTATTGCACCAACGTCCATGCCGGGACCGATATCGAATCGATCCGCGAGAACCTACTACGCTACGCCGTGCCCGCGAGAATCGAAGCGGGCATCGCTGACCTCGGCATCGGGTTGTGGCTGCCCGCGTCGGCAGCCGAACAGTTGGCCGGCGACACCGAGCGATTCGCAACGTTCTTGCGGCAACAGCGTCTCGTTCCGTTCACGATCAACGGATTCCCGTACGACAACTTTCATCAAGACGTCGTCAAGCACGCCGTCTATCGCCCGACTTGGAAAGATCCGGCGCGGCTGCGTTATACGCAACAACTCGCCGACATCTTGGCGGCGCTATTGCCCGAGGACCAACCCGTCGGATCCATCAGCACGCTGCCGATCGGGTGGCCAGAAAAGGCGGGCAGCGAAAAACCGGACGCCGAAGACGGCACGATCGTCGAAGCGGCCGGCAAGCACTTTCGCGAATTAGCCGAGTACTTGAAGAAACTTGAATCACGAACCGGTCGCCGCATCGTCGTGGCGATCGAACCCGAACCGGGCTGCATCTTGGACACGACGGACGACGTGATCGCGTTCTTCGGCGATCAGTTGTCTGGCACCGAGCATCGTCGTTACCTGACCGTTTGCCACGACATTTGTCATTCGGCGGTGATGATGGAACCGCAGGCGGAGGTGCTGTCGCGGTTCTCGGCCGCGGGCATTGCGATCGGTAAGGTTCAAGTCAGTAGCGCCGTCGTGGCCGACTGGCAATCAATGGCGATCGGTCGGCGGCGCGAGGCGATCGAGCAACTGAAGCATTTTGCGGAGGACCGGTACCTGCACCAAACGATGCGTTTGACCGCGACGGGCCAAAAGATGTTGAGCGAAGACTTGCCCGAGTTGATCGGGCGGACGGCCAAGGACGGCGATCCGGTCTGGGGCGACGACCGCTGGGTCGTCCATTTCCATGTGCCGGTCTTCCTGGAACGGTTCGGTCACCTGACGACCAGCCACGCCGAGGTGCTCGATTGCCTGCGGACGCTTGCCGATCCATCCAACGGCATCGACTTTACGGGGCATCTGGAAATCGAAACGTACGCATGGTCCGTATTGCCGGAGGCGATGCGAAAGCGCGGGCTAGCCGAAGACATCGCCGGCGAATTGACCTGGCTGAGAAGGTCGATCATCGAATCGATGTAGGAGCGTGTTGCTTTTGTCGTTCGATGGAAAACGAGGGTGAGGCCGCTGGCCGTGAGGCCTCGGGCAGTGCGTGAATGCCCAGCCGCTTAGCACTCGGTGAATAACAACTGACGTAGCTGATCCCGCCAGGGTTCAGACCGGACTGAACCCTGGCGGGATCAGCTTCGGTAAATCTGTTCAGCCCGGACTGAACCCTGGCGGGATCAGCTACGGTAAATCTGTCACTTATTGATCACGCGACGCCCGTGCGATTGGTTGTTCAGCACGCGAAAAGAATCTGTTAGCGATTCGCGCATGAAAAAAGGCGAACGCTTTCTGAAAAACGTTCGCCTTCGATGGCCCGTGCCAGGGCGGCTCGATCGTGGGTCTGAATCTGGGTCGGCTCAGAACGATCGAAGTTTGACTAGCAGCCGCAAGGATCCGGTGCGCAGCAGCTCTTGCGAGATTGCATCTTGGCACGCAGCTTCGAGAACAAACCGCAACGCTTGGCGGCTGGTTCGCAGCAAACCGGAGCTGGTTCGGGGCAGCAAACCGGAGCTGGTTCGCAGCAGACCGGTGCGGGAGCTGGCTCGCAGCAAACTGGTGCCGGAGCTGGTTCGCAGCAGACCGGTGCCGGTTCGGGGCAACAAACCGGAGCTGGTTCGCAGCAAACCGGTTCTGGTGCACAGGCCGGAGCACATGCGTTGTGGCGACCGAACAACTTACCGAAGCAACCGGCGTCGGAGCTGGGGGCCAAGATCGATCCAACCAATGCGAACATCGCGAACAAAACAACTGACTTCATTTCCGCCTCCTATAGGCTGTGAAAGGGTGTAAGAACGCAGGATTCTAAGGATCAAATAGAATGCAACAACTAGGCAAACTGGGCGTTGGCCAACTTGTTGGCATTTTTCTGGAGTCCGACCCCCGAAAGACTGCACAAAAGGGCACCTAGGAGACGCAGCCAGAGGGAAATAATCCGGATTCTACGGGTTTTCCGCAAGTAACAAAGAAACGGTCGTTCGAGTACAAAGTGGCGGTCGTCCTTCGATAAGGCTCGAAATATCGAGGCGAACACCAATATCCACCTTGAATTCTCACCTTTGAACTTGTCGGAACGCCTCCATGAAATTGTTTTTTGCTGCCGCACTCGCTCTTTGCCTGCTTGCCGCAGGCATGTTTTGCCAGCCCGCCGGTGCCGCGATCGTTGCAACGGGCTTCTTCTCGGGAACGCTGGAGCGGTTCGATCCTGTCACGAATGAGCAATCGACTTTTGCAACGATTGCGTCTGCCACGGATCAATTTCCAGGACTTGCCGGGATCGCTTACAGCCCACGTCAAAATCTGTACTACGTTGCCGGTCGAGAAACTTCTCGAATCTACGTCGTCGATGGCACATCGGGCTCGCTGGTTCGCACGCGACAACTGGCAACCGGTTCGCAACCCGCAGGCTTAACGATCGGTCCGGACAACCGCCTGTACATCGCAGCGATTGGCCAAAACAGCGTCTTGCGATTGAACGCGGACGATTCGCTAACCTCGTTTCCATTGTCCGATCCGCTAACTGATTTTGCGGGTCCATCCGGTTTGGTCTTCGATTCGAGTGGTGATCTGATCGTTTCGACGGCCGTCGGCGGTCGCATTTATCGTTTGAACACGTCCAGCGGTGCAGCCTCGGTAATCGGTGTTTCGCCTTCCAGTAATGCTCAATTGGCGATCGATTCGGCGGGCATCGTCTACGCCGGTGGAGCACCTTTTACCAACGACGTTGCGTCCTTCAATCCAGCGACCGGAGTCACGGGTTTGGATTTCATCACGATCGATGACACGCTGCTGCCTCCGCCGTCCTTTACGCCCAGCAGCCAGTTCACCAGCCCTGCGGGTGTTGCGATCGATGTCGACGGCACGATTTTGGTAAGTGCGCTTGGACGAACCAATCCGGCTGAAATGTTTGACAACGGTGGTCTGTTCCGATTTGCTGCCGACGGCACCTTCCTTGAAACGATCGCTTTAAACTCTACGCCATTTAGCAGCGTCGTCGTCGCAACCGCGATTCCCGAACCGGGCACGTTCGCGGCCTTGGCGGTGGTTGGCGTCGTCGGTTTGATGATCCGTCGGCGGCGTTCTGCTTCCGGGAAATGATTTGTAGGGTGGGTCGAGTGTGCCGGTAGGCCACGATGACCCACCGTTTTTTGATTTCGGGTGGATGGTGGGTCTGCATCGCTGACGCGATTTGACCCACCCTACAACAGATCACCAAAAAAAATTACATCCTGTCACCAAAACCTCTTTCGAGAATCCCTTTGAAACGCGATTGCGATCCGAAACGTCGAAGCGTTGTTGCCGCCGCCGGCTTCACGTTGATCGAGTTGTTGGTCGTGATCGCGATCATCGGAATTCTTGTTGGCATGCTGTTGCCCGCCGTCCAGTCTGCTCGCGAGGCCGCGCGGCGGATGACGTGCAGCAATCAGATGCGGCAGATCGGCATCGCGATGCACAATCATCACGCGGCACTGAATAAGCTGCCCGCCGGCAGCGTCGCGAAGCAGTACGTCGACGTGCCTAATACGCCGCACACGTTCTACCGCTGGTCGGCGCTGGCGATGTTGTCGCCTTACCTTGAAAACACGGCCATCTTTGAGAGGTTGAATCTAAAAAAGCCGCTTTACACCGTCACCTTTGCACTCGACGCCACCCACATCGACACTGTGCAATTGATGGTTCCGTTGTTCTTGTGTCCCAGCGATCGCGCGGAACGATTGCACGCCAGTTTCGGGCCGACCAACTACGCCGTTTGCACCGGATCGGGCATCGGCGGCGGCACGCCGCTGGACACCGACGGCGTGTTCTATGTCAATTCGCAAACGCATTTGTCCGACATCGAAGACGGCACGTCCAACACGGTCGCGATGAGCGAAAGTGTTCTGGGGACGCAAAGCAGCACCGATCGGAACATCGAAACCAGCTACAAGTTCGGCTTCGCGACGCCGCTGTCGGATTTTGCGTGCCGGACCGCGCCGGTTTGGAACTACGCCGACGCTCGCGGGTTTTCCTGGGCCAACGGTGAATACCGAACCGGACTTTACAACCACAAGCGAATGCCGAACTCCGATGAAGCGGATTGCATTTCGGCGCGGCTGTTCGGCGCCCCCGACACGATCTACACGCCGTACGGATGGCGGGGCGCACGCAGCCGTCACTTGGGCGGCGTCAACGTGCTGATGGCCGATGGATCGATGCAGTTCGTGACCGATTCGATCGACGCATCGATCTGGACAGCGCTGTCGACGCGGCGAACCAAAGAAGTGATCGCGCCATTCTAAGCCGCGAAGTGTTGTCAATCGGCGAGCTTGTTTAGGAATAGGACATCGGAACATGCTTGAAAAACCTCCACCGCTCGCTTCCGACGGACGATCCGGTTTATGGACCGAGACTCGCCTTCGATTCAAAAAGCCGGCATGCGGTTTGCGTGAAGTCGTCTTGCCTAACGTCACTTCTTTGCCTTACGGAGCAACCCATGAATCGTCGAAACCTAATCGCCGCCGTCGCTACCTCGTCGGCCGCATTGATGACCTCGGCTGCCGCTCGAGCTGACGAGCATCGTAGCAATCACCCCAACGCGGCAGGCCTTGGAATCGATTGCGCTTTAGCATGTTCAGACTGCGTCGTTCACTGCGAAAACTGTGTTCAAGCGTGCTTGAAAGCGATGGCAGATGGAAAGAAAGCGATGTTGCCGTGCATCCAAATTTGCATGGATTGCGCGGACATTTGCCGTGCCTGCGCCGCAAGTGACGCTCGCGGTGGTCCCATGTCCGATGTGATCATGAAGGTTTGCATCGAGAGCTGCAAACGCTGTGTAATGGAGTGTGAAAAGCATGACCACCCTGAATGCAAGGCGTGCGCGAAGGCATGCAAGGATTGCATGAAAGCTTGTCAATCCGAAATGAATGCGTGAGCGATACGCTTTGCCTACGATGTGCCTTTTTGGACAACCGCTTCGCGAATCGCCTTTATCGCTTCATTGCTGGAATTCAAGGTAGCTCTGCGGCTATCGCGGTGTTTCGAGTCCCAACATGTTCTGGCGTCGGCAAAAACCTTTTCATGAATTTCGCGACGCACGCTAGCCCACCGCTGATCGAGATCGGCATTATCGTTGCGGGTGCACTCGATCGAGTCGATGAGCGAGCGACCGAACATGCGATCGCGGCAGCGACGATCTTCTTGCGTCATCACTTTCCGACGTTCAAATTCGACCTTTTTACTGTGCGACGACCTGAACTCGTACGCAGCAGCGTCGCTCAGCCCAGCGTTCTGTTGCGGCAAGCGGTTCAAGAGCGTGACGCTAGGCACTGGGACTATTCGATCGTGTTGACGGCGGCCGATCTAGACAGCTACTACACGTCCCATTGTTTGGCCGCGCTCAGCCGTCCGCTCGATGCCGCCGTTTTGTCGTTGTCGTTGATTGATCCGGTGGCGGTGGGCGAATCGGTGGAGGAAGCATCGCGTGTGCAGCGTATTGGTCACCGCCTGAGCCGGCTGATGCTGCACTCACTCTCGCACCTGTCGGGTCTTGCCCGTAGTGACGACCCGACCAATCTGATGTCGCAGCCCGTCGACGCGCGAGGACTCGATGCGATGGACAACCTAACCCTCTCGCAAATCGAACAGCAGCAGCTTTCGTTTCGCGAAGTCGCGGACCAGCGTTTGGAGGAAACCAACCGCCGACGATGGAACACCACGGCTTTCGCGATCCAAGCCAGTTGGATCAACCGGCGTGAGATCTTAGAGGCAATTCTCGCCGCAAAACCTTGGCAGTTCCCACGTCGGCTGAGCGGATTGACGCTTGCCTCGGTGTCCACCGTGGTGGTGCTGTTGATGACTGCCGAAGCTTGGGATCTTGCGCTTTCACAAACTTGGTGGGGGCTTGCATTGCTGACCGCGACGGCATGGGTCGTAACGACGATGTATGTCATCGTCCGCCAGCAATTGCTGATGCGGAACGGTCATCGCGTTACCGAGCAAACGACCGTGACGGCGGTATCGGCGATTGGAATCGTGTTCGGCGGAATGATGGTGACATGGTTTGCCCTGATCATGATCGGTGCGATGGTCAGCAGCAGTTTGTTTGGGTCGGACTTGGTCAAGTCATGGGCCGCCTCGTCGGACCTTTCCTCCACTGAAGTCGGAGTCCTGCTAAAGCTAAAGATGTGTACGCTGAGCGCGTCGCTCGGTTTATTGATCGGGTCGCTCGGTGCGAGCTTCGAGTCGCAACACTACTTCCGACACATCATTTTTGTGGACGAGGAAGTCTGAACGCAACGCCGTTATCATGCGAAGCGTTCGAGCGACTTTGGTTCGGTGGCTTCCAGTGATGCCTCGGCATCGTCAAGTTGTCGGTCGTCGACGTCATGGACGATCACCAAAGTCGAGCCTGCGGTGACCCGTTGTTCGTAGTTCGCGGAGACATCGTCGGCGACGCCCCAGTGCTGCATGTTGACAAGGCTTCCGACCGCCGCGCCGATGGCGATTCCGACCAACGGACCCGCGATGATGAAGGAGCCCACCAGTGTTCCGGCGGCCAGCGGAGCTGCGACGGTTCCGCCAATTAACATTCCCAACGAGATGTTGCGACCCTCGGGGGCGGATGCGGAGGACACACGTTCGTGTTGCGGGTCCTGCAAATCCCGTAGGTGCGTTGCGGCGGGATCATCGGCGCTGGAAACAACCGAGACTTTTTCGAGCGTAAAACCATTCTTTTCGAGCACCTCCAAACCAACCTTCGCGGCGGCAGTGGTTTCGTATTCCGCGATCAAGCATTTTGACATGGTTTTCTATCCCTTTGTGCGTCAGCGATTTGTGCATCAGCAATGAAGAAGGTGTACGGAGATATGCACCGGTATGGATCACTGCAGATTGTATGCCTGACGATCACCCACGAAATTTTTGAAAACGGCCCCCCCTGCCCCAAAAGCGCGACTTGCTGACGCACGTAGTTTTTAGGGCGAGTCGGAAGCACGCGTTCGATTGGCTCGATTCTTGCTGCCTCGTCGGCTTGCAACACTCGTTGCAATAAACATTGCAATCAACCCGAAACTTGAAATTGGAGATATGAGATGGCAGAGACAATTCCGCACGCATACGCCGAAGAACTAGAAGGCAAGCTTCCAAACGAGTCCACGGCAGGCAATCAACGACGTCACGGTGTGGACGAGCACGAAGCGAGCGAGGGGCCGCTAGCGCGAGCGATTGAAGAACGAACCGCGCGGTTGCCGTCCGACGTCTTTCTTTGGGCCGCAGGTGCTTCGATCCTGGCGTCCGTTGTTCTTCAGGCGAACGACGAAAAGCAGAAAGCCTTGTTCGTCGCGAACTGGGCACCGACATTTCTGCTGTTGGGAATTTACAACAAGATGGTCAAGCTGCACGGGTCGGAATAGGTCGTCTCGTGAGCGTTTCGCTACCTTGAATTCGCTACCTTTAAACTGAGCGGTAGCAGACCACCAGCTACTTAAATGGGGAACTTCAGTGAGTGACGAAGAGCAGGAAGAAATCTACCAGGAATTTAAAACGCTGGTGAATATGCAGCCGAAGGAATTGGAAGAGTGGCTGCAAACGGAGGAATCCAAATCGGTGGGACAGGTAAAGGATGGCGAGTCAGAGTCAGTGGGTCATCAATCCGGTGAACGAATCGTTGCGATCAAGCGAACCAACAAGGCGGACCTGACGGATAGCCAATACGAACACATGAAGAAGGTTTGTGGCTACGTCAAACGTCACACCGCGCAGCGTCCCAAGGGCGATGTCAGCGAAACGGACTGGTGCTACAGCCTGAAGAACTGGGGCCACGACCCGACGTAAGGAATCAGCGTCTGGTATGACGGCTGCTGGTATTACCGTCGCTGGGTGGCCGCGACCTAGCTGGTCAATCGCTCGATCAGTTCGACAAGCTTGTGACTGTCAAGCGGCTTGGTTGTGTAGTCGCTACATCCGGCCGCGAGGCATTCGTCGCGATCTTCCTTCATCGCGTTCGCGGTCAAGGCAATGATGGGTAGCTGACAACCACGTCTTCGCAGTTCCGACGTTGCTTTGTAACCGTCCATCACGGGCATCTGCATGTCCATGACGACTAGATCGATGTCTGGTGTCGATTGTGACTCGATAAAATCGATCGCCTCTTGACCGTTGGTTGCGGTATGAACTTTTCCACCCGCCTTTTCGATGAAGTGCTGCGCCAGATACCTGATGTCGCGGCGATCGTCGACGACCAACACGGTCGCTGAAAGTCGGATGTCATTCTTTGGCGATGACGTCGCCGAGGCTAATGTTAGATTCGGCTCGATCAGTTGTCCCGGTTTGATTGCCTTGATCGACAGAGTGAACCGACTGCCCTTGTCGAGTTCGCTTTCGGCGACGATGGTTCCGCCGAGAGCGCTGGCCAATCGGCGACAGATCGTCAGGCCAAGCCCCGTCCCCCCGATCGACCGCGTCGAAGTGTTATCGACTTGAACGAAAGGCTCGAAAAGCGATTCCAATGTGCCTGGTGGGATGCCGATGCCAGTATCAATCACATCGAACACCAATCGACTTTTGTCGGCTGCAAACCGGACGACCAATCGCACTTCGCCGTCATGCGTGAACTTGATCGCATTGCCCACTAGGTTCAACAGGACCTGCCTTAGACGTACCGGATCGGTTTCGACCGTTTCTGGGATCGGACCGTCAAAGACGATTTTTAGTGGCAGTTTCTTCTCGGATGCCCGCACGTCCATCAACGAACGAATCTCACCCACGATCTGGTCGGGCCGCGTGGGTCGTCGGTCAATGGTCATCTTGCCCGCGTCGATCTTGGAAAGGTCCAAGATATCGTTGATGATGTTCAGCAAATAGTTGCCGTTGCGACGGATCGTTTCGACCACTTGCAAGTTGTCGGGGTTGACGAGGTGATCCTTTAGGATATCGGCGTGTCCCAGAATTGCCGCCATGGGCGTGCGAATCTCGTGAGACATGTTCGCGAGGAATTCTCCACGCGATTGGCTGGCCGCTTCGGCCGACTGTTTCGCCTTTTGCAAGGACTGTTCGAATTGCTTTCTTGCGGTGATGTCCTGGACGGTTCCGACGATACGGTGAATTTGGCTCGCATCGCCATCGCGTTGACGAAGAATGCGTCCGGTATCGACGATCCATCGCGTTTGGCCATCGTGTCGAACGATCCGATACTCTTCGTGATGGACCTCCGGCCCGTCGGATTGGTGAGCGTTCGCGACGGCGGCGTCGTACCTGCAAACATCGTCGGGATGCACGATCGACCGCACCGCGTCCTGCACCGGCTGGTAATCCGACGGTAGCCCGCAAATGTGAAACAGTTCCGGCGACCAAACGAGCGTATTAGCGATCGCGTCGTAGTCGTACGTTCCGAATCCCGTTGCCGCGGCCGCCAATCGCAGGCGACTTTCGCTGGTTCGCAAAGATTGCTCCCACCGTTGTCGTTCCGTCGCGTCGTAGTAATAACACACGACCCCGTAACGGTTGTTCGGCAGCGATACCCGTTTGATCTTCCATTCGTAAGATTCGACGACCTGACGGTCGACACGTTGTTCGATCAAGAGGGGTGCCGTGTAGGGCTGGCCCGTCCGCATGGTGCTTTCAAATCGCTCGATCGCCTCGCTCGCGAAGGGCTCGGGCCAAGTCGCGTGAATGACTTCTGCAAAGTCGCGACCGACCAGGGGCATCGTGCTCGAAAATGTTTGCTCGGCACCCTGGCTGACATAAAGAAATTGAAAGTCGTCGTCGATCACGTACACGCCAAACGGATTGTCCTCGACCACTTGCCGAAACGTCTCGTGCGACTGGTGCATCTGGTGCTCGTAGGCCTTCCGATCGGTAATGTCGATCGCCGCCAAAAGTCCCCTGGTGGGTTTGCCATCAACGAACGACACCTGCTTTCGGACATTTAACCAGCGGACGCTGCCGTCGCGGCGAACGATCCGATAGTCCGTTGTGAACTGACCGGCACCATCGGGACGCAGTGACGAGTCCATCTGCCGCTGGATTCCCTCGCGATCGTCTGGGTGCAACCGGGAATGAAGTTCAGACCGGCTGACCGCGACCCCTGCCGGTAAATCGAACAACTCGGCAGCTCGTTGATCCGCGATCACTGTGTCAATGCGGTAGTCGACTTCTAGCAGCCCCATGCCGGACAACGAAACAGCCAAACGAAGCCGTTGTTCGTCAGTGGTAAAAGGTTCCATCATGGCCGTGTCATCGCACTCTCGTTCCGGTTACTGTCGTCGTCATGATACACATTTTGTTGCCTCCGCCATGGCAATTGTTCAATCTGGCTCCGTACACCGAATGCAGACAGCGTCGCACAGGTTCGGCATTTTTGGTCCAAGAGTTGCTGTAGCTCGCCATCTCAATTTGCAAAGAGAGACACGCGTCGATGACTGCCGTCACGGGCAGGCAAAAGGGACCAGTCAGCGCCAACGGCCGCTCGATTTTGGCGAATCAATCGCAGACATTAACAACTTAGCATGACGACCAACGAAGTTGAGGCGAAGGAAACGGAAGCCTGCAAAGAATTCCACGTCGTTGGCATCGGCGCGTCCGCCGGCGGCTTGGAGGCGTTGGAGAGTTTCTTTCGAGCCATCCCGGCCGACAGCGGGGTGGCGTTCGTCGTCATCCAGCACCTTTCGCCAGACTTCAAAAGCCACATGGAGGAGCTGCTTTCGCGACAGACCAGCATCCCGGTCAATCGCGTTGAAAACGGTGACCCGGTCGAACCGAACAACATCTACCTGATCCCTGCGAAGATGGAAATGGTCATCAGCGAGGGCAGATTGCTGCTGACCGAGCGAAGTTCCGATCGCAGTCTCGTTCATCCGGTCGACGCGTTCTTCCGTTCGCTGGCCATCGACCGCGGTCGCTACGCCGTCGGCGTGATCCTGTCGGGCACCGGCAGCGATGGATCGCGAGGCATCCGCGACATCCACGAGGCGGGCGGGCTGGTGATCGTTCAAGACGATGCGACGGCCAAGTTCGATGGGATGCCCGCGAGCGCGCGAAAGACGGGGATGGTCGACGTGGTTTTGCCGCCGGAAAAAATCGCCGAGGCGATGGTCCGCTACACCCAGGAAGGGATCAGTCGCGAAAAGCTGGCCGAAGAAGATCTGGCATTTGGAAGCATGGAAGTCGAATCGCAGGTCCTGCACCTTTTGCATCGCCGCACGTCGCTGGATTTTAACCAGTACAAATCCAGCACCGTCGGCCGTCGGATCAACCGCCGAATGCAACTGCTGGGGATGACCGATCTAAATGAGTACGCGGAGCGTCTAGCACATGATGAATTGGAACTGGACGCACTGTACAGAGACCTACTGATTGGCGTGACCAAGTTCTTCCGCGATGGTGAGGCGTTCGAGACGCTTCGCAGCAAAGCGATCGGCAAATTGATCGCGAAGAAGGAGAAGAATCAGGACTGCTTGCGAATTTGGGTCGCCGCGTGCGCGACGGGCGAGGAAGCGTATTCGATCGCCATCCTTATCGACGAAGAACTCCGTCGACGAAATTCGACGCTCGATTTTAAAGTCTTCGCGACAGACGCTCACAGAGGATCGCTGCAGATCGCGGGGAAAGGCATCTACAAAGTCGATGCGTTGCACGAGGTTTCCGATTCACGTCGCGAGCGATACTTTTCGGAGACCCGCGATGGTTTTCAAATCACGCGAGAATTGCGAAACAAAATTGTTTTCGCGCCGCACAACGTCATCAGCGACGCGCCGTTCACTCAAATGGATCTGGTAACGTGCCGCAACATGTTGATCTACCTTCAGCCGATGGCTCAATCGAAGGTTCTATCGCTGTTCCACTTTGCGCTCAACGCCGATGCGATCTTGTTCCTTGGTCCGAGTGAATCACCGGGAGAACTAAACGACGAGTTTCAACCGATCGACAAGCGCTGGCGGATATACAGCAAGCGTCGCGACATACGATTGCCGATTGGCATGCGTGTCCCCGTGGGGCGGCGAAACGAGTCCATGCCGTACGCACCCCCATCGATACCGATCGCAAAAAGCAACCGCGTCGATCATGAATTGATCAGGACGTATGACCGACTGCTGGCTACAAAGATGGGCTGCAGCATTTTGGCGAGTGAATCTGGAAGCATGTTGCACATCTTCGGGGGTGCGGAAAAGTACTTGCGTCCGAGAGGCGGCAGACCGTCGAACCACTTGTTAGAGATGATTCACGATTCGCTGAAAAGTTCGATTTCGACGGCGTGGCACCACGCGGTTGCCAAACGCGAAAAAGTCGTTTACGCGGCGACCCGTTTTGAAGGTGTCGACGACGGGAAATTACTGCGGATCACGGTAGAACCGCTTTTCGACGGCCCTTCGGATCCGTGCGAGTTGTTGGTGGAATTTTTGATCGCAGACGTGTCCGCTGACCAAGCATCTCCGACCGGATCGGCCCACCCCAAATCAGCCAGCAACGGACCGGCCAGCAACGAATCCACCAGCAACGAATCCACCAGCAACGAATCCACCAGCAACAAGCCGGCCAGCAACGACGATCTTGCTGAACTCGATCGAACTCGCTTGGACTCATTGGAATCCCAGTTGCAGTTTTCGCAAGAAAATCTGCAGGCGACCATTGAGGAGATGGAAACATCTAATGAGGAACTGCAAGCTGCCAACGAAGAACTTGTCGCCAGCAATGAGGAACTTCAAAGCACTAACGAAGAACTGCACAGCGTCAACGAAGAACTTTATACGGTCAACGCTGAACACCAGCGCCGCGTGGAAGAATTGGCGCTCGCCAACGACGACATGGACAACCTGTTGGCGACCACCCGCGTCGGGGTCATTTTCTTGGATGACGGTTTGTTTATCCGACGATTCACACCCGAAATTGCACGGGTGTTTGACTTGGACGATCACGACAGAGGCCGCTCGATGGAAACGTTCGCGCACAAGCTGAACCATCCGTCGCTGCTGGACGACTTGCAACAAGTTTTGCAAACGCAAAGCGAAAAAGAGCGGACCGTATTCGACCGTCACCAGGCGCCATACCTTGTCCGAATGTTGCCGTATCAGAGCGGCGACACGACGCGTGGCGTAGTGCTGACGCTGATTGACATCGCGACGCTTGACGCGGCGCAAAAAGAGATCCGGCTTCAGCAACTGGCCATCGAAGCGGCCGTCAACGGAATCATCATCACCAACCCGCGCGAAGTCGGAAATCCGATCACCTACGCCAACCCGGGCTTCTTGCGTCTGACAGGCTACGCACGCGAAGAAGTGATTGGTCGGAATTGCAAGTTCTTGCAGGGTCCGGAAACCGACCCGGTGTCAATACAAACGATCCGAGACGGTCTGGACGAGGGCGAGCCCATTCGCGTGGCGATTCTGAATTACCGAAAGGATGGCACTCCGTTTTGGAACGACTTGCACATCGCACCGGTCCTGGATCCCGACGGAAAGGTCAGCAACTTCGTCGGCGTCCAGCACGACATTACCGATCAGATCGTCGCTCGGAAAGCGTTGGAGGACGCGAACGAGGCGAGCCAGCGGGCCAACGAGGCCAAGAATTCATTCTTAGCGACAATGTCCCATGAGCTGCGAACGCCGATGACCGCGGTGCTGGGGTTTGCGGACATGTTGCGAACCGAATCGGATCGGCCGGAGTTCTTGGAGAAAGTCGACACGATCAAACGCAATGGCACTTATCTGCTTTCGCTGCTGAATGACATCCTTGACCTGTCGAAGATTGAAGCGGGCAAGATGCAGTTCGAGAAACGACGCATCGACATCCGCCGCGTTGTCGGCGATGTCGAAACGTTGATGCGTCCGCGTGCCGAGGAAGAGAACGTGCCGCTGCGGTTCGAGTATGCCACTCAGTTGCCCGCCGAGATCACGGCCGATGAAGTCCGAGTGCGTCAGATTCTCGTAAATCTGATTAACAACGCAGTCAAGTTCACGCCCAATGGCGACGTTGTTGTCAGCACGGTGATGATTCAAGATGGCGCGAAGCCACACCTTGAAATTTCGGTGACCGACACCGGTATCGGAATCACGCGAACGCAGATGAAACGCTTGTTTGTCGCCTTTAATCAGGCCACCAAACAAACCACTCGCAAGTTTGGCGGTACCGGATTGGGCCTGAGCATTTCCAGACGTTTGGCGGAAGGGATGGGCGGGACGATTCGCGTCTCAAGCGAGGTCGGACGCGGCAGCCGGTTCACGCTGTCGCTGCCGGTCTCGAACGAACAAGCCGACATCACGACCGAAGCAACTCCAAAAGGCAACGTCGGCTTGGCATCAAAGGATCGCGGCACACCGTCGTATCCCAAAATTCACGCACGCGTTCTGCTAGCCGACGATCGACGGGACATTTGGCAGGTCGGAAAGTTCTTCCTTGAGAAATGCGGTGCCGAAGTCTCCATCGCCGAGAACGGACAACAAGCCGTCGAAGCTGTTCGCACCGCCAACGCGGATGGCTGTCCGTTCTCGCTCGTCTTGATGGACATGCAAATGCCCGTCATGGATGGTCGTCAAGCCGTCGCCGAACTCCGCGAAGAGGGCTTCGACTTGCCAATCATTGCGCTGACCGCCGACGCGATGGAAGGAGAACGAGAACACTGCATCGCGATGGGCTGCGACGAATATTTCCCCAAACCAATCGACGGCCCCAAGTTGACCGCCATGGTCGCCGCCCTGATCGATCGCTCGGAAACAATCTGATTGTTTCCAAAAGCGTCTGACCGTGGCCGCTTTCTTTGCGTCCGGGGGCGTTAGCCCGGACGACTGATTGGTTTGATGGGGCTTGGTCGAGTTGTTCAATGAGCAACATCAACATTCGCGTGATGGGAACGACGTCGACGATAGGCCACCGTCGCCCCCACCAGAATTAGCACCGCCAACGAACTTGGCTCCGGCACGGCCATCGCCCGCGGATTGATGCGTCCGAAGCTAATCGAAAACGGATCCCCGTCGAACACGAGCAAGTCGGCGACGTTCTGACCGCGGATGTCGAACACTTCACCATTGTCGGGATCATTGATCGCGAACCAGCTTCCAACGCTCGCATCTCGGAAGACCAGTCGCGGTCCGCTTAAGTCTCCCGTAAAAGCAAAGTCCTGTCCGCCGAGGTCTTCGCCGAATAGCCGAAACTCGTCGTTCGTTGAGTTAGGGATTCCAATCGCGTCTTCGACTCCCGAGAGACCGCCAAAGCTTGATAAATCATCGGCGATACCGTCGTTGTTGGTATCGATGTCAGTGACGCCCGCCTCACCTTCGAATTGATTGACCAGCACGATGGTGTGGGATGGGTTTAGAAAATCTCCGACGCTGGTCGTAAACAATCCACTCGAATCAAAAGTACCAGAAACAGGCGACACCGTATCAACCGTCCCGAGTCGCGTTGACTCGCCGCCAATAGCCAACACGAATCCCGTGAAAGACGTGCCAGCGGCCCCGCTGAGCTCGAGGATCTGTTGGAGCGGATCGGCACCCGTGCCGGGCTGGTTTGGTTGAAACTCGCTGATGATCGCAGCATTCGAGGGCAGACTGCCGGCAAGCGACAGCAGAATTCCGGCCAGTAAAGTTTTTGATCGATTCATGTTGTTACCAAGAAAAAATTGTTACCAAGAAAAGAAAGGTAAATGACAGGGACGGAGAAGGTGTTGCGATGACGTTACTTCTTAAAACATTTCGCGTCGGGCCAACGCGTCCATGGCCAACTGCTCGATCAGTAGGTCGTCGATCATGCGTTGGCGATCGGCGATGTCGGAGTTGGTCGATGCGATCGCGATGTCATTTGCACGGACCGCATGACCCGCTTCGGCAGCGGCAGGCGGAGCAGAAGTCTGCGCCAGCGAATTAATAACGATCAGAGCGTCGAGCGCAGAAACTCGCCCGTCTTCGTTCACATCAAAGTCGGACTTCGTTGTAGTCGCCGATACCAACTCGCCTTCGCCGCCTTCGCTCGTCGCGTCCCGTCCCGAAGATCCAAGTTGGTTAATGATCAACAAAGCATCAAGAGCCGTTACATCGCCGCTTGAGTTCACATCGCTTCGTGCCAGTCGGCGAGCCGTGGTTTCGGACAAGTTCGATTCAAACGCGCCGCTGTCGGACGCGGTTCCTTGCGGACGTGCGATGCCGCGTTGGTCGACGTTGGTTGCGGCAGGGTCGCCGTTGCCCAGCGCGGGACTGTTTACTTGCAGGGCATGCGTCCATGTCGGTCCGCCGTTGTCCGCGAGCGGAGCCAATCGCGCGTCGACGTTGATGCGATCAGTAGAAGTCGCACCGGAGATCGTCACATCGGATGAATTACCGATCACATTTTGACCGGCACTGGTGACCGTTCCATTGACGTCCGGTCCGGTACCCGCATCGTTGCCTGCAATGATTGACGAATCGATCGTGAACGTTCCACCGATGATTTCGATGCCGCCACCCTGGCCGGCTTGATTGTTCGCGATCGTGACGCTGGTCAAAGTCACGTCGCCGCCCTGGCTAAGCAGTCCGCCACCGGCGTTGTCGGCTTCGTTACCGCTAATGGTTGAATTGACGATTGCGATGTCGCCGACATCGGAATTATTGAAGATCCCGCCACCGTCGGGGGCTTCGTTGTTGGCAATCGTTGATGAATCAATCGTCAACGTGCCGGTGTTGTTCCATAGCCCACCCCCTTCGTTGCCGGCAATGTTATCGGTGACCGTGCTTTGCACGATCAAGACATCGCCACCGCCGGTGACGTGCAATCCGCCGCCGTTGCCGGGGGCGGAGAACGCTGCGCCGCCGCGGCCGGGCAACACGACGCCGGCGTTGTTGCGATCCAACAGAACTCGCGTCAACGTGATGCTGTTTCCATCCACGGTGCTTTCGCCGGTCACCGAGGCGTCTTCGATTCCGCCACCGGCCCGACTGGCGACGTTCATCGAGATCTCGCTATCAGTTACCGAGACGGTGCCACCGTTGACATTCAGGATGCCGCCGCCGCTGCCCGAGGCTCCGTCGGCAAAATTGGATAGAATGATGGCATCGTTGATCACAACGGTCCCGCCGTTGTTGAACACGCCACCTCCACCGTTGTCGGCCGCGTCGCCGAGTGCCGTGTTGATCTGAATCCGTGTTCCGTTTCGAATCGTCATTGTACTGCCGGCTTGATTCCACAACCCGCCACCTTCGCTGGCCGCGACGTTTCCTGTAACGATGCCGCCGTCGATCGTGACGTCGGCAACGCCACTGACATGCAAGCCGCCGCCGTTTCCGGGCGCCGCCGCGCCGCCGGTGACAATTCCGTTGACATCGTTTTCGATCAGGTCGGTATCGACCAATGACAGTGTTCCGTCAACGATCTCGATTCCGCCACCGGCACGGTTCGCGCCGTTGTCTTCCAGCGTTGTACCGCGGATGGTGACGTCGCCGGCCAGACTGAACACGCCGCCGCCGCTGCCCGCGGCACCATCGGCCGCATTGCCGCTGATCACGGCGTCTGTGATATCCAGCGTGCCGCCGTTGTTGAACACTCCGCCGCCGCCGTTGTCGGCATCGTTACCCGACGCAACATTGTCGGTGATGCTGGTGCCGTTGATCGTCATCGTGCCTGCACCGTTCCACAAGCCGCCGCCTTCGGACGCGGCGAAGTTGCGCGAAACGCTGCCACCGGTAATCGTCACGTTTCCAGCACCGCTGACGTGCAGGCCGCCGCCGTTGCCGGGATTGGCGCGAATGCCTTCGGCTTCCCCAATCGCGTCGGCTCGAATGAACGACAATGCATCGGCCGTCAATGCCGACCCATCGATGCGGATGTTATCCAGCAACCCGCTGAAAGGATTGAAGAAAAACGCCTGCGGTGTCTTGCCGATGACCAGCGGTTGATTCACGTCGTTGACGGCACCAGCGTTGATCGACAGCGTATCCACCAGTACCACGTCGGACTCGGTTGTGCCCTTATAGAATTGGACGTTGTCGGCTGATGAAGTTCCGTCGTAGCTGACGGCAAAGAAGACGTACTCGCCGGTTTCGGTGAACACCGGCGACGATTCGACCTCCCGGCCATTGACTTCCAAACGCAGCGTACTCGCATTGGTGACCGTCCCGGCACGAAGCCGGAAACCACCGCGGTTGGAACCGGACAGGCTGCCGTTTTCGATCAGAGCGTCTTGTCTGCCGATGCTCTCAGCACCATCTGCCAATCGGAACCAGCCCGATAAAGTGAACGCATCAAGCGTGTCGATGGCGTCGAAGTCGGCCGCGTGTTGGGCACCGGCCGCATTGAATAATCCGCCGCTGCTGGTGTTGTCGAAAGCTCGGTCATTGTCATCCCCCGACGCGCCACTGCCCGGCTCGCCGTGCAGGTCCGCCGCGTTGGTGCTGTTATTGGCATTAAAGTTTAACGTCGGCGCACCGGAGCCACTTGCAGCACTTCCATCGGCCAGCGCCGAGGTCCCGGTCTCGTTGAAACCGTAGACCAACAATGGCTCAGGAACCGAACTGCCCGCGAGGCTGCGATCGAGCCCGGCGCTGTTTCCAATCAAGGTGACGTCAGTCAGCGTCGTTTCTGATTCGCCAGCGGTCTCGACGCCACCGCCCGCGCGAACGGCCGTGTTGCCGCTGACCGTCGAGTCGGTGATCGTCACGTTTGCGGCGTTGTTGAAGACCCCACCGCCACTGCCAGACTCGCCATCGGCCAAGTTGTCGCGAATGACGGATTCGGTAACGTCGACGTTTCCGCCATCGGTAAAGATTCCTCCGCCGCCTTGATCGGCATCATCGCCCGACGCGATGTTGGAGACCACATTCGTTGCGACCACGTTCAAAGAACCTGTCGCACTATTCCACAAACCGCCGCCTTCGGCGTCGGCGACATTGTTTGACACTGTGGCTCGCCGGATCGTGACATCGCCGTCGCCGCTGATGTGCAGCCCGCCGCCATTGACGCCGGCACGGTTGCCATCAAGGACCAGCTCGATATCGTCGCCGAAATCAAATCCTTGATCGAGTGTGATCTGTCCGGCAACCTCGACACCGCCACCCGCGCGGCCGGCGACGTTGTCTCGGATTTGGCCGCCTAAGTAAGTCCCGCTGCCGCCTTCGGCGATCAGAATTCCGCCACCGTTGCCCATTGGCATCGAAGCGGTATTGCCGACCAAGTCGGTTCGCAGAATTTCATTGGCCGCGGCCGTGAAGATCGCACCGCCGCCCAGACCCGGTTCATTTCCGCCGGCCGAGTTCGATGTGAACGTATTGTCGGCCAAGAACAACGTTCCACCTTCGATCGCGATGCCACCGCCGTTGACGTCGGCTTGATTGCTGATGAACGAGGTACGATCCACACTGATGTCGGCATCGCCATCGCCGAAGACCGCTCCGCCGAACATGGCCGAGTTGTCCTGGAATGAAGAATCCAAAACCGCTATCAAGCCGCCGCTATTGCCCCAGAAACCGCCGCCTTCATTGGCAGCTTCGTTCCCGATGACGTCCGCATCAGCAACGATCGAGGATGCGGGAAACAGTCCGCCGCCGGACTGGTGCAAGGCACCGCCATTGACGCCCGCGAAGTTGTCCACCAAATCGGTTCCAACCGCGCTGAAGAAGCCGCCGTTGTTCTCGACCCCGCCGCCGGCCCGTGCCGCCGAGTTGCCGCTTATCTCGCCACCCGTCGTTGAAAAATCGGTCAAGGAAAAACCCGTTGACGAGACAAGGACACCGCCGCCATCGGCGGTGCCTTCGACTGCCGTGTTGTTGATGACGTCGGTATCGGTCAGGACCGCGGAGCTGGCCGCAAAAATTCCACCGCCACCGCTGCCAGCGTCCGTCGCACCTGCGACGTTCTCGGCGATGGTGCTATCGGTGATCGTCAACACGGGGAATCCGGTCGACTCACTGGCCGCGACGAACACGCCACCACCGCTACCGGACGCGTCGTTGCCTGTCACGTCGGTGCTAGTCAAGGTCGTCCGGCCACCATCGCTGTAGACGCCACCGCCGTCGCCGGATGAATTGCCCGAGATCTCCACCGAGTCGACGATCAATTGCCCCGTGGTGCTGTTCCACAGTCCACCGCCTTCGTTGGCCGCCAAGTTTCCATTGACAGTTCCGCCATTGATGAACACAACGCCGTCGCCGCTGATGTGCAGCCCGCCACCGTTGCCGGGATTTGCGGCAATCGAATCACTCAATCCGCCCGCAGAAAATCGACGAGATTCCAATTCGGAAAGACCAACTGCCGAATCGTCGATGCGTATGTCATCTAGGAAACCGCTGAAGGGATTCAAATCCAATCCCGAAGTTTGAGTGATTCCAATCGATAGCGGGATGTCTTCGTCGTTCACCGTTCCTGCGTCGAGCGATAGGGTGTCAACCAGCGTCACTGCGCTGTCGACGGTTCCTTTATAGAATCTAACGTTGTTCGTCGAAGCGTTTCCGTCGTAACTGACCGCAAAGAAAACGTACTCGCCGATTTCAGTAAACACAGCCGACGACTCAACACGTCGATCGCGATTGACTGTCAGTTCCAGCGTTCCCGAATTGGCGCGAGGACCGCCGCGAAGTCGAAATCCGCCCGGATCATCGAGGACTGATATTGTTCCGTTTTCGATCAAGGCGTCCTGCCGACCGATGCTTTCGGTTGCGGTTTCAGGCAACAAAAACCAACCCGACAGCGTAAACGCGGCTAGCCCGTCGATGGCGTCAAAATCATCGCTCTGTTGAGCGCCGACGCCAGACGTGTTGTCGAAAGCGCGGTCGGCGGCATCGCCCGACACGCCACTGCCGGCGGGACCGATCAGGCTGGTTCCACTGCCGATCAAATTCAACGTTGGCTGGCCATCGGTCGACGCACTTCCGTTGGCAACGGCGGACGTGCCCGAGCCATCGAACGCATACCCCAGCAAGAGTGGCGTAGCGGCGTCGTCGGCAACGAACACGCCGGCGTTGTTGCCATTCAAGTTCACGTCATCCAGCGTGGTTTCCGAATCCGCAGAGGCTTCGATACCTCCACCGGCGCGGTTGGCAACGTTTCCGCGGATCGTCGTTTGACTGATCATGGCTTGACCGCCGAAATTGAACACGCCGCCGCCGCTGCCAGAGGCTCCATCGGCGACGTTGCCGGTGACCAAAGCCCCGGTGATCCGCAAGGACCCGCCGTTGTTGAAGATGCCGCCACCGCCATTGTCGGCGTCATCCCCGGAGGCGACGTTGCCATTGATCGTGGTACCGTCGACCGTCAACGTGCCTGCCCCGTTCCAGAGCCCGCCGCCTTCGGATGCCGCAAAGTTGTCGCTGACATTTCCGCCAATGATGATCGCATCCCCCGATCCGGAAATGTGCAACCCACCGCCGTTGCCGGGCGCAGCCGAACCATCTGGTCCGGCAACATTGGCGACCAAGTCGGTGCCGTCCAAGCGGATCAACCCACCTTCGGCCGATTCGATACCGCCGCCTGCTCGGTTGGCGACGTTGTCACTGATAACGGTTTGCGTCAACGCGACTTGTCCGCCAAGCGAGAACACACCGCCACCGCTGCCCGACGCCCCATCGGCGGTGTTGCTGACGATGACGGAATCATTGACCATCACGTTGCCACCGTTATTGAAAATTCCTCCGCCGCCATCGTCGGCCGCGTCGCCGGAGGCAATGTTGAAACCGACGCTGGTATTCTCGATCGTCATCGTTCCGGAATCGTTCCATAGCCCGCCGCCCTCCCGAGCGGCCTGGTTGCCGGAGACGTCCGAGTCAATGATCAGCGAGTTGCCTTGACCGGTGACATGCAACCCGCCGCCGTTGCCAGGTGCCGCCGCTGTCGCTTCGTTGTCGACCACTCCCGCGTTATTTTCATTCAGCGCCACTCCGATCAGGGTTAGCGCGGTCGTCATCGTCGGGTCGGTTGCCAGCTCGATACCGCCTCCTGCGCGACTGGCCACGTTGCCGCTGATTTCGGTTTCGATCACATTTAGTTGAGCGGTCCCGATCGCCAGCAGACCGCCGCCCGAACCATTCGGGCCGGCCGCAAAATTACCCGCGATCAGCGAGCTATCGATCGAGACCGTTCCGCCATCGCTGGCGATCCCACCACCGCCGCCCGCGTCGCCGGTCGCCGCGTTGTTGCGAACGTCGCTGTCGCTGATCAACAACGTTCCACCGTTGTTAAAAATGCCCCCACCGCCTTCGGTGTTGGAAGCCCCCGCAGCACGATTCCCCGCGATCGTTGTCTGACCCGACACCGTCATTCGAACGCCTGCCTGATTCCAAAGTCCCCCACCCTCGGACGCTGCGACGTTGCTTAAAATTTGACTATTCGAGATCGTGATCGATGTGAATGCATCGCCACCGGTCACGTGTAATCCGCCGCCATTGCCTGGCGAGGCAGAACCGGCAGGCCCAGCCACGTTGCCGGCGGCGGCCGATAGCCCGCCCAGCATCACATCCGAAAGGACCAGCGAACCGGTGCCAAGTTCGATGCCGCCGCCCGCGCGGTTGGCGACGTTACCGGTGAACTCGGTCCGCCGAATGACCACGTCGCCGGACTGACTAAATAGGCCGCCCCCCGATCCGCTCGCACCACTGGCGGTGTTGTTGCGAAAGGAACCACCGAGGATGTTCAGGGACCCCGAGCGATTGAAAATTCCGCCGCCACCTTCTTCCGCCGCGTCGCCGACGGCGTCGTTGCCGATCACGTTCACGTTGTCCAGTGTCACCGTGCCGCCGCTGGTGATCAGTACGGCACCCCCAACATCCGCCACGCCGCCGGTCAACGTCAAATCACGCAGCGAAACCAAGTTTGCGCCCTCGCCGATCGTCAACACACGACCATTCCCACCCGCGTCGATCGTGATTGAACCGGCGTCGCCTTGAACAATCGAAACTGAATCGGTGAGTTCTAGTTCACCGCCGGTCAATGTGATCACTACATCGCCCAACTCAGGCGCGAAACGAATCGTGTCCAAATCGAACGATCCAGCGTCACCGGCGACTGCTTCGTTGACAGCCGCGTTCGTGTTCGCCGCCTCAATGGCTTCGCGAAGACTTACCAGCCCATCTTCGGCGACCACATCGTCCGCCGTGTTGACAAGGTAGGCGGCCAAGACACGGCGTTGTTCCAAAGCCTCGCCCAAAAGTCGACGCGTCTTCATTCGCTTGCGTCCCGACCCGTTGCTACGCCTGGCCGTCTTCTGCCTGACCCGCCCACGCGGCGCAGAAGACGATTGACGTTCAACCAATAAAGACGAAAGGAACCCGACCATGCTGTATCTCCAAGGTGCAAACAGAGGTGTATGGGTGATCCGCGACTACCTTTTGCGGACTACCAAGCGAAGGCCGGGCATCAAGCAAAGCACGTGCCAGTAGTCCAGCACCAATTTGGCCATCAACCGTCTGAACAGAAAACGCGATTTTGGAAGCAAGATCGTGTCGAGCCTCGCAGGCCGTTTGTCTTCTAGCGTTCTGTTAAAGCTCCAACGCCGAAGACTTCCGCAAGCAAAAAAGGCTCGCCCGAGCGTTAGATTGGTACATGAATCGCTATCTGGGAACGATCTTGCAAACTCGAACAACTAAAACTCAATCATGTCCCCTGAAACAGAAAACGCCGCGAAGGCTGTCCACGAGACCGGTTCCATGCACGCGATGGTCTACGACGATTACGGCGACGCGAGTGTCATTCATGCTGGCACCGTGCCGATGCCGACCCGTCTTCCCGGTCAAGTCCTGATCGATGTTTGGGCTTCCAGCGTCAACCCGATCGATTATCGAATTCGCAGTGGTGAGATGAAAGGGTTATTGCCGGGTGGCTTTCCGCGGATCCCAGGATATGACGTCGCTGGTGTCATTGCCGACTGCGCCGCCGATGCGCCGTTCTCGCCCGGCGATCGAGTGATGGCGTTTCTCGACACTGCTCGCGGTGGAGCGGCAGCTGATTATGTCGTCACAGCGGTCGACACGGTTGCAAAACTACCAAGCACGCTTTCGACCGATGTCGCTGCGGCGATGCCGCTTGCTGGAACGACCGCTCTTCAGTCCCTTCGAGATCACGGCAAGATGAAGCCCGGCGATCGTGTGTTGATCAACGGGGCCAGCGGCGGCGTGGGAATGTTCGCCGTTCAAATTGCAAAGGCTTATGACTGTCACGTCGACGCGGTGGCCAGCGGTGACAATCGTGAGTTCTGTTTGTCACTCGGCGCAGATCACTTCTACGACTACGAACAAACGGACTTTACGAAATCGACTGAGAGATGGGACGTGGTGTTCGATGCAGCGGGAAAATCAGGTTACTGTGATGCTCGAGATGTGATGAACGAGGGCGGCCGTTATGTCTCGACCGAACCTGACGCGAAGGGCATGCTAATGACCGTGCTGACATGGCCATTATCAAAGTCGGGTACGATCATGCTGGCCAAACCTAAGGCGAATGATCTTCGCGAGCTTATCAGCCTTCACGAGAAGGGAAAGCTGACCGTGACGATTGACCGTCGGTACCCGATGAGCGAAATCGCACAGGCACACCGCCGAGTAGAAGAAGGGGTCGATCGCGGAAAGGTCGTTCTGGTAAATCGGTCGACCTAGGAGGCACTCCCTTGTCCGGCGGTGAAAGTGGGCGTGAAGAATGAATGAACCAAGGTGGCGCTGGTTAGGTGTGACGTTCGGTTGTGCCAAACACTGAAATGCCCGACCGCTTTCGCGACGCGTATGACCATAGGCAAAGGACGAAAGTCAAGACGTCGCGGGTGCGTTGGAGCGAAAGAGAGATGTCGCTCCAACAGCCGCGTAGCGGCGGCAGAGACTAGTATCTGCCGCCACTACGTGGCTAAAGCAAACTGCGATATTCGCCCAAAACATCGCGAACCGCTAGCAAATTCCCGCCCAAGAAAAACGACGTTTTTACGCCGACCGGGAATCGCTGTTAAATTGTCGCTCAGCTCTCCGAGTTGATAGCGATGCCCTACGCTATCAGCTCGGAGAACTGAGCGACTTTATTTTGCTCGTCCTGCTGAATGATCGCTTCGACGTCGATGGGAGTGACGACTTTTAATAAAACATCGCGAACCGCTAGCAAATGCCCGCCCAAGAAAAGCAACGCCTTGGCGCTGGCCGGGAATCGCTGGCATTTTCCCAGATGATCACTACTTCTCAGGCCTTGCCATCGATCTGTGCCAAAAATTGATCGATTAGTCCTTCAGGAGTTTTGACGACGTGCTCTGGTCCAGGAAACGTTCCGCGTTTGACATCGTCGATGTAGTCGCGAAAACCCTCGACTCGCTCGACCTGCATGGCTTGCTCCATCTTGAACAGATTTCGATACTGTTTGGTGTGTCGAGGAAAGGGCGGTGCATGGTTGCCCAAGATATCTTCGGCGAACATGAATTGGATGTCACCGCCGCTGCCCGCACCAATCGATGATGTTACCAATCGCGTTCGTTTCGAGAGTTGGACAAGTAGTTCGGCAGGCACCACTTCGATTTCCACCGCCCACGCACCGGATTGCTCAAATGACTGAATCTGTTCGTAAATCCAGATGGCTTCCTCGACCGTTTTTCCGACCGCTCGCAGACCACCGGTCCAAGTGCTTAATCGCGGCACCAAACCCGCATGCGCTTGGACAGGAATCCCGACATCGGCAACCGCTTCGATAAACTTCGGATTCCACTGGCACATGATGCCATCCGCCCCGGCTTCCATGGCGGCGAATCCGGCGCGAACCGCTTCCTCCGGGGTCGCAATCTTCGTTAACCCAATGCAGAAGGTCATGAACGTATGGGGGGCGGCTGCTCGAACCGCGATCGCGCTGGCTGGATTGGCGGGATCGAACTTGACTTTCAAGGTGTCGATGCCCGCTTCCTCCGCCGCAATGGCTTCGTAGGTCGTGAAGGGCATCGTCTCGGTCAGAACACGCTTTCCCTTCAGGTCTTGAAGATGCTTGATGGTGTAATTTCGGGTCGCATATTGTCCACCCAGCGTCATCGTCCGGCATAATCCTCTGGCGTGCGCATCTCGAGGCGGCAAGGTGCTGGAGGCCGCTGCGTCAGGCTTTGTCAATTTATTCTGCATGAAAAGAATTGTCGCTTGGGAAATGAACGTATCAACATGATCTTTTTGTTGGTCAAGATTTGAACTCCGCGATCACACTGCTAATCG
The DNA here is from genome assembly GCA_963836865.1 of Pirellulaceae bacterium. Lineage (GTDB taxonomy): Bacteria > Planctomycetota > Planctomycetia > Pirellulales > Pirellulaceae > Rubripirellula. The sequence goes on along the minus strand of CAWILC010000003.1, from coordinate 205,498 downwards.
ACTGCTTGGCGTCGCCGAACAGCATCCTCGTATTGGCGCCGAAGAACAACGGATTATCGACGCCTGAAAAACCCGATGCCATGGATCGTTTCAAGACGAAGACGGTCCGGGCGTGATCGACGTTGATGATCGGCATTCCGTAGATCGGACTGTTCTTGTCTTCTCTCGCCGCGGGGTTCACGACATCGTTGGCACCGATCACGATTGCGACGTCGATGTTTTCCATCCGTGGGTTGATCTCGTCCATTTCGATCAGTTGATCGTACGGCACGTTTGCTTCCGCTAATAAAACGTTCATGTGACCCGGCATTCGGCCCGCCACCGGATGGATCGCGTAGCTGACGTCGGCACCGTTGGCTTCCAGCAACTCACCCAGCTCGCGGACGACGTGCTGGGCCTGCGCCACCGCCATGCCATAGCCGGGCACCATCACGACGGAACCGGCCGCTTCCAAAATCAGGTACGCATCGTCGGCAGTGATCGGTTTGACTTCGCCTTCGACTTTGGTCACCGTCGTCGTGGCGGCGAAGCCCGAGAACAATACGTTGCTGAGCGAACGGTTCATCGCCTTGCACATGATGTTGGTCAGGATCAATCCGGCGGCGCCGACCAGCGACCCGGCGACGATCAAGATCGTGTTATTGATCGCAAATCCGGCGGCACAGGCGGCGAGCCCGGAATAGCTATTCAACAGAGAAATCACGACCGGCATGTCCGCGCCGCCGATCGGGATCACCGCCATCACGCCCAGCACGATCGATAGCGCGATCACGACGAATACCAGCGGAAACGTCCATGCGGGATTCATCACCATCGCGACCGAGCATCCGATCAGCGTCAGCAGCAACAGCACATTGACCAGTCGTTGACCGCCAAAGGTCATCGCGCCACTGCCGATGGTCTCGGACAGCTTGGCCCACGCGACAAGCGATCCTGAAAATGTCACGCCGCCGATCAAGATCGACAACAAGATCGTGACCAGAGTGAACGCCGAGGATTCAGCGTCGTAAAGGGCGGCCCAACCGACCAACAAACTCGCGATGCCGCCCGAGCCGTTGAAAAGCGCGACCATCTCGGGCATTCCCGTCATCGCGACTCGCCGCGCCGTCACCACCCCCACGATCGCGCCCAGCACCGCCGCACCGCCTAGGTAGCGGAAGTCCAAAATTTCTTTTGAGAACAGCGTGATAAGTACGGCAAGCAACATGCCGACCGACGACAACAAGTTTCCGCGAACGGCCGTCGCCGGCGAACTCATTAGTTTCAATCCGAAGACGAACAAGATCGCTGCCAGAATATAGACGGCTCCCAAAACTTCGGCGCTCATGAATCACCTCCCGTCTTGCTTTCCCTCTTTTTAAACATTCCGAGCATGCGGTCAGTCACCATGTAACCACCGACCACGTTGACCGTTGCAAAGAACACAGCCAGCGCTCCCAACCACGTCGCCCACGGTCCAAGGTCGGCTCCCGCGGCGATGATCGCGCCGACCACCGTGATGCCTGAGATGGCGTTTGCCCCCGACATCAGCGGCGTGTGCAAGGTGGCGGGGACTTTGGCGATCAGCTCGAACCCCAAGAACACAGACAGCGTCAGGATGAAGGCGAGTAAGACGGCTTCCATGGGAGCCCTTTTTGAAAAGAGGAAGCGTTTTTAGGAGGAATGAAGCTTGGCGATGGTTTCGTTGACGATGTTGCCGCCGCGAGTGATGACGGCGGCTTGGACGATCTCGTCTTCGGGATTCAGGACAAGTTGTTTGGATTCGGCGTCCCAGAATTCTTCGATCAACGCGGTCAAGTTATTGGAATACATTTCGCTGGCGTTGCGGCTGACCTTGGAAGGAAGATTTCCGTGGCCGATGATCTTCACGCCGTGGACATCCACGATCTCGTTCAAGACCGAACCTTCGACGTTGCCGCCTGTTTCGACCGCCATATCGACCACGACGCTGCCCGGTTGCATGGCCATCAACATGTCCGTCGTGACCAGCTTAGGCGCGGGACGACCGAATAGCTGAGCCGTCGTGATGACGACGTCGGATGCCGCGATGACTTTCTTTTGTCCTTCCTTTTGAAGTTCGACTTGTTCGGGCGTCAACGCTTTGGCGTAGCCCTGCTCGGTTTGCCCGACCTCGCCCAAGTCGATCTCGACAAACTTGGCTCCGAGCGATCGCACTTGTTCGGCGACGATGGGCCGCGTGTCGAACGCGTCGACGCGAGCACCGAGCCGCTTCGCCGTTGCGATCGCTTGCAAGCCCGCGACGCCGGCACCGATCACAAACACTCGCGCCGGCCGAATCGTTCCCGACGGCGTCATCATCATCGGGAAAATTTTGTTGCTGTGATGGGCCGCCTGGATCACCGTGACGTAACCGGCAAGGTTTGCTTGCGACGAGAGCGCGTCCATCTTTTGGCGCGAGTCGATCGCGGGATCATTTCCATCGAGATCGCGGTCACGCCTCGATCGGCCATTCGGCGAACGAGTTCGTTTTCGTTGAACGGGTCCAGAAAGCTGATGTGAACGGTGTCCGGCTTTAGCGTGGTGACCTCGTCGACGTCGGGACGACGGACTCGCAGCACCACGTCGGAACTCGACAGCAGCGCCGCACGGTCGGAGTGAACGATCGCGCCTGCATCGGTGTACGCGTCGTCGGAAAATCCTGAGGCAGTGCCAGCACCAGATTCCATGACGACGCTGAATCCGGCCTGCATCAACTTCTTCGCGCTGGCGGGCACGAGCGCGACACGCGATTCGCCGAGCCAACGTTCGCGGGGGACGCCAATCTGCATCAGGATTGCTCCTCGTTTTTTGAATCAGGACGGATCGTCGAACCGGAAGATTACTCGGGATCCGAGCGTCATTGTAGGGAGCGTTTGAAACTGAAAGGGGTTCGACCAAGACTTGTCACGCCCGGTTGCGATTGGTCATCCCCGTTTGTCGCAGAGGTTGGCGTAGAGATCCGCGTGGGCGGAAACCATTTTGTCGACGGGGAAGTCGGTCGCGATTCGCTCTTTCGCGGCGTCGGAAAAGGCCTTCGCTTTCGCCGCGTCGTCCAGGATCAACATCGTTTGCCGTGCGAAGTCGGCGGTGTCGCCAAGCTTGACCAGCTTTCCCGTGACATCATCGACGACCAAGTCACGGTTGCCCGCGATGTCGCTGGCGATCACGGGCACACCGGCTTGCATGGCTTCAATGACCGAGTTGCTTTGGCCTTCGTATTCGCTGCCGATCCAGAATGCGTCCGCGTGCGGCAACAGACTGGTAACGTCGCTGCGATGGCCGGCAAAGCGGACGCGAGATTCGGTTGTGACCGCATCGCGGTGACGAAGCAGCTCACCGGCTTGCGGTCCATCGCCGATCACGACCAACGTCGTTTCGCTGCCCGCCGTCGCCATCAACTCGGCGGCCCAAATCAAATCGCGATATCGCTTTTGCGGCCACAACCGACCGACGGCCAAGATCAACTTTCGATTTGGGTCGATCTTTAAACGCGACATCGCTTCGTCCCGCGTGATCGCTTCACGCTGAATCGGCGGGATGCCATTGGCAATCACTCGAAACAGGTTTGGGTCGATGCCATGGGCGGCGTAAAAATCTTTCACGCCGACGCTGTTGGTCGTGATCGCGTCGGTGATCCTTGCCAATTGACGATCGATCACAAAGTGGGCGGTTGTCTTCCAAGGATCGATGCATCGCTCGCTCGCCAGGATCGTCGGCACGCCGGCAAGCTTCGCCGCCGCACGACCAAAACTATTTGCGGCGAACAACCAAGTGTGAACGACATCGGGCGCGAATCGTTTTAGTTCACGCCGAAGCCGGAACAACGCCGTCGGGTCGGCTTTAAATCGTTTGCCGATCAAAGTCACAGACAGGTCCGCGGCGCGAAGGTCATCCGAAAGCGGACCGTCGTGCGTCAGCAGGAAAACATGCACGTCGAAACGATCGCGGGGCAACCCCATCGCCAGCATGGCGAGTTGTTTTTCCGCGCCGCCGCGGACCATCGTCGGAATGATCATCGCAATTTTTTTCATCATGAAATTGCCTCGGCACTTTGGCCTCGATGGTGATCTCGCTTTTTGGCGATCACCGTTTGAATCAATTCCACGTACTGGTCGATCGTGGACGTCATTGGTTGATGACGAAGCCAATGCCGTCGAAGGTTTGCGGACGCTACGCGAGCGGCGTTCATGTCATCGAGCACGGACGAAACGGCGGCGAGATATTGTTTCGGCGTGGGATCTTCGACCCAGTGAACCCAGCACGCCGGTTCGGATTCGCCGCCCAGTCCCGCGGGCGTCGGCAATCGTCCGAGCGATCCGGTCAGGACCGCGCGAGTCGCATCGGTGTTGACGGCGATGACGGGCAGTTCCGCCGAGACGGCTGCGGGCAGGAAATGATCCAGCCCCGAATCGTCCGTTTGAATGTAGAAGTCTGCCGCGGCGTAGACATCTTCCATTTGGCTGAACGAGCCCGGCATCGCGATCGATGCTCGCACGCCATCGCCGCGAAGCTGTTCATAGATCCAATCGCGATACGGCCCATCGCCCAAAAACCAAACTCGCAAGTTCGGATACCGTGATACTAAGTGCCGCGTTGCGGCGACCAGTTGACATATCCCGCCGGCGCGAATCATCGGCGCGTTGCAGATCGCGACCGGCGAATCGTCGTCGGTCCGCAGATCCGTATTGACCGTCGCAAGCGTCGCCCGCGCCGCAGCACGCTGCTGGGGCGATCGAATCCGACCGGCGGCGAAGCCCGGAGAGATCCGGTGAACTCGCTCGGGGGAAAACCGATCGGCGATCAACGTGCGGCTGCACAGTGCAGACTTGGCGACCACGGCGTCGGCCATCTTCGCGATCAATCCGCAGCGACGGCCCGCGCGGGTCAGGTTCCAAAACGCTGCATCGGAGTACACGCCGTGACCGGAATAACGAATGACGGAACCGCACGCCGACCCGCGACAGGCCTCGATGGCTGCGATCGCTTCTTCTCGCATCGCATCGACAAGGATGACATCCGTGGATGCCGTTTGTTGCCGCAACCAATGCGTCATGTGGCGAGTGTACCGGCTGATTGACCAATCGCTGCGCGGCGCCGCGGCGGGGCGATGAACGGGGATCTCGCGAAACCAAAACCGTTCGGGCCAAGACGCGGCGTAACGCGGCGTGCAAACTTTCACTTGCATGCCACGGCGATTTAAACCGCTGGCAAGATCAATTAAATGTCCAGCGGCATCATGTGCCCCGTGCGGCCAAAATCGGCGGCCGACCAATAGCACTTGTGCCGGTCGACTCACGAGTGTTCCGCCGCCGTCTTTTCAATTTCTTCGGGTTCAAGCACGGCCAAGTAAGGAAGGTTGCGAAACATGTCCAAGTAATCGAGTCCATAGCCAACGACAAATTCGTCAGGGATCTCGAAGGCGACGAAGTCGGGACGCAAGTCGACGACATGTTCGCGGCGTTTGTGTAGAAGCACCGCCGTCTTGACCGACGAGGCACCGAATTCGTGCATCATGCTGCTCAACCGATCGAGGGTCTTGCCGGTGTCGAAGATGTCGTCGACCAACAATACATCGCGGCCGGTCACGTCGATCATCATTTGGGAATCGACCGTCAATTCGCCCGACGATGTGCCGCCGCGATAACTCGACGCTCGAATCACGCCGACTCGCTGCGGCATCGACAGCCGACGAATCAGATCGGCGAACAACACCAACGATCCGGTCATGATCGCGATCACCGTCAGCGGCCGATCGCCGTAGTGACCGTCGATCTCGGCGGCCAAGCGTTCGACGCCTTGGGTCAGTTGTGATTCGTCTAACAGGACTCGCATCGGGACAGCCTTGCGGGTTTCAAAAGGGGATCAAAGAGGCAAAACAAAGACGGAAAACCTCGAATCGCAATTTCCTGGCCGTGAAACTGATCGCGTAGCGGCGTTCGGGCCTCGCAATCCGTCAATTTGGGAAAGTTGGGGGTGGAATACCAGCGGTTCCAGATCATGCGAACGTCGGGGGCAAGCCGATCCGAAACTAGTACTCGGAGATGTCTGCGTGACTGGCCAACGAATTGCGATTCCGAAGGACAGGCCACCAAACTTTATCGTGAAATGGTTGCCGGTTCGAGTCGGCAACGAATTTCGTCGATGGACAGGACGTCGCCGTTTCCGTGACTGATGATCTCGCTTCGACCGAACGCTCGCTTTGACCCAACGAATGACAAATTCTCAGCGATTGGCTACCGTCCGCGATTGCTTCGTGACTTGGATCATGAACCAAACCGGTGCGACCGAGACCATCGACTCGGAATCCATTCTGATTCGCGACGAATTCTATTGTGGTCGGCGGTTTCGATCTGCCTTGCACCACGCGATCTGGTTCACCGAACAGGACGAATTGAAGCTTTATCGCATTGAGGGCGGGCTGCAATGCGTTTTGAGGGGATCGCAGATCGACGCGGTGATGGAAACAAAGCCGGAAGCCGACTTGGACGCGGATTTGCCGACCGATTCCCAGGTCGCCGACATCCTGGCCATGCCGATTCGCTCAGCTGCGGCCGACGATTCGATCCGTCGAGCGGCCTGATTTGCCCCGTACGGCGGGCTGTCAATCTGGCTTTCTTTGCGACGACGGTGCTAAGCTGCGGGCAACGCTTGTTTCCCACATCACCCCCGCCTCAATCGCCTGATGGAATCTTCCGACCGACCAACCGACAAGCTGCATCATGCTTGGGAGCTTGCCGTCCATTGCTGGCGGCAACTGCAGCGGCTTCGTGCCGATGGCATGGCGGCAGAGTTGACGTATCGGACGATCTTCTCGTTGATCCCGGTCGTCGTACTGGGGCTGGTGATGTTCCGCATCGTCGGCGGATTGCAGGAAGTCCAAGGCCAAGTCGAAAACCAGTTGTACTCGTTTTTTGGCGTGCCTGAGATTCCAGAAAGCTACGGCCCGTCCCTTGAGGGCGCTTTCCCGGAGGGCGAAGATCTCGTTGACGATGACATCGAAGACGGCGACCTGACCGAAGGCTCGACTGCGTCTCGCCCAGTCGTTCCGTCTCCGCTATTCACCCAGGGCCAAGCCTCTCCGGACACGGCCGCGTCCGCCCAAGGCTCCGCCTCGGTCGGCGAAGTCGTTGACTTGGACGAAGCGTTCGCGGCGTCCGAAATGGATCCCAAAACGAAAAAGGAAGTCCAGAAAGAATCTCGCCGCCAAGCTCGCGCCAGCATTCGGCGGACGCTCAAAGAGGTCACCGCATCGGTTTCGTCCATCGATTTCAAATCGATCGGCGTGTTCGGATTGTTGTTGTTTATCTATGCCGCGGTGGCGCTTGCCGACGCGACCGAACACTTGTTCAATCGAATTTATGACGCCCCTTCGTCGCGACCGATTCACATTCGCTTGGCGATTCACTGGTCCATGATCACGCTGGGCAGTGGGCTGTTGGCGATGAGTTTGTACATGTCCGGACGAATGGTCGAATGGTTTGCCCAGAACGGAGCGGGGTACACGTCGCAGTTATGGTTGAATCACTTGGTGTCGGTGTTGGCGAGCTGGGTGCTGTTGTTTTTGTTGTATGCGTTGATGCCCAACACGCACGTCTCGGTTCACGCGGCGGCGATCGGGTCGTTGTTCGGATCGTTGTTTTGGGAAATCGCGAAGTTCGGCTTTCAGATCTATGTTGCCAAAGCGGTGCCCTATTCGGCCCTGTACGGATCGATCGGGTTGATCCCGTTGTTCTTGTTTTGGATCTACATCACTTGGCTAATCGTTTTGTTTGGCTTGATCCTTACCAACACGTTGCAGACGTTCGGCACTCGCGGCGTCGGCGGCACGACTTGGGCCGATGATGAAATGCCGACGGGCGATCCCGATTGGATGTTGCCGATCATGAGCGAGGTTGCGTCGGCGTTCGCGATTGGTCAGGCGTTGGACAACCAATCGCTGGCCGACAAGATCGGATTGTCGCCGCGGATCGTTCATCAGATGACGGTCAAACTGATCGAGGCGGGAATGTTGCTCCGCGTGACGGCGAGCGCCGGCGAGGAAGAAACGTTGACGCTGGCACGACCCGCCGAAGCGATCGACGTGCATGACATCCTTGAAATCGCTCATCAGACGCGGCCGACCAGCGATCATCCGGCATGGAAGGCGCTGGGAAATCTGAAGCAGGCCGAACGCGAGGCCGCCAACGGAAAAACACTCGCGGACTTGCCTTGAAGAAGTCGTCAATAAGCATCGCGGGAACAACAACCGACGATTTTTAAAGCGGCGTAAGCCTTCAGCTTGCGATATTTTCCGACCGCAAGCTGGAAGCTTACGCCACTTATTGTTTTTGCCAACTTCAAACGGGAGCGTCGAATCCTCAATTCCTTGTTACTGACGACTGACGACTGACAACTTCTCAAAAAGCTACGTCGACTCGGCTGGCGAGACGTCCGGTGACCTGTTCGTTGCTGCCGTTAAGAATCGTCAAGCGAGAGAGAACATTTTCCAATTCGATGCCTTGCGCCTCGTGAACCAACTTCGGGTCGGCTCCCGGCACCACCGCCACGGTCAGCGCGCCGGCGTGAACGGCGCGGACTTGAGGTTCCAATTGACCGCGTTCCACTTCGCTGCCGACGATCAAGATCAAGCGTTGCAATCCGCCCAGCGACAGCAGCGCCGGCTTGACGGCCGCGACGGCGTCTTCGATCGATAGCGGGCCGTCGGAGCACTTGCCGCCAACCGCCGTGAACGCATGCGTGCCCTCGGTTCGGCCGAACGTGTGTTGCGCCGTGGCAACGTGCTCCGACGCCGTCGTATCCAACTCCGCGATCGACTTTCCGTTGGTCTTCGTCAACTGCGCGGCGACGTCGCGGCTGTGTTGTTCGACGACTTCGACGACGACGGGAATGGCCACTTCGGTCAGTTCGCTGATCAACGATCTTGCGTGCACGTTCGATCCCAAGTCATTGATCGGCCGAACGAGGCATTGCCCGACGGTCGAGTCGTGTAAGTCGATGATCAACGACTCGTAACGATCGCGAATCGGCGGCGGCATCGTCGCCCACGCATCGGTGTCGCCGGATTCGTTCTTCGTTTCGACGATGGCGATCGCAAGGATCGCGGCGAAGCGTTCCAAACGCTCTTCCAGAGTTCGTAGCAGTCCCGCGAACAAGCTGAATTGACAAGCGGCCGTCTTCTTCACCAACGCGTCGCGAAACGCTTCGACCGCGACAGTTTGCGCCGCGGAGCCTTGAAACGATGGGGCTTGTTCGAGCAGTTGACGTGACCATGCGACGCACCGGTCGTGCGAGATCTTGAATGCTTCGATGACCGTGGACAAGTCGGCCCGTCGATCGTTCAGCGAGACCGAAATTTCGCGATACGCGCTGTTCAGCCAATCGCCTGACAACCAATCGAAGTCGCCGTCCTTGGTCCGCTGCATGACCCATTCGTCGACCGCCGCGATGGTCGGCTGCGGCAGTTCGTAGGTATCGATGTGGTCAGAAACCGTTTCTAGCACCGCGTCGACGTGAAACCCCAGCCGACGTTCCATGCGATCGGAAAGCGTGGGCGCGGCTTGTCGAGCACGCGAAGGCACGCCGAGCCAACGCGATAGCAGTTCCTTGACCAAGCCGGGCGACAGCACTCGCGTTTCGAAGCGGTGGCGGGCACCCAGCGAAACGACGTTGACGGTTCGAACCTGCGGTGCCACGACGGCATTGTCGTTGTCCGATTTCAATTGCCGCGCCGCCGCGAGTAGGTCACCGCATCCGGTCGCGTCGGCCCAGACGTATTCCGTCATCGATTCAACTGGTGACGGCGCGAAGTGTTCCCGCGCCGAAGCGGCCAACAAGTAAACCTCTTTCAATGGCGTTCGCGCCGCCGGAACGCTGGGCCACGCCGCACCGGCGTCTCCCGGATAGCCGTTGCCCACCTTCATAAAAAATTCGATTTCGCAAAGCGCTGCTTGAACATCGTGCAGGGCCAGCGGATTGCTGGGATCGGCCTGAAAGCTGATCGATGAAAGCAGCGACAGAATTTTCGTTCCCTCGAAGCCCGCCTTATCCAACAGGTGACGCATCAAATGAACGACGTCGACGTACATGCCGCTGGCTGTTCCACCAGCCAGCGATCCGACGACGTAGACTTTTGGCGGTGAATGGGTGCCGTCCTCCAGACGCGTCGCGGCGACCAACATCTCGATCGCTTCGTTCAGTTTCTGTTGAACCATCTCGCCGTGATCGACCAATGCCAACCGCCCAAGCGGTCGCATCCCTTCGGTCGATCCGCTTCGCGGCACGTTGTAGATCCAACGTCGCGAAATCGATTTCAGTCGATCCGTTCCGCCGTTGCGGTACTCGGTCGCCGTTCGCAACGGCGTGTAGATCAGTTGGCACTTTGGCACACGATCGGAAACTTCGCCCAAACGCAAGGAGTGAATGGTTTCCATGTCGCTGTCGATGACGACGCAGTTTAATTTCAGTGGGCTATCGACATGCAAGTCGGCAATCCGTCGGCGAAGTTCGCGAACGCATTCTGCACCGCTGCCGCCCAATCCGACAACCATCGCATGATTGACGTCAATCGCTTTGGCGGGGGCATTCCCGGGGCGAGCGTCATCGCCGGAAAGCTGCGGCAAGTCTTCGACCTTTGTGCCCGCGGCCAGCAGCGACGCATCGGTGTCCTCGGCTTCTTCGGCGGCGCGAATCGCCATCGTCATCGGACGACTGCGTTGGTTGCGGAGTGCCTCGACGAACGCCTTGCAGCTCTTGAATCGTCGATTCGGATTTTTTTCGAGCGCCTGTGCCATCACCGGACGGTCGCTCGGCGGCAACGGTTCCAAGTTCGGCGCGCTGTGGACGTGCTGGGTTGCCAATTGCGCGATCGTGCGACCGCTGAACGGACGCGTACCGGTCAGCAATTCTTGGAACATGACGGCCAGGCTGTACTGGTCGCTGTGCAGACTCGGCCGTCCGTCGAATAGTTCGGGTGGCGCGTAGATCGGCGTCAGTCCGCCGACGACGCTGCAATCGATGTCGCGAAGGTCTTTCAGCAATCCAAAGTCGGCGACTTTGACGTGACCGCCGATCATCAAAAGGTTGCCCGGTTTGATGTCCAGGTGTTGAAGCTGGTACGACTGGTGCAAGTAGTCCAACCCGTCGGCCGAATCGTAAAGATGCGACAACAGACTTTCCCGAGGAATCCCGCACGAGCCGTTTTCGCGATGCCGACGGTAGACGTCCTCCAACGAACCTTCGGCGAGTTCCGTGATGATGACAAGCTGTTCGTCAACGACCTCGAACCGTTCCAACGTCAACAGAAACGGGTGGTGGACGCCCTTGATGCGCTCGAGCGATCGCATTTCTCGCATCGCGCGAGACTGATCCTGGTTTCCAAAAACGAACTTGACCGCCTTCTTCAATCCGCCCGGCGCAGAGCTTCGCCACACTTCGCCGAAGCCGCCACGACCGATCACTTCCTCCAGCACATAGCCGGGGATCGGTTCGTAGCCCGCGCAGACTTTTTTCTTGAAGGTGGTGGTGGTCATTTTGAAATGGTCAAAGGATCAGAAAAATGTGTCTGCCGACGAATCACAGCTTGCTGAAGTAACTTCGACAGGCTTGATCGAGATATTCCGGACGGATCGCAAGCGGCAGCTTGCGATACTTGCAAAAGTTCACGACCTGGGTCAGCAGGTCACGTGGATGGCAACGCCGCATCGCGCGGCCGTTGGATTCATAAAATCGCAACAAGTGATCGGCCGCTTGCGGCGTGTCATCAAAGCCCAACTTCTTGGCGACTTCGTGAACCAACTGGCGATATTCGCGCGGCGTCGGATCATCGACAAAAATCTTGTACGGAACGCGGCGCAGGAACGCTTCATCGACCAAATCGTTCGGGTCCAAGTTGGTCGAAAAGATGATCAACTGCTCGAACGGAATTTGAATCTTCTTGCCGGTTGGCAATGTCAAGTAATCGCACTTGTTCTCCAGCGGAACGATCCAGCGGTTCAGCAACTCCTCCGGTGCAATCCGTTGTCGCCCAAAATCGTCGATCAACAGGCAACCACAATTGCTTTTCATTTGCAGCGGTGCTTCGCAGATGTTTGATCGTGGGTCGTGACGGACTTCCAAGTTTTCCATCACAAGTTCGCCGCCGACGACCACGGTGGGACGACCGATTCGAATCCAGCGGCGATCCCATTCCTGCGATTTCAGGATGTTGCCCGACGCTTCGGGCACCGGCGCGGGACGGTGAAAGGCGTCATCTTGCAGTTTGATCAGGTTGCCGTCGTCAAGAATTGCGTGCGGGATCCAGATCTCTTGTCCGAGGCATTTCGTCAGGCAACGTGCAACGGTTGTCTTGCCGTTTCCGGGCGGTCCGAACAGGAACATGCCGGTGTTGCTGTTCACGGCCGGGCCGAGCTCGTCCAGCAATCCGTCTTGATACGAAATGTCGGCGAGCGCTTCGCGAAGTTCATCACGGTCGATCGCTTCCAGGCCGGCGGCTTGAGCTTCGACGCTCAATACATAATCCGACAACGGCACCGGCGCGGGCCCGACGTAACTGCACTGTTTCATGTGCGTTTGCGCTCGCACCTGTCCCGCTTCGGTAAGCGAGTAGTAGTAGTCGTTGAACGCCGCCGGACGCACGTGCGAGAGCAACTTTCGCGTTCGCAACATGTCCAACATCGGCTCGACCACGCGAAAGGTCAGTCCGGTCTTTTCGGAAACCTTGCGTCCGCTGATCGTGCCGGCCAACAAGACCGTTTTCAGCAACAACGCTTCGATGAACGATTCACTCAGTCCGGTTTCACCCGTGTTTTGCGGTTGGCTTGGCCAGAACGTGTCGTTGGACAAAAGCCCGCCGATCAAACTGGGCTCAAACGTTTGCGTGTCGGAGGTGAGCGTGGACATGACAGCCGTACGGTGGAGGTGAGTCGGTAACAGGCGAGGTAAAACGTGGCGGTCGAAATGATCCGGCAAGATGGATCGCGAGCGCCGATTTGGTAAACCCTAGCCCGCAAACGGTGCGCGCATCGGAACGCAGTGCTTGCTTTTGCGTTTGCCGAAAGATCGCAATCGACAGGACCGCGAGAATCGCTACCTCGCGTTGCGTTGTGCCGCCGTTTTCGGCGATTGAATCGAACCAACGCGAGAGAAAATTCACCATCCGGCCAGCGAGACACGAAAGCTGACCTAGGTTTTCGTAGACGTTCCTTATCCGACTTCCCGCCTGATCAACTTGTCAGGGGAAACGGACACGAACGTTTGCGCCTCTGAACCTTTAATCAGTCCCGTTCGGATCTGTTTCCATGCCATCGGTTGATCTCGCCACGCTTGAACGCCTTCGCCGCAGCACGTCGACGGCCGAAGATGTGTGGTTCCTTTCCGGTCCGACCCAGCCGGGCGAAGGTGTGTTGCACATGCACATCGACGGGGCACCGTATATCGTCGGTCGCAAAACGGGCGTATCGCTGAAGCTGCAATTCCGAACCGTCAGCGGAAATCATGCGTCGATGTGGGTCGAACATGGATCGCTATACTTAAAAGATTTGAACAGCACCAACGGCACCTACGTCAACGGAAACCGGTTGGACGCCAACGATACGGTCCAAGTTAGCGAAGAGGATTTGATCCACTTTGCGGAAGCTCCGTTCCGCGTTCGCCGCCAATCGCCGACCGGGATGAGCAACGGCACGTTTGCCGAAAACGTTTGCGATCAAGCACTCGCGCTAGTGCAGTTTGATCGTCTGATGAGCGAACGATTGGTCAAACCCCACTTTCAAGTCATCGTCGACGTGCAGTCCGAAGGTGAACACGCGATCGGATTTGAAATCTTGGGCCGCGGCAGCGTCTTCGGGCTCGAATCCGTGGGTGCGATGTTCCAGGCCGCCGAGCAATTGAACTTGGAAGTCGAGCTGAGCCGGCTGCTGCGTTGGGAAGGCATTCGTGTCGGACGCGATCTGCCTGAACGACCCACCCTTTTCGTCAATACTCACCCGCGTGAGATGGAGGACAACAACGGCTTGATCGATTCATTGATCAAGGTTCGAGACATGACGGGAAATACCGACCTGGTGTTGGAAATTCACGAATCCGCCGTCACCAACCCGCGTCAAATGCAATCACTGCACGCGGCAATGAAGGACTTAAACATCCGTCTGGCGTATGACGACTTCGGTTCCGGACAAGCTCGCCTGGCAGAATTGATTGAGGCTCGCCCCGATTTCGTCAAGTTCGACATCTCGCTGGTCCGTGGCATCGATCGAGCAAACGACCAACGTCGCCGGATGCTGGAAACGCTGGTAAAGATGGTGCAGGATCTCGACATCGCTGCCTTGGCCGAAGGAATCGAAACGCCGGAAGAGTCCGCCGTTTGCAAAGAGATCGGCTTCGAGCTGGCACAAGGATACTTCTACGGCCGCCCCTCGCCAGCCTAACTCCACCTCCATCCTCCATCCTCCATCCTCCATCCTCCATCCGCCATCCGCCATCCGCCATTCTCCATCCTCCATCCTCCATTCTCCATCCTCCATCCTCCATCCTCCAAGCTCCATCCGCCATCCTCCATCCTCCCGCTGTTAAGCTTTAACGGTTCTGCGGGATCGTCCGGCAACGTCCGCCGGTGACGGTGCGACGGGTTGAGATTAGCGATGATCTTTGGCGTGATCATCCGATCTGTAAGACCAGGGTGTGCTCGTTTGACGCCCTCGGGATGACGCTCCGCGTCTTTCGCTTACGCAAGTTCCACGGATCGGACCGAGCTGATGTTTAAGATCGCCCGCCAAGCAATCGACACCCCGTCGATCCAACGCCGGAACGTCCGCTGGATCGCTGCGATCTGCGGTGCCGGACTTTGCGGTGCCAGCCTATCGACGCCTGCCGCGATCGGGCAGACAAGCGGTCAGACCGGCGTGAAACCCACCCGATTGCCATTGGTGATGTCCGCCGCCGTTCAAACCCATTCGCCTGCCGCAATCCCCGTTTCCGCACCCATTGCTGCGACCATCTCTGGGTCGCAACCGTCCGCCTCCGGTGCAATCGTTCGTCACCAGACGAACGAATACCTGCGATCGTCGACGTCCCGGGCAACCACCGAGATCTCGCGTCGATTGATCTCCGAAGCGACGATCGAATACAACTCCAATGCTTGGCTTTCGGCCGAAACAACGGCTTGGGAAGCGATGAAGCAAGCCGCCATCGGCATCGACTTGGCCGATCGCGAACGAACCGGAACGGTCACGTCGGAAAGCGATTCATGCGAAACGATGCTTCAGCGTGCCCACGTTGCGATGGCCGAAGCACGCGACTTTGGCGGCATCTATGGCCCGGCCGACGATGACGCCATTCGCCGCATCGCACGCAGTCATCGAACCGCCGCAATCGCATGGGACCGCGGCAGTTCGCTGGGTCCAAACGAAGCCTCCGATCGCTACCTCGATTACGCGCGGACGCAGTTGGCCGTCGTGGCGGGACGGAGCGTCGAAGCGGCTGAAGCGATGGACTTGTTGGCGGCGATCCACCTGGGCCGCGCGGATGAACGATTGCTTCCCAGCGCGATGGCGATTTGCCTGCGACGGGCCGCCATTCAGGGCCAACCGGCCAACGCCAGCTTGGCGGCGCGGCTGGGCATGCACTTGGCCGACGTCGGACTACTGGATGAGTCGCGTTGGGCGCTGGAACATTCGTTGTCGATCCAGTTTGATCCGGTCGCGGCGCAGCACCTTGTCGCGGTCCTTCAGCGCACCGGCGATCAACCGGCGGCGAACCGATTGATCGCGACAATTGCTTCGCAAACACCCGAATCGGCGACTCGAATCGCTCGACCGACCATCGTTGAATTGTCACCCGACGAGTTCGCAAGCGTGTCCAAATCGGTGCTTCCGCCATCCTCGGCTGCTCCGGTGCAGCGACTGGTGACGGGTCAAGCCGCAACCGACCGCGTCACATCATCCGAACCAGAAATCGTGACCGCGCCGTCGGCGTTCAATCCAACGTCCATGATGGGTCGGCTCGCCGGTGCCCGCTTGAACAGCAAGTCATCGCCGTCGCAAGCAAAGATCGCTGGGTCGTACGTGGTGGATCCGACCGCCAGCGAATCAACACCGACGGCGGCAAACGATGTCGCAGAACAGGAAAAGCCGCCGGGCCGATTCAGCCGCATGATCGATGCGATCCGTAGGCCTTGGTAACGCCGCCGCGCCATGATCGATCTGGTTCGGACGCCGGCCCCGCCCATTCATTTTCACTGACTCGGTACTATTGATGCATCGATCCTTCACTTCACATCGTCCAACGCGATCGCAGGGCACGCCAGTCCGATCGTTTCTGGTCGCCGGTGGTGTCGCATGGACATGGATGCTGGCGGCGGTGTTTGCGTCGACATCGCAGGCGCAAACATTGCATTCGCAAAACGTTCGTTCGCAAAGCACTAATTTTCAAAGCACTAATATCCAAAGCACTGGTTCGCAGCGCAGCATCGGTTCGCAGGTCATCGTCTCGGACTCGGCCGGTTCGTTCCAAGCGAACCCCGTCGCCGATTCCTGCGGTTGTCGCAACACGCCGGGCGGTTACCCGTGCCAGGGCGGGTGCCAGAAATGCATGATCGCAGTGGATTGCGAAGGCCAGTGCGGAGCGGAAGCGCGATGGACAGACATCCGTCCGATGCCCTTTGATGCGTATGGCCCGGGCGGCTACGCCGGCCCGTCTCGCTTCGCACACCTTAGCGAGTATCGACTGCGTCCCGGCGATCAGATTCAAGTCTTGTACTTGATCACACGTCGCCAACGCGTCGGCGAATACAAACTGATGCCCGGCGACGAAGTGCTGATCGAATCCGGAACCGATGATGATTTGACTCGCGGGACGCTCGAAAATGGATTGCTGGTCCAGCCCGACGGAACGATCACCGTTCGCATGCTGGGTCAAGTTCACGCCGCCGGACGAACCGTGTCGCAGCTTCGGGAGGTCTTGGACGAAGAGTATTCCAAGTTCGTCAAGCAACCGTCGATCGACGTGACGCCCGTGAAGACGAACACGCTGGCCGAAGACATTCGCAACGCCGTCGGTGGTCAAAGCGGGTTCAACCAACAAGCCATCACCGTCACCGTGATGCCGGACGGTAAGATTCGTCTGCCTGGGATCGGGGAAATTTGCGTGCAAGGTTTCTCGCTGAATCAGTGCAAGCGTGAAGTCAACTTGCGGTACGCCGAGATCGTCGTCGGCATCGACACCGAACCGATCCTGACGCAGCAAGCGCCGCACTTCGTCCACGTGATCGGTCAAGTCGGTCAACCCGGACGCATCGAATTGCAAGCGCCGACGACGGTGCTGTCCGCGATCGCGTCCGCCGGCGGCCACTTGCCGGCCGGCAACATGCGCCAAGTCGTTGTCTTTCGCCGCGCCGAAGATTGGCGTTTAATTTCAACGGTGTTGGACTTGCAAGGTGCCGTCTACGGCAAACGTCCGACGCCGGCCGATGAAATTTGGCTGCGGGACGGCGACGTCATCATCGTGCCTGACAAACCAATCACCCGGTTCAATAATTGGGCCCAGCAAACATTCACCGACGGACTGTATCGGTTGTTGCCGGTCCAGTTAAACGGCCTGAACGATTTTTAGCCGCATCGACTCGGCAGCATGATGATCGCAGCGGAATTATCGCGGCGGAGTTATCGCGACGAGACGATCACGCGGTTGTCGACGCGGCGAACGCCGGGCTCGAGTCGCATCAGCAGTTCGCTCATCCGGCGATCGCGATCGTTGGTCACCGTGCCGGTCACGACCGCGGTTCCGTCTTGCACATAAACATTGACGTTGTCGACACCCGCACGGTCGGGGGCTCGATACAGATTCAGGTTCGCGCGAGCTTGAATGATCGCGGGTGCCGTCGGCGCGACTTCGATGGCCGAACGCAATCGGGTTCGGATGGCGGGTTCATTATTGGCCGCGCCGGTGCCACCGAAACCGTTTGCACCTCCGAATCCGCCGAAGCCTCCCAGGCCTCCAAATCCGCCGAAGCCACCGGCTCCACCGATGCCGCCGCCGGCCGCGTTCGGCGCAACGCTCAATGCACTGAATCCCGCCCCCGTCGAGCCCGTCGCGCCAATCGTGTCACCTCGCTCGACAGCGGAGAACGCCGTGTCAACATCCAGCGCCGCCCCAGGGACGGGCGCGGTCACTCCGGCGGCCGCCGTTCCGGTCCCCGTGCTCGTGCCGAACCCCTGGCCGATCGCGGTCGAGTTCTCAGTCACGGCCGGTGCGATCAAACAAGCACCAAGAAGGATTGCCTTGCAATGAAAATTCCGTCGCATCATTTCGCTTTCGAGGGAGACTACAATTTGTGACCGCTGCCGCACAGGCGTGCAGTTTAACCCAACCAAGCGGCGGAAGCCTCGTCAAATCGGTGCCAATCGCGTCCCGCCGAGACAATCTGGATTCCGTTTGGCAAGATCGTAGCGGTTTGAACGAATGGGTTTGAGCTGTTCCCCCCCGCCGATCCAATTCCACGGAACCAATTGAAATGTTTCTTCGCTTTCGAGTGCTGCCGATCGTTGTTGCGATCACGGTCGTTTGGTTTTCAACAAATCCATCGTCCGCCGCCGAAAACGATGACGTGGGCTTGCCCGGCGCACCGCGAATGTTGCCCAGCGACACGCTGGCTTACATCCGCGTCGACGACTCCAACGAACTCCGCGAGGGACTCGCCGACACCTCGCTGGGCAAGATGTTGGCTGATCCGAAGATGCGTCCGTTCGCTAGCGACGTGTATCAAACGTTGTCGGAACTGTTCCGACAGGTCGGCGATCAAGTCGGGTTGACGCTGGACGAAGTGCTCGCGATCCCGACCGGCCAGGTCGCCGTCGCGTTGATGCCGGGCAATCTTTCGGATCAGCAAACCGACGACGTCCAGCAACAGCTTGCCGAGGAAGCGGGCGACGAATCCGAAGACGCGATTCGTCGACGCATCGAACGCAAACGGCGCGAACAGAATTCGTTCGCGGGCCTGTTCGTCATCGAAGCGGGCGAAAACCTTGACTCGTTAGGAAACGTTCTGGACGTCGTCGAAGAACGACTGCAACAGTCCGGTTACGTCAAGCGAAACTCGCGGGTCGGCGAGGTGGATCTGACACGATGGTTGCCGCCGCGTCCGGGTCGACCGGAAATTGAACATTTCACCGATCACGACACGTTGGTGCTGGGGATCGGACATGACACCGCCGCTAAGGCACTCGATCAATGCCAGTCCAAAAGCGACGAGCCAACGCTTGCCGATCGCGCGGAGTTCACCTCGGCGATTTCGCGATGCGTGGGCGCGGAAGATTCTCGGCCGCAGCTGACCTTCTTTGTCGATCCGTATCACATCGTCGAACGGCTGGTCAAACGCGGCGGCGCGGCAGCGTTCGTCTGGCCGATCATCGAAGACTTGGGACTTGGGAAGATTCGTGGCATCGCAGGCAGTACGTTCCGCGGGGGCGAATTTTTTGAGAGCATCGGCCACTTGCACGTCTTGATCGACCCGCCGCGAGACGGCTTCTTTGGCGTGCTGCGTCCCGAAACCGGCGACACCTCGCCGCCGACCTGGGTGCCGGCCGACGTGACCAGCTACACGAGCATCCACTGGGATTTTCCGACGACGTTTGAGAACTTGAACAAGGTGCTGGCGAAGTTCCAGGGCGAAGACCCACTGACTCGCTTCGTCGAAGATCCGATCAAGAAGCGATTGAACGTTTCCGTTCGCGATGACGTGTTGACGTTGCTGACGGGCCGTTATGTGTCGCTCCGGGCGATCCAAAAACCGGTCAAGATCAATAGCGCCGCTCAGGTGCATGCGCTGGAAATTAAGGACGCCGTCAAAGCAAAAGCACTGATCGCAACAATTCGTGAACGTGTTAGCGATATCGAAGTCGCGACGATCGGCGGCAACGTGGTCTACAAGTCCGCACGAGCATCGGCTCGCAAGATGCCCGACACGCTGCGTCGGCCGGAACCGAGCCTGATGGTGCTTGGCGATTGGTTGATCTTTTCGGACAGCACCAAGTTGATGGAGCGAGTGTCGCTTGCCGCGGCCGATTCGCTGCCGCGTTTGGTCAACGTGGCTGAGTACGAGTTGGTGTCGGCGGAACTGGGCGGAAAGCTGGACGGAGAGAAACCGTTTCTGGTTTCGTTCTTGCGAGGCAGCGAGTACATCCGGCAAATTTACGAATTGGCCCAGTCGACCGACACGCGAGGCTTTTTGAACCAACGATCCGACAACAATCCGGTCGCCGGCAAAGTGCTGGGCCTGCTGCAGCGAAACGAGCTGCCGCCGTTTGAGGACTTCGAGAAATACTTTGCTCCCAGCGGCACGTTTGCGTACGACGAAGCCAGCGGCATGCACTTCGGATCGTTCACGCTGCGAGCCGACCCGTGAGTGGAGGAATGGGGGCACCTATCGGTTTGTTCGAGTCACGTCAAAGACGCATTTTTTGTAGGGTGGGTCGAGTGTGCCGTTAGGCCACGATGACCCACCATTTCCCAACCGCTTCGTGTACTCGGTGGGTCTGCATCGCTGACGCGATTTGACCCACCCTACAAAAAACCGCGGACGCGGAGAGGCTGTTTGCGTCAGCATACCGCTCAACCTTTCATGCCAATCGCAAACCACGAGATGCACCCGGAAGCATTAAAACCAGAAACCCGAGTTGCCGTCGATCGAGAGTTTGCTAAAATCCCACCCATCAGGCCGGCAAACGGTTCCCGAGAGCAAGCCTGATCGACCGCCTCCGTAGCTCAGTTGGTAGAGCAAGGGACTCTTAATCCCTGGGTCCAAGGTTCGAGTCCTTGCGGGGGTACTTTTTTCAGCAATCGAAACGAATCGCAAGCCCGCATGACCCAGTGTTTTGCGGGTTTTTTCGTGTCTGATGGCGGCCTCGGATTCGGTGAACTCCGCGACGCTAGGCGTCGCGTGATCGGTAAGTGATGAATCGAACGTAGCTGATCCCGCCAGGGTTCAGTCCAGACTGAACCCTGGCGGGATCAGCTACGTCCGTTGTTGTTCACCGAGTGATAAGCTGAACGTCGTCGGCGAAGAGCACCGGTGACCGCATCCCACCTCGGGACCGTTAGGGTCAACCAATCGCAGAAGCCAGCGGGCATATCGCTTAGTTGCACCGCGCGACGGCAACGATTACGTTTTCGTGCTTCGAGCGAGACTCCTCTGATCGGGGACACTCGATTCACCATTCAGGGCGACCAGCAGGGCGGGGATTGCGATGCGCATTGGCCGGAAAAAGCGACGAGTCGACAACCGCGGGGTCACTCGCAAGAAAGCGTTTCTGCGAGTTGAACGGTTGGAGATCCGGCAACTGCTCGCGGCGGACTTGCTGGCCGATGGCACCCGCGTCGATGTCGTCGCAGACTCGGACGTGCAATCGCCACCCGCTTTCGATCAAGTGGCAACGCCGATTTCGCGTTCCGAAAAAGTGATTCGACTAAGCAACTTGCGTCAGACGATCGAGTTGGACGATTTCGTCGTCAACGGGTCCGCGGGCAACGTCAACCGTTCAGGCATTACGTCGCTGGGTTTCGAGTTTGATCAACCCACGACGTTTGGCTCGCAGAGCACCCTGCGATTGCTCAACCGGACGAGCAGCGAAACGTTGACGCTGGATCCTTCGCTGCTGAAAGGAAATCAAACCAGCGACCTAGTCTGGGATCTCGGTTCGATGACGCTGGATCAAGGACATTACACCGCGACCCTTGCGATTGAAGCCGTCGTCGACGACACCGGCGTTCAGACTCGTCAATCACAAGGTTACACCCAAGACTTTTCGATACGGGCCGGCGATACCAGCGGCGACGGGGTGGTAAATTTTGCGGACTTCGGATTGATCGGCAAAAACTTTGATAGGAACGTCGGCCAAGCGTTTCGCCCTGGCGATGCGGACGGAAATGGCATCGTCAATTTTGAGGATTTCTCGCACGTCTTCCGCCACTTCGATTCGGTACCGCTACCGCTGAATCAGTCTTCAGTCCAACTGCGTGTGTTCGATCGCTTTACAACGAGCCCACCGATCCCGGGTTTCAACAATGACGACTTCGTCAATCGCGTGAACTTGGGATCGGTTCATCAGGCGACTGATACCGGCAACAACGATGGGTACACGGGAGAAGCTGGCGAGATCGAGCACGACGGACCGACGACCTCGGCTTGGTGGTCTTGGACGGCACCTGCCAGCGGCATCTTGACAATCGACACGGTGGGCAGCAACTACGACACCTACTTGACGCTGGCGACCGGCTCCAACGTCGCTCAATTGACATCGCTTGCCGGCAACGACGACTTCGGTGGCACGTTGCTGAGCCAAATCGTTGCCAACGTTCAACCAGGCGTTACGTATCAGATCGCGGTGGATGGATTTTCAAATGCCACCGGCGACATCACGTTGAACCTGTCTTTCGTCAGCAGCGGCACGATGGACTTTGGCGATGCGCCCGCGGCAACAGACAGCGGTTTCGTGGCGGACTATCCCACCATGCTGGCCGACGACGGAGCTCGTCACATTCCGGTGATTGGTTTTGCACTCGGCACCGCCGTCGACACCGAAGCGGATGGTCAACCCAACTTGTCCGCCACCGGCGACGACCAATCGAGCTTTGATGACGAAGACGGCGTCAACTTTGCCAGCGCCATCGGGGCGGGCCTGACCAGCAACGTCAACGTTTCGGTGACCAATTCGGCAGCGGTTGCGAACCCGTTTTTAGATGCTTGGATCGACTTCAACTTCGACGGCGATTGGCTCGACGCGGGCGAACAGATTTATTCGGGACCGGTGGTGGCAGGCGTCAACACGATCGGGTTCTCGGTTCCCGCCAATGCTTCGGCGGGCCAAACGTATTCGCGGTTCCGATTGCACGACGGTGTCAGCTCGCTTGCAACGACGGGAGAGGTGGCGTCCGGGGAAGTCGAGGATCACGTTGTTTCGATCACCACGCCGGGGGTTTGGATCGACCAAGGCCCGCTCGGCACGATCAATGGGCAATTGGAATTCAATACCCAGCCCAATCGTCGCATTACTGGCGCGATCCACACCGTTTTGGCTCACCCTACCGATCCGGACATTCTTTACATCGGTGGGGTAAACGGTGGCATCTGGAAAACCACCAACGCGACCGACGTGTTGCCCGACTGGACGACGACAACGGACCAACTGGGATCCTTATCGATCGGCGCGATGGAATTCGACGCCAACGATCCGACGTCTCAAACGCTGGTCGCCGCGACGGCGCGGTACAGCAGCTTTGGCGGATTCGGCGGCGACCGGGGTGCCATCTATCGCAGCACCAACGGCGGCGATCAGTGGACTGAATTGCCCAGCGTTGGTTTGAACAACCGCAACCTCTCGGGCGTCGCCGCACGCGGGCAGTTGATCGTCGCGACGTCCTCGACCGGTGGCGGCGGTGTGTTCCGTAGCACCAACGGCGGTGACAGCTTTATCGGAATCGACTCGGCAGACTTCGATTCCCCCGGCGACAACTTCACCGACTTGGCGACCGACCCGAGCGACCTAACTGGCAACCGCTTGTATGCGGCCAGCGAGGGCAATGGCGGTTCCGGCGGCATCTACCGCAGCGATAATTTCGGGGCGACGTGGGTGAAGGTCACCGGGCCATCGATCAATTCGGAAATGGACGACTTGTTGGATCAATCCAACGTGATCGAGTTCTCCGTTCATCCGGTGACCGGACGCATCTATGCCGCCGTCTTGGTCGGCGGCCAACCCGAAGGAATTTTTTACAGCGACAGTGCTTCGTCGGCTAACCCGACTTGGACGCGAATGGACATTCCCGTGATCCCGGTCGGCACCGGCCAACCGGTCAGCGGTGCGTCGAACACATCGCCTATCCAAATCACGTCTGCCGGCCATGGTTTGTCCAGTAACGAATTCGTCATCGTCAACGGCGTCGGTGGCAACACCGCGGCGAACGGTTTCTTCCGCGTCGACGTGATCAACAACAACACCTTTGAACTGCGTGACAGCGTCGGCAATGGCGCGTACACCGGCGGCGGAACTTGGACCGAAGTGACTGGTCCAAGTCCATCTTCAAAAATCATTGATGAAAAGACCGGTGCCCAAGGACGCATCCACTTTTCCATCCGCGTCCATCCCACCGATCCAGACATCATCTTCGTCGGTGGCGACCGCCAGAACGTCGGCAATGTGATCGGCGACAACGTATTCGGTGGTGCTATCTTCCGGGGCGATGCCGGCATCACGCGAAACCCGTCTGCGCTGCCGAGCCCGCAGTGGGATCACGCGACGCATGACATCGTCGCGTTTGATCCGCAAGGTGGAACCGCCAACGGAACGTCCACGCACGCGGATTCGCGAGAGATGGTCTTTGACGCCAACGGCGACTTGATCGAAGTCGACGACGGCGGCATCTTTCGTCGCACCAATCCACTGGATAATACCGGCGACTGGTTCAGCCTTGCCGGTTCGTTGGGCGTGATCGAATTTCACGACATCGCGTACGACAACAACACCAACACGCTGCTGGGCGGCACGCAGGACAACGGCACGCATTTCCAAGTCAGCGAAAACGGCCAGCAGTGGGACTTCTTATCCGGTGGTGATGGCGGCGACGTCGGCGTCGACACGGTTTCGCTTGCCGCGGCCGGACGTTCGGTTCGCTACAGCAGCTTCCAAAACCTGGGCGCGTTTCGCCGCACCGTTTGGGACAGCAACAACAATCTGCTAAGCACCTCATTCCCGAGTCTAAGTCTGACCGCTGGCAATCCGATCACGCCCACGTTCAAGACTCCGGTGCAACTGAACGTGAACGACCCCAATCGTTTGTTGTTCATCGGCGGCAATGGAATCTATGAATCGTCCAATCAGGGCACAAGCATTCAACAGGTCGGTGCCAATCACAGCGTTGGTTTTTTACAGGACGCGGTCGTTTACGGCGGGTTCCAAAACGGAGTTGCAAACCCGGACGTGTTCTATGTGGGCACCCGCGATGACATCCGAATTCGGACATCGCCGGGATCATCGGTCATCACCGTGGACCCGGATCCGACCAGCAACCGAGACATTGCCGACGTGACGATCGCCAGTGACGATTGGTCTCACGTTTGGGCGATCGACAACAACTCGGTCTTCCAAAGTCTGGACACGGGCAACTCTTGGATCGACGTGACGGGCAACCTGATGGCGATCGCGGGCAGCCAACTGTTTTCGTTGCAATACGTTCCCGGCGCGGTGGGGGCGTTGGTCGTCGGCGGTAGCCTGGGCGTGTTTTCGGCGTTGGTCGATCAACCGAACATTTGGGCGGAGGTTGGATCGAACCTGCCCAACGCGCCCGCCTTTGACATCGTTTATGACGCGATCGACGACGTGCTGGCCATCGGAACGCTCGGCCGTGGCAGTTGGACGTTGCCGCTGGCGAGCACCCTTTGGCAGGACAAAGTTTGCCGGTCGAAATCGCCGCCGGTGGAATCGACATCAACGGCGGCAGTGTCAATCGGTCGGGCATTCACACGATCGAGGTTCCTTGGAACCAACCGGTTATCGCGGACCAGCCACAATCGCTTCGTCTGACTAATTTGACGACCGGCAGTGTCGTTTCCACCGCCGCCACGA
This sequence comes from Pirellulaceae bacterium, assembly GCA_963836865.1. Lineage (GTDB taxonomy): Bacteria > Planctomycetota > Planctomycetia > Pirellulales > Pirellulaceae > Rubripirellula. The sequence goes on along the minus strand of CAWILC010000003.1, from coordinate 179,888 downwards.
TTGTTGATGGACAAGGAACACAGACGCTTTCTTGGTCCGGCTTTGGAACGCTGCCGGACGGTCGGTACTTGGGCGAACTTCTCGCTGGTCAAATTGTCGGAGCGTCGGGATCGTTGGCAAGCAATTTTGAATTTAGCTTTCACGTACTGCGTGGCGACGTGACGGGCAATGCCTCGGTCGACTTTTCGGACTTCGGTGCGGTGGGTGCTAACTTTGATCCCCTATCAGGCACGCCGTACCGAGCTGGCGACGCCGACGGCAACGGGACCGTCGACTTTTCCGACTTCGGTGTCATCGGTGCTTCGTTCAATCCTGTTGGCTTGCCAATCGCACTAAGCCCGCTTGCCGCTCCGGCAATCCAGACCGACGTCTTCGACGAGGCCCCGGTGACATCGCGATCTGAATCAAGATCACGATCCACGCGGACTCGAACGGCGGTCTCAGCAACGTCCCGATCGACCTCGCGTCCAGACGATCGCAATGAAAAACGCGGTGACGTATCAGAAAATGAATCTCTGTTAAACTTGTTGGCCTCGGACCAAGCTTCTCTTTCCACGCTCTCTTTGTAAATGAACATCATGTCTCGAAAAGTCGTGCACCCTTTTTTGGCCCTTCTATTGCCCCTGGCTTTGCTTGGTGCATTTGCCGTCTCTTCGGCCCAGGCTGTCGAAGTCATCCAGTTCGACATCAATACCGATCGCCCGTCTTACATTGTTGGTGACACGGTCAATTGGTCGATCGATGTGAGCATCCTGAATTCGACGGCCGAGAACTTTGGGATCGCGATCATGTCATTGGATGTTGATGATGTGCTGGGGGAAGTATTGACTGGCGGCACGGTTCCGACGGATGGACCGTTTGGCTCGTACTCGTTTTCCAGCGGCGGAGATCCCGAACAAGGTGGCCTGCTTTCGATCGGAGCCTTATTGGTACAACAAGATGCATCGGTGACGATTCCCGGCGTGGGCCAATTTAGTTTCGTGCGAGGTGCCGATGACGCGAACGCCTCGGCTCCGAGTAACATTCGCGAAAACTTGCGTCTGGCCGAAGGTAGCTTTGTCACGACAATCGTCGGGCAAAATATGCTGGTCGGCGTCGATCCGCAATTCGGAACTGCCACTCCCGCGAACACTCGCTTCAGCGCCGCGGGGCAAGTCGGTGGGGCGGGACCGGAGTACACCAATGTGTTGTTTAACAATGCCTCGTTCACCGTCACGGCGATTCCCGAACCTGGGTCGCTGGCGCTGCTGAGCATGGGTGCGGTCTTCCTGCTACGTCGTCGGCGGCGTCTCCCGAAAGCCTTGCCGTGAACCTGTGCCGACACCTTTGTTTATTGTGGTTCGCTGGCGGTGCGAACTTTGGGTTCGCGGATCGCTCGGTTTCTGTCTCGGACACGGCGCAACTGGTCGAGGCTGTTCAAAGTGGTGACGTTGGCGACTCAATTTCGGTTGCCGCGGGAACTTATCAACTGACTTCGCCACTGGAATTGAAGGCCGGCATGAAATTGATTGGCGAAGGCGTTGGCAAAACCTTCCTAACGCATGTGGAGAGGTGGCGTCCATCGACGGCGACGCTCCCCGATCCGGAAATGCGGACCAAGGGCATGGACACCAACGCTTATCTAATTCGGTGCAGCGATGACGCAGCGGACATCACCATCGCCAAAATGACGCTGGTCGCGCCGCAACTTCACGGCGCGATATACGGATGGTTTAATGACCGTTTGCACATTCATGACGTGCGAATCGAGGACACGCTTTGGTGCGGCATCCGAACCTTTGGAATGCAGCACGCCAAGATCCACGACTGTCAATTCGTCGATGCCGGTGGTCGTTGGCAAAAGGGGAAGGTCGGGTTAAAAGGCGGCATCACCGGCGGAGCCATCTTTGCGGTTTGGATGCAAGATTGCGAAGTCTGGAACAATCGCTTTTCGCGAACGCAGAGGGGGCGCGGCGACGAATTTTACGGGATCAAGGTTCGTCAAGCCAAACGATGTCACGTTCATCACAACACGATCGAAGTCAATTTTTCGATGGAGTTTCCGTTCGAGAATGACCAAGACGTTCAGATCGATCACAACGTCTGCTTCGGCACAATCTCGATTCCGAAGTACGCCGGCGGACCGGTTCCCGAAAGCGGTCGAACCTTTCACATTCATCACAATTGGTTTCGTGATAGTTACGCCATCGAGTTCGTTCGCAACGGCGTCGAGATCGATCACAACCTGTTCGACTTCGATGTCGCAAAAGATCATGGAAACTTGATCTCCGGATTCGGCGAGGTGCCGGCAATCGGGCCGGCTAGCTTTCATCACAACCTGGTCAGCAATCCGGGGCGAGGAGTGATCTGGATCAATGAACCGTTTGACCAATTCGAGATTTTCAACAATCACATCGTCACTCGCACGACCGCGACGCCGCGAACCGAGGGCTTATTTGCGTTCAACGATGCGTCCGATTTTTCGACGATCAAAATTCGCGACAACGTGATCGAGTGCAAAGGTCAACCACGTGACCTGCTTCGCGGAAAAGGCGGTGATGCGGTAACGGTCGTTGGCAATCGACTGATCAATGTGCAAGACGCGGATCGGTACGACAACAACGGCGCAAACGAAAACGCGGGACTCGGTTCGCCGCTGAGGTTTCGATGCGGCACAGGCGGCGAGTTCAAGGTCGACGACTGGACCGTCACCAAAGTCGAACCGGAGGGATGAGGCGGGAACCCGTCGCCAAAAATTGTCTTGTCGTTACAATTTTCCCATGAGCGAAATCGACGACTACGACTATGACCTGCCCAAGGAACTGATCGCGCAGGAGCCGATGGCGACGCGTAGCGATGCGCGGTTGATGTTGGTGGATCGTGACACCGGTGCAATCGATCATCACCACGTCCGCGATCTGCCCGAACTGCTTTCTGCGGGCGACACGCTGGTCATGAATAACAGCCGCGTCGTGCCGGCCCGGTTGGTGGGTTACCGGCAGACGACGGGCGGTCGTTGGCAAGGGTTGTTCTTGCAAGCCGATCGCGAAACGGGCGTTTGGGAAGTGCTGACGAAAACGCGTGGGACGTTGAAGCCTGGCGAGACCATCGTCATCAAGGACCGCGACGCGCGTGACGGAATGCAGTTGGTCGTCGTCGCGCGAACCGACGATGGCAAACTGCTGGTTCGTCCGGAACTGGACGACGTGTCGATCGCCACGCTGGCGGCGCGGCTCGCTGAACCGGCCGATTGGCTCGATCGATTTGGACGCATTCCGCTGCCACCGTACATTCGCGACGGCCAAATGGTTGACGCCGACGTGGTCAACTACCAAACCGTATACGCCAAGGATCGCGGCAGCGTCGCCGCACCGACGGCGGGATTGCACTTCACCAAGACGCTGCTTGAAAAAGTTCGCGCTCGCGGTGTCGACACCTTGGAAGTGACTCTGCACGTCGGCATCGGAACCTTTCGACCGATTCAAACGGAATCGCTTTCTGATCACACGATGCATACCGAATGGGGAAGCATCGATACGGCGACGGTGGATTCGATTCGCAAGCGGCGTGCTCGTGGCCGATGCATCGCGGTGGGAACGACCAGCGTTCGCGTGTTGGAAAGCAGCGCGGCGAAGCACGACGGCAAGCTGACGCCTTGGACGGGCGAGACGGACTTGTTCATCAAGCCGCCTTACGACTTCAAAGTCGTCGACGCGATGATGACGAATTTTCACCTGCCCAAGAGTTCGCTGCTGGTGATGATCAGCGCGTTCATGAGACGCGAACTGGCGATGGAAGCGTACCGCGTCGCGATCGAACAGGAGTATCGGTTTTATAGCTACGGCGACGCGATGCTGATCGTGTAGGGGCGTTTTTCGTAGACCTGCGGCTCTGCCCGCAGGACATCCCGCGGGCGGAGCCGTGGGTCTACGAAGGACGCGGACGAATCGCCGCGTACAAATCGGCGATCTACTTACTGTGGCCGATTCTTTCTAGCCGCATTCTTGAGCGAATCTTTCACTTCGCTCGCTTTCGCGTTCGGCTTGCGCTGGTGGTGACGATTGTGCCAGGCCGCGTGCCGTGATCCCTACGGTTTTCCAGTCTTAATTAATCGTTCGTGTCATGAACGTGGCCAATGGTTCAGTGGACGCAGAGCTCACGGAGTTTCACGCGAACGAAGGTCGTTCGCAACCAAAGTAAAGGCTTGTGTCCAGACCGGTCCATCAGCGGCCGGATCCATTTTCCACGAATCTGCGATTCGCCGCACAAGGGATACTTAACATGACCAGAATTAACACCAACGTTTCGTCGCTCGTCGCCCAAAACCGTCTGCAAAGCAGCAACAAAGACTTGAACTCGGCATTGACGCGTCTGTCGACCGGCCTTCGCATCAACAGCGGAGCGGACGATCCGGCCGGTTTGATCGCCAGTGAATCGCTGCGAAGCGAAATCACGGGCCTCAATAAAGCCGTCAGCAACACGCAGCGAGCCAGCCAAATCATCAGCACCGCCGACAGCGCCCTGGGCCAAGTCAGCAACCTGCTGAACGACGTTCGTGGTCTGGTCGTCGAAGCCGCCAACTCGGGCGCTCTAGCGCCGACGAAATCGAAGCCAACCAACTGCAAATCGATAGCTCGCTGGAAGCCATCAACCGGATCGCTCAAACGACCACGTTCCAAGGCCGTAAGTTGCTCGACGGCAGCCTGGGTTTCCAAACCAAGGCCGGCACGAACTTCGGCAACGTCAAGGAACTGCAAGTCGACCAAGCCAACCTCGGCTCGACCGACAACATCAACGTCAACGTGACGATCAGCAAGGCCGCCGAACAAGCCTCGGTCGAAGTCGCCAACATCCCGGCCGCGATCACAGCCGAATCGGCCACCGGCGACTTGACGCTGACCAGCACGGAGCCGGCTGTCGCGGCAACGGTAACCGCGGACGTCGGCGGGACCGACATCACCTTCACCGCCGACACCGCAGGTGTCGCCGGGAACAGTTTTAGCGTTACCGTCGCTGCCGCTGGAACGGCCGGCTCCGGCGCGGTGACGACCGACGATGGTAGCGGCAACTACACCATCACACTCGCGAGCGACTTCGCGGGCACCGCCGACGATATTCTGACTAGCTTCAACACGGCTGCGTCGGGTGATGTGACCGCATCGGTCGATGCCGCGGACGCGGCCAACACAGTCGCGGCCGCGACGACGCTGACGCAAACGTCGCTCGCCAATGGTGCCGCTGCTGGTACCGCCGAAACGGCGACGTTAAACATCACCGCAGCCGAAGGCGGAACCGCGTCGAACATCACAAGCATCGCGTTCACCAAGACGACCGGCACGACCACGCCGACCGCCGCGTTTGATTCGGGCACGGGCGTGCTGACGATCACCACCGATGACACCGGAAACGTCACGCTCGACTCGATCGTCAACGCGATCGCAGCCGGCACGGACTTCACCGCTGCCGTGGAAACCGGCGGTGACTTCACATCGTTCAACGCCGCCAACACGACCGGTGCCGAAGCCAACCTTGTCGACGGCATTGACGCCGGCGGCGGCTTGTCCGAAGCCGCCGTGTTCGAGTTGCAAGGCAGCAACGGCAGCGAAGTGTTTAACGTTAGTAAGAACACCTCGATCGACGAATTGGTCAGCCAAATCAACTTGGTCACCGACGCGACCGGCGTCAAAGCGGTTGCCGACGGCACGACGCTGAAGTTGACCTCGACCGACTACGGCAAGGACGCGACGGTTGACTTCCGCGTCATCAGCGAAGTTTCGACGGGAACGCTGACCACCGCCGTCGGTGCTGGCAAGCGTGATAGCGGCAGCGACATCCAAGCCAAGGTCAACGGCATCGACGCCAGCGGCAAGGGTAACTCGCTAAAGATCAACACGTCGACGCTGGACCTGTCGCTGACCGTGACGGCCGGATCGAAGGAAAATGTCAGCTTTGAAATCAACGGCGGCGGTGCCAAGTTCCAACTCGGCAGCGAAGTCGTCGGAAATCAACAAGCTCGCATCGGCATCAACAGCGTCAACACGGCACGCCTGGGCGGAACCAGCGGCAAGTTGTTCGAGCTCGGTAGCGGCGGATCGGCGGAACTGTCCAAGGATCCCTCCAAGGCGGCGGAGATCGTCAGCGAAGCAATCGCGCAGGTCACCGGACTTCGCGGTCGTTTGGGTGCGTTCCAGTCGACGACGTTGGAAAGCAACTTGGTCAGCTTGAACGAAACCAAGGCGAACTTGCAAGAAGCAGAAAGCTCGATCCGCGACGCCGACTTCGCACAAGAATCGGCCAAGCTGACGCGAGCACAAATCCTGGTCCAGTCGGGCACGAACGTGCTGTCGCTGGCCAACCAGAATCCCCAAAACGTCCTCGCTCTGCTGCGTTAATCCGCTGCCGCGACACGACGATTTTAATAGCACGCCGGCCGGCGGGAGGAAACTCCCGCCGGCCGGTTGGCGTTTGGTGTTGAAGCATTGGCGAGAAGATTGCTCGGGTGGATATCGCAGTTTGCTTTAGCCACGTAGTGGCGGCAAATATTAGGCAGGGGTGAACCGAACGAGCGACAGCGAGGCTCGGTGGAACCCCTGGCTACTATCTGCCGCCGCTTGCGCGGCTGATTTCTGCGGCGTCCCGCATCTTTTTTGGCAATGCTTGACGGTTAAACCGACTGGGAACGAGCCCCGGCGAGTATTTGTCGTCCCTTTGTCATTCTTGGTTGACCCGGGTCAACGGACGGTCCGATTCCATGGCGTGAAGACCTTCCCGTGTCGACCGATGTACGGTCACGATGGTTCAGGTCCGTCCCGGTCCATCGCGGCCGGTTTCATCACCGATCTCGCCCGCGATCAACCATTAAGGGGTCTCCCGCCATGACAAGAATCAATACCAACGTTCCTTCGCTCGTCGCCCAGAACCGTTTGCAAACGAGCAACAACGACCTGCAAACCGCATTGACTCGGTTGTCGACCGGTCTTCGAATCAACAGCGGTGCCGACGACCCGGCCGGTTTGATCGCCAGCGAAGCACTCCGCAGCGAAATCACCAGCCTCGGCAAAGCCGTCAGCAACACGCAGCGTGCCAGCCAAATCATCAGCACCGCCGACAGCGCGCTCGGCCAAGTCAGCAACCTGCTGAACGACATTCGTGGTCTTGTCGTCGAAGCGGCCAACAGCGGCGCGCTCAGCCCTGACGAAATCGCTGCAAACCAACTGCAAGTCGACAGCTCGCTGGAAGCCATCAACCGGATCTCGCAAACGACGACGTTCCAAGGTCGTAAGCTGCTTGACGGTAGCCTCGGTTTCCAAACGGTCGCCGGCAACAACTTCAACAACATCGCCGACCTGAAGATCGACCAGGCCAACCTGGCGCGACCGGTTCGGTTTCCGTCGACGTTACGATCGCCGCCGCGGCCCAGCGGGCGAGCGTTTCGCTGGACATTCCCGCCGGTATCCCGGCGGTCGCTGCGACCGGTTCGGTGGACCTGTCGCAAGCAGCCGGATTGACCGCGGCAACCGGCGGCCTCGAGTTCTCGCAAGCGAATGCTGGAACGGCGTCTTCTGCGACGTTCACGGTAGGCGGCACGGACTTCACCCTTGACGCCGACACCGTCGGTGCAGCCGGCGATAACCTTTCGATCACGGTCGCCGCCGGTGGTGTTGCGGGAACTGGCGCAGTCACGACAGACGATGGCTTCGGGAACTACACGGTCACTCTGGCCAGCGACTTCGCCGGCACGGCTGGAGATATCGCGACCAGTTTCAACGCGGGTGCAACGGGCGTCGCTACGTTGACGGCGACCACGCCAGCCGACACGGTAGCCGCAGCTAGCACGTTGGCGTTAACCAACTTGTCCGGTGGTGTCGACGACACCACCAGCACCGCGACGATCGACATCACCGCCGACGCCACCGGAACGGCCAGCAACATCAATCTGGTCTTCACCAAGACCACCGGCGCGGCGACCAGTGCGTCCATTAACGGTGCCGGCGAAATCGAAGTCATCGTCGACGACTCCGGGACCACGACGCTGGAAGAGATCCGCGCCGCTATCGATGCCATCGACGGCTACAGCGCCGCGATCACCAACACCGACCCGATCCCGGTGGGCGATTACGACAACACGACCGCCAATCCAACGTTGACGAACCTGACCAACGGCACCGACAGTCCCGCGGCCACGGCATCGATCGCGCTTACCGCGACCGCGACCGGTGCGGCCGCCAATACCGCAACCATCACGTTCGCTCGCGTCGACGGCACCACGGCACCGATTGCGACCGTCGATGACAACGGAAACTTGACGATCACCATCGATGACGATGCCGCCACGAACGTGGCCGACATCGTCGCGGCGATCAACGACGAAGGCACCTACGCCGCCGTCGCCGACACCGCCGGCGGATTGACCAGCATCAACGGCGACGCCGTCACCGAAACGCCGACCGCGTTTGCCGACGGTGTCGACGGAGCGGGCGGTCTGGCCGAAGACGTCGTGTTCGAGCTGCAAGGCAAGACGGGCAGTGAAGTTTTCAACGTCAGCAAAGGCACCACGATCGAAGAACTGGTCAGCCAGATCAACTTGGTCAGCGACGCGACCGGCATCACCGCCGCCGCCGACGGGACGACGTTGAACTTGACGTCGACCGCGTTCGGTAGCGAAGCCATCGTCGATCTTCGCGTCATCCAAGAAGCCGCCACCGGAACGCTGACCGCGGAAGTCGGATCGGGCGTCCGCGATGCCGGAGCCGACATCCGTGCCAAGGTCAACGGCGTCGACGCCAGCGGCCGCGGTAACACGCTGACCATCAACACCGCGACGCTTGACCTTGCGATCACGGTCGACGAAGGCAGCAGCGATCCGATCAGCTTCAACATCAACGGCGGCGGTGCGAAATTCCAACTCGGTGCCGACGTTGTCGGTAACCAACAGGCTCGCATCGGCATCGACAGCGTCAACACGGCTCGCCTGGGCGGACCCAGCGGCAAGCTGTTCCAACTCGGATCGGGCGGCTCGGCGGCACTGGACACCGATGCCACCGCGGCATCGCGAATTGTGACTGAAGCGATCGATCAAGTGACCAGCCTTCGCGGTCGATTGGGTGCATTCCAAGCGACGACACTGGACAGCAACATGGTCAGCCTCAGCGAAACGCGGGCGAACTTGTTGGAAGCCGAATCGTCGATCCGCGACGCCGACTTCGCTCAAGAATCAGCGAATCTGACGCGAGCACAAATTCTGACCCAGTCGGGCACGAACGTGTTGTCGCTGGCCAACCAGAACCCGCAGAACGTTCTGTCGCTGCTGCGATAAACGGACACGTCCGAAACGATTGATTCGCGCAACGCGAACGAAAAGGCCGGCGAAGGCACCATCGCCGGCCTTTTTTCGTTTGGATGGTGACCTCCAACATCGTTTAACTCCCAGCCGCAGGCGCCGGCCTGACGTAGCGCTGACACGCCGTGGCAGGGCAAAACAGCTTCGCCGTTCGGCGATCGGATGCTCCGTCACGGCGTGACGGACCGACGCCACTGCGACCCGGAACAATCCCTTCAGCCCCTACGTTTTACGCCGCCGCCACGGTCTTTCGCGTGGCCATGACGCAACTTGTCACTGAACAGCCGTATCGCGTGCTAGCGTTTTCGTGGACCGGACCAGCCATCCTGCCGATCTAGCTTTCTAAGCGCTATCCTCCCACCCCAACGCGATCAAACACCGTCATGGGACGACTTCAATCCTCCGTCGGCCTCGTCACTGGAACCAACATCCAGTCGACCGTTGACCAATTGATGAGGATCAACGGTCAATCCCGTGACCGCTTGGTCTCGCGCACCGAAACGCTGCAGCGACAACAGACCGCGATCGCCGACCTGACCGCCAACGTCATCGCCGTTCAACTGGCCGGCAATCGGCTCGGCACCGCGTCGTCGTTTCAGTCCAAAGCGGCCACGTCGTCCGACGACAAATCGCTTTCGGTAAAAGCCGGCATCGATGCCAAGCCGGCAAGCCACGTCGTGCGAACGTTGGAAACTGCGGCCACGCACGCGGTCAGCTCACGACAGCGGTTCGCATCGACCAGCACGGCGTTGGGTTTCACGGGCCAAATCAAAGTCAACCCTTCGGGCGGATTCATCGACGGTTCGGCCGATCTGTCCAAGCTGAATGGCGGACGCGGCGTCGAAGCCGGCAAGATTCGCATCACCGACCGATCGGGCCAGTCCGCGGAGATCGACTTTGCCGACGCCCGCACGATCGACGACGTTTTGCAAGCGATCAACGACGCCGACATCGAAGTCCGCGCGACGACCGAGAACGGCGCGATCAAGTTGGTCGATGAATCCGGCAGCACGGTCTCAAACCTGAAAGTCGAACAACTCGGCGATGCCGAGACGGCCGCCGACCTGGGCCTTTGGGGCATCGACGATGCGTCCGACAGCGTTACCGGATTGGAACTGGAACTGCCTGCCGGCGTCGATGCGCTGCGCGGCACCTCGCTATCGAAACTTGGTGGCGGAAACGGCATCGGCTCGCTCGGCAACTTGGACATCGAATTGTCCGACGGCACGACCGCGTCGATCGATCTGTCCACCGCGACGACGACCAGCGAAGTCATTGATGCGATCGAAGCGTCCGGCTTGTCATTGATCGTCAAGTACAACGACGCTCGCAACGGATTACAAATTCGCGACGTTTCCGGCGGCAGCGGCAACTTGAAAATCAGTTCCGCCGACGCGACCGCTGAATCGTTGGGCCTAGCTGTCGACTCACCTGATGACATCGTTGTTGGCAAAAATCTCAGCCGGCAAACCGTGACCAGCGAGACGTTGCTGGCCGACCTGAACCAAGGCAACGGCATCAAGGGCGGCTTCACGATTAAAGACGCCGCCGGAAAACTATCCGCCATCAACATCACCAGCTCGGGAATCAAAACGGTCGGCGGACTGGTCGAAGCGATCAACAACCTTAGCGTCGACGTGACCGCGTCGATCAACGCCAACGGCGACGGCATCCAAATCGTCGACAACTCCACCGGTGCCGGAAAGCTGACCATCAGCGACGCCGGATCGGGGACCGCCGCCAAGTCGCTTGGCATCGCGGGCATCGCGACGATTCAAACGATCGGCGGGAACAGCGTGTCGGCGCTGTCGGGATCGCAAGCCGGCACGATCGACATCACCGCGACCGATTCGCTGGGCTCGATCGTCGAAAAATTGAACAAAGACGGACGCTACGGCGAAGCGTCGATCCAAACCAACGAAGACGGCACGTTCTCGCTGCGCATCCGCAGCAACAAGGGTGGCGAGTCCGGCCGCTTCGCAATCAACACCAGCGGATTTTCGTTGGACTTGCAAACCGAAAGCCGCGGACGCGATGCGTTGATCGCCGTCTCGACGGACGAAGGCATCGAACGATTCCTGAAGTCCAGCGACGGCGTGTTCACGATCGACGGCGACGGAGTGGATTCGACGCTGGTCACCGAAACGTCGAAGCTGACCGACCTGGCCGCCAGCGCGTCGGGCGGATCGTTCACGCTGACCGACAGCCGCGGCAAGACCAGCGCCGTGAACCTGACCGCACAAAACATCACGACCGTCGGCGAGCTGGTCGACGCGATCAACGGTCTGGGCATCGGTGTCCAGGCATCGATCAATGACGACGGCACCGGAATCAAGATCGTCGACACGGCCGGCGGAAACGAAACGCTGACCATCACCGACGTCGGCAACGCCGGCGCGGCCAAGGCACTCGGCATCGCCGGAACCGCGACCACCCAAACCGTCGATGGCGTCCGAGTTTCATCGCTGACCGGACCGGCGGACAAGTCCACGACAACGACCGAGTCGGGGTTGGTCTTCACGCTAAAACAACTTTCGGATTTGCCGATCACCGTGTCGGTCACCGAAGACAGCAGCAAGGTCACCACGGCGGCCAAGACGTTCGTCGATCAATACAACCGCCTGGTCGAAAAGCTCGACTCGCTGACCTTCTTCAACGCCGAGACCAATGAAGTCGGATTGTTGTTCGGCACCAACGAAGCCCAACGCATCAACAGCAGCTTCTCAAGATTGTTCTCAGGAACGATCAACGGTGCCGGTCCGATCAAATCGCTCGGACAAGTCGGCATCACGTTCGCCGATGGCGGCAAGCTGCAACTGGACAACGCCAAGATGACCGACGCGCTGAACGATCGACGCGCCGACGTGCAAGCGTTCTTCACCACCGATGGCACCGGCTTGGGCAAGCGGATCGATGACGTCGCCGATCGAATCGCCGGCGTCGACGGCGGATTGTTGCTGACGCGAACGGACACGCTGGGCACTCAAATCGAACGCAACACGGCTCAGGTGGATGTGATGAACAGCCGTCTGGAACGCGAACGCGAACGACTGCTCAATCAGTTTTACGCGACCGAAACGGCGATCTCGAAACTGCAAAGCAACCAGTCGGCGATCGGTTCGATCGAACGGATCGAGTTCCCGTCGTAACGCGAACCGCTTACCAACTTTCCATTTTTATTGTTTGCCTTGTCAAGGATGATGATGTCGTCGCTGAATCCCGAAAACTTTCGCCCCCGTCAATCCACCGGCGGCCAACAATACCTGGACGCCACCATTCGTATGGCGACGCCGGCGCGGTTGCGTTTGATGCTGACCGAGCGCGCCGTCGCGGTCGCCGAGAAGCTGGCTAGTGTTTGGCGTGCGGGCGAGTTGCTGGGTCCCAACGAACACTCGCTGACGCTGTTGGAACTGATCGGCGAACTGCTAAGCGGCATCTCGGGCAGCAAAGATCCCGCCGAGCAAAAAGTGTGCGAGCAGGTTTCCGACTTGTACGTGTTCCTGTCCAAGCATCTGGTCTTGGCGGAAGATCACAACGACGCCGATGCGATCGACGAGATCCGGATGGTGCTGGAAGTCGAAGCGGAAACGTGGCGAGCGGTCTGTGCGCAAGAGCTGAACGCAAAAGCGATCGCACCGTCAAGCGCGGCATCAACGCCCAGCAGCGGCGGGTTGAACTTCAGCGCGTAGTGTCGCGCGAACATCGTGGACCTGCGGCTCCGCCCGCAGGATGATCTCGCGGGCGGAGCCGCAAGTCTACGGCGTGACACCCTGCGGTCATGGACTCAGCAGCGCCACCAACAGCGGTGCCAGCACCGTGATCAACACCAGCGCCACCGGGTAAGCCGCGACATAACTGGTGACGGGCTGGCTAGACTCGGTCGCGCCGGTAAGCACCGCCAGTCCCGGCGTCGACGTCATCCCGCCGCATGTCGCACCGAGCGATTGATACATCGTCAGCTTGAATGCGTATCGCGCAATTGCAAAGCCGATCAACAGCGGCAAGATCGCGATCGCCGCCGCGATGCCGCACAGCAGAACACCATGCGTCGCCAACACCGACGCCACGTTCGCGCCGGCGCCCATTCCGGCGTCCGTCAAGAACAACGCCAAGCCACCCTCGGTCATCAACAACTGCGCCGCCGGCGGATACGAACCTCGCACCGGTCCGATCCGGCGGAAGTGTCCCAGGATCAAGCCGATGACCAACGGTCCGCCCGCGATGCCCAGCGACACCGACATGCCCGAAAACGTGAACGCCACGTTGCCCAGCAGAATGCCGACGGCCAAGCCGACGACCAGTGACAACAAATCGGTTTCGTTCAACGCCCGCGGTCGGTGACCCAGCACGCCCTGGATTTTCGCCAGATCGGTCGGCTCGCCCACGACCGTCAACGTGTCCCCGAACTCGATCCGCGTTCGTCCGGAGGGAACAAACTCGATGTCGTGTCGGCGAATTCGCGCGACCGTGACGCCGAACCTCGATCGCAAACGAAGGTCCTTCAGCGTTTTGCCATAAAACTCCGGTGACGTCACGATCAACACTTTTCTTTCGTTGTCCGCATCGACGACGACCTCGGCATCATCATCGCGAACGACGCCAAGCGTGTCCGCAACGCGGCGTAGGTCGTGGTCCTGCCCAACCAATAGCACTTGGTCTTGCAACGCAAACGAGTACTCCGACGGCAGCGGTCGCCAACGACCATCAGCGCGAACGCGGGAAATCTGACACCCCGAATCGGTGAAAACGTCGACTTCACCGGGACGCCGACCGACGATCGCAGGATTGACGATCTCGATCGAGCGACGACGAATCGTCAATGACTCAGACTGGCCATTGACGTTGGAGGCTTGAGCCGCGGCGGCATCATTCGTTTCGCCGCAGAACTTAATCGCCAGTTGAACGAACAGAACGACGCTGACAATCCCGATTGGATACGCGACACCAAACCCAACCGCGACATCGGATGGCCCAGCACCGGAGGGCCCAGTGACCGATTCGGTGATCGCGCCCAGGGCCGGGGTGCTGGTCATCGCGCCGGCCATCATTCCGCCAACCAAATCGGCCGGCAAGCCGAACCACCTGCCGCACGCCCAAGCAATCCCCATGCCCGACAACACAATCGCACCGCCAAGGATCGCCATCGTCCGGCCCTGCGATGCCAATCCGCGAAAGAACGTCGGCCCGGCTGATATTCCGACGCAGTAAACGAACAACGCCAGCCCTAACGTGCCGATTCCGGCGGGCGCAACGAAACCGAAATGCCCGGCGACCAAAGCCACAAACAGGATCGCCGACGTGCCCAGCGAGATGCCGAACACGCTGACGCGGCCGATCGCGAGTCCGATCGCGATGACGGCCAGTAGGATCAAAATGGGATTCAAAAAAACGCTCCGTCGTTGGTTTAAGCGAGAGTAGGTCAATTGTCCCAATTGACCATTTGCATGGTTGATGGGCTGCCGCGGGACAATTGGGACAATTGTCCTACTCTGACCGGGCCCGCTTTGCCAAGCACCAATGGATGCAAGGGCGTCGATGTTGGTCTAAACGAGAGTAGGTCAATTGTCCCAATTGACCATTTGCACGGTTGATGGGCTGCCGCGGGACAATTGGGACAATTGTCCTACTCTGATCGGGCCCGCTTTGCCAAGCACCAATGGATGCAAGGGCGTCGATTCGCCGCTTCGACCGCTCGACCGGATCATTCGCCATAAACCGCTCGGAAAGCTAAACGCTGCAGACAGGTTGCTAGCAATGACGATGGTAGTTTTGTTCACCAATCCATCTCCCTGGTTTGGGGTCCGCTGTCATCCGATCCGTCCGACCGAGCCTTCGCGGTGCGACCCTCCCACTTCGCCGCGATCCCCCTCCACCCGCTCGACCACGTGATTGCATGTTTGAACAGCTGGCCCCAGCGATTCTGCGTGGCACCAATCCATGAGTTCATTCGATACCGCCGTCAATCCTGAAGACGCCGAGTTGCGAGAAGCTGTTTCCAACACTCGTCGCAAAACACCAACCACTTCGCGAGCCGCCCAGTCCCCGCTGGAAACGTACCTTCGCGAGATCAACGAAACGGCATTGCTAACCGCCGACGACGAACAAGAACTTGCCGGCCGGATCGCGCAAGGCGACGTGATGGCTCGCGACCGCATGGTCCGCGCCAACTTGCGATTGGTCGTCAACATCGCTCGCGGTTACAGCGGCAAAGGTCTGGGCCTTCAAGACTTGATCGAAGAAGGCAACCTTGGGTTGCTCCGCGCCGTCGAAGGCTTCGATCCGTCGGTCGGCACTCGCTTCAGCACCTACGCCAGCTACTGGATCAAGCAGTCGATCAAGCGAGCGCTAATCAACAGTTCCAAGACGATCCGCATCCCGGCTTACATGGTCGAACTGTTATCGAAGTGGCGTCGCGCGACGGCGCGGCTGAACGAAGAACTCGGACGCACGCCGACGAACGAAGAAGTCGCCCGCGTGCTTGGGCTGCCGAAGAAAAAACTGCCGATCATTCGCAAGGCGATCCGCATCAGCAACAGCACTCCGCAAAGCGATCAAACCGATTCGGGGTGGTCGTTGGGCGAGATGGTAATGGACGAGCGTCAGAAGTCGCCCGACGACGAGATGCTCGACCACGACATCCTGCGTCACGCGATGGAGTTGCTCGGCGACCTAGAAGAGCGAGAAGCGATGGTGCTGAAACTACGATTCGGCCTGGGTGGCGACGAACCAAAAACGTTGAAAGAAATCGGCGCGGAACTAGGCCTGACCCGAGAACGTGTTCGCCAAATCGAGACCGAAGCGCTCCGTCGCCTCGCCGATGGATTGACAGATCCCCGCGACCGATTTTGACGCAACCGCGTTCCATCAAAAATTGGTGGGTGACGTCATCCGTGTCAACGGCACTCGCGTCTGGGTCGAGGCGTCGAAAACCTTGGCAGGCGTCACCATTGGTTCGGTCAATGAATCCGATTAGCCACTTGGACGTTCGCCCCGCTTCTTGCCGCGTCGACCGCGGCGAAGGATTGTCGGACAGGTTGAGAGTCGATCAGCTCTCCGAGCTGAAGCGTTGCCATGTGTCGCCTTGCGCATCAGCTCGGAGAGCTGAGCGATATAGAAGTGCGGTGCTTACTTCTTTCCCATCGCTCGTTTGCTGGCGAAGAAGTCCGTCAACACTCGGCCGGCGGCTTCCGCCATCACGCCCCGTGTGACCAAGCATTGATGATTCAAGCGGCTGTCTTCCAGCGTTCGGTAAAGACTTTCCACCGCGCCGCCTTTGGGGTCCGACGCACCGAAGACGACGCGGGGAATTCGCGACTGCAGGATCGCGCCGGAGCACATCAGACACGGTTCCAGCGTCACAAACAACGTGCAACGTTCCAAACGCCAATCTTCGATCGAAGCGGCGGCTTGAGTAATGGCGATCATTTCGGCGTGCGCCGTCGGATCGCGTAACGATTCGCGTTGGTTCGACGCGGCGGCGATCAACTGGCCGTCGCGAACGATCACCGCGCCGACGGGGACTTCATCTGCCGTGACCGCTTCGTACGCTTGTTCCAAAGCACGCGTCATCCAGTGGGCGTCAAACTCCGCCGAAAAGTCGATCGGCTCACTCATCTTCGTTGATCAGCTCGTTTGCTTTTGCTTTCGAGGTTGCGATTTCGGCATCCGTCAATTTTCGGATGCGAAGATTCTTGTATTCGGCTTCGCATTGATAAGCGGCAAGCCCGAACGGGAAACACAGTTCCATCTCGAACCGCACATCGAAGGCGTGCCCTTCGCGAACCTGCACGATCGATTCTTCGTCATCGATCCAAGTCTGCACCAAGTGGGGATCGACCCGCGCTCGGACTTTGTGCCAAACATCATTCTTGAACTGACGATAGTACGTTTGATGGTTCTCGCTGGCGTCCAGGCCGTCGATGTTGCTGATCCCGACGACGCCACCGCCCCAACCGCCCAGCACAAAGGTGACATGCTTTTCACCGACCGGGAACGTCAGTCCGCAGAAGAAATCGAAACCGTCGGTGCGACGTGCTTCCAATTCGATCTCGAAGCTTTCCTTGGGCACATCACCAGTCCAGCGGATTCCGGATAACGGATCACCGACGCCTAGCTTGATCACCCCGTCGCTGACTTCCATCGGGCCGTCGCCCCCGAATTGGCAAGCGGTCCACTTGTCTGCCATCGGTTGCCACGCGGCGCGACGGCCGCTAGCTCGTTGCCTGCCGCGTCATCCGCAGCGGCGATGCTTAAGGCGGGACCTGTCGTGAAACAGGCGGTGATTAAAAACGCAAACCAAATTGCAGAACCATTCACGGTGAAGTCCTCGTAGGAACGATTTAAACGATTGGAGAAGACGTCGCGGCACCGCCGCCAGCGACGATCCATCAAGCGGCCAGCCTACTCTGTCGAAGCGGTAACGATGCGTCCGGTCACGAAAATCTCGATCCTGGGCGTCCGATTGGCCGTACTGGCGTTGATCGGCTATTGGATTCTGATTTTCGCGGGCACGCACACGCCCTCTTTTGCTCAAGTGTCACCCGATGTCAACGACAAGGTCAAGCACTTCGCCGCCTTCTTTGGGCTCGCGACGCTGCTTTGTTATGTGACGACGTCGGATCGATATGTCCGTCGCTTCGGCGGCATCGCGGCGGTCGCGATGACCTACGCGGCGATCGACGAATGGACGCAAAGCTTCGTACCAAACCGAGTCGCCGATCCGTCCGACTTTTTGGCGGATACGGCTGGCATCTGGTCGGCAATCCTGTTTTACGTCAGCGTCAAATGGCTGGCTGGAAAATGGAAACGACGCGGTGAATCGACGTCGCAGGCCGATCGCGAGTGATCGAATCAGGCCGTCCTTTTACGCGGCCTTCGCAGATCGCTCGGTGAGCGCAGATCACCGGATTGGCGTAGTTCGGGCTGCGTCGGTTGCACGCCGACCAGAAAATTCTTTTCGTCCAGGAACCGCCGCACCGTTCGCAGCAATTCGTCGCGAAAGCGTGCCGCATCGCGTCCCTGTTCGATCCATGCGCGCACTTCAATCCGCTGGGATTGTTTGCCGACGCAGATCAACGTCGCTTGAGGAGCGGGCGCTAGCAGAACATTGTCTTGGGCCAGCACCAGTTCCTGCAGTGTTCGGCAGATATCGGCGGGACGCTGATCGCGCGAGACCGCGACTTCGATCGGGATCACTTGCAACCGACCCGCGCCCATCCAATTGACAATGTCTTCACCAACGAAGTTCTTGTTCGGAATGATGACTTCGCGTCCATCGTCATCGGTCAGCACCGTCGTTCGTAAACGTTGATGGGAGACTCGCCCGGTTACCTTTCCGACGGTGATGAAGTCGCCCAACCGCGCGGGCTTCTCAAACAGCACGATCAGTCCGCCGAACAAGTTGCGAACCATGTCTTGCAATCCAAAGCCGAGGCCGATCGTCAAGCCAACCGCCAGCCACTGGATCACTTGCCAGCGGACGCCCAACCACTTGCACGCGATGAAGCAGCCGACACCAAAAAGTACGCAGCGGCAAACCACCAGCGAGAAGTGTTCCATGCCCTCATCGAACGAGACCCGCTGCAAAATTAGCGCATCGAACAACGCGGGCAAAAGCTTCGCGAGTTGGAAGGCAACAAAAAGGGTCGCCGCGGCAAGCACCGCATGAAGAGCCGTGATCGGCTTGGACTGAACGACCGTGCTGGTGAACGCTTGCCCGTTGGCATCGATGTCCGAGACGGCAACCGTGTCTTGAACCGTCCACAGAACCGGATTGCCCATGCGAGCGTTTGGAAAGACGTCGATCCAAACCATCCCAAGGCAAGCAACCGCCGCGACGACCAGCGCGCACTGACACAGAAACGCTAGCTGATGCTTCAACTCCAAATAGTGTTCGGCAAGCGCGCCACCGACGACCGTTTTGCGTTCTCGTTCGACTTCGCCGTATTCATCAAACACCGGCGGGGCGACGGTTGCCCCGGTCAACGTGTCCCATAGCTTTGCCGAGACGATCTTGACGCCCGGCCAAAGCGTTGCGGCCACGGTCGCCGGGACGATCGTGATGATCGCGCGGCGGATCAGTTCGCTGGCAGTGAAGTCGTATCCCAGCGAGATCAAGGCGATCATCGCCAACGGAAAACTGACCGCGGCGACGTAAAGGAACAAGCGGGCGTGATGGATCACGCTGCCGCCGAATTTCTGCACCAGCGGTTCCATGAAACCACCGCTCGGCTTCCATCCCAAGTGCATCGTCCATGTGACCAACATCATCGTGGCCAAAAACACCAGCCGCGAAAGTGAATCTCGCCACATTCCGTGCTGAATCAGTCCCGAAACGGTAATGACGTATGCGGCCAAGATCAGACCGAAACCGATCAGCGTCATGTAAGTCGCCGCGCGAGGCCGACGCGGCAATTCGACGTCCACGTGTTTATCGATGTAACCAAAATTACGAAACAGTTGTCGAGGCATCTCGACAAACGCGGCGACCAGAGCCATCGCGAAACAACCGTTTGCGACCTGCAAGGTGGATTCCGCCACGACGCCCGACGACAGCCAACGAGCGATCATAAAAAAGATTGCGGGAAGGCAAGACGCGACCAGGACGGTCAACAGTCCGGCAGTCAGTTTACGAGCGTCGTTGGTGGACAACTTCATTCGCTTGCGAGCCCCGATGGCGACCAGCCATGACTTGGCAAAGATTCGCACCAAGAAGATGACCAAGATCAAGGCGATCAAGCCGATGCCGCGGACCGGATCCGACTTCCACTTCTTTTCCAACGAATATCCAAATTCGCCGCTGCGGCCGGCGTTGAAGAATGCGTTCATGCCGCCGCCGAGATCGCGAACATCACGAACCGAGATCGGATCGCCGCTGCGAATCCAGATGACGTGACGATCGATCAGCTTGGCGTAACGATTGGTCAGCTCGGTGGAAGCCTTGGTGGCGGAATCGAGTTCACCAAGTTTCTGTTGATAGTCTTGGTAGCCCTGCTTCAGCGCCGACAGCCAACGCCAACGTGCCCGCAAAAGTTCTTCGACTTGTCCGATCAGTGCGGCATTCGATCCGGTCGTCGTTCGATAGTTTGCGGCCTCCAAGATCGATCGAGCTTGCACGTTCGGTTCGGACCCGTCGTTACGAACCAGTTCGAGGTCTAGCTGCCGATCGCGCGACCGAGACAGTTCGTCGCTGGTGAAGTGGTCGACCGAGTCGCGAACGCGCCACTGGTGCAGTTGTTCTTTTTTGTTTCGCAGCATCAAACCGATCGTCGGCGTCAAACCGTAATGATCCAGCTTCGTCGTCACGTCGTCCAAGTCGCGCGTCGTCGATGTCAATTTCCAATTCGCTTCGTTGACGCGATCGGCAAGGGCTTGATGCGTTTCGGCAAGGTCGGCCCATTGATCAACGAAGTCGGCGTTCTGGTCAGCGATTCCCGCCACGACGGCCTGCGATGACTCGGCCATCCTTCGGTACTGATCCGCGATCTGGCGCGCGGATTGAACCGACATCGTGGAAGACGTCGCGGACCAAGAAGATGACGAGGAAGACTCGCGAGGAATCAGCCGCGTGACGGCGTTCTCGGTGCGAGCGATTGGAACGGAGCCTCGCCAAGGCTCGCCATACGCGATGGTCGGCGTGAGCGTCGGCGTTAGTGTCGGCGTGACGTTTTGGTAAACCGTGCTTGGATACGTCGTGCTCGGATGAGACGATGGGTAAATGACGTTTTGCGAGCTGACCGGGGTCGCCGTCATCACGCCGATGCCGACCAGCACCGAAAGGACGAAGCAGAGGCGAATGCGTTGAAAGTCGGTCTTCATGACCTTGGCCCAAAAAACAACCGGAACGACAGCGCAGCAGGAATCCGTTCCCGAGCGCACCTTGGCACCGGTACGAGTACGCGAAACGGCCGCCCGTCGCCACCTCGATTCTGGCGTGAAACTGGCCGAAAGCGATCGGTCGCCGAAAGCGAAACGCAACTCCTATCGCACACGAAGTATCGCGTGCTGCTTGAACGCAACCTGGTCGCGGTTTCTGTTGCGACGGGACGACGGTAGAATCAGGCAATCGAAACCCGCCCGTCATTCATTGCCCGTCATTCATTGCTGCCGAGATCGATTTGTTGAAGTTCATTCACTGTGCGGACATCCACCTGGACAGTCCCTTGAAGGGGTTGGAAAGGTACGAGGGTGCGCCGGCGGACGAGATTCGCGGTGCGGTTCGGTCGGCGATGACGAACCTTTTCCAGTTGGCCGTTCGCGAACAGGTCGCGTTCATTCTGATCGCCGGCGACATTTATGACGGCGACTGGGACGACCACCAAACCGGTTTGTTCTTTGCAAAATGGCTGTCGCGATTTCACGACGCTGGCATCGCGGTCTATGCGATCACAGGCAACCACGACGCCGAAAACAAAATGTCGCGGACGCTGACCTTGCCCGACAACCCCAACGGCCAGCCGGTGATGTTGTCGTCCAAGCAAGTGCAGACGATTCACTTGGAAGATGTCGGTGTCTCGATTCACGGACGCGGGTTTGCCAATCAAGAAGAACGCGAAAATTTGGTGCTGGAATACCCAGCGCCCGTTCGCGGTCACGTCAACATCGGAATGCTTCACACGTCGCTGGACGGTGCCGCCGGTGGCCCCCACAAACGTTACGCGCCGTGTTCGACCGGTGACCTGGATGATCGTGATTACCAATACTGGGCACTCGGCCACGTTCACACGCGCGAACATCATCACAAACCGGGCCAAACGCCGATCGTCTTCCCGGGCAACATTCAAGGACGCCACGTTCGTGAAACCGGGCCGAAAGGCTGCGAGCTCGTAACGGTCGACGATGACGGAAACGTCACGCTGGAGTTCCAACCGCTGGACGTGTTCCGATTCCAGCTTTGCACCGTCGATGTCACGGGCGTCAGCGAACCCGATGACGTGCTATCGCGATTCGCGTCGACGATGAAGCCGATCGTCGCGTCGGCGTCGGGGTTGCCGATGGCCGCACGAGTCGTGGTGACCGGCGTTAGCGAAGCCCACGACAAATGGCTGGGCGATCTTGAAACGTGGAACCAAAACATTCGCAGCGAAGCGTTCGGCGTCGGCGGCGAAGTATGGATCGAGAAAGTTAAATTCGTAACGCAACCGCTTCGCAAGTTATCGGCCGAAGATTTGACCGACGGGCCGATCGCCGAGTTGATCCGATGCTTCGACGACCTGGAAACCGATGATGAAATGGCGGCGGAGTTGATGACCGAACTGGAAGGATTGCGCAGCAAGTTGCCGGCCGACGTGGTCGGCGACGACGAAGCTTGGTTGCCGGTCGATGCGGCCGGCCTGCGATCGTGGCTAGCCGAGGTTCAACCGATGTTGTTGCACCGCTTGATGACGGAGCAGACATCATGAAGATTCTCGAATTGGAACTCAAACGAATTGGTCCATTCACGGACACATCATTGTCCTTTTCAAGTGGAACCCACGGTGTTCATTTGGTCTACGGACCGAACGAAGCCGGCAAGAGTTCGGCCCTGCGTGCGATGACGGGATGGCTGTTCGGCATCCTGGGCGAAACGAAATGCGACGATCATTTCGTTCATCACTACAAGGACCTGCGAGTCGGCGGAACGATCGCAAGTCACGACGGTTCGATGCTTCGCTGTGTCCGTCGACCGGGTGGAAAAACGTCGCTTCGCCATGCGAACGATCGAACGCAAATCGATCCCGCGGTGCTTATAAACTGCTTGGCCGGACTGACCCGCGATCAATTTACTACCCAGTTTGGCATCAACCTGGAACAACTGGTCCGGGGCGGACGAGCGATCGCAAGTGGCGGCGGCGACGTCGGGCAATCGTTGTTCGCGGCCGGTTCGGGTGCCGCAAACGTGCAAGCGGTCCAGCGGGCGTTGGACGCGGAGTGCGACACGCTGTTCAAGGATTCTCGCGCCGGCACGCCGAAGGTCAACGCAGTGCTGGAGGAATGGAAGGCGGCGCGGAAGACGGTTCAAGAAAAGTCGGTTAAAAGCAGCCAGTGGCATCAGCAAAGTAGCGAACTGGTCGAGTTGGAAACGAAGAAGAAAGCTTTGCAAGCCGAGCAGATTGAACTGCAGGCCGAACGCGATCGCCTAAAACGGATTCACGATGCGTTGCCGACGATCGGACAATGGAAGCAGGAACGTTTGCTGCAGTCCGAATTCACCGGCGTCCCGCGACTTCGCGACGGCTTCACCGCCGAACGGGTCGAAGCGAACGCGGCGTTGGTCCATGCGATCACGGCCAGGGACTCGGCGGCCGAAGAGTTGTCATCGCTAAGCGCGAAGCTGGAACAAATTGGGGATCCGCCAGCGATCTTAGATCACGCTTCGACGGTCGAAAACGTTTTCGGTCGGTTGCAGCTTTACATCCAACGGACGCAGTCGTGCCCGTCGCTAAAGTCGCAGCAGAAGCTGCTTTGTGATAGTGCGAAGTCCGTCTTGCAATCGCTCGGTAAACCGCCGGCACTCGATGACGTCGATGAGTTAAGGATTCGTCCGGCCCATCGCGAAAAAATTCGCGAACTGGCCGAAAGCCGGTCGGGACTGGTGACGTCGTTGGAGGCCGCAAAGCGAACGCTCGATGAAAAAACAAAGGCTCTCGCCGAGGCGGAATCGCACTCCGCGGACTTGGCCGAACCGGCCGAAGTGCAGCCCCTGAAGGAAGCGATCGCAAACGCACAGCGGTTGGGTGACATCGACGGCGTGATCGCTCGGAAGCAATCGGACCTGGACGAGGCTTCCGATGATGCAAAGCGAAAGATCCTGCAATTAACGCTGTGGTCGGGAACGCTTGACGAAGCAGAATCGTTACCGCTGCCATCGGCCGAAACCGTGATGCGATTTTCGACCGAATTTGAACAGTGGCGACAACGGTGCCAGCGATTGGACGATGACATCCAAAAACTGGATGACGAAATCGCCGACGCGGCCGAAGGACTGAAGGCGATTGAGTTGGACGCGGACGTGCCGACGGAGGACGAACTTATCGTGGCACGGACCCGGCGCGATGGTCTGTGGTCGCGAATCGAAGCGTTCCTACACGATCCGACCTCGATGGACGACGACATTGCCTCCGGTGCAACCGCTGGTATCGACCCGATTGCCGAATCGTTCGGCGATCTGCTCGAGCAGTGCGACGCGGTCAGCGATCGGCTTCGCCGCGAGGCCGCAAAGGTATCCGAAAAGGCTCGTCTGATCGCCTCGATCGAAATCGGTCGCCAGCGGTCAACATCTCGAAAGGCCGATCGAGTGGCTTGCGATGCGGACGGCGACGCATTGATGCAGCGATGGCGAATCGCTTGGGCGGACGCAAAGATCGAACCCTCGACGCCTGATGACATGAAGGGCTGGCTCGGACGCCATCGCGTGCTAACGGAGATTGCAGCCAACTTGCGAAAACAACGCGCCAGTTTGGAACGTGATCTGGCGTCAAGAATACGGTCACGAGAAGCGCTCTCGGCTCATTTGCCAGGCAACGTTCCGGACGAAACACTTGCGTCCGTGCTGGAGGCGTGCGTGTCGATGTTGGATGCGATGACGTCTGCGGCCACCGAGTTTGCGAAGGCACGTGAACGCATTGATTCGCTGCGTCAGCAGTGGGAGACCGCGAAAGTCGATTTCGCTTCGGCCACCCGGTTGCATTCGGATTGGCAATCGCAATGGGACACGGCGATGGTCGCAATCGACGCCGATGGGACGCTGTCGCCCAGTCAAGCCAAAGCGACGTTGGACACGATCGATCGGCTGATCCAAGACATTGACCAGGCCGAACAGTTGGCCGCCCGGTGGCGGACCGAACACGATCAGATGGAAGCATTCGATGACGAGGTTCGCGGGCTGGTCGAATCGCTGGATCTGCAGTTTGATAATGCGTCAACGACGCAGATCGTGAGCGACTTGCACGATCGACTGAAGACCGCACGCGATGAAAAGACGTCGCGTGATCATTGGAACGCACAAGTTGAATCGCTCGCGAAGAAACAACGGGCATCGGCGGCGACGATTCAAACGCAAACGAAGTTGCTGGACCAATTGTGCCGCGAAGCGGGGTGCGAATCGGCCGGCGACTTGCCGTCGGTCGAACAACGTTCGGCGCAGCGGGTGGCGGTCGAGCAGACGATCGCGGAAAAAGAAAGCGAACTGCGTGGGTTGGCTCAGGCGACGGCGTTGGAGGACTTCATCGAACAGGCCGCCGCGGAGGACGCGGACACGTTGATGCCGCGGATCGAACAGTTGACGTTGCAACTCACGGCGCTTGACGCCGAACGAACGAAAGTGACCGAGTCGGCGGTGCGGCTGAAAGATCGGCTTGACGAAATCGACGGCAGCAACGAAGCCGCGCTCGCAAACGAGGTGGCCGAGGAAGCGGTCGCTCGCGCTCGCACGCTTTCTGAAAATTACGTTCGCGTCAAACTCGGTTCGGCGATGCTGCGTCGCGCCGTCGTGCAGTATCGAAAACAGAACCAAGGACCGGTGCTCCGTCGCGCCGGCGAGTTGTTTTCGCGGTTGACGATCGCCGCGTTCTCGGGGCTGGACACGCACGACAACGACGACGGCACCAGCGTGCTGGTTGGCATGCGGGCCGACGGGGCGTCAACGGTCGGCGTCGGCGAAATGAGCGAAGGGACTTGCGACCAGTTGTTCTTAGCGTTGCGATTGGCTTCACTGGAGGTATACCTCGAAAACAATCCGCCGATCCCGTTCATCGTCGACGACATTTTGTCAAACTTCGACAACGACCGAGCGGCCGCAACGATGGCAGTGTTGGGCGAACTTTCGGCTAAGACGCAAATCATTATGTTCACGCATCACCAGCACCTGATCGACGTGGCCCGGTCGGTTCTGACCGACGACGTTCTGTTCACGACGTCGATCGGCGGCGATTTGCCTCCGCTTCCAACCGGGCGGGCGAAGTCGGACCCGGCAAGGCCGAAAAAGAAACCAAAGACGGCGAAAATCGAAGCGGCGGAGCTCTTCTGATCGCCGATTCGCTACTGCTGCAGCGACGAAAAACCATCCCGTCGGTGGGCTTGGTCCGTGGAAACAGTGTTGTTAAACTGCGTGCCAACTTGATCAGACAGGCTCGTTCTTCGAGCCGTCATGGCGATGTAGCTCAGTTGGTTAGAGCACGGTCTTCATAAGGCTGGGGTCAGCGGTTCAAGTCCGCTCATCGCTATTTTTTGCGTCGCTCCGTCATGCCCATCGAACCGATGAACCCCTACGCCGCACCGACGTCTCTGCCCGGACCGCCCGTGCCAACTTCCGACAACGACTTGGCCGATCGAGGAGCACGGTTTGGAGCGGCGTTCTTGGACGGTTTGTTGATTGGGGCGATCACCTTGCCGGTTCAATTGCTGACAGGGTTCTTCTTTCGATCGCAAACGCAAGACGCTACGACCGTGGAACAGTTGCTGATGATACTGTTCAACGTCTTGGTCATTCTTTTGCTAAACGGTTACCTACTATTTAAGCGAGGCCAAACGATCGGCAAGATGGCACTTGGAATCCAGATCGTCGATTACCGAACCGGCAGACTTCTGCCGCCACTTCGGGTTTACGTCTATCGATACCTGTGGCTGACACCGCTTGGCATTCTGGCCGCGGTGATCCCGGGTTTGGTTGACGATTTGATTTTGAACGTTGTCGTCTTGGTCGACATTATCATGATTTTTGGTCGTGAACGTCGCTGCCTTCATGATTACATCGCCGGTTCAAAAGTCGTGAAGTATCAACCCGAACGCGAGTTCGTCGCGGGATAAGCGTCGCGTGATCAATAAGTGACGGATTTACCGTAGCTGATCCCGCCAGGGTTCAGTCCGGCCTGAACCCTGGCGGGATCAGCTACGTCAGTTGTTGTTCACGGAGTACTAACTCGTTCGTACGCGAGCAACCATTCGCGTCCGTTCGCCGCGGTTACGGTCACTGACCAGCGTTTTCCACTTGCGCGGGAAAGTACGCTTCGACGGCGTTGGCGAACGGATAAATTTTGTCTGGCAGCGGCGCGAACGCGGGGACGTGCAGCGACAAACAATGAAGTTCGCCTTGCAGTTGTTTCATGCTGCTCATGTCGATCGTTTCGATCGTGTGCTCGGGCAGCAACCGTTGGTACGCCGCCTTCGCCGCCACGACCATCTCAGGGGGATCGGACCCGAAGATCGGCATCAAGACCAAGTTGCCAACGGTGACGGCGTTGGTGTACGCACTCCAAGACGTTCCTTCGCGGCCGGGATGCGAATGCGATGCACATTGAGCGGTTGGTCGCCGACTTTGACTGCGGCCAATCGGGCGGCGTTGCGGTTCAGGATTCCTGCGTTGGCGGCATCCCTTGACGGGTCGAGTTCGGCGACCAAAACGTCTGTAGGCGACAGGAAAGTGGCGAACATGTCGACGTGTCTGGTCAATTCCGAGCGTAGCGGTTCCAGGACCACCAACTGAGACAGGTTGCAATCGTTCGCAAAATGTTCGACCACCATTCTGCGTCGTTCTACGTCCACATCCGCACCGATCAATGGATCGGGAAAGCGGATGGGGTTGTCTTCAAAGATTCGATTGGTCGTCAGCGCCAGTCCTTGCCCGTTGCTGATCAGGTTGCCGCCTTGCATGGTCCATGGAATCGCGACACGCGGGGTTCCGGTTCGCTGCGACCAAAGGTCGGGCAATCGATCGTCCGTTGGCCGGCTGCCTTCGTAATGGAAGTCCAGCACTTGAGCGCCGGTGGCTGTTTGCGCAAAGATCGGTCCGAAGTCGCGAAGCCAGACGGTGTCGCAAGGCATTTCACAAAAATACACGTGCGGAAACTGCTGGCCGATCTCCAACAACCACTCGGTCGTGTCCTTGATTTGCCAAGTGTCGTTGCACAGCACCATCACGTTGACATGGCCGACGGTCTTGGACGCGATCTCGACCAAGATTTCGCGGTGATGCGGTTGCCAATCGGAAACGCCGAACAACAACACCCGAGTCGGTTCGAACTCGGCGGCCAGTCGCGGATACGGATTCGAGGGCGCACGTGTCACGACCGCGCCGCCGTTCGCATCAAGCGTCATCGTGATGGTTGTTTTCGTGATCGCCCGATCACCCCGCACCAACGACGCAGTGAAGAGCGTCGCTACGATGAAGACAAAGATGCCCAGCGTGCGTTTCGCCTGGTCACAAATGTTGGAAACGGAGGATGCGGGCAAGCCCACCAGAACGAACTTCAAGATGCACCGGGATGGCAAGATGGTTTATCGCCTAGATCTCCGTTTCTTCGGCGTGATAAGCCACGGAGTAGAGATCGCGCCGACGGTCGTTCCAATTGTTCACGCTTCCTTGAACGCGGTGCCGGCGGAGCAATTCTAGGTCGACATCGTGGATGATGACCATCTCAATGTTCGCATTTGCCTCCGCCCCGATCGCATCGCGGGCGAACGTCACGTCTGACGGGGTAAGGATGGCCGACTGGGCGTAGTGAATGTCGGCATTTTCCACTGCGGGAAGGTTCCCGGTACACCCCGCGATCGCAACGTACATGTGGTTTTCGATGCAGCGGGCCTGGGCGCAGGACCTGACCCTCAGGTAGCCGCCGCGAGTGTCCGTGTTGAAGGGCACGAAAATGAGGTTGGCACCCTTGGAGGCGGCGATGCGGGCGAGTTCCGGAAATTCGACGTCATAGCAAATTTGGATCGAGATCGGACCACAATCGGTTTGAAACACTTCCAATTTGTCACCGCCCTGCACCCCCCACCATCGACGTTCGCTGGGCGTGATGTGCAACTTGTATTGTTTCTCGATGCTGCCGTCACGACGGAACAGGTACGCGATGTTATAGAGCGTTTCGTCTTCGACGACGAAGTGCGAACCGCCGATGATGTTGGTGTCGTAAGCGACGGCCATGTCCGCAAACAATTCCAAGTACTGCGGCGTGAACTCGGAGAGTGCCCGCGCAGGCGCTGCCGGGACGTTGCGGTGGAACGAACGATAACAGCTGCGTGGTAAACAAAGCGGGGAACAGCAGGAAGTCGCACTTGTATTCGCCGGCGACATCGACGAAGTACCGCGCATGCTTGGCGAAGTCGTCAAAGTCCTTGACCGTTCGCATCTGATACTGCACGGCGCCGATGCGAACCAATTCGACGTTGCGTCGGAACCGCCGAACCGACGTCTTTCGCTTGAGATCAAAGTTTTTCCATTCGCAAAAGGTTGCGTAACCACAACTTTCTTTGTCGTCGGGCAAGTAGTTTTCGATCAAGCCTTGCAGCGCAAAACCGTTGCTGATCTGAGCGGTCAAGACGGGATCGAAGATCGATTTGTCGCTCACACGTTCGACGTACTCCCGCGCGGTCATTGCCGCGGCGTGCTTATGGTAACCCGGAATGCGTCCGCCAATGACGATGCGGGCGACATTGCGAATTCGGCACAATTCTTTACGCGCGTCATACATGCGGCGAGACAGACGCATGCCGCGGTACTCGGGATCGACCATGATTTCGATGCCGTACATCGTGTCGCCGTCGGGCACGTGGCTGGTGATGCGTCCGTTGTCCGAAATCTTTTTCCAGTTATTCCACTCGATGTCGTCGTCATAGTTCAACAGCAAGCTGTTACTGCTGGCGACGACTTTGCCGTCACATTCGACGACGATCTGGCCTTCCGGAAAAAGCTTTAGCTGGCTCTCGATCTGTGCCCGCGTCCAGACCGGCAACCCTGGAAAGCATTTCTGTTGGATCGCGACCAAGGCATCAAGATCGTCGATCTTGAGCGGTCGGACGACGAGGTTCCATTCATACTTTGACAGGTCCAGTTCGGCTGGGTCAGACATTGATGCGTCAGCATTACATTAGAGGAACGGAATCGCGTGGCCGCCTCCGCCGCGGAAAAAACCGACGAACTGCGGAGCCCCATGCTCCGTCAAAAGATACGCGTCAGTGCAACTTTTTTCTAGCTGACGCGGTTTCGCGGGACGGCTAGCGTCGGCATGGTCGTGCGCCCGATGGAAGCGTTTTGGGGCGGCGGTTAGACTCTAGGCGACCACGACACATTCACCTTTGATTCGGAATTCATCGCCCATGTCGCAGGAAGCGTTCGAGATCTCACGTTTGCTGCGTCAAAACATCGAACGCGTCGTGTTGGGCAAGCCCGACGTGGTTCAGTTGTTGGTCGCGGCGATGCTGGCCGGCGAACACGTCTTGTTGGAAGACGTCCCCGGCGTCGGTAAAACGCTGGCCGCCAAAGCCCTTGCCCACAGCATTCGCGGAAGCTTTTCGCGGTTGCAATTCACGCCCGACCTGCTTCCCAGCGACATCACCGGCAGCATGATTTATCGGTCGGACACCCGAGAGTTTGAATTCAGCCCGGGGCCCATTTTTGCAAACGTAATTTTGGCCGACGAGATCAACCGCGCCCCGCCGCGAACGCAGTCGGCGCTTCTGGAAGCGATGTCCGAAGGCCAAGTTTCGATCGATGGCAAATCGCATCCTCTGCCAAAGCCGTTCATCGTCGTTGCGACACAAAACCCGTTCGAGTTCGAGGGCACTTATTCGCTGCCCGAAAGTCAGCTCGATCGATTCTTGTTTCGCACTTCGATCGGATACCCGGACCGAGCCGTCGAGCAACAAGTGATGCTGACGCACCGGATGGGCGAACCGGTCGACACGTTGGATTCGGTCGTCGGCGTCGAAGGGATCGAAACGGCACAGCGGTTTGTTCGTCAGGTTCGATTCGACGAATCGCTGGTCGATTACTTGCTGGACATCGTCGAAGCGACGCGCGCTCATGATGGTTTTCAAGTCGGTGTCAGCACACGCGGCGCACTTAGTTTCTATCGCGGCTGTCAGGCTCGTGCGATCACCGAGGGACGCGACTATGTGATCCCGGATGATGTTAAAACATTGGCCGTGCCGTCGCTGTCGCACCGCGTGTTGCCCGAGGGCATCTTTCAGGGGACCAGCCGCGAAGCCGTTCAAACGCAGGTCGCCGACTTGCTGCAACAAATTCCGGTGCCGGTCTAGGCAGTGTTTATCGATGATGATGTGAAGCACAATTACCAACAAGGAACCAGCCCTTTTGAACTCTACCGTCCGAACCGAACCGCTACGCAAGCACCGTTTGACTCGGCTGGGATTCCATTTCGTCTTTGTCGGTTCGTTCGCGATGCTTGGCGGGGCGCTTCGCGGATTCAACCTGCTGTTGATGTTGGCCGGTTTGATGGTCGGCGCGCTGATCATGCAATGGCGCTGGTCCAGGCGATCGGTCGAAGCGGTCAGCGTCGTGCGGCGGTTGCCAACCGAAGCGTTTGCGGGCAAGCCCTTCCGAATGCG
Organism: Pirellulaceae bacterium; assembly: GCA_963836865.1. GTDB lineage: Bacteria > Planctomycetota > Planctomycetia > Pirellulales > Pirellulaceae > Rubripirellula. The sequence goes on along the minus strand of CAWILC010000003.1, from coordinate 148,246 downwards.
TTACGTCTTGACCAACCACAGCCGGTGGATGCCCGTTTGGATGATGCGGGTCGTCGACAAAGTCGAATCGATCGACCAGGCCGATTCGGCGAGTGGGATTTGCGCGGTCGGGGTGATCTCGGCTCACCAAACGGTCACACCGACTTACGACTGCGTCGTGGCAAGGCGTGGAAGGTATCGGTTCGGTCCGATCGAGTTGATGACGACTTTTCCGTTTGCGTTGATTCGATCGCGGCAGATCGATGATGCTTCGGATGACCTACACGTTTTTCCGGCGCTGTTGACGTTGCGAGCGGATTGGCGAAGCAAGTTGATCAGTCGTTCCGGCGGCATGGCAACGACGGGTCGACGAAGCGGCCCCAGCGAAGGCGACTTCTTTGGTTTGCGGGAGTGGCAAACCGGCGACAGCCCGAAATGGATTCACTGGCGAACGACCGCTCGCACCGGTGAACCGCATGTTCGTCAGTTCGAGCAGCAGCGACGGTTTGACATCTGTTTGCTGGTCGATGCCCACGACGCGGCGGCGAAACCAAATTCATCCGCAGGGATCAGACCCGCACCGATGCGGCTAGATCCCGCCTCGGACGTCGAGACCGCGATCAGTCTGGCCGCGACGCTGATGTTGCAGTTGATCGATTCGGTCACCAACCGAGTCGTCTTGGCGGTGGCGGCGGAGGATTGCGAGGCCGTGATCGGCGCTGGATCCATTGTCGGCAAACGGCGGATGCTGGAGGTCCTTGCCGACATCGTGCCGGGCGATCGGCCCAGCGTCGTGGCCGCCGCGAACAAGGCGATGCGAATGGTCGGCAACACGCAGGACCTGATCGTCGTTCGCGCACGATCGTTTGCCGACGCAAAGCAGTCCGATCCGGCGGTGATTGAAGCGCTTGCTCCCTGGATTCGTCGCGGCGCGTTTTCTTGGATCAACGTCGCCGGTCGCGAGGTAGATCGCTGGATCGTCCGCGACGGATCGTCGGGCGAAAGATCATCGCCGCCTCGTGAGACACCCTTTTCGGATCGGTCGCTCGCATGACTTTACCAAGCGGGAAGGCAGCGGATTGGTGGACCACGACTGCGAACGGTTCGGGTAAATCACGAATCGGTGGACGCTTAAAATTTTTCTTCGCGGCGCTTTCGGGGCTGGGGGGACTGGTATTGGCCGCGGGTGAATCGACGACTGGGCTGACCACGATCGCGGTTTTCTTTGCGATCTTCGGTTACGTCTTTGTCGACTGGTTGGAACTGTTCGCGTTGCCGCCGGTCGTCGCCTACGCGGCGATGGGACTGTCGGCGCTTTACTGCGTCAGTGACTTTGTGGACATGCAAGACGCGGACGGCCACCAGATGGCATCGGTCGCTCAATTGTTGGTGCTGGTTCAAGCGATCCTGATGATGCAGCGTAAGACGCGGCGAATCTTGGAACAGTTGGGCGTATTCTGTTTGCTGGAACTTGTCGTGGCGGCGGTCTTCAACGACGCGATTCACTTCGGCGTGTTGTTGTTGCCGATCAGCATCGTTGCCGCGTTCGCGCTGGCGCTTCTTTCCACGCTTTCGGCGGGCGATCAAATCGTTCGCGAAGATGGATTGGAATCGGACGACTCGGGCCCGAGTCTTCCTCGACCATCAGACATGACGTCCAACATCATGACTCAGTCGCCCGAATCCGAAGCGTCACTCATCAGCGTCTCCGACCGATTGCCTCGCTTGGTAGCGTTTACGCTGGCCCCCGCGGTCTTGCTGATATCCGCGATTTTTTTCTACGCCTTGCCGCGAACGACCGAAGCCGCACGGGGTGCCAACCGCGACAATGCGATGGTTGGTTTCAGCGACGAACTGCGGCTGGAACAGATTGGTTCGATCATGCAAAGTGCCAAGCCGGCGGTCCATTTGCGAATCACCGATCAGACGACCGGGCGACCTTACAAGATCGAAGAAGGCATGTACCTGCGTGGAAAAGTCTTCGAACGATACCGCGCCAATTGGGGGGAAGTCGCGCCTCGGCGGCATGGTCGTCCATGAACGATGCGACGCTGTCCGAAACCGACTCGCTGCCCCGCGAATACATTCCGGATCGGGCCAGCGACGAAAATTTTTACGACGTGGTGCTCGTTCAAGCCACCGTCGAAGCGACTCAAAGCAACGCCCTGTTTGTCGTCGCTCCCTACCATCAACATTTACCGAAGAACGATGTCCGGCATAGCGGTCTTCGTTGGACACTGGCTCGCGCGGGAGACGATGCGTGGAGCTATCCGCGATCGACGTACACCTTCGGTTCCCATGCGTTTCGCAACGGTGTCCAGACCGACTTGATTGCGGACGCGCTGGTTCGCATCGATCAAACGACGGACCAACAATCCGGTGATCTGACGATTCGTTCGCCCGCGGAACTTCGCGAACAAACGCGAAAGCGAGCCGAGCGGGAACGAAAGCGAGAGCGATACCTCAGTGAACTGTTGGAGTTTGACGATGCGATCATGCCATCGACGGCGGAACTCGCGTTTCAGCTTTCACGGGACAGTTCGGGCAATCGCCTGCCGGACTACCAAGCGGCAAAGCGGATGGAAAAACATCTCGCCAGCTCGGGGGAGTATGCGTACACGCTAAAGCTGGATGCGGAAACTTATCCCGGCATGGATCCGGTCGAGCAATTCGTGTTGATCGACAAACGAGGCCACTGCCAATACTTTGCGTCGGCGCTGGTGATGATGCTGCGAAGCCAGGGCATTCCCGCGCGGACGGTGGTGGGCTATCACACCGACGAATACAACAGGATCAGCAATCAATATGTCGCCAGACAATTGCACGCGCACGCTTGGGTCGAAGCCGCCGTCACCGCTGACCAACTGGACATCAACCGCAATGTCTTTGGACAACCCCCGTCGCAATCGTATTGGCTGCGATTGGATCCGACGCCGGGCGTGGGGCGGTTGTCTGACGATCCCGGCAGCGTGAACCAAGTCTTCGATCTGGCGCAGACGATGTGGGATGACTACGTCGTCGAGATGGATGGCAACCGCCAGCAAGAAGCATTGATGGGGCGCAGCGATGCCAATCCGCTGCATCGTTCCTACGAATCATTCGTCGACCGGCTCAGTCAAACGATCACGCGGATCCAAGCGGGTGACCTTGGCGGCGGTTCCCTGGCCGGTCGATCTATGTTCTCTTGGCCCGCGGCGGTGATTGGGATCGCGATGGCGATTTTTGGGGCTGTCTTGTTTCGTGTCCCCCTGCCGCGATGGTTCTCGGATCGTTCGCGGGGTCCGAACGCATCGGCCGTCCCTTCGCCGACGGTTCCCTTTTACATTGAAACGCTAAAACAACTTTCGCGAGTCGGTGTCTCACGGTCGGCGTCGCAAACGCCCAACGAGCTGGCCGGGGCGGCGGTGAAAGACCTGGAACATCCTCTGGTACCGTCTTTATCAGCGCCGCTGGAGATCCTGACCAACGCCTTTTATCGACGTCGCTTTGGCGATTCGGCACTGAATTTGCCGCCCAGTTCGTTGTCTGACCTTGATCGGTCGATCACAACGGAAGATGCTTTCGCTAACAGCACGCAAGCCAGCGACTGTGAAGAAACCAGCGACAGCAAGGAAACCAGCGACAGCAAGGAAATTCGAGCGGCGCTACACGAACTGACCCACAGCATCGACTTGTTGACCATCAGCCAATCCGCAACTGAGTAGAACGCGTGATCATTACCATCGACGGTCCCGCCGGCGCGGGGAAAAGCAGCATCGCTCGCCAAGTCGCGGACCGACTGGGATTTGAATTTTTGGATACCGGCGCGATGTATCGCGCCGTCACCCTGGGCGCGATCCGCCAGCAAATCGAATTCTCCGACGTCGACGAACTGGTACGGTTCGCTCGCCAAGCCGAACTCCGCTGGGAAAACTGCCGCATCTATTTGAACGACGATGACGTCACCGATCTGATTCGCACGCCGACCGTCACGTCAGCGATCTGTCATCTGGCGGACATCCCCGAAGTGCGATCGCAGTTGTCACATCAACAACGTCGGATCGCGACCGGACGCGACATCGTGACCGAGGGACGAGACCAAGGAAGCGAAGTCTTCCCGGACGCGGAGTGCAAAATTTTCTTGACCGCGTCATCTCACGAACGGGCCGTTCGTCGACAACAGCAATTGGCCGAGACGGGACGCTATCTTTCGATCGAAGACGTCCGGGCGGCGCAGGATCGACGCGACGCGGAGGATCGATCGCGCCCGATCGGATCGCTGCGTCCGGCCGATGATGCGGTCGTCGTATCGACCGACGGCTTGTCGTCAGCGGAGGTGCTGGCAAAGACGTTGGAGATTATCGAAGGCGTGATCGGCACGACTCGCTCGATCAAAGGATCTGGTCGATCGTGATGCTGGCTTCGGAAACGATCCAGCGAACCGCTCCTTCAATCCGATCCGACGTTCCCAAGCGATCGCCGATTCCGGGCAGCGCCATCATCGCGAACAGCGCCAGCACGAAACCACCAAACGCGACGGCCGAGAAACTTGAATCGCTGTGAATTCGGGTGCGTGCCGTCGACATCTTTTTTCGGATCGGCTGCTGTCGAGTGATATCTCGCAACCGACGCAGACCGACTTGCACGTGACCGTCCGGCGCGTTGAACATCCACTGTGGATGCACTTCGATTCGGGTGCCGTCATGTTCCAACACCCAAGGTCGTCCGACCTTCAACCGGGATGAGAACTTCGGCAAGATCGTCACGGTGAATCCGTCGATCGACGCCTCTTGAACTTGCGTCGCGATCGCTCGTCGGCCGATGCGGATGGTCGCGTCGGATCGCTCTTTGGGCATGGGGCAGCGAAAGAAGCCGGAATCTGATCGAGAATCGGAACTTGTGCTTGCCGGACTTTGGGTGGGGGCTTGAGTCATGTTCATTTCTCCGCGGTGGTTGGCGGATCGGCTTAGATGCAAAAGAAAAGAGTCGACAGAATCACTCAACCCCCGTTCAGAGTCCCGTCAAACCAAACCTACCCGACAAAAGATCCGTAGGTCGGAAAATTCGCGTCACCATTTTTCTTTCTCGTTTTTCGCCGAATAGACCGGGCATGTTGTAACGACTGTCCTGCCGAACCCACATTTTGGTCGAGAAAATGCCCTCAAGCGTCGCAAAATGATGACGTTGCCATCGTCTACACTGGTCTCGATCAGCTTGACTCGCATTTCAGCCTTGAGACCAGAGCCACCTCCAATGCCGCGAACTAGCCTGCGTCTTGTTTTGGCCATAGCGATCGCAATGGCCGTCGCGACCAGCAAAACATCGATTGCCGACCAACCGCCGCGTGACTCGTCCATCATCGCCTCCTGGACGTTCGATCAAGGCGATGCGTCCAACGACGTGGATGCCCAGGTTGTTGGCGACGTTCGCGTCGGTGTCCCCGGACCACAACTCGTTCATGCTGCCGATCGCGAGAAAAAAAATCGAGCCGCAAGGTTTGGCGGCGATGGAGCGCGGGTCGTGGTCAAAGATTCAAATGTCAGCGACGCGTTTGATTTCACCGTTGGCGATTCGATTTCAATCGAAGCCTGGGTGTTCGTCGAGGCGATCGGTCGAGGACACAACACTTACGTGATCAGTAAAGGACGAACTGGTGGTCCGCTTTCGTCACCGGATAACCAAAACTGGGGCCTTCGCATCGCTGAACGATCGGGCAAGCATCAGCTCAGCTTTCTGTTCGCGACCGAACGAGCAATCGGACAGAAGGGCGATTCGCATTGGCATCGTTGGACCACCCTCGCCGGGCTTCCCAATTCGCAACGTTGGAACCACATCGCGGTGTCGTACCAATTCGGGAATCCGAGCTCGATACGCGGCTGGATCAACGCCATCGAACAACCCGGCGTCTGGGACATGGGCGGTCCGACGGACAAGCCGCCGGTGGTCGACAATGATGACGTCTGGATCGGATCGTCGACCAGGGGATCGTCGTCCAGCAGTTTTCGTGGCTCGATTGACGACGTGATTTTGCGGCGGCGAGGTTTGACCACCGACGAACTTGAATCGCGTGTCGAACTGGTCGAGCCGGATCCCGGCCCTCCCGCGATGTCGTCCAGTTCCGATGCGGTCCACGTCATGGTCGATGGATCGATCTTGTCGCATGAACATTTTCCGATGTCCTACGCTTGGTCCCCATCACCGATGCGCAGCGACGTGCCGCCGTTTAAAACCGATGCGTTTTTGTTTCCTCGCCTGCCCAGGCCGCACGACGAACATGGCATTCGCGAATCGTGGTCCGCACCGGTCTGGCTGGCGGCGTCTGCGAACGTCGACTTTCCGAAGGGCACCGCAAAGTTGTTGGTTCGTGCGCGGGGGCTAACCCGTTTGTGGGTGGACCATCAGCTGATCGCCACGCTCGGAAAGCACCTCGGTTCGACGGATGGTCACAACCCGGTCGAACCGCTGCCGCTGCCGCCGATCCCCGGAATCGCATCGGTCGGATACGGGCTGACCGAATCGATCGGCGAAGTCACGTTTGATCGACCGACGACTGCGAAAGTGGTATTCGAGACGATTGTCGGCGGCCAGGCGTACCGCGCGGAAACGGGGCGGACGATGGTCGGCGTTCAGATGCCGGGCGATGCGGACTATCGATTGCTGAGGCCTGGGACCGGCGTCCAAGACGAGCCTCCGATGTCGACCTTGCATGTCGATCTTCGCGCGACTGAAAGCGAAGCACAATTCGAGCGGTTCGATGCCGCGACGCGACGCGCGCTGGCCAAGACGCATGATCCGTTCTGGGATCGCCGGCACGCCGCGGCGCGGGCCGTTGTCTCGAATTAACTGCGAGCATTCCGCACGCGAGCCGGCGACCACCGAAGCGTCATTGACGCGTTGCTGCAGGCAAAACGTGACGCCAGTCCGCGTCAAGGCGAGCAAGAGACGACGACGTCCGACTTCTACGAAACCGTCGTTCCGATCCTGCGTGAACGTTGTCTTCGCTGCCACGAAACGGGCGGCGAGGGTGGCTTGGTGATGTCCGATCGAGCGTCGATGATCGCCGGCGGCGAATCCGGTGAGCCCGCAATCGTTCCCAACGATCCACACGCCGGCACCATGATCGCCCGAATCACGTCACCGGACGAATACGAGCGAATGCCGCCCTCGGACGCTTTGCCGACCGATGAGATCAAGGTTCTTTCGCGTTGGATCGCCGAAGGTGCGTCTTGGCCGTCGCGGACGATTTCCACGTCGGACACGCTTGCCAGCGCGACCGATGATGCCGAGTTTCTTCGCCGTGTCTACCTGGACACCGTCGGCGTTCCGCCCACCGAATCCGAAGCAAGAAGTTTTTTCGCCGACCAAGCTTCCGACAAACGTTCGCAACTAATCGATCAACTCGTCAACGATGATCGTGTCGCTGATCAATGGATGGGATACTGGCAAGACGTGTTGGCCGAGAACCCGAATTTGCTGAAGCCGTCGCTTAACAACTCGGGGCCGTTTCGATGGTTCCTGTACGATGCGATGCGTGATCGGCAACCGATCGACCGCATGGTGACGGAACTGATCATGCTGCGAGGCAGTCGCTACGAAGGCGGCGCGGCCGGGTTCGCGATGGCCGCGGACAACGACGTGCCGATGGCCGCGCGATCGATCGTCTTGGCGTCGGCGTTCTTGGGCGAACACCTGCAGTGCGCTCGCTGTCACGATTCCCCCTATCACGACACGACTCAACGAGACTTATTCTCGCTCGCCGCGATGTGGGACCGCAGTCCGATCACGGTCCCCAAAACCAGCACGGTGCCGGCCGAGTTTTTTGATCGTCACGCCGGCCGGCCGTCGCTGATCACCGCAACGTTGAAAGCGGGCCAAAAAGTCAAACCAGACTGGACGTTCACCTCGCTCGCAAACCAAGCCGATCTCGACCCCGCGTGGATCGAAGACGACAAGGACCCGAGATCTCGCCTAGCCGCCCTGGTCACCTCGCCCACGAGCGATCGGTTTGCCAAAGTGATCGTCAACCGAGTCTGGAAGCGATTGGTCGGAACCGGCATCGTCGAACCGGCGGGCGATTGGCAAAAGGGAAGGCCGAGTCATCCCGAACTGCTGGACTTTTTAGCCGCCGAACTCATCGCCCACGATTACGACCTGCGTCACGTCATGTGCGTCATCATGTCATCCGACGTGTACGGACGTAAAGCGTCCGGAACCAACGCCGACGCGGAATCTGAACAACGGACCTTCGATGCACCCGACCGTCGACGAATGGTCGCCGAACAGGTGGTCGATTCCATGGTCGTCGCGTCCGGAAAGCCGCTCCGCGTCGAACCGCTGTGCTTTGACCCCGAGGCCCGTCGACCGGCAAAGACCATGATTCACATGGGCAATCCGTCTCGGGCGTGGATGCTGACGTCGTTGTCAAACGAACGGGATCGACCCAGTCTCGCGTTTCCGCGAGCAAACTGCGTGACCGATGTGATGGAGGCGTTCGGGTGGACAGGTTCGCGACAATCGGCCATCGAAGATCGACAAACCGACCCGAACGTGCTGCAAAGCGGCGTGATCGCGAACTCGGTGTTTGCATCCTGGATGACTGCTGCGTCCGACCAAAGCGACTTGGCCGACTTGGCGGTCAATGCCGACGATGCAGCTTCCTTGATTGAATCGTTGTTCTTGCGCTTCCTGACTCGAATGCCAACCGACACCGAGTTGCAAACGCTTGCACCGGAGATCACCAGCGGCTTTGATGACCGAGTCGTTCCGATCGACCAACGGACGCAACCGACGAAGCCCGAGCCGCTGCCGTTCGTTTCTTGGTCAAACCATCTTTCCCAACAAGCAAACGCGATCAAAGTCGAAGAAGAACGCCGCGCCATCGAAGGCGACTCGCCCGATCCGCGACTGGATCCCGATTGGCGACGCCGATATGAAGACGTCGTCTGGGCAATCATGAACTCCCCCGAATTTGTTTGGATTCCATGAGCAAAGTAGTTTTTTCCCCATCGACGATGCCACGACGGGATGCGATTCGCGGGTGCGCCGCCGGGGTTGCCGCTGCGTTGATGTCGGACGTCACCGCGGACCAACCCAAGCAAGCCGCGATCATGCCGCGCGGCAATGTCGAACACGTGATCTCGATTTGGCTCGGGGGTGGGATGGGCCAGATGGACACGTTCGACCCCAAACGAATTGGCGATCCAAAAACGCGGACGCCCGGTTCTTATTACAAATCGATCCCGACGGCGGTCGACGGCGTGCGGGTTTGCGAACACCTGCACCGGATGGCACCGCTAATGGATCGCGTGACAGCGGTTCGATCCGTGCATCACGATGTCATCGACGAACACGCTGCGGCCACCAATCGGATGCACACCGGCCGCACGGTTTCCGGGACCGTGACGTATCCGTCGCTGGGTTCGGTCATCGCAAGTCAACGGGGTGCCGCTGGCGATGGAGTGCCGCCGTACGTCTTGATCGGCTACCCAAACGTTACTCGCGGACCAGGTTTCCTGGGCGCTTCAGCCGGCTATCTTTACTTGACCGACACCAGCCGCGGACCGGCGGGTCTGACCACGCCGCATGGCATCGGTGACGATCGCGACCAGCGTCGACAACGGCTGGCTACGGTGATGCGATCGTCCGCGAAAGATCGCTATCGAGACGACAAACTGATTGCCGATTACGACGCAGCGACCGAGCAAATGTGGAAGCTGACCGGACCGAATTTTAGCCGGGTCTTTCAACTCGATCGCGAACCGGACGATCTGCGAAATCGTTACGGGGGCGAGTTTGGTCAACGGTGCTTGTTGGCTCGACGGCTTTGCCAACGCGGCGTTCGCTTCGTCGAAGTTTCGCACAACTTAAACTTCGTCAACGGTGCGGGCTGGGACGTTCACAATGATGGCATCGTTCACCAGCATGAATTGATCACCGACCTGGACCAAGCCGTCGCGGCGTTGATCGTCGACTTGGAAACCCAATCGATGCTGGACAAGACGTTGATCGTGATCGCGACGGAATTCGGACGCCCGATCGGCTTTGATGCTGGTGGCGGACGGGGCCATCAAGGTTCCGCGTTCTCGTGCGTCTTGGCGGGTGGCGGACTTAATCACCGCGGCGCGTTTGGTGAAACGGACGACCAATCCGAATTGATCATCGCTGATCCGGTCAGCGTCCCTGACTTGTTTGCCACCATCCATTCCTCGCTGGGCATCGATCCGTCGAAGTACCTTTACGATGGCGATCGACCGGTTCCAATCACCGATGGCGGAACGCCGATCGCGAGTCTGTTTAGCGCTTGAGCAATCCCGAACGGCAATGATTCGTTCAACTTCTTCCGTTTCAACATCTTCCGTTTCAATTTCTGGGCTGCACTTTGGCGTTCGCACTTTAGCATCGACAAGCAGAACGGTGGATGCGACGCATCGGAGGATCCGACGTTACAATCGCCGAAAGTATCGACGCGGCATCTTTTTTCGCGTCGATCCGTTTTCTGATGCGACGCATGCCGACGAGTATTGATTGATGTCCCGAGATCCGTTCTCCGATCCCACCGGTCCATCGTTTTCGCAGTCTGGGTTCCACAGACAGCCCGCGATCACGAGTCCGCCGTCGTCCAATCCGTGGCTCAAGATCCTTGGCGTTGCTGGCGTGGCGGCGGTCGTTTTCTGTGGCGGGTTGCTGGCGGTTGGCGTTGTCGCGCTCCAGTCCGCCATCACGCCGGCCACCTCGATCGAACTGCCGCCTCGCCCGGCCCAAATGGCGGAAGCGTTTGCCGCCGACGCGGCGGATTTCAACGCCGCCTTGCAACGTGGCAGCGATCAGACACTGGTTCCCTCGGATATCCAAACCTTCATCGAAGAAGCTTTTCAATCGGGCTTGGCCGAACAAGCGATTCCCTTCGATCAGGGACAGTTCATCGCCGCGGTCGGAAACAGTCCCGACATCGGCCCTCCTTTGACATTCATTGATCGGATCACCATCAGCACTTGGCTGGACGAGTACGTTCCGACGCCAAACAAATTTGACGACTATTATCAAATTTTCGCAGCGGATGTTTCACCGGATGGGTTGTCCGCAAAGGTCTTTCTCACGGTCTATTCATCGGACAATCAGGCGGATTCGCAAGTTTGGTTTCTGGTCAAAGATCAGGCGAGTTGGAAAGTCTACGATTGGCAGTGCTTGGAATATGGACGCCGCATGTCGGATGAATACGCAGCGTTCCTTCGCGGCCCCGAGAGCACTTCGCCTGGCTACGACGATGCGATGACGTTGCTCGGCGACGCGATGGACCTGTATTACGGGGGCGATTCGGAAGCCGCGGTCGTGACACTTCGCGAAGCCGAAGCGACGCCGATGCTAAAGGAAGACCGTGACGTCGCGCGGCTTCGCATTGCGTACACCTACATGAGTATCCAGAGATACGACTTGGCGATCCCCCCCCTGAAACGAATTCGATCGCCGGACCAGATGTGGGGCGTCTATCCGGTGTTGTCGACTTGCTATCTGAACACCGATCAGCCCGATCAAGCACTCGCGATGGCCAAACGTGCGGATTCCCAAACGCCGAACCATCCACGAACGCATTGGTTGATGGGAACGATTCTGGATGACCTCGGAAGAACGGATGAGGCTGCCGATCGAATGGCATTGGCACTCGACGGATGTCCGCGTGACCACTCTATCGTCTCGGCCGTCATCGCGAACCGACGTGCCGGTGACATCGAGCCGTTGATGCGATCGGCCAATGCGAACGGCGTGACCGGTTGGGTTGATCTGGCGGCATCGGCGACGATCGACGAAGCCTGGGCCGCCACGCTGGTCGAAGCCTTCGAACGTCTGGACGGCACGTTTCATTTTCCGGACGGCTTGATGGGCATGCTGCGTGGAAATCAAGCGTGGGCCAGCGGCGACTACGACGCCGCCGCGACGCATTTTCTTGCCGCATGGGAAGCGAGTCAGGATCCGGTAATCCGCGAATTCGCCATCGCCGATCATGTCAACAGCCGCATTCAAAACGATCGATACACTGAACTGTTCGATGAAACGGCTGATCCATTAGCGACGTTCAAAACGATCGCCCGATGGGTCTTCGAGGGAGACTTTTATGGCAGCCCCGAAAAGCTTCTCGAAGCCGTCGATCAGCGTCTCCAGAAGCCCCCGGCGGAAGATGTTGCGGCGGAAGACGTCGCGGTGACGAATCGATGGCTGGAGGGGATTGCCGGATGGTGCCGGCACCAGAAGGGCGACGAAGTCGAGGCGGCCGCCATGCTGACGAAGTTCGTCGTGTGGCGAACAGCGGCTGCTGACGATGATGGATCGGCGATCGACGCAGACGACAACTACTGGATGGACGATGGCGCGCGATCGGCGCTTGCGGAAGCGATGCTGAACGCGGATCAAACCGAGAAACTTCTCGCCCTGCTTCCAGACGATCTTCTGGTGCAATCGTTGGTGACGGCGCGGCTTCGCAGCCAGGGCGTCCGAGCATGTTCGCGAACGATCAATTCGCTTCCATCATCTAATCAGCCTGTCATGCAGCTTTTACGCACACGATTGCAAGCGGCCGTCGAATCAATATCGGGCAACGGGATCACCGCCGACCAGTGGCACGCCAAAGCAGCCGCGATGGGGATCGGATTGGATCCCGAACGCGATGCCGACCTGGCTCGCACGCTGATCATCGACCGCGCCCGCGATCTGGTTTGGAACCGCGTTCGGCCGGGGGACATTGTCTTGCCATCCGATCGCGACGACGCCGAGACATTGGTGATAGATGTGATCGCGGACGCGGTCGTGCTGCAAGACGATGAAATGATCCGCGTTTGGTCGGATCAAGCCGCCCACATGAAGATGGACGACGAAGCAACGCTTCGAGTCGCGCAGGAGACCTACAAAGCCCTAGTCACCAAGGGCCGTTATTCCGAGGCGGCGGACTTGTTTCCTCCTTCGGATAGCGATCCCTCCGACGCCGTTCTTTCCAATCGGCCCTACGATCGCACGTCCGATTATCGTCAACGAGCACTCTTGCGAGCCGGAAGATTTGACGAGGTGATTGCGGAAGCCAAGCGATTGCCAAGCGGTTCCGCGAAGGGCAAACCTATCAGCTTGGACGACGCCCCCGTCGATTCCGCGACCGCGCTGGTCGCGCTTCTAAATGGCGATTCCGAATCGCTTGACGCGGTGCTTTGGAAACGCAATTCCGATGACGTCGCGGAGTGGTTCAGTTACACCGTTCCGGATGAATTCATCGCCAAGCACGTCGGCGATCCGGCAATGCAATCGATCTTGAATCGTTACCCATTTTCGGTCGGCTACCAAACCAGTCGCGCCAGCGGACAACTGCTATTGCAAGCGGGAACGGAAGTCAATCAGGTAACGCTTCAGAAATCGTTCGGCGAAGAGATCGAGATCGTTCGGGTGGCGTCACAAATCGACGTCGAGGATGCTGCGGGATGGTTGGTGAAAGTGAATTCGGGACATCGCTACCTGGTCAGCGTTCAGCCGCAAACGTTGAAGGCCGTGGGATGGCCCGATCAAATGTTGGCGCGGTCGACCGCTCCGGTGCAACGACTTGCAATCGCGGTGGTGGATCACCTGCCCGACGCCGAAAGACGCTTGTTTCGCACCGCCGAAAGCCTCGCGAGGATCCTCCAGCAGCAGTCGATTGCGTTCTGCTGGACCGATCGACAGTTGACCTGGGTTGCGACCGAGGATTCTCCGTTGACGACGCAACTGGCTTGGAAAGATCGCGTGCCCGCGACCCACGAAACGCTTCGGCGACCGCTTGCGTTCACGGATGAATCGGTCACACCGATGGTCGACTATCGCGATGCGGTCGCATGGACGAACGACTTGAAAAAGGCCGGCGGACCGATCGACGTTCAGGTCACGATTCAGTTCGGTGACACAAAAGAACGGATCGGATGCAAACTGCTGGACGTCGACGCAGATGGATACGGCTTGCTGGTCGAACCGCAAACGGACAGCGTTCTCAACCCGATCGTCATCGCCGGCATCCCGTGCAAAGTCGGCTTGGTGAACGTCCGCAAGATGAACTAATCAGCATGTCAGCTCGATCCGTGTGTAGTCGGCTGAGTAGCAGCGGTTTTCATTTAGTTTGAGGCGAATTCGCCTGCGTTTTTTTGAGTTATTGGTGGTAAATCGGTTTGCAACAAAACTAAGCGATGCCCAATGTGACGCCAGATTCCGCTTCGTTCAAAACTTTGTGGGTGTCCGCCTTTGGCTGGCCCCCTTTGGCTGTCCGGGGGGCTAGGAGATATACCCGCCAGCGCCAGCGGAGTGGGTTGCCCGCCCCTCAGAAACCCACTATCGTGAATAACGGCCCGCGGTATCGGGGATATCGTCCGGGGATATCGCCGTTAGCTAGCGGCATATTTACATGGTTATCCGACTGAAGTGACTCGAATACTCGCATCGCGCCGCAATCTTGCTCCATGAAACTGATCGCATCTGCCGTAACACTAATTGCGATTCCGATCTGGTTCTTCGCTTCGATTGCTGTCCTCAAATCGCAATCTGAAAACGTGAATAACGCTTCAATCCAAGCGTACTTCATAAGCTCGGTTATGCTGGCATTTCCGACCGCGCTAATGGCTGGTTTTGTTGCTGGTCCGCTCGCGGCTGTCATGTGCAAGCGACGCCTGTGGGCCTCCGTCGTGCTGTCGATGTTATGCCTCGCCTTCACACTCTCGCTGTTTTTCATCGCTGGCTGGTTTTTCTCGTTGCTTCCGCGATCTGCCGGGTGGATCCTGCTTCCGTACACAACGCTCGCCTTTGTGGGTCCGCCACTTTTCCTCGGGACGACGGTTTTCACTGTGCTAAACTGCCGCTTACGGTCGCCCATCCGAGACGGCGGATAACCATCGCGTGAACCGGAGCACGCGATTGGGCGTTTTTGAAGTTGAAAATCTTTCTCGCGTGCCCGGTTACGCGTAGCGTTCCCGACAAAGATTTTCTTGCTGGCCCGAGTTGCAAACGGTGACTGAATTTCGCGACCCATCCGAACTGCCTTCAGCCTGCTACAAAACTGAATACGGTTTACAGGTAACGTCCGTAACGATTAACGCCCACCCACGCCAGGTTCGAATTGAATACCTGCACTCGAATCTGCCGAGCACGCTCACGCTCGATTCTCCGTCACCACTCGAATCACTCGCTTTCCTGTTCGACGATTGCTACTGGATCAGGATCTACGACTTGAACGAGACTGGTGCATCGCTGAACTTCAGACGCTACGAAGTACACATCCTGGATGAAGACAGCCCTCAATCCAAGATGATCTGTGACCGCTATACTGCCGAATAGGACTTGCTTGGCTCACAGAACGCTGGTTCTCGACGCGTAGAAGCGGGGAACCATCCCGTGCACCGGAGCCGGGCTTGCGAGCGATTTGGCAATGGTTGACTTTTCACTCCCGGCCCGGTGACGGGCAACGTTCCCCGACACAAGGTTGCTGGAAAGGGGACTCCCGACCCATGCTGCTGATTGACCGACGCCTGTCTTCACTCCGACGCTCAGCACGTTCACGTTTCGCTGCGGTTGCCAATGCTCGGACCAACGCCTGGAATTGAGCCAACGCCTGAACTCTGGCTGCTGATTGCCCAGCGCCCGAGCCCAGGCTGCTATAATCCGACGCCAGGGTGCAACACTGCTGACCCGGTGTGCGGTCTCCCGGACAAGGCGGGGAACCAAGTGGTGCACCGGAGTACTCAAAAACGTTTTTTCCATTGGTCGATCGTCCGTTCGTACCCGGTGACCACCAACGTTATCGCAATCAAGAATGACCGCTGACGCAATCCAATCCGATGACATCGCTCGTGTGGTTCCTCTGTTTGCGGAGCACCAACACTCCGATGACGACACTTTGCTCGATGCTATCGTCTCACTTGGCATTGACCAACAGCGGGCGATCGCGCTGCTCGACTTTATGCCCATCGCCTTCTTTCACGTCGTTGCTACCGGCAAGATTGCGGGTATGCCCGATCACTACGTTCGATACTCTGCTGATCAAAAGCCAATCGGCAATGTTAACTTTGTGGACGAACCGACCTATGTTGCGGCACGGCACTACGCCGAGAACGAATACGAAACCGATGGACTCGATCCCGTTTCGATGCGATCAGCAGAATTCAACGCAATGAACGAGATGCTGCACAAGGGAACGCCCATGGAGCGGATACGATTGGGGCCATCGGTTATCATGGATTACGCGCCCGACGAACAGTCCGAAGCCGCCCGACCTTGGTGGCGGTTTTGGTGACGCTGGCGATAACCATGTCGTGCAACGGAGCACGGCTTGCGCGATTTCACAAATGGAGAGTCGTCTCTCCGTGCCCGCTGACGACTGCCGTTCGTCGACGCAAGCCATTCCATGACAGCAGTAACGCAAACAATTGAATCCGTTGACGCCACGCGATTCGCCCATCGCCGATACGCGGTGTTCGCTCTTTATGGACTGTCTGCATTCTGGGGCGTGGCACAACTTGTCGTTCCCGATAATTCGCTGCTTTACATCGCAAGTGCAATTGCTTTCGCAACGTCTGCAACACTTTGGTTCACGCTCGACCGCCGAATACTCTCGAAGACGCGGCTTCCAATTCTGCAGCTGCTTTTCTTTTTCACATGGCCTGTCGCATCATTGGTTCATATGCTTTCATCGCGTGGCATCCGTGGCGTCGGGTATTGGATGCTTCATGCGGTAGGCTTGTTCGCGACGATGTGCTTAACGTTTTTCCCGGCGATGTTCTTGCTATACTGGTTGGGTGTCCTTGAATTGGACGGCGTGACTGAACAATGAATGCGACGAACCATGGGATGCAACGGAGTGGCGGTGGTGCGTTTTTTGGTGAGATCGATGTCGACTCCCGCCACCCGCTGATCCCGACCGTTACACGATCGATCAATGTACGAATCAGCCCGAGCTAATCGATGACCGGAATTCTTGACTCAGACGGAATTGCCGAACTCCTTACGCTTGTTGAGGAGGCTGCGCGGTCTACAGAAGAGGGCGTACGGCACTTTGTGGAGCCCGCACCTGGCACGCTTCGCCGCGCTACGAATCGACGACATCATGTCATTTTTGGTAGACGTGGTTCCGGAAAATCAAGCCTGCTGCGAAAAGCAGCTGCGGACTTGACGATTGATCGGCGACCTATCGCAACCGTGAATCTTGAGGCCTTTAAAGGTCACAGCTATCCCGATGTCTTGCTGAGTGTGCTGATTGCCACATTCCGTGAATTCAAATCCTGGATGGATTCTGCCGCGATTCACCCAGCAAACAAGAAGTCATTTTGGAACAAACTTTTCGGGACCGCGCCGACTCGCTCATCTTTCGACAAGAAAAAGGCGGCTGCGTTATCGGAACGGCTAAATAGCCAAATCACGGAACTCAATGCTGAGCTGCATCGTTCAGACGGAGCTGATCTGCGTGTCGCGACTCAATCGGCAACATCAAGTGAACAAGCCCTTGGTGCGAATGTCTCCGCAGAAGTCCCCGGGACAGGTTTCGGGGTTTCGGTAGACGCTGCGAAATCGAACAACTCTCAGGCATCCCGGGAAAGTGAAGAGAAGTACAAACGCTCGAAGAGAGATTTTCTTCATCGGCACATATTGGACTACCAAGATTTGTTTTCGTCCTTAGCTGAAATATCTGGCGGGGACGCGTATCTATTCCTCGACGATCTGTACCATATTAGACGCGCAGATCAAGCTAATGTCCTAGACTATTTTCATCGTGTTGCGAAAGATCACGGTCTCTGGCTCAAGGTCGGTACGATACGGCACCGAACTCGTTGGTACCTCCAGGGAGACCCACCAATAGGAATGAAACTTGGTGATGATGCCGACGAAATTGATTTGGATCTGACGCTTGAGAAGTATTCGTTGGCGAAAGAATTCCTGCTGAAAATTCTTACCAACTTCGCGGAGGCGTGCAGTATCACGCCGGTCTCTTCATTTATTACGCCCGGTGCTATTGATAGACTTGTTTTGGCGAGTGGAGGCGTTGCCCGAGACTTCCTTTCGATATTTCGACGCTCTGTTACCGTCGCTCGTGAACGGGGTGGAGGCCACCGCGGCGAGAAGGTTGGAGCTGAAGACGTTAACATTGCCGCAGGAGAATACGATTCATCGAAACGCGAAGAATTCAAACGAGATACACTCGATGACAATGTGCCACTTGAGGAAGAGTTTCAAACCCTTCGCACATTTTGCCTTGATCAAAACAACACCAATTGCTTTTTGCTTGACAAAGAACTAAAGGGGGATGAGGTCGACCTCATTCATGAGTTGGTTGACCTGAAGCTAATTCACCTCGCCCGGTCGCGAGTAACCGTCAGTGGACGGCCGGGGAAAATATTCGAAGCGTACATGTTAGACTTAAGCCAATATGCCGGGTCTCGAAAGAAGCGTGGCTTGAAAATGATTGAGTTTTGGAAGGACGACGCTGAAGACGCACTACGGAAGGTGTCTCTGATCTATCATCCGGCATAGGAATGGCGTGTAACCAATAAGGATTTGACATCGCGTAGTGAGGAACGAACGCAGCCGATGTTCAAGTCCTTTGTTCAAGAAGCCCGGTGAAACTTGAACGTTCCGCGAGGGCTCCGTCACGCCAAGCAGCCAGGACTTGGAACGGCGTTTGCGTTATTGAGCTTTTGACTTTGGCTCTACTGGCGTGCGTTGATTAGCGAAGAATCATTGTAAATCACGGCGTCAGTGGTCATCGATATTGCCTTCGGTCCAGTCCTTCATCGGAGTGACGAACGATCGTTTTCGCTCGACGCTTGCTGGAAATTCAAGGATTTCCGAGGAAATCAGGGGTTCGTCTGGTGTTGAACTCAGTAGCACAGCTAGCAGTTCAACGCGGTTGGGGGTGCCCGTTTGTAGGGGCCGCCGAATCCCAGGACAATGTCCATTGGAATTGCAGTGAGCCTGCCCCTCGGGTGATCCAGACTTGGGTGTCCATGCTGTGCTACAGAACCCGCTATGATCACAAGGATAGCTCAGGTCTCGTATCGATGCGAATTCACAGGCCGGGATTCGAGCCGTAACCAGCCCGCCGCGATAGCGGCTTACTTGAACAATCGGATGCACGACGAGTCGCCGAGTCGTGTTTTTTGAAGTGGAGGATCGTTCGCGGCGACCGCGTGATCCGCAACGTTATCCGACTAAACCAACCCAACACAACACAAAAGGTAACGCAAGATATGACGAAACACACTCTCCATGGCAAATCCGTACTCGTTGCCGGTGGCGCTAAAAACCTCGGCGGTTTGATTAGTCGCACGTTTGCCGCTGAGGGCGCGAAAATCGCAGTTCACTATCACAGTGACGCCGCCAAGCCTGATGCCGACGAAACGGTTTCCACAATCAAGAAAAATGGAGGTGAAGCGTTTTCGCTTCAAGGAGACTTCACCGACCCCGCAAACATCGCTGCTGCTTTCGCGGAAACAAAAAAACAATTCGGTGGTATCGACATTGCAATCAACACCGTTGGCCGCGTCCTAAAAAAGCCGCTGACCGAAACAACCGAGGCGGAATTTGATTCGATGTCTGCAATCAACTCCAAGGCGGCCTACTTCTTCATCCAAGAAGCTGGCAAACAACTCAACGACAATGGCAAACTTTGCACGATTGTTACCTCACTGTTGGCTGCGTACACTGGGCTTTACTCCTCGTACGGCGGCCTGAAAGCCCCAGTCGAACACTTTACCCGCGCTGCATCAAAGGAATTTGGCGACCGTGGCATTTCCGTTACGGCGGTTGGGCCGGGGCCAATGGATACTCCATTTTTCTACGGGCAAGAATCTGATGATGCCGTCGCCTATCACAAATCTGCTGCTGCACTTGGTGGCCTCACGAAAATTGAAGACATTGTGCCGCTCATTCGTTTCCTCGTCACCGATGGTTGGTGGATCACTGGGCAGACAATTTTCGCAAACGGCGGCTACACCACACGCTAATCGTCGAATAACGATGCGATGCACCGGAGCCGCGAAGTCACGCGGTTTGAAGAGGCAGAATCTTTCGTCGCGGCCTGGTGATCGCGGACGTTATCCGATTGAAATCTACACTTTCACTACCTCTCTACTCTACGGAACTCTCATGACGTACCTGATGAAACCTTCGATCGTGGCGTTGTTTGTCCTCGCATCCTCCTGCCTCGCTCCGACCAACTGCGCAGGAACAGACTAAGCCCAAAGCTGAGCCGCAAGACACTTCAACTCTACACCAAGACATGCTCGGCGAATGGGTGCTTTCCGGTGAGCCTGACGCTGAGATTGTTCCTCAACCAGGTGCTAGAATGAAATTCATCGGCCGTCGTCACTGGATCATCACGGAACATGATCCGATGGATGGGGTTGTCATCTATCACCACGGCGGAACATACGAACTTGATGGCGATAGCTACACCGAGAAAGTGACGTTCGCCAATGAATCGACGCAACACCTGATCGGCATGATCTTGAAGTTCAAGATCAAAGTCGCGGATGGAAAGTTCACGCAGATCGCCGACGGCAATCCATTCAACGAAGTCTGGACCCGACCAAAGAAGTAGCGAAAGGCGGCGGATAACAATCCCGTGCACACGGAGCACGGCTTGCGAGTTTTTACAAGTGGAAAATCGTTCCTCCGTGCCCGGTGACGCCTGGCGTTGAACTTAATCGAGTTGCTCCGGTGCATTCGGTGGTAAACTGGCCCGGTGGGTGGCCGCTTCCTTGCGGGAGGATGGTTGGCATCCGTGCCAACCCAACTCGGTTTGGAAGAGCTTCGCTCTGCTGTTGTTTTCTTTGTCTTGCGATCATGCGTGATAACAGCATCGGCGATTCAACAGCACGCTCACTGGTAAACGCAATTCTTGAGCAAGTCCGGTTAAAACGGTTGTAGGACTTGCGCTTTTGAATTCCGCAAGCACGCTGGTGTTATTCCGCTCGTATCTCTCGTGCGAGCTTTCCCAGCAAATAGCCGGATTTCAAACTCATGACGCCCTACAAGAAACGCAACTGCCCGATCACCCAGCGACTCGCCGAAGACCTGATGATCCGCAACATGGCCGAGGCGACCATTGATGCCTACACCTACCACGTGCGAAGGTTTTCCGACTTCATTGAAAAGCCACTCGACCGGGCGACCCTCGAAGACGTCAGAACCTTCCAGCTTTACCTAATTCAAACCAAGAAGGTCGCTCACAGTTCATTCAGTCAAGCCGTTTGTGCGTTACGGTTCTACTACAAACACACCCAGCCCATGCCCTGGCCGGTCACGATGCTGCCCTTCGGCAAACGTCCCAAGACGCTGCCTACCGTGCTGAGCCGGGATGAAATCGATCGGCTTCTGCAGTGCACACCCAACCTCAAGCATCGAACGTTCCTGATGGTTTTGTACTCGGCGGGCCTGAGGTTCTCCGAAGCGGCCCACCTGCGGATCGTCGACATCGACTCGGCCAGGATGCAGATCCGAGTCACCCATGGCAAGGGTGCCAAGCAGCGGATGGTTCCGCTCTCACCCCGGCTGCTGAGCGAACTGCG
This sequence comes from Pirellulaceae bacterium, assembly GCA_963836865.1. Classification (GTDB taxonomy): domain Bacteria; phylum Planctomycetota; class Planctomycetia; order Pirellulales; family Pirellulaceae; genus Rubripirellula. The sequence goes on along the minus strand of CAWILC010000003.1, from coordinate 126,734 downwards.
GGTGTACTGGAGAGAGTACCGGCCGACGGACTTGCTGTTTCCCGGCAACTCAAAGCAGAAGACCTACGCCGACACGTCGATTCAAAAGGCGATGAAACAGTCGGGTCGGCGGGCGGGCATCCTCAAACGGATTTATCCGCACGTGCTTCGTCACAGTTACGCGACCGGACTACTCGAAGCGGGCGTGGACTTGCTGACGATCAGCAAGCTGCTCGGTCACGCCAGTTTCGTCACCACGATGATCTACCTGCACTGCCGCCGCGAACACTTAGTCAGCGTCCCGAGTCCGCTGGACTGGCTGCCGGTGCGTCAACTGCCGACCTATCAGCCAGCGGCGGAGAACGGTTCAAACCCGAACGGGCCGGACAACAACAGTCTCCCGCCGCAGCCAAGTTAAGCGTCGCACAGATCGTGCGTCTCGGCGCCGCCGGGGCGGTCAACGACACGACGTGCGATCAAGTCCAAAGCGTGTTGGCAAAGCTGTCGCTTTGCCGCACGCATGTGTTGGGAGGACGCAAGTTCAAGTGTGCCGACTGCGACGAGATCACGTCGTTATACAACTCCTGCGGCGATCGCCACTGTCCCCAATGCAGCGGCGGCAAACGAGTCGACTTCAATGAGAAAGCATCGAAGTTGATCTTGCCGGGCGTGACGTACTATCAAGTTGTCTTCACGCTGCCGAGCGAACTGTCTGAATTGGCACTTGCGAACCGTCATCAGATGGCCGACCTGCTTGTCGGCTCCGCGTGGAAGAGTCTGTCCAAGCGAATCAAGACCGAGCAAGGTTATGATCCGGCCGCGATCTCGGTGCTGCACACTTGGAACCAGCAGTTGGAGGCTCACTGGCACGTTCACTTGTTGGTTCCCGGTGAAGGTCCCGGTCTCAATGGGCGGCAGTGGAAACGGGCGACGGCTCCGCCGCAGGCGAACAATTCGGATGGTTATTACTTGGTCGATGCGGATGGTCTTCGCGAAGCCTATCGCAAGGGTGCGATCGCGAAGCTGGAGCGGCTTCGGGCCACGGGCAAGTTGAAGCTCGGCGGCAAGTTCGCGCCTCTTCGCAGTGATGAAAACTGGGAAGCGTTTATCAAGAACTTGGAGTCCAAGAACTGGGTGGCTTACATCCAGCCGCCACCGACGCAGACGAGTCGCGCCGATCAAGTGGTCAACTATTTGACCCGCTATCTCACGGGAGGTCCGATCAGCAACCGCCGCATCGTTGCAGCGTGTCGCGATGAAGTGACGTTCATGGCGAGGGAAGGCAAGCGAGTCGGTGGCGAACGCGAGCAGGTCGAAGTCACACTTGGCACGGAGGAGTTCGTCCGTCGCTGGTGCTTGCACATTCAGCCCGATCAATTGACGAAGACACGCTACCTGGGTGGCTGGGCCAACAGTCGCCAAGCTGATTACCTATCGCGTTGCCGCGAGTTGCTTGCGTCGCCCGAGCGAACCGCGGTCATCGCCGAAGAACGGGAAAGCGTTGACGAACCAATCGCACAGGATCCCGATTTACAGTGCGAGCACTGCGGCAGTGAGCGGCTGGAGTTAGTGAGTCAAACGCCCAAGCCATCATGGAGTGAGCTGTTCCGGCGAGCAGACGCTCGATGCCCGGCTTGGTATGCCGACCGTCAATTTGAATCACACCGTCGTTTCTGGACGGAGTGTCACGGTAGCGATTATTACGATTGGTACCTGGAAACGCAGGTAGAAAGTGCAAAGGAAACGGGTCTGGAATCGTCACCGCCGATTCAACCGGACCTCCCCGGATTCGGGCCGTGCGTAACCAAGCATGCCGGCTATCTGGTAGACTCATTCTGACGAGCGGGCTGTCCTGATTCGCTCCCCCGACGCTGCCCAAGACGGCGACAAAGTTCAACGCACGATCTATGCATGCACGTACCGTGCCTCCATAGATCGCAATTCGTTATCCCATATAGAATTTCTTCATGCCAAAAAACGACGCACAAGCACCCCTCGTGTGTGCGCCACAAGCTATTCCTGTTCTGGCGTACATTCTGCCCAAATTGCAACTACTCGCTTCTCTTGTAACGCAGGGTCAAATCGCTATCATACCCACACTGCGAACAAAGAGATTCGGATACGCCCTAAACCATGATACGGATGTCTGCGATAGCAACGTGTAATTTGCTTTCTGCGAAACGCTCGATGTTAGCGTCTCTATCCCAAGCGTTGCAGTTCTTCCTTCGATTCCTGCGTGAGCGGTTCGACGCTTTTCGGAAGACACTTTCCAGCTTCTTGCAGGTGCTGGCTCTCGACGAAAGACCAAAGAAGCTAGAGCACGCAAAGGCCGTTCGAGCCGCGTTGGATGATCTTCGGCGCATGCGTTGAGCGAACGTGATCATCCACCTTGGCTTGGTCAGCTTGATGCCGCGATCAGCAATTACGTGGCAAACATTGCGGCAACCCCAAAAGCCGGACTTCAGCTTCTCAATACGATAATGGATTTGTACCCGCGAATAGAAAGCCAGCAATGGGATTTCGCGGATTCGAGCTTAAACGCGGCCGTCGACTTTACCGCTGTGTACACGGAGTTCTACCGTGAGTCTCGGGTTCCCGAGCTTTTTGACGAATTGGTCGAAGAGCTCAATCGTATCGTTGACAGCGGAGAAGTGGATAGCTTGCAGGCGATCAAGTCGCTTGAGCGTCTCATCGCGACGATAAAAAAGAATGCGAGGGGGGACTTCTTTTCCACTCGCGGTCGCATGGGAGTTTGCACAAGTGTTTATGCGAAACTACGGCTGGGAATTACTAGAGAGCACCCCAGGAATAAAGCAGGCCGTAAAAGCGTTGCGTAGCTGCTCATGGGAACCTGCCATCGGAAAATGTTTCGTCGTTTGATCCCACGATACTTCTCACATCGGTGACGTTGGACCGATAACGCTCGCAACATCTTGACCTAGCGCTGTCCGCATGGACTTTTAAATCCTTGCGCTGATCGTAGCTCCCGATAACGCCGCATACTTGACGCAGCCAAACGCAATCGAAGCTGCATCGGCCTGCTGCTCGCTGGCGTCGTCGTTCTGCCTTCGTCTCAAATGCGCTCAAATACAAACCCAAGCCACGACGACCGCGTATCCCGCTTGACGCCACCCCAACTCGCCCAGTTCGTAACGGTTGCAAACGTTCTCACATGGCGACGAACGCGGCAATACCGTCGAGCGTTTGCCAGAGACGTCGCGGATTCCGTTCTGATGCTCGATACAACGCGACGAACATTGCTCGCTCGTCCTTCTTCGGCGTATACCCTGCAGCACCGATCCAAGCTGACGTCGCGAGACGGATAACCATCCCGTGCACCGGAGCCGCGCTTCGCGTTTTGGATGGATACTTTTGCTCTCGCGGCCCGGTGACGGCTAACGTTATCCGACTGAAATCCTCCCAACCAAACATTCACACTAACTGGCGTTGACTAGATGCATCCGTGTTCTCATTTTCACCGCTGCCTTGCTTCGCTTGTACGGCTTCACTCCATGGTGAAGACACATGGTTCCTCCTGGCGGTGTGATCGCTACCACGCAGCGTAACACTGCGGCGGACCAAAAGACGTTGTTAAAACGTATTGAACTGCTCGAACAACGCATCAAAGAGCTGCTGCGGACCAAGCGTTCCGTACTCGGTCATGACGTCAATTCCGATCGGATCGGGCGACGATGGTAAGCTTTTGAATTTGCCCGTTTCGCTGCCCGGTGCGGCAAGCAAAAGTTGCGTGTTTTGCCGTCTCAGTGGGGAACGGTTTTTCCATGGGTGCAGTCCTTTATCGGAACGACGAGCGATCGTTTTCGCTCGACGCCGGTTCAAAATACGAGAATTTCCAAAGAAATTCATGGCTCGTCTGGTGTTGAACTCAGTAGCACAGCGAGCAGTTCAACGTGGTTGGGGGTGCTCGTTTACAGGGGCCGCCGAATCCCAGGAGCTTGTCCATTGAGATATCAGTAAGCCTGCCCCTCGAGGCATCCAGACTTGGGTGTCCATGCTGTGCTACAGAACCCGCTATCCTTCCAAGGATACTTCACGCATCACTGCGGTGCGAATCGCAAAACCACCGCATCGCTCCCGTGACAACCCGCCGCGTTAGCGGCTTACTTGAACCATAGCATGCACCGGAGTACGTGTGCTCTTCGCTCCGGCGGGTGCGCTTTCGGCATTGTACCCGCCTGCACTACGATCACACGAACCCGGTGATGCTGGCCGTTATCCGACTGAAATCCATGCTTGATCTGGACCGTCCTGACACGCCCCCGACGTTCGCGATCTCACGAGAAGACGACGCCATCCTCTCGATCGCAAAACGAATGACGCTGGTTTCGACCGAGGCCAAGCGTCCTCTACTCGCGAAGGCTGCGGTACACTTTGCGAATATGCGGTCGATTACAATCAAGCACTGGGGCGAATCGAGAGCGATGCTTGAAACCATTGAACTTTTGCAGTCGGACCTACATCGCCTCGCTGGGTTAGCTTCGGTTAACGACTTCGTTTCCGACTGAAAGCGGGCGATCTGCACTGTCTGCGGTTCGTCCATTAAGAACCTCGAGAAGTACGACGATATGCTATACTGCCCGCAATGCCTAAAGGTGACTCGACGGAGGGCGTGACGCTGTCGACCAAGTGTTTGGACTATGGTGCATCTAGCCCATGGCGGCGGATAACCAATAAGGATTTGACATCGCGTAGTGAGGAACGAACGCAGCCGATGTTCAAGTCCTTTGTTCAAGAAGCCCGGTGAAACTTGAACGTTCCGCGAGGGCTCCGTCACGCCAAGCAGCCAGGACTTGGAACGGCGTTTGCGTTACTGAGCTTTTGACTTTGGCTCTACTGGCGTGCGTTGATTAGCGAAGAATCATTGTAAATCACGGCGTCAGTGGTCATCGATTTTGCCTTCGGTCCAGTCCTTCATCGGAGTGACGAACGATCGTTTTCGCTCGACGCTTGCTGGAAATTCAAGGATTTCCGAGGAAATCAGGGGTTCGTCTGGTGTTGAACTCAGTAGCACAGCTAGCAGTTCAACGCGGTTGGGGGTGCCCGTTTGCAGGGGCCGCCGAATCCCAGGACAATGTCCATTGGAATTGCAGTGAGCCTGCCCCTCGGGTGATCCAGACTTGGGTGTCCATGCTGTGCTACAGAACCCGCTATGATCACAAGGATAGCTCAGGTCTCGTATCGATGCGAATTCACAGGCCGGGATTCGAGCCGTAACCAGCCCGCCGCGATAGCGGCTTACTTGAACCATGCGCATGCACCGGAGCGGCGGCTTGCGTCATCTTTTTAGTCTGCTTGCAACGTCTTTCGCTCGCCGCCCGGTGATACCGGACGTTATCCGACTGAACGAATCGCAGCCTCAATGATGATTGCTCGTGACTAATTGAGCTACGCGTACTTGAAACCTCTGGATCACGAGCTTCGATGCTGACCGGAAACTCATAACTTCATGCGGAATCGCAGAATGTAAGCCCGACGTTCGCCGGTAGCACCTGATTCGAGCTATGGTATCCGACTGACAATCCTCACCGAACGCTTAGGCATCGGACACTTGTTCGCTGATCTAGCGAACCGTCAACGTTTCACGTCGAGTATCGCCGATCCTTCATCGGCGGGTCCGCGAAACCGTCCGGCATTCTGGCAATGATGAGCTTACTGTCGCATCCGTCGTTGATAGACATGCTTTTCCAAGGCAACGAACGGCTAACTGGAGCCTTCTTTTCAGCTCCGCGTTACGATTCTTCTGTAAAACGAATCGCGGTTCCCTACGGCGGAACTGACGATGCACGAGAACGCACTCCGAGCCGGTGACTCTTCGGCTGATCCACATACGCACTTTGCGGTATTGAGGTGCGTCCGATGCTGCGGTTCCGATCCGGCTACATGTACAATTCGTTACTTATCTTCGTGTTCATGTGAAACAAACTGCGGACTTACTGATCCGGGCTTGAACGCGTGCGAGTACGATCGGATTGCGTGCTGCCTGCCGTCGACATGCTCGACAGCAACTGACCTCGGACTTCATGCGAACGGATAACCAATAATGATTTGACTTCGCGAGGAACGAGCCGAAGCTCAAGTCATTTGTTCAAGAAGCCCGGAAGTCGACTGCGGATGACTACTTGGTTTTTGCTTCCGACGGTGTCTCCACGTCCGTCGGCCAAATCGTCACACACGACATTGCTGGGCCAATCTCTTGCCCGTCTTCCATTGCTGTCGACGCTGTTGGTTGCAACTCCTTGCTGCCGGACGTCGTTGGCACTGGAATTTGTCGTCCGTTTTCGACCTCGTCGCGCACCTTCAGCCTGCGTCCTCCCGATGACGTTGCGAAGTTTGTTTGACGCTGCGTTGAAGTTCTCATTTACCCACTGTCAAAGTACGTCAGCGAATGGTCGGGCATGATTCCGATCGATTGCAACGACTCGTATGTCACCTCCACCACGCGCATCTCGCCGCCGCAAGCGGCACAACGCAGTGGCGTCGTCAGCGGCTTCTCTTGCGGTGCGTAGCCGCTGGCCAACCAGAACGTCCAGCCGAGAAACAGCCACACCAACCATTTCACTTCCTCGATCGAGATCTTGCTGTTCGGACTCATCCATCCGTAGTGACGAATCTTATGAAATCCCGAGGGCAGAACATGTTGCAGGAAGCTATCGACGAAGGTCTCGCCGGTGACCCGCTTGGTGCTGACATGATTGCTTTTGCTGGGACGAATCTTATAAGTCACTTCCGCTTCATCGACCGACACGATGCGACTGTTGTTGATCGCAACGCGATGCACGTACGGTGCCAAGTATTTCAACGTCGGCACGCCATGCCCGACCGGTTGGATGTCGACGACGAAGTCTTTACCCCAGACTTGCTTGGCGACACCGTCGTAGAGGCCCGCCGCTCGCAGTTCGTCGGCGAGCTTGGCTTTGTAGACTCGTATCAGCGTCGCATGATGGAACAGGAAGTTCTTCGGCGTGCTCTGCCACGAGACCGCGTCGCCGCGATCATCCAACTTCACTCCGCCGCCGGGAACGACATAGTGAATGTGCGGATGATAGACGGCAGGGTCACGCCCCCACGTATGCAGCACACCGAAGAACCCCAGCACGCAACCGCGTAGTGACTTGGTCGCCGCACCGACGTCACGGATGCTTGCACTGCTGGCATCGAACAGACAACGGTAACCGTCCGCTTGATGGGCGCGCAGCACCGAGCCCAGTTCACGAGGAACCGTGAACGTGACCAGGAAGTGATGCACCGGCATCAACCTGACAGACTGAGCCTCAATCCACAGCTGCGTTTTCTCGTGGCCACAGTTCGGACAGTGCCGATTGCCACACGAACGACCGACCCAGTGTTCGCGTCCGCATCCGTCGCACTGGTAATGAACGCCCCCGAGCGCGCCGGTGCGGCAACGCACGATCGCGGCCAAGACTTTCTGCCCAATGGTTGAGACGGAGCCTGGATTCTGTTTCAAGTACGCCGGTGCGAACTGCCGCAAGGCATCCGCGACCGAAGGCATGGTGCAGGTGCAGGATTACTTCAACTTGCGTTCGAATTCTTTGGGCAGTTTGCCGAACATCGTGTTGATGACTTCCCGAGAGTTGGCCTCGGCGGTCTCGGTTAAGTGCAAGTAAATCATGGTGGACTGCAGCGATGAGTGCCCCATCAATTTCTGAAGTGCCTTCAACCCGACGCCCGCTTCAAGTAGATGAGTCGCGTAACAATGCCGGAGCGTATGCAGCGTGACTCTCTTGCCCAGTTTCATCGCCCCGGTGATCTGGGAGATGGCCTCTTGGACGGTCTTCTCGCTCATTGGATTTTCGGCGGTACTGATGCCACCCTTGGCCAGCGTGTGGCCTCGCCCATCTCCGGGGAACAGCAACGACGGATGCCGGTGCGTGGTCCAATAGCCTCGCAACAACTTCAGCGTCGAGAGTGGCAGCGGCAAGTAGCGATCCTTGGCACCTTTGCCGCGATGGATGTGGACGAACCCACGCGCGGCATCGATGTCACCGACTTGCAGGCTCAGCGCCTCATTAAGCCGCAGTCCCATGGTGTAAACGGTCCAGAAGAAGACAAACAAGCGGTCGGTCTTGGTGGCGTCCATGATGCGGTGGACCTGCTCGACGGTCAGCACAACTGGCAGCGTTTTGGCGGTCTGCAATTTGAGCATCGCAAAGATCTCCCAGTCGCGTTTGCAGGTGAAGGTAAAGAAGAACTTCACACCGGAGAGTGCGACCCGCAGCGAGCCGTACGCGAACTCGCGATCATTCTTGAGGTACAGAAAGAACTGGCGGACTTGCGTTTGGGTGACCTTGTCAGGACTGCACTGGGCGAAGTCGGACAATTGCCGGACGGCACGGATGTAACCGTCATGAGTGCGTTTGGCCTTTCCGGTAAGATGCAGGTCATCGGAAAGACGCTGGCGAAGTTCGGCAGGAAAGTAACGGCCGCGTGGATTTGCAGGAGGCTGGACGTTAGACTTGGACATGAATGTGTTCCTGAAGTAGGAGGAGTTGCTGAGCTGTTCACAGCGAACAGCTCCTCCTGCCAGGATGCTTCAACGAAATCCAAACTTCACCAAGTCCACCTCACCGCAGTCCCGCCGCGATAGCGGCTTACTTGAACCACGGGATGCACCGGAGTACGGGTGGTTGAGTCTTTCGCAAATGGCTGTATCGTTCGCCCGTACCCGGTGATCCCAACCGTTATCCATGAACATCTGATCGCTCTACGTATCGCTGCACAAGCAATCCGAGTGCACTTGAATCTGGATCGAATAGCGCTAACTGACGCGATTAGGTGCCGCTCGCTCGTGCTTGCGCTTGAGCGGGCATTCCATAGCCTTCACACGTTGGAAACTGCACAATGTCTTTTCGTTCCCTAGGTGGTGTGGCACTGCTGGTCGCCGCACTTTTCTCCGCACTCCCAATAAATGCGATGTCAAACACAGAACGGTCTGTCGATTCTACACTTGTCGGCAACTGGAAAATGATCGAATTAACTGTCAACGGAGAACAGTTCCCATCTAGTGCACTGTCGAAGGCGAAGATGGAAATTCACCACCGTTCCCTTACGATGGTGTGCCCGCCAAACGGAACGAAGCACGCGGCAATCGCGTCCGTTGCTGACGACAACGGTCTCCAAACCATCGAACTTGTCATTTCCGGTGGCAATTTTGATGGCCAGACTGTCTCTGGCATCTACAACACCGACGAAGATTTCTTGACTTTCTGCCTAGCGGACGTACGCTCAACCACCACACCGCGTGCCTTTGCTTCAAGCCCCGGCACCTATCACTCGCTTATGCGATTCGAGAAGGTAGTGGAATAAGCAGCGGATAACCAATAAGGATTTGACATCGCGTAGTGAGGAACGAACGCAGCCGATGTTCAAGTCCTTTGTTCAAGAAGCCCGGTGAAACTTGAACGTTCCGCGAGGGCTCCGTCACGCCAAGCAGCCAGGACTTGGAACGGCGTTTGCGTTACTGAGCTTTTGACTTTGGCTCTACTGGCGTGCGTTGATTAGCGAAGAATCATCGTAAATCACGGCGTCAGTGGTCATCGATTTTGCCTTCGGTCCAGTCCTTCATCGGAGTGACGAACGATCGTTTTCGCTCGACGCTTGCTGGAAATTCAAGGATTTCCGAGGAAATCAGGGGTTCGTCTGGTGTTGAACTCAGTAGCACAGCTAGCAGTTCAACGCGGTTGGGGGTGCCCGTTTGCAGGGGCCGCCGAATCCCAGGACAATGTCCATTGGAATTGCAGTGAGCCTGCCCCTCGGGTGATCCAGACTTGGGTGTCCATGCTGTGCTACAGAACCCGCTATGATCACAAGGATAGCTCAGGTCTCGTATCGATGCGAATTCACAGGCCGGGATTCGAGCCGTAACCAGCCCGCCGCGATAGCGGCTTACTTGAACCATGGGTTGCACCGGAGCGGGGATTGCGCGTCCTTTCAAATGGAACACTCTTCTCTCCCCGCCCGGTGAACCCGGACGTTGAACTTAATCGAGTTGCTCCGGTGCATTCGGTGGTAAACTGGCCCGGTGGGTGGCCGCTTCCTTGCGGGAGGATGGTTGGCATCCGTGCCAACCCAACTCGGTTGGAAGAGCTTCGCTCTGCTGTTGTTTTCTTTGTCTTGCGATCATGCGTGATAACAGCATCGGCGATTCAACAGCACGCTCACTGGTAAACGCAATTCTTGAGCAAGTCCGGTTAAAACGGTTGTAGGACTTGCGCTTTTGAATTCCGCAAGCACGCTGGTGTTATTCCGCTCGTATCTCTCGTGCGAGCTTTCCCAGCAAATAGCCGGATTTCAAACTCATGACGCCCTACAAGAAACGCAACTGCCCGATCACCCAGCGACTCGCCGAAGACCTGATGATCCGCAACATGGCCGAGGCGACCATTGATGCCTACACCTACCACGTGCGAAGGTTTTCCGACTTCATTGAAAAGCCACTCGACCGGGCGACCCTCGAAGACGTCAGAACCTTCCAGCTTTACCTAATCCAAACCAAGAAGGTCGCTCACAGTTCATTCAGTCAAGCCGTTTGTGCGTTACGGTTCTACTACAAACACACCCAGCCCATGCCCTGGCCGGTCACGATGCTGCCCTTCGGCAAACGTCCCAAGACGCTGCCTACCGTGCTGAGCCGGGATGAAATCGATCGGCTTCTGCAGTGCACACCCAACCTCAAGCATCGAACGTTCCTGATGGTTTTGTACTCGGCGGGCCTGAGGTTCTCCGAAGCGGCCCACCTGCGGATCGTCGACATCGACTCGGCCAGGATGCAGATCCGAGTCACCCATGGCAAGGGTGCCAAGCAGCGGATGGTTCCGCTCTCACCCCGGCTGCTGAGCGAACTGCGGGTGTACTGGAGAGAGTACCGGCCGACGGACTTGCTGTTTCCCGGCAACTCAAAGCAGAAGACCTACGCCGACACGTCGATTCAAAAGGCGATGAAACAGTCGGGTCGGCGGGCGGGCATCCTCAAACGGATTTATCCGCACGTGCTTCGTCACAGTTACGCGACCGGACTACTCGAAGCGGGCGTGGACTTGCTGACGATCAGCAAGCTGCTCGGTCACGCCAGTTTCGTCACCACGATGATCTACCTGCACTGCCGCCGCGAACACTTAGTCAGCGTCCCGAGTCCGCTGGACTGGCTGCCGGTGCGTCAACTGCCGACCTATCAGCCAGCGGCGGAGAACGGTTCAAACCCGAACGGGCCGGACAACAACAGTCTCCCGCCGCAGCCAAGTTAAGCGTCGCACAGATCGTGCGTCTCGGCGCCGCCGGGGCGGTCAACGACACGACGTGCGATCAAGTCCAAAGCGTGTTGGCAAAGCTGTCGCTTTGCCGCACGCATGTGTTGGGAGGACGCAAGTTCAAGTGTGCCGACTGCGACGAGATCACGTCGTTATACAACTCCTGCGGCGATCGCCACTGTCCCCAATGCAGCGGCGGCAAACGAGTCGACTTCAATGAGAAAGCATCGAAGTTGATCTTGCCGGGCGTGACGTACTATCAAGTTGTCTTCACGCTGCCGAGCGAACTGTCTGAATTGGCACTTGCGAACCGTCATCAGATGGCCGACCTGCTTGTCGGCTCCGCGTGGAAGAGTCTGTCCAAGCGAATCAAGACCGAGCAAGGTTATGATCCGGCCGCGATCTCGGTGCTGCACACTTGGAACCAGCAGTTGGAGGCTCACTGGCACGTTCACTTGTTGGTTCCCGGTGAAGGTCCCGGTCTCAATGGGCGGCAGTGGAAACGGGCGACGGCTCCGCCGCAGGCGAACAATTCGGATGGTTATTACTTGGTCGATGCGGATGGTCTTCGCGAAGCCTATCGCAAGGGTGCGATCGCGAAGCTGGAGCGGCTTCGGGCCACGGGCAAGTTGAAGCTCGGCGGCAAGTTCGCGCCTCTTCGCAGTGATGAAAACTGGGAAGCGTTTATCAAGAACTTGGAGTCCAAGAACTGGGTGGCTTACATCCAGCCGCCACCGACGCAGACGAGTCGCGCCGATCAAGTGGTCAACTATTTGACCCGCTATCTCACGGGAGGTCCGATCAGCAACCGCCGCATCGTTGCAGCGTGTCGCGATGAAGTGACGTTCATGGCGAGGGAAGGCAAGCGAGTCGGTGGCGAACGCGAGCAGGTCGAAGTCACACTTGGCACGGAGGAGTTCGTCCGTCGCTGGTGCTTGCACATTCAGCCCGATCAATTGACGAAGACACGCTACCTGGGTGGCTGGGCCAACAGTCGCCAAGCTGATTACCTATCGCGTTGCCGCGAGTTGCTTGCGTCGCCCGAGCGAACCGCGGTCATCGCCGAAGAACGGGAAAGCGTTGACGAACCAATCGCACAGGATCCCGATTTACAGTGCGAGCACTGCGGCAGTGAGCGGCTGGAGTTAGTGAGTCAAACGCCCAAGCCATCATGGAGTGAGCTGTTCCGGCGAGCAGACGCTCGATGCCCGGCTTGGTATGCCGACCGTCAATTTGAATCACACCGTCGTTTCTGGACGGAGTGTCACGGTAGCGATTATTACGATTGGTACCTGGAAACGCAGGTAGAAAGTGCAAAGGAAACGGGTCTGGAATCGTCACCGCCGATTCAACCGGACCTCCCCGGATTCGGGCCGTGCGTAACCAAGCATGCCGGCTATCTGGTAGACTCATTCTGACGAGCGGGCTGTCCTGATTCGCTCCCCCGACGCTGCCCAAGACGGCGACAAAGTTCAACGCACGATCTATGCATGCACGTACCGTGCCTCCATAGATCGCAATTCGTTCGCCGACTGAAACGGCGAATACGCGGTACCCCCGTCCAAGGACGTTCCACGACTCGTTGGAGGCGACAGCGTACATTTGGTGCTGACACCATCTTGTCAAGCTGCGATAAAGAAGCCTCCGATTCTCACAATGGATTCCACTCATGTTCAAGCGATTCGTTGCTGCGACCGCACTCTCTCTTTCGGCTACGCTAGCAAACTGCGATAGTCCAATCGCTGCTGGGGTGGATCTCGAATCATCTCTCGTTAGCGATTCAGCGATCAAGGGTATTTCAAAGCGGCCGAACCTGTCTTCGGTTACTCCGATCGTCTACTACGGCAAGCGAGAGATCCGTGGAAGGAGAAGTGGGATTTCAAGAACAGACCTACTCAGTTCGATCCTGGTCCGCCCAATTGTGTTTGAAGTACCAGTCCGATAAGGAACCCCGAAGAAGCCGTTCCAATCAAAGGAACGGTTCCACTCAAAGAAACCGTTCCACTCAAAGAAACCGTTCTGGGACTCCTTTTTAGGCGAGTCCCGGTCTCTTTTTCGCTTGTCTTTTTTTACCTTACTCGACTACAACAAACGGTGAACCCTGGACATATTGTTCACGTGATACTTACCGCCGATCACACGAGCACGACACTCGAAGCTGCCCAAGCAATCTGGGCTCGAGCCGCACCGTCATAACCTTCGAGAATCAGAAAGTCCCACCCAGAGCCACCCGAAATATCCGCGTCTCTCGCCGTCGTTCTGTCGAGTGTAAGCGTGTCGCTTCCTTGGCCTCCGTCGAGCACCAAGCGATTGCGAATCCAACTGTCGCGAACGCTCAATTCATCATCGCCCCGGTTGCCATCGAGTTCGATGTCGGTCGCGATGGTGTTGCGAACGAGGATATCGTCATCGCCAGCGCTACCGAACAATTCCACTTGATCGACAACAGCAAAGCTGATCTCCAGGTCATCGTTTCCAGACCCAAGGTCCGCATAGATGTCGTCGGCGCTGATCCGATTGAGTGAAACGGAATCAGATCCTGAATCCGTGTCAATCCGAATGTCGCGTCCCAACCGAAGGTTGTCGACGTCGATCACGTCGTGTCCGCCAAAAGAATTAATGTCGAGCGAGAAACCAATCTGGGATTGCCTGATCTGGATCACATCGCTGAAATTGCCTCCCTCGATTCGAACATCTTGACCGACATCGACGTTGTTCAAGTCAATGGTATTGGCGACGACACGGCCTTCGGAAACATTGATGATCAGGCTGCCTGAGATCCTCATGTTTTGGACATTGACTTGCTGTAATCCATTGGCCCCGACAACGGAAACAGTGTTGGAACCGTACGTCCGGTATGGCAGGGACGGCAGACCGGACCGGTCTTCCAAGTCGACATTGATCATTTGAAGTTGGTCATCGCCGTCCTTCATGTCAATGAAGATATCATCGAGCGCCCGTTGAATGCCTTCGTTTTGAAGCTGGAACCGGATCGGCAGAGCAGAGCCATTGATGGTGGTGGGACTCGCCCCGACATTGACTCCACGAACCTCGATGTCACCGCCGATCCGTCGAACTTCGATCCCGTTGACCTCCTCGTCACCGACGATGCTCAAGTCGTACTGACCACGCACTGGATCAAGCAAAATGTCGACGGTGACATCGCCCGCCATCATCTGCCGATCTTCTAACCTTTCTGTGCCGAGCCGACGAGGACGGCGAGAGGAGCGATCAGCGGTGGATGCGTTGCAGTTGGAAAAGAATGACATGGGTCAACTCCTGGTTGAGGAAAGGTTCTGGCCCCGAATTCGAGGCCACCCCCTGTCAAGCGTTCTGCCAAACGATTTGTTACAGCATCCGTACAAGTTCTTCAGAAAAATGTCGAAAATCGGCGTGCGTTTGGTGCGCGTAAAGTTCGTGGTAACCAAGTGGCGTTGGGATTTAAGGCTGATTGCCAAGCGGCTGCAACGTTAGGTTGCGATACGTCAAGACCGCGTCCGCGTATCGATAGTGTCCGCCGATGGCGACGTGGTATTGCTTTTCTGGCGAAAAATCGGGAAGCGGCTTTCGTTCGATCAGGTGCTTGCCATCGCACCACACGTCGACCAATCCGTCGTTCATTTGAACCTCAAAACGCACCGTGTCAGACTTCGGCTTGAAGGGCGTGTTGTCCTCGTAAAGATCTTCCAGCGTTGTTGCCGCGACGAATTCGCGTTTCGGATTGAACACCGTCACGAAAAGTCGTTTGTCTGATTCGTAGAAAGAAAATCCCGCGTTCCATCTTGCGTACGGACTTGCCCCGTGAACGATGTCGCAGGACAGTTTCCAACGAGGACCGAAGTCGATTTCGCTGACCGCAGCCATGCCATCGGCTCGCGATTCGATGCGAATGGCTCCGGTGTGACGTTTGATGAACTCGCCGCCGAGGATTTGCCAGCCTTCAAAGTCTTTGGAGACAGGGAGCAAGCTCGCCTCTTGGCCTGAAGCCAATCGCACTCTCCAATCGCACGCCACCCGCTTCGATCGTAGACGCTTGGCGACGCTTGGATGCAGCGTCTCGTCCAACAGCAAGGCGTCGACTTCGGCGACGGCATCGGCATAGTCTCCGGCCTCGATCGCCAAATCGACGTGATGAATTTCGTCCTGATTGGGGCTGGTCTTCGTCATCACATCGGCCACAACCTTGTCCGGTTGCAACGGAAAACGGTCGAGCGCATCGTTGTTCAGTTTGCCGTCCATTTGTTCGATCAACTGCCTCGCGTCCTGCCAGTTTTCAACACGGTAGGCGAACCCGAGCCAAATCGATCGCCACCAGTCGAGATCGTCACCACGAGTCTTGCGGTCGGCAATGTAAGCCTCGGTCACATCGACCAGTTCTTCGTACAGGCCGGCCCGCTGGACAAAACGATTGCCCAGCGGGTTGTGATGATCGCGCATGATTTTCCAAGCCGCTTCGTACAACATGTAAGGAAGGTCGGTGTCATAGCGTTTGGTGCTGGCGCAAAGTCTTCCGAATTCCAAGACTTGTCCGATCGACCCGTGCCACCTCGGCCGCAGCCCGTTGAACAGTCGGTGGTAGGCCGCGTTGTGATCCAGTTGCGCGTGAACGGCGCGGTTGAACCACATCTGCATTTCGGCTTCGGCGTTCTCACTGGATCCCATCGCGACCGTGATCATTCCTGCGGCCGCGTGCGGCCGGCCAGGGCAGGCTTTGTGGGCACGGCCGAAACAGTTTCGTGCCCGCCGCAGATGGTCATTGAAACCGTCCCAATCGTCGATCGTCGTTTCGTTGCCGCGGGCTTGCCAAGCCTTGTCCAGGTGCATTTCGCCGCCGATGACGTTGACCAACCAACGCGACTCTTTTTCAAACTTCTTTGCTGAAAAGAAATAGTTTCCTTGCAGGCCCTTTGGCAAGCTTTTGAAGAACGACATCACTTCGTCGGCGATCACCAGCGTCCCGTCGTCGGTGATGTCGTCTTGCATCAGCATTGCCAGCGAATTTTTCCAGCAAGCGTCGAGGTACTTCTTCGCCTTGTCAGGTCGTTTCTCCGTCTGCGTGTAAAACTCACGCAGATGACTGGCCGGGGGATAGCATCGATTGGCGGGATAGCGGCGGATGACCAGTTCGGGGAGGACCTGCTCGATCATTTGAATCGATTTCTTTTGCTCCCCCGCGTTGTCGGTGCTGCGGAATTGCATCAACGCATGACAGTATCGAACCAGCGGATCGTCGCATCCAAGCTTGATCACGGCGTCGCCGAGAATTAGTAGTTCGTCGACTTTTTTGTAGCCCTTCAGCCGCGAAAAATGCTTCGCCATCTCGTCCAGAAACGCTTCGGCTGAATCGTCCCATTTGGCATCCCGCTTTCCGACTTCGCGGTAGGGATCGATCAGCGTCCGGCGGTGAAACGCATAGCGATCTGGCCGCATGTCGATCAGCGTCTTGGCAGCCGATCCGGTCGGAAAGACTACGGTCAAGCTCGATTCGTCTTGGGTTTGTTCCCATGTCTCGATCGCGAGCTCGCGGCCGGCGATGACCGCCGCGATGTCTCGTCGCCACTTGTCGGAGGTGGTTTCGTCAAAGCCGACGTGAACGGCCTGGACGACGCTGTTGCGATCGACGATCACCACCATTGGAATGCTAGTCGCGACGAAGCGATCCGCCATGACGCCGTCTTCATCGAGTGCCAGGGGCAGCTTCACGTTTTGCTTTCGCAAAAACTTTTGCACGTCGCCGAACGACTCGCCCGCGTTGATCACGCGAAACGCCACCGACGTTTTGTCCGCGTCGTCGGCCAGCGACTCGAGCGCCGTCAATGCTTCGATACTGGGCGAGCTCCAAGTCGCCCAAAACGCCAGCACCAAGACCTGTCGATCTTCAAAGTCCGCAATCGTCTGGAAGGAACTGTCGATCATCTCGATCGGCGTGTCGGAAACTTCGACGCCCAGCAGCGGATGGACTTCGGGGATTGGCCGAGTCCGCGCCATCAAGACGTCGACTCGTTTGGATTCGGTCGGCGTCGGGATCGCAAACTCGGTTTGCTTTGGCTTCGCACTGACCTTCCAATCCGTGTATCGAACGATCTGTCGAGGCAGCTTGTAGACAAACCCTTCGCCTTCGATACGAACTTGTTTTTCGACGCGTTGCACCCAGGGTTGTTTGCCCTTGGCAACCCAAAGGATCATGCTTTGGTCGGCAAGGTCGACATGGATGACGTCGCAGTCGATGCCGTCGATCGTCTCCGTCATGCGGAACGTGATGTCAGCCGCATCTTCGATCAGACGCTCGATCGCGTCGCCGTCGACCAGGGGAAGGATCATTGTCGCGGCCGGCATCAACGCGGCCGATTCGTGTCGCAGAATTCCTCGCAGGTTGACTGGGGCGGCGACCACTTGATAGCTGTCGGCGGCTGCCGAGTAAGCAAATAGTCGTTCGCCGTCGCAGACGACCGTCGGCGTATCGTGACCATCGGTGGTGACGCGAAGCTGCATCGGCCGCTGCCAAGTGATGCGGCCCGACTGACGAAGGTGCTGTGCTTCTTCGCCGCCGCTTGTTCGCTTGGATTGCAGCGAGTAGGAAACCGAAAGGTGGTCCATCGCCGAATAAAAAGATGCCACGTCATTAAGACGATTTTTTGCATCGGTTTCGGCGTGTGCTGTTTCACCAAACAGCGTGATGACGATCAGCGATAAGATAAGATTCAGTCGGTTCACTATAGGCCTCAATGAGTCAGACGGCTTCGCATCATCAGCATCGTTGCCGACTAGCATCCATCATTTTAGCTGCATGGGACCCGCTGCGACCTTTCCAGTTCCAACAAGCTTTGCTTAGTCTGCAAACCGCCCGCGCGCTAAATCCCGTCAGTTTTCCGCTGGCCGAAATTACGCGGTGACACGGGATGATCAGCAAAATTCTGTTCCGTGACATCGCACCGCCGACCGCGCGACAAGCCTTTGGACGACCGACGGCAGCGGCCAACTGCTGGTACGAAGTGGTTTGTCCCAGGGGGATCTTTCGGCACGCCTCGTAAACACTGGCCGTGAAGTTGGTCCATCCATCCCCGTCCAAGACCAAGCCGTTGGCCGCAGACGTATCGCCGGCAAAGAAAGCGGCGAGCACGTCATCGAGTTCCAAAGAACGCGTCATCGGCCCCGGTGGCTTTTTCCAATCGAGCCGATACAGTCCGGCGGAAGTCCAGGTCGACCACATCGGCCCCAGCGGCGTTTCGTGCTGGGCAAAAATTTCGTGGTTCATGGACTCTTTCGCGTTTGCCGCTCACTTGCCGATGCAAAATCGACCGAAGACTCGATCCAAAATGTCGTCGGTGTAGACCGCGCCGGTGACTTCGCCCAGGCATTCGATCGCCAAGCGAAGTTCGGCGGAGACGAATTCGCGTCCGTCGCCGGCGTGGGTCAATTCTACTGCGGCATCGATCGCGACGGCGGCTTGCTGGAGCGATTGCTGGCATCGAGCTGCAGTGCCGACGACCGAACCGGTTTCCTCGGTGTCACGCGATTCGACTGATTCGGTGATCGCTTGAATCAGTCTGTCGATGCCGTCGTTTGTTTCGGCGCTGCAAACGATTGCACCGGAGAACTTGTTTTGTGAAGCAAACAGATCCGATTTCGTGACGACAAACAGATCGACGACGCCGGATTTACCGCTTGGACTGGTCGATCGCGCCGGCTCTGAATTCGTCAAGCTGCGACGTCGCATCCTCGTCACTTCCGTCGACGCACCACAATCGAACGTCGGCTTCGTTTGCCGCGCGAAGGGCTTGCGCTTGCGATAGGTGCGAGATGTGATCGACGGAAATTTCGATGCCCGCGGTGTCGATGATCAAGAAGGGTTGGCCGGACAACATGCACTCGGTCGTCACGACGTCGCGCGTCGTCCCTGCCACGTCGGCAACGATGGCGGTTTCAGAATTTGACAACCGGTTCAGCAGCCGGCTTTTGCCCGCGTTCGGTTTGCCTCGCAGCGCGATCGTCCGACGCGACGAGCCACCGCCGCGTTGTTTCATCGCGTTGATCGTGACCGCCAACTGCATTTGCATTTGAGTCAGGCGATCGACAAGAACGTCATCGCTTACGAATTCGATATCTTCGTCGACGAAGTCCAACCCCGCCTCGACGTCGGCCAACAGGTCCAACAGCGTCGAACGCATTGATTCCAGCGGCCGCGAAAGATTTCCGGCAAGCTGCCGAAGCGCGTGATCGAGCGACCCACGTCCTTCGGCGTCGATCACGCCCAGGACTGCTTCGGCCTGCGTCAGATCCAACCGTCCAGCCAAGAATGCTCGCATCGTGAATTCACCCGGCCGCGCCGCGAGCGCCCGTGCCCGTCGCCAAATGCACTAGCCGCGTCAAAACGGGCAGCGATCCGTGCGTGTGAATTTCCGCCGAAGGTTGGCCGGTGTAGCTTCGCGTCGTCGGCCAAATCATCACGTCCGCGTGTACGTGTCCGATCGGTTCGCCCAAGTCGATCGACGTGCTTTGCCGGTGCGGCCGAGTTTGAATAGCGGCGATGCCCAGGCCCCGCAGAACGGCGGCGACGTCAGGGCCGGACAAACGCACGATGCCTCGCACCGCCGGCGACGTGGGCGATGCGATCGCGACAATGGTGTCATCGTTATCGATCACGTTTTTAGCGATCCGAAACGGTCGACGGTGCCGACGCCGTGACGGCCGATGCGGGACGACTGGCAACGCTTTGGTTGACGCTTTCGCCGGCTTGCCGGAGCGCGTCCAAGACCGCTTGCTGGGTCACGATGTCGCGAAGGATGATCGGCTGTTCCGGCGACTTGCCTGGATAGATTGCCAGCAGCGGAATCGAACGGCTTTGCAGCTCTTCCAGCTTTTGCTGAATCGCCGGGTCGAAGTCGGTGTAGTCGGCATACAACGCGACGGCGTCGAGCTTGTCGACCAGCTTGCGAGTTTTCTCGGTGTTGATCGCGACTTCGTAGTTGTAGATGCAGTTGACGCACCACTTCGCCGAAAAGTCCAACAGCACCGTCTTGCCTTCGGCTTGCAATTGTTGCAAACGGGCTTCGCTGTAGTCTTCCCACGCCAATACCTTCGGCCCCGGCATCAGGTACTGGAACGCCGCGATGGAAATGATTGCGGCGGCGATGATGCCGCCCGACCAAGCCATCAAACGCTTCGGCAATTCGGCCCAACCGGGGACCTGGCCGATGACCCAGCACCCGAACCAAACGCCGATCAGCGAGACAAAGACGGGAACCTTTTGGACGTCTTGAAATTGGGCGAAGAAGAACGCCACCGTGCCCAGGAACAAAAACGCCATCAGTTGCTTGAACGTTTCCATCCAGTTGCCTGGCTTGGGCAGCCATGCGATCAGCTTGGGTTGAAATCCGATCGCCAAGTACGGAAGCGCCATGCCAAGGCCGACGGTCATGAAGATCGTGGCGGTTTCCAAGGAGGAAAGTCCAAGCGTCAAGCCAAGGATGTAACCCAGTAGCGGTCCGCTGCATGGAGTCGCCAGTACGGTCGCGAAGATGCCTTTGGAAAACGCACCGGTCAGTCCTTCTTTGCTTTGCAGCGACTGCGAAGTCTTGCTGGACGCCATCCCGGGAACAGGGATTTCCCAAACGCCCAGGTAGCTAAGTGCCAAGGCGAATAACCCGAGCGTCAGGCCAAGCCGAACGGGGAAATAGGTGAACTGCTGGCCCCAGCCGAACTTGAACACGATCGCCAGCATCGCCAGCAGAGCAAAGACAAACAGGATGCCGGCGGAGTAAACCAGGTTCAGCATCAGAATGCGGCGACGATCCTCGCCGGCTTGGCTGACGAAGCCCATGATCTTCAAGCCGACGACCGGCAACACGCAAGGCATCACGTTCAGGATCACGCCGCCCAAAAACGCGAACGCCAGGATGATCGGAAACGCGGTCGCGGATTGCTCGGGCGATTCGACGCTTCCTTGAAGATCGGCAGCCAGATTTTGCGGCGGGTCGTCCGACGATTTCGTGCCGCCGCCGAGCATCGACGTGGCATCATCGTTCGGCTCCGGTGCAACGGCTGGCAACACCACGTCATCGACCCAATCGGTTTCCGCGGCAGCGTCCAGCGCGATCGCCTTCTTGGAAGCGGTCAGCGTGACCTCGCCCGAACCGGAGACGACTTGCTCGCCGACGGTCAACGTGGTTTTGAAAGCCAACGCGACCGGCTGATGGCAACTGTTTTCGGTGCAGGCTTGGTAGGCGACAAAGCCCTCGAGCGTTTTTGGACCCTCGGTCGCATCTTTGGGCACTTGGATCGGTAGCGACCATGTCACTTTGCCGGCGTGGTAGTGAACCGGTGGTGATGATGGAAGAATCGACTTGCTGATGACCGCTTGATCGGTCTTAGGAGCCCCAATTTGCAAACCGCTCTTCTGGGTCACGACAAAATTGGTCGATGCGTCGGCATCATCGGTGGCTGCTTGATAGACGTGGAAAGTCGCGTCAGGCGTGGCGGTGAACGTCAGCACTGCTGTCGAACCCGCGGCCAAACGGTTCGGCGTCACCGATGCAGTCCACTGGACCACGTAGTCGCCATCGCGAAACGGTTTCGCGGCGGTGCCGTCTGCTTGAGCTTGCCCTATTTGACCCGCGACCAAGTTGTCCGTCGCAACGGTCGGCGATGCGTCGGCAAGACCTCGGTACTGTGCGGTCAACGTTTCGCGAACCGGCAGGCAGGTGCCTTTGACGGAATCGCAAACTTGGCCGTTGATCTCGACCGTGATGGCATCCTCGAAAGCCGGTGGCGTTTGGATTGGTGCCGACCAAGTGACCGCGCCGTCGTGTTCTTCCACCGTCAGGCCGTTGTAGACCGACGAGATACTTTTGGTCGGTTCGGCGTCGGGCACGAACGGGCCGACCAGCTTGACGTCGGCGGGCGCGGTGACCGAAATCTTGGTCGCCAGCGGTCCGCCCGATCTTTGCGTGATCGAGTACAGGTGCCAGCGATCGGCGATGTCGGCGGTGACCGAAAGCACGCCTGCGCCGGTCGCATCGACGCGATAGTGAGTCCGCAGCTTGACCGGATCAACGTCCTTGGCCGCTTGACCGAACTTGCCCAGCGAAAAGTTCGGAAACACGTCGCTGCCGATGCCGAAATCATCCTGGGCCGAAACGGAAGCTGGCCCGATCATCGCTAAGGCCATCACTAGCATCACGCCCAACACCGTTTTTCCGCGGCCGGCGATTCGCTCGCGAGTCCCAGACGATCGATCGGCGAAGGAGAACATATTTTTTTCAGTCATTGTTTTCGCGGGCTCCATTGCCCCAAATTCTAGTTCTGCGGGGAATCCCACGTCAACGAAGCGGCTGGATAAGCTGCCTGGTCTCGCTGGCTTACCCGTTTTGACATTCCGCGTCGTTTGCAATCCTTCGCACGGTCGATCATTCCCACAGCGTCGCTCGGGCACACCGGAGCAGCCGCATGATTCGTTCCGTAATTTGCTCTTGGGCGGCTGGAAAATGTCGTCGTTCGTGCTCGATCCACACGATCCAGTTCGCCAAGCTGATCCAAGTTGTGGCCAGGTGGATCGTTTTGGCAAGTCTCAGGCACTCGTCCGTCGTGGGTCTAGTCATGGACTCATTCAATACGTTTTTTTCGGTCAAACCCGCCAGACCGGCTTGCCAGCGGGCTTCGTTTTCGGCAGGATCGCCGACCAGAAAATCGCCCGCCCAGCGGGCCAAGTCGGTCATCGGCGTGTCGATTCGGACCGCGTCCAAGTCGATCAAACCGCTGGGTTTTCCGCCGTCGAACAGCAGGTGTTCACGGTGACAATCTCGCAGCACGTACTGGCACGGCACCGGAACGTCGGCAAGCTGGCAAAGAGTCGACCGAATCTTTGCCGCCATCGCCGGCCATTGGACCGCTAGAAGCTGGCGAGTTTGCCCGATCGCGCTGGCGAGTGCCGGCGAGTCGCATCCAACCGTTCGCGTCAGCAGCATCGGCAAGATTTCGCGAAGCGTGTCCAGGCGTTCAATTCGCGCGGCCACGGAGGGTGCCGGCATCGATTGAGCCGCCAAGTGCTGAACCGAGCGGTGGAAGTCGGCGATCACGCTCGCGCCACTACGTATCGACTGGCAAATCGAGGCAGGGTCGCCGGATTTGTCATCGCAAGTTTGTACCGGTGATCCAAGCAACCAGCCCGTCGCTTCCCAGAACCGTCCGCTGGCGAAAAAAGAATCATCGATTAGCGGCAGCCACCGGCAACCATTTTCGATTGCCGCTCGCCAAACGCGATGCACCTCCGTCAACCGCCGCCCCTGCGTGTCGATCGGGTAAGCCTTCAAGGCGTACGTTTGACCGCCTTCGGTGCCGCACTTGAATACGATCGCGCCACTCATTCCGGGTTGCAAAGCGGTGACGGAGTTGATTCGCCGTGGCTCGACCCAGCGATGGCAAACGTCGGCGGGCAAACTTAGGTCAATCAAGAGGGCGTCATCGGGCGGAACGACTCGAGCAGCGAAAATGTTATAACGACTTCAACGAAGACCTTTGCACCATACCACTCCCCTCCCGATCTCACAAAAGCCGATGCACTCGATCATTTTTAAAACGGCCTTTACGTTTTGCCTTTTAGCACTGCTTCGATCGCCGCCCATTGACGCGCAGGAAGCCAAATCAAACACGTTCAGCGTGGAAAGCGCTGCGGCGGCCGCCGTGATCGACGAAGCGACCGTTCGCGGCCACGTCCGCTTCTTGGCGGACGATCTATTGGAAGGCCGCGGACCGGGATCGCGTGGCGATGCGATGACGCAGCTTTACCTCGCGACCCAGTTTCAATCGCTCGGCCTGGAACCGGCCGCCGCCGATGGAACTTGGTTGCAACCGGTGCCGTTGGTCGGCGTGCGAACGGTCGCTCCCGATACCGTCACGTTTGTCAATGACGACCAATCGGTGACGTTCAAATCGGTCACGGATTTCATGTCCACGATCGGAGGTCCGGTCGAGTCCGCGTCGATCAAGGATGCGGAAGTCGTCTTCGTCGGTTACGGCATCGAAGCACCCGAGTATGAATGGAACGACTTTAAAGACGTTGATGTTCGCGGCAAAGTTTTGCTGATCATGAACAATGATCCGTCGAGCGATCCCGCGTTATTCGAAGGATCACGTCGGTTGTACTACGGACGCTGGGATTATAAGTACGAGACGGCCGCAAAGAGGGGTGCCGCCGGTGCGATCATCATTCATACGACGCCGTCAGCCGGTTATCCCTGGCAGGTCATTCAAACGTCATGGGCGGGCGAAGAATTTGAACTTCGGGACGTCGGCGGACCAAGGATGCAACTGAAAGCATGGGCGACCGAAGACGCGACGCGGGAACTGGCGTCGCTCGCGGGGCTGGATCTCGACCAACTTCGTCAATCGGCCGAGTCAAAGACGTTTCGTCCGGTGCCGCTGGGTGTCAATCTTTCAATCGACTTGACGGCCAAAGTCCGAACGCAAGACACCGCCAACGTGCTGGGGAAATTGCCCGGCAGCGATCCGAGTTTGCGAGACGAGCACGTGATCTACATGGCGCACCACGACCACCTGGGAATGTCTGCCGAGCGTGACATCAACGGGGACAATATTTACAACGGCGCGATCGACAATGCGTCCGGAACAGCGGCTCTATTGGCGATGGCAAAGGCTTACGCCGGCATGGATCAGCGGCCGCGACGTTCGATCTTGTTTGCCGCCGTCTCCGCCGAAGAACAAGGCTTGCTCGGGTCCAAATTCTTTGCCAGTGATCCGCCGATCGCGGCCGGAAAATTGGCGGCGGTCATCAACATGGACGGCACCAATATTCTCGGCCGAACGTACGACGTGAACGTCATCGGGCTGGGGAAATCGTCGCTGGACGAACACGTCAAAGCGGTCGCGTCGGCGCAGAAACGAATCGTTACGGCGGATCATTTTCCTGATCGCGGTTACTACTACCGCAGCGACCAATTCAGCCTGGCAAAGATCGGCGTGCCGGGCGTTTATTTGCACAGCGGCATCAACGTCGTGGGCAAGCCAGACGGTTGGGGTAAAGAACAACTCGACCAATGGGTCGAAAAGATCTACCACCAACCCAGCGATGAATACTTAGAAGATTGGAATTTGGAGGGAGCCATCGAAGACATCCAACTGCTATTCCACGTCGGGCACCGAGTCGCAAACGAAAACGAAATGCCGACGTGGACGCCCGGAGATGAATTCGAGGCGGCAAGGCTGAAGGCGATCTCTGGCCGCTGATGCCTGCGAGAAGTGGTTTGGAAACGTCGTTTCTTTCGTTATTTCGGTGTTGCCCTCCGGGCTAAGAAGATGATTCGGCGATCCGGTAACTT
The DNA here is from genome assembly GCA_963836865.1 of Pirellulaceae bacterium. Classification (GTDB taxonomy): domain Bacteria; phylum Planctomycetota; class Planctomycetia; order Pirellulales; family Pirellulaceae; genus Rubripirellula. Next base: position 101,137 of record CAWILC010000003.1, on the reverse strand, counting down.
CATGAATCGTTGGGCACCAACTAAAAGAACAACCACCGACGTAGCTGATCCCGCCAGGGTTCAGACCGGACTGAACCCTGGCGGGATCAGCTACGGTACTATGGTCACTTGTTGTTCAGACGATGCTAAACCACCGCCGTCGCCATTTCTTCGACGGACCATTTGGTGTAGTCGCTCGGGTCGCGGATGACGCGGTTGTAGACCGTGTCGCGTTCGACCGGGTCGCGACCGGCTTCCACGATCAACTGCTTGATGTCGTCGACCGACAAGCATTCAGGGGTCGTCGCGCCGGCGTCGTGATAGATCAACTCGTGACGCACCGTTCCATCGATGTCGTCGGCACCGTACGCCAGTGCCGTTTGAGCCGTTTCGATACCAAGCATGATCCAGTACGCTTTGACGTGCTGGACGTTATCAAGCATCAAGCGACTGATCGCCATCGTCCGAAGATCCATTAACGCGGACGGCTTCTTGATATCCGATAGCTTCGTGTTTTCGGGGTGGAAAGCCAGCGGGATGAAAACTTGGAAGCCACCAGTCTGATCTTGAAGCTCGCGAAGTCGCATCAGGTGGTCGACGCGGTGGAAAGCATTTTCGACGTGACCGTAAAGCATCGTGCAATTGGTCCGCAAGCCGATCTCGTGCGCGGTACGGTGGATATCCAACCAAGCATGCGTGTTCGCTTTGTGCTCGCACAGTTGGTCACGGACTTCGGGGTGAAAGATTTCTGCTCCGCCGCCCGGCATGCTGCCCAACCCAACACTCCGCAAGTCTTCTAATACCCAGCGGACCGACTTCTTCGTTTGAAATTCAAACCAGTTAATTTCAACCGCTGTCCAGCCCTTCAGGTGAATCTGCGGAAAATTGGTATGCAGCGTCTCAACCAGGTGGCGATACCACTCATATGGCTTTTGGTGATGCAAGCCTCCGACGATATGCATTTCGGTGCAGCCATTGTCAACCGCTTCTTGCCCGCGAGCGACAATCTGTTCGTCGCTCATCACGTACCCTTTCGGGTCGCGAAGGTCGCTTCGAAAAGCACAGAACCTGCACCGGTAAACGCAGACGTTGGTCGGGTTCAGGTGCGTGTTGATATTGAAGTAGCCGACATTCCCATTCTTGCGCTCGCGAACAAAGTTTGCCAGTTCGCCGATCGCTTGAAGCGAGACGGCGGGATCGTAAAGAAAAATTCCGTCGTCCAGCGTCAAGCGTTCTTCGGCTTCGACTTTGTCACGGATTTCGCGAAAGCGGGCGTCTCGTTCGGTGACGGTCATTTCGAATCGGTCTTAGGGGCTTTGAAGTGGGAGCTTAGTGGGATCGTGGGCCAGTCTAACAACCGAATGACGTCCAGCCGAGGCAACGAGACAGCGACTAATCCGCAGGGAAAACGGACGACTCGAATGGTGTCGGAAAGACGCGGAAATTGTCATATCCACCAACAATCCACCATTCCCGCGACCAACAGCAGGACGCTGATGACGGCGTTGGTGTCAAAAAATGCCTGGTTCACGCGGGCTAAGTCATTTGGCTGGACCAACCGGTGCTGGCGGACAATCAATCCTGCGACCAAGACCCAGGCCGCCGCGAACGTCCACCCGAGTCCGCTTCTGCCGCCGACCCAGACCAGCAGCAACAACAAGATCAGCATGACGACATGGCTAGCCGCCGCTAATCGAAGTGCCCCATCAATGCCGAACCGGGCCGGAATGCTACGCAGTCCCGCACTGGCGTCATAGTCAGCGTCCTGGCACGCGTAGATGATGTCGAAACCAGTCACCCATGCGGCCACCACCGCTGCCAACACGAAGGGAACGACTAAGTCCGCAGTGGCGAAAACGTGTATCCCGCGGATTGCGACCCAAGCACAGATCGGCGAAAGGGAAAGTGCAATCCCTAGCCATAAATGGGCCGCAGAGGTGAACCGTTTGGCGAAGCTGTAGCCGCATAAAAAAATGAGGACGGGCAGTGAAAACGCGATCGGCAACCAGTTCGGCAAAAACAACGCGGTCGAACCGATGAAGCCGAGCCCGCACGCGACCGTGAACACCCAAACTTGTCGGCGCTTAAGAGTTCCGGCCGGCAAGTGTCGCGTTGCCGTCCGCGGGTTGGCTTGATCAATTTGTTGATCCACCAAACGGTTAAACGCCATCGCGCAGCTGCGGGCGAAGACCATGCACAAAACAATGCCGAGCAAACCGCTCGTTCGGACTGTTGGATACGTTCCACCGGCCGTCGGCGTAGAGAGCGCCATGACCGTCGCCAAGACCGCAAATGGCAGCGCGAAGATCGTGTGACTGAAACGGATCAACCCCAGCCAATCGTTCAGCCGATTAGCCGGGGCAGTGGCGGAAATGTTCATGTGCGATCGAAGTTCGGTTTCCGAGACGACGTCTTGTTGAGGGCCCTGTAGGACCAACAGTCTAACATCGAACCCGCAAACGCTCGCCTTGAATTCACCGTCGACGCCGATTCGTTGAGGACTCGGCTTCCTCGTCGACTTCGTTTCACCGTCGACTTGACGGGCGAACCGTTTGATGAGGCCCCGATCAGTCGGTCTTGCTTTCGATCAAGTCACCGGCTTGTTCGGAAACTTCGCCGGCGGCTGCGTCGACGTCGTTGAGTTCCTCACCAACTTCTTGAAGTTCGTCACCGCTCAACATGCCATCCTTTTGAGCTTCCACAATCTCCTGATTAACGTCCTCTACTTCTTCATTGTAGTTTTCGACGGCGTTGTCGTACTGCGCTTGATCACAACCCAGCATTGCAAATCCCAACAACAAACTGAACGTTACGGCTACTGCATCGCGAAACATGGTCTTTCCTTTTTGGTAGTTCAACGGATCAACGTCTGAAATCAAACAGACGTCTCGACGAGATGTCTGGGTAGCAACCCGCGTGCCAAACCGCTCGACGAGCCATTCAATATCACAGTTTGCTCTCCTCCACGTCGCGGCGGCAAATGTGACGAGTAGGGCAAGCAGATGTGACGAGTACTGCGAACTGCGATATGCACTCGGCGGGTTAGCTTTCCAGCGGCGCGAACTCGACATCACCAGCCATCAGACGAAGCTTTTCCATCGCACGACGTTCGAGTTGTCGTACTCGCTCCTTCGAGATGCCCAGTCGGTCGGCGAGCGACTGCAGGGTGTGAACCTTGCGGTGCGAGCCGAGCGAAAAGCGGGCGCGAATGATCAGCTTTTCGCGACGATCCAGATCGTCCAGCATCACCGACAGACGACTTCGCAGTTCGTGCCAGCGACCTTCGCTGATTGCCGACGATCGCTCGTCGTCGCTGACTTCGATGTCCATGTCTTGCAGTCCACCGATGACTTTCTGGCGGTCTTGCTGTTTCTCGACCACGGTTCGGTAAGAATTTCGACGGACCACCTGCGTGGCATAAGTACTAAATCGGAAACCGCGATCAAAGTCGAATTTCTCGACCGCACGGATCAGTCCGATGATGCCATCGCTAAGCAAATCATCGAATGTGTTGTTCGGGTTGACGAACTTCTTAACGATGGAAAACACCAATCGTAGGTTGGCTTCGACGATGCGATCACGATGCCATTCGGCCATCAGCACCAGTCGTTCGACCAGTTCCAGGCGAACCCGCGACGGACGATCGCGACTTAAAAGGCTGCGATGGACCGACGCTTGATGCAGAAGAAAATTCATCCGCCGAAACAACATCACTTCCTGATCCGGGGTCAGAAGCGTTGCTTCGCACAACCGGCTCAAGTGAATCGGCAGATCGATACCGCTTTTGCGAAGGGCCGCGATACCAAGTTCCGTCTTGCGGGCTGCGATGCTGAGCTGACCCTGGAAAATGGCCTTCGCGATCTTCGGATCGCTGAACGAGGCGTTGCCAATGAACCCTATTTCTCGCTTCAGCCACGTCTTCGTCAGCTTTCGCAGCCCGACGGCGTCAAGCGTTTTAAGGTTTGGCATCAGCGCGTCGACGTCCTGGTTGCAGGTCGCCAATTCGGAGTGACGCATCCACGCCGGCGATCGAGCGGGTAGCTGCGTCGCGGTGACCGAACCGGCCTCGAGCGTCAACGAAGGATTCGAGTCGCCCGATGCGGTTGCTTTGATGGATCTTTGCACCGAGGGTTTCGCGTCGACGCGCTTGCGTTTTTCCGCAGTACTGCGTTTAGCCGGACCTTTGAGTTTTGCCGGAGCGATGGGGGTTGCCGATTGGCTGGCGGTCTTAGGCATTCTGAAAGCTCCGGGAAATGTGGCTTGGATGCAACTGGGGGGGAATCAGGCAAGCAACCGAATCGCTCACCAACTGCGGTCGATTTGAACGTTTTGAGCGTCCAAAACGTTCACTTAGGTATACCCACGCCGAGACCTCCCGGCAATGGGCGATCGAAAACATTCACGATTAGAAGCTGCTTCCGGTACTGTTATTTCGAGAAAATCACGATTGTTTGGCAGGTTTTTGAGCAGTGATTGCTCGAAAACTGGCCAAGCGGTTATAGTGAAGCGTCGTTCAGATTCATTCAAAACGTTCATATTCATTCTTCTGACCCCCGGAAACGTCCATGGCGGCCCGTCAGCCCCAATTTTCACCCAAGCAAGTCGCCGAGGCGCTCCATTCGAGTGAGTCGTCGGTCAAGCGTTGGTGCGATTCCGGGGTCATTCCAACGATCAAGACAGTCGGCGGCCACCGGCGGATCACGCTGGACGGACTTCAGCAGTTCCTGTCCGCCTCCGGTCGTGCGTTGCGGGATCCGCATGTTCTGGGCCTGCCGATGCTCGGTCCGGCCCGAAATTCAGAAATTCCCGGCAGCGAGAGGACGGATTCGACTGCATTTCGCAAGGCGCTGGCCATCGGCGACGAATCGGCCTGCCGCCAGATCCTTCGAGATCGGATCGCCGACAATTTTTTATCCAGCGAAGCGGCCGCCGACTTGATCACCGACGCCATGCACGGGCTTGGTGAAGCGTGGGATTGCAACGAATTGGACATCTATCAGGAACGACGTGCTTGCGACATCAGTATCCGGCTGATCAACGAGCTTCGATCGAGTCTGCCGCCACTCCGCTCGGACGCGCCCGTCGCGATCGGGGGGTCGCCTGCGGGCGACGCTTATCAGCTTCCGACGGCGTTGGTCGAATTGGCACTTCGCGAAGTTGGTTGGAATGCGACCAGCTTGGGTCATGACCTGCCTCTAAATAGCTTCGTGCAAGCGTCGCATGATTTTCAACCGAAGTTGGTTTGGCTGAGCGTTTCGGATATCGAGAATCCATCGAAATTTATCGCCGAACAAAATCGACTCGCTGGACAGTTGGGTGAAGACGTCGCCCTGATCATCGGCGGCAGAGCGTTGACGGATCAGATTCGTCCCAAGCTCCGCTACACCGCGCACTGCGACAGCCTGCGTGCGATGACGGACCTAGCTGGGATGATGTTGTTGCGATAGTCGGCAACGGGTCTTACGTCAGCCCGCCAAGAACACCGGTGCTGTCGCCGAATTGGTTGGTCTTTGCACCCATTTGCTGCATCATCCAAACGTACAGATTGCACAGCGGCGTGTTATCGGCGTATCGAATGTGGCGTCCGGTCTTGATCCGGCCACCCGCACCGCCGGCCAGCAGGATCGGCAGGTCGTCGTGATTGTGGCGGTCGCCGTCGCTGATGCCGCTGCCGTAAACCAGCATGCAATTGTCCAGCAGCGTTCCGTTTCCTTCGGGAATCTGCTTCATCCGATCGAGCAGGTACGCGAACCGTTCGGCATGGTACCGATTGATCTTTGCGACCAATTCTTGCTTGTGTTCGCTCTTGCCGTGGTGGGATAGCTCGTGATGTCCTTCGCCCACGCCGATTTCGGGATAGCTTCGGTTGCTGCCCGCGTTGGTGAACATGAACGACAGGATCCGCGTGCTATCGGTTTGGAACGCCAGCGTGACCATGTCCATCATCAGTTCGCTGTGCTTGCTAAGTTCCTTCGGCACACCGCTGGGCCGTGGATAATCTGGCACCCCGTCCTCGTTCAAGCGAAGCCGTTCCGCACCGCCGACTCGCTTTTCGACGTCGCGGACCGAGTACAAGTATTCGTCCAGTTTGCGTTGGTCGACGGCGGGCAACGTCTTGTGAAGCCGGTTCGCGTCTTCGAGCACGAAGTCCAAGATGCTCTTGCGGTATTTCTCACGAACGCTTTTGGCTTGCTTGGTTTCTTTGACCGATTGGCCGGAGAACAAACGATCGAACAAGCCGCCCGGATCGACTTCTTTGGCCATCGGGTTGGTCGGGCCGCGCCACGACATATTCGACGCGTACGCGCAGCTGTATCCGCTGTCGCAGTTGCCCGCTTGGGCGCTCGCTTCCAGGCCGAGTTCCAACGATGCAAACCGCGTCGCGTCGCCGACGTACTTAGCCGTCATCTGGTCGACCGAAATTCCGTTTTGAATGTCCGCGCCGTTCGTCTTCCGCGGATGAGCGCCCGTCAAGAAAGCCGCGACGCTTCTCGCATGGTCCCCACCCCCGTCGCCGTGAGCCTTCGCCCCGTCCAGTGCCAATCCGGTCAAAACATTCAGCGAATCTTGATGGTCGGCAAGCTTGGCCAACGTCGGCGTGAGCTCAAACTTGAAGCCCTCTTTCTTCGGCGTCCAGTCGGGCATGTGCATGCCGTTTGGCACGTAGAAAAATCCCATTCGCAGCGGAGCCGCGTTCTTGGAACCTGTCGCGGCCAACAACCGCGTCGGCGACATCACGTCTAACAGCGGCAACGCCATGGCGGAGCCCATGCCACGAAGAACGGTTCGTCGAGATAGCGATGTTGGCATCTTTGAGTTCCGTTTGTTTGGAGGACAATTGTCCCACTTGTCTGCGGGTCTAATCCTGAGTTTACTTTGCTGGGGGACAACTGGGACAATTGTCCTACTCTGTTTCAACTAGAACGCGGCGTCGCTGCGGTGGGTGAACGCGCGGCTTTGAACGATTGCATGGATGATGGCGGAAAATCGGTCGTTGCTGGTCGCCAGCTCTTCGCTGGCATCGGCGACGATGCAGCGATCGATCGGCCGTGGGCCTCGTCCGAGCGCATAGATCAAAAGCTGTTCGGTCATCGTTTCGATGAAGTCCGACTTTCGACTCAGCAGCAGATCCTTCAGTCCTTCCGGGCCGACAAAAATTTTGTTTCCGCGAAGTTCCCCAGCAAGCTCACCCGAGGCATCGATCGGACGGCCCGCCTCCTCGGTTCGCCAACGGCCGATCGCGTCGTAGTTTTCCAGCATGAATCCGATCGGATCCATCTTTGCGTGACACGATGCGCACTGCGGACTCTCGCGATGCTTTTCCAGCAACTCACGCAGCGTCATTTCCTTTGCCGCCGCATCGTCGGCAACTAACTCGGGCACGTCCGGAGGCGGCGGTGGCGGCGGATCACCAAGAAAAGTGCCCGCGATGTAGTTCCCCCGACGCGGCACGTTGGTGCGACCGGGGTCGGCCTGCAATGTCAACAATGCCGCCGACACAACGACGCCGCCTCGCCGTCGATCGGCAAGCGTCACGCGGTGGAATCCGGCGTCGGCGTTGTCGGCATCGAAAACGATTTCGGGCAAATTGTAATGACGGGCCAATCTCGCATCGACGAACGTGTAAGACGCATCGATGATCTCGGTGACCGGCCGATCTTTGCGAACGATCTCGACCAGCATTCGTTCGACTTCACGTCGCATCGAACGATTCAGCGACGCGTTCATCTCAGGAAACGCTTCGGCGTCAACGGCATGATCGATCAATCGCGAGTACTGCAACCACTGGGCAAAGAAGCCGCGGACGATCCCATCGGCGACGCGGCGATCAGCCAACATCCGGTCGACCTGCTGAGCCAATATCTCCGGTGCAAGCAATTGTTCGCTTACAGCGAGCGAGCGAAGCGTCTCGTCCGGCGACGACGCCCACAGGAATAGGCTTAACCGAGACGCTAGGTCGTGGGCGTCGATCGGGTACGGTTCTTCCTGAGGTCCACTCGCCGGCGGTTCTTCGACCCGCATGAAGAATCGAGGCGACTTCATCGACGTCGACATCGAACGCATCATCGCGGCGGAATGATCGTCGCCCTGATCGCGGGACAGCCGATAGATCCGCACCAATCCGTCGACAAACTTTCCATTGGCCGGACGCCGAAACGCTCTTGTCGCAAACTTATCGAGCCGCTGACGAACGCCGTCCGTGTCGAAGGAACCGTCGCCTCGATTGGTCTTCGGATCGGGGCCAAAGAAGTGATCGGCTAACTCGGGCGAATCCTCCGCCGCTTGCCCGATCGCTTGCGCGATCTCGTCCGCGGCCTCATAGTAATGACTGACCTCGACCGAAGTCATTCCCGACGCACCGCCGATGCCGACGAAGCCGAAACTGATCGGCTCGGGCGGGAAATTGTTCGCCGGACGAATCGGTAGGCCCGTCAGGTCTTCGACAACCAAGTTGTACTCGTGGCGAGTCAACCGGCGTGTCGGCGCGGTGCCCGGATCGTGCTTCAGCACGCTTTGCGAATCGCAGTTCAGTTCGCTGAGTTTGTGATCCAAGTAACGGACCAGCCTTTCGCGGTCGTCCTTGTCCAGCGCTCGCGCGTCCTCCGGCGGCATCTGCTCGTCTCGGACGACTTCTAGAACCGTTTCCCATTTCTTTCGGTTCAGCAAAACCAAGTGCGGATTTTCGTCGTCCAACAGATTGACGTCGCCGCGAGCATCGTCGTCCTGGTGACAGTGATAACAGTGCCGCCGAAGAATCGGGCGAATGTCGCGGTCCCACGAAAGTGGTGAATCGCCATCGGCTCCCTGGGCGTTCACGCCCATCGACGACGCGACCAGCATCAAGACTGCCAGTCGGAAAGCGTCTGCGTGAAACCTATCAGCAAAGACCTTAACCAAGATCACCAAACCCATCGGTGCTGTCGCCGAACGCGTCGCACGGGATGCCGGCGGCGCGAAGCATTTCGACGTAGACGTTGCAGATCGGAGTTGGTTCGGCAAGCGAGATCGATCGTCCGCCACGAATCGCCCCCCCGCCACCGCCCGCCAACATGACCGGCAAGTCGTCGTGGTTGTGTTTGTTGCCGTCGCTGATGCCGCTGCCGTAAAGCATCGCAACATTGTCCAGCAGCGTCGCATCGCCTTCGTTGATCGTCGACATTCGCTGCAACATGCGGGCGAACAAGTCCATGTGATGCGAATTGATCCGCGTCAGTTCGACGTGCTTGGCGGTTTGCCCTTGGTGGTGCGACGTGGAGTGGTGAGCGCCGGGGGCTTTGATTTCCGGATACGAACGACCGGACTTTTCGTAGGAGAACATGAACGAGGCGACTCGCGTCGTGTCCGTCTGATAAGCCAACGTCAAAATGTCCAGCATCAAATCGACGTGTTCGGCATAGCTTGCCGGAACTCCGTGACCATCTGGGATGATCAACTGCAACGATCGATCGGCCGATTCGCCTTCGTGCAATGCCCGCTGCGACGGGTCTTCGGTGAACGCAGTTTGGTGATGCGATTGGGGATCGTCATCGTGCATGGCGATCCGGCGTTCGATCGCGCGAAGCCCATCCAGGTATTCTTCCAAGCGTCGTTGGTCGGCGAATCCCAATTGTCGTTGCAGCGACCGCGCGTCTTCCCGCACCAAGTCCAGCACGCTGGCCTGGACCGGGTCGATGCTGGCAAGCGACGGGGCCGCGTGGTCGTTCCAGTCGGGACGTTGCGGCGGACGGTCGCGGAACAATCGCGTGAACACTTCCCGCGGATTCAGTTCCAACGTCGCCGGCATCGTCTTGCTGCGCCAAGAGATGTGCGACAGGTAAGTTCCGCTATATCCGTGGTCGCCGCGGTGCCCTGGGTCGATGCCCAAGGCCAACGAATCGATGGACGTGTGAATTCCGATTTGACGAGCCGCCAGTTGGTCAACGCTGACGCCGCCGACCTCGGGTTCTTCGGAGTGCTTGCAGTTCGCACCGACCAAGAATCCCCCACCGGCCGGTTCGTGTCCGGCACCTTTGGCGAAGCAGTGCTTGGCTTCCAAGTTGCCGATGACCAGCGACCGATCGAGGACGCCGCGATCGACCAGCGGTTGCAGGATAACGGGAACTTCGCCGAGCGGTTCAATCGAAGTGCGCTTCTCTGCGTCTGATTTCTCCGCTGGTGCAACCTCTTTGCCGACCGTCGATCCAGGTCGCCACTGATCCATGTGGACGCCGTTGGGCACGTAGAAAAAACCCAAACGGACGGGCGGTCGGGCGGGCGTCGACGCGATCGCGGTCGTGCGGTGCATCGCTTCGAGCCACGGCAGCGCGACGGCGGTTCCGATCCCTCGTAAGACCAAACGACGCGACAGAACGACCGACATGGTGATGGCTTCCCGAGTGAATCGATGCGGATAAATCGGCAGAAGAGAAATTTTCCGGATTGCTGTCCAATTATACGTCCATTCCACCCGGCTAGCGTATCAATTCGTGCTGTTTTGAGCTCGCGAAGCCGAGCTTGACGAGGCAGCAGCGGTGTCCGGCGACGGTAAATCTTCCCCAAACCGCATCGCTTGATGGCGATAGGTGATCGCCATCTCCGCCATTTGCGATGCCGCTCGAATGGCCTCGCGCGCCGTCAATTTGCTGTGCCCCCGTTGTCGATCGGTGAACGTGATGGGGACTTCGGCCATGCCCGCGCCGCCGCGATCGAGCCGGACCAGGACTTCTTCCAAGACCGCATAGCCGTTGCTACGCAAGGAACCGATGTCGATCCGTCGCAACGCTGCAACGCGGTAACACCGCATCGAGCCGCTGCAATCGGCGACCCGCAACCGCAGGCAAAGCGTCGCGAAGCGGTTCACCATCCGGCTCATCAGCTTGCGGTGAACGGGCCAGCCGTCGATCGATCCGCCGGCCACGTAACGCGATCCGATCACGACATCGACCGGCGGATTGCGGATGATCCGATCGAGCAGCCGAGGGAGCTGGGCCGGATCGTGACTGAGGTCGCCGTCCAAGTTCAAGAATAAATCGTAGTCGCCACTGATCGCGATCTGCATCGCATGGCGAATCGCTCCGCCGAGTCCGCGTTCTTGGCGGACGACCAACGAAACGTTTTCGTCGGCTTCGGCCAACCGGCCAACCAGATCACCGGTGCCATCGGTCGACGAATCGTCCACGACGACCAAGTCTGCGTCGGGAAGGACGGCTCGCAACTGCGTGACCATCGCTTCGATGTTGCCGGCTTCGTTCAACGTGCAGACGGCAATCAGAACTCGCGGCTTGGCGGCGGCAACCGAACTGGGATTAGGATTCGACAAGCTGGATCAACGCGCGGGGTGGTTACAATCGACCGAAGGCAAACGAACACTTACCAACGATGCGTCGGGCGATCCAAGATCTCTTTCAGCAAAATCATTTGCTGGACACCGCCGGGACTTTGCATCGTCGCGATCAGGTCTTGGACCGCGTTGCCGGTGAAGACTTTGCGTTCGACCTTTTGACGCGACAGCATGCCGCGAACTTTTCGCATCGCAACGCCGGCTTCCTCTTCCGCCGCCGCGGCTGCTTTCTTCGCCTCGGACAAGCGAATCATCCGCGCGGCGATCGATGATCCGTCATCATCGACAAACTCGGCCTGCAAGATCTCTTCCGCTTCCTCGACGATCTGCGGCGTTCGTTCCGACCGACTATTGGTGTACTGCGGTTTCGGCCTGGAGGCCGGCTTCGCCGAGGATTGCTGCTCGGCCGCTTTCGCCTGACGCCGCTCTGCGGCGCGACGCAAAAAGTCTTCCAAGTCTCCGGACATGATGCTCTCGTTAAATTAACGTTGACGTGGACACAACACGAACGCGGTGCCGACAAGGTCGCCTGCTTAGGACCGCAGGAAAAATAAGTGTCGTAGCTGATCCCGCCAGAGTTCAGATTTTGACTGGGACCGACTGAACCCTGGCGGGATCAGCTACGACAAAAATCGTCATTTTTTGGTCCTGTGGTGCTTACTGCGTCGCCTGCTTACTAAGTCGCCGGTTCACGTGCCGCGGCCGCTTCGGTGGCGCTGGTCGAAAGCGAACGACGCATTTCGGTGTCGGCGTTGATGTTCTGCAACTTGTAGTAATCCAGCACGTTCAATTTGCCGGTGTGAAATGCTTCGGCCATCGCCGCCGGCACGGCCGCCTGCGCCAGCATCACTTGGGCCTTGCTCTCTTGAATCTTGGCTTGGTTTTCCTGTTCTTCGGCGACCGCGTTGGCGCGCTTGGACTCCGCGCGAGCACGAGCGACTTGCGTGTCGGCTTCCGCTTGATCGGCTTGCAAACGAGCCCCGATGTTTGCTCCGACGTCGATGTCGGCGATGTCGATCGAGACGATCTCGAAAGCGGTTTGCGAGTCGAGTCGCTTTGCGAGCACGGCCTTGCTGATGATGTCAGGATTTTCGAGCACGGCTTTGTGGCTCGCCGCGCTGCCGATCGCGCTGACGATGCCTTCACCGACTCGCGCGATGATCGTTTCCTCGGTCGCACCACCGATCAACTGTTGCAAGTTAGCGCGAACTGTGACGCGAGCCTTGACCTTCAATTGGATGCCGTCTTTGGCGACCGCGTCCAGCGAAGGCTTGGCGGACCCGCGCGGCGGACAATCGATGACCTTCGGATAGACGCTGGTCTTGACCGCTTCCAAAACATCGCGGCCGGCCAAGTCGATCGCGCTAGCCTCGCGGAAGGTCAACGAAATCGTCTTTGCTTTCTTGGCCGCGATCAATGCCCGGATGACTTGTTGAACGTTGCCGCCAGCCAAGTAGTGAGCCTCGAGCGCTTCGCTGGTCAAGTCGGGATCCACCAACCCCGCTTGCGTCGCCATGATCTTGCTGCGAACGATCGCTCGCGTGTTGACCTTTCGGAACGTCATGCCCAGCAGATTAAAGAACGAGATGTTCGCGCGAGTCAGTTGCGATTGAATCCACAATCCAAAGTAACGCGCGAACACGAAAAAGAAGATCAGCAGCACACCAAAGAAAACGGCCGCCAACACCAATCCCAAAATCGCCGAAGTTTGGATCGCCTGTTGCGCCAGCAGAGAAGTTTCAACCATGAGGTCCGATCGCGTGGAAGTTCGTCGAGTTGTAAATCGTCACAGTTATGGTTCGTCGCAGTTCGTCACCGCATACTGTCCCGCTGGTCGGTCGCGGTGTCAACCACGGCGAGGCATCCGACGACCTGTCTGGATCGTGGGCAGGCGGTGGGGAAGCCTGCTAGGATGTTGATTCGCCGAACTTTCTGGTTCTCGTTCAGGCATTCTTGTTTCAGGCATTCTTGTTTCAGGCATTCTTGTTTCAGGCATTCTTGTTTTTGTTCAGGCATTCGCAATGCGTCCCTCCTTCTTGGCTCGCACGACTTATTATCACTGGTGGGCCAGTGGTCTGTTGGCAAGCATCGTTGCGTGCTGTTGTGTTCCGAAAGCGAGCGCCGCGACCAAGCCGGCTCGGCCCAACGTGATCGTTTTCATCGCGGACGATCTCGGTTGGAATGATTCGGGGCCGTACGGAAACGATGCGGTGCGAACGCCGACGCTCGATCGCATCGCCGCCGAAGGGATGCGTTTCGACCGCGCGACGCTGACCTGTTCGTCGTGCAGTCCGAGCCGCTGTTCGATCCTGACCGGACGGTATCCGCACAACACGGATGCCCCCGAGCTGCACCTGCCGCTGCCCGCCGACCAGGTGTTGGTGACCACGCCGCTTCGCAAAGCTGGGTACTGGACCGCCGCGGTCGGGAAGTGGCACCTGGGCAACGCGGTCACTTCCCAAGTCGATGAGGTCACGCCATCGCCGCCCGAGAGAATGAACACGGCCTGGATCAAATCGCTGCGGGAACGTCCTGCTGACAAACCGTTTTTTCTGTGGGCGGCGCACTTGGATCCGCATCGACCTTATTTGCCCGACGCGGTTGATCCGCCGCATGATCCCGCCGACGTGATCGTGCCGCCCTTCTTTCCCGATACGCCAGCGGTGCGTCGCGACCTGGCGGACTACTACGACGAAGTGTCCCGCTTCGATGCGCACGTCGGCGAAGTGCTGGCGGAACTTGAAAGCCAAGGCGTCGCGGACAATACAATCGTGATCGTGATCAGCGACAACGGTCGGCCGTTTCCACACTGCAAGACGAACGTTCACGTTCCCGGCGTCCGCACGCCGATGTTGGTGCGATGGCCCGGCGTCGTCTCGCCCGGTTCGGTTTGCAAATCCGTGGTCAGCAGCATTGACTTGGTGCCAACGATCTTGGAAGCCGCCGGCATTGACGCGACCGATTCGCATCAGGGCGTGTCGCTGATGCCGCTGCTGCATGATCCGAACAAGTCGGTGCGTCGTCACGCGTTCGCCGAACACAACTGGCATGACTATCGCGCGTTCGAGCGAAGCGTTCACACCGAGAAATTTTGCTACACCCGAAACTGGCTTCCCGAGCTTCCGCAAACGCCGCCGGCGGATGCCGTGACCAGCCCGACCTTTCGAGCGATGCAGACGATGCGGGACGCGGGCCAGCTAACCGCGGAACAGTCCATCTGTTTCAACGTTCCGGCCGCCACCGAAATGCTGTTCGATGTTGTCGCCGATCCCTATTGCGTCGTCAATCTTGCCGGCCTCGACGAATACGCGGCGACCGTGACGGAAATGCGATCGGCCCTTGATCAGTGGCAACAGGAAACCGGCGATTCCTTCCCCGGAACCGAATCGCTGACGCCCGACGGATTCGATCGCGAGACAGGCCAGAAGAAAGTCCGCGGCAGTCGCCCAGATTTGGCAACGCGAAACCCACCACTCGAATCACGAAGTAGCCCGGTCGCCGTCGGATCTTCGCCTGCACGCCGGTATGGTAATGTGTGCGGGTCGAAGAAAGTATGTGCAGCGGTAGCCCGCTGGTCGTGCCATTTTCGCACACTCGGCATCCCACCATCGTTCGCAAAGCACGCCGATACGTGCATACGCCTGCCTTGGTACGACGAATGCGTTCGTCTTCGCGTCGCACGCTTTTTGACGCGACGTTTTCGTTTCATGGAATCCAAGGTGACCCCGATGAAAGTATTGCTCGCTTCAGACGGTTCGGAACATGCTTTCGCCGCGGCGAAATTCTTGTCTTCGCTGGCCGGCAAGGAAAAGTTTCAGGTCACCATCTTTAGCGTTTCATTTAACCCAGGGCCATCCGCATCAAGGCGCGATCGAACCTTGGTATCCCGAATGGAGTGAACAGGAGTCCAACCGGGTCCGCAAAGATCAGCAGCGGTTACGCAACGCCATCGGTGCGACATGCGAAAGCGTCGAACTGAAGCACGTCTTCGGCGATCCGGTGCCGTGCATTCTGGCCGAGTCCGAAAAGATGGAAGCCGAGTTGATCGTTGTCGGGGCGAAGGGCCACACGATGCTGCATCGCTTGCTGTTGGGCAGCACCTCGGATAGCGTCGCAACGCACGCGGCCTGTTCGGTGTTGGTCGTGCGAACCAAACCAAACCTAGACGAACTGATCGGCCATCCACCGAAACTGCTTATCGGCTACGACGGATCGCCCGGTTCCCGCGAAGCGATTGCGGAACAGTTAGCGCTGAACTGGCCCGCCGAAACGGAAGTGCATTTGGTTTCCGTTGCCGCACAGGCTTACGCTTTCTTCGATGACACCTACGCCGCGATGGCGGCGGCTTACGAAGACGAACAGGTCGAACGCCTGCGAACGGACGCGGAAAAGATGTGCGGCGAGATCGCCAAGACGCTGCCCAAAACCAGCTTGCAAATTCCCCGCGTCAATCACATTGGCGATGCGATCGTCAACGCGGCGGAAGAAAATGTTGACGACCTGATCGTCGTCGGCGACGCCGGCCACAGCCTGATCGGCGAACTATTCCTTGGCAGCACGACCAAGTATGTACTGCGTCATGCCGGATGCAGTGTTTGGATCTCACGGCACCACCGACGCGATAGTTGAGGCGACGTTCTTTGGAGAGACGACGGACGTCGGGGGGGCATCCCCGACGTCCGTCGCTTGGCATCGTCTCGTTCGGCCATTCTTCACTTAGCCCTTACTCCACTTGCCTTGCCCTTCTTCACTCGGCTTTTTTTCTGGGCGTGGCCCTTTTCAGGGTGCTTTTCAGCGTGCTCCTTCTCAGGGTGCAGGGTGTCTCAGGGTGCGCGAAAGCGCGACCGATTCGCACACTTTCTTGCGAATTCGTGCGGGGATGCACTCTGCTCAACGGACAGCGGCGACGACGACAACGCTAAAACGCCGTAAACTTTGTCGTAAAGTGTGGCGTTGCGACGCACGAAGGGGTGTTTTGTCGCGTTTTTGACCTGTTGGCACCGTTGTTGTTAGACAATGCAGGCACAGCAGTCTCAGACGGTTGAGATTGCAAGGAAATTCCGCCAGAGCAACCCACGCTGTCCATGGCCATCGTTACTGACCCCGACTCGCACGAAGCGACCTCCACCCGTCCCCGCGTCTCATCCACCGAACAACCGCTCGAACATTTCAGCTACGACGATCAGATCGTCCGCATGTTCGTGACCGCCACCATCGTCTGGGGTCTGGTGGCGACGCTTGCCGGATTGATCGTGGCGTTGTTTCTGGTCATGCCGTGGCTGACCGACGGATTGCCTTGGCTGACATTTGGGCGGCTGCGACCGCTGCACACCAACGCGGCGATCTTTGCGTTCGCCGGCAACGCGATCTTTGCGGCCGTCTACTACAGCACCCAGCGACTTGTGCAAAGCCCGGATGTGGTCGGACGCGCTCAGCCGAATCCACTTTTGGGGCTGGCAAGCGATCATCGTCTCAGCCGCCGTCACGTTGCCGCTGGGCATCACGCAGGGCAAAGAGTACGCCGAGCTAGAATGGCCGATCGACCTGTTCATCGCCGTAATTTGGTTGTTCGTCTTTGGTGGTAACTTCTTGATGACGTTGATCCATCGCCGCGAACGACACATGTACGTCGCGCTGTGGTTCTACATCGCGACGATCGTGACGGTCGCGGTGCTGCACGTGTTCAACAACTTGGTCGTCCCGGCCGGACTGTTCAAAGGCTACAGCGTCTACGCCGGCGTCCAAGACGCGTTCATGCAGTGGTGGTACGGTCACAACGCGGTCGCGTTTTTCTTGACGACGCCGTTCCTGGGACTGATGTATTACTTCCTGCCCAAAGCGGCCGGGCGTCCGGTGTTCAGTTACAAGCTCAGCATCATTCACTTCTGGTCGTTGGTGTTCATCTACATCTGGGCCGGTCCTCACCACTTGCACTACACCGCGCTGCCGGAATGGGCCAGCACGCTGGGCATGCTGTTCAGTTTGATGCTGTGGATGCCGTCGTGGGGCGGGATGATCAACGGCCTGCTGACGCTTCGCGGGGCATGGCACAAGGTCGCGACCGATCCAGTTTTGAAATTTTTTGTCGTCGGCATCACGTTCTACGGCATGAGCACGTTCGAGGGTCCGATGTTGTCGATCAAAGCGATCAACGCGCTCTCGCACTACACCGACTGGACCATCGCCCACGTGCACTCCGGTGCACTTGGTTGGAACGGTTTCATGACGTTCGGCATGTTGTATTGGCTGTTGCCGCGACTGTTCCAAACGAAGATGTGGTCGGACAAGCTGGTCAGCCTGCACTTCTGGACCGGCACGCTGGGCATCCTGCTGTACATCATTCCGATCTATGCCGCCGGTCTGATGCAAGGCCTGATGTGGCGAGCGATGGACGAAACCGGTCACCTGGCCTATCCCGACTTCATCGAAACGATCCAGTCGGTCGTGCCGCTGTGGTGGCTGCGAGTCGGCGGCGGACTGCTGTACGTCAGCGGTGTCGTGATGCTGTGCATCAATGCATTGATGACGTGGATGAATCGTCCGGCGGTGTACGACGTGCCGGTCTACTCCGCACCTAAAGCTGGGCAAGGAATACAACGACCAGCAGATCCCGCGCCGAAGAGCAACTTGGCTGGCGCTCCGGTGTTGGACATGGCCAAGAAAGTCGACACGTTCGGCCAGATGTCTTGGCACAGGCGTTGGGAACGTTTGCCGGTTCGGTTCACGATCCTGACGACGCTGGCCGTGGTGATCGCGACGTTGTTTGAGCTCGTGCCGACGTTCTTGATTCGCACCAATGTTCCGACGATCGCGACGGTCAAACCGTACACGCCGCTGGAGCTGGCCGGACGCCACATTTTCGTCAGCGAAGGCTGTTATAACTGCCACTCGCAAATGATCCGTCCGATCGTGGCGGAGACGAAACGGTACGGCGAATACAGCAAGCCGGGCGAGTTCATCTACGACCGACCGTTCCAGTGGGGCAGCCGCCGCATCGGGCCGGACTTGGCACGCGAAGGCGGCAAGCAGAGCAGCTTTTGGCACTGGACTCACTTCGAGAACCCGTCGCTGGTGTCGCCGGGCAGCGTCATGCCCAGCTACGAACATCTTTTGACGGCGGACCTCAAGTTTGGCGCGATCGAACCGCACGTCCGCGCGGCCGCTTTCCTTGGAGCTCCGTACACGGATGAGGAACTGGCAAACGTCGAGAAACTCGCTCGTCGTCAAGCCGAAGAGGTCGCCGCCGACATCGTCCAACAAGGCGGCCCGGCCGCGATGCACGAAAAGCAAGCGATCGCTCTGATCGCGTACTTGCAACGCGTCGGCACGGACTTGTTCGCGACCGAAGAACCTGCCGCGGAAACGCCGGCAACGGATGCTCCTGCAACGGAAGCCGCCGACGCACCGGCGGAGGAAGTTGCGGCGAAGTAAGCCGACACGGGTAAAGCAACTCGTCATCGGCTTGTTGATTTTTTCGTTTAACAGTTAGCCGAAGGCGTACTACCCGCCATTCGAGTACGCCTTCGGCTGACTGTTAAACGACATGTGACACCAGGCTGATTGTCAAAAGTCTCTGCGACTTTCGCTACCAATAAAACACGTTCTCTCTATCGAAATTTCCCCATGATCAAAGACCTCGTTTGCTGGCTGGACTACTCGTCCTGTGCCGAAGTCGCCCTCGGGCTGTTCGTCGCCGCCTTTGCATGCATTTTCTACGGCGCGTTGCGGCTCAGTACTGCCGCCTCCCACCGTTTCGCCTCCATTCCTCTTTCCGATGACGTCGAGGATCCTCGCTATGAATGAGTCAGACCAAATTCCCGATGATCCGAAGACGGACCACGCCTACGACGGCATTGAAGAGTACGACAATCCGCTGCCGGGCTGGTGGAAGTGGGTGTTCATCGCCACGATCGCGTTCAGCCCGTTTTACATGCTGTTCTATCACGGCGGCGCGGCAGGTCGCAGCGTCGAAGATCAGTATGGCGTCGCGTTGGCAACGAACACTCGGTTGCAATTCGCCGAGATCGGAAACTTGACGCCTGACGCCAACACGATCGCAACGTACATGCATAAAGGGAGCTGGGTAAAAGTCGGCGAGTCGGTCTTCAAGGCGAACTGTATCTCGTGCCACGGCCGCAACGGCGAAGGCCAAGTCGGTCCAAACTTGACTGACGAGATGTACAAGAACGTCGTGAAGATCGACGACATCGCCAAGGTCATCAACGAAGGAGCCGGCGGCGGCGCGATGCCGAAATGGTCCAACCGACTGCACCCCAACGAAGTCGTCCTGGTCTCAGCCTACGTGGCGTCCTTGCGAGGCAAAAACGTCGAAGGCCGAATCCCCGAAGGCCGAGCAATCGAGCCATGGCCGGAAGCGCTGCCCGAAGAAGAAACAGAGTAGGACAATTGTCCCAATTGTCCATCATCAAAACAGAGTAGGACAATTGTCCCAATTGTCCATCATCAAAACAGAGTAGGACAATTGTCCCAATTGTCCCCCAACAAATTTACCCACGGGACAATTGGGACAATTGTCCTACTCTGATCGTCTCCAAAGAAAGATCATGTCCACCTCCATCCCCACCGTGCAAACCAAATCGTCATGCAAGTCATGCCCGAACTGCGCGTCGGGCGGTGGTTGCAATAAAGATAATAAGAAAGCGGCTGCCACGGACGCTCTGCTTCGCCCCGAAGAACACGTGCTGAGCACGCTGGAAGCTGACGGCAGTCGTCGTTGGTTGCGACCGAAACTGGCGATGGGAGACTGGTGGCAAAAACGCCGCGTCGTCGCTTATGTGTTGATGGTCGTCTTCGTCGCGATTCCGCACCTGCGGATTGCGGGCAAGCCGTTGATCTTGTTGGACATCGCGGCCCGCGAGTTCACGGTGCTCGGTCGCACGTTCTATCCGACCGACACGGTCGTGCTGGCACTGTTGATGCTGAGCGTATTCGTGTCGATCGTGCTATTGACCGCGATCACGGGTCGAGCGTGGTGCGGTTGGGCGTGTCCGCAAACGGTTTACATGGAGTTTCTGTTCCGCCCGATCGACCGGTTCTTTGAAGGCACGGCCGGCAAGGGCGGCAAGCCTCGTGCGAACCGTCCGGCGTGGATGTCCGTCGCTCGCATCGGCGTCTACTCGGTGCTGTGCATGTTCCTGGCTCACACGTTCTTGGCGTACTTCGTCGGCACCGAAAAACTAGCTCAGTGGGTTCGCAGTTCACCGATCGATCACCCGGCCGCGTTCTTGGTGATGGCCGGAACGACGGGGCTGATGATGTTCGACTTTTTGTTCTTCCGCGAACAAATGTGCTTGATCGCTTGCCCGTACGGCCGGTTCCAATCGGTGATGTTGGACGAGCAATCGTTGATCGTCGCGTACGATCCCCATCGCGGTGAGCCTCGGATGAAAGGCAAACGGCTCGACGGAAAAATTGGCGGCGAGATCGCGGGTGACTGTGTCGACTGCAATCGATGCGTCGTCGTTTGCCCGACCGGCATCGACATTCGCAACGGCTTGCAGATGGAATGCATCAACTGCACCCAGTGCATCGATGCCTGCAACGACGTGATGAAAAAAGTCGGCCAACCGGAAGGGTTGATCCGATACACGTCGCAAGACGCGCTGGCGCGAAAGCCGAAACGACTCGTCCGTGCTCGCACGATCATCTATCCGTTGATCCTGGTCGGCGTGATCAGCGGCTTTGTCCTGGCCGTGAATTCCAAGTCCGGCTTTGACGCGCGAGTCATCCGCGGCAAAGGCAACCCGTTCACGATCGAGCGCGGTGGCATGGTATCGAACTCGTTCAGCCTGCGATTGGTCAACCGAACCGACCAGCCGCAAACGTACCAACTGGACATGGCAACGCCCGACTCGGCGGAACTCAGCGTGGTTGATGAAGATGGTTTGACGCTGCAACCGAGCGATTCAAAACTGGTTCCCTTCAGTCTCCGTTTCCCAACGCGAACCACGTTCGGCGACGGCAACGAAACGGCAACGCTGAACGTGACGGACGAAAGCGAAAATCAAAGAAGCATCAACTTCAAGATCCTAGGACCACGGACGTAACCTAAACGTAGCCTCGACACGCCGTGGCGAGGCCGAACAGCAAAGCTGTTCGGGTCCGCCGGGGCCCGTCGGACCTACCTACTAAGAAACCCATGAAAACCGAACAACAACTTCTCGAGCGCAGCGCGAAACGATTTTGGGTCTCCCTGGTTGTCACTTTGCTGGGGCTTCAACTCGTCATCGGCTACGTCGCGATCAAGCTGGCCACGGGCGACCCGACCGTCGCCGTGATCCCCGACTACCACGATCAAGCGATCGCGTGGGACGTCTCGCACAGCGCCGCGACCGCCGCCGAGCGAATGGGATGGACGGTTGACATCACCGCGTCGGATATCGCGGACGACCGCGGCATGCGAGCGGCCGAGGTGACCGTGCGAGATGAGACGGGTTCGCCGGTCGATGACTTGAACATCGTCGGCATGGCCTACCACCACGCCCGCGCCGGCGACGTCCAACGGTTCGCGATGCCGTCGGTCGGCCAGGGCCGCTACTTGACCTTGGCCCCGATGTCCCGCACGGGACTGTGGCAAGTCGAAGTGCAAATCGAAGGCGCCGAGCAACCGATGAAGAAGTCCACCGAGATTGAAATTCCGACGTCGTAAACAAGACTGGAGCTCGGCAGATTTCAGTGAGTGCTACCAGCCAGCCCGGAGGGCGATAGATCTTTGCCGGTGGCGTGAGCCACCGGAATCAATGCCAACCACAACTCAAGCCCGGAGGGCGACACAAATGAATCATGATGTGTCGCCCTCCAGGCTGCCGCAAAATGCAGTTCGAGAACCGGTGGCTCACGCCACCGGCAAAGATATGCCGCCCTCCGGGCTACAAACGACTCGCTTGCACTCGACCAAAACCAAAATCAAAACCAACCCATGACCATCCTTCTGACCGCCGTCGTCACCGCTAGTTTGCTGGGCAGCATGCACTGCGTCGGCATGTGCGGGCCGCTGGCGATGTGGGCCAGCGGCATCGGTGACCAAAACAATCGCGGCCGCGTTGCCATCCGCACCGCCGCTTACCACGTCGGCCGATTGACCACCTACGTCATCGCCGGCGTTGTCGCTGGTGCGATCGGCAGCGTCGTCGATACCGGCGGCCAATTCGTCGGCGTGCAAGTCGCCGCGGCTCGCGTCGTCGGCGCGGTCATGATCGGCGTCGGGTTGGTCAAGTTGTGGACGCTGGTGCGAGGCCGATCGACGTCGGCGAAAGAGTTGAAACCGTCACGCATCGGCGGACTACTGGTGAAGGTCCGGCCGCACTTATTCAAGCTGCCGCCGGTCGCCCGAGCGCTCGCGACCGGGTTGCTGACGACGCTATTGCCCTGCGGCTGGTTGTACTTGTTCGCGCTGGTCGCCGCGGGCACGGCCAGCCCCGTGCAAGGCCCGATCGTGATGGCCGCGTTCTGGGTCGGTACGGTACCGGCGCTGACCGCATTGATCGCCGGGTCGACGATGCTGAGTAAGAAATTCACGACCGCGATCCCCGCCGTCGCCGCGATGCTGTTGATCACGACGGGTTGCTTCACCGCGTCGGGTCGCGGATTCGCAAACGTCAACGCGCTGGCCGGCCTGCAAACGTCGATGGCCGTCGATTCGGAAACGTCGCTGGTCCAGCAAGTCCAACTGTCCGCCGAAAAACCGCTGCCGTGTTGCTGCGTCGGCGAAAAGAAATGCGACGGCGAGGTCATTGAAAACTGATGTCAATCGCGACTCCCGCCGAAACCGATCAGCGAGTCAGCAATTCGCGAATCGAACTGCCGTGCGTCCACTGCGGACTGGCGACGGTTTGCACGGCCGATGCGGACGCGGCAAAAATCTTTTGCTGCAGCGGTTGCCAGGGCGCGTACGAGCTGATCCACGGCTGGGGACTGGACGATTATTACGCGCTGCGCGATCAAGCGTCATCATTGGGCGGTTCGCCCGCGGCGGGTGAGAAGTCACGCTATGACGCGTTCGACAGCGAAGCGTTCTTGGGCGCGTCGGCACCCCGGCAACAGCCCGACGGAACCTGCGTCGCAGAGCTTGCGGTGTCGGGACTGCACTGCGCCGCGTGCGCGTGGCTGATCGAAAACGCCGCCGCACGAACGGCGGGTTGGTCGGTCGCGCGAGTGAAGATGAGTGATCACACGGTGAAGGTTCGCTTCGATCCGGCGACAATCCCGCTGAGTCAAATCGCGCGGCTGATGGACCGGTTGGGTTACGGACTGACGCCGCTGTCGGAACAACGCAGCGACCACTTTCGCATCGAAAACCGCAAGCTATTGATTCAAATCGCGATCGCGGGCTTCTGCGCCGCAAACGCGATGTGGATCGCGGTCGCGCTATACGCCGGCGATGCGTCAGGGGTCGAACCCGGCCACCGGTTTTTCTTGCGAATCATTGGCACATTCTTGGGGCTGGCCGCGGTGTCGGTTCCCGGGCGTGTGTTCTTTCAAGGTGCGATGGCTTCGATACGGACATCGACGCCGCACATGGACGTGCCCGTCGCACTTGGTCTATCGGTCGGAACGATCGCCGGATTGGTGTCCGCGATCAGCGGTCGCGGCGAAGTTTATTTTGACTCGCTGGCCGTGTTGGTGTTCCTGCTGTTGATCGGTCGCTGGATTCAGTTTCACCAACAGCATCGCGCGGCCAAGGCCGTCGACTTGCTGCTGCGAATCACGCCGATGCACGCTCAGCGTTTGACCGCCGCCGGCGAGCCCGAGTGGGTGCTGGTCGACGCGTTGAAAGCGGGCGACGTGATTCGCGTGTCGGCCGGCGAAAGCGTTTCGGCCGACGGAGTGATCGTGTCGGGCGATTCGATGTTGGACCGATCGCTGTTGACCGGCGAGAGTCGTCCGGTCGCGGCCATTGTCGGTGACGAAGTATCCGCGGGCGTGTCGAACTTGGTCCGCCCGATCGATGTCACGGTGGTCGCGACGGGGCGAGACAGCCGGATCGGCCGCGTGATGCAATCGGTCGAAACGGCCGCGTCGGAAAAAGTCCCGGTCGTTCAGTTGGCCGATCGGATCGGCGGCGTGTTCGTCGTCGTCGTCACGATCCTGGCGCTAGTCGCGCTGGTCGCATGGGCGCCGCAAGGTTGGGGTTTGGCCGCGTCGCACGCAACGTCGCTGTTGATCGTGGCTTGCCCGTGTGCGCTCGCACTGGCAACGCCGCTGGCGATCGCGGTATCGCTGGGCCGTGCCGCCAAGCGGCGGCTATTGATCCGCGACGGATCCTCGCTGCAGCAATTAGCCACGCCCGGCACGATTTGGTTTGACAAGACGGGAACGCTGACCGAAGGCCGCCCGCGGGCCGACTTGATTTACGGCGACATCGGCGACGTGGTCCGCGCGGCCGCGATCGAGCGAGATTGTCAGCACCCGACCGCGGAGGCGATCGTGCGGTACTTTGGCGGCGAGGGTGCGAACCTAGCAGCCGCAGAAAACGTGACCGTGCATCGCCGCGGGGTGACCGGGTTGGTCGATGGTTGCGACATCGCGGCGGGCAGCCTGGCGTTCGTCCAGTCGCAATCCGTGGCGGTCGATTACAAAATTCAAGAAGCCGTCGACGAGTGTTTGGCCGCGGGCAGCAGTCCCGTCGTGGTCGCGGTCGACGGTGTCGCGAGCGTGGTGCTGGGCGTGTCGGACCCGATCAAGGCGGGTGCCGCCGATGTTGTCTCGCAGCTTCGCGACTTGGGGTATCGCGTCGGCATCCTGTCGGGCGATCATACGGAAATCGTCAATCGAGTGGCCACGCAGATCGGTATCGAACCGGACATGGCGATGGGTGGCATGTCGCCGGAGGACAAGCTTTCCGTCGTTCGCAAAGAAGAACGAACGCTTGCACCGGAGAAGACTTCCACCGCATCGGTGATCATGATCGGGGACGGGGCGAACGATGCTGCGGCGTTGGCGGCGGCGGACGTCGGCATCGCGGTTCGCGGCGGGGCGGAGGTTTCGTTGCAAGCCGCACCGATCTTTGTTGCCTCCGGCGGCCTGGACGGCATCGTCGATTTGGTTCGCGGGGCACGGCGGACGTCGTGGCTGATTCGCACGGCGTTTGCCGTCTCGCTGAGTTACAACTTGGTCGCGGTGGCGCTTGCCATGGCCGGACAAATCAGCCCGTTGATCGCGGCGATTTTGATGCCGATCAGCAGCGTGTCGGTGCTGTCGCTGGTGCTGGCGTGGCCAACGTTCGGGCGAGCTTCCATCACGAAAGGACAAACGACATGAGCGTGATTTACATCGCCTTGCCGATCGCGTTGTTATTAGGCGGTGCCGGAATGGTTGCGTGCGTGATGTGCATCCGAGGCGGCCAGTACGACGACATGGACACGCCATCGATGCGAATGCTGATCGAAGATCGGGATGAGAAGAAGTAGGTTCGCCACGCCGTGGCGGAGCATTCAAAAGACAAACGAACAGCAAAGCTGTTCGGCCTCGCCACGGCGTGTCGAGGCTACGATCCGCCACGGCGAAGCTACGAAAGAAGAGTACTTGGACATCAACCAACAACTTCTCGAAAGTGAACGACGCCTCCGCAGCGTGCTGGAGAGCGTCGTTGATGCGATCATCACGATTGACGATCGTGGTTTGGTGGAGTCGTTCAATCCGGCCGCCGAGAAAATTTTTGGTTATGCGTCGGGCGAAGTCATCGGCCGCAACGTCAGCATGTTGATGCCGTCGCCCTATCACGAATCACACGACCAGTACTTGCGAAACTACTTGACCACCGGTGTTGCCAAGATCATCGGCATCGGCCGCGAGGTGCAGGGCAAACGCAAAGACGGCAGCGTGTTTCCGATGGACCTTGCCGTCAGCCAAGTCAACTTGCAGGACCGCGTGATCTTCACCGGCATCATTCGCGACATCACCGAGCTGCGGGAGACGCGGGCCAAGCTGGTTCAATCGGAACGCTTGGCCGCGATGGGACAAATGTTGTCCGGGATCGCGCATGAATCTCGCAACGCGCTGCAACGAATCCAGGCCAGCGTCGACATGCTGGGCTTCGAGATCGATGCCGACAGCGAAGCGGCCGGCGACGTCGCGCGGATCGCACGGGCGAGGGAAGACTTGCAGCGATTGTTCGAGGAGCTACGGGGGTTCGCGGCACCAATCCACCTGGAAATTTCGACGCTGGACATCGCCGACGTTTGGCAGCAAGCCTGGCACCACCTGGAATCCAACTTGGCCGGCCGCGACGTCAGCTTCGACGTCGACACCAACGCGTGCGATTCGATATGCCGGATCGATGCGTTCCGAGTCGAACAGGTGTTCCGAAACTTAATGGAAAACTCGCTGGCCGCGTGTGCCGATCCGGTGCGGATCGCGATCCGGTGCCGCGAGGGAACCTTGGCCGGCCAGCCGGTGATGGTGATCGTTTTTTCGGACAACGGACCGGGGCTGAGCGACGAACAAAAGCGGAAAGTCTTCGACGCTTTCTACACGACCAAGACCAAAGGAACCGGCTTGGGAATGGCGATTGCACTGCGGATCATGGAAGCGCACGGCGGGACGCTGCGGGTCGGGGATGCCACGGGGGGTGGTGCCGAATTTGAACTCTTATTTCCACGAACAGTTCCATGACTTCCCAAACCATCACCCGATCCCTGCGGATCGCGATCGCCGACGACGAATGCGACATTCGCCAGTATTTTCGGCGGCTGCTGCCGCGGTTCGGACACGAAGTCGTCGGCGAGGCCGAGACGGGCGTCAAGTTGGTCGAGTTGTGTGAACTGGAACGGCCCGATTTGATCATTACCGACATCCGAATGCCGGAAATGGACGGCATCGAGGCGGCGCAGCGCATCGCCCAGCGACATCCGATTCCGGTCATCGTCGTATCGGCGCACGAAGTTCCCGATTACGACGGCGGTGCCAACATCGTTGCCTTTTTGGTCAAACCGATCGTCATGCCGGACCTCAAAGCGGCCATCAATCAGGCGATCTCGTCACTGTAGCGGCACCCCCTTTGCCTTTTAAGCCCAGCGTTATCCTGGGACACTTCGCCGGTCTGTTCGTGACACAAAACGTCCGACCAAGTGTGCGTTGGGGTAGCATGGTGTGCGGAATGGCACGCGTAATTTGCTTCAAGAAGCCGACCGGATCGGTGGAAGTTAAGAAATTCCGCAAAAATTTTGGACGGCTTCGACCGGCCAACCAATCCACAAGTTTGGTTTGCCGCGGGAAGACTTTGGAACGATTCATGCCTGACCAACCGTTCGACCTTCTGCTGGTCGAAGACGAAGACGACTTTCGCGACACATGCGCCCGTTGGATGCAGCGAAAGGGCCACCGCGTGACGGCGGTTTCCAACGGCGCCGAAGCCATCGGGCTTTGCGAACAACAACATTTCGATGTCGCTGTTTTTGACATGAACATGCCGGGCATGTCGGGCATCGAACTGCTGCAGCGGGTCCAGCAATCCGGCGTCGAAATGGAGGTCATCATCCTGACCGGCCAAGGCACCATCGAATCGGCTGTCAACGCAATGAAGATGGGGGCATGCGATTACTTGACTAAGCCGTGTTCACTGGGTGACCTAGAACACCATTGTTTGCTGGCCCGGTCGCGAGGCCAGCTTCGCAAGGAAAACGAGCAGCTCAAAGCATTGATCTCGCGGACTCGACCCGCCCTGCAAATGATCGGCGAAAGTGGCTCGATGCGAGCGGTCGCCCGAATGATCGAGAAGGTCGCGCCGACGGATAAGCCCGTTCTGATTCAAGGGGCCAGCGGAACCGGCAAAGAGGTCGTCGCGAGGGCGATCCAGCAGCATAGCGTGCTGGCGGATAAACCCTTCGTCACCATCAATTGCGCCGCACTTCCCGAACAGCTTGTCGAGAGCGAATTGTTCGGGCACCAGAAAGGATCCTTCACCGGTGCGACCGCTGAAAAGCCGGGACTCTTCGAGATCGCCGATGGCGGAACTTTGTTCATCGACGAAATCGGGGAGTTGCCGCTGGCGTTGCAGCCAAAGCTGTTGCGAGTTCTAGAAGACGGTTCGATGCGGCGGATTGGTTCCGCGAAAGAACGCATGGTTAAAGTCCGAATCATTGCGGCCACCAACCGCGACTTGTCCGCGGAAGTCGAAGCGGGCAACTTTCGCGAAGACTTGTTCTATCGGATCAATGTGCTGCCATTGCAGTTGCCGTTGTTGACCGAACGCGAGGGGGACGTGGATCGCTTGATCGACCATTACTTGCCACATCCATGGCATGTTGGCGCGGACGTTCGCGAAGTGCTGAACCAATACAACTGGCCCGGCAACATCCGACAATTGATTAACGTGATCCAGCGTGCGACGATCCTGGCAGACGGCCATCGCATCACGATGGACGACTTGCCCGCCGAACTGGTTGGGCATGGAAACCACTCCATTGCCCACCATCGAAAGCCATCGTTCAGCGGCGACGTGCAGAAATCGACTCTGCACTCGCCGCCACTCTCAGCCACCATCGGCGCGGGTTCGCTAAAGTTGGACGACATCGCCAAAGCGCACGTCTTGGACGTGCTTGCCAAAGAGAAAGGCAACAAGGCGAAAGCGGCGAGAAGACTGGGCATCCACCGCCGCAAGCTGTACCGCCTGCTGGAGCGCTTTGAACAAACCACGACGCCGGATCCGTCCAGCGATGTGTGAAAGCGGTGGCGGTCCAAAGCAATGGTCGGATCTTAATTCGTTGCGCCGAAGGTGAACTCGTCGCCTTGGTAGTCAACAGTGACCGTGGACCCTTCCGGGTAGCTGTGCTTTAGCAGCGAGGTTGCCAATGGGTTTTGGATCTCCTTTTGGATCACCCGCTTCAGCGGTCTCGCACCGTACGTTGGGTCGTAGCCGACCGATGCGATTTCGTCGATTGCCGCGTCGGTGACCTTTAGCGTCAATCCGTTCTCGGTCAAGCGGTTGGCCAGGTGATTCAGTTGCAAGCCGACGATCTGGCGGATCTCGTCTTTACGAAGCGGATGAAAGATCACGATGTCGTCGATACGGTTCAGGAACTCAGGCAAGAACCGCGTCTTCAAAACGTCGTTGACCGCGTCGCGCATGTCGTCTTCGCTGCCGCCCTGTTCGGTGACCTGCTGGATCACTTGGCTGCCCGCGTTGCTGGTCATCACGATCACCGTGTTGCTAAAATCGACCGTGCGTCCGTGACCGTCGGTCAACCGTCCATCGTCCAAGACTTGCAGCAAGATGTTGAACACGTCGGGGTGAGCCTTTTCCATTTCGTCCAGCAGCAGCACGCTGTACGGACGCCGGCGGACGGCTTCGGTCAGCTTGCCGCCTTCTTCGTAACCCACGTATCCGGGCGGGGCACCGATCAGTCGCGAGACGCTGTGCCGTTCCATAAACTCGCTCATGTCGATTCGTACCATCGCCGAATCGTCATCGAACATCACTTGCGCGAGCGCCTTGCACAGTTCCGTTTTGCCGACGCCGGTCGGGCCCAAGAACAGGAACGAACCGATCGGACGATTGGGATCTTGCAGCCCACTGCGACTGCGGCGAACGGCATCGCTGACCGCCGCGACCGCCTCGGCTTGACCGATCACGCGGCTGTGCAAACGTTCTTCCATGACCAACAGCTTCGCCCGTTCGGTTTCCAACATCCGGCTGACCGGCACGCCAGTCCACGAACTGACGACCTCGGCGATCTCGTCTTCGGTGACGTCGCGCCGCAGCAGTCGTCGTTTGCCCGAATGTTCGTCGGGCTTGTCACTGGCTTCGCGTGATTCGACTTCTTCCAATCGACGATCGAGTTCGGCTTTCTTCTTTTGAGTGTCCAGCATCTCTTGGTAGATTGTCTCGGGACTCTCGCCACGCAGTTGTTTCTGTTTTGCTTCGGCGTCCAGCGTCGCGAAACGATGTTGCAGTTGTTCGGCTTCTTGGCGGATCGATTGGACGTCGTCCAAGCCCAACTTTTCGCCTTCCCATTGTTCACGCAAATCAGCGAGTTCGCGGCCGAGCGTTTCCATTTCTTCTTCGATCTCGTCGCGTTTGGCGATCGCCGATTCTTCTTGTTCGTCGACCAACTGACGATGGGCAAGTTCCAATTGTCGCAGTCGCCGCTGGATGCGGTCGATCGGTTCAGGCACGGATTCTTTTTCCATTGCCAAACGGCTGGCCGCTTCGTCGATCAAATCGATCGCTTTGTCCGGCAAGAATCGGTCTGCGATGTAACGACTCGACAGAGTGGCCGCCGCTACGATCGCGCTGTCGGTGATGCGAACGCCGTGGTGCGATTCGTAACGTGACTTCAGCCCGCGCAGGATCGCGATGGTGTCTTCCGTGTTCGGTTCGCCGACGTAGACGGGTTGGAAACGTCGTTCGAGTGCCGCGTCCTTTTCGATGTGCTGTCGGTACTCGTCCAGCGTCGTCGCGCCGATGCAGCGGAGGGCGCCGCGGGCGAGTTCTGGCTTGAGCAGATTAGCCGCATCGGCGGACCCTTCCGCCTTGCCGGCACCGACGACCAAGTGCAGTTCGTCGATGAACAGAATCACTTTGCCGTCGGCATCTTTCACCTCACGCAGGACCGACTTCAGACGTTCCTCGAAATCGCCTCGGAACTTTGCGCCGGCAACCAATGCGCCCATGTCCAACGAGACCACCTTCTTGTTCTTCAAACTCTGCGGCACATCGCCTTCAAAGATACGCAGCGCCAATCCTTCCGCGATCGCGGTCTTACCGACGCCGGGTTGTCCGATCAGGACCGGATTGTTCTTTGTTCGTCGCGAAAGAACCTGGACGACGCGGCGGATTTCGTTGTCGCGTCCGATGACGGGATCGAGTTTTCCTGACGCAGCCAATTGCGTCAGGTCGATGCCGAACTTTTCGAGTGCTTGATAGGTCGCTTCGGCGTTGGGGTCGGTCACGCGAGCGGACCCACGGACGGCGGCCATCGCGGACAAGACGTCTTTGTCCGTCACGCCGGACAGTTTCAAAACGCGGTTGGCTTTGCAATCGACGCGGGCTAGGCCCAACAATAGATGCTCGGTCGCGACGTATTCGTCTTTCAAGCTTGCCGCGGCATCGGCAGCCGCCTCGAAGGCTTTTTGCAGCTCCGGTGCAACGACTGGTTGCCGGCCGCCGGACGCACTTGGCAGCCGCGCGAGTCTCGCCCTGGATCAGCTTGGATAAGCCGTCAATGTCGACGTTCATCTTGTCCAGCAGCGGACGGGTAATGCCGTCGGTCTCGTCCAGCATCGCGGCCAAGATGTGCAGCGATGAGATTTCGGGATTCTCGCCGGACGTCGCCCGGGCCTGCGCGTCGGCGACGATCGATTGAGCTTTGGTGGTCAGTTTGTCGAATCGGAATGGCATGGTGGTTTCTTTCGTGCGTCAGTAGGTTCGCCACGCCGTGGCGGAGCATTGCATTGGATCGAACCGCTTTGCGGTTCGGCCCCGCCACGGCGTGTCGGGGCTACGTGGTTCGCCACGCCGTGGCGGGGCATTGGGTTGGATCGAACTGCTTTGCCGTTCGGCCCCGCCACGGCGTGTCGGGGCTACGGTTGGCCCTGGCGCGGGGTATCGGGACCGTTGTGTACAGGCGTGAAAAAAGGCGGGACGCCGTTTGGCGCCCGCCTTTTCGTTATGAAAACGCAGTGGGTACCTGCGGCTAATCTTTGACTTCAAAGTCCGCGTCGATCGCATCGTCGTCGTTGTCCGCGGCGGCTTTCGCCCCTGCTCCCGCGTCACCGCCGGCAGGCGCAGCTTCGCCCTTTTCGTACAGCACTTTGCTGAACGCTTGGGACGCCGCGTCGAGTTCGTCGGTGGCTTGCTTGATCGCCGCCACGTCTTCGCCCTCGGATGCTTTCTTCACTTTCTCGATGGCTTGGTTCATCGGTTCCTTGTCCGAATCGGTCAGCTTGTCGTCGTTTTCATTCATCAGTTTTTCAAGCTGATAGACCTGCTGGCTCGCCTTGTTCTTTGCCTCGACCAGCTCGAACTGCTTGCGGTCCGACTCGGCGTTCGCCTCGGCATCCTTTTGCATTTGTTCGATCTCGTCTTCGGACAGTGCGCCGGCTTCTTTGATCTGCACCGACGCTTCCTTGCCCGTTTTCAATTCTTTGGCCGACACGGCCAAGATTCCATTCTGGTCGACCTCGAACTTGACTTCGATTTGGGGCACGCCCCGCGGTTGCGCGGGGATGCCTTCCAAATTGAATTCGCCAAGCAAGCGGTTCGACGCTGCCATCTTCCGCTCGCCTTGGAAGACTCGCACCGTCACCGCCGATTGGTTGTCGGCGGCGGTGCTGAACACGTTCTTCTTCTCGACCGGGATCGTCGTGTTGCGTTCGACCAGGGCCGTCATCACGCCGCCTTCGGTTTCGATGCCCAGCGTCAGCGGCGTCACGTCCAACAGCAACACGTCGGTTCGCTCGCCCGCCAAAACACTGGCCTGGATCGCCGCGCCGACGGCGACGACTTCGTCCGGGTTGACGCCTTGGTGAGGATCTTTGCCGAAGATGTTCTTAACCAGTTCGCGAACCTTGGGAACGCGAGTGCTACCGCCGACCAGGACGATCTCGTCGATGTCGCCGGGTTTCATGCCGGCATCTTCGAGCGCCTGCAGGACGGGCTTACGACAACGTTCGACCAGCGAGTCGATCAGTTCCTCGAACTTGCTGCGATTGATCTTCATCGTCAAGTGTTTCGGACCCGATGCGTCCATCGTGATGAACGGCAAGTTGATGTCGGTCTCCGGCAGCGAACTGAGTTCCTTCTTCGCCTTCTCACACGCTTCCTGCAACCGTTGCAGCGCCATCGGATCGTTTCGCAGATCGATCGCGTTGTCCTTCTTGAACTGGTCAGCGACGTAATTGATCAACGCTTCGTCAAAGTCGTCGCCACCGAGGTGTCCGTCGCCGGAGGTGCTGATGACTTGAAAGACACGGCTCTCTTGGTCCTCGTCCCCCGCATCGGCGACTTCCAAAACGGAAACGTCGAACGTGCCGCCGCCGAGGTCAAAGACGATAATTTTTTCGTCCTTGGCTTTGTCCAAACCGTAAGCCAATGCCGCCGCGGTCGGTTCATTGATGATTCGTGCGACTTCCAACCCGGCGATCTGTCCGGCGTCTTTGGTGGCTTGGCGTTGGGCGTCGTTGAAGTAAGCCGGGACCGTGATGACGGCCTTGTTGACTTTGTGACCAAGGTAGGACTCGGCCGATTCCTTCAACTTACGCAGCACCTTGGCGCTGATCTCTTGCGGGGTGTAGTTGTGATCGCCGACGCCGATCTTGACGTACTCGTCCGCTTTGCCGACGACGCCGTAAGGAACCATCTTCTCTTCGGATTCGACTTCGGCGTGACGCCGCCCCATGAAACGTTTGACCGAATAAACGGTGCGTTTGGGGTTGGTGACGGCTTGTCGCCGAGCCGGTTCGCCGACGATGGTTTCGTTCTTGTCGGTGAAGGCGACGACGCTGGGCGTCAGTCGATTTCCTTCCGCGTTCGGAATGACCTTCGGCTCGCTGCCTTCCATGATCGCCACGACGCTGTTGGTCGTGCCGAGGTCAATGCCGATGATTTTTTCGCCCTGGGCCATGTGGTGTCTCCGTAAAAAGTTTTGCGTGGGCGGGCGAACGAACGCCGGCCGGTTTGGTGTCAGTTTTGGCGTCTTTTGCGGACGAAACAGGGAAGAGGCAAAGGGCGTGCCAGTGCGTGGTCGTGGGGGCCCGCCGGAAGCCCCCGGACTAGCAAAAAAGCGGGAATTACGTTCCATTCCGGCACGACGAAATTTTGTGACCGTCGTTTTTGACAGCTTCCCTTTTCGCCCGCCAGCGACGAACTTTTGCGGAATGTCATTTTGACAGACGCAGAGTAGGACAATTGTCCCAATTGTCCCCGGATATTCGTTCATCAGGGACAATCGGGACAATTGTCCTCCTCTGTTTGCACCCAGTACCACCATGAAGACCATCGCCGACATTGACGCCCAGCTTTTGGATCTGTTCGAGCAGCGGGCGGTGGCTGTGCGGGCCGATGCGTCCGGCTTGCCGCCGGTGGGCCGGGTGGCCGAGGCGGCGCGGCGGATCGACGCGATCGTCAAATCGGGCACCCGTGATGATTCGCTGATCGATGCGGCGTCCCGGTCGGCGCTGCTGCGGCATCTGTCGAGCGTCTGTTTGCAATCGCTGCACGAGCTTCGCGTCGCCTACCTAGGCCCGAAGCACAGCTACAGTCACCTGGCCGCCCTGAAATATTTCGGCGACGGCGTTTCGCTTGCTGCCGTCGCGTCGATCCCGGCGGTATTCGATGCAATCGATCGCGGCGATGTCGCCGCGGGCATCGTGCCGATTGAAAACAGCACCGACGGCCGCGTCGTCGACACGCTGGGCATGTTCGTGCGTCGCGAGATGTCGGTGTGCGGCGAAGTGCTGTTGCCGATCCATCACAACTTGCTGTCCAAGACGTCGCGTGGATTGATCACGGAAGTTCATAGCAAACCGCAGGCGCTATCGCAGTGCCGCGGTTGGCTTGCCAAGAATTTACCGGGTGCGCGATTGGTCGAAGTCAGCAGCACGGCGGCGGCGGCGGAGTTGGCTTCGCGACAGCCGGGCGTCGCGGCGGTGGCCAGTCTGGAGGCCGGCTTGCAATACGAGTTGGACGTGATCGACGCGTCGATTGAAGACAACCGTCATAACGTGACGCGGTTCGCGGTGCTGGGCAAAGAACGTCCGGCGGCGACGGGTGATGACAAGACGACGGTGCTGTTCCAAGTCAATCACCAGCCCGGTGCGCTGGCCGACGCGATGGTGATCTTCAAGCAGCACCGGCTAAATCTGACGTGGATCGAATCGTTCCCAGCGCCCGACAAACCGAACGAGTATTTCTTTATCGTGGAATTGACCGGGCACCGCGATGACGCGGGCGTGACGCAGGCCGTCGAGACGTTGACGAAGATGTCACAGCGGTTGACGGTGCTGGGGTCGTACCCGCGGGCGAAGTTGTAGACCTGTACCAAAACGTAGGTTCGTCACGCCGTGACGGAGCATCCCCTGTGTCGAACAGCAAAGCTGTTCGGCCTCGCCACGGCGTGTCGAGGCTACGTGCAGGACGGGAGCTACGTACGGGACCGGAGCTACGCCGCCGCCCGTCCGTTGTGCCTTAGCCGTAGCTCTTCCGCACACACCGTTTGGCAGTGACCTTGGCCGCTGAGCGTTGCTTTGACTCTTCGGTCGACGCTCTTTCGCATCGCCTTGTGATAGCCGACGCTGGCCGTGAACAGCGTCATCAGGTCCACGAAGCCGGTCGACTGGGATAGCTCGCCCGCGTCAATGTCCAAGTAACTGTCGGCGCCGAACGAGAACAAGCGTCCGTCGATTTCGCCGACCGATTCGCCATCGCACTCGATGTCAAAATCCTGCGCCGATCGAGACCCATTTCCGCTTGACGGCCAAGTGGTGCATTCGGCCATCGTCATAGAACCCGAACGTGAACACCGACGGGATGCGAAACGTGCGATGGTTCTGCTGGATCGTGGTGACGTGATCGCATCGAGGCAACATCACGACCATCGTCAGCAGGCTGCGTTTGGAGCCGATCGAGTTGTGGACTTCCGAGATCGTGACTTGTTCGATCGTGCCGCACCAGCGCACCCGTTCGGTCGATGTCTTGAACAGTTTCAAAACCAGCCGACGTTTTTCGATCTCGCCCGCGTCCATCGACATGACATCGTCGGCGGCTATTTGTTCGTCGAGCTTGGCTTGTTGCTTGGCGTTCAGCCGGCCGTGCTTCTTGATGTCTTTTTTCAGCTCTTGCCGCCGCTGGTCCTGCATGACCTCGAGAGCGTCTTGGCGTTCGGCCGCGTCCATCTTCCAGATGTCGGTGCGAAGGCCGACCATGTGCGACTTGTCCCACGACCCGGTTTCCTGGTCCAGTTCCGAAACGGTGCCGACGGTGTCCATGTGCGTGGTGAAGTGATTGGTGTCGGCCGTCTTCATCATCTGCAGGATTTCGACGTTGCTGGGGTGCAGTCCCGGCATCGCCCACATGTCCAAATAGCGGCGGACGGGCATCGGTTCCTTCTTGCCCATGGTGATTTCCGTTTTCGGTGCGAGTCAAAAAGCGTCGGCGAGTCCGCGCGCGGCAACCCCCGCCCGATTTGTTTCGTCAACCCGAACGCCGTCTGTGTACTGCAATCCGCAAAACCGGAACCTTTTCCGGCAAGTTCGACCCGTATCACGAGGACGGCGAGACTGGTTTGTCGCCAAGCGATTCGGCCAACTTAGCGTCGTCCGACGGGGCGATCCAGCGAAGGTCAATGACAAGATCGCCATTGTCAACCATGGCAATCAGCGCGGGATCGTCGCCGGCCAGCTCGCTTTTCCAGTCGGCCGCGGACTTCGCGATGTGACGCAGTCGAAGTTGTCGCGATGGAAAACTCCATCGTCCCGCGGACGTGATTTTTGCAGTCGCCGACGTCACTTCGCATGCGACGATCGCATCGTTGCCTTTCAACCGCGTGGCCAACCGTTCGGCTCGTCCGTTCAGATTTTCCAGCGATGTTTCGATTCGTTGTTCCGCGGCCGAAGGCTCGCCCGCGCGAGACGCTTCCATTCCAACCAACGTCATCGCCAGGGTCGCGTCGGAGGCGGCCAGGGACGGCCAAGCGGCGTGCGTGGCGATGGCCTGGATGACATCGGCCGAGCCAACGATCACACCCGAGGGAGGACCACCGGCAACACCGTCCCCGCGGACGATGGCCAAGTCAAAACCGCTGGCCAGCAGTGACGCGGTGGACGGTATCGCCGCGGACGATTCAAGCGATAAATCGATGATCGTTCCGACGGGTAAGACGCCGACTTGGATCGCGTTTGCGGCTTCCGTTTTCATCACGAACGGATGCACCGGAGCCATTCCGCGATCGACGCACACGGTGACGAACGATTCCATGCCGGCGAAATCGTTGGCGTCGGCGTCATCGGCACCGCCGACCTCGACGATTCGTTTGCCCGTCAGGTCGGACAGGTAATTCGGCAGCGGTTTTCCGTCCTGCATTCGTGCCGCTTGCGAGCGATGGATGACCAGCGGACACGAATCGTTGACCAGCAACCCGATCGCCGCCATCGCAGCCTCGAACCGATGCGCGACCAAGATGGAGTGTTCCTCGGGCGTCTTCAGGCATCGACGCATCCTGGCCGACATCCGCCCGTTCCAATCGCGACCGCCGACGTGGTCGCCACCGACCATCTCGCCGGCGATTTCGACGATCGCCGATGATGGTGGCAACCCGCTGCCAGTCTCGCTCAGCAAAACACCGGAGGCGTTCAACATCGGCGTTGCGATCGCGGTGTGTCTTCGAGCCCAACGTTGGACGGACTTCTTACCGGCCTCGGCGCTGCGCATGACCGAGTCCAAACTTCGCGCCGCCGTCTTCGGGATCTCTTGCAGGATTTCGCCGGCTTGCGATTTCCATTTTTCGATTGATTCCGGTTCGCGAGCCTTCTTCGCGACGTCGCTGAGTCCACGGCGAATCAGTTCGACGGTCCAGGGAGGGATGGCCATTTTTAAGGTCGCTTTCAGTTGCAGAAGAATGGTCGACGGACAACACCATGGACCGACAAAGCGTGCATGATACGTCGGATATTCGCTCGGTCCATCGAATCCGGTCCCGTCGACAGCCTTTCACCTTCTCGGGTTGCTAAACTATTCGTGTTCGCCGTCGCACCCATCTCCGTTTTTGTGGACCTTGGTTTCTCATGTCGCAACCGCGAGCCGCTCGGCAAGAATTTATCGCCGATCCGATCCGTCCACCGATCGATGGAGCCGACGGCCAAAGTCCTGGGCTGATCGGAGGGACCATCTTGGCGGTGTTGGTCGGGCTGATTTTCGTCGTCATCAATCTGCCGATGCAGTACGTTGAAACGAACGCCGAATGGTTTGGCGTGATGGAGTTTCCGACGTTGTCGCCCGCGACGATCGACCCGTTGCCGAGCATGGCGGGATGGCCGCTACGGTACTACGTCGGTATCGATCACCGCATGGCGTCCGGTGCGCGGCATTGGTCTTGGCTCAGTCTGTGCGCGAACGTTGCCATCGGTCTGGTTTGCGTCGCCGCAATGGTCTCGTTAGCGTGGTTTCGATCGAAGGCCATTGGTCGCGCGACGGACCACCGGCAGATGCGTTTTCGGTTCGACGCTGCGATGGCGCTGGGAATGTTTCTCTTGCCGGTCGTTGTGATCGTGCCGATCGTCGCCGAATCGCAGCGGCATGATCGGATCGCCACTCGGATTGCTCGCCAAGGAAACTTCCTTCGATCTTGCTGGATCCCAGCCCCCCTGGCCGGACAAATGCCCAGCGGTCTGCTTCGATGGATGAGCCGCATTCGTCGAATCCAAGCGGTTCACGTGGACGATTCTGTGG
Organism: Pirellulaceae bacterium; assembly: GCA_963836865.1. Classification (GTDB taxonomy): domain Bacteria; phylum Planctomycetota; class Planctomycetia; order Pirellulales; family Pirellulaceae; genus Rubripirellula. The sequence continues at coordinate 62,435 of CAWILC010000003.1, read as the reverse complement.
TCGACGCGATGTTCGACGTCCAAGATCTGGTCCAGTTCGATTCTTTGTCGGGGACGTTCGACGGAAGAAGCTTGAAACGACTGGCGGGCCATCACCATTTTCGCAAACTGACTTTGGGGCGTCAGCAGATCGGAAAGGTGGAAGTCGACGCGATTGAAGAGTTGCCGTGGCTGTTAGATTTAAGTGTCGCGCAGTCAACGATCGATCCTTTGGTGATCAAGCGGTTGATGGCGATCGAGGGGCTTGAGACGGTTGACCTTTCGTTGACAAATATTGAGTCCGCACAGCTCGGAACGCCCGCATGGTCTCGCTCGGTCAAGCACTTGGTTCTATCGCGTCCCAAGGACGGGTTCGGCGGGGCGTTGACGATCGAAGGCTGGCCGGAACTGTCCACGTTGGCGATCCATCAATCCGATCGAGGTCCAAATCCCAGCGAGTTTCGGCTCAAGCTGAAAGACCTTCCCAACCTGGAGCGTTGTCGGTTGGATCGGATGCAAAAACACTCTTTGCACTTGGCCAATGTTCCGAAACTGATCCGCATCGACGATACGAATTCGCCGATCAACTTTTTTTCCAGCGAAGATATTTGGCTTCCAGCCCTCGGTTGGTACAGCGAGCTAATTCTGGAAGACATGCCGGGTCTATTGAGGATGAGTTGCTTTGCTCGCGACTTGACCATCTTTCGACTCCACAATGTCCCAAACCTACAAGAGTTTCAGCTCGGGGCGTTTCTGATGTCGTCGTTTGGCGGAAGCTTTTCGCAGCCAGTCGATGCCGACCAATGCCAGAAGTGGATTTCAGAAATTGCGAAGGTCTCCGGTCCGCGTCGGTTGGTCCTTTCGGCACTGCCGCTTCGCGGCCTTGATCTAAGTCCGATCGCGCGAAACGAAGGGATTCGTCAACTGCATCTCGAGGGCAGCGGCGTCACGTTCGAGGATGTTCAGGGTTTGGCGAACATGCGTTTTTTGACCACGCTCGAACTTGGCACCTGTGAAATTAAAGACGATCAAATGGCGTGGTTCACGGCGCGGTTTCCCAACTTGGAAGTGTTGAAGATAAACGGCAACAAGCTACGCATTATCGATATGCAAGGCGATCCAAACGTTCCCAGTCGTCTTCGACAAATTGAAGTCAGCAGACTCAGCGAGATCGAACGGCTTTGCATCAAAGACCAGCCCCAACTGGTCGCCAACTTCCGAGTGGAACACCCGATCAAGGAATTGGTGTTGGAGAATGCTCGCGGCCTTTGCGGTTTTGCGATGACCGAACCCTGGCCGGCGTCCGCGTCCGTTTCAGGCTTGCGAGATGTGAAATGGTTTGCCGCCGGCGGACCAAACGTCAACAACGATTTGATTGACGTGTTGCTGAAATGTCCGGACATGGATCAACTGACGTTGGCGTTCACCGCAATTTCGACCGAGCGACTGGAACGGATCGGTGACTTTCGACAATTGACCGTCCTGATCATTCCCGGTTCCGACATCGACGATCGGGTGACGTCTCACTGGTCCAAATTGGGATCGTTGTGGGAAGTCAATCTAGACGACAGTCGCGTCGGCGTTCAGACGATCGCTTGGTTAAGCGGCATCGAATCGCTGCGTTCGCTGTCGCTGTCCAACGTTCCCTTGGATGCGGCGGCCCGCGCCAGTCTGGCGGAGCTTCGGCAGGTCACGGCGATCCGATTGCGAAACTGTCCCATCACGACAAAGGACGCTTTGAGATTGCTGGAAAGCGAATCGCTGGAAATCTTGGATCTTTCCGGCTGCGACATCGACGCAAAAGCCGTGATCGAGAAGGCGTCACGGCTGGGCGTCATGAAAGGACTGATTTTGCAGGGGGCCGACGTCGACGAAGCGGTCATCGAAGCCGCATTCCAGCAGAGCGATAAGCTGGCGATCGATCTGAGTCTGCCGATCAAGTCTGCCACTAAAGCTGCGACCGTCGACACGGACGCCGAATCAGGGGTTAACGACCCGGATAATTCCTTGCTGAACCTACCGGAAAATTTAGACGACGACGTTTCCGATTCGGTCGTGGACGTTTTGCGTCGTGCCGCACCGATCAGCTATCCGGAATCGCTGAAGGTCGAGATGGCAAGGCGAATGAGCCGTTTTCGAATCGCGGTCCGTCGCACGCAAGCAACCACGATGCGGAACCAAAGTGAAGATCCGGCTTTGTCGGCCATCTTCTCGCACGAGACGATCACGCTGGAAGAAATCCGAGATCAAAGGGAAAGGATGGCCTCGATGGAGGCAAAAACGCTCTATCTGTTTGCCACCACGATGGATTCCGGACGGATCGACTTGGACCATTTGCGGCGGATCGTTAAACCCACGGTCACAGTCCCGAACGTTGCAGCGAGTCCGCGCAGCCCGTCGCGGGGCGATCGTCGCAAGCGAGACCCTGAACGGACCGCTTTGAACGGACGGTCCTGAACGGACGGTCCTGAACGGACTGTTTGGGCGGACGTGCTCCGGACGTGCTCCGGACGTGCTCCGGACGATTTTCGGGCAGCATCCTCGATCCAGTTTGCCCGATTCATCCCATCGAAGACCTTTGGGCCGCCTTTGCGGTCAATTCGTTGCCGTAGTGGTGAAAAGTGCGGTTAATCGTGTAAGCTGACCGGATCGGTGGACGCAATTTTTTGCTTTCGATTCCCTTCGCCTTCGGATAGTCCCTTTCGTGCGCAAGCTTTTCTTCGTTCCGCTTCGTTTATGTATCGGCTATGGCATCTCGCCAAGGCTGTTGAGCCTGATTGCCGCAGTCATGCTGGTGCTGCTGCGAGTCTCGATCGGCTGGCACTTTTACAGCGAAGGCATCGACAAACGGGCGGCTGGAAATTGGAGCGCCGCGCCCTTCTTCGCCAACGCGACTGGACCACTGGCAAACCAGTACCGCCAAATGGTGTGGGATGTCGACGGAAAACTTCGGCTGAACAAGAAAGCCAACATGCGGGCATGGGCGATTTATCGCGATCAGGTGATCGCCCATTACGGTTTTGACAAGGCACAGGCCAGACGTGCCCAGGCGACCTACGAAAAAGCGGTCGACCAATACGACTGGGCGATTGAAAACAATGCCAGCGACGTCGAAGAATTCGAGCTCGGTCGAAGCCGCGTCGAAATGCTGGACACCGACGAGACCATGCGGACCCGTCGCGATGGCGTCGACAGCTTGGCCGGCCAGCGCGACACGATTCGTCGTGAGTGGACTCAAAAGGGTGCCAAGGCGTTGTCGCAGATCGACACGATCTGGAAAAACTATGAAGTCGCCCAAAACGCGATCGCCACGGTGGAGCAAGTCGACGATCACGGTCCGATCAAGCTCCGCAGGCCGCGGACCGCGCGGGTCGATACCAGCGTTATCGATGAAGCCCTTCCGTACTTTGACATCGTGATCGGACTTTGCTTATTGTTCGGTCTGTTCACGCCCGTGGCGGCGTTAGTTGGCCGGCGTTTTTCTCGGTTCTGTATTCCTGAGTCAGTTCCCGCCGGGCACCGGGCCGACGTCCAGCAACTACCAACTGATCGAAAGCATGGGCTGCTTCGTGCTGGCCGCAACGGGTGCCGGTCGGTTTGCGGGGCTGGATTTCTTCCTGCACCTGATCGTTCGCAAATTTTCGCGCGCACCGGATCCTGACGTTGAATAGATCCTGATGTTGAATGCAGCTTGATTCGAGCGTTGACGAGTGATTCGTCTAACGCTCCACCGAATCTCCCCACGCACACCTTTCCTTTATCTTTTAGGTTTTCCCATGGTCGATAAACTTTCCAGCGAAGAACGCGAAGTCGGCGAGCACAACTATTACTCGGCCGTTGGCAGCTACTACGACGTCAACCGACGCGATTTTCTTGGCGGCATCATCGCCGCCGGTGCGGTCAGCGGTGCCGGCCTCGGCGCGGCGTACTTTGGTTATGGCAAGGTCAAAGATCCCGTCCGCGTTGCCGTCATCGGCACCGGTGACGAAGGCAACGTCCTGATCGGGGGCTGCAACCCGAACTACGTCACGGTCAAGGCGATTTGCGACATTCGCCCGTTCAGCATTCACCGAGCCTTCCATGGCGATTGGTCCAGCCCGTCCGCACTGGGTCGTCGTCCCGGCTTGATTAGTGTTGCCGGCTACAGCGACGAAAAAGAGGCTCGCAAGAACGTCAAGGTCTACGACAGCAGCAACGGCGGCATCATGGCTTGCCTAGATGATCCGGACATCGAAGCGATCATCATCGCGCTGCCGCTTTGGTTGCACGCCCCGGTCGCTGCGCAGGCGATGGAGCGTGGTTTGCACGTGTTGACTGAAAAGCTGATGGCGCACAACGTCGCCCAGTGCAAAGTCATGTCGCGGATGGCGGACGACTTGAAAGACCCAGACGGCAACCCGCTTCACTTAGCGACCGGTCACCAACGTCACTACAACGTCAAGTACGACAATGCAATCAACCTGATCCGCTGGGGACTGCTTGGCCAGTTGCACCACATTCGCGCCCAGTGGCATCGCGGCAACGTGCCCGGCGCGGATAGCTGGAAGATGCCGATTCCCGGCGGCGAAAAAGGTGCCGATGGCAAGATCTTCGACAAGATCGCGGGTGACATTCGCAATCGTCAAGGCAAGCTCCGCGACGCGACCGACCCGGAAGACATCGTCCGCCTGCAAGAAGAACTCGCCATGTTCCAAGCCTGGGACGCCGACAAGAACGTCGACCCGTCCAAGCACGGCTACACCGATTTCACGATGGGCGACCGAGTGTTCACGGCGATGGAAGAATTGCACCGTTGGCGTCTGTTCGATCGTACCGGTGCAGGCCTGATGGCCGAACTCGGTTCGCACCAACTCGACGCCGTCAGCATTTTCTTGTCCTCGCTACGTGACGACGGAAAGAAGGTCCACCCGTTGTCAGTCCATGCCGTCGGCGGCAACCACATCATGACCGAGGACCGCAGTGTCGGTGACCATGTGTATTGCATGTACGAGTTCCCTGGCCCAGAGTACAGCAAGACTTTTGATGTCGGCTACTACGACCCGATCGAGAACTACCCGGCCAGCGTTAAGAACAAGGCCAAACAGTGGGAACGAACCGGTCCGGTGGCTGGCTACGAAACCGACCCGAACAAGAAGGTCGTTGTCACCTATTCGTCGATCAACGGCAACGGCTTCGGCGGTTGGGGCGAGGTCGTGATGGGGACCAAGGGCACGCTGGTTCTGGACAAGGAAACCGACGTGCTGCTGTATCGCAACAGTGATACCAGCAGCAAAGTCGGTGTCGCCAAACAAGCCGGCGGGTACGCGCTCGATACCAGCGCCAGCGGCGACTACAGCGCCCCGATCGCGCAGGCCGCCGACAGCGGTCCGGTCAGTCGCGGTTACCGCGAGGAAATTGAGGACTGGGCGTACTGCATTCGCAACCCGGATAAGGAAAACCGTCCGCGATGCTACCCCGAAGTTGCGATGGGCGACGCCGTGATCGCGCTAGCGACAAACGTGGCGATGAAGAAAGCGGCCAAGGGCGAAGGCGGCTACTTGGCGTTCAAGGAAGAATGGTTTGACATCGACAATGACGCCGTGCCCGATGGCAGCGACATCAAGATGGAAACCGAGTTCATGAAAAAACCGGTCGCATAAAGCGCCGGTCTTCAAATGGCCCCGCCGTGCGACGGCGGGGCCGATCAGAGTAGGACAATTGTCCCAATCGTCCCCTGGGTCTAGCTGTACAAAGGTCCGGGGGACAATTGATTCGCGGGGACAATTGAGACAATTGTCCTACTCTGTTCTGCTTTCAGCGCGATCTACTCAGCGGGAACTTCGCTGACGGTTTCGACGCCGGTCGTCATGTTGCTGCCAGGAGCTTCCGCGCCGGTCGTCATGTTGCCGTCGTCCACGATGTCGGTCGACATGTCGACGTCGGTCGGTGCTGGCGGAGCACAGCCGAACGAAAGGGGCAGCAGCAGGGCAACGGCGGTCACTTGAAGGAGAACGAAACGAGTCTTCATGAAGGTATCATCCAAAGGGGGGGTGAAGGGACAAAGTCGGTGTTGATGGTAACCGATCGGCAACTTTTATCCTACTGCCTGCGACGGCAGATCTCACCCACAGTTTTACCAAACGGCATTGCGAAAGGGGCCTGATTGTCACAACCGGTTTCTTCGGATGTCGGCCGGGAAAGTATCTCGGGTGCTCGATGGACGGGGTGGACTCGGTGGGATCCTATCGCCGAAATTTTGAAGGCTGGCGAAGCGATGACTCGCCAACACTTTTATGGACGCGCCGCGTTCTGCTCCGATCGGTTTGGATACGCCATGAACTTTCGCTCATTTAGATCCTTCGCCGTGGGGGCGGTTTTGGTGGTCGTAACGTCCGTCGCCACTCGCGCTGATGACGATGCTCGCTCAAGCGTCAACGAAGCCTCAAAGGCGAGTCCACGCGGCGAAAAGCTCGACCGTCTTGACCTGTTTGATTCGCTCGAATCACCGTCAACAGGATCGTCTCGATACGCCGATCGGAAAGCGTTGACGATGGCGGAACTGAAATTGGCTCGTGCGATCGAGCGAGCGGACGCGAGGGCGGCCCGAATCGAGTACAACGCGTGGATCGGTCACAGCCCCTTGCGTCCGACTTGGAACGCAACGCCGATGACGACCAGCCGCTACGCCCCGCGGGTCGTCTATGTGCCGGTCTACTTCTACGGTCGATAGTCGTCGTTTCGGTTGACCCTAGACCAGCGACCCGAATCGACGCGAACCGGCCGTTTCGATCGTTTCGGCCGTTTCGATCGTACGACGGTTCACCAGCGCCACCCGGACGTCGCAAACATTTGTTCCCGTTGGGCCGGTCAGCAAAAGTCCACCGGCGGCGTGGAAGAATGCATAGGCATTGTTGCACGACAGATGATCGGCGACGTCTAGGTTCAGCTCGACTGCACGCCGATGGACGGTCGCGTCGATCCAGGCCCCCGCCGCGTCCGTCGGTCCGTCCTCTCCATCGGTGCCACCGGAAAGAATGCAAAGCCGCTGCCACTGGCCATCGGTCAAGTCCATCGACCGCAGCATTTCGTACGCCGCTAAAACCAATTGCTGGTTCCGCCCGCCGCGGCCGCGAATCTTCGGCGGTGCCAGCGTCACGACGGGTTCGCCGCCGGTGATCAAGCAATCCAGTCGATGCAGCGCTGGATCGCGCCGCAACATCTCGACCGTCATCTTTGCCAAGTGCCGGCCAACTTCTTCGGCACTTCCCTCAGCCGACCGCGCGACTTGCATCACGTGGTTGTACCCGAGCGATTCGGCGCGGATGCCGGCTTCATCGACCGCGACTGCGTTGTTACCGATCACGATCGTGGTGGACGTCGTGGTCGGCGTTGCCAACGTTTTTGAAGCTCGCGTTTTTGCCTCGAGCGCGTCATAAATTCGCGTCGGTAGCTTTCGCTCGGTATCAAATCGGGATAGCAGCCTGATCGCATCGCCCACCGTCGACGTATCAACGACAGTCGGGCCGGACGCGATCGCATCGAGTGGATCGCCGATCACGTCGGATAGAATCAAGGTGACCAGGTGCGCTGCCCGACAAGCTCGCAACAGCCCGCCGCCTTTGACACTGCTGAGATGTTTGCGGACCGTGTTCAGTTCCGTGATGTCAGCTCCACCGCCAGACATCAATCGTATGACGGCCAGTTTGTCATCCAGCGTGATGCCGTCGATTGGTGCGGGAAGTAACGCGCTGCCACCGCCAGAGATCAGTGCGATGCAGAGATCTCGCGACGTCGCGTTTGAAACCAAATTCAAAATTTGCCGCGTGCCGTAGACGCCATCCACGCTAGGTTCGTTGACTCCCGCCGGACGAGCCGGATGCAACGTGATCGCCGAGCCGACATCGATGTCATGCGTCCCTTCGGGCACGTTCACCCATCCGGTCATCGGCAACCAATCACCGATCGCCGCGACCAGTCCAGCCGTCATCGCAGAGCCCGCTTTGCCAGCACCGACAAGTACGATGCGGTCAAAGTCGCCGCGATTCCAAACGTGGTCGCCGATGCAAATTTGGTCGCCATCGATCGCAATGCTGCGCCGAACAAGTGGCTCGGCCCGAACCGCGTCGAGGCCCGCCGTCCAAATTTCGATCGCGCTTGCGCTAGCTGACTTCATGCTGTCCAGAGTAGGACAATTGTCCCAATTGTCCCACCCACCTGCGGCCCAACAGAGTAAGACAATTGTCTCAATTGTCCCTTCACCCATCCGAAACCGCATGGCGGGACAATTGGGACAATGGTCCTACTCTGCCTCAGCAGACGCACCCGGACCGTAGATGTTAAGTTGTCCCCATGACCGAACCCCGCAAAACCGATCCGACCCGCGACGACATCGCGTCCGAGTACTTTGACCTGCTGCCGTACGAACCGTACCCGGTCCAGGAAGAAGCCATGTTGGCGTACTTCACCGGCGATGTCGACGCCGAACAATCGGGAACCGCCAAAACCGTCGGCGATCACGGCGTGCTGGTCTGCGCCCCGACCGGCACCGGCAAGACGATGATCGCTGAAGCCGCCGTCTACGAAGCCCTGCGCACTGGCACGCGGATGTACTACACGACGCCGCTGATCGCACTGACGGATCAAAAATTGGACGAACTTCGTGCGTCGGCCGTCCGCTGGGGTTTTTCGGCCGATCAAGTCGGATTGGTCACCGGCAACCGCCGCGTCAACGCCGATGCGCCGGTGTTGGTCGTCGTCGCGGAGATCCTGCTGAATCGTTTGCTGAACGAGGACGCGTTCGATTTCAAAAACGTGTCCTCGGTCGTGATGGACGAATTTCACAGCTTCAACGACCGCGAACGCGGCGTCGTTTGGGAATTGACGCTGGGTCTTTTGCCGCTGAACGTTCGGCTGATGTTGCTGTCGGCGACGGTCGGCAATGCCTACGAGTTCACGTCGTGGTTGTCGCGGGCGCACGGTCGCCGAATCCAACTGGTCGCTGGAACCGAACGCAAGGTGCCGCTGCAGTACAGCTACGTCGACGACGAACTGCTGCCGGAATTTGCCGAAAAAGTTGCCGACGGGGACGTCGACGCCCGACGCACGCCCGCGCTGATGTTCTGCTTCAGCCGTTCGCAGTGCTGGACGACGGCGGAATTGCTGAAAGGCAAATCGGTCATCGACAAAGAACGCCAAGCGGAACTGGCCGAGTACCTTAACGCCGCCGACATGAGCGAGGGTGCGGGGCCGAAGCTGAAACAGATCCTGATGCGAGGCGTCGGCGTTCACCATGCCGGCGTGTTGCCGCGGTACCGACGGATGGTCGAAGAATTGTTTCAACGCAAGCTGCTGGCCTTCTGCGTCTGCACCGAAACGCTCGCCGCCGGCATCAACTTGCCCGCCCGCAGTGTCGTGCTGCCGAGCCTGCTGAAAGGCCCCAAGGACAAAAAAAAGCTGGTCGAGATCGCGTCGGCCCAGCAAATTTTCGGCCGCGCCGGCCGCCCACAATTCGATTCCGTCGGCTACGTCTACTCGCTGGCGCACGAAGACGATGTGAAGCTAAACCGATGGCGCGAAAAGTACGATTCGATCCCCGAGGACACCAAAGACCCAGGATTGATGAAGGCGAAGAAGCAACTGAAAAAGAAGATGCCCAAGCGCCGCGTCGGTGAAACCTACTGGACGGCGGCTCAGTTTGAACAACTTCAAAACGCCGAATCGGCGAACCTGGAAAGTCGCGGACTGCTACCTTGGCGGTTGCTGGCGTACTTGTTCAGTAAAGAATCGGCGGTCCAGCCGATTCGCGACATGATCGGGCGTCGATTGCTGCATCCCAAAGGCCTCGAGGACGGGCAGCGTGACCTGAACCGGATGCTGATCACGATGTGGTCGGGCGGCTACGTCGAACTTGATCCAAAACCGCACGCCGCCGAACTGCCTCCGCCGCCGCCAACGAACAAAGAAAAGAAGGCCGCCAAAACGGCCGGGCTGTTCGGCGAAATCTTGGACCAGTTACAAGTCGATGCACCGGAGAAAGTAGCCGCGACGCCAGTCGATACGGACGAGACCACCGCGATCGCGGATCGAGGTTATGAATTGACGAACTATCGACCGGTGACGGCGACACCAAAGAAAAAACTCGACCGATTGGTTCACCTTCGCAGCATCAACCCGTTGTTGGGCGTCTACATCGCCGACCTATTGGCGACGGCGGACCCGAGTGAGCGGATCGCGGTGCTGGAAAGTGTGCTAGAAGTCCCAGGCACGGTTGCCCGGTTCTGCCGCATGCCGTCCTACGACGACATGCCCGCCGGAACGCTGGCGACGACGATTCTGGACCCGCAACTGTTGACGCTGGGACTGGCCACGTCCGAGGAGCTCGGTGCGAAATCGGACAAGCCGGACGAGGACATCGTCGACAAAGGATTCGGTCGGGTGATGTTCGACGAACCGCGAGTCTGGCCGCTGACGATCGGCGAAAAGATTTTGCGTCTGTTCCGAAACGATTTTCCTCGCGTGGGGGACGTCAGCGTGACCCCGGTCTGGATCGTCGGCGAGTTGTTGGAGTTCGGTGGCGATTTCAACAAGTACGTGACGGCCAGGAAACTGCAAAAAGACGAGGGCATCCTATTTCGTCACTGCCTGCGGATGATCATGCTGCTGGACGAAATGGCGAACATCCCGCCGGCCAGCACCACGGTCGAAAACTGGGAAGACAGCCTGGACGACCTAGCGGACCTGCTGACCGAGACGTGCCGCAAAGTCGACCCGCAAAGCACGGATGAAATCTTGATTCAGCCCGGTGCGGAAGAAGACGCACTGATCGAGAAGGGACGTCGGAATTAGCCGTCGCCCCGACACGCCGTCGCCCCGACACGCCGTGGCGGGGCCGAACAGCTTTGCTGTTCGGGTTCAGTGCAATACTCCGTCACGGCGTGACGGACCTACACCAACGCCGCGATTGCCGCGTTGAACGACTCGCTGGGGCGCATCACCGCGCTGACCTTGGCGTCGTCCATGCGGTAGTACCCGCCGACGTCGACGGGACTGCCCTGAGCGGCCTTTAGTTCGTCGACGATCTTCGCTTCGTTGTCTGTCAACTGCTTGGCCAATTCCGTGAACGCGGACTTCAATCGATCGCTCCTGGACTGCGACGCGAGCGCCTGGGCCCAGTACATCGCCAAGTAGAACTGGCTGCCCCGGTTGTCCAGTTCGCCGACGCTGCGGCCGGGTGACTTGTTGTGACCCAGCAGCATCGACGTCGCCGTATTGAGCGTCTGGGCCAGCACCGCGATGTCGTCGTTGTTCGTCTTCGCGGCGAGATCTTCCAGCGAAACCGCGATCGCCAGGAACTCGCCCAGCGAATCCCAACGCAGGTGATTTTCGGTGACCAATTGTTCGACGTGTTTGGGTGCCGATCCGCCGGCACCTGTCTCGAACAATCCCCCGCCGGCAAGCAGCGGAACGATCGAAAGCATCTTGGCACTCGTGCCCAGTTCCAGGATTGGGAAAAGATCCGTCAAGTAATCTCGCAGCACATTGCCGGTCACCGAAATCGTGTCCTTGCCTTCCTTGCAACGCTGGCACGTGTACGTCGTCGCGTCCTCGGGAGCCATGATCGCGATCTCCAGCCCGTCGGTGTCATGATCGTGCAAGTACGCGGTGACCTTGGCGATCAAGTTGGCGTCGTGGGCACGTTTTTCGTCCAGCCAAAAGATCGCCGGCGTGCCGGTCGCACGCGCTCGCGAGACCGCCAATTTCACCCAATCGCGGATCGGCAAATCCTTCGTTTGACACATCCGCCAGATGTCGCCGGCGGCCACGTCGTGTTCCATCAGCACCGCGCCCGAATCGTCGATCACTCGCACGGTTCCATCGGCGGGGATCTGAAACGTCTTGTCGTGCGAACCGTATTCCTCGGCTTTCTGAGCCATCAGACCCACGTTGGCGACGCTGCCCATGCTGGACACGTCGAACGCGCCGTTGGCTTTGCAGAAATCAATCGTCGCTTGGTAGACACCCGCATAACAGCGATCCGGGATAATTGCCAGCGTGTCTTGCAGCTTGCCGTCGGGGTTCCACATCCGGCCTGAAGAACGAATCGCGGCCGGCATCGAGGCGTCGATGATGACGTCGCTGGGCACGTGCAGGTTGGTGATGCCCTTGTCCGAATCGACCATCGCCAGCGGCGGCCGGGACAAGTACAGCGAAGAGATGTCCGCTTCGATCGCGGATTGCTTCTCCGGTGCAAGCAGTGGTAACTTCGCGTACAAGTCGCCGATGCCGTTGTTCGGATTGAACCCGATTGCAGCCAGATCGTCCGCGTGCTTTTGCAAGACCGGTTCGTAAAAGATGCTGACGCAGTGACCAAAGATGATTGGGTCAGACACCTTCATCATCGTCGCCTTCAAGTGCAGCGACATTAGCAGGCCTTCGCCTAAAGCGAACTCGATCGCGCCGGCAAAGAACGCTCGCAGCTTGTCACGCTGCATCACGGCCGCGTCGATGATCTCGCCGACTTGCAACGACAAGCCTTCTTTCAACGTCTTCGTTTGGCTGTCGTTACTCCACTCGATCCGCACCTTACCAGCCGACGTCATGACGTGTGACTGCTCGCTGTCGTAGAAATCACCGCTGCCCATCGATGCGACGTTCGTGTTCGACTCCGGCGACCAATCGCCCATCGAGTGCGGATGTTTCTTAGCGTATTCCTTCACCGGACCGGCGACGCGGCGGTCGGAGTTGCCCTCGCGGAGGACCGGGTTGACGGCGCTGCCGAGCACTTTGGCGTAGCGGTCGCGGATCGACTTTTGTTCGTCCGTGGAGGCATCGACGGGATAGTCGGGGACGTCAAAGCCCTTGGATTGCAGCTCCGCGATCGCTTCGCAAAGCTGCGGAATGGACGCCGAAATGTTGGGCAGTTTGATGATGTTGGCCTGGGGCGTCTTAGCGAGTTCGCCGAGTTCCGAAAGCGCATCGGGCAAGCGTTGGTCGTCGGACAACTTTTCTGGAAAGTTCGCCAAAATCCGACCCGCCAGCGAGATGTCGCGAGTTTCGATCGCCACGCCAACGGCCGCAAAATATGCCTGCAGGATCGGCAGCAACGAGCGCGTCGCGAGTGCTGGCGCTTCGTCGGTGTACGTGTAGATGATCTGGGCGGTCGGTGCGGACATAAGTGAACTCGTTGGAGGCATTGGCGAACGCGAGCAATCGTAACATCTGAGGTCAGAGTAGGACAATTGTCCCAATTGTCCCCGGGTAGCTTTTCACCGGTCGGCGCTGAGATAGTTGGAACAGGGATCAGTTGGAACAAGGGGTAATTGAGGCAGGGGACAATTGGGACAATTGTCCTACTCTGATTGGCCCTTATACTGGCCGCCATGACATGGGATTATCGATCGGTGATGAGCGGACGGCGGCGAGGGCCGGTGTCGATCGTCCTTCGCGGCGGGCTCCGGGTCGCCAGCGTGCCGTACCGAATCGCGGTGGATCACCGAAACCGTGGCTACGATTCGCGGCGGCGATCGATCGAAAACGCCGGTGTGCCCGTGATCAGCGTCGGCAACTTGACCACCGGCGGCACTGGCAAGACGCCCGTTGTCTGTGCGATCGCCAAATGGTTTCGGGCTCGCGATGTCCGCGTCGCGATCGTCAGCCGTGGCTACGGGCGTGGTGACAACGATGCCAACGACGAAGCGATGGAACTGGCCGAACGGATGCCCGACGTGCCGCACGTTCAAGACGCCGACCGAGTCGAAGCGGCCCGGATCGCGGTCGAGGAACTCGCCACCGAAGTCATCTTGATGGACGACGGGTTCCAGCACCGAAGGCTGCACCGCGATCTGGACATCGTGCTGATCGACGCGACGTGCCCGTTCGGCTTTGGCCACACGTTGCCACGTGGATTACTAAGAGAACCGATCAGCGGTCTCCGCCGCGCAGGGCTGGTGATCATCACTCGATGCGATGCGATCGACCAGAAGACCTTGCTCGACATCGAAGCTACGGTTCGCAAACAGAACGCAAACCTCGCGATCCTACGCTCGTCGCACCGACCGGTGACGCTGCGTCAGCATCCACGTTCAACGTTTCCGATTTCTGATTTAAAAGGAAGTCGTGTGGCAATCGTTTGTGCGATCGGCAACCCGGACGCGTTCGCCGAAACGGCGCGATCTTGCGGGGCGATCGTGGTCGATCAAATGAGTCTGCCCGATCACGACGCGTACTCGCCCCAGACGGTCGCGATGCTGCGCGAATGGGTGCGATCGCTGGGCGATGACGTCGACCAAGTCGTCTGCACGCACAAGGACTTGGTGAAGTTGCGGACCGACAAGATCGGGGGGAAACCGCTGGCAGCGATCGAGATCGAGTTGCAGGTGGAGGGGGATTTGGGAAAATATTTGTCGGGCATGACGTAGGTCCGCCACGCCGTGGCGGAGCATTGCATGGACTGTGAACGGCTTTGCTGTTCGGCCCCGCCACGGCGTGTCGGGGCTACGTTGTTGCGGCGTGTCGGATCTGCCTCGTCTACTGCAACTTATCGATCATCGTGCTGGCGATGCTTAGCACCAGGAAGAATCCGCACATGTCCGTCACCGTTGTCAGGATCGGGCCGGCGGCGATCGCGGGGTCGACCTTGAATCGCTTCAGCACCAACGGCACCAGTCCGCCGATCGAGACGGCGACCATGGTGTTCAGGCACAAGGCCGTGCCGACGACGAAGCCAAGGTAACCATTCCCCTTCCACAAATAGCTGACCGCAGCGATCAGCAGTCCGAGCGCTAACCCATTGATCATGCCGACCGTCACTTCCTTTATCCACACCCGCATCCATTCGGTTTCGCGAACCAAGCCCATCGACAGTTCACGTAGGCTGACCGCGACGGCTTGGTTGCCGCTGCACCCGGACATGTCCGAGATGATTGGCAGGAACACCGCCAGCGCGATCACGGATGAAAGCGTGTCTTGGTAGACCGCGATCACGCTGGCAGCGATCATGTTCAAGACGATGTTGACGGACAACCATGCCAGCCGGCGGCGGGCCCGGATGGACGTCGGCATCGAACGGATTTCTTCGCCGCCGACGATGCCTTGCGTTTTCAAAAAGTCCGCGTCGTGACGTTCCGCGCGGGCCTCTTCGACGGACGCTCGGTGGACGACGCCGATCAACACGCCATCGCTGGTTGTGACGGGGATGCCAAAGAAATGGTGTCGGTCGAAGAAGTCGATCAAGTCTTCGATCGAAGTTTTGTCGTTCACCGACAATGGATTGCCGATCATGTTTTCGACCAGCGGCGTGCCCCGTTTGGACAGCAACAAGTCGCGCATCCGCAGCACACCGACCAACCGCTTTTCATCATCGACCAGGTAGGCGTACTGGACGTCGTAATCGCGGTACTCGTCGGCGTGTTCGCCAAGGTCCGTGATGACTTGGGCGCCCGTCCATGTCACCGGATACATCAACATCTCGGTGACCATCAACCCGCCCGCCTCGTCGTCCTCGTACTGGGACAGACGCAAGCAATCGGCCGCTTCCTGAGGCTCCATCTGGTCCAGGATCGCGCTGGCGTCTTTGGTTTCCAGTTCGCCGATCAAGTCGGCTTGCAGGTTACTGGGCAGCTCTTCGATGATCGCGGCGGCGGCCTGCGGTTCCAAGTCTTCGATCAGTTCCAGAGCCTGGACGTCCGGCAACAACGCTACCAGATCGGCCGCATCGTTGGGCGACAAAGTCGTTAACACCGCGTGCTTGTCTTCCGTCGACAAGCGGTCCAACGCCAGCGATTGCTCGCACGCCGGCAACGTGTCCAGGTACGCCTTCACCGCATCGGGGTCGCCGGTACCCAACGTCCTGGAGAGTTCTTCCCAAGGGCGATCGTTGACGGGGCGTTCGGTGATGTCGGGTTCAGCGGTGGACATTAACGTGGGAGCCTAAATAGAGTAGGACGATTGTCCCCAATCGTCCCACGCGGTCGTGACAGTATCTGTGGCGAGCCAAGCCACAGGACAATTAAGACAATTGTCCTACTCTGGCCGTCACCAGATCCGAACGCGGTCTTCCGGTTTCAAGTACAGCGGCGAATCCGGCTTCACTCCGAATGCGTCGTACCAAGCATCCATGTTGCGGACGATTCCGTTGACGCGGTACTCGCTGGGGCTGTGCGGATCGGTGATCAATCGTTTCAGCAATTCCGGTTCACGGTACAGCCGCCGCCACACTTGGGACCATCCCAAAAAGAAGCGTTGGTCGCCAGTCAGTCCATCGATCACGGGGGCTTCTTTGCCACCGAGCGACAGTCGATACGCTTCGTACGCAACGCTTAATCCCCCGAGGTCACCGATGTTTTCGCCCAACGTCAGTTCGCCGTTGACGAAGTTTCCTTCGACCGGTTCATAGGCACTGTACTGATCGACCAAGCCTTTCGCACGACGCTCGAATTCTTCGCGGTCCTTTTCCGTCCACCACTTCCGCAGGTTGCCTTTGCCGTCGTATTCGCTGCCCTTGTCGTCGAAACCGTGGGACAGTTCGTGACCGATCACCGCACCGATTCCGCCATAGTTGACCGCGTCGTCGGCCATTAAATTGAAGAACGGCGGTTGCAGGATCGCGGCCGGAAAAACGATCTCGTTCATCGTCGGGTTGTAATACGCATTGATCGTCTGCGGCGTCATGTGCCACTCGTTGCGATCGATCGGTCCGCCCAGTTTTTTTAGTTCGCGGTTGGACTCGAATTCCGACGCCGCGATCAAGTTGGTCGCCAGGATCGGCGACTTGATTTGCAAGTCGCTGTAGTCCTTCCACTCGTCGGGGTAACCGATCTTGGTGGCGAACAGCGACAGTTTTTCCTGAGCCTGTTTTTTGGTTCCCTCGCCCATCCAGTCGCGAGTGTCGATGCGTTTTTTAAAAGCCAATTTCAAGTTGTCGACCAACTCGTTCATTCGCTCTTTTGCTTCGGGGCGAAAGTGCCGTTGGACATAAAGTTGTCCAACCAGTTCGCCCAGCACGCTGCCGGTGATGTTGACGCCGCGTTTCCAAATCGGTTCCTGTTCGTCGACACCGCTCAGTGCCGTCGCATGGAATTGAAAGTGACGCGTTTCGATCGTTTCGGACAAATCGCTGCCGTACGAATCGATGACGTGAAAACGCAAGTAGCTTTTCAGGTCTTCCAGCGATGTCGTCTCGAACAGCTGCCCGAACGCCTCTGCGTAACTGGGTTGGCGAACGACGTAGGCGTCTTGATCGGTTAGGCCAATGGCGGTCGTGTACGCCTTCCAATCGAATGTACCGGAGATCGTTTGCAGCTCTTCGGCGGTCATTTTGTTGTACGTTTTGATCGGGTCGCGGTTCTCGACCTTGTCCCAATGAGCCTGCGCGATGCTCATTTCGATCGCAAAGACGGCGTCCGCCGCAGACTTGGTATCGTCGACCTTGACGAAGTCCAACATGTCGGCGATGTA
Organism: Pirellulaceae bacterium; assembly: GCA_963836865.1. GTDB lineage: Bacteria > Planctomycetota > Planctomycetia > Pirellulales > Pirellulaceae > Rubripirellula. Next base: position 45,024 of record CAWILC010000003.1, on the reverse strand, counting down.
GACTTTTAATTTATCGCGAAGCTCGACGTAACGTTCTTCGTCGCCGAGGTAATAATCGCGATCGGGCAGCGTCAGTCCGGTTTGCGTGACGTAAACGGTGTAGGCATCACTGTCGCGAGCGTCGACGTCAACGTACGGTGCGATCATGCCGTTGATGCCCATGCGATTGAGTTCGCCCAACACGACGGCTAATTCATCCTTGGTCGTCACGCCGTCGATCTTTTTCAGCAGCGGCGACAGCGGCCCGATGCCGGCTTGGTTGCGCGCATCGACGTCCAGCACACTGCTGTACAGGTCGCCGACTTTCTGCGCCGGCGTGCCAGCCTCGTGCTCGGTCTCGGCGGATTCTTCGATCAACGCCCGGACCTGTTCACGAGTCTCGTCATCCAGCACGGTAAAGATCCCGTAGTTGGACTTGTCGCCAGGAATCGGCGTGTTATCCAACCAGACTTGATTCGCGTACAAATAAAAATTCTCGCCCGGCGCGATCGATTCGCTAAACAGACTTTTATCGATGCCAGAAACTTTCGCCGTGGCAGCATTCTGGGCGATCGCACATTGGGTGACGGCGACAAGGAAAATGAAAATGGCGTTCAAACGCAAAGTCAATTTCACTGGAAATCCTTTCAAAAACGAACGGGTGTGAGCGTGATCTGCGAGGATAGCAGCGCCGACACGATGCGTCATCCTGCTAACCTGAAGGGGCGACTGGTGGCCATCAGGCCTCACCATGCAAGGGTTTGGCCGTGCATGCTCAGCAACAACGAGACCGCTTCGTAGGTCAGTCGTTCGGCGGAAGATTGGGCAAGTCCTGGCGAGTCCAAGGCTCGGCTAGCGTCGCAAGAAATGATTGCAGATCGTCCAGATCGGTGCGATTCAAACCTAACGGTTTCAACAGTGGCGACTTTTGCGGAATCGGCCCTTCGGCGTTCTTGATTGCCGATCGGGTTAGGTTGAACATTCCGTTGTTGTACAGATTCAACAACGCCGAAAGGTCGAACAATCCCGAGTGCATGTACGGAGCCGTCCGCGTGACGTCTCGCAAAGACGGCGTCCGGAAACGACCGGCGTCGTCTTCATCATCAGTGATTTTATATCGCCCCAAATCCTCGAAGCGACGACCGAGATTGCTGAGTCCGAGATCGTGAAATTGATCATCGGTGAACAACGGACCGTGATGGCAATTCATACAGCGACCTTCGCGCCGAAAGAGATCCAGTCCGATCAGTTCGTCGTCCTTCAGGGCATCGTGACGCCCACGCAAAAAAGCGTCGAATCGAGACCGACCGCCGACGACGCTGCGTTGAAAACACGCCAGCGAATCGGCGACGCGTTGCAAGTACCAATCGTTGATGTCATCGCCTGCTTGATCACGCTCGGTAGACTTAGTCGTCGACTTATCCGGCGGCGATCCAAACGCGTCGTGAATCATTTCACGGTAGGTCGAATTGGTCGCAATGAGATTCGCGACGACCTCGCGGCCCGAGTGCATTTCATCGGGGTTGGACAGCACCGCGATCGCTTGTGATTCCAGTGAGTCGGCGCGTCCGTCCCAAAAGAAAGTTTGCCGCAAACCTGAATTGCGGATCGAGGGGCTGTTGCGAGACAAACGTTTGCGGTTGTGTCCGAACGAACTCGACCGGCCGTCGGCCCACGCCAAATCAGGATCGTGACAGGATCCACATGCGACTTGCCCGCTGCCGGATAGACGTGGATCGAAAAACAGCATCTCGCCCAACCGACGTTTGGCGTCCGAATCGGGGTTATCGGCCGGGTGGATCACGTCGGGCAATCTACCGAGCGGTTTCGACTCGACGCCATCGTCGACTTGTGGGGCTGGCCAGCGATCGACGGGCTGTTCGTAGTCTCGTCGCAGTTGGGCAATCCATGCCAAACGTTCTTCCGCCGTTCGTACTGGTCGCCGTTTGACGTGCGCGGTGGAGGTTGACGCGATCGTCGCTGTAGAAACCGTCGCGACGTCGTCACCGCGAACCATTGTCGCATTGCCGGTCCAATGGACGGCGCAGACGACAAGAGCAAACATGGTGCCGATAGGTAGGCGTTGATCCAGCAGCGGCGTCAGAGATATCGGCACCGGAGGCATAAGGGACTTCAATTGACGGTCTCCGAATTTACTTCATGGCCCTGAACGGTCAGCATTTTCAAAACGATGTCCGTATCGACTTCTTCGTTGATGAATTGCACCGAGCCGTCTCCCATCAACGTGTGAGCTCCGCCGGGATGGAACGAAAAAATGGAGTAGGCGTTTGTCGCATTGACCATCCGTTCACCCGGCGAACGCCAACGGTTGAAGGGGTTGGCGATGGTGACTTGCCACGTGTACCCACGAACCGCAAAGATGTTGCCCGCAGCCCAACTGGACGCGACGACGTACTCTGTGGCCAAGTCACTGGTCTCATTGCCCGAATTGGGAACCAGGCCCATCACGTCTTGCCAAACCTGGGGACGCCCGGCCGATTCGACGAGAGCAATCGAGTTGGTCAAGCCGTCCAGGATGTCCCTCGCCCGCCGCCCTTTTTGGCCCGGGTCGACCGAGCTTTCAAAGAAGCCTTCGATGCTGCCCGGTTTTGGATAGCCGGCGAAACTGTGTCCCGGCGGTCGTCGCCACATCTGCGGAATCGGACCACTGCTGGCCGCGTAGTCCGCACCGATCGATCCCCAGCCTTCGGGATGGTCGGGGTCGCTTGGCCGGGGACGCCGGAACAATGGATCGGGGATCGGCGAGCCGGGCGTCGAGGGGCAAATCATCAACGGAAACGCCGACTCGACTGCTTCCTTATTGCCGAAAGCGTCAAAGCGAACGCGGTAGTCGTACTTTGCCGACAATGCTGTTTGTTCAACGTATGGCAACAACTGGGCGCCCCAGTAGTGCGTCACGCCGCTGCCGCTGACCGCCGTCGGAAACGTGCCGTAGACGCTGTGATGGTTGTGCAGCGCCAATCCCCACTGTTTCAAATTGTTGCTGCACTGGACCCGACGGGCCGCTTCGCGAGCCGCTTGGACAGCCGGCAACAACAATGCGATCAAAACGCCGATGATCGAAATGACCACCAACAATTCAACAATCGTAAACCCATCCACACGCCGCCGCGAAGTCGATCGGAACTTGCCAGGTGCAGCGGTGGTTGCCATCGAGACGTTATCCTTCCTAACCAAATAAAAGGGCTTGAACCGTTGCATCCAACCGGCGAGCAACCTGGGATCACGATCGTCGTTGACAGGCAATCGTGCGGCGACGACTTCGATAGGCAACGATACCCGCGATCGACGCCAGCGCCGCCCAAGTGCTGGGTTCGGGAATGGCCGTAGCGTTCGGTGCACCGGCCAAGCCAAAGAACGTTCCGCCGGCGGCGAACAGCTGCGTCCGACCGGTCAGGTCCAAGTTGTATCGATAGATGCCGCGTCCGGTCGACGTGTTGCCTTCCGCGTAGTACAGAAAGTTTCCGTCCGTCGCCAAACCCTGCGGCGTCGCGCCGTTGGCCGCGTCCAAGTCGGCAAAGCTAAGCAGCGTCGCCGCCCCGGTGCCGCTGATGTCCAACCGGTGAATTCGGTCGTTGTCGTTGCTGACAAAATAAAGGTCGTCGCCAACGACGGCCAAGCCGCGAATGCCGTCGTCGTCGTGCGAGTAAATCGTTGACAGCAAGCCGGTCGTCAGATCACCACGCACGATTTGCCCTTCGGTGCCGATGTCTTCGCCAAAGAAGATCGAACTACCGTCGATGAACGAATGCGTGTTCGTATTCAGCGTTCCGGTGGTATCGGTGTAGTAGGCCGACGATGGGCTACCGCCGATGGGATACGACACGATCGCATCGACCGGGTTGCCTTCGTAGATGTAAAGCCGACCGTTGGCGTTGCTGAACGAGGTTGATGCCGGTGCGCCGCTGGTGAGGAAGCTTTGCAGACCTGCGCCCGTGGTTGCGTCCATTGAATAGATGGCTCGGTCGACAATGTCGGCAAAGAAAACGCGATTGTTGGTCGCATCGTACGAGACGCCGCGCGGATTGAAATTCCCCGTCGGATCATCAAACAACGTTGCGACTACGGAACCATCCGAATTAATCCGAATGATCTGATCGGGATCGCCACCGGCCCCATCGACGCCAAATATGACGCCGGCCGAAGCGGTCGAAAGTGAAAATGCAGACAGAGCGACAGCGGCGATCGCGAGAGTAAAAAGTCGGATCATGGTGATACTTCAAAGAAAGGTGAGCGTGCGGAAAACTAATCTCGGCCAGCGTCGCTACGATCGCGCTACTTCGTCGAATGAAAGTGAAGGTGGCGGCGGCGGCAAATGACCGCGATGCCAACGACCGCCAATACTGCGACGCTGGATGGTTCCGGAATCGCCGTCGGATCGGTGATGCTGACCCGTTCGATGTAACGAAACGATCGGCCTGATTCGCTGATGATGGCTTGCGATTGGCCGTTGGTCGGATTGATCGCGATCAGGTTAATGCCCGAACCGTACAACAGCCGTCCGTCGCCGAGTTCGGCAACACCGCGAGCGCTGAAGACGTTTTCCGTACCATTGGAGCCGGCAAACGCGCCCAGAAACGTCCCGGCGGAATCGTATCGCAGCACGCCACCGCCGTTGACCGAATTGCCAACCAAGATGTCTCCACCGAGCGTCTCGAATATTTGCTGAGGCGTGTTGACAACGTTCAAGTCGAACGCGCTGGCAAACGATCCGTCCAAATTAAAACGTTGCACGCGGTCGAGCGTGCTGTCGCTGACCAGGACATCGTTGTCGCGGAACGTCACGTCCCAGGGGCTGCCCAACACATCCGAACCCGTGCCGCCGTCGGTGGCGATGAACGTCGTTTGGGCTCCGGTCGTCAAATCGAATCGCTGAACCGTGTTCTGGATCGCACTCCCCGCACCCGAGCCGGCGACGGTGACGTAAAGCCCACCATCCCGCGTGGCGATGCCGCGAATGTTGTCGACTTGGGAACTGGTCACGACCGTACCAAGAAACTGGCCGGTCACCGAGTACTCGCGAACTTCGTCCAGCAATTGATCGCTGATGAAGATTGTGTTCCGGCCGCTGTCGATCGCATTGACCGGCGTTCGCAAAACCTGATCATCGATCAATCGGTCGTTCAATACAGAGCCGTCGTTGGCGTCCAGCAACAGCACGCGGTTGTTTCCCGAATCGACCACCAGCAAGCCATCGATCGTGACGGCCGCGAATGCAACGGGGCTGACCAGAAAATGCAGCGACGCGCTGCAAACAACAGCCGCCCAAACCTTCGCATTGAAAATCCAGTGGCACCGTCCTTGGCGTAAAGAGTTACGGAGTTGAACGGGTGTCATCGAACCTTCCAGAAGCATACCGGGCTAAGATTTCTACAGTTAGATTTAACCCAAAACATTAGTCCTTTCATCAAATTCTCGCAATGAGCTAAATCGGAGGGAATTGAGAAATGGGCGTCAAAGGTCCGCTAATGAATGGATGCGTCCGGCGATCTGCCGTTGGGAACCCAGAAACAACGCAGCTTTTACGTTCAGCGCCAATCCTGGCACCAGTCCTTTGTATGCAGGCCGCTGCGAATCCGCCACTCGCGAAGTTCATCCAGCAACCGGGTTTGGTGCATTGCGGCCCCGGGATCGTTCCACAAATTTTGCGCTTCATCCGGATCGGACACCAGGTCGAACAGTTGCCCGTCGGGCTGGTCCAGGAAATGAACCAGCTTGTGCGTTGCGTCGCGGACCATCGTCATGAAACGCGTTCCGGTCAACACGCCGTCGCCGGATTGTTCACAGTAAACATACGGACGGCCAGCGAAGTCGGTTTGCGGATCGAACGCCCCGGCTAGCGAGACGGCTTCCCAGTCGTCGGGCACGTCGATGCCGGCCCACTGCAAGATTGTCGGCCCGATGTCCATCTGCTGGATCAGCTTTTCGACTCGCCGCGGTTCACCAAAGTTTTGTTTCCCGCTCGGGTCCCAAACGATCATCGGCACTCGGGTGATCTGTTCGTACATCGTCCACTTTTGACTGTGGCCGTGGTCGGTCAAACAATCGCCGTGGTCGCTGGTGAAGATCACGATCGTGTTGTCGAGGTAACCCTTGCGATCGAGGGCGTCCACGATCTGGCCGACTTTCTCGTCGATCATTGTGACGTTGGCCAAGTAGTAAGCCCGCTGACGATGACGCTGTTCTTCGCTGGGGTTCAAGTCCATGATCACCGAATCGTGATCGATGTCATGGTTGTGTTGACGCAGCTCTTTCAGCGCAGCAGGTTGGGCGTCAAGTTCGTCCCCCGTAACGGGCAGCAGCGGCAGTTCTTTTTCCAAATAAGGTTTGGCGTACCGCGGCAGCGGATCGTAGGGAGGGTGCGGGCCGGGGAAACCGATTTGCAAGAACAGCGGCTTGATCAGCGGTTTCGACTCGATCCACCACGTCGCCATGTCGCCGACGAACATGTCGGGATGCGTGTCGTCGGGCATCTGCCAATCGAATGCGCCGAGCGCCGATGCGTAGTCGTCGCGCTTTCGATACTGTTCGCGTTGTTGTTTGACGAGTCCGCGATAACGCAGCGCGCGATCCCATTCGTCAAAGAAGTAGCGGCCCTCGAGATAGCGGTCTTTATTTTCGACGACGAAGCGTTCGTGGAAACCAAGTTCGGTTTGGAACGGCCACGAGTGCATCTTGCCGATGTTGGTGCAGTAGTAACCCGAATCGTTCAGCCGCTCGATCCAGCTTCGCCGCCACGTGTCGGCGTTCTTTAGAATCCCGGTCGTGTGCGGATAGTATCCCTTGAACAGACTCGCCCGCGCCGCCGCGCAGGAAGCCGCGGTAACGTGGCATTGGTCAAACGAGATGCCTTCGCGAACCATTCGGTCCAGGTTTGGGGTTTCGACGTGTGGGTAGCCGAGCGCCGCGATCGTGTCGTAACGCTGCTGGTCGGTGATGATGAAGACGATGTGCGGACGATCGTCGTCGCCGGCCACCGGTTTCTGCTGGTGCATGATGGACGCCTGAATCTGGGTGCGGATCTCGGACGATCAAAGTAGTGGATGAGACCGGTTTGGGTCAGGTGACCGCCTGGACGTAGGTCCGCACGCGCCGTGGCGGAGCATTCAATGTGCGTAGGTCCGCACGCGCCGTGGCGGAGCATTCAATGAACCCGAACAGCAAAGCTGTTCGGCCCCGCCACGGCGTGTCGGGGCTACGTTTTATGCGGCAGGTCTATGAAAGGATTGCTCTTGGCATCGCCATCCCTGACAATGTGAGCTTGGTTGTTTCTTCTCGTCTCCTCCAAGGATCGTTCGATGAACATTCGTTTTCCGTTGACCGCGTTGCTCGTATTGCTTTGTTTTGTGTCCCTGACCGTTGCGGACGACCCGTTCGGTGATCCTGGGAACAAAGATGTGAAGATGGAAAAGAAAACCGACCAGCCGCCGAAGAGTTATGAAACCGTTGACGCGGAAGCTGCCGAACGAGCAATTCGAGTAAGAATGAATCTCGCGGTGAAAGTCGATTTCGTCGAGGTTCCGATGTTCGAGGCGGTCGCGGAACTCTCTGGACGCACCGGCATTCCCATGAAGATCGACAGCCGATCGTTGGAAGAAATTGGCTTGTCGTCGGACGAAGCGGTCACGTTGAACGTTCAAAACATATCGCTGCGAAGCTGCTTGAATTTGATGCTTCGACCCTACGAGCTGACCTATGTGATCGACAATGAAACGTTGATGATCACCACGGCCGAAGCAGCGGATGAAAACTTGACGACTAAGGTTTACAGTTTGCCATTCCATGTCGCGTGCCACGCCGACGCTTTCAAATTGGCGATGCAAAACGCGATCGTTCACGATACATGGGACGTCTTAGGTGGCCCCAGCACCGCGACGGTGGTCGGGCCAACGCTCGTGATTTCGACGACGGAGATGGTCCACGAAGAAGTCACGAAGTTGATCGCGACCGTGGAGGAGAAGATCGGTGAGGCGAAGAAGAAGTAACGCGTAGGTCCGCCACGCCGTGGCGGAGCATCCGATGTGCGAACAGCTTTGCTGTTCGGCCTCGCCACGGCGTGTCGAGGCTACGTTGGGTGCCAAGTCTCGCCGAACAAGATTTCCTTCATCCGCTCCGCCGCCCGCTGGATCGTGTGGTTTGCCATCACATTGGTGGCTCCGTCGGTGCCGTAGCGTTTTCGTGCGGCGTGGTCGGACTTGATCGCTAGAATCGCGTCGATCAATTCGGTCTTGCTGCCCGGACGATAAACCCGGCCGCCGCCCGTCGCGGTGATCAGTTCGCCGAACGCGCCGTGGTCGGGTTGCAGCACCGGCACGCCGGCGGCGAGCGCCTCCAGCACGAACAACCCTTTCGGGTCGTGGTAATCCGTCGGCACGCAAAACAGATCCAGCGTTCGCAAGTACGCGATCTTTTCGGTAAGCGTGGGACTGCCGTGATAAGTAAACCGATGGTCGAGTTTCGCATCGGTGACTTTCTTTTGCTGTTCGTTCAAGTAACCGCGATTCGCATCGCCCAACCAGCCGGCCGCATGCAACGTCAAGTCATCGTGCGCCGCGTCGACGCCGAGATGGAGCAATGCGTCGATCAAATGATGCAGTCCTTTTTCCGGCGCGATTCGGGCTAAGTAACCGAGTCGGAATTCTTTGTCGGTTCGGGGCAGCGTTTCCGCCGGCGTGCGAAACGGGGCGACGTCGATCGATAGCGGCGTGACGACGATCTTTTCATCGGGAATGTTCAACAAGCCGCCCATCTTGTCGGCATAGAACTGGCTGTGAACGATGAAGCGGTCGACCGACGGCACAAGTTTGCGGCAAAGCGAAATCGCTTTCTCGCGATGTTCCCGCGGCAGATAGTCCAAGAAGATATCGTCGCCTTGCAGGAACACGCAAAGCCGCGCCTCAGGCAGCGCCGCACGGATCGACGGCAGCGATCCGCCAATCAGAAGGTTCGTCAGCATCACCGCGTCGGGACGAATGTCATCGGCCAGCCACCGGGTCAGCCGCGCGACTTCGTCGGCTTGATTGCCGTCGCTGCCTTGCAGCATCGACACCGCCAACGCGCCGAGCGTCGACGCATCGGTGGCGTGCGATCGCTTGGTGACCAACTTCAACAGCGGTGGCCAATCGAGCGTCCGGCGGATCGGGCCGGGGATGTGTCGCAGCCAAGGCAACTGTTGCAGCAGATAAACATGGATGCCGCCGAAAAATACTTTGTCCGTCGCGACACTGATTTCATCGGTGCGGATCGGCGTGTAGACGGGTTGCAGCAGGCAATCGACGCCGCCGGCGACCAGGGCCCGAGCGACCGCGTTGTCGTGCATGCAGCTGCCGCAGTACATGCCGGCGGCTCCGGCGGTCAAAAAGACGGTTTTAAATGCTCGTTGTGACAATTCGGGCCCATTCCTATACTCCCGGTTCAATTCCTCGACATCCTACTTTAACCCCAACGTAAACCGGCCGATGGCTCAGAACCCCGCTTTGACCGACCTGTCGCAGTCCAAAGCGCCGTATTTCTGGGGCATCGACGTCGGCGGCACCGGCATCAAGATCGGTTTGGTCGACAATTTGGGCCAAACGCTGGCGTTCGAGAGCCTCCCGACTCGCGAGAGCGAAGGGGCGACCGCCGCGATGCAGCGTGTCGCCGCGGTAATCGCGGATTATGAAGAACAATTCGGGATCGCACAGCAGGTCGGTTACATCGGACTGGGGGCCCCCGGGCCGATGGACTTGAAAAACGGATTGCTGGTCGCCCCGCCGCAATTGCCATCCTGGTGGGACTTTCCGATCCGCGACTGCATCGCAACATTGACCCGGCGGCCGGTTTCGTTTTTGAACGACGCCAATGCAGCCGCATTCGGCGAGTTTTGGCTCGGCGGCGGCAAGGAGTCCGAATCGATGCTGCTGTTGACCCTGGGCACCGGCGTCGGCGGCGGCATCATCAACGACGGCGAACTGATCAATGGCGTCAACAGTTTCGGTTCCGAGTGTGGTCACATCATCGTCGATCCTTCGCCGACCGCCCGCTTGTGCATGTGGGGCGGCGGCCGAGGACAGCTGGAAGCGTACGCGTCGGCCAGCGCCGTTGTCGGACGGACACGGCAACGGTTGACCGAGGGAGTCGAAAGCACGTTGGCGGGACTACTGGGCGGTGGCGACACCGAACTGACCGCCAAGCGGGTTTACTTGGCCGCCAAAGACGGCGACAAGCTGGCGTTGGAGATCATTGACGAGACGGCACGATGGCTGGGGATCGGTGTGGCGACGATGGTCGCTTGCTTGGACCCCGGATCGGTCGTGTTCGGCGGAGCGATGAACTTCGGCGGCGGCGAGTGTCCGGTCGGAAAGCGTTTCTTGGCCGCCATTTCAGCAGAGTTCAAAACGCACACGTTTGACAATGTTTACCGCGGAACGACGATTCAGTTTGCATCTCTCGGCGCCGACGCGGGGTACCTCGGCGCGGCCGGGTACGCAAGAAAACAGTACACAAAACTAAGCTGAGTCAGAGTAGGACCATTGTCCCAATTGTCTCCGCGGCATTCACAGGATAGCCAGTATCCAGGGGACAATTGGGACAATTGTCCTACTCTGAAACATCCAGGGGACAATTGGGACAATTGTCCTACTCTGATCGAACCCGCTTTTAATTAACGTAGGACACCACCCTCCACCATCATGACGACCCACATCCGTAACTTTTGCATCATCGCGCACATCGACCACGGCAAGAGCACGCTGGCCGATCGGTTGCTGGAACACACCGGCACGGTGATGAACCGCGACAAGAAAGAACAGATGCTGGACGATCTGGATCTCGAACGCCAGCGCGGCATCACGATCAAAGCTCGCGCGGTCAAGATGCGTTACAAACGCGGCAACATCAATTACGAACTGAACCTGATCGACACGCCCGGCCACGTCGACTTTCAATACGAAGTCTCTCGTTCGCTGGCGTGTTGCGAAGGCGCGCTGTTGCTGGTCGACGCATTCCAAGGCGTCGAAGCCCAGACCGTCGCGAATGCTTACGCGGCGATGGAGCACGAGTTGTACATCGTGCCGGTCATCAACAAGATCGACCTATCGATGGCCCGGCCGGACGAAGTCGCCGAAGAAATGATGAACTCGCTGGGCACCGACCCGGACGAATGCGTTCGCGTCAGCGCCAAGACCGGTCAAGGCGTCACGGAGTTGCTGGACGCGATCATCGACAAGATTCCTGCGCCGACGGGGGATCCCGACGCGGTACTGCAAGCGATGGTGTTCGATTCCAACTACGACGACTTCCGTGGCGCGATCACGTACGTCCGCGTCATGCAGGGCACGGTCCGCAAAGGTCAGAAGATTCAGTTCTTGCGTACCGGCAGCACTCACGAGGTTGTCGAGATCGGTCAATTCGTGCCGCAGCGTCACCCCTGCGATACGCTTTCGGCCGGTCAAGTCGGATACATCATCTGTAACATCAAAAGTCTCGGCGACGTTCACATCGGCGACACCGTCTCGATCACCGGTGACAAAGCGGCACCGGCACTGCCCGGCTACGACCGACCCAAGCGAATGGTGTACTGCGGACTGTTCCCCAGCGACGGGCAAGATTTCTCCGAACTTCGCGACGCACTCGAACGACTGGCCGTGAACGACCCCAGCTTTGAATTCGAGCCGGAGACCAGCGACGCGCTCGGCTTCGGTTTCCGCTGCGGGTTCCTGGGTCTGCTGCACATGGAAATCATCCAGCAACGACTGGAAAATGAATCCGATATCGACCTTGTTCAAACCGCGCCAAACGTGACTTACGAAGTCATCACCAAACGCGGCGAGACGATCATGATTCACAAACCGCAAGACGTTCCTGACCCCGGTGACATCGAAGAGTTTCGTCAACCGATCGTTCGTTGCAGCGTGATCGTTCCCGGCGAATTCATCGGCGCGGTGATGAAGCTGTGCCAGGAACGGCGCGGGATCCAGCGGTCGCAAGAATACCTCAATGCCGACCGCGCGATGCTGACCTATCACATCCCGTTGGCCGAAGTCGTGTACGACTTGCACGATAAGATCAAGAGTTGCACACGTGGTTACGGAACGCTGGATTATGAGATGGTCGGTTACGAAGCCGCCGATCTGTGCCGGTTGGACATCATGGTCAACGGCAACCGAGTCGACGCGCTGTCCATCGTTTGTCACAAGGCGGACGGCGATCGTCGAGGCCGCGCGGTGGCGAAGAAGCTGAAAGCGGAAATCGAACGTCACATGTTCGAGGTCGCCGTGCAAGCAGCGATCGGAAGCCGCGTGATCGCTCGCGAAACGGTTCCGGCAATGCGAAAGAATGTCACTGCGAAATGCTACGGCGGCGACATCACGCGAAAACGCAAGCTGCTTCAAAAGCAAAAGGAAGGCAAGAAACGCATGAAGGCAATCGGCAACGTCGAAATCAGCCAAAAAGCGTTCATGGCTGTGCTAAGCGACGGCGAGTAACACCGTCCGCCAAATCGTGACGAACTATAGACGTAGGTCCGCCACGCCGTGGCGGAGCATTGCATGATCGTCGAACAGCAAAGCTGTTCGGCCCTGCCACGGCGTGTCCGGGCGACGGGCATGGTGCGTCCGGTCGACGGGAACGCCACTATCGCCCCGCGTTGTCGCGTCACCCCCCAACGATTATCTTCACAGGGCTAATTGGCGGCCCTCTAATCTTAGGTGAGCATGGTGAAGCGTTTTGAACGTGTCGTTTTGATGTTGGCAATCATTGCCGGCGTCTTTTACTTGTCCGCCACCGGCTATGCCCAGGATGCCGACTCGGTCGCCGGAGGCGTCATGGAAGTGCCCACCGCGGGCGTGTCCGACGTTCCCGAAGGAGCATTGACCGACGGCGAGATCGCGGGTGGCCCGATTGCCGCTCACAACGCTTGGATGTTGACTTGTTGCGCGCTCGTTTTGTTCATGACCGCACCGGGACTGGCCATGTTTTACGGCGGACTGGTTCGCCGCAAGAACGTGCTCAGCGTGATGATGCAGTGCATCTTCTTGATGGGACTGATGACCGTCATCTGGGCCGTCTACGGCTACTCGCTGGCGTTCGGCGGCGAGGGTGGCTGGGTCGGCAACGGCGACTACTTGTTCATGAACGGCGTCCAGCGTGTTTACAGCGAAACGTTGGGCGAGCCCGTCACGCCGATGGAAGGTGACATGACGCGGCTGACTCACATGCTGTTTCAAGGCATGTTCTTTATCATCACGCCGGCGCTGATCTGCGGCGCGTTTGCCGAACGGATGAAGTTCAGCGCGATGGTTGTGTATTCGATCCTGTGGGGCACGCTGATCTATTGCCCGCTGTGCCACTGGGTTTGGGACGGCGGTCCGCTGTCGTACAACGAAGGCAGCATCGCCGGCGGCGCGTTGGACTTTGCCGGCGGCACGGTCGTTCACATCAGCAGTGGTGTGTCGGCGCTCGTCGCCGCGATCCTGATCGGCCCACGAATGGGTTTCTTGAAAGAGCCGATCCAGCCGCACAACTTGACCTACACCGCGCTCGGCGCAGCGATGTTGTGGATCGGTTGGTTCGGTTTCAACGCCGGCAGCGAATTGTTGTCTGACGGTCTGACCAGTAGCGCGTTTGCGGTGACGCATTTTTCCGCCGCCGCCGGCGCGCTCGCATGGGCGATGACCGAGTGGGGCGTGCTTGGCAAGCCAACGGTGCTGGGGGCAAGCTCCGGCGCGGTTGCCGGTTTGGTCTGCATCACGCCGGCCGCCGGATTCGTGCAACCGATGCCTGCGATCTTGATGGGCATACTGGCCGGTGTCGTCTGCTATTGGGCGTGTTCGAAACTGAAATTCATCCTGAAATACGACGACGCGCTCGATGCGTTCGGCGTCCACGGCGTCGGCGGAACTTTGGGGGCGATCCTGACCGGCGTCTTCGCCAGCCGCGCGTGCTGGGACGTCAGCGAGGGCGTGCCGATCGGGCTGATCGAATCGGGCGGCAATCCCGCACTGGTGATCGGACAAGTCGCGGCGGTCGGAGTGACGTTCGCGTTCGCCGGCATCGGCAGCTTCGTGTTGCTGAAGGCAATCGACGTGGTGATGGGACTTCGCGTGCCAGCCGAAAGCGAACAACGCGGCCTGGACGTGACCGACCACGGCGAAGAAGGCTACATGTTTAGTTAGTGCGATTGGGCAACACCAGGCTTCGTCACCCAAAACGTAGCCCTGACACGCCGTGGCAGGGCTCGTTCCCAGGCTCCGCCTGGGAACGCGATGCTTAGGAGGCTCCGCCTCTCGCCTTTAAATCACTCGAGCTGGACGAGGCGGAGCCTCGAAGACAGTGCGTTCCCAGCCAGAGGCTGGGAACGAGTTGACTGCAGTCGATGCTCCGCCACGGCGTGGCGGACCTACGAAATGCGCACGCCTTCGATTGGGAGTTCGACGAGATAATCTTTACGTCGCTGCTTCCTGTCGTCCCACCGACACCACGCCCACGATCGCGGCCGTCACGACCATTGTGGCGGCCGCGATTTTTTGCGCGCTCTCGACCGACAACTCACCCGCCACTTGACCCCACAACAGCGACCCGCCCGCCATCGAGATCGCCATCGTCATCAAATAACAACTCATCCCGCGGGCACGCAGTTCATTTGGCAGCGTCATCTGGGCCGTCGAGTTTAGCGTCGTCAGCGTCGTCATCCATGATGCCCCCATCACGAACAGCGCCGCCATCGCCGGCGGTCCCGTCGTCGCGGTGCTGAGCAAACCGAGTGCGACGGCGAAGCACAGCATCGACATCCAAACGGTTCGATTCAGACCAAATCGATGATGCAATCGGTGCAGCACCAAGCCGCCGCGACCGCTCCGCTGCCGACCATTGTGACCAACAATCCGAACCCATCTGCTTCCCAGCCCAAGCGTTCTTTCGCGACCAGTGGCAACAGCGCCCACAAGGTCGACGCGGGCAACATGAACATCATTAACCGCGTCAGCGTCCATCGCATCGTCGGTTCGCCGGCAACATAGCGGATGCCTTCGACAAGCGAAGCTCGATACGAAAGGCCACGTGATGATTCGGTGTTCTCACGCTTCCAAGAGAATAGCACGACCAACACGAACGCGAACGAAACCGCGTTGGCCGCAAACGCCACCCAAGGCCCCGCCATCGCGATCAACACACCGCCAAGCGCCGGACCACCGGCCCGCGCGAGATTGAAACTGATGCTGCCCAGCGCGATCGCGCGAGGCAATTGCGTGCGTGGAACCAGTTCCGGGATCGTGGACTGCCAAGTCAGAATGTGCAGCACCATGCCCAGCCCCATCGTGAACGTCAACGCCAACAACAACCAAGACGTGATCACGCCCGTCAACGTCAACGTCGCCAAAACCGACGTCGTCGACAGCATCGCGAGCTGAGTCAGAATCAGCAGCCGTCGCCGGTCGATACGATCAGCCAAAACGCCAGCGGGAATCGCAAGTACCGTCATCGGCAGCGCCATCGCGACTCGCACCGCCGCCACCATTTCCGGCGACGCGTCCAGCGACGTCATCAACCACCCGGCACCGATCTCGTGAATCCAAGTGCCCAAATTTGATACGACCGACGCGATCCAAAACAACCGAAAAATCGGCGTCGCCAAAGGTGCCCAAGGCGACGGGTTGTCTTCGACGGCAGCGGGAGTCGTCACCGCCTGCGCGTAAGCCTCCCCGCTCGATCGTTTCGTCGGTCGTGGGGATTTTAACGATGGCATAATCAAAGTAGGACAATTGTCCCAATTGTCCGCTGTAACTCACTCCGGAAATATTGTGCGGGACAATTGGGACAATTGTCCTACTCTGGTCGGCACTCGAGGATCTGTCGCAAGTTGCGTGCTAAGTTTGACGGTCAGGAAAATTTCTCGCAGGCGAAGCACTCACCAACTCTAGTGAACCGATCAAGGCGGCGACGAATGACCATCAGCGCAAGCGTCCAGGCTACCGACCTGCGGAAGCTATACGAAGACTTCTTGGCCGTCGATGGCGTTTCGTTCACGCTGCACCCCGGTCAGATCTGCGGACTGGTCGGACCCAACGGAGCGGGCAAGACGACAACGCTACGCTGCATCGCGGGGCTGATTCGAGCCACCGATGGTGAGTTGACGGTGGCGGGCTGCCGCGTCGGCGCGAATTCGTCGCAAGCGTCCCAGGCTGAACTGAAGCGGCACCTGGCCTACGTGCCCGATGATCCGCCGCTGTTTGACGACCTGACCGTCGGCCAACACCTCGACTTCATCGGCCGGTTGTACAAGGTGCCCGACCACGCGGCCAAAGCGGAAACGCTGCTGCAACAATTTGACCTCGCCAAGAAACGTGGTGCCGGAGCGACCACGTTGTCGCGAGGCATGCGGCAAAAACTGGCCGTCGCCTGCGCGTACTTGTACGACCCCAAGGTGTTGTTGCTGGACGAACCGTTGACGGGCCTAGACCCACCGGGCATTCGCGCGCTGCTAAATTCGGTTCGCGTTCGAGCCGCCGACGGTGCAACGGTGATCATCAGCAGCCACTTGCTGGCGATGATCGAAGACGTCTGCACGCACCTGCTGGTCATGCAAGACGGACAAACCGAATACTTCGGTCCGGCAAACGGGCTACGTGAAAAATTCCCGGAAGCCAAAACGTTGGAAGCCGCGTATTTCGCCGCGACTGCACCGCCGATCGTGGACGCAATCGCGGGAGTCATGGCGTGATCGGGGTTGCTTGGGATGGTCTGGGAACGCACCGCGAGTGCCTGCGTTTGTTGCTGACGCGATCGCGGTTTCGTTTGCACCGAACGATAACGCGGATGGCATCGCCGCGGCGGATCGTGGCGACGTTGTTGACGATTGCGTTTGCGGGACTGTACCTGATCAACGGTGCGTTCATCTTGGCGACGCGGCAACCGGCCGACGCTGAAAGTTGGCGATTGTGGTTGTCCGGCGGCATGGTGCTGTACGCGATCTATCACGCCGTGCGTTGTTCTTGGTCGCGGCAAACGTCCGACCTGGCACTCAGTGATGCGGAATCGTTGTGGCTAGGCGGCGCACCGATTCATCGTTCGACGCTAGCGGTCTACGAGGTCGTGAAATCAGTTGTTGCGACGGCGGCGAAGACGTTGCTTTTGTCGGTCGTGTTGTTCGTCGACGCGAAACAGATCGAACTATTGATCGTTGGCGTGTTCATGTCACTATTGTTATTGGAAATCGTTCGCTTGACGATTGCACGTTGGGCGACAGCTCTGGATGACCGATCACGGATCCAGTTTCGCATCGCGGCCACTTCGATCGCGGTCGCCGTCGTCGTTCAGCTATTCGCAAGGATCTTTGCGATCGTTCCCACGGGCGGCGGAGGTGCCGCGTACGTCAACGCCGCATTCACGTCGCTCGGTCAAACCGCCGCCAGCGGCATGATCGGTTGCTTGGCAACGCCTTGGATCGCCGCGGCGAACGTGGCCGTCGGTTCGGGTGACGACTTCGCCACGCTGTTACAACTCGTGATCGCTGCGGCGTCCCTGCCGGTCGCCATCGTTGGGCTGGTTGTCACCGACGCTCGCAGCGAACGTTTGTCACACGCCCACGAAGTGATGCGGTTGGCCGGGGGCGACTTGCGAACACGAAACGACACCACCAACAAACCATCGCTGCTGTCGATCCGATCGATGCTAGATCGTCTCACCTTTCTGGCCACCGATTTGGCCGCGATGATGGCTCGGCAGTGGGTCAGCATCAAACGTTACGCGGGCACGATCGGATTCAGTTTTCTAATTCCGACACTGTTGTGCTTGTCGCCGCTGGTCACTGGCAAGATCACGGACCAATGGTTCTTCGTCGTCGGCGGCATTGCAATGTGTACGGTGCTGTTGGCTCCGCCGGCGCTGCGAATCGATTTCCGCCGCGACCTGCGACGCATGTTGCTGCTGCGATCGTTGCCCGTGCGACCGGTGTCGATGGTGATGGGTCAGATCGGTTTGCCGGTCGCGATCACGTGCGGGTTCCAGTGGTTGACGCTGGCGATCGCGGCCTGGGTGACTCAGCCCGGGTGGTCGATGTTTTTTCTATGGGCGGGGCTATTGTCCGCGCTATCGCTGTTCACGTTCGCGATCGAGAACGCGATCTTCCTGTCGTTCCCGCATCACGAAAAGACGCAGGGCATCATGATGATGGTGCGAGCGAAGTTGACGTTCCTCGGCAAAGTCGCGGTGCTGCTATTGGCACTGATGTCGCTCGCCACGTGGGTCGGATTCTGCCGCAACGTCTTGCCTGGCAACTTCGCGATCTTCGCCGTCGTGATCGGAGCGGTGGCAATGGCGTGGGCGTTCGCACTAGCCGCCGTGGCAGTCACGACGTGGTGTTGGACGAGGTTTGATTTGGCGTGCGATGTTCCACCGGAGTGAGTCAGAGTAGGTCAATTGTCTCAATTGACCATGATTCTAGGACAGTCCGGGTCAATTGGGACAATGGACCTACTCTGATAGTCCCCGACGTGCCCGTAGCCTTGCCACCATCGCAACGGTCGCGCCTGCGATCAGCGCGCTGCTGAAAACAAAGTAACCCGCAACCAACTTTAAGTTGCCGACGTTCGCCGGCGTCTCGTCCGGTTGCCGTCGCATGTTCTCGTCCAGTGGTACCGCGAACAGCGCCGAGAACGGGCTCGTCACTCCCGACCACATGGCCGATGCGATTTGCATCGGCGCAAAGTCCAGGATCTGCATCATTGCGATCACGGTCGGCGGCGCGACGTACAGCAGAAGCAGGATCACGTAGGTGCTGAGCAGTGCAATCGATGTTTTCTTTGAAAACAACGAACATGCAAGCGCCACCACCGCGTTGACCAAGCACACCATCCCGACGATCGCAAAGAAACAAAGCACCGCGATCCAGTTCGACCAAAAACTGGTGTTCAGCGCCGTCCCCAACAGCAACGGCCAAAGTAGGAATCCGGTCAGCACCGCCGAGATGCGGAAGCCGACGATGAACTTGCCCCACAGGATTTGCCACGGCGTCAGCGTCGTCGTCAATAACAGGTCCAACGTCTCGCGTTCGCGCTCGCTGGTCATCGTGCCGGCCAAGAACACGGGTCCGACCAGCATGTTGAAGACGATCACGTAAACCGAAAACCATGCGCAGCGGTCCATCATCCAAAACAGGAACACACCCATCAGCGGGATTGCCAACAACATGCTGATCTGGATCACCAGCCGCAGCATCAACGTGCCCTGGCTGAAGATCTCGCTGTGAATTTCCTTGTCGTAAACCGGGTTCGCGCCGTCTCGCATCAGCTCTTGTTTCTTCGGCGGCGCGAACAAACGATCGGGGAACTGATCGGGCTGGATGACCAACCCGACGGCTTGCTCGGATTCGCGTTCCAAGTCGATGACTTCTTTGCCTTCGCTGCCCACGTCGGGCGGATACAGCATCCGTCCAGCGGCGGCCGCGCACATCAGCATCACGGCCGCCATCGCGAACGCGGGCAGCACCAGCACCGAAATTTTTAGCCGCAGTTCACCGTAGCCCTCCAGCGACGACCAGAACAAAACCGCACCCATCACCAGCGGCAAGATGACCAAGTAACTGACGACCAAGGACGCGCTGGTCCGCTGGAAATAGCTGCTGCAAAACACTCCGATCGCGCCAAACAAGACCACCGAAACGATCAAGCCCAGGTACGCGGCAAGCACTTCGTAAACGCTGACCCCGCCCAGCGGCAGGCACAGCACGATGATCGGCAGCGATGCCAGGATCAACATGCCCAGGTGAGTTAGCGAGGCAACCATTTTGCCAAGCACGATCGCGCCGGGACGCAGCGGACTGGCCAGCAACATCTCATACGTCCGACGTTCTTTTTCGCCCGTGATCGTGCCGGCGGCAAAGCTGGGTGCCATCAACGACGCGATCACGTACTGGCCGAGAAAAAAGATGTTGACCAGCTTCTTCGCACTCGGCGGGTTGGTCGTCAGGTCCAACCGCGCGTCGGTCGGCCAAGCGACCAGGACAACGCCGGCGAGTAGCAACTGATAAACGGCCAACAACAAGAACGCCCGATTGGTCCGCAAGTTGACCAATAGCTCGCGCTGCAGAACGGGATTTTCAAAGACGTACATGCGATCGGTCGAGTAGTGTTTGGTGAGTCAGAGTAGGTCCATTGTCCCAATTGACCCGGGTTCTGGTAGGCTGGGGTCAATTGGGACAATTGACCTACTCTGGTTCTGGTAGGCTGGGGGTCAATTGGGACAAT
Source organism: Pirellulaceae bacterium (assembly GCA_963836865.1). Lineage (GTDB taxonomy): Bacteria > Planctomycetota > Planctomycetia > Pirellulales > Pirellulaceae > Rubripirellula. The sequence continues at coordinate 24,805 of CAWILC010000003.1, read as the reverse complement.
TGACCTACTCTGGTTCTAAGGGAGACCTGGGATGGCGAAACAGTTTCAGCCGTTTGACGCGTTGGCCGACGTGGTCATTAGTGAGCGTCACTTGCCGCATTGGTTTCAGCCCGGGGCGGCGATCTTTGTGACGTTCCGTACGGCTGATTCGATGCCTCGCGAAGTGGTCGAGCGGTGGCATCGGGAACTGACTCGTTTTCTGGAAATTGGTAACCATTCAGTTCGACTCGCAGACTTCGTCATTGGGCGACGCGCGAGCAACCATGCTGTGCTGCTCGATCAGCTTTCGCCGGAACAGCAATCTGAGTTTAAACGATTGAGCGATCGTTTGTTTCATCGATCGCTCGATGAATTGCATGGAAGTTGTCCATTTCGGCGGACCTGACTTGGCGAACATCGTCGGCGATGCAATTCGTCATTTTGATGGGCAACGCTACGACTTGGATCGCTATCGTCGTGATGCCGAATCATGTCCACGCCATCGTTCAGTTTTATGCCGGGTTTGATTTGTCGCTGGTCAGTGAGAGTTGGATGCGGTTCACGGCGCGACAGATCAATCGAGCAATCCACTCGCAAGGTGCATGTATGGCAACCCGAGCCTTTCGATCACATCATTCGCAGTGCGGACCAGTTTCGATACTTGCGCGGCTACATCGCCGACAACCCAAAGAAAGCGAACTTGCCGATCGGCGAGTACCTGTACTGGCAATCGATCGAGTGAGTCAGAGTAGGTCCATTGTCCCAATTGACCCAGATGGAATCAGGTCGTGATGGTCAATTGGGACAATGGACCTACTCTGTTTTGTTTGGGGTCAATTGGGACAATTGACCTACTCTGTTTTGTTTGGGGTCAATTGGGACAGTTGACCTACTCTGTTACAGCGGTGTTTTTGACGATCGTCCTGGTTGTTCGGTGACGTAAGTTGGGACCGCGTAGCCGGGCAGGCGGGATCGCAAGTCGGTGATCAACCGCTTGCCCGTTTCGACGGGGACCTCGAAGTGCGATGCTCCGCGGACGCGGTCGAGTTGATGCAAGTAGTACGGCATGACTCGGTGGTCGATCAGTTTTGTGCACAGGTCCGCGAGTGCGTCGACGTTGTCGTTCACTCCGCGCAGCAAGACGGCTTGGTTCAGCACCGGGATGCCGGCGTCGATCAGTTTCGATAGCGACGCGATCACTGCATCGTCGATTTCGCTTGCGTGGTTGGCGTGGACGACGAACCACGTCGTCAGGCGGCTCCGGTGCAATCGTTGGATAACGGTGTCGGTGATCCGCTGGGGAATCACGATCGGCATTCGTGTGTGGAAGCGAACGCGGCGGAGGTGCGGGATCGATTCAAGCTGCGAAATCAACTCGTCCAGCTTTTCGTCGGTCAGTGTCAGCGGATCGCCGCCGGACAGTAGGACTTCGTCGACGTCGGTCGCCGATGTCAGGTACTTGATTGCCGATGCGTGGCCGGACGGCTGGCTGGTCGATTCGCTGTATGGAAACTCGCGGCGGAAACAGTACCGGCAGTGGACGCCGCACGCGCCCGTCGTGACGACCAGGGCTCGGCCTTCGTACTTGTGCAACACCCCGCCGCCGACCGAGGCGTTCAAATCGCCGACCGGATCGGCGACGAAACCGGCCGCAGAGTGATCGTCTTCGTCGGCCAGCGGAAGAACTTGACGAAGCAGCGGATCATCGGGATCGCCGGGCCGGATTCGGGACAGAAATTCCAGCGGCACGAAGGTCGGAAAGTCAGCTTCCGCGTCCGGCGATCCGGCCGGGGGCAGGTTCAACGATCGCCGCAGCGCCGCTGACGAGCGGATCGCCCGTTTCATCGCGGTTTGCCATGTGGCTGAATTTGCTGCCGCTGAATTCGCTGTCGCTGAATTCGTCGAGCCCGACTTCTCATTACCGGTCGGGACAAGATCGCTGGTGGACGTTAGAATTTCGGCCGATCCGTCTGCCACGGCGTTTTGCTGGGGGGATCGAATCAACGAAAAACTCCGCACCTATATTCTGTCCTGTTTCCTGTTTCCTCCGAAGACGCCGGCGCCAACGCGGCGGCCCCCAACTATGGCTACTTATAACACAAGTGACTTCAAAAAAGGGCTGAAGGTCCAAATCGACGGCGAGCCCTACCTGATGACCGACATGATGTTCGTCAAGCCTGGCAAGGGCAACGCGATGTACAAGTGCCGGCTGAAAAATCTGATCCGCGGCACCAGCCTGGACCGCACCTACAAGGGCGGCGACAGCCTGGAATCCGCCGACGTCGAGTCCACCTCCGTCGCATTCCTGTATCGCCAGGGTGAAGGTTACGTCTTCATGCACCAGACCACGTTCGAGCAGTACGAAGTTTCGGCGGACGTCGGCGGCGACATTTGGAAGTACCTTTTGGATGGCACCGTCTGCTCGATGACGCTGTACAACGAAGCCGCGATCATCGTCGAAGCACCCAATCAGGTCGAACTGAAAGTCACCGAGACGCAGCCAGGTGCCAAGGGCGACACCGCGACCAACGTGACCAAGCCAGCCATCGTCGAAACGGGCGCGGAGTTCCTTGTGCCGGGCTTCATCAAAGAAGGCAACGTGATCAAGATCGACACGCGAACGGGCGAGTACGTCGAACGGGTCAGTAACTAGAGCGTCTTTATGGTCAACACTCTCTTCCTGCCCGAGCTGCGTGAGATGTTGGCCGATGCAAATCGAGCCGAACTGGTTGAGTTTTGCAACGCGCTGAACCCCGGGCGAACGGCCGAGTTCATGGAGGGGCTGGCCAACGAAGAAATGTGGGAGGTGTTGCAATACGCATCGCCAGTTCGCCGCGCCGAGATCTTTGGCTACATCGAATACGATCGCCAAGTCGCATTGCTGCAATCCAACTCGGTCACGCAAGTGGCCGAACTGGTCGACAAGATGCCGTCGGATGACCGCGTCGACCTGATCCAGGAACTATCGGCCGACCGAGTCGCCGAGATCCTGCCGCTGCTTCCCATCGAGGATCGCCGCGACATCCAGCGGTTGCAGTCGTACCGCGACGGCACCGCCGGCGCTGATGACCAGCGAAGTTGCGATGTTGGAAGAACATCTGACGGTCCGCGAGGCGCTCGAAGAACTGGGCCGGCAATCGAGCGACTTGGAAACGATCTATTACTTGTACGTCGTCGACGAAAACAATCTTCTTCGTGGCATCGTGTCGACGCGGCAATTGGTGTCCTCGCTTAAAAGGCCGACGGTCACGCTGGGCGAGATCATGGAATCGGACGTGATCGCGGTGCTGGTGACGGATGACCAGGAAACGGTGGCCGAGAAAGTCGAGCGGTTCAATTTGCTGGCCATCCCCGTCATCGACAGCGGCCGGCAATTGCTGGGCATCATCACGCACGACGACGTGATCGATGTCGTGCGAGAAGAATTGACCGAGGACGCGCAGCGGATCGCGGCGGTTGAACCGCTGGACGAGGATTTTTTACGCGTCGCGCTTTGGACGTTGTCGTGGAAGCGAGGCCTATGGCTGACGATCCTATTCTTCGCTGCACTGCTGACCGCGTTCGCGCTTCGGCACTATGAATTGGAATTGGAACGTTACGCGTGGCTGGTCTGGTTCATTCCATTGATCATCAGCGCGGGCGGAAACTCGGGTAGCCAATCCGCGACGCTGGTGATCACAGCGATGACCAGCGGCGAAGTCAAGTTCCGCGATTGGCCGGAAGTCTTGCGGCGCGAAATCATCGTGTCGATGGCGCTGGGCTGTTTCTTGGCGTTGATTGGGTTTTCGGTCGCGGTGTTCGTCGCCCCATCGTTTCGCGATGCGCTCGTGATTCCGCTGACGTTGGTGTCCGTGATCGTGTGCGGATGCTTGTGCGGCGCGACCCTTCCGATCATCTTCAAACGGATCGGATGGGATCCGGCGATGATGAGCAACCCCTTCGTGGCGGGCATCGTCGACATCCTGGGCATCGTGATGTACATCAATATCGCAAGGGTGATCTTGGGTTAGACCAGAGTAGGTCAATTGTCCCAATTGACCCTTGGCAAACACACACGTGACCCGTGGAAAACACACACGGGACAATTGGGACAATTGTCCTACTCTGACTCCGCAAATGACTTACTCGACCATGCTGATTGATTCGCACCATCACCTTTGGAAGTTTTCGGCCGACCAGTACCGCTGGATTGACGCGTCGAAGTCTGTGTTGCAGCGAGATTTTTTGCTTGACGAACTTCGTGAAGTCGCCGCTGCCAACGGTGTCGACGGCTTCGTTTCGGTCCAGGCTCGTCAATCAGTCCAGGAGACAGAAACGCTATTGGCGATGGCAGATGTCGAGCCGCTGATCCGTGGCGTTGTCGGCTGGGCACCGCTGGCCGGGAACGTGCGGTCGACGCTAGAAAAATTCGCCGATCGACCGCGGCTAAAAGGAATCCGTCACGTCGTGCAAGACGAACGCGATGGTCAGTTCTTGCGAGGTGAGGCATTTAACGACGGCGTCCGCGAATTGCTTTCGTTCGGGTTAGTTTACGACTTGTTGATTGTGGCTCGGCAACTTCCCGCGACGATTGAGTTTGTCGATCGGCATCCCGATCACTCGATGGTGCTCGATCACATCGCAAAACCCAAGATCGTGTCGGGTGAGTTCGATCAAGCATGGGCGGACAACATTCGTGAACTTGCCAAGCGTCCCCACGTGACGTGCAAGTTTTCGGGCGTGGCGACGGAAGTCCGTGGTGCCGACTGTTCGATCGACATCATTCAGCCTTACTGGGATACGGTCGTCGAAGCGTTCACGCCGTCGCGACTGATGTTCGGCAGCGACTGGCCGGTATGCTTGCTGAAAACCGACTACGCTCGGTGGCTGGGTTGCGTGCGGGAACTGGCGTCGGACTTGTCAACAAGCGAACGCGATGCGATCTTCGCAGGCAACGCGGTTCGTGCTTATGGGCTGTAGTCGTAGATTTGCGGCTTCGCCCGCAGGTTTTTGTGACTTCGCCCGCGGTCTACGTTCAGCCGTCGGTCTACGTTCAGCCTTGCAGGTCTACGTTCAGTCGCAGGTCTACGCTCAGCCGCCGGTCTACGACGGCGAATTCATTCCACAGGGAACCCAATCATGCGCACCATCCAAATCTCCGAACTAAAAACGCTCAAACAAATCGACATCGACCCCCCCGCCTCACCCGGTCCCGGCATGGCGCATCGTTCGGACGCATCGGATGGGCATCTGCGGGACCGACGTCAGTTGTTACCTCGGCAAGTTTCCGTTCTTTGATTTTCCTCGCATCCCCGGCCACGAACTGGGGGTCGAAGTCGTCTCGGTCGGCGACGGTGTGACCAACGTTTCCGCCGGCAATGCGTGCAGCATCGAACCGTACATGAACTGCGGGACCTGTTACGCCTGCAGACGTGGAGCGATCAACTGCTGCCAAAACTTGAAGGTGATAGGTGTGATGTGCGACGGCGGATTGTGCGAATCGTTTTTGGTTCGCGCCGACAAACTTCATCCGTCATCGAAGCTCGGCTACGACCAACTGGCACTCGTTGAAACGCTGGCCATCGGATGTCACGCCAACGATCGCGGGGAACCGTCCGGTGGCGATCATGCACTCGTGATCGGGATGGGACCGATTGGGTTGGCGACGTTGGAGTTTGCGCGGTTGACCGAGGCGACGATCAGCGTGATGGACATGAACCCGGACCGGTTGGCGTTCGTCGAACGAAACTACGGCATCAAGAACACGGTGTTGTTCAAAGGCGACGGTTCGGAGATCGAACAGATGAAGGCCATCACGGGCGGCGACATGTACCAAGTCATCACCGACGCGACGGGCAACAAACATTCGATGTCGGGCGCGTTCAAGTACCTTGCCCCGACCGGAACACTCGTTTACGTCGGCATCACCACAGACGAATTGGCGTTTCGGCATCCGGCGATGCACCGGCCTGAAGCGACGATCAAGGCCTCGCGTAACGCGATGCCCCGCGACTTCACCCGCATCATCGGGCTGATCGAAGACGGGACGATCAACACCGACCCGTGGATCACGCACCGGACGACGTTCGATAAAGTGGTCGACGATTTCGATAAGTTCACGCGGCCGGAAACCGGCGTGATCAAGGCGATCATCGACGTTGCTTTATAGGGCAATCGTTCTACTCTGATTGTCTTTGTCTGGTTGGCATTCGCTTTGCACTCTGGGAGGGCTGGATAGGAGAAAGACGGCCAGGGAGTCCTGATGGAGCGGGTGTTGGTTCCGATATTTGCGGTTTGAGCTTTGACGGATAGCGTTGGAGCTTGCCGCGACGCTCAAGATTCGAGACTGGGATGCCAGCTTTTAGACCACTGCAAGTCAACCGATCGGGCGAAGTGATGACGACCTTGGTTGGTTTTTCGACGACCTCTTCGTCAAAAAGTCGCACTTCCCGGCACACTTCCCAGGGACAGCACCTTAGCGAGAACACAAATTCGCGGGGCCCATCCGCAAGCGTTCGCGGCGCTGCTACAACAGATGTTCACCGTCATTGGCGGACGGCAATTCATAGATGGACAGCATTAAAATTTCGGATGAAAGCATTTTCCATCACCCCGGTCCTGGCGGTGATTTCGGCCATCGGGCTGGGGATCAGCGTCTACATGAGCTGGGTCGGGCTGACCGGTTCCAGCGTCGTCGGTTGTGACGGCGGCCTGTTCAATTGCGATCACGTGTTGACCAGTCGCTGGTCAAAGTTTTTAGGCATTCCGGTGGGTTTGCCCGCTGCCGGTTTGTACGTCGGACTGCTGGGATTGCTGGCCGGTATCGTTTGGAACAAGGCCGAAGATGCATCGACGCAGTGGCGACTGATCTCGCTGTTATCTTGGACGGCGGGGCTGGCCGCGTTGTGGTTTTTGAGCCTACAAATCTTTGTGCTCGGCCACCTGTGTGTGTACTGCGTCGCCGCTCACACTTGTTCGCTGCTGGTGTGGGGCATCGTTCAATTTCTTCGTCCTTGGGAGACATCCGTGCAAACGAAAAACGCTCTAATTGGTGCTACGCTGGTCGGTATCCTGATCGCCGGGCAAGCTCTCGGCACCCCCCCGCAAACGTTTCGCATCGAAGAGCATTCTCCGGCGGGAATTGAAAGCTCGCCGATCGACGTTACCGACGATGCGGACGTCTTTGATGCGCCAGGCGTCTTTGATGCGCCGGGCGTTGACGGCGAAGTCGGCGATGATGTGGAAGTCTTCGATGCTCCCGTTTTTGACGCCCCCGTTTCGGATGCGCCCGTTTCTGATGCCTTGCAATCAAGTTCGACCGCGCCATCATCGTTCAACGTTGTCCTGCAACTGGCCACGTGGTTGAACCCGTCGATGGGCTTGGTCGGTGTGATGGACGATACGGCGGCGACGTCGGGCGAAGTGGAAGCGAAGCCGGCCGAAACCGAACGCCGGTTGGTGCCGGTCTCCGGTGGAAGACGGCAACTAGACGTGGCCCAGTGGCCGCTGTGGGGTGACGCCGATGCGAAGTACGTCGTCGCAAAAATGTTCGACTACACTTGCTCGCACTGCCGCGAAACGCATCACGCGATCCAAGCCGCCGCCGGACAACTCGATGGTGGACTTGCGGTGGTCGCGCTGCCGACGCCGCTGCATCAGTCATGCAACAGCGAATCAAAAACCAGCGATCCCGCACTTGCCGGACGCTGCACGATCGCAAAACTTGGCGTTGCAATGTGGCTGGCCGATCCCGATCAATTCACTGATTTTCATGACTGGATGTTCCAACAGGAAAGGTCCGTCGACGAGACTCGCAACCACATCATCGGCTTGGTCGGCGTCGATCGATTCAATGACGTCTTCAACAGCAAGACGCCGTCGGCCTACGTCGCCAAGAACGTCTTTCTGTATAAAGAATCCGGCGCTGGGACGCTGCCGAAACTGGTTTTCCCGACGACGACGGTTGTCGGTCAAATCTCAAGCGGCACCACGATCGCGAATTTGATTCGGGAAAAGCTGTAGCGAAGTGGGACAACGGTCCTACTCTGTCCGACGCTCGACCGCTTCGGCTTCCAAGGTTTGACCCCGGTACGGCTTGTTCGTCTGGGAACTTGGCTGGCTCGTGAACACCTTGACGTTTAGGTTGCCGACGAAACGACGAAGCACGTACTTGCGAATCAACGTTCGTCCGGCCGGGACCAGCAACGTGAATCCAACCGCGTCGGTGATCAATCCGGGTGTTAATAGGAGCGCTGCGGCGAAGACGATCATCAGGCCATCTTGGATCTCGCGGCTTGGCATGCGCGATTCTGCCAGGGCGGAACGAAAACGCATCCAAGCCATCACTCCTTCGCGTTTTGCCAAGAACGAACCGATCACTCCGGTGACGATCACGGTGGCCAAAGTCACGCCCAATGAAGTCGCGTCGGCCAACTGCAACAGCAGGTACAGTTCCACCAGCGGGACGCAGATGAATAACAACAGCAATCGAAGCAGCATTTTCACACCGTCAAGTTGGCAGGGATCTTTCTCCGGGGGTTCTAAAACGCACCTTCCATGCCGAACGCCATGGCCAGGCCCGACGGGTTGCCGCGGTGTGTGCAAATCGGCGATGATCTGACCTGTAATTTGCTAACTCATCGAAGCCGTCTCGCGGTTTTTGTCTCCAAGTCGAAAGTGGTCGGTGCCTGTCGAAAATCTCTTCACTGGATGCGCCGACCGACTGCACGCGACTCTCTGGACCCCGTCGACGGATCGCGTCGGCAACGTGGTTGGGGTCGTCGTCGTCGTTCACGGGCTGGGCGACCATGCACAGCGGTTTACCAAAGTTGCTGAGGCACTCTGCGAGATCGGCTGGGCGACATTGGCGTTCGATCTTCCCGGGCACGGACGGTCGCCCGGAACGCCCGGAAAAGTCGACTCATTCGATTCCGTTTTGGACGACATCTCGGCGGCTCGCGGGACCGCGTCCAGGGCGTTCCCCGGCGTGCCGCAAGTCTTGTTGGGGCACAGCATGGGAGGCAATTTCGCAGCCAATTTCGTGCTTCGCACCGACAACATCTTGCCTCGCAGCGATCCCGCCGAAGGCACAAAGTCACTCGCAGGGTTGGTGCTGTGCGCACCGATGTTGTTGCCACCGCGACCGATGCCCCGACCGTTCATCTTGGCGGCTTGGTTGACCGGATACCTGGTTCCGTGGGTGCAGTTCCGACGCGAGGTCGACGCAACGACCTTGACCAGCGACGAAGACGAAGTCCGCGCGATCGAGGACGACTCGCTGATGCACTCGCAAATCTCGATGTACTTGGCAACTCAGTTGGTGTCCCAAGGTCGTTGGGCGATCGATCATGCCCGCGAAATCGACATCCCGACGCTGGTCATGTACGGCGAAGCGGACACGCTGATCGACCGCGCCGCATGTGACAACTTTTCAATCCGGATTGGGAAGCTTGCCACGCTGGTTCGATGGCCGAAGACCCGGCACGCCATGTTTCACGATACGGATCGTGAATTTGTGATGCAGCGGTTGAAGCAGTGGTTAGCGGGAATCACGTAGGGGAGTTTCCACGCCGGATGTCGCGATCGACGGCATCACCTTGCTTGGCGGTATTCGCCGGCGGATTGTTCGGCGAGCGATTTTAAGAATCGTTCGGTCGTTTCGTTCACGGCGATGCCGACCGTGTTGAATTGAATGTGACGGAAGCGGTTTCGATGCATGATGTCCGCCACGATCGCATCGGGCTGCATGACCTTGCCCAACGTCGGATGACCGTCGGACAGCAAGAAGACGGCTTCCAATTGATCATCGAACTGCAGCGTTTCCAACAGTGCCCCGTAGGTGTTCGTTCGATCGCCGTAGCCGAGTCGCTGGACAAACGCAATCGCCTCGCGCTTGTTCGATTCGGTCGCCGGCAACAATTCGTATCGCCATTGACGGACGGATGATTCGAAGAAGGTGATTCCGAATTCGCTGTCGGCGGGCAAGTCCTTGATCGCACGCGTCAGTTCCAATTTGGCTCGTTCCAACCGGGTCATGCCGCGATCGTAGTCTTCCATGCTGCCGCTCCGGTCGATCACGAACATCAACCGTTTCGCATTGATCTCAATCCCATAATATTTTTGTCGTTCGCCCAATCGCATTCTTGGATTGGATGAAGATCCCGAATCAAAACTGGCCGGTTGCAGCACCAGCTTCGGCTTTCGAGTCGATTGCCATTTTGCGAACCGATCTTCGTCTCCCAAGAATTCGGAATCGGTGACCATGTCCAGAATCTTGGTCAACTCAAAATGCAACTGCCCGTCCAAACTTGATTGCAATTCGCTTAGATACTCGACCGCGTCGGGATGCTGCATTTGGGCGAGCGAGCGGATCAAGTTGAAACGAAAACCGTACGAGTCCGAGAACGCTTTCCGGTCGACTTGTTGTTTCAAAAATTCGATCGCACCGTAGCGTTTGTTTTGACCGAGTGAATCGGCGGCGATCATCGCAATCCCGGCGTGATCGTCGTCAAGCAATTCGACCAGCGCAGATTCACAATCGGGGTGATCGACTTGCCCGATCAGATAAACCAGGCGAACGGTGCTCGGCCTCGCCAAGTCATCGACGGCCGTCTCGTCGGCGTGATCTTTGACCGCCGCGACCAGGGCGTCGCGGTACGCCAACAAATCGCGACTGCTCCCGCTGACCCGCGTCATCGCTTGCTGGCGGATGACTTCGCTTCGGTTGGTCAGTTGTCGCACCAACGTGGTGCGGTTCCGCTGCTGGACTGCGGCTTCCCGTTCGCCTGCGAAACCGATTTCGCCGATCGCCAGGACCAGCGCAAGCGTCAAAAAAATTCGTCCGTTCCGTCGCACCACCGTCCCCCTTTCTAGGCCGAGTCCAAGAATGGGTTCAGCATACCGCGCCGGGCAAGCGACCGTAGACTTGCGGCTCCGCCCGCAAGATTTTCCTGCGGACGGAGCCGCAGGTCTGCGAAAACCACTGCTTCCGGCTGGGCGTTGAACAAGGTCGCGGTCGGGATCTTAAACCCCAGCGGCTTCCATTTTCGCCCGTTCGATCGATGCATCGAGATCCTCGAACATCCTTCCGGCACCTTCATGGAAGACACGCCCGATCAACAGGTCCGTCACGTTGCCGCGGTGCTCGGGATGCTCTTTCATGAACCGACCGATGCTGAATTCTTTGGTGTAGAAAGCATGCACCAATTTGCGAACCCACGTCGCCCCCTCGCGGAACGATTCGGTCCAACAGCCGAGTTGTTCGCCGCGAAGGTCATTTTTGGCGAAGCCTTCGACGACCGCGTCACCCGCCTTGATGCCCATTTCAAGCGCAAAGTAAACGCCCGAGGAGTACACCGGATCAATGAAGCCGAACGCATCGCCGACCAGTACCCAACCGTCGCCGGCGGACTGCTTGGTCATGTATGAAAATTCTTTCGCCGTGCGGATCTCGCCCAACCGCGTCGCGTTCTCCAAGCGAGATTTCAGACCGGGGCAGATCGCCAGTTCCTCGAAGTAGACCTCGTCCGGCTTGCCACGTCCCTTCAACAAGTAATCGTTATCACCGACGCAGCCGATGCTAGTGATGCCTCGCGAAAGCGGGATGAACCAAAACCACGAATTGCGGTTTTCGGTTTGCATAATGATCGTCGCGCCTTCGTTGTCGCCTTCGCCGCGAACGGCGTCGCGGTAATACGTCCAGATGGCAGCCTTCTTAAGGTCTTGGTTGACCTCCTTGAGTCCTCGCTTGTTCGCGATGAAAGATTGTTGCCCGGTGCCGTCGATGACCACTCGGCACTCAATGTCGTGCTGGTCGCCGTTGGCATCGCGAACGACGACGCCCTTGGCAGCGCCGCCTTCATCAAATCGGACGTCGATCAATCGTGTTTGGTCGTAGCAGTCGGCACCCAGTTCCGCCGCGCGATCGAACAACATCTTGTCGAACTCGCTGCGTTCGACCTGCCACGTGTTGCTGCACGGACGTTCGTCGTGTTCGCGAAAGAAAAACGGTTCCGATTCGCGGCCGTTGTGCGTGACGAACTGAACACTCTTTTTGACTTGCCAGCCGGCCGACTTGATCCGGTCGGTCAGTCCGAGTCGTTGGAGCGGCCAGTACGCTTCCGGCATCAACGATTCGCCGACGTGAAACCGCGGCATCATTTCTCGTTCAATAAGTAGCGTGTGCAAGCCACCGCCGGCCACCGTCGCCGCTGCCGAACATCCACCCGGCCCGCCACCGATCACCACCACGTCGTAATTCGTCTTCATGAACCGATTTACACCTAAGTTTGCGGACAATGTCAAAACGCCAGGCCACAACGATGACCTCGCGATTGACTCACCCGATAGTTTAGTAAGTCGATAACCCCCGGAGAGACTTAGACCGTCGGGGAGGTTAGATGTAGGGTGGGTCCAGGAGCGTCAGCGACGCCAAACCCACCAATCGAGCCAATTTCCGGCGGTGGGTCTGGCGTCGCTGACGCTCCTGGACCCACCCTACGCCTACGCCTAAACTTTATCTTAAGGCTCGAGATACCGCAGGAAAAATTCCAGCGTTTGCTCGTAGCTGCGATCCCGTTCGACTCCGCCCCAGCCATGGCCGGCACCGATCAGCATTTCGACTCGGCCGGGGACGCCGTGCCGCGTCATCGCGTCGGTCATCTCAAAAGCCTGGGTGTAAGGAACCAGTTCGTCCGTCGTGCCTTGAAACAGCAGCATCGGCGGGTCGCCGGCGTTGACGTGCGTGACCGGGGATGCCTTTTTGTAAGTCTCCGGCACGTCCGCGATCGTCCCGCCCAAGAAGTCCAACACCAAGGGCTCGGTCCGTGCCGGCATGTTGTCGGCGGTGAACAGCGTCGGGCCGTAGAACGAGACCGCCGCTTGGACCTTGGACGATTGATCCGACCATCCGCCTTGGCCGGCGTATTGGTCCGAATCAAGCGTTGCCAACATCAGCGACAAGTGAGCACCGGCGGAAAAGCCGACCGCGCCGATGCGGTCAGGATCGATGCCGTAGTCCGACGCGTGAGCTCGCAGGAACCGGACGGCTGCCTTCACGTCTTCGACTTGAGCGGGAAATTTGTGGTCCGGCGCGAACCGGTACTGAATCGTCGCCGACACGAACCCTTCGTCGGCAAAGCGTCGGATTTCGCTGCGGTGGCTGGCCTTGTCGCCCATCCGCCAAGCACCACCATGGATGACGACGATGCAGGGAGCCCCATTGGGTCCGACAAGCTTGTCGGACACCGGCCGAGCGAGATCAAGTTTCAATTCGACGCCATCGCCAGTGCCGTAAACGATGTCAGGTAGGACCGCCACCGCGGTGGCGGGAGCGGTCGCGGCGTCTTGGGAGGCGGCGGGGATCGCTAAGATCGCAAGGATGCAGAGAAGGAGATGTCGCATGGAGTTCTTTCGTGCAATGAACGTAGCCCTGACACGCCGTGGCAGGGCCGAACAGCTTTGCTGTTGATTGGAATCGGATGCTCCGTCACGGCGTGACGGACCTACGGAATCGGATGCTCCGTCACGGCGTGACGGACCTACGGTTACTCGGCCGGGAAGCCGCGTTTTCTTAATAGCGCGCCTGTGTCGACGTCGCGGCCTCGGAAACGGCGGAATCCTTCGGCCGGGTCGATCGTGTCGCCGACGCGGAAGACGTTTTCTAGCAGACTCTGTGCCACTTCGGGATCGTAGAAACTGCCCGCTTCGACGAACCGTTCCGCCGCGTCGGCCGTTAGCGCGTCCGACCATAGGTAGCTGTAGTAACCGGCCGAGTACGCGTCGCTGCTGAAAATGTGGGCGAAGTGCGGCGTGCGGTGACGCATCGGGATTTCGCTCGGCATGCCGAGTTCCGCTAGCGTTTCCCGCTCGAACGTGTCCGGGTCGATGTCCGCATCGCCAGCCAAGTGCAACTTCATGTCGATAAGCGCGCTGGCCAAGTACTCGACCGTGTCGAAGCCCTTGTTGAACGTCGACGCTTTCTTGATCTTTTCCAGCAGTTCTTGCGGCAACGGTTCGCCGGTTTCGTGGTGGACCGCGAATTGGTTCAGCACCTCCGGCGTGTCCAGCCAGTGTTCGTTCACCTGCGACGGAAACTCGACGTAGTCGCGAGCCACGTTGGTGCCGGCCTGCGAACGATACTTGACGTCCGAAAGCAAGCTATGCAGCGCGTGACCGAACTCATGGAACAACGTGATCGCGTCGTCCCACGAAATCAGCGTCACCCCGTCGCCGGCTTTGACGAAGTTGGAATTGTTCGAGACGATCGGACGGATTTCTTCGTCAATGTTTTGCTGTTCGCGATAATCCGTCATCCACGCGCCGCTGCGTTTGCCCTCGCGAGCAAACGGATCGAGGTACCAAAGGCCGGCAAGCGTTCCGTCCGCCTTGGTGACTTCCCACGTCGTCACGTCGGGGTGAAAGACGGGGAGGCCGCTGACCTGTTTGAATTGCAACCCGTAAAGTTTGCCTGCCGCCCACATCATCGCTTCGGTTAGCTTGTCCAACTGCATGTATGGCGTGACCTCGTTCAGGTCCAAGTCGTACTTGTCCTTGCGAACTTTCTCGGCGTAGTAGCGGTAATCCCAAGGCTCGATCTTGGCGTTGTCGTTGCCGGTTTCTGCGTCCATGATCGCCTGCATGTCGGCGACTTCTTCATTGACCCGAGCGACCGCTTTGGGCCACACCTTCAGCATCAAATCCATCGCCGCTTGCGGGTCCTTGGCCATCGTCGGTTCCATTCGCCAGTGGGCATGCGTGGGATAGCCCAGCAATTTAGCGCGGGCGGCACGGAGCTTCAAGATTTCTTTGATGATCGCATTGTTGTCGAACTTGTCGCCGTTGTCGCCACGGTTGTAATAGTTCCGCCAAACGGTCTCGCGCAGTGATCGGTTGTCCGCGTAGGTCAAGAACGGGTCCATCGACGAACGCGTGTTCGTGATTGCGTACTTGCCGGATTTGTTGTCGCGCTGCTTCGCCGCGCCGGCCATCGCTTCGATGACGCTCTCAGGCAAGCCGGCGAGGTCCGCTTCGTCGCTGATCCACGTCACGTAGCCCTTTTCGTCTTCCAAAACGTTTTGGCTGAAATCGGTGAATAGCCGAGCCAGTCGCGTGTTGATCTGCGACAGCCTTGCCTTTTCGGACGCGTCCAACCGGGCTCCTTGGCGGATGAATGTCTTGTACAAGTCGTCAACGATCCGCGTCTCGGCCAGCGTCAACGTGCCGTCGGTCATCGCGTCGCTCTTGGCGATCGTTTCGATGCGATCAAACAGGGCTTTGTTCTGGTAAATGCGATCGCTGTGTTCGGACAGCTTCGGCACGACAACTTTTTCAATGTCGGGCACCGGGCCGACGTTCAGGTTCGATTCGTAGACGCCGAACAGGGATTGCAGCCGTCGCAGTTGATCGCCGGACTGTTGCATCGCCAGGATGGTGTTGGCGAACGTCGGCGGTGCCTTGTTTTCGGCAATCGTGTCGATCTCGGATTCGGCGTTTTCGATCGCAACTTCGAACGCGGGAATGAACTCCTCGGTGCGAACGTCCGACCAGGGTGGCACGCCGCCGTAGGGTCCGGTCCAAGGGGCGAGCAAAGCAGAAGAAGCGGCATCCATGGGGGCAGTTTTGGCGTCGGGTTGCGAGGAAGTCTGAGCCGCCGCGAACGGCGAGGCGGCGAGGAGAAGGAAACAGGCGGCGAGGATTCGGCGTGGCATCCGGTTCACGAGAGTTGGTCCGTCGAGGGCGGTTCGTTTTGCAAAAGAAACGTATCGCCGAAGTTTACCAACTTTGCGGTCATGGAAACGCATCGTCGCCCGCGGCTATGATCTCAGGTCGAAACAGAGTAGGACAATTGTCCCAATTGTCCCGGCGTCTTTTCGATGCGGCGTCTTTTCGTTACGGGGGACAATTGGGACAATTGTCCTACTCTGATGGCACCCGTTTTCTTGTCACGCGTATTTATGATTCCGATCCACCCTGCTGACGATGCCGATTTGGACCTGGCAGCGGCGCGGCTATCGGCGGGCGAGTTGGTCGTCATTCCGACCGAGACGGTTTACGGGCTGGCGGCCAATGCGTTTGATTCGCACGCGGTGGCGAAGATCTTTGCCGCCAAAGGACGTCCGGCGAGCAACCCGCTGATCGTTCACGTCGCTTCGGTCGACCAATTGGACTTGGCTGTCGCGCTTCCGCTGTCGACCACGATTGAGCATCAACTCGATGCGATCATCGATCTGTGGCCGGGACCGTTGACGGTGGTGCTTCCCGCGGGAAAAAAGATTGCGCCCAACGTCACGGCCGGATTGTCGCCGGTGGCGGTTCGCGTGCCTTCGCATCCGGTGGCCATCGCGATTCTGAAACGATGTCCGTTTCCGTTGGCCGCCCCGAGTGCGAACTTGTCGCGCTACGTCAGCCCCACGACGGCGGCCCACTGCGGTGTCGGATTACCCGACTGCGTGTCGATGGTCGTCGATGGCGGACCATGCCATTGCGGCGTGGAATCGACGATCGTGAAGCTGGACGAAGACGGACCACGGTTGCTGCGTCCGGGCAGCATCACGGCGGAGACGCTTGCCGAGCGATTCGGCGTCGCGCTGGAATCTTTGTTACCAGCGGTTGCACCGGAGCACACGTCGTTGCAAGCACCGGGCATGATGCGCGAACACTACTCGCCGCGTACGCCGCTGCGATTCGCGACGCCGCAGGATGATGCGGGCGAACCGCTTGACGACCAACGCAAGATCGGTCGCATCGCGTTTTCTCCGCTGCCCGATCACGTCCGCGATCGCTACGTGGTGGTTGAGACGCTGAGCAAATCGGGCGACTTGGTCGAAGTCGGCACGAAGTTGTTCGCGGCGATGCGAACATTGGATTCGGCGGGCGTCGAATTGATCTTGGTCGATGCGTGCGAGCCGGTCGGTATCGGGCGGGCGATCATGGATCGATTGGGGCGAGCGGCGGCGGGACACGGGTGACTTCCAATGCCGTAGCCTCAGCGCAACCTCGTAGACCCGCGGCTCCGCCCGCGGGATGTTCCTGCGGGCGGAGCCGCAGGTCTACTCTTCCTCTTCCATCGGCTGGGCTCGTCGTTCCCAGTCTTCGCCGAATTCTTCCGCGTCGATCTTGACCGGTTCGGGCATGTCGGCGGGCATCGGTCGCGTCGACAGCGGTAGGTCGGAAACCACCATCGCTTGATCGAGCGGGTCCAGGTCGAGTGCTAGCTGCATTTCCGCCAGCGCCGAGAACCATCGCTGTTGCGCTTCGACCAGCTTGATCTCGGTCTCGAACGCTTTCGATTCGACCAAGTTCAAGACGATCAAATCGATCTTGCCTCGGTCGAACGCGAACCGATAGCGATCGAGTGTCTCGAACGCCGCGCGTAGCGAGACTTCGGCGGTCTCGACAATCTCGGACGCCAACAGCAATTGGTTGTAAGCCGTTTGCAACTCGGCTCCGATCTTGTTCTCTTGCAGCCGAAGTTTCTCGGACAATTGAATGATCTTGGCCGACGTTTGTTGCAGCTTTCCGATCGCCTTGCGGCGTTGAATCGGAACCTCGCCTTGCAGACCGATCACCAGCACAAACTCGCCCTTGTCGTCCGATTTCGATCCGGCGTCGCCAACGTCTTGCGATCCGTCGACGATGAAATCGAGCGCCGGCAGCATGTCATTGCGGGCGAGTTGTCGGTCGAACTGGATTTGTTGAATCGCCAGTTGCAACAAACGTGGCTCGGGTCGTCGCGTGAGCGCCGCCAACAGGTCTTCTTGGAAATTGTTCAGCGGCGGCAGCTCGATCACCGGAAAGTGGATCGGCAGCCAGTCGTCCGGCGGTACCAGCGGTTGGCCGACTTCGTTTCGCAAGTACAACGAAAGCTTGAACCCGGTCTCCCGAAACTTCTGTTCGGTTTCCAAGACCTTGGCTTGCCGTTCGGCCACCAGCTGGCGGTTCAGGATCAAGTCGATCTCGGCGAACTTGCCCGCTGCGACACCGAACTCGAACTGTTCGTTTCGCTCTTCGGCAAGTCCCAGCAAGTCTTTCTGTGCTTCCAAGACCGCGCCGATGGCGACCCATTGCCAATAGATCAATGCGGCGTCGCGGGACGCTTCCAAGATCGATTGCTGGACCATCGGGCCGGCCATTTGCCGTTCCAGGTTGGCTTGGAAGACGGCGACACGATTGGGGTCGATCGCGCGGCCTTGCAACAACGGCTGAACCAAGGCCAGTTTGAACTCGCCACCCGTTTCGGTTTCGCGTTCCAAGTACCAGGGCTGAAAGACGCCACGCCCAATGCGATAACCCGCCGCAACGTAACCGCCCCACCAAGTGTCTCGGGCAACGCCGATGCCGTGACGATAGTTTTCGTAGAAACCCGTCGGCTCGTTCAGCGTGTGGTAGTTCAGTTTGGTGTCGAACGCGCCGTACGCTTCGACCAATTGTCCGTTGGCCAGAGCCGCTTGTTGACGGGCGTCGGCGATCTCGGGATACGATCGGTACAGACTGGCGATGACGTCGGCCAGTCGCAAGTCGTCGGGACCACGCTGGACGATTCGGTCGGCGTCGGCGTCCGAATTACCACTACCGGCGGCAGAGGCCCGGTCGGCCGCTTCGCGATCAGCCAGGACCTTGTCGCTTCGTCGATCCGATTCCGAACCGTCGGCGTCGCGTTGTTCGCGGGCGGCGCGGCTGCGGGTTCGAGCCGCTTCGCTCTTGCTGGGCTGTTCGGCAAGGTCATCGGCGGACTTGCGGTCGGAAGACTTGCCGTCGGCAGGCTTACGGTCATCGGGCTTGCCTTCGACTTCGGGCAACAACTCGACCCCCGGCGGCAATGGCTCGTCGACCGGCCGCGAAATGCCTTCATCACCCAGCATCACGAACACGGTCGGAAACGAAGCCTGATGGGCCCGAGTTGGCGGTTCGGCGGCGATGCTGCCGAGTGAAAACCACGGCGACATGACGCAAAGTCCAGCGGCCAACGATCGCCCGTGCCAGCGGCTTACGCTTTTGGCAGTTTGACCTTCGGCCCTTTTTCTTTTTTCATATCGGTTTCGTCGTCGGCGATCACCGGCGGGAATCCGTTTAGCTGACGCCATATCTCGTAACCAAGTGCGACCTCCCTCAGGAGCACCCAACCGTTCGCGCGGACTCCCTGTCGTAGGTATCGGTCATCCGGCCAAGGGTTCTCCGCCTCTTTCTCTTGATCCGGCACGACCAAGACCCGAAAATAGCCTTTGCCGTCGTCGGTTGGGAAAACTCGGTTGACTTTACCGCTGAACGATCCGATCGCGACCGACGGCCAGCCGACGAACTGCACCGCCGGCCATCCCTCGAACTGCACCTGCACGGGGTCCCCTTCATGGATCAGGGGCAAGTCGTTACCGCTGACCTTCATTTCGACCGCCAGCTTGTCTGTTTCAGGAACGATGACGAACAACTGGTCGCCCTCCTTGATCGCATCGCTGCCGATCACGCCATTCCACTGCTGGATCAGGCCGGTTCGCGGCGCCTTGATTTCCAATCGAGTGAACTCGTCCCGTTTGACGTCCACTTCGCTGTACTCTTTCTCGATCGTCCGCAGCTTTTGGTTCAGCTCGATGACCTTCTGGTTCATCTCGCGGTTTTTGACGTCGATGTCGCGTTTCTTGGCTTCGATTTCTTCTTCTTTGGATCGCAGCGCGGCGAATGCTTCATCGACCGCGTTCTCGGCTTTCAAGACTTTGTTCCAGGCCGCTTCGGCCGCTTCTCGCGAGCTGACTAGTTCCCCGCGAGAAATCAAACCACGGGTCGCGATGGACTCGTCGATGTTCAACTTGTTTCGTTTGTCTCGCAAATCGGCTTGCAATGCGTCCACTTCGTTCTTGGCCTGTTGCCATTTTTTATTTGCCGCCTCAAAGTCTTTGTCCAGCGACTGAACCAAGTTCTTGCCGCCCTCTCGCTGCAGTTCTTCTTGCTGTTCAGCGACTTTGATGCTGGCGATCGCGTTTTCACGCTTTTGTTTGATCGCCTCAAGCTGCGTGTCGATCTGCATGACGCCGCTTTCGGCGATCGGTTTGAGACGCATCAGCAGTTCGCCTTCGGTGACGTAACTGCCCTCACGCAGGTCCGGCTTGACGTAGCTGATGATGCCCTTGGTGGGGCTGAGGTAGGGCTGCGCTCGGTCTTGCGGATCGACCGCCAAGACGACGCCGAACCCCGGCGCGGCTTGTTGCCACGGAGCAAAGATCATCGCGATCACGGTGATCAACAGCAACCAAAACGTCAGCTTGCCCATCATGCGAACGTGGCGTCCGGTGCGGACCATCCGCATCGCCGGGAATTCGGCTCCCAAGTCCAACGTCGTCGTTTTTGCTTTAGCGTCCATCGTACGTGCCGGTTTGTGGCAAAGGGGTTTCGTTCAGTCTACCAGAGTAGGTCCATTGTCCCAATTGACCCGTTACAAAGTAGGTCCATTGTCCCAATTGACCCATGGACGTTGTTCAGCGGGTCAATTGGGACAATTGACCTACTCTGTTTTGTTCAGGGTCAATTGGGACAATTGACCTACTCTTTTTTGTTCAGGGTCAATTGGGACAATGGACCTACTCTGGTCATGCCCGCACCGCGATTTGCTGATCGCATTTCTCCGCGATCGATTCGTCTTGCGTGACCACGACCAGCGTCCACGGCCGCTCGCTGGATGACAGCTCGTTCCAGATGCGGTCTCGCTGGTCGCCCGCCAACCGGTCCAGCAAGCCGTTGATGACCAGCAACCGCGGCTTGCCCGAGATCGCCCGCGCGATCATCAACTGATACGTCTGAGCCGCCGTCAGCGGATGCCCGCCCGTCTGCAGCACCGTTTGCACGCCGTCGGGCAACCGGAGGATGTCGTCCCACAACCCTACGATTTGCAGCGACTCGCGGACTCGATTTTGGCCGATGCCGCCGCGACCCAAGTCGATGTTTTCGGTTAGCGTCGATCGGAAGATTTCCACTTCGCCCGCGTACGCCACCATCCGTCCGCCGCCGGCGTACGATGCTTGGGCGGCATCCAGACCAGCGACTTCGACGATCCCGTGATGCGGCGTCACCAGCCCGACCAGCGACTTGGCCAGCATCGACTTACCCGTCACATTGTCGCCGACGATCGCGACCGTCGAACCGGCACTCAATCTTGTTTCCGGGACGTGCGTGGTGCCCGTCGCGGTCGGGAAATTCAACTCGTCCCAGCGGACTTCCGCCGGTCCATCGGGAATCGAACCCAACTCGAACCGCGGGTCGACTTCCACGTCCAATAGGTGGCCGACCTTATCGATGCCGGCCATCAGGTCGTAAAACTTCTCCAATGACTTCCCCGCTTTCGCAAACGCGCTCAACACCACCGTCACGATCAACTCGCTGGCGACCAATTGTCCAAGCGTCAACTGTTGCTGGATGACCAGCCATCCGCCCAGGCTTAGCACGGCCGTCGACGCGACCACCTGCAACCCGATCGCAAAGGCGACCTGCCGGATCACCACGCGAAACTGCATCCGCCGCGCGTCGATGTATTCCGATGCCAAGCGGTTGGCCCGTTCGACCGCTAGACCCTCTCCGCCGTTGATCTTGAACGCCGACGGCGACGCGATCACGTCCTGCAACCAATGCGCGATCCGGTACTTGACGATCGATTCGTCGATTGCCGTTCGCACGCCACCGCGACCGAGCGCCCACGTGATGGTGACCATGCACAGGATCAACGCGATGTCGAAACCCAATAAGAACGGATGATAGAAACCAAGTAGCAACAACCCCAGCACCGTCGTCAGCACGATCGTGATGCCGTCCATCAGCAACACCGCCGTCGCCTTTTGAATCGTCATGATGTCAAAGACGCGGTTGGCCAGTTCGCGTGGATACTCGCCCGACAACGATGGCTGGTTTGCTCGAGGAAAGCGGTGCGACAGATCACCGACGATGCGGACCAGTTGCCGGCGTTGGATGATTTCGACTAGCACGGTTTGCAACAGCTTCAAGAAACCGCCCAGCGACAAACACGCAAACAACATCAGTGCGATGACGAGCAGCGGTTGCACGTACGTGCCCCAACTGACCACATTGACCATCGACTCGATCGCCAACGGTGTCGCGAGAGCCAGGATGCCGGCGACCAGCGCAAACAACGCGATCGTGAAGATGTCGCGAAAATCCAGCTTCAACAAACTGGTGAAGCGTTTCAGCGGCGACAAGTGTTCGTGATGCTCGTCGCCATGGGCGTCCCCGTGCGCGTTGCCGTGGGATCCGCCATGACCACCGCCACCGCGGGCCGAGAACGTGTCACATTCGAGTTCTTTTTTGGCCACGAACAGACGTCCTTTCTCTTGCTTGAACAACAGCGACTTCAAGTCCGATTTGCCGATCGATTCGGAACGCGTCGCGCCGGTCACACCGCCGCCGCTGATCGTCGCCTCGATCGTGCTGGCCTCGATCCGCCGGCCAACCAGTTTTTCCATCACCTTGATCTTGCCGCTCGGCAGGGTCAGCACCAACGGGTAGCCTTCGCGGACAAGGTCCATCAGCTCGCCCACCGACGTCGGCTGGAACTCTTTCAAGTAGATACCGACTTGGCGAGCGCCCGAGACTAACGGCACGCAGGGGTCGGCCAATTCCGACGATGGCGAATCGCCCGTTTCGGGTTCGTCAAAGTCCACGGCGCTGCGGTCGATCACGATCGAAAGTGCCAGCGCGACGCGGTTGATCGCGACGTAAAGCGTCTGTTCGGTGAACGGGCCGACCTTGATCGGCGTCAAACTGTCAAACTGGCTACCAGACATGGGTGTCCATCACGCGTCATTTTCGTACCGGTATAAAACTTTTAGCAGCGCTCCGCACGCTTCAACTTCTTCGCTGACCACGGCCGCCGCGCCGGCCTTCTTCAACTTTGCCGCATTGGATTGGTATCGACATCGAACGGCGATGAACCCAGCCGGATTTAGCCGCCGAACCGCTGAAACGACCTGAATCGCAATGTCATCGTTGGGCACGCAAACGGCAACCACCGGACATTTGTCGGCACCCGCCAACGACAGGATCGTCGGATCGGCCGCGTCGCCAGCCACCGTGCGGAACCCTTCCAGGGCGAACGAGTGCAAGTTGATGGGACTTAAATCGATCAAACAAATGTCTTTGCCTAAAGTTTCCATCTGCGATGCGACTCGGCGACCGATCGGTCCGGCACCGATGATCGTGGCGGTCCGGTCGATCTCGGATTCCAGTTTCACGATGGCGGGGCGCTTGGGTTCTGTCGTGTTTGCGTCCCCCGCGGTCCCGTCGTCGGTGTCCCGCGTCAAACGCAACCCCGCCTTCAAGATCAGCGGCGTCAACACTAATGATCCTACGGCGACGACCACCAATCGTTGATAGTTCAATTCCGAAACGACACCGGTTTCCAGTCCCAACAAGACCAGCACGAACGCAAATTCGCCCACGTGCGCCAGCCCCACGCCCATCCCGAGCGCCGATCGCCAAGGCAAGTGGGTCAACCGCAAAGCGATCGTCGCGGCGCTGGCCTTGATCAAAAACAGCCCGACCAAACAGCCTCCGATCACGACCGGTTCAACCCACAACAATCGCGGCTGCGATATCAAGCCCAGGCCGACGAAGAACACGGCCGCGAACGTTTCGCGAAACGGCAACACGAGTGCATCGATCTGTTTCGTCCAACGATTGCCGCTGAAGATCAACCCCGACGCGAACGCCCCGACCGCCGGCGGCAATCCGATCTTGTACGCCACCATCGTGATGCCGCCGAGCGCGACGAGCGTGAACAGAATGATCAGCTCAGGGCTGCGGTACCCGGCCAGCGACGGAATCACCCAGCGGTCCAGGGAATACCGCAGCCCCAACACGCCGACGACGAACAGCACCGACGTCGCGGCCAGCAACGCGTACGCGGCCGGCCCGGACGTTTGCCCGGACCCGGTCAACAGCGGTACCAACAGCAACAACGGCACCAACGCCGCGTCCTGAAACAGCAGCACGCCGATCGCTCGACGGCCGTGCGGCGAACTCGACTGGCCCCATTCCGAAAGCGCCTTGAACACCAGCACCGTCGAACTGAACGCCGTCGCGGCGGCCAGCAAGCAAGCCGCCTGCGGCGAAAGGCCAGCGGCATGCAGCGCAAGCCCGACCGGCACCGCGACAAGCAACATTTGAGTGCTGCCGCCGATCAGCAGCTCGCGGCCCATCTGTCGCAAGTCGTCCAGCGAAAACTCCAGCCCGATCGAAAACAGCAACAAGAACACGCCCGCCTCGGCGAACGATTCCAACTCGTGTCCATCGTCGTGAATGAGGCCAAACCCGCCATCGCCGATCGCCGCCCCGACCAACAAGTACCCGATCAATCCAGACACGCCCAAGCGTCGACAAACCAGCGCCGCGAATAGCCCCGCCGACAGGATGATCAGCAAGTCAAAGATCAGGGTTTCGTTCATGGGCTCGGCGTGGCAACAGAGTAGGACAATTGTCCCAATTGTCCTCGGCATCGGTTTCTTGGATAGTCACGAGGGCGATCGAGCGGGACAATTGGGACAATTGAGACAATTGTCCTACTCTGTTAAACCTCCACCCACCCCTCCGACCATCGATACGCCACCGCGTCGTCGATCGCGATCAAGTGCAACCAGCCGCCCGATAGCAACGTCTTGACGCCCGCCTGAGCTTCGATCACTCGGTCGATCATCGATCGCGGAGCCGCGATCACCGCCGTCAAACGAATCGGTTCGTGCATGAACCGCTCGCCCGTGTGCAACGATTGCCACGGCAGACCCGTCATCAAGTCGCCGCCGTTGCCCGAGAACAACCCGAACCGTCCGACCACGTTGTGAACCGTCTTGCTGCCGCT
>CAWILC010000002.1:0-11736 GCA_963836865.1 Pirellulaceae bacterium | reverse complement strand
GGCCGATGCGGGGGGATGGACGTTGGGTTCTCCAAAACTGCGTCTCGTCACAGGCTGCCTCTCTCGTTCCTAGGCTCTGCCTGGGAACGCACTGTCTTCGAGGCTCCGCCTCCTTAGGGGCCGACCAGAGGCGGAGCCTCCAAGGCATCCCGTTTCCAGGCGGAGCCTGGGAACGAGTTGTTCAGCCGAGCGACGGATTCCTCTTGCAACGCATTTTGGGTTCTGCGATGAATCGACGGTCGTGAAACTCTGTTGCCTTTGCTTGGGGAGACCGTTGTGGTGAGTCGTCTTTGGATTGCCGTCGTTGGCCTGATC
Source organism: Pirellulaceae bacterium (assembly GCA_963836865.1). Classification (GTDB taxonomy): domain Bacteria; phylum Planctomycetota; class Planctomycetia; order Pirellulales; family Pirellulaceae; genus Rubripirellula. The sequence continues at coordinate 11,421 of CAWILC010000002.1, read as the reverse complement.
GGAATCAATGTTGCCGCCATCGCGCGAGCGGATGAATCGAAGTCGGTCCTGGAGCCGAATGAAACGTACACGCTGCGGTACTCGCTGAAGCCCGACGAAAAACTTCGCTACGAAGTCACCCACATCGCCAAGACAAAGACTCGCATCCGCGGTGCCGAGGAAGTCAGCAACGTTCACACGGTCAGCAACCGGCACTGGAACGTGATCGAATCAGCCGACGCGGAAATGACGTTTGAGCACTTCGTCGACAGCGTCGCGATGACCCAGCAACAAGGCGAAGAAGCCGAGCTACGTTGGGACAGCTCGACCGGCGATGAAGTGCCGAAGGTGTTCGCGAAAGTCGCTGAACAGATCGGTCAAAAGCTCGCCACGATCTCGATCAATCCCCGCGGGCAAGAAACCAAACGCGAGGACTTCGGCGGCACCAAGGCCGACCTTGGCATGGGATCGATGACGTTGGCATTGCCGGAAGAACCGATCGCCGTCGGTGCGTCCTGGTCGGTGCCGCGTGAAGTCCGCACTCGCACCGAGGCGGGCGACGTGAAGGTCATCAAGGTGCGTGAACTGTTCACGCTGAAGAAAGTCCAAACGGGCGTCGCGACGATCGCGATCCGCAGCGAACCGCTAACACCGATTGATGACGAAACGGTCAAGGCGCAAGTCGTCCAGCAGATGAGCAACGGCGAAGTCCGCTTCGATGTCGATAACGGCCGCATGATCAGCAAGCAGCTTGACTGGGACGAAACGGTCGTCGGATTCCAAGGTGCCAACAGCATGATGGAATATCGGGCGAAGTTGACCGAGAAGTTGGTCGACGATGTTCCGCGCACGGCGAAACGGTAAAGCACAGCCGGACAATTGTCTCCATCGTCCAAGCATCAATCGCGAAAGATTGCTTCGATCCGCTGCTGGGCTTCGGTCACTTGTTCATTGAACGTTGCGTCGGTAAGGTCCTTCAACGTGACCGCCGTCGGGTAGAACGCATCGATCACTGCTTCGCACTTTTCGTCAAGCGTCTGCGTCCATCGATGCACCGCTGACACGCCCGCGACTTCATCCGCCGGCATCGGAATACGCAACCGCAGACAGGCCGGTCCGCCTCCGCCGGCCATGCTTTCACCGAGGTCGATGAACTGGACACGGCGAAAGTGTCCGTTCGCGATCCAGCCGTCAACGATCGCTTTGGCGACCGGATGCAGTGACACTTCGACCGGGCAAACCAGCATCGTGTTGCGTGGGTCATCCGCCGCCGCGACGACCTGGCTGTTAAAAAGGTACGTGGCGACGGCGTCGTCGAGCGGCAGGTCGGTTTCGGCGACCACGATTCGAACCAACCGTTGGCCGGTCACTTCGACAAACTGCTCCTCCAAACTTTCCATCACACGATCGCTTTGATGAAACGCATACTCGTGATGAATCAGTGTCCTGCCGTGACTGATCGCGACGACATCGTTGTGAAACGCGCCCGCGTCGATCGCGACGGCCGATTGCTTGACCTGGAAGAACTGATCCGGTTTCAAAGCGTGACGGCGAGCGATCGCGTCGAACGATGCTTTTGATTGCCGAGCCAGGTGACGCATCGGCCTTGGGTCGTGATCGCCATGCACAAAGACATGCACGGATGCGTGACCGTCGCCGGCGGACAAACGCATGTGATTGGCGGCACCTTCGTCCCGCATCGCGTGACCACCGGAAAGTGGCGGATGGATGCGAAACGTTTTTGGCAACAGCTCTCGCAGTTCGTCGATCGTTGTTTCGGCTTCGATCGAGCGGTGCAAACTGCTTGATAAGTTCGCGACGGTAATGTCATGGCCGGTCACCGTCGCCGCGTTGGCGGTCCACATCGCCGACGTGCTGCTAGGCGCCGACAACAGTTCCGGTGCTTGGTCGAAAGCAATTTTAAGAACGTCGTCGTCCGAGCCCGAAAATCCGAGTCCACGAAGCAGTGAAAGACTCGGTCGCGGTTGCGGCGGCAACACAAATTGATGCCCGTGTGCTCGGCGACCAGTCGCATTTTCGCAAGTCCCTGTCGCGCCGCGGCCGCCGGACGGGAGACTTGGCCACCGTGAGCCATCGATGCGACGTTGCCGACGCCGAGTCCGCCGAAGTGATGCGTCGGCCCAACCAAACGATCGATCTGAATCGTAGTTTCGCTCATTGAAACTTCTTACCGGTGATGTTCCATGGATTTGCGTTGGCAATCGACGGCAATTCCAACGAGGCGACCGGATCGCTGCAAAAATCGATCGCATGATAACCGGCCGGGCGATGGTTGCCGCTGTCCCCGAGTCCACCGAACGGCATCACACCGGCCGCGCCGGTCGTGGGCCCGTTCCAATTGACCACGCCGGCACCGATGCGGTCGACAAACGTCGCGAACATGGTTTCCTCGCCACCCAGCAGCGACGCCGCCAGTCCATAAGGCGTGCAGCGCCGCAGATTCAACGGCGGTGTCAAAGTCGCTTGCTCGTTCGACCACCAGCAGCGGACCAAACCATTCCATTTCGCCAAGGATCACTTTCGCTTCGTCGGAAATTTTAGTCGCGTCCACGATCGTCGGTCGCACCAGCGCGGCGTGTCGCGAATCGACTTGCCACGGTAACAAGTCGTTGCACCCGAGTTCTCGCAATCGTTGATACGTTCGATGCAGTGATTCGGCGGCGGAAACGGAGACCAGAGGGCCAACCTCGGCGGCATCTTTGTCACTCGGCAATCCGGTGGTCAGCGACTTGGTCCGCTGGACCAAGTGTTCGATCCCACGGTTCGTCACCGCGTCACCGCCGACATAGATGGCTCGTCGTGCGCAAGTGCATCGCTGGCCGGCCGAGACGAAGGCGGAAAAAGAAACGACCTCGGCGGCTTGAACGGCATCACAAGGATCGGCAACGACGATTGGGTTGTGTCCACCGAGCTCCAATGCCAACAGCACTCCCGGACGTCCGGCGAGTTGTCGATGGATCGCGTGGCCGGCCGCACGGCTGCCGGTCAAGAACACGGCTTTTGTTTCGGGAGCGTCGATCGCCGCGACGGCGACATCGGAACCGCCGACGATCGTTTGCAACACCCTCTCTGGTAAGCCGGCGTGACGCCAAGCCGATTGAATCCAAAGCCCGACGGCGGTGGCTTGTTCGCTGGGTTTAAAGACGACCGAATTTCCCGCCAGCAGCGCCGGGATGATCTGGCCGCCGGGAAGATGAAGCGGAAAGTTAAACGGCCCCAGCACCAACGCGACGCCGAGCGGTTGATAGCGGACCACGCGCGACGGGCCGCCGGCGGTTGCGGAAATATTCTGCTTGGAACGGCGGTTTAAGAACGCATCGATCGACAGGTCAATCTTTGCGATCGCGGCGGTCACCTCGCCAGCAGCGTCCCAGGGCAGCTTGCTGACTTCGGTCGCGATCAGACGCTCGACCTCGCCTCGATTTTCAGATAGATGGTTTCCGAACGCCTTGACGATCGCGATGCGTTCTTCCGGGTCGGTTCGTCGCCAATATTCGCCGGCGGCGGCCGAGTCGGCCATGATTTGCGGAATTTCGAGCGGTGGTGTCGCGTTTTCGCATGCCCATTGGACGGTCGAACCTGCTTCGGCTGCGGTGAAAGAAGTGGACATATTTATTCCTGCGAATTCTCCCGCCCGCCAAAACGTGACCTAGATTTCCGTAGATGGCTCGCGTGGGTAACTAGCCCAACGGGACGACTGACTGATTTGGTCGCCCGTCACTTTAGCAGCCGACCCCCACCGTCCCCACTCTCGGAGTCTACAGAGATGAAACGTAATAAAAAGAGCGGCTTCTCGCTGCTGGAAGTGATCGCTGCCGTCGTGATCCTGGCCGTTGTTGCCGCTGCAACCGTCGCAACCGTCGCACCGATGCGTGCGAAAAGCGAAGACAAGCTGCAAGATCAAGAGGTCGCCTCGCTGAACGCGATGTCGCAAACGTACTTCCTCGAACTCGGTCGCTTCCCAACCAACGTCAACCAATTGGCAACCGCCGGTTACCTCCCCTACACGACCGCAGCGGAACGTACTCGCGTGAACCAAATGCGAACCAAGTACACCTACGTTGCAACGACCGGCCTGTTCACCAAGAAGTAAGTGACGTTGAAATTGTTTCACCGAACGTGCTTGTTTGATCGCCGACTGCTCGGTGATTTTTGAGCGGTTCGTTTCAGCGTGACTCCGATGGTCCGAGGGGCAAATGTCGGTTGATCGAGCTTGCTCGGTTAGTCGTTTGCCCGCGGACCTTTTTTTGTTTCGATACGAGAACCAAACGATGACCTTCGCTGAAAAACATGATCGTCGCCGCTTTCGCACCGGTGTGACGTTGATCGAAACGATCATGGTCATCATGGTGCTGGCGATGGCGTCCGTTGGTGGATCGTTAATTTTTTCTGGCGACTGGTTGGAAGGGCGATCGACCACCGACGCGACCTATCAAATCGTGCAAACGATGACTGAGGCGCGAAACACTGCGATCATGAATCAAACCAACGTGAACGTTCGGCACTTGCGGAGCGGTGGTCACGAACGGTTGCAAATTATCGAAGAACCCGGACCAATTCGAGTTGGTAAAGCGTGGGAAATTGACTTGGGTGAAACCGTTGCGATCGATGGTTCGCCCGCGGCAATCCAGTTTTATCCGACGGGAAGCTGCAACCAAAGTTTGCAATGGAAACTTGGATCATCGCGATCCACGGGCATCGTCCTCGTCAACGCGATCAACGGACAGGTCGATCACAAAATTTCAAAGTGAATGCCATGAAAGAGATTTCCGTATGCCGAACCGCCGTTCGTCGACGTCGCGGCGCGACGTTGATCGATGTCGCGATCGGATCGATGTTGCTTTCTCTGTTATTGATTCCGGTCGTGAAAATGATCGGCCAATCCCAGACAATGACGGCGCGTTTGAACGATCGTGACGCGATGTTGTTCGAGGCCGAGCAGATCGTCGAAACGTCAAAGCTGAAACTCGCGGACCCGTCCGAATTCGATCGTGCCTACAACAGCAGCATCGATGACATCACCAAGGTCGTCTCGCCGAGCGGAAAGGTTTACTTGGCTCAACTGCAGGTTTACCCTAACAAGACGATGCCGTCATCGCCGCTTGCCAGCATGGACGTGACCGTCTGGATCGACGCCAACACCAACGCTCGGATCGATGCCCACGAGACCTCAGAAACCTTGCGCACTCAACTGGCACGACCATGAATCGCATTAAAAACAATTATCGCGTCGGCCCCCGGCGTCGCGGCATCAGCTTGATCGAGGTCATCGCCTGCACGGCGATCGTGGCCGTGATGATTGTGCCGATCGCTAGCGTGCTGCGTTCGTCGGCGACCGTCATTGATCGCTCCAGTCGTCCCGATTCGGCCAGCACCCAGCGATCGGCGATTCGATGGATGCGTGACTCGATCACGCATGGGCAAGTTCTGGACGTCGGTGCGACGTACGTGACGTTCCTGGATGCGACCGGGCGGAAGGTTCAATATTTCAATCGCAACGGCGACCTGCTGCTGACCGATGGCACGAACGATACCTTGGTGCTTCAGGGCGTGAAGTTGTTCGAGGTCAAACAACATTTTCAAGTTGTTCCGCCAAAGGATCCGATCGGCATGACCATTCACATAGCCGGCTACGATCCGCAAGCCTCGCAAGAATTCGATCAACAATTTTCGGTTTCAACGCCGACCGCGTTTTGATTTTTCCATCGGCTCGTTCACTGAGTTTCTTCTATGCGTTCCAACCTGAACCAACGCCGTCATCGCCGCGGGTCCGCGTTGCTGGTCTGCACGCTGGCCGCCGCGGTGCTCTCGATGGCAACGCTCGCGATTCTTCGCAGCCAACAGTACTCCGTCCGACGCGTCGATGCGGTGCGGTCTTCGGTTTCGGCGCGAATGACATCGGAAGGATTGACGCAGCGAGCGATCGCGATGTTGCGAACCGATCCGAAATTGACCACCAAATTCAAGGACGAACGCAGCAAGGACTCACCCGCGATCGTCGTGGTCGAACCGATTTCAGCGGACGAAAGCCGAATCGATGTGTACCTGTATGAAGGTGCCCAAGTCCCAGCGACGTCGCGGATCGTCAACGTGACGGAACTGCTGAAAAAGAAACCTTGATCGCGGGACATGCGGATCACTTAGGCTTCGCAAGACGAACCACCGGCGTCGCGAAACTCGTCAAGAGTTTCGTCGTACTAATCAGCTTGGTGTCACATCTCATCAGCGATTCCCGGCCAACGTCAAAGCATCGCTTTTCGTGGAGCTGGCATTTGCTAGCGGGTCGCGATGTTTTATCAAAAAGTCGTCATTCCCATCGCCATCGAAGCGATTGTTCAGCAGGACGAAGAAAATAAAGTCGCTCAGTTCTCCGAGCTGATAGCGTAGGGCATCGCTATCAGCTCGGAGAGCTGAGCGACAATTTGCCAGCGATTTCCGGCCAGCGTAAAAACGTCGTTTCTCTTGACGACAGGCTGAGGGCCGATTGGGCCGATTGGAGGGCCGATTGGGGGCCGATTGGGGACAGGGGGCCGATTGGGGCCGATTGGGGACAGGGCACCTTGACAGGCCGATTGGGGACAGGGCACCTTGATGTATCCAAATTCAAGTCGATTCGCGTCGTCACCAGCCGCGCAAGCGGCGACATAGGAGTAGCCTGGGGTGAGGGAACGAGCGACAGCGAAGTTGCCGGAACCCCTGGACCGTTTGCCGTGCAAAAAACTTCCCCCGCATCGGCACGGCGGCGGCCGCCGTGCCGATGTGGGGGGAATCGGTTTTAATCGGTAGTCCAGGGGTTCCACCGAGCCTCGCTGAGGCTCGTTCGATTCACCCCTGGCGTTTCCTATTTCGCCGCTACGCGGCTGGGGTGCGTTGGTAGGCCGATTGGGCCGATTGGGGATGGTGCCGATTGGTCGTCAAAAAGCGTCAAAAGAAGGCGACTGGGGACGGAGCGACTGGGGACGGCGGCGACTGGGACGGCGACGACGGCGACTGGGGACGGCGACTGGGGACAGGGCGACTGGGGACAGGGCACTTTGATGTTCCCGGACGACGAACGTTCGGCTTGGATGAATTGCCAAGCTTTCAGCCGTTGGGTCTCGATTCGCCTGGCTCGGACCGAAACTCTTGCGTCCGCGATGGCGACCGCGCAGCGGTTCACTCCGTGGAGCTTTGTCGGCTGTGAATTTGTTGATCGGCTGCCGGGCTGGACTTAATTGGTCGTCAGCCTTAGCGCTCGAATCTGGCGATGGACCCGGAAGCGGGTGCCGGTGCGGTGGCTGCGAAGGCCGTCGATCGTTTCGGGAGCGCCCGCTACGTGATGGAACAAGCGACCGAAGCGATCAATGTCCCCGAAGTTCCCCCGAAGTTCCCCTGTCCCCGAAGTTCCCTGTCCCCGAGGTGGTCCCACGAGCGAAAGCAGCCTCGGGCTAAGAACACTTACCAACGCTGTAGCTGTTGCGTTTTACCCGAACCTCGACCTCGCCAATCATTTCTAATCGACGAGACCGTGGCTAACGGGGAGAGAAAGAACCAATACCCTTTCGTTCTTTCGATCTAGAACGTCAACACTGCGTCCATTCCAAAAGTGGTTTGATTATTGCCACCATCTTCAAAAATTCCGGTGTTATCGGTCGAAGTCCAGTCGTATCGAATCTCGGGACGAAACGTAAGGTTGGCCGATGACTTATAATTGAGACCGAAAGTCGCTTCCTGGAAACTAATGCCATCAGTCTTCCACCACTCAACTCGTGAGCCAGCAGCGAGTCGATCGCTCAGCGTGTAGAAGAGATATTGATTGACCCCAACTTGATCGTTCGCGTTTACAGCGCCATTTTGGTCATCTATAGCAACCAAGTCGCTTTGGATGACGTAGTTCAAGTCATCTGTGACAGTGACATCTAGAACGAGGCTATGGCTGTAGTTGTCGTCGCTGTCGCCTGCGGTCGCTCCAAATCCTGAAGACCTGCGCACCGAAGTTTCCGTACGTCGAAATGTAGGTAAAGGTCATCGCCTCGTTTAGCGTTGCGCTAAATCCACCTAAGAAATTGCTGCCGGAATCGCGTCGATCGAACCCGGTGTCCCATCCCGCAGTCCAGCCGCCGTAGAATTCAACATTGTCGAAACCGCTATACGTCGCAAGTGCACCTGTGTGGGTGAAAGGCTCACTGTTGAACATCGTGTACGCGTGCGAATAAAAGAAGTTGTCCGGGGCAGTAACGACTTCATATCCGACCAGCGTATAAAAGTGACCGGCGATGACGGACCAGTCGCCCGCAGCAAGTTGACCGTACAGTTGCGGCATAGCCCAACCATATCCGCCGCCCTGGTCCCATCCGTTTTGGAAGTCGAAACGCCCAGGGTTGTTGCCAAACGACTGGGTTTTGGCAGCATCGACTCCGTACATTAAGTCAGCACGGAAACCCCAATCCAATCCGGATGATCCGTCAGCCACCTTCTCTGCCCAAAACCACTGTTGGTGTAGATTGAGGCGGTCAGGTCGATCATTGAACGAGAAAACGTCGCCTGGATTGGATGATAGCGGTGTGGCTTTGTTGTGATACCCAATTTGCGTCCAACCACCAAAGTCGATGCCACAGCAAGGTGCAATCGCGTCCTTCAGCCGCCAGGAGTCGCCAATGCAGTCCTGACAGAGCAAATCTAAACCAGGAAAATCGCATCCGGATTCACAGCATCCTGAGTCACATCCGCTGCAATCGCAGGCATCTAGGCTGATCGATTCGCAACCACAAACCGGTTCGCCGCAGTCGCAAACATCGCAATTTGATGAAGCTCCGTGGAACGAAACAGCCCTCACTTCTTGTGCGGGAGCGTCGACGCAATTGAGTGCGAGCAACGTCAATCCTAACGTCAAATTTCGAATTTTCATTTTTGAGTCCTTTCAAGATAATCGATTGTATCGGTAAAGCGATAACGCTGCTTCTCGTCATGCCCCCGTCGATGTCGATTTCTTGATGACGGTGTGAGGCGCTGTCGGCTCTGTACTGCATCGACGCAAAGACTCCGAGAGCCGTTTTAATTCTCTGGCGAAATGTTCAGAATCACACGCGGAATACTTCAAGTTGTTAATCAGTGCGTTTTGTAAGGAAGATGAACTCGGCTTGCTTCAAGCGAAGAAGGCGAAGCCGAGTGAACAAACGCCCGCCTACTTCATAGTTCCGGCAACAGGATCACTCGCGACGTGAATCGTTACATTTCCAAAACGGATCATGATGCGACTCTTCGCTCGACAAGAACCACCTGGTTAGCGTCATCTTTTGGCGATTGTAAAGCTGGACGCCTTCAAGTCCTAAAAGGGCAAAAGGGGCAAGGGCAAAATGGGCTAGGGCAAAATGGGCCACCCATAATCTTTTGACGTCGCAGGAGGGCCGACTGGGGACAGGGCACCTTGATGTATCCGAATTCAAGTCGATTCGCGTCGTCACCAGCCGCGCAAGCGGCGACATAGGAGTAGTTGGCTATTCGTAGGTGGATGGACACCTATAAAAAAGGCGGGGATGCCTCGAAGCTGGTTTGTTTTCACACTCACCAGAAAGTTGGAGGTCATCCCCGTGGTTACTAGAAGAAACTATCGCTGTGTCGATGTCAATCAAATCGATCTCGAAGCCGTCCGTGAACAGGCCATTGCTCGTGGTGGTGTCGGGACCGTCGTGGGTCTGGATATCGCCAAGGCGGAAATCGTCGTCACCGTGCGTTGGCCTGATAGGTCGTTCGAGCGGCCTTGGAAGGTTGCCAACCCCACTCAAATTCACGCCTTGATCGACCGGCTGAAGATCCTTCGAGAGGTTTGCGATAGCTTGTCGGTGGGCTTGGAGTCCACCGGAACCTACGGCGACGCAGTCCGCCTGGCGATGACGCGAGCGGGCTTGGACGTGCAGCGGATCAGCGGCAAGGCGGTCGAGGACTACAAAGAAATCTTCGACGGCGTCCCCAGCCAGCACGACGGCAAAGACGCCGCGATCATCGCCGAACTGGTTCAGTACGGCAAAGGCACGCCGTGGCCGTACACGCCGCCCAGCGAAGCCGATCAGCAGATGCAAGCCGATGTCCATTTGTACGCGATGTACGTCGATGAGAAGACTCGTTGGCTCAACCGCATCGAGGCGCTGCTGGCACGTCACTGGCCCGAGTTGACCGAGTCTCTCGGGCTGACGACCGTGACGCTGCTGGAAGTCTGCTCGCACTATGGCAGTCCCGCGAGATTGTGCGCCGACCCCGAAGCGGCCCAGAATCTTCGGCGTTGGTCCCGTGCGGGGCTGCGTGGTCCGAAGCTCGAGCGGATGCTCGAGTCGGCTCGCACCACGGCGGGACTGCCGATGTCGCATGCGACGATCGTGCTGCTGGCCGAACTTGCCGACAACGCCAAGCGGTGTCGCCAGCGACTGGTCGAGCTTCAGCGATCGATGCGTCAGCAAGCGACTGCCAACGCCGACATGCAGCGATTGGTCGAGCCCGTCGGGGCGCCTTCGCTGTGCGGGATCTGGGCGACGGTGGGCGATCCGGCACGCTACGACAGCAGCGGCGCGTTCGTCAAAGCGTTGGGGTTGAACCTCAAAGAGCTCAGCAGCGGGACTCGCAAAGGACAGTTGGCGATCACCAAACGCGGCAATTCTCATGCGCGGCGAATCCTGTATTACTGGGCGATGCGAGCGGTCCAGCGCAGTGAACTGAAGAACTGGTACACGCAGTTCCAACGCGTCGGACGATCCGGCACGCATCGCAACTCGGAGCACCGCAAGATGAAAGGGTTAGTCGCGACGATGCGTCGTCTGGCCGCCGCACTGTGGCACTGCCGGGTTCATGACGAGCCGTTCGATTACGCCAAAGTGTTTCCCGGCCGTCCGCTGCAGACTCGGACGTCGACGCGTCGCCGACGACGCAAGCGGTCTGCTGTCTCGAAGTCTTAACTCCGCCCGTTTTCCATCTTCCCGTGTTCCTTTCCCGTTTCCTTTCCCCACAGCCCCGGCCATGCCTATGAGCGGCACGCAGTAACGACGACGAAACACTGTCTGTTTGGAGATGACCTTCGCCCCTGGCTTTGAACCGTCCTGGCGACGAGTTCCGCTATTAGTTTCAAGGCATCTCCGAACACAGTCCTGAAAGCAATCCACGATGCAGCCAATTCGACGCCGCCGTCGAGCCGATATCGAACCAAAGATGTCATCCGCTCCGGAGCCCGGACGTCCAAGGTAAAAGCTTTTGGTCATTTCAGGATGACGCTGTGTGACAGAGAGACGCTTCGCTTGCTCGTTCGATGTGCCAATTGCCCTTGCATCGCTCCGTCCCCATCCATTCCCACCACCGACCGCCAACGCTTTGAAAAAGAGAAAAAAGCGACTGCTATCGGTGCAATCCCCTCGCCGAAAAGAAAAAAAATGAAGCCCTTGACTCGCCTAGAAAAGC
>CAWILC010000001.1:0-174932 GCA_963836865.1 Pirellulaceae bacterium | reverse complement strand
CGGGGCCAATCCCACCAAAACCACCAAATGATTGCGACAAAGGTAAAGATGATGAGTGCCCAGAGGGTCAGGTGTATTGTTGCGATATAGCAGACGGCACATGGGAACTTCCTGATGGATCACCCGGCGTAGGTGGGACCGTCTTCTGGAATTGTGGGTGCAGGGACTCTGACGACTGCTGGGACGACGGAACCATGGATTCTATCAGGCCATATGGAACGAAAAATGGAACTCCGACAGGGTATTAGCCGCTCAACTAAAATAAAAAATGATTGAGCAGAATACCATCTCCATTGCGTCCCCCAGTGTTTAGGCGGCCTGGAACATTTAAGCCAGCGACAGTAGACGCCGGGGTACTGGCCGGACTAGCAGGGTGTTCCGTCTTCGTTGAATTAAATGCAGGACGGGACGAGTCAAGGCATTGCACATAGGTGATCCTAGCATATCCGACGAGCAGGTCGGTAATCTTCGCCAGCTTGCAGATTTAATGACAATTGAACTGCTTCTTCGTCCATCAAGCATTTTAACGGAGTCGGGGCTAGAACGGTTGATAAAGGAAACATGCATCCGGGCACTTCTCGTGGAGGGAAAAGCAATTGCAACTGACAAGATATCGACGGCCATTGCCCATTCAAATTTGGAGCGGCTTGTCATCCCGTCTTCAGCGGTGACAGACGATGGATTAAAAGAGATTGTGAAGTGCAACTCTTTAAGAGTAGTCAGTTTGAATCAGTGCATTGTGACGGATTCTTGCGTTGAAGCGATATGCTCCGCTGAAGGTTTGCAGAAGCTTTGGCTTGAAGAGACAATGATTACAGAGCTCGGCATCGACCAGATCCGAAATGGGCTGCCGGAGTGCAAAGTCTTTTGGAGTCGAATCGGATGACGCTTCGCGTGGGGTCAGCGTCAAGACTCAGGATTCAACCAAGTCATCCACTTGCCGCACCACGCAACAGTCTTCGCTGTGGTCAGGTCCTGGATTCGGGATTCAGCCAGCCCCCTTGGGTAGCCCCGGTGTCACCCACGGTAGCGAAGCTACGCCACAAGGGACACGAAAAACGGCCCCTGCCGAAGGGCAAGCCGGTCTTGCTCCAGAGATCCCATTGGGTATGAGGGGAGTCCGTGGAATCTACTAGAATACGTAAATGGTCAGCCGTTAATCTCACTGGATCCATCGGGAGAGAATCCGGTAGTCAAATGGGTGTTTACGAAAGTCTGCCAGAAAGTAATTGTTCCTGTAGGAAAAAAATGCGCGTTGAAGGTGAAGGACGGCTGTAATTGGGTATGGACGAAAGTTAGAGGACAACCTAACACGACTAAGCCCACTCCTCCAGGGCCCCCACCGACACCAACGGCGCAACAGCCACCAGGAACGCCTGGGGCCCCAGCAGGTACACCAAGAGGACCTACTCATCTGTCCTCCACACAAGCCGGAACCTTTAGAGCCTCGCAGTTCACCTAATCCTATAGACTAGTCTTTACTGCCAGTTGTTCAGATACGCTAAGCCACAACACTAAGATGCTGCACACAAAGATAAAGGAACGACAATGAGCAGCACACAACTCGTTCAGCCTGCATACTATGAGAAAGCTTTACAGGCTTTTGCAGATGGAGAATTTAAGGAAGCCGCTGTGATCTGCGAAGAGGCTGCGACGACGCTTGAGGAAAGAACAAAATTTCAAGATGCATCTGTTGCATGCGACCTGTTAGGAACGGCGTACTATCGCTTGGGTGCGTTGCCAGAGGCGAAGTCATCGTATCTTAAATCCTTGGAGCTCGCGGATCGCGCAGGTGGAACAACAGACAGTGAGTACGCGAAAACGTTCAACAGCTTGGCGGCAGTGAGCAATGCGATGGGTAATCAAGAAGAAGCTATGAAATTGCTTCTTAAATCACTTCGCATCAACGAAAATTGCCAAGCCAAAACCGGAATGATTTCGACCTGTCACCAGCTGGGTGTAGTTGAGCACTCCAGGTTAAATTTAGAAGAGGCCCGTCGCTGGTACTCAAAAGCTATTTCGTTGGCAGACGCAAAGCATGATTTCGAGCGGCTCATCGCGGCGGTGCGTTGCTTGGCATCTACGATGAGCGATGACGACGAAGTCGATGATGTCAATAAGATCTACTCAATCGCAACTGATGCAATGGACGTGAACGGTGACATCGAGTCCACCCGGGATGCTGCCGAACAGGCAAGACGTGAATTTGACTTCAGAGCATCTACCGAGTTTTACCGGAAGGCTTTAGAGATGGCCGAGAAGCAAATGAGAACCAGCTGTTCATTCTGGGGGCTCGTTAAAGGAGTCTTCACAAAAAGGGAATTCAAAGGGCGGGGGTGAAGAAGCGAACAATGGGAAACGCTTCGCGTTGGGGAGCCGATTCGGCCGAAGCGTGGGTCAAGATAGTTTCAATTAATCGCATGTTGAGATACCTGAAGCCTTCTCCGAACCATGAATCCCTTCAATTATCCGCAAAAGCCGGCCTCATCGATTTGCTTGCAAATCCAAAGTGTTTAACCGGATAGTTTCTGTCTAGCGACGATTAGTTTTCCCTCTCCGCGACAATTAGAAATCCCCTGTTGAGCTGACGGACATGGGTTTCACGCCGCTGCGTTTCCCGGCTCAGCGACAATTAGAATTCCCCTCCTGGGGAAGATGATCGCACTATCGCAAGCGATTGCTCTTCAAGGAGATAGCGATGGTCACGGACGGACAAGTTTCTGAACTCAGGCGATGGCTGGCCGCTGGCAAGTCACTCGCCGCCTCTGCCAGGATGGCTTCGATGGACAAGAAAACGGCAAGGTCGTATCGCGATGACGGGCGACTGCCTTCACAGCGAAAAACAACCCGGAGCTACCGGACGCGGGTCGATCCGTTTGCGGATGTTTGGGTTGATGTGGAACATCAACTCCGCTGCGAACCACGGCTCAAAGCCAAGACACTCTTTGACGATTTGCAGCGACAGCGTCCTGGCGAGTTTGACGACTCGACGCGCCGAACGTTCGAGCGACGGGTCGCCAACTGGCGGGCAATCCATGGCCCCGATAAGACGGTGTTCTTCCCGCAAGATCACCACCCCGGACGATTCGCTGCGAGCGATTTCACGGTTTGCAATTCACTGGGCGTGAAGATTGCCGGAGCCGTTTTCAAGCACACGCTGTTTCACTGTGTGCTGACGTACAGCAACGTCGAATCCGTATCGCTGTGTTTCTCCGAGTCCTTTGAAGCTCTCAGCGAAGGAATTCAGAACGCATTTTGGCAGTTCGGTGGCGTCCCGATTCAGCATCGCACCGACTCACTCAGCGCGGCCGTTCGAAACCACTCCGATCGCACGACACTGACCACGCGATACTCGGCCTTGATGGACCACTACGGCTGTGCGGCGCAGAAGACAAACGCCCGCTGTGCCAACGAGAACGGTGATGTCGAATCGCAAAACGGACACCTCAAGGATCGAATCGATCAGGCGCTGCTCCTGCGTGGCAGTCGCGACTTTGCCAACCGAGACGAATACATGGAATTCGTTCAGGGAATCGTCGATCGTGCCAACGCCGCTCGATCGAAACGGTTTGCTGAAGAAAGATTGACGCTCGGCCGGTTGCCTGAATCACGACTCGACACAGACGACACGCAACAAGGCATCCGCGTCAGCAAGAGCTCGACGATCAACGTTCGAGCCAACACGTACTCCGTGCCCAGTCGCTTGATCGGAATGAAAGTCGACGTTCGAATCAGCGCCGAGACAATCACGGTCACTCATGGGGGCAGCTTGATTCAAACGATGCAGCGTCTCGTTGGCAAGCAAGCCGCGAGCATCAACTACCGTCACGTGATCGATTCTCTGGTGCGAAAGCCCGGTGCGTTCGCCGACTATCGTTTTCGCGAAGAGATGTTCCCGAGCAGCTACTTTCGCTTCGCCTACGATCGGCTTCGTTCGTCTCACGCCGGCGCCGTTGCGGACAAAATGTATCTGCAAATTCTCAAGCTCGCCGCCGACGAAAGTCAACATGCGGTTGAGGATGCTCTGCGTCAATGCGTGTCCACCGGTGAAGCGATCGTGTTGGATGACTTGCGCGATCAAGTCGCTGCGGCAGAATCAATCCCGGCGGTCACCGACATCGATGTCGAGCCGCCCAACTTGAATGACTTTGACGATTTACTACCCTCGTTCTCCAAGGATGGAACCGATGACAACGACCAAGAATGCAACCTCTCGCCGCAGCGCGAAATCTCGCAATACGACCCCCAAGAAGGACCCGACCGAAACGCTGACCCGGCAATTCAAGGAACTTCGCATGCCGACGTTCCGGGATCAGTTCCTACCGATGGCGGCGCGGGCCGAAGCGGAGAAGATGGGGCACCTGGATTATCTGTCGGAACTGACGACACTCGAATGCCAAGTCCGGCGCGAGGGGCGAATCAAGCGTCTGATGACCCGGTCTCAGCTTCCTGCGGGCAAGACTTGGAACTCGTTCGATCTGAATCGCTTGCCGATGAATGTTCGTCGGCAATTGGAAACACTTCGCGACGGAACCTTCCTGGATCGGCGGGAGAACATTCTGTTATTCGGCAAACCGGGTTCGGGCAAGAGCCATGCGTTGTGTGCGCTGTCGGAGCAGTTGGTCCTATCGGGTCGCAGTGTGCTGTTCACGACTTGCAGTCTGTTGGTGCAGCAACTGCTGATCGCCAAACGCGACCTGCGACTACCGAAACTGATCAAGCAGTTCTCGTCGTTCGAGGGTCTGATCGTCGACGACCTGGGCTACGTGCAACAGAGTCGCGAGGAGATGGAGGTTCTGTTCACGCTGCTGGCCGAGCGTTACGAACGAGGCAGCGTTCTACTGACGAGCAATCTGGCGTTCTCGAAGTGGGATCAGATCTTCAAGGACGCGATGACGACGGCCGCAGCGATCGATCGCTTGGTGCACCACAGCGTGATCATCGAGCTGAATGTCCCGAGCTACCGTGTGGAGAAAGCCAAGACCAATGGCAACTCCACTACCGACGCGGCACCCGTCAAGAACTCGTAGCAGGGATTTCTAATTGTCGCTAAAGAGTAGAACTAATTGTCGCCGAACAGTTTCTTAGGTAGTGCCGGTGTCACCCACGATAGTGAAGCTGCGTTAAAAGGTAACCGTTCACGAGTCGGTGCAAGGATTCAGGCTGCCGCGGCGTTTGCGTTTGCTGAAGCGGGCAGAAGCGACGGGGCGGTTTGCTCGGCGAATTTAGCTTGCATCGCTTCGATCAAGTATTGATATGCATTGCGGTTTTGAAGGCGGCAGGTTTCCGAAATACTTAAAATGCGTTCCAAGTACCGACTCCCCGAGGCACTCTGTGTGCCGAAGCTCAGCTTGCGGTAGATCACAGCCGGACGAAGTGCTCGCTCGGCGGTGTTGTTGGTTGGCTCGATTCCTTGAACTTTCGTGAATGTCCACAAATGCTCGCGGCGATCGTACAACTCGTCACAAAAACCGATCAGCTTCGCGTTGCCACTGAACTTACCGCGCAGCAGCAACCCTCGAACCTCTTCGCGAATCGGACGGACGTAGCTCTGGAACGTGCTCCACTTGATTTTGCCGGCTTTGTATTGACGCCAGTACTCGAACAACTCCCGGTGTTGTCGCATCAGGTCGTGCCCCATTCGTTTGACTTGACCATCGGGCGAATCAATCAATTTTTGAAAGTCTCGCTTCAAGTGAGCCCAACACCACTGAAGCCGCTTCCCGTCCAAGTACATCTTGGCGCGATCACAGTTCAGGATGATCCCTTGGTAATTTCCCACCAAAGCCAACAACGACTGGCGACTTCGATCGGCGAAGATTCCAAACACCGCGAACATGGGGGCGACCGCCACCCACAGCCACGCTTTTTGCTGTTTCTCTTTGGTGGGCGACTCATCGACGTAGAGTTGTTTTTGCTCGGTCAGTTTGCTGCGGAGTTCTTCATAGGGAACCGCCACGGCCTGACTGACCAGGTTTTGGATTTTGACGGTCCAAGCCGGACTGCAGGGGATATTCAACAAATCGCCCAGGAACGAGGAGGTGCGACGCTTGCTTTGACGGAAATGCCCCATCAGCAAACCGGTGAATGCGGCCAGGCGAGGCCCGCACTGTCCTGTCGGAACACCCGCTGGCAATTCGGCCATGGTCGTGATGCCGCAATAAGCACAGTGGCCGCGAAAGAGCTGGTATTCGTCAACAAGCGGCTTGATCTCGGGGAGCTCCCAGACTTGATGTCGTTTCGGTGGCGAAGGGTCGGCCTGAAGATCGCCACCGCACCGCCGGCATTGCTCAGGCTCACAGGCAATCACGTTGGCACAGTCTTCACTGGAAATCAGTTCACGCGAGTGTCGTTTGTGGCCCTTCTGCCCCCCCTGTTTCCGCTTCTTTCCCGGCAGTTGCTTTCGCTTGGGCTTGGCGTGAGGATGTTCGGTGCTCGGTGGGACCGAAGAGTTTCTCGGTGTCAGTTTCTGAACTTGATTTGTCAGCTCTTTGACTTGTTTCTCGAGTTCATCGATACGCTTCTCGCAGCGAGCCACCAACGCTTCAATGAAGTCACGCGCAGGCTCGGCTTCCGGCGGCAGTTCGATACGTGGCTTGGAATTGTTCATCCGGACATTGCGCCCGAAAACCGCCACTCATGTCTAGATCGATTTCAATTTTTCTTGCACCGGCCCGTGAACGGTTACCCGGGGAGCTAACCCGGCAGGTACTTCGTTAAGCCTAATAGATTTCAATAGGCTCGCAGCAGTTAAAGAAAAACTAGCGGATGCACCGGAAGAATTGCCTTAGCTAGAGACACTACCCAACATTTCGTTAGCAGTCTCGCGATCCCCCCGGCAACTTGCCTGGGCCGCCGGGCCATGCCAGGCTCAAAAGCTAGGCTGTTCTTCCTTGAGCCATTGAACGTGCCGGACACCATGTCCCCAGCAAAAAAGCAGGAACACTAATTTTCTCGAGTGGACACTAATGAAGTAGGCCGCCCTGTGATTAGCGTTCGATTAGCGTGGATAAGCGTTCAAAGGTCTCGCGACCGAGCGGGTGCTCCGCGTTTTTGGCGTCGGGCCGGGTGTTCAAACGATGCTCCGATGATTCAAGACGGGTGGTTCAAGAAGGGTCACCCAAAGTTTTGGTAACAGGGTTGCGATCCGCCATGCACCTTGCCTAGGCCGCCGAGCCATCCGCGGTTCAAAAACTAGGCTGTTCTTGCTGGAGCGATTGAACGTGCCGGGCACCATGTCCCGAGCAAAAAAGCAGGAACACTAATTTTCTCTAATGGACACTAATGAAGCAGGCCGCCTTGAGATTAGTGTTCGACTAGCGTGGATAAGTGTTCAAGAGTCCCACGATCGAGCGAGTGCTTCGCGTTCTCGACGTCGTGCCGGGTGTTCAAACGATGCTTCGATGATTCAAGACGGGTGGTTCAAGAAGGGTCACCCAAAGTTTTGGTAGCAGGGTTGCGATCCGCCATGCACCTTGCCTAGGCCGCCGAGCCATCCGCGGTTTAAAAGCTGGGCTGCTCTTGCTTGAGCGTTTGAACGTGCCGGACACCGTGTCCCGAGCAAAAAAGCAGGAGCACTAGTTTTCTCTAATGAACACTAATGACGAAGGCGGCCCTGTGATTAGTGTTCGATTAGCGTGGATAAGTGTTCAAGAGTCCCGCGACCGAGCGGGTGCTTCGCGTTCTCGGCGTCGTGCCGGGTGTTCACGCGATGCTTTTGTAGTATTCGATGCTGCTTTTGAGTCCTTCGGCCATTGTGACGTCGGGCTCGAAGTGCAACCGGGCGCGGGCTTCGGAGACGTCGGCCAGCGAATCGCGGATGTCGCCGACGCGGGCCGGTTCGTGGATCGGCTGGATGTCTTGACCGAGCAGTTCGCGAAGCGTCGACAATAAATCCAACAGCGTTGTCCGTTCGCCTCGCGCGATGTTGAAAGTTCCGCCGGCGGCCTCCGGAACCGTCGCGGCCAGCAGGTTCGCTTTGGCGATGTCTTTGACATACACGAAGTCGCGAGACTGTTCGCCATTGCCGTAGATGGTCGGCCGTTTGCCGGACAAGATCATCGACACAAACCGCGGAATTACCGCGCTGTACTCGCTTTGCGGATCTTGGCGAGGACCGAAGACGTTGAAGTAACGCAAGATGACGGTTTCCAGATCAAAGCCGCTCTGAAACGCCTTGCAGTACGCTTCAGCCGCCAGCTTCGATGCCGCGTAAGGCGATAGCGGCGCGATCGCGTCGGATTCCCGCTTGCAAACGAACGTCGAATCGCCGTACGCGGCGCTGGTCGACGCCAACACCAATCGGCGGACCTTTGCATCGGCGGCGGCGCGAAGTAGTTCGACGGTGCTGGTCGCGCACCATGCGTGGCAAAGCGCCGGTTCTCGCATGCTTCGCGGGACGCTGGCCATGGCGGCTTCGTGAAAGATCACATCGACGCCTTCGACGGCTTTTTTGACCACGGCGGGATCAGAAGCGTCGCCTTCGACGATTTCGACGTGCTTGTCCGCTTTGACGTGATCCAAATTGTGACGAAAGCCCGTGCTGAAGTTATCCAGCACGCGGACCGACGCGCCGCACGACCGCAAGCTATCGACCAGGTGCGAACCGATGAAACCGGCTCCGCCGGTGACCAGGCACCGGGTGCCGTCGAGAGTTTTAAGGTATTGATCGACCATCTTGGTGGGGAGTACTTAGGTTCGTGAAGGCAAATAAAAATGGGACCGAGCAAAATGCTCGGCCCCATAGGTTAGTCACATTCTGTGTTCATGCGATCAGTGGTTCCGCATGAGGTGCCGGCAGCGAATCGCGGCGGGGACAATTGGGACAACTGGGACAATTGTCCTACTCTGTTTCGCTAGCTGGCGGCTTTCGCCTTGGTGCGTGCTTCTCGCAAGCCGCGGCTGAGGATGTCACGAAGCATCGGCGAGTAATCTTCGTACTTCGATTCGTCCGGGGCACCGCTGCTGAACTGATAGATCGCGTCCCGCGGTTTGACGCCGAGCGCGATCAACGTGCTGCTGACCGTGGCGTAATCGCCGTTGCGAACGACCATGCTTGGCCGACCGGGGCCGACCGGTGCTCGCGCGAACACTTTGCTGGCGACGGCCAAGAACTTCACCGGCGAATCGAGCGTTTGAAGCGTCAACAGCCGACGGGCCATTTGCACGCGTTGATCTTCCGGGTCGTTCAGATTTCGCGATCCGATGATGTTCAGACCGTCTTTCAGCTCGACGACGTCTTGGCGTTCATCGGCGTGGATGGCATAACCATTCTTCGAGTCGGCGATGATGATGTTGCAGCCTTCGTAGCGAGTCTTCGCGAATTCGGTTTCGGCTTTCTCGAGGGCTCGTTGAGCCGAACCGCAGCGAAGCAGGTCCAACGCCAGCAAGCCTCGCGATCGCTGACCGAACAGCGGCATCGTCGTCGCTCGGTTGCACAGGCCGACAAACAATCCGTTCTGATTGACCCCCAACCACGTCCCACCGGCTTTTTGATCGATTCCGCAAAGCACCCTCGGTTTCCCCGATTGGATCGACGGTGATAGACTCGACCGATCGACATACTCCTCACGATTCGCTGCAACCAGGATGGGACTCTCGGGAACCAAGCGGTACTGAACAGCCAGTAGGCACATCTCGAAGCTTTCTATTTCAAAGATCAGTGGTTTGGTAAACGCTGACCCCCGGTGACCGACGCCCCCTGAATTGGGAGTCCGCTCTTCCGACTCGGTTTCGCAAAACCGGCCACCGACGATCGCACTAATGTATCTGGACCACGACGCCACCCACACCCCCTGGCGGGTGGTTTCAATGAAGAAATAGGCCTCTTCACGACGGTTTCCCCCTCGCCCGTGATTGTTAGGCAATCTTTGCCAATTCGTCCGGTCGGGTCAAAGTGACACGGCGACCGATGCCGATGTTCACAAGGGACGGCTGACCTGGCCGCCGTGTCATGGCCGCCACTTAACAAAGCAAGCGATGGATCTGGACAGCGATTACGCCCGCACGGTGCTGTCCATCAAAACGGCGGTCAATGTGACGCTGGCCCGCAAGAAGGTCCCGCTGGACCGGATTGTGGATCTGGTTCCCGGGTCGATGCTGACTTTCGACGCCCACTGCGACGAACCGCTTTTGCTGGAAGCCGGCGGCAAGCCGATCGCGACGGGCGAGACGGTAAAGATCGGCGACAAGTTCGGCCTGCGAATCCGCGAAATTCTGATTCAGCGTCCGGAAGCGGATTGAGCCCCGGGCTGGCTGCCGCTGCGTTCTTTCTGGCCCGATAGCGGCAGCGAAACTAAATCGCCCCCGACCATTTTCTGACCTAGGGTTTTCTTAGGCGGAACTTCTTACGATCGTCCGACCCACCAAACCGTTTTGTTTGTCACGGTTAGTCGGATCGTATCGGCTTGGGATGGTCTCGCAGTTTTGCACCGCAGGTGATTTGCGTCGTACGGGCAACTTCTTTACCCAAGGCAATCGTCTCGCCGACGGTTTCGCCTCCTGTCGTTTCCTCGATGGCCCTGACCCAACGACCATGACTGACCCAACGACCATGAAAACCAATTCCTTTGCGTTCCCGTTCACGCTTGTCGTTTTGTTCGCCGACTTGTTCGCCGGTTTGTTCCTCACTGCGCCGTCCGCGTTCGCGGTGACTGCGTCGGAGGCGGCCGCGATCGCGACGCCGGCCGACCCGATGAAGGTGCTCGGCAATGACGCGTGCGTGAAGTGTCATGCTTCCGAAATTCAAGTGTGGAAGTCGACACCGCACGCGCGAACGTTTGATGAACTGCATCGTCGACCGGAAGCCAAAGCGATCGCATCGAAGTTGGGGCTGTCATCGATCAAGAACGAAGGCCGCTGCGTCGCCTGTCACTACACCCAGCAGTTCACGCCGGCATCCGACGTTCACGTCATCGCCGGGGTGTCGTGCGAATCGTGTCACGGTGCCGGCAAAGACTGGCTGGACGTGCATGCCGATTACGGCGGCGAGGGGATCACGCGGCTCTCGGAATCCGAGAGTCACCGGCGGTCAAGAATTGCAAAGTCCGTCGCGTTGGGGATGCGAAACCCGGCGAACGTTTACTCGGTCGCGCAAAGTTGTCTGCGTTGTCACACGACCGCCGACGAGCAACTGGTCAACGTCGGTGGACACAGCGCCGGCAGCTTGGACTTTGAATTTGTTTCGTGGAGCCAAGGCACCATCCGTCACAACTTCGTCCGCACCGACGGAAAATCGAACTTGGCCAGCGATCCGAACCGCATGCGAGTCATGTTTGTGGCCGGGATGATTGCCGAACTGGAGTCGAGCCTTCGCGCGACCGCGATCGCAACCGAAAAAGCGACTTACGGCGTGACGGTGGCAAAGCGTGGGGCGCGAGCCGGCGTGCGATTGAAATCCGTCGCCGACAAGATCGACTCGCCGGTCTTGGATCAAGTTTTGTCCGTCTTCGCCGGCGTGACATTGAAGCTGAACAATCGCGACGAACTTCTGCGGGCGGCCGACGAAATCGCGATCCTGGGATACCGGTTCGCGGACATCCATGATGGAAGGCAGTGGTCCGTCCTGGACGGTTTTATTCCGCCGGGCGACCGATGGAAGTGACGTTTTGCCGATCGAGCGGCGGCCGGCAGAATGTTTGCGTTTCCGACCGCGACGACCCATACTGATGCCAACACGGACGGTATGTCTTATTTGCCGTTTCTGGCTCGAAGGTTGTTGGGAGTTCTCGGTTGTCACGTCTCACATCTCTGTCCGCATGGCCGCTCGCAGTTGTCGCCGTCGCTTGGTTTTCGGCATGCTTGTCGGTTTGTGTTTTGGTGGGCCTGACGCCCGCTGAAGCGCAAGATCCCTTCGGCGGCGGCCCCGATGGACAGCCCATGGCCGTTGCGATGCCCGTCGGCGGACAGCCCGGCCCACCCGGAAACGGCCCGCCAGGGAAGCCCGACGGCGAAGGGCCGGACGGAAAAAAGCCGGACGGTGAACCCGGTGACAAAAAGGCGGGCGGCGAATCGCCCGAGCCAAAAGTGATCCGCCGTGACAGCACCACGAACGACGAAGCCGACCCGAAAGAATTCAGCGCCATGGTCGGCGAAGACGGTCGCGTCGCGTTCGAGTTTCGCAACCAACCCTGGGTCGACCTGGTTCAGTGGCTGGCGGACATTTCCGACCAGCCACTCGATTGGTTGGAATTGCCCGGCGATCGAGTCAACTTGCGATCGCCCGGTCGATACACGGTCGTGGAGACTCGCGATCTGTTCAACCGTTATCTGCTGGCGCGAGGTTACACGCTGTTGGAAATCGACAGCGGCTTGACGGTCGCGAAAACCGAAAGCATCAATCCCGCGATCGTGCCGCGTGTCAGTCGCAGCGAACTGGCCGAACTGCCGATGCATAGCTTCGTTCGTACGTCGTTGGACGTCGGTTGGTTATCGGCCGAAAAGTTGTCCGAAGAACTCAAGCCGATGATCAGTGCCAACGGGCGGCTGACGGCGCTGACCAGCACCAATCGCATCGAAGCGATGGATGCGGCCGTGAATCTGCGTCAGGTTGCGGAGTTACTTGAGCGAGAACTTGACGACGCTTCGCGACAAACGCTTGCACCGGAGTTCAAGCTTCGTCACTTGCCCGCTGAAGAAGCCAAGCGAATGTTGGAGCAATTCTTGGGGGTGGAAGAGAAAAAAGAAACGCCGCTGACGCCGCAGCAGATTCAAATGATGCAGCGGAACGGCGGCCAGGGCCAACCGCCGCCGCCAGAGAAGAAGGTCGAAATCTCGATCGTTGCCAACGCTCGTCAGAACAGCGTCATCATTCGCGCGCCCGTCGACCGCGTCGCGGTCGCCACGCAGTTTCTCACTCGCATCGACGTTCCCAGCGACAGCATGGTTTCGTTGGCGGACATCAAAACGCGAGTCCAAGTCTTTCGTCTAGCATCGCTCGATCCCGAAAAGCTGATCGAGATCATCAGCGAGATGAACATCCTGGAACCGACCACACGGATCCGAACCGACAAAGAAAATAACGCGTTGATCGTGTCGGGATCGGCGGCGGATCGCTACATCATCACGACATTGATCGAACGGCTTGACGGCAGCGGACGAAGCTTCGAGGTCATGCCGCTGCGACGACTCGACGCCAACGAAGTCGCCGAATCGATCGCGTTTTTGATGGGACAAAAAGACGACGACAAAGACAAACAAAGCAATCGCCGATCGTACTACTACGGCTTCGGCGGGGGCGGCGGAGATGATGACAAGGACAAGGAGAAAGACGAATTCCGAGTCGCCGCGAACGCCCGCTACAAGCAAGTTTTGCTTTGGGCGAACGACCGCGAGATGGAAGAAGTTCGTTCGCTGCTAGTGAAATTGGGCGAGCTTCCGCCGCCGGGTGGCAACCCGCAAACGGTTCGCGTCCTGGACGCATCGGCGACCCCCGAAACGCTTGAATACTTGCGTCGCTTGCAAAAGCAGTGGAGCCGCTTGGCACCCAACGAGTTGGAACTTCCCGAAGACGACGTGTTCGTGGATCCCAACGTTCGTCCGGAAGGTGAGGCGGACGAGGAATCCGAAATGGATGACGAAGAACGTGACGACTCGGACTCACCAAAGCCGCTCGACGCCAAGCCAGTCGACGACGGTTCGGTCGCCATTTCCAACGCATTCACCCGTCGGCAACTGACCATGGTGCAAACGACGTCCAACGACGAGCCACCGCCCGGCTTGCCCGAAGACATTCGTTCGGCGAAAGAATTTGATCAGCGTTTCGGTGACGGTGCCGCTCGCACGGACGCCAGAAAGGGAGACGCCAGAAAGGGACAACCAAGACTCGCCACCGATCCGTATCGAACTCGATTCCAACGGCAACTTGGTGCTGGTAAGCCCCGACACCGATGCGCTCGATCGGCTGGAAAGTCTGATGCTGCAAATCACGCCTCCCAAACGCCCCTATCGGGTTTTTCATATCGAACACGCATCCGCGACGTGGATGAAGCTGAACTTGGAAGACTATTTCAAGGACTTGGAAGAGGACAAGCCGTCCAGTGCCGACAACTTTTACAGTTGGTACTTCGGCGGCGGTGATGACGATAAGGACAAAGGTCCGTCCGGTTTGGGCAAAGGGAACAAGCTGAAGTTTGTCGACGATATTGATACCAACACGTTGGTCGTCACGGGAGCCAGCGGCGAACAGTTGCAGACGATCACCGAGTTGATCGCTTTGTGGGACGTTTTAGAACCCGTCAATAAGCGCAAGGCTAGGTTCACGCGATTGTTGCAAATTGAATTTGGCAAGGCCGACAAGATCGCTGAAACGGTCAAGGAAGCGTATCGCGATCTGCTTAGCAGCAACGACAAAACGTTCGCGGCCGGCGGCGGACGGGAAAGCCAAGGCGGCGGCAAGAAAGACGACGTCACCAAGAGCCGCGGCGGCGGTGGCAGCGAACTTCAAAACGCCGAAAGTGGTCGCGACGGTGGCGGAGCGGACTTTTCGTTCAAAGGCAAGCTATCACTGGGCGTCGACATGATCGGCAACACGATTTTGGTCAGCGCCGAAGGCGAACCCTTATTGGAACTGGTCGCCGAGATGATCGACCAACTCGACCAGGCCGCGCGTCCGCAAGGGGAGGTCCAAATCGTCGAATTGTCCGGTGGCATGAACAGCGATCGCTTGCAAGCGGCGCTCAAGGCACTCGGCGCGGAGTCTTCGGGGGCAGTGTCGACTGACAAGCCAAACGGAGGCGAAGGAAGCGATCGTGGATCACGACGCCGCGGAGATCGCGATTGAACGGCGGCTGTTGGTCGTGCGGCTTCTCGCTTGGCAATCACGCTTCTTTGGATCGGTACTGGCTGGGCGTCATGCCGAACGTTTTGCGAAACTGCCGCGTGAAGGCGCTCTGGTCAGAATAGCCCACCGCCATCGCGATCGAGATCAGTGTCTGGTGGGGGTCGCGAATCCGCTTTGCCGCCGCGTCCATCCTGGTTTGCAGAACCAGTTGCCCGGTCGTCAAGCCGAACAGCTCGCGAACACGCTGATCAAACTGCCAGGTCGATAAGTTCGTCAGCGCCGCAAGCTCCGCGGTCGTCAGCGGTTCGTCCAAGTGATCTTTGATGTGCGCGATCACCCGTGCGACCGACTCGTACGCGATCGGATCCTGGTCCGGCGACTGCAGGTCTCGCGAGAACCCGACCAACCCGATGGCTCGGTCGTCCGGATCCATCAGCGGCAGCTTCGTCGTCAAACACCAGCCTGTCTTGCGCTGGGGATACGGATGCTGTTCTAATTCATTGACGAGCGGTCGGGACGATCGAACGACCTCCAAGTCCTGCCGCAAAAAATACTTGCCCAACGGCGGCGGAAACGTCTCCTCCGCCGTGCGGCCGATCATGTCTCGCTTGTCTTTCGCGCCGCAGCGATGAACCAACGTTTCGTTGACGCTGACGTATCGTCCCAGGTCGTCCTTGATGAAGTACGTCAGATGATCGACGTGATCCAACAGCAATTCCGCCGTCATCGGATCGGCTAGCCGAGCGTAAAAGTCGCGGCGGAATTTGTCGGTGTTCATGGGGCCGAATCTATCGACAGCGGACCGCCGCTGCTATGCGCCGATTTGGTTGGGCGGTCAAAGTTCGGTCAAGACATCCGTCGCGGCGCGTCTAAGATGACGGCCATGCAAACCCTTTCGATTATCGACACGCACACCGGCGGCGAACCCACACGCGTCGTCGTCGACGTGACTTGCGATCATGGACCGTCCCCGTCCGCGTCGCCGGCGGAACGTTGGTCATGGCTGCGAGGCCCCGGCGACTGGATTCGCCGATCGATCTTGCTGGAACCTCGCGGGTGCGAGTCCATGGTGGGGGCGCTGTTTGCGCATCGTACGATCCATCGTATTTGGCCAGCGTCATTTTTTTTAACAACACCGGCTACCTCGGCATGTGCGGTCATGGCTTGATCGGCGTCGTCGAGGCTCTACGGTTTTCGGACCACTTGCAGCCCGGAAGTTATCAACTCGAAACGCCCGTCGGCATTGTCCGGGCGAACTTGCACGCCAACCACCAAGTCACGTTCGAGAACGTGCCCAGCTATCGGTTGATGCGGCAGGTTACCGTTCAAATCGCCGGTCAAGTCACGGGTCAAGTCACGGGTCAAGTCACGGGTCAAATCACTGCGGAAAGCTTTGGCAGCACGGTCGTCGGCGACGTCGCTTACGGTGGTAATTGGTTCTTCTTGATCGCGCTAGACAGCTTGAAGTTGGATTCGTTCTCCTCGCTGACCCGGCCGCAATGGTTGCAGTTTTGCATCGCGATCATGGACGCCCTGGCCGATCAAGGAATCACCGGTACCGACGGAGCAGAGATCGATCACGTGGAAATTTGCGGGCCACTGGACTCGGGCGGGGGCTCTGGTGACATCGGTGTCCGTGGCGGTCGCAACTTTGTGCTCTGCCCCGGCGGGCACTACGACCGGTCGCCATGCGGGACCGGGACGAGTGCAAAGGTCGCTTGCCTGGCCGACGACGGGGACCTTCTGCCGGGTGAAGTCTGGGTTCAGGAATCGATCATCGGAAGTCGTTTCCAGGCAGTCTATCGCAGGGACGCTACCGGCATTCGCGTCTCGATCACTGGGCGGGCTCATGTGACTGGCACGCTGACCTGCGTCTTTGACCCCGATGACCCGTTCCGATTCGGGCTACCAAACGAATGCGATAGCACGCACCTCCGATCTCACGACGGCTCGAAATCTGATCCGGCCATGGAGGCGGCCTCGTGAATCAAATTCCCGTCAATCAAGTTCCTATCAACCAACTCCGATCGCGTGAATCGATGCGCAACGCCGCCACCGATGTGATCATCATCGGCGGCGGCGTGATCGGATGCTGGACGGCGCACTATTTGTTGCTGCGTGGGTGCCGCGTCACCATCATCGAACGGGACCGCGTCGGTGGCGGCGCTTCGGGAGTGAATTGCGGTTACGTCTGTCCGAGCCATGTGATGCCGCTTTGCACGCCGGGGGCGATCCGCCACTCCTTGTCCAGCCTTTTATCGCCCAGCGGTGCCTTGTCGATCCCGCTGCGGTTCGACCCATTTTTATGGAAATGGCTTTTCCGTTTCGCGGCGAAATGTTCGGCTTGCCATCGCGATCATGCGGCCTCTGTCCGTCACGGTTTGCTGCAAGCATCGATGCAGCTCTATCGCGACTACGTCGACGATAATGGCGATGCGATTGGCCTGAAAAGCACCGTCGCCAAGTCGATCGACTGGCAACGCCGAGGTCTGTTGTTGGTCCACCGAGACCATCGTTCGCTCGATCAGTATCAGGCCACCGCCGACGACCTGCGATCTCGATTCGGCCTCGGCCCCGAGCGGTTGGACGGATCATCGATCTGCGACTTGGAACCTTCCCTAGTCGATGGTTTGGCGGGTGGTTGGTTCTTCCCGAACGACACGCACTTGGATCCCGATCTTCTGATCCGACACTTGCGAGCATCCATTCTCCGACGCGGTGGCCGGTTCGTGGAACAAACCGACGTGCATGAGATGGAGATCGCGGGTGGACGTGTCGATGGTTTAAAGACTTCATCAGGGAACTTTCGCGCCGATCACTATGTGCTTGCCACCGGCGCCGAGGCCCCGCGGTTTGCGAAGCCGCTAGGTTGCCAAATTCCAATCGTTCCCGGCAAAGGCTATTCGATGCGCTTTGCCAGCGATGCGTCCTCACCCATCACTCCGATGATCTTCGAGGACTCTCACGTGGCGGTCACGCCGTTGGCCGGGCACACTCGAATCGGTTCGACGATGCAGTTGACCGGCTACGACCGAACGGTGGACGCGAAGCGATTGAAGATGATCCAGGATTCGGCACAGTCGTATCTGCGTTATCGGTTGCCGCAGCAGCCGGAAACCTCGTCGGCCGCGTGGCGACCGATGGTTTACGACGACCTTCCTTGCATTGACCGCTCCCCCGCGGCCAACAACGCCTTCGTCGCCGCCGGCAACGGCATGATCGGAATTTCGACGGGCACCGGCACCGGTCGACTGATCGCCGAAATGATCTGCGGCGAAAAGCCATTCTTAGATCTTGAACCTTTTTCGCTGTCGCGATTCGGTCGAACTCCCAAAGCCGCTCCGCCACCAACAACGTCTGACGATGAGTCGTCTTCCGGTCGATCGATTTCGTCGGGCCAGTCGGCGTCTCCCGGCGTTGAAGTTCTTTCCCCGAGTCGAATTTGATGCTGAACACGCACCCCAGTCCTGAACCTCACGCGGTCGGCAACGCCAACGTCTTTCGCGGTTGCATGCCCGCCATCATGACCCCGGTCACGTCCAGCAGCGACATCAACTATGACGCACTGGTCGGTCGCGCCGTCGACCTGGTTGGTGCTGGCATGTCCGGTGTGGTGTATTGCGGTTCGATGGGCGATTGGCCGCTGTTGACCGATGACCAACGCCGCGAAGGGGTTGCCCGTTTGCTCGATGCCGGCGTGCCGGTGGTCGTTGGAACCGGCGCCGTCAGCACGCAAGTCGCCTGTTCTCACGCCGCGCATGCCGCCGAAGTCGGAGCGGCTGGATTGATGATCATCCCGCGGCTGTTATCTCGCGGGACTTCGCCTGTGGCGCAGGCCAACCACTTCTCACGTGTCTTGACCGCGGGGGACGGGTTGCCGTCGGTGATCTACAACAGTCCTTATTACGGCTATCAAACCAAAGCGGACTTGTATTTCAAGCTCAGGCAATCGCACGCCAACTTGATCGGGTTTAAAGAATTTGGCGGTGCCGCGTCGTTGCAATACGCAGCCGAACATATCACTTCGTCACCCGACGGCGGTTGGCTGTTAGTCGGCGTCGATACGCAGGTCTACTACGGGTTCGTCCACTGCGGAGCGGTGGGCGCGATCACTGGCATCGGCAATTGCTTGCCCGCGGAAGTGTTGAGGCTGACGGAGCTGTGTCGCCGTGCCGCCGCAGGTGATGCGTCGGCTCGAACTCGAGCGTTTGAGCTCGATGAAGCCCTAAAAGTTCTTTCGACTTTCGACGAAGGCCCCGACCTGACGCTGTACTATCGGCTGCTGGCTTCGTTAACGGGGCAAGCGGCGCTGGCACGGCCTTTCGATTCGGACGATCGTTTGAGTGATGCACAACGATGCTACGCGGAGACACAGCTTGACTTGTTCCAGGCTTGGTACGCAAAATGGGAAGGTTCCAGCGATGATTGATTGGCGAATCTTGATAGTTTTGGCTTGCCCGTTTTTAGTGGTGGCGAACGTCTCGTCCGCGGACGACGCCGCCGATACCAGCCGCACCATCAATACTCGAATTGTGCCTCAGTGGAGCGATCCGCATCACTTTTCGTTCGTGCGAGAGACGGAATCCGGCAAGTATCAGAAAGTGAACGTCGATGCCGCCAGCGGAACGATGGTGATCGATGATACCGTTGACTCGGATGACGCCGTCGATACGCAAGGCTTCACCGGAGGCCCCGTCCCACCGTCGGGGCCGACCGTCGACGACACGGAGATCGAACTCGTCAACGCGACCAACCAAGTCATACAGCTGTTCTGGAACGATTCCAACGGATCTCGACAGCCATACGGACAATTGGATCCCGGCCAATCGCGTCGGCAGCATACCTACGTCGGCCACGTCTGGGTCGCGGTCGATCAGGACGGCAATTTCTACGGTAGCACGGTTGCACAACCCACCCGCGTCGTGGCCGAGATCAAACACAAGTTCCCACACGCGAAAAAAACGGGGCGACGTTCGAGAAGGTCCAAGCCACCGGCTCCAGCGAATAAGAACGAATCCAGCGATGGCCGTTGGAAATCTCGCATCCAAGACGGCCAGCTTCAACTCTTGGATCAACAATCCGATGAAGCAGCTTGGACGTCGATTGATTTGGACACGGTATTGCCCCCGTCTGATCGCAACTTGAGCGGGATAGAGTTTTCACCCGACGGCAGCGTCTTGGTGGCTTGGCAAACCAAAGGGGGAGATCATCATGAAGTATTCACGCTCGAATCTTCGCCGGAATTAGGCGGAAGGGCCAAGCTGCAAAGTCGCCCTTACGAACTGCCCGGCGATGTGATGGACCAGCATTGCTTGGTGATCGTCGATGTTCAATCAGCGAGCCTGGCAAAAGTTAATTTACCAGTGTTTGACTTTGGGCGTCCGAATCTTCGTTGGGTAAGTGGGCACGAACTGCTGATCGAGAAGGTCGATCGTGGTCATCAACGATTTCGTTTGTTTCGCGTCGACCCAATCGCCGGAACCATACAAACGCCAATCGATGATCAAAGCGAAACGTTCATTTGGACGGTTCATCGAACGTCGATGCCGCTGATTTCCTACCTGTCGTCCGACGATGAAGTCATCTACGCCAGCGAACGAGACGGGTACCGGCATTTGTATCTAATTGACACCACCAAGGAAGCCGTTTGGCAGCCGATCACCCGCGGCAATTGGTTGGTGCGTGACATCTTTGATATGGACGAGTCAAAACGAACTTTGGATTTGATCGTCGGGGAATATTACGACGACCAAGATCCTTATCATCAGCACTTGATCCGAATCGGTTTCGACGGAAGCCACCAAACCGCGCTGACCGCGTCCGACGGTGATCATACCGTCCAGTTCTCGCCCGGGGGCGACTATCTGATCGCAACGCATTCGCGAGTCGATTCTCCGCCGGTACACGAACTCCGTCGTGTCTCGGACGGCGAATTGATTTGCACGCTCGCAACGGCGAAGCGTTTGGGCCCGGAAACACTCTCGCAGCCGCTGCCGACTGTTTTTTCCGCCAAAGGACGCGACGGCCAGACAGACATTTGGGGCATGATCACGTTCCCGCCCGACTACGACCCCGCTTCGAACAAACAGTATCCGGTGATCGAAGCCATCTACGCGGGACCGCACGATTCCCACGTTCCAAAAAAATACCGCCATCCCGGGTGGCACCAAGACCTGACGTCGCGTGGTTTTATCGTTGTCAACATCGATGGCATGGGAACCGCAAACCGGTCGAAGGCCTTTCACGACGTCTGCTGGCACAACCTGAAGGACGCCGGCTTCCCCGATCGAATCGCCTGGATGCAGGCGGCCGCGAAGCAGTATCCGGCGATGGATCTCGACCGAGTCGGAATCTATGGCACCTCTGCGGGCGGCCAAAATGCCTGTGGTGCCATGCTGTTCCACGGTGACTTTTACAAAGCAGCGATGGCATCGTGCGGATGCCACGACAATCGCATGGACAAGGCGTCATGGAACGAACAGTGGATGGGGTATCCCGTCGGCGATCACTACAGCAAAAGCAGCAACATCGATCAGGCGGCGAACTTGAAGGGCGACCTGCTGTTGATCGTCGGTGAACTCGACACGAACGTTCCCCCGGAATCGACCTACCGACTGGTGGATGCACTCATACGCGCCGATAAGGTGTTCGACTTTATTATGATCCCAGGGTTGGGGCACAGCGACGGCGGTACCTACGGCCGCCGTCGCACCTGGGATTTTTTCGTCGAAAAGCTGCAAGCCGGTGATCCCGAAACTTCCACCTCTGACATCGCCCCGCTCGCCGACTCGTCGCCATCGGCCCCCGCAGTCGGCGAACTGGAATTGCTATCGCCTCGGTGCGTTTGGGCAAGCATTCGGCAACGCTATCAGGCTGATCGAGGGAGTATTCAACGACGGTTCCCGATCCATTTTTCTCCGGAAGCGATCGTTCAACGACAACGTTTCATCGATGCGTGGCAAGCAATGCTAAATGCCGAATCAAATTCAAACGCGACCGATCAAGACGCCATCGAGATCGCAAGACTAATTGAAGACACTGCGAAGGAGCTGATGGACATTGAGGAGAGTCGTCAAACACTGGAGTTGATTGTCAAGTATGCCCCCTTTCTGAACGAGTTGATCGATCTTTGCGATTTGAATCGACGGGGATCGACGCTGGACTTTCAGATGATCTCCGTCACCTTGGATCGCATTGAAGAACAGCTTGCTTCGGCTTGGTTGACAGCTGATGAAAAAGCCTCGGTGCCGGACTCATTTGTTGATGCGTTAAAACGACTCAAGGGTGAACTAGAAAGCTGGAATGCTTTCTACAACGACTACCACCCCGAATACGATTGGTGGGTGGCGTCGCAATCAACCAGGACCATCGCCGAACTTCAATCGTTGATCGACCGAGTTGACACGTCCGAAGCTCCTTCGGCATCCATCGAAAAATCTTTCGTGTCAAATGCGTCCCTCGAATCAGGATTCCCTGTCATGCTTGCGGAAGGGTATCCCGAGTTACAGTCATATAAGAAGGGTGGCCGCACGTGGATGCCTGCGATCATGCAAAAGTATTTGGATGACTTTGATGCCAATCGGATGGGGGAATCTCCGCCAAAAACCAATAAGTCGATTTACTTAAACCAGTGGGAACGGGCACTCGAATCGCTGAAGATCGACGGTAAAGAATTTGCCGAATGGCCAATCGCTGAAAGAATTGACTACCTGCTGTTGCGTCAGGAAGTTGCTTATCAGCTTGCAAGGCTGAAGCACGAACAAGTCAACGAACCACGGGTCGCACGGGCGGACGATGATAGTGGGTTGTCCGGTTTGGTAGTTGGTCGCGAGCGGCTAATAATCGAGCTAGAACGTGAGTTTATAGGCAACTCGCCCGAAGAGTTGATCTCGCTGGCGGAAGACGAATACATCAGGTGTCGCGACGAAATGGTGTCGGCCGCGAAAGAAATGGGATACGGCGACGATTGGCAAGCCGCCGTAGAGAAGGTGAAAACGATGCATGTTCGCGTCGGCCAACAACCCAATTTGATCCGCTCCCTTGCCGACGAATCAATCGATTGGCTGGAAAAGAATGAATCGCTGACGATTGACCCGTTGGCCAAAGCATCGTGGCAGATGGAGATGATGAGCCCCCAGCGACAACTCATCAATCCATTCTTCACCGGCGGCGAAACGATCAGCATCTCATTTCCCACTCGTGGGATGAAGACAGAACAGAAGCGTCAATCGTTACGCGGAAACAACATTCCCTTCGCACGCGCAACGGTTCACCACGAACTAATCCCAGGTCACCATTTGCAAGGATTTCAGAACAATCGGTACCAAACGCACCGCAAAATGTTTGGCACTCCGTTTTGGCTCGAAGGATGGGCTGTCTATTGGGAATTTCAGTTATATGAAAACGGATTCGCAAGCACGCCGGAGGAACGCCTTGGGTTTCTAGTATGGCGAGCCCATCGCTATGCAAGAATTATCTTTTCGTTGAACTATCACCTCGGTCATTTCTCGCCCAATCAGTGTGTCGATTTTCTGATCGACAACGTCGGGTTTGACAAGAAAAACGCGACGGCTGAGGTGCGGCGCAGTATCGGTTCGGGCTACCCACCGCTCTACCAAGCCGCCTACATGTTGGGGGCGATGCAATTTCGAAAAGTTGCGGATCGAATTCAAAGCCAAGGCCCCGAAGCCCTCAAAGACTTTCATGATTCCGTCATGGAAAACGGCAGCCTCCCCATCGCGTTGGTCGATGCGATGACTCATGGTGGACCCTTGCAGGCGGACCCGCCACCGCTTTGGAAATTTTGAATAGCCTTGAATGACGGTCTGCCGTTAGCATCCGTAGTGCAACTACTGCCGTAGCTGATTGGTCACGCAATTTTTGCGGAGGGGCATATCGGTGTGACGACATCCTTTTTGTTGCTGAATTTCGAGGCATCCGACGCATCTGGTGCAGGCTTATTGCTTATGAGTTTTGCAGTATTCAGCTTGAGAAATATTCATTCGTAAAAATTGCAATATTTGAGACAAGTGCAATCTAAGTTTTGTTCTCCAGGACGTGGTGCAGTGGGCGGCAGAGGCGTCTTGCTCGACATCTACGGCGTTCATTCTCGCCCGACGAGGGTGGTTGCCAGTTGGATGATATTCTGCACCTGCTTTGGGGTCTGGCTCGGTGTCGTGAATATTGGTCTCGCGCATCAGTTGGTACACCAACTGCTTTTCATCTCTCCTGTTGCGGTCGTTCTTTCTTTCCTCTCACGCGAAGTCTGCTCATGCGTTGGTCCTACCATTTGTTTTTGATGATGTTGTTGTCTTCGTCTCCCTTCATCATTGGTTGTTCCAACGAGACCGGCCGGACGGTTTTGGAAATGCCTGAAGGAGAAGAGATCGATGAACTTAGGAAGCTTTCTTCGGAACGCCTGCCGCCAGGAGACGCGATGCCAAAAAAATGACGATCCGGTTGGCTTGCGTTTTCTCCACGGTTGGCACGCTCGAAAGCTTCAATCCGCGGTTTCGCGAAGTGTTTCTGTCAAACCTGGGCCTAAGGACTCGGTTTGCCTATTTCTGTTTATTGAATTCCTACGTTTAAAGGTGTTGAAATGAGTCATCGAAAGAAGTGCGGCTTCACGCTGGTCGAATTGTTGGTCGTGATCGCCATCATCGGTGTTCTGGTCGGCCTGTTGCTGCCCGCAGTCCAAGCTGCACGAGAGGCGGCGCGGCGGATGAGTTGTTCAAACAACTTCAAGCAGATCGGGTTGGGCCTGCACAACTATCACTCCGCATTCAGTCGTTTGCCGATCAGTCGCAATACGACGGTGCCCAATTGGCGTGGCCTTGGGCCGAACGTCGCCATCTTGCCGTTCATCGAACAGCAAGCTCTTTGGGAACAAATCTCAAATCCCCATACCAACTCCCTTGGCACCGTCTTCGCACCTTTCGGTGGTCTTCCATGGAATGTCGATTACACACCGTATCGAAATGAAATCCAAACGTTTCGATGTCCCTCCGACCCGGCTCGATCGATCGGAATCGGGCGCTTCAATTATGCGTACAACTATGGGGATGGCAGCGAGTGGTTGACTTGGTATTGGCCCACGTGGAACGGTCGGCGGGCCGCTCAGCGGGGCTTCTGGGTCTGGCAACGTTCGCTGAAGTTCCGCGATTGCTTGGACGGTTTAAGCAACACAATGGCGATGGGTGAAATCGCGACCGACAATGGCGATCGATCCGTGGTCGGTACGGCCGCCGTGTTGGTCGACGCTGACACGGCCGCCTATGAACGGATTGAGAAGGCGGAATGTGTCGATGTCATCGATCCGCTGCGACCGCAGTTCTATTCCACCGCAAACGACGTGCTCGGCTACGACGGGTTCGGCGGGCAAGCGAACAAGGGGCGATGGTGGGCTGATTCGGTCGCGTGCAATAGCGGTGTTTCGACCGTGATCGGACCGAACGGCCCAAGTTGCATCATGACCCAGAATGTTCGCGATGACTGGGGCGGCGGAATATTCACGGTTTCCAGCCGGCACCAGGGAGGAGCTCATCTATTGATGGGCGATGGTGCGGTCAAGTTCGTCACCGATTCGATCAACTCTTCGACCGAGGGAATGCAGCCGCTGACCGTGTCGGACTCGTCCGTTCATCCGCCTGGGTCGCCAAGCCCGTTTGGTGTTTGGGGAGCTCTCGGAACTCGGGCGAGCAAAGAAGTGATCAGCGAAGAGTTCTAACGTTTCAGACGGCTGTCGAACGATCATCCTTTAAGTTCACTTGGATCTATCGTTCAAACAGAACAGGACTCGTGAAAAGACTTCGTCCGACGACATCATTGCGTTGATCGGGTGGACGATGTTGCGACCGGTGTAATGATCCAGCACGGGAGCGGTCTGCGTCCGGAAGACTCGCAAGCGTGCTGCGATCGTTTCGGCAGTGTCGTCATCGCGGTCCTCGATCAACGAACGCTTTAGCAGACGGCTGACCAATGCATCTTGGTCTGAAACCAAGTTAAAGACTAAGTCGATCTTCCAGGCCTTCGCCGCCATCAATTCGTCCAGCATTACCGCCTGGATTACCGTTCGAGGAAACCCATCGAACAGGCATCCTTCGTCACAGTCGCGTGCCGCCAACCGCGCCGTGATCATTCGCATCACCAGATCGTCCGGTGCCAGACGACCATCATCGATGTAGCTCGCCACGACGCGACCGACCGTAGAAACGCTTTCGGGGCAAGCATCGGACTCGCTCGCCTGCTTGACCTGCCGCAGCATCTCACCGGTGGAGAGGTGAGGAACCGCAAGATGCTGGGCCAAGCGTTTACACTGCGTGCCTTTCCCTGCGCCCGGCGGTCCGATGAAGATGATTCGCATCGAAGCCACCTTTCAATCGCGGTGAAAGAGCGGGAGGTGGCAAGGCTAAACGACCGGTGACGTTCCGCCACCGGCACCCTCAAGCAGGCCACGGTAGTTTCGCATCACGAGGTGACTGTCGATCTTTTGCACCAAGTCAAACGCGACGCTGACCGCGATCAGCAGGCCCGTACCGCCATAGAAACCGGCGATTGAATACGGAACTCCCAACGATCCGTAGACCACGGTCGGAACAATCGCAACGATCGACAGGAACGCCGCCCCGACGTAGGTGATCCGAACCATCACCTTTTCTAGGTAATCCGTCGTCCGCTTACCCGGACGGTACCCGGGGATGAACGTTCCGCTGTCGCGAAGGTTATCGGACATCTCCTTTGGATTGAACGTGATCGCCGTCCAAAAATAGCAGAAGAAGAAAATCATCACGACGTACAGCAGATTGAATACGAACGAACCTTGATCGTTCAGCGTCAAGCTGATCATGTTCAGTGGCTTCGACAGCGGACTATCGATGCCGACAAAGCCGGCTAGGCCACCGAGCAACATTCCGGGGATGATCAAGAGGCTACTGGCGAAGATGATCGGCATGACGCCGGCTTGGTTGATGCGAAGCGGTAGGTGTTGACGCGTTCCCCCGTAGACGCGGCGACCGCGGGTGAACTTGGCCGATTGGGTCGGGATCTTGCGTTGGCCGAGCGTGATGAACACGACTCCGAAAACGACACCAACAAACAGCACGACCAGCAAGACCAGCGTCTCGATGCCAATTTGTCCGCGGCTAAGCCCCGTCAGTTCGGTCTTCATGTTGCGAACGAGTTCGTAAAGCGCCTTGGGCATTTGAGCGAGAATACCGGCCATGATCAACAGACTGATCCCGTTACCAATCCCGTGTTCGTCAATCTGCTCGCCCAGCCACATTAGGAACACGGTGCCGCAGGTCATCACCGAAACCGCAACGATCTGCCAGCCCCAGAACAACGAGCCGTCACTGGCCATGAAGTTCGGATTGATATCGCCGTTGCCCGAGGGGCCACCGGACATCAACATGAACTTCAAGTACATGTAGCTTTGAACGACACAAATCAACACCGTCAAATAACGCGTGTACTCGTTAAGCTTCTTACGTCCGGCTTCGCCTTCCTTCTTCAGCT
Organism: Pirellulaceae bacterium; assembly: GCA_963836865.1. GTDB lineage: Bacteria > Planctomycetota > Planctomycetia > Pirellulales > Pirellulaceae > Rubripirellula. Next base: position 147,640 of record CAWILC010000001.1, on the reverse strand, counting down.
GTTCCAAGGGTGCGTAAACGCTGCCGAGTAGCTGGAAGATGATCGACGCCGAAATGTACGGCATGATCCCGAGACCAAAAATCGTGGCCTCGCGGAGATCGCTAGCCGCGAACAGCGTGATTTTCTCGAAAAACTCGGACGCCGTGCCGCCGGCGTCACCAATGTTCGTCGCAATCATCGGAAGCGGAATGTGAAAACCGATCCGATAGATGGCGAGCAGCCCTATGGTCAGCATGACCTTCTTGCGAAGCTCAGGGATCGAGAAAATGATGCGAAGCTTTTCGAACATGCGTCCGGTCCGTCTTGGATTTTCGAATGATAGTTTCGGCGGAGTTTAGCGATTGGGCCGGCCGCTGGCGAGAGCAAGAAACGGCGCATGTTGCCGCACAGTCAACGGTTCACATACGACCGGCGCAACTCATAGACTTGCGGCTCCGCCCGCAAGGACTTCCTGCAAGCGGAGCTGCAGGTCTACGAGGGCTTGGATTGAGAAGACGCTCCGTCGGGGATCCAGCAAACCTACGCCTTGGCAGCTTTCAGGGCCGCGACACGCTCGTCCGGCGTGCGACGTGCAACCAGTTTGTTTACCGTTCCGCCAGCCGCGGTGATCTTCTCTTCCGCGGTCTTGCTGAAACGGTGTGCCGAGACGGTCAGCTTCTTGGTCAGTTCGCCATCGCCCAAAATCTTGAACTCGTCGAATGTGCCCTTGGCCAGGTTCTTTGCGGCAAGGGCTTCCAACGTGACTTCGTCACCGTCGTTGAACGCATCGTTCAGACGCGAAACGTTGACCGCGAACACGACCAACGCCCACTTGTTATTAAAGCCGCGTTTGGGAATCCGACGGATCATCGGCATCGCACCGCCCTGGAAGGTCGGCTTGCGGCTGTAACCGCTACGGCTCTTATGGCCCTTGTGACCGCGACCAGCCGTCTTGCCGGTTCCGCTACCAGGACCGCGACCGATGCGTTTGCGGGGACGCTTCTTCAAAATGCCGCGGTGGACATCATTCAATTGCATGACAGTGGACCGGTAAAAGCTTGTTTCGTGTTTTCTTGGGGGCAACCGGTCGATGGACACACCAGACCGGCAGCGAATGAGTGTTTACTGGCTAAGTTCTTCGACGGTCAGACCGCGAAGGGCGGCGACCTGATCGGCCGTCCGTAGCTTCGACAGCGCGTCGACCGTGGCCTTGACCAGCGTGACCGGGTTATTGGTGCCGTAGGACTTGGTCAAAATGTCGTGAATTCCGGTCGCTTCGCAGACCGCACGCACCGCTTGACCAGCGATAATCCCCGTACCGGCACCCGCCGGAATCAAGATGACCTTCGCCGCACCGTACTTACCAATCACTTGGTGAGGGATCGTGCCCTTGACCAGCGGCACATCGATCATGCTTCGGCTGGCTTGCTTTTGAGCCTTCTGCACGCTCGGCGGAACCTCGTTGGCTTTGCCGTAACCCCAGCCGACTTTGCCGCCGCCGTCCCCGACGACCACCATGGCAGCGAAGCTGAAGCGACGACCGCCCTTTACGACCGCAGCACAACGCTTAATCTTGACAACACGATCGAGCAGGCCGTCTGCGACGCCCGACTCTTCTTGTTGCTTTCGTTTGCCGCGCCCGCCGCCACCGCCGCCGGAGTTTCCACCGCGAGATTGTGATGCGTTACTAATGGGACCGATCCTCTTTCAAGACACCGCTGCGGCGTCGTTTTGACTTGCTTGGAATGACTGACTGACTGACTTGCTACCAAAATCGCTGAATGCCGCTTAAAACTGCAAACCGCTTTCGCGAGCAGCTTCGGCAAACGCTTTGACCCGTCCGTGGTACTTGTTGTGACCGCGATCCATCTTCACTCGGGTGATGCCCGCTGCGGCGGCCTTCTCGGCAATCATCTTGCCGACGGCGGCCGCACCGTCACAGTTGCCACCATTGACCGCAGCCGACTTGTCACGACTGCTGGCGCTGACCAATGTCGTGCCCGACAAATCATCGATCAACTGGCAAGCGAAATGTTTTAGTGAGCGGTGAATGCACAGGCGAGGTTGATCGGCCGAGCCCCGCAGCCTGTTGCGGACGTGATAACGGCGACGAAGTCGCTTCTTTTGGATGAGTTTATTCTTGTCCATCTATTTACCGATCGTTTGTGAATCGGCCTTTGAAATGGTGCGGTGTATGGATGACTTGTTGACGGTTCCGACCGGCCGATTCGGACCGGCCGATTCGCTTACTTGGTGGCTGACTTACCGGCCTTGATCTTGACTTGTTCGCCCTGGTAACGGACGCCCTTGCCCTTGTACGGTTCCGGCTTACGCAGCGAGCGGATCTCAGCGGCGAACTGACCGACGGATTGCTTGTCACAGCCTTGGATCACGACGTGTGTTTGATCAGGACAGGTCACCGTCAGATTGTCGGGAATCTTGCGATGCAGTTCATTGGCATATCCAACGCGAAGTTGCAAAACGCCATTTTGGATGGCAGCCAAATAACCGACTCCGACGATTTCGAGCTTCTTCTCGTAGCCCTTCGTCACGCCCTCGATCATATTGGCGATCACCGCCCGAGTCAGTCCGTGCAGTTCTCGCGAGGTGCGTTCGTCGTTGTGACGACTGACGACCACTTCCTTGTCACCTTCATTGACTTCGACGGTGATTTCGGGTCGGCAATCGAAAGTCAGCTTGCCCTTGGCACCTTCGACCTCGATCGTGCTTCCAGACAGCGATACTTTTGCACCGTCCGTGATCGGCACCGGCTTTTTTCCAACGCGGCTCATAACTGTTGCTTCTGATTTCGTTGCAGATGAATGATTTGAACGCGACGTCGCTTAGGCGACTTCGCAAAGGACTTCGCCGCCGATGTTGTCACGACGGGCTTCGCGATCACTGATCACGCCCTTACTGGTGCTGATAATTCGGATCCCCAAACCACCGAGGACTGGCTTCAGCTCTTTGCCACGGAAGTACAGCCGACGACCTGGACTACTGATCCGCTTGATCGATTGGATCACGCGTTCGCCGTTGGGGCCGTACTTTAACTCCAAACGGAGCGTCGCCGAGGGGTTTTCCTCGTCAATTTCCTTCCAGTCCCAGATAAAGCCTTCGCGCTTAAGCACGTCCGCGATTCCTCGCTTAAAACGGCTGGTTGGAACATCGACATACGGCTTTTCCACACGAACCGCGTTACGGATACGAGTGAGCATGTCGGCAATAGGATCAGTCATCATAATGTTGTCGGCTCCCCTGTTGGGTCTTTGATTACCAGCTGGCCTTACGAACGCCCGGGATCAATCCCAGGTTGGCGTTCTCACGGAAACAGATCCGACACAGTCCGAACTTCCGGTAAACCGAACGAGGACGACCGCAGAACTTACAACGGTTTTCTTTCCGACTGCTGAATTTCGGCGGTCGCTTCGCCTTCGCAATTTTCGATTTACTTGCCACAAGGTGACTCAGGTTTTTGGTTACAGGTCCAATGATTGTATTTACAAAACGTCACGCTCTCGCGCTACCGCCGCGGGCTTAGGCCGCTTCCGTTTTCTTCTTTTCCGCCTTGAAAGGCATGCCGAAGTGAGTCAGCAATGCCCGGGCTTCGTCGTTTGTCTTGGCCGTCGTGACGACCGTGATGTTCATGCCCTGCGGGCGGGTGTACTTGTCAGGATTCAATTCCGGGAACACCAACAGCTCGGTCAAGCCGAGGGTGTAGTTTCCACGACCGTCAAACGCCTTACGATTGATACCGCGAAAGTCACGGACGCGAGGCAAAACGAACGAGATCAGGCGATCCATGAATTCGTACATGCGTTGACGTCGAATCGTCACCATGCAGCCAATCGGCATGCCTTCACGCAGGCGGAAGTTTGCGATCGACTTGCGAGCAAGCGTGATCACGGGCTTTTGGCCCGCAATTTCCGTCATGGCGTCGTAGGCCAAGTCCAAAATCTTCTTGTCGCCGATCGCGGCACCAACACCCATGTTCAGGGTCACTTTTTCAAGTTCCGGAATCTGATGAGGATTCGTGTAGCCGAACTGGTCCACCATCGCCTTGCGGATGGTGTCCTCGTATCGGACTTGCATTCGGGGTTTATCGGACATGGAACGTCGGCTTCAGGTGTCAGGTTACAGGTGTCAGGTTTTAAGTCTCAGGTCGCCATTCGCTTGAAAGGCACGCCTATCAGACGACTACGACTTGGTGGCGTGCTGGGCACGAGCCGGGGCGATTTTGCCGATGCTCTTGCCGCTTTTCTTGGCGAAACGTTCTTTGCTGCCGTCTTCCAGGAAACGCACCCCGATGCGGGTTGGCTTGCCAGTTTGTGGGTCCACCAACATAACGTTGCTGGCCGCGATCGGCATTTCTTTGTTCAAGCGTCCGCCCTGCGGATTCTTTTGGCTCTTGCGAACGTGCTTCCAAACGCGACCAGCACCTTCCACCACGACTTTGTTAGCCGTGCGGTCGACTTTCAGGATCTTGCCACGGTGGCCCTTGTCGGCTCCGGCGACCACTTCGACTTCGTCATCAATGCGGAAATTCATTGCAATACGTTTTTTGTAGGTAACAGGTTACAGGTTACAGGATTGGGTGATGTGGATGCTTGGGCAGCGGAGAAGGTTTAAGAACAAAACCCTGTTCCCCGTCACCTGTTCGCTGTCACCTGTTCCTAGACCACTTCGTTGGCCAGCGAGACGATCTTCATGAAGCTGCGATCGCGAAGTTCGCGAGCGACGGCACCGAAGATCCGAGTTCCGCGGGGGCCTTTGTCTTTGTCGATCAAGACGACAGCGTTGCTGTCGAACTTGATGTAGCTACCGTCGGCACGCCGCGTCGGCTGCTTTGTACGAACGATGACCGCTCGTACGATCGCTTTCTTTTTTACGTCACTGCCGGGAATGACGCTCTTGACGCTGCAAACGATCACATCACCCAGCCCGGCGACGCGACGGCGGCTGCCACCGAGAACCTTGATGCACATCACTTGGCGGGCGCCCGTGTTGTCGGCAACGTCGAGTCGAGTTTCTTGTTGAATCATTTTCTTGGATTTTCGTTGTGACTTTGTCTGTCGTCGCTATCTAACTTCGTCGCGTGATGACCCCGAGGTCCTAATGACGATCGGCCTTCGGTTTCATCGGCCTTCGGTTTCATCACGCTGGATCAGGAAGCTTCTTCGGTACCGGTGGCTGCGGCTTCCAGTTCAGCCTGTTTGCGTGCCGCCCGCAACGCGGCAACGTCCACTTCGGTACTCTTTTCGAGCACTCGGACCAGACTCCAACGCTTCAGCTTCGACAACGGACGCGATTCGATGATCTCCACCAAATCGCCGTGGCCAGACTCGTTGTTCTCGTCATGCACATGGCAAACCGTGCGTCGGCGGATGAACTTCTTGTATTTCGGGTGCTTGACCAAACGATTGATTTCGACACGACGAGTTTTGCTCATCTTGTCACTGGTCACGATTCCGGAGACGACACGCTTTGGCATGGATTTGTGGTCCGAGTTTTCTTATATCTACGATTGAAGGTTGGGTTCGGCCGACAGTTTCCCGGCCCGAGTCATTTCAGTCAACGCCCGGCGATCAGGCCGTCGCGGTGGCCGCCCTGACTCGTTCAGTTTGGATCGTCTTGATCCGTGCGATGGTGCGACGGTTCGCGGCGATCTCGCTGGGCGTGTTCAAACGCTCCGACTGAGATTGAAACCGCAGACGAAACAACGCCGTCGCCGCTTCTTTCGCGGTCGCTTCGAGTTGTTCGTCGCTCATGTCGCGAAGTTCGGTAATCTTGGTCATGGCAGTAGGTAACAGGTGACAGGTATCAGGTATCAGGTTGCAAAAAAGTCAGGGACAGGACTTCGGACACAAACCTGTGACCTGTACCCTGTAACCTGTGACCTTTCTTTATGCGGGTCGTCGTTCGACGAAACGCACATTCACCGGCAGCTTGCTGGCCAATCGGGCAAAGCAAACCTTGGCTTGTTGTTCGGTCACACCACCGAGCTCGTAAAGGATCGTGCCCGGCTTGACGACCGCGGCCCAGAAGTCCGGCTCACCCTTGCCTTTCCCCATTCGCGTTTCCAGCGGAGTGCTGGTCACGGATTTGTTGGGGAAAATGCGAATGTAGAGCTTTCCTTCGCCGCGAACGTATTGCTGAGCAGCGATACGACCCGCTTCGATCGTCGTGGCTTTGATCCAACCTGCATCCAAAGACTGGATGCCGTAGTCACCAAAGACGACCGTATTGCCGCGAGTCGCCTTACCTTTTATGCGACCTCTTTGGCTTTTTCGATGCTTGACCCGTTTGGGCATCAACGCCATCGGTTTCGTCTCCGTAAGTTCCTTGGTTGATCCACACTTGAATCCCGATGTGCCCCTGTGGCGTCATCGCTTCGGTGAATCCGTAATCGATTTTTGCTTGTAGCGTCGAAAGCGGAATCGAACCCGCAATCGCCTTTTCGCGACGAGCCATTTCAGCACCGCCGAGTCGTCCTGCCATCTGGATTTTGATGCCCTTGGCACCAGCGTCCATCGTCGTTTCGAGCGTTCGCTTCATCGTCCGGCGGAAACTGGACCGCTTGGACAACTGCTGTGCGATATCCAGAGCGACAAGCTGAGCTTGCAGTTCCGGTCGGCCAACTTCTTCGACCTTCAAATTGATGCGGCGACCAATCAAGTTCTGCAGTTCCGACTGCAACACCTCGATTTCGGTGCCTTTCTTGCCGATGATCAAACCGGGACGAGCGACGAAAAGCATCACACGAACTTCGTCGCGGGTCCGTTCGATCTCGATCCGGTCGATGCCGGCGCTCTTGTACTGCGTTTTTTTCGGGTGGTTGCAGATGAAGTTGCGAAGCTTGCGATCTTCCAGCAACAAATCCGCGAAGTCCTGCTTGGACGCGTACCAACGGCTGCTCCACCCACGGGTGACGCCGGTTCGGAAAGCGATTGGGTGTACTTTTTGGCCCATCAGGGACTCGATGTCTTTGGTGGTTGTAAAATGGTCACTGTATACGCCTTCCGATAGTTGTAAAACGAAAGGCTACTATCGACTTATATCTCGCCGATCGGGGTCAACCCGACGCGGATGTGGCTGCTTCGCTTCTTGATCGTGAACGCGGTGCCGCGAGCACGAGGACGGATTCGCTTGAACATTGGTCCGCCGTCGATGCAACATTCAGTTACCACCAACTCTTCGATGCGGTGGCTGCGGCCGTTGTTTTGATCGGGGTCTTGTGCATTGCCGACGGCACTTTGGATGACTTTTTCGAGCATCCGAGCACCACGCTGCGGCTGATACTTCAGGGTGTCGAGTGCTTCGTCGGCGTACATGCCACGGACCAGGTTGGCCAGCAGACGCAGCTTCTGTGCACTCATTCGGGCACCTTTGTGCCGAGCGTTAAAAGTTGCCATGATTACTTCTTGCCCTTTCCGCTGTGACCCTTGAACGTCCGCGTCGGTGCGAATTCGCCGAGCTTGTGACCGACCATGTCTTCGCTCACCAGCACTTTTACATGCTTACGCCCATCATGAACCATGAACGTTTTGTTGATGAATTCAGGGACGATCGTGCAAGCACGTGCCCAGGTCTTGATCGGCTCGTTGCCGCCGCCTTCCATCTGACGCTGAACTTTAAAGAACAGCTTCGGGTCGACGTACGGGCCTTTCTTGAGACTACGACTCATGAGTAGGTTTCAGGTAACAGGTTTCAGGTGACAGATTGTTTTGTTTACGGTGGGATAGGCTTCTAGCCTGTCGTGGTCCCGATGACAGGCTGGAAGCCTATCCCACGCGTTGGGATCCTAGTGCAGCTTCAGTTGGCCATAGCGGCGACTCTTGCGGCGACGCACGATCGCGCTGTTGCTGGCCTTGCGACGCTGACGCGTCGATCCGCCCTTGGCGCTCTTGCCCTGCGGGCTGACCGGGTGACGGCCGCCCTTGGTCCGACCTTCACCACCACCGTGCGGGTGGTCGATCGGGTTCATCGCGGTACCGCGGACGTGAGGACGACGACCGAGCCAACGCGATCGACCGGCCTTGCCCAAGCGGACCTTCATGTGTTCACTATTACCGACCTGGCCGATCGTTGCTCGGCAAGTGCTGGGCACGCGGCGGATTTCACCGCTGGGAAGTGCCAACTGAGCCCAATCCGCCTCGCGAGCCATCAAGGTAGCCTGCGTTCCCGCCGATCGACAAAGCACGGCTCCGCGACCGGCGCGAAGTTCGATGCAGCAAATCGTGGTTCCCAACGGGATGTTCTTTAGCGGCAAGCAATTACCAACCGTCGGTGCGGCTTCGGGGCCGTTCTGAATCTTGTCCCCCGCCTTCAAACCGGCCGGTGCAATCACGTAATGCTTTTCGCCGTCGGTGTATTTCAGCAGCGCGATCCGGGCCGATCGGTTCGGGTCGTACTGGACCGAATCGACGGTCGCATCGATGCCGTCTTTGGCACGACGGAAGTCAACGACGCGGTACATCTGCTTGTGACCACCGCCGCGGTGACGCGCGGTGATCTTGCCCTGGTTGTTTCGGCCACCGGTCTTGCGTTGTTTCTTCAGCAGCGAACGCTCGGGCTTGTAGCCCTTGGTCAGGTCAGCGAAGTCGCTGACCGACGCGTTTCGACGACCAGCACTGGTCGGCTTGTAGATTCGGATGCCCATGGCAGGATAGGTTTCAGGTTACAGGTGTCGGGTTACAGATTTAAGCAGCAAGTCGTGGTCAGATGCCGAGCAGGTTTTTCTGAAACCTGAACCCTGACAGCCGAAACCTTTTACGCTTAAAAGAAATCGATGCGATCGTCGGCGTGGAGTTGAACGATCGCCTTTTTCCAGTCGGCCGTCTTTCCGTAGCGGAACTTATAGCGACGCAGCTTGCCTTTGCGAGTTTGCGTGCGGACTTTTTCGACTTTGACGCTGAACAGTTCTTCGACCGCTCGCTTCACATCCAGCTTGTTTGCATCCCGATGGATTTGAAACGCATACTGGTTATTTCGCGATGCCCGGTGAACGCCTTTTTCGGTGACCAAAGGACGCAGCAGCACTTGGTGCGATTCCAGTTGGACGCCCTTGTCGCTCGGTGCGGGTGGTTGAATGTGTGCCATGATTATTTTGTTGAGTGAGGGGCTAAAACTCGCCAAGAGTCTCGCTTGCTACGCCGTCGCGTGAACGTTCTCGCTGAACGAACCGTCTTTGATTTTGTCGAGCGCGTCCTTGGTGATCAGCATCCGCTTGGGCTTTAGCACCGACAGGGCGTTTAGTTCCCGCACGGGCTGGACGACGATGCCTTCGATGTTTCGGCCGCTCTTGTAAACGACCATGTCCGTTTCGGCGGTTGCGACCAGGGTGGTCGTTTCAGCCAAGCCGAGAGCCTTCAACACGCCAGCCATCTGCTTGGTTGCGGGAGCGTCGAAGGTCAGCTTGTCGACAACCACCAGTTCACCGTCGTCGATCTTCGATCGAATCGCCATTCGCGTCGCCAGACGAAGCGCCTTCTTATTCAGGCGATAGCTGTAGTCACGCGGCTTGATCGTTCTGGCGACGCCACCACCGACGCGAACCGGCGAACGGCGGCTGCCCGCACGAGCGTTGCCGGTGCCCTTTTGGCGGTACATCTTCTTGGTGGTGCCTGAGACTTCACCGCGGGTTCGCGTGTTGTGCGAACCTTGACGAAGGTTAGCCTGGTACATGACGACGGCGTCATGCAGCAGTTGCTTGTTGACTCGATTGGCGATTTGCTCGCTGTCGATTTCGTATTTTCCGACTTCGGCGCCGGATTCGTTATAAACGGTCAAAGATGCCATTGAATTAACCAACCTTGTTCGTTTCGCGGACCGTGACGAATCCACCGTTGGGGCCGGGGACAGCACCGCGAACCAAGATCAAATTGTTCTCGGTATCGATGCGGATCAACTCCAGATTCCGTGACGTGGTCGTCGTGTTTCCGTACTGACCCGCCATCCTGGTACCGGCGATCACGCGTCCGGGATACGCACTCATGCCCGTGCCGCCGGGGTGACGGTGACACTTTTTCACACCGTGGGTCGCACGCTGGCCGGCGAAGTTGTGACGCTTCATGACGCCCGAAAAACCGCGACCCTTGCTGATGCCAGACACATCAACTCGCTTGACTTCAGCGAACTGCTCGGCCGTGACGACCGCGCCGACTTCCAGAGTGCTCTCGCCGCGAATCTCGCGGACGAAACGTTGCGGTTCGCAGTCTGCCTTGGCGACCGCGGCGATGCCGGCTTCGGCACGCTTTTTCGATCGCTTGCTTTCCAGCTTCGCGACGTGGCCACGCTCTGACCGACTGGCCAGTCGACGCGGCTTATCCTCGAAACCCAACTGAACAGCTTGATAGCCGTCGCGATCTTGCGATCGGACTTGCAGCACATGACACGGGCCGGCCTGAATGACGGTCACGGGGATGGCCCGTCCGTCTTCGAGGTAAACCTGAGTCATCCCGACTTTGCGGCCGAGGATTGATGGTGACATAGCTTCTCTTCGCCCCGTTTGTGCGGGACGTCCGTTGTTCGTATTGGATTCCAAGTCTGCCCGAGCCGAACGATCGCGTCACCACTGATCCAAAAGGCCGCCGGAGCGACGGAATCAAAAGTGAAGCGAGGTTATCGACCGGGCTTCCGTTCATCCGGAAACCACTCGTGAATTAACTTCGCAAAACAAAAACCATCCGCACGCTTGCCAAATGCTCGCGGTGCCGATGACAAAAAATTTTCCCAGCAGTCTAGCGAGCGGACGCCTTGATTTTGATGTCCACGCCGGCGGGAAGGCTCAACTTATTCAGTGCTTCGATCGTCTTGGCGGTGGCCTGAACGATGTCGATCAAACGCTTGTGCGTTCGGATCTCGTATTGCTGACGAGACTTCTTATTTACAAACGGACCCGACAGGACCGTGTACCGCTCGATTCGAGTCGGCAACGGAATCGGACCGTGAACCTCGCTGTGCGTTCGCTTGACCGTGTCGACGATTTCTTGCGCACTCTGATCCAGGACGGCGTGATCGTACGCTTCCATACGAATCCGAATGACTTCGCTTGCACCCGATGACACTGTTGAACGACCGATAAAACGAGGGTTTCTAACTTGGTTCGCTAGCGATTTGTGGCAAGCGGAAGAGTCCGTCGCAACATCTTTCTGTCCGAGCCGTTAAACTTTGCGAGTGCTTCATCGAGGAAGCAGTCGCGGTTTCCATGCTCGGATCGCTAGCTCGAGCGAGCCTATCTCGCGTCGAGAGAGCGGAAAATGTACGACCCGTACCGAAACGCGTCAACGGCTGTTGAGCATTTGCGTCGAAAAGTTTTCTTACAGCGTCTGTTAAGGGAAGAAACTTGGTTCTGATCGAGCCCGAGAGAAGATGCGATCGGGGCAGTCTGGGACGGATTCGCGGTCTTTTTTCGGGTCGAGTTCGATGTTGCGACGCGGATTGCTGGTTGCCGCGGCGGCGGTTCCGCTGGTGCTGTTGTTGGTCGCGGGGATGCTGCGTCCCGATGCCGACGGGCTCGGCACACACCAGCAGCTTGGTCTGCCGCCGTGTTCGATGCGGGTGATTTTTGGTGTTCGATGTCCGGCGTGCGGGATGACGACGTCGTGGTCGTATTTCATGCGGGGCGACTGGCTGGCGAGTTTTTCAAGCAATATCGGCGGTTTCTCGCTCGCGATCACGGCGATCATCTTCTCGCCGGCGACGATCTGGGCGGCGATTCGGGGGCGTTACTTGAGCGTGGCGTGGCAGCGGGCGCTGGTGGTCGTGCTGTTGTCGATCGCGGCCGTTGCCGGCGTTGAATGGACAATTCGGTTGCTTTCGTAAACGTTTCGCGACCAAGACGCAGGCCGACGGACGCGCCGGGGGAGGGAATTATCTCCTATCTCGCGCAGGTCGCTCGCGGCGAAGGGCTCTGGGATCGGGTGCGGCGATGTTGCCGCGATTTCGGTCCCCCACTCACGGCCGCTCCGATGCACTGCTCGCCCGATAAGACGGTTTCGATCGAGAGAACCGCTCCGATTGAAAAGCCTCACCCGCTGGAACGCTTCTTCGACAGTTTTTTTCAACAACGAAACATCCAATGGATGTTGGTGGTCGGTGCGGCCATCGTTTTCGGGTCGTCGCTGATGCTGGTGACGAAGTCCTGGGCGGACTGGACGCTGGCGCTGAAGTGCGCGGTCGTGATCGGTTACACGGCGGCGATCTACGGTGCCGGACAGGTGGCGTTTTCGCGGCTGAACTTGAAGTCGACCGCGAGAATCTTGCAAGGGCTGACGCTGCTGCTGTTGCCGATCTGTTTTGCATCGCTGTGCTGGGTTGGTCCCGGTAGCGCGGTGCAGATGGCCGGACTGCTGGTCCCGGCAATCGCGTTGTTGACGCACGCGTCGACGAAGATTTTGGACGACTGGTTGTCCGGTCGGCAAGCGACGTTCGTGGTCAGTTACGGGCTGTTGTGCTTGGCCGGCGCATTGCCCGCGTGCGGTTCGCAAGCAGCAGCGATGGGGTTTCTGCTTCTGGCTTGGTTGGTCTTTGCCGCGGGCGTGGTGAAGGTCAACCGCCATGTGTTCTGGCTGGCCGCATCGCATCGCAAATCACGTGTGTTTGGGTTCTTGCCGATCGCGATGTTGGGGCTGCAATTCGCATCGCTCGTCGCGATCAAATGCACACCGGCGTTGCCGGTTTGCTGGTTCGGGTTAGGGTTGGTTCTGGTCGCCGTGACGGTTCTGCAAACCGCTCGCGCGGTGGCGGATGTTTATGCAAAGCGGACCGGCGATTTGGTGCGTCCGCTACCGTGGTCGATCGTCGCGCCACTGATGACGGGCTTGGTGCTGGCGGTCGTCGGCGTTGCCGTTTCGACGATCGGATTTTCTTACGTCGGCGCGACGACGTTCGCGTTGATACCGACGGCGGCCTTGGCGGCGATCGTGTTCGGTTTGGTGGCTCGCGATACGAAGCATCCTGTGATGGTTTGGATGACACTGATTGCCGTCGCGGCGGTCTATCAGAGCTGTCCGGTGATGTTCGGCGACGTCGTCGAAGCGGCAAAATCGACCGCTGCCCAGTCGATCAACCGCGTTCGGGTCCCGTTGTCGCTTTACGGGCTGACCTACACACCGCTGCTGATCGGTTTGGTCGCGTGTGCGGGATGGCTGCGTCGACGAGGCGAGTCGGCCTTGGCTGCTCCGGTGCAATCGTTTGTGACAGTGTTAGCGGTGGGCTGGTTCGCGCTTGCTTGCACGGACATGACGTCGCTGTTCTTGGTGGCGACGGCGAACGTGATCACGTTTGGCATTTTTGCGATCGCGTTTGCCGATCGTCGTTACGCCTTGGTGTCGATTGCGGCCCTGGTCGCATCGGCCGGTTTGGTCGTTCCGGCGGGCAATCAAATGGCGTGGTGGATGCTTTCGCCGCAGTGGATCGGCGTCGTGCTTTCGGGGGTTGCGATGGCGATGACGATCAGCCCATGGGCGGACCGGTTACTGAAGCGGATTTCGTGTGGCGACTTGCCGACAGAAGTCAGCGTTGTGGACGGGCGCTGGGTGCAAGCGGTGGCGGCGGGCTTGACCGTGGGGATGGCGGTTCACTGGACGTTTTTTGTGCTGGCGACGTTGCCGGCATCGCTGACGACGGCGGTGGTGATTCAGTGGGCGATGCTGGTGTTGACGCTCGGCTTTGGAATCTATCGCTGGCCGAATTATGCATCCGGAGCGGCGTTTTGGGGCCTGGTTGCGATCGCGGCCGTGCGCTTTGCAATCGGCGTGGACGTTCATGTGATCGAAATCGCGATGGGGGCGACGCCGGTGTTGGTCAGCCTTTCGCTGGTGGCGTTTTTGCTAGTTCGCGGGATTGATCGAGGTGCCAATCGTTGGTCGATCGACGCTGGTTTTGGAATCGTCCGGCGGCGAGTGATCGCGATGGCATTGCCGCTATTTGACCTGTCGTTGGTCGCAGTAACGGGGCTGACATTTGGCTTCTTCATGCCGGTCGGCGGTGTGCTGCATCTGTTCGGCACGGCGGGCAATTTCGTTGACGTGAACGCGTTTGCGATTCTGGCGGTGCTGGTCACGATTTGGTGGTTGGCGGTCGCTCGTCAACCGAAGCATCAATGGGTGTCATCGGTCGCGGCGACGCTGCCTCCGGTTGCTGTTTCGACCGTCTTGATCGCAATCGGTTTTGAATTGACGCCGGGCATGATGGGCCTGGCGTGGGCCGCGACGCAGGCGATCGCAATGTTGGTTTACCGCAAGCAAGGAGAAGCATGTGAAGGCATGTTCAGCGTCGCGGGAACGACGATGGTGATGATGTTGGCGGCGAGTTGTGTGTCGTTTGATTGGTCGATGCGAGCGGTCGCGTTGATCGCGATCGCAAGTCGATCGCAACGAAGCGCATCGACATTGATGCTCGCCAACGTTCACGTTTTGCTGGCCGTTGCGGCGACGTTTGGGTGTGAAGGCTGGATCGTTTCGGGACTGATGCGATCGATGTCGCCGGGATTGATTGCGGCGGAGTTGTTGGCGATCAGCGTGTCGATGTTGACGATGCGATTGGTCGAACGTTTCACCTCGATTCGCGTTTCGACTTGGACCATTTGTTTGCAGTCCGCAGCGGTCGTTTTGACGGTCGGGTGCTTCGCCGGAAATGAAACGTCGCTGGCCATCGTGTCGATGGTCGTCTCCTCGCTCGCGATCCTTGCTGGACTGGAAATGACCGCCGCGATCGCAGGCCGCAGCGAATGGCGAGTGTGGTCGGGAATCGCGGTTTCGCTCGCCGCGACCGGATACTTGTGGCTGGCCGGCGTGATTTCGTTCGGCATCGGTATCAGCCAGTTCGTGCTGCTGGGCCTTGGCGTGACGGCTCTTGTCGTGATGGAGTTTTCAAGGACTCGCGATTTGTTAAGCGTGTTGACTCGGCCGATGAATCAGATCGGCTTGGCGATGCCGGCCGTGGTTTCCGGCTTGGCCTTGGTGCGTCAGTTCACCGACTTGATGGCGGGATCGACGGCGTTGGGCGCGATGGCGTTGATGGTTGCGTCGGGGATTTACTTTCACCGCGTAATCGTTGGGAACGATCGACGGTTTTTGATTCCCGCGGTCGCGATCGCGAACTTGGGCGTCGTGTTCCTGTGGCACTTGTTGGGCTGGAATGCGATCGAGTTGTACCTGGTGCCGATCGGGTTGTCGGTGCTGGGCATCTTGGAAGTCTTTCGTGACCGCGTGCCGGCGACGTCGCATACGCCGATCCGGTCGGCGGCGTTGCTGTTGATCCTGGGCAGCCCGCTGTTTCAAGTCCTCGGCGGCAGTTGGATTCACATGCTGGTACTGATGGGGTTGAGCGTGGTCGTGATCTTGGCCGCGATCGGTTTGCGGCTTCGATGGTTGATGTTCACCGCGTCGGCGTGCTTGGCATTCGACCTGGTCGCGATGGTGGTCCGTTCGACGATGCACAACTTGAACGTGCTGTGGATCGTCGGGGTGTTGATCGGCATCGGCGTGATCGCGATCGCGGCGGTATGCGAAAACCATCGCGACAAGTTGCTGCAGCGAATCCGTTTGCTGTCGTCGGAATTGGCGACGTGGAACTGAGTGTTTGGAAATTGTTTTCTGTTTGTTTCTCTTTTGAAAAGTGAGTGAAGCGATGAAGTGGCTCAATGAATTTTCGTTGATCATGCGTTCGAGCGTGACGACGCTGCGAGAGAAGGTCGAAGACCCCGAACGGATGCTGCATCAATTGCTGATTGACATGGAAGACGAACTCGATCAGGTCCGCGGCAGCGTTGCCGATGCGATCGCGGACGAGATCGGGCTTCGCAAGCGGTCCGAACGAGAATCCGCGACGGTCGCGACTTGGCGTCGGCGAGCGTCCGAAGCGGTCGAGCGAAATGACGAAGCCGCGGCGAAATCGGCGATCGAAAAACAACTTGACTCTGAAGCCCGCGCTGACGCGATCGAAGCCGATCACCAACGTCAACGCGCCGCCGTCGAAACGCTGCGGCGAGGCGTGGCGGACTTGGAAGACAAAATCCGCCAAGCCAAGCACAAGAAAACGTTGCTGGTCGCTCGTGCCGCGCAGGCTTCATCGACGGCGAAGGTCAACGCGGCGCTGCAGCGAACCCATTCGCAATCCGCGTTCGCCCAGTTCAGTCGCATGGAGGAAAAAATTGACCGCCAAGAAGCCGTCATCGAAGCCTGGGATCGGCTCAATGGACATGAAGCGGATGACGATGCGACCGAGCGGCAATTCGAGGCGGACGAACGCCGCCGCGACGTCGAGGACGAACTGCGACGGCTAATGTCGAAGACGTCCGAGTCATGAGCTTGGTCTTGACCATCGGTCGCACTTGCCTGGCGACGGTCGTCGCGTGGTGGCGTGGCGACCGGATTCGGGCGGGTGTCGGCGAAGGCCGGTTGATGTCGCTGCGGATCGGCGACGGGTTCGTGCTGTTTGGCGATCGCTACCGCGTGGTCGGGCGAGACGTGTCGGTCGACGAGTCATCGCTGCGATGCCGTTACCGACTGGACGACGGCGAGCTGTTGGTCGAATTGGAACGGGGCGCAAAGGAACCGGCCGCATGGCTAGTACGATCAGGCATCCGCACCGCGGTATTCAGTGACGACATGATGTTTCCGTCGGCGGGCAACGAAACGAAGCAAACAAAAGGACGAGCTTCGCTAAACGACGCCGAGTTCGTCTAACAGTTAGCCGAAGGCGTACGGGAGCGCCCACGGAGTACGCCTGCGGCTGACTGTTAAACGAAAGATCCGATCCCGCACTGCCTGGTTTGAAAAGTCGCTAAACAATGTCGCGGAATCGTTGTTTCAGATCGGACTCCATTTCCCGCAACCGGTCCAACCCGAGGGCTGCCAGTGCTTCTTCGGATTCAACCGGATCGCCGATCAAATCTTGAAGAATAGCAATCAATCGGACCTGACTTTTCGTTTCCCCCTCCATGAATCCTTCCATACGTGCTTCCATACGTCCTTCCATACGTCCCTCCAGCTTCGCCTGTTCCATCCTGGCCCACTCATCGCGTTCGGCTTTCAGGCGGTCGTCGTAGGCTTGTCGTTCTTCGGGGTTTAGGGGGATCATTTGGAAAGTGAACGCAGGGTCAAATTTACGAAGTAAAGCTAAACGCGATCGCGGAGTCGTTGTTGCAGATCGGACTCCATTTCCCGCAACCGGTCCAACCCGAGGTCTGCCAGTGCCTCTTCGGATTCAACCCGATCGCCGATCAAACCTTGAAGGACAGCAACCAATCGGGCCTGGCCTTGCAAATTCCCTTTCGCTTCCCCTTCCATGAGCCCTTCGACACGTCCTTCCATTCGTCCTTCGACACGTCCTTCGACACGTCCTTCCACACGCCCCTCCAGCTTCGCCTGTTCCGTCCTGGCCCACTGATCGCGTTCGGCTTTCAGGCGGTCGTCGTAGGCTTGTCGTTCTTCGGGGTTTCTCGCAATCATTTGTAGAACTCCTGCGGCTTCATGGAACACCGGGTTGGGCAGGCGGTGGGTCAATTCATCGGGTGTGCAGTCCGCGGCGTGGCGGAAAAAGTACAACCACTGATCGACCGCACTGGTGATCGCCTCATTGTCGTCCGGGCCGACATACTTGGGAAGCTCGAAAACGTGAACCTGCAGGCAATCCGTCAGCGAAAGCCCCGCGGCGGTACGGAGTCCAAACGCATGTTGAAGGCTTCGTTCGCCGCGAAATAGAACCGCGTCCAGCAGACAAATGCTGATCGAAGGGTTCAGATCAGCGTATTGATCGCCCTCGCCCATCTGCTCTATCAATAGCTTTGCCGCGTAGTACGTCAACCGTTTGGGCAGCCCCAGCGGACGCGTCGTTTGGACCTCGATGTTGTATCGACGCCCCGCACTATCGCTGGCCTTGATGTCCAAGATCGACAGCTTGTCGACGTCGAAATCTTTCAAGTTGATCGGGTTCAAAATCGTCACGTCGACAATCTGGTCCGCGAACCCGAGGACTGCATTCAAAAAGTGCAACGTGATCCGCGAATGTTCTGGGCTACCCAACACCCGCTTCGCAGCGAAGTCGACCAGCGGATCAATCCCAATGACCTGCGACATCAGTCCTCGGCTTCCATCGTCGAAGATGGTTCAAATGGTTTTCCGCGGCCAGTGTAAACGGAGGTGCTGGTCAACGCATCACTGATCGGTTTCGTCGGATCGGGGACCTCTGAGATCGAGGGTGGATATCGCAGTTTGCATTAGCCACGTAGTGGCGGCAGAAATTAGCCAGGGGCTGCCTCCATCTCGCTGACGCTCGTCGAACTTACCCCTTGCTAATCTCTGCCGCCGATTGCGTCGCTATCGGAGCGATACCCCGTTCGAGCTTCAACACACATGGCAAACCGTGAGCTGCACCCGAGATCGAATGCGCAGCGAAACTGTCTTTACGTTGGCACGCTCAATTTTCTATCGTTGGGAACCCAACCGAAATTTTCTCCCCTCCTGCAAAGGAATGCAACGTGGACGAGACCTTGAATGCTGCCGCGGTGCTGACGGCTGATTCCTCCGCCGCTCCGCCGGCGAACTTGGCCGCTTCGACTGAAGACATCATCACTCAATTGACCAGCGGCAACTACGAAGGCCTGACCAAGTACGCGACCGAGCACTTGATGCCGTCGATGTTTTACGCGGCGATGGGGCTGGGCATCATTTTTCTGGGATATCTGGCCGCCAGCTACATTTCTCGGCTGATCAGCCGGCCGGTTTGTCGCCGCGTCGATGAGACGCTGGGCAAGTTTGTCGGCAAGATGGTTTTTTACACGATCATGTTTGGCGTCACCGGCGCGGTGCTGTCGAAACTCGGCGCGCCGTTGGGCGGATTGGCGGCGATGTTGGCGGCGGCCGGCTTCGCGATCGGTTTGGCTTTTCAGGGCACGCTCAGCAATTTCGCCGCCGGCGTTCTGATGCTGGTCTTTCGTCCGTTCAAGGTCGGCGACATGATCAACGCCGGCGGAGTGATGGGCAAGGTCAACGAGATCGACTTGTTCACCACGACGCTGGACACGCCTGACAATCGCCGCATTGTGGTGCCCAACAGCGGCATCGCCGGCGGCACGATCGAGAACGTCACCTTCCACCCGCACCGCCGCGTCGAAGTGCTGGTCGGCGTGTCGTACTCGGCCGATTTGGACCAGACTCGCGGCCCTGCAAGCCGCCGCCGATGCGGTGGCGATGGCGACGATCCAGGGCGAGGGCCGCGGCAACAAGATCGTGCTGGCTGAGTTGGGTTCGCACAGCGTGAACTGGAAAGTCCGCGTGTGGGTGGCCAGCGAGAATTTCTGGCCGATCCAGGAATCGCTGACCGGCGAGGTCAAACGGCATCTCGATGCGGCCGAAATCACGATCCCGTTCCCACAATTGGACGTTCACATCAGCCGCGAAGAGGAAGACGCTCTCACCCGTCCGCGAATCCGTCCGACCCGCCGCGAGCCGGCCGGCGACGGCGGAATGCACCCGATGTCGCGAGCTTCGTAGCGGCTTCCCCTTCGGCCGCATCCGCAGCGAGAATTCGATCGCACGCCGCATGCGAATCTCGGCCGAAACGGGTTCGTTTAGGGCAGCCATGCCCCCGGAAAATGAAAATCGCCGCGGCCGCCCATCAGGGGTGCGGCGGCGAACTATGATGTCGGCGACTCAATCGGTTGTCGGCATTTTTCTTGCGCCGGCGAAGACTTTATATTGCCGCGGGATGCCAATTATTTTGGGCCGGCCAGCGGTTCGTTTGCGAGGAAAGGGATTGAATGTGGCATACCAGCCGAGGTGATCGAACCTTGCGCGGCGACGAGGCCGTCTTGGTCGGAACGGCGATCGACATGATGATCGACGCCCTACTTGTTCATGTGGATTTCGTCGACGAAGAAATCCCTGACTGCGATTCCGGGATCGCGGTTTACGACCGTCTGACCGCCTGTCAGCGGATCGGGCTTTTGCACGACATCGCGCATCACTTGTTGTCCGAGACGGACGCCCCGATGCCGCTGTCCGCAATGGCCGAGGCGACCGTCGCGGCCGTTTTTGTTGAAGTTCGCGACCAACTGGCCATCGAGATCGACCTGTTCGGGACGTCGCCGGAAACGGAGACCGATTGCACTTGGCGATCGCTGGTATTGGCCGCCTATCGCGCCGCTTGGCACGATCCACGAGCATCACCGGGTGCCCAGGAGGCTTTGCAACATCTGCCTGAAACCACCACGATCGACCTTGACCGTTGGGAAGACCTGATCGACGTCTTGGCCGGTGCGATCCTTTGGGACCGCGATTTCGAGATGGCGGACAGCTTCCTCGACATCGATCCGGGCGTCTCGCTAAAACGTCGAAAAATGCTGGGCATCCACGACGACTATTTTACCAGCGTCGCGCCGGACCCACGGCCTGAAGAGGCTTTCGGGCTGGTGTCGAAGACCCGCGAACTCGTCCGCGGTAAGTCTCGCTAGCGTCCAAAGCGGTGCGAATCGAAGGTCGTTCGATCCTCCTTCACGCGGCTCGGCGGCTTACTTGTTTCGACTGACCGATCAGTTCCCCGCCCAGCGAATCGCCCAACGATTCGTACAACGATTCGTACGCAGCCGCTTCGTGGGCCGCGGCGTATTCTCGCTCGATCATCGCTCTGGCTCGCCGGCCCATCGCAATCGTGCGCTGGACGTCGCCGGCCAGGTCACGAAGTCGCAGTCCCAAGTCGTCGCCATCGCCGGTTCGGGCCAACAGTCCGGTTTGACCAGGACGCACGTAATCGGGGATGCCGCCGGCGTCAAAGCCGACCACCGCAGTCCCGCACGCCATCGCTTCCAAGCCCGTCAGAGGCAAGTTGTCTTCCAGCGACGGCAGCACGAACACGTCCGCGGCGCTGTAGACGGCTCGCTGGGCCAGCAGTCCACGCACCGGTCCGACGTGATGCAGTCGCGGCATCGGCAAATCGCTGGGCGGCAATTGACCGCTTCCGAACACCAACCCTTCGACGCCTGGCATGTCGGCCAAGTGCGACAGGGCCCGGACTAAATGACGACCACCCTTTCGCCGAGCACTGACGTCCATCGCGCCAAAGCACACCAGCGTCGTAGCGGGATCGATGCCCAACCGGGCTCGCGCGTCGCGGCGGTCCATCGGGTAATAATCATCCAGGGCGATGCCGTAGGGCACATGGTGAAACGACTTCGCGGCCGCCAAGATCGGACTCGCCTGAGCACATCGCAGAAGCCAGCGACTTGGCGCGGCGATGTGCAAGTTCACGTTCGCGAGCGCTGCCTGCTTGGTCAAAAAGTACTGACGGCTGAGGTCGGCGGCGGCGGCGTCCGCTTCGCCGCTTCGCTCGATTTGGCGGCTGATGCTTGATAATCGCGACGGCAATTGAGGGCAGCCGCCACATCCCTGGGTGTAGCGATCGCAACCGTCGCTAAAGTGGCATCCGCCGGTCAGCGCGTTCATGTCGTGCAGCGTCCACACGACGGGCTGTTGATTCGATAGCGAGCCGAAGAAACTCGGCTGATCCAAAAACTTCGCGATCCAATGAAGATGAATCACATCCTGGTTGCTCGCCCGATGATCGGCGGTCGGCCAAGGCGTGTGAGGCCCGCCATAGGGCGAATTGAAGACCTCGTGGCCACTGGGGCGACGTCGCATCGCCCGTTTTGAATGCGTCCGGCGGATGCGAAACTTCAACCAGGATGCCAACCCGCCGTAGGACCACTTGGCCGGTCGATAAGACGGATCAAATTCCGGCGGTGACCCAAGTTTGGACAAATAGTAGAAGCGACTTTCATGCCCCCGACGGAGCAACTCAACATGCAACCGTCGCGCGGCCGTCGCCGCACCGCCGTCAAGCAGGCTGTTGAAGTGCTGAATGTTCACGGCGTGATCAGTCAAATGAGTCGAACGATTCCTCCTCGGCCAGACGCAGGGTGTGCCCCGTCCGTACCTATGAGATCGGTCTCATCGTTCGCCGCACTGCACCAAAACTATCGATCGTTCGACGTTTGCTCACGCCACGGCCATTCCGGCGACCGGCGGAGACTCTCGCATTGACGCGGCCTGGCTGGTCGCCCGGGCCAGCGTGTCCGAACGGACGCTTGCAACAGTCGTCGTGCTGACATCGACCGACTCGAACGTTTCGTCCGCCGTTTCCATCCAACGCAGCGGCACGCTGCCGTAAAACGACGCCCATTTGGTGAACGTGCTCGGTGGACCAATTAGAAAGTCGGTCGCCGCCAAGCCGTACAAATCTTCGACCAAATGGCCGGTTCCGAAATGAACGTTCAAGTTTCCAAAGTCACGACGGTTCAGCGGGCCGTTGCCGCAAACCCAAAAGGCGACTCTGCGATCAGAAAATCGTTCTCGCACCCGCCGCATCGCCGCTACGTACTGGTCGATGGTGTAGTAATATCGTCCGCCACGAAACGTTTTGTAGTCACCCTGGCGGATGTGAACGCCGATCACAAAACTGGCGTCGCCGCGAGCCTCCGCGATCGATGCGTCGACGCGAATTTGGTGTTCCGGCAAGATGCGAAAATGGTCGCGAATCGCGGAAGCGTGTTTGGCAAACAAATCACCGGCGTCGAAGTTCCATCCGCTGACCAGGACGGGCCGCCGGCCGCGGACTTTTTGGACGAAGGCGTTGCTCTGCAAGTCATACCGTTGTTCGCCCGCGATGCGTACGACGTGGAACGGATACCGGGTCAATCGCAAGTGCGATAGCGTTCGAGCGGTCAAGTAAACGGATCGGTAGATCGCTTCCCGCTGAAACATCGAGGGGCAACTTCGCGTTTCCACTGTCGGGCTCAGCAGGTCATCGACGCCACTGTCCGCGGATTCGTCGACGGTCTGCTGGGACGACGGATAACGGCACCACGCATCCGCTTCGGTCGCGATGAAGTACTTGGCGTACTGAACAAACGACGGGTTCAGCAGCGAAACGTTGTACTCCCTAGCCGCCGCGATCAAGTTCGACGCCAACACCAACCGGTTGCCGAGCTGTCCGTAGTTTCTGGCAATGACAATCATGGGGAACGCCCGACGGGAAACATCTCGGGCCGAAATCGCTCCGGCCCGCCTGGACGACCATACCAGGGCGGATAAAACCGAGGCAACGTCATCTAATCGGGGATGATCGTGATCCGCTGAGCGTGTCCTCGCTTCGGCACGACTGTCCCCCAGGGAACGTTTTTGAAGATGCGACACTGAATCGCCGCTCGGCCCTACGGCCGTCGTTTTTTTCCTGGTTTCTTGGCGGTCTTGCCGCGGCCTCTGTTCGGCATCTGCTCCAGCGCTCGCAACTCCGTCGCTTGACCTTCGTCGCCGCAAGCGAACATCCATCGGTCAAGTTCCGCTCGCAAAGCTTTCTGGATGTCGCCGTAACCGGCTTGGTCGGCCAAATTGTTCATCTCCATGGGATCCACGCGAATGTCATAAAGTTCAATCGCAGGCCGCCGGGTATAGCGGGCAACCAACTCGGCGGCTTCGGTGTCACCCGCCTTCGCGACCTCTTTCCAGCTCTCAAACTCCGGCGACACCGTGGCTGCGTTTTTGAACTCGACTTCGGGCGTGAAGTTCCAGATGTACTTGAACGACTCGGAACGCACCGACCGGATGCCGAAGTAATCCGACCCGTTGATGATTCCGCGTGTCGTCATTTCGCCATAAACATACTTCTTGCCCGTCGTCGATCCGGCAAACTGCGGCAGCAGACTTCTGCCGTCAAGGCTTTCATCGGGCGTGCCCCCTGCGGCTTCGATGAACGTCGGCAAAATATCAACGTATTCAATCATTGCCGGGTTGACGCTGCCCGGCTGGATCACGCCAGGCCAACGTGCGATCAGCGCCGACTGCAACCCGTTGTCATAGCAAGTCCATTTGGCAAACGGGAACGAGCTTCCTTGTTCGCTGACCACAATGAAAAGCGTTTGATCGGTCAAGCTATGGCGATCCAGGATCGCCAAGGCATCACCGACTTGCCCGTCAAAGTAGGTGATCTCTGCCAAATACTTTGACATCGCATCTCGCGTTTGGGGCGTGTCAACAAAGTACGGCGGCAACTCGATCTTCTCGCGCGGATAACGCGACGGGTCGCCTTGATCCCAAGGGGTGTGAGGTTCGTTGGAACACAGCAGCAAACAAAACGGTTCCGCGTTTGTTTTGCACTCTCCGACGAACGCATCGACTTGGTTAAACGCCGGATTGTTGCCGTTGCCGGTCAGTGATTCCCAAGCGAAAACGCTGGCCGGCTTGACGTGCGACTTGCCGCTGTGAGCGACGCGATAACCGAGTCCGCCGAGATGCTGAACCACACTTTTTGCATTTGGTCCAACGGTGGTGTGATTCGGATACGCACCACTTTTGACCGGATAAAGACCCGTGTAAATATTGTGACGAGTCGGCGAACACATCGGTGCGGTTTGAAAACACCTTGTGAACCGCATGCCCCGGTCGGCCAGTCGGTCGATGTTTGGCGTGTGGGCTTGGCCGCCATAGCAGCCGATGTCACGAAACGTGCAATCGTCGGCGATCACGAAAACCAAATTCGGTCGGGCTGTCTTCTGGTCTTGTCCGACGACGAAGCCGGCATCAATCAATAAAGCCAACAGCAGAAATGCGAAGCGTTGCATGACAAGCCGCCAGATTATTTGTGCGGCGTGTGACAGGCTTTGCAGTCGGCCGCTTTCTTCAGCATCTCGCCGGCTTCGGTGTCGACCTCGACGGCGGCCTTGCTGGCCGCGACCAGCGCCGTCGTCTTTTCCTTCCAGCTATCCATTTCGCCACGCTTGGGTTCGTTCTCGCTCAGCGCGACCATCATGATGTAAAGCTCTTTCATCTCTTCTTCGCTCGCTTCCCCACTGGCAACCTTCTTCAGCAGCGGTCCCTTCATCGCTTCTTTCATGATGACCTTGGTGGGATACTTTTTCTTGCCTTCTTCTTCGGCGCGGCCGATGGAGGAAACCATCGAACTGAGCAAAGCACCGACGACCAACACCGACAAAACTTTCTTCGACATGACGTTCTCTTTTGGATAGAAAAGGTGGAACAGGAAGCGAATAGAATAACTCAAGTGGGAGCCTCTCGTTCAATGCGTCGCCCACCACGAACACCTTGTTCCCAGGCTCCGCCTGGGAACACACTGCCTTGGAGGCTCCGCCTCTCGCCAACGCAACCGGACGAGGCGGAGCCTTGAGGACATCCCGTTCCTAGGCTGAGCCTGGGAACGAGGGTCAGCTTTGGAACTAGGGTTAAGAATAACTCAAGCGTTGCGGCCATGCTTAGTACATCGGCGTGGCGATGCCGTTGCCGTCGACTTGCCAGGGCGTCCACAGGATCGCCGGATCGGTGACTTTTAGGTCGCCTTTTCGCGGCGGGATCACGGTCGTGTCTAAGTCCCAGTCTTCAACACGGAACTTTTTGCCAAGCACATCAAGTTCCTCTCGCAGTTCCGCGTCCAAGTCTTGCATGTCCATCGCGTACTGTTTTAGTGATTCTTCGGCACGAGTGACGTCGGACTTTTGCTGAGCAGCGCGGCTGGCACTTCGGGCGGCCGTGCTGACTTTGGAGACGTTCGTTTTGCTGGCGACTTTGTTGCCCATGAACGCGCCCAAGATTGATGCCCCGACCGAGATCAGCGATGACATCTTCGCTTGTTGGTACTGTTCCGATTCGCGGTCCAAACGATCTTGCGCGGTTTGGATTTTCGAGTTGATCGACTTCATCTTGTCGGCGTACCTCGAACGCAGCTTCTCGGTTTCCATGTCGAGCGTTTCTCTCGCATATTGCCGAAAGTAGTTTCTCGCCTCGGCCTCGGTCGATCCGCCCGGCGCGAACTCGCCGACCAAGGGGCCTTTGTAAAGCGTCATCGTGTGGTGACGGTACAGGTAATCCTTGAACTGTTTCTCAAACGCTTTGAAGTTTGACACGCTCAATAGCTGCGTCGGCAATTCACCAAACTTGTAATGGTCCTCGGGCTGCGAAAGAAATTCGGCGTCCTGGTGCAGCGGCTTGCTGGATTCCCAGAATTTGTCCGGCACGCCGCCCGCACACGGAACGAGTTTTTTGATGTCGACCCATTCGTCCAGACCCGCACTGCTGCGAACGTAATGCAGGGATCCTTCCGCGTAGACCGCCGGGCGATAAACCAGCGTCGAACCTTCGGCCGGCACGACCGACGGAGCCAAGAACAATTCTTCGACGCCGCTGGGAGCGACCGGACGTGACGGCGCGGTGGATTGTCCGGCGACGGATTCGCTTTCGTCCATTGATGCCGCGGCCATCTTGGCTTTGCGTTCAGCCATCAGCACGCCGATCTGGTCGCGAGCCAGCGGTCCAGCCAGAAACGACATCGCCCAGCGAGTTTGAAAGACGCTTGGCCCGTCGTCGTGAACGTTGTTCATCAAAAACACGCGGTTGCCCAGCGCCGCCAGCATCTGCTCCATCGCCGCGCGGTCGAACTTCTGGCCCGACTGCGCCGACGCGCCTTCCAAACCTTCCAGCACCCTCGCTTTGTCACGTTCGGTTTGCAATCGACCCAAAAACCACGTCCCGATGTTGGACAAGCCTTTGTAGTCGAGGTCGACCGGGTTCTGCGTCGCCAGCATGATGCCCAGCCCGAACGCGCGAGCCTGTTTTAGCAGCGTCAACATCGGCGGCTTGGTCGGCGGATTGCTGACCGGCGGAAAATAGCCGGCGACCTCGTCCATGTAAAACATCGCGCGAAGCGAACTGGTGCCGGACTGCGTGCGCATCCAGGCTAACAACTCGTTCAACAAGATCGTCACGAAGAACATCCGCTCGCTGTCACTCAAATGCGCGATCGATAGGATCGTCAGCCGCGGCTTTCCCTCGGGCGTGTACAGCAAGTTTTGGATCGACAACGGTTCGCCATCCAGCCACGTCGAAAACGCGGGCGAGGCCAGCAAGTTGTTCAGCGTCATCGCCAGCTTCGATCGATCGGTCGGCGACATGAACGAATCGAGGTCCAACACGCCGACGCGAGCGATCGGTGGCGATTGGATCAGGCCGATCAAGTCGCCGATCGAAACGTTCTTTCCGTCTCGCCAACACGTGTCAAAGATCGTCGAGATCAAAATATGTTCGCGAGACAAAAGCGGATCCGCGTTGATGCCCATCAACGTCAACAAGCCCGACGCCGCGCCGGTAATTCGTTCTCGCATTGCATCGCTATCGCCCAGCATCTCGGCCGGCGGCGCGTCGAAACTTTTCAGCACCGTCAGCGGGATGCCGGTGTTGCTGCCGGGCGTGTAGACGGCGATGTCGACGGCGTCTTTGAACTTGCGAACTCGCTCGGGCGTTTGTCCCCACGACGCGAGGCCCTTCTTCCACATCGCGGCGGTGTCGGTGGCAAGTTCGTCCAGCGTCTTGCCCTTGCGAACGGCATCGGCCTGTTCCAACCAGGGCTTGAAATCCTCGGGACGCATGTCGGGAAACGTCAACATCAAGTTGGCCAGGTCACCCTTGGGATCGACGCAGATCGCGGGGATGCCGTCGATAGCGGCTTCTTCCAATAGCGACAGACACAACCCCGTCTTGCCGCTGCCTGTCATGCCGACGCACATCGCGTGCGTACACATGTCCTTGGCGTCGTACATCAACAAGTGGTCTTGCAACTGGCTGCCGACCAGGTCGTAGTGGCGGCCGAGGTAGAACGAGGCCAGCTTTTCAAAGATCTCGGGCGATGGTGCGGTCATTGAAGAAGAGGGATCAGGTGTCAGGTTACAGGGAACAGGAGAATTCGAATCGAGATGCCCTGTTGTAACGGATAGTGAACGGAGACGTGAACGGCGGCTTTAAGAGACGGTTGTGCCGTGGTCTACTTGCGTGGGATAGGCTTCCAGCCTGTCATCGTGGCACCGAGCGATGACATGACAGGCTGGAAGCCTATCCCACATTTCACTACCTCACCCACGCCGACGACATGCTGGACCTGTACGACAAGATCAAAGAAGCCGCCGCCGCGATCCGCGGACAATTTAAATCCGTTCCCAAAGTCGGCATCATCCTGGGCACCGGCTTGGGCGGCATTGTCGAAGAAATCAACGTCGAAGCCTCGATCGAATACCCCGACATTCCCCACTTTCCGACTTCGACGGCGACCAGCCACCGCGGCCGCTTGGTCTGCGGAACACTCGGCGGTGTGCCGGTGATCGCGATGGAAGGTCGCTTTCACATGTACGAAGGCTACCCGCTGAAACAGATCACGTTGCCGGTGCGAGTCTTCAAAGAACTCGGCTGCGAATTGATGATCGTCAGCAACGCCTGCGGCGGTTTGAATCCGTATTATCACTCCGGCGACATCATGGTCATCGAAGACCAAATCAACTTGATGGGCGACAACCCGCTGATCGGCATCAACGATGATCGCCTGGGTCCAAGGTTCCCCGACATGTGCGAACCGTACGATCAATCGTGGGTCGATCGCACGATCCAAATCGGTCGCCAAAACGGACTCGGCTTGCACAAGGGCGTCTTCGTCGCGGTCGCCGGACCGAACCTTGAAACTCGCGCCGAATATCGTTTCCTGCGAACGATCGGTGCCGACGTGGTCGGGATGAGCACCGTGCCGGAAACGATCGTCGCGGTTCACTGCGGCCTGAAAACCGTCGGCCTGTCCGTGATCACGGACATGTGCTTGGCCGATTCGCTCAAGCCCGCCAACGTCACCGAAATCATCGCGACGGCCAACGAAGCCGCTCCCAAACTGGTCGCGGTCGTCAAAGGCATCGTCGACGAAGTCGGTCAAACGCGGATCGCGTGAACGTGAACGAACAAACCCAGCCGCGGCTGACCACCGCTATCGATTTTATTAAAAGCGAGTGCGGCATCGCCCCGAAGGTCGCGATCATCCTGGGTAGTGGCCTGGGCCGGCTTGCCGATCGCATCGAATCGCCGACCGCGATCGCATTCGCGGACATCCCCGGATTCGGAACGTCGACCGCCGCCGGTCACCGCGGACAATTGGTGCTCGGCACGATCGAGAATGTCCCCGTCGTCGCGATGGCCGGTCGGTTTCATCGCTATGAAGGCTGGTCCAACGACGACGTCGCCTTTCCGGTCGGCGTCATGCACGCGCTCGGGGCCAGCCACTTGATCGTCAGCAACGCGGCCGGCGGCGTCAGCCCCAAACTGCGAGTCGGTGATATCGTTGTGCTGACCGATCACATCAATTTCATGACCGGCACGTTCGGTTGGAACCGCGATCGAGCCGACGAATCGTTCGTGCGTCCGGCGGCGACGTACGATCCGGCAATGTCGCAGGTCGCGATCGATGTTTCGATCCGCCAGGACTTCAACGCCTATCGCGGCACCTACTTGGCGACATTCGGGCCGACGTACGAGACTCGCGCGGAATATCGCATGATGCGAAAGATCGGTGCCGACGTGGTCGGGATGAGCACGGTTCCCGAAGTCATCGCGGCCAGCCACCTGGGCATGGCGGTGCTGGGCCTTTCGATGGTCAGCAACGTCGCCAACCCGGACATCGCGGTCGTGGCCGATCATGAAGAAGTCTTGCAGGCAGGCCGCGCCGCAGAGGTTAAGATGGAAGCCATCGTCCGCGGCGTGTTGCGGGCGATTTAGCCCTTCGCAACTCCTGGAGTCCTTCGTTCAGCGTCCGGCAACGTAGCCTCGACACGCCGTGGCGAGGCCGAACAGCAAAGCTGTTCGTGACAATGCATTGCTCCGCCACGGCGTGGCGAACCTACGGAGTGCCGGCTGGGCGTTAAACGAAGGCTCCAACGACGCTCGAAAACCCTGTGTCCAACGAACATCCCTCCCCTGCCGCCGACACGCCGTCCGCCGACGTCGCCTCCAGCGGTGGCGACCTCCAGGTCGCCGCCGAGCATCGGTTTTCGTTTGCGACGATGGATGACGCGGCGCTTCGTTCGGCGATCCAGTCCGTCGACGTGCCCGACGGCGAAGGACCGCTGACTCAGGTGTTGGTCTCCGACGCCACGGCTCAGCACCACGCGCTGATGCGGCTGAACCACCCCGTGCGAATTCAGGTCGATGGCCCGCTGGGGGATTATGCGTTTGCGTTTTCCGCCGAGGCCGACGTGCGGCTGACCGGTTCGGTCGGGCATGGCGTTGGCGAAGGAATGATCAGCGGTGCGATTCGCATCCGCGGCGATGCCGGCGTCGGTGCGGGTGCGGCGATGACCGGCGGCACGCTGGCCATTTACGGAACCGCGGGGGATCGCTGCGGCGCGGGCATACGAGGCGGCAACGTGTTCGTTCGTGGTAACGTCGGCGATCAGTGCGGCGTCGGCGGGCTCGGCGGCATGATCGTCATTGGTGGCGACGCCGGCGAACAACTCGGCGATGCGATGGGTAATGTGACGGTGTTCATTCGCGGCAAAGCAAAAAGCTTGGCCGAAGACGTCGTCGAAGCGCCGCTTCGCAAACGCGAACAACTTCGGCTGGGTCTGCTGCTAATCAACGCATCGATTCGAGGCGACGCGAAAGAGTTCCGTCGCATCGTTCCCGAAGCCGTCTTGCAAGCCGAATACGCCAACCGCGGCGAACTGAATCCGAAATGGCGATGACCCAACCAACACTTGACGACGACCGACTCGCCCCGCTGGTCTTTTCCACGATGCCGCTGGGCACGCCGTGGAAAGGCGTCACGCTGCATCCGTCCAGCCCGCCAATCGTTCGCTCTGGCGGTGTAAAAGTACCCGTCGACATGCCGCTGTTTTGGCACCACCCGCCATGGCATGCGACCGAGATCGCAAACGCCGATGCGATCGCAACCGCCGTCGCTCGATACGGCATTCCCGTTTCGGCGCTGCGACGCGATGTGGCCGGGTTCGACGGCGAGTCGCAATTTCATACGCTGCACCACTCGTCCCCCGATCATGGTAGTTCCGATCATGGCGATTCGGACATCGCGTGCCAACTTCGCCGGTTGCCGAGGATCGTTCCGTATCGTCCCGAGCGTTACGGTCTCTCGCTTGCCGACTTCGGCGGGGCCAGCGTCATTGATGTTCGGTTGTCGGCCGGTCGCGACCAGAACGGGCGGTTCGCTTACAGTCCCGATCAGATCGCGCGATGGGAAGCCACGCCCGCCGACCAGCCGCTGGCCGGCGGCGCGTGGGTGCCGTCGACCGGTTTTCCGCCCGACGTTCCTTCGCCCGACAAGCTGGCGTCAAAGTTAAACCAACTTCGTTCGCTCGCGCCGACGTCAGCGGTCTTTGTTTCGATTTCGCCGCTGCGACTCGACCAAGAGATGCCGGTCATCTTGAAGCAAAAACCCGACGGCGTGATCTTGGACGCGGCCGACGCGCCGATGACCGGCTTGGCCCTGGCCGCAATGACGCGCCGTGCCCGCCAGTGGACCAAGCATGAACACGTCGGCGACATGCCGCTGTGGATCGTGCCGGGTTCGGGATCGATCGACGACGCGGCGAAGCTGATCGCGCTGGGAGCAAGCGCGGTCGCGATCGATCACTTCGCCAACGAATTTATCTTTCAAGCCGACGAAGTCACCGACAGGTCGGCGGCCGCACGGTTGGGTTATAAATCGATGCGATCGAGCCAAGATCCGGTGCTGGCAAACTCGGTCGCCCAGCGACTCGAACCGCTGCTGGCCCGCTTCGCCGGACTGACGCACGCGATCAAAAATCAAACGGCCGACGAGACGCTGGTGTCGATGGATCCCCTCTGGTCCAAAGCGATCGGCATTCGCCACCAATCCTTTGGCGTGCAAGCCGTCTGATGAAAGTATTCACCAACCGTTTTTCATATTCCTCCGCCGTTCCCGTCTGATCCATGCAAGCCTTTCGCCGCGTCCAAGCTTTCGTTCTTACCCTGGTCATGCTTGCGTCTTGCGCGTCGCCAAGCTTCGCGCAATCCAAGCGAGTGATCGATGCGATCGAGCCCGATCAGATGAAGGCGTACTTGAACGACGCCGCGACGAAATCGATCGAGACGTTGGCCGATGGGACGCGGGTGCTGCGAGTCGAAGTGCCGACGCCCGGCGAAAAGAATTGGTCGGTGCTTCACCATTCGCCCTTAAGCACGACGCCGATCCGCAAGGGCGACTTGCTGGTCTACAACATTCGCATGCGAGTGACCGGCAAGTACACAAACGAAGGCGACGTCGGCGTCTGGACGGAATCGGCGGTCCCCGAGATCCAGGGCAGCGTCGGCGAGCGGATTCATCCGACGACGGAGATGCGAACGTTTCGGCGAAGCACGGTCAGTCCCGCCGATTTCGATGCCGGCCAACTGCGAGTCAGCGTTCACTTGTCGTCGATGGCGCAAGTCGTCGAGATCGAAAGCTTGACGCTGGAATCATTCCCCGCCGACACGCCCGCCGAAGCATTGGGTCTGGACGGAATCGTTTGGGAAGGCAGCGACGCAAAGGCGGCTTGGCGAGCGGAAGCCGGCGAGCGAATCGA
Source organism: Pirellulaceae bacterium (assembly GCA_963836865.1). Classification (GTDB taxonomy): domain Bacteria; phylum Planctomycetota; class Planctomycetia; order Pirellulales; family Pirellulaceae; genus Rubripirellula. The sequence goes on along the minus strand of CAWILC010000001.1, from coordinate 115,248 downwards.
ACGGCTTCGCAAAGCCGACGTGGTCGTCAGCGTCATCGACTCGGACGGCAACCCGATCGCTGGCGCGGACGTGAAGGTAAATCAAAAACGTCATGCGTGGCGTTTCGGAACGTTCGTCGGCGGCAAGATGTTGGAAGACAACGCCGACGGAAAACGATATCGCGAAGAAGTCTTGAAACGATACAGCTACATCACGTTGCCCGCGTACTTGGCCGATTGGGGATGGCGAAGCGATGACGCCCGCGAAGCGTATTTCAAGATGGCCGACTGGGCGCAGGCCAACGACATGCCCGCGCGAGGACACCTATTGGTCTATCCGGGTTGGACGGCGACGCCGGCCAGTTGGTTCACGATCCCGAAACCGGAATTGGTGGAAAAAATGAACGCGCACATCCGCGCGCGATCAACGCATTCGCCGCGCGGGGCGTGACCGAATGGGACGTCGTCAACGAGCTTCGCATGAACGAAGAATTCATGAACGAGGTCGGCGGCATCGGTGTCGCGGCGGACTGGTTCAAGCTCGCTCGCAAGTACAACCCCGACGGCGATTTGTATCTGAACGAGACCGTCATTTTGACCAACGGTGGGCACACCGAATCCGAACAAGCGACCTACCAACGTCACATCAAAGAACTGCTTTCGCTGAACGCTCCGATCGATGGATTCGGCATGCAGGGTCACTTCAATTCCGAATTCACCGCTCCGGTGCGTTTGCTAGAAATTTTGGATTCGTTCGCCAAGTTCGATCGCAAGTTGTTGATCACCGAATTCGACATGGACAACGACGACAAGCGAGCGCAAGCGGATTACCTTCGCGATTTCTACACGACCTGCTTCAGTCATCCATCGGTCACGGGCATCATCGCTTGGGGATTTTGGAAAGGCGACATGTGGAAGCCTCGCGGTTACCTGTTGGACGACGACTGGTCGGAAACGCCGGCGTCAAAAATGTACGACGACCTGGTCCGTGGCCAGTGGTGGACCAACGAAGCGGGCACGTCCGGAGCCGGTGGAACGTTTCGAACAAGAGCTTTCAAAGGCATCCAAACAGTCACGGTCACTCGCGGCAATTACACCTGGACCAGCGACGTCGTCGTCGGCGATGACGGCAAGCGTCTGACGGTAATCGTGCCGTAACCAGCGAGCTTGCCGAAAACGAAGTCAACCGCTGTTCAGCGGTTTGCGTTTCGGCGTATCCTTCAACGATGCTCGCACGACATACCAGGAATCTTGGCTGAAATGGACGTTCAACTTCACGGCATCGATCTGCACCTGATGGCCGATCGCGGCGTCTTCTGGCCCGAGCAGCAGACCCTGTTCGTGGCCGATACCCACTTCGGAAAAGACGCCACGTTTCGGCATCACGGCATCGGCGTGCCGACCGGCGGGACCGACGGCACGCTTGCGGCGATCGACCGGATGCTAAGCCACACGCTCGCAGTTCGGTTGGTCATTTTGGGCGACATGTTTCATGCTCGATCATCGCTCGCCACCGACGTGAAAGCGTCCGTCGCAAACTTCTTTGCCAAGCATGACGCTGTCGAATTCGTGTTGGTCCGCGGCAACCACGACGCGCACGTGGGAAGCCTGCCCGCGGACTGGCCGATCGAAATCGTTGAGCCCGGAACGTCAATCCGCACGTCGACGGGAAGCGTGGGTTTAAACCATGATCCCGGCGATGACATCGGCGACCATGCCTTGATGCTTTGCGGACACATTCATCCATCGGTGAAAGTCCCCGGCGCGGGCAAGTTGCCGTGTTTCTATCTGTCAAACCGAGCGTTGGTGTTGCCCGCGATCGGCGAGTTCACGGGCACTCACGCGGTCACACCGGGGCGGAACGATCGAGTGTGGTTGGTGGCCGAGGAAGAAGTGATCGAGTACGGGCGTCAAAAATTGTCGTCGCGCTAGAGTAGGACCATTGTCTCAATTGTCCCCTGCTATCTTTCTGATTTGAATTTCCTCCAAGACCATTGGGACAATCGTCTTACGTTGAAAACCGCATGAAATTCACCGACGAAGAAATCCAACTCGCAAAAAAACTCAAGCGATCCAACGTGCCGTGGACGCCCTCGGTCGGTCACTACGTCCTGGACGAAACGGGCGTCGTCCAGCGAGGATCACCGTTCCAAGAAGGCGTCTACTTTGTGCTGAACTACGACCACTTCATGTCGCTCGCCGGCGGAGTGGATCGATTTCACGAAACGATGCTGTGGCTGCCGACGTGGGAAGATTGCCGCGAACTACTGCGGGACTTGAAAGTGCCGGACAATAAAGTCGTTCGGTACCTATCAGCCGCAAACGCAATCGAACACAGAACCGAACGAACGGCGCTTTACGAATTGATCCTTTCACACTTGGAAGCGAGCGATTGAGCAAGAACTTGGACTCGAAGATCTGCCCGGTTTGCAATCGTGCGTTCACTTGGCGAAAGAAATGGGCTCGGTGCTGGGACGAGGTCAAGTATTGCAGCGAACGTTGCCGCCGAGATTCCGCCAAGCCTTCGACTAATAACACGCAAAAGAAAACACCATGAGTTCAAAACATTACGTCGTCGTCGGCGGTTCGCACGGCATCGGGTTAGGGATCGTCGATCGATTGCTGGCCGGCGGCCATGCCGTGACCGTCTTGTCACGCACCAGCGAAGATCTTGCGTCGCGGCCCAGCGTCACGCATGTCAGTCTGGACGTGACGACCGACGAGATCACGGCTGGGCATTTTCCGGACTCGATCGACGGGCTGGCCTATTGTCCCGGCTCGATCAACTTGGGACCGCTTCGCGGCGTCAAGCCGGAAACGATGATGGCCGATTTCAACTTGAACGTCGTCGGCGCGGTCAAGTGCGTTCAAGCGGCGATGGCCGGCATGAAAGCCGCGGGCCATTCGTCGATCGTCATGTTCAGCACCGTCGCGGTCGCGCAAGGCTTGCCAATGCATGCGGCCGTTGCGGCGGCGAAAGGGGCCGTCGAGGGCCTGTCGAAATCGCTGGCCGCGGAACTCGCACCGGCGATCCGAGTCAACTGCATCGCGCCGTCGCTGACCGACACGCCGCTGGCCGAGCGGTTGCTATCCAGCGACGAAAAAAAGGCCGCGATGGGCAAGCGTCATCCGCTGGGCCGCGTCGGCGCGGTCGGTGACATCGCGGCGATGGCGGAATTCTTGCTGTCCGACCAGTCGCCCTGGATCACCGGACAAATCTTCGCCGTCGACGGCGGCATGTCGACGCTGCGAGTGTAAGAGCAATTAAGATGTAGCGATGAAAATTTCAACCCTCTTCGTCTGTTTATTATCGCTGTCGCTTTCGTCGGCACACGCCGCGGACCGGTCGATCGCAGACCTGTCGATCGTGGACCTTGGAAAAGACTTCCAGTTCAATCCCACGCGGACTCGTCCGGGTTTGTATCACCATCTGGAAACCTCCGAAGTCACCGGCGGCAACACGAGTCTGCGGAACGAGAGCGCCGAAACACTCGCTTGGAAGGGCCAGCCGGACAGCAACGGCTTCGGTTACTTTCAACGCAATCGAGACCTCGGCCAAGTCTTCAACGTTCCCGCCGGCGATGACGTTCGCTTGGACGCGATCGTGCTACGAACCTCGCGCGGCAACAACGCCGTGATGGCCGGCACGCCGGGCGCAGCGATGTACGTGCAGCTTTACCGAGTGGTTTCCGATGACGGCGAAATTCGCATTGATGAAAACGGCACGACCGTTGGGCAACGGGCCACGCATGGCTTCGATCATCAATTCAACCGCTGCGATGATTTCGTCGCGGGTGATGCGTACGAACCGATCGGTCGCTTCACCGGCGGGCTGTTTCCCGACGTGCCGCCCACGACCCAGTACACCTACCAGAAGGATCGCGGCACGCCGTTCGGCGAACAGCCCGGTCACCTGCGATTCTTTCGCATCGACATCGCAGACGGCGTCGAACCGATCTTGAAGGCCGGCCAGCGGTACGCCTTTCTGGTCGGGTTCGAGTCGCCCGGTACCGACCGCGGCTTGGCGCTCGCGATCAGCAGTTCCGTCCACGAAAAGAAACCCGCAGAATTTGTCCGCGATGAAAACGATGGCATCCGGTGGGGCATCCGCCGCGAAGGCGACGGCGGTTTGATCCCAACGATGGTCGCATCCGCCGATCCGCCCGCGGATCAGGAACTGCGAAGCAAATTGATCGGCGAGTCGATGTTTCCTGCCAACCACTTCGATACGATCGGCCCATCGACCGACGGATACCCGGACGTCGCGACGTATCAAACGCTGCAGTTCTACGTCGAAGTCAAGTGAAAACAGAGTAGGTCAATTGTCCCAATTGACCGCGCAGTATCCCTATCCGCGACCCTACCGACCACCGCGACAGTGGTCCTACACTCGCCGACCCGCATACAAAACCGCCCCCATTACCAACGTCGCTATGGCGACATAAATCTGGTTCGGGTTTTGGCTGGCATAAATCGCCGCAATCACCAGCGTGCTGATGACGTAGATCGCCGGCGGGATCCCGAGCCAAGGCAGCGATTTGATCTCGCCACGCCGGCGAAGCGGAAAGACCATCGCGACCGTTAGCGCCGAACACAGCGACAGCGTCAGCCCCAGGTAGCCCAATAGCGCCGCCAAAGTCGACACGCTAATTGCGACGATCGCGAGCGAGGCTTGAAACCAGATCGCTTTTGCGGGCACGCCGCCTGCGTCGAAGCGGAACCATTTCGGCATCACTCCGTCATCAGCCATCTTCGCGTACACGCGTGGCCCCGTCATCACCATCGCCGACACGGACGTCCAAAGCGAAATCACGATCACGATTCGAACGAGCATCGCAAACGTTTCGCCGCCGATCGCGCTAGCCGACGTCGCCGCGATTTGAGAAACATTTTCTTTCGCAGTAATCACATCGAACGGTGCCGAGGTCACGAAGATCGAATTCAGCAGCACGTACAGGATCGCGACCAGCACCGTGCCGCCGATCATCGCGCGAGGCACGATTCGTTTTGCGTCGCGGACTTCGCCGGCGATGTAGATCGCGGCGTTGAATCCCGCATAGCTGAACGAGATCCAAACCAACTGGCCGATGAAGTCCAACCACTCGATGGACGTGCCGCCCGTCTGCTCCGGTGCAACGACTGGTGACCGGCGAAGTATTGCGAGCGCGATAAATCCGGCGATCAATAGCAGCTTGACGACAACGATCGAATTTTGAACCCTCGCCGCGCCGCGAACACCGATCGAGTGCATGACGGCCGCGATCAAGACGACGGCGATCGCAATCGAGCCATCGGGCAGGACGCCGACGAAATCGCCGAGCAGCGGACGGGCGTATTGTTCCAGCCCGATCGCCGCGATCGCGATCGCACCGGTGAACCCGTTCAGCATCGAAACCAAGCCCGCCATCACGCCGGCGATCGGATGCAGCGACCGGGACAGAAACAAGTATTCGCCGCCGGACTCGGTAAACTTCGCGGCCAGCGCCGCGTAACCGATCGCACCGCAGATCGCGATCATGCCGCCGATCGTCCACGCCGCGATCACGGCGATGGGGGAACCCAGGGCGGCCAGCGTGAAGCCGCTGGTCGTGTAAACACCCACGCCGATCATGCTGGCGGCGACCAAGGTGGTGGCCGACAGCAAGCCGAGCGTTGGTTTTGCGTTCACGATCGACGCTCGCTTAGGATTCGGTTTGATTCGACGACGATGGTGGCTCGAACGCGAACTCTTGCCACGTCACTGCCTTTTCCATCGGTTCGATTCGCATCACCAAGTTGCCGTCTTGGTACAACCGCACCGTTCCGGTCGATTGGCTGACGACGACCGAGATGGCTTTCGTCTTTCGTGTGATCGCGGCGGCGGCCCAGTGACGTGCGCCCAGGCCCTTGGTCATCGTCAGGTCTTCGTGCGAGACCTCCAGCATCTGCCGCGACCGTTCGATCACGCCGTCGCTGCCGACGACGAAGGCACCGTCGAGCTGTGCGATTTCTTTGGCGTCGTCTTGCACTTTCGCGTCCAGCAAATTGCGGAACGTGCGGTTGTAGCCGCGGAACGGATCGACGCCGCTGTCGTTGCTGTGTTCCAAAACTTTGCGAGTGTCCCCGACGACGAACAGCGTCCCGACCGGCTTGCCCTCGCGGCCTTCGCGACCGATCTGAGCGGCCAAGTCGATGACCGATTTCATCGTCGGCAGCGGCACGCGGCTCTCCAACATCTGCAAGTCGCGGCTGGTCAGCCGCCGCATCCGTTCGTCCAGTTGCAGGTGGCTGATCGAATCCAGCCGGCCTTGGTGAAAGCCGCTGTAGACGGCGACGACTTCGCCGTTGGTGCGAATGAACTCGTCCGCGGCGGCTTCCAGGATCGCGTGTTGAAGCCGTTCCAGCAGCGGCGCTTTTTCTTTATTCAACGCGATCGCTTTCAGGCCCGCCTCGGAAGCGCCCTCGAGATCCTCGGGGCTGTCGACCGCCACGATGATCGGCTTATCTTGGCCGGCACCCATTTCGGCGATCCGCTTCCAGTCCGTCGAACCTTCCAGCAGCAACAAGATGGCGTCGGCGTTGCGAGCCTTCAGCAGCGAAATCGCCGACTCGACCATCGCCGCGTTGTGTTTGGTCAGTCTTTGAGTCGCCACGGGCAAGTCGATCGAAAGCGGGCCGGACAATACTATAAGGGGATCACACAGCCCAAAATTTTAGCCGATCTGCCGGCTTCCGCCCAGGTGCGAGCGCAACGAAGCTTACCGCCGCGACGGCGACGTTCCCGACGACCGGGCCGTCTGCTGCGTTCGCCAGGCCGGGCCGGACTGATAGACGCGGTCGTAATACATCGCTAGCGATCGCAGGGCGTGGCCCTTTGGACCGATGGCCCAATCTCGGTTGCGATCTTTATAAAGCGATGTCAGCAAGAACTTGATCGCGGACACCAAACGCGGGTTTTGCAACTGCGAATCCGGCGTCACCGTCAACAACCATTCGACCATGTGGCCGGTCGTTTGGACCTTTCGATCGAGGTCGTCGTTGTCTTCGCGGCCCTCGAACCAATTCGTGCTCATCGATCCGTCGCGATTTTGCAAACGGTAGGTGTAAGCGACGAAGTCCTCGACGAACTTTTCCGCTCGCAACCATTGTCCTTCGATCGGTTTGCCTTCGGCCCGACGCTTGCGAAGCGCGTGACCAAATCCCATCAGACGGTGCGTTCCGCCACACGCCGCGCCGACGATCGGTTGCGAGAGCTCTTCGCGGATCAGTCGCTGGAAGTCCCACCGCTGCCCGTCTTCGCTGTTCCAAACCGTGTCCGTGTCCATGTAGTGGGACAGGCCAATCAGCGTGAACGTCAATTCCTCGCCGGACTTGCAGGCGAGTTGTTCTTCGCGAACGACATCGGCCAACGCGAACTTCGTTCCGGCGGCGTACATCGGATAATCCAGTGGCACGTCGCACAGCGAAAACACGGCCAGCATCTGGGCTTGGTGGCCTTGCAAACCGACGCCACTTTTGACGACGATGCGTCCGTCGTTTTCTTCCAGCAGTCGTTGACCACGGCACGCGTTGTTGCCGGCGATCCAAGCGATCGTGCTGTACTTTTTGCGATCGACGATGACTTGCGTGTCGATGCCGTAAACCATGATCGAGTGCATCATGCCCCAGTTGCTGCGTTCGTTGGCAACCTCGGCGCGGTCGTGATAATAGGTCAAACAGGCCTGCATCATCCGCTGCATTTGAGCCACCGTCGCCGATGGACGAATCGACTCTTTGGGAAAGCCGGCGTAGTCGACATCCGGACGCGGCTCGTCGTTAGCATCAAGCGTTTCGATGTCTTGGTCGAGCGCTCGATCGTCGCTTTCTTCATCGATGCGATGAAGCGACAAGCTTCGATCTTCGATCGGGACGGCTTGCAATCGTTTCGGTGGTTCCGCTTTGAGTGTTTCCGTCTTTGATGGTTCGCCATAGCTTGGTAAGTCGCCGATCGAACCGACGGCCGGCGCGTCATCGGCTTCTCCGCCATCGAGTTTCGCAACGGGGTTGCCGTAGCGATCAATTTGCAGCTTGCGAATGGTGACGGAATCCGGCGTCGACGCAGCCGCTTCTTCGGGAGCGTTCAAGGTCGCGACGTTGTCGCCTTCATTATCACCCTGGTCATCGGTCACACGGTTCCGCGGCGAGGGTTCGTCCAAGTCCGACACGCGGGCGGATCGTGAGGGTTCGGGTCGAGCCGGTTCGGGCGAAGCTTTCTGCTCGGCCGGTTTGGCCAGCGTGTTGGCCGGCATCCGACGGGCGACATCGGCCATCCTTGGCGGGTCGGTCAGCGGAATCCGCTCGGCCGGTTGCGAACGAGGGTACGGCGGTGTCGCGGGCGAGCCGTAGACGGGCTGTTGAATGCGTGGTTCAGGCGAATGAGCTTGCATCGAAAGACTTTGCGTCGGCCGGGCCTTTGCCGACGGCGGTTGCGGTTGCAGTCGCGTCTCCGGTGGCGCGATACGCGCCGGACTCGGTTCGATCAAACGCAGTGACGATTGCGGCGGCATCGCCGTTTCGCCGCGAGACGGACTAGGATCCGCGTGACCGCGTCGCTGCCAGCCGTCTTCGACGACATCGGTCGGCCGCTGCTGCGCTGACGGTGGCAACACAGACATCGACGGCGGATCGGGTAGCTCGCGAGCCGATGGAAGGGACGGCTTCGGCGACCTGTTGTCGTCCGACGGAACCAGCTTTTCCAGCAACCAAGGCCGGCGGGCGACACGCAGTTCCAGCGTCGAGTTCCCCGGCGGGGTCAGCATCAATTCCGCGGGCGCTTCGGCGGTCTTCGGCGCAGACGCTGCCGGCGGCGCGATCAAGATGGGCTCGGATTGGGGCATCAACCGGAGCTCTTGTGCCGCGGCGTCTCCCGAGGGAACGCAGCCCCATCCGCACGCCAGGATTGCCAAGGCGTATCGTCGTCGGCCGGTCAAAGAGTGTCGGCCGGTCAAAGAGGGGGATCGAACAAGCACAGAGGTCTCCGAGTTTGGGCTGGGCCTACTCCGGAGTTATCGGACAACGGTGCGGTGAAAGTTGACCAAGAAAATCAGTTCAACCGGATTGCGAGCGAAGCAAAAGATCATGTCGGTTGCAACATGAAAAATTTCGCTCAAGAAGACGGACCGTCCTGCCGACACACGGCACGTAGGTTCGCCACGCCGTGGCGGAGCTTTGCATAGATCCCGAACAGCTCTGCCGTTCGGCCTCGCCACGGCGTGTCGAGGCTGCGACTTAAATGCGTGTCACCTACGTCACCAAGCCAGCGGCTTTTGCCACGCCGATTTTGCCGCCGACGTTGACACTTGTAAGACGACATCGTTCTCGCACCGCACGACCAGGTCGCCGTCGTCGGTGATCGTGCCGATTTTGGTCAGCGGCACGCCAGCGAAACATTTCGCGAACGCATCGGCCGACGACGCTTCGACTTCGACGATGAACCGCGTGTTCGATTCGCTAAACAGGACTTCGGTCGGCGAAAGTTTCTTGCCGCAAGCTGCGTCGATGTCGATCGCCATGCCCAGACCGCCCGCCATCGCCATCTCGACCGCCGCGACGGCCAGTCCGCCTTCGCTGAGGTCGTGACACGAGCGAACCAGCCCCGCCATGATCGCCGCGTGAACCGCCGCGAAGGTTGACTTGGCCATCGTTCGCGTCGACCGTCGGGACTTGGCCGCCGGCGAGTTTTTCCACCAGCGACAAGTGCGATCCGCCCAGTTCCGATTTCGTCTCGCCGACCAAGAACACGACGTTGCCGGCTTCCTTGGCGTCCATCGTGACCGGCTTGCCGATGTCATCGATTTGGCCCATCGCGCTGATCAGCAGACTCGGCGGAATCGAGATCGTTTGTTTCAGCGCCGTCATCGCCAAAGTAACTGAACTCGTTATTGAGGCTGTCCTTGCCGCTGACGAACGGCGTGCCCAAGGCGATCGCCATGTCTTGGCAAGCGATCGCGGCGCGGACCAGCGATCCCAGCGTCTCGGCGCGGTCGGTGTAACCCCAACAGAAGTTATCCAAGATCGCGATCTTCGACGGATCGGCGCCGACCGCGACCGCGTTCCGCATCGCTTCGTCGATCGCGCTCGCCGCCATGTGATAGGTGTCAAAGTCGCCGTAGTGCGGGTTCATGCCGTTGCTGATCACCAGCCCGCGACGCGACGTCATTCGCGGACGCACGACCGCCGCATCGCCCGGCCCGTCGCAGTTCGGTCCGACCAGTGGTTTGACGACGCTGCCGCCCTGGACCTCGTGATCGTATTGCCGAATCACCCATTCCTTGCTGGCCACGTTCAGGCTGCCCAGGATCGACAACAACGCCTCGCGATGCTGCTCCGGTGCAAGCGTTGGTAATTCCATCGGCGATGTCTGCGGCGGGTTGTAAACCGCGTCGCGAATGATCGGCGGACGACCGTCGTGCAAGAATCGCATCGACACGTCGCCGACCGTTTGGCCGTGGTACGTCAGATGCAACCGTCCGGTCGGGACGAAGCGTCCCAGCACCGCCGCCTCGACGCCTTCGCTTTCGCACAGCATCCGCAGCTCGTCCCATTTCTCTTGCGGGACCGCGAACACCATCCGCTCTTGCGCTTCCGAAATCCAAATCTCCGTGTACGTCAGACCGTCGTATTTCAGCGGTGCTTTGTCCAGCCACACTTCCGCGCCGAGATCCTCGCCCATCTCGCCGACGGCACTGGAAAAACCGCCCGCGCCACAGTCCGTGACGGCGTTGAACAGGCCGCGGTCGCGAGCCTGCAGCAGCACATCCAGCACCATCTTTTCGGTGATCGCGTTACCGATCTGCACCGCGCCGCCGGACAGCGATTCGGATTCGCTGGTCAGTTCGGCCGAACTGAACGTCGCGCCGTGGATGCCGTCGCGTCCGGTCCGTCCGCCGACCGCGACGATTAAATCGTCCGGTTTGACCTCTTTGTTTTCCATGCCGACCGGAATGATGCCGACGTTGCCGCAGTAGACCAGTGGGTTGCCCAGGTAACGATCGTCGAAATAAACCGCGCCGTTGACCGTCGGGATGCCCATTCGGTTGCCGTAATCACGAACCCCCGAAACGACGCCCTTCATCACGCGGCGAGGATGCAGCACGCCCGGCGGCAACGAATCGGCGGGCGTGTCGGGCGGTGCGAAACAAAACACGTCGGTGTTGCAAATCGGTTTGGCACCCATGCCGGTGCCCATCGGGTCGCGGATCACGCCGCCGATGCCCGTGTTCGCGCCGCCGTACGGTTCCAACGCCGACGGGTGGTTGTGCGTTTCGACTTTGAAACAAACGTGGTACTCGTCATCAAACGTGACGACGCCGGCGTTGTCCTTGAACACGCTGACGCACCAGTCATCGTCGCCGAGCGTTTTGCGGATCGTTTGCGTGGCGGCAAAGATCGTTTCTTTGAGCATGTTGTCGTACTGACGTTCGTCGACGCCCGCGCCGCCGTCGACCTTGGGACCGCGATAGTGGATCCGTCCGGCCAGCGTTTTGTGGCTGCAGTGTTCCGACCAAGTCTGCGCGATCGATTCCAGTTCGATGTCGGTCGGGTCGCGGCCGATGGTGACGAAGTGGTCGCGGATCGTCTGCATCTCGACAAGCGTCAAATACAACTGGCCTTCCTTGGAAAGTTTTTCCAGCGCCGCATCGTCCAGGTTGCGAATCGGGACGGTGACCAGTTTGAAATCGCCGGCCGAGCCGACGTCGAGCTGTTTCATTTCCAGCGGTCCGATGACGACTTGCTCGATCGCGTCGTTGGATAGCGCCCGGCGACAGATCGCATCGACGGAGGAATCGTCGACATCGCCCAACCAGTACTTTCGCATCGTGCGAACCGCATCGACGGCGAATCCCGCGTCGCGAGTCGCGGCCAGGGTGCTGGCGGCGACCGGGTCCATCACGCCAGCCTTGGGCATGACGTTGACCTGCACGGTTTGTTCGCCCGGCGGTTCGTTCAGCGAGTCGTCGCCGACGATCGCGACGACGGGGACTTCGGTGATCGAATCGGCCAACAGCGTTTGGGCCAGACGCGTCGCTTCTTCTTCGCCGAGCGATCCCTGGATCAAGAATCCTTTGGCGAACGCGACGGAAACGTTTTGCCCCAGCCCCAGCTCGGCGATCTCCTCGGCGGTCCGAACGGCTTCGCGATCGACGTGGTTTTCAGCCGGATAAATATCGATTTGCCAAAGCGGCATGACAGGATTCCGAGAGGGGTGGGTTGGACAGTGCTGGATCGAACCTTTCGTTTAACAGTCAGCCGCAGGCGTACTTCGTGGGTGATCCCGTACGCCTTCGGCTGACGGTTAAACGAAATTGCCACCGTCCCGGTACTGCCGGCGAGGAAAGCTGCCGGCTCGCCTGCCGCAAAATGTACCCGAAGCCGAAATTCAGTCGACCGGACGTGCGACGTCCTTTTGCCGTCACGACCAGAGTAAGACCATTGTCCCAATTGTCCCGTCAGCAATCGCAGCATGACGCAGGGGAATTGGAACTGGGGACAATTGGGACAATTGTCCTACTCTGTGCCGACCCGATTTCACTTGGCGGACACTGTGATGACCGCTTTGCCGCGTAGGTCGTCCGACGATGCGCCGACCGATAATTCGATCCGGCCCGGTTCGACGACGAACGAGTGACGGTCGACGTTCCAGTAGGCCAGGTCCTCGGCCGTGACGTCCATCGCGACCGTCATCGTTTGGCCGGCGGGAATGTGGACGCGGCGAAATCCTTTCAGCGCGATCCGCGGCCGGTCGACTTTCGCGTCTGGAAAACTAGCGTACATCTGGACGACTTCGTCCGAGTCGACCGTGCCGGTGTTGGTCACGTCGACCGAGACCGTGACGGTTCCGCGATCGGCGATACCGGCGGCCAACCCGTCGACCCCTGCGCGGACGTCGGCATAGTCGAACGTCGTGTAGGTCAGGCCGTGACCGAACGCGAACAGCGGCTGGGCGCTGGCGTACATGTAGGTGCGGCCATTGCGAATGTCATAGTCTAACAGCGGCGGCAGGTCGGTGATCGAGGCGGACCAGGTTTGCACCAGTCGGCCGGCCGGACTTTCATTACCCAACAGCACGTCGGCGACGGCGTTGCCGAGTTCTTGGCTGGACTGGGACACGTGAACGATCGCGGGAACGTTTTCTTTGGACCAACCGATCGCGTAAGGAAAACTGGACACGACGCATAGGATCGTGTTCGGATTGGCTTGACGAACCAGACGGACCAAGTCTTCTTGTTCCAGCGTGATCGCTTGCCGGTCGACTTCTTCGCGGCCGTCGCTGGCGACGTGGTTGCGTCCCCATTTCAGTCCGTAGCTGAGCGGATGATTGCCGACGCACACGATCGCGACGTCACATTCCGCGGCCGCATCGACCGCCGCGCCGCCGTTGTTGTTTTCGGCATGAGCGACGGTCACGTCGTCACCCAGCGCGCCGCGGATGCCATCGACGATCGAGACCGTGTAGGGCGGCGTGCCGGCGTACCAATCCGACACGACCAAGTCGGAACTCGGGCCGATCACGGCGACGGATTTGATCTTGGTTTTGTCCAGCGGCAACAATCGGTCTTCGTTCTTCATCAGCACGATCGACTTGACGGTCGCCTTGCGAACGAGCGCGTGCGTTTCGGGCTTGGTCCAAGGATCGACGTCGTCGTCAACGCCGATCGACAAGTAAGGATTGTCGGGCGAACGATCGAGCTGGCCGATCTTCAGCATCACACGAAAGACGCCTCGCACGGCCGATTCGATCTCTGCTTCGCTGACCTTTCCGTTCTCAACGGCCGCAGTCAGCGACGGCTTGTAGTCGTCCAAGAACAGGTTGATGCCCGCATCAATGCACTCGGCGGCGGCCGTTTGAAGATCTGGATAGTACTTGTGATCATTAACCAATCGTTTGAATGCGCCGCCGTCGGTTTCGATGATCCCGTCGACGCCCCATTCGCACATCACGACGTCGCGCAGCACCGGATGGACCGTGCAGGGAATGCCGTTGTACTTGTTGTACGCCGCCATCAGTGCGTTTGATCCGCCTTCGGTGATGCCTTTGTAAAACGGGTAGGCGTAGTACTCGCGAAACAATCGGTCGTCGAAGTCGGACGAATCGACGTAGCGGTCGTTCTCGTTGCTGTTGGCAAGAAAGTGTTTCATCAGCGACGCCGTCTTCCAGTACTTGGGATGATCGCCCTGCAATCCTTTGATGAACGCAACCGTCGTTTCGGCGACCAAGAACGGATCTTCGCCATAACATTCTTCGGTTCGTCCCCAACGAATGTCACGGCCCAAGTCCGCGTTGGGTGCAAAGACGATCAAGCCCGCGCTCTTGTACTTGGGGCTTTGATACAGGTAACGACATTCGGTGGCTTGGTGCGACGCGATCTCGCGGATCAGATCCGTGTCCCACATTTGTGCCAGTCCGATGGCCTGCGGAAATGTGGTGGTGACTGATTCACCATCGCCCTTGACGGCCCAGTTGGCCGGTCCACTGAGCGCGACGCCGTGAAGTCCCTCGGCCGAAATGCGACTGTTGCCCGTGATGCCCAGCCGGGGAATGAACGGACGCAGCCACAAGCAACCAATCTTTTCCTCCAGCGTCATCAACGAGATCAGGTTGTCCAGTCTCGCTTCGTCGTCCAGCGTGTTGTCTTGGAACGGATACTGTTGGGCGTTCAGGCTGCAGTTACAAAAGATCAGTAGAGCGCAAATCAAGGGTGCAAGTCGCATGAGGATTTTCAATTGAGGCCAGAAGATTCGAGTTGAATCGTTTTTTCGTGACCACAAAGTATAACGCGAAGCCGCCCCGCACGATTGTTTCAGCGAGGTTGTTTCAGCACGATCGATTTACCCCGATCGATTTACCCCGATCCTTTCATTCAGCGTCGCCGCGTTGAAACACGAATTGGTTGCAGCCCCAACCCTTGCCGACCGTTTCCAGCTTCTGCATCGTGAAGCCTCTGTCTTTTAGAAACAATTGAATCTTCTCCGGCGTCGCGACCTCGAACGGCAATCCGCCGACCCAGTCGATCCAGTCGTGCCACACCGACATGCCTCGGCCGGATTTTTTGGACTTCCAATCGGCGATCGGTGAGGGGTTTTGAAGCTTGGCCAACCGCACCGCCGCGTACTTCGTTTCGTAAAACGTCGCGATCGCGCCGACCATGATCGGCCGCGACCAAGCGGGCAGACTTGCGTACGTTTGTTTCGTCTTCAGCCAACGACGACTTCCGGTGCCCTGGTCGTTGTAGATGGAAATGAAGAATCGCCCGCCAACGGCGACCCGTTGCGAGGCCAAATCGATCGCCGTCCACATGTCGCCGGTGTGATGCAGCACCCCCCACGAATAAACGACGTCAAATTCCCCAAGACCGTTCATCAGCGACTCGTCCAGTGCCGAGCCGCGTTCGATGTGCCAGCGGTTTTGCTGATCGTCGTATCGTCGACGCAGTTCTTCCGCACAGGCAACGCACTGGGGGTCGTAGTCGATCGACGTCACGTCCGCGCCCAATCGCCAAGCGGCAAGCGAAAACAATCCGCTGCCGCAGCCGAGGTCCAGTAGCTGCGTGCCGGCCAGGTCGTCACAGCCGAGCATCGTCCGCAGCGACGCGATCGCCGATTCGATCCGGACGTCGTCGATCGTATCGAGGAACGATCGCCAGTTCTTCCCGAACTCGAATCGCGGCTGGTCGGTTTCGCTGGTCATGTCGTTTTGTATCGTCGCGTTTCGTTTCAGTAGGCGTCTCCGGCCAGTTTAACGAGCTGCGAAAACTAAAATAAAGATTGCTGCATCCAAAACGCGTTCGGCTGCGAACGGTTTCGTGACGGGGGCCGCCGAGGTTGGTGGCCTCCCACGATAGGTTCCCCCTTTGAGAGACCGAGACTATGAAACGCTTTTTGTGCATGATCACCCTGGCCGCCATGACTTTCGCCGCTGCCCCGGCCGCTCGCGCTGCTGACATCGTCGACACCGCCGTGGGCGCGGGCTCGTTTGGAACCCTGGTCGCCGCCGTGAAGGCCGCCGGCCTGGTCGAAGCGCTCAAGGGCGATGGCCCGTTGACCGTTTTCGCACCGACCGACGAAGCTTTCGCGGCGCTGCCCGAGGGCACCGTCGAAATGTTGCTGAAGCCAGAAAACAAGGACAAGTTGGTCGAGATCCTGAAGTACCATGTCGTTTCCGGCAAGGTCATGGCCGCCGACGTCGTGAAGCTGACCTCGGCCGACACATTGGCCGGCAAGAAGGTCGCCATCAAGGTCGTCGACGGCAAGGTACTGGTGAACAAGTCGACGGTTACCAAGACCGACATTGTTTGTGACAATGGCGTGATCCACGTGATCGACGCCGTTCTGTTGCCGCCCGCATCGAAGTAGTCGACGCAGGCTAGCGGGTTTCATTTTCGCACCGTTCAGACTGATAATTTATGCTCGATGAGCCATCATTATTGCAGCGAATCGCCGCGGGTGATCGCTCCGCAGTAGATGACTGCATCGAGCAGTATGGCGGCTTGATCTGGTCGATCGGAAGACGCTACCTGTGTGACAACGCCGATCTGGAAGATGCAACGCAAGACGTGTTCATCGAGATTTGGCAAAAGGCAGAGAACTTCGATCCCAAACTTGGGACCGAGTCCAGTTTCGTCGCCTTGATCGCGAGGCGGCGAATGACGGACCGTTTGCGTCGGTCTGGGGCTGTTAAAAACGGATCGCTGACTCAGTCGATCGAAGACGTGCAAATCGCCGATCAGGCGATTGTCACGTCGACGGTCGATGTGGTCGTTTGGGGCGAAGAAATCCGCCAGACCGCGACCTGCCTCGCCAAATTGGATGCGATCCGCCGTAAGGTGCTCGTCATGCATCTGCGGGATGGGCAGTCGCATCGCACGATCGCAGACGTCCTAAAGTTGCCGCTCGGAACGATCAAGTCGCACGCGCGGCGTGGTCTGTTGCAGGTCCAACAGTGCGTCGGCCTCGACCGAGAAACGCGGCAACGCGCGACGGTCGCCAACGGAGACGTGCGATGAACGATCGGCGCGACGAACAGACGTTCCATGAAGATGCGGACGAGCTTCAAATGCTGCTGGCCGGCGAAGCACTTGGTGATTTGGATGCGGACGAACAAACGCGATTGAGCGAATTGCGTTCGGTGGCCAATGATCGCCAGACGTCTAGCGAGTCGCTGCGTCGGATGGCCGAGTCCATCGAGTTGGCTTCGGAATTGACTCGCGAAGATCGGCCCTTGATTGAAAAGGAGATTCAGGTGTCGCTGAAGCCCGAGTTGATCGACCGAATCCGCAGCGATGCGTCGAAGTACGTGCCAAGTCCTCCGGCGCAACCGGTACCGGCGTTGCAAGGGAGATCGACACGAAGCCTCGCCTCTTCGTCGTGGATCGGTTGGGTCGTCGCGGCCAGTTTGGCGATTGCATGCGTTTCGATCTACGGTTCAAGAACGAATCAACAAGTCGCATCGACGGCGTCAAGCGTTTGGACCCAGGCCGACGCGACCGCTTGGTTGAACCAGCGTCCCGATGCATTGCAACTCGACTGGACGGTGAAAGACGAATCGCTCGTCATGGCAAGCGGTGCGGATTCCAAACTTGGCCGTGTGGTGTGGGACACGGCCAGCCAATCAGGCTTCATGAAATTCACGGCCTTGCCCATCAACGACCCAATCGTGCAACAATATCAATTGTGGATCATCGATCCGAAACGCGACGACGAACCGGTCGATGGCGGCGTCTTTGACATCGCCTCGCCAGGTGATGCATACATTCCCATTCGAGCAAAATTAAATGTGATCGAACCGGCCGGCTTTGCCATTACGGTCGAGAAGCCCGGTGGCGTCGTGGTCTCGGACCAAAGCCGATTGCCGCTTTTGGCGCTGGTGCAAGTCGCACAAGATTAAGAACCGACCCTAAAAGTGGCGTAAGCTTCCAGCTTGCGATCGTGGAAACGCAAGCTGGAAGCCGCCATTGATTTGCCGCATCCAGGAACATTGCAATGCAACCCATAAAAACAATCTTTGCGTCGGCGACAATGTTGGCGACTTTCGCGTTCGCCCCCATCGCAACCGCAGACAACTGGCCCCAATTTCGTGGCCCGCAAGCAAACGCCGTGTCGCCCAAACCGTTGCCGGTGAAATGGTCCGACGCCAACGGACAAACGCAAAACGTGCGATGGAAAATTTCGGTCGACGGCGAAGGTTGGTCTCAGCCGATCGTTTGGGATGGAAAGGTCTTTTTGACCGCGGCGGTTCCACAGTCGGGTGACGCCGACACGGGTGACGCCGACACGGGGCCGCAGGCTTACACCGGCGGTGGTGGCAGTTCACGAAACGACTTGACGAGCATCGTTTATCAGTATCAAGTCCTTTGCTTGGATGCCGATTCCGGAAAAGAACTTTGGCGGACGTCTTGCAAAGAAGGACCGCCACCGATTCCCCGGCACAGCACTAATACCTACGCGACCGAAACGCCGATGACCGATGGCAAGTACGTTTATGCCTACTTTGGGATGAACGGCGTGTACGCGCTCGACATGAAAGGCGACGTCGTCTGGCAAAAAGACTTGGGCGTCTACGAGATGCGAGCGAACTGGGGCACGGCTAGCTCGCCAGCGCTGTTTGATGGTCGCGTTTACGTTCAGGTAGACAACCAAGTCGACTCGTTCCTGGTCTCGCTTGACGGCGAAACGGGCGACGAAGTTTGGCGGGTCGCGCGAGACGAAAAGTCTCAATACAGCAGTCCCATGATTTGGAAGAATTCTCTGCGAAACGAATTGATCCTCGGGGGCATGGTTTATCGATCCTACGATCCCGCGACGGGCGATTTGCTTTGGCAGATTGATATGGCCAAGGGCCGCAGTTCCGCGACGCCGGTCAGCGATGGCGATCGTCTGTTTATCGGAAATGAACTGCGAAACCGTGGCGGCGAAGATGACGGCGGTGGTCGCATGTTCTGTGTCACGCCGGGCGGTTCGGGCGATATCACGCCTCCGGAGGAAAGTCGCGACGGCGAGTTTGTCGATTGGTGGATCGAAAAGGCCGACATGCAAATGGCGTCGCCGACGATTTGCCAAGGCAAGATTTACTTGTTCGAGCGAAGCACCGGAAACATGCACTGCGTCGACGCAAACGACGGCGAAACGGTGTATCGAAAACGCATTCGCGGCGCCAATGCTTTCTGGGCTTCGCCCTGGACGGACGGGAGCAACGTTTACGCGGTTGACGCCGACGGCACCACGCACGTGATCGGGTCGGACGATCAGTACAATCTGTTGGCCGCCAATGAACTGGACCAACAAACGTGGGGCACACCCGCGCTGGCCGATGGACGAATTTATTTACGGACGGTGGATCATCTCTACTGCATCGAAGACCTTCAAACGAAAAGCTCCCCATGAAATCTTTAAGTTACAAGTTGCTGGCCACGGCGATGCTGGCGACGTTGTCGGCCAACGTGGTTGCGCAAGAAACGACGCTGGCCACGACGTGGAACCAATGGCGAGGTCCGCAGCGGGACGGCGTGTGGAACGGTCCGCTGCCTGGCTCGCTCGCCGACCTGGAACTGGCTTGGGAAAAACCGCTTTCGCCTTCCTACAGCGGTCCCGTCACCGACGGAAAGATCGTCTACACGACTGAAACGGTCGATGAAAAGTACGAGCGGATCACGGCGTTCGATTTGGAAAGTGGCCAGCAAGTCTGGACGACGAAGTGGGAAGGTGCGATGACGGTGCCCTTCTTCGCCGCGGCGAACGGATCGTGGATCAAGTCGACGCCGGCACTGACGCGGTCGGATCTCGTCATCGTCGGCATTCGCGACGAGATCATTTGCTTGGATCCGAAGAGTGGCGACACAAAATGGCGAGTCGACTTGGCGGAACGTTTCGGCTCGACTCGGCCGAACTTTGGCGCAGTTTGCTCGCCCCTGATCGATGGCGATGCCGTCTACGTTCAAGGCGGTGGAGCGACATTGAAATTGTCGATGGCCGATGGAGCGACGATCTGGCGGGCGCTCGCCGGCGAAGACGACGACGATGCGTTCAGCAGTCCGGTCCTTTCCGAAATCGCTGGCATGAAACAACTGGTCGTTCAGACTCGCACGAAATTGTGCGGCGTGTCGACGGACGACGGGTCACTGCTTTGGTCCGAACCGATCGAGGCTTACCGAAACATGAACGTCCTGACGCCGACCGTCATCGGCGACAACGTCTTCACGGCGGCTCACAGCGGCCGCTCGCAGATGTTCGATATCAGTCGCGCGAACGACCAGTGGGTGGTGACTGAAAAATGGAACCAAAAAGTTCAGGCGTACATGTCATCCCCCGTCGTGGATGAAAACACGATTTATATGCACAGCAAGAACGAACGCTTGACGGCGCTTGACATCGAAACGGGTGAGATTCTTTGGACGGGCCAACCGATGGGCAAGTATCAAAGCCTGGTTCGCAACGAAGACATCGTGTTGGTGCTGGACGAAGGCGGCGAACTGCTTTCGGTCGCGCCGAATCGGGAAGAGATTCAAATTCGCGAGCGTTTGAAAGTCGCCGATGATGCATGGGCCTACCTTGGCGTCTTCGAAGGCGGCTTGATCGTTCGCGATCTGAACGCTTTGAAGGTTTATCGTTATTGAGCACCGCGTGAACAATAGATAACGAATGCGAAAAGTGGCGTGAGCTTCCAGCTTGCGATTGTTGATCTGCCGCAAGCTAGAAACTTACGCTGCTTGTTTTTCATAAGATGCTGAGCCGCTAGATCCCTGCTAACAGAGACGCTTCGAATGAAAGTAAACAGACTCGCCGTTCACTTCGCCACACTCGCGATGGTCGTTGCATCCACGCTGTGCATGGCGGATCAAACGAACTGGCCGCAGTGGCGTGGGCCGGCCGGCGATGGTGTTTCCGCTAGCGCCGACGTGGTCACCCAGTGGGGCCCTGACACGAACGTCAAATGGCGGGTCGAGCTTCCCGAGGCGGGCAACTCGTCGCCCGTCGTGTGGCAAGATCGCATCTTCGTGACCCAGCCGATCAGCGATGGAAATCTTCGCAGCATCGTGTGTTTGGATCGCGAAACCGGATCCGAGAAGTGGCGTCAAAGTGTTCGCTATGATGAGGCCGAATCGTCTCACAAGACCAACCCGTATTGTTCCGCCTCGCCGGCGACCGACGGCCGGCGAGTGATCGCGTGGTTTGGCTCGGCGGGCTTGATTTGCTGGGACATGGACGGCAACGAACTTTGGCGACGTGACCTTGGCAAGCAGGATCACATGTGGGGATATGGAACGTCGCCGATTTTGTACGAAGACCTTTGCATCTTGATGTTCGGTCCGGGCGAACGTGAATTCATGATCGGCGTCGATACGGCGACCGGCGAAACACGATGGCAAGTTGATGCGCTTTCTGATCAGGACGAGTTTGTACTAAGTGGTCCCGAAAACGACGGCGGCGCGAATGACTATCAAAGCGATAAAGAACGAAATGCTCGTTTGCGTGGCGCTTGGAGTACCCCGATCATCGTTCAAGTCGACGGGCACGATGAATTGGTCGCCACGTTGCCACGCCGGGTCAGTGGCTTTGACCCGGCCACGGGCCAGCGACTTTGGACGTGCGGTGGCGGAGCGCCGCTCGCGTACGCATCCCCGGTCGAATCCGACGGCGTGATCGTGGCGT
Source organism: Pirellulaceae bacterium (assembly GCA_963836865.1). Taxonomy (GTDB): domain Bacteria; phylum Planctomycetota; class Planctomycetia; order Pirellulales; family Pirellulaceae; genus Rubripirellula. The sequence continues at coordinate 93,606 of CAWILC010000001.1, read as the reverse complement.
TGGGTGGTTATCGTGGCGCATCGCTTGCCGTTCGTGCCGGTGGCCGCGGCGATGTGACTCAAACGCATCGACTTTGGCACAAACCCAACGACAACGGTTGGCTCGGAACGGGAGCGGTCGTCGGGGGAAACGTTTATGCCAGTGATATGGGAGGCGTTTTGAATTGCATCGATGCCCAGACGGGCGAAGTGCGGTGGAAAGAACGGACGGCCGGGGGCGGAACCTGGTCCAGCATCACCAAGACCGCGGACGATAGAATGTTTTTGTTGACCAAGTCCGGAACGACGACGGTGTTCGATCCCGATGCGACGATGCTAAAGGTCATCGCCGACAATGAACTTGGCGAAACCACCAACGCTTCGGTCGTCATCGCCGGCGACGACGTGCTGGTGCGAACCGATAGGGCTTTGTGGTCGTTCAGCAGTCCGTAAACGAACGTAAGAAAAAGCCTCGCCATGTGTCACTTCGTGCATCAGGCCATCCATCCTTTCAACCGGAAATCCGCGATGCGAAGTTTGATTTGGTGGATATGCCTTGCGGGCTGTTTGTTGACTGGGCTAAATGCGAATGCGGCAGTCTTTGACGTCGGTCCCGAGGACGACTGGTTCGAGTTGCTTTCGCGTCGAACGTTGAATCCCGGCGATGAGATTGTCCTTCGCCAGGGGGTTTACTCGGACGGCAGGCTGCTGGCCATTCGGCACAGTGGCACCGCCGGTCGTCCCATCATCATTCGCGCCGCCGCGGGTGCTGAGGTTGTTTTTCGCCGGCCTGATGCGAAACAGAACACGATGAACTTGCTGGGCACCCAGCACTTGCATTTGCGTGGCATTGAAATCACCGGCGGTTCCTCGGGCATTCGGATCGGTCCTGACGGTGATCGCCAAGCCGGTGATGTTGTGATTGAAGCGATGCACATTCATCACGTCGGTGGGCCGGCGATCACTTGCAACCACGTCGGTGGCATTTACCAACGAATGACGTTTCGCCGAAATCATATTCACCACACCACCGGTCATGCCGAAGGATTTTATCTGGGCGGCAACGACGCATCGGCGATCCTTTCTGATTCGATTGTCGAAAGCAACTACATCCATCATCTAAACGGCCCGGATGTCAGCCAAGGCGATGGCATTGAAATCAAACAAGGAAGTTATGGAAACCGGATCGTCGGCAACATCATTCACGACACTGGTTATCCCGGCGTGACGGTTTATGGAACGCGTGGGGAAGCAATCAACGTGATCGAGAATAACTTGATTTGGAACACCGGCGACCATGGCATCCAAGCCGCCGCCGACGCCGTGGTGAAAAATAATTTCATCTCCGGTGCGAGTGGTTGTGGCATCTATTCGCGAGAACACCAAGCCGCGGTTCCCGATCGATTGCGGATCGAAGCGAACCACGTCGTCGGTAGCGGTGATGCGGCGGTTCGGATCATCGGTTCGCCTGCGACGAGCGGTGTCACAACACCCGTGATCGAAGTCACTGAAAATCAGCTTTTCGCGAGCGACAACCAACTCGCGTTCCGAATTGAAAACGCGGAACTTTCGCTGGCTCGTGGAAACGTTGGCGCTGGACCATCGGAAGGCTCAGCCGCGTTCGCAGCCGACTGGAAAACGTCCGGTTCGCAGAGCCAGCGGAATGCACCGAACTTGCCGGAACTGATCGGCCATCCGGCTTGGGAGTTCTTGGATTTCGATGACGTTCGCGAACACTTGCTCGCGAAGTAAGGCTCGTGAGGATCGACTACCAAAGTCACACCGCCAAAAAAGTTCTTCGCGATATCGCTCTCATTGTCTTACCGCTCAATCCTCAAGCGTTCAGCTTCACCGCTGGCGAATCGGCGACGTGAACCCAGACGTGGACGTGCGGGGCGCCGCGGTAGTGCCATACGAATGACGGGCCTTCCAGTCGCCAGTTGTCCCAGACGCCGTCCTTGCCCAAGTCATGGTCTTGGTAGAACGACAGATTGCACGCGTCCAGTCCGCCTTGCGTCTTCAAACATTGCATCGCTTCTTGTTGATCGCTGGTTCGATACATCTCGACCAGCGTTCCCAACACGCTTTGCAAGTGCTCGCGTTGATCCGACGACATCTCGCTGGCCGCAAGGCCTGAATGAACCGCGTCGCCTTGAAAGCCGACGGACTGTTCGCGAGGCGTTCGTGCGACGAGCGCCTGTTTCTGTTGTCGACCATCGAGCATCTTGTACAGGTCGTTGGCGGCGACCGCTTGATGCCAAAACACGTTGTCGGTGTGTTGTGGTCCTTCGTTAAACTCCGGCGCGTGGCCGTAGAAGATCGGCCCGCCGAACGCGACGTGATCGGCCGAGTTGCCGTCGCATCGCAGCGTCATGTGACGGCCGGTCAACACCAGTTCGTATTTTTCCTCGCTGCCATCTTCGCCACCACCGTTTTCAGTCGGCGGCTTGCCGAAGATCGCGATCGATTGTTCGTTGCCAAATCCGCCGGCGTCGTCTTCAAGTTGCTGATAGTAGCGATCGTGCCAATCGGGATGAATGATCGACTTGAAGATTTGTTCGACCAAGTCGCGCTGCTGGTCGCTGTAAAAGTCATCATTGATCTCCGGACTGGTCACGTTCCAATTGGCCGAGACATAAGTACGAAGCAGTCCTCGTTTCTTGTCGACGTGATTCCAGTCGAAACAGATCTCGCTTTTTTGTTTTTCGCTGAGCGTCTGATACAGTCGGCCGACGAGCCCTTCGGCGCTGGTCGTCACCGATTCGGCGCGAAGCGGCTGATTGCCTAGCCATCCCGATGCCAACGTGCCCGCGGCGATCGTCGCAGCGGTGTTTTCAAGAAAGACGCGACGATTGATCGAATCGATGGGTCGTGAAGTCGGACGTGGCATGGCGAGGCCTCGATGGAGAAAGAGGATGGCTGAAGATTCCGATCGCTTCACCGAAAGCGATGCGGGGCCTCGAATTATAACCGTGTCGACCTCGCGAAGTTTCGATTTGCGCTAGCCGGCTTGGCGAAGCGATGTCCAACGGGTCGTCTGGCCGCGAAGTGGAATCTTCTCGCCGCCGATTCCGACGAGCGATTGCAGGTGAGACCGCCGGATCATTTGCAGACCCACTATCGCGGCACCCGAGCGAACCGGGTCGGTGCCCGAGCGTTGCAGTTGCAAGTCCGCCGTCGTGCCGGCCGCTCGCAGTCGCCGCAGCAGCGCGGGGGCGATCGGATGGTCCACGCTTTCGGCTCGGGCGGCAACGATCGTCCGATCGCGACTGGTTTGGTACAACCTCCGAAAGTCTTCGCCGCGAATGTCGGCGTCGTCTTCTTGAATAAACACCAAGTCGCCCGTCGAACGCTCCAGCCCCGTCTGGCCTGCCGCTTCCATTCCTCGTGGCCGTGCGTGCCGCATCACTCGGACGCGAGAATGATTCACGCAAAGACCGTCTGCCGTCACCGACGTCGCGTCGATGCTGCCGTCATCGACGATAATGATCTCGGCGCCTTCGATGTTCATCGCGGCCAACAAATCGATCACTCGTTGGACTTGCCCGGCGATCCGATCGGCACCGTTTCGCGTCGGCAAAACGATCGAGATCTTTTCAGCGTGCGGCATCGGCAGCGGGCTCGGGCGGGCGGCGGGGCAAGGCACGACGAACTCGATCGCCATGTCTCATTCGTTATCGGGACCGCGTCGCGGCCAGGATGACCGGAACCGTCCGGGGCAGGATCGTGTCTATCGTTCCGCTGGTGACGAATGAGCTTATAATTTTGTCTCGTTCGATTTCGCCGGCCACCATGAAGGCTTTTCACTCGATGACCACGCTGCCCAACTTCGCCAAAGGACAACCGACCGAAGGCACCGGCGGCGTTTTGCCCGCGATCGCCCAAGACGCGGCCAGCGGACGGGTGCTGATGATGGCTTGGATGGACGAGGTCGCTTGGCGTGAAACATTGTCCACCGGCCAAGCCGTTTATTATAGCCGCAGCCGCGGAAAGTTATGGCGAAAGGGCGAAACGAGCGGCCACCGCCAGCGGGTCATCGAGGTTCGCGTGGACTGTGACGCGGACACGATTTTGTTGCAAGTCGAACAAGTCGGCGCGGCGTGCCACGAAGGATTCGAGAGCTGTTTCTTTCGCACCGTCGATGACACCGGAAACGCAACCATCGCCGACCAGCGTCTGGTCGATCCCGCGTCGGTTTACGGACCCGCAATGGTCGACGAAAAGAACCGCTGAGCGTTTCCAACGTTTTTCAAGCATCGCGTGATCAACAGGCAAGGGATTTATCGTAGCTGATCCCGCCAGGGTTCAGTCCGGTCTAGACCCTGGCGGGATCAGCTACATCGGTCGTTGTTCACCGAGTGCTCAAACCGTTTTCGGTTTCACCAGGCAATGAAACCCGACGCAGGGTTCTTCGTCTTCGCGTTCGACTTCGGCGGATTGCAAAATTTGCTGGACCATCTGCATTCGCTCGGGCGACAACGCCGCACTGATGACCCGTTGTTTGCCGTCCGGTCCCATCGCGACCGTCGTGATCACGGCAACGGTGTTGTCGTGCTTGAGCGCGCCGATGATGTGGTGACCGACCTGTTCCTCGGCGTTACGAATCGTGGTCACGAACTGAGCGATCTGTTCTTCATCGACATCATTGGTCACTTCGCCCGCGTGAACGGTTTGTGACATCGGCGAATCGGGCTGGTTAGGATTTTCGTTCATATTTGCGAGATCAGGTCGCGAATGATTAGACAATTCGCCATTTGCCGACCGCTCCTTCGATCAAGTTGACGTAGTATAGCGATCCGTCGGGACCTTGTTGAATGTCGGTCACGAATTGAGCGCCGGTCGTGAAGACTTGCACGTTGGTCAGTTGCCCGTTGGGACCGACGTCGGCGTGGCGAATGATTCCGCGATACAAGTCGTTGTAGAACAGGTCGCCCTCGAACTGAATTCCCAAGTCGGAGTCGAATACGATGTCGCCGAGAACGACCGCGTCGGATCCGTTTTGGTGTTGCAGTGCGATCGTGGCCGGTGTCGCGTTGACGGTGGCGTAGAACGTTCCGGCTTGAGACAGATCGCGGTAGCCGGGCGTGCGACTGTTGACGCCTTGGGCCCCTTCGTAGAAAGGCCACCCGAAGTTCGCGCCGCGCCACCGGTGTTGATTTCTTCGTAACTGCCAAGCCCGGTTTCGCCGATGAACAGGCGATCGGTTCGCGGATCGATGGTCAATCGCCAAGGATTGCGAAGGCCCAGTTGATACACTCGCGACCGGTTCGAGTTCGCATTTCCGTCGAAGAAAGGATTGTCGCTCAAACCCTGGCCGGTCGCCGGATTGATTCTTAGCACTTTGCCGGAAAGGCTGTTCAAGTCCTGCACTCGCAACGCTCGCGAATCCGTACGGCTGAAACTGGCGCCGTCGCCGACGGAAACGAACAGGCTTCCGTCGCTGGCAAACGCCAAGCTGCCGACGGTGTGCGATCGGCTGTCGCTGTTGATGAAGTCCTCGACAAAGACGCCGTTGACTTGCCCGCCCTGGCGTTCGCCGAAGTTATCGGTGCTGTCGGTAAAGGCATTGAAGTTGTTCCACGTGCTGTTCTTACCCAGCAGAATGACTTCGCTACCCGAGACGACGCTTGTGAATCCGGTCGATGCATCGAGCGTGAATCGCGATAGACGACCGGCTCGATTACCGCGTCCATCGGGTCCGGCAAACGTATTGCCAACGTTGTCAAAAACCTGTGGCGGGTCGTAGGTGTAAAGCAGGTAGATGTACCCGTTGGATTGGAAGTTCGGATCCAGGGCGAAGTCGACCAAGCCGCGGTCTTGCAGGTTGTTGACCATGCCGGAGATGTCGATCGCGACCGACGCTTGCGTGCTTCGGTCGCGGGCCACCTTGATCACGCCACCTTTTTCAGCGATGTAAAGGTTGCGTCCGTCGGGCGACCACGCCACCGCCAGCGGTTGGTTCAAACCGGTGTAAAGGTCTTGTTCAACGACAGTGCCCGATGGGTTCAGCGGCGGATCACCAAACGGCGTGTCCAAGGTGAAGTCCCAAGATCCAATGCGATGGTAGTTTGGTCGGTTAAATGTGCCGGCGGTGAATCCGACGAAGGCTTGGTCGCCAACGATGGGAGCAAGATCGATCTGCGTCTTCAGCACCGCAAAGACGGGCTTTTCGGACGTTGGCGAAACGAACACGGCCAGCGCGTTGGTGTTGCCGTTGTATTCGACCCAGGCATGGTACAGCGTGTTGTTGTTCAAGTTGAATGGCGAAACGGTTTCCAACAATTCGCTTGTGACTTGGCCGTTGACGACGACCGAGATCGTGTCGCTGGCGATGTCCCACGTGTTTTGCGAGGTGTCGAACTCGATCGCCAGGCTGCGACCGATCGTGTCGTAACCGAGGTAGCCGCCGTTTCGTCCGATCGCATCGGAACCCGCAGCCGAGTTCTGCAATACGAACGCAAAGCCGTCGGCCCCCGCTTCGCCGCTGCCGCCGCCAAGCTGGAAGGTAAACGATGATTGGAAAGAGGTGTTGCTGTCGACAGCAATGGGTCGATTGTAGAACGCGCTGCCAGCCTGTTGATTGGACGCGCCGGTCAATTGCAATTGACCACCGGTCACGCTGGCCGAACCGTTCAGGTTTAACTCGGCCGCTGATCCAAAGGATTCAAAACGAGGAAGTCCCGAGTCGTCGTCCAAGATGGTGATGATCGACGTTCGCGGTGCCAGCAAGTCGGCACCGATCGCGTTGTCGATCCGCACGGTGAAGTTTTCGGTCGCTTCGCCAACCCCGTCATTGATAATGTTGACGGTGAACTGCTTGACCGTTTCACCGTTGGCAAAGAACAACCGTCCGCTGTTGGATTGGAAATCTTGTCCTTCGATCGCCGAGTCACTCGCGGTGAAGAAGTCGATCGATGCGTTGCCGTCGCTGCCATTGACTCGCTGGACTTGCAACGTCACCGAGCCACGACCTTCGGTCACAGTGATCTCGCTGGTGACCAGCGAGAAGCTGCCGGCGTTGCCTCCACCGCTCGGATCATTGACGGCTAAGAATTGAAAGTATCCGTTGGAGGTTAGCGTTTCGCTTTGGCGAAATCCTGCGGTAACACCGTCGGCGGGCAACCAAGTCCCGGTGCTGAACGTTGTGGCAGCCTCCGTTTGGAACGTTTGTCCGTCGATTCTTAAGAAGTCAACGTTAAGATTCCGGTCAAACACGCCGGGGTTGAAGGCATCGTTGATGAATTGAACGCGTACTCGGTCGGCGGTGACGGTGTTGTCGGCTTGGAACGAAAACAGTTGGCCGCTGGTGGAAATATTGTTGTAGGTCGCAACGACGCTACCATCGATCAGCAACTGTGCCGACTCGGTTCCCGTGTCACCCGACAAAGCGACTTCGATGTTGGAACCATTTGCGCCGCCCGGATTTCCGTCGGACGCGAATTGGAGGTAGCCGTTTGCAAAGATGTATTCGGATTCCAAGTTGCCCGACACAATTCCTTGCCCAGGCACGAAGATGCCATCGACGAACACGGACGGGTCTTCGGCTTGCAGCGTCACTCCGTCGACCACAATTCGGTCGACTCGCAAGTTGCGGTCGATTCCTGCGGCAGGGTTGTACAAGTCGTTGGTAAAGTTCAGGCGGATGTCGCCGGGATCGACGTTGTTAATGTCGACGGTGAAGCGTCGGAATTGGCGAGCGTCGGCGTTGGTGCCTTGCATCGTGAATGCATCGACGACTTGGCCACGGACGAGTACTTCCATCCGTTCATCACCCGTCGTGCCGGCGGCGAAAATTTCGATCGCCAGGTGGGCTTCGTACGCTTTTAATTGAGACGCCAACAATACGCCGGTGGATTCGATTTGGCCGACGCGATATTCCAAGTCCCAGTCGGCATGTTCGCTTTGGTTCGCATTGCCCGTTCGGTCGTTCGATGCGGCCACGTCGACGCCGGCGATCGATGCCAAACGGTTGACGAATCGGACGCCGTCGGGTCCTGCCGCTACGTCGCAACCGTAAATCATCAAGTCGCCGCCGGGCTTCATGGCTTGCCGCCAAGTCGCGATCGAGGCTTGGTGCTGGACCAAGTTCGATTCGCGGATCGATTCGTTCCCCAGATTCAAAACGCCTTCGCTGCCGTGGCAAAGCAGATGCACCGAACGCAGGTTTTTGTGAGCCGAAAGAATCGTGGTGACTTGTTCGATGCCACCGCTTGCCGAATCGATCATCACGATTTCAGCCCCCGCGGGAATCGCGGCCGCAAGCGTTGCCAAGTCTTCGACGCCGGCATCGACCAACACCAAATCCGTCGGCGCGACGGTTGCGATCGACGTCGCGGAATCTGCCGCGGGCGAAGTGGTCGCGGCTTGAACGACGGCCGCCCCGGCATCCCCGGCCAGCAGCAGTCGAGGTTCGAGTTCTGACAACAGCCAGTTTCGCGATCCTGACGCACGAAAGTTGGGTTTTGACGAACGGTGCGATTTGCGAAAGAATGCCATGACTCAACCTGGGTGAACAAAAGATCAATTTCGGGGGGTCAGTCTACTTCGCGTTTCGGGCGAGGCAAATTTTGCGGACCAGGCAACTCATAGGTTTTTCGGCTCCCAAATCTGTTTGTTCCGGTGGTATCGAATGCGAGGGCACGGATCACCGCAAAGCATCCGCCAAGCGAGCCTAGCGAGCCAGCGAGCCAGTTTTGACGGGAAATTGATCTTGCCCCGACCGGGAAGTCGTTGAGACGATCCGACGGAGGGATCCGGCCGCGTTTGGCGATCCCAGCTTCGCAGGCCCCGGCATCGACTCCGCAGCGTGAACGATTTGAAAATTGCTTTCGTCGGCATCGGCCAAACCTATCCGTCGCACGTTTGGATGCGTCGGATGCGATCGATGCTGGGCGATCGGGTCGTGGTCAACATTGATGACTTGCGGAACACGCGACGAAACGACGTTTTGCCCGTCGACACGCTCTACCTGCCTCGCAAAGTCAGCCGGTTGGGGCGCCTGACACGGTCGCTCGGGCTGACCGGTTTGACCGACCAGAAACTCCGTTCCGAGTGGTTGCTGCGCGAGCTTAGAAAATCAAACGCTTCGTCCGTCTTCGTTCACTTTCTAGACTTCGCGGTTCAGTTTCAAGACGTCTGGCAGCGGCTGGACGTTCCCGTCGTGGTGCATTGTCACGGTTACGACATCACCTGGGATGTCCGCGACAGCGTCAAAGGCACTCCGCTGCATCCGGCCGGATATCGCAATCACGTTCGATCTTTGCCGGACAATGTTTGGTTCATTGCGAATTCGACTTACACCGGCGACCAGCTTCGATCGCTGGACATCAACCCAAGCAAAATTTTTCTGAAGCGGTTTGGCGTTCCACTTAGCAATCGACCGGTGACTTTGTCCGGCAAGCCAAAGGACATTTTGTTTCTGGGACGCCTGGTCGACTTCAAAGGGCCCGTCGAAACCGTCGATGCGTTCAGCCGAATCGCGGGCAAGCACTCGGGCACGACGTTGCATATCGCCGGCGGAGGCTTACTTGCAAACGATGTCGATCGAAAGATTGCGGAGCGAAACGTTGGCTCGCGAGTTCGATGCTATGGCTCGGTCGATCAACTAGAAGGCGATCGTTTGCGATCGGTCGCGTCGGTCTTTACCGCGCACAACCAAACGGGTTCCATCACTGGCCAGCAGGAAGCCTTCGGCGTCTCGTTGATCGAAGCGATGGGACAAGGCATCCCCGTCGTCACCGGACGCAGCGGCGGCATCACCGATTTCGTCCATCACGATCAGAACGGATTGCTGTTTATGCCCGGGTGACGTCGACGCTCACGCCGGCATGCTGGACGATCTGCTCGCGTCCGATGCCCGGCGAAACCAACTCGGCCAAGCCGCTTGGGAAACCATTCGCCAAAACTATCAACCGCATCACGAATCGGAAGATTTGATTCGCATTTTTACCGACGTTCAAGAACAACAGACGCGACCGATGTTGCAAGCCAACCATGCCAAGGCCGCGTGACGGAATCATACGAAAGCAAGCCATGAAAAAAACATTCGTCTCCATCGCCAAACGGCTGACCCGCGTTCTGATGAAGAACGACCGGCTATGGGAACTTGCCCAGCATTTGCCCGGCCAAGACTTCATCCGTCAACAGCGTTTGCCGGTCATTCGCAAGCGAGCCGAACGGGAATGCTCGCACCTGCTGGATCGCAGCGAAGTGATGGAGGGCCCCTTCGCCGGCATGCGATACGCAAAAGCCGCCGCCGTCGGCAGCATGTTATGGCCGAAGCTGTTGGGCACCTACGAATCCGAACTGCGTCCGTGCTTCGAAAAAATCGCAATTGGAAATCGATATCGCAAGATTGTCGACGTTGGCTTCGCCGAAGGTTTCTACTTGGTCGGACTCGGCCGCATGTTCGGCGATGCGGCGCTGGTCGGTTTTGATACCGAAGACGAAGCAAAAACACTGTGCCACGCCAATGCCGCGGCCAACCACATTAAATCGTCACGGTTGCGATTGTTCGGCGCGTTTGATGCGGACACGTTCCGCAGGGTCTTGGAAGACGAAACGTTGATCGTCGTCGACTGCGAAGGGTTCGAAAACGATGTGATCGAAAGCGTTTCGCCAGACGAACGTGGCAAAGCGGATTGGCTGATCGAAACGCACGATCATTTGGTCCACGGAACGACCGATCGCATGATCGCGGCGCTATCGGACACCCACGACGTCACCGAAATCACGACCGATGATGACGTAACGCACAAGTTAAGCTTGCTTCCCGAATCGATCCGTGATCGTCACAACAAGTACGTTCAAGAATCGCTGGTGGCGGAATGCCGAAAGGTCAAACAGAGCTGGATCTTCGCGACTCGTAAGGCCGCTTAACCGGTCGACGTTCAAGCCGCCTTCCGCATCGCCCGGATGGCGTTCTCGATCTTCTTGATCGGTCCGCGACGGACGGCACCGCTGAACACGTGATCGTCGGTGAACTGGTCCGCTTGACCGTCACGGACGATCCATTTGGGATGCTCGACCGAGACCAAGCTTTCGATCGGCAGACTGGCACAACGGCTTCGTTTGCGAGTGTGTGTGGCATCGGCACCAAAGCCGATGTTGGTGACCAAGTTGACTTGTGGCAGCACCGTCATGCCGCTGTTCATCCACGTCGCCAGCGTCCAAGGAAAGGCCCAACTATGGCTTTCGCCGGCGTACACCTTGTCGAACATCTTGGTCCAGTAATCGAGCTCGCGCCGGCTGGTACACCAAGACGACAACCCACCTTGGTCGCGAAACGCCGGCCAATCGGGGATCTTCAAATCAAAGTGCTGCCAAGCTCGCCGCCACGTCGCCCAACCCCAGCAGTGCGGATACTTTGAAAAATAATAGCTGCCGTCGCCGCGAACGTGACCGCGTTGGAAGTTGTTGCCGCTGATCGCCATGATGCGTTCGTCGCTGCCGAACCGATCCAACACTTGATCGCAGAACGGAAAGAAACTTGCGTCGGCCACGCAGTCGTCTTCGATCACGATCAAGCGATCGACGTGCTCAAACGCTTCGCTGATCGCGGTGCTGATCCGACGGCCACAGCCCATGTTGGTGTCCGCGTAAATTCGATGCACGTCACAAGGCCAATCGACGGCTTCGGCGATTCGTCGTGACTGAGCAACCAACTCGGCTTCCCCAAGACGATCCCGTCGGGGCCCGTCGCTGACCAGGAACAACGTTGCCGGTGCGGCCGCACGGATTCGGGCGAAGCTTTGGCGTGTCGATTCGGGCCGGTTAAAAATCACGAATGCGATGGGCACGTCGGACATCGTTTGGTCAGGCTCGTCTGGTCGAGAGCGGAAAATGGTCGAAAGCGGAAAATGGTCGCGACGAGTTCGGCGGGACACCATTGGCCGGCCGCGTCCGCATCGGGAACCTTGCTTGTACCGGCTTTGTTTCACATGCGTCAACGTTCACTTTGGGACACTCGATCCGACGTTGACGTCGCCGCGACTGGATCGCTAGAAGACGACCAAGGCAGGTTCTGTTCATGGTCAGGAGAAACACGACGTGATTCATCAATTCAGAGCGTGGAAGCGTCGCCGACGTCAGCAGCGACAAGATCGCCGACTGGCCGACCCGAACAAGTACCCGTCGGACATGAACCGTGATGCCGTCGAAGTGATGGTGGCGGTTCGCGAATATTCGATGACATCGCCCGAGCGAATGCACGGGCTTTGCGAAGCGGTGCGTTACATCGCGACCAACCAGATCGAAGGTGACATCGTCGAATGCGGCGTGTGGCGTGGCGGCAGCATGATGGCGGTCGCCAAGATGTTGCAGCAGTTCGGCGACACCGATCGTCACTTGCACCTGTACGACACGTTCGAGGGAATGAGCGAGCCGACGCAGTCCGATGTCGCAGCCGGCGGTCAATCGGCCGCGGAACTGTTGGCCAGCGAAGACAAGCTTGATCCAAGATCCGTTTGGTGCGTCGCATCGCTGGGCGATGTTCGTTCGCACATGACGATGACCGCGTACGCCGAAAACCAAATTCATTATCACGTCGGAAAAGTCGAAGACACGATCCCGGCAAACGTGCCCGAGAAAATCTCGCTACTGCGTTTGGACACGGACTGGTACGAATCGACCGCGCACGAAATGGAGCATTTGTTTCCACGATTGGTAGATGGTGGCGTTTTGATTGTCGACGACTACGGTCACTGGGAAGGTGCCCGTCGCGCCGTGGACGAGTACTTTGAAAAGCATTCCATCGGCATGATGTTGCACCGACTGGATTACACCGGCCGAATCGGAATCCATCACGTCGCCAAGACGCGCGCCGCTCAAGCGAAAGTCCATCGAGAGGCAGCGTGATTCCATGGAACTATTGAATGTCGGCTGCGGTCGCTGCTATCACCCGAGTTGGACCAACATCGATCTGGTCGCATGCGCGCCCGAAGTACGGCAGTACGATCTGCGGCGTGGTTTGCCCTACGCCGATTACACGTTTGATGGCGTCTATCACTCGCACGTGCTTGAACATCTAACGCCCGACGCCGCTGAATTCATGCTTGGCGAGTGCCTGCGAGTCCTAAAACCCGGCGGCATCTTGCGAGTCGTTGTGCCCGACTTGGAAGGCATCGCCCGGCACTACCTCGCCTCGATCGAAGCCTTGGACCAAAGTGCCGATGACACCAATCGCGAGAACGAACTGGCGAACCATCGCTGGATGACGTTGGAACTGATCGATCAGATGACGCGTCAGACCGGCGGCGGCGAGATGGCGGCGATGATGCGGAACCAAAATCAAATCAATCGCGAATTCATTCGCGGTCGTCTGGGTCACGAAATCGAAGGCAACGCGAAGGCTAAACGAAAGAAAACTCTTGCGATGCGACTTTCACGCGTCTTTTTGGACCTGCGGAAACAAGCCGCGTTGCTGGCCGTCACGTTGATCGACGGACGATCGGGCGCCGCGGCGTATCGCGAAGGTCGATTCCGGAACTCGGGTGAAATTCATCGCTGGATGTACGATCGGATCTCGCTGTCGAACTTGCTGTGCGCGATCGGATTCGATTCGACCGAAGTTTGCCGAAGTGGTGAAAGCAGGATTCACGGTTTCGATGACTTCCAACTCGATCGCGACGGCCAGATCGCTCGAAAGCCTGATTCGTTGTACTTGGAAGCGATCAAACCGAACTTAGCCGATTCGCTTTGCGTGAGTGAACGCGTCGCCCGCGCGGCTTGACGCCTTCGCCAGCCGTTTTCTTGGGTGCATATCTCGGTTGGTTTTCGTCGCGTCGAGGACGTTTCTTTGTAGGGTGGGTCAAATCGCGTCAGCGATGCAGACCCACCGCGGACACGGAAATCGTCGGAAGATGGTGGGTCATCGTGGCCTACCGGCACACTTGACCCACCCTACGGAAAAATTGCCGAATTCGGTTTCGGTCTTCCGGTTTTCGCTCAAGTTTGCTTAAAAGAAGTTGTCGGATGAACCGGCGAAGACGTTGCAACTTTGGGATGGAGCGGACCGTTTGATGGCTGGCGTGGCAAACTCGGATACGACCTCTCGTGAAGCCGCGCTGCGGCGGGTCGCGATCGTGCTGAGCAGTCTGCCCGCTTCGGCCGCCGCGAAATTGCTGGGCACGATCGATCAAGACGCCAAACAGATTGTTCGGCGCACGATGGCGTCTCTGTCCGACGTCGATCCGCTGGAGCGTCACCGGGCATTGGTCGCGTTCAAGGCGTCGGTGCAACATTCGCCCGCCGACGACATCGACTCGTTTCAATCTTCTTCTGCCGCATCGATCCACCAACGATCGCTTGGTTTCGCAACGAGCTCAGATTCGACGACGTCGCCGGTTCTGAAAACGTCGAAACAAAGCTCCGATCGCAAACCGTCTTCACCGCTGGAATTCCTGGCTGACGTCGAAGACGATTCGCTGGTCGATCTGTTAGCTGGCGAACATTCCCAAGCCGTTGCGTTGGTGTTGGCATCGGTGGCACCGGCCCAGGCGGCTCGTCTGTTACCACGACTTGCACCGGAGCTTCGATCGCAGGCCCTCAGCAGGCTCGGGCGATTGGGTGAAATTCCCGACACCGCGGTCCAAGAAATCGCCGATCACTTTCGCGATCGGGTGCAACGGCAACAACAATCCAGGCCGATCGATGGCAGGCTTGGCGAAGGCACGTCCTCGACCGGACAACGGGCGCTCGACGCGATCTTGGCAGCGATGCCCAAGACAACGCCCGTCGCGAAGGCGGTTGATCCGATCAAAGCGTCGAAGGAAAATCGGATCAGTGAAAACGCAACCAATAAGACGCAGGCGGCCGCCGTGCCATCGGCGTCTTATTCATCCAGTTCAGACGCTGCTTCGGCCGTCGATGCGGCGCTAGCCATTCGTCTGGCCCCCGAAACCGTCGACCGCGGAAGCTCCGCCGAAACCCCAACCAAAACCTGTCGCCGCACCGTCGCCGTTTTCATCGACCGACTCGATCGACCGGCACCTGCTGGCGATGAAACCGGCCGAACTGTGCATGGCACTCGGACGAGTCGACACGCGAACCGCCATGTTGACATTGTGTGGATTGCCCAACGCCAAGGCCGAAGCTGTGCTCGCGATCCTGCCCAAAGCGGAATCGCAAACGGTACGATCTCAGATGAACTCGCTGACCTCGATGAACTTGCGCGACATCGACTTGGCGAAAGAACGGGTGGCGGTGGCATCGATCGCGCCGGCGAAATCGATGGCGGCATAGGAAACTTGCAACAATGGCAAACGTCTTAAAATCCAATTCGACCGTTCAGCGAACCGATGCCGCTCGAAGCGTTTCGGGTTTGGCCGGATTCAACCTGAACGACTTCGCCGACGAAGGACGCACGCGGCTGGAACAGTGTCGCGCGGCGGTGCAAAAGATGCTCGGCGACGCCAAGATCGAGGCCGAACAGATTCGCGCCGCGGCCGATGCGAGGGGATACGAAGAAGGTCTCGCTCGCGCGGCCGTCGATGCGGATAAAAAATTGAAGGCGGAAGCCGACCTGCAAGCAAAGAAGGGTTTGCAACTGATCAGCGCTGCCGTCACTCAGTTGCACGCGACTTACGACGTTTGGATGAAAGAGTACGCGGATCGGCTGACTTCGATCGCGCTGGCCTCGGCCGAACGGATCGTCCAGAAAAAGCTAATCGATGAACCGGAGATTCTGGTTCGCTGGGCCGAACAAGCTTTGACTAGCACCCGGACGGCCACGAAGCTGGTACTGGCCGTGCATCCCGAGACGCTGGCCACCCTCGGCGAAGCGCTTGATCAAATGTTGGTCTCGCCCGGCTTGCCGGAACAAACGCATGTCGAACCCGATGAAACGCTTGCTCGCGATGCGGTCGTCGTTCGTCAAGTCGGCGGCGACATTCAAGCCGGCATGGACGCACAGCTTGCACGCTTGGCGGAGTTGTTGGCGTGACCGCGATCATCCCGAAATTCAAGTCGAATCTTCCGCAGCTTCCCGATACGCAGTCAACTTGCGAAATGATCGGCAAGTCGATGACGCATCATGTCCGTGGACGCGTGGCCGGCGTGTCGGGGGAAACGCTGGAGATCGAAGGCATGACCGCACCGATCGGTGCGATTTGCGAACTGGAAACCGGCGACGGATCAAGACTTCGCGGTCGCGTGATCGGCTTTCGCGGTGTCCGTCCCGTGCTTGCCCCCATGGAACGATTGGTGGCGGTGTCCGCCGGCGATTCGGTTCGTCTGATCGATCGATCGGCAAAACTTCGCGTCGGCCCATCGCTTTGCGGACGTGTCATCGATGCGTTCGGCGACGCGATCGATGGCAAGCCGTTGCCGACTGACTTGGTGTTGGTCGACGCCGATCGCAGTCCACCCGATTCGCTGGACCGACCGCCGATCGACACGCCGTTGCAAACTGGCGTTCGCGCGATCGACACGATGTTGACGTGTGGCCAAGGACAACGGCTTGGCATCTTCGCCGGCAGCGGTGTCGGCAAGAGCACGCTGTTGGGCATGCTGGCGCGAGGATCGAGCGCCGATCGAATCGTGATCGGCATGATCGGGGAACGGGGCCGCGAAGTTCAAGAGTTCATCCATCGCTGCCTGGGCGAAGCCGGGCTGAAACGCAGCGTCGTCGTCGTCGCGACCAGCGATCGTCCGGCGGCGCAGCGAGTCAGCGCCGCCTGGACGGCGACCGCGATCGCGGAAACGTTTCGCGACCAAGGACAAAACGTTTTGCTGCTGCTGGACTCGGTCACGCGATTTGCGATGGCGCAGCGCGAGCTCGGTTTGGCCGCGGGCGAACCGCCGACGACTCGTGGGTATCCGCCCAGCGTGTTCAACATGCTGCCGCGATTGGTCGAACGATCCGGGCGAACGTCGAAGGGGTCCATCACGGCATTTTACACCGTCTTGGTCGAAGGCGATGACAACAACGAACCGATCGCTGATACGCTTCGCGGGTTGTTGGACGGACACATCATGCTGAACCGGGAACTTACGTCAGAGGCACACTGGCCGCCGATCGACGTGCTGGAAAGCCTTAGCCGGTTGCAGCCTCACCTGATCAATCCGGTGATGACGAGCGCCGTTGCGGAGGCAAGACGGCACTTGGCAACCTATCGTCGCAACGCCGATTTGATTTCGATCGGGGCGTATCGCGCCGGCAGCGATCCAAAGATCGACGCCGCGATTGCGATGCGTGAACCGATGAAAATGTTGTTGACGCAAGGGGCCGACGAAATCGCGCCGCTGGACCAATCGCACGCGCAGCTTGCTCAGTTGATGCAGGTGCAAACGTAATCATGGCGTTTCGTTTTCGTTTCGATTCGATCTTGGACCTGCGTCGTCGCCAAAGTGACGAAGCGGGGCTTGCCGTCGGAAAAGCCAACCAGGCGATCACAAAGATTGAACAACAGATCCAAGACATCCAGCGCGACCGGCAAGCAATTCGCGACCGCGATGCGACTCAACGAGTCGGACAGATTTCGGTGCAAGGGCTGCTTTCGGTCGGGCGCTATGACACCCAGTTGCAAGCCGACATTCGCCAGTTGGAATCGACGCACGCGGAGTTGGTCGTCGAACGTGATCGTCGCCAAACGGTTTGGATGGACGCGGAAGCGGAAGTCAAACGCTACGAAAAATTGAAAGCGAACGAACGCGAAGCCGAGCGACTTCGTCAAATCAAACTCGAACAGGCCGACGCCGACGAACGCAGCAATCAAGCGTACGTGCTGGCTCGCCGAAGGGGTGAACGATAATGTCCAAACTCGCAAAAGCGTTTGCCGGGTTTTGCGTCGCGACGGTGATCACGCAAATCATTCTGTTCGTTTACGTCGTGTCGCGTGGCGACATGAACGGCGATTCGATCACCAAGATCGTGGCGCTGATGAACGGGATCGACATCACGGGAAACCGTTTGCAGCAGATCGTTCGGCAAAGCGAAGACCGCGAACAACCAGACTTCGATGAAATTTTGGAAGCGAGAAAGCTGGATAGCTATGACATGCAGCTTCGACTGGAAAGTCAGCAAGCTTTCCGCGACGAACTGAGCACCAAGCTAGCGGAACTTCGCACCGAACGCGATCGGTTCGACGAACGGCTGACGTCGTTTCGCCGCGAACTTGAGGAAATTCGCGAAGGAGTCCAGAAAAAAGGGCTGCAGGATGTCCAGCGTACGCTTCAGTCGCTTGATGCCGAACAGGCAAAAGAGCAGCTTCTGATGATGTATGACGATAAAAGAATTGATGACGTGGTCACAATCATTCAAGCCATGTCGTCATCCGCACGAAAAGACATACTGGCGGAGTTTGACCAGAAGGGTGAAGCCGACAAATTGGCGGACATCCTCCGCCGAATCGGCGAAGGCATGCCGACGACATCGGTCATCGACCGAGCCGCCGAAGGCTTGTGAGAAGAATCCAATCGTGATCGGCAGCGGGTGACATCACCCCGGTGTTCACGACTTTGATTCGATGCGGACGATTTCCTGGGGGGGAAAATCGACATGAGAGATATCCATGCGACCACGTCGCGGTCGTCCAATCAGGACCGCGTTTCGGCGGTTGCCGCCAGCAAATTAAAGTCGATTTCTGGGGCAAGCATTTCGACCGCCGATGGCAGCGGATTGATCGATGCGTTCGCCGAGGTTTTTGCCCGGATGGCGGTCGCGACCCCGTCGACGCCTGATTGAACCGGCGGCCCCGAGCGATATCGACACCGATCAAGTCAGCGACGAAGTATCCCAAGCGTCAGCGAGCGATCGCGACGAACCTGCAAGCGAAGACTCGTCGGGCGAAAGCGGTACCGAGAGCACGTCGGCGATCGTGTCACAAGTCGTTGCACCCGAGAAAGCGGAAGTTCCCGTCGACGACGCCCGATTGTCACGCGACTCGGCGGACGGCGATGTCCCGGTCGAGGAAGCCGAGAACGAGTGGGCGGCGGCCGATTCGCAAGCTCCGATCGTTTCCCAACCGCAAAGCAGCGGCGATGAAACCGCGGTGGAACTCAGCGGCGACGAATCAGGTGACCGCAAAGCAACCGCCGACGGCGATGCGCCGGTGTCAAACAAGTCTTCAACAAACGATCCATCGCCCGACGATCCATCGCCCAACGATTCGCAAGCGGAATCGTTGCAAACGACGTCGGATCCATCATCGGAAGCCGTTCCCACTTCTGAAGTTGCCGGCACCACGCTGGCGGCCGAAAGCAACGAATCTTCACGACGCGATCGACGCCGTGGACGCGGCTCGAACGACGACGTTGCTTCGACCGGCAACGCGGCGAACTCGAACGAAACATCGCAAACCCATCGGTCGCGCGTCGAAGCGACATCGTCGACCGGCTTTGCGATTCCCACAGAGGATGTCGCTGTTTCCCAAGTCACCGAGGCCATGACGCCGGAGGTGCAGCAGAAGGTAGACGCTACGCTGAACGCCACCGCCGCGATGGCCGCGAAGACGCAAACGGCCGCCGCGACCAGTGCCGCTCGGGCAAACGTCTCGGGGGAATCGGTCGGCCAATCGCGTAGCCCATCGTCGATGACCATGGATCCGACCGTGGGCAGCCGCGCCGACACGACCGCTCGCATGGACAAGCCCAAACAAGCGGACGGTTCCAGTGAAACGCAGCAAGCCGACCTTTTGACTCGCATCAAACTTGTCCAACGGGTCAGCAAAGCGTTCCAGCATCTCGGCCCCGACGGCGGCGTGATCCGGTTGCGCTTGGCACCTGCCGAAATGGGCACCGTGCGTGTTGAAATGCGGATGCAACAGAAAAAGATCGAAGCTCGCGTGGTCGCCGACACCGAAGCGGCCGGTGCGGCGTTGCGGGAGCATTTGCCCGACCTTCGATCGCGGTTGGAAGCGTTCGGAATGCAGGTCGACAAGATCGAAGTCGACATCGAACCGTTCCAGATGAACGACGAACGTGGTTCGCAGCCGCAAAACGGTTTCGGCGATGCATCTTCGCCGCGTCAACGTCCCGACCGAGCGGCGATGTCGGGCGCGACCCAACGCAATCGCGGAGTTTCACAAACCGCCGCTTCCGTCGCGGCGTCGGGCCCGGTTTGGGTGAGGACGGCAAGCGGTGGCGTCGATGTTCGAATTTGATCTCGCGACGAAGCCATCAGCAATCGTAGAACCAAGCCATCGGCGTCAACGCCCGCCGTTCCAACTCGCTTCCCACTTTTTGCGAATCGATCCATGTCACAAATCGGACAAGTCGGTGGTGCGTCGTTCACGGCCAGCCAAACCGCTTCGCAGGCAAGCGAACAATCCGACCCGTACGCCAACGTCGACTTCATGAAACTGCTGATCAACGAAATGCAGAACCAGGATCCGCTGGACCCGATGAAGAACAGCGAAATGGTCCAGCAGATCAGCCAGATTCGCGAGATCGGTGCGACCGACAGCCTGACCAATACGCTCGGACGATTGGCGTCCAACCAAGACTTGGTGACCGCAAGCGGCTTGATCGGCCAGAAAGTCACCGGGCTTGCCGACGATGCTTCCCCCGTCGATGGGTTGGTCGATCGCATCACAGTGGAAACAGATGACGAAAACGATTCACGTTCGGTCAAAGTTCACGTGGGTAACCAGACGATGAACATTAAGAACATCCGGGAAATTCAGACTGGGTAAACTCTGACGATTGGTTCGCGATCGTCGGAGGGATTCGCGCCACCGAAATCGCAAGGGACCAACGTCCATGGGACTTACCTCCGCACTGACCACGGCACTGACCGGGTTGGCCGCAGCCGAAGCTCAAATCGACGTGATCGGCAACAACCTTGCCAACTCGCAAACCGTCGGTTTCAAGTCATCCAACGTCGTCTTCGCGTCTCAGTTCTTGCAAACGCTTTCGCTCGGGTCGGGTCCGACGCCCAACAACGGCGGTAACAACCCGCGGCAGGTCGGCTTGGGGGTTCAAGTCGCCGAGGTCGCGGCCAACCATAACCAGGGCACGATCGAGATCAGCAGTAGCTCGTCGGACCTGGCGATCC
This sequence comes from Pirellulaceae bacterium, assembly GCA_963836865.1. GTDB lineage: Bacteria > Planctomycetota > Planctomycetia > Pirellulales > Pirellulaceae > Rubripirellula. Next base: position 72,636 of record CAWILC010000001.1, on the reverse strand, counting down.
AGGGCGATGGTTTCTTTATCGTCGAGGGTGCCGAAGGCGAACGGCTTTACACTCGCAACGGCATCTTCAAGCTGAACAGCGACGCGGAACTGGTCAACAGCACCGGCCAGCGGTTGCTCGGTTATGGCATCGACGAACAATTTCGGTTGCAGAAGAACGAGCTGGTTCCATTGTCGGTTCCCCTTGGCACGCAAAGCGTTGCGAAAGCGACCGAGAACGTGACCTTCGAGGGATCGCTTACGCCCGAAGGCGACCTCGCCACCGTTTCCGAAGTCATCCAATCGGTCAAGCTGGGCGACGCAAACGTTCCCCAGCCATCGGCGACCGCGATCGATGCCAGCATCGCGCCGCTGTCCGATTCGGCACTGATCACGACCTCGACCGCGGGCGTGGGGACGCTTGCCGGTGGCACTTATCGCTACCGCGTGGCGCTAGTGGATGCCAGCGGCAACGAATCGACCGTCAGCGCCGCCATCCAGGCCACCGTTGGCACCGGCGGTGCGGTTTCGCTATCGAACCTTCCCAATGATCCGACGGGCAACTTTGCGAACGTCAACATCTATCGCACCGCTCCCAACGGAACGGATTTTTTTCGACTCGGGTCCGCCGTCGCGGGCGCATCGTTCAACGACAATGGTTCGGTCGCGCTGTCGGCCACGCCGCTGAACGACACGGCGCTGACCGGCAATTACACCTACATGGTGACCTACCACCGACCCGGCGAAGTCGAAAGTCGTCCCAGCGCGTTGATCGGTCCACGCAACGTCGTCAACGGCCGAGTCACGTTGACCGGATTCCCTGCCGCCCCGACGCCGGAGCTTGGCGATACGTTTCCGGCTTACACCGAGATGCGAATCTATCGCAACTTGGCCGGGGACCAGAACAATTTTTACTTGGTCGACACGGTCGCGCCGGGGGACGTTTACACCGACAGCAAATCCGACGCCGAGATCGCAAACTTGAGCACGCCGGGCAACAAGTTGGTCGACTTGGACGGTCCCCCGGTCAACAGCACGACGCTGCTGACCAGCGTGCTGAAGCGAGAAGGATTGACGTACCAAAACGCATTCGAGCTCGGCACGCTTAGCTACAGCGGACGCAAGGGTGGCCGAGCCCTCGGCACGCAAACGTTCGAGATCACCGAACGGACGACGGTTCAAAACTTCATCGACTTTATCGAAGACGCCTCTGGCATCCAAACCGTCCAATTGGATTCGCAAAACCCGATCGTATCGTCCGAGAATTTGATTCCCGGCGAAACCGGCGTGCTGGTTCCCGGCGGTCTACATCGAAGACGGTGCCCTGCGTTTCGTCAGCAACACCGGCGAACTGAACGGCTTGGAAATTGACTTGTCCGCCTTTCGCATTCGAACGCGTGAGGGCACGGTGACCACACCGAACCTCGGATTCGGCACCGTGCAAGAAGCCGTCGGACAAAGCGCGGCCAGCGACTTCATCGTTTACGACTCGCTGGGTGTTCCGATCAATGTTCGCGTGACCGCGACGTTGGAATCAAGAACCGACGAACAAACGACCTATCGTTGGTACGCGGACAGCCCCCAGAACCAGGCGACTTCCGGCAAGAACGTTTCGGTCGGCACGGGGCTGTTGCGTTTCGACGGCAACGGCAGTTTTGTGTCGGCGACCAACGAAACCATCGCCATCCAGCGGAACGACATCCCCAGCCTCTCGCCGTTGCAATTCAAATTAGACTTTGACCTGGTGTCCGGCTTGGCGACTCAAAACGCGACGCTTGCCGCGACCCGACAAGACGGCAGCGAGCCGGGCGTGCTGAACAGTTTTGTCGTGGGCGAAGACGGCAACATTCGCGGCGTGTTCAGCAACGGTGTCACGCGAGACCTCGGTCAACTGCAACTGGCACGCTTCGCCAATCCGGTCGGTCTGGAAGCTCGCGGATTGAACTTGTTCGCCAAGGGCGTCAACACGGGCCTGCCCGTCCAAGGAGCACCGGGTGAAAGCGGCATCGGCAGCGTCATCGGCGGGGCGTTGGAACTATCCAACACCGACATCGGCCGCGACCTGATCGAACTGGTTCTGGCCAGCACCCAGTACCGGGGAAACAGCCGCGTGATCACGACCAGCCAGCAATTGCTGGACGAACTTCTTAACCTGCGGCGATAGGCTTTTTGTAGGACCATTGTCTCAATTGTCCCACGCTTTTTAGCGGTAGGGTGGGTGAAGGAGCACCAGCGACGCCAGACCCACCAATTCCGGTTGGGCGATGAATCTGGCGGTGGGTCTGGCCTCGCTGTCGCTCCTGGACCCACCCTACGATTGGCAGGGGTCAACTGGGACAATTGGGACAATGATCCTACTCTGGTCGGCCGACGCGGCTCGGGTCTGTCGGAACGTGAGGGCACCGATTAAAGTGTGCCCCCATGAAAAACCTATTTGATTTAAGCAGCGACGTGGCCGTCGTGATCGGCGGCACGGGCGAACTCGGCGGGCTGATGGCGGAGGCTCTGGCGTCCCACGGGGCGAAGGTCGCCGTCGTCGGTCGAAACGCCGATCGCGGGTCCGCTCGCGCCAAAACCATCACCGACGCCGGCGGCGAGGCCAAGTTTTTTGCCGCCGACGGGCTGTCCGCCGAATCGCTGGACGAAGCTCGCCAGGAAATCGCGTCCTGGGCCGGTGGCCCGGCCAGCGTGCTGGTCAACGCGGCCGGCGGAAACCGCCCCGAAGCCACCATTCCGCCGGGCGGCGACGTTTGCAAGTTGCCGCTCGATGCGTGGCGTGACGTCTTCGATTTGAACCTGGTCGGCGGAGCGCTTTTGCCCAGTCAGATCTTCGCACCCGACATGATCGCCGCCGGCGTGGGCAGCATCATCAACATCGCGTCGATGTCCGGCATGATTCCGCTTTCAAGAGTCGTCGCGTATTCGGCGTCGAAGGCCGCCGTCATCAACTTGACGATGTGGCTGGCCCGCGAATGGGCGACCACGGGCGTCCGGGTCAACGCGATCAGCCCCGGATTTTTTCCGGCCGAGCAGAACCGCAAACTGCTTTTCAACGACGACGGTTCATACACCGATCGCGGCGGTCAAATCATCGGCCACACGCCGATGGGCCGATTCGGAAAGCCCGATGAACTGGCCGGCGTCGCAATCTGGCTTGCCAGCCGTCATGCCGCTTCGTTTGTCACCGGACAAAACATCGCCGTCGACGGCGGTTTCGCGTCGGTGACGATCTGAACGACGTTGAACACGATCACAATCGTTTAACAGTCAGCCGCAGGCGTACTACGGTCCATTGAAGTACGCCTGCGGCTGACTGTTAAACGAAGTGCGATGAATTACCCCCTTCCACGTTTCTACTTTCAACAATCAAAGAACATGAGCGGACTTAACATTCCCAAAGGCGACAAAGCCCTCGATTTCTGTGCTCTCGGTGCGCTGGTCCATCGACTCGACCCCGGCGTCATTCCCTTTCGCACCGCGAACTCGTTCGAGATCCACGTTTCGGGCGGCGAATACAACTGCGCCGCGAACTTGGCCTCGTGTTTCGGTTTGAAGACCGGCGTCGCCAGCGCCATGGTCGACAATCCGATCGGCGAACTGATCCAGCGTCAAGTTCGCGCGATGGGCGTCCAACCGTTCTACAAAGAATTCAAGCACGACGGCGTCCGCGGTCCGAACATGGCGACCGTGTACAGCGACCGCGGCCAAGGCGTTCGCGCTCCGATCGTGTTCTACAATCGTGCCAACGAAGCCGGTGCGATGTTGAAGCCGGGCGATTTCGATTGGGACAAGATTTTCGCCGGCGGCGTCCGCTGGGTTCACAGCGGCGGCATCTTCGCGGCGCTTTCGGAAACGACGGCCGAAGTCGTTATCGAGATGATGGAAGCGGCCGGGAAAGCCGGCGCGATTCGATCGTTCGACTTAAACTATCGCGCCAAACTTTGGGACACGATCGGCGGCTTGCCGCACGGTCAAAAGATGATCGCCAAGATCGTGGAAAACGTCGACGTGCTGATCGGTAACGAAGAAGACTTGCAAAAGGGCTTGGGTGTCAAAGGCCCCGACGTCGAAGAAAAATCCGACAGCAAGCTGGACCCGACAAGCTTCTTCGGCATGATCGAAGACGCCGTCAAGAAGTTCCCCAACGTCAAAGCCGTTGCGACGACGCTGCGAGAAGTCCACAGCACCAATCGTCACTCGTGGAGCGCGGTGCTTTGGTACGACGGAAAACAATACATCGCTCCGACCGCCGAACTGGACGTCATCGACCGCATCGGCGGCGGCGACGGTTTTGCGTCGGGATTGATCTACGGCATGATCGATGGACGCTCGCCCGAGGAATGCTTGAAGCTTGGCTGGGCGCACGGTGCGCTGTTGACGACGTTCACCGGCGACGTCTCGCGCTCGACGCTGCCCGAAGTCGAAGCGTTCGCCAAAGGCGGCACGGCGCGAGTCCAGCGATAAAGCTGCGAACAAACCCCGTAGCCCCGACACGCCGTGGCGGGGCATGCAATCAGTTTCCCAGCCGCGTCGCGTCGGGATTTTTGCGGCCAGCTATCCTGGGGTTCCGTCTTATTCGCCTTCGGCTCACAAGACTCACCCCTAACTATTCCTATGCCGCCGCTACGCGGCTAAGAAAACCTGACCCCTAACCCCTGACGCCCGATCGCTGACTACTGACTACTGACTACTGACTACTGACTACTGACTACTGACTACTGACTCTGCCGTGGTGCGGGCGGCGTGATCGGTGATCGCACGGATGCGGTCGGCCAAGCCTTCGGAGATTTGGCCCGGCGTCAATCGCCACGCCCAATTGCCGTCCGCTTTGCCGGGCATGTTCATCCGAGCTTCGTTGCCCAAGCCCAAGAAGTCTTGGATCGGAACGATCGCGGTGTCCGAAGCCGACTGCAAGACGCACTCGATCATTTGCCAATGAGCGTCCGGGCCGCCGGTCACGATCGCGTCCAGCGGATCCGCGTTCGGGTCGTCCGGTTGCCGCTCGCGGTACCAACCGACCAGCGTGTCGTTGTCGTGCGTGCCGGTGTAAGCGACCGAACGTTCGTTGTAAGTTGATGGCCGGTGAAAATCGTCCTCTTCGCTGCTGAATCCGAACTGGAACACTCGCATGCCGGGAAAGCCCAGTTCGTCACGCAGCTCGTGGACCGGCTGGGTGATCATGCCCAGGTCTTCCGCGATCATCGGCAGTTCGCCCAGCTTTGCTCGCGCGGCACGAAACGGTTTTGCACCGGGACCTTTAACCCAGCGGCCACTGACGGCCGTCTTCGCCGACGCGGGAACTTCCCAGTACGCCTCGAAACCGCGGAAGTGATCGACGCGCAGCAGATCGAACTGCTGCAGCGCGCCTCGGAACCGGGCCGTCCACCACGCGTACTCGGTCGATTCCAACACGTCCCAGCGGTACTGCGGGTTGCCCCACAATTGCCCTGTCTTGCTGAAATAATCCGGTGGCACGCCGGCAACCAGTTCGGGTTTCCCGAACATGTCCAAGGCGAACAGTTTTTGATTCGCCCAGACGTCGGCGCTGTCTTGAGCAACAAAGATCGGCATGTCGCCGTACATCTTGACGCCGCGATCGTTGGCGTAACGTTTCAGTCGTTTCCACTGGCGATCGAACAGGAACTGTTGAAACTCCGACAGTTCAATTTCGGTGACCAGCTTTTGGTCCCACTGATCGATGGCGTCGGAGAATCGTCGGACGAGTTCGATCGGCCAGCTCGTCCAGTCGGAATGGCCGAAGTGCAACATCAACGCCTCGAAACGACAAAAGTCGTCCAGCCATGCCGCACCGGCAACGAACTGGTCCATCGCGGCTTGCAGTTCCGGAAACGAGCCGCGACGAAAGTTCTCGAACGCCTTTCGTAACAACACTCGCTTGGACCGGATCACTTCGGCGTAATCAACATGCGACGAATCCGCGTCACCATCGATTGCACCGGAGATGTCTTCCTCGATGTCTTCCTCGCTGAGCAATCCTTCGCTGACCAGCACATCAGGGCTGATCAGCAGCGGGTTGCCGGCGAACGCCGAGTAACCACTGTAGGGCGAATCGCAAGATGACGGTGGGACGAGCGGCAGGATTTGCCAGATGCCTTGGCCGGCCGCTTGCAGGAAGTCGACGAACTCAAACGCCGCCGGACCGAGGTCACCGATGCCGTGCTTGCTGGGCAGGCTGGTGATGTGGCACAGCACGCCGGAGGATCGAGGGAATCGCATCGTGGTCTTTGGTGGGTGGATTGTAGGACGATTGAGAGTAGGACAATTGAGAGTAGGACAATTGTCCCAATTGTCCCGTGGATGTCGTCGGTTGTGGCTGGGGGACAATTGGGACAATTGTCCTACTCTGTTTTGGGACAATTGGGACAATTGTCCTACTCTGGCTACTTGCTCGTTTCACGTAGCGGCTTGGCTTTCCAAATTTCGTCGGCGTATTGCTGAATCGTTCGGTCGCTGCTGAACCAACCGCTGTTGGCTGAATTCAGGATGCTCATCCGGTTCCACGTCGGCCTGTCCAGGTATGTCTTCGCCGCCTGACCTTGCGCGTCGATGTAGCTGCGGAAGTCGGCGATCGTCAGCCATTGGTCGTGCGGGTTACGCAGCCCCTTGGTCAGCAAATCAAAGATACCCGGTTCGTGCTCGTTGAAGTGACCGCCTTCGATCAATTCCATCACACGGCGGATGTCTTCGTCGGCCGCGATGATCGCATTGGGATCGTATGCTTTCTTTGCCTCGACGACTTCGGCCGCGTCGAGCCCGAACAGAAAGAAATTCTCTTCGCCGGCTTTCTCACGGATCTCGATGTTCGCTCCGTCCAGCGTTCCGATCGTCAGCGCTCCGTTCATCATGAACTTCATGTTGCCCGTGCCGGAGGCTTCTTTCCCAGCGGTTGAAATTTGTTCCGACAGTTCCGTGCCCGGACAAATGATTTCCATCGTCGAAACACGGTAGTTCGGGAAGAATGCCAGCTTCAACATGCCTTTGTTCTTGGGGTCGTTGTTGACGACGTCGGCGACGTTGTTGATCAGCTTGACGATCAACTTTGCCACGTGGTAACCCGGGGCGGCCTTGCCCCCGATCAGGACGCAGCGTGGCACCATGCCTTTGGTGTCGCCACGTTGGATGCGGTCGTACAGGTGGACCACGTGCAGCACGTTCAGCAGTTGCCGTTTGTACTCGTGGATCCGTTTGACTTGGACGTCGAACATCGCGTCGACGGGGAACTTGACCCCTGTGTGAGCTTCGACGTGGTCGGCCAGTCGCACTTTGTTGGCGCGTTTGACGTCAGACCACTTCTTTTGGAACGCGGCATCGCTTGCCAGCGGAATCAGCTTCTCCATCTGCAGCATGTCCGATTCCCACTCGGTGCCGATGGTGTCGTACAACAAGTCGCGAAGGTCGGGGTTGCAGTGCGACAACCAACGACGCTGGGTGACGCCGTTGGTCTTGTTGTTGAACTTTTGGGGCGTCATTTCATAGAAGTCCGCGAACAAGCCCTCCTTCAATAGTTCGGTGTGCAGTGCGGCGACACCATTGACCGAGAAGCTGCCGACGATCGACAGGTAGGCCATGCGGATGTGCGGCTGGTCGCCTTCTTCGACCAATGACACGCGGCGGCGCAGTTCGTTGTCGCCTGGGTGCAGCTTGGCGACTTCGGCCAAGAACCGTTCGTTGATCTCGTAAATGATTTCCAGCAGCCGCGGCAGCAAGCGGCTGAAAAGGCTGACGCTCCAGCGCTCGAGCGCCTCGGGCAACAAAGTGTGATTGGTGTACGCCATGCAGCCCGATGTGATCTTCCAGGCGGCTTCCCAGTCCAGGCCGTGCTCGTCCATCAGCAACCGCATCAGTTCGGGAACGGCCGAGGCGGGGTGGGTGTCGTTGAGCTGGAAACAGTTCAGCTTGCCGAAATCGGTGAAGTCGTCCCCGTGTTGTTCGACCCACTTGGCAAGTACGTCTTGCAGGCTGGCCGAGACGAGGAAGTACTGTTGCTTCAGCCGTAGTTCTTTGCCGTTCTCGCTGGCGTCGTTGGGATACAGCACCATCGAGATTTGTTCGGCGTTGTTCTTTTGGACGACCGCGTCGGGGTAGTTGCCCGAGTTGAACTCTTCCAGATCGAACACGTCGGTCGCTTCGGCTTTCCACAACCGCAGCGTGTTGACGGTGTCGTTTTTGTAACCGGGGATCGGCATGTCGTAGGGCACGGCCAGCAGGTCATACGTGCCGACCCATTTGCTGTACGGCTTGCCGTTGTCGTCCATCGCTCGCTGCGTGTGGCCATAGAACTTGATCGTTCGCGTGTCCTCGGGGCGTTCAATTTCCCACGGGTTCCCGTCGCGCAGCCAGTGGTCGGGCGCCTCGACTTGGCGGCCGTCGCGGATCATCTGGTGGAACATTCCGAACTCGTACCGAATGCCGTAACCGGCGACGGGCAATTCCAGGTTCGCGCAGCTATCCAGGAAACAAGCCGCCAATCGGCCCAATCCGCCGTTACCGAGTCCGGCGTCGGGTTCGGCTTCTTCGATGTCTTCTAGCTTCAGTCCGTACTCGTGCAGGGCTCGGCGAGCGTCTTCGTCCAAGCCCAGGTTTTGGATCGCGTTGTTGAGCGATCGGCCGAGCAAAAATTCGAGCGAGAAGTAATGAACGCGGCGGTTTTTGGTTTGAGTGAACCGCTTGCGAGTCGTTCGCCAATGCTTCGTCACGCGGTCACGGACGGCGGTGGCGAGCGCTTGGTAGTAGTAGTGGTCGCCAACTTTTTCGTTGTAATGGCCGAGCGTGAAATAGAGGTGACGACGGAGCTCGCTTGGCAAGTCGTCCAAAATGTCCGCGATCGGGATGTTGTTCGGGTTGGTCACGGAAACGTCCGAGGTCTGATCAAGCATCGTCTTGCGGTGTCCTGAGGCGGAGTTGAATGTGCGAAGTTAATTTTGCATTGCCAGTTTCGCTGGCCGTGATTGTCGCGAAATTTGGCAGTCTTGTCGACGTTTACTTTTCGGGCGTTTGTAACATCGCGGGCATTGTTCCGATTTTGACCGTAGCAGGCGGTGGGGGAGCAAAATTCGGGCCGATGCAGGGCGGAGGTGCCAAAACCGTAGCCCTGACACGCCGTGGCAGGACCGAACAGCAAAGCTGTTCGCGTTGCAGCGCTCCGCCACGGCGTGGCGGACCTACGTCAACGCTCGACGCGAATTTCCTCTTTCCCCCGGCCGGGCGAACTTCTTACCGTCGACGGCGAAACCATTTGCTCCTCCGAGAACGGACTTTTTGATGAGCGTTGTGACCTCGCCCGCAGTGAAATTGAACCTCGACGTCGACGCCGACCGGACGCTTGGCCAGTACATCCCGCTGCTGTACCACTACAACATGCTGCAGGACGAAGACCGGGTCGGGGCGTTTCGCGAGGCCATCGATCACATCGTTCAGCCCGGCATGCACGTCGTCGAACTCGGCGGCGGCACCGGCATCTTGTCGTCGTTCGCCGCTCGCCGGGGTGCCCGGGTGACCTGCGTCGAACGGAACCCGGACTTGGTCGATTGTGCTCGGGCGTTCGTTGCGGCCAATGGACTTGATGACCGGATCACCGTCGTCCGCGGCGACGCGTCGACGTTCGTGCCGAAAACCAACGTCGACGCGGTCGTTTGCGAGATGCTGCACGTTGGATTGCTGCGTGAAAAACAGGCTCAGGTCATCACCGCATTCAAAAGGAACTACGTCCGGAGGCACGGTGGAAAGCTGCCGACGTTCTTGCCCGAAGCGACAATTTTGATGGCTCAGCCGGTCCAGCAAGACTTCGACTTTGCCGGCTATGTCGCTCCGGTGCCGATGTTCCAAGCACCGCTTCTAGAGCAGCCGCGGACGGTGCCGCTGGCTGGTTTATCGCCGTACGCCAACATCGGCTACGACGCTGCGATCCCGATGACGTTTGATGTGCGTCAATCCGTCACCATCGATTGCGCTGGAGAATGCAACGCGATCCGCTTCGTGACTCAAAACGTGATCGCGATCGACGAAGTCGGGCAGCGGGCGATCACGTGGCCGAACCAGTGCCTGGTCCTGCCGCTGGCCCGACCGGTGGCGGTGACCGAGGGCGAAACGCGGACAATGGCGTTTGCGTACGAGGCAGGCGACGAGGTCGAGGTGCTAGCGCCGACGGTCCGTTTCACCTAAGCAAAGCTTCTCTGCCGCGCAGACGCGTATCCCAACGCGCGGAATCACCCAGATTACCCGGTGCGACAATTTAACCGATCGGTTTTTCTGTGCCCTGGTGAAGATGGGTGGATTGGGAGGCACCCCGCCTCAATTCTCTCGTGTACCAATCGCAATAACTGTTCGCGTCGCGGCCGCGATCCGGACTTCCTTTGGGCGTAAGGGTCGCAATTCTTCCAGGGGGGCGAAGCGCTCATCATTTCTTCATGCAACGTTCGCAATCCGGCCGGACGGAAACGCGGGTGGTTACGGCGGGCTGAGACAGCCGTCTGGACCTACCAGAGGCCGGAAGGCTGTCAGATTGAAGCTCTTTATGATGGTCGTGACGACTGAGACGACTATATTGACCGCTGAACGGGCAACCCGAAAGAGGGGAGCTCGCTGAGTCAATTAGATTATTCGTTCATTCGCAGGAATCGTTCATGGCTTCGTTAAGCTCGTTATTAAAATTGGTGGGAACGCACGGCAATCGTCCATCCAAAAAGCGTCGACGCGATAAAGTTCGTGGCCGCGGCATCACCAGTTCAATGCGTCGACGATTGATCTCGGAGCAACTGGAAGATCGCCGGTTGTTGGCGGCAGCACCATTTAGTGAAACCTTTGACGGATTTACTGGAAGCGGCTTTGCCTCCAGCCCAGTGGCTGGCCAACTGAATTCAAACGATTGGCGAGTCGGCGGGCTGAGCGATGCCCCCGGGGTCTTCGGTGGAGAGTTTACGACGGCGGATGGGGACTTCGCGAAAGGCGTGTCCAGCGGCGGGGTGTCCTCCGGTGGTATCTATGCATTCAGCGACGGTGGCAATGTCTTTCTAGGGGCACAGCCGACCGGGAGTGACTTCACACCGGGAACGATCACCCTGAAGATCGACAACATGTCGGGCACTACGGTCAGCGATTGGACCCTCTCATACGACCTCTTGACATTGAACAATGGGGATCGTGGCAACACTTTTAATTTCGCGTATTCAACAGACGATGCCGTCTACAACAATGTCGCGGCACTGGATTATTTGTCGCCCGAAACTGCCGATATGACTCCCACGTGGGTGACCACGCCACGAGGCACCGTTCTGACCGGGGTTCCGGTCGCCGATGGTCAGTCGCTGTACCTCCAGTGGTCCAGCGATGACTCAACAGGCGGCGGGAGCCGAGACGAAATTGGGATCGACAATGTGTCGGTAATGGCTGGCGGCATGGGCCCGGCACTTCCGGACATGTACATCAGCGAATTGCTGTTCAACCCACCCGGCAACGCGCCCGGCAGCCAAGACGAACCCAACGAGTACATCGAACTGCGAGGTCCCAGCGGTGCGACGATTCCGGCCGGAACGTACTTGGTGGACCTGGAAGGCGACACGGGCACCGGTTCGGGCAACGGCCTCGGCGACGTGACCAGCATCTTTGACTTGTCGGGACTGACCTTCGGCAGCAATGGTTACTTGGTGCTCCTGCAAGGCAGTAGCCCCTACCTGGCCGCTGCCCAAGCCTCCGGTGCCAACGTCTTGATCAGCACCACGCCGGGCTTCGCGGGTCTTCCCGGTGGCATCTACAGCGGCGACACGGTTCCCGGCGGATTCCAAACCGGACTCGAGAACGCTTCCAACAGCATCCTGCTGATCCGAACGACGGTTGCGCCGCAGTTGTTCGGTGGCGGTTCCAGCTCGGACGCCGACACGGACAACAACGGCGTTTTGGACAACCCCGACTGGGTGGTCGTCGACGGAATCAGCGTCCGCGACAACGACTCTGGCGATGCCGCCTACGCTCCGGTCGTCTTCACTCAGCAGTCCGGTTTGGCGGTTGCCGAGTACGTCGGCCGCATCGGCGAGTCGACCGGACAGACAACCGCCGACTGGGTCGCCGGAGCATTGGCCGGCACCGCCCCGAACTGGACATTGGAAACGGGCAATACCCTGCCCACGTCGTTCGTCGGCGAAGCCCTCGACCACATCGGCAGTGCAAACTTTGTGGAGACGGCTAGCGCCGCCGTCGTCGTGACCGCATCGGGCGGAACGACGGAGCTTGCCGAAGGCGGAGCGACGGACTCGATCAGCGTCGTGCTCAGCACCGCTCCGTCGTCGGCCGTTACGATCACGATCACAACAGACGGCCAATCGACGGCCGACGTGAGCACGTTGACGTTCACGCCGACGACCTGGAATGTCGCTCAAACGGTAACGCTTACGGCCAGCGACGACAGCGTCGTCGAAGGCTCACACGCCAGCACGATCACGCTGACGCCATCGGGCGACGCGCCTTATGCGGCGCTTGCTCCGACCACCGTCACGGCATCGATCACCGACAACGATCTCGGTGCGACGGGTGGACAGTTCGTAATCAATGAGCTGCGAATTTCCGCACCTGGAGCCGCCGACAATACGAACAACTTCGTCGAATTCTTTGAAACGACCGAGTTGGCGAACGCTTCGATGGCCGGTCTAACCCTGGTCGTGTTGACGGGTGAGTCGCAAGTGGTCGCCGAAGCGCGACGCCTGCGTTCACTTCCGGTGACCTCAACTTTGCTTTCGATCTTTCCAGCGGCGTCGTCGATGGCCAAGGATTCGTTTTGCTGAACAATATCGGTTCGGGATACTTCAATGATCCGGGTGACATTGCAACAGCGGATCGTTTCGACTTCTTTGGCTCGCCGTCGACGTTCTTGTTGGTCGAAGGTTTCACCGGCGCGACCGGCACCGACCTGGACGCCGACGATGACGGGATTTTGGACAGTCCTCTCCCCTGGACCAGCGTGATCGATTCTGTATCGCTTGCCGATGACGACGGCAATGCCGAACCCGCTCGTAACTATGCGGCCGCGTTTGGTGGTAGTGTCGTGACTCTGTCGGGCGGAAACTCACCGGCAGCCTTGTCGCGTCGTCCGGACGGAAGCGGTGACTTCGAGCTCAGTGCCGATGCGTCGGGAACAATCAATACGTTTGACAACTTCAGTGGCGATACGCCCGGTTCCAGCAACGCTCCGTCGTTCACCATCGTTCAGTCCGGTGGAAGCACCGGCGTTATCGAAGGCGTCGGCAGCGATTCGTTCACGGTAGTTCTGACACGTCAGCCAACAGATCCGGTCACGATCACCCTGGCCGCCGTTGGCGATGAAATTGCCTTTTCGACGCCGACAACACTGACGTTCAACCCATCGGGCCCGGGTGCCTGGAACGTGGCTCAAACGGTCACGATGACTGGTGTTGTCGATACGGACGTCGAAGGCTTGCACACCGACGCCGTCGAGTTCACGGTTACCAGTCCTGACTTAGGATTTGACGGCCTTGGCATTCCGCCGGTCACGGTCACGGTGGCGGACAACGTGGTTACCGCAACGACGCTCAGGATCAACGAAGTTCGCATCTCGGATCCAGGCGGGCTCGACAACACGTCGAACTTCATCGAAGTCGCTGACCTGACCGGCACGCCAGGCATTGATTTGACGGGCCTAACCCTGGTTGCGATCAGCGAAGGTTTTTCGGTCGGCTTGATCGACTTTGTTTTGCCGCTGGACGGCGGAGCGACCGACGCCGACGGATTTGCGCTCGCCTATTCGATCGGCACTGCGGCGGCAACGGACCCCACCGACGTTGGCGTCGCCGGCTTAGACTTTGTCGGTGCTCCCACGACCTTCCTGCTGGTATCGGGATTCACCGGCGCTGTCGGGGCGGATTTGGACGCGGACGATAATCGCGTCCTCAACGCAACGCCATGGACGACTGTTTACGACGTGGTGACTTTGGATGCCGCCGGTGGCTTCGCCACCGGATTCGGTTTATCCGGCGTGCAGCGAATTGAATCGCAAGATCAGTTCACGGCCGCCGGAGCACGCCGCTTCATCGACGCGACGGGGCCCTTCGGTGCGTTGATCTTTGGCGACGACACGTTTGACACGCCCGGCATCACCAACGAATTGCCGGCTGGCATTCGCGTTACGCCCAGCGAACTGAACCTGACCGAAAAGACGACGACCGATATTAACGGTGTCGTCGGTGTCACGACGCGGACGTTCGACGTCGTGCTGGATTCGGCACCAGCGGCCAACGTGACAATGTTCGTCTCGCCGGACGGTCAAGTCACCGTCGATGGTGGCCTTTCGACAGTGCAGTTGACCTTCACGCCTTCTAACTGGTTCACGCCCCAGTCGGTTTCCGTGGTCGCGATCGATGACGCGATCGACGAAGGCACCCATACCGGGACGATCACGCTGACTTCCGATAGCACGGACACGGACTACGACGAAGTAACGATCGGCGTTTCGGCGACCATTGTCGACAATGACGCGCCGCAGCATGTCGTCGTGATCAATGAAATCTTGTACGACCCGGGAACACAGGTTGATGCGAACAACAGCGGCGCGATCGATCCGGAAGATGACGAGTTCGTTGAAGTTCTGAACACCGGAAGCACCCCCATCGACATCAGCGGTTGGACAATTCAGGACGCCGCCCAAGTCCGTCACACGTTTAACGCGGGAACGATCTTGGCCGCCGGCCAAGCCATCGTGGTCTTCGGTGCCGGAGCGGTCGGACCGTTCGGTAACTCGCTATTCACGAACGCATCAAGGTTCAACGGGCGGATTGAGCCTGTCCAACGGTGGCGACACCGTGACGCTGCTTGACGGCGCGTTGATCGTCGACCAGTACCAGTACGTTGATGGCGAGGTGAACGACGAGTCGCTCGCTCGCGACCCCGACGGCATCGGCCCCTTCGTCGGAACAAACAGCGGGATTGAGGAAAACTTCATCTTATTCGCGACGCCCGGTACGACCAATGTTGGAGGGGATCCGTTCAACATCGGTGCCAGCGTCACGATTGTCGAATCAGGCGGCAATACCAGCGTTTCCGAAGCCGGCCTGACCAGCGACTCGTTCACGTTCGCACTCGCCTCGCAGCCGTCCGGCACCGTTACGGTAGCGATCGCTAGCACAAACGGCGAGGTCACTCTGTCCACAACCACGCTGACGTTCACGACGGGCAACTGGGCGACGCCGCAGACCATCACGGTCACTGCGGCCGACGACATGGACCTGGAAGGTCCGCACACCGACTTGGTCACGTTCACGCTGACTAACCCGGGTGGCACCTACGACGGATTGGCCGTTTCGGGAGTCACGGTCAACATCACCGACGATGACGTACCGACCAGCACGGTGGCGTTGGTTAACGAATTCGTCGCTGACCATACCGGCGGTGACACCGAAGCATTCGTCGAGATCTTTGTGCCCGGTGCCACTGGGCCGACCGATGTTAGCGGTCTGTGGCTGCTGGAAATCGAAGGAGGCACCGCCTTTGGAAACATTGACGAGGCGATTCAGTTGACCACCACCGACGCAAACGGTTACCTGGTCCTGGACCTGGATGTCGAAAACGACACGGTCACCTACCTTTTGGTCTCGGGTTTCACGGGTGCTGTAAACGACGACCTGGATACCAACGATGACGGAGTCCTCGATGTTACGCCATGGACGGCAATCGTCGATTCTGTCGCAACGGTCGAAGACTTGGCTACGGACCGTGCCTACTCGGCTGTTCAACTGCTGCCAGGTGCCGATGGAGACAACAATCAGTACGGTGGTGCGTCACGGATTCCAAACGGGACGGACACCGACACGGCTGCGGATTGGGTGCGAAACAACTTCTTCGGAGCTGGCTTCCTCGCGTTCCCGACCGCGACGGCGAATCCGGGGGAAGCGGTCAACACGCCCGGTGCTCCGAACATGCTTTCCAATGTCGTCCAACCCGCCGGCATCACGGTGGATGAGTTCGATGGCGTGATGGTCGCGGAAGAAAACGAAACCAGCGACACGTTCACGGTCGTTCTGGACACCCTGCCGACCGATACGGTCACGCTCACGCTGGCATCCGCCAACGCCGAAGTCACGCTGGACGTGACGACGCTAGTCTTTACGGCCAGCAACTGGGACACGCCTCAAACGGTCACGGTCACGGCGATTGACGACACCGATGTCGAAGGCAACCACGTCGACACCATCAGCTTCAGCGTTACGACGCTCGACGGGGACTATGCCGTCCTCGACCCAAGTAATCTCTCGGTTCAGATCGTCGACAACGACGGATCCAGCGGACTGTCACCCGGCGACCTGGTGATCAACGAGATCATGCAGAATCCGAGTGCCGTCGACGACACGTTTGGCGAGTACGTCGAGATTTGGAACACCACCGGCTCGAGCATCGACCTGAACGGCTTCATTCTCCGAGACAACGACTCCGATTCGCACGTCATCGACAGTGCGAACGGACCGACGGTTGTACCCGCCGGTGGGTATCTGGTCCTGGTCCGCAACGCCGACCCGCTGGTCAACGGCGGCATCAGCAACGCATATCCGTTCGCCGACTTCCAGCTTTCCAACGGTGCCGATGAAGTCGTACTGGAGGACAACTTTGGCTTGATCCTGGACGAAGTGATCTATGACGGCGGGCCGGGCTTCCCCGATCCAACAGCCAGGTCGATGGAACTGATCCCAGGCTTGGTCGATCCGCATTTGGCAAACGATCTGGGTGCCAACTGGCAAGAAGGCTCCGTGGTCTACGGTGCCGGCGACTTCGGCACCCCCGGTGCCGTGAACACGGGCACTGTGACCACTCCGGCGCCGCAGGTGGTTGGTGTGACGATCAATCAGGGAGCGACGTTCGCCGATTCGCGCTCGAAGGTCACCTCGGTGACAATCGAATTCGACAGTGTGCTGGACGCGATCTCCTTAGCGGATGCCTTCACAATTACGAATATCACGACCGGCCAAGTGGTCAACACAGTGGTTGTGACACCGGTCGATGGCTTGACTACAACCACGGTCACGCTGACCTTCGGCGACGGGGGGCTTTCAGTGGTCAATCGATTCGGCACCGGACTTTTGGACAATTCCTTGGCAGATGGGAACTACCGATTGGACGTCGACGCAACTAAGGTATTGGTGGCGGGCGGTAGCACGACGATGGAATTAGACTTCCTGATTTGGTGGTCAAACGCGAACGTCACCCGACAACGACGATTTTTTCCGCTTATTCGGCGATGTGAATGGCGACGGAGCAAGGAACAACACAGACATCTCGCCGATAATCGCTACGTTCAACTCACCCCCCAATTACCGAACTGATGTCGATCTCGACGGGAACGGCGTGGTTAATAACACGGATATCGCTGCCTTAGTCGCGACATTTTCGCGACCTGGACGACCGTAACGTCCTTCCACTTTTCACCCCTCAGTGTCCCCGTTCATTTGGAGAATTTATGCGTGCGTTCCTACTATGTTTCTTTAGCGTCTGCATGCTCGGCCAGCACGCTGATGCAGCATTGACATATGGACTATTTTTCCGTGGAGGTCCGTTCACGGAACCATCCGAGGCCATTGTTCCAGTGGCTCCGGGGCAACGTTTTGATAATGTAGGTTTGTTCTTCCGCGAGGTCGTGACAGACGGCAGCACTTCAATCCTTGCATCCGAAGTGATTCAAGGCTATCGAATTTCTGTGAGCGCGATGGGTAGTGACGGTCGGTTTGAGAATTTCGTCACCGACGAGACAGGTGGCTTTGCTACCGATCAGGGTGCGGGCGTGACCAACACCATCGGTTTTTCGCAATTTGCCTTCAATCCGATCCGTTTTGGGCTTGGGAAGCAAGCCGTCGAAACATCTCCCGGTTCAGGCATCTTCGAGGCTCGAATTGGAACGCTTGACTTGATTGCCCCAAGCGTCGGCCAGACAACCTTCACGTCGTTCCCTGCCGATGGTTTTCCGGGTGACATTGGAACGAGCGGACCGCGAGGCACCGAGTTGGTCGGCTTTGAAGGCGGGGCGTTTGTTAATGCGTCGCTAACCGTCACCGCCATCCCGGAACCGTCCAGCGTTGCGCTGCTTGCCGGCTTGGGTGCATTCGGAGCTTTCCGATTGCATCGAAAGCGTAAGCTGGCGAAGACAGCCGCCGTTTGATGCTGGGCCTTGAGCCCGCTTAGGGGGCCTTCACCGGACCTTAGCCACTGATCTGTTAAATCTTCTTCACATCGCAAACCTCGGTCGTGACTGGCCGGGGTTTTTTTGCATAATCATGGCTGGCGGAAGTAGACAAATTACGGGTTTGCAATGCGGACGGAATCGTGGATGCCTCCAACCCTTCGACTTTATTGCGGCTACTAATTCTTTTTCCAACGCACGGAATCGAACACCATGAAACGAAGTGCATTCACACTCGTCGAACTACTGGTCGTGATCGCGATCATCGGCATCTTGGTCGGGCTGCTACTGCCCGCCGTCCAGAACGCTCGCGCCGCCGCGCGGCGAATGAGCTGCCAGAACAACATCAAACAGTTGGCGTTGGCCTCGCACAATTTTGAATCGACTTTCAAGCACTTCCCGCCGGGTCTGACCTGCAAGAAAACGACCGTTCCAAGCACCGACTGGTACGGAGAAACCGTCTTTGCTCATTTGTTGCCGTTTATGGAACAGCAGGGTGCGTTCGAGAAATGGAACTGGGACGGAACTTATGCCGCAGCGCAAGCCAATTCGCAAATCCCAAACCCACGCCGACCGGCACAACTGATCATTAGCGATCAAGCGGCCACGGCTCAGTCGATCCCGGCTTACCTTTGCCCGTCGGATCTGATCCAAGAACCCGTCATCGAACTGGACTTTAAGCTGGCCGGATATCCAGTCGGCTTCTTCGCGATGACCAGCTACCTTGCAAACGGTGGAACACACTCGACTTACTTCCGTGACCCGAACATGCAGGCGGACGGCACGTTCTTCATGACGGACGAAGACTCCTGTCCCGAAACGTTTCAGAACCGAAGTCTGACGTCGAACGGCAATCTAATTCCCAACGAAACTGAAACGAAGTTCTCGGACATCTTTGATGGGACCAGCAACACGCTGCTGTTCGGAGAACGATTCCATGTCGACGCGGTCTTCGACGCAAAGCTTCACAACCATCCCACCAAGTTCAGCCGCTATCCGATCTACAAATGGGTGCATTTGGTCGTGGACCGGGGGCGGGAACGGCACGACCCATGTGTTCGGTTCCACCCGAGTGCCCATCAACTTCAAGACCCCCGAATCGGCACCGGCAAGCTACGCATCGGTCAACGATCGCATGTCGGCCTTCGGTAGCGGCCACAGCGGCGGTGCGAACTTCGCCTTCACCGATGGCAGCGTTCGGTTCCTTACCGAGAGCATCAACATGGAGCTGTACCAATCCCTCAGCACCAAACGCGGTCGCGAAATCATCGATTTCGCAGATTATTAATGGGTTGCTTTCGACGCGAGGCGATGCGATTGCTATCTTGGTAGACGATCGAACGTCGACCTCAATTTGCTTTCACGATGGCGAAGCGGTTCGATGAACCGCTTCGCTTTTCTCTTGATGCGTTCACTGCCCCGAAACAGATTCACGCACCGGTCGCCTCGCACCTGCCGTCTAGCCTGAAGTGGAATGGAAAATACGATGCCGAAGCGACCGCCGTTTTTTCTGGTCGCAATCCTCTTGGCGATGATCGCAAGCGGGTGTTCTGAAAAGATCGAAATGGGGACCGTGTCCGGAAAAGTGGTGTCCGCCAAAGGCGATCCGCTGGATTCTGTTCGCGTCTATTTCATGCCGAACTTTGCCAAACAAACCGAAGGACGTGCGTCCTGGGCGATCACCGACGAACAAGGCAACTTCACGCTGGAATACCAAGGCGGTGACAACGGACCCGGTGCCGCGATCGGTTGGCACAAGGTCACGCTAGAAGACATCGCGGGCGAAAATTTTCGTGACGGACCACCGCCGCCGGTGCGAGTGCCCAAGGTTTACATGAGCCCGGCAACGACGCCTCTGGAATACGAAGTGATTCCCGGCGATCAGATCGGTAGAATTCCAGTTGGACGATCAGCAAACAAAACCCAAGAAGTTGCGATAGCGTCGATCGTCTCTGCACCGTCAACATTGGGCCGACAGCGATCGACACAAAGGAAGTGGATGCGGTAGCCCTCCCCAGCAGCTGCAGCGTCCGACCGTCCCGCAAGCGGGAGGGTGATTTGGAGGCGCCGCTTAAAAAGCTTTGATTTATGCCGCCCGGTAAAGGTGCTCGCGAGTCGGTGGCATTCCAGACAAGCCCTTCCCGGCTCGCTTGGTCGCCACCACCTGGAACAGCTTGATCGAACCGTTGGTGAATCCACCGGAGGCACCCGCCAGGTAGGCGACCCACAGTCGATAGCGTTCCGCGCCGACCAAACGAATCGCTTCGTCTTTGTTGGCCGACAACCGCTGGCACCAGAACTTCGTCGTCAATGCGTAATGTTCACGCCACGATTCGACGTCGTGAATTTCAAAGCCGCTGTTTTCCATGAAGTCCGTCGTCATCCCGACGGGAGTCAATTCGGAACCGGGAAAGATGTACTTCAATAAGAACTTTCGCTCGGGACGAATCCTGGCGGCGGCTCGCTTGGAGTTTTTCGCTCGACGCGCGATCGCGTGGTTTAACATCATGCCCCGGTCGCGAAGCATCGAGTTGATCTTGTTGAAGTAACGCGGATAGTTCGCCACGCCGATGTGTTCGGACATGCCGATGCTGCTGATCTTGTCGTAGGTGCCGGTGTGGTCGGCGTAATCGCAGATCGAAACGGTGACGCGATCGGATAGTCCAAGCCGCTCGATCTTCGCTTTGGCAAAGTCGTGCTGCTGTTGCGACAGCGTGATGCCGGTCGCATGAACGCCGAAGTGCTGAGCCGCATGGCAGATCAACCCGCCCCAACCGCAACCGATGTCCAGCATCTTTTCGCCCGGCTGAAGCCGAAGCTTGCGACAGATCATGTCCAGCTTGTCGTGCTGGGCCTGTTCCAACGAGTTGTTCCAATTGGTGAAATAGCCGCACGTGTACTGCATCTCGGGATCAAGAAACAGTTTGTAAAAGTCGTTCCCGACGTCGTAGTGAAACTGGATGTATTCGGTGTTGTTGCGTTGGTCTTCTTTGCGACCGACGATGTCTTTGTCGTAGCCGTGATTCAAATCGGAAACGTTGGTTTTGGCAAAGACGAATGGCAGGGTTTGCTTGATCAGCATCGCCTTGCTGATCTGTTTTAGCTTCTTGCGATCGGTTCGATTGGTGCGAAGCGCTTCGGAAAACTCGATCAGGTCGCCGCCCTCGAAATCGATGTGCCCGGTCGCGTAAAGCCGGACCAACGTCTCCAGCGTCGGCTTGCGAACGAGCGAACCGACGACGCCGGGACCTGAAAGCGAAATGAGGAAGCGGCCGTCGACCTGCTTGCCCAGCGGCACGACGTCGCCATTCCAAAGTCGCACGGAAACGTTCAGGTCCAGCGGATCGGCAACGGAGGTCAGCACCTTCTTGATCGATTCAATTTGCGTGGCAGCGGAAAATGGCAATCCCATCGACGAAGTCTCCCCGACTGGTCTGGTTTCGGTGCCGAAGGAGGTTCTAAAGAAGTCCGCCGGCGGAATCCGCGAAGCGTAGCAAAGCGTCAGGCAGGGGCGGGAGAGCAAAAAGGTCTTGGCGGCACCCGGGGTGCCTATCGCGGTTTGACAATTGCGTTGTACGCTAGATCATCGTTTCGCTCGGCTTCCGGCACACGCATGGCGGACTGCTACGACGGCGAAAGAAACGAAATCTGCCCTTCCATCACGCAAATCTCAAGCCTAAGAGCCTGAATCAGACGCCGAACATTCTGTTCAAAGGAGGTGGCACCGGACGCAAGCCCCCGGGCACCGGACGCGAGCCTCCAGAGAACGTTCCACGAAAGGACAGCCCAGAAACGGCGACGGAACCATTTCGTCGCCGCTACAAATTAGCGTCCGACGTCCAGCTACTGACGCCTGACGCCTGACTACTGACTACTGCTGACTACGACTGCACTACTGACTACTGACTACATCCTCAAGCCATCCAGGCGGCCTTGTAGCTGAGGCCCAGGTTGACGATCCGCTGCAGCAGCATCTCATAGTCGATGCCGGCGACGTCAGCGGATTCGGAGAAGTCTTCGCCGTATTCGATGTTTGGGTTCGCGTTGGCTTCGATCACGTAGATTT
Source organism: Pirellulaceae bacterium (assembly GCA_963836865.1). Classification (GTDB taxonomy): domain Bacteria; phylum Planctomycetota; class Planctomycetia; order Pirellulales; family Pirellulaceae; genus Rubripirellula. Next base: position 50,405 of record CAWILC010000001.1, on the reverse strand, counting down.
CACCGCTGGCCGTCATCCGCAGGTCCATGCGGGCGTAGCCGGACATGCTGAGCGCTCGGTAAACCCGTTTGCACATCTTTGACAGCCGTTCGGCTGTCGCGTCGTCCAAGTCGTCGGCCGCGCGGGTGGTGATATTGTTCTTTTCTTGATACTTGCGATTGAACTTGACCGTTCGCGTGGCGATCCGCGCGACGTCATCGGGCATGCTGCCGAAGTCCATTTCCCAGGCCGGAAAAGTTGTCAAGCGGGAATTGCCCAGCACGCCGACGTACAGCTCGCGGCCTTCGATGTACTGTTCCGCGATCACATCGTCGTTGGTTTTTTCGTGCAAAAATCGCACTCGTTCGGCAAGCGCTTCGTCGGTGTAAACGATCGATGCTTGGGCGATGCCGAAAGAGGCGTCTTCAATGACCGACTTAACGAACAGAGGAAACGATAGTTTGTTCGGCCGGTGCGTTTTTCGCCCGAACGGAAACACGGCGAAACGTGGCGTTGGGATGCGATGATACGCCATCACTTTTTTAGAAAGAGCCTTGTCCTTGCTCAACAGCAACCCACGCGGATTGCATCCGGTGTAGGGCTGCTGCATCAATTCCAAATAGCTGATGACCGCGAAATCATACGTCACAACGCCGTGAAACTCTTCCAACAGCATGAAGGTGATGTCGGGCTCGAATTCTTGAAGCGTGTTTCGGATCGGTCCGAGATCGTCATACACGCCAAGAGGCATGACTTCGTGGCCGAGCCCGCGCAGCGTTTCGCATACGTCAAACTCAGCCTTCCAAAGATCCAGTTCCTTGTCGGAAATTCCGTCCAGCGTTAGCGGCGGAACGTGGCCGTCACGGACCAACGCCATGATTCGTTTCTTGCTCACCGGTCGGGCCCCACGACCACGGAAGAATTAAATCGCAACACGGTGGCGTCCTTCATGCAAAAAGTTGGTCGTCCGCACCGCAATCAAAATCATCGCGTCACGTTTGGCTTCTTCGATCGGGCTGCCCAGTCTTAACTTCAGTTCGCGGCAACGTTCGATCATCTCTTGAATCACTTGGTCGATCGTATAGGTGTGTTCGCCAGTCCATCGTGAAACGGACGTGCGAAGTTCACCACGGATCCGGGTCAGGAACGCGGCCGCGGTGACGTTGCGTTTGTCGGCGGGGTCCGATGAGAAAAGATTGCGAAGGTCGTTGTCGTAGATGCTGGGGAAATCCAATTCGTAATGTTCGCGTTTGCGTCGATAGTGCGTTCGCAGCGTCTTGCGAATTCGCGAGAGTGGTTCGTAAGTTTCGCGCGATTGCACCGGAGCCTTTTTGCCAGCGATCGACTTCATGAAATCATCGACCGCGTGCAGTTTCTTGATCGCCGGCCAAGTCTTGTAACGCGTCCGCCAACGCGATCCCGGTTTTAACCAGACCGCAAACGTTTCAGCGAAGTCTTCCAGCGGATGGGCTTGAGCGTACCACATCTCCAAATGCAGCACGTACTGACGACTCGATGGCGTCGGGTTGTAGTATTCCGGATACGGCACCGATGGCTTACCGAACACGTCGCGAAAGGCGGCTTTACGGCGAAGCCGGAACGCGGTGTCGATCGCGTGGCCGGCTTCGTGTCGGAGGATTTTCATGCACCAATCATGCGTGCCGCCCTCGACGTCCAGCAACTGTTTCCGTTCCAGCCGCATCAATCGGGGATGGGCCAAATAGAAAGGGATTGCGATCCCGGGAATGTCATCCGGCGAAAACCAATCTTCGCTCAACCAACAATGCGGTCGGAAATCGATTCCCCGCGCCGCGAGCTCGTCTTGCAACTGAGCGATTCGTTTTTCCAACAGCGTGCCGCGGATGGAAACTTTAAGGTCGCACATCCGCAGACTCAAAAGCTGCTGATCCGACATCACGCTCAAATCGGGACGCTTTGCCGCTTCTTTCTTGGCTGTCTTTGCGTCGGCCATGAAGCTTAAAAAAACGGGGAAGCGAAGGGCGGGATCGAATTTGCCCAGTGTATTCGACGGTCGCCGGATGTCGTCACCCCATCTTATCATTCGTCTCACTGCAAGCCGGTCGGGTCGATTGCGTGTGATCGATCCAGCATCGAAGATGACCGCCAAACGCAATCCGATCGAAGACTCCCCCTCTGACAAGTCACTCGCACGTGCCCGATCCCTTGATTCCCACCGCTGCGGCGATGATCACCGGCGTTGGACGTAGCGCTGTCGCGGTCATCGCGGTCCACGGACCCGACGCCCGGCGATCGCTATCGAAATTTTTTCGTCCTGCCACCGAGGTTGAATTTTTCGTCGGTCAGGTCCGATATGGAACATGGCAATCCGATGACGCAGGACAAGCGGGCGAATCGGTCGTCGTGACGCCGATCGCGGACGATCACTTCGAGATCCACAGCCACGGCGGCAGCGCCGCGACGTCGCGCATTCTGGACCAGTTATCCAGCGTTGGCGTCGTCACCGTCGACGGGCCGCGGTGGCGACAACTTTCCGGCACGCCGACGTTGATCGCGGAGGCGGAGGCGGCCTTGGCGGCTTGTTTGACCGAGCGAACCGCGGCGATCGCGATGCACCAAGTTCGCGGGGCGCTTCATCAGTGGTGCCTGAAAGCGAAGGATCAAACCGCGTCGAGAGAATTCGACCGCCTGCGAGAAGATGCCAAACAGATGCTTCGTCACGCCGGCGTGACGACACGGCTGGACCGACCGTTTCGAGTCGTCCTGGTGGGATCACCCAACGTCGGCAAGAGCAGTCTGGTCAACGCGATCGTCGGCTATGATCGCAGCATCACGATGGACGTCGCCGGGACCACTCGCGATGTCTTGCACGCCGATACAGTCATCGACGGCTTGCCGATCCGCGTTAGCGACACGGCAGGCATCCGCGAAAGCAGCGATGCGATCGAACGGGAGGGCGTCGTGCGCGCGTCGAAAGCCGCTGCGGAGGCGGACCTGATCGTGCACGTCTGCGTCGGCCAGCGAACCGACGATCCGTTGTTGAATCTGGAAGGACTTCCGGTCATCAAGGTCCGCAACAAAGTGGATCTGGATCTCGATGCCAAATTGAACGCCGATGAAATCGCGACGGTGGCGGTCGCTGGCGAAGGGGTCGACCGATTGATCAAGCAGGTTGGCGAGGTCTTGGGCGAACGATTGCCTGAGGCCGATGCACCGGTGCCGGTGAATGACCGTCAAGCCGAGTGTCTCGCTAGAATCGCGTTTTCCGAAACGGTGGAACAGAGGCGTGACGCGGTGGGCGAATTGATAGGCTAAGACCAATCACCCTCGGGCCCTCTCCCCATCATCCTGACTCGCTGGCCCTCGCACGAGGATGGCGAAGATGGGGCCAGCGAAGATGGGGTCAGGGGAGCCGGGACAGAACGTTTGACGAACCTGTCGGTAAAAATGTTACTGCAACATGTTGCGATACATGTTGATGCCGGCGGGGCCGACCAGCACGACAAAGATGCCTGGGAAAATGAACAGCACCAACGGGAAGATCATCTTCACAGCCGTCTTGGCTGCTTTTTCTTCGGCGATCTGACGCCGTTTGACTCGCATCGAATCGCTTTGCACGCGGAGGGCGTGAGCGATGCTGGACCCGAACTTGTCGGCTTGGATCAGGATCGAGGCGAGTTGTTTCAGGTCATCGACGCCGCTTCGGAAGCCGAGCGCTTGCAGCACCTCGCTACGCGACCGACCGAATTGAAGCTGTTGGTTGGCGATGCCGAATTCTTCGCCGATCTCTTTGTGGCTCTTCATCATCTCTTCGGCCACTTTTCGCAGCGCCTGGTCCATGCCCAAGCCGGCCTCGACACAGACGACCATCAAGTCCAACGCATCGGGCAGTCCCAGAAAGACTTTCTCTTTTCGCTTCTTGGCCATGTGACCCAGGATCGCCGTGGGCAACCCGAAGCCGACGACCACTCCGCCGGCCAGCTTCATCAGCATGCCTTGCGTTAGTCCGTCGGTGAACAAGCCGATCGCACCGCCGAAGAACAATCCCGTGCCCGCCAAGATCAACTGCAGGCCCTTAAAAACGACCGGCGCGGATTCGCGGCGGAAGCCCGCGTTGACCAGCTTGGCACGCAGGTCGCTCATTTCCTTTTCGTTGCCCGAGACCGTTTTCTCAAGCGGCGAAGTTGCCTTTTCAAGCACCGCCGTCAACGCGTCGTTCTTCTTTCGCTGCTTTTCTGAAACGCTGGATTCGTCCGCCACCGTCCGGCCGCGACGCAGCGCGTCCAGGCGTGCTTCCGCGTTGGGTTGATCGTCGCCACTGACGCGGCTGATGACGAACCACGCACCCGCTGTCACGGCAACGAACACCGCGATCGATGCGATCGTGGCGGGGCCGAGCGCGGCAATCATGATGAGAGACATGGACATATCAAAAGTTTCCTAGCAAATCGTCAGCAAGTGGGCTGGTGTGACCGAGCAAGCAGTAGCGGGGCGAAACGAGTAAGTCTTAAACCTTGATGGTGATGATCTTTCGGATCACCAACGCACCGATCAGCTGCGTCACCAAGGCGACACCAAGTAGGTAGCGTCCGATCTCGTCGGTGAACAGCATCATCACGTATTCATAGTTCAGCTTCAGCATCACCAGGAACAAAACCGGCGGCAGTGCCAGCAACACCGCGCCGCTCATGCGGCCTTCGCCGGTCAGCGCTTGGATCGTCCCCAGGATCTGCAATCGTTCGCGGACCAGGTGCCCGATCTTTTCCAAGATCTCGGACAAGTCGCCCCCGGTCTGTCGTTGCAACACGACCGCCGTGGCGAAGAAGCGGAGGTCCATGTTGGGAACCCGCTGTGCCATGTCGTCGATCGCTTCCTCCAGCGGGATGCCCAAGTTTTGTTCTTCGAAGCAGCGTCCAAATTCGGTCGCGAGCGGCGCTTCCATTTCGGAAGCCACCAAGCCGAACCCGGCGTTCAGCGAGTGACCGGCGCGAAGCGATCGCGAGATCAATTCCAATGCCTCGGGCATCTGGTTTCCAAATTTTGTCAGTCGACGTTTGCGCTTCATCATCAACCAACCGATCGGCAGACCCGCAATCGCGATGCCCAACAGCGGGGCAAGTAAAACGGGGACCGGCGAGATGGCACACGCGACGGTTCCGCCGATGAAGCAGGCCACGCAGATGGCGGCGAACTTCGACGGCGCAAGTGACACGTCGGCTTGATCGAGGTAGTCCGATAGCGCCGGCATGTTCGCCGTCAAGCGGCCGAGCAAGCTTCCGCCGTCGTTGCCGTCGACCAGCATCAGCGAGGCTTCTTGAGCTTCCTGTTTTCCGCCGCGACGTCGTGACGCCATCGCCGCCAAGCGATCTTCGGTTGCGGTCACGTCTTCGTTGGGCACTAAAACGTTGACCGCAAATGCGATCAGCGAAGCGACCAGGACGCCGACGATAATGGCTATCAGTAGTCCGGACATGGGTAGGTTTCAGGTAACAGGTGACAGATAACAGAAATTTAACACGGCAGAGGAAATCGAATGCGTCGGCAATCGGTCACGGAAAAGACCTGTGACCTGTCGCCTGACGCCTGATGCCTTCTTCTTTACGCTTGCATCATCACGCGTTCGCGGAACGCACTGGCCGGTAAACGGACGCCGGCGGCTTCCAATTTTTCCATGAAGCTGGGACGGACGCCGGTGCATTCAAAGTGACCGAACGCCTTGCCGTCTTCGCCGATCCCCTTTTGGACATAGCGATAAATGTCTTGCAGGATGACGGTGTCTTGTTCCATGCCGACGACTTCCGTGATCGCCGTGACGCGGCGCGGGCCGCCTTGCAAACGGTTCGCTTGAATCAACACGTCGACGGCACCGGAGACTTGTTGGCGAATCGCTTTGACGGGCAATTCAAATCCCGACATCATGACCAGCGTTTCCAAACGAGCGATCGCGTCCCGCGGCGTGTTGGCGTGAACGGTCGTCATCGATCCGTCGTGACCGGTGTTCATCGCCTGCAACATGTCAAGCGTTTCACCGCCCCGGCATTCGCCGATGATGATTCGTTCCGGACGCATCCGCAGGGCGTTCTTGACCAAGTCGGTTGCCGTGACGGCGCCGTTGCCTTCGATGTTGGCGGGCCGAGTTTCCAAACGCACCACGTGGTCTTGTTGCAGTTGCAATTCGGCCGCGTCTTCGATCGTCACGATCCGGTCGTGGTGATTGATGAACGACGACAGCGTGTTCAGCAGCGTCGTTTTGCCAGAGCCCGTGCCGCCGGCGATGATGCAGTTCAACCGAGCCTTGATGCAGCCTTCCAGCAACATCACCATCTCGGGCGTGAACGCTTTGTAGTTCAGCAAGTCTTCCAGTTTCAGCGGGTTCGATCCGAAGCGACGAATCGAAACGCACGCCCCGTCAAGGGCCAACGGCGGAATGATCGCGTTGACCCGCGAGCCGTCTTCCAGGCGAGCGTCCACCATCGGCGACGTTTCGTCGACGCGGCGTCCGACCTTTGACACGATCCGATCGATGATCTGCAGCAAGTGCTTGTTGTCGCGAAATTCGACTTCGGACTTTTGCATCTGGCCGCCCTTTTCGACGTAGATGTTTTTCGGTCCGTTGATCAGGATGTCGCTGACGGTTGGGTCTTTCAGGATCAGTTCTAGCGGACCAAGTCCCAGCACTTCATCGATGACTTCGTCGACAATGCGTTCGCGTTCTTGCCGATTGAGCAGCGTTTCTTCGGCGTCGCAAAGGTGTTCGACCACCATGCGGATTTCACGTTTAAGCGTGTCGCCCTTCAAGTCGCCGACGCGGGACAGGTCCAACTTGTCGACCAACTTGCCGTGGATGCGGCGCTTGATCACCTCGAATTGTTGTTGACGGCTGGCGTCAGGTTTTGCGGGGGTGGGGGTGCCAGTGCGCATCGCTTGTCAATTCCTTGGTCGTTAAAACCGTAATTTTCCGTTCTGGATGGGTCGTCGATGCGGTCTGGATAGACGGTCGCGTCGGCGAGTGGGTCCGGTGGTAACACTTATGACGGCGGAACAGCCACGAACGTGGAGTTTCCGCAACGATTGGTGTAAAGACCCACGAAAAGATAGGACGCAAAAAGCGCCCAGGCGGAAAAGTCACAGAATTAGTGCGGCATGGTGCAGCCGCAGCGCTGTAATGCTGCGGCGGGCAGGCGCGATGTGCCGCGATAGAAATTTCGTTTGGCAAACCACACGTAGGTCCGCCACGCCGTGGCGGAGCACTTTCGGCGAACCGCTTTGCGGTTCGGCCCTGCCACGGCGTGTCAGGGCTACGTAGGTTCGCCACGCCGTGGCGGAGCACTTTCGGCGAACCGCTTTGCGGTTCGGCCCTGCCACGGCGTGTCAGGACTACGTAGGTTCGCCACGCCGTGGCGGAGCACTTTCGGGCGAACCGCTTTGCGGTTCGGCCCTGCCACGGCATGTCAGGGCGACGTAGGTCCGCCACGCCGTGGCGGAGCACTTTCGGCGAACCGCTTCGCGGTTCGGCCCTGCCACGGCGTGTCAGGGCTACGTCGCCCTGGCGGAGCACTTTCGGCGAACCGCTTTGCGGTTCGGCCCTGCCACGGCGTGTCAGGGCGACGTAGGTTCGCCACGCCGTGGCGGAGCACTTTCGGGCGAACCGCTTCGCGGTTCGGCCCTGCCACGGCGTGTCAGGGCTACGGAAGTGCCGACGCCTCCGGCTGGGCGTTAAGCGAAAACCTGGGGCAGCAGTGATCAGGCCAGTTTTTGGCCGACCTTCTCCAGCAGTGCCTTGCTGGCGCGAATTCCGTCATATTCGCTCAGGCCGCTGCCTTCGTATTCGATGCCGACGTAACCGTCATAACCGAACGCCAACACGATTTTCATCATCCGCTCGTAATCGGTATGAGTCTCGTTGCCGCTTTCATCGAAGTCGTGCGTCTTGGCGCTGACCGCTTTGGCGTAAGGCATCATGGCTTGGACGCCATGATAGCGATCGAACAAATCTTCGTTCTCGCCGCGAGTGATATAGAAGTTGCCAAAGTCGGGAAGTGTGCCGCAGTTGTCCATGCCGGCCCGTTCGATCACGACGGCAAGCCAAGCGGCGTTGCTGCTGAGTCCGCCATGGTTTTCAACGATCACGTTGATGCCGTGTGGCTTGGCGTATTCGCTAAGCGAGCGCAAGCCGTCGGCGGCGTACTTGATCTGTTCGGTGTACGAACCGCTGCTGGACGCATTGACTCGGATCGAATGACACCCCAGGAACTTCGCGGCGTCGACCCATTGGTGGTGGTTGGTGACGGCTTGCTTGCGTTTGGCTTCGTCGGAATCCCCCAAGTTGCCTTCGCCATCGACCATGATCAGCAGGCTCTTGACGCCTTCGCTTTCGCAGCGGTCCTTCAAGTCGGTCAAGTAAGATTCGTCGCGAGCTTTATCCTTGAAAAACTGATTGACGTACTCGACGCCATCGATGCCGAACTCTTGCTTGGTGATGCGGGGGAAGTCCAGGTTGGTGACGCCGGACGTTTCATCCTTCAGCATGCGGTGCAGCGACCATTCGGCCAAGGAAATTTTAAACGGCATGTCGCCGGCGGTCGCTTCGGCAGCGTGCAGGCCGCGAGCGGTCAGGGTGGTGGCGATCGCCGCGGCGGCGGTGGTTTGCAAAAATTGGCGTCGATACATCGATCAAATTCTCAGAGAATGGGTGACATTAAAAGCACATTGGGGCACGCCAGACGCCCACGCGGGTCCGTCTAGCGAATCGCCAGTATACGAGAACGGCACCGGCTTTTCGATGCAAAAGGTTTGCCGCAAAGGAAATGGGCCGGTGGTGGCCGTTTTCGGGATGGTTCAGATCGCCTCCCGTACGGTTTCGCTGATCGGTACGGATTGACGCTCTTTTTCTTCGACTCTTTCGCGATCGCCTTTTTCGGTTATTTTAGATCACCTTGAGACGGGAACGGACGCTTTGTCTCTTTGGATCCGACTCGGCGGCGTGATCGACGTGGCCGGAGAAGATCCCGGGTGGTAGGTAGATTTGCGTAGGACGTTTGTATTTTTTGAAGGCGGGCCGTTCGAGTTTTTTGACGAGCCTGATGTTTGGCATCCGAAGCGATGCGTCCGCCATCGGTCAACTTCATTCTGATTCACTAGGGGGAATCGATTAATGACCAAAGCTAAGTTGGAGTACATCTGGCTCGACGGCTACAAGCCCACCCAGAGTTTGCGTGGAAAGACAAAGATCGTCGAGAATTTCAGCGGCAAGTTGGAAGATTGCGACCTGTGGTCGTTCGACGGCTCGTCGACCCAGCAGGCGTCCGGCGGAAAGAGCGACTTGCTGCTCAAACCCGTTTACATCTGCAAGGATCCGGGCCGCGTTGGCGAAGGCTACATCGTCATGTGCGAAGTGCTAAACGCCGACAAGACCCCGCACGAAACCAACGGTCGTGCGATGATCGACGATCCGGATGACGATTTCTGGTTCGGTTTTGAGCAAGAATATGTGCTGCAGGACATCGAAACCGGCAAGCCGGTCGGGTTTCCGACCGGAGGCTACCCTGGCCCGCAAGGACCGTATTACTGCAGCGTCGGGGCGGCCAACGCGGTCGCTCGGGACCTGATCGAAGAGCACCTGGAAATGTGCTTGGAAGCCGGCCTGAATGTCGAAGGCATCAACGCCGAAGTCATGATGGGCCAGTGGGAATACCAGATCTTCAGCAAAGGCGCGGCCGACGCCGGCGACCAAATCTGGATCTCGCGTTACTTGCTGGAACGTTGCGGCGAAAAGTACGGCATCAAGGTCGACTGGCACTGCAAGCCCGTCAAAGGTGACTGGAACGGCAGCGGCATGCACGCGAACTTTTCAAACACGACGTTGCGGACCTGCGGTAGCCAAGAAGTGTACAACGCGATCTGCGAATCCTTCGCTCCTCGCGTCAAGCAGCACATCGACGTGTACGGCGCCGACAACGAGCAGCGTCTGACCGGCCTGCACGAAACCCAACGCATCGATCAGTTCAGTTACGGCGTTTCGGACCGCGGTGCATCGATCCGCATTCCGATCTTCACCGTCGAACACGGCTGGAAGGGCTGGTTGGAAGATCGTCGTCCGGCCTCCAACGCCGACCCGTACAAGGTCGCCGCGGAAATCATCCGCACGGTCAAGACGGCAAAGATTCCCGCGGGCGTCTGATCGAAAAAACGATCCTGCTCAACAACAAAAGCTCGGCAGCCCAAATCGGTTGCCGGGCTTTTTTAGTTTTCAGTCGTCAGGCGTCAGTCGCCACTCGTCAGGAAGGCCGTTGTCAGTCGTCAGGCGTCAGTCGCCAGTCGTCAGGAAGGCCGTTGTCAGTCGCCAGGCGTCAGTCGCCAGTCGTCGAGAAGGCCTTTGCCGCAAGCTCGCCTGTCGCCTGACTACTGACTACTGACTACTGACTTCTGACTACTGACTTCTCGACTACTGACTCCTACCAGCTGCCTCCTTTACAATTCGTGCATGAGTACTGAGCCCACCATTCTGATCTCCGGGACCGACCCGGACTTGCCGCAGAACGTTCCGCCGGGGCTGAAGCGCTACACCGGGTTTCGCGAGATGGCGCGAGGCGGAAGCGGGCTGCTGCGGTCGTGCTTTGATCCGATCACCGGACGCACCGTGGCGGTCAAGTCGCTGCTGCCGGAAACGAAGAAAGACCGCGGCGAGCGGCGGCGGTTGTTGCGAGAGGCTCGCGTGACCGCCCAGTTGCAACATCCCAACACGCCGCCGGTGTACGACATCGGCGACGACGATGACGAAGGCATCTACTTCATCATGAAGCGGATCTCGGGCGAAAACTTGTTCGAGGTCCTCAAGCGGATCGCTCGGGGCGACGAACGGACGATCGCGTCGTTCCCGATCACGCGGCGGCTGGAAATCCTGGAAGGCGCCTGCCAGGCGCTCGCCTACAGCCACGTCCGCGGCGTCATCCACCGCGACGTCAAGCCAGAGAACATCTGGGTCGGCAACTTCGGCGAAGTCGTGCTGTTGGACTGGGGCACGGCGAAGGTCTGGGGGCACGCCGACGACAACATGCCGATTCGGCAAAGCGTTCTGCAGCCGCGAGTCGACCCGGACCACGACGGCTCGGCGGAAGTCCGCATGACGACGCTGACCGGTGGCGGCCAACGTCCCGGCACCCCGCTTTACATGTCTCCCGAACAGGTCGACGGCAGCCGCAGCATCGACGAACGCACCGACGTGTTCAGCGTCGGCGTGTGTTTGTACGAAATGTTGGCGCTTCGCGAGCCGTTTCGCGGCGCGACGATCGACGAAACATTCGACAACATTCGCAACAAAGCGGTTCCGCCGCCCAGCGAGCGATCGCCCGAGCGTCAGATCCCCAAGGCGATCGACGCGGTCGTGATGAAGTGCATCGCCAAGCGGCCCGGACATCGTTACCAGTCGATGCGAGAGCTGATCGCGGATTTGAAAGACGCCGAGCACGCCAGCTGAACCCGGCAGCAGGTAGGTCCGCCACGCCGTGGCGGAGCATTGGCGCAGAGTGCACCGCAGCGAGAGCCGCGTCGCGGTTCTGCCTCGCCACGCCGTGTCGAGGCTACGAAGTGCCAACGCCTGCGGCTGGGCGTTAAACGAAGGCATTCCCAGCGGGCCGACGGAGCCCGCGCAAGAAAAAAGTTCGACTTTGGACGCCAGCGGGCGATTCCGTCTTGCCCGAAATCAGCGGATCGGTACACTCTGCCCTTCCGCCGGATCAGGCGGGCGATGCAGTGAAGTCGATGCGCCAGTGTAGCTCAGTTGGTAGAGCAGCTGATTTGTAATCAGCCGGTCGTGGGTTCGAATCCCTCCGCTGGCTTCCACGGCGTTGCGAAACAAGACGATAGAACAAAACGATAGAACGGGCCGAAAAAGAGCAAAGAAACGACGCTGAATCGTATCGAAGGGGGGTTTGCCCGAGTGGTTAAAGGGGGCGGACTGTAAATCCGCTGACTATGTCTACACAGGTTCGAATCCTGTAGCCCCCATTTCGAGAAGGATGAAGTTGGTAAGGATGACAGGGTGCAATTTCCGTATTTCGCCTTCATCCTTCCGGTTTCAGCCTTTCTCGTCGCGGGTGTAGCACAATGGTAGTGCAGCAGCCTTCCAAGCTGAATACGAGGGTTCGATTCCCTTCACCCGCTTTGGGAAATAGGTCACAGAGAACAGGTCGCAGGTCACAGTGCTTTGCTGTTGCCTGACACCTGTTGCCTGTCGCTGCCTATTTCCCCGCTGCTGTAGCTCAGTGGTAGAGCACTTCCTTGGTAAGGAAGAGGTCATGGGTTCAAGTCCCATCAGCAGCTTTTGCCTCGATTTTTCCGTTTTGGAAGCGTCGAAGGCTGGACCGCCGATTGCATAAACGGTCCAGTTCGGCAACAACTACGACCGCTTCGCGTGCGACCAGGCGTCATTCGCGTGCAATCACCCGGAAACGGGTGGTTGGCAGGCAATGTTGGGCTCGACGAGCTGAGAAGCTCTTCCGTCGGCGGTGTTCTGCTTTGTTTGTGTGTCTCCGTCCGCGTCCCATGGTGGGTCGCGGATCAATCGAAATTCGTTTCAATACCTTGTTGAATCAACCAGGCCTGTGCGGCCGAATGCTGGATGGACCCCCGCGGGTGTGAACGCGGTCATCGAGTCATTTGGGCTGTGTCGGAGCGTATCTCCGGCCAGTAGTGGCACGGCCAGGTGTAGGTGAAGAAGAAAATGGCTAAAGAAGCTTTCAAACGGACCAAGCCCCACGTCAACGTCGGCACCATCGGCCACATTGACCACGGCAAAACCACCACCACCGCGGCAATCCTGGCCGTCCAGGCGACCAAGGGTTATGCCAAGGCCAAGAACTATTCGGACATCGCCAAGGGCGGTACCGTCCGCGACGCGACCAAGACCGTCACGATCGCCGTGGCTCACGTCGAGTACGAGACCGACAATCGTCACTACGCCCACATCGACTGCCCCGGCCACGCCGACTTTATCAAGAACATGATCACTGGTGCCGCCCAGATGGACGGCGCGATCCTGGTCGTGTCGGCCGCCGACGGCCCGATGCCACAAACCAAAGAACACGTTCTGCTGGCTCGCCAGGTCGGTGTGCCTTACATCGTCGTGTTCTTGAACAAGTGTGACCTGGTCGACGACGAAGAACTGCTGGAATTGGTCGAGCTGGAAGCACGCGAATTGCTGTCCAAGTACGACTTCCCGGGCGACGACGTCCCCGTCGTTCGCGGTTCGTCGCTGCCCGCGCTCAACCAACCCGTCGGATCCCGTTGCTAACAAGTGCATCGGCGAATTGATGGACGCGCTGGACAGCAGCATTCCGGAACCGCTTCGCGAAGACGACAAGCCGTTCCTGATGGCCATCGAAGACGTGTTCTCGATCGAAGGTCGCGGTACCGTGGCGACCGGTCGGATCGAACGCGGCGTGGTCAAGGTCGGCGAAGAAGTCGAAATCATCGGCTTGTCGGCGGCACCCGTCAAAACGATCTGCACCGGCGTCGAAATGTTCCGCAAGGAAATGACCGAAGGCCGCGCCGGCGACAACGTCGGTTGCTTGCTTCGCGGTGTCAAGCGAGAAGACATCCAGCGTGGTCAAGTTCTGGCGAAGCCTAAAAGCATCAACCCGCACACCAAGTTCGAGGCCGAAGTTTACTGCCTTAGCAAGGACGAAGGCGGCCGTCACACGCCGTTCTTCAGCGGTTACCGACCCCAGTTCTACTTCCGCACGACCGACGTGACCGGAACGGCGAACTTGATCGGTGCGGAAATGTGCATGCCCGGCGACAACGTCAAAGTCGAAGTCGAACTGCACAAGCCGATCGCCATCGACGACGGTGTCCGCTTCGCCATCCGCGAAGGTGGCCGAACGGTCGGGTTCGGGCGTCGTGACGAAGATTCTCGAGTAAAAGTAGGTCACAGGGAACAGGTCACAGGCGTCAGGTTTCAGAAACTTGAGCCTGGTGGCTGAGCCAAACAGATCCACCGAAAAACCTCAGGCCAAGCGTCGAAAACGCTCGCCTGGGGTTTCGGTTGTTAAGGTCCCTGTTGGTTTTTTCCTGAAACCTGTAACCTGATGCCTGATCCCTGTTCAAAGGGGTGTAGCTCAATTGGCAGAGCTCTGGTTTCCAAAACCAGCGGCTGGGGGTTCGAGTCCCTCCACCCCTGTTTATGTAGTTGCTGCTTAGATCGTTGCTGATACAGAAGTTGCCCGAAAGTGGGATTGGTCACCAAGGATGCGTGGCTGACGAAGAATTTTCATCCTCCCATTTGCACCATTTTCCTTTCGACGGAGCCGACGGGTGTCACGAGACATTGCCGGAACGAACAGCGTTCCCCTGACGACCGAACTTTTTCAATCGACCGTTTACAAGCCGAACCAAGGCCGGATCGTTCGCCAATTGACGGCGCTCGCGATTTGGGTCGTGGTGGCGCTTGGTTGCTGGTCGCTGTACGGATCGCTGCGTGGCGGACTGGAATCGGGTTCTTACCTGATCCCGGCCATTCCCGCGGTCGCCCTGATGGCCGGTCTTTGGTTCGGCTTTCGCGTCGTCAACTGGCCGCGTTTTGCGGACTTTTTGATCGCCGTCGAAGCCGAGATGAACAAGGTGACGTGGCCCAGCAAGGACGAGCTGATCCGCGCGTCGATCGTCGTGATTTTGACCATCTTTATCCTGGCGATCTCGTTGTTCCTGTTCGACGTGATGTGGCAGGCGATCTTCAATTTTATCGGCGTGACCAGTTAAGCAGTTCCCAGAGCAGCTTTTTGCTGCGTCCCGCGGATGAAGTGCGAAGGATCGCCGCTCCACCTTTATCTTGATTTCTATCCGACCTCCGACGGTGAGACCGTGACCCCAGCCGACACCTCCGATGATTCCCAGTATCCCGAACCGGATGAAGCGTTGATGGACGATTCCGACAACGACTCCTCCGGTTCGGCGGAAGCGTCCACTGCCCGGGGGGCATCTTCACCGGCTCCTCCGCCGCCCGCTCCGGTTGATCCGAACGCTCCGAAGGTCGATCCCGTCGACGTCGAAACGCCGATGGACTGGTACATCTTGAAGGTCGCCTTCAACCGCGAAGATTCAATCGCCGACGCGCTTCGCAAACGCGTCAAAATGGAAGGCATGGCCGACAACTTCGGTGACATTGTCGTCCCCAGCGAGGACGTGGCCACGTTTACTCGCGAAGGCAAACGCCGGATCACCAAGCGAAAGCTGCTACCCGGTTACATCATGGTCTACATGCGGATCAATGATGACACCTGGTTCCTGGTTCGCGAAACAGCCGGCATCAGCGACTTCACCGGCGCGGCGGGCAAGCCGATGCCGATGGAGCCGTCCGACATCGAACGATTTATCAACAAACCCGTCGTCGGCGAAGACGAAGAAGAAGCCCCGATCAAGATCGGCATCCCGTTCAAGGTCGGCGACCGCGTGCGAGTCAAGGAAGGCAATTTCGAGAACCAAGAGGGCGATGTCGACACGGTCGACGAAGCCAACGGTCGCATCACGGTGATCATCAACATCTTCGGACGAAGCGTCCCGATGGAACTCGATCACTGGCAAGTCGAACCACTGTAAAGAAGCGTTCAGTCGGCAGTTTTCAGGTTTTCAGAAAAACGGAACTGGGATCACTTGCCAGGCAGCCTTCCGCGTTAATTTTACCTGAATAACTGAAACACTGATTACCTGAAAACTATCTCTCATGGCAAAGCAAGTCTCTGGCGTCGCGAAATTCCAAGTCCCCGGCGGCAAAGCCACTCCGGCACCCCCGGTCGGTACTTCGCTTGGTAAGTACGGCGTCAACCTGGGTCAGTTCGTGCAAGCGTTCAACGACCGTACCAAGGAATACAACGGCACGCCGATCCCCGTCATCGTGACGGTGTACAACGACCGCAGTTTTGAATTCGTCACCAAAAGCCCGCCCGCGGCATCGCTGTTGATGCAAGCCGCCGGAATCGCCAAGGGAAGCGGTGTGCCGAACAAGACCAAAGTCGCAAAGGTCACGCGAGCCCAATGCGCCGCGATCGCGGAAACGAAGATGGCCGACTTGAACGCCCGCGTTCGATCGACCAAGCCGTCCTGATGATCGAAGGCACCGCCCGCAGCATGGGCATCGACGTCGAAGGCTGATCCCGTCGCCAGAGTAGGACAATTGTCCCAATTGTCCCCGAGTCCAGAGTAGGACAATTGTCCCAATTGTCCCTTCCCAACGCACCCGCCGGAGAACGACAGAGACAATGGTCCTGCAATCGCAGGTCCCGATTCCCGCCTTCTTGTCACTTACGGTGCCATTTCGCCCGTTAGTTCTTCCCCCGATTCGAATTGCCATTGGCCTTTCGTTCAGGGGACGATACTATTCAAAGTGTTCCGGTGCGGCGGTTGATTCCCCGCAGCCAATGAAGAAAAGGAACACAAGACCAGGAATAAGCGAGTAGCACCGGCGGACATCGATCCGACGTTGCTTTCTGGTCGGACCGAGTTCTCGAACGAGTGGGATCCTCTTAAAATTCGGTTCATACGGTGCCAGCACTTTCGCTGCACCCCCTGCCAATGACCAACGGTTGTGTCGACCGCCCTGGAACATCGGCCGCGTCCCATAAGCGACGCAAACGATTCTGTGACTTTCTTGTTTGTCCAGAACTCAAAACCGATTCCCATTCCCTTCAGCCCACCGGCCGATATCCGTGCGCCGATTGCATTTTGCGATCGAGCAGCCATCGGCGACCGTTGTGGACTGACCCTTCACTTTGTTAGGAAACCCTGTTGAACCATTTCGACGAAATTGACCTGATCGCTCCGATCAAACGAGCATTGGCCGATCAAAACTACATCACCCCGACGCCCATCCAGTCGCAAACGATTCCCGCGGCCATCGAAGGCTGCGACGTGCTCGGTTGCGCCCAGACCGGGACCGGCAAAACGGCCGCGTTCGCGCTTCCGATCCTGAACCGACTGGGCAAGCAAAACCGCAAGCCGCAGCCGAACCGTCCGCAAGCCCTGGTGCTGGCCCCGACGCGAGAACTAGCGATCCAAATCGGCGAAAGCTTTGACACCTACGGAAAGCATCTGCGGATCAAGACGGCGCTGGTCTACGGCGGCGTTAGCCAAAACAACCAAGTCCGCGCGATGGACCGTGGCGTTCATATCCTGGTCGCGACGCCGGGGCGGCTTTTGGACTTGATGAACCAAGGCTTCATTGAACTCGACCGATTGGAAGTGTTCGTACTGGACGAAGCCGACCGGATGCTGGACATGGGCTTTTTGCCCGACCTGAAGAAGATCATCAATGAACTGCCCGAAGATCGCCAATCGTTGTTCTTTTCGGCCACGTTGCCGCCGAAGATCATCGAACTGTCCGGCCGACTGCTGCTGAATCCCGTCAACGTGACCGTCACGCCAAAGGCGACGGCTGTCGAGTTGATCGAGCAGCAGGTCATCTTTTGTGACCGCAGCGAAAAGCTGCCGATGCTGAAGTCAATCGTGCAGAACGACGCTGCCCAGCGGGTTATCGTTTTCACTCGCACCAAACGCGGGGCCAACACGGTTGCTGAAAAGCTGGAACGCGCCGGCATCTCGTCGGCCGCGATTCACGGCAACAAATCGCAGAACGCTCGCCAGCGAACGCTGGAAGCATTCCGCAAGAACAAAATTCATGTCCTGGTCGCGACGGACGTGGCCGCTCGAGGCATCGACATCGACGGGGTGACACACGTCGTAAACTACGACTTGCCGACGGAGCCGGAATGTTACGTTCACCGCATCGGGCGGACCGGGCGAGCCGAGGCGACGGGCGTGGCGATCACGCTTTGCACCGCGGACGAACGTGACGATCTGCGAGCGATCGAAAGGCTGATCGGCAAAAAAGTGCCTTTGGCACCCGGCCACAAAGCTCCGCCGGAGGCCGCTGTTCCGGTCTCGCCGCGGCGCGGCGGCGGTGCGAGTGCGGGCGGAAAACGAGGCGGATCACAGCAGGCCGGTCGACCTCGTCGATCCACGGTCAGCAGCGACTCACGACCAGCCAGCGGTGCGGGACCGGCAAAGCGACGTGGCAAGCCCGCACCTCGTTTTGGGGCTGGGATTTTGGAAGCGGACGCCGCCCCGCGTGGGCCTCGCCCGAAGGGTTCGGGTCGAAAGCCCCGTGCCCGCCAGACGTAGACGAGGGCCCGCCAGACGTAAACGAGGGCCCGCCAGACGTAGACGAGGGCCCGCCAGACGTAAACGAGGGCCCGCCAGACGTAAACAAGGGCCCGCCAGTCGCAGACGGCAAAGATCCGCTACCAACTCAGCTCTGTCACGGCGTTTCAGGGCTTCAAACAATCAACGAACGTTTTTTTACGCAGATGGAGAGAACCGATCGCTAAAAATCAAAATACCTTCGCCAAACGACAGCGCGAAATGGAAAAGCGGTTCAAGCAGCAAGACAAAGCCGCTCGTCGAGCCGAACGCAAAATTGCACAAGAAAATGGCACGTTCGATCGTGGATCAGCCGCCGATCACTTCGGCGAAGATGACGACGATTTGGACGAAAACGACACTTAAGATGACAGGCCAGCAAAAAAACTGCTAGGCTGTGACCTGTTAGGTTGGGCAATCCGACCAAAGCAAGCATGATCGCGGCGGCCGCTCGGGTGCCGCGATCCGAACGTAGACCCTGCACAGTCAACGTCGTGCGAACGTTTCTTTCGACGATGACTGGGCAACTGTTTTTGAGAAGTATTGGAAGAGAGAGATGGCAGAAGGCAAGATCAAGCGCGTTACCGACAAAGGTTTCGGATTCATCGAAAACGAAAGCGGTACAGACATGTTTTTCCACAGTTCATCGTTGGAAGGCGTCGCCTATGACGACCTCCGCGAAGGACAACGCGTCGAATACAGCGTCGGACAAGGCCCGAAAGGCCCCCGCGCTGAAAACGTTCGCTTGATCGAAAACTAAACGTGCTTCGGCACTCGTGTTCGGTAAGCCCGAAACCGGTTCTCTCTTGAGCCAGCTTCCCAGGCGTGCAATGAACACTCCGCGACAATTCATTTGAGCGGCGGATCGGTTTCCGAGATCGTCGCTCGACCGACTCCAAAATAAAGCGAGCTCGGCTGAAACGGAACATCGTCGCCCCTTCCGGGGCCGCGATGTTTTTTTATGCGCGGACCTTTCTCCAGCTTGCCTTTCCTGCTGCATCGGTGTACTATCGAGCTAGTGAACCAGTTTCCTAGGTTCGTTCACCGAGGTTCCGCCATGTTCTTGTCCATCGATTTTTCTTCTGACGTCGCGATCTATTTGCAGATCGTTCGCCAGGTCAAATTCTCCATCGCCGCCGGCACGATGCGGCCGGGGCAGCTGCTGCCCTCGGCGCGAGTGTTGGCCGGGACGCTGGCGATCAACCCCAACACGGTCGCGCGAGCGTTCACCGAGTTGCAAAGTGACAACGTCGTCGAAACGCTTCGCGGTCGCGGCATGGTGATCTCTAACGGCGCTTCCGCGATCTGTCGGCGGCACCGTGACGAGGTGCTGGGCGAACGGATCGGAGCGGTGCTTGCCGAAGCTTGGCATGCCGGCTTGGACGTCGAAAAAATTCAATCGATCGTTTCCGCCGAACTGAAAAAGTTGACCAAAACGACGCCGGCGGTTCACCAGTCGTCGCTCGAGTCTTAACCATCCGTTCGCAAAGTCTTCTCCCGATCCTTCTCATCGAGAACCGTCATGGCACCCGTGATTACCGCCGAAAATTTGACGATGCATTACCGACGCTGCGACGCCCTCCGCGGGGTCAGTTTGCAGATCCAACCGGGCACCGTGTTCGCGCTGCTAGGCGAAAACGGAGCCGGCAAGACGACGCTGATTCGCATCTTGACCGGTTTTCAAAAGCCTTCGTCGGGAACCTGCACCGTCTCCGGCATCGATCCCTCCAATCACCCCGGCGATGTCCGTCGCAACATCGGTTACGTGTCCGATTCGCCAGCGCTTTACGACTGGATGACGGTGGCGGAGATCGGCGGATTTGCGGCATCGTTTTATGACGCCGCGTTCCTGCCTCGCTATCAAGAATCGATCGCCCGGTACGAGATCATGCCGAGCCAAAAGATCAAGCATTTGAGCAAAGGCCAGCGAGCGAAAGTCGCATTGTCGCTCTCACTGGCTCACGATCCGGCGGTTTTGATCTTGGACGAACCGACGTCGGGGTTGGACCCAAAGGTGCGTCGCAGTTTTCTGGAAAGCATGATCGATCGGGCGGCGACCGGCCGGACGGTTTTTCTTTCCAGTCACCACATCAACGAAGTCGAACGGGTGGCCGACACGATCGCAATCTTGCACCACGGCAAGCTGGTGCTGACGGGACCGCTGGAAGAAATTCGGCAATCGATTTGGCAAGTCGTCGTCGACGTCGACGATCCGCTGCGAGCGATCCCGATGCTGCCCTCGCCGGCGACAATGATCAGCGAAGAAACCTCCGGCGCAGCGGCAAATGGTGGTGCGGAACCTAAAGCCCGCCATGATCGACGACTTGCGAGACACGCCCGGCGTCATCGACGTGCGTCACCGGATCGCATCGCTGGAAGAAGTTTTTATTGCTTGCACGTCGGGCGACTTGCCGGTGATCGACGACGCATCGTTGCAAAGTGATGCACCGGAGTCGGAGGTGATGTCATGAACGCCGCGCAACCAACGCTCCATCGTCCATGGCTCAATCGCAACGCTTGGCTGTGGTGGAAAGAAGCCCGGATGATCGCGCCCCTGGTGATGGTGCTGGTCGCGATCGGAATCTTTCTGTTGTGGATCGGCACGCTAAGCCAGGCCAGGTTCTATCTCGGCTACGGCGTTTCGCTGCAAGCAGTCACGCCGCTGATCTTCCCCTGCCTGTTCGCGATCGGCTGCGGCGCGGTGCTGGTGGGCCAAGAACGAGAACAGCGGACGATCGAATGGATGTCGCTGTTGCCGCTGCCGCCATCGCATTGGATGGTCGTCAAGTTCTTGGTCGCGTTTGCGGGACTGGCCGTGATGTGGGCCTTCGCGATGCTGTGCTTTTATGGCGGCGATGGCGGACGGCACGCGACTTGGAGCCTGACCGGAAGTTTTGGTGACACGACCAAAGTCACGCTGCCGATTTGGATCGCGCAGAGCGTTTACCTGACGTTTGCGGGTTTTTACACGTCTTGGCGAGTGGCGGATAATTTTAGGGCGCTGTTATGGGTGCTGCTGTTTGCGGCCGTTCCGTTGGTCCTTTGTCCGACGAACGCATCATTGATGGTGTTGCTTGTCATCGCCAGCCCGCTGCTGGCATGGATGGCGTATCGAACTTCTCAAAAAACGCTCCAGCCACAGTCCGCGCCCGTCGCCGGGAATTCGCCTGCTCCGGTGCAACGACTTGTGACAGCCAACCAGGCGTTTGTAACCGGCGCTTGGGAACCTTCCGTCGACTTGAAGTCGCCATCGGCGTCCATGCTTTGGCAATTCGTTCGCTCGGCTCCGCTATCGCTCGGCTTGGTCGCGGCGATGTGGATCTTCGGACTGACGCTACCGATGCTGCTGTTCGGATCGTCGCCGGCACTTTGGGTTTCATCTTTGCTGTTGGTCCTGATCGCGGCGGCGATGTTGTCGGCGTCGTTTCTAGGCGTGATGGTGTTTCAAAATGACGGATCATCGGGTCGACTGCGATTCTTGGCCGATCGCGGCGTCTCGTCCAGCAAGGTTTGGTGGATGCGTCAGGCGATCCCCGTCGCGATTTTGACCGCGGGCATCATCATTTATTCGCTGATCGCGAGTCGGCTGATCACGTCGCAAGGCAATTCGGACATCCGATTCTTGTTGCCGTCTTTGCTGACCCTGGCGTTGATTTCGGGCGGCATCTATTCGGTGTCACAGTTGACCAGCCAGTTGTTCGGAACCCTGACGCTGGCCGCGGTCGCCGGACCGATCCTATCAATCGGTTTGGTCGGATGGCTGGTTTACGCCTACACGGTCTTGATGACGCCGATTTGGTGGTTGATCGTTCTGCTGGTCTTGCCAATGGTCGCCAGTTGGTACCTGATGCCACGGTTCATGGATGGACGCGGTCGATTGGTTTGCTGGGGCGTCGGCGCGGCCGTGATGGCGACGTGGTTGGTCGTCCCAGCGGTTTACTTCGCATCGATCGTCGCGGCTCAGCCGTCGATGGCGACGCTGCCGAAGTCCGCTCTACTGGCGGAAGCAAAACAAATTCGTCAGACGGCAACCATCGATGTCACCTTGTCGATTCAAAGGCGTCCGAACGACATCTTCGAGACGCAGATGGGACGCGACGATCGGCGCGTGCCGACGGACGAAGCGACGCAGTGGATCGCATCGTACCCGGATCGCCCCGAACAGTTCGTCCAGGGCCTCTCCGAACTTCGTGAACGGATGAGTGTTTCCGCGGACGCCTCGGCGGGCATGAATCAGGACTACGCTTTCGATGTTCTGGACCGATTGATCTATCAACGGTTGAAGTTCGACGCCGACCAGGATTGGCAATCGTTTTCGCCTTGGGTCTTGGCAACGTCCGAGATCGTGCGAGCGCTTCGCAACAGTCCTCGCTGGCAAGACCAAGACCAAGCGGACATGTTCGAGATTTGGTTGGTCGAAGCGTTGACTTCGGCCTCGATGCAAGATCACTTGAACGACGAGGTCGTGTTGGTTGCCCTGGCAAACCTTCCCGCCGCGGAGGCTCGCAGTGCGTCCCGACGACGGGCGGTGCTAGCAACGTGGATCGGTCGATCGTTTCAATCCGGCGTGGTCGACAATGGAGTCGATCAACTGCCCACTTACTTGGCCGCATGGTCCAGGTCTCGCCGCATGGATGCGATCGTGGAAACCGCGCTCAAGGCGATCGATGGCGATGACCAGTGGCGAATGCGAATGCACGGTCTACAAGCCGATGAATCGACGCCCTTTACCGCGGGCGTTTACTCGCCGCGTTATATGGACTTGCCGGGGACGTCGATGATCCGGCGATCAGCGAACTTTCCATCGTTGTACTGGGGCGAGCGTTGGGAAACCGAAGTGTCACGGTTGAAAGAAAACGAAGGGGAAAGCCGATGAAAGATGTTCGACGTGGCAGACGGGATTGGATTTGGCTGGTGATGACGGCGATTTCGCCGATCGTTTTGGCGGGCATGATCGTGGCCGCGGCGGTCGCGTGGCAAGTCCAACGCGGACGACTGGATGGTTTGATCGGCGACGCGCTGACGTCAGTGGGTGTGTCCACGGCGGTTTCCGGCAACGCGGCAATGGCGGTGGCCTACGATGCCAAAACATCGAAAGACGAGACGGAAAATTGGTTGGCCGTGCTGTCGGCGACGACGGTCTTGAACGACAAGTACGGCGGACCGTTTGCGTGGGCGGTGGACGGGCCCGATGGCGTTTCCGATTTCGAGCGGATCGTGCCGCCGGGTCAGCAATGGGAAGCCGCGTCGATCGTGGCCGACTACGCGGCCGACGCGGAACCAATGTTGCAGCAATTGCGATCGACGCTGGATAGCGACGTGGCGATTTGGGTTCCGACTTTTTTTCGATCACACCATACGATGCTGCCTGAAATGCAAGCCGCGCGGGACGTCGTTCGCGTGCTTCGATATTGTTTCGCAAACGAAGTTCACAACGATCGAAACGAACGCGCGATCGAGATCCTGGCCATCATGGATCGTTTGTTCGGTGCCGATGTCGAAGCGGCGTTCTTGGTCGAGGAACTTGTCCGGTTGTCCGCGTACTCGGTCGAGTTGCAATTGATCCGTGATTCGGTGGCGGCCAATGTTTGGTCGGAAGACGAATTGAAACGGATCGACCGAATGATCGCCAAACCGTTTGACTTGCAAGCGAGGTTGTCGGCGACGTTGGACTTCGAGGCCCTCTCGTCGTATCCGCTTTCGACCGATGGTGATCGCGGTGGCCAGGGAAACGAATTTCCATTCGACCTTCACACGATCTCGCTTTCGCCAAGCACGCTGGCCAGTTGGATCGAAGACCACAACGCCATCGCCCGCACTCCGGTCGCGACCACGCTCGGCGAACTGCAATCGATTGACGCAAGCGACTGGGACCGACGTTACAGTCGCCCTGTTCCCCTCGCGATCGACCAGTGGTTGCAGATTCCGACGATGGACGGACGCTGGGCGTTGGACTGGATACTGACATCGTACGGCAGCATTCAGGAATCAATAGCGCGTCACCAAAACGAGATCCACTGGACGCGGACGGTGATGGCGATGCGACGATTTGAGTTGGCGAAGGGTTACTTTCCGCAGTCGCTTTCCGAACTTACCGAAGTCGGCTTGCCGACGTCCGCGATGCAGGCGTTCGACGGCGGCCCGTTCGCGTGGGAAGAAACCGATTCCGACGGGCGGCTGGTCTACAACCAAGCTGAAAAAGCGGTCACCTATGCATACTTCGGAACGGAGGCGAAGTCCGTTCGGTTGGAGGCCACGAAGAAGTAGGGTGGTTTTCTTCGCCACAAAAAACACAAAAAGGACACAAAAAGAGGGCGATTGAATATCTATCTCGAACAAAAAAATAGAACTTGAGTGCTTCCTTTTTGTGTTTCTCCTGTGTTTTTTGTGGCGATCAAATTCCTCCCCTTTCGTGGCGGTTCAAAAAGTCGCGAATGGGCTACAATCGAGGCTTTCCGAAGCCTCCTTTCTGGTAGCCCCACGCATGGCCGATCAAAAATCTCGTCGTCAGTTTCTGAGCGATAACTTTGCCGCCGCGACCGGGTTCGCCGCCGGAGCCGCGTTCGGTTCGCTCGGCCAGCGATTTGCGCTCGGCGAGACCGCGGCCGCGAAAAGCAATCTCGTCGACGCCGTCGATGAAACGACTGGCCTTTCGCTGCTGCGTCTGCCCGAAGGCTTCCGCTATCGTTCGATCAACTGGGCGGGCGATGAAATGTCCGACGGAGCGACGACGCCGACCGCGCATGACGGCATGGGCATCGTCGCGGCCGAGGGCAACTTGTTGACGCTGATTCGCAATCACGAGATCTCCGATGACGGGCCCTGCATGTCGATCCGAAACGGCACGCCGTACGACAAGCAGGCCCAAGGCGGATGCACGTCGTTGGTGTTCGATTCGGATTCCGGCGACTTGATCCGCAGCCAGACCGCGATGTCGGGCACCAGCCGAAACTGCGCCGGCGGTGTCACGCCGTGGGGCACTTGGTTGACGGCCGAGGAAACGGTTCTAGGCCCCGGCGATCGCGATGCGTACAAGAAATACAAGAAGCGTCGTTTTCAAAAGAACCACGGCTTCATCTTCGAGGTCGCCGCCGACGGAACGCAATCGCCCGAGCCGATCAAGTCGATGGGCCGTTTCGTCCACGAAGCGGTCGCCGTCGATCGCGAGACCGGCATCGTTTACGAAACCGAGGACCGCGGCACGGCGGGCTTCTATCGCTTCATCCCGACCGAGCCCGGCAAGTTGGTCGCCGGGGGCGTGTTGGAAATGGCGGAAGTCGTCGGCACGCCGGACCTTCGTGGCGGCTTTGCCAACGGAACCGTCTTCGATGTCCGGTGGCACCGAATCGATGACCCGTCACTAGCCGATGCACCGGAGAATCTACCGTGCGATGAACTGGGCGTGTTCAAGCAAGGCAAGGCAAAAGGCGGATCCATGTTTTCGCGGCTGGAAGGATGCTGGTATGGCGATGGCAAGATTTACTTTGACGCCACCGACGGTGGCGCGGCCGGGGCGGGACAGATTTGGATGTTCGATCCGACCTCGCAAAAGCTGACGCTGCTGTTCGAATCGCCGGCCAAGCCGATCTTGAACATGCCCGACAACCTGTGCGTCAGTCCTCGTGGCGGCATCGTGCTTTGCGAAGACAACGATTACGGCGCGAACGAATATCCACAGCGAATGTTTGGATTGTCCCAAGACGGCGAACTGCGACTGCTGGCCGAGAACAACATCCAACTGGCCGGCGAAAAGAACGGCATCCGCGGCGACTTCCGAACCAAGGAATGGGCCGGCGCGACGTTCAGTCCTGATGGCAAGTGGCTGTTTGTCAACGCCCAAACGCCCGGCATCACGTTCGCCATCACGGGGCCGTGGGAAAACACGTTGGTGTAAGACGATGCTTGGCCAAGCGTGATCATCAAGTGACTAACGTACTGTAGCTGATCCCGCCAGGGTTCAGACCTTCTTACTGACGTAGCTGATCCCGCCAGGGTTCAGACCCGACTGACTGTAGCTGATCCCGCCAGGGTTCAGACCTGACTGACTGTAGCTGATCCCGCCAGGGTTCAGACCTGACTGAACCCTGGCGGGATCAGCTACTACAGTTGTTGTTCACGCGATGCTTGGCTGCGTTGGATGGAAGCGGCGGTACGACGGCTTGCGCGACCAAGCCCGTCGCGCTAGACTTCTTGCGGTTCCCTGTTCAGAACCTATCCGAAAACGCAGAAGACACCCGCAGCTAGCGCCTCGCGGCTCACAGAGACGACGAAAGACACCCGCGCCTTCCTAAACCCCGCCATGCTTTCCACGAATCGTATTGTTCAAGGCAGTTGCATCGATGGCATGGCCGCGATGCCCGACGGCAGCGTCGATCTTGTCTTCGCCGATCCGCCGTTCAACATCGGTTACTCGTACGATGTCTACCAAGACCAACGCGAAGCCGATGATTACTTGCAGTTTTGCGAATCATGGATCGGGCAAGCTCATCGCGTCTTGAAACCCGACGGAACGTTTTGGCTGGCGATCGGGGACGAGTACGCGGCGGAATTGAAACTGCTTTCCCAGCGGTTGGGCTTTCATTGTCGAAGCTGGGTGATCTGGTATTACACCTTCGGCGTCAACTGCGTCAAAGGATTCAGTCGTTCGCACACGCACTTGTTCCACTTCGTCAAAGACCGCGATCACTTCACGTTCAACGGCGACAACCCGGCCGTGCGAGTCGCATCGGCGCGGCAGTTGGTGTACGCCGACAAACGCGCCAACAGCAAAGGCCGATTGCCAGACAACACGTGGATCCTGCGTCCGCAAGATTCGCCACCCGGCGGGTTTTCGATGTCACACGACACGTGGTTTTATTCTCGCGTCGCCGGCACGTTCAAAGAACGCGAAGGCTTCCACGGATGCCAGATGCCGGAACAGATTCTTGGCCGCATCATTCGCATCTCGTCCAATGCCGGCGACGTCGTCGTCGATCCGTTCGGCGGCAGCGGCACGACGCTTTCGGTCGCCAAGAAACTCGGCCGGCAATGGTTGGGCTTTGAATTGTCACCCGAGTACGCATCGCACATTCAAACGCGACTGGACGCGACGCACGTCGGCGATCCGCTCGATGGCACCGAAGACCCGCTTTCCAGTTCGCCAAAAACGTCATCGGGCCGAAAGCGAACGCCGTTTAAAAACGGTTTGCCGGCCATCCCGCTGACCGATGAAACTCGCGATGCGATTTTGGACGCGTTCGCGGAAGTTGCCGGCGGTCACTCGTCGGACCACCTGCTGTGCGATCCCGACATGTCGGCGTCGTTCGCGAAAGCGTGCAAACGGCGATCGATCGCGGGCGACGCCCGGATGTGGCATTCGTTTTTGCTGCGGCTGCGCAAATCCGGCGATCTGCCGCGTGCGACCGTCAAAAATCCGCGAACGTCTTGGTCGGACATGGACCCGTACCACGCCGCGGCCGAGGCGGCGATGAAACTGGTCGCGATCGATTACGCGATGACGCTGGACGAGATGCTGTGCAGCGGCGCGGCGTCGGCGGAGTTCGATCGGCTGGCCGAGATGTTCGCGCCGGGGTTCACGCCGTTTCAATATCGATGGGCCGCGATGGCACTTCGCAAGCGAGCCCGGACGAAACGGTTCCAGCAAGCCGCCGCCGATCAATCGCCGCACTGGCAAAACGCCGCGATGCCAAAACCGATTACGATTTTGGACAAGACGATTTCAGATAAGGCGGCCTCGAAAAGCGAATTTGGCGGCGTTTACGAATTGGCAAACGAGGACGAAGTCATCTATGTCGGCGAGTCGGATGACGTCCGCGGCCGGCTGGAAAGCGTGCTGGAAAACCCGACTTGGCAGCGTTTTGGGCTGACAAGAATGCGGATTTGGGAAGCCGAATCGGAACTCGATCGATTCGGACTTCGCAGCCACCTGGTGACGGCGTCGCAGCCGTTATTGAATTCCCAGTTTCTTTGGCTGGCCGGACCCGAACGATTGGCAGCGGCTCCGTGACGGGCAGAACCGGCATCAAAGGGGCTGTTTTTGTTGCTGAAGTGTGACTCCGGGGGCGATTTTGCGTTTACAATCGTGTCAGCGGTGAAAGGTTTACCTGACCCGCCCGTGATTCCCGCCTGCCGTTTGCCACTTCATCGTGCCGCCTGGCGAACCGTTTGCCCGCCTCCCCATCCTGGATTTTACTCATGCAAGTTCCGTCCGATCGTCGCTCGTTTTTGAAAACGTCTTCCGCCGTCGCCGCCGGCGCGGCCATCGCCAGCAGTGCCACCCCCGTTCACGCGGCCGGCAGCGATGAAATTCGCGTCGTCCTGGTCGGTTGCGGCGGTCGCGGTACCGGTGCGATGGACAACTTGTTCAAGACCAAGGGCAACATCAAATTGGTCGCCGTCGCCGATGCCTTCGCCGATAACGCCGACCGCGCCATCAAGTCACTCAGCCGCGGCAAGAATAAGGGCAAGATCGACGTTTCGCCCGATCACGTCTTCACAGGCCTGGACGGATACAAAGCCGCCATCGACGTCGATGCCGACTTGGTCGTGATCGCGACGCCGCCTGGATTCAAGCCGCAACAATTCGAGTACGCCGTCAACAAGGGCCGGCACATCTTCATGGAAAAGCCGGTTGCCGTTGACGCGCCGGGCGTCCGCCGTGTGCTGGCCAGCGTCGAAGAATCGAAGAAGAAAAACCTGATGGTCGCGATCGGTTTGCAGCGCCGCCACGAACCGCAGTACATGGAAACGATCGAGCGGATTCATGACGGGGCGATCGGCGACATCCTATCGCAACAGGTCTATTGGAACGGCGGCGGCATCTGGTACCGCAACAAGAAAGACGGTCAGTTCGAGATGGAGTTTCAGACCAACAATTGGTACCACTTCAACTGGGTCTCGGGCGACCAGATCTGCGAACAGCACATCCACAACCTGGACGTCGGCTGCTGGGTCAAAGGCATGTATCCGGTCGAGTGCAACGGCATGGGCGGACACGGCCAACGCATGTCGGGCGACGGCTCGCAGTCGCAGATTTTCGACCACACGTTCTGTGAATACACGTTCGCCGATGGCACCAAAATGTTTAGCCAAGGCCGTCACCTGGCCGGTGCGTGGAACAACGTCGGCGAGTTCGTTCAAGGCTCGGCGGGTACATCGGACCCATCGGGCTGGATCAAAGACGCCGCCGGAAAGGAACTGTTCAAGTTTGGTGGCGAACGGCTGAACGGTCACCAACAAGAACAGCACGACTTGGTGGCGGCGTTGATGGCGGGTGAGATCTATAACGAAGGCGAATACGGCGCTCATTCGACGTTCACGGCGATTCTGGGCCGCGAAGCGTGTTACAGCGGCAAAGTCGTGAAGTGGGACGAACTGCTCGAAAACGGCCGCGACCTGTGCCCCAACATCGACAGCCTAACGCTGGAAAGCCAAGTCCCCGAATCCGCCCGCCGCGGCGAAGACGGCAAGTACCCGGTACCAACCCCGGGCAAGTACAGCCCGTTTGCATGATCGAATTCGCGAACGAGTAGACACGACAAGAACCTCGCCAGGAATTCATCTTGGCGGGGTTTTTTCGTAGAAATGAAAATTGACCACGAAGCCACAGAGATTCACCAAGCCACCACTCCGCCGATTGCTCTACCGAACGAGTCTTTGACAGAAGAAAACAACGTCTTGTTGATCGCTAAGAGCTTCCGTGCAGAGACGCACTTCCAACCAAAACTACGATTTCACATGGGTTGGCCAACAAGATCAGCCATCGCGAACGGGTCAAAGGCTTACGGGGGAATATTGCAGTTTGCTTTGGCCACGTGGTGGCGACAGATATTAGCCCAGGCTGAACCGAACGAGCGACAGCGAGGATCGGTGGAACCCCGCACATGGCAAACCGCGATATGCACCCAGGCTTGCCTCATAAACCGTCGGAAAAACGGCCGGTGATATTCAGGGGCAAGCAGTGACGGACGAGCGGCCAGGGCAGATGCCTTCTACCGTCTCGCTTCGAGTTGCTGGACGCGTCGCTCGAGCCGTTCGATGCGAGTGACAAGGGCCGCAATGACTCGAAGAAGCTCGGTGTTGGCCATTTCGGGTGGAGCCTCCGTGCCGCTCGACCCGCGGCTGCCTGACTCTCCGGAGTACTTCGCGCCGCTCGACCCATCCTGCTCGGACTCCGACTTGCGGATCCAGTCCACCAATTCGGCTCGGAGCTGGCTGACCGTCGTGTCCAACGTCGACAACGAGGGATGCTTCTTCCCAAGCCCGGCACGCATTTTTTCTAGACGCAGCAGCTCGAAGTGAAGCGAGCGTCCCTTCGGCGTTTGGCTTGCCTTCGTCGCCAATTCCTCCGCGGACATGGATGGCGGCCTTGAAGAATCCTCGGCAGGCTGCTGAGCGACCGCCACGGCCACGGCAAAGGATAAGAAGAGCAGGCAAATGCAGCAAACCGAACCCAACTTCATCATCGAATCGTCCCTTCCGGACCAGTCCAGTTCGCCGCCTAATTCAGTGCGCACCGCGGGCACTCATCATCGCAGGCAGCGTCCTGACGATCAGCTTCACGTCCATCCAGCACGAACACTGGTCGATGTATTGCAAGTCGAGCGCCACTTGTTCCTGAAACGGAATGTCGCCCCGCCCGCTGACCTGCCAGATGCAAGTGAGTCCCGGCTTCACACGCAGACGCTGGCGATCATTGCCAGAGTATTGGTCTACCTCTTTCGGCAAAGCTGGACGAGGCCCGACAAGACTCATCTCGCCACGTAGAACGTTGAATAACTGCGGAAACTCGTCGATGCTGTAGCGACGCAACCGTTCGCCGATCACAGGAATGATCCGCGGATCGGCTTGCATTTTGAACGTGCGATGGTCCTGATGATGGTTCAGGTGCTTAATTTCATCAAACTTCTGCTCCGCGTCGATGCACATCGTTCGGATCTTGAACAGGGTGAAATTCTGACCGTTCAAACCAACTCGCTGCTGGCTGAACAAAGGATTCTTCCCGTCCCTTAAGAACACCGCAAGCATCGCCATGAGCGCGATCGGGCCCAGGATCACTAGGCCTAGCAGACTTCCGACCACGTCGATCACCCGCTTCATCGCCACATAGTAGCCGGTGAAATCCTGAACACCATAAATCGCTTCCGGAACGGGATCGAGAGCGATCGGCTGGTTCCGCCCATCCACTTCACCATAAAAATCCAGATCGTCCCGGCTTCGGCGATCTTCCAGGACGGCGCTATCGGTACCTTCGTAACGCTTTTCTATGACGTACGACATTATGTTTCCGTTATGCGGGTCAGTCAGCTTCGACAAAAAGAATCCATTTTGGCTCGGAGCCGACGCTTGACCTACTGGAACCAGGAGCCCCTTTTAGGGGGATAGTGGCACCGCCTGCATGGTCGCGCCGGCTAGAGGGATTCTAATCGTCGCACCGCTTGCTGCAAGACGAACCTTTGGGAAAGCTGAAGGACTTTCGCAGAATGTAACGCCAACGGGCATTAGCGGGCTATATTCTCGCCCTAAGGAGATCTCGCACGGGACGATCTCGAACAAGACACTTGCCAGCACTCGGGTCACTGCGAAATGGCACGCAGGTAGTCCCCGTAATCGTTGGGAATGTCATCGGCGAGTTTCCGAAGCTGGTCCGACGTCAGCCATCGATTTCGCCACGCGATCTCTTCCGGACAGGCAATCTTGAAGCCCTGCCGCGATTCAATCGTCTCGACGTAGTTCGACGCTTGCAGGAAAGACTCGTGCGTCCCAGTGTCCAGCCAGGCGAACCCGCGTCCGAGGACTTCCACGCGAAGGTCGCCGCGCTCCATGTACATCCGATTCAAGTCGGTGATCTCCAGTTCGCCCCTCGGCGACGGCTGGACCTGTTTCGCCAACTCCGTCACGTCGGCGTCGTAAAAATAAAGTCCCGTCACCGCGAGATTGCTCTTCGGTTGACTCGGTTTTTCGACAAGCTCCGTCGCCTTGCCGTCGTCATCCATCGAGACGACGCCGTAACGCGACGGGTCCTTTACCGGGTAGGCAAACACCGTGCTTCCGGATTCTTGGGCCGCCGCCCGTATCAATCGCTGGCTAAACCCGGCTCCGTAAAACAAGTTGTCGCCGAGCACGAGTGCAGAAGAGCGGCCCGCGACAAACGACTCGCCGATGTGAAACGCCTGGGCCAATCCGCCGGGCGTGGGCTGAACCGCGTACTTCAGGGTCATGCCCCACTGGCTGCCGTCCCCCAACAGCCGCTCGAACAGCGGGGTGTCTTGCGGCGTCGAGATGATCAGGACTTCCCGGATCCCCGCCAGCATCAAAGTGCTAAGCGGGTAATAGATCATCGGCTTGTCGTAGATCGGCAAAAGCTGCTTGCTGATCGCCTTCGTCGCGGGCGACAAACGCGTCCCGCTTCCGCCCGCTAAAATGATGCCGGTTTGAACTGCCATGACAAATGCTCTTTCAGAGATAAAGGGGGGGGACGTGCGGCGGATCAATGGGCGCGAGACCGACTGAGCGGCAGAGCACTAGTAGTCCACCGCAGCTTAGTTTTTAGGTAGACCGTAGTGGATCTTGCTGCAAGGATCTTTAGCAAGATCCACTAACCGAAAATTGGGGTGCATGTTGCAGTCTGCTTCAGCCACGTAGTGGCGGCAGATACTAGCCAGGTGGTGAACCGAACGAGCGCCAGCGAGGATCGGTGGAACCCCTGGTTTTGGAGAACCCCACGTCCATCCCCCCGCGTCGGCCCGGCGGCTTCGCCGCCGGGCCGACGCGGGGGGAAATTGATTAGGTGACGCAATCCAGGGGCTGCGTTCTTCTCGCTGACGCTCGTCAAACTTACCCCTGGCTAGTATCTGCCGCCGCTTGCGCGGCTGTCGAAGCGACATCCCTGTTTCGCTTCAACGCACATCGCAAACCGCGATATGCACCCGAAAATTGAGTTGCCGCAGGCTACTAGCCGCCGGCTTTGCAAACAAAACACCGGCGGCTAGGAAGCTGTTGATTTGGTGAGCCGCAGGGCGCTAGCCGCGGGTATCCACTCCACAAACCGGCGGCTAGCGCCATGCCGCTCACCATTGAAAATGTCCCAACGACTAGATCAATAACCTGCTAGCGCCATGCCGCTCACCAAAGTGACGCTATCCAGCCAATCGCCGCCTACGCTCCGGCGGTGCCAAGCCCGATCCGCCGGTACTCGCCGTTACGAACTCGATCGATCCAGCCGGAATTTCCCAGGTACCAAGCCACCGTCGCGTCGAGGCCTTCCTCGAACGTTCGCTTGGGTCGCCAGCCAAGCTCCCGCTCGATCTTCGAAAAATTGATGGCGTAGCGGCGATCGTGTCCCGGGCGGTCCTTCACCGTCGTGATCAAATCACGCAGCGACGCAACGGGAAGCTGTTTCGCTTGCCGCTGCACGGCATCACAGATCGCATGCACGATCTGCAAATTCGTCCGCTCGCAGTCGCCGCCGATGTTGTAAGTCTGGCCGCAAACTCCATTTTCCAGCACCAGGCGAATGGCGTCGCAGTGATCATCCACGTACAGCCAATCACGAATCTGTTGGCCGTCGCCATAGATCGGCAGCGGCTTGCCTTCCAGCGCGTTCAAGATCATCACCGGGATCAGCTTTTCAGGAAACTGATACGGCCCGTAATTGTTGCTGCAATTGGTGATCAGCGTTGGCAAGCCAAAAGTGTGGTGGTACGCGCGGACAAAGTGATCGCTGGCTGCCTTGGAAGCCGAATAGGGACTGTTTGGCGCGTACGCCGTCGTCTCCTCGAACTGCCCCTCGGGCCCGAGTGACCCAAAGACCTCATCCGTCGACACGTGCAGGAATCGGAACGCATCCCGAGCCACCGAATCGAGCGTGCGGAAGTACTGCTGGGTCGCTTCGAGCAGCCGGAACGTGCCTAGAACATTGGTCTCGACGAACTCCGCCGGCGAATCGATGCTGCGGTCGACATGACTTTCCGCAGCGAAGTTGACGACCGCGCCGACCGATTCTTCTTCCAACAGCTTTCCGACCAGGTCCGCATCGCCGATGTCGCCGCGGACAAACCGAACGTTCTCTCGGCCACTGGCGTCGTCGATCGATTCCAGATTGCCGGCGTAGGTCAGCTTGTCCAGCACGACCAGCCGCACGGACGCATCCGCAGAAAACTGACGCACAAAACAACCACCGATAAAGCCGGCTCCACCGGTCACAAGCCAGGTCTTCATCGATGCAATCTTAGCGTTTGAGGGCAAGGGGGAAGGGTCAACGTGCTAGTATCCCGTGTTAGCTCAATGTTCGGGTTCGGTCGTAGCGGATCTTGTTAAAGATCCTTGCAGCAAGAGGATCTTTAACAAGATCCACTACGGTCTACCCGAAAACCAAACTGCGGTGGACGACTAGTGCCGCGAGGCGATCACGCATCCAGAACGACGGCGTCGATAGCCAATCACCAGCACCGCTCCCATCGCCAACGCGACCGCTGCCGATGGCTCGGGAATCGCGACGACGGACGGCGAGCAATAATGCACGCCGGTGATGACAGGTGACCAGCTCACGCTCGAATTCCCAGAACGGACCAACTCCAGCCGGCTGATCGCCCCGCTAAGCCCCGAAAAACCGATGAACTGGATCGCAGAGTTCGTGACGGGCCCCGAATAAGTGGCCGGACTGATTCCACTGGTCAGCAAAACATTGTTGGCATCGTAGGCCCGGGCCGTGACCATGTAGTCGAACCCTTCAAAAGCCGTCACGCTGACGCCAGCCGCAGCGGTGGGCTCGGAAAAATTGACGTTGATCGTGTTGCCGTTGAACGCGGTGATCGACTGCGGAACGATGCTGGCGTAGTTTGCGCCGTTCCAATTGATCAAACTCGGAAACCCGGCGGACGTGAAGGAGACCTCGCTGCTGACCAAGTTCGGCCCCTGGGTGCCCACGGTCGTGGTCGAGCTGAGAACGGTCGACAGGGTGTTGACGGTCTTCCCCTCTTCGATGACCAGGCCATCGAATCCCTGGACATGAATGTTGCAGATCGGCGACTCGTTGACGTTGATGAAGTCAGCCACGTCGGTGAATATCGCCGCTTGCGTTGGACTGGATGCCCCTCCCAGTAAAAAGGCGGCGCACAAGACGGAAAGGCGAAAAAATCGAGTCATAGTGGCGGTCCAGTTCGGCGGGAGCACGATCGCGGGCGGATGCGACGGCGAAGGACGAGGCGGTCGACGGGTGGGATTCTATCGATCCAGCAAAGATGGCGGACAGGGCAAAACCTGGAAGACTCGACCCCGTGAACAGAATATCCCCCCCGACAGTAAAAACAAGGCACGTTTGCCTGATTTGCCCGACATCACCCCACCGTCCCAGGGTCGCCACGACGATCGACCGGCACATTCCTAACATCCCCAAAACTCGTTCCCAGGCTCCGCCTGGGAACGGGATGTCTTGGAGGCTCCGCCTCCGCTACACATGTCAACGAGGCGGAGCCTCGGGAGCATCCCGTTTCCAGGCGGAGCCTGGGAACGAGAGTGATACTCTTGCAACTCGTTCCTAGGCTCCGCCTGGGAATGGAATGTCTTGGAGGCTCCGCCTCCCGTCGGGCGTTAGTGGTCTGGCAGATCTAAAGGTTCAGCCGAGCCGCTTTGACGCTCGGGAGCTGTTGATTTAGTGAGCCGCCGGGCGCTAGCCGCGGGTATCCACTCCACAAACCGGCGGCTAGCACCTTGCCGCTCACCATTGGAACCGGGGCGAACGCCCAATCGGCCAATTGTGTGAACCCTAAAGAGCCTTGGACGAGTTGCTTTGCAACGACTGGAAAACACCCTCCCGCGCAGCCGAAGGGTCAGGCTGAAAAACCGGGCGAGGGCCAAGACAACGAAGGCCCGTCGCAGTATCTTTTCCGGGCACCTTCCCGGTCGGAGGCCGTGCAGTTTTTAGATCGGTGGTTTGCAATGATTTTGCACAAAAACTCGTTCCCAGGCTCCGCCTGGGAACGGGATGCCTCGGAGGCTCCGCCTCCGCTACACATGTCAACGAGGCGGAGCCTCGGGAGCATCCCGTTTCCAGGCGGAGCCTGGGAACGAGAGTGATACTCTTGCAACTCGTTCCCAGGCTCCGCCTGGGAATGCAATGTCTTGGAGGCTCCGCCTCCCGTCGGGCGTTAGTGGTCTGGCAGATCTAAAGGTTCAGCCGAGCCGCTTTGACGCTCGGGAGCTGTTGATTTGGTGAGCCGCCGGGCGCTAGCCGCGGGTACCCACCCCACAAACCGGCGGCTAACGCCTTGCCGCTCACCATTGGAACCGGGGCGAACGCCCAAACGGCCAATTGCGTGACGCCTAAAGAGCCTTGGACGAGTTGCTTCGCAACGACTGGAATCGATTTGGTGAGCCGTCGGGCGCTAGCCGCGGGTATCCACTCCACAAACCGGCGGCTAACGCCTTGCCGCTCACCATTGGAACCGGGGCGAACGCCCAATCGGCTAATTGCGTGACCCCCTAAAGAGCCTTGGAGCGAGTTGCTTCGCAACGACTGGAAAACACCCTCCCGCGCAGCCGAAGGGTCAGGCTGAAAAACCGGGCGAGGGCCTGGTCGCCGTCGGCGACCAGCTCACGGGTGGATTGCAAATTGCAAATGGAACACTGCAAAGTGCAAATTTGTCGAGTGATTTCGCAGCCAATCATTTCTCAATTTGCAATGTTCATTTTGCAATTTGCAATCTTCGATCAGATCTCCCAGAGAGATCCCAGAGAGACAAGCAAGCCACCGCAAAGTATCCTTGCCAGCACTGCCTTCCATTCCCCCCGCAAACAGTTTGCTCGCTCCCATGTACCTCTTGCTCGGATCAACCGGCTACGTCGGCAACGCCATTTCCGCAGAACTGACTCGTCAAGGGCTGCCGTTCAAAACGCTCCGTCGCGGCGAAGCCGACTTCGATGATTCGGCAAGCCTGACGGCTGCGATCAAAACGTCCGGCGCCACCGCGGTCATCAATTCCGCCGGCTACACCGGCAAGCCCAACGTTGACGCCTGTGAACAGGACAAGACCGAATGCGTTCGCGGCAACGTGATCCTGCCCGGCAAACTGCGGGAAGCCTGCGAAAGCCTCGGCATCCCGCTCGGACACGTCAGCAGCGGCTGCATCTTCACGGGAACTCGCGAAGACGGCAGCGGCTTCACCGAGGCCGACGCTCCGAATTTCAGTTTCCGAACCGACAATTGCAGTTTTTACTCCGGGACCAAAGCGCCTCGGCGAAGAGATCCTGGCGGGCTTCCAGGACTGCTACATCTGGCGGCTTCGCATCCCGTTCAACGAATTCGACTCCCCCCGCAACTATCTCAGCAAGGTCCAACGCTACGACCGATTGCTGGAGGCCACCAACAGCCTGTCGCACCTGGGCGAATTCGCCGCCGCCTGCGTGGCCTCGCTGGTCCGGAAGGTCCCGTACGGCATTTACAATGTGGTCAACGGCGGCAGCGTCACGACCAGGCAGGTCACCGAACTGATCGCCGAGCACCGACCGCGTGACAAACCGTATGAGTTTTTCGATGACGAAGCGGACTTCATGCAGAAAGCCGCCAAAACGCCGCGGTCGAACTGCGTCCTGGACAACTCCAAGCTGCTCGCCACCGGCATATCGATGCGTCCGGCCACCACCGCGATCGAAGACGCGCTAAAGAACTGGAAACCTGAATAGGACCTGCTCGAGACGCGTCCGTCCAAATTTTGTATGAAAATAGGCGGGTTCATTCACGCCCTTTACGCGTTATCGTCTGTGCAAACGGCTCTACCCGCCGCCCCAACCGATAAGTTCGCTCGTTTCGACTGAATTGGCCTGGCTGAAGCGACAAACCATGCCTATCCTGAGAGCCACGTCGAGCCAACCCCCCGCCTGAGACGCTGTTTCATGATTGCCTCATTCACTCGATCGTTGGTCGCCATTGCTGCGCTGACAGCATTGGCTGCGTTCGCGCCATCGGCACTTGCCATGTCGGTCGTGACAACAGGGTATTCGAATTACGGTCTAGGCTCATCCACGAGCACGACCATGAACGTCGTCGTACCAGCGACGGCCGCGGTGGGAGATGGTTTTTTGTTTGTCAGCGCCCAGGGGGATTACGCCGGCAGTGGCAAGTTCCTGCGAGTGGATCTGGAAGGTTTTCACAGCAGCACCGCGTCGACCGGCGCGAGCGGCCTCGGCACCAGCCATGCCATCCACGGCATCACGCCTGTCAGCCATGTGACGCTGGAACAGGTCTTCCAGATCCCAAACGCGATGCTGAACGACATCCTGGCGAACGGATCAATCGACTTCACATTCACCCACGGCCCCAACGTCGCCCTGACCGACTGCAGTCCCTTCATGGCAGCCGTCATGTTTCAAGCGGTACCGGAACCTGGCACGTTGATGCTGCTTGGCGTGGCTGGTGGCGCGGGCCTGCTGTGCCTAGCTCGACGACGAAAATCAGCCTTAAGCTCCTAACGCTTAGCCACCGCCAATCGTTCGGGTCAGCCTCTTTGGTGCTAGCCTGGGCTGTCAAAACGTTGGTATTGACACGCCACTAAACGATCACGTTTTTGTTCCCGGTCAACAGGCCGGAGGCCGACACATCTTTGCCGGTGGCGTCAGCCACCGGAACGATGACTCCCGCCGGGGCCGCGTTGTCCACCGCAACTTGGTTTTCAGGTGAGCCGCTTTGACGCTCGGGAGCTGTTGATTTAGTGAGCCGCCGGGCGCTAGCCGCGGGTATCCACTCCACCAACCGGCGGCTAGCAGGCTTGCCGATCACCACTGGAAATGTCCCGATGACCAAATCAACAGCCCGCTAGCCGCGGTTGTTTACGACGAGAACCGGGGCTAACGCCAAAACGGCTAATCCGTAAATTGAGCTGCGGCAAACCACCAGTCTCACCTGACCCTGCCAACGCGGAATCAGGGAAAAAAGGCTGGTGCTTACTCGATCGGTAACGACTCGATAAGCTTGTTTCCTCAGCAAGCTTGTCGAACTGGAGCCTTCCGCTTTGATGCCCACTCCCACCGAACCAGCGACTTCAAGCGAAGTCGACGTAAGCGTCCTGATCGTTTGCTACAACTCACTTGAATTGATCGGCCCGACACTCGAAGGCGTCTTCAAGTACACCGACGGATGCACGTACGAAGTTTTGTTGGTCGATTGCAGCGGCGACGGCACCGTGGACTGGGTCGCCCAGCAATACCCACGGGTACGCATCGTGGCGAACGACCGGAACCTTGGTTTTGCCAAGGGCAACAACTTTTTGGCTGGGCACGCCAAGGGCCGTAAACTGTTGCTGCTGAACCCCGATGTGATCGTGCACGACAACGCGATCGGCGAACTGTATCGATGTAGCCTAGCACACCCGGAAGCCGGAGCCTGGGGTGGGCAGACCCGGCTGCCCGATGGGCGGATTGATCCCGGATCGCAGCAGTCAACGCCGACCCTATCGCGATTGGCCTGGGCCGCCATTGGAAGAGAACGTCAGACCATCGGCGGACTCGTTCCGGGAGCAAGCGAGCCCGCCGTCGTCGAAGGGCTCAGCGGTGCGTTCTTGATGATCGACCGAGATCGCTGGGATGAAATGGGCGGCTTCGACACAACTTTTTTTATGTACGCGGAAGAGCTGGATCTTTGTTATCGGTTGCGGCAGTCCGGGCGTGACTTGATCATGACGCCAAAGGCAGAAATCACGCACCTGGTCGGGGGCGGATCGGCTTAAATGCCTCGTCGAACCACCTCGATCGCGAAGGCCAAGATGCACATTCTTCGCAAGCATCGTGGAAATGTCTATGCGTCCGCTGCCGGTGTCCTGTTCTGGGTGACGGCGGTCAATCGAACACTGGCAGGCTGGGTGATGTCTCAATTGACGAAGAAGGGTCGCCCCGGCCAGCGGCCGCTGCCAACTGGCCGATCGCCTCGCGGCCGGCAGCGTGGTGGTGCGGTTACAAGCAGCTAGGTGGCCGACGCAAATGATCTCGATTATTATCCCAGCTTATAACGAGGCCGGCGTCATCGAACGGACACTCACCCAAGTGATCGCGGCGGCGGAGCACGAGGCGTCGCAGATCATTGTGGTCTGCAACGGCTGTACTGATACACATTCGAGACTGGTGAGCCGCTTCCAGCCTAAGGTTCAGGTTTTGCAACTGGACGAAGGTTCGAAAAGTCAAGGCCTTGAATTTGGGCGACTCTGTAGCAGTCGGGTTCCCTCGTTTCTACATGGACGGCGATCTCGAGATCTCAGAGAACTCGCTTCGGCTCTGACCACCGCCTTAAGTTCCGGTGGAGTCCATGCGGTGTCCCCACAGATGATTTGTGAGCTTGGCGGCGTTAGCTGGCCCGTCCGCAGCATTCTACAAAGTCTGGGAGAATCGCCCATATCACAGTCATGGCCACGTTGGTGGATTTATCGGGCTAAGCGAAGCAGGACGATCGCGATTCGGGCATTTTCCTGATCTGATTGCCGACGATGAGTTTGTCCGGCGACACTTTGCACCCGACGAGCGAGCAATCGTGCGCAGATGCTGTACGCGTTTACGCCCCAAAGGATCTTTGGACATTGATTCGCATCAAGACCCGCTCCCGCGTTGGCACCTATCAGGTCACCGAGGCGTATCCGGAGCTGAAAGCCAACGCCAAATCACTATCGACGACGTACGAAGAACGGCATTTCCCTAGGCGTGCCGAAGCGACACCCCCTAGGTTGATTGAGAAATTGATTTATGGCATCATCTGCGCGGTGGTCCGAGCAAGGGCACAGTGGACGTTTCGTAAGCGAGACTTCGGACGCTGGGAAACTGACCACACTACCCGGTGATCGTCTTCATTAAAGCTCCGTGCTGACCGGCACTCCCCCTCTTTTTTCGCCGTCGCTGCCCCATGCCATCACCCCACGTCGTCATCTTGGTCCAGAACCTGCCGGTTCCAATCGACCGCCGCGTGTGGCTGGAATCGATGGCGCTGCGAGATGCTGGTTACCGCGTTAGCGTCGTATCGCCTTGCCCCGCCACTGATCGTGACCGACCTGACCGCGTGATCGACGGGATCCATGTCTATCGCTACGAGCCGCCAGCGTCGACGACCGGCAAGCTGAGTTTTGTCAACGAATTCATTTATTGTTACCGCAAGACGCGAAAGCTGGTCCGCCGGATCGGGGAAGACCATCCGTTCGACGTCATCCAAAGCTGCAATCCGCCAGACACGTTTTGGCACTTCGCCAAGTCCTACAAAAAGCATGGCGTCAAGTTCGTGTTTGACCATCACGATCTTTGTCCCTGAACTTTACGAGGCCAAGTTCGGGCGGACAGACGCATTCCATCGCGGACTGCTGTCGTTGGAGAAGAAACAGTTCGCCACCGCCGACCATGTGATCTCGACCAATGAGTCGTACCGCGACGTTGCGATCCGCCGCGGCGGCAAGTGAAACGGCAAAGAGTGCCACGCGAATGTTCAACGATTCCGCATTGGCCGGTTGGTTCAACACGGTCCTGCCGCTAGTCGCCACCATCCGCGCCGGTATGTGGTCCCCCGTTATCTGGTCCACTCGATCCGTGAACTCATCCCTGGGCGGATAGAAACGCAAAGACGGAGTCACACGATGGCAGCAGTCAAGAAATGGGCGATAAATTGGGACTTCCCTTGGACGACCAGTCAAATTTGGTTCGGGATTGTCGTGGCGATGACGTGGTGCCCGTACTTGGCCGTCCGATTTTTCGGCGACCGTTACGCGTTTGTTACAGCTGGCCGTATGGTCCCGCCTGGGTCTGGTTGCTTCCCTGCCCACCACTACTATTTTGGTTTACGATTCGCCGCCGTTGGCATCGGTTGGGACTTGTATTCCTCTCGACCATCCTCGTTGCTTGGTTGACATTTTCGGTCCAAGTTCCGATCGGCAAGCTCTGGCCTGGCACACCAGCGACATCTCCGATACGCGTTTTGACTCTCAATATACAGGGCGGCATCCCCAACCAGCCGACGACGTTGCTGGGGCTGCTCGAACGGGAGCGAATCGATGTCGCGGTGTTCCAGGAATGGAATTTCGAGGACTCGGCGCCTGCTTCCCGACCGGCTGGTCGGTCCGTCAAGACGGCACGCGGTTGATTGCATCCCGTTGGCCTCTTTCGCCGGGCAAGGACGCGGCGGCCACCGTGACGCAGGTTTTGTTCTGTGCGACGCTCCACGGACCCGGTGGTGACGTCACTATTGCGTCGCTGCACCTTCCATCGCCCCGTTTTGGCGTGAAGTTTGCGTATCAGGATCTTGTCGGGCGCGGCCGCCCTGGATATGCCGAGGACTACGTGACGCTTCGCTGGGCCCGAGCCGGCGATTCCCGGCTCGTCGCGGATCAGATTCGTCGACCGGTCATTCTGGCAGGCGACTTCAACACCATCCCAATCAGCCCGCTGTACCGGACCATCTGGGGCCGCGGTGATTGGTCCAACGCCTTCGATGTCCTGGTTGGGGGCTTGGTTACACCCGTAAAGTCCACTGGTGGTGGCAGACCTGAATCGATCACATCCTTTTTGACGGCTTGCGGGCAACCGACTGCTACGTGGGGGATGACGTGGGATCCGACCATCTGCCCCTGATCGCGGAACTCCGTCCGGTCGTCTCAAGTCCCTAAGTTCATGCCGCTGGATCGAGACAGGTCTTATTTTCAGACATTGTCGACCCACCGAGCTGGCCCCTGCGCGGGGCGCCTCAACGCCTCCAGCGGATAGTTTGGCTCTGCTCGGCCTGGCTTGGTACGGAATAGTGCTTGTTTGTGAAGACCCCGAGGCATCGCCTCGCGACGGACTCGCTAGTCTCCCGGAGCCAGCGGTCTCGGCGGATCAGCTCTGTGAACGCAGGGCGCCAAACAGGAGAGAATGCCCCCTTAATGGAGGCGAATCCATTGAGTTAACGCCACCAGACGAGTTAAGATGGGAATTTAACGAATTTAATGTGGACGAGCTTCCCATCGTACCGAGGCGTGTGTACCATTCCCTTGGGGGGCCTTTCCTCCAAAACCATGGTTTTTCTAGGAGATATAGATGAAGAAACTTTGTTTGGCCTGGTGGCCTCCTGCCTCACGCTTGTGATGGCAGCCCCCGCATCGGCGATGCCGGTGTCGGTATCAAGCGGTTCGTGACCGTACCCGGT
The DNA here is from genome assembly GCA_963836865.1 of Pirellulaceae bacterium. Lineage (GTDB taxonomy): Bacteria > Planctomycetota > Planctomycetia > Pirellulales > Pirellulaceae > Rubripirellula. Next base: position 7,117 of record CAWILC010000001.1, on the reverse strand, counting down.
GGTTCGGTAACTACCGCTCCGTCTACCGCCCCTGCGGTGGGACCTGGTGCGTTCCTCGTGTCTTTGACCGGTATTGCCCCAACGACAGATCCCTTCACCGCGACATTCACTGTCGAAGGCTTTACTCGAACGCTCACCCTACCAGCGTCGACCTCGTTCACGTCCAATCTCTTTATTAATGCAGCGACAATGGCTGGCTTTAATTTGACGGATGGTGTGACCTTCACCTTTGCCAGCACCGGACTCGCGTCTGGCTCCGGTTCTTTCACCGGCACGTTGAACTACAACGCGGTTCCTGAGCCCTCGACGGTCGCACTCGCCTGCATCGGTGCAATGGTCGGCGGCGGCGTGTTTTATCGCCGTCGCAAGGTCACCCTTGCCTAATTCGCCTCGCATCAGCGCAACGTAAAACAACGAAAGACTCGTGGAACGCTGTTCCACGAGTCTTTTGTTTGGTTTGTTGGCGGGGCTGGCGCACGCTCGCCAAAGGATGCACGGCGGCGACCTCACCGACTGCAAGTGATCGGTTTGGAGAAGGTTCTGTGAAGCGACTTCATCCCGAACTCGTCAGCGAGCCTGGTTGAGTAAGATTCGCGGTGACGCTTTCGGATTGGCTTTTACTATTCGAGCAAGCATTTTCATCGGTTCAGATTCGAGGCGGGAAGCTCAATCAGTTTGTGAAGCGTCTCCACAGAACTCGAATGCTCCAATGAGCTAACCTTGGGCATCGTAAAGCTTGCGATTCCAATTGACATGCCCCCGCTCAGGTTTGGTTGTCATCAAATGCAGCCCTTTGACTATAACAAGGTATCGCACCAATTCGATCCTGCCCCCTGCCCAACAGCGTCCCTCGCGGCCGGGATCGCAAACTTGTCCCACAATTGGGAAAGGTGACAGCTTGGAAAACTGGTCGTCCATCGTCTGGCGAAAGGTCTCTACCAACCAGGGACCTTATAACAATGAGACGATACTCAGCGTACGACGCGACAGCTAGGCGGCTTGCCCCACCTGACGAGCTTCGCCAGGGAAACGGCTACCTCATTAAGAAGCACCGATGATGCCCTTTCAGGGTAACTCAACCGCCGAATTAGCCTCACTCGCGGCAGCAACTGAGGCGTCCAGCAAGACTTCGCGATAGACCCTTAGCAGGCGCACTCGCTCATGGTCCCAAGAGAGCGAGCCAACCACCCTTTCGTGGCCAAATTGACCCATGTGGGCACGCGATCCGGATCATCGAGCAACTCGATGATCTTGTCGCCAAAGTCCATCGGAACAGTGTTCCGCGGGTCCGACATCGGAACAGCGGATGCACGACCCTCCTTCAAGTCAGACTGGACGATCGGTTTAGCGAGAGCCATGTACTCCATGATCTTATTCATCGTCGATAAATTATTCATTTCAGTCGGCCGGTCTGGATTCACGCAGACATCACTGGAATTCAAAATCCGAAGCATCTCTTCATCGCTAACTCGCCCATAAAAATTAACATGATCAAGCACACCTATGACCTCGGCCATCTGCTGAACCTCGGCAAGCGGTGCCGCCACCAATGATCGCAAACTGTACATCATCGCGCTGCTCAAGATGTATTGGACAGACTCAACCGCAAGATCAATGCCCTCTTGGACACCGATCACACCGATATAACCAATTAAAAATTTTCGGCCTTTTTTACAGGACAAATCGGGCGACTGAATTTTAAGCCTCTCGAGCGATGGGCCGCTGCGAACAACATGCACATGTTGCGGATTCATTTTACCACGACGGATCGCAATTTCTCTGTAGGACTCATTAGTGGCAATGCTGCGGAACGCCGCTTTGAATGTCAAGCGTTCCGCCCAAACCATCGCTCTATAGCCCCATCCTTTCTTTCCAAACTTTGCCAAATAGAGCTCGGGATTAATATCATGGTGGTCAAACAGGTAACGCACACCTCGCCGTAAATGCCATTGCGACTAAAAAAATAAGATCTGGTGGGTTGCATCCGTGGATGACATGAAAAGGCTTTTTTCGATAGATTCGAAACGCGAGCAATAACTCCCACAGGAATGCGGTTAAGTACTCTGCTGCGTAACCAATAGCTCCATGCCCCTCCAGCGGCAACGAATGGCGATAGATATCGATACCATCGATGGTTTCGAACGAGTCGGTGTAGCCCTTCATCTTGGGGCAAATAATCGATACATCCGCACCGGCCTCTCGCAGAGTTGTGGCTTCCTGCCAAACTCGGCGATCGAACGGAGCAGGAAGATTCTCAATGATGATTAGGACGTGTTTACCAGCAAATTCCAACATAATTGCCCTCAGAGGTGCGATCGGCATCAACCCGGACCAAATCGATGACCGTCTTGCCCGCAGGCAAATTGTCGACGACGCGGCGAAATTCATCGCTACGATTGCCGATCACGATCACATCGCTACCGGAAACCACCTCATCGACAGAGTTGAACAGCACCCGGTTAATATGCGGAATATGATTAGACAAATAATCCTTGTTTTTGCCCATCAACCGCGACAATAAAATATTTTTATCGTATAGAGATAGCTCAAAGCCACGACCCAGCAGTGTTTCTATCAACGTGACTAACGGACTCTCACGAAGGTCATCGGTTCCCGCTTTGAAAGCAAAACCTAAAAAGCCGACCTTTTTACTACCGGCAGCTTCAATCAATTGCAATCCGCGAGTAACCTGGTAGTCATTGCTCTCGAGCAAACTTGAAAGCAGCGGTGTTTTGAGATCTAGCGACTTGGCTCGATAGTTTAGCCCTCGTATATCCTTGGGCAGACAGGAACCACCAAAGGCGAATCCGGGACGCATATAGTATGACGAGAGATTGAGCTTTTTATCGCTGGCAACGACCTCCATCACGCGTTGGCCATCCACACCTAATTCCTTACAAAGATTGCCTATCTCATTGGCAAAGGTAACCTTTACCGCATGAAAATTATTGTTGGCATATTTGATCATCTCTGACTCTTCCGGACGCAGCCAAAACACCTCCGATTCGATAGATTGATAAAGCGAGATTAGAGCTTGCTCGGTCCGTTTACAGTCTGTGCCGATCACGGTGTAGGGCGGATTCCAAAAGTCTTTGATGGCCGACGCCTCGCGTAGAAATTCAGGGTTACTGGCGACTCCGAAATCCCTCCCATGTTGCAGACCTGTGAGTGTCTCAATCAACTCGACGCAGCGGCCAATCGTACCTGGCACCACAGTGCTGCGAATCACCACCGAATGAAATGAACCTTTGGCCTTGATCGCTTCCGCGATCTCTTCGCAGACCCGGAAAATGTAGGCTAAATCAATGTTGCCGTTCATCTGCGAAGGAGTACCAACACAAATGATGGACAAATCGGTCTCGCGAACGGCTCGATTAATATCCGCGGTGGCTTGGATGGTGCCTCGGTGAACGCCCTCGGCGATCAACTCATCCGGCCCGCCTCGACGATCGGGGATTTCCCTTGGGCGACCAAGTCCAACTTGGCCGCATTGACATCCACGCCAATGACGTGATTGCCCATCTTGCAAAAACACGCGCAAGAAACTGCCCCTACATAGCCAAGACCAAACACGCTGATTCTCATCGAACATTCCTCCACAAACGCGACGTACAAGTATGGCCTGGAGACGTATTGGCCAGACGCGGAGGACGACCGCCGTACCTCGCGACCAGTCTAGCCCCGTATGCCAATTTCGCCACCCCGGCAGGGGGCAATCCGCGGCGAAAGACAGCCCCCAACTTGCGTGGTCGAGCGGCACGAAGAAACGCCAGGGATTCCCTGCTAGGCTATGGACCGTTAGGAAGCCGTTCGCTCTGTCGAACGACATCCATCCATCCGAAACGGTTCGCGGAGCAAGTCGCTAACTAGGCAAGGTCGCCCGAAAAAATTAGACCGTGATTCAACACAGTTTTATGAACTGCCATTCGCAAGATATCGACTTGACTCGAACCGCGTGGATCTTCGCAAAATTTAACCGAAGGGAAGCCCTGCGGGCTTCAGGCCTCAAAACCGGCCAGCGTTCCGGTTGCTGAAGAAAAACGGTCCGTTTCGATCCCTAAATGCTGAAGGAACGATACGTACAGATTACACAGGGGTGGCGGCCGGTCGGGGTCAAACCCATAATGCCGACCGGCGGCAAAGCCGCCTCCAGCGACGAGGATAGGTAGGTTCTTGACGCTGTGGCTAGACGCATTGCCTAAACTAGAACCCATCATCACAACAGTGCTTTCAAGCAGGTTTGAATCAGCCTCGGGCGTGTCGGCCAGTCGCTCGACAAAGCGGGCGAACAAGTCCACCTGCATCTGTTCTACAATCGCCAGTTCCTCGATCTTCGTGGTATCGCGACCGTGATGACTCAGCTGGTGCCACCCGTGGTTGACGCCTGGCAGTGCAGGGATATCGCCACCTCCGGGGATGAGCAAGGGTTATTGACCGCGTCGAATCCGTTTGCAATGCGAAGAAGATGAGATCGAACATCTGTTCAATGCTGACATCCACCTTTTGCATGCTGTCGGGGTCCCGTGGTTGCTGGAAATCCACTTTGGGAACCGGATGATTCACCCAGGCCTGACGCTGCACCAAACGCTTTTCCAACTCGCGGACACTGGTCGCGTACTGGTCCAGGATGTTGGCATCCGCACTGCCGGAAGCCAGGGTTACTGCGGCGAGTTGATCACCGACTAAATCAGGATCGACTGACCATCCGCGATCCGGTCCATCTGCAACGCCCGCTCTTTCGCGGATCCCTGCAAAAATAGCTTGTCATACAATCGTGGCGGGCTGTTATCGGCCGGCAAGCGGACGCCACCAGCGTTGTAACTGATCCCGCCACTACCGAGAGTCAACGCCAGGGAGGGGAATCGCGTTTGGTCGCCGATCCATGCGGCGGCGACCTGGTCAACTGAAATGCTGTTACGGAACCCGCCCCGGCCTGGGTGGGCACTTACAGTCAAGAATGAAGCTTCCGCGGTGTGAGCACCATCGACCTCGGGGTGATTCAGGCCCGACACGACCGTCAACAACTCACGCTGCCGCGGGGTCAACGCTGTTAGGTAGCGTGAGGGCCGTATATATCTACCGGCTTGCTCGGGAACGAAGAAGGGAAGGTGCATCCCGAAGGGGAGCCCGATCAGGACCATCCTGCGTTTGGACCTCGTGGGCGTCGATCCCTGCGAATCGGATCGACCCAACGCCAGCGAAGGCAGGGTGAGGGCGACCGCTCCACTCTTGAGCACCCGTCGGCGTGTTGAGTTCATGTTGACGCTTACTGGAAGATCTATAACAGAGCTAGCATTCTATCCCAACGATGCAACCTCCGTACATGTGCCTGCCCGACGCAGTCGAAATCCCGAAGTCAGAAACGACCCGGATTTGAGCGCAACGAGTGGTTGGCCCGGACCCCAGAACCCGACTCTCTCGCTGACATATTGCCTGGCCCTCTCCCTCGACGCGTATTGAAGCTCACGATGATTATGGAAAGACTAGGCTTGACCACCAATTAGCTCGGATTTCTATTGTTGAATGAAGAACTGGGATGATACGTCCACATACTCACTCTGACATTTTCAATGTCAAAAAACTCAGGCGCGAAGACGCTGGATCCGATCGCGAGCGTGATGTACCACAAGTACTGGATCTGACCAAAATAGCTCACACCTATAAAGCAAACAGTATGCACGAACAGCGAGGCTCCAAGTCCCCAGAGCAAAAGCTGAGTTGACTTATGGATTGCACAACGCTGGGCAGAGGCGATCGATTGGCCAACGAGGTAAATCAACGATACGAACAGTCCGAGCCGCCAAATGCCTCACACCCTCAAGTATAAATTGATTTGTGATGTCGAAGAGACCCTCGCCCCAATGAGCTGTGGATGTCGTACCTAATATGGCCCACTCCGGGAAATGGTTGATCGCCTCATTGATTAAGTGATATCGGTGCCAAGATGTTGACCCACCTACAGCACTAACTCGCGAAATTAAATGCCACACCGGTGCTTCCATCACCAGGTGTAACGCGACTAGCAAGAAAGGCGTCGCGATGAACGCGTATGGCACTAGCCATCGAATTGGCCAACAAAGCCAGAATCCCACTCCAGCCGCTAAACCGAGCACAGGTGTACTTGAAGCGGTTGCGCCAACGATCAGAACACACGGGACGTACCTGCGGCTAGCATGGCGTCGTGCCATGGATGTCGCACAATCAAGTGCTGCACCCATCGTCAGTGCTCCTATTGCAGCCCAAAACACGCCGGCAAGGATCGGATGCGAGAAGGCACCTTGACACCGCAGTCTATCATCGCGAATCCACGTAATCTCACGAACGCCGCCGAAGACGGCAAACAAGTTTCGTTGAGTAGACAACTCGATGGCGAAGAAAACCGCTACCGGGATTGCGATGATCGCAGCGATCCAAGCAAAAGATCGCAAGTCCGCTACATCCTGAACGAGCGCCTCTCGCGACGAAGTACGCGCAAGTATGTCCATCATTGTACCGCAAACGTAGACGACCGCAACGAACTCCGCGCATGCATCGCATCAGATCAGCGAACCGATCAAGACCCAAGCGAGATAGACCCAGTCAATACGATTGATGGGAACGCCATCAATTCGCCACGCACCAAAATGCGAGCTAATCCGACGAGTACCATAATCCGCAACAAGGTAAAGTCGGCTCCGGCGATGACGATCCGTTGAGCCGAAGGAACGAAGCAGATCAAAATCATCAGTGGCAGGAGCACGGACTTGCGAGCCGAAAAAAAAAGCCAAATTCCTAAGAGTGCTGTGACAGCAATTGCGGCAGGGTGAATAAAAGTAGCATCATGCCAATCCCGCTGCATTTTTACACCGGAGCTGTATGCCAAAATGAAAGCCTCAATCATGAGACCGACTCGAAGTGTGTTTCTGTGACCTGCGTTCTCTGGCGCAGTCGCCTCCTAAACACCCGTTTCGCGGTGCCAGTGACCGAACTAATCTTCTCTTTCAACGTCAACTCGCTGTGCCAGTATCGAAAGAGCTCGAACCCCTGATACGCCGGCACCGCAGCCCCCATTAGGCGGAGCACTTTGAGACGGGCCCAGAGGCCTCCGCGGGTGTTCAGCAGGTTCGGCTGCGAGCGA